>CAWJQH010000008.1:0-670387 GCA_963844935.1 uncultured Bacteroidales bacterium | reverse complement strand
ATATCCAGTACTATACTGATTTGAGGGATTGTTTGGTTAAGACGTTGATGGAATAAATTCATCACATTTTTTATGTTAATTATGGAGCATCCACAATATAGATTGACATATAAGGATTTGCCAGAGATCCCTTCTCCAAAAAGATGGAATAATTCAAGCACTACTGATGAACAAGTTATTACAAACAAACTTCTTAACAAGCAGTCTATAAATGATGATGAAAAAAATAAGCTTAAGAAATGTATAGATTTCTACAATAATGTTATTCCAAAACTAAAGAATATTGAGTTAAAGGCCTTTGGCGAACCAGATATCCAAGAAATTATTGAATACTATCTTTACATTTTCACTTATTTGATTGCACAAAGTAATGATTTATACATATATCGATTGTTCAGATTGGTAGACAATAAGTCTATCCTTGGTAAATCTGATCATATAAGAGAAGGGAAATATTTAAGCTACCCACCATTAGAAGTTGTCCAGAAGACTAAGAAATTTAATAGAGCAAATACTCCGTACTTCAATGTGTTCTATGGATCTTTTTCGATAGATAATGTCCTTCTTGAAACTAAACCGGAAGTTGGCAAATTTGTAACAATAGGTCAGTGGATTCCTGTATCTGGTGATCAGGTTAATGTAATCAGCTATCCCATCTGTCCCAATCCCCTAAAATACAAAGTAAATTATGATGCTCATGCTGCCTATTATGCTTATGAAAGACTTTCAACCAAGGTTGATCCACTTCTATTTGATTGGATGGGAGTGATGTTCGATTTTATTAATGAGGAATTTGCTAAACCGGTTACACATCATCTGGAATATCTATATTCAGCACTCTTTTTCCAAGAGAATATTCGAAATTGAAAATGATCTAAATCCTGATTTTAATTTCGAATGTATTATTTACCCGAGTGTTGGAAACAAACTTGATGCACAAAATATAGCCTTGAAGCCAATTGTATTTGACACGAAATTCAAATTATGGAAAGTGTATGAATTTGAAGTTACGGCCACTCATTATGATAGAGTTCCTAAACTGAAGGACCCAGAAGAAATTTCAGCTGTTGAATACAAAGACTTCGCTTACACCGATTGGGTTGAAAGAGATGGATATATTGTTTGGTAAAGTTGTTTTTGACTTAAATACTTTTAGAATCATTATATATTGATTTGTTTATCAAAGATATATGGAAAATGGAATAATAGACCTGGAAGCATGTGGCACCACCGTCATTTAATAGGATAAAAGCGCACTTTTATCTATATGAAACCCTGTACACATTTAATTTCGATGTATTTAAGGATAAGCTTTTAATTGGCCCCTATGGCAGAAAATCTCATTACGATAATGTATCTCTTTTATACGACCAAGGATTTATAAGATCAGTTAGTTTCCCTGATGAAAAAGAGTATATAAAGAAAAAAACTGCTACTAAATAAATCTTTTATTCAAGTTGTAGGACTGCTTAATTTAATCCAAGAGAAACACTTGTCGGCTATTTCGCAACTTGGTTAATCAAAAAATCTTCACTGATACTAATATCAAACTCAAAAGAATTCAATCCACCGGGAAAAATATCTTAGCACTTAAAGAGCGTTTATATGCTCTCACTTATAAAGAATGTTATAATAAGATCTTAAATCCAACCTTGTCTCTGGATTGTTTTAATGCATTGGAGTTGACTTCAACAAAATCTGACATTTACAGAGTCCTGATTAGTAAGATCCCCATTCCAGATGATACTGTTCCGTTTGTAGATATCATCCAGTATAGAGATGATGAATCAAATCAACTAAGGTTTTCACGTTTAAGGTCATGGGCAAATAAAATATCCAGTCAAGATTTTTCTGAAAAAGAAATTATTGAAGAAGTTGAAACTTTAATTGCAGAGTATAGAAATGAAATGAAAATAGCCGGGATGAAAATGAAAATCGCAAATATTGAGTTTGCTTTTAAAATACTACCCAATCTTATTGAAAACTTACTTAAATTAAACTTCAGCAAATTGGCGGATCCATTAATTAAATTAAGCTATGAAAAGGTCTCATTATTAAACGCTGAAAATAAAGCAAAAGGGAATGAATTATCATATATTATAATGATATGAATTAGGGAAATATGCATTTCAATCATATCTTTCATATCAATCAATGCTGCAATTCGTATTTTAAATTCATATTAAGAAAGTTGTGTACTACTTTTTACATTTCTAATGAAAATGGCCTCGTAGATATTTAATTTACAGGGCTTCTTGATTTAACCAGTTTGGGGTGCTATGCTTCTGTTTATTTAAATTCTATTCTGCTTAAAAATATTTATCCAAAAATTCTATCTTTATTACTATTAATTTGATCATTAAACATACTAATCAATGGACTATTCGAATAGAACTCTCATATTAAAAATTAGAGAAATTCTTGTCTCCGAACTTGCTAACACGCTTTCAGATATAAACCAGATTGATGTACTTCTTAAAGCATTTGAAGACAAATTGGAGGTTGCTGAAATTAACAATTACTCCCGTTTTTCATCATATTTTTTTAGGAATACCAAGTTCATGAACAAGTACAGTACGGCTAGAATTGCTGAAATAAATAAAGGCAGTATTGAGATAATCCTGACTGGCATTGCAACATTATCCTCGATAATTATTCCAATAATTATTTATCAAGTTCAAAAAGATTTAGATAAATCAAATATTCAAGTAAGTTTTGAGATAAATTCAGATGATCAAGAAATTCCAGGAGAATTTTAGAAGAGTACAAACAGGGCCTATTCGGTAAATACGATGATTCATTTGAGTGGCTACTTGAGTTATTGGAGAACATGGGCTATAGTATCAACCTACAGTCTGAAAATGTCTATATCCTTAAGAAGTTTACGAATATTACTAAGAAAAGGATTGTAAAGACATTCAGGAAATACTAATTTGAATTAACCTTATTTAAAACAAATAATTCACAAAGCTGTTAAGTGTCGAGAACGACAATGTCCTTCTCCAGTCCTTTTACCTGTGAGTTAATTTGTATTATCTTTGATAGTATCAAATGATACTATCACACATTTACTACCATGAGACCACCCTACAGGATTACCAATGAAATTCTGCAATTGATCGCCGGAATTTCTGAAAAAATCGGAGAAGTGAACGCTGCTCACTTAATAAAGCCACCAGCTGAATTAAGAAGGAAGAACAGAATCAAGACTATTCAGTCGTCTCTTGGAATTGAGGGTAATACCCTTTCACCTGATCAGGTTACAGCAATCCTTGACAATAAAAGAATAATTGCACCGGCAAAAGATATTCTGGAGGCAGAAAACGCAATAAAAGCTTATGAAAACCTTGATAGCTACATTCCTGCAAGCCTGACATCATTTTGTAAGGCTCATGCAATACTGATGAATGGCCTTGTTGAAAATGCCGGAAAGATCCGGACCAGGTCCGTGGGAATTATTAAAGGTGCAACTGTAGCCCATGTCGCTCCTCCCGGGGATATTGTGAAATCTCTGGTTAAGGACCTGTTTGACTATCTTAAAAAAGACCAGGACCTGCTACTGATAAAGAGTTGTGTATTTCATTACGAAATCGAATTTATCCACCCGTTCATGGATGGAAACGGAAGAATGGGAAGGCTCTGGCAAACAGTTATTTTGAGGCAATACTCACCTGTATTTGAGTTCCTTCCGGTTGAATCATTAATAAAAGCCAGGCAATCTGAATATTACAGAAAACTGAGAGAATCTGATAACAAAGGAGATTCAACCGGATTTATTGAATTTATGCTTCAAATCATCAATAAGTCCCTGGAAGACCTGTTGGCAATTCAAAATGTAACTCTTACATCCAGAGACAGAATTTCACTTTTCAAAGAAGCTGTTGGCAGATCATCTTTTAACCGGCAAGTCTATCTGAAACATTTTAAAAATATTTCCACAGCAACTGCCAGTCGTGACCTGAGCCAAGCGACAGATGAAGGAATTCTCGATAAAATCGGTGATAAAAGGACAACTTCCTACAAATTCAAGGAATAAAAATTCGGGATTTCCGTCAAAAAGGCTTATTAGAAATATTTCACATTGCAGATAGGCTGCAATGTGAGGTTGTTTATTTGCATAAAAACACTGAAAGATGGTTGTGAAAAGTCCGGGAAAACACCCGGAAACCTTTCAACCTCTTTAGAATTTTCTTAAATTCAAACTAAATATCATCAGCATGGAAACAAAACATCAGGTACACAATCTAATCATCCTGGACGAAAGCGGTTCAATGGAATCAATTAAGGAACCGATCATCAGGGGCTTCAACGAATTAGTGCAGACAGTCAAGGGAATAGAAAAGGATTTTCCCGAACAGGAACATTTAATCTCATTCGTGACGTTCAACGGAAGGGGGCGAAATGTGATCCACTTCACGGAACCCGCCGCTAAGCTGGAGGCGATTAACAGCCGAAAATACCAACCCAACTCATCAACACCCCTCTATGACGCCATGGGTGATTCAATAACCAGCCTGAGACAGGCACTTGAGAAAAAAACAGACTATAACGTCCTGGTAACTATTCTGACCGACGGCGAAGAAAATGCCTCAAAAGAGTACAACGGCGATGCCATCAAAAAACTGGTTGAGGAAATGAAGCAGTCGGGCTGGACCTTTACCTATATCGGCACCGACCACGACATCGAGAAATTTGCCATGAACATATCAATAAACAATACGATGTACTTCAAAAAAGACCTAAGCGGTGTAAACGATATGTTCAAAAAGGAGACTGCTGCCAGGGCCAGATTCAGCCGCAATTTAAGAGACGATAAGCCGACTGGCGACGACTTCTATAAAAATGATGACGATCAACCCACAAAATCATGACAGACAGATTTGAAGCAAGGGAAAAACCTTCAGTATGTCCCAGGTGCGGCTCAAAACGCATAGCCAGGTATCTCTACGGCATGCCGATGTTTTCTGATCAGCTGCAGGCAGACATGGATGCCGGCAGGATCGTCCTGGGCGGGTGCGAATTCACAGGTGATGATCCTGCTTGGAAATGTCTTGAATGTGAAACGGAGATCTACAGAAAATAAACATTCAGAGGCTTGGGTGCACTGACAATATCAGGGCATCGATCCCTAAACCGGAATGCTAGTCATGATCCCTCCTGGCTGGAATCTTATTGACCGATGAATTCCTCGATTGCATTTCTGATCTCCTGCTCGTGCCCGATTAAAAGATGACCGCCTGTTTCAACCGACACCAGGCGGCAGCCGGGGATCCGCTCGGAAACCATCATCGCGCCGGCATAAGGTGGCGCTGGATCGTCCTTCGCATGGACAACCAACACCGGAACAGTGATCTCCTCAAAGGGAAATGTCTCATCAATAGAGATATTTGAGACATACATGTCAAACAGGATGCCCTTCGTCCTTGAAGAGATGGGCAAAGCAGAGAGATAGATGCTCGATATCATCGTCTTCCTCTCCTCCTCCGACAGAGACATAAAGACCTCCTTGGGTATGAACATCCTCGACATCGACTTGCCAAAGAGCCTTACACTGGTCCAGTAGATGAAATCGGAACCGAAAACGGCCTTCATAAGGAATCTCGGGGGCAACGGCTTATCATCGCCCGGCACCACCGACGACTGCAGGATCATACCCCTGCACCTGCCGGGATAGTCGTGAGCGAAGTGATAGAGCGAAGTGCCTCCCGCCGAGTTGCCAATGACAAAAACACTGTCTATCCCCAGGTGATCGAGCAACTCCATGTATGCCGCTGCCTGCTTCGCAGGTGAGGGATCCTCCGGCATCGCGCTGCGCAGGTACCCGAATCGCGATACATACAGGTACCTGCAGCCTCCTCCCAGCGTGGAAGTAATCCACTTACCCTGGTCGATACCGCCGGTGATACCGTGCGAGACCAGCACCACCGGCCCCTCGCCCTCAAGAACATACTCCATGTCGCCAAACGAGGAGCTGAAGATCTTCGACCCAATCCGGTCCACCGCCGCCTTCGCCACAGAGAGATCCCTGCTGTACTTCGTGATAACGACTGCCAGTAATACTGACACTATAACAAAAATGATAATCAATAACATAGATTTACGTTTCATATTAGTTCCATTTGCCCGGTGGCCGGAATAGTCCCTCCCTCCTGATGGTGTTTCCAAAGACTGAAGTTAGCAGTAAATCAAAGTTCACACATCTATTGTTGAAAAATCATTTCACAGGAAAAGTTTCGGCAACAGAAGTTGCTGTAAAAATTACGGACAAAGAACACTGAAAAATTTTCCTTTACACTGCCAGGAGAATGGTGTTTTCAGGGCTCTGACCTTAAGGGCTGAACGCATCGAAAAAGCATTTCAATTTTCCTGAAATATGATCAAAGTCTATTTTCTTATCAAATAAATGGACCTATTTTTACTATAAAATTTTTTGTTATGGATATCCCACTCTGGCAGTACCTCGTCTCCATGCCTTTATACATAGGCATCCTGTTGATCCTGGTAGAACTGATGCGCAAGTACTACAAGGCTTCAACCATTTTCTGGATCCTGGCTCTCTTCACGTTCCCATTATGGTTTGAGCAGCTTGATGGCTGGTTCCGCTGGGTGAAAACATTTTCCGTTCTTATACCTACCGCTTTGATTCTGGGGTTAGGGCGATTGGCCCATTCCGGGGTGAGGGCCAGGTTCTGGGAATTCTTTCGTAGGAATTGGGTTCTGTGGGCTCTTTATGCGGTGCTGGGACTGAATATCCTGGAGGCTTCCCTTAAAGACCTGGCCATGGGCAATTACTTTAACGCCATCTCAGGCTTCATCCTCATTGTCACCATCCCCCTGTTCAAGTCGAAAGGCAAGCGTGACGGCTGGGCCTTCTCAAAGGGGAAGCCATTTGACATGCTGGCATATACCGATCCGATCTGGAACTTCCTCTACACCACATGGAATATTGCCTTTGTCTATGCCGAGAACCCGGGTTATGCCGCGAGTTCCCTGTGTATCCTGCTGGCAGCCGAGATATACCCGCTCATCAAACGCCGTCCGGAGCTGTACGTTCAGGCACGGGCTTACACTCTGGCAGTGCATATCCTTATCCGTGCCACCTATGACATCTTTACACCCATAATGGATTCATCGGCCTTCGCAAGCGATAAGGCGGTCTATTACTGGGGTCTTGTCAACTTTGTTATGCACGTGCCTTACCTCTTCTACTACTTCATGAAGAGGAGAAAGAGCTTTAATACCGTGAACGGCGTTGATCAATCGCGGGAAGATCAGACTAAGTTGTCAGAGGATCTGTCAGAACAGGACCGGGATACATCACTTACGTAGTATTTACCCGGATATAATATTGCATTTGCATTCCAGGTTAATGATAATTCATCGCATGATAACTTTTCACTGAAAGAATACTTCAATACTATCAAGAAGGTTGTATTAAACCACAGTTACCCACGAGGCAGGGTGATGTAGCAGATACTCTATAGTACATGTTTAGTAACCCAAAATACTCCAATTATGAATAATAGTGTTCGTTTCCCGTTACGCTTTTTCTTAATTACGTTTATTTGGTCATGGATACTTTGGACCCCGCTTGTCCTGGGCAGCCTCAAAATCATTCCTATTTCCGATAATCTTGTATCAATACTGACATTCCCTGCAGTAGTACTCGGGGCTTTTGGACCGCTTGCAGGTGCACTATTTGTTTTACATCAGGAAAAAGGCAACGGTTCAATAAGAAAATATCTGCAAAGTTTTCTTGATTTCAAGTTAGGCTGGAAGGTTTATGTTATTCCTGTATTAATTTTTGGCGGCAGTACGTTCATCGCCTGGTTTGTTCCGGAATTAGTTGGTGAAGAACGCTTATCAATGTTATTACCTTCTATCTGGGTTTACTTTCCCTGCTTATTATTTATGATCTTTCTGGGTGGCGGTCAGGAAGAATTTGGCTGGCGAGGTTATGCTCTCCCTATTCTTGAAAATAAATTCGGAATATGGTTCGCAAACATAGTTTTAGGGATCATCTGGGCTTTCTGGCATATGCCATTATGGTTCATAACAGGTACCAGTCAGACTTATATGAATTTCGGAGGGTTTATTCTCCTGATGGTCGGATACTCTTTCATTCTATCCTGGACTAAAGAAATCTCGGGAAACAAACCATTTTCAGGACTATATGTCCATGGCCTTGCTAATTCTTTCATTGCAATCATGCCAACATTGACTATGCAAAAGGATATGCCAGAGACACGTTTTTGGATATGGGTAACCCTGACATTTTTAATCGGCATTTTAATAACCATTTTAAGGGAGAAAAAGGTCATAAACCTAAGTTGATCTGCTATAATGATCATTCAAATATTAAATATCATGGATAAGCTTACTATTACAGAAACAATCATTGCCTTGGAGACAGCTGCTCTCGAAGCTTGGCACAATGGGAATCCCTCCCCCTACCTCGAACTTTATTCAAAGGACTTCACTTATTTCGACCCTTCACATGAAAGGCGGCTTGACGGTTGGGACAGGATAAAGGAGTTGTATGAAAGCATTCGCGGAACGGTAAAAATGGACAGATTTGAAATAATAAATCCCGTTGTACAATCGACCGATACAATGGCTGTTCTGACATACAATCTGCATTCTTACTCAGGCGAAACACTCTGGAAAGAGAATTGCACCGAAGTGTACAAGCTTGAGGAAAATATCGAGTGGAAAATCATCCACAGCCATTGGTCGTTGACTAAGCCCTCAATTGATTAATGACACTGTCACATTATCTGCCAGCGATGATACCTGATTGATAATAAAATCACTTTTTCGGGTTGAGGTATTTCTTAAGGTTGTTTACATAGGATTCAAATGCCTTTACTCCTTTATCTGTGATTGATAACATCGTATTCGGGTAATTATTCTTAAATGTTCTTTCAACTTTAATATACCCGGCATCCACCAGTTTTTTTATCTGGATACTAATATTGCCTGCAGCAGCTTTAGTTTCACTTTGTATATGCGTAAAATCCACTTTTTCGGAAGCCACCAGCATCGAAATAATCGCCAGCCGCAGCTGCGAGTGCAACAGGGGATCTAAATCGTTGTACATGGCCTTATTCTTTTGCCGCTTTCAATAAATATCCGGGTATCAGATAACCGCAAATTATTGCTGCACCAACAACTAATGCCAGGTACTCATTTGTCACAAAGGTTGTAGCAATACTGAAAATAAAAAATGACATACCTCCAATAATTAAGGGCCTGAACTTAATAACCAGCCCGGTGGTTGTGGTTGCTAAGCCTGCGATCAATAACATCAGAGGCGGTGGGGCTATTCCTAATCTAATGCAAATAAATGTTGCAATAATAAATGAAGGCGCAGTTACCCACCACAGATTATCTATAAACTTATCTATATGGCTATGTACCTTCTTATCCTTGTTCATTTTCCGGACCATAAAATACATGATTATGAATCCGATTAAAATAAACACAACCCAATTCCCAAGAATAAGATATCCCTTAAGTATCCACGGTTCCATGCTATGTACAAACTTTAAGATAATGAAATTAGAAATACTGGTAAGGGTTAATATCCAACCCCAAAGCAGAAAGACTTTTGAACTTTCCTTATAATTAATCTTAAAGTATGCAATGGCTTTGTTAATTACATCAAAGCTTTCTTCGGGTGTTAAATCATTTTTTTCCATATCGTTATAGTTAATAAAGTTAAATTAGTACAAATATAAACTAGTTAATTATATTAACCTAATATTTTTTACTTTTTTTTATTCCTCCTGTTTCTGGCTGTTTGACTCCAGCCTCAGAGAGGGAATACAGGCGTTGCCCTGAAGGACAATTCTAGCTATATCCAGCCTTGGATTCAAAGAAAAATCCATTTAAGCTCCACAGTAATGAAAACCAGACCAGCATCACCCCTGCTGGCATAATCCCACCGATAAATTAAAATATGATTCAATTAATCACTTCAGACTTTGAGATTTGCCTATCTTTAAAAGGTATCTTAATGATAGTATTATTAAAACTACAATTCCTTTTTAATCAACCCCCAGGCAAATAGAGTGTTTGACTTTAAAATTTGGAAAGTATGAAAGCTGTAATTGGAAGGCAGGATATACCGGGTCTTGTGATAAGTGCCATAATAGGACTAGGCTTAACTTTTTTAGGTTCAGTAAAGTTAAAGAATGCCGCAGAAACCAACAGATGGCCAATAACAAATGGCAAAGTAATAAGTTCAGAAGTGGGTGGTGTAATGAAATATTACCCTTTTGTAAGCTATACTTACATTGTTGACAGTACTGAGTACACTTCAGACAGAATCAGTAATATGAATTATAATACAAAAAACAGGAGTGTTGTGGAGGAAGCTCTTAAAAAATATCCTTTGGATTCAGAGATAAAGGTTTATTACAACAGTATGGATCCTTCCAAGTCACTCCTTGAACCTGGAATCGAAACCGGGAATTTCCTTTTACTCGCCTTTGGTCTGATCGTTCTTGCTGTACCGGTTTTTTCGGTCTTATTCATGAAATTTGAAATAAAAAAAGTCCCTAAAACACAATAAAAGTAAAATTATCAATGGTCATCAACAGTCAAATCAATTATTTCAGTTGTAAATAATGCTTCCAGGACTTCAGATCGTGATAATCCAAGGATCAGCCATTGATTTATAAGGATATTTGTTTGCATGAGCGTAGAGACTTTGATATAAAATATTAGCCAACATCTTACTTTCTTTGCCTTGATGCAAAGAAAGTGAGCAAAGAAAAATCAAGGCTTAAGATTTTTTGGGGTCGACAGTGACTACGGTCAGCCCCGCACATTACAACTCTCCCCAACGACATATGATAATCAGATAAAAAATGAATGATTGTGGCAGTGTCGGGGCTCAAACAGTAATGCTCCTCAATCCTTCACATCTGCTGACCTCCGCCACTGTCTCTCTACCCCAAAAAATCTAAGGCCAGATCTTGTAAGTAGGGATGCTAAAAAAGATTTGTTTATGCATATTAGCATTACGCAGAATTGCGTAATTAAAAGAGCTTAATCTTGATTATACCTGTAACCAATTGGTCTTCTAGGCCCTGTACTAACCTGATGCAATTCATCAATTCTTTCCAACAGAAACTGAAAAGCATTGTTCAATTTCTCCTCAATGATTTGAATCTCTTTCCTTAATTCCTCGTTTTCTCTAAGAATTGCACGATAACGTGCAAAGGCCCTCATTATTTCGATATTGACCTCTATAGCTTTCTCCGATCTCAAAACAGATGAAAGCATTGCCACACCCTGTTCAGTAAAAGCCAATGGATTTACCGAAGAATGACGCAAATTTGCCAACCGGTCACAATTTGTGACCAGTTCCTGCTTTTCTGCCTGCGTTAATTCAAACATAAAGTCTTCAGGAAACCTTGTCAGATTTCTTTTTACCTGCTGTTTGAGCGCTTTTGTTGGTACCTCATACAACATTGACAAGTCTGAGTCAATCATTACCTTTTTACCTCTGATTGTAAAAATCAGAGTTTCATATTCTGCTTTCAATATGTT
Organism: uncultured Bacteroidales bacterium; assembly: GCA_963844935.1. Classification (GTDB taxonomy): domain Bacteria; phylum Bacteroidota; class Bacteroidia; order Bacteroidales; family VadinHA17; genus SR-FBR-E99. The sequence continues at coordinate 658,828 of CAWJQH010000008.1, read as the reverse complement.
TCCACTCATATGAAGCGAGATTTAATTACAAGTACTTCAATAATATAAATTTATGCTGCGAGACCTTTACAGGTAATTACCTCATAAAATTAAGAAAATTGAATGAGAAAAGAAATTACAGGATCTACTTTTTTGTTTTACAGGAGTGGTTCTTACTTTCTTTGTCTTGACACAAGAACCGAGGTAGGCACTAGCAGTATATTTATTATCAACCTTTGGCCGAGCTCATGAGGCACTACCATTAGCAGTGCCGAATAAAGAAACAAAGAAAATCAAGGCTTAAGATAATTTCCGGGCTCATTTCTTCTTGTTTGCCCACGCAATACAACTCGTCGTCCTTCGTCCTCCTCAAACAGTATTGCTTACTGCTGGCTCTCGCAGCAAACAAAAAAAAACTCACTCATGCCGGAAATTATCTTAGGCCTATCTTCTAAAATAGAGGTCGCAATTTGCGACCTTAGAAACAGGAGTATCAAAATACAACCCTATGGTTTTTACTGAGCAGGGTGCTGCAATGCTTTCAAGTGTCCTTAACAGTGATCGTGCAATTTCGCCAGAATTAAGCAAATGATTATTTTTTATTCAAATAACAGGATCAGCTGGTTTTCTTCCCGCTATTGCTTTAGAATTGGCAGTAAGTTTACCTGAGCTTGCGGATAAGGGTAGTAAATTTTATCCTCGGTAAATGTTCTTCCATCATAACTCAGCTCGTCATATTTCCCGAGCCGTACCATATCGTAAAAACGTGTGCCCCATTCCATAGCCAGCTCAGCAAACTTTTCGTCCATTACCTGTGCATTCGTTACACCTGACAAAGGGGTTAAACCGGCCCTTACCCTGACAGCATTAACGGCGGCATCAGCATTCATTACTGAACTGGAGGCTCCATTTGTAAGTGCTTCGGCATGCATCAGCAGTATTTCAGCATAACGGATACAAGTAAAATTTTTGTCTGCCCCATAAACTGTATGTCCGGGAGCAAGCTGATCGGAAGGAAGATAGTGTTTGCCGCTGCAAAACATTTCACGGATATTATCATTGAATATGTCTCCCGACCGTGTTGTATTTGAAATCCAGTCGGGCAGGGTTGCGTATTCAGCGTCTTTTTTAATCTCCGCAATTCCCCGGTTTGTAAAGATTACGCTGGTTTCCAAACGGACTGTTTCGCCTCTGTCGAGCATAAACTTGATATATTTCATGCTTGGTTCAAAAAAGCCCCAACCATCAGTTGCTCCAGCTACTTTTGGTGTCCAATCCATAGGTCCGAAAAAACTAAAAAGATAACCATATCTGAAGCCGGAGCTATCCATTACATCGGAATATTGCATCTCAAAAAGGTTTTCATTGTTGAGTTTCCCTTTTAGTTTAAACAGTTCATAAAAATCCGGTTCGAGTGCGAATTCATTGGAACCAATAATCTGGGAGGTGGCATCCGCCACTTCCTGATAATTTTTCAATTCGAGGTTAGCCAAAGCCTTTATTGCCAGGGCAGTATATTTAGTTACTCCACCCTTGATATCTGTCCGTTTGTTAGGATTCACAGCCGGCAAGTATGGAATGGCTGTATCCATCTGGTCCGAAATATGTCTCATTACTTCATCTTTGGCTGACAGTGGTAATAAATACATTTCCGTTTGATCTGAACTCTGTGGAATAAATACTTTACCCCACATACGCGACAGGAGAAAAAGCTCCCAGGCCCTGATGACCTTTGCTTCAGCAATATATTGGTCAGCGTTTGTTTTGTCGGTGGCATGTTCCCTGTATAATGCAATTTGCTCCATGGTTGAATGTGCTGTGTAAATACCTCTGTACAGATTACACCAAACACTATTATACATCCAGTAAGTATTTTCGACAAAATCGCTGTAAATATCTATATCCGTATAACCTCCTCCCTGATCTCCCTTACCCCCGGCATTAACATCATCGCCCATGGTGGCGATAAGCGGATAATTTTCCCAGGCGAAATTCTGAAATTCGGCATAATAACCAATCAGCGGTAAAATAGTATTGTCAGTAATTGTATAATCAACTTCTTCCGGAGGCAATTGATTCTCAGCTGGTTCGTCCAAGATTTCATGACATGCTGCGGATATTAACAGTACAATCGCAATTGCTAAGATCTTTGGTAACTTCGGTTCACCTTTTCTACATCCGCGTCCAGGCATTAGTGTGTCCATTTGCAATTCTGACTAAAGGCAAAGCTAATATTTATATTTCCTTTATTATCTTCACTTTACAAAATTTATCCTTAGCCTGAGAAGCAATGTTTGTTATACAGGGATGATGGAGCAGGGAGGGTGGAGATTTGAGATATCAGATATGTGCGGTTGACTCCATTACAGCAAGGGTATTTGGCATAGTTATTGTGCGATTTGAAACAACATCCGAAACAATGATCAGACGCAGTTATAAAATTATCGTTGGTATAACCCTCCTGCTTGGTTTACTTTTTTCAGGTTGTGAGAGCCAAATTAACCAGGAAGCCGGATTCCTTGAAGGTGTCATTTTAATAGGACCAATCTGCCCGGTTGAACCAGTTCCACCCGAACCGCGTTGCCAGCCGACAGCTGAGACATATAAGGCTTATCCTGTAAGTGTCTGGACATCAAACGGAAGAAGGGAAATTATCAAGTTAAATCCAGCTTTGGATGGCTCTTACAAAACAGAACTGATCCCTGGAAATTACCTGGTTAAACTCGGGACACCAAGCCTGGGATTCGGCGGCAGCAACCTGCCTGCTGAAGTGACAATTACCTCACAGAACAAGACAATACTGAATATTGATATTAATACGGGAATCCGATAATATTAACAACTTCAAGAAAACATTGATAAGCAGCTGGCAGGGGTCGGGTTCTCATGCATGTCTGTTTGTCAGAGGTACTTGCTGACTATATCACGGCGGGAGAATGGGGCGAAGAGGAACCGCTTCATTACCTTCCAGTTCGTCAGCCAGGAGATCTTCGCGCCGTGCTTCGTGTTGTCAATCATCTTCTGAACCAGGAAGGGAGCCACGGTGTCGGCTTCGTTCGCCAGGATGTTATAAATCCTGATCAGTTGCCCGGAATGCTCAGGGTCATTCCTGATCTGCCCCATTGTCAGGTCGGTCAGTACCATGCCGGGACTGATTGTGCCGACAATAACAGGGCCTCCCCTGACCTCAGCCGCAAAGGCATCGGTGAAATACCTGACAGCCCTCTTCGAACTGCCGTAGGGCGTCAGTCCTGTTATCCGCCGCCCGTCGCTACCCAGTCCCTCCATGTTGTAAATGGCGCCGGAACCCTGGTGAAGCATCCTGTTATAAGCAACATGCGTGGCAAGCATCAACCCCTTGACGTTAGTGTCAATGATCCTGGTGAAGACCCCTGTCGGGAGCTTATGAAAAGGGGTCTGGTCACTGGAGGTGCCCGCGTTGTTAACCCATATGTCAATCGTGCCGAACGCAGCTGCAGCTCCGTCCCAGAGCCCGGTAAGGTCATCTTCAACAGCCACATCGCACCGGAAAGCTGCATAGCGGCTTCCAGGGAACTGCCCCTGAAGGGCTGCCGAGCGATTTATCTATTGTCTCCTGTGATGTTCCGGAATATGCCACGTTCCATCCTTCGCGGAGGAATGCCCTGACGAGTGCGGCGCCGATACCCCTGGTGCCGCCGGTGACAACTGCTGTTTTCATTGTGGGTTGATTCAGTAAGGAAGGCAAATCTACGAATTATTTGATGCTGCGGACACAGCGTAAGAAGATGAATAGCTTAATTCCCATCCAACCGACGCGCTGCCAAGTGGGATCATTTTCGATACCGATTCTATGAGTCTTTTAACTTCATCACAGAATACTCTCCTCAAAAAATTCTTCAAATCTGAGTATCCGTTTGTTGTTTCCCTCATTGAACACCAGATGCTCAAAATCCCTGGTTTTAGTCTTCAGGTCAGTTTTCTTAAGGCGAGTTTTGACTTCAGCCTTTAACCCGGCTGCATCCCTGATGCCGATCCTCCTGGTCAGGAAATCGTAATCAGGCTTGGTTTGACTTAGAAGAAACATCAGGTCGTAGAAATCACGACCCTTTCCTCTTTCTATAAGAGCCGTCGTTTTCATTGCGCATAGAACAGCATCAGGAGGTACGGGGAATGGAAAGTAGAAACCACAGCCTTTGATATTTTTCATTTCCGGAATATATGGAACTCCCTGATCCTCTGCTTCTATTTTAATGAGGAACCTTTCATCCCTGTGCCCTGATAGTCCCAGATCAAAAAGGAACTCAGGAAAATAAATGTTTCTTCTGAAAGCCTTCAACTTCAGACTTTTTTTGTCCCTGGATTCTACTTTATATCCATTTCTTTTAAGGTAATGCATAATATCATCACTCATTTGCAGGAACTCATCTTTGTCCATCCCCTTACAGTCAAAGTCCAGATCTTCTGAGAATCTGTCTATTCCCTTTACCAGGCGAAGGTTGGTTCCACCAATTAAAATGAGCTTACGGATGTATCGCGTTGTTGACAGGTAATCGAGAATTAACAACTGGATATATTCCTTTATCATACTTTTACCCAGAAGTGTGTTATTCCTGATCTGTTCAGGGAAATAGTTCTTTATTAAGTTCAGGTCTACCATATAGTTCTTACCAAAGGTTATGTACTTTTCTCAGCATCTCAATTCGGTTACTGAGTGCTTTGCTGCCAATACGGTCAGAGAATTCCCTCAGTCTTTCTGTATTAAGGTCCTCCTCCATATAAGATTCATCCAGTCGCAGCTCTTCAATTTCACGTTCTGTATCATAAAACGGATAAAGATAAAGCATGTCTGCCAATGCCTTTTCCGGTGTGGCGAACATTATCCGCCTGCCCCCTTCCATCTCCATCAGATCATATCCGAACATCATTTCAGGCTTGATATTTTTATACGAATACTCACCGAAATCATTGCTAAATCTTATTGTCTTCAAAGTTGTCACGCTGGTTATCTGAGGAACAGCTTCGGGGATTATACCGTAGAATGACAATGCAGTATGTAAGGAAATGTAAGAGGGCTTGTATATGACATTTGCAAAATGAAGGGCAAATTCTGTTGATTCCCTGTATTCAGGGAAGGCATAATAACCCTGCCGAAGCCGCACGAGGTAACCCTGCTTAACCCAGCGTCCCAGATTGTTCCTGTTAAACTCAGGGTACGATGCATACACCTGGTTAGTGGTAAAGCATGCCAGGGAGAAAAACCTGCTTCTGAATTCAATGAAATTCATTTTATTTCTATTATGCATCAAATATAGTGCATTACGGAAACAAAAACAAAATCTATGTCTTTTTTCTTATACCTGCTTCCCACTCTTCATCTTCCGGAAGAAGCAGGGCATGGGGAATGAGCGTGGAGCATCAGTTGATCACAAATGTATTACCTGCCCCAAGCTCAAAGTAATTTTCACCAAAAGCATCCCGGAACATTTTTATCTGCTTGTCACCGGTACAGTGAGTTGCACCACACTTAACAACTCCCAGGGATTTCATCGCGGAAATGATCGTATCCATTTCTTCTTCAGACTTCTCCATTAAGTGAAATCCTCCAAAGACCATGTAAATATTCTTGTTAAAGGATGATTTTATCTCTTCCAGCATCTCAACTATCCCCGGATGTGAGCAACCGGTCATCACAACCAGTCCCTGTTTTGTGTCCAGCACAAGCGCCTGCTCTGCGATATGAAAATCAAACTCACCCGAGGTGTAGAGATCCTCACAGATCATGGCGGGCTCTTTGACAAGAAGGGGCTTTAATCCCAGACCGTCCATCTTCTTCTTAAATGCCATCGGGAAAGAGTGTGGAATAATCACAGGAATATCCGTTTTCATCTTAACAAAAGATGATATCCCACCTGTATGATCGCCATGCTCGTGTGACAGTACAAGGAAATCAATCTCTGAAGCATCAATACCCATTTTCCTGAAGTTCGATGCGAATATATCAGGTTTGGTTCCGGTGTCAAAGAGTATCGTTTTTTCGAGTCCTTCAATGACGATAGAATAACCCCAGTCTGCCGTCAGACTGTCGACCCGGGCATAATTGTCATAGATAACACTGACAGTTACCGGTTTTACGATACCGTCAGATGATGCTAAACTGCTCAGACCTTCCTGGTTACTGAGCCAGGGATAATCCTGTCCGCAGGACTGAGCCTGAAGAAGCAGGATTAAAATCAGTACTGATAAAATTTTCGATGTTTTCATAAAACAAAGTTACATCAGGATTGACAGAAGTCAAGCTTTAAGATAATTCCCGGGCTCATTTTTTACTGCTCATTCAGGAAATTCTCTTAGGCCAAACCTTTTCCCCATAAAATCTCAGGTTATTATTAAAGATCTTAAATATTGCAGAATGCAATAAAAAATTTGCTTCATTTGGAAATTCTCTCAGGCTAGTCGCGTCGGGAATGAAACCTTGGGCAGGGAGCAGAGGGCAGAGGGCAGAAGACTTGAGATGTGAGATTTAAGCGGAGAACAGTGCGGAATGAGGGAGCGGCGAAAAGAGGGGAATGAGGGAGCGGCTCCATGAGGGAACCAGCCAGGGAAAATGCATGAGAACAATCGAATAAATGAATATATGACTGATTTACAAACACTCTACCAGGAGGCGATAAAATTTGCCGCTGAGAAACACGGCAGGCAGAAGGTCAAGGGTACGGGGAATCCCTATGTGGTGCACCTCAGCAACGTGGCAATGGAACTGTTCGCAGCTGCACCTCACACCCCCGGGTTCGACCTGCCCTTTGCGGTGCAGGTGGCACTGCTCCATGACACCCTCGAGGACACCTGTGCCACACGCGCTGAGCTGGAGGCGACATTTGGCAGTGATATTAACGAGGCAGTATGGGCTCTGACTAAAAATCCCAAACTGCTCGAGGATTACCGCCTGACCGACAGCCTGGCGAAGATACGCCAGTGCAGGAAAGAGGTGTGGGCTGTCAAACTGGCTGACCGGATCACCAACCTGCAGCCTCCTCCGAAAAACTGGAGCCTGAGTCATATAAGGGAATACCTCGATGATTCGATACAGGTACTCGAAGCTCTCAGAGGGTGTAATAAATTCCTTGAGGATAGATTATCCCTGAAGATTGAGGCGTATAGAAAGTATGTCGGGAAGCAATAGCATCCAGACAGAGGTCACTTTCATTATTGCTTTTTCCGCCAACTGGCGGATCCTCAGACAGTATTGCTTGCCTCTAGCCCCCGCGGCAGGCAATAATAAATTCGCTTTATCCGGAAATTCTCTCAGGCTGGTCTATAGCGGTTTCAGCAAACATTTTTCCGACTGGTTTGTTTAACTATTCAGGAACAAAATGACAATTACCAATGAAAATATTAAGCAAAACATTTGTAGCAATACTTACCATATTAATCATTGAATCAGTAACATACACCACAATGGCAAAAACAGAAAAACAAAAATATGATGTTGTGCATTCCGAAAAGGAGTTTGAGATAAGGTTCTACCCTTCCGCTATCCTTGCAACGGTATATTCAGATGCCAGCACATACAGGGAGCTGGCGTACCCGGGTTTCAGGAAGCTTGCCGGGTATATTTTCGGCGGCAACGAGTCGGAAGCTAAGATCTCAATGACTTCGCCGGTGCACATGGATATGAACACCGCCTCCATGAGTTTCGTGATGCCATCGTCGTTCAGTGAAGAGAACCTGCCGAAACCCGATGATCCCGGTGTAAAGATCGAACGGACGGATGACGCGTACGTTGCGGCAATACAGTTTGGAGGATATGCGTCAGACAAAGACATAAGAAAATACTCGGAGAGGCTGAAGTCGCTCCTGGAGGCCAAAGGGATCAACTGGTACGGCAATTTCAGGTACCTCGGATATAATCCGCCCTTTCAGCCATTCGGTCGAAGAAACGAGATTATCGTAAATGTCGGATGGAACGCGGATAAAAAGTGAACCAAAACTGGCGTCCCGACGCTCTGGATGGCCGGGACGGCAGTCAAAAACGCACAAATACTTACTCGAGCGCCGCGTTGAGTTTAGGGATATCCTCATTTCTCGCAAGAATATTCCAGCTGATGAGATCGAACATCCATTTATCATTAACCTTTACTACCTTATCAATGCACCTTACTTGCAGTTTTGTACTTATCAGGGGTATAAAAAACTGTTCCACAACAATCGCAGACTTTCCATCGGCTGCAACCATTATTTCACGTCTGTCAACATTAAACTCAAGTTTCATGGTACTGTCAGTACCCTGTGCCATGAAATAATCAGTAATTTGCTTCTTGTCCCAGAACTCTGACGGATCAGTTCCAAGAAACATTGCGTTGTCGTTGCATAATGCAGTCATTTTATTGATATCCATAGCCTTATAAGCCACATTATACTCATCCATAAAAGTTGTCAGTTCAGCTTTTACGGCTTCGGGATCAACAGCTACAGTCACGGGTTTTTGCTGGCAGGATGTCATTATTATCACAACAGCCCACAACATTAAAGGAGTCTTTTTCATATCTTTTTATTTAAGAATTTGGTTATGATAAAGTTATGAAATCTGTGAGGGCATGTCAAATATTTTTTCAGCTGACGTAGTGCATCTGCAGGCCGGCAGGGGACAGAAAAAATCCATTGACTTCAAGTGAGGATCCGGTATCAGATATTTTTGTATCTTCAGTCTCATAAACAAAATCGTTACCGTGGGTAGATCACATCAGGATATAATCAAATCGATATTATTCGGCGTTGCCGTAGGTGATGCGCTGGGCGTCTCCGCCGAGTTCAGCAGCAGGGAGGAGCTTCGCGCAAAACCTGTCACCGGCATGGCAGGCTACGGGAAACATGGCCAGCCTCCCGGTACCTGGTCTGATGACAGCTCCCTCACCTTCTGCCTGGCAGAGGCGCTGACACAGGGGTTTGACCTTAAAGCCATCGGGCAGAACTTCGTCAGGTGGCGCCAGGAGGGGTTCTGGACTGCCCGGGGAAGAGTGTTTGACATCGGGGGTACAACAGCCCGGGCTATCACCCGCCTGGCATCCGGAGTGAAACCCGAGACGGCAGGTGACGATGATGAAAATTCAAACGGCAACGGCTCACTGATGCGGATACTCCCGTTGCTGCTTTATATCGCCGAAAAACCCGCAGGCGAACGTTTCCGCATCACCCAGCAGGTATCGTCGTTAACCCACAGGCACATGCGGTCAGTGACAGCATGTTTTATCTACCTAGAACTGGCACGTTACCTCAGCATAGGCATGAAAAAGACGGATGCGTATAAATCTGTCCGTGTCGTCACCGCAGGCCACCTTTCCGCACTCAATGTTCCGAGGGAAGAACGCAGGCTGTTTGACAGGCTGCTGAAGGGAAATATCCAGGACATGCCCGAGGAGAGGATAAAAAGCACGGGGTACGTACTTGATACCCTGGAAGCCTCGATATGGTGCATGATGACGACGGAGAGCTACCGCGAGGCTGTCCTGAAGGCTGTTAACCTCGGGGAGGATTCGGATACGACAGGAGCTGTCACGGGTGGTCTGGCTGGACTGCTGTACGGATTTAAGTCCATACCTGAAGAGTGGATCGACATGCTTGCCAGGAAAGATGATATCGAGGATCTGGCGGCGAGGGTGAAAAGGGCTGGGTATAGGGAAATTAAGAATTAAGAGTTAAGAATTAAGAATTTTTTGCGATGTGCGATTTGCGATTGTCGATTTATGAGGCAGTAGGCAATAGGCAATAGGCAGTAGTGGTAAAGTTCAGAAAATCCACAAATTGAATCATATGGACAGAAGAGACTGGTTAATAAAGACAGGGATGGCGGGCACAGGGCTGATGCTCAGCAGGTATCTGAACGCGTCTGATATCTTCAGGTATATGCCTGCCGGTGATTTCACGAAGGCAGATTTCGGTCCGGACTTCAAATGGGGCGTGGCTGCAGCTGCATACCAGACAGAAGGTGCATGGAACACCGACGGCAAAAGCGAATCAAACTGGGACTACTTTTCACGCATCCCGGGGAATATAGCAAACGGGGAAAATGCCGATGTCTCAGCCGATTTTTATCACAGGTATGCGGAGGACATTGACCTGATCAAGTCTATGAATTTCAAGGTATTCAGGTTCTCTGTCGCATGGTCGCGCATTCTTCCGGCAGGCACCGGGGCTGTAAATGCGAAAGGCATAGATTTTTATCACAGGGTGATCGACAAGTGCCTGTCCGCCGGCCTGGAACCGTGGGTCACTGTTTATCACTGGGACATGCCGCAGGTACTGGAAGCACAGGGCGGCTGGACCAACCGTAAAATAATCGGCTGGTTTTCAGAATATGTCGATGTTTTATCAAAGGAATACGGCGGTAAGGTAAAGAACTGGATGGTCATGAATGAACAGCTTGCCTTCACGGGAAACGGTTACATGAACGGCGTCTTTCCTCCCGGGAAGAAAAGCATCGGCGCCTTCATGAAGGCAGTTCATCATGCAACGGTGGCCAATGCCGAAGGGGGACGGATCATCCGGAAAAATGTTCCGGACGCAAATATCGGCACGACGCTGGCAAACACCTGGGTGGAGCCTGTTGACCAGGATGAAAAGAACATCGGGGCTGCCGCAAGGATGGATGCAATCATGAACCGCCTGTTCATCGAACCGGCTCTGGGCCTGGGGTACCCCGTGGATACGATCCCGATGCTGAAGAAGCTGAAATCATATTATGAAGAGGGTGATGAGGAGAAGATGATCTTCGATTTCGATTTCATCGGTATCCAGTATTATTACAGGACGATCGCCAAAAAATCGATAATGCCCGGAATGAGGGCTAAGGAGATACCGGCTTCGGAAAGGGGCGTCCCTTATAATGAAATGGGAGGAGAAGTATATCCTGAGGGACTGTATCACATCCTGAAGAAATTCAGCGGGTACAGTGGAATCAGAAACCTGATCGTGACCGAGAACGGAACCTGTGTGCCTGATAAGCTTGAAAACGGCAGGGTTCATGACAAGGCCAGAACTGATTATTATAAAAATCACCTCGCCGCTGTATTAAAGGCAAAGAAGGAAGGGGTAAATGTAACCGGCTACTTTGCATGGTCACCTACAGACAACTTTGAGTGGGACAAAGGGTACACCCCCCGTTTCGGCCTGGTGTACGTTGATTTTAAGACACTGGAGCGGTATATCAAAGACTCCGGTCTCTGGTTCAGGGAGTTTTTACAATAATGTCAGCCGCCTGTCAGGCGCTTGTCTCCTGTCAGGCACTTTTCCACTGTCCGGCGCTTTTTCGTCCTATTTGACCCACTCTACCCTGGCTGACGGGTAGAAACTGATTCCCATGGCTGTAAACCTCGGGCCGTGATTGGCCAGGCGGACCTTATATTCCTCCCAGCTGCGCAGTTCTGCAGGGGTCCATCCTATCTCGGCATAACCGGGCAGTCGCGGGAAGAGAAGGTATTCGGCTTCGGCGCGGACAGCAATAGTCTCAGCCCAGAGAGGAGCCTCTATCCCTAAGATGTTTTCCTTTTTTATTTCGGGAACGAGGCTGGCAGGGTCCCAGTTGTAAGCATCATCGACTTCGATATAAGCAGCCCAGTGCAATCCGAAGATGCTGGTCGAGTCGTACTGCATGTCGATATAAGCATGAGCAGACGGTGACATCAGTACTTTAGCACCCTGTGCCACGCCTTTGATGGCATTTGCTGCCTTGGCCCAATACTGAACCGCGCTGTTTGGCCTGAGGGTTGACAGGGCGATCTCATCCCAGCCCAGCACCTGTTTTCCGTAGGCAGCAACTGTATCCTGCACCCTGTTGACAAAAGGTATATAATCTTCCAGTTTGGTCGAATGTGATTCATCGCCCCCGATATGGAACCAGGGGCCTGGTGTCAGGGCTGACAGTTCGCGGACAACATCACCGACAAATTTGTAGGTGATCTCCTTGTCTGTCGCCAGTGAACTGAAACCCACATCGGTACCGGTGTACATGGCTGTGTCACTTCCTTTGGCATTCAGTTCGGGATAAGAAGCCAGTGCAGAATTGGTATGGCCCGGCATGTCGATCTCGGGGATAACGGTGATGAACCTCTCCTGTGCGTATTTCACGATCTCCGAATATTGCTCCTGGGTATAGAATCCGCCTTCGCCCCCTCCTACTTCGGTCCTGCCGCCATGGGCAGTCAGGTTGGGCCACGATTTTATTTCGATCCTCCAGCCCTGGTCGTCGGACAGGTGCATGTGGAGGACGTTCATTTTATAAGCTGCGAGCTGGTCGATGAAGATCTTAATATCTTCCACTCCGAAGAAATGGCGTGCAACGTCGCGCATGGCTCCGCGGTAGCCGTATGACGGATAATCACGGATGGTTCCTGTTGCCAGCTCCCAGGGGCCTTCCTGGAGTGTGGTCATCTCAATCTCAGCGGGCAGGAGCTGCCTGAGTGTCTGAACACCGTAAAACAATCCTGCCGGCTTGTTGGCAGTCAGCCTGACTGATTTTTCATCGATGACCAGCTGGTAACCTTCATCGCCAAGTTCCGGATCGTTTTCTGTCAGTGCCAGGAGTATTTTTCCCCGGACAAGGTCTTTATCAGTCTTTTTTACTTCAAGGGCAAAGCCTGTTGCAGGGTTCAGCCTGTCGGCCAGGTACTGTCCGACCTGAAGTATGTCAGGTGAATCCCCCTTGACGAATATGTCAGTGCGGGGTGAAAGTGTGAATGATCCTCCTGCCGGTGTTACCGATACCGGTTTAGGAATGACATTGGCTTTTGAAAGATCAGTGGTTATTGATGCTTTCGCAGTGTCAGCGGGTGTTGATGAGCAGGCAACGGCAGCCAGCATTGTTGCTGAAGCCATAACGGCGATAAGGATGTTAAGTGTTTTCAAGGGCAGGTTAATTAACGTTCATACGGTTCAGTTCTCTGTTTCAGCCGGGAAACCGGCGGGGGTTAAAGTTAATGATTTAGGTGGAGAAACCACAATCAGGCATTAGGCAATAGGCAATAGGCAGTAGTGGGGCAAATGGCATGCTGGAGAGCCGCCGGATGGCGGAGAGACAGTCCCGTGAAGCTGGAGGGCAATGGGTATGGAGCAGATTCCCGTTTTTTTAAGTTGATGTCCGGGTTTTGATGAACCTGACAGATACGACTGCAAGAGTAACGAGGCTGACAAGAATCCAGGCAGCCAGTATCAGGATTGCCAGCAGGGTAAAACTGAAATCGATATCAAACTGGAACTGTTGCTGCTGAAATTTCCAGGTCCCGTCCTCCTTTACCATTATGCCCGTCAGGCGCAACGGAATGACCAGGAGTTTTGACAGGTCAAATTCCACATAGCCTCTTGTCGAGAACCATGCAATGTCTCCTGCTGATGATATGTGTGCACTATCGACATTGAATTTGCAATCGCCCCAGGATTCCCAGTCAGATTTCACCAGATGGGATGCCCTGTCGTAACCGCTGAATATTTCATTGGGATTTGTTCCGAGGATCAGTACATTTTCCCTGGAATAAAGTGATTCCATAAAAGCTTTGACCTGGCTGGTGTCACGGTTTGAGTAGCCCTCCTGGAATTTATTTAGCTGGTCAATTATCTCCCTTCTCGTGCTGTCGGGGGCATTTCCCAATGAATAGGCCGCTGTTGCCGGAGACAAGATTTTTTGCTCATCAGCTTTTTTAAATATCCGGGTCACAAGGAAAAGAATTACAAGCAGTAATCCTATTCTAAGTATGATCTTAACAATATCCTTCATATTCTCAGTTTAATTGAAATTAATACTACAGCACAGAGGTCTGATGCTATTGCCGCGGTGCACTTTGTTTCCTGTAAACAGACCTGTTTTTCAGTCTTTCTTGGTAAAAGCCCGTTGTGAAAGCCTGGTTATAACCACTCCTATAGATGCTCCCAGGGCCAGAATAAGCCAAAATCCCGCATGAGATGGTTTACATTCAATTCTTGAGTAGAAGACCAGGTACAGACCAAGTGTTATTACCAGCGGCATAAGGATAGCAACAACTTCATTTCTCTTTTTCATATTAAATGGAATTAATATCAATATTTTAAAACCTAATTTATAAGAAATTAGTGAATGTTATTTTCCTGCATCAGATTTAATTATATAAAACCTCCGGCTTGAATGTGATACGGGATTTTTCAGAGTGTTGATTTAAGGATCTTAACAGGATCTTGCCGGGTATCAAACACATCAGTTATTAGTATTCCTTCTTTGACCTTTTTATAGATTATTTTATAGTTACCTTCAACAAGATAACGATGATCTTCACCAAGTTTTTGAAGATTGACTTCTATCTGGCCTGACAGGGGATGCTTAAGCAATTGCTTTGTTGCAGCAAAGATCTTGTATTTAATTTTATGTGCAACATCTTTACTTGCAGCCTCTTTGTAGTATTTATAGATTTCAAAGAGTGAATCAGATGCAAAGTTGCTCCAGATTACCTTCATGTTTCTACCAGGATTCAGATTCTTTTTCCAGGGCTTCCTGAGTTTTGTATTTTCCTGCCTGATAGTCTTTATTCAATTTTTCTGCCCGACTGAGTATTTGCTTCTGCGTAAACGGTTTAATTTTACGCTCGTTCCGTACTTTGTTTTCAAGAATAGCTAACTCAATTTTGCTGAAGATGCTTTCATCCTGAAGTCCGGCTATATATTTAATTGCTTTGAGTTTTCGTGTTTGAAGGTCCATTGCATTATTTTTTACAAATATACGACAGAAAAACCTATCATTAGCTGATGGCTTTATGGGTACTTAAGACCTGAAGTTTAAGTGTTGTTTTGGTCACACTTCCCGGAAATTCTCTTAGGCCAAATCTTTGGATTTAAGGGCGCAATAATTGACCTTAAGAAAGGTCAGCATTATTCAGGTATGGAGTATCAGTGCATACAGCGGACTGAGTAACCGGCTTTTTTCCTGCCGTAACCGGGAGTCAGGGATGCATCGTAATAGGAGGCATAGTAAGTATGTGCCAGGTCAGTGTTGTACTCGGTACTGCTCCACCACTCGGCATAGTAGCCGATTAAGTCGTACTGACCAAGAGAGCTGCGAAAACCGGCGGGAACGGCCCCAAAGCCAAAGTTATCGGTAGCGCCTGTATTGGGGCTTACCCAGTAGGGGTGGATAGTGAGAGCGGTTCGCATGCTTTTCAGCTTGCCCCCGGCAATATCTTCTCCCCCGAGGAAAGTAACAAGCTCTTCCCAGTCCTCTAAGGTGGGCACATGGAAGCCTGCCGGGCAAAGCCCTTTGCTGCTGGTCACTGCAAGCCAGTTGTACAGGTGTCCGTAGGCGGCTGCCACATCATCTTCATCGTCAAGGCCATCGATATATGAGGGGTGATAAATGCAAAAGGCAGCCCCGGCGCTGGCCCATTCGTATCCCTCATATAACCAGGTAAGCAGAGGGGTACCGTCGTTGAAGCTCGCTACACGCAGGTTGCTTGTCAACCATGTCTGATCACCAATTATCATGACACCGTATTCATTGCCATTGACATCCTTGACAGTTGTTGTGCCTATATTCGGGCCTCCTGCATCTTTGCTGCAACTGTTGAAAAGCATCAATAATATGCCTGAAAGGATCAGCTGGTAAATCCTGAGTTTAATTACTGTTTTCATAGTTATAAGTTTTATCGTCAAGAATACACTTCAAAAAAGGAATGCGGCTGCAGACTGACAATAAGAAACTGATACAATCCTGCTAACTGTCTTACTATAGCAAATTTAAACCGGATTTTTATCGAAGTCAAGTTTATTTTAATAGTCAACGGGAGGGTATGACTGCAGAGGATGCAGCGAAGGAAGCTGCTATTCAGTTCACCGCAGCGAAGAGCAGCAGGCCTTACTGTATGTATCTGCTGATGAAGGGTATGGATCTGAATGAATTTCTATTCGAAGTAAGGTCCCTTCTGATAAATCCGGACATAATCGATGTCGTGGTACTGGGGGAAGGTCGTGGTTGAATCAGGATTGCCGGGCCAGCTTCCTCCGACAGCAGTGTTAAGGATAAGGTAATGAGGAGTATGGGGGATACCGTCAGTGGTGGAGTGCAGCAGGTGCCCGTCGATATACCAGCGTATTGAATCAGGTTCCCATTCCAGTGCATAAATGTGAAAGTCTTCAGAATAGTCGGCAGTGTCAATCCATTTCCCGGAACTTGATTTTCTTGAGCCGTCGAAAGAGCAGTAATGAAGGGTTCCATAGAGGATATTCGGCTCGTGGCCCAGGAACTCCATTATATCGATTTCGGAATACCATGGCCGTTCTTCGGGGATCAGTCGTTCTTTTCCGTTAGCGACAGCATCTTCCATAGTCTTTTCCATCAGCCAGTCGCGGTTCTGGGGGTAGAGCCAGTGAGCCGGCCAGAGGCCCTGTCCTTTCGGGAGCCTCGCGCGGATCTCAAATCGGCCGTAGGTCGGGGCAAACTTACCGTCTGTGCTCAGCCTTCCGCTTGTATATTCCCTCGATCCGTATTTACGTTCGCGGCTCCTTATGCGGAGTATGCCGTTTTCGATGTACACCTCATCAGGGACATAATACTGAAGCTCATTGTGCTTGCTGGTCTCCCGTATCAGGATATTCCATTTAGCTGTATCGGGACGCTTTCCGTCAAACTCATCCTGCCAGACCAACTTCCAGTCGTTACCGGATTCAGTCTTGTTCTGTGACAGCCCTTTTCCCGGAAGGAGCAGGATGAAACACAAGAGAAGCGTGATTAGCCTGATATTCATTTCGTTTACTTTTACAGATTCGAAGGTTGTTAATATCCATATCATATGCAATTTACACAATTATTATAACAGGTCTGAAAACATTACCGGGCCGGACCTCAACATGCTGTCTGGTAAATTTTGTAAATTGGTAAGTTAATTGATAAAACGCCATGAAAAGATTGTTCATTCTGACAGCATGTCTGTCACTTACAGTCGCAGCAACCCTGAACGGGCAACAGGTGTCTGACACAAGTTATAATCCTGCGATAAAGAGCCCGGCATACGCCATCGGCAAAGGTCCGGTGATATTTATCGATGAGGGTCACTATAACTTCCACACGAAAGAGGGCAGGTACCTGCCCTTCGCCAGGCTCCTCGAAAGAGACGGGTACAGGGTGGAGGGTTTTGAGGGAGCCTTCGAGGCTGAAAGGCTGAAGGGATGCAGGATACTTGTCATATCCAATGCACTTAATGAGCTCAATACAGAGAAATGGTACCTCCCCACTCCTTCCGCGTTCACTGCGCAGGAGATAAAGATTGTCAGTGAATGGGTAAAAGCCGGCGGTTCACTCTTCCTCATCGCCGACCACATGCCAATGGGAGGTGCGGCAGCCGATCTGGCATCAGCCTTCGGATTTGTGTTTTCAAACGGTTTTGCAGCCGACACCGCCCGTCCGGGACCAATAGCTTTTCCGAGGGCTACAGGAGCGTTGTGCGATAATATTATCACAAACGGCCGTGATCCGTCGGAGAGGGTTGACACAGTAGTCACCTTCACCGGTCAGGCTTTCACGATACCTGGTGATGCCTCGTCCATCCTTCGCTTTGACAGCAGGTATGAGATGCTTCTCCCTGACACAGCCTGGGTTTTTGACAAAAGCACCACTATGATCAATATCGGCGGCTGGTCGCAGGCAGCTTATAAGAATTATGGCAAGGGCAGGGTTGTTGTTGCCGGTGAAGCAGCCATGTTTACGGCCCAGCTGGCAGGTCCTCAGATGTACAGGGCGGGAATGAACTCCCCGGAAGCAAAGGAGAATCATCAGCTGCTGCTGAATATAATACACTGGCTGGATGGGGTATTAAAGAATTAAGAATTAAGAATTAAGAATTAAGAGTTAAGAATTAAGAATTAAGAATTAAGAATTAAGAGTTAAGAATTAAGAGTTAAGAATTAAGGATTGTGCCGGTAAACAAATAATGAGAACAGGGCGCGGTTAAGCAAACATTTGCAGGGGTGGTTTGTTTAAATACAAGACAAACAAATTATGCCCGGAGAAGAGAGTTTCAGAAGGAATAACCTTGATAAGTCGTCATCGCCATACCTGTTGCAGCATGCGGGTAACCCGATATGGTGGCAGGAATGGAGCCGGGATGCACTGGAGCAGGCTGTCAATGACAATAAGCCTGTTTTCGTTTCAACAGGATATGCAACATGTCACTGGTGCCACGTGATGGCTGCCGGAGCCTTCTCAGACACTGCGACAGCCTCTTACCTGAACCATAATTATATCTGTATCAAGGTCGACAGGGAACAACGGCCTGACATCGACCAGATAATGATGCATTTCATCCAGACGCAGAGCGGCAGCGGAGGATGGCCGCTGAACGTCTTCCTGACGCCCGATCTAAGGCCGATCTATGCACTCACCTATGCTCCGGCCAGTTCAGAGGGTAACAGGATGTCGTTCCTCGATATTGCAAAGAGCGTTCGTCAGTATTTCGGGACAAACGGAAAGGGAGTTCCTGTATTTAATGCCTTGGAGGAAGAGCCACCTGTTGCAGCAGAAGAGACACTGGTTGAAAAACTGGCATCCTATTTTGATCATGAATATGGCGGCTTCGGCACCGGACAAAAATTCCCGCCACATTCGACACTGCTGTTTCTGCTCTACCTCCTGCCGGTAAAGGACGACGCTGAGATCAGAACGCTCTGCACATCAACGCTGGATGCCATGATGCTCCGCGGACTGAATGATCACCTCCAGGGAGGGATCTTCCGCTACTGCGTGGACCGTGAATGGACCATACCGCATTTTGAGAAAATGCTGTACGACCAGGCCATGGCGCTGTGGTGTTACTCGTTGGGCTATAAGGTGACAGGCAAAGAGGATTATAAGATCATGGCTGAAAAGATCGTGAGATGTCTTGATGAGTGCTTTGAAGAGGATGGATTGTACATTTCTGCTTTTAACGCAGATACAGGTCATGAAGAAGGAGCGACATATCTCTGGAGTTTCCGGGAGATTGAAGGTGCACTTGACCCGGAGGATTTTCAAAGATTTTGCGAAGCCTATATCATAAGCGAAGAGGGGAATTTCGAGGGATTGAACCACCTGATAAGAAAGAACAATAATCCTTTAAACGATATCGAAGACAGACTGCTGAATATCCGGAGGTCGAGGAAGCAGCCGTCAAGCGACGACAAGATCGTCTGCGGCATCAATGCGCTTGTCGCTGCCGCAATGATACAGGCAAGCCGGATGCTTGGCAAACCTGAATTGGAGGAGAAGGCTGCAGATACCGTTAAAAGGCTTCTGGACAGATTCCGGGATGGTGCAACTCTCGGGCACTCTTATTACAACGGGTTGCTGCAGAAACAGAGCTTCCTGTCAGATGCCGGAGCAATGCTTACAGCAATAACGATGCTGTTTGAGAATAATAAAGCCTGGGGTGATGAGATGACCTCGATAGCACTTTATGTGGAATCATTCAGGGAGGATGGGAAGTGGATTGAGTTGCGGGCTGAAGACTTTCAGACGGTTTATGCATCATGGTTCGATCATCCTGTTCCCTCAGGGGTGAGTTTTGCAGAGACAGGGCTGACCCGTGTTGCACTGCTGACGGGGAAGGATTGTGAGCCTGCAGATTACAGAATGCCTTTCCAGTCAGATTTTTATAATATCAAAGCTTTGATCAGCAACGGCCTGTTTCACGTTTACACGACCGTTAAACCGATTCCCTGGATGCAGATCCCCGCTAACTCGATTCAGAAGAGAGGTGAGCCGGAGACGGACTGTTACAACGGAGTTTGCAGGGTTACAGATTTGATGGATTTGTAGCAGGGGGCAGTCCGCAATCCGCAATCGGCAGCCAGCAGTCCGCAATCCGTGGGCAGTCTTCAAATTGCAGACTGAGGACTGTAGACTGAAGACTGTCTCAGGCCAGTCCCGGCAGGCGTTTCTTAACGAATGCCAGCAAAAGCATCAAAGCTACAACGCCAATGGCAACGGCTGCAACAATGAATATAGTACGGTAATCAACCTGGCGCTTTATCATTATTCCTGTAAAAGCCCATACCACCGATAATCCAATGAAGGGATTATCAAGCCTCCAGAGTGCCAGAACAGTTATCAGGGCACCGGCAATGATCATTATGATTGTCCATGTCTCTTCGGAAAGGCCAAATCCACTCCAGTTGTAAGTAACAAGAAGAGCCGTCACATTGGCTATGGTGGCAATGCAGATCCAGCCGAGGTAAATGCCGAAAGCTGCCTTGATCAGACCGAACGGTATGTCTTTGACAATTATGTTTATCCAGATCAGCGATACAAGTAATCCCAGCATAATGATCAGTGAGAGAGGAAGCCTGCCGTAATGCCATGAGACAATCCATAAGGCATTAAAGATACATGTCACAGCAAACAGCCAACCTATCCGGGAAACGACCGCCTGGCCTGATGAGGTAAACTGGGCAACACAGAAAACCAGCAGCAGGAGGTAGATTACACCCCAGATTGAGAAGGTGATTCCAGCCGGGACAAAGAGGTTAGGAAATGAATCGGACAAAGCCCCGGTAGTCTTGCCGTTAAGAGGAAGGGCATTGGCGAGATAGTTCATGACTATCATGACAGCAAAAAAGAGAATGTTTATGTAGCGCATCATCTATGTATTTATGTTCAGAGGATAAATTTATAAAAATCAAAATTATTCAAAACTGATGGCAGGCAGGTGACCGGTTATTTAGTTAACTCGCTAATTTCCAGACCGTAGTCGTACTGAAGGTCTTCGTGAAGGACAGATATCTTCTTAATGATTGTGTCTATCTGTCTGTTGTAAAGGTTGGTAAGTGCGGTGTTCCTTTTTATTGACGGGGAGAGTGCTTTCAGCTTTGTACAGAAATAAAGAAGCAGTTCTACCTCTGTCTGTTTCTTCTGCGAATACCTGATGTATTTCCTCGTGTTCTTCAGGATCTTTCTGACACTCTTCCTGATATAATACCAGGTTGTGCTGTTGATCTGTTCAAATTCCTCATCCATCTCCTTCTTTACGCCTTGTATATACGACAGCTCATCGGATGATTCAAATAAAAGATAAGTCAGCAGCTCCTTGTTCTCCTTTTTAAATCTCGAGAGGCGGAGGCACAGATCGCGCAGCTCCTTTGGCGTTCGGTACGTTAACTCCTGGCTAAGCTCCTTAACTGTGACGGTCTTCATTGACAGGCCTGTGTATTAATTGCCGGTAATTACTAAATGAAGTTGCCGTCGTAGTCCATCCGGGGGTCAGAATTGGACAGGTCGATGACCCTGTGAAAGCCGATATTGCCATTCTTGTGGGTCGATGATCCGGCATTGTAGCACCTCGGGATACCCCAGACGCCGTTATAGATCTTACCGGCAGTGACAGGATTGACATGATAATGACCGAACAGGAGCATATCGACCTTATTTTCTATGATTGCCTTCAGGTCGATGCTGTCCTTGAGCTGCATCCCCAGTTTAAAATCGAACGGGTGATGGTGCAGGTAAACAACCTTCCTGCGGCTGATGACCTCAGGCCTGTTCAGCATCCTCTTCAAACGCCTCAGCTGCGTCACTCCTATCTCCCCCTCGGAGAGGAAACGGTCGCGCCAGTGCAGCTCGTCGGCTGTTGAGTCGAGCCCGATAAAAGCAATCTTACCGATTATATCCATCTTAGGATAATTGATTCTCTTTGATCCGTAATACTTTTCCTTAAACGAAATGACAGATTTCGCATATGCCCTGGTGCCTGTGCCATAGTCGTGATTGCCCGGAACGACAAGCACCCTGTAACCTCGTTCTTCAAGCTGCCTGATGCCGGCAACGGCCTCATCGGTCTGTTCACTTACAGTGGCATTGTCAACAATATCGCCGGTGATCACGATTACATAATTGTCCGCCGGCTGTTTCAGGAAGGTGATGTTATCAATCAGTGCCCGGAATTTGTCGCCGCACTCTTCGTGCCCCACATGCAGGTCGGATAAGTGAATGATCTTTTTCACGGTACGGTTGAGATTTTTAACTGACGCGAAAATAAGGCATTGTATCTTTCAATATGTTACTCTCCTGTCCTGCCGGAAGAGAATACTATTTCAGAAGGCGTCACTGCCCGTTGATCATTTTTGTTTTTCCAGCCTTTCGACAACAGCCCTGTATTTCTCGTAAACCATTTTCCGGTCCAGTTCTCCGAATTCAGCAAGCATGGACTGGTCTTCTTCATCAGTGAAGTATGTCCTGGATGCAGGGTAGAATTTCATATCTTCCTTCTCAATATGTTTAGGAAAAAATTCAATAAGGGTTTTGAGACCGTTGGCAATAACGATCAGGGCGATATCGTCACCACCCCGGTAGCGGTCATTGGCGTTACCTATTAATGCGGTAGTCTGGCGAACGAGCATATGATCCCTGATCAGATCATCCATAACCTTCTTATCCTCAGCCGATAACGTTTTGTTTTTCAAATCGCGCATAAGGATGTCTTCCTCCTTGCCATGATGTGTCCTGTCGGCGTACACCCTGATGAAATCAACGGCAGTATCCACAAATACCGGGTCTATTTCGTGTTTAAATTCTATTTTGGATAAAGCAGCTTTTATAACAAGAAGCATCCGCTCAATAAGACGATGCTCAATCATCAGCAGTCCATATGCATGCATAAAATAATTCTTTCTAATATTGGTGATCAAAAATTCCTCGACCAAGGTATATAAAATAAAATTTATTGTCTATTATTATCTGAATACCAGTTTGAATTATTATTATGGTTACCGGCAGTGCCCGCCACATGTAAAGATGTTTCAGTCGTTTTACGTCTGATAATTAAATTGTTATAAGGAAAACCATTCAGGAATGACAATGAAGACCCTGGTTATAAAGATTTTCTTTCTGCTGATTCTGCCAGCGGCGGCCATTGATGCCCAGAATGTTGAAGTCACCATCACCGGGATCAGGAACAGTGAGGGACAGATTGGGATAGGGGTGTTCAGGGATAATGAAAGCTTCAGGAAGGAACAGGCATACCTCGAGCTGGTGTTCGTGAAAAAAGAGATCAGCAACGGCGAGATGAAAATCCGGTTCACCCTCCCTCCTGGTACTTACGGCATAGCCCTGCTTGACGACGAGAACAGTGACGACGTGATGGAGTATAATTTCCTGGGGATGCCGAAGGAAGGGTTCGGGTTCTCGGATTATTATCATACTGGGCTGACAATGCCAAAGTTTGATGCTTTCAAATTTGAGATTGAGGAAGGTAAGAAGAAGAATATCAATATCAGGATCAGGTATATTCTGTAACAGGTTGCCGAGTCAAGAGCATGGGGCATGTTGACGAACGAAGTGAGGAAATCCCGCTAAGCGGGAGGGCATGGGGTATGGGCATGGAGCATGGGGCATGGGGCATGGGGCATGGGGCATGGGGCAATTAAGAATTAAAAATTTGATAATCAGGCAATTCGCAAATCGCAAATCGCAAATCGCAAATTTCCTAGCCTGCTGAGTAGAACTCTCGCGGCTGAGGCTTTAACGAAGTCATTTATCTGCTGTTTAATTACAGCCTTCGATGAGGAGGGGTTCTCACCCGGTGTCCGGCGCTGGCGGGCAATTTTTCCGAGCACATTTAAAAAGGTGTCAATATCCTCCCCGGAGTTTTCTATTCCCAGGCTCACCCGAACGAGGCCCGGAAACCTCAGTCGCGGAACGATGATCGCCAGAAGCCGCTGTATCCATTCCAGTGACGGAGGGACACCTACGAGGTGCTTTATCAGTATATGAGCGCAGTGACAGCCATAGCGCACGCCTATCGCACCTTTCTCTGTCAGTTCATTTGCCAACCGGTTTGACATCATACCCTTAAGTTCAAACACGATGACTCCAAGCTTGCGGGCAAAGGCGGGTGAGTCCGGATCTTTAATCCCATGGACCTTTATGCCGTCTGTATGGGCCAGCCCTCTCAGTGCCAGTGCAGTAAGTGCCTGTTCTTCCTGCCTGATCACTTCCATGCCAATCCGTTGCAGGAGAACAATGGCTTTGCCCAGTGCGGCTATACCCCCGGTATTCTCTTCGCCTGATGAGCGGATCAGGTCCATCTCAGCCGGGGTGAATTTCAGCAGTCCCTTTTTAACCACGAGTGCCCCGCAACCGAAAGGTGCGTAGACCTTATGACCGGAAAAAGCGAGATAATCGATCCCCCACCCTTCCGTTTCCACCTTCCGGTGAGCAACCAGCTGTGCCGCATCGACAAGGAGTCGTGCCCCGTACATGTGAACAATGCGGCTGATCTCCGCAAGATCATTAACCGTTCCAAGGACATTCGAAGCGCCGCTTACGGCCACGAGGATGATCCTCTTATTCCCATGCTCACCATCTTTGTTATATGAGCGCAGCAGCGTGTCAAGGCGGGTCAGATCGACAAAGCCGTCAGGGTCCACTGCCAGGCGTATCAGAGGATCACTCGATACCTTGCGCCACGGCAGGTCGTTGGAGGAGTGCTCGAGGAGCGTGTTCAGGATGACCGGTTCCAGATCCTTTCCGGTCTCACGGCAGAGGCTTTCAGCTGCAATGTTGATGGCCTCGGTGGTGTTGGAAGTAAATATCACGTCATATGCTGCCCGGGGTGCACCCAGGAAGCCGGAGCAGACAGCCCTGACCTCATCAACAATCTCCTGCTGTAACTGTGCGGGCAGGTGCCATGCCCGGCGCACTGCGTTCCACACCGGCATGAAGGTGGGCGTGCTTGCACTGTTGTCGAGGTTAATGAACGGCTTTGCTCCTTCCGTTGTCGGGACCAGCAAGCCGCGGCCTATCAGGGTCTGCCTGAGCTTGTCGAGCAGTTCCCTTCCGGTGAAATTTTCAAGCTCATCACTGTAAATTATTTCATGGGGTGTGAGACTGCCGGCGGCGGAGTTCACAAAGACTTCATTGCCGTATTGACGGGTCAGCTGCAGTGCCCTGGCAAAAGCGATGACGCTGATGATGGCCGGTGTCCCGGCCTCGAACCTGTCGGGTGTGCCGGCCCAGACGACCCAGTCAGGGGAGATAATTCTTGTCGTCCCTCCGCCGGTCTGAAAAGGAGTGCCTTTTGGCAGTGCTTTTCTCCTGACAGCCAATGCCCTGACGCCCAGTGGCAAGCCGATGTCGCAGCTCGACAGGCCCCTGTAATCATCCGGCTTAAGCAATGCCTTAAGGGCAGCCTCTCTCGCGGGAGTACAGAATATGACCGAGTACCTTCCGTTATTCAGGCCGAGATATTCCAGGACTATCTCCCGTGCCTGTTCATATAAATGTGTGGAGACAATCGAGTTATGTCCGCTGCCGCGGTGAACGTTGGCATATGTCTCCAGTGCGGCGTGCACGCCCCGTTCAAGTTCCTGGAACTTATCAGGACAGTCGGTTTTTGTGCCTGTCATTCCGGCAGATTGAGTCTGCTTACAATATCCTTAAACCGGGGGTCGTCCCACAGTATTTTAAGGTTATTGTCATACCTTATCCACGGAATAAAATCCTGATGCATCCTGTAAGCTTCCTCGAGGAAATAGATTGCCTTATCCTTATCTTCCAGTGCAGCATAAATAGTGGCCAGTCCCCATGCATTCCACGCATCAAGGTTTTTCTCCATTTCAGATGCAACCGCTAATGCATCATCTCTCTGCCCGGCTCTGGCATAAGCAACCCCAATTCCCACATTGTAGCCTTCGGCAATCGCAAGTCCCTTTTTATGAGTTTCGATAGCTTCAGAATACCTGCCCACCTCAGCCAATGCTGACCCTTTGACATAATAAGCCATTACATAGTTGGGATCTATCTGAAGGGTTTTGTCAGCTTCTGTAATTGCTTCCTCGTTATGGCCCATCCATAAATAGAGCCAGGCGAGATAACCCTGCATCAGCGGATCGGTAGGGTCAATCTCAATGGCGGTCCTCATGGCTTTTGTTGCTCCGTCAAGATTTCCCGAGAGTGTAAGATACCATCCGTAATGTGTAAAGGCTGTAGAGCTGTTGGGATTAAGTTCCATGGCACGGACCAAGTGGTATTCGGCTTTTGGGAAATCCCATTCTGTGTAGAGATATCTTGTAGCAAGAACGACATGGGCATCAGCCACTGTTGAATTGAGTTCAAGGGCCTTCAGGGCGTATGCCTTTGCCCTTTTGGAGGCTTCCTCTCCGATGCCTGCCGCGTGACCGCCTTCGGTGTATCCGATGGCGAGCTTAAGATAAGGCAGCGGATTAGCCGGATCGATAGCTATGGCGTCATTGAGGTACTTAACACCCATCTGAAAGCCCTCGGGTGTAAGCTGGCTCATATAATATTCACCTCGGGCACAGGCTTTCAGGAGCTCGGGATCGACGTACCTTTTCCCTGTGATCATGCTCTCTTCCCGGGGAGTGAGTTTGACCTTTACGCCATCAAGGATACGGTTCAGCACCTCGGGATACATGCCCGCAAGTTCCTTCCAGGGAAGGCTGAAAGAAGAGCTCCAGATGTACTTTTCCTCAGGGAACGCTTCCACCAGCCGTATCTCCACGCGCAGGTTATCTTCCGTGCCCCTGACCGATGATTCGACAATATGGTTAACACCGAGCTTTTTGGCTATCTGCTGAACGGACTCTTCGCTGTCCCTGAACTGCATCGTCGACTGTTTTGGTCTTACGGTCAGGCCACTTACCGTATTTAGCGGACTTATTATATCGTCCTGAATTGTCTGGGGGATCCAGGCAAGATCAGGGCTGCCGGTGAGGTTGGCCACCGGAAGGATGGCGATTGCTTTTCTTGCCGCATCATCGCCGGCGGCTACGGCTTTCGATTTCCAGAGCCATCCCGGCCATATGAGCAGCAGGATGGCCAGAGCGGCCACAGCCAGACCAGATAATATTCCTGCCTGGGAAGCAAGGGTTTTGCTCCGGGGGTGGCCACTCTGCATCAAAGGTTTGCGCACGGCAGTGTGATCGGCCTGTTCCCTGGTCTGATAGCTTCTGGTTGCTCTTTTCTTTTCATCAGGGTGAACGCTGTAGATTATCTCCTTTATCGTATTTGCCACC
The DNA here is from genome assembly GCA_963844935.1 of uncultured Bacteroidales bacterium. Classification (GTDB taxonomy): domain Bacteria; phylum Bacteroidota; class Bacteroidia; order Bacteroidales; family VadinHA17; genus SR-FBR-E99. Next base: position 631,861 of record CAWJQH010000008.1, on the reverse strand, counting down.
TTGTTGATCTGGTCGCGATAAAAAGTTCTGTTAAGGTTCTTATCAGGATTGTCAGAGGGGGTTAGCGGGCGATTTACTCCGGAGGCACTGTAGATAAAATCAATTGAACGGAGTTTGCCGCCCAGTTCTTTTTCGATGAGTTCTGTATCTGATGCATCAAGCTCATGGATCTTGACAGGGATGATCCGGCTGCAGACGTTGCCACCCGGCAGTTTTACATCTATTCCGATCTGGTCTCCGGCTGCAAGCCTGTTGAAGGCGACAAACTCATTCTGCCAGGCAAAGCTTTTTGGATCACAATAGGTTTGCGAAATTACCGGAACAAAGACCAGTGACCTGAGTTTGGCCTCCAGGCTTTTATCCACATTGTGTATTTCAAGCAATCCATCGGATGGATTCTCGTCGAAATAGATTGAGACATCTTCCTTGAAAGTAGCGTCAAGCTCTCTTTTCAGATTGTCAACGAACTCAGTCACCCAGCCATCGTACTTGTTGTCTTTCTGCCGGTAGCTGATGAAGATGTCATACTCATAACCAGGGATAATGCTTGCCATGATATTATTTTATTAAATGAATTTCCCCTTCCAAACAAATATCAGCGAAATTTATTCCATGCTACTTTTTATGTCAGGCTGCCGGAAGATTCGGCAGGAAAATTTTTCACAGGGTCAGGTCCTTCAGCGGGGCCTACTGGAACAGGTTGCCAAGCAGGGAGCCGGCTTCCTTGCCCCTGTTCCTGCCCATGGGTGCCAGGGCTCTTATAAGCTTTCGAATGGGCATCGACTGGAGCCACACCTTGCCGGTTCCTTTCATTGTAGCGAGGAACAATCCTTCACCGCCAAAGACCATCGATTTGAGGCTGCCGGTAGTCTCGATATCAAAATCGAGTGCCGGTTCAAAAGCGACGACGCACCCCGTATCTATCCGCAGGGTTTCGTTATTCAGCTGTTTCTCTATCACCGTACCGCCGGCGTGGATGAAAGCTTTCCCGTCGCCCTCCAGCTTCTGGAGGATGAAACCTTCGCCTCCGAGTATTCCCGACCCTATCTTCCTGTTCAGGGTGACAGTCAGTTTTGTTCCGTAGGCTGCGCACAGGAAGCCATCTTTCTGCACAAGAAGGGAGTTCCTGACATCCCTGAGGTCGACCGGTATGATTGTCCCGGGATAAGGTGCTGCAAAGGCAACCTTGCTTTTACCGGGTCCCCTGTTCGTAAAGTGGGTCAGGAAAAGAGATTCACCCGTCAGCACACGTGATCCGGCCTGGAACAGCTTTCCCATCACTCCCTGTTCCGCTGAGGTGCCATCACCCATCCTCGCCTCGAAAGTTATTCCCTGTTCCATATAGACCATGGTGCCTGCCTCAGCTATGACAGTCTCGTTGGGATCGAGCTCGACCTCTACAAACTGTATGTCGTCGCCAATAATTTTGTAATCAAGTTCATGTGATATCATCGCGTATAGATTTAAGTTTATAACGGTTTATTTTGTATCGAAGTTAAGATTATCATGTGAGAAAGTCAATTAAAAGTCGGAAAGTCTGAGGATTTGCGATTTGCGATTTGCGATTTGCGAATTAAGATTTGAGATTTACGAACTGCGATTTGCGAATTATTCTGATTATTAAATTCTTAACTCTTAATTCTTAATTCTTAATTCCGCTTACCGCCGATTGCATGTTAATTTATAACTTTAGCACGATAGAGAAGCTATGACTGTAAAAGAAATCAAACCGAAGACAATACTCTCGGTATCAAAGATTTATGATTATGTCATAAATCCTTACGTGGGGTGCCAGCACGGTTGCTCTTATTGCTACGCGCGCTTCATGAAGAGATTCAGCGGGCACCTTGAGCCGTGGGGACTGTTCGCCGATGTCAAAATCAATGCTCCTGAGCTGCTGCGGAAGGAGATAACCAAAAAGAAACGCGGGAGAGTATGGATGAGCGGGGTGTGTGATCCCTATCAGCCGCTGGAGGTAAAATACGAGCTTACCAGACGGTGCCTCGAGATACTGGCAGCCAATGAATGGCCTGTGACGATACAGACGCGTTCTCCCCTTGTGCTGCGTGACCTGGATATCCTCAAGGGCGCCAAGGATCTTGAGGCAGGACTTTCGGTCACCACTGCTGATGATAAGATCAGGCGGTTGTTCGAACCCTATGCAACGTCTGTGGAAGACCGTCTCGACACACTGGAAGAGCTGCATCAGAACGGAATCAGGACATATGCAATGATTGCACCGGTTCTTCCGGGAGCAGAGGCGCTGGCTGAAGTCCTGGCAGGTAAAGTTGATCATATCATAATCGACCGGATGAATTATCACTATGCCGACTGGATCTACCGGAAAAACAAGATGGAAAATGTTCTTTCAGATGAATACTTCAGGAAGGTAAGCGACAGTATTACAGATGTATGCAAGAAGTCAGGCATAACCTGTGAGGTTGTATTTTAACAAATGAAAAGGAAACTGCTGCCGGTTATACTGTTGCTTATATCTTATTTCGGCATTCCGGTCAGCGGGTTCGCTCAGCCATATTATGTAGCCACAAACGGCTCTGACACAAACAGCGGCACGCTGGGGAGTCCCTTCCTTACAATAGAAAAAGCAGTAAGTGTGGTACAGCCGGGTCAGACAATCTATGTCCGGGGCGGAACCTATAATCTGACTGCGACAATAGCCATATCTAAAAACGGGGCGGCCAGCTCCATCATTTCACTTGTTGCCTATCAGGGGGAGCGCCCTGTGCTCAAGTTTTCTTCACAGGCATTTGGAAGTGCAGGTATCAGGCTGACAGGAAGCTACTGGAATATCAGGGGAATAGACATAACAGCTGCCGGTGATAACGGCATGAGGATAGAGGGAGGAACCAACAACATCATTGAACTGTGTAATTTTTACAGGAACAGGGACAGCGGATTGCAGCTTGACAACGGCGCTGCAAACAACACTGTACGCAACTGTGATTCGTATTTCAATGCAGACCCTTCCGATTACGCAGACGCTGACGGTTTTGCCCCGAAACTGACAGTGGGCACCGGTAACTATTTCTACGGATGCAGGGCGTGGAGCAATTGCGACGACGGATGGGACGGATACATGAGAGGTGCAGATGACCCCAGCACCACGCTCGAGAATTGCTGGGCGTTCGGGAACGGCTACCTGGAGGACGGCACTGATCCCGGCACACAGGCAAACGGCAACGGATTTAAGATGGGAGGCAGCGATGACAAGTTGCTGAAGCATAATTTTACCCTGAAAAACTGCCTTGCCTTCAACAACAAGGCAAAGGGCTTCGACCAGAACAGCAACATGGGATCAATGATCCTCTATAACTGCACCGGACATGGCAACCTCGTGGCAAACTACAGGATAAAAACAGAGCTTGCAGCCGGGAAAGTCCTGGTGGTAAAGAACTGCGCCGAGCTCGGTGGTACGGCAGAGATAGGCGCTTTCGCGGAGCAGGTGAATAACAGCTGGATGCCGCCCTTTGTAGTCACAGCAGGGGACTTCAGAAGCACTGATCCTGCCGGGGCCGACGGTCCGCGTAAGGCAGACGGCAGCCTGCCTCACATCGAATATATGCATCTTGCCGCGGGCAGCGACCTTATTGATGCAGGGGTGAATGTGGGAATGACGTTCATGGGTACTGCCCCTGACCTGGGATGTTTCGAGACAGGGCTGTCAGGAATAGCCGGCACCAGGATTTCGACGGCGATCGTTTGTTATCCCAATCCGGTAAGTGAAAGGGCAGTTCTGCAGTTCCACCTCGACAGGGGCGGCAGATGTGAAGTGCGGTTGTACGATGTCACAGGCAGGTATGTCAGGACACTGGCGGACAGGGCCGTTGACCCCGGGGAGCAGCGGATAGAAATTAATGTATCAGACATAAGGGACGGGCTGTATTTGTGCCAGGTCAAACTAGATGATGTTCGGGTCTTTGTAACAAGAATGATCAAGGTTGCATCAGGGAACTGAGGTCTTACAGTCGTGCAGCCTTACAGTCGTACCGGAGCCCCGTGTGTGGGGTAAACTCCGCGAAGATACTGATCGAATCGAAAATCCTTACTGAGCATGACAGCCGACAGTAGTGTCATGGCGACAGGTATGCCTGACCGGAAATAATATCGTGATTTGAACAAACCAAATTTGATGATTGTTACTTCCATAATTTATTTCCTCCGGAACTAACAGAACATCATAACCATTTAAATAAAACTATATGAAAAGACTAATACTTTTTATCGTACTAGTGATTTCAGTCCGGCTGTTATTAGGACAGGAACCAACCGTATCTAAATTACGCTTGTCGTATTCATTTCTCGATTATCCTCAGAATTTTGAGACGGCCGGGAAATATCCATCGATGATGCAGTCTGTTGAATTATCATCCGGCCTTTATGATCTGAGCTTCTGGGGCATCGACGCCCTGGGTAATGCCATCATAAAAAACCGTAATAACACGCTCTTTGGTAAAATTGCCAATATGGGTTTTAAATATCTGGCGGGATTTGGTTTTGCCTATTATGGGAGTGAACTTCCTATTCCCCTGGGTGTATTTACACATGAAGAGTTTCACAGGTCAGTGCTTGGTGTCAGTGGCTTTTCAGCAATAAACGGAAACTGGATTTTCAATCGCTGGGATGGAACGGTATACGGATTATATGACGAAGACCTGACACAGCTTAAGCAGAACAGTATCAACGATTTATTATACTCCTATGTCGGAGGCGTGCAGTCGGAGAATTACATGACCCAGGTCAATGTCATACAGGATTTCTACCACCCCCGTACTTTTTATAAGAACCCGTATTATTTATATAATGCCTATTATGTCTGGGACTATTTCAATTTCTCAGCCGGTTCTCTCAGCGATTTGGTGAAAGTCCTTGCGCCCCCTAATGAGGATGCAAATCCATTTTACCGCGATTATGCAGGAGCTGACCTGACAGCATGGATTTACGATATGCTCAGTCCAGAGACACCTTATACAGACCGTGATGCGTTTCCTGAGGGAGATGGCGTCAACCGCAGGGTAGGATACAGTGATCTGACAACTGAAGGGCAGGATTACCTTAAAAGGCAAAAGCAGCTTTCATTATTAAATTTTGCCAACCCGGCCATTTTTCTGATTAACAGGATAACAGTCAATCCGGATTTTAATTTTATGTTTTTCATGCAGTACTCCCCAACTCATTTCGGAAATGACATTGCATTATTTGTGCCTCTCCAGATCAGGTCTCATAATCATCTGATTGCTATTCATAACTATAATAACAGGGACAAGAAATTTGCAGGCATACAGTACGGTATCTATAATATTCGCCTGTCTCCTGACCAGAGATTTGAGCTCGGGGGAACAGTCAGTCTCTGGACTCAGCCTGCCAGCCAGGGATTTTATGATCAGTCCGGAAAGGTCGGCGGTGCTGTTGAGATAATAACGAATTACAATATTGGCAAAGGTTTTTCAGCAAACCTGACTGCAGGATACAAGACTGAAGGGTGGATGATAGGTAATCCGTATCTTGAGGAGAAAGCCAGGGTTAGTGTGGGGGTTCAATATGTGCTTAAGGATTAATTGTTTGAGGGCTTTCTAAGTCTGATCATCTTCGAAGACATACTTTACCCGGCCGCGGAACTGAGCAATTGAATATCCCCTAGTTTGACTCAGGGGCTTATTATTCGTAAATTTGATATACCTGAGCAGGGCAAGAACCTGCCCACCGACTTGATATTCCGGCAGCAGGAGAAATCATATCTAAAAAGTATAACAGGAGGCAATTACTATGAAAACAAGAAGTTCCTTTTCAGGATTGGTCTTTTTTATAATCATTGTCATTGGGGCAGTATTTACATATCTCAGTTACAATGCTCAGAACATGGCGGGAGCCATATGGATCGGAGTGATCACCTTCGTGATTGCCCTGATCGTTTCATCTGCGATCAAGATTGCAGATCAGTGGGAGAAGGCAGTGGTGCTGCGACTAGGGAAGTTCCATGCGCTAAAGGGACCAGGATTATTCCTTATTATACCTATTGTTGATACCGTTGCGTACTGGATTGACCTTCGGGTCATAAATACTACGTTCACGGCGGAAAAAACTCTTACAAAGGATACTGTTCCTGTTGACGTGGATGCAGTACTGTTCTGGAAAGTTCTTGATGCCAAGAAAGCAGCTCTTGAAATAGCTGAATACAAGAGCGCAATAAACTGGGCCTCACAAACAGCCCTGCGTGATGTGATCGGCAAGACGATGCTCTCAGAGATGCTTGAAGGCAGAGATAAAATGAGTCATATACTGCAGAAGATAATTGATGAACGTACCGAACCATGGGGAGTAAATGTGATATCAGTGGAGGTCAAAGATGTCAATATCCCCTCTGCCCTGCAGGATGCTATGTCGATGCAGGCCCAGGCGGAAAGGGAACGACAGGCAAGGGTGATCCTGGGTGATTCTGAAAGACAGGTGGCAGAGAAGTTCGGAGAAGCTGCCAAAACATACCATGACGATCCTGTTGCCCTTCATCTGAGGGCAATGAACATGCTTTATGAAGGTCTGAAGACCAACTCAACAATAGTTATAGTGCCCAGCTCGGCCCTTGAGACCATGCAGTTAGGCGGCCTGGCAGGGATTTCCGCGTTAACCATGGAACTGAATAAGAAGCCAAAGAAGGAAGAGAGTGAGCCCGGAAAATAGTGACTGACAGGGCAACTGTAAGAATGATTGACTAAGCAACTTAGAGACTAAAAAACATCAGCGCCCCGATCCTTCGGATGGAGGACGGGGCGCTGTGTCAAGTTAAGAGTTCTGAAAGATCTCAGCTCTTCATCAGGAGCTCTACTGCCTTATGCCAGTCGTCTGCCTGGGTGCCCGCTTCACCGCGGCTGATACGCTGGTTATATATTTCATAAGCTTTCATGCTTATCTCTTCAATAGTTGGTTCCGGTTTTACAACTTTGGCTTTCCTGCTCTTCACCACGGTGCTTTTTGTTGCACTGGTGCTCCTCACCGTTTTAACTGCCTGTGTAGTTTTCTTTGCTTTTCCGCTTGTTTTAACCTCTGTTTTCTTCGCTTTTACGCCTGCTTTAACTTCTGTTTTCTTCATCACTTCAAATTTTAATATTCAAAAAAAATATACTTGAAAAGGCAAATTTACACCAAAAATTCATCAGGGGATAACCGAAACTCACCATCAGCCATTAATGCGTTCATTATATGACATTTACATTTCAAGAAAATACATTGATAATTTAAAATTATATCAGAAAACACTATTCAGGAAGACTACTTACCTGGCTTGAGGATCAAGGTGTACTTTGCGGAAGACATAACAGCTTCATCGGAAAAATGATCTTTATAGAACTCACCGTCAAGGTATGTCTCCACCTGCGACAGGTAGAACTCACTGTGGGGAACACCCGAGTTACCTCCCGGAATTACGGAATATAACTCATCCCAGTCGGCAGTATTGAATAAAAGCCTCACCGATGCCCCTACATTCACCTGAAAGCCGGGCTTAAAGGAAAAAAACGGACAGACGGTATTGTCGCTCCCTCCTACTCCGTAACGGTCTGAATTCAGGTTAAAGATCAGGTTCAGTATCCCGACCGTACCAAGCGGGTGCACAAAAGTGAGGGTATTGATTTTGCCCCATTTCCAGTTTTCCGGATTTTTACCATGCTCTTTTATCAATGATCCAATACCGTCCCTGAAGCTCTGCATCACGATGTCATCCATTGTCTCCACAGTATCGGTGCTGACATTATCTATCCATGAATGCGGTCTGTCATTGATGATCCTGTATATGAAATATTCTCCTGTCATATAGTTCAGGTGCTCATACAGATGACCCAGTTCGTCGGCAAGGAGATTTCTCCTGAAGCTGATTCTGAAATACTCAAGAACCGCAGGAGCTATAAGGTCAGGATCCATGTCGTAATCCCAGTCTGCCAGGGCTTCCAGGGCCGTGGTCTCTGCCGGAGAAAGCTCATCACTCCTGTCTTTAAGCCTCAGGATACAGGGAGTGAGCAATGCGGCAAGATAAGAATGCTGGTCGTTCACCATACGTTTAAAATCACCCATGTCCATGACAGGCTTTTCTTCAAGCATCTCTCTTATCCTGTGTATCCTGTATGGCATGTAGTAATTCATGCTGATGTAATAAGGATAATTGTCGTCCACGGTTTTATTATTTGCCGAGGAGACAGATCCGTTTGAAGGATTAAAGCTGTAAGGAAGCTGTTCAAAGGGGACATAGCCTTTCCAGTCATATTCACCGGTCACTCCGCTGCGGATCATAATACCGTTACCTTTTCTCAACGGGATCCCTCCGGCGGCATTCAGCCCGATATTTCCATCCGTATCTGCATAAACGACATTCTGGCTCACCAGCCTGAAGGTGCTGAGTGCCGACCTGAAGTCGTCCCACCCTCCTGCCCTGTTCAGCAAATAGACAGACCTGACCTCATCGCTTGGGTCGTATCCTACCCATTTCATGCTTAAGGCAATGCTGTCGACATGGTGAAAACAATCAAGATATTCGTAACCAGTCCAGTCCACCTTCATTGAAGGATCGGCAGGCCTGAGCAGGCCTGAAAGTATTGGGCCCCTGTGGGTGGACCTTATAACAACCGTATCCCGTTTTCCTCCCCTGATGTCAATTATCTCAGTTCTGTCAGTCATATCCTTCCATTCGCCGTTAAAAAGATACTGGTCCGGGTTATCAGGATTAATTTTCTCAGCATAGATATCAATATCATCAGACAGGAGATTGGTCATTCCCCAGGCAATCTTCTCATTATGTCCTGCCACGACGAAGGGTTCACCGGGAATTATTACGCCTGTGACATTGAGTACTCCCGGGATGACCTGGTGCATCTGTATCCAGATACCCGGGTTGGTCATGGTCAGGTGCATGTCGTTGGACAACAGCGGCTTGCCGGTTGTGGTTCTGTCTCCGGATACAGCCCAGTTATTGCTTGCAGAGGAGGCGGATACCCCAAGATCCCTGACCATGTCAGCCGAGGCAATAAGCGAACGGACTGCCGTGATCATACTGTCGCTTATATGAAAATCCGGGTATGCAAAATCATTTGGCACATCCCATCCGGGTATCAGTTCGGAAGCTTTCTCAATTCCTTGCTGCATAACAAGACTATAATTAAAAATCTCGTCATCCAGGTTTTTGGTACTAAGGTTCCAGCCCAGCAATCCCAATATGCCGACTATATCCCCGAGGGTCCATGGTTCCGGTTCATAGGAGAGGACCCTGAACTCGAACGGCAGTTTCCTGCCGCAGGCACTGATAAATGCATTTACTCCATCGGCATAAGCCTGCAGGCATGCTAGTATGACGGGATCCTGATCCCGCAGCATGAGCTGCGACTTTTCCTCTATCCGGAGACACCTTGTAAGGATGTCGGTCTGCACGAAGGACTTGCCGAATATCTCAGCCATACGGCCGGTGGAGCTGCGTCTGACGAGGTCCATCTGCCAGAGTCTCTCCTGGGCGGTGATGAAGCCTGTGGCGAGGTACAGATCGTGTTCGCAGGTTGCATAGATATGAGGCATGCCTCTCTCATCCCTGTACACCGTGACGCTGTCGGTGAGGCCGGGAATGACAATTGTTCCCTCGTACCGGGGAGATTTGCCGGTTTTGTCAGGGGGTGAAACGAAGCCGGAAATCAGTACGGCCATCAGAAGAAAAAACCCTGAGTACAATATCCTTGCAGGAGTTTTCACCCGGAGCTAAATATATCTTCACAAAAGTTAGGAAATTTCGGGGAAACAAAAAAATATTAAAAGGCAGCAGAGAAGCGACCGTAAAGTCCCGACATAGTATGTCGGGATAGGGAGCTGTCAGACTGCAGGGGAGGTAAGTAACGCTTCGCACGACCGCAAGACTGCAGGGGAGGTAAGTAACGCTTCGCAGGACTGCAAGACTGCAGGACTAATTAGAATGCAGCAGCGCAACCCTGACGCCGATCATGCGCTGATGCTCCTCATCGCTGGTATTAGGGTCTTTCATCTGCAGGAATGTTGCGCATGGCAGCTCGGAACACTGACCACAGTCCCTGAGCCCCTTCTTATTGACAGAGCAGTCGTACAGAGGACAGACCTTTGAGGGCATCATTTCTTTGGCCCAGAAAGTAGATCCTTTGACCATATGGCACCCGGTGCAGGTTTTGTTGTAGAATTCGCACTCGTCACATTTAAGTCCACAGGCAGAAAGTATCATGGTTGTACAGTTTTGATGCAAGGTACAAATTTTATTTTACCGGCAGACAGCAATCAAAATCCTGAAATCAGAATCCGGCAGTCACTTTGCAGGCCGGCATCCGCAGACCGGGAACCCATTGGATTTCTCAGGAATTTACAATAACTTTGATAATACATTGTGTGTGCACCTTCTTTACGACTGAACATATGAAACGCTTTATCGGAACATTGTTACTGCCCGTATCAGGTTTACTCCTGATGGCATTGCCGGCATGCACCGGCGAGGAAGAGAGTCATACCGCCAATATAGAAGGATTTGTGCAGAAGGGACCCTTTGTACAGGGCAGCTCAGTTACAGTATTTGACCTCAGGGATGACCTTACCCAGACAGGCATTTCCTTTAACACCCAGATTAATGACAACAAAGGTTCATTTTCGCTGGAAGGAATAACTCTCAGTTCCGGCTATGTAACCCTCCGGGCTGACGGCTTCTATTTCAATGAGGTATCAGGTGCGGCATCGAAGTCACAGATCACACTTTATGCACTTGCCGATGCGGATGACAAAGGCAATGTCAACATAAATATTCTGACCCACCTGGAGAAGGCACGTGTTGAATATCTCATCAAAAACGGGAAGAGCTTTTCAGAAGCCAAGGCACAAGCTCAGAAAGAGGTACTGAAGATCTTCAGCATCGAGAAGAATGATATCACCACATCTGAAAGCCTCAACATAACCGGAGGAGGCAATGACAATGCAATATTGCTGGCTGTTTCCGCCATCGTCCAGGGCTTCAGGTCCGAGGGAGACCTTACTGAGCTCCTGTCGAACATCAGCAACGATATCAGGGAAGACGGCATCCTGAATGAGGGTGACCTGGGATCACAGCTGGTGTCTCATGCGCTTTACCTCGATACTGCATCGATAAGGGAAAACCTCGTTATGAAGTACCAGCCCCTTGGGATAAATCCTGATTTCGGAGGGTTTGGAGCATATGTAATGAACTTCCTGGGACAGACAGATTTTGACCCAGTGGAGTCAATAATAAGCTATCCGCAGATGGGAACATACGGGTTCAATGTGCTATATATGTCAGGAAATCAGTATGCTTCGGGCATGGATAAAAACTACAGCCTCGCGGCAGACCTTCCTGAGAATATCTCTTTGAAAATCAGGATGACCGCGCTGAGTGCAGACTCTCTCCTTATACCTCCCACAAATTCAACAGGATCATACCTTCAGATTACTCCAAAGATCTGGTATTACTCCTATGGGAGCGGGGTAAACTGGTCTGTGAGCACGTTTGACATGAATACCGCATCGCAGGTATTTACATCCATAGAACCGGGACAGATGTGTGACCTTAAACTGCATTTTGAAAAGGGAAAATTCCAGATTGAATATTTCGAGATGGATGCTGTCACTCCCACCTGCACCAGGGAGATCACAATGAACTGACAATTGAAAGGATAAAACACTATGAGGAAGCCGATTCTTATTCTGGCCATGATCATTCTTATGATCCCGGCGCTGGCACAGACTGACGGAACTTTTCAGTTTGCACTGGTGTCAGATACGCATATCGGCGGGGATAGTGCTGATGTTGATTTGCGACGGACCGTAAAAGACATCAATGCCAATGATTCGCTGGCCTTTGTAATCATTTCGGGTGATGTAACCGAGTTCGGCTCAGACACGGAGTTGTTGCTGGCAAAAAAGATCCTCGGCGGACTGAACAAGCCCTGGTATATCGTTCCGGGCAACCACGACACAAAATGGTCAGAGAGCGGCGGCAACAGTTTCCGCAGGGTCTTCGGATCGGAAGCATTTGCATTCCGTCATGACGGTTATCTTTTCATAGGTACTAATTCCGGTCCCAATATGCGGATGGGACCCGGGCAGATACCCCGTGAAAACATCGTATGGCTAGATTCCGTCCTGAATGTAAAGGAGAATAAGGCGATGAAGATTATTTCCGTCAACCATTATCCTCTTGACAACAGCCTCAACAACTGGTATGAGCTCACCGACAGGCTAAAGGAAAACGATGCACGGCTTGCGTTATGCGGCCATGGCCACTCCAACAGGGTTCTGGACTTCGAAGGGATACCGGCACTGATGGCCCGCTCGAACCTGCACGCCAAGGACAGCATCGGAGGGTACAACATCATGCGCTTCAGCGGTGACACAATGCTTTCAGCGTCCGTGAGGATACCCGGGGTAATAACCCTGCCCTCATGGGCTTCGGTGAAGATTGCCAGGCATGACTACGGTAATGATACAAGCTCCTATCCCCGGCCCGATTTCCAGGTGAACCGGAAATACCCGGAAGTCAGGGAGATCTGGCGTGTGCAGGAGAAGAGTGACATTGGCACAGGTTACGTATTTGCCGGAGGTAAGCTTATAACAACAGGTACCGACGGGTATATAAAGGCACTGGATATTGAAACCGGAGATCAGAAATGGCAATTTGCCACAGGAGCAAAGATATACAGCACACCGGCAGCGGGCAGCAAGAGTGTGATAGTTGCTGCCACTGACGGCATGGTGTATGCGCTGAAGCTAAGATCAGGGAAAAAGATATGGAGCTTCGATTCGAAGCAGCCGATGGTGGCGTCGCCTGTCGTTCACGGTGACCGGGTGTACATCACCGGATCTTCAGGCAAATGTTACGCCCTCAGGCTGGGCAACGGTTCGGTGATATGGAGCAATGATCAGATCGACGGTTTCGTGGAGACAATACCTGTTGTCTTTAAGGGCATGCTGATCTTCGGTACGTGGAATAACCATCTGTATGCAATTGATACTGAAACCGGTAAGATAAAATGGGACTGGCAGAACGGTTACACAAACCGTATGCTCTCACCGGCAGCATGTGTTCCTGTAGCGGCAGGTGACAGGGTGTTTGTTGTCGCACCTGACAGGAAGATGGCATGTCTTGATGCTCCGACAGGGAACCTGGTATGGCATTCGGACCTCGGAGGCAACAGCGTCAGGGAGTCGATGGGAATCTCTGCTGACAGCACCCTGGTTTACGCCAAAACGATGGAAGGCAAGGTCATATATGTAAGAACTGACAGCCAGGACGGAGTCATTTCAGGTAAGGCCGGCGTCAGTATGGGTTATGACATAGCACCAGGGGTCATCACTGAGAGGGACGGTGTGGTTTTTGTTCCGGCAGACGACGGATTTATATATGCCATAGCCAGGGAAGACGGCAGGCTGCTGTGGGAGCACAGGATCTCGTCATGCCTTGTCAACCACATCTTGCCATTGGGAGATAACTCAGTTGTATGCAGTTCAATGGACGGCGTAATAACAAGGCTCTCGTTTACAGTGACGGAGAGCGATGATCTTGAACACTGGCCGGTGGGATCATCACCGCAGGAGATTGGGGTGCGCCTGGCTAAAAGATTTCTCAGTACCCCGCATTCACAGTTCAGCTATTTACAGTATTCAGTCACCCCCACCCAGATAACATATTCCGAAGCCTGCGCCTGGCTGGGGGGATTGTGGTTTGCAGGAGTGACTGACAATGCTGGTCTGCTTGCCGGCCTGAAGCAACGCTTTGATCCTCTTTTCGACGCTGACAGGAGCCTTCTGCCTCCTCCCAACCATGTCGACAACAATGTGTTTGGTGCGGTTCCGCTTGAGATTTACATGCAGACAAAAGAACAGAGGTATCTTGAGATGGGGAAGGAATATGCTGACACGCAATGGATTCTGCCATCCGGCGCCGGCGACACTGAGAAAGCATGGCATGATAAGGGTTACACATGGCAGACGAGGCTGTGGATCGATGACATGTTCATGATAACTGCTGTGCAGGCACAGGCATACAGGGCAACAGACGACCGCAAGTATATTGACCGTGCAGCGCATGAGGTGGTCCTTTATCTCGACAGGCTGCAGCTTGACAACGGCCTCTTTTATCACTCGCCTGATGCGCACTTCTGCTGGGGCCGCGGCAACGGGTGGATGGCGGTAGGCATGACAGAGATACTGCGGGCATTACCTGCCGATAATAAAGACAGGCCCCGCATCATGGAAGGGTACAGGGAGATGATGGCCGCCCTGCTCAGGTACCAGGCTGATGACGGCATGTGGCGGCAGGTGATAGATGATGATGCCTTCTGGAAGGAGACCTCATCGACGGCGATGTTCACATATGCCATGATCACCGGGGTAAAAGAAGGATGGCTCGACAGCAAAAGCTATGGCAGCGCCGCACGCAAGGCATGGCTGTCACTGGTGACATACATAAACAGTGACGGTGATGTCACGGAGATATGTGAAGGGACAGGCACAAGCGACAACAGGGATCATTACATGAACAGAGGACGTCATACAGGTGATCCGCACGGCCAGGCTCCGGTGCTGTGGTGTGCGACTGCGCTGATCAGATAAGGGCACGGGGCATGCGGCAGGGGGCATGCGGCAGGGGGCATGCAGCATGGAGCATGTGGCATGGAGTAGCCAATAGCCGGTATTAATTGCAAACTGAAGACTGATTTGATGCCTGTTTTTCTTTCAGTATACGGAGGGCTTCCGGCTTCCTGTCCGGTTTGTCGGCGCTTATTGTTATGAGTTCAAACGGGCGTCCCCTGTACATCCTGTCAATGATGACAAGATCAGGCATCTCGGTGATGCAGGGCCCGCACCATGATGCCCAGATATTTATCAGTCTCACCTTTCCGGTGTTGTTGCTTATCAGCTCCCTGTCCCGACATACTATGTCGGGACTTTACGGTCGCTTCTCTATTGCCTATTGCCTATTGCCTACTGCCTACTTAACTGTCTTATCCAGCGGCCGGTCAAGGCTCTCGTAAAGTCCGCGGCGGCCGGTTTTGTCTTTGGCAAGGATCTCTGCAGCATATTTCGCCACCTCTTCTGCCACGGCCCTGGGCACGACAACAACACCGTCGCCGTCAGCGACCACAACATCGCCGGGGCACACCAGCACTCCGCCAATGGAGACCGGGCGGTTGACAGATTCTATCTCGTTGCGACCGGGCCGTATGCCGCGGCCTTTCTTCCTGAGGTAGAGAGGCACTTTCTCGAGGCCCACCTCATCGGTATCACGGGCACCGGCATCAGTCACCACTCCGACAGCGCCCAGCCTGTACCAGTTGAGGATGTTGTTTGATCCTATGGAACCGATATCACGGTCCTCGACATCATCAATCACGACGGCTGTGCCGGGCCTGATGATAGGCGTGAAAGCTTCGGTCGAGTATGTGCTGTAGAAGTTTCCCTCCCACTTCGCGAAGTCTTCACCTGGCTCAGGGAGAGCGGGTCTCTGGGTCGGCACATAGCGTACAGTCACTGCAATGCCCCTGAAAACATGGGTAAAATCCTTCAGGTCAACCCAGTCGGAATGTATGGCGGGGTCGACCAGTCCTGTGCCCGGCAACCCGACCATGTCCATGCCGTCGGAGACATCAGCCACGCGTAACTCTTTATATAGTTCAAGCACCTGCGCATCCTCCTCAGCGGAATAGGTTTTTGTCTGAATTAGATTCACACCTCCTGCGAGGGTGGTTTTGTCCGGCTGCTGGGAGAAGAGTGAGACTGCACCGGTTACAATAACTATCTGAAATAAAATGAATCGCTTTTTCATTTTTGCAGTTATTGCAGATCCTTCACGACCTCGATGACCTCCGGGAAATCCATGCCTATCCTTTTGAGGTGGTCTATGGTCGGGATGCCGTTGTTGTTCCATCCGCGGCGCTGATATACGGCGTCACGCAAAAGGTCATACTGTTTCTCGCGGTAGGTGCGCAGCACCTTCATTTTTTCAGCGGTACTCTTTCCTTCCGGGTCGAAGCCGATCTTTTCCCTGAGCTGTTTGTCATACCTCTCCGCCCGTGATTTCATACTCCTCGGCGGTGACAGGGCCGCAAGCGCGGTAAGGCTGATCGTCATCCCTGCGCCGTCCGTAACCGCGGCGTATATTGAACACCCTCTGGAAATTATATACACGCTCCGAGTCTTCTATCAGGCGGTGCTTGTCGAACGGTCTCCCGGTGACAGCCTTGTAGATTGTCACATAGTTATCGACATGCTCAGGCACTTTTGCAGGCTCGTCGGTAGTGGCGTTGTTCTCCGGTTCAACGTCGTTCCACGGAAGCTTGCACAGTCCCACCAGGCCGAACCATGTCCGGAACATCGGGAAGTAGTGCAGCGCCTCAGCCTTGTTCTCGAATGTAGGTATATGGTTGTTCACCATATCCATAAAAATGAGCCATGCCTCATCGTGTTGCGGGCCTTTGTTGGTGAGTGCGTACCCGCCCTGCTGTGCCAGTGACTCTTTTGACATGTACTGTGAATATTCGAGTCCCTTGTTCTCCATGCCTATGTCGTTCATCAGGGCAGGGTCTCCCCATCCTTTTTCAGCAAAGATCTGCTTCATGCGTCGTATACCCTGTCCGGCTATCAGTCCGAAACCTTCTCCGCGGGCAACACGGTGCAGGAGCTCCAGGGCGTCGGGTATGTTGCCCCATGTCATCTCAAGTCCGCCGGTGCGTTCCTTGTTGAGGATACCTTTCTCGTAACATTCCATTATGAAGGCAACACTTGTACCCCAGGTGATTGTGCATATGCCGTATGTGTCGCAATAGAAGTTAGCCTCAATTATATAACGCGGGTCGAAGAAACCGCCGTTGGAGCCTAGGCCGGCAGCATTCTCATATTCCGGACCGTCGACCATGACCGACTGTCCCTTGTAAGGTCCCGTGCTTAGCACAAAGTCGTCGACAGCCTTCGAGCATGCCATATTACATCCTATCCAGCAGCCGTCAGGGATCCCCTGGGTAAAGAACGATTTCCAGACACCGGAGTCGATCTTCGGAGAGTCTTTATGTGAGCCGTATTTATAGTTATGTGTCGGCAGCAGGTCATGGTCGTCCATGATCTCCATGAGGTGGGCGGTGCCTATCTGGCGCATCTTGCACTGTTTATCGTCAAGCTCGCGCATTTCCCTGTTGAAGCGACGGCCTCTCTCCATGATCGATTCAAGGTCAACCACGTTGTTAAGGTTACCTTTCACGCCGGGTATTTTGCATACCAGGGCCTTGATCTTTTTATTGCGGAAGACGGTGCCGATGCCACCGCGGCCCGCCTGCTTCATCCTTACCTTCTTGCGCTTGGGGTCATAGAAGCTGAAGTTCAGCATCCCAATGAGTGAGTGTTCTGCAGCAGATCCTGAAGATACCACTCCTATGTTTTTCTTATCGGCATCATCGTTCGCGAACATTTCGGTGAGCTGTTCAACCATTAAATGGCTGTCCGCTGCTTCTGCGGGAGCCTCAAAGATCTCAATATAATGATCAACGCCGTTGATGAAGACGATGACATCCTCCTTCGATTTACCCTGCAGCTCCAGCGCATCAAATCCCGAGAATTTCAGGAAGGGGCCGAAGAAACCTCCGACGTTGCTGTCCATGATCGAGTCTGTCTGGGGTGAGACAGTGACCACAAGTGATTTGCCTGTACCTGAATACTGGGTTATGCCTCCGATGGGACCCGAAGAGATGACTATCTCATTTTCGGGGTCATTCCATTTTGTCTGAGGGGTGGTTGCATCCCACAGGTAACGCAGCCCATAGCCTTTGCCGCCGATAAATTTCTCCTTCATCACCAGGGGTACATCCTTCTCTTTGATCTCGAGGGTGCCCACGTTGACATAGAGTGTTTTGTCGGTATATCCTTTTGAAAGTGGAACCCAGGTGTAATCCCATCTTTTAAGGAGTTTGTGCTTTGACCTGATCTCGCTGATATTCATATTGTTCTTTTTGAGTTCGTTAATCCGTGACTATAACAAAGCAAGAGTATAAAGATCCGTAATTCAATGATAATAATCAATATGCATTTTATTACATGACGGATTGTGGTGTCAACCATGAGGCAATAGGCAATAGGCAGTAGGCAATAGTGTGAGCACGGAGCATGGAGCAAGGAGCAAGCTGACGATCCCGCAGAGCGGGAGAGGCAGTCCCGCGCAGCGGGAGAGTGTGGAGGGTGGGGATGAAAGTGAATTGATAATGCTAAGTAATCAAAAATCGCAAATCGCAAATCGCAAATTCCATTACTTTGTCAGTATATTTGCCTTCCGGAAACAAGCATATCACCAAAGATGGAGATCACACTAAATAATGAGCCGCTGACGGTTGAAGGTGAAAGCATTACAGTTGCGAGGCTGCTTGAGCTCAAGAAGTACACATTCAGGCTCAGGATCGTGAAGATTAACGGCCGGCTGATCAGTCGCGACAGCTATGATAACGAGGTGGTCAGCAACGGAGACAATGTGTCGGTGATCTATCTGATGAGCGGTGGCTGAACTGGGAAGGAAAATTAATTGAGGAAGTTTTGAAACCGGATTTCTGGCAACGATACAGTATTAAGAGCCTGGCAGAAAAAATGCCGGCATGGATGAAGAACAGGTATGTTCTCACCGTGCTTGTATTTCTTCTCTGGATCATCCTGCTTGACCCGAACAACATGATCTCGCGCGTGCGGGAGGCGCGTACGCGCAACAGGCTGCTCAGGGAGAAGGAGTATTATATGGGGCGCATAGAGGAGGACCGGAGAAAGCTCAACGAGTTGCGGACCAGCAACGAGAATCTCGAGAAGTATGCACGCGAGCAGTACAGGATGAAAAGGCCTGACGAGGATCTGTTTATAATTGTCACACCAGGTGAAGAGCGCAAGATCAGGCGTGACCGGAAGGTATCAAAAACACCGAAGCCCGCTGAGAAGCAGGCTCCGGGAGGTTCCAAACGCTGAACCTATTTCTTCTCCTTTTCAGCCTGGTATTTTGTGTTCAGTCCTGCGATAACCGCAGCAGTGATATCAAGTGTTGAATCACTGTAGAGGATCGGGCCGGGAAACTGTTTTGCCAGGATATACTGATATCTGCCGTCAGCATTGAATTCAGAAAGGTACAGGTTTATATATTCGAGCACCTGCCTCTGGGCCACTGTGCCTTCTTCATTAAGGTTATAGGCCATCTGGTCACGGAGCGCAAGGAGCTGCTGCTGCTGCTGTGCAAGAGTCTGTTCCATCTCTGCGGCAGTAGCCCTTGTTATAAGACCTTTCTGTGCCTTATTCTGATAATCCCTCACATCACGGTCAAATGCCTGTGACTTGGCAGTCAGTTCAGCTTCTGAGTTTTTGGTTTTCTCCTCGAGTTCGGAGGTCTTGTCTGTTGCCATATCAAAGTGAGCAATGACGGAGTCAAGCTCGATAAAGGCAATACCCGTCTCTGCAGTCTTTACAGCCTCTGCTCCGGCTCCTTTGTTTTTTCCGCAGCCGGTGAATGCTACGATGCCGGCGACGGCAATTACAACTGCTATAAGAGTGTTTTTTGCAACTGATGATTTGTTCATGTCAGGGAATAAGATTACGGTTTAACAAAATGTTGCACAAACATACACAAATTTTAAATATTACAAAGTGGAAAATGTCTTCTGAAGGGGGAAGGGAATGCAGCAGGCGATCAGAACTCGGGGCAGGGTATTGCGTGAATCTTTGCTCCGCGCTTAACCTGTGCTGAGGTAAATGAATAGATAAGTGAAAGCTCGTATGCACCGCCTGAAGAAGCTATCAGGTTTGAAATTGTAAAGTCATAGCTGAAACCGATATTGAGCTGGTCGGTTTTTATTCCTATCATACCGATAATGGCATCACCGGGCTGTGAAGTGACAAACGGTATACCCCTGTACCACACTCCGAAAACAAGAGGGTGCTTGTAATAGTAAAGCCCTATGTCTGACTGGTAGAACTTGCCCTGGTAAACGAAGTTTGCTGCCACCGACATCACCTCGGTGAGTTTCTTTTTCAGCCTGCCGCGGCTTATGAGCTGGAACCCTCCGTAGAAATCAAACTTGATTGGAATTGATGTTTCGTCGCCCCAGAACGACGTCTTTGGTCTGAGGAGGTGGTCAACGGTGAAACCTGCCCATATCTTATCATTATAGAACAGTCCTGAAGTGGAGAAATCAATATCCGCCACATTGTCAAACGGCGGCGGAGTAATCGGAGGAAGTGTTCCTCCGGTGGTAAGCTGGCTGTTCCATACCAGCTTGTTCAGGTCCAGTCCGAGATAACAGAATTTAAAGCTTACACCGGGTCTTATATGCCAGTCGTCACTGATCTGGATGTCGTATGAATATAGCAGTCCAATGTTTGTCGTACTGAGATCGCCTGACCCTGCCACATCGTATGTGGCAAGTATGCCTATGCCTGAATTGAAATTAGGAACGGCTTTGTCGAATGAGAAGCTGTAGGTCTGATAAACATGGGGTATTGAAGGCCACTGGTCACGCCAGTTCATGGCAACGCGATAATCCTCGGTAGCACCTGCAAATGATGGAGCAAGGTAAAGCTGGTTTGCATAAAACTGAGAGAACTGTGGGTCCTGACCTTCTGCAAAAACAGAAAAGAACAACAATAAACCGATTAGATATTTAGTCCTTGCAAGCAACTCGGTTACATTTAATTTATATACGAAAGTTGCTAATTATACGGCTAAACTCACGGAAGGTTACATCTAATAATATTAACAATCAGTCCATTTGATGGACAAGATATCAACAGGAGCCGTACAAATTACTGGACATCAATAATTTAAAAGAATAACATCACCGGCCATGACAATCTGCCGGCCATTGCGATATGAGCCTCTCACCTTCCAGACATATACGCCGGGACTGCATATCTCTCCTTTGTAGTATCCGTCCCATCCCATCTCCGGATCGCTGCTTTCGAACACCATCAGGCCGGCCTTGCTGTAAATTTTCAGATTGTATTCAGCGACTCCTGAAACCACCGGGTGGAACACCTGGTTATCCATGTCAGTGCGCTGGTTGTAATATCCTCCTGTGGGACCGCCAGTGTTAGGCATGAAGGCGTTGGGGAACCTGATGAAAGAGCCCTTGTCGCTGAATACGTCGTTGATTGTGAGCGAGTCCTGGCATCCGCTCTCTGAATATGCCACCAGAGTTACGTCGTAGCGGCCGGGCTGCCTGTATCTGTATGAGGGATCAGACTGTGTCGAGAATGTTCCGTCACCGAAGTTCCACAGGAACTGCACTGCACCGGCAGAGAGGTTGATGAATGTAACTTTGTCGTCATCGGCCAGCTGGTCACTCTTGCTGATCTCAAATGATGCAGACGGCCTTGCCCATGCCTCTATTGTGGTTGTTGCCGTGCTCAGGCGCCCCCTGGTGTCAGTGACGGTGAGGGTGACTTCATATTTTCCGGGAATGTCATAAATATAATCAGGGTTGTTCACCGATGACGAACCGCCGTCGCCAAAGGTCCACTCCGCATTTAAACCCTCTGTCGCAGGACCGTTAAACCTCACATGCAGGGGCACGCAACCGTAAGTTGAAGAGGCTCTGATGACGGCAATGGGTGCTGCAGCCATGGCCACTGATGCATCATCCTGTCCGGAACTCCTGACACTGATTTCTCTTTCTGACCCTCCGGCCGGTATTATGATTGCGGCCGGTCTGTCGGTGACACCGCCAGGTGCAGTCTCAGCCCTTGCTGTACCTGATGCGGCTTTTTCTTCTGTCACCTCGGGAGTTACGGTATCAATCTGCTGCGAACCTGTGCCATTTGTATCATCGGCGATTACAGTCATTTCCGGCTGCGGTGCCTGATCTTCCGGCTTACTGTCACCGTTACGGGGAGAAGCAAGGAGCAGCAGTCCTGCCACTGTCAGTCCCGCTGCAGCAGCTGCAAGATAAAAGACATTGAAGCGGGCGGGATTGAACCTGAAGAACTCCCTCCGGTCAAGACGGCGCATAAAACGGCCGGTGAGGTCGCTTCCTGCCACCATCTCATTCTCTTCCAGCTTATTGCGGAAGAGATTTCCGAGGTCATTATCTCTTTCCTCTTCAGTCATTCCCTTTTCAGGTATATATTCCTTTAAGTTTTGCCAGCTCCTCAAGTTTCTTCCTGAGTATTGCCCTGGCCCTGCTGTATTGTGATTTTGAAGTGTTTACATCGATACCAAGCATTTCTGCTATTTCCTGGTGCTTATAACCCTCAATAGTATAAAGGTTAAAAACCATCCTGTAACCGGGAGAGAGTTCATTAAGCACCCTGTACAGATCTTCTGCCGTATAAAAATCCTCCTCAAACCCCCTGCTTCCGGTTTCGGCATTCACATAATCATCAATATCGGTATGATGTTTATGACGCAAATTCCTGTGATAATATGTGATTGCCGTGTTCACCGTCACTTTTCTCAACCATCCCTTGAAAGAACCCGTTCCGGAATATTCCGCAAGATTGAAATATATCCTGAGGAACGCTTCCTGCAGCATATCCTCAGCTTCAGGCCTGTCAGTTGCGTATCTCATACAAACACCCAACAGATAACCGGAGTACTGTTTCCAGAGGATCTGCTGTGCCTTCCTGTTGTGCCTGATGCAGCCTTCAATTATGTTTTGCTCGGTCATCATCAGTCGGACACATTATCAAGACAAGCACTGTTTTTAAATGGTTGCACCGTCACCGGGGTTTTTGTCAGAATGATTTAAAAATGTCATAAATCAGCTGTTACAAATGATAAACGTCATTTATAGCAGGATTATTGAGGTTTATCTTTGGTGGCACAAAAAAACAGCTGAAAGATGTTCAACAAATTCATTGCTTCGATCCTTCCATATTTTCCAAAGAAGTTCATATGGATCTTTTCACGTTCCTATATAGCCGGAGAGACGATGGCTGATGCCATCCGGGAATCGAAGGATCTGAATGCAAAGGGCATCATGGTAACCCTGGATGTGCTGGGTGAATTCATCAAGACACTTGATGAGGCCGAAGAGAACAAGCGGGAGTACCTTGAACTGATAGAGGAGATACACCGGAGCGGCATTAACGGCAATTTCTCTCTTAAGCCAACAAGCTTCGGACTGCTTATTGATCAGGAAGCATGTTACAGGCTCATGCGTGAGATCGTCATGAAGGCTGCAGGATACAACAGTTTCTGCAGGATAGATATGGAAGACTCTCCCTGCACTGATATGGAGATAGCGCTCTACAGGCGCCTTCACGCCGAGTTTCCGAAGAATGCCGGCCTGGTTGTGCAGGCCTATCTCAGGAGAACTCACGGTGATCTTGAAAAGATGCTTGACATGAACAGTGCAGCTGTTCCGACCAACTACAGGCTGTGCAAGGGTATTTATGTGGAGCCTGCAGCTATCTCATACAAGAAATATGAAGAGATAAACCAGCATTATCTGGAGGACCTTGAATTCATGTTAAAAAACAGGATATATGTCGGTATAGCCACTCATGACAAGCCACTTATCGAGGGAGCATACGAGCTCATCAGGAAGTATAACGTGCCAAAGAACATGTATGAGTTCCAGATGCTATACGGAGTGACTCCGAAGCTGAGGCAGAGCATCGTCGATGCCGGTCATCCGATGAGGGTATATGTACCTTTCGGGAAAAAGTGGTTCGGTTATTCAACGCGCAGGCTGAAGGAGAATCCGAAGATGGCCTCGCACATAATTAAGGCAATCTTCCTAAAGGGATAAGAGGCAGTAATAGGCAATAGGCAGTAGAGAAGCGACCGTAAAAAAATGATCCGGTGGATCATTTCAGGGAGCTGTCAGATTGCAGGGCAGGCAGTAGTGGGGAATTAAGAATTAAGAATTAAGAATTAAGAATTAAGAGTTAAGGATTAAGAATTTGATAATCAAATAATTCGCAAATTCCTCAACTCCTCAACTCCTCAGACCCTTCGACCCTGAGACTTTACGGACGGGGGGATTTGTAGATAAGCGAATCGTGAAGCGCCCTGATGCGGCTCAGCTCTTTGGCAGAGATGTACGGTGCAGGGGCGGGAGGGTCTTCAGGAAGGCCTTTGGCAAGTATATATATCAGAGGTATGATGGTGAATGGACTGAATGAGACCATCTGCGAGGAGGGGATGCCGCCTTTCTCTCCTGCTTCAACAGCCTGCATATGCCTGATGACCTCGTAATGGGACGCAGGATCATCAAGCCTTGTAGCAGCTGTGAGTCCCTGGTAAGCAGATATCTTTAGATTATTAGTCGCGTTAACCGTTGCATCATCAACACCGGGTTTATCAGCCATTATCTCAGCCCTCATATTAACAAGCCTTGGCATCACCACCACGGCAGGTATCATAAGAGTATCACCAGTGAGATATATACCTGCAACGTACTCCTGGGCCAGCAATGTGTCGCCGATGATCATATTAAAATCTTTGTAACCAACGCATGAGAACATGACTGTATCATGGTGTCGGGCATAAAAAGAGACCATGCCCCTGTTATCAGCAGCACCTGCTGTCTTGTCCCTTATTACATAATGGGCACCCTTCAGTGGCTGACGGGTTTCAGCGTCAAGGACCAGTCCGTGAAACAGGATCGGAGCAGCCTGCTGGGCTGACAGCCTCAGCAGCGACGAGGCAACCATTATAAAGAAAAAGGTGAGGAAGAACCTGCCTGTGCTATTTGCGCAGGATGATCTCGTCGAGTGATCTTTTTGGTACATGATGGACGCGAGCGTCATCTCTCCAGTATTTCACATCATTATTCTGAATGGTCTCGAGAACCACCTTCTCAACCGGTTTGCCGAGAGCGAGGACCAGGAGCACTTCATATCCGTTGGAAATATTCATGACTGCCCTCAGTTTTTCCTTCTTGACGGAGGCGATGATGCATCCTCCGAATCCCTTTTCAGTGGCTCCGAGCATGATGCTCTGCGCTGCGACACCGTGATCAATGCCGAAAGAATCTGATATCTCCTTATCGCCGAGGACGATGATGTAAGCTGAAGGTCTCTCGCCGGGGTCAGGTCCTTCCCATGTTGTAAGGTAGCCGGCCCAGGCAAGACAGGAATAAACAGCGGCACGTTGTTCATTGTCATTGACGAGGATGTACTTCAACGGCTGACGGTTAGCGCCGGAAGCCGACAGACGGGCCAGGTCAACCAGTGAGACCAGGGTATCTGTGTCAATCACGAATTTTTCATCAAATCTGCGGTACGTTCTCGTTTTTTCTATAAGCTGTCTGATATTCATGCTCGGAATTTTGGCCAAAGATACACAAAAAAACAAGGGTGGAAACAAAGTTAAATTAACCACCCCGTCCTGATAAACCGGGACACCCCTCCTTGTCAAGGAGGGGAAACAAATTTACTTACAAAAATTTAATTTACTGTAGTTTATGTGGGTATTAGCGCTTCAGCGCCTCGTCGTACCTGTCGCCGATGATGTTCCAGTCAAGCAGATCCCAGAAATTCTTTATATAGTCAGGGCGCCTGTTCCGGTAGTCGATATAATAGGCATGCTCCCACACATCGCATGTCATCAGCGGCACCAGGCCCGAACGCATCGGGTTACCGGCATTCTGTTCCTGGGTGACAGTGAGTTTGCCGTCAGGCTTCATGCAGAGCCAGGCCCAGCCTGAACCAAAGAGTGTTGTGGCGGCTTTTGTAAACGCTTCCCTGAAACCGGCAAACGATCCGAACTCAGATTCGATGGCACGGGCAAGCGTTCCGTGCGGTTCCTTCTTTCCTGATGGCGAGAAGGTGGCAAAATAAAAGGTGTGATTCCAGATCTGAGCCGCATTGTTGAAAATGCCTCCCTCAGCTTTCTTGATCATCGTCTCAAGCGAAGCCTCCTCATACGGCGTTCCCGGTATAAGGTTGTTAAGGTTGTTTACATAAGCGAGGTGATGCTTGCCATGATGATACTCGATTGTCTCCGGACTAATCTGAGGCGCAAGTGCATCAGGACTGTAATTCAGTGGCGGAAGTTCAAATTTCATGACCTGATCAGTTAGTTTGATTTATATGTAAAGATAATAAATAGACAGCACCGGAAAAATACTCAAAGCAGAAATATCCTTTCAGGCATGGCGCCTATCACGCTCCGCTGCTGTGCGACAGAAAAGAGACGTGCTATTGCCGCTTTTCCCTCCTGCCCCAGCGAAAGACTGAAGTCGTTGACATATAGGCTGATATGTTCTTCCGTAACTGCCGGATCAATTTCACGGGCATTTCTGCTGATAAAGTCCACCGATGCTGAAGGATCGGCCCGGGCGTACTCTATGCTGCGCCTTATTGACCTGCTGACTTTCCCTGCGATATCCTCATTCACGCCACGGTTCACCACGATACCGCCAAGTGGCACAGGCATGCCGGTCATCGTCTCCCAGTACTCGCCGGTATCAGCAACCTTCCTTAATCCCAGAGATTGGTAAGTGAACCTCGTCTCATGGATGATAAGTCCCGCATCGACTTCGCCAGACAGGACTGCTTCGGGAATATCGGAGAAGAGGTACTCCCGCTTTCGGGAGGCTCCAGGCCAGATGATGCTGAAGAGAAGGTTGGCTGTGGTATATTTTCCCGGTATGGCAATGAGGGCATTATCCAGTTCATCAGGGTAAATCTTCCTGCGGCTGACAACAAGTGGCCCGTTGTTGCGTCCGAGGGCGCTGCCGGAATTGAGGATAAGATAGTTTGCAGCCGCCATGGCATAAGCATGGAAGCTCATCTTGGTGACATCGACGGTGGCCTCCATCGCACGGCGGTTCAGTTCCTCCACATCGGCAAGAAACCAGTCGAAGCTTACACCTTCGGTATCAATCCTTCCGTTCACCAGGGCCTCAAAGATGAATGTATCATTGGGGCAGGGCGAAAAACCGAGCGTCAGTTTCATGCTGTCCTGATTATTCTGAGTATCCCTGTCATTTCCTTCTCAAGCCTGCTCAGGGCAAGCGGTATGTTCCAGTTCTTCAGGTTGCGTGGTTCGACCATGTTTGACACAGCCCTTACTGAAATCCATTTGATATGCATGACTGCACAGGCATAAGCAAGCCATGCTCCTTCCATTGTTTCTATATCGGGGTTCCAGGCATCCTTTATACGGTCGATGACCTGCTGTGATCCGGATGCCATGTTCACAGTTGCGGCCGTCACCACAGGGTAATCTTTGGCCAGGAGATCGAATGCCCTGCCCGTACAGTGTATCCTGCCGTCGCTGAATGGCCACCTGTCGGGGTCAGCCATGTTGGCGCTGAAGAGGGAAAGGAAAGTGCCGTTGTCATCCACTCCCATATCGGCAAAACAGTCGGAACGCGGTATCACAACATCGCCGGGCGCCAGGGAGGTGGTGTAGCTGCCGGCGATGCCAGGATTGATTACCAGGGCAGGCAGCGGGCCTGACGTGAATCTCTTCTGCAAAGCCCATGACATCGATGCTCCGCCTACGCCTGCGACCAGTACCTCACATAGGCACCCTGATTCGCTGACGGCTTTCTGCACCGCCTCTGCCTCAGAGGGGTGAGCAACTGCAATAAGGATATCTCCCCGCCTGTTCTCCACTTTTGTAGCTATTAAACTGATAAATATATTATTTTTGAACAATAAACCACTCATTTAAGTAAATCATTTAACTCAGCCTGTATGATCTACCTGACAAGACGAGAGAGGTTCAGCTCTGCACACAGAATGTTCCGGCAGGGTCTCAGTGATGATGAGAATATGAAGGTCTACGGCAAATGTTCGAACCCGCTGTGGCACGGCCATAATTATGTGCTGAAGGTGACAGTCAAGGGTGAGCATGACCCTGCGGTGGGTTACTTCATGAATGCCACGCGACTGAAAGAGATCATCAATGAGAAGGTGATAGCAAAGCTTGATCACAAAAACATGAATGTCGAGACTGACTTCATGGCAGGCAAGGTAGCTACCACGGAGAACCTGGCAATAGCCATCTGGGATGAGCTCAGGGCTCCCCTGGAGGCCGAGGGTGCGCTGTTGCACTGCATAAGGGTGGAGGAGACAGAAAATAATTTTATTGAATACTACGGATAATATGGAAAAACTTAACGACGGAAGCGGAAGGCTGTCAGACAGCTATAACAAGATCGAGAGATGGAACCCCGAAGTCATCCGGGAGATTTCTGAATATTATTACAAGATAATTAGGTTACTGGGTGAGGATCCTGAAAGGGAGGGATTGCTCAAGACACCTGAGAGGGTAGCCAAGGCCCTTAGTTTTCTTACCCGGGGATACGAGCAGGATCCCGAGGAGCTGCTCCGCAGCGCCATTTTCAAGGAAGAGTACCGGCAGATGGTGATAGTGAAGGACATTGACATCTATTCGATGTGCGAGCATCACATGCTGCCCTTCTTCGGCAAAGCTCACGTAGCTTACATTCCTGACGGGACTATCACCGGCCTGAGCAAGATAGCCCGTGTGGTGGAGACGTATGCAGCGAGGCTGCAGGTACAGGAGAGGCTCACGACTCAGATACGGAACTGTATCCAGGATAACCTCAAGCCGCTGGGTGTGGCCGTGGTCATAGAGGCGCAGCACATGTGCATGCAGATAAGGGGTGTTCAGAAGCAAAACTCCGTCACCACCACATCTGCCTTCACCGGATGCTTTCTCTCAAACCTTAACACCCGTGAGGAGTTTATTCACCTCATCGGCACCAGGCTGCACTGAAAATAACAGAGTCAAAACAGTTTTATCTCCGATCTATGAAAGCATTCGTATTTCCCGGACAGGGAGCGCAGTTCCCGGGCATGGGTAAAGATCTGTATGATAATGTCCCCATGGCGCGGGTGATGTTCGAGAGCGCCAATGAGCTTCTCGGTTTCCGGATCACAGACATAATGTTCAGCGGCACCGCGGAGGAGCTTCGGCAGACCAGGGTGACCCAGCCTGCAATCTTCCTTCATTCAGTCCTGCTACCGCTGGCGATGGACACCCCATTTAAGCCTGATATGGCAGCAGGCCATTCCCTTGGGGAGTTTTCAGCGCTGGTAGCCGCAGGTGCGCTGCCGTTTGACAAAGGCCTCCTGCTTGTGGCACGCAGGGCTGAAGCCATGCAGAAGGCATGTGCCATCACCCCTTCGACAATGGCAGCCGTGCTTGGTATGGATGATGCGGTGGTGGAAGAGGTGTGCAGTTCAATACCTGAAACAGTGGTCCCGGCTAACTATAACTGCCCCGGGCAGGTAGTCATTTCCGGCAGCCTCGAGGGTGTCAGCAAGGCGACTGAAGAGCTGAAGAAGAGAGGGGGTAAGAGAATTCTGCCTCTCACTGTAAGCGGTGCGTTCCATTCACCGTGCATGGAGCCGGCGCGAAAGGAACTGGAAGAAGCCATTATGGCAACGCAATTCAGCAAACCCGTCTGCCCAATCTATCAGAATGTCACGGCCATGCCGGAGACAGACCCTGACCGTATAAAGAATAATCTTATTGCACAGCTGACCTCTCCTGTCAGGTGGACCCAGACCGTATTGAGGATGATATCCGACGGTGCCGGTTCATTTGTGGAGGTGGGGCCCGGAAATGTACTTCAGGGTCTCATAAAAAAGATTGACAAGGACGCTGTCACTTCAGCGTTTGCCGTCAACTGGTGAAAGAAATAACAGTCATGCCCAGTTTTCCGTCCATGCGGATGACAAGCGGTTTCTCAAACCTTATATGAGTGAAGAACCTGCCGGTGCTGATGACTTTCTGTTCCCTGAGCCTTTTCCACATAATAACTCCTTCACCCGAATCTTCGTTTACCGAGAGATAACCGATATTCATTGAAGTCACATTGTGGAAGAAATGTGAGCCCTGTGATGCGTCAAGGCGGAAGTTGGGAAGTCCTACCTCAACGATGACCCTGGCATTGGATATCTGCGGCCATGCCACGGGGATACCCAGGAACCTGTCCTTGGTGCCCCATCTGCCCGGACCGATGAGAACATACCTCCTGCTTTCAAGCATCATCTTCCTGTTGATTGCATCAATCTCATCGGCCATCTCGGCAGTCTTCAGGTTGTCAAATTTTTCCGGCTCAACATAAATAAGGTCGGTAATATCCTCAACAAGCCCGTTGCCCATGCTCTTTTTTGAAACAAGGATCATGTCTTCGGGAGAGACACTCTCAGGGTCTATTGAATATCCTGCACCGCTGCCAACGAGAGGCTTGACCTGGAGCAGGTAGAATGATGCCTTGTCATCCTCATCCTTGGTCAGGTCAACGGCAAACTCGATCTCCACGGGTGCACCAAAAGCCTCCCTGGTCACTTCAAGCACTTTTCTCAGCGTTGATGCCAGGGGTATATAATCATATTTAAGTATATCCGCAAAATTGACCACCCTGGGTCCGGGGTTATAAAGTCCCGGTGTAAGAGTATCATTATCGGCGCTGAGCACTGATGCCGAGTGTTTCAGCGTGCCGTCGGCCTCTGCCCTGCTAATTTCGAGCTTCACCAGGCTTGCATTCTCACCCTTGAGCAGGTCGACATCGCTCTGAGCCATGTTCAGGGCATAGAAATCAAGCTGCGAATGGCTCGCAAGGTCATCAATGGAGACAATATCAAGGGAAGGAAACGAGGGTGAGAACCTGAATGCCCTCTCACCGTCAAGGACATACTGTCCAAGGCCCACCGCCACAACAGCGAAGCCGTCATGAGGCGTCATATTTGCAACAGGATAGAAATTAAACGACTGGGCGGTGCCGCTTATATGAGGGTAGAATATATCACCGTATCTGTTACCGACAACCGACTGTATCACCACAGCCATTTTCTCCTGTTCCACCTTGAAGTTAATGGCTTCAAAATAAATTCGCGAGTTGTCCGAGTATATTGAGGAAAAGACAAGCTTGACAGCACCAAGCAGGTGTCTGAGCCTCACTTCCGGGTCAGGATGATTATTGGGCAGGATATAAGTTCCGAAGATCCCCGAGAAAGGCTGGCTGAGAGAGTCCTCAAACAGGCTTGATGACCTCACTGCGAGGGGTCCGGTTATACGGCTTATGTAGGCCCGCAGCTTTTTCTCGAGACTGCTGGTCAGGCTTCCGGCGAGAAACAGTCTCTGCAGGTCAGTGAAGTGCTTGTCGCTGTTCACCTCCTGCCACAGGTGATTGTTCTCCATGAAACGGTCAAACTCATCCGTTCCGATGATTGCAGTGACAGGTGTCTTGATATTGATGTCAGGAAGGAGGCGTCCCAGCTCAAAGCTGTAGATCAGGGTATTTATGAATGCGAGGCCGCGGCCCTTGCCCCCCAGGGAGCCGCTTGCGAGGCTGACAACGTTTGATTCATCAATGACGAGTGACTCGTCAAAGTTGACCACCTTGCCCTTGTTCATTTCAATCCTTCTCTTTCTGATTATATCTATCAGAAACTCCCTCAGGTCTTTAAGGCTGTTGAAGTCGGACAGCTTGACGGGGTTGATCATTTTTGCGATCTTCACCTCACCCCTGGCCATCAGCCAGAGCGAGAAATGGTTCTTCATCCCGTGGTAGATCAGGGAATCTTCAGGGACAGTCTGAAGATAAGCCTCAAACTCCTTCATTGACTTTGCAACAGCAATCTGCTTTCCGCTCGTGTCGCGGTAAACAAAATGGCCAAATCCGAGGTAATAGGTGATGAACGATTTAAGATCCTGCAGCAGTGTCTCGGATGTCTTGTTGATGAAGCTGGCTCTGAGCTCGGTCGCAAACCTGGCGTTTTCAGGGTCTGATGACTGAAGCACTGTCGGCAGGTTGGGCTGCTCTTGCCTGATATGCTGTAAAAGTTCGTAACCTGCCATTTCATCCAGCACACCATCCCTTGGGAAGCGCATATCGGATATTATTCCCAGGAGGCTGTCCTTGTACATTGTATAGACTGACATTGCCTCTTCCCATGTCGTTGCGAGAAGGATCTTGGGCCTGGCCCTCAGCTTAAGCACTTTATAAAGTTCATCACTGGAGACATCCTCTATAAGGCTGCGTGTCTGTTCAAGGATAAGGTTGTACAGCATCGGCACATACTCAGAGTAATAGTCTGCCGCATCCTCAATCAGGAGTATGACCCCTGTGAGTCCTTTTTTTGTGTCGTTCTCAACGTTTACCTTATCCTCAAGCAGTTTGGCCATGGCAAAGAAAACCCTCGATTCTCCGGTCCAGATAAAATAGTTGTCAAAGGGCACACCCAGCTCTTTCTGGTTCTGGACAAAAGGTATATCGCTGGGATTATTCAGAAGCAGCAAGGTGGGTATATAGGGATATTTCTCCTTGATCTTGCTGCAGAGAATCATCGGGTTCCTTTTATCGACGCCTACCATGATTATGATCATGTCGTAGTGTCTCACCTCGAGGCGGGCAAATGCCTCATCCTCTCCTGAGACGCCGGTGACCCTGGGAATGGAGGTAAGGCTCATCTGGTAATATTCGCCCAGAATATGATCGGAGAAGCGGCCTTCACCTTCGATTGAATATGCGTCATAGAGGCTGGCGACAAGGAGTATCTCCCTGACCATGAAAGGCATGAGATCATGGAATACGTCTCTTTCAGCATTATGACGGTCGAGGAACTTCTGGAGCAGTTTCCTGCTTGAGAGCCCTGTTATGTTATCGTCTTTGCTGTCGTCATCGCGTGCAGAAGTCATCATATCCCCTGCCTCCACGCTGTTGATAAAACCGGTTATCAGTCCGGAGATATTTCTTATCAGGTCACGTTCCTCTTTCATGAATGGGCCTTCATATTCCTCCATGAACTCCCGGGTATAGCAGATCTCAACTGATCCTTCGCCTTCAACAGTGGTAAATCCCTGCACCATCTTCCATGCAGTCTCCTTAAATCCCGGAGTTTCAAAGGATTTGTCACGGTATCGTATGCGGGCAGCTGTATAATCCGGATATTGCCATGCTGCCGGGAGGGTCAGCACAAGATGCATAAGCGTTTCGTCAACAGGTTTCCTTTCCTTAAGGATCTGTGTTGCACGGTTTATGCATGACAGTTCTTTCAGGCGTTCCTGCTGTTCATGTATGATGCGGATGTACGCCGCATCGTCTCTGGGCTTTTGCTCCATACGGGCATCAATGAAATCAGATGCCAAAATTAGTAAAATAGATTCAGACCTGTGTGAATATTCGAAGGATAGGGCGGCTACTTCACTACCCAGGTCGAGCCGCTGTTCAGGAGGTCATCCATGCACTTAATCTTTGATGCGGACTGAATCCTGACATGCTGTTCAAGCATGGCTCCGTCATACGTCTGTGATTTCACGGCTCTGATAACTCCCAGTGCAACAGGATATTCGGGGTACTGCATTCCGGCAAGCATGTAATGGATACCAGGGTCGGCCTCCTCAGCATCATGCACAAGAAGATCCTTTTCCGTTACACCGCCTTCACCGATCTGCACAACTTTAAGTTTAAGGCCGTCAAGGATAAGTCCTTTGTCACGTTCCTTTCCGAATATCATCGGCTGGCCATGACGCAGCACAATTGTTCTGTCATCCCTGGTCTCCTTGTTTGTAATATTGTCATGCACCCCGTCGGCGAATATCACGCAGTTCTGTATGGCTTCAACCACGGCTGTACCGTTGAAGAGAGCTGTTGCCTTATAGACTTCGCCTGAGAGCTGGAGGTTATAATCAACTGTGCGTGCAAAGAACCGTCCATGTGCGCCAATGACAAGCTGCCCTATTATGAAAGGTTCCTCGATAGTGCCGTACGGGGAGGTCTTTGTCACCAGTCCCTTTGACGATGTCGGGGAATACTGTCCCTTGGTCAGTCCGTATATCTCATTGTTAAACAGGAGGATTTTGATATCGATATTACGCCTTATTGCATGGATGAAATGATTTCCGCCGATTGCAAGTGCATCACCGTCGCCGGTCATCTCCCAGACCATAAGGTCAGGATTGGCGATTTTGATGCCGGTGGCTATTGCCGCTGCTCTTCCGTGGATACTGTGAAAACCGTATGTATTCATGTAATACGGCAACCTTGAAGAGCATCCTATGCCGGAGACGAACACATAATTCTCTTTCGGAACGCCCATTTCAGCAAGGGTTTTCTGCAGTGAGGCGAGTATCCCGTGATCTCCGCATCCCGGACACCATCTTACTTCCTGGTCGCTTTTAAAATCTTTTGCAGTGTACTGCAATGTGTTTGTGTCAGCCATCTTATTTACCCTCCAGTAATTTAATACAATAGTCCTTGATTTCCTTAACAGTGAATGGCAGTCCCTGGATCTTGTTATACTGCTGATATGTGAATTTCTGATGTTTCATCCTGAGGTAGTTTGCAAACTGTCCGGCGTTGAGTTCACAAACAACCAGTGTTTTAAATCCTTCAAACACGCTTGCGGAGTTCGCAGGCAGGGGCCTGATATAGTTGAAATTGACCGATGAGACCTTATACCCTTCCTCATTCAGTTCGGTCACAGCGCTGACAAGATGCCCGTAAGTGCTGCCCCAGCCTATCAGCAGGAGGTCTCCGCTCTTGTTCCCGGTGATCTCCAGGTCAGGCACATCTGAGACTACGCGTTCAACCTTCTCATCTCTCATTCTGACCATGACTTCATGGTTCTCAGGGGTGTACGAAACGCTTCCCTTTATTGTTTTCTCGAGGCCTCCTATGCGGTGTTCCATCCCCTGCATACCGGGAACGGCCCAGCGACGTGCGAGTGTCTCAGGGTCTCTTTCGTATGGAAGATAATCTTTATCTGTTTTAACAGCCCACGGAACCTTTATGGCCGGCAAATCCTTCATTGCCGGTATCTTCCATGGTTCTGAACCGTTGGCGAGGTAGCTGTCAGTCAGCAGTATCACCGGGGTCATATGTTCGATGGCTATCTTACCGGCCTCGAAGGCATACTTAAAGCAGTCGGAAGGTGTTCCGGCGGCAATTACCACGACGGGGCTTTCACCATTACGGCCGTAGAGTGCCTGCCACAGGTCTGCCTGTTCGGTCTTTGTGGGCAGGCCTGTTGAAGGGCCTGCTCTCTGGACGTCAATTATCACCAGGGGCAATTCAGTCATCACAGCCAGGTTGATGGCCTCCGACTTCAGTGCCAGTCCCGGTCCCGAGGTGCTTGTCACCGCAAGGCGGCCGGTGTAGCTGGCGCCGATGGCTGTGCATATCCCGGCTATCTCATCTTCTGCCTGGAGGCTCTTGGCTCCAAGGTCCTTGCGCAGCGCCAGTTCTTCAAGAATACCGGTT
This sequence comes from uncultured Bacteroidales bacterium, assembly GCA_963844935.1. Classification (GTDB taxonomy): domain Bacteria; phylum Bacteroidota; class Bacteroidia; order Bacteroidales; family VadinHA17; genus SR-FBR-E99. The sequence goes on along the minus strand of CAWJQH010000008.1, from coordinate 596,642 downwards.
GCAGGGGTGATTGGATATGAGCCTATAAACAGTTTGAGGCCTGCTTTCTCGGCGGCAGCGAGAAGGCCCCATGCAGTTGCCTGGTTGCCGTTGATGTTACGGTAAACGCCCTCTTCTATCTGGGCAGGGCTTACATGGTAAGAAGGCGTGAGGGCCTCAATGGTCTCGGCATAATAATAGCCAGCCCTGAGAACCTTGCTGTTTGCCTCTGCCATGATAGGCTTCTTGCCAAATTTATCTTCAATGAATTCTTCGGTATAATTAAGCTTGCTGTCAAACAGCCAGTAGACCATGCCAAGGGCAAACATGTTCTTTGTCCTCAGGACTGTCTTGGGATCGATTTCCATGTCCTTAAGGGCTTCCTTGACCAGCGAGGTTATGGGAGCGGGAATAAGGTTCAGTGAGTCAAGCTTGTCTTCAGCAAAAGGGTCTGCCTTATAGCCTGCGCGCTGGATGGATTTCTCAGTGAAATTATCACTGTCATATATGATCGTTGAATCCTTTGTGAGACAGCTGGCATTGGCACGCACTGCGGCCGGGTTCATTGCCACAAGTACGTCCGCAAAATCTCCCGGAGTATTAATATGTCTGCGCCCGATATGGACCTGGAAGCCGGAGACACCTCCCACTGTTCCCTGGGGAGCCCTTATCTCAGCGGGGTAATCAGGAAAGGTGGAGATATCATTCCCGAACAATGCCGAAGTGTTCGAGAAGAGCGTGCCTGTAAGCTGCATCCCGTCACCCGAGTCGCCGGAAAACTTGATCACCACAGCGTCCTTTTCTATGACCTTCAATCTTTTTGACATGATAACTATCTGGTTTTTTGTAACACTAAAACGGTTGTAAAAGTAACCAATTTAACGATGTTAAGTTCAGTATAAGACTCTTATATGATCATGATTTTGATCATGTTTGACATGACCAAATGGCTAATGCGACATCAGGCAGATCAGTATAAGGAAAGTGATATGTGAAAATGGCATCTGAGCCGGCTCACGACCAGATGTCGGCTTTCTGCAGGTTGATGTTGCTTTCGAAGAACATCCGGGCGATCTTTTCGAAATAATCGGTATAATCAGAAATAAAGAACAGGTCTTCCCCTGCCCTGCCGCTGTTGAGCAGGTTATGTTTTTCAAGCACATCCCTCAGCCTGGCTGCAACTATCCTGGCAGAATCAACCACCTCAATCCTGAAGTTGAAGAACTTGGTTATCTGGTTGCGTATTATGGGGTAGTGCGTGCACCCGAGTATCAGGGCATCGATATCGCTCAGTCCCTTGTCAGAGAGATATGTGCGAATGATGGCATTGCTTATGTCGTCAAAGATGAAACCTTCTTCAATCATCGGGACGAAAAGAGGCGTGGCGAGAGAGAAGACGCTGGTGGAAGGTGATGCTTCCCGGATCTTCTTTTCATAAGTGCCTGAGCTGACAGTTCTCTTGGTGCCGATGACACCCAGCTTCCTGTAATTGCCGGTGGCCACATGTTCGACAACCGGATTGATAACATCGAGGATAAGGGTCCGGTCACCGTATTCTCCCAGGAGGTTCTCATAAGCTGAAGCGGAAGCCGAGTTGCAGGCAATGAGAACCACCTTGGCGTCATAGCCAAGGAGGAATTCAGTGATGCGCCTCGAGTAGCTGCGTATTGCCTCTTCAGATTTATCTCCGTAAGGAAGATGGGCCGTGTCACCGAAGTAGATGATCCTTTCACCCGGGAGAGTCTGCCTGATGGCGTGCGCCACCGTCAATCCTCCGACACCGGAATCAAAGACACCTATCGGGCGATTTCCTGTTTCCATAATGTCTTTAAAAGAAAGGCTGTCTGCCGGTTGGCGGACAGCCTTCTGACTTTTAAGTTTAAATTATTTCAGTCCAAGTTTTGTTTTGACAAGCGGAGCAACATCGGTGCTTTTTGTCGCATCGAAATAAATGAGGGTACGGACATCATAAACATATACGAAGCCCTGGGCTTTGGCAACATCGTTGATTGCGGCGGTAACCTTTTCGATGATAGGATTGAGCAGTTCCACCTGCTTTTCCTGAAGCTGCACCTGAGCCTGCTGCTGGAAGTTGGCTATACGGCCCTGCATATCTGCAAGCTCCTGTTCCTTGTTGGTCTTCACCAGGTCGGTAAGGTTCTTGCTTTCCTTTACATACTGGTCAAGCTTGTTATTATACTCGACCTGCATCAGTTCAAGCGCATTGGTCAGCTCCTGTCCGTATGCATTGTAAGCTTTCATTGCCGTATCGTAGTCAGGCATGGCCATGATGATATCATCCCTGTTTATATGGCCTGTCTTGAATGACTGTGCAATACCATCCTGTGCTGTAAAAATAAGTGCAGCAGTCAGGAGTAATCCAAATACTTTTTTCATTGTTTTCGTTTTCAAATTAATCGTGCAAATGTAATTATTTAATTTTTATAACCGAGTTTCTGTAATACCTGGTCCGAGAGGTCATATCTCGGGTTGGCAAAGAGGATATCCGAGCCTGCCGATGTATCAAATATGACTGCGTAGCTGCCCTCGACGGAGATTTCCTTGATTGCTTTCAGGATCTCATCCTGGATGGGTTTGACCAGCTCTTCACGTTTCTTGTAGAGTTCACCCTCCATTCCGAAATATGTATTTTGCAGGTCCTTTATTTCCTTTTCTTTGGCAATGATTGCTTCCTCTCTTTTCTTCTTCTGGTCCTGTGACAGAAGCACCACTTCTGCCTGGTAATCCTTGTACATCTGTTCAACGGCAGCATAGCCGTTTGCTACTTCCTTCTCCCATCCCTCGGACAGTTTGTCGAGCTGCTGCTGGGCAGCAGTGAAAGCGGGGATATTATTCCTTATATACTCGCTGTCTACAAAAGCGAATTTCTGGGCTGTGCCGCTTAATGTAGCAGCGACCATCAACACTGTCAAAACAATAATCTTCCTCATAGCTTGTTTGTTTGTTTGTTATTTACTAAAACTGCTGGCCTATTACAAAATGGAACTGGCTTCCGTTGGCATCCGGGTTTCCGGGGACAGGGTCAAATCCGTAACCCCAGTCTATACCGAGAAGGCCGAACATAGGCAGGTTGGCTCTCAGGCCAAAGCCTGCAGAGCGGTTCATTTTGAACGGGTTATATTCTTCCAGGCTGTACCATGCTCTTCCGGCCTCAAGGAACGTAAGACAATAAATGGTCGCCTGAGGATTTAGTGATATCGGATACCTGAGCTCGAGGGTAAGCTTGGAATAGACGTTACCCGCCTCTACCAGCATACCGTTCTTTACTACTGTCGGTGTCAGTGATCCGTTTGTGTAACCTCTCAGTGCTATCACCTCACGGCCGTAGAAACTGTATCCTGTCATGCCGTCTCCTCCGACATAAAAATTCTCGAAGGGGGAGGGGCCTATATCCGGATTGTAATAACCGAGGTATCCGAATGCTGCCTTGGCGTTCAGGATGAGCTTGTCATTTGATGAAAGCGGAATATAGTAATCGGCCTTAAAGACGACTTTATAGAACTCAATCCATTTGTATATTTCCTGATCACTCGTAATTTGTGAAAAATCCTTGTTGCCCATCAGGGAATAGGGTGGTGTAGCCTGCAGTGAGAGTGAGAATGTTGAGCCTCCGCGGGGATAGATTGTATTGGGTCCGGCAGAGAATCTTGTCAGCCTTGCCATGAGTGAGCCGAGGTTGGCAATTCCGTTATCGAACAGGAACCGGTACTGCGTATAATTGTGCATGTTGTACCTCTGGTAACTGCCTTCATAATAGATCGAGAAATAATCGTCAGGCCATTCAAGTCTCTTTCCGAAGCCAACCGAGGCGCCGTCGATGATCATGTGCTGCCGCCCGTCTGAGTTCAGGGTCTGGCCGTTTGTCATGAGCGAGCGGTAATAAGAGAGTGACAGTGTGTTTGGTTTTTTGCCGCCGAGCCACGGTTCGATAAATGAGATATTATATGACTGGTAGACACGGCCGTTGGTCTGGAACCTTATCTGCACCGACTGGCCGTCGCCGGAAGGGTAAGGTCTCCATTCGCTCCACTTGAAGAAATTTCGCATGGCGAAGTTGTTGAATCTCACACCGATGGTTCCGACAAGCATGCCGGCACCCCATCCTCCTGAAATTTCGAACTGGTCATTGGCTTTTTCCTCAAGCTCATACAGCAGGTCAACCGTACCGTTTACCTGGTCAGGAAGAGGCAGCGGATTAATTTTCTCAGGGTCAAAATGACCAAGTACGGCCACCTGTCTTACGGAACGGATTATATTTTCCTTGCTGAAAAGGTCTCCAGGGAGAGTGTAAAGCTCGCGCCGTGCCACATGCTCATTGGTACGGGTATTACCGGTGATCATTACATTGTTGAGGTTGGCAGGGTCGCCCTCGAAAATACGCACTTCAAGGTCGATCGAATCACCTTCCACGTTCTTTTCCACAGGGGTGAGCCTTGAGAAGAGATAACCGTAGTTAAGATACAATGAGTTTACGGCATCCTCATCCTCTATGAGTCTCTTGTTGATCATTGTCTGGTTATAGACATCCCCGCTGGGGAAGTTAAAGACCCTGTTGAGCTGATCCTTTGTATAAATACTGTTACCCACCCAGTCAACGTTCCTGAGGTAATACTGGTTACCTTCATTGACCCTGACCACCAGGCTCAGCTTTCCTTTGTCATCCGTGAATGTATAGGAGGAATCCTTTACGATCCTGAAATCACGGAAGCCGTTTTCGTTATAGAACTTGATAAGGTTCTCCCTGTCTTCCTTGTACTTATCCTCGATGAATTTGGACCCTTTAAAGGGATTAAGGTCTTTTTGCTTTGTTTCCTTCAGCTGTCTGCGCAGCTGTTTATCGGAGAAGAACTCATTACCCTCGAACTCAATCTGCTCAATCTTGACCTTTTCACTCTTGTCGACATTGAAAACAAGTATCACGTTGTTAGGCATATCAGGATCATCTTTCTGAACGATTGTAACCCTTGTGTTGAGGTAACCTTTTTCAACATAATTGTCGGCTATGGTTCTCTCGGCCCTGTTGAGCAGGTGAGCTGTAACCTGTGATCCTGTTGGAAGGCTGAGCTTCTCGATGAGATCTGTCTCCTCCGATTTTTTGATGCCTTCGAACTTCACCGATGAAAGCCTTGGTCTCTCCTGGAGATAGATATCGAGCCAGACGTTTTCTTCATCCTTGTTTACTATTGTGATCCTGACATCTGAGAAAAGCCCCTGATCCCAAAGTTTCTTGACCGAAGCTGTGATCTGCTCGCCGGGAATTGTAACCTTCTGCCCTATCCGGAGTCCTGAAATACCTATGAGTGCATTGGGTTCAAGAAATTTGACTCCGGAAACGGTTATTCCGGCGATTGTATATTCCTCAGGATAAAGGTAACTGGCGTATTTATCTTCAGTTTGTGATGTGGCAACAGCGCCCGGTATCAATAAAATGAAAAGGAAAAGTATCCGCCTGAATTGTTCTTTCATCATCTCACTTGTTTTCAGCAATCTGCTCACTGGTCTTCCCATATCTTCTTTCCCTTTTCTGGAAATCTGCTACAGCCTTGTAGAAATCCTCTTTACCAAAATCGGGCCAAAGTTTTTCAGTAAAATAGAGCTCAGTATAAGCAAGTTGCCAGAGCAGGAAGTTGCTAATCCGCTTTTCTCCGCTGGTTCGTATCATTAGTTCAGGATCCGGAATACCTGATGTCTCAAGGTTTTCGCTAACGGTATCCTCAGTTATATTGTCAGCATTCAGGAGGCCTTTCTTAACCGAACGGGCAATTTTGCGGCATGCCTCCGATATTTCCCACCTTGATGAGTAGCTCAGGGCCACAACAAGCTTAAGCCGTGTACCTCCTTCGGTGAGCCTTATTGTCTCGCGCAGCCTTGTCCTTACTTTCTCCGAGAGGCGGCTGAGGTCGCCTATCACCGTGATTGAAATATTATTTTCCAGAAGGGTCTCCGTCTCGTTGTTCAGTGATTCGACCATAATATCCATGAGAGCGGATACTTCGTCGTCAGGCCTGTTCCAGTTTTCGGTAGAGAAGGCGTAGAGGGTAAGGTACTGAATGCCAAGTTCTGCAGCGGCTTCAATGACTTTGCGTACCGCCTTGACACCCTGATGATGGCCAAAGATCCTTTCCTGTCCTCTTCTGCGTGCCCAACGGCCATTGCCGTCCATTATGACGGCAACATGCACCGGGAGTTTGTCTATGTTTATTTTATCCTTAAAAGCCAATTTTACTTCTTTCTTTTTTTCTCCTTACTCATTTCTGCAAACGCGGGACATCCGGCAAGCTTATTGTACATTTTCCAGGTTATTGAAACGCCCAGGAAGCTGTACCAGTCGTTGTTGTGTGTCCATGTCTGACTGCCTATATTATCCTCATCGGTTTGGCCGTCAAATTTATCATTAAAAGTCTTACGAAATCCATATTCGAGTTCAAGGCCCATATTATTTGCAATATTTACCTTGAACCCGGCAGAGAATGGTATGGATAAAAAAGGGTTAAAGCTTTTTGCGGCTTCCTGGTTATATACAGTTGAGAAAGCGGCGCCAACAGCAAGGTAAGGTGTGTAGTCTGTGCGTCTGCTTCTCATTGTGGAATAGGGGAAGAAATTATATTCATAGGTGGCTCCCAGTTCACCCACGAAGACCTTCATCAGGTCGGTGGAGTTGCTGAAACGGAGTGAGCCGCCGAGTAAATTTGCCCTTACAGCCTGCCTGGGATTGAAATTATACCTGTAAAAGAACTGTGCCGCCGGGCCAGGGTTGCTGATAACATTGACAGGGTTGATCTCGCCAAGGTAATTGGTGGCTCCGAGGGAGAAGCCATAGTCGGCACGTCTCTGTGCCATCGCGGGTATGGCCAGGATAACGAAAATTATGAGTATTACTGTTCTTTTCATTCCGCGGGTCATTTGATCATCATCTGAATGACGGCAAGCCGTTCCGGGCTGTTTTGATCCTGTAATTAAAGGTCAGGCTGAAGGTATGATAGACATCATTCCTGGTAGACCACTGGGAGGTATATCCGTCGAGGTAATCAGAAAAGGCATACCGTCCGGTCAGCTCAATGCCGAAGAGGATATTAGGGTCCCAGGCCAGTTTGGCGCCAATCCCCAAAGGTATTATGGCTGCGAAACCGCTGGTTGGAAGATCCCGGGCTTCCAGGGCATCATTGGGATTAACGGAGAACCACGCTCCGCCAAATCCCGTAAGCGCATAAACATCAACACTCCTGAAGAAGTCCTTCACCCTGTCCCTCGATCTTCCCCTGTAAGTCTGGAACAGGAAGCTGTTCCTTTCACGGTTCCTGATGAAATAATACTCACCGATTAGTGCCGGCTCAAAGAGGGAAGTAACTGCTTCATATCCCCTCTCCTCGTTCGAGCCTCTTTCGTCAGTGGCATGAAGCATGATATATGAGAGGTTAAGCCGGGTGGCTATATTATCTGTGAAGAAATACCTGAACGAGCCGTTGACGTTAAACCGTGTCTGCTTGAAAGTGATGTCTTTCAGGCCCCAGGCATTCTCTCCGTTGGTGTATCCGCCGACATCACCGTAAAACTGTGAAGTGCCTGCTCCCCCTGTGACTTCATATCTCTTCATTTTCCAGAGCTGGGCTCCGGAATACGGTGCACATAAAATGAGCACCAGGCTGAAGAGAATAAACCGTCTCATGAAAGATTACCCAGTAGTTTTGCGTACAAATATAAGGTATTGTACCATATTTAAAACTTAAATATTCCTTAATTATTGTCAGTTACGGCGGTCTGCTCCCCACATCAGCTTGTTCCTCAGAGTGCTGAAAAAATCGTTTCCGCGGGTAGTAACAGTGGGCAGTTTAAGGGTAGCTTGTCTTATTTCGATATTTGTGCCCAGAGGGGCTCTGACAGCTTTGGAATCGCATGTGATCATGCACTCCTTGCTCCTGCCCTCTGTTTCCATTGTGATTGTGCTGCCGCCGGTGACTATAATAGGCCTGATGGTCAGGTTATGCGGTGACATGGCCGCTATTATGATGCTTTCATCCGAGGGCGATAGTATTGGCCCTCCGACACTGAGGCTGTATGCTGTTGAACCTGTTGCTGAGGAGATTATGAGACCGTCAGCCCTGTAGGTGTTCAGGAAGATCCCGTTGACCCTGACAGTGATTGTGATCATGCTCTGGTCAGTCTTCTGAATAGTCACCTCATTGAGAGCCAGGGAATTATCCTTTCCGAAGAGTTCTTCGGGAGATACAATCTCAAGCATGGACCTGTTTATTATATCATAGTCGCCTGACAACAGCATCTCTATCGCTTTGCCGATATCGTCATCAGGGATATTCGCCAGGAAGCCGAGCCTGCCGGTGTTTATGCCTGCGACGGGGATGCCTGTTTCGCGCACCCGCATGGCCGTTTCAAGAAAGGTGCCGTCACCGCCCACGCTCATTATAAGTTCTATATCTCCCGGCAATCCGGAGATCTCCTCAAACAGGATAACCCTGGTGTCAGATGCAAACTGTTTGCCGTCCTGTTCCATTATATTGAGCCAGATGGCTGCGCCGCTTGAATAAAGGGCATCAATGAGGCGTAAAAGCCCTGCCATAGTCTTCTCTGTCAGACCCTTACTGTATAAAGCAATTTTTTTTGACATGCCTTAAGCCGTTACATGTTGAGGTATCTCATCAACAGGTTATACCTGTCAGTATAAAACCGGTCAAGCTCATCATTGTCAGTGACCCATGTGGTGACATCGTACGAATACCTTTCAAAAGTCCTGATGATGGAGGTTAGATCCGCGGTATTTACCTTTAAGGTTATCTCAAGACTTGTGGAATCAGGGTTTGAGGTGATATACATGCTGAGTATCCTTGCATCGTTGCTTTCAACAATCTGGGAGATTCGGCTCATTGAATAATCGTGCGAAAGGACCTTCAGCACAATCAGTCCTCCGGGCTGGTCAACGGATGAGAATGAAGCTATGCCGCTGATGATCTCGTTGTAGGTGATCACGCCCCTGAAGTGATTTTCCTCATCCAGTACAGGAACAACGGTGAGCTTATGTCTTGCCGCCAGGGCGAGCACCTCGTATATATGCTTGTTGCTTGTCACATAAGGCCTTGGCAGGGAAAGGGAGTGATTGCCTATTGCCTCTTCCGGCTGGTTCAGGTCATAGATATCGCTGTCGGAGATAAGCCCGAGGTAGTCGTGCTCATTCACGATAGGCAGGTGCGATACCCGGAAAATCTCCATCCAGTTCAGGGCTGTCTGTCCTGTGTCGGATGTTTTTACCGCCGGGACCACATCGGATATCATCTCTTTGGCAAGCATTCAGTCATTCATTTAATGATAAAAGTACAAAAAACTTCGGATCGTTATAACTTTGCACCGAAGAACAGCCGAGGAAGCCATGACAAGATTAAGCGTTAATATCAATAAAATTGCCACTCTGCGGAACGCCCGCGGAGGCAATGTTCCCGATGTAAGACTTGCTGCGATCAGATGCCAGGGTTTCGGCGCCGAGGGCATCACAGTGCATCCGAGGCCTGACGAAAGACACATCCGGTACAGTGATGTCTATATTTTAAAGGAAGTGGTCACCACGGAATTCAATATCGAAGGCAATCCGGGAAAAGATTTCATCAGGCTCGTGCATGAAATCGCACCCGAGCAGGTTACACTTGTGCCCGATGCACATGACGCGGTGACATCCAATGCCGGGTGGGACACAAAAACCAATCTCTCTTTTCTTACTGACGTGATAACCGGATTCAGGGAAAAAGGTATCCGCACCTCTGTTTTTACAGGAACTGATCCGGAGATGATTGAATATGCTGCCAGGTGCGGTACTGACCGCGTTGAACTGTACACTGAGCCTTATGCTGCAATGTTCCCTTCGGACAGGGAGGCAGCTGTTGAACCGTTTGTAAAGGCGGCAGAGGCAGCCCGTGACCTGGGCCTGGGAGTGAATGCCGGGCATGACCTGGATCTGGGCAATCTTGCATGGCTGCACAACAGGATACCGTGGCTGCTTGAAGTTTCAATAGGTCATGCGCTCATTGCCGATGCACTCTATTTCGGGCTTGAGAACACTATCCAGATGTATCTTCGGGAGCTGAGGAGGAGCTGAATACTATTTAAGGTGTTTTTCGATGATTGTTCTGAGCACCTCTATTGCAACGAGGTTCTCCCCTCCTCCGGGAACAATAATATCAGCATATCTTTTTGACGGTTCTATGAACTGGAGATGCGATGGCTTCACAGTCTCGTTATAACGTTCCAGCACCTTGAGCACTGACCTGCCGCGTTCGACTATATCGCGCTGAATCACTCTTCCCAGCCTGTCGTCGGCATCAGCATCGACAAAGACTTTAATATCAAGCATTGACCTCAGGCCCGGGTCAACAAGCACCATGATGCCTTCCACCACAACCACGTCAGCAGGCTTTACCGGAATGGTCTCTTCCGACCTGACGCAGGTAAGGTATGAATAGATCGGCATCTTTACCGGCCGCCCGGCCTTCAGCTCGGCCAGGTGTGCCATCAGCAGCGGCCATTCAACTGAGTCGGGATGGTCAAAGTTGATTTTCTGCCTTTCTTCCATAGGAATATGACTGTTGTCCTTATAATAGCTGTCCTGAGGAAGTATCACCACCTCATCACGGGGGAGCATCCCGATCAGTTTACGGACAACGGTTGTCTTTCCTGAACCTGTTCCCCCGGCAATCCCGACGGTAAGCATAAAATGTTTATTTTTGTATCAAATGTAGCAAAAAACTCCATGATAAAGCATATCGTCATCTTCAAGCTTTCCGCGCCGTACACGGGTGAGGAGAAAGAGAAATCGGTCAGGAAGCTGAAAGAGATCTATGGGCCGCTGGGGAATAAATTTGACTACATTATTGAATACAGGACCGGAATAAATATACTGGAGGCGGATCATGCGGGCGACTTTGTCATAGATTCCATCTTTGCCTCCCCTGAAGATCTTCGCCGGTACCAGTCCAGCGACCATCACAGGGCAGCTGTCACTGCCGCTTCAGTAATCAGGAAAGCCAAGATTGTCATTGATTACGTGATCTGAGCATGAATTCACTCTACCCGATAAAGTTCAAGCCCGTGCTGAAGGAGACGATCTGGGGAGGCAGTGCCCTCAGGGAGCGTTTAGGCAAGGAGGGCAAAGGCGGGGCAAACATCGGAGAGAGCTGGGAGATCAACGGCATGACAGGGGCAAGCTCGAGGATAGCCAACGGCTTTCTGAAGGGTAACACACTCGAGGAGGTGACCGAAATATATATGGGTGATCTTGTTGGTGATTCCGTTTTTGAAAGGTTCGGAATGGAGTTCCCGCTGCTGATCAAGTTCATCGATGCCAGGGAGACCCTCTCTATCCAGGTGCATCCCGGCAACAAGCTTGCATCAGAGAGACACCATGCCTGGGGAAAGACGGAGATGTGGTATGTCATCGATGCAGTACCCGGGGCCGTGATCTATACAGGGTTTAAAAAAAAGACCAGCAGGGAAGAGTATCTCGGTTATCTGGAAAGGAAAGAACTTGTCAGCCTCATCAATTCAACGCCGGTGTCACCGGGTGATACATTCTTCATCCCTGCAGGCATGGTTCACTCTATAGGCGCAGGTGTTCTCCTGACAGAGATACAGCAGACATCGGATATCACCTACCGGATCTATGACTGGGACAGGGTTGACAGCAATGGCAAGGCACGTGAGATGCATACGCAGCTTGCTGTTGATGCAATCGACTTCGACCTTGACCAACCCAACCTGATAAGAAAGGTTCCCGGGACGAATCATCCGGTAATGCTAGCCACATGTGAGTATTTCCATACCAGCCTGCTGCAGATCGACAGGCCTGTGATCAAGGATTGCAGCATGATTGATTCTTTTATAGTATATATTTGTACAGAGAGCATGGTCGTCGTTGACTGTTTCGATCACAGTGAAGAGCTGAGAGCCGGGGAGACAATTCTCATACCGGCAGCTGCTGACAGCGTGACTCTCATACCGCGGGGAACGGCCAGATTACTTGAAGTATATGTACCACAAATACACGTTTAACATGAAACTATTCGGATCTTTTTTACTGACACTGATAATCCTGACAGCTGTCTCATGCGGCAGTGGCACCGGCAATACCGGAGGGGAAAAGAAAAAAGGCAAACATGAGGCTGACACCGGCTATACAGGTGTAAAGAGCTATTTCAAGGATGACATAAAGGTTAAGGAAGTTGCATTTGAGAACGGAATCAGGCAGGGGCTGTCGCGCTCTTTTTACAAGGGAGGCGTTCTTGAACAGGAGATAATGTATGTCGACGGCAAGAAAAACGGCGAAGCAAAATGGTATTACACTGACGGCAAGCTTTTCAGGGTAACCCCGTATGTCAATGACACAATCAGCGGGTCACAGATACAATACTACAAGAGCGGCCGTGTAAAGGCAAAGCTCGATTATATGGACGGCAGACGCCTGCCCGGCCTGGAGGAGTACAATATGAACGGTGAAAAAGTCACCGGATACCCTGAAGTGAAGTACAGGATAGAAGACCAGTACAAGGCCAAGGGAGTCTGCAAATTATTCATCGAAATGTCTGATATGGCAGAGAATGTCAAATACTACAGGGGCGATTTCACTGACGGGCTGGTCGATCTTACAGTCCTTACCCCATTGCTGCAGACTGCAACCACCGGCTATCTCGATCTGAAAAAGACACCGGGGCACAGTGCTGACTCTGTCACCGTGGTGGCCGGTTACCTGACCGGTTTTGGCAACAGGCTGTACTACAGGCTGTCAATTCCTTTACCGTATAAAGATTTAAATTAACTGCGCCATGTCACAGATACTTGTACCGGGCATCAAGCTCACAATGACCAGGACAGTCAGTGAGGGTGACACCGCATCCGCTTACGGTTCAGGACTCCTCGATGTGCTTTCGACACCGGCAATGATTGCCTTCATGGAGCAGACGGCCATGAAAGCGGTGGAAGCGTGCCTCGACGACGGGGAAGGCACGGTAGGAACAGAGATCAGCGTAAAACACATCAAGGCCACCAAGGTGGGCAAAGGTGTGACATGCACTGCCACCCTGAAGGAGGTAAGTGGCAAAAGACTGCTCTTTCATGTCGAAGCAAGTGACGACGACGGAAAGATTGGAGAAGGCATGCATGAAAGATTCATTATCGAGAACGAAAGGTTCATGGCCAAAATCAAGAAGTAATGATCATCAGATCTGCTTCTTATGTCACAAGCAGTGCAAAGATCAGTCAGTTACCCCCTCCTGACCTGCCTGAGTATGCCTTCATCGGCAGGTCAAACGTTGGTAAGTCGTCACTGATAAACATGCTGGTGGCAAGGAAGGGTCTTGCCAAAATATCGGTCAATCCGGGGAAGACGCAAACAATCAATCACTTTCTGATCAACGAGAGCTGGTACCTTGTTGACCTCCCGGGTTACGGCTATGCCCGCCGCTCGCAGAAAATGAGGGAAGAATGGGACAGGCTCTTCAGGTCATACATTGCCCTTCGGGAGAACCTGATCTCGCTGTTTGTACTGATAGATGTCAGGCATGAACCCATGGCTTCTGACATGGCCCTGATGGAAAGGCTGGCTCTCAACGGCGTGCCGTTCGCAAGGGTATTCACAAAGACAGATAAGGTAGGGCCCCGTGTGGCGGCAGGAATCATTCGTCTCCATGACACGGCAATGCTTGAGAGGTGGGAAAGCCTTCCCCCGACATTCGTCACTTCAGCCGTAAAAGGTACCGGCAGGGATGAGATCCTTGACTATATCAGGGAGAACATGATATTTTATGAAAGGAAAAAATGATTGAGCCATTAATATTATTTTTGCATCAGCATTCAGTTAAAACAATCTAACATCTTCAATATGATCGGCAGAGCTCCTTTTAAAATCTTTTCGTGCACGTCATCATTAAGCATAGCGGAAAAAATCGCTGATCATCTTGGCATCGAGCTGGGTAAGAGCTCACTGCTGAGCTTCAGTGACGGAGAGTTTCAGACATGCTTTGATGAATCTGTAAGAGGGTGCCATGTATTCATCATACAGTCTACCAACCCGCCGGCAGAGAACCTGATGGAGCTTCTCCTGATGATCGATGCTGCCAAGAGGGCCTCGGCGTACAAGGTCAATGCCGTAATTCCATATTACGGTTATGCCAGGCAGGACCGCAAGGACAGGCCGAGGGTCTCTCTCGGCGCCAAGCTCACTGCCGATCTGCTTACAAAGGCCGGCGTTGACCGTATCATTACGATGGACCTTCACGCCGATCAGATACAGGGTTTTTTCGATGTCCCCGTTGACCACCTGTTCGGCTCTGCGCTTTTCGGACCCTTTATAAAGAACCTGAGGCTGCCTAACCTGACCGTTTCAGCCCCTGACATGGGAGGATCAAAACGCGCCAACGCCTATGCCCGTTACCTCCAGTGTGAGATGGTGCTCTGTTACAAGCTGAGAAAAAAACCCAACGTCGTGGAGGAGATATCCATCCTGGGTGAAGTTGAAGGACGCCATGTCGTTATTATTGATGACATGGTTGACACAGCAGGCACTCTGACCTTTGCTGCCACGATGATGAAAGACCGGGGGGCTCTCAGCGTCAGGGCTGTCGCCACACACCCCGTATTGTCAGGAGACGCCATTGAAAAGATAGACAGTTCACCCATTGAAGAGCTTGTGATCACCGACAGCATACCACTGACCCGGTACTCGCCAAAAATCAAGATTCTGTCGGTTGGCGAACTATTCGGTGAGGCAATAAAAGCCGTCTACACCAACAGTTCAATCAGCACAGGTTTTGTTTTCTAACCTTTTTAGCTATATTTGCAGGCCAAATTTTTAAAAACGTCAAACGTGCAATGGGAGATTGCCCGGCAAGCAATCTTGAGTAGCACAGCAAATTAAACACTGATGAAGACCATTGAGATTAAAGCCGTCTCGCGCGATCATTTCGGAAAAAAAAGTTCAAACGCGCTGCGCGCTGAAAACAACGTACCGTGCGTGATGTACGGCGGAAAAGAAAACCTGCATTTCTCCGCTCATGAAAATGTGTTCCGCGGACTCGTTTATACCCCTGATGTTTTCCTTGTCAACCTCAATATTGACGGGAATGAATACAAGGCAATAATGAAAGACCTGCAGTTCCATCCGGTAAGCGACAGGCTGCTGCATATCGATTTCATACAGGTAACTGAAGACAAGCCTGTTATTGTTGATATTCCTATCAGGATATCCGGTAAATCAGCTGGCGTAAAAGCAGGCGGCAAACTCAACCTCAAACGCAGAACCCTCAAGGTCAGGGGAATGACAAAAGACATACCCGAGCACCTTACAATTGACATCACCCCCCTCGAGATCGGACAGTCAATCAAGATCGGTGACCTCGCATATGACAAACTGGAGATCATCGACAACAAGCGTGCGATGATAGTTGGAGTTGCAGTATCACGTATGGTTCTCAAGGAAGAGGAAGCTGCCCCGGCTGAAGGAGCTGAAACTCCTGCTGTTGAAGGTGCCGGCGCCGAAAAGGAAGAGGCAGGCAAGAAGGATGCCGGGCATAAGGATGCCGACTCACAAATAGTTAAGGTCTTGAAATATCTTATCGCCGGTCTTGGCAACATAGGCGAAGAGTATAAAAACACACGGCATAATGTCGGTTTTATGGTATTGGATGCGGCTGCAGCTGCATCCAATATTTCTTTTACAGACCGCCGGTACGGCTATGTTTCAGAAATGAGGCATAAAAATGCTTCGGTGATCCTTCTCAAGCCATCCACCCTGATGAACCGCAGCGGCAACGCGGTGCGTTACTGGATGCAGAAGGAGAAGATAATGCCGGAGAACCTGCTGGTCATTGCTGATGATATAGCCATCCCCACTGGCAGCATGCGTCTCCGGGCAAAGGGCGGCGATGGAGGGCACAACGGCCTGGCAAGCATCAGCGAGACCCTCGGGACAAATGAATATGCCAGGCTGCGCATCGGCATCGGCAACAACTTCGGCAGGGGCGGGCAGATAGATTATGTCCTTGGCGAATGGATGCAGGCGGAGCTGGAAGTCATTAACAAAAGGCTTCCGCTGGCAGTTGAGATCATACGGTCATTCGTCACCGCCGGTTGCGAGCTTACAATGACAGCATTTAACAAAGCAGGCAAATTTTCGGCTGATGACAGCAGCAAAGGGTGAAAGGATCGATAAGTTCCTCTGGTCAGTCAGGCTGTATAAGTCACGAAGCATCGCAACAGAGGAATGCCGGAAAGGGAGGATCACCGTGGCAGGCCAGCCGGTCAAACCGGCTCATATTGTCAGTGAAGGAACAACAATCCTCGTCAGAAAACCGCCTGTGACATATACTTATCTTGTCACTGCCCTGCCTCCCTCCAGGGTGGGCGCCAGACTTGTCAGCGAATACATCACCGACCTCACTCCCGAAGAGGAAAAGAACAGGATCAAGCCTGAAAGCGGTAAGTTCTTCGGTTACAGGCCGCGCGGCACCGGACGTCCGACAAAAAGAGAAAGACGCGATATTGAAAGCTTCCTGGAATGAATTTAATATCCCTCCCGTGAGGGTGGTATAAATACTTAAATGTACCCGGGCCCTGTCAAGAATTCCTGATATTGAATTCAAGCGGGGAAATCTTTTTCTAACTTCGGGCAACGCAGAAGTTTAGCTTTGCGTATTTTAGGATCACAGTTACAGGCTTTCATTCATGGGAAAGGAAAATATTGAGAAGTATGATCTGATTTATCTGCTTCTGAAAAAATATGCCGAATTCTGGCACAACAACATCTTCTACCGCAAGGTGATTGCCATCGGCAAGGACCGTCTTGATTTTAAAGTCCCCACCATACTGGCGCCCAATCATCAGAATGCGCTCATGGATGCCCTGGCCATCATCTGCACCCTCGAAAGGCAGCTGGTTTTTCTTGCCAGGGCTGACATCTTCAGAAAGAAACTTGTCGCACGCATCCTTTACCGCCTGAAAATACTCCCGGTGTACCGGATCAGGGACGGTTATGAAAACCTGAAACAGAATGATGATACCTTCCTCGATACTCTCAGGGTCATGGAACACCGTAACGGTGTGGTTATTCTCCCTGAAGGAAGTCATGACGTTCACAGAAAACTGCGCCAGCTGAAAAAAGGAATATGCCGCATTGCCTTCCAGACCGCAGAAGCCTCTGACTTTAAAAAGGAAATCAATATCGTACCGGTAGGTATTGAGTATTCGCACTACTGGCTCTTCAGGCAGGTACTTACGGTTGTCTATGGCCACCCTATTCATGTCTCTGAATATTACGAATCATACAGGCAGAACCCGAACCGTGCAATAGTTGAGCTGCGCGACAGGCTCTCATCTGATATGAAGAAGGTCATGGTGCATATTGAGGCAGAGGAGGACTACGAAGCCATCAACGAGCTGAGAAGCATCATCAATGAGAAATACAGTGACCGTATAAGGTATCCCAAGCTGTTCCGTGACACCAGGCTGATCAGCAAGGTTAACGAGCTGCATCAGAAAGACCCTGAAGCTTATGCACGGTTATGCAGCGACAGTCTTGCTGTCAGGGACCTCTCACGGGAACTGAAGCTCACCTACCGACACCTGAGAAAGAAAAAGCATCCCCTCGGGTGGCTCCTCCTTTCATGGCTGCTCCTCCTTGTTACGCTGCCGGTATTCGTGGCAGGAGCATTGCTGAACATAATCATCTTCAAAGTTTCTGAAATTCAGTCGTTAAAAACGAAAGACCCTGGTTTCATCAGCACGACAAGATATGGTTTCCTGATCGGACTTGGACTGATACTGGCGCCCCTTTACCTTGTTGTTGCATTGTTACTGATCAAACCGTGGTATCTGGCCATAGCCGCTTTCCTCCTCGTCCCTGTACTTGGTATTCTTGCTTGGAACTGGTCCCTCCTATTCAAAAGAACGGTCGGAGGATTCAGGATCAGAAGGCTCATCAGAACAAATAACTCCGTATTTATCACGTTGCGAGATACATACGGCAATCTACTCAGGACTGTTTCCGGGCTTTGACAATGAAGGATTTCTTTGCAGATAAGACAGTCTGGATAACGGGAGCCTCATCAGGTATCGGCGAAGCACTTGTCATTGCATTCGCCGGGGGAGGAAGCAGGGTAATAGCCTCATCGAATGACGAAGCCGGGCTGAAGAGAGTTGCTGAAAGCTGCTCAGCATTGAAGGGAAGCATCACAAACGTTCCGTTCGATCTGTCGGAGACAGCCGGCATTGAAAAGAGTGTAGCTGACATAATAAGGCAGGTTGGCAGGATAGATATGCTGCTTAACATAGGCGGGATCAGCCAGAGGGCCCTGATAAAAGACACTCCACTGTGGCTCGACCGCAAAATCATGGAGATAAACTATTTCGGGACCATTGCACTGACAAAAGCAGTGCTGCCTTATATGATCAGCAGCGGAGGTGGCCATATCGTGGCCACCAGTTCTATATCCGGACGCTTTGGGTTCCCGCTCAGATCAGCGTATTCAGCATCAAAACAGGCTCTGCACGGTTTCTTTGAAACACTGCTTATTGAACACAAAAGTGATAATATCAGGGTCTCAGTGCTTATACCGGGAAGGGTTAGGACCAACATCTCGTTCAATGCTCTCACCTCATCAGGTAAGGAACACGGCAAGCTGGATGAGGGCCTCGCCGGAGGCATCACCCCGGAACAAGCTGCTCAGCAGATCATCAGGGGAATCAGACGGAACAAGCGAGAGGTTCTGGTTGGCAGCAGCGAACTGATAATGCTGGGAATAAGGAAATACCTGCCATGCCTTTTCTTCAGAATAGCCGGCAGAATTAAACCAATGTGAAAACTGGTCATCTATGAAAGAATATTTAGTAAGCGGAATACAGCAGGTCGGCATAGGTGTGCAGAACCTGCAGGAAGCCTGGGAATGGTACATAAGGGTGTTCGGGATGGACTGCCGGATATTCGAGGAAGAGGCCGAGGCTAAGCTGATGCTGCCCTATACCGGAGGCAAGCCCCGCAGCAGGCACGCCGTTCTTGCGATGAACATGCAGAGCGGAGGAGGCTTCGAGGTGTGGCAGTACAAGGGAAGAGAACCGGAGTACCGCAAGCGCGAAACAATGGCAGGAGACCTTGGCATCTTCGCATGTAAAATGAAGGTGAGGAATGCGGAAAAAGCCCTGAAACACTTCACCGATGAAGGTGTTGAGGTATTGGGATTGCCCCTTGCCGATCCCTCAGGCAGGAAGAGTTTTTATGTCAGGGACCCGTTTGGAAATATCTTTCATATTGTGGAAGCCACCGACTGGTTCATGAACCTGAAGATGGTATCAGGCGGATCCTACGGAGCTATTATAGGTGTCTCTGATATTGACCGGGCGCTTAAAGTATATTCCGGTATACTGGGATATGACAGGGTAGTCTATGACGTCACGGGCACATTTGATGACCTCTCTTCTCTCCCCGGAGGCAGTGGTACCTTCAGGCGCGTTCTACTGTCTCCTGCCAAGCCTTTTCACGGAGGCTTCAGTCCTATTTTCGGTCAGAGCACAATCGAACTTCTGCAGGCCACGGACAGGAAAGGCACTAAGATCTACGAAGGAAGGCTATGGGGTGACCCGGGCTTCATCCACATATGTTATGATATTAGCGGTATGGACAACCTGCGGCAGTATTGTGAGAAAGCAGGGTTCCCGTTCAGTGTTGACAGTATGGCGAGCCACGCCGGCCAGAGCTTTGACATGGGTGAGGCGGCGGGTCATTTCTCCTATATCGAGGACCCCGACGGAACCCTTATTGAGTTCGTCGAGACACATAAGGTACCTATTATCAAAGGGCTGGGGTGGTATCTGAACATGAGGAAGAGGGATCCTCACAAACCCTTGCCAGCATGGATGATCAGGACGCTGAGGTTCTCAAGGGTCAAGCCTGTAAAAGGCACTAGGCAATAGAGGGCCGAGCGTCTGAAAATTGCCCGGTGGGCAATTTTAGCGAAGGAGCCAGTTTGCAGGGGAGGCAAGGGGCATGCAGCCTAGGGCATGGGGCAAGGAGCAATTATTCGGCAAGGTTTTGCACTTCGCTCATGACGCGCATGGAGTTCTTTCCCCAGATCTTTGCAATTTCCTCGCTGCTGTATCCGCGCCTGATAAGCTCTTTGGTGATGTTCCTCATCTGGGATACATCCCTGCAATCGTCAAGTTCCCCGCCCCCGTCGAAATCGGAACCTATCCCCACGTGATCTATCCCGATGATATCAACAACATGCTGTATATGGTTCACGGCATCGGCGACAGTCGCGAGTTTCTCATATTTGTTCTTCAGTGCCTCATACTCATCCCATATCTGCTCCTTCTGCTCTTCGGTGGCGTCAGGACCCAGCGCTTTCATTCTCTGACGCAACTCCTTCCTGAGAGTATCAAATTCCGGGTTCGGTTCGGGCTGTTTGAGATATTCGCTCAGAATACAGATCTGTATCACTCCTCCGTTTTTCTTTAATGCCAAAAGCATATCGTCATTAAGGTTCCGGGGATTTTCGCATAATGCCCTGCACGATGAATGAGAGGCAATCACGGGTGCCTTTGATGCCTGCAGTACATCATAAAAAGACTCATCAGACAGGTGCGACACATCAATAATCATCCCCAGTCTGTTCATCTCCCTGACCACCTCCTCACCGAAAGCAGAAAGGCCGTTGTGTTCCGGCCCCCTCGGGTCAGTTGAAGAATCACATATATCGTTGTTAGATGAATGACACAGCGTTATATAGCGAGCTCCCAGGTCATAATATTCTTTTATCAGTGACAGCTCCTTGCCGATGGCATAGCCGTTCTCAATGCCGATGAATACGGTAACCTTGCCCTCAGCTTTGAGCTTATACGCATCATCAGGTGTCAGCGCCAGTCCTGCCATCTCCGGATACCGTTCAACACTGCGGTGGATTGAATCAAAAACAGTAAGCGTGGTCAGATGATTCAGTTCAGAGGTTTCAGGATCCCTGGGTCCCTGGCCGATGAAGATGGCGAAGAACTCAGCATCAAGTCCTCCTTCCTTCATCCTCGGGAAATCGACACAACCCTTTTCATTGGCGGTGCCAAGGTCAAAACCTGATCTGGCAAGTCGCATCGGAGTGTCGCAGTGCGTATCGACAGTCAGCATGCTCTGATGCATCTTGTCAGCCTTGCGGCTTATCTTTTCCTCCTCTGATACACAGCCCGTTAGCTGGAGCAGGGCGATAAGAATCAGGAATGTAAATTTCATGCGGTCAGGTATATTGGACGCGCAAATATAAGTATATCGCCGGCTGATTATCGTTGCATCTGAGGTGGGAAAATATAAAAAAGGTTAAATCAGGGAAGCGACCGTAAAGTCCCGGCATGGTATGGCGGGACAGGGAGCTGTCAGATTGCAGGGTAGGCAGCAGGCAATAGGCAGTAGTGAAAAACTTGGATATGAAAAAAGCCCCGCCGAAAAAGCGGGGCAGCCATGAAAAGAATGGAAAAATTGCTTTTGGACAGTAAAAAGCAACACCAAAGATAATAAAAAATGTTTTTCCGGTCAACAGATAGGATAATTTTCAGACTGCCGCAGCCGGAAACAAAGAGGAATGTGATAAAAAATGACGGGATCATGCAACTTACTTAAATTTGCTCTGTCATTTAGTCATAATGTTCTGAGCTTGGCCGTACCAGATTTGCATATTCATGACAACCTCATCGAGGAGTGCCGGAGGGGCAGCCGCAAGGCCCAGTTCAGGCTGTATGAACTCTACTCCAGGGCTATGTTCAATGCTGCATTCCGCATTGTCAACAACAGGGAAGAAGCGGAGGATATGCTCCAGGAAGCTTTCACCGACTGCTTCAGGAACATAGGGTCGTACAGGTCTGAATCGACTTTCGGCGCCTGGCTTAAGACAATAGTGATAAACAAGTGCATCAACAGGCTGAGGAAGAGGGAGACAGAACTGGTATATGTCGACGACTACCGGCCTGTTGAGAGACCTGAGGAAGAAGAGGAGGAAGTGATCTGGCCTGACACATCGGTGATTGCGAAGGCAGCAGAGAAACTTCCTGACGGGTACAGGGTGGTCTTCAGCCTCTACCTGCTTGAAGGGTATGATCATGCCGAGATATCCCAGATAATGAATATCTCTGAATCAACATCGAAGACCCAGTACCTGAGGGCAAAGGACAAACTGAAAAAAATACTCATAAACATGCAGAAAAATGGATGAGTTTGAAAAACATATCAGGAAAGGCAGGGAAGGGATGGATATCCATGATCCTGACCCCCGCCTGTGGAGCAGGATCGAAGCGGAGCTCCCCCGCCGTGAGAGGCGTCTGGGAAGCTTTCTCTGGAAGGCTGCCGTCATACTGCTTGTTGCAGGAGCCGGCCTCACCGCCATACTCATGACAGCAACTGCACCGGGCAGAAATGATGACCCGCAGATCACTGCTGTCAGGGAGACCTACCACTATTACAACAGCCAGATCAGCCTGCTGTATGAAGAGGCCGGCCCGCTCCTGACTGCCAATCCCGACATCAGCATGGAACTGGACAAGAGTATGGGCGAGCTTGACAGCCTGTCAGCGGAGATAAGGAAGGATCTCAATGACAATATCGCAAACGAAGAGGTTGTGGAAGCCCTGATACGGAACTACAGGCTCAGGATCGAGCTGCTGGAAGATATGCTCAGGCTTATGAAAGAGAAGGATGCAGAAAATGAAAATCATTCAGATCATGAATTATAGAAACCATCTGATTGCGCTGGCGCTGTCGCTCGGCACCCTGACATTGCAGGGTCAGCAGATGACTGACAGCAAGACATTCATGAAGTCGTTCAGGGCAGGTGCCGATGCTGTAGTCGAGGTGACAAACAAATACGGCAACATTCACATCAGTCACGGTAATGCCAACTCTGTCTCTGTCAGGGTTGAGGTGACCGCCTCATCGGATAAGGAGAGCAAGCTCAGTTCGATGATGTCTGATGTTGACATCAGCATTACGATGACAAATGAGACGGTACATGCGGAAACCACCTTCAACAAGGGCATCACCCCGCTTCTTGAAAGTCTCAAGGGTCTCACAAAGAACATCATAAACTACGGCTCAAGGCTGAAGATCGATTACTTTATCGAATGCCCGCCCTCAGCCGTTCTGAGGATCACAAACAGCTACGGGGACGTTTATATCGGTGATGAGACCCCTGAGCTGACCCTGAAACTGTCGAACGGCTCGCTGGATGCGGGAGTGATCAAAAATGCCAGGGAGATTGATCTCACCTTCTGCAAAGCCAATGTAAGAAGCATCAGGGAAGGAAAAATCATACTCTCCTTCAGTGAACTGAGAATGAAAGAGACAGATGACATCAACCTTACTTCAGCATCGTCGAAGGTGTGGATCGACAGTTGCGGCAGCCTGGATATTGATTCCAAGAGTGACGATATCAACCTCGGCAGCGTATCTGTCATCACAGGTATAACGCACTTCAGTGACATCAATGCTGAAATCCTGTCAGGGGAGCTGAGCCTGGCAATGAAATACGGCAACCTTTCATGTGAGAAAATTGATGAGAAGTTCTCACTGATAGACATCAGTTCTTCATACACGGATGTTGATCTTCTCCTGCCGGAGAAGTCAAGCTATGACCTGGAGATCCGTCACACCAACGCATTTGTCTCCCTTCCGGGAATTGCGCCGGAGCCTGAGCGCACAACCGTCAGTGAAGAAGACAAGATATATATCACTTCGGGCAGATACGGCAGTACCCCTGATTCATCGAAGATCAGGATAGATGCCACCAGGGGAGAAATCAGAATTCTCCAGAAGTGAATTTCGGCAGTCAGGGTTTAAAATATGAATAATGTCCAAATATTAGTAAATTAGCGTTAATAATGAAAAAAGTTTTACTTACAACGATTGTGATCCTTGCTGTATCTGTTCTCACAGGTTCAGCACAGGATGAACCCGGCCAGATGAAGACACTCTCCGGGACCGGATCCTCCTCCGGAGGTTACGGAGCTTTCACCATGGGTTACTCTGTCATTGACGACAGAAGTGCATTTGAATTCGGATTCCGTGGCATGTGGATTATGAATCACACGTTTGCGATGGGTCTGGGAGGTTCAGGATTTATGAATCAACCTGTTTACGATGCAGGTGACGACACTGACAATTTCCTCACAGGGGGATACGGTGGTCTTATCATTGAGCCGATTGTAATTCCGCTGGAAACGGTTCATGTCGCATTTCCGATCCTTATTGGCGGAGGAGGGATATCAAGTGTAAAAACAAACTGGGATGACTGGGATAACTGGGATGATTACGAGGACTATATCCCGCCCACGCAATTCTATATGCTTATAATGCCCGGAGCGGAGATTGAGCTGAACGTGACACGCTTCTTCAGGATGTGTATTGGTGCTTCGTACAGGATCCCGATTGAATTGTACAATACTACCCCGGAAGTGCCCGAGCTCAGTCCGCAGGCGGTGAAGGGTTTCGTTTTCGGGATGTCATTCAAATTCGGCAAGTTCTGAAAAAAAAGAGAGGCGCTTCGGGGCGCCTCTTTTTTTATGCAAGATCTATCTCGTTTCCATCACGGTCAAAAAACTCATACTGCAGGAAATGGTATGAGGGTACAGCCTGTACCTTTATGCTAACATTATGCTTCTTGTTGATCTTCCCGATCAGGGTAAAGAGTCCTTCCCTGAGGTAAGCTGCAACGAACGGGTGTGTTCGGAGGGTCAGCTTGCGGGTCTTGACTTTTTCAAGGATAGAAACCAGAGTGCGCTCTATCTCATCAGTGAGGAGAATTGTTGACGCCGTTTTACCCTCTCCCCTGCAAACGGGGCATTTCTCATCGGTGACGATTGTCATCTCGGGCCTCACCCTTTGCCGGGTTATCTGCATCAGTCCGAACTTACTCAGCGGCAATATATTATGCTTTGCCCTGTCCTCGCTCATCAGATCCTTCATCCTGTCGAAGAGAGCCTGCCGGTTTTCATTCGACTGCAGGTCGATGAAATCGATTACAATTATTCCGCCCATATCCCTCAGGCGCAGCTGGCGTGCAATCTCCCTTGCAGCTTCCAGATTCACGGAAAGGGCATTGGACTCCTGGTCGGTGCCTGTTTTTGACCTGTTGCCGCTGTTCACGTCCACCACGTGGAGGGCTTCCGTATGCTCGATTATAAGGTATGAACCGCCCTTGAATGAGATTGTGCGGCCGAAGAGCCCCTTGACCTGCCTGCTGATCTGAAAGTGATCGAAGATCGGGAACTGCTCCTTGTAAACCTTTACTATCTTTTCTTTTTCAGGGGCTATCTCCCTGATGTAGCTTTTTACTTCGCCGGCTATGACTTCATCATCTACGATGACGCTGTTGAAGTCGGCACTGAGAATATCCCTGAGGATGGTCGTTGTGCGGTTCATCTCCCCCAGGAGCAGCCGCGGCGATTTCACATCCTTGTGTATTGAGTAGAGCGCTGTCTCCCATCTGCTGACAAGCTCCTTGAGCTCTGTGTCAAGGGCGGCGACCTTCTTTCCTTCCGCGACGGTGCGTACTATAACACCGTAGTTCTTGGGTTTGATGCTCTGTATAAGCAGCTTGAGACGGTTTCGTTCATCGTTGTTCTCTATCTTTGACGAGACGGAGACCTTATCCGCAAACGGCATAAGCACCAGGTTGCGACCTGCTATGCTTACCTCTGATGCCAGCCTCGGGCCCTTCGTTGAAATGGGCTCCTTGGTTATCTGCACTATCACTGTCTGTCCTGATGTCAGGACATCGGATATCTTACCCTCCTTGTCAATGTCAGGCTCAGGCTTGTACTTTGACACAGGAGGCATCTTGCCCTTGTTCTGTGTTGCCTGGGAATAATATTTGTGAAGAGTCCTGAACTGGGCGCCCAGGTCAAGATAGTGCAGGAAAGCATCCTTTTCGAAACCTACATTGATAAACGCTGCATTCAGCCCCGGCATGATCTTCTTTACCTTACCCAGGTAAATGTCGCCGACAGAGAACTGAATATTGCGTTTTTCCTTATTTAACTCGACAAGCTGCTTATCCTCAAGAAGTGCAATGGATATCTCAGAATCACTTACGCTGATTATTAGATCCTTACTCACATTCTGAAATTTGTTGATTTGCGTATAGCCCTTTAAAAATGCAACTAACCTAAAGACCTGGGGTCTTTAGGTTAGATTCAAA
This sequence comes from uncultured Bacteroidales bacterium, assembly GCA_963844935.1. Classification (GTDB taxonomy): domain Bacteria; phylum Bacteroidota; class Bacteroidia; order Bacteroidales; family VadinHA17; genus SR-FBR-E99. The sequence goes on along the minus strand of CAWJQH010000008.1, from coordinate 570,432 downwards.
AAGTATGGACTATGCATTAAATGCTATTTCTTCTTCTTATGCCTGTCTTTCCGCAAACGCTTCTTGCGTTTGTGGGTAGCCATCTTATGCCGTTTTCTCTTTTTTCCGCTTGGCATACTGTTACTTCTTAACGTGAGACTTAACCTTGGTTATGAAAGTCTTGGCTGGTTTGAAGGCCGGGATGTTGTGTGCGGGAATAATAATAGTTGTATTCTTTGAGATATTCCTGGCGGTCTTCTTTGCGCGTTTCTTCACAATGAAGCTGCCAAAACCCCTGAGATAAACATTATTGCCTGATACCATAGAGTCTTTTACTGATTCCATAAATGCCTCAACGGTTTTCTGAACAGTCACTTTCTCAATTCCAGTGTTCTTGGCAATTTCGTTAACAATGTCTGCTTTTGTCATTTTGAAAGAATTTTAAATTCAACAAATTATTTTATGTCTGTTTTTTCAGTTGTGCAAATATAAAATATTATTTCTCAATTATAATTGAATTATCTTTTTTTTCACTCCGAATACTCTGATTTTTTGACAACTATAGAAAATAAGCAGGTAAACGGCATGTTTTTGCCCCGGGCCTGTGGCGGGTACGGCAGCCACGTTGAGCGGCTTTAATACTCCCAACATATTTTTTTGTAACTTTACATTCTTCTTGTAACAAAAAATATCAATAAAGTTATGTCATTCAATAAAGTCATTCTGGTAGGTAACGTCGGGAAAGACCCGGAGATAAGACGTTTCGAGAATAATATCAAAGCATCGTTTTCACTTGCAACAAGCGAGACCTATACTCCCAAAGGCGGCGATAAGGTGACACAGACCGAATGGCACAACATTGTGGCCTGGAGGAGGCTGGCTGAACTTGCCGAGAACTATATCCGCAAAGGCTCTCAGATACTTATTGAGGGGAAACTTCGCTACCGCTCATACGATGACCGCGATGGCAACAAGAAGTATATTGTTGAGGTTGAGGCAGATACTATTCAGCTTCTCGGACGCAAGCAGGACGGCCAGGGGCAGCAGGGTGCTGCGTCAGGCCAGTCAGCGCAGAACAATTCAGGCAGTTACTCTGCACCTTCACAGCCTTCAGGAGCGTCTGACAACAACGTAAGCGAAGATCTCACCGGGCGTGAAACAGCTGATGACCTGCCGTTTTAGTTAATATAATTCCCTGATCTTGGAGACACTATTGTCATGCTCACTTGCCGGTTTTTTTTCACTGACGACTGTCACCGGAGTTGACTTTGCGCTGATAACCGAGATCATTTTTCTTATAATCCTGATAATAGCCTCTGCTTTTATTTCCGGTTCAGAAGTTGCTTATTTTTCCCTTTCGCCAAATGACCTGGAGGAGCTGCAGCACAGGAAGGGCAGGCGACCAGCAACTGCCCTGCATCTGCTCTCAAAGCCTGACAGGCTGCTGGGCACCATCCTGGTGGCAAACAACATGCTCAATATCGCCATTATCATACTTGCAGCCTTTATCAGTTCAAGGCTTTTCGACCTGAGCAATAACCCGGTCCTGTCGTTTATAATTGAAGTGGTTGTGATCACTTTCATCCTTCTCCTCTTCTGCGAGGTAATGCCAAAGGTGTATGCTTCCAAGAACCAGCTCAGGTTTGCCCTGATAATGGCTCCGCCGCTTACTCTGGCTACAAAGGTGTTCAGACCTCTTGCATCACTCCTTTCGGTCTCGTCGCACCTTGTCAGGCACAGCCCGAAGCAGAGAGACGGCAGTATCAGCATCAATGATCTCTCGGATGCCCTCGAGCTCACCTCTTCGGAGATAAAGGATGACAAGGAAATACTCAAGGGAATAGTCCGTTTTGGAAACATAAACGTCAGTGCGGTAATGTGTCCGCGTATGGATGTCACAGCGCTTGACATTCACAGGGGATTCAATTCGATCATGCCGGAGGTGATCGAATCCGGATTCTCAAGGATACCTGTTTACTCAGGCTCTTTTGACAATATCAAGGGAATACTGTTCATAAAGGACCTGCTGCCGCATCTGGGCAAGCCTGACACCTTCAGGTGGCAGTCTCTTGTGAGGCCGCCTTACGTGGTCCCCGAGACAAAGAAGATAAGTGAGCTGATGAAGGAGTTTCAGGAAAAGAAGATACACATGGCCATCGTGGTGGATGAATACGGAGGCACAAGCGGCATAGTGACCCTCGAGGATGTCCTGGAAGAGATTGTCGGGGAAATAACCGACGAGACAGATGAGGAAGCTCCTCTCTACAGGGAGACAGGAGAGGGAAGCTGGATTTTCGACGGCAAGATACTGATGAACGACTTCTACCGGATCACCGGCAGCGACAGTGACCTGTTCGCTGATGTCAGGGGAGACTCGGAAACCCTGGCGGGGCTGCTTCTGGAGCTCCTTGAGGAGATCCCTTTAAAGGGACGTGAAATATCAGCGGCAGGATTTAAATTCACAATTGAGACTGTGGAGAAAAGGCGGATAAGGGAGATCCGTGCTGAAAAAAAATAACCGGTTTATGAAACAGACAATCCATACCGCACTAATCGTTTCAGCGCTCATGATGACAGCCTGTGGCCAGCCTTCGGTGCCAAAACCGGCAGGCTATTTCAGGATTGATCTGCCGGAAAAGCAATACATCTCCTATGAATCCCCCTGCTCCTATTCAATTGAGTACCCTGCATACGGCAAAATCAACCTCCGGCCGTCGGAAGCCACCGACACATGCTGGATGGACATTGAATTTCCCACGCTGAAGGCAAAGGTACACCTTACGTACTTTAATCTTCACGGCGACCTGGCAAGCCTTACAGAATCATCAAGGGAACTGGCTTACAAGCATACAATACGTGCAGATGCCATTGAAGAGAAACTGTGGTCGGACAAAACTTCGCGCGTTTACGGCATTCTGTACGATCTGAAGGGCAACACTGCTTCAGCGGTTCAGTTCTATGCCACTGACAGCACACAGCACTACCTGCGCGGGTCACTTTATTTCATGGCCCAGCCCAATGAAGACTCTCTCTTGCCCGTTATCTCTTTCCTGAGGGAGGATATTATCCACCTGATGGAGACACTCACCTGGAGATAAGTATGGGCTGCATCACGAAACACTTTCTGAACAAGGATACCATTATCGGGGTATGGAAGATAGAGGAAGATCTTAATACCCTTCTCTCTATGGTGGAGATGAGTCCTGAGGACAGGAAAAGATACACGATTTTCAGGAGCAACTCGCGTAAGGTGGAGTTTTTGAGCGTCAGGGCACTGCTTGCCGAGCTGCTTGGAAAGGAAGCAAGGATAGTATATAATAAGAACAACAAGCCATTCATAAAGGACGGTTCCCATTTCATCAGCATAACGCACTCCAACAAGCTCACGGCGATACTGATCAGCAGGAATGAAAGAGTCGGAATTGACCTGGAATACATGCGTGTCAACATAAATGCCTTTGCGTCGAAATTTCTCAACAAAAAGGAAAAAATAACGCGCAGATGGGCTGACCGCACATATCACCTTTATATCCACTGGTGTGCCAAGGAGTCCATATACAAGATATGCGACAAGGAAGGCATAAACATTGTGCAGGACATAACAATAGAACCTTTTGATGTTCAGCCGAACGGAGAGATAAAAGGGTACGTGAAGAATGAGAGGATCAACGATCAGTTCACGCTTTACTACTCGAAGTACGACAATTATACAATAGTCTGGACGAAGAAGAAGCATGAAGATTGACATACCTTACAGGAAGAGGAAGGTAGTAGCCCAGCTTATTGACCCTGATAAATACAGCGATGACTCACTGATTGCGACGGCGAGCCGGGCAGCTGAGGTGAAGGTCGATTTCTTTCTTGCCGGTGGCAGTCTTACCGGCTCGCCGGTCAGTCACCTGATTGGCAGGTTAAAGCAGCTTTCGAATATTCCCATTGTCCTTTTCCCTGGCAATCTTACCCAGCTGACGGACACTGCAGATGCTGTCTTTCTGCTGTCGCTCATCAGCGGACGTAATCCGGAGCTGCTCATAGGCAATCATGTAATCGCCGCACCCTTTCTGAAGCATAAGAGAGAGAGTGTCATCGCGGTGGGTTATATCCTGGTCGATTGCGGAGGCCGCACTTCGGTAGAGTACATGAGCCAGACCTCTCCTGTGCCCCGCGGCAAGAATGATATTGCAGTGGCCACAGCCCTTGCCGGTGAGATGCTGGGTATGAAAGCCATTTACCTTGAAGCCGGCAGCGGGGCCGTCACCCCTGTTGATCCGTCCATGATAAGGGCTGTGAGATCTGAAATAACGATCCCCCTGATCACCGGAGGGGGACTGAATACGCCTGAAAAAATCGATGATGCGTTCTCTGCAGGAGCTGACATGATCGTAATCGGAAACGGCGCCGAGCAGAACTCGCTGCTTATAGTTGATGCATGCCTGATACGCGACACCTACAACAGGCGTGACCTGAGTGTCTGATCTGTTATTTTACCGGTACTACCTGAAGAGCTCGTGAAGGGGGTCTCCGCTGGATGCATTGGGCAGCGGGACCTTGCACAGGACGGAGAGTGTCCCGGCAATATCCCTGGGACTGACACTGCGTGTGACCGAGGTCTTGCTGGCCGTCCATCCGTACCATATAAGCGGTACATGACCGTCATATTCATATGGTGAATTATGACCTGTGACGTAATCCGTCTTTTCCACCCATCCGGGGTTAAGTGATATCATCACATCGCCTGACCGCTGCGGGCTGAAATTGTTATTCATCTTCACCAGCAGGCCGCCGGCAAAATCGCTCATCTCAAATGCTGATGCCGGCACTGCTGTGGCAATCCCGGCGAACTGAACCATGAACCTTGCCACCTTCTTCTGGATATCCTCAAGGCTGATGTTTGCATCTTCAATCAGCCCCCTGTTGAGGAAGATCTGGTTGTCAAAGAAACCCTTTACCCAGTCACCCTGCCCGTAAATGGCATTGAGGTAGCTGCGCAGGAGCTGCAGCGACTGATTAAGCCTGAAATATCCCGAGGGAATGCGACTCTTCTCAAGCACTGCCGGAATCTCTGATACACCGTGTGTGGATACAAAGTAGACAAGAACGTTTTTCTTGCCCAGGCTCTTGTCAATCTTGTCAAGCAGCCTGCTGATGTTTCTGTCAAGCCGTGCCAGGGCATCGGAAGCCTCGACGGAGGAAGGACCGAAACGATGCCCGATATAATCCGTGGCTGAGTATGTAATTGCAAGATAATCAGTGATATCATCCTGACCAAGCTGCTCATTGTCAATGAGACGGAGGGCAAGCTCAGTTGTAAAATCATCGGCGAAAGGGGTCTGGCGCAGAACAGAGTAATCCCTCGAGGCATTCAACAGCTTTCCTGTGGTGGAAAGAGCCTTGAGGTCATACGGAAACCAGCTCCGGTTGTTCAGGCCCAGCTCCAGTCCGTTGGAATCAGCCTGGCAACCCGGATAGAGCATGGGATCCATCAGGGTGGTCCACGACTGGTTCAGGTACTGACCCGGCATCAGCATGGCATTGAGGTCCATGAGCCATACCGGGAGCTTGTCGGTAAAGTAGGTGCTTGTCATCCAGGTGCCTGTGCGGTCATCATACCAGTATGCTCCGTCGGCGGCATGACCCGCGGTGAGTATGGCGCCCATCTCCCTTATTCCGATGCCATATACCTTTGAGGCACCGCATGATGCCATCTGCAGCTCGTCAGCGAAGGTTGAGGCGAGCAGGTTCACCGGAGAGAAGAGCCCGGTCTCAAAGCTGCCCCCCACAGAGCTTGCATTCGGGTCCTGAACACAGAAAATCATCTGATCATTGAAGGGATGAAACCATGTATCAGAGGTGATGCCATGCACTGCGGGAGCGGTACCGGTCGAGATGGTTGCAAAACCGGGGGCTGCCTGCGTTGAAAGGTAATCAAGCGACACATTGCGGTAGTAGGTGCCTTCATTGATCAGCTTCTTCAGCCCGTTGTCAGGCAGAACGTCCCTGATGCGCTCCAGCTGATCATACCGCAGCTGTTCAACAATGATGCCGATGACCAATTTTGGCTTGTCAGGCGGAATATACGCTGACTGTGCACTTAATACAAAAGAAACAACGAGGAAATATATAATTGTGAGTGTCCTTTTCATACCGACTTATATCAGAAAGTAAACAAGCCCCAAAAATACCTGTTTTGGATTTATGTGCAAGAGGGTGCAGGAAAGATATCAACCAGGGTGATCAGGATATTAACCGGCTGATAATCACTTTACCCCGAAGGAGGGGTCCGTCAGGCAGCTTTCTGACCGAAATGATATAGACACCAGGGGGGAGCTTTCCATAGTTGCAGATGACAGGGATACCGGACTGTGCAACAGTCTGATACGTATCAATTACAGCCCCTGTGACACTCATGAGGGTGATGGTGATATCTCCTTCGACGGATGCGGGCGGCAAGACCATGAATGTTCCGTCTGAAGGCACAGGATAAATCAGCAGTCCGGATACCGGGGGATCGGGATATACTTCAGGTTCCTCCGGTTCAAGCCTTATATCGGCTGACACTGTGGAATTCCAGTCATTGATTTCATAATCGGCAGAGTATGATTCGTATCCCGGACAGGTGAATGTAATATTGTATGTCCCGGGAGCCAGGTACCTCCGGAATTCACCGGTAAGAGTGTCAGAATATACATGTGATAAATCAGTGTCATGTCCGGTTATGAACACCTTTGCGCTGAGAGGATCGCCAGACGCGGCGTCGGTGACAGTTCCCCCGATTCCGTACAGGGCTTCCCCGATGTAGCGGAGCAGTGACCGGTGGTTCCAGGTCCAAAGCGTTTCGAGGTCAGGGCCTGCAGTTTGTTTAGTCTCATCCATCTCAATAGTCACCTCCCTTCCCCCGAGGCTGTAGGTGATGAAATCCTGCCTGCCGCCGGTGATTATATACCAAAGAGAGCCCCTGGTCACGCCGTCATCGAGAAATGTCATATAGCCCTGGTCAGAATATATGTGCACCGTGTCTGCATAGCGTCTGCTGATGCCGTAGAACCAGCTGTCATCAGCATGCAGTCTTGTCCATCTGTCCCAGGGATAGTTGACCACCTCCGCCCCTGAATGGAGATTGACAGAGAGAGCAAAGCGGTTCTTCTCCATGAATGATATCATGTCACGTGTCTCCTTCTGCAGGGGAGGCGGTGAGGCTGCTGCCGGATCAGGGAAGTTCCGGTTCAGGTCATAGCCGTTGCTGTTGGATCTTACAGGGTATATAATGGTGTCATTGTTCCTGTACATTCCGTCAGGGTTTGCCAGGGGGTTGATCCATATCTCCAGCCCCGATGTGAGAGATGCAGCAAGACCGCCGTTGCTGCTCTCCGAAGCAAGGTATTCAGCCAGTCGCATCAGCATAACAAATCCTGCCAGTTCGTCGCCGTGAATTGCAGCACTGAGCATTACCTCAGGCTCCTGCTCATCTGCGGCCGGATTGTCAGATATCTTCAGTGCCAGGACAGCTCTTCCCATGATGCTGAATCCGACAGTGTCAAGCAGGCATACCCCCGGCCATGTTTGGGCAATTTTGTGCATGATTGTATCATACTGCTTCCATGTGGGGTATGTTTGCCACTGCATCGCTTCAGCGACGGAAGAAGCGGTGAAGAAGCCTTTTGTCTCTTCAGGCAGCATAATCTTATAATCGATTCCGGCATTTATAAAATCCGGGGCTGTGAGCGGTGAAAGTGTCAGCACCGCTTCACTTCCGTCACATGAGGAGACCGAAAACCGTTTTGCCAGATCCGACATGGCTCCGAAGCCCGGGTAATCAATCAGGACTTCCGCCTGGCCAAATCTGGATACAGCCTCCCTGATGTCATCACCCCTCCCCTGTCCGTTCAGAGTGTTACACGCCAGAATTAACAATGCTGCGAATATGACAACAAGTTGCTTCAACAGTTTTTTGATACGTTATACGTTAAATCTTATATTGAGGATATCGCCGTCGCCAACAACGTAGTTTTTTCCTTCTATAAAGAGCTTGCCGGAATCCCTGCATGCATGCTCTGATCCGAGGCTTATGAAATCGTCATATTTCATAACCTCTGCCCTGATGAACCCTCTTTCGAGGTCAGAATGGATCACTCCTGCAGCCTGCGGGGCAGTCATACCTGCAGTAATTGTCCAGGCTCTGATCTCCTTCGGCCCCACGGTAAAGAAAGTCTGGAGGCTGAGCATGCTGTAAGCAGCTCTGACAAGCTTGTTCACACCCGGTTCAGTCAGTCCTGCAGCCTGCAGGAATTCCATCCTGTCGGCCGGGTCGGAAAGGGTTGCGATCTCCGCCTCAAGAGCTCCGGCAATGACCAATGGTGTTGCACCCCTGCCGGCGAGAAAGGCTGATACAGCCTCAACATACCTGTTGCCGCCAGCAGCCGATTTTTCATCTACATTGCATACATACAGTACGGGTTTCATTGTGAGAAGGAAGATGTCGTCGACAAACTTTTTCTCTTCAGGCTTTATATGCAGGCTGACTGCATTCTGAAAACCCTCGAGGTGTTCCTTGTACCTGTTCAGGATTTCAATGCCGTGCTTTGCCTCCTTGTCGCCCGTTTTTGCGGCACGTTCCAGCCGCTGGAGCTTCTTGTCCACCGATTCAATATCTTTTACCTGGAGCTCAAACTCCACATTCTCCAGATCCCTCACAGGGTCAACCGAGCCGTCAATATGAGGCAGCTTGTCGTCGTCAAAGCAACGCAGGACATGAATAAGCGCGTCAGTATTCCTTATCTCCCCCAGGAGCCGGCTGCCGGAGCTGTCACCCTGCCCTTTTACCAGTCCGGGTATGTCGACAATGTCAACAGTTGTATGTACAATTTTCTGGGTGGTCTGATGCTTTTCGAGCTCGTAAAGACGCTGATCAGGCACCTGTATCACCCCCAGGTTGGCTTTCACTCCGGTGCCGTAAGTATTTGTTTCACCACGGGTGTTGGAGATACAGTTGAAAATGGTTGTCTTGCCAACACTGGTGATCCCGATTATTCCGCATTTCAATGGCATGGGGCTGTTCTGTTTTGGTACAAAGTTACCAAAATCGGGCAATAGAGGGGCGGGGGTCAGGAAATGATCCGGCGGATAATTTCAGCGAGCAGCCACTCTGTTGGGGTATAGCTGGCAAGAAACATGATTCTGCAGCTGTCACTTTTTGCTATTTTTGATCTGACAATTAAACCTTTCTAATATTCAGGCATCTCAGTTATAATTACCCCGCCGGCTGATGTCACCTGTCGCTGATGACGATATAAAGAAACTACTGAATGCGGATGCCGAAAAGGCCTTCCGGTTAATTGTTGAGCGGTACGGTCAGAAGCTCTACTGGCACATACGCCGTCTCGTCATCATTCACGATGACGCTGACGATGCCCTTCAGAACACCTTTGTCAATGCCTGGAAAAACCTCGGAACATTCAGGAACGAGAGCTCAATACTCACCTGGCTCTGGTCGATAGCTACAAACGAAGCGTTCACGCTGATACGAAAGAGAGAGAAGAACAGGGGAGTGTCACTTGATGACCTGGACAGCATCTTCGCAAATTCGATTGAAGGGAGCACATACTTTGACGGCGAGGAGGCATCCGTCAAATTACAGAATGCCATCCTCAGGCTTCCTGAAAAACAGCGAACAGTATTTAATATGAGATACTTCGGCGACATGACATATGAAGAGATGAGCGAGGTGCTGGGCACCTCGGAAGGGGCGCTGAAGGCATCATACCATCATGCAGTAAAAAAAATTGAACAATACATTCAGACTGATTAAACCTCTGTAAAGCACAGACATCTAATAATTATCATGAAACCCGGCGAAGAAATAAAGAAAAGCAATCCTTTCAAGGTACCTGAGGGTTACTTTGAATCCCTTACTGAACGAACGATGTCAGCCATCAAATCGGACCAGGAGAAGGAGGCGCATGAGAGTAAGCCTGTACGCAGACTTGATGTCAGGTCGCTTCTTGCAATGGCTGCGGCCGTAGCGGCCTTTGCCCTTGTGACCACGGTGACAGTCAGGCTTGTCACTGGCGGAAGGGATAAACATCAGCAGGCTGAAGAGAACGGGTTTTATGCTGACCTTGCCGTTGAGGAAATAGATACATACATGATTGAGAGCGAGTGGAACGAAACGGAATTACCGGATACCCGCGAAGCAGAAAGGGCAATTTCCACTGAGGCGATTATTGACTACCTGATGACAGAGACAATTGACATTAATGATATATATGAACTTTTATAAGAGCACCATGAAAAAAGTATTGTACACATTGATCTGCCTGATGCTGTTCTCACTCAATGGGGTTAAAGGACAGGAACAGACTGACAACGAGAAGCTGACAGCCTATAAGATCGCATTCTTCACCCAGCGGCTGGATCTTACCCCTGCTGAAGCGGAAAAGTTCTGGCCGGTTTACAATGACTATTCAGCACGGAAGAGCAAGCTGCAGATTGACCGTATCTCGATGATACGCTATGCCACTCAGAACGAAGCCAACATGAGTGATGCAGAGCTCACCGAGACTGCTGACAAGCTTGCCCGGACATTTGCGGACGAAGCCAGCCTGATCGCCTCTTTCAGCAACGACCTGAAGAAGGCGCTCCCGCCTGCCAAGGTTATAAGGCTCTATCATATTGAGAACCAGTACAAGCAGCAACTGCTCAGGGAGCTGAACCAGCGCAGGCAGGAACAGAATAACAGGTGAATGTCTCAGGAGACTTTTCCTGACCTGATAATTACCGGGAGTTCAGACAGTGATACGGTCGTCTGTGCTCCCGTTCTCATATCCTTAACCGTGGCTTTCTGTCCTGCAATCTCATCGCTGCCAGCGATGATCACCCACGGTATTTTCTGTGCATCGGCATAGGCAAACTGCTTCTTCAGTTTTACGGCGTCAGGAAAAATCTCCGAAGGAATACCGGCCTCGCGCAGGGAACGGATTATCTTCAGCAGTTCCGGCAGTTCCTCACGGCCGAAGTTGACCACCAGGGCTTCTGTCGCTGCACCCGTCTGTTCCGGGAAGATATTCAGCATGAGCATCACATCGTATATCCTGTCGGCGCCAAAGGAGACGCCCACGCCGGAGACGCCAGGCAGTCCGAAGATGCCTGTCAGGTCGTCGTACCTTCCTCCGCCGCATACACTGCCTATCGCGGCATCCTCAGCCTTTACCTCGATGATCGCCCCGGTATAGTAGTTCAGTCCGCGTGCCAGTGAGAGATCCAGCTCTACAGATGAATGCACCTGCACCAGAGCCAGGTATCCGAAGAGCTCTTCCATCTCTGAAATACCCTTCAGGCCTTCTTCCGATGAGGCGAGCACTTTCTTCAGCTCGCCGAGCTTAGACGGCGTTGATCCGCTGAGGCTCAGCACCGGCTCCAGCTTTGCGACGGTCCCGGGTGCTATGCCGCGCTGAAGAAGCTCCTGTCTGACGCCTTCCTTTCCGATTTTGTCAAGCTTGTCAACGGCCACGGTGATATCGGTTATCCTCTCCTTTTCTCCTGCAATTTCTGCAATGCCTGCAAGGATCTTGCGGTTATTGACCCTGACTGTGACCCTTATCTTCAGTTCACCGAAAATGCGGTCAATGATCTGAATGAGCTCGAGCTCGTTAAGGAGAGAGTTGCTGCCGATTACATCCACGTCGCACTGAAAAAACTCCCTGTATCTTCCTTTCTGCGGCTTGTCGGCCCTCCAGACAGGTTGTATCTGGTATCTTCTGAAAGGAAATGTGATCTCATCACGATGCTGGACAACGTAACGCGCAAACGGAACTGTAAGATCATACCTGAGTCCCTTCTCGCATATAAGCTGTGAGATTGCCGTGCTGCCTGCTGAGGAGAGGTTTGCTGGATTAAGATCCGCGAGGAAATCTCCGGAGTTGAGTATTCTGTAAATAAGCCTGTCGCCTTCCTCTCCGTACTTGCCCAGAAGGGTTGAGAGGTTTTCCATGGCAGGTGTTTCAAGCGGCAGGTAACCGAAAAGGGAGAAGTTCCTCCGGATTGTGTCGAAGATAAAATTACGGCGGAGCATCTCTGCAGGAGAGAAATCACGCGTACCCCTTGGTATGGAAGGTTTCTGGGACATGGCGATTTGAATTCCCAACAAAAATAGAAAAAAAACGGGGCCGGGCGTAAAATCCCGACACGTTGTGTCGGGATAGCGAAGGCGCCAGACTGCAGGGCCGGGCGTTAATACCCGGCCATTTGTGACGGATTAGCGGGAAGACGGACTGAAGACGGGTGCAAACTCTTATTGCACGAAGGGTATCGAGAGCGGGTATTTGAAGACTTCTCCCTTTGACGCCCTGATGCTTGCCACGATAACGCAGACAATCCTGAGAACAATAAGGCTCAGCACTATAGGTATCCCGATTATGATAAAACACAATGGTACCGCGAGGATTGTATAAAGCAGGATCGATGCCTGAAAATTGAGGGATGATTTCCCGTTTACATCAACCCAGGCCGAGCTGTCCTTTCTCGATATCCAGCAGATGAGCGGGCCAAGTATTCCGCCGAAGGGAAAGAAGTACCCGGCAAATGCCGACAGGTGGCAGAACATTGCCCAGTCGCGTTCTGACTGTGTGTATGTTTTTATCTCTTCCATAGCTTTTTTCTAAAAGACGGCTGCCCACCGGAAATGTTGCATCACTTCCCTGACGGAATAAAAACAGGATGCTTTTCGTTGTACTTGCGCAGATAAACGAACATCATCTTTTTCTGGTTCTTATTTTGCATCGAGACAAATTCCTCATACAGCTCAGGGTCCTTCATCAGCAGTGACTCCAGGTTTTCAAGGTCATACTTATATTCGCTCCCGGTCTCAAAATCGATCATGAACATCTCAAGATTGGTTCTTGTCGAATTGCTGCTGGAGGGATAGCCACCGTAAGAGTAAGGGCTGTAGTAATTTGAATAGGGACTGTAATAGCTTGAGTATGGGGAATAATATGACCCGTACGGTGAATAAGGATTGTAGTATCCGTACGGGTTATAGTTCGAAGTGGTTGTGGTAACATCGGCAACGAAATGGATTATCGATCCGAAGAATGTGATCCTGTTATAGTTATCCTGCACTTTAATATATAAAACCCCGTTCCTTGCAAAGCCCCATATCGATGACTTGTCAATCTCCTGCCTGACGCCCATACCGTCATAAAAATATATCTTATCGGATGAGAGCACCTGGTCAAAGAAATCCTTGTCGTTATAATCTACCGAGGTAAAGAGCTTTGCCTTTGGTATCGGGCTATTGTTCTTTACCATGTCAAAATTCAGGTAAATGCCGTCCCTGAATTTGAAGTCAGGCGTGTACTGAACAAGCGTATCACCTGCCTGCGCCCGGGCTATGCCGGAGGCAAGAAGAACTGCGATCAGTGTCACAACGGCCTTTTTCATTTTGCTCTTTTTAAAACCTACCTCAAAAATTATACCGTTACACAAATTTAATCTTTTATAAAACAGGAAAACATCCCTGACTTTATCTTTATTGAAATTCATGTATATTTGGACTTCATCTTTCTTCTGCAATATACAACATGTCAAAGAGATCAAAACCTGTTGCCATTCTTCAATCAGATCTGATGACCCGGCGGACAAGGGATCATATTCTTCTTCCGGTGGCGGTTGCCTTGCTTCTGGTCATCACAGCCATTACAACAGCGGTGGCAAGTATGGTTTACATCCCTCTGGCAGCCGGGGTGTTGTCTGTCATACCCCTGATCTTTGCGATTATCGGTATACGTAACCTTATCACCGAGAACAGGTCGATCATGAAAGAACTGTCTTCCATTGCTGAAAAGAATGAGGATGTCATCAACTCTTTCTCTCATAAGATCAGGGAACCGCTCAACAATCTTGTGCTTCTTGGAGGCATGCTTGGCGAGACCGGTGCAACCCCCAAGCAGCAGGAGCTGATTGACACCGTCCTGGCTTCTACCGGCACAATGGTGGAAGTAGTCAATGAGCTTACAATGGAGACGGCAGGGAACATGACCACTGAACCGAGAGGAGAGATACGGTTCAGACTGGGGCCGACCATCCAGGACACAATAGAGCTGATGAAGCTCAACAAAAAGCACCTGCAAAGCCTGATACTGTATGATGACAAGGGTGAAGGAGCAAAGGAATACAAAGATGACCCGATCATAATCAAACAGATCCTTATCGATCTCCTGAGCGCTGCAATCTCCGGCATCAACGGCAAGATCACGATCAAAATTCAGGTAAGGGAAGCCGGCATTCAAAACGGATTGCAGAAAGTCGAGTTCACCCTGTCGTCAAACAACCCTGTGGTGTTCATCGGTGAAGGGCGCCAGCCTTTCCCTCTCGCCGGCAGGCTTATACGCAGCAGCGGCGGAAGCTGGCAGGAAACAACTGCCGGCTCAGGTTCATATTTTGTCTTTACAATCAATCTCCGGCAGTACATAAAAACCGAGCCTCCCGCAGCAGCCAGCACCCTTATCAAAGGATTATCCGGGGAAAAGAAGAAGAAAGAGCTGAAGGACCTCAACATCCTCCTCGTGGAAGACAATCCGATAAACCAGCGTATTACCCAGCTCATGCTCGAACCGCTTGTTAAGAGCGTCGAGGTGGCACGCAACGGCAAGGAGGCACTTGATATGTTCGGCACATCAAGATACGATCTTATCCTGATGGATGTGCAGATGCCGGTGATGAGCGGGCTTCTGGCTGCAGAGAAGATAAGGGGCCTGGAGACAAGCTCACAGCTTCATGTTCCCATTATAGCAATTACGGCCAACGCCATGCTGGGTGATATGGAACAGTGTCTTGCGGTAGGCATGGACGACTATATCAGCAAGCCGATAGATCCTGAAGTGCTGATTGAAAAAATCACCGCCCTCATCTGATCTCAGAAGGGTCTGACACCGAGGACCATCATGTCATCAATCTGCTCGAATTCCCGCATCCATGTGGTGATGGTTTCATCCAGTATGCGCTGCTGATCACCAAGCGGATATTTGCTGATTGTCAGCAAGATATGCCGCAGTCTCCGGTACATGAACTTCTTGTTGTCCGGCCCCCCGAACTGATCGGCATAGCCGTCCGAGAAGAGGTAAAGGATATCCCCCTTCTGGAGCGTGAAGCTGCTTCGGTTAAATGTGACCCCGGGAACTGACTGAACAACGTTCTGCTTATCTCCCTTTATCTCGATAAGCTTGTCGTTACGGACTATATAAACCGGAAGAAAGGCTCCTGAGAACTCCATCTGCATCGACTTGCGGTCGATGACACAGATGCTCATCTCAACACCGTCCTTGATCAGGGCTTTGCCGTCCTCCTCCTTGAAAAAGGCTGATTCGAGCTCCCTGTTCAGTGTAAGCAGGATTTCATCACTCTCATCGACCTTCATCTCATTGATGATCTTCTGGATCAGTTCCAGTCCTATCATTGACATCAGGGCGCCGGGCACACCGTGGCCTGTGCAGTCGGCAGCAGCAATGAAGTATTTTCCGTTTCTTTCACTTATCCAGTAAAAGTCACCGCTGACGATATGTTTCGGGCGGTAATAGATGAAGTAGTCAGGAAATACCTTTTTAATATGGTGTTCGGCAGGCAGTAATGCGGTTTGTATCCGTCTTGCATAGGTCAGGCTGTCCGTGATGTCCTTGTTCCTCAGCTGAAGCTCCTCCCTCTGAAAATCGATCTCGTCATATGCAGCCTTCATCTCCCTGAGATGTTTCCTTGTTCTCAGAAGCACCCAGTACTGAAGGACCGCAAGGTAGATCAGCGCCGCAACGATGAACACGGCGATTGCGTAATTAATGACCGGGTTATCTCTCAGATCCTGAGCCAGTGATAGAGCTACTGCCGGTGTAATGACATCGTTCACCCCCTGACAGCGTTTTCTGGTTCCACGGAGGCCTGCCCCGGCCGGAGAAGAGGCAGTACCCTGAGAGAAGGAGATTTACGGAATTCACCGATATTATAATCTTTCCACCGCCTGTCAACAAGCTCAATGGTGCCGGCATCAGAGCACACCACATTCGGCCATTCTCTCGGGAATGGCGGCAATGAACCCGGTTTGGAGGTGGCGTCGATGAATATTGAGCCACCCTTAAGGCGGTAGAAGTCACGCGAGGGGTCACTGTTGCCTGTGACCAGCCACATTATCATTGAAGTGTCTTCGGCATCAGCGCCGTGATCAACAGCTACAGTCACCGTACCCGGGTTGGTCAGGGGTGCCTTGAGGGACTTTACCAGGTTGCCCATGTCAAGCCCTTCCGGAGGTTTTTTTATTGTAAGCACCACAACCGGAAGCGACCATTCAGCCATCGTTCTCACGCCGGTGATGACCTCACCCGTGATCTCCGTATCGGTAAGCAGAAGAAGGGGCGCTGAACCCCTTGCCGCTGAACGCTCTTCAGGAAGCTTCACAGTAGCATCGATCCCCAGCTTGCCTCCCATACTGAACCTGTCGGATGAATGATCAAGAATATCCAGCGGGCCGTGGGTGAGCAGCAGGTCGATGTTATTCCTGACATTTCCGAATACGGCTTCCGCCACTCCCCGGTAATCATTTGCCGCAGTAGGGCTGCTGACCACGATGATATACTTGCTGAACATCATCTGGCCTGCGCCGAACAGGGCGTTAAGCACCTTCATCCCCTGTCCGGGGTATGTCTTGTCGATGCTGATAATGACAAGGTTATGTGCCACACCTTCAGCAGGCATGTGCATGTCCCTGATCTCCGGAGCGATGGCAAGCCTTACAGGTGCAAGAAATATCTTCTCGGTGGCTTTGCTTATCCACGCGTCCTCCATGGGAGGCACTCCCACAATGGTAGCAGGATAGACGGCATTTTTGCGGTGGGTGATACATGTTACATGGAAGCGCGGGTAAAGGTCAGCAAGCGAATAAAAGCCTGTGTGATCGCCAAATGGACCTTCCTTAATCAGTTCTTCTGTCGGATCGACATACCCTTCAATTACAAAATCCGAGTCTGCCGGTACCCACAAATCGTTTGTGAGGCATCTGACCATTGTAACCCTCTTGCGGCGCAGGAACGCAGCCAGCAGGTACTCATTTATTTCCTCAGGCATGGGAGCTGTGGCAGCATAGGTATAGACCGGGTCACCTCCGAGGGTTACAGTTACAGGCATACGCTTCCCTTCCTTCTTCCATGCCTCACAATGACGGGCCCCTGTCTTGTGGCGGTGCCAGTGCATTCCGGTTATATCACTGCCCATTACCTGCATGCGGTACATGCCGAGATTGACCTTTCCGGTCAGAGGGTGCCTTGTATGCACCAGCGGAAGGGTTATATACCTGCCGCCGTCATGAGGCCAGCACTTCAGCACAGGAAGAATGTTCAGGTCATTAACCGGTACTCTCACCTCCTGGCATTCACCCCTGCCTCTCCGGCGGTGCGGAGCAAGTTTCAGGTAACTCAGCAGGTGCGGCAGGCGCGCAAGCTTCGCCGAGAGCTTATGAGCCCCGCTCATGGATTCTGACAGAGCAAGTATTTCCTCTCCTGCATCCTGGAGTGACTTCCTTCCGATGGCAGCAGCCATCCGGTCGTCAGAAGCAAAAGCATTTATGAGCAGCGGGAAACCTGTGCCGGTATCCTCGAAGAGCAAAGCCCTGCCGCGGCTCTTGACCATACGGTCAGCTATCTCTGCTATCTCGAGCATGGGATCGACACGACATTTCACACGGTCAAGGTCGCCATGCGATTCAAGATAGCTTACATACTGAGCCAGGCCGTTAAACGACATTGTGTTGCAGATTTATACAAAGATAAAACAAAAAAGGGTGTATTAAAAGACACCCCCTCCTCCCGACACTTCGGTCGGGATACTCCCCCTTGTCAAGGGGAGAAAATAAGAGTTTTTAAAGGAAGACCTTTCCCATCCTTTTCAAGGAGGGGTCTCTCCCGATTTTATCGGGAGAGGGGGTGGTCAACTTATTCCTTTGTCTCTAAAGATCTATTCGCAACCGTAAACGCCGTTATTGCCCAGCTCTTCTTCAATACGGAGTAGCTGATTGTATTTTGCAATACGGTCTGTACGGCTCAGTGACCCTGTCTTGATCTGGCCTGAATTGGTGGCAACGGCCACATCAGCGAGGGTGGTGTCCTCAGTCTCACCCGAGCGGTGTGAAGTGACTGTGGTATAGCCTGCCCTGTGAGCCATCTCAATGCAGTTCAGTGTCTCGGTAAGAGTACCTATCTGGTTCAGCTTGATAAGGATGGAGTTTGCACATCCAAGTGAGATACCCTTTTCAAGATACTGCACGTTTGTTACAAAGAGATCATCACCGACGATCTGTATCTTCGACCCGAGCTTATCAGTATGGAGTTTCCACCCGTCCCAGTCGTTCTCAGCCATACCGTCTTCGATTGAGTCTATTATAGGATATTTCTCAACGAGTGAGGCCAGGTAGTCTGACTGCTCTGCCGGTGTAAGCTTCTTTGCCTTTGCTCCTTCGAACTTTGTATAGTCATACATGCCATCAGCAAAGAATGAGCTTGCAGCGCAGTCGAGAGCTATTGCTACATCAACGCCCGGTTTGTATCCGGCAGCGGTGATAGCCTGGATGATGCTTTCAAGGGCATCTTCCGTTCCCTTGAGTGCTGGAGCAAATCCTCCCTCATCACCTACCGCGGTGCTGAGGCCGCGTCCCTTAAGAACTTTCTTCAGGGAATGGAACACCTCTGCGCCCATCCTGAGACCTTCTGCAAATGTTGATGCACCTTTCGGGCGGATCATGAATTCCTGGAATGCTATTGGAGCATCAGAATGTGCTCCGCCATTGATTATGTTCATCATCGGCACGGGCAGCACGCGTGCATTGGTTCCCCCGATATACCTGTAGAGAGGCAGTCCGTGGAATGCTGCGGCGGCCTTGGCGCAAGCCAGGGAAACGCCCAGTATGGCATTGGCACCGAGGGTGCTCTTTGTGGGCGTGCCGTCGAGATCGAGCATCTTCTGGTCTATGCCTATCTGGTCGGTGACATCCATACCCATTACCTCTTCCGAGATAACGCTGTTGACATTATATACAGCCTTGAGGACTCCTTTGCCGAGGTAGCGGTTTTTATCACCGTCTCTCAGTTCGAGGGCTTCATTTTCGCCTGTGGATGCTCCGGAGGGCACTGCCGCCCTGCCTGATGCACCGCTTGCTGTTACAACTTCTACTTCAATTGTAGGATTACCCCTTGAATCAAGGATCTCCCTGGCATGAACACTAACTATTTGACTCATTGTTTTTTATGTTTTGTTTGAACTCTATGCAATTTATAAAAAAAAGGGATACGGTCAAAACGACAATATCCCTTTAATCAATCAGCATATGATGCTATTCTTTTGTCTCATTATCAGCTTCCGGAGCTTTTTCCCTGGGGGCTTTTTCTTTTGCTGCGGGTGCGGCAACGTCTTCAGCGGCTTTCTTTTTGGGAGCCCTGCGACGGCGTGTCGTTTTGGCTTTGGCAGCTTCACCGGCCTGCATGGTCTCATTGAAATCAACGAGCTCAATAAGGCACATGCTGGCTGCATCTCCAAGGCGGTTTCCAAGCTTAAGGATGCGGGTATAACCTCCGGGGCGGTTTGCAATCTTCGGAGCCACCTCCCTGAAAAGTTCCGAAACAGCACTCTTGTTCTCAAGATAACTGAACACCACCCTGCGTGAGTTGGTTGAAATCCTCCTTCGATTTTGTCAGGATGGGCTCAACATAAGACCTCAGTGCCCGTGCCTTGGCTGCAGAGGTGGTGATACGCTTGTGCAGAATGAGTGACGATGCCATGTTCGACATCATTGCCTTCCTGTCAGCACTCTTTCTTCCAAGATGATTTATAGTTCTTAAATGTCGCATTTCTGTTTATCCTTACCTGTTATTAATCTTTGTCGAGTTTGTACTTTGCCACATCCATACCGAATGAGAGACTCATGGTTTCAAGCAGCTCGTCAAGCTCAGTGAGCGATTTCTTGCCGAAGTTGCGGAACTTGAGGAGGTCATTCTTATTGAATTTTACCAGGTCACCGAGTGATTCGACCTCTGCTGCCTTGAGGCAGTTGAGGGCTCTGACGGAAAGGTCGAGGTCAACAAGCTTTGTCTTAAGGAGCTGACGCATATGAAGTATCTCCTCATCAAACTCCTCATTTGCCATCTTGTCTTCATAATCGATTGTGATCTTATCCTCTGAGAAGAGCATGAAATGGTAGATCAGTATCTTGGCAGCCTCCTTGAGGGCATCCTTGGGATGAATTGATCCGTCGGTGCTGATCTCAATTAAAAGTTTCTCGTAGTCGGTCTTCTGTTCAACCCTGTAGTTCTCTATTGAGTACTTCACATTCCTTATGGGTGTGAAAATTGAGTCAATTGCTATTACTCCGAACTCAGCTTCAGCAGGCTGGTTTTCCTCTGCGGGAACATATCCCCTGCCCTTGCTGATTGTCATCTCCATCTGGAGCTTGACATCATGCTCCAGCCGGCAGATAATGAGTTCGGGGTTCAGGACCTCAAAGCTGCTCAGTGCATTATTGAGGTCACCGGCCTTAAACACTTCCTGTCCGGTTATTTTAACCACTATCTTTTCACTGTCAACATCCTCAACCATTCTCTTAAAACGTATCTGTTTAAGGTTCAGGATTATTTCAGTGATATCCTCCATGACTCCGGTGATTGTAGAGAATTCATGGTCAACACCCTCTATCTTGACGGTTGTGATTGCAAACCCTTCAAGTGATGAGAGGAGAATTCGTCTGAGAGCATTACCAACGGTTATGCCGTAGCCGGGTTCAAGCGGGCGGAATTCAAACTTTCCGTACTGCTCGTCTGCTTCAAGTAATATTACTTTGTCAGGTTTCTGGAATGCTAATATGGCCATATGGACAGTATTACTTTATTACTTGGAATATAATTCAACGATAAGCTGTTCCTTAATATCTTCAGGGATTTCGGAACGTTCAGGGACACTCATGTACTTGCCGGCCATCTGTGTATCGTCCCACTCGAGCCATGCCAGTTTTGAACGGCGGTTTGCACCGAGGCATTCAACGATGGTTTCAAGTGATTTGGATTTTTCGCGGACACCGATAATATCACCGGGGCGCAGGATGAAGGAAGGCACGTTCACCACATTACCGTTGACGGTTATATGGCGGTGTGACACGAGCTGACGTGCAGCTGCCCTTGTAGGAGCCACGCCGAGACGGTAGACCACGTTATCGATGCGTGATTCGAGCATCTGCAGCAGCACTAAACCGGTAATACCTTTTGCAGAAGCGGCTTTCTCAAAGAAATTGCGGAACTGGCGTTCGAGCAGGCCGTAGAGGTACTTGACCTTTTGTTTCTCACGCAGCTGGACCCCGTATTCAGAGGTTTTTTTCCGCTTTTTGGTCAGACCGTGCTGTCCGGGCGGGAAGTTTTTACGATCCAGGTATTTGTCAGGGCCGTAAATGGGCTCTCCGAATTTCCGGGCTATTCTTGATCTGGGTCCTGTATATCTTGCCATTGAATTGAATATTTTTAGTTGAAACAAATGTTATTAAGAACCTTTTAAACCCTCCTGCGTGACGGCGGACGGCATCCGTTGTGCGGCATAGGTGTGACATCAACTATTTCGGTCACTTCCACTCCGCTGTTGGAGATTGCGCGTATAGCTGATTCACGGCCTGATCCCGGGCCCTTAACATAAACCTTTACCTTACGGAGGCCAAGCTCAAAAGCCATTTTGGTGCACTCCTCAGCAGCCATCTGTGCGGCATAAGGTGTGTTTTTCTTTGAACCCTTGAAGCCCATCTTTCCGGCTGACGCCCATGAGATGACCTGCCCGGTGCTGTTTGTAAGGCTGATAATTATATTATTGAATGATGAATGCACGTGAGCCTGTCCCACGGGTTCCACCTTAACGACCTTCTTTTTTAACGTCCCAGTCTTCTTTGCCATATGTTAATTATTTAGTAGCTTTTTTCTTGTTAGCGACAGTCTTCTTGCGGCCTTTACGGGTACGGGCATTATTCTTTGTGCTCTGCCCTCTCACCGGAAGTCCGATCCTGTGACGGATGCCGCGATAGCAGCCTATATCCATCAGTCGCTTAATATTAAGCTGTGTCTCCGAACGAAGCTCACCTTCAAGCTTGTAGTTTTCAGACAGGATCTGACGGATAGTGTTTATGTTATCGTCATTCCATTCTTCGACTTTCTTGTTGCGGTCAACGCCAGCCCTGTCAAGCACTTTCTGTGCCGTGCTACGTCCGATGCCATAGATATAAGTCAGAGCTACTTCGCCCTGCTTATTCCTTGGCAGATCTACGCCATTAATACGTGCCATATACCTCTTTTAATTTGAAGTGCAAAGTTAATTAATTTTATCCCTGCCTCTGCTTGAACTTGGGATTTTTCTTATTTATCACATACAGACGCCCATTCCTCCTCACAATTTTGCAGTCGGCTGAGCGCTTTCTTACTGATGCTCTTACTTTCATCTCAATAGTATTTTCTATTTAAATCTGAATGTTATTCTTCCTTTTGACAGGTCATAGGGTGACATTTCAACCTTCACTTTATCTCCCGGCAGGATCTTGATGTAATGCATTCTCATCTTGCCTGAGATATGAGCTGTTATAATATGCCCGTTTTCGAGCTTGACTCTGAACATCGCGTTTGAGAGCGCCTCGATGATCGTTCCGTCAATCTCTATTGATGGTTGTTTGGCCATATGGTTACCTCGTTTGTAATACTTCTTCTATAAACTCAAATGTTGTGAGCAGGTCGGCTTTCCCCTCCCTGACCGCAACAGCGTATTCAAAGTGTGCTGACGGTTTGCCGTCATCTGTCCTGACTGTCCACCCGTCACTCTGGACGGATGTATTTTTGGTGCCCATGTTGATCATCGGCTCAATGCAGATAACCAGGTTCCTCTCAAGTCTCGCTCCTGTTCCCCTCTTTCCGAAGTTCGGTACTTCAGGTCCTTCATGCAGGTGCTTTCCAATGCCATGTCCCACCAGTGTCCGTACCACTGAATACCCTCCGCTTTCAGCCTTTGACTGTACGGCGTATGAAATGTCACCCAGGCGGTTGCCTGCAATGGCTTCTTTCACACCGGCATCAAGGGCAGCCCTGGTGTATTCAAGGAGACGCAGGACTTCAGGACGGACCTCTCCGACAGCGAATGTGAAAGCGCTGTCGCCGTAATAACCGTCGAGTATCACCCCGCAGTCAACAGAAACAATGTCTCCGTCCTTAAGGGCATAGGCTGAGGGTATACCATGAACCACCTCGTCATTGACAGATGTGCAGAGCGTGTTCGGGAAACCGGCATAACCCTTGAAAGCGGGAAGCGCGTTGTGATCGCGGATGAATTTTTCCGCAATTGTATCGAGCTCCAGGGTGGTAACTCCCGCCCTGATATGTCCGGCTACTTCCGCAAGAGTCCTTGAGACCAGCATATTGCTTGCCCGCAGTAACTCTACTTCTGCATCCGTCTTAATATAAATCATCAAAGAACGTAATCCTGTTAAATAGCCGTTGCGGCTCCGGTCCTGCCCTTAACGCGGCCTGACTTCATGAGACCGTCATAGTGGCGCATAAGCAGATGGCTTTCGATCTGCTGCAGGGTGTCAAGCACAACGCCCACAAGGATCAGAAGCGATGTGCCTCCAAAGAACTGTGCAAACTCACCGCTCACACTGAAGTTAACGGCAAAGGCCGGCATGATCGCTATTATTGCCAGGAATATTGATCCGGGCAAAGTAATGCGCGACATGATTGTGTCAATAAACTCAACGGTCTTGCGTCCGGGTTTGATGCCGGGAACAAAACCACCGTTTTTCTTCATGTCCTCAGCCATCTGCACCGGGTTTATTGTAACTGCGGTGTAGAAGTATGTGAAGACAATTATAAGGATGGCGGTCACCAGGTTATACCAGAAACCGTACATATTTGAAAACGCAACGACAAAACCTGAGCCTGTCTCCCTGAAACCTGCCAGGATAACGGGCAGCATCATGATGGCCTGTGCAAAGATGATAGGCATCACACCTGCGGCGTTGACCTTAAGGGGTATATACTGACGAACTCCGCCGTACTGTTTGTTGCCGACTATGCGGCGTGCATACTGAACAGGTATGCGGCGTGTGCCCTGTACAAGGAGTATTGAAGCCAGGATGACCGCAAAAAGGAACACCAGTTCAATCAGGAGTGCAACAAGCCCCCCGGAACCGTTTATACGTGTTCCTGCTTCGAAGACGAATGCCACCGGGAAACGTGCAATAATACCAACCATGATTATGAGCGAGATACCGTTGCCTATACCCTTGTCAGTAATTCTTTCACCGAGCCACATTACGAATATCGTACCGGCTGTGAGGATGATCACCGAGGAAATTGTAAACAATGTACCGGTCAGCACAAAAGCCTCCGGAGGCAGCACTGCATGAAGGTTGGCAAGATATGTAGGGGCCTGCAGTGCAAGAATAAGCACCGTGAGGTACCTTGTGTACTGGTTCAGCTTCCGCCTGCCGCTCTCTCCCTCCTTCTGCATCTTCTGGAAATAGGGGAAAACGATTCCAAGCAGCTGGATGACGATTGATGCAGATATATATGGCATGATGCCAAGGGCAAAGATGGAGGCCTGTGAAAAGGCTCCGCCCGAAAACATATCCAGCAGTCCCATGATGCCGGAAGAGGTCTGACTGCGCAATCCCTCAAGCATTGAAGGGTCTACGCCGGGCAAGGTGATATATTTTCCCAGACGATAAAGGGCAACAATAATCAGGGTGTAAACGATCCTTGCTCTCAGATCCTCTATCTTGAAGATATTTTTTATTGTCTGTATAAATTTCATGCCTTACAGTTTAACTGCTGTTCCCTGATTAGCTTCAATTGCTGCCTGGGCTGATTTGCTGAATGCGTGGGCCTGCACCTCAAGCTTGTGTGTGAGGGTGCCTTTGCCCAGGATCTTCACCAGGCTGTTTTTGTTAATAAGACCGGATGTCATCATAGTCTGAAAATCGATACGATCGGTTTTCAGTCTTGTTGCCAGTTCCTCAAGAGTGCTCAGGTTGATGCCTTTGTACTCAATGCGGTTGATGTTCTTAAAGCCGGACTTAGGCACTCTTCTCTGGAGGGGCATCTGGCCACCTTCAAAGCCGATCTTCTTGCTGTATCCCGAGCGTGACTTGGCGCCCTTGTGACCGCGTGTTGACGTGCCTCCGTGGCCTGAACCCTCGCCGCGACCAATGCGCTTATCCCTCTTGATCGATCCCTTGGCAGGTTTTAAATTACTCAAATCCATAGCGAAATATATAATGCTGTTATTACCTTAAATGTTTTCGACCTTCAACAGGTGCTTCAACTTATTGACCATTCCCATTATCTGGGGAGTAGCTTCGTGTTCGACGGTCTGATGCATTTTTTTTATTCCCAGGGCAACGAGTATCCTCTTCTGCCTTTCGGGTTGTCCTATCCCGCTTTTGATCTGGGTTATTCTGACTTTTGCCATAACTGAAATATTTCTAACCGTTAAACACTTTCTCCAATGCAACGCCCCTGTTGTCAGCCACTGCGCTTGCATCGCGCAGTTCGAGCAATGCTGCTATTGTTGCCTTGACAAGGTTATGGGGGTTTGACGAGCCCTTTGATTTGGCAAGCACGTTCTTCACACCCACGCTCTCAAGCACGGCGCGCATAGCACCTCCGGCCTTAACGCCGGTACCCTCTGTAGCAGGCTTGATGAAGACATACGCTCCTCCGAATTTGCCATACTGTTCATGAGGTATTGTGCCTTTGTGCACCGGAACCTTAATCAGGTTTTTCTTGGCGTCTTCAATCCCTTTGGCAATGGCAGTTGTCACTTCGCTTGCCTTACCCAGGCCGTGGCCGACAATACCTTTCTCATCGCCGACAACGACTATAGCCGAGAAGCTGAATGTACGTCCGCCCTTTGTTACTTTGGTGACTCTGTTGATGCTTACCAGTCTGTCGGTAAGTTCAAGATCGCTGTTTTTTATTCTTTTTACTCCGTATGCCATCTGATTAGAATTTTAAGCCGCCTTCGCGGGCTCCGTCAGCTAATGATTTCACTCTGCCGTGATACTGGTAACCGCTCCTGTCAAAGACAACGTTTTCGATGCCTTTCTCTTTGCAGACGGCTGCGAAGTGCTTGCCAACGAGGGCTGCCACCTCACTCTTCTTTTTGCCCGTGACTGAAGCTATCTCTTTCTCCTTCGAGCATGCTGAAGCCAATGTCAGTCCGTTGACATCGTCAACAGCCTGGACATATATCTGCTTGTTGCTGCGGTACACCGAAATTCTTGGTTTTTCGGGGGTTCCCTTGATCCTCTTTCGGATCCTCAGTTTAATCTTTACTCTTTTTTCTGTCTTTGATAAGGCCATGACTTCAATATTTGATCATGTTACACACCAGCCGATTTACCGGCTTTTCTCCTGAGCTGTTCACCCACGAATTTAATACCCTTGCCTTTGTAAGGTTCAGGCGGACGCAAAGATCTGATCTTTGCTGCGATATGGCCGATGAGCTGCTTGTCGATGCTTGAGAGGGTAATGACCGGATTACTTCTCTTTTCAGTTTTTGTCTCAACCTTTACTTCCTTCGGCAGTTCCATGACAATATCATGTGAATAGCCGAGACTCATCTCAAGCTGCTGACCTTTTGCTTCAGCGCGGTAGCCAACACCCACGAGCTCAAGATCCTTCCTGTAGCCTTTTGAAACGCCCACGACCATATTGTCAATAAGGGCTCTGTAGAGGCCATGAAGCGACTTAAGGCGCTTCTCTTCATTCGGTCTTGAAAGAATAATCTCATTATTCTCAACTTCCACCCTGATGTCACTGTCAACCTTCTGCGACAACGTTCCCAGGGGGCCTTTAACACTGACCACGTTAGCGTCATCCACAGTAATTGTGACGCCTGATGGCAGGTTTACAGGTAATTTTCCTATTCGTGACATTTAATCTCTCCTCCTGTTTAGTAAACATAACATATTACTTCACCTCCGACATTTTCCTTCACGGCCTCCTTCTCGGTCATAAGACCCCTGGAGGTTGAAAGGATTGAAATACCCAGTCCGTTCAGGACTCTCGGGAGTTCATCAACACCTGCGTACTTTCTGAGGCCGGGACGGCTCACCCTTTGTATCGACTTGATAGCCGGCAGCTTGGTTTTGGGATGGTACTTCAGGGCGATTTTTATCTTACCCTGGAGATCATCATCAATGAACTTATAGCTGAGGATATATCCTTTTTCAAAGAGTATCCTTGTGATGTCCTTTGTCAGACCGCAGGCCGGTGTCTCAACAACCTTATGTCCAGCTTTCATGGCATTTCTTACTCTGGTAAGAAAATCTGCTATTGGATCTGTCATTTTGTATACTGATTTATTGTTTATTATTTCTGTCGGTGGTTACCAGCTTGCTTTTCTTACTCCGGGTATAAGGCCTTTTGAAGCCATCTCCCTGAATGTAATTCTGCTTACGCCAAACTGTCTCATGTAGCCTCTTGGTCTGCCGGTCAGCTTGCACCTGTTGCGCAGTCTGATTGAGCTTGAGTTACGGGGCAGCTGTGCCATGGCAATATAATTGCCGTCGGCCTTCAGCGCAGCCCTTTTAGCTGCATACTTCAGTACAAGTTTTGCACGTTTGACCTCACGGGCTTTCATTGATTCCTTAGCCATATTCCGATCTGTTTATTTGTTTTTAAAAGGAATTCCAAACTCTTTAAGAAGGGCAAAAGCCTCTTCGTCGCTCCCTGCGTTTGTAACGAAGGTCATCTGCAGTCCCATGATCTTTGCAATCTTGTCGATATCAATCTCGGGGAAGATGATCTGTTCAGTGATTCCGAGGGTATAGTTTCCGCGGCCATCGAGTTTTGCGCTCACTCCCTTGAAGTCGCGGATACGCGGAAGGGCAACGGAGATGAGTCTCTCAAGAAACTCATACATCTTGTCTTTGCGCAGTGTAACCATGACGCCGATGGGCATTGCCTTCCTGAGCTTGAAGTTTGAGATGTCCTTCTTCGAAACTGTCTGAACAGCCTTCTGTCCGGCTATATCAGTCACCTCTTTGAGTCCCATTTCAAGGATCTTCTTGTCGGCAATAGCCTGTCCCAGTCCCTGGCTGATGACTATCTTTTCGAGCTTCGGCACCTGCATGACAGTTTTATAGTTAAACTGTTTCATCAGTGCAGGTGTGATCTCGTTCTTATACTTGGTCTTTAATGCAGGCGTGTACATTATTTGATCTCCTCTCCTGATTTTTTTGAATAACGCACCAGTTTGTTTTTATCATTCAGTCTGCGGCCAATGCGTGTGGGTTTGCCGCTTGTGGGGTCAACCACCATGAGGTTGGAAATATGAATGGGGGCTTCTTTTTTAAGAATGCCGCCCTGCGGGGCCTTGGCGTTGGGTTTGGTATGCTTTGATACCATATTTACTCCTTCCACAAGTGCCTTGTTCTTATCCCTGTTAACTTCAAGGACGCGACCCTTCTGGCCTTTTGACTCACCGGCAATGACAGTCACTGAGTCTCCTTTTTTGATGTGTAATTTCTTCTGCATCGGGTGTCAGTTTAAAAAATTATAACACTTCAGGTGCAAGTGAAACGATCTTCATGTACTTGTCGCGCAGTTCCCTGGCGACGGGGCCGAAGATGCGTGTGCCGCGAACCTCATCGGTGTTTGTCAGCAGAACAACTGCATTGTCATCAAAGCGTATATAGGAACCGTCAGCGCGGCGAATCTCCTTCGTTGTTCTAACAACAACGGCCCTGCTTACAGTACCTTTCTTGGCTTCACCGGATGGCAGTGCGCTCTTCACGGAGACAACTATCTTGTCGCCCACGCTTGCATACCTTCTCTTGCTTCCGCCGAGCACCCTGATGCAAAGAACCTCTTTGGCACCTGTGTTGTCGGCAACGGTCAACCTGCTTTCCTGCTGTATCATAATTACTTAGCTCTTTCGATTATTTCAACCAATCTCCAGGCTTTGTTCTTGCTGAGAGGCCTGGTCTCTGCTATGCGTACCGTATCACCTATGTTACAGGCGTTCTCTTCATCATGAGCCATGAGCTTTGTCGTTTTATTGACGAACTTGCCATAAATGGGGTGTTTGACCTTTCTCCTGATGGCAATAACAATAGACTTGTCCATCTTGTTGCTGACGACAACACCTGTACGTTCTTTTCTAAGATTCCTTTCTTCCATACTGATAACGGCTATTTTGTTTTCTCAATCATGTCCCTCTTGCGCTTCTCTGTCATGAGCCTGGCAATTGTCTTCCTGCTCTCCTTGATCTTCTGGGGATTTTCAAGCGGTGAGATCGCGTGGTTTAATTTCATACGCACGAGACTGGTCTTCTCATTGTCAATATGTTCGAGAAGCTCCTGGTTGCTTAACTCTTTTATCTCTGAACTCTTCATCACTCTTATGTTTTATTCTTGGATGTAATCACGGCGCACCACGAACCTGGTGGCAACGGGAAGTTTCTGTGATCCGAGGCGCAGTGCTTCCTTGGCCACATCGAAGGGAACACCCTCAGCTTCAATGACTATCCGTCCCGGTGTAACTGGGACAACGAATCCTTCAGGGGCACCTTTACCTTTACCCATACGCACCTCTGCAGGTTTCTTTGTAATGGGTTTGTCAGGGAAGACGCGGATCCAGATCTGTCCTTCACGTTTCATGTGACGGGTGACAGCCTGGCGTGCAGCTTCCAGCTGACGGCCTGTGAGCCATGCCTCCTCGAGGATTTTGATGCCGAATGATCCGAATGCCAGCTGGTTCCCCCTCTGGGCATTACCTTTCATCTTGCCCTTCTGGGCCCTCCTGAATTTGGTCTTCTTCGGTTGTAACATCGCTTAATTATATTATAGTTTTTTACCTGTCGCGGCTATCTTTCTTGTTTCCGCTCTTTTTCCTGAAGCCTCTGTCCGGGGCCTTGCCTCCCTTTGGGTTCTTTGCGCCAAGGTTGGGGCTTAGGTCACGTTTGCCGTAGACTTCACCGTTGCAAATCCATACCTTTATACCGATCAGGCCTACTTTTGTAAGGGCTTCACCCAGGGCATAATCAATGTCGGCACGGAAAGTATGAAGCGGAATTCTTCCGTCCTTATATGTTTCATCACGCGCCATTTCAGCTCCCCCGAGCCTGCCTGATATCACAACCTTGATACCTTCGGCGCCCATGCGCATAGTGGAAGCAATTGACATCTTGATAGCGCGGCGGTAAGATATCTTGCCCTCCACCTGGCGAGCAATATTGCCGGCAACGATAGCGGCGTCAAGCTCCGGACGCTTCACCTCGAAGATGTTTATCTGAACCTCTTTCTTGGTGATTTTCTTGAGCTCTTCCTTCAGTTTATCAACTTCCTGGCCACCCTTGCCGATAATGATACCGGGGCGTGCAGTATTGACAGTGACGGTGATGAGCTTGAGGGTGCGTTCAATGACAATCTTTGAAAGACTGGCCTTTGCGAGCCTGGCATTCAGGTATTCCCTGATTTTGGTGTCTTCAACAAGCTTGCTTGAGAAGTCACTTCCACCGTACCAGTTGGAATCCCATCCTCTGATGATTCCTACTCTGTTGCCTATCGGATTTACTTTTTGTCCCATTTTTTACTCTGAAATTTTTTCAACTTCCTGTTTCCTGCTACCCAGCTCAAGGGTTATATGGTTTGATCTCTTGCGGATACGGTATGCCCTTCCCTGGGGCGCAGTCTGTATTCTCCGCAGGATGCGGCCACCGTCAACCTGTACTTCCTTGACATACAGGTTGCTGTCTTCAAGGCGGCTACCTTCATTCTTTGCCTGCCAGTTGGCTATGGCCGAGAGAAGGAGTTTCTCCACCCTGCGTGAACTTTCCTTGGTACTGAACTTAAGGATATCAAGGGCCCTGTTGACCTCCTGTCCCCTGATCATGTCAGTTACCAGTCTCATCTTACGCGGGGATGTGGGGACGTTACGCAGAACGGCCCTGGTCCTCTCTTTTACGGCTTCCTTCCTGACGCCGGCGCTTATTCTTTTTCTTGCACCCATTTCTGATAGTTTTTCAGTTATTAAGATACATTACCTTATTTCTGTTTCCCACCATGACCGCGGAAGGTGCGGGTAGGGGCAAACTCACCCAGCTTATGACCAACCATGTTCTCGGTAATGTAAACAGGTATGAACTTGTTTCCGTTATGTACTGCCAGTGTATGACCGACAAAGTCAGGAGAAATAACTGATCTTCTTGACCATGTCTTGATCACTGTCTTCTTTCCGCTATCATTCATTGTGTCCACCTTTTTGCCCAGGTGGGAATCGATGAAGGGGCCCTTTTTAATTGATCTGCTCATCGTATCGGTTATTTCTTCCTTCTTTCAATAATATGCTTGTTCGAATACTTGGTACGGCTTCTTGTCTTGAAGCCCTTTGCAGGCATGCCGTTGCGTGAACGGGGGTGACCACCTGAGGCCTTGCCTTCGCCGCCACCCATGGGGTGATCAACGGGGTTCATTGCTATGCCCCTGGTTCTTGGCCTGCGACCCAGCCAGCGCTTGCGGCCGGCCTTGCCTGATCTCTCCTGGGAATGATCAGCATTCGATACTGTGCCGATTGTAGCACGGCAGGTAATGAGCACCATCCTTGTCTCCCCTGAAGGAAGCTTCATGATTGCATACTTGCCTTCACGTGCAGCCAGCTGTGCAAATGTGCCGGCACTGCGTGCCATGGCTGCACCCTTGCCGGGCTTGAGCTCAATGTTATGCACTATAGTACCGAGCGGAATGTCTGCAAGGAACAGTGTGTTCCCGACTTCCGGGGTGGCTGTCTTGCCTGACATAAGCGTCTGCCCGACCTTCAGTCCGTTAGGCGCTATGATATATGTCTTCTCGCCGTCAGCATAGGTGAGAAGAGCGATCCTTGCCGAACGGTTGGGATCATATTCAACAGATGTCACATTAGCGGCTACGCCATCCTTGCTCCTCTGAAAATCTATCACACGGTACATCCTTTTGTGGCCACCGCCAATGTACCTCATAGTCCGCCTGCCGTTAACGTTCCTTCCTCCTGTCTTACTCAGCGGTGCGAGCAAGGATTTCTCCGGCACGTCACGAGTGATCTCCTCAAAGGAGCTCGCGACCTTATGTCTTTGTCCTGGTGTTACAGGCTTGATCTTTCTGACTGCCATCTTCTGTTATATGTTGCTGTAAAAATCAATCGTCTCACCCTTGGCGAGCGTGACAATAGCCTTCTTCGTTGCTGCTGTCCTGCCGGCCATTACACCTGATTTGGTGTAGCGCGACTTGGTTTTGCCACCGTAGTTGATGGTGTTCACTGTTTCAACGTTGACGCCATAAAGCTCCTCAACTGCTTTTCTTATCTGCAGTTTGTTAGCTTTCCGCGATACCAGAAAACCATACCGGTTGAACTTCTCGCCCTGACTGGTCATTTTCTCGGTCACTATGGGTTTAAGTAATATTTCCATATCTCAATTCCCTGGTTTAAAAAGTTGACTGCAAAACATCAACTGCGCTCTCGGTCAACACAAGAGTTGAAGCCTTCATAATGTTGTAAGTATTTAAATCACTGATAGTTACAACTTCAACTCCCTGCAAATTTCGAGATGACAAATATATGTTTTTATTTTCTTCCGGTAAAACAAATAGCGATTTTTTATTCATTATGTTGAGGTTTGTGCTCATACCCGCCATTTTTGACGTCTTCGGAGCTTCAAATGAAAAGTCCTCAAGAATGATAATCTTGTTCTCTTTTGCCTTGTAAGACAATGCTGATTTTCTTGCAAGCTGTTTTACCTTTTTATTGAGTTTGAACCCGTAAAATCTTGGTCTGGGGCCGAATATACGGCCTCCACCGCGGAATTCAGGGTTTTTTATGCTTCCGAAACGGGCTGTTCCGGTGCCTTTCTGTCTCTTGAGCTTGCGTGTGCTGCCCATGATCTCATTGCGCTCCTTTGATTTGGCAGTGCCCTGTCTTTTGTTGGCAAGAAACTGTTTGGTATCAAGATAGATCGCATGATCGTTTGGTTCGATGCCGAAGATTGTGTCATTGAGATTGACCTTTCTTCCGGTCTCCTTACCCTCTATGTTTATTACTGCAACTTCCATCACTTTGTTATTATTACGTAACCACCTTTGGGACCGGGAACGGCTCCCTTAACAAGCAGAAGGTTTGATTCAGGGAAGATCTTGACGACCCTCAGTTCCGTTTCCTGCATTCTTCCTCCCGTACGGCCTGCCATACGCATGCCGGGCATGACCCTTGAAGGCCATGATGAGGCGCCCACTGAACCGGGAGCCCTGAGTCTGTCGTGCTGGCCGTGGGTTGTTCCGCCCACACCGCTGAAGCCATGACGCTTTATAACACCCTGGAAACCCTTGCCCTTGGTCCATCCTCTTACATCAAGGTAGGTATCATCATTGAAAAGATCCACGGTGATGACATCACCTCTCTTATATTTTCCATCTTCGAATCCGAACGAACTCAGCTGCTTTCCTCTTGGGTGCTGTGCCGGCCTGTTTGTAATGTCCTATCTCAGCCTTGTTGCTTGACTTTTCCTTCTTATCGCCAAAGCTGAGCTGCAATGCTGAATATCCGTCAGTCTCTTTGGTCTTGACCTGTGATACAACACACGGGCCCACTTCCAGGACTGTACATGGGAGGCTCTTTCCGTTCTCATCGAAAACGGTTGTCATCCCAACTTTTTTTCCTATTAATCCCTGCATAATTCAGTATTTTACCGGTTTCACACTTTGATTTCAACTTCGACCCCGCTCGGCAGTTCCAGCTTCATGAGGGCATCAATTGTTTTTGGTGTCGAGCTGTAGATATCAAGCAGGCGCTTGTATGAAGACAGTTCGAACTGCTCTCTTGCCTTTTTGTTTACGAACGGTGAACGGAGTACCGTATAAATTTTCTTATGGGTGGGCAGCGGGATAGGGCCGCTGACGACTGCACCCGTCGATTTCACTGTCTTGACGATCTTCTCTGCCGATTTATCGACGAGGTTATGATCATAAGACTTGAGTTTAATGCGGATTTTCTGACTCATCTTTAAAGAATTTTTCCTGTTGTTACTTCAATAATTTTCTTCGATAATTCTGCAGGCACCTGTTCAAAATGGGAGAACTCCATTGTTGAAGTTGCTCTTCCTGAGGTAAGGGTACGAAGTACTGTAACATATCCGAAGTTTTCTGCCAGAGGTACTTTTGCTTTTATGACCCTTGCACCTGCTTTCGATTCCATACCTTCCACCTTGCCCCTGCGCTTGTTAAAGTCGCCGACCACGTCGCCCACGTATTCTTCGGGGGTGACCACTTCGGCAGACATTATCGGTTCAAGAAGCACAGGCTGGCATTTTGATGCCGCATGGCGGAATGCCTGTCTTGCTGCTATCTCGAACGAAAGCAAATCGGAGTCGACCGGATGGTACGAACCGTCCTTGAGGATAACCTTGAGGCTCTCAAGGGGGAAGCCGGCCATAGGGCCGTTCTGCATAGCCTCGCGGAATCCTTTCTCCACAGCCGGGATATATTCCCGGGGCACCCTGCCTCCCTTGATTTCATTCACAAAGGTCAGACCCGGAACACTGTCGTCGGCCGGCATAAGCTCAACGGTAATGTCCGCGAACTTGCCCCTGCCGCCTGTCTGTTTCTTGAATAATTCCCTGTGAGTGTATGATGCAGTGATTGCCTCCTTGTATGCAACCTGTGGTCTCCCCTGGTTGCATTCAACACCAAATTCTCTCTTAAGGCGGTCAACGAGAATTTCAAGGTGAAGCTCTCCCATGCCGCTTATTACTGTCTGTCCACTGTCGGGGTCAGTTTTGACCTGGAATGTGGGATCCTCTTCAGCCAGTTTGCCGAGCGCCATTCCCAGCTTGTCGATATCCGACTGGGTCTTGGGTTCAATCGCTATCCCGATAACCGGTTCCGGGAACACCATTGATTCCAGTACTATCGGCTTGTGAATGGCACACAGCGTATCGCCTGTCTTAAGATCCTTGAACCCCACTCCGGCGCATATATCTCCTGCGGAGACGCTGTCGACGGGGTTCTGTTTGTTTGCATGCATCTGGAAGAGACGGTTGATCCTCTCCCTTTTGCCTGTCCTTATATTCAATACGGTGTCGCCCGCATTGATTGTGCCTGAATAAACTCTCATGAAGACCAGCCGACCAACGTACGGATCGGTGGCTATTTTAAATGCGAGGGCTGCAAAGGGCTCATCGGCATCAGGCTGGCGGGTGACCTCCTTTTCATCGCGCGGGTCCTTGCCTTTAACGGCACCAACGTCAACAGGCGATGGCAGGTATGCCACCACACCGTTAAGGAGGCGCTGCACGCCCTTGTTTTTGAATGCTGCACCGCAGAAGACCGGAACGATCACACCCTCAACGGTTTCACGGCGCAACACGCGTATAAGTTCATCCTGCGTTATGCTTGCGTGATCTTCGAGGTAACGTTCAAGGATGGAGTCATCCATTTCGGCACATGCTTCCACCAGTTTCATCCTCCACTCCTCAGCCTCCTCAGCCATGTCATCAGGTATTTCCTGCACGGTGAAGTTGACCAGCGGATCCTCGCTCTCCTCGAACATAATGGCTTTCATCTCCAGCAGGTCGATGAGCCCGATGAATTTTTCCTCCGAGCCGATCGGTATCTGAACCGGTACCGGGTGGGCCCCAAGCTTATCTATCATCTGCTGGACCACGCCGTGAAAGTCGGCACCGGAACGGTCCATCTTGTTCACGAAGGCCAGGCGGGGTACCTTGTACTTGTCAGCCTGCCTCCAGACGGTCTCCGACTGCGGCTCAACGCCACCTACGGCGCAGAAAACGGCAACGGCGCCGTCAAGGACCCTGAGTGATCTCTCAACTTCTACTGTGAAATCGACGTGACCCGGAGTGTCAATAAGATTGATCTTGTAAAGCTCGTCCCTGTATTTCCAGAAAGTGGTTGTGGCAGCAGATGTTATTGTGATCCCTCTCTCCTGTTCCTGCACCATCCAGTCCATGGTGGCATTTCCGTCATGCACCTCGCCAAGACGGTGTACACGGCCCGTAAAATATAGTATCCGCTCGGAAAGGGTTGTCTTCCCGGCATCTATATGGGCCATAATGCCAATATTCCTGGTATATCTGAGATCGCTGCTCATCCTGTTATTATCGCTACCCCTCCGGTTATAATAAATTAAAACCTGAAATGGGCAAATGCCTTGTTGGCTTCCGCCATTCGGTGGGTATCCTCTTTCTTCTTATAGGCTCCGCCTTCGTTGTTATAGGCAGCCATCACTTCGGCAGCAAGCTTCTCGGCCATGCTGTGGCCGGTGCGTTTGCGCGCAAAGAGAATAAGGTTTTTCATGCTTATGCTCACCTTGCGGTCAGGCCGTATCTCGAGGGGTACCTGGAATGTGGCACCGCCCACCCTGCGGCTTTTTACCTCGACATGAGGAGTGATATTGTCAAGAGCCTGCTTCCAGATCTCCAGCGGAGACTTCTCGGCGCTCTTCATCTTGTCACCCACTATGTCAAGCGAGTCGTAAAAAATCCTGAAGGCAACGGTCTTTTTACCACTGAACATCAGATTATTGATGAACCTGGTAACATACGGATCGTTGAATTTCGGGTCCGGTAATAGGATCCTCTTCTTTGGTTTAGCCTTTCTCATATTGTGAATCCTTTAACTGTTACTTCTTTGGTCTTTTTGTTCCGTATTTTGATCTTCTCTGCATACGGCCATCGACGCCTGAGGTGTCAAGAGCGCCGCGGACAAGGTGATAACGGACACCGGGGAGGTCTTTTACCCTGCCGCCCCTGATGAGTACTATAGAGTGCTCCTGCAGGTTATGTCCTTCACCCGGAATGTAGGCGTTGACCTCTTTCTGGTTTGTAAGCCTCACCCTGGCAACTTTTCTCATGGCTGAGTTAGGTTTCTTTGGCGTGGTAGTATATACACGGACACATACTCCCCTGCGCTGCGGGCAAGAATCAAGGGCTGGTGCCTTGCTCTTGTCAACCAGCTTCTTGCGGCCTTTTCTAACTAACTGCTGAATTGTTGGCATAATTCTCTTTTAATTAATTTCCTTTTAAAGTTTGATCTGCAATAATTATTCTATATATCTTAAAATGCAGCTGTTCACTGCCTGAATTTAATGTAAGTCACCCCACTCATTGCAGCGGCAAAAAGCCGCCACAGTGCCACAGGGCAAAGTTTTCTGAAGATGTAACTTATGGTTTGTAAGTTATTTACAGGATTTTCTTCCCGACCTCTCTTCTGGATCTCTTTTGTAAACTTACAGTTGGAAAGAGAGACCGGTACTCCTGTTTTTCAAAAAACCGCTGCAAAGTAAATAAATATTTTTCAAACAAAGGCAACTTTTATGTACTCTTTTGGAAAATTGTTATTTTTGCGCTCCCATCGAGACGAATATACATATATAATATAATAACAAGCCGCAGATGAAGACATACTCAACAGACCACATCAGGAACATTGCCCTGCTGGGGAACTCAGGCTCAGGAAAGACCACCCTCGCAGAAGCGATGCTTTTCAATGGTGGTGTCATCGAGAGACGGGGTACCGTGGAAGCAAAAAACACAGTGTCGGACTACAAGCCGATAGAGCAGGAAAACCGCAACTCGATCTTTTCCGCAGTGCTGTACACAGAGGTCAGGGATAAGAAAATAAATATTATTGATACCCCCGGGCTGGATGACTTTTCAGGCGGTGTCATCTCTTCCCTGTATGCTGCCGATGCTGTCGTGCTTACCATAAATGTCCAGAATGGTGTTGAGGTAGGGACTGAAATCCATTTCAGGCATGCTGACAAGTTCCACAAGCCGCTAATCTTCACGGTTAACGGCCTTGACCATGAGAAAGCCAACTTTGAGAAATCAATTGAGATGCTTCATGACCGTTTCGGCAACAATGTCACCATAGCACAGTTCCCTGTCAATGAGGGTATAGGCTTCAACACAATAGTTGATGTCATCAGCATGAAGATGCTGCGTTACGGCAAGGATGGCGGCAAGGCCGAAGTACTTGACATACCTGCTGACCATAAAGACAGAGCTGAGGAGCTGCATTCAGCCCTGACAGAAAAGGTTGCTGAGAGCGATGAATCACTGATGGAGCTCTTTTTTGCAAACGATAAACTGACGGAAGAGGAGATCAACAGGGGCATGCGTGCAGGATTGCTGAAGAGAGGCATTTTCCCGGTATTCTGCGTGTCGTCAAAAGGCAACATCGGTGTTGACAGACTGCTTGACTTCATTGCCTCTGCAGCTCCGGCACCGTCTGAGTTACCCGCCCCGAAAAACTCGAAGGGTGCTGAGGTAAAATGCTCTTCCGCAGGTCCTGCATCGGTATTCGTCTTCAAGACAACCGTAGAGGAACACATAGGCGAGGTCAACTACTTCAGGGTAATGTCCGGAAAAATCACCGAAAATCTTGACGTCATCAATACAAGCAACGGAACCAAGGAACGCCTCTCGCAGATCTTTGTATGTGCAGGCAAGAGCCGCACGCGTGTACCCGAGATACAGGCAGGGGACATCGGCGGGTTCGTCAAGCTTAAGAACACAAAGACCAATCATACACTGAACGCACCGGGCAACGACTGGACCTTTGAACCAATGATGTTTCCCGCACCGAAGTACCGCACTGCCATCAAACCTGTCAGTGAGAGCGATGAGGAAAAGATGGGTGAAGCGCTCGGCCGTATGCACCAGGAAGATCCGACAATTATTGTGGAGTACTCAAAGGAGCTGAAACAGATCATTATCCACGGCCAGGGTGAATATCACCTCAATATCCTGAAATGGCATCTTGATAATTTGTACAAGATCGAGACACAGTATATTGCCCCCAAGATCCCGTACCGTGAAACAATCACCAAACCGTCACAGGCTGACTACAGACACAAGAAGCAGTCGGGCGGTGCCGGTCAGTTTGGTGAGGTTCATATGATCATCGAGCCTTTTGAAGAGGGTTCTGAAGCCAAGTCGATGATGAAGATTGCCGGCAAGGAGGTCAAGCTGGCCAACCGTGACAAGCAGGAGATTGACCTTCCCTGGGGAGGCAAGCTCATCTACATGAACTGCATCGTCGGCGGATCTATTGACGCCCGTTTCATGCCGGCCATACTGAAAGGCATCATGGAAAAAATGGAGGTTGGTCCGCTGACAGGCTCTTATGCCCGTGACATCAGGGTCTATGTATATGACGGCAAGATGCACCCTGTTGACTCCAATGAAATATCGTTCCGTCTGGCAGGACGAAATGCTTTCAGCACTGCCTTCAAGAACGCCAGTCCCAAGATTCTTGAACCTGTATATGATGTTGAGATCATGGTTCCGGGAGACCGCATGGGTGATGTCATCAGTGACCTTCAGGGCCGTCGCGGCCTGGTGCTTGGCATGGCAAGTGAAAAGGGTTTTGAGATCATTAAAGCCAAAGTTCCCCTTGCTGAGATGAACAGGTATTCCACCGCATTAAGCTCACTCACCGGTGGCCGTGCAATGTTCTCAATGAAGTTTGCCGAGTACACTCAGGTGCCTGGTGAGGTTCAGGACGCTGTCATCAAGGCATACGCCGGAGAAGAGGAAGAGGAATAGGATTCCAAAATCGATATATTTTGCACGTAGAGACAGGTCTGAGACCTGTCTTTACGGTTTTATATGGTACGATTCCGGATACGTTTTATTGGGATTCGATCCTGGTTTTTTTACCCGGCTCCGGGAAGCGGAACGGATTTGCCACCTTGCCAGTGCTGCCGTCGGAGTAATGGAACAGGAGAGTGTCAGTATTCAGGTAACCGAAAATGTTTTCCGGCGTAGTAAGCGAATCAACGTACCAGACCGTTGCGAGCTCTTCGTCATCAGCTCCGAGCGAAGTCTCAAACCCTACCACACCAAGGTCGTTGGAGAGATGGCTGATGAGATAGTTGTACCTGGCCTTAAGTTCTGCATTTGCTCCTAAGGGAAGAACATAACCGCTTAACGCGTCTGAACTGTAACCGGCAAAACCGTTAAACACTGAGGAGGTGGGTGTGAACATCTGCCGGACATACTCCTGCCTCGAAATCTTCGCAGCCGGTTCACTGAAGGTAACAACCCTGTAAGGCAGTTTAACATTGAATTCATTGCCGGCCGAGGTGAAGCTGAGCTTCTTCGATTCTATTACACGTGTCAGTGTCTCCCTGTCAGGTTCACTGCCTGCAGGAAAATATATGCGTATGATGACCGGACAGGCGAATTCACTCTGATAACCGCATGCATCTGTATTCTGGTCAAGAAGATGCTGCAGGTAGATTGCGTCAAGAGGATCAAAAAACTTATCCAACGTAAGTGTATAGAATGCCACTTCATTCACTTCCCCTGCCAAAGGTTTAACAGTCTTCTTCACCGGAACGAAGAGAAGCTCCTGCATCTTCACATCGTCATACAATGCGGTATCATAGAGAATATGCACAGTGTGGCTTGCCACGTATGTCGATACGCCGTAAACACCTTCAACCTGCCTCATCTGGTTTGCAAAGGCGGTTGAGCTGCCAAAGCATTTTATGTTCTTCAGTCCGCTCATCTCAAAGAGACCGGCACTTTCAACCTGCTCAGGGGTGCCCCATTTCTGATCAATTGTCGGCAGTTCAAAGAGTGTGCCTGCAGTTACGCCCAGGATTATCAGGGCTCCGAGAACAACAGCCGGGAGCCATTTCATATTCCGTTTGTTGATCTGGAGTGTATCCTTTACGGGACATTCATATAAACAGTCACCGCAGAGTGTGCAGTCAGTGTGAGTGACTTTCACCGAATGTGCAACATCAATTCCCTGGGGGCATTTCTCCGAACAGAGACCACAGTCAATACAGCTTTCAGTATTGCGTGTGATATGTACTAGCGACGGCCTCACGCGTGTCATACGGGCTATCTCCAGTATGTAGCCTCCGGCAGTGATAATCAGGAGCGGATATATGTAAGGTATCTTCAGCCCGGCAAGGAGCAGAATTATATAAATGCCAAGCACGCCGGCAAACCACCAGGTGAATTTAAAGATTATTGAGAGTGCTCCCAGGGGGCACAGGTAACGGCACCAGAAGAGCCTGATGAAAAGCGAACCAATCACAAGGGATCCGATTGCTATCAGTGACCAGAGAAGGACAACATCAGAATTAAAGCCGGATACAACCCCATAGTAAGGGTCAAACTTCTTGCAGAAAAGCTCACTTGACTTCAGCGTAAAATAGAATGTTATAAAGAGAAGGGCATACTTCAGAAATCTGAGTGCATAATCAGCAAAACCTTTAAGAGTGATCCTGACTTTCATTTTGTCTCCCAGTTTTCCGATCCATTCTCCAACTGTTCCGAGAGGGCAGATATATCCGCAGAACAGTCGAGAGAAAAGGACTATGCCGATAAAAAGCGCCACTCCCATCATGATCTGGGTGCTTGTCATGGCGCATGAAAGGGAGTCCATCGTGAAGAAACTGCCCAGGGCCTGAAGGCCGCCGAGGGGGCAGTAAGCTTCGAAGTCAGGGGCGTAGGCCTTGTCATAAAGCAGGCGGATACCCATGAACAACAGGATGCCGATTATGGCAAATTGATATACCAGTTTGTACCAGTTCTGTTTTTTCATTTCGGAAATAGAGGGTCACCAAATATATTATAATTGAGGGAAATCCAAAATGACAATTCACATGTCATTAAATAAGTAACGCCGCCCGGATTGGGCGGCGCAACTCAAATGTATCTGCATATCACTGACATGGCAGGCTAAACCGCCTGTTCCACATCCCACACGAATGCCCTGATGCCGACATCCTTGTTGATTTCATCAATTCTCCTGACTGCTTCGAGGAGCAGCGGCACCTTGTCGGCTTCAACAAATGTAAGTGTCACACCGTTTATCTCCGGCCATGTATGTGTCCCGAGGTGCGGCACTCCGGTAAACGATCCTACTCCTTCGACATTGTCCCACTGGGTATATCCCCTGATGCCGAAATGTTCAAGAGTATACTCGATCTTTTCGGTCAGAGCCAGGTTGTATATAATCATTACAGCTTTCATATGTCAATAATTTTGTATTAAGAGTCCCTGGTTATTCTTTTACTGATTTTTCCTGTATGTCATCCAGGAACTTCATATCCCTGAAAGCCACCGTATGCTTTTTGTCCCTTTCGCCCCTGCGTGCCATCAGCACATAGCCGACAGGTACGATGATAAGTGTCACAAGGGTTGAAAAGACGAGACCGCCGATAACAGCAATACCCATAGGTTGCCACAGTTCAGAACC
The DNA here is from genome assembly GCA_963844935.1 of uncultured Bacteroidales bacterium. Taxonomy (GTDB): domain Bacteria; phylum Bacteroidota; class Bacteroidia; order Bacteroidales; family VadinHA17; genus SR-FBR-E99. The sequence continues at coordinate 528,149 of CAWJQH010000008.1, read as the reverse complement.
TTCTCCCGGGTTTATTGCCAGCGGAAGCATTGCAAGGATAGTTGTTGCAGAAGTCATAAGGACAGGCCTGAGCCTGGAACGTCCTGAAACGACTACGGCATTGTATAATTCCACACCGCGGTCACGCGTAAGGTTGATGAAGTCGACAAGCACGATGGCGTTCTTTACCACTATACCGATCAGCATTATTGCTCCTATGGCAGCTATCATGCTGAGGCTTGCGCCGGAGATGAAGAGCGCTATTGCCACACCGGAGAAAGCAAAAGGTATTGAAAGCATTATTATCAGAGGCATCTTGAGTGATTCAAACTGTGATGCCATGACAAGGTAGACGAGTATCAGCGACACTACCATCAATAATCCGATATCCATAAATGATTCCTGCATATCTTCATACGATCCCGAGATGGTGACATTGACACCGTTGGGTATTACTACCTGGTCAAGCTCTTTCTGTATGTCAGCCACAATCTGGTTCAGAGGTCTCTTGTATGGTGTAACTGAGACGGTAACAATACGTTCCTTGCGTTTCCTTTCGATGTTCGGAGGAGTCCAGTATTCTTTCACTGATGCGATCTCACCCAGCCTTATCACCTGGCCTGAAGGAGTAGCTATCCCGATGTTTTCAATCTCAGTCAGGCTGTTGCGGGCAGATTCCTTATATCTTACAACCACATCATATTCATCGCCGAACTGACGCAGGCGCGTAGCTGTCAGGCCATCGATACGGTTCTTGACCATTGTTGATACCTGTGCGGTTGTAAGGCCATACATCAGAAGCTTGTCATGATCAAACGCTATCTGCAGCTCTGGTTTGGACTTATCACGGCTTACCTGTACGTTGACTGCACCCTCGACCTTTTTCACTCTTGAAGCAAGCTCCTCGGCAATAAGATTTGTCTGGGTAATATCATAACCGTAGACCTCCAGGTTCACTGTGTTGCCACCCATACCTCCGGCACCCATACTTTCGGTGGTAGAAACATTATAGTTAATGATCTCCGGCATAGGAGCGAATATCTGTCTTATGCTTTCAGCCACTTCTTCCACGCTTCTTGATCTCTCCCCTGTCGGTACAAGGGAAAAAGTATATTGTATCATGTGGGTGCCACCCTGGCTGAAAATGGAAGCAAAACCGCCGGTATCATCATTTCCGGTGGAAGTGGAGATAAGTTCAACTTCCGGGATCGTGGCCTGGACAATCGAATCAATACGGTCCGCAACAATAAGTGTCTGGTCGACCCTCGTGCCGGTCTGCAGTTCAACAGTTGCGGTACATCTTGATTCATCAGCCTGCGGCATGAATTCCTTGCCGATGAATTTAAAAAGATACATTGAGCCGGCAAAGATCACAATGGCAACGGCGATCACAAACTTTTTGTGATGCAAGGCCCAGCTTACAGTATTAACGTAGAAATTATCCAGCCGGTTAAGGAACTTGCGTATTGACCCGTCCCATGTATAAAAAGGAGCATCCTTGCGCACAGGATGTAATTTCATCAGCTTGGCGCTAAGGGTTGGGGTAATCGTTATAGCAGCAAAAACAGATACAACAATGGTGATTGAAACGATCATGCCAAGCTGTGAGAACAATACGCCTGTCAGTCCTTGCACAAAGGTCAGGGGGAAGAAGACGGCAACAACGGTCAGAGTCGTGACTATTACTGCCAGCCAGACTTCATTTGTTGCATAGATGGCTGCCTCCCGTGGCCTGCTGCCTCTCTCAATATGTCGGTTGATGTTCTCAAGCACCACTATTGCATCATCAACCACCATACCTATCGCAATGGCAAGGGATGACAGCGAGATGATGTTTATTGATGCATCCGTTACAAAGAGATAGATGAAAGCAACGAGCAGTGATATCGGTATGGTCAGAATAATAATGAACGTAGCCCTCCATCTTCCAAGGAAGAAAAGCACAACCAGGATAACAAAGATGCCGGCATACATCAGTGTCTCAGTAAGGTTATTTATGGAGCCGCGAATAAAATCCGAAGTGTCAAAGATCTTCTCTATCTTCACATCATTCGGAAGATCCTTGGCCAGTTTCTTAAGTTCATTGTCAACATCACGGCAAACCTGAACAGTGTTTGCCCCGGACATTTTCTGAATGAAGAGATCCATTCCCCTCTCGCCGTTGACCTTGGTTATAAGTTTGGACTCCCTTATGGTATCATTGACGACAGCCACATCGCTCAGCAGAATGTTGCTGCCGGCATAATTTCCGACTACGATGTTTTTGATTACGTCGCTTTCTGTAAACTCACCCTGGATCCTGATGGGATAATCATTCCTGCCCATTTCCATAAAACCTGCGGGCATATTGATATTCTCGGCCCTAAGAATATTCCCGATCTGTTCAATAGTAAGGTTGTATGCCTCCATCCGGCGGGGATCGACATCAATATAGATCTCTCTTCCCGGCACGCCTGAAAGCCCTACGTTCCCTACCCCGTCAATACGGTTCAGCGGGTTGACCACTTTCTCGTCGAGTATTTTCTCAAGACCCTTGTAACTTTCATCGGCAGTGATGGCATAAAAAATTATCGGCATCATGCTTGAGTTAAACTTCAGGATAGTAGGATCCTCTGCATCTTCAGGCAGAAAACTCTGTATGAACGACAGGTTACTGCGGATATCATTTGATGCTTCGTCAAGGTTTGTTTCATATTCAAACTGCAGGAAAATAACCGAGGTATTGTCGCTGGACGTAGAGGTTATCTCCTTCAGTCCGCTCACTGCGCTAAGGGTATTCTCAATGGGACGCGTTACATTGGTTTCAATATCTGATGCGCTCGCACCCGGGTAACTGGTGTACACTGAGATGAACGGAAGTTCTATCTCAGGATACAGGTCAACCGGGAGCTGCATCAGCGAGTAGAGCCCGATGATCATTGTGATCACAAAGATGAGGATCGTGGTAACGGGCCTCTTTACTGCACTGGCATATATACTCATGGTGGTAATTCTGAATTATTGATCTTTATTGTGCAATCTCTATCCTGAGGCCATCTGTCAGCCGAGCCTGTCCGTCGATAACAAGGTTATCACCTACCTTCAGGTCACCCTCAGCAATCTCAACCTTATCATCAAATCTTTTCCCCGGTATCACTACCCTGCGGGAAGCAACATTGCCGTCAGCAACAAAAATGAACCTTTCGTTGGTGCCCTCCTGAACCAGGACAGAGCTTGAGGGAACGACAAATGCTTCCACCTCACCCATATCGATATATACCCTGGCAAACATGCCCGGGCGCAGCAATTCATTACCGTTCGGTATTGAAATCTCAGCATTGAATGTGCGTGACATTGGATTAATCGTTGGATGAATCCTGAAGATCCTTCCTTCAAACTCCCTGTCAGGATAAACATCAGCAGTAATCCTCGCCTGCATACCTTTTTTTATAAGGGGATAATTTTGTTCGGAAATGCTTACAGTGATCTTTACGGGGTTGATCTGCATCAGGGTCACCACGGCTGCCTTGCCTGACATCCCCGGAGCACCCGAGTAAAGCTCACCGTCTTCAAGGTACTTGCCGGTTATGATCCCGGCAAACGGAGCCTCCAGCAGGGTGTTTGCCTCCATGAAGTCCACATTGGTTTTGGTTACCTCATACTGTGCCTTTGTCTGATCGTAAGTCTGTGCCTTTATGCTTCCTACTTTCATCAGGGTATCCATCCTGGCAAGGTCCTTTTCAAGATTAGCCAGCTGAATTTTACTGGCATAGTACTGTGAACGATCCATGAGGAAAAGCTTCTGGCCCTTCTGAACCCTGTCACCCACTTCGACATAGATATTGTCAACGCGGCCCGGTGTCGAGGGAGCCATGTTCACCTCTTCATACGCCTGAATAGTAGCCGTATAATCAATTGTGCGGGCAATTCTGGTCTTAACCACTGGCATGACCCTGACGGGTATCGCTGCTGCTGTGTCAGAAGCAGATGCTGCCGCCGTGCCTCCGGCAGGCTTTTCCTTGGGGGCGCAGGCCGTGAAGACCATGCCGCCGGCGAGAATTAATGATAGAATGTTGCGGTTCATTGTATGAGGTTTAATTTTTGTTGTTTCAGTTCTTAAAATTTATTCATAAGCTTGTCAAACGACACCTTGGTCTGAAGCAGATTCATTATGGCATTGAGGTAATTGCTCTGAGATGCCAGGTAATTATTATTGGCCTGGGTAAGATCAAGGCTCGATGCCATTCCCTGGTTGTACTTATTCTGAATGCTTTTTAAAACCCTTGCTGCAATCTCAATATTTTCCTTCTGGCTTTTGTACTGTTCATTGGCATTAAGCAGGTTGTACCTGAGCTGTTTCTCCTGCAGAAGGAGCTGGTCAGACACCATTGACTTCGTGTTCTGAGCTTTTTCATAATTGATTTGCGCTTTTTTTATCTTCGCGTACCTGGAACCTGACCCGAATATCGGAACCTGGAGCTGTAGTCCAACAGCAGAATAAGGGAAGTACTCCATACTCGACACTTCGTCGCCCATTCCCATCCTGGTATAATATATTGAACCTGACAGGGTAGGAAGAACAGTAGCTTTGGCTCCTTTGAGTGACAGCTCTGACATCTTAAGCTGGCTGTCAATAAGCTGGTAGTTTATGTTTTCTTCGATGTTAAATTCCTCAGTGATAAGTGCATCGACATTGACTGCGGCAATAATATTATCAAGAGACTCAGTGAGAATGATTTCAGTTCCCCTCTCCACGCCGAGGAGGAACCTGAGCATGTTATAATTAAGCTCGACGGAACGCTCCGCAGAGGATCTGGTGTTAAGAAGCATTGACACATTCGATCGCATCTGGTCGACATCGGTAGCTTCAGCCATACCCACACTGTACATAGCATCTGTAGAGACAAGTATTTCATTCAGGTTCGCCAGGTTCTGGTCGATTACTTTAATGCTCTCCATTAATGTTAGAATCAGGTAATAAGCATTGACAACACTTTCTTCTGTTTCAATTTTGGTCAGGGTCAATCCCTGGCTGGCAAGGGTGTATGCCAGCTTGGAAGTCTGTATCCCGACTAGCCAGGGGGCACTGTAAACAAGTGCGGAAGCTGATGCACCAATAGCGTCATCATATGTGGTGCCGAACTGAAGCGGTGTTTGCACTCCGCCTATGTTAACGATCCTGGTCATAACGGCAAGATTGTTATTAAAAGAGGCGCTTCCGTCTATAGTCGGCAAACCGGCAGCAATAGCCTCCCATTTTGCTTTTTCAGATGCAAGCAGATCATATCTTGCTGACGCTACACTCTTGTTCTTATCAAGAGCATATTCAACTGCCTGATCAACCGTCAGGGACAGGGAAGCAGGTGCTTCCTGGGCAACGACAGCCGGGCTTACGGCAAGAAATAATGCACTGACAAATGCTACAAATCTTCTTTTCATATAGTCTCTATTTACTTTTGGCATTTAATTGTTCATTCCGGACTCCACTTTGTCTATGAGCTTAATCCCGTCCTCCGTGGCAATACCACGCAGATAGTTTATTACAACATTTTTTATCAGGTCGCGGTGAAGAAACTCATCAGTCGGGAAAACCTTACTGTCTCCGATTACGGTCTTAAGCTCGGTAAAAAACCTGCTTACTATGCTGTCATCGATGTCCTTCCTGAAAAGTCCCTGTTCCTTGCCTTTTAAAATGATCTTAAGGGCTCCCTCATAATCAGGATTCTCACATTTCTCTTTTATGCGAACCAGGACTTTACTGTGATATTTCCTCAGGTCAGAGCCAATCACCGGGTTCATGGAGGCAGCATGATCTCTTCCAAGGTTGAGCAGCGTGAAAATCGCAGTAATTATATCAGGAGATGATTCAATTATGCTGTCGATCCTCTCCTTTTGTTTTATTATCATGGAATTCATAACCGCGAAGAGCATCTCGTCCTTATCGCCGAACCGTTCATAAATGGTGCGTTTGGAAATGCCCAGGTGGCTTGCTATCATGTCCATGGTGACGGCCCTTATGCCATACTGGCGAAACAACTCCGCCGCTCCGGCAATGATCCTGTCATCATATTCCCGTGACTGATTCATGTAGCTCTGTAAAAACGGGTACAATAATCAGAAAACTTTGGGAGTTTTGCAAGTTTTATTTCGTTAAATATTAATAAAATTCAGCTGAGTGGCGGAAAATGCCGGTGAATTGCTGCTAAGAGGCAGTAGAGAAGCGACCGTAAAAAATGATCCGGTGGATCATTTTAGGGAGCTGTCAGATTGCAGGGCAGGCAGTAGTGACACTGTAGCAGTCAACAGTCGGCAGTCAGCAATCGGCAAAGACTTGAGAACTGCAGACTGAGGACTGGAGACTGTAGATTGAAACTCTCTCAGCGGTAGAGATAGATTGCGCCTCTGTATTCCTTTCCTTCGTACTCCTTATCGTCATAACCCACCGCCCTGATCACGTAGTAATAGGCTCCGGGTTCGGCATACCGTTCAGAGGAGTTGACCTTACCGTCCCAACCCTGCCAGCCCTGGAGGTCTTCGCCGTCACCTTCGTAGTTATATACCCTGCGACCGCTTTTTGAAAAAATCTGAAGGTTGAGAAACTTCAGCGACTTCTTGTCAGGGATGAAGAAGTCGTTGATGCCGTCGTCATTGGGAGTGAAAACGTTTGGCATCTGCATCATCGAAGGCTCAACTTTAATAGCTACGCTGTCCGCATCACTGCAGGTGAGTTCGCTCTCAATCGTGAGCACGGCGTAATAGGTGCCGGGTATATAATATGTATGTGTACCCGGATCGGGAAGATTGGAGATCGAAATCATCACCGAAATTCCATGTATAATGATATCCTCTAACCGATTTGTCAGTGAATGTTACCTCAAGTGGCGCTTCACCGTCTGTGGGCTCAGCCGTGAATTCAGCCTTCACATGAATTGACGTATAGGGAAATGAGGAGGTTGAGGAGCATCCGAAACTGTCAGTCACCTGTAACATATACTGCACATCCACCAGCGGCGGGGAAGATATCAGAGGATCAATCCTGACATCAGGAAACGGAATTAGCGAAGCAGGAGTCGAGGACCACAGAAAAGCAACGCCGTTGGGAAGCCTTTTGGAAGCGCCCGTGGAGGGGTCATAATAGTTAAAGTTATCAGGCGCTGCTGTGCCGTCAAGAGCGACGTAGTCACAGGTGAAGTTCAGCAGTGCGGCATTTGCGACAGGCTTGTCAATGTTTACCCATGCGTACAGATCAGTACTGTAACCGCCTCCGTCTGAAATACTGACCCTGTATCCGCCTTCGGAGAGACCGCCGGCAGTGGAGGTCACTCCCGTCTCAGTCTTCACCGGTATCGAGTAGCTTCCCCCGGTCTGGTCGTACATGGTCCATACAAACGTGAATGGTGCCGTTCCGCCCGGACTGGCAGCCGTGAGTGCGCCTTTTTCACCGGGATCGGCAACGCAGAAAATAAAGACAGGATCGTGCCGTGCCGTCACCGGGTAGTCTGTCATGCGCATGGTCCGGCTTTCAGGGGCAGTGATCTGCGCCTGCAAGGCAAGCGGTAAAAACACGATTATGATGGACAGGTATCTTGACACGCTTACTAAACGGATTAACTACCGGAAATGATATGCAAACCTAATAAAAAAATGCCGTTCTTTGGGACAGGAAAATCTGCATTCTCTTACATGTTTCGCGAATATCTGAAAGAGCTTAATGAGGCACAGCATGATGCCGTAATAAATACTGAAGGACCGGCGATGGTCATTGCCGGAGCCGGCTCGGGCAAGACCCGTGTGCTGACTTACCGCGTGGCTCACCTTCTAAGCAAGGGAGCCCCTGCGCACCGGATCCTCGCGCTGACATTCACCAACAAGGCGGCCGGAGAAATGAAAGAGCGGATCAACAGGATTGTTGGTCCTGAAACTGCCCGCAACCTGTGGATGGGCACATTCCATTCAATCTTTGCACGCTTCCTGAGATACGACGGTCACTACCTCGGCTATAAAAGCAATTTCACAATTTATGACCAGGATAACTCACGCAGCCTGATCCGCAGCATCATCAGGGAGATGAACCTTGATGACACTGTTTATAAACCCGCCTCAGTCGCGGCCAGGATATCCCATGCCAAGAATAACCTGATCACTGCCCAGCTGTACGGTACTGTGGATAATATCACTGAAGCCGACAAGGCGTCGAGGGTGCCTGAGCTTGGGGCAATCTACAGGAATTATGCTGCAAGATGCTTCAAGGCTAACGCAATGGATTTTGATGACCTGCTGATGAACATCAATATTCTCTTCCGTGACTTTCCCGCCGTGCTTGAACAGTACCGCAACCGGTTCGACTACGTCCTTGTGGACGAGTACCAGGATACCAACTATGCCCAGTATGTGATCGTTCATAAGCTCTCGGAGCTTCACCGCAACCTGTGCGTAGTGGGTGATGACGCTCAGAGTATTTATTCATTCCGCGGAGCACGCATAGAGAACATCCTCAACTTCAAAAATGATTACCCGGACTATCACCTCTTCAAGCTTGAGCAGAACTACCGCTCCACGCAAACAATTGTCAATGCTGCCAACAGCGTCATTGAAAAGAATATCGGGCAGATAAAAAAGACCGTTTACTCAAAGAATGAGGAGGGTGAAAAAATAAGGGTGGTACAGACAACCGTTGACAGCGAGGAGGGCATAGTGACGGCTTCTGACATTCTTGATACACGTATGCGTGAGCGTCTCGAATGGAAGGATTTTGCAATCCTGTACCGCACCAATGCCCAGTCGCGCATCTTCGAGGAGATGCTGCGCAAACGGAACATACCCTACAAGGTATTCGGAGGACAGTCGTTCTATGAACGCAAGGAGATACGTGACCTGATAGCATACCTGAGGCTGGTGGTTAATCCTGATGATGAGGAAGCTCTTAAACGTATAATCAACTATCCCAGGAGGGGCATCGGCGATACAACCATTCAGAGGCTGGCAGAGCTTGCCAGAACACTTGATGTAAGCATATGGTCAATTATTTCTTCATCTGAACTGAGTACAACTTACCTTACTCCTGCCCTCCGGTCGAAGCTTGCCGTCTTCGCCTCCCTTATGCTTCCGGTCATGGCTACGGCAGAGACCGCCACTGCTTACGAGGTGACTGACAGGATAGCTGCTGCCAGCGGTATCATCACTGAACTCAGGCAGGGGCAGGTGCCTGAGGAGATTGACAGGCTTGAAAATATCCAGGAGCTACTCAACGGTATCAGGGAGTTCACAGATGCAGCCGTAAACAACGGTGAGCCGGCTGACATTGCCACCTGGCTTCAGACAGTATCGCTGCTGACTGATCAGGATATGGAGAAACCTGAGGATAAGAACAAGGTGGCGATGATGACAATCCATTCTGCCAAAGGACTAGAGTTCAAATATGTATATATCGTAGGCCTGGAGGAAAACCTGTTTCCTTCAAATATGAATCTTTATAACCCGCGCGAGCTTGAAGAGGAGCGACGGCTCTTTTATGTTGCGCTTACAAGGGCGTGCAGGCGCGTCACCCTGAGCTACGCCCTCAACAGGTATAAGTGGGGATCTCTTGAGAGCAGCTCTCCCAGCCGTTTCATCGGCGAGATAGAAAATGACTACCTGTACTACCCCCATAGCGGTGGCAGGTCATTCAGAAATACAGTACGTTTTGACGGTAATACAATTGGAGAGAAAAGGGAGACATTTACCGCCACCGCCTCAGAAAAGAAACTGGTACAGATCAGGAAATCCGGCAGTCCGGCCGCGACTGCAGTCTCTCCTGCCATGACAGAGCTGTCACCGGGTGACCGGGTGACACATGAACGGTTCGGACAGGGTGAGGTCAGGTCGGTTGAGGGAGAGTTCCCGAATAGCACTGCCGTAATAGAATTTGATGCCGCAGGAACGAAAAAGCTGTTACTGCGGTTTGCCAAACTAACTAAAATGTAAGGCTCCCAAAAACAAGCACGGGGCATATCGCCCCGTGCCCGTGTTCAAGTAAATAAGTGAAGCAAAATTACTTTATGAGACAGGCGCTTCAGTCACCGGAGCTTCAGCTACCTGATACATTCCCTTTTCAACCAGCACCGACTGATAAAGCGTTGCATACGAACTCTTGACCCACATATCAGAGACAAGCACTCCGATGAAGAAGCAGATGAATCCTGCTATGTAGATGAAGAAGCTGAGGAAGCCCATGAGGAATATTGTCCAGCCGTGACCGCGGGTGAGCCTCCAGCTCTCTTCAGCTGCCCTGATCGGATCAAGATCCTTGTCCATGACCAGGTAAGGTGTGAATGCAAGACGGCACGCGATTATTATCCCTGGGATAAACAAACAGACAAAGCCGATGCCGACGAGGGCTGTGACAAGAAGGTTGGCAAGCACTATATTGAGGTAGTTCTTGCGGAAACCGTTTATCAGCATGTCAAAGTCAGGCGTAAGCTGACGGGCCGACTGAACGAACATCATTTTGGCTCCGTATTTGAATACCGGTACCAGCAGAAAATACCAGAGCAACCCCAGCATTCCCATGAAGACGGCGGCAATGCCCAGTGCCCCGAACTTGAAGAAATCATCCATGTCAAAGGGGATGCTGTCAAAATCGAAGTGGTCGACCTTGAAATTACTGTTGCCGAAGATCCCCATTGGTCCGGTTATGATAGCTAAGATAATTACGACCAGCAGTAACCTCAGGAAGTTGTCAGACATGACCTTCCATCCGGTGTTATACGAGGCACCGGTTGAAGGTACGAAGCGGTAAGTTCTTTTTGTTTCCATTTTTATTTGCTTTTTACTGTTTGAAAAAAATCGTTTGTTGAAGCAAATCTATATCTGCATCGTGAGATGGATTTCATACCTTAGTAGTGATTTTATAAAATCCTACTTTAGTATTAACCCTACTACTTTGGTAGTGACTGTTAATCAATATTTTACAATAATTCAGATATGGAACTGATCAGTCTGATCATATTTATTTCCTGTGCCGGGATGGCCGCCGGAGCAATTCTTCTGACGTCAAGGCTGATGAAAGAGTACACCGTTCCGTTTGCCAGACCCCTCTTTTACTATATTATTTTCATGTTCGCCTTCGGCTTCTACGGCATATGGGGGCAGTTCATCATTTTTACCGTTGCAGGCAGCCGACTTACCCCGGATATGCTGTCAACGGTATCAGCCATTTCGCTATTGCTTGGTCTGCCATTCCTTGTCATCGGGTGGATGATGTTCCTGAGGTTCGGGGCAGAGTGCGCAGGCCTGCACCTCAAGGGGTATCTTTACATCCTGTCCGTCGTGATCAATCTCGGAATAATCACACTCATCGGGTACACATCGGGTGATACTGTATTCAGTGAAGCATTGCCTATGTTCAAGTACTACTACAGCGGTGCTGCACTGTTCTTTGCAGTGATCACGGGTTTTATTTTATTAAAAGGCTCCTCTTCCTCGCCGGGAAAAACGGATCGCAGGATTCTTGCGGGTCTGTCACTGGCAGGGGCTCTTTCGCAATCAGCTGTCCTCATGCTGCTGCCCCATTCAGTATGGATGGCACTTGTATTTGCATTCCTGCTCTTCGCCGCCGCCGCCCTGCTTCCTGTCTACCTTGTATATAACGCAGATCTGCAATCATTTCAGATCCCTGAAGAGTTGAACCCGCCCCGGGGAATCGAGGATTTCTGCATCAGGCACGAGATCTCACCAAGGGAAGCTGATATAATCAGGGAGATTTGCAACGGACTGAGTAACCAGGAAATAGCCGACAAGCTGTTCATCAGCCTCCAGACAGTAAAAGATCATACATCACGGATCTATTCAAAAACCAACGTCAGGAACAGGATGCAGCTGATGACACTGGTACAGACCCTGAACAACGGGGTATCAGGTTAAATTCTACCGTACGATAAAGCTCAGGAAATCTCCCGGATTTTTCCCGGGAGCAAAGATCCGGTATGCCAAAGGCCAGACCTTTGAAAGATATCTGTCCTGCTTATCCCTGATCACTACAGCCAGTTCATCCATCACAGGACTGTTACCCGGATCTCCGTACCTGTAGCCGATCATATCAGTGATCTGTACCAGGTCATTGTACTTTCCGAGATTCTGGGTCAGGAAGTCGAGCTTTTTCTCAAGCGACTTTATACCTGGCTGGTTCAGAGGGCGAAAGTAGTAAAGCTGGTACAGGAGGGTCTTGGATTTCTTCCTGAAATTATGCAGCAGGTTTTGCCGGGGACTGTTCCTGCAGTCCAGGTAAGCTTTTGCAGCAATCTGGAAACTGCGTCCGAGCTCTTCGAGAAGCAAGGATACATCCGGATCCTTCAGGGTCAGAAACCGTACCCTGTACTGAGCTTTAATGAGGTGAGCACTGATCTCCTTTACCGATTTGCTCTGTTCACCTGCTGCAGTCCAGGTAGAGTAAGGCTTCCTGAGCAGGATCTGTATCTTCTCATTATCCCACAGCTTAAGAAAGAGCTTAGGGTTCTCCTTTTTAAGCGCTTTTGCTGTTTTGTACAGCACTGACATTTCGCGCCACGAACACAGGATACGGCCAACTTCCCTGCCGGCAAAATATTCCCTGCGGTATGACTCTTCTTCCAGCAGCGGCCGTACAAGCTTTATTGTAGCACGCTGCCTCTTCATCAACACCCTTATATCATGAATAGCGGTATCATCAGGCACTGGCAGCTGGCCGAGCAGGACCAGCGAGTCGCTGATGTAACCCGCCAGGGCAGGCTTGATATCGCGGAGCAGTTTTGTCTCTTTTTCTGTCATTAAAAAGAATATAAGCGGCTGATAAAGTTACACAATTGTGGCAATTCTCCAGCCTGACCTGAGATCTGTGATCTAAGTCCGGTTTAAGTGTTTCGGCAACAACGGTTTGTAGTTTTATTGCGGTTTTTTAGTACATTTGATCATAATTAAACTGCATAATTCCCCGGGAGAACATGGGAAAAAACACAGTACCAAAGAGAATTGGCATTTTAACAGCCGGAGGCGACTGCCCCGGGATCAATGCCGCAATCAGGGGCGTAGGCAAGACTGCAATTGTAAAATACGGAATGAAAGTCATCGGTATCAGTGACGGTTTTACAGGACTGATAACCAAGGATTACATCGAGCTGACAGAGAGTCACCTGTCAGGGATACTTACTCTCGGCGGCACCATACTCGGCACCTCCCGTGAAAAACCTTTCAAGGCCGACGGCAAAAAGAAGAATGAAAATGCAAAACCGCTGCTCATAAAGGAACATTATGAACAGCTCGAACTCGACTGCCTGGTTTGTATAGGGGGTAACGGAACGATGAAGAATGCATATATGCTCTCGGAGGAGGGCCTGAACGTGGTCGGAATACCAAAGACAATCGACAATGATGTCTGGGGAACGGATATGACTTTCGGATTTGATTCCGCAGTGAATATTGCCACCGAGGCTGTCGACAGGCTTCATTCTACCGCCAACTCGCACAAAAGGATCATGGTGATCGAGGTTATGGGGCACAATGCAGGGTGGCTTGCACTTTATTCCGGGATGGCAGGAGGCGGCGATGTAATTCTGATTCCGGAGATACCGCATGATGAGGATATTATAATGAAGTATCTGAAAAAGCGTGCAGATAATAACAAACCTTACTCAATAGTTGTTGCAGCAGAAGGGATTCGTATTCCTGAAGATGAGGTCTCGGCAGGAAATTACCTCGCAAAAAGAATAGAGGAGGTCACCGGCCTGGAGACAAGGGAGACAGTGCTGGGTTACGTGCAGCGGGGCGGGTCACCCTCGCCTATGGACAGGGTACTGGCATCAAGGTTCGGCGCGGCAGCGGCAAACCTGATTGCCGGCAACAACTTCGGAAGAATGGTTGCACACAGAAACTGCGAGATAACATCGGTGAAGCTTTCTGATGTGGCCGGCAAAACAAAGCTTGTTGAAACGGATAACCCCATGGTCAAACAGGCAAGGGAAATGGGAACCTGCTTCGGAATATGAAATACTGAAACGTAATATATGAAACCCGTCAGCAACAGACAGGCAAAGATGAAGAAACTGATCTTCATCAGGCATGGCAAGGCAGAAGACCAGCCAGGTGATATTTCTGATTTTGAAAGATCGCTTACCCTCAAGGGCAAAATTCAGTCGAGACGCATGGCTCAGCTTCTCAGGTCACATGAAAAAGATCTCGGACTGATCATCACCAGCCCTGCCTTCAGGGCGCTTGAGACAGCCATAATATTTGCAAGGGAGTTCGGCCTGAGCCCTGATGCAATGAAGATATCTTCTGATCTTTATTTTAACCTTGAGCCAGCTGCATATATTTCTTTCTTCAGCGCACGGAGTGAGGATTATGATACTATCACTCTCTTCGGGCATAATTTCCTGATTTCGGAAATGGCTGCCTTCTTCGCAGCGGATGAGACAGAGGTATTGCCAAAGTCAGGAGTTCTTTGCCTTACCTTTGATGCAGATAAATGGTCAAAGATCAGAAAGGCGGGCGGAAAGACCGAATATTTTCTTAACCCAAAATCCCTGTTATGAGTAAGGCATATATCCCCAAGGAGATAAGCTGGCTCTCTTTTAACGAAAGGGTTCTGCAGGAGGCCGGGAACAAGGAAGTACCTCTGATGGAGAGATTTAACTTCCTCGGTATATATTCCAATAATCTCGATGAATACTTCAGGGTAAGGGTAGCCACACTCAAGAGACTGTCATTGTTCGTCAATAAGTCAAAGAATATCCTGGGGTACAACCCCAAGGAAACCCTCAAGAGTGTTCAGAAGATCGTGCTTGCCCAGAATGCAAGGTTTGAGAAGATCTACCTCGACCTGCTCAAAGAACTGAAGAAGCTTAACATCCATTTCATCAACGAGCAGCAGCTTGATCCGGTACAGGCTGAGTTTGTCCGCAATTATTTTCACAAAGAGGTCAGGCACAGGCTGATGCCCCTTATGCTGATCAAGGATGCGAAACTGCCGAACCTCACTGATGATGCAATTTATTTTGGCATTCTCCTCAAAAACTCTTCCACGGATAAAAAATGGTATTCACTACTTGAGATTCCTACAGGCATCCTTCCAAGGTTTATAATGCTTCCTGAGACAGACGGAGGGAAATATATCATCTTCCTTGACGATGTAATAAGGTTCGGGATGAAAGAGCTCTTCTTCATCTTCCCGTTCGATGATATGCAGGCCTACACAATCAAGCTGACCAAAGACGCCGAGCTCGATATTGCTGATGACATCTCCGAAAGCTACATAGACAAGCTTTCAAAAAGCCTGCAGCAACGGAAAAAGGGAACCCCTGTGAGGTTCGTGTATGACAGGAATATCCCTGAGGGCTTCCTGAAGATACTCACAAAGAAACTTAATCTCGGTCCTGCCGATGTAATGATACCCGGAGAGAGATATCACAATTTCAAGGACTTTATGCACTTCATCCGTCTCGACGAAGATCTCTATTACAAAAAGCTGCCTCCGATATTTCACCGTGACATTCAGCATGGCAGGAGTATCCTGTCGGTCATTAAGAAGAAGGATATCCTGTTCTATTTCCCCTATAATCCGTTTGATCATTTCATCGACCTGCTGAGGGAAGCCTCAATAGATCCCAATGTAACATCGATACATATCACTCTTTACCGGCTGGCAAGGAATTCCAGCGTGATCAACGCCCTGATGAATGCCGCGCGCAACGGCAAGGAGGTCACCACCGTTGTGGAGCTGCAGGCCCGGTTTGATGAGGAGGCGAATATCCTGTGGGGCAATAAGCTTCTTGATGAAGGTGTGAAGGTCATTTACGGCGTGCCGGGACTGAAGGTACACTCAAAGCTGTGTCTTATAACACGCGTCAAGAACGATGTCACACAGAGATTTGCTGCCGTTGGTACCGGCAACTTCAACGAGGACACTGCCAGGGTATATACAGACCATCTGCTTCTTACTTCTGATAAAAAGATCACAAACGAGGTTCTGAAGGCTTTTAATTTCTTCATCGCCAATTACCGTAAGGACAAATTCTATCACCTTCTGGTATCGCCGTTCGGCCTTCGCAACAAACTGCTCATGCTCATTGAAAACGAGACGAAAAAGGCTAAGGCCGGGAAGGAGGCATATATCTCCATCAAGATCAATAATCTTACTGATGAGGAGATAATCGGGCGGCTCTATAAGGCAGGCAAGGCAGGAGTTAAGATCAGGCTTATTGTAAGGGGAATGCTGTCACTTATCCCTGAGATGAAGGATTTCAGTGCGAATATCGGGGCCATCAGCATAGTGGACAGGTTCCTTGAGCATTCGAGGTTCATGATCTTCTGCAACGGCGGCGACGAACTTGTGTATATCACTTCTGCCGATATCATGCCGAGAAATCTTGACCGCAGGATAGAGGTATCATGTCCTGTCTTTGATCCGGGCATTAAAAAAGAGATCAGGGATGTGTTCGAGATTCAGTGGAATGACAATGTCAAGGCGAGGCTCTTCGACGAGACGCAGTCTAATAACATTGTAAAAAACCCAAAGAAACCATTGCGGTCCCAGATCGAGGTTCACAGTTATCTTACAGGCATAAACACAACGCTTCCCGAGGTCACTCCGTCCTGAACATCGGTTCTGTGCGGTATTTTGTGCCAGCCTCATAGGCATAGGCAATCTCCAGCAGCAACGGCTCGCTCCATGCCCTCCCGAAGAAGGAGATCCCCACCGGCAATCCGTCTACAAAGCCCATCGGCACTGTAATGTTAGGATAGCCGGCTATGGCAGCCGGTGACGAGCTGCTTACTGTGTATGAGTCGCCGTTGACAAGGTCAGTCTTCCATGCGGGTGATCCGGTGGGTGCAATAAAGGCGTCAAGCCTGTTCTCAGCCATAACCCTGTCAATTCCCTCCTCGCGCACCAGCCGGTTCATCTTTGAAAGTATATCCTGAAATTCCCCGGATTCAACGCTGCCCTTCTGTTGTGCTTCAAGAAGCAGTTCCTGGTCATAGTATCTGAGCTCAACGGTATCATTCCTGTTGAACTCTATCAGCTCCTCTACATTTTTTACCGGGGCAGCATCGCCCAGTGAAGCAAAGTATTTGTTAAGTCCGTCTTTGAATTCCCAGAGCAGTACCTGGAAAGAGAGTGAGCCCACCTCCCTGCTGTAAATTTCTTCTACCTCGATTACTTCGGCTCCCTGGCTTTTGATATAATCGACAGCTTTTTGCATCAGCGTGTCAACCTTGTAGTGCTGGCCTCTGGCCGAGGTGTACCATCCGATCCTCTTTCCCTTCAGGCCCTCTTCCTTAAGGAAAGGTGTATAATCGTTAAGCATCTTTCCCTCTGAGGCTGCCGTTTTGCTGTCCGCAGTATCGATGCCTGTCATCGTACCAAGCATTATTGCTGCGTCACGCACGGTGCGCGCCATGGGTCCGGGTGTGTCCTGGGTGAATGAGATCGGCACGATACCGCTGCGGCTGAGGAGGCCCACGGTGGGTTTTATCCCGACAATTCCGTTGGCTGTTGAGGGGCATACTATTGATCCGTTAGTTTCGGTGCCTACAGCTGTCATGCACAGGTTGGCCGATACGGCCACACCTGACCCCGAGCTTGAGCCGCACGGATTGCGGTCAAGGATGTAGGGGTTTTTTGTCTGTCCGCCAACGCCGCTCCACCCGCTTGAAGAGAGGTTACCGCGGAAGTTGGCCCACTCACTCAGGTTGGCCTTGCCAATTATGACGGCGCCGGCCTCGCGGAGCTTCTGCGCCACAAAGCTGTCTTTCGGGGGGTGTGATCCGCGCAACGCTCTTGATCCGGCTGTCGTTTCCATTCCGTCATGTGTATCAATATTATCTTTAAGCAGCACCGGCACACCGTGCATGGGGCCGCGCAATTTGCCTTCCTTCAGCTCCTGATCAAGCTGTGCGGCAATGGTGAGCGCATCGGGGTTCACCTGTATGACAGCGTTGAGCGCAGGTCCGTTGTCATCGATTTCATTTATGCGGTCAAGATAGGCCTGCACCACTTCCGTAATAGTGAAGTCTCCGTTTTTGTAACCCTGCTGCAGCTGGTCTGTTGTGTATTCCGCAAACCGGAACGGCCCGGTTTCCGCGGCAGCTTTTTTAGATTCATTTATGCATGAAGAGATTGACATTAGTAAAATAATGCCAATGGCAGGGAAGAGAGTCTTTTTCATGGTTCGGTACTGTTTTGATGAACAAAAGAACATTTGAAGATAGTCAATATTTAATTTTAGTTCACCCCGGCAGTGCAACTCAGCTATTTTTCCGTGTCACTCTGTGGTAAAAAAAATTTAAACACAGGGTTACTCAGAGTTAAGACAGAGTTACACTGTTTCAATCCGTGGATCTGTTGTTACCTGCATTTATTCAGGGTATTTCATAAATACGATTATCCGGCCGTTTTCAAAACTCAGGGTAAAGCTATCTCCCGCCGCCTCATTCAATGTTCCGCGCCACCAGCTTGTGAGCCTGAGTTTCTGCAACGGATAGCGGAGACCTGATGAGGTCACTGCCAGGTCCGGATCAAGGCTGAACAGCGACACCTGCTGACCGGGAAATGAATCAATTGTAACGGTGCGGTCAAAAACCCGGAATGATCCCGTATCAGTGAGCATAATTGCTTTCAGATTACGATTGTAGTCGGCCAGAAGAGAGATATTTCCAAGTGTATGGTCTTCGCGTAAGCCTGTGGCGCCAAGAATTGCAATTTCCTTAATCCCCTGCGAAACGCACCACTTTACAGCCTTGGTCAGGTCATTGGTCTCCTGGTCAGCATCAGTTACCAGTATGCTCTTATATTTTCTTTTCAGCTCCGGGGAGACGGAGTCAAGATCCCCGGTTATGATCCCCGGTTCCATGCCATGGGCTACCAGCTTCTCCGCCGCTCCGTCACAGCAGACTATAAGATCGGCCTCTTCAAGGTATCTGACCGGCACCGCATGCGACGGGTACTGTCCGTTTGCCAGGATGACCGACTTTGCCGGCCTGTAATCCCTAAGGGATAATGATTGTTTTTGTATCACATTCATCTACAATAGTTTAATCCTCTACGAGGATTTGGGTTTTGTACATATCATACGTCTTGCATACCTTGATTAAAATGATTTTCTCCTGCTCCAGGCTCTTGCACCAATTATTGCCATTACGAAATATACAAAGAATAGTGCGGCCGTAGGATACATGCCTACGGCCAGGTATACGACAATGGCGATTGCGTTTGCCACGATCCAGACGTACCACTGTTCAATATATTTCCTGGTCAGCATCCATGTGGCCACTACCGAGAGTGAAGTAATCAGTCCGTCCCAGAGCGGCACCGGAGAGTCAGTCCACCTGTCCAGCGAAAACCACAGCAAACCCCACAGTGCCAGGCCAGTCAAAATGCTGTTTATGGCAGTTTTTATATCAATATTTTTAATATCAGAGCCGTCCTTTTCAATTGCAATTCTTTCCCCCTGCTCCGTGCTCCGTGCTCTCCCGCTTCGCGGGACTGCCTCACCGCCATTCGGCGGATCGCCAGCTTGCCCCATGCCCCTTGCTCCATGCCATTTGTACCATCCGTAAATACTGATCACCACATAATACCCCTGCAGCACCATCCCCGCATAAAAACCGTTCCTGCCAAAGACAAATATATATACCGCTGAAGTCAGGATGCCCAATGGCCATAACAGTATGTTGCGCCTGATCTCGAGAATGACATATGCTATCCCGGTGACAGCTCCGAAGACCTCGACAATATTTTCAGACAGCCAGGTGATCATGATCATCAGAAGGATAATGTAATACCGGCGGTATAGTTAATGCCTGCCTGCGGAAAGAAGTACGCCCAGGTCTTTTCAGCTCCGTCTTCGGTCCACATCCCTCCGTATGCATTGTTTTCATAAATGGCATTCAACAGGTTGTTTACAATGAACCGCAGCATGAGCTCACCGGATCCTTTTAAATGAATCTTATAGCCTGCAGAGATGTTTGAGACAAAATAGGGATCGAGCTTCCTCTCTTCACTCATTGTATTGTCAAAGTACTGTTTGCCCACGTACTTTCCTGTCAGATTCAGGGTAAGGTTTTTCAACGGATTGATCTCCACCTCTGCCGATCCGGTTATGCGCGGTGAATAGGCGATGTCCACCGTACCGAGGCTGGCCGATGTATATTCTTCGCTCCAGTCGGATGTATTATAGTTGAAGTAGTAATTCGTGAAATCCTTTATCCTGCTCCGGCTGATCGTCAGGTTCATCCTGAGTGCAGCCACCGGCGATGGCCTGTAGCTTCCCGAGAATTCAACACCTGTCCGGTAACTTTCCGGGACGTTCGTCATAATGGGGTACCCGGTGTTGCTGATCCTGCCTGTCGGGACAAGCTGGTCACGGTAAAGCATATGGTACAGATTGAGTCCCAGCGAAAGGGAGGTGTTCCGGTATGTGTACCCGCCCTCGAAATCCGTCAGGCGCTCCGGACCGGGCGTTGCTTCCGGGTCACCGGCAGCTTCCTTGAAGTCAGTGCGTGTGGGTTCACGATGAGCTACAGATACCGAAACAAAAGCATCACTACCGCTGCCGTTACTCCAGAACAGGCCCGTCTTCGGATTGAAGAACCGGTACTGATGATCCGCCGTGAGGTCCTTCATGTCGCTGTCTGGTCCTTTGAAATGATAGCTGATGTACCTGTACTGCAGGTCCAGGAAAGCGTTCAGGCTGCCGGAGACCATGGTGTTGACCTTCCCGTAGATGCTGAACTCATCCTTCAAGCCGTTGTTCCTGTACCATTCATAGTCAGGAGTGATATTTCCCGGATGCTCCATCCATATCAGCCTCCCGAAGTGATCTCCGTCGTACCTGTTAAGTGCCCCGCCAAGGGTCCATTCAGCGACACTGCCGGCCTTTACAAGTGACCATACCGCACCGTAGAAATAGTTATCAAGCCACTTGCGCTGCACCAGGTCGGTTTCATCCACTGGCAGTCCGTCGTCTGTCAGCCCGTACAGCCCATACTCCGAAGGGTCGCGGTCACTCTCCTGCTCCTCGTAGTAGCCCGATCCGGATGTCAGGTGCAGGCCGGTATTAAGACTGACATGCCCTGCAAAAAGATGGGTATTGAATAGGTGGTAGTGGTTCTGGGTATAATTGTCAGTCTCATCTTCATAATACCGCAGGTCACCGTTACTGTCAGTATATTCACCTGCAGGATTATAACGCCTGTTCTCCGGAAGCACCTCTGCCGGGACGCCCCACCAGCTTATCCCTGTCCTTTCACTGCCGGTAAGGAAATTAAATCTCAGCCTGTTCGATTGCGCAGACCAGATGCCTGAAACCATTGCGGAACGGATATCGGAGGCGCTGTGATCAACGTACCCGTCACTTGTCGTCAGCGACGCCCTGACCAACATATTGAAACTGTCGCCGAGGCTGCCTGTCCATGCTTTTGCCATGGCTCTCACTGTGTTAAAGGAACCGAAAGAAAGCGCAGCCTCCGCTCCGGGGTCATCTGATGGCGTCATTGAGCTTATGTTCACTGATGCCCCGAATGCACCGGCTCCATTGGTCGATGTACCAACCCCGCGCTGTATCTGGATGCTGCCTGTCGATGAAGCCAGGTCAGGCAGGTCTACCCAGAATACCTGCTGCGATTCGGCATCGTTGAGAGGTATCCCGTCGAGGGTGATATTTATCCTGCTGGCATCAGTGCCCCGGATACGCATTGAGGTATATCCGATTCCGTTGCCTGCATCAGATGTCTCCACCACTGAAGGGGTAAGGGAAAGAAGAAAAGGCATATCCCTTGTCAGGTCGCGGGTTCGCATCTCCGGAGCTTCAATTGTACTGTGCGCCATTGGCGTTCGGGTACCGGCACGGCTTCCTCGTACTATAACCTCGTCGGTCACAAAAAGAGCTTCCTTCAGCGAAGCATCAACAATTGCATTCCCCTGCACAACGACTGCCGTGTCAAAAGGCTCGAAGCCGGTGAAACTGATGCGAAGGGCATGCCTGCCGGAGTTCATTCCCCGCAGGGCATACCGCCCGTCGTTGCCGGTTGCCACACCTGCTTTGAGGCTGTCAATGACTACCGATGCGCCTGCCAGGGGCAGGCCATCGCTGTCAGTGACCCTGCCGGTGATGACGCCACGGCTGTTCTGCCCGTGAACTGCAGAACAGGCTATTAATAACAGAGACAGAAATAAGTAAATCTTCCTCACAATAATAACTTAAAAAACTAACCTGATGTCAGAAGCGAGGGTGCGTCAACAGACCGGAAATGATTACTCTTGTTCCCTACGCCGGCATTACCCGGATCAGGTTGTAAGGGTATGATCTCAGCCTGTATTTTAAGGCACCCCGTAATTCGACACTGCAAATATACAACAGATACGCAAAAGTCAGCAAAAAGTTCATCTCAATCTTACTGACCACTAATTTGTATATTTGTGTGAAATGCAGATTGTCAATCATGGATGAAATCCTGAAAAAGTTCAAATACGGTGATCAGGAGCGCATAGCTGTACTGAACGCACCGAATGATATTATAAGAATGCTGGATAAGACGTTGCCCGGGGTTCAGATAGATACGGAGATCAATGCCCGTTACCTGTATGACTTTATGATTATTTTCACCCCGGATTTACAGGAGGTAAAAAGGCTTGGTCCGGCCGGCATCCACAACCTGAGTGATGACGGCAAGCTGTGGATGGTTTATCCCAAGGGAACATCCCGCAAATATTCCAGCGACATCAACCGTGACCACGGATGGGAACCTGTTCTGGAGACCGGTATGAGGCCTGTCAGCCAGGTGTCGGTTGACGATGACTGGTCTGCCCTGCGTTTCAGGAATGCCAGGTATGTCAAGTCTGCAAAGGAAAGCCGCAAATGAGAAGGCTGGCAATAATATCATTCTTTTTTCTTTTGCTCCAATCATGCGCGGATAATGATTTCGACAAGTTTTATCCGGGGCAGGTCGAATTTCCTGCCAATCCGCCCCACGGCGTCAAGGAAGCAATGGCTGCCCGCGTGGTGCCCCATCCCCGTCAGCTCGCCTGGCAGCAGCTTGAGATGACGGCGTTCATCCACTTTAACATAAACACCTTCACTGACAAGGAATGGGGCCGCGGGGACGAATCTCCGGATGCTGTTCAACCCTGTCTCCCTTGACGCTGAACAGTGGGTCAGGGTCCTCAGTGAGGCAGGAATGAAGATGGTAATCATCACGGCAAAGCATCACGACGGCTTTTGCCTCTGGCCGACAAAAACTACCAGCCACTCGGTTGCCTCAAGCCCATGGAAGGAAGGCAAGGGCGATGTGATAAGAGAGCTCAGGGATGCTTGCGAAAAGTACAATATGAAATTCGGTGTTTACCTCTCTCCGTGGGACCGTAATGCGGAGTGTTACGGTGATTCCCCGGCGTACAATAAATTCTACCTGGAGCAGCTGACCGAGCTTCTTACATGGTACGGCAAGGTTGACGAGGTTTGGTTTGACGGCGCCAATGGGGAGGGTCCCGGCGGCCGGAGACAGGAATATGACTGGCAGGCTTATTATGATCTTATCAGGAAACTTCAGCCGGATGCCGTCACAGCCATTATGGGTGAGGATGTGAGATGGGTGGGTACGGAGACGGGCTACGGCCGTGAGACTGAGTGGAGCGTGACAGCGCTTGCTCCGGGCGGCACACCTGAGAGCCGGGCAATAAATGAGGCACTGGGACTGAGCCCTGCCTCTATGGATCTCGGCAACAGCGCCCTTCTTCAGAAAGCCGGAAAGGTCTTCTGGTATCCTGCTGAAGTCGATGTTTCAATTCGCCCGGGATGGTTCTGGCATGCAGCAGAAGACAGCCTCGTAAAAGATCCTGATGAGCTGCTTGATATCTATTTCAGCTCCGTGGGCCGTAACGCCGTCCTGCTTCTGAATGTCCCGCCCGACAACCGCGGGCTGATAACAGATCATGATGTTAAAAGCCTTATGGGTCTCAAGGCGCGGCTTGATGATCTCTATGACACTGACCTCCTTAACGGTGCCCGCCCCTACGGGAAAGGAGCAGCAAGGGCCATTGACAGCGACAGCACAACATCATGGACCCCCAACCGCCAGAGGGTTGCATCCTTCGTTCCCGCCATATCAGTCACATTCAATGTGGCAATGTTGCAGGAGGATATCAGCATGGGACAGAGAGTGGAAAAATTTGTCATTGAAGCCCGGACGGACCAGGAGTGGTTTACAGTGGCTACAGGTACTACAATCGGTTACAAGCGGCTGCTCCGTTTTCCCGATGTAACGGCTGACGAGATCAGGCTTACGATAAAATCATCACGTGCAAGACCCAACATCAGCACATTCGCGCTTTACTACACAGAGTGAACATAAGGATATGAGATTTCTGAAGACCAGCCTGTTTTTAGTTGCCCTGCTCCTGCCCAGGCTGTCTGCCGGCCAGGAGGCTGACAGCCTGCCTGCTGTGCCGCCGGCCGGTCAGGAAGCTGACAGCGTACTCACAATCATGTTCACGGGTGACATCATGGGTCACGACGGACAGATCTTATCAGCCTGGGATGATTCCGCCGGGACTTATTCTTACGACAGTGTTTTCAGGTATGTCTCCCCGCTTTTAAGTGCGGCTGATGTTGCCATCGGCAACCTCGAAGTCACCCTGGGCGGCAAACCTTACAAGGGGTATCCCGCCTTCAGCTCACCGGATGCGCTGGCACAGGCATGCAGGGATGCCGGTTTTGACATCCTGACCACGGCAAACAATCATGCTGCAGACCGCGGACCAAAGGGAATAACCCGGACAATCAGGGTACTTGACAGTCTCAGTATCAGGCATACCGGCACATGGGTTAACAGTGAAGCAAGAGACACCCTGACACCTCTGATGATTACCGCAAAGGGTATCACCCTGGCATTGCTCAGTTATACTTACGGGACCAACGGGATAGTGGTGCCGCCTCCTGCAATTGTTTCTTACATAGACACAGTACGGATCGGAAATGACATTAAGTCTTCTGCTGAAAGGGGAGCTGACCTGGTCATAGTGAGCGTTCACTGGGGAACGGAATATGACACCCTCCCCTCCGCTGAACAGAAGCTTCTGGCGGATGCCATGTTCAGAAGCGGCGCTGATATAATCATCGGTTCGCATCCTCATGTGATACAGCCGATGACAGCATCTGTCGATTCCACAGGATTGACCCGGCCTGTCGTGTGGTCAATGGGCAATTTCGTATCAAACCAGCGTCAGCAGAGAAGGGACGGAGGAGCAATGATCTGTCTGGAGCTGACCAGAAGAGGTGACAGGGTCTTTATAACTGAAGCAGGATATATCCTTACCTGGGTCTACACCCCTTCTGAAAACGGAAAACGCATGTTCTTCATACTGCCCTGTTCGGAGTATGAGTACAATGCCGAATTCTTCCGGTCTTCGTCTGACTATAATTCAATGATGATCTTTTTGAGCAATGCACGCCGGCTCCTGAACAGCCAGAACACCGGCTTCGGCGAGGTAATAAGTGCGTTTGACATGTGGACAGATCAAATTAAGTAAAGGATCACGCATAATTGATATATTTGTAACAGGATCAGGGAAATAATGGAAGGCTCAACATTACTGCTGGCGGGCACCGCAGTCACCATCGGGTTCATTCATACAATCGTGGGGCCCGATCATTATATCCCCTTCATTGTAATGGGCGAAGCCAGGCGGTGGACTGTCCGCAGAACAATGCTGATAACATTCCTGTGCGGTCTCGGGCATGTGCTGAGCTCAGTCATTGTCGGCTTCATCGGAATCGGAGCGGGAATATCACTCTCAAAACTGGAGTTCTTTGAATCATTCAGGGGTAACATTGCTGCCTGGCTCCTGATAGCCTTCGGTCTTGTTTATATGCTGGTCAGCCTCCGCTCACTCTACCGCAAAAAGGAGCACGTTCATGCCCATCACCACACTGACGGCACCGATCATAAACATGAGCATGGTCATTTCAGCGGTCATTCACACATCCACCTGGAGAACAGGAAAAACATGACCCCATGGATACTGTTTCTCATATTCGTGCTGGGACCATGTGAACCGCTTATTCCCATTGTGATGTATCCTGCCGCGGAGAACAATATCCATGGCGTAATTATAGTTTCCCTGCTCTTTTCCGTGGTGACAATTGCCACCATGATGTCGGTCGTCCTTGCATTCAGGCTCGGACTGAGCCGGATAAATCTCAGACCCCTGGAACGTTATGTAAATGTGATTGCAGGTGCCACAATACTTGTTTCAGGGCTTGCCATTCAGTTTCTCGGCCTCTGAGACACAAATATTTATTAGCTTTGCCAAAAATTTCAACGGATGAGTTTCGATTACAACACACAGCGAAAAAAGATGTCCCTGCCGGAATACGGAAGGAATGTCCTCAAAATGATAGAGCATATTAAAACAATTAAAGATCCTGAAGAGAGGAACAGGGCTGCAAGGAGCATTATCCAGATAATGAGCAACCTCAATCCCAACCTGCGTGAAGTGACCGACTACAAGCACAAGCTCTGGGATCACCTGATGATAATTGCTGATTTTGACCTGGATGTTGATTCGCCTTACCCTGCACCTGACAGAACAAAGCTCGATGCCAAACCTGACAAGGTTCCCTACCATAACGGCGAGATCAAATACGCCCATTACGGCCGTATTGTTCCGGCTCTTATTGATGCAGCTTCAGCAATGGATGACGGAGAGGAAAAAGAATATCTCACAGTCCTTATCCTCAACCAGATGAAGAAGGACTACATCACATGGAACAAGGCACAGGTCGCTGATGAGCTGATCATCAGAGATCTCTCGGCCATTTCAGGGGGAAGGCTAAAGGCTCCTGAGAACTTCAGGATGCCTGACATCAAAGAAATTCTGGCGCCGCCAAAGAACAAGACCCAGGGACGCTATCAGGGAAGACCTCAGGACAAGTACCAGGGAAGATCCAACAAGCTGGGCAAAAAGAAACATAAAACCGGTTATTAACGGAACAAAACTGAGTATCATGAAGATCACAAGCATAAACACATATGATGCACCATTGCCTGCAGGCCACTACTCCCAGGGCGCCGTGGCAGGTGATGTAATTTTCGTTTCAGGGCAGTTGCCGGTCGTTCCGCTGGCTGGCGATGTTATTGCCGGTGATATAAGCAGTCAGACACTTCAGGCCCTGAATAATGTCCTGAGCATTGTCAGGGCAGCCGGCGGAGACATAACCACAATTGCCAGGACAACCATCTATACAACTGAGGTGAAGCACTGGGAGGAAGTCAACAGGGTGTATGCCGACTTCTTCGGCCCGATACAGCCTGCCAGATCAATCATTACTGTTGCTGGCCTTCATCATAACGCCCTGGTGGAGATCGAGGCTGTTGCTTTTACCCTCTAGGTTGACACTTTGTCATGTTTGTGAGTGTGGCCGGCATTTTGCTAAAAAGGCCAGTAGAAAAGTATTTTTATCATGGTAAAGAAGAAAAGTCACGAAGAGAGACAGGGTGAACCCGTGTCATCAGATGAAATAATTGAAAATCAAGCCAATACAGAAACAGGCGCAACAGAGGGCTCCGCAACTGCAGGAGAGACTAACCCTTCCGAACAGTCATCACCAGAAGAAGAACTGACCAGAAAACTGACAGAAATGCAGGATAAGTACATACGGCTCTCGGCAGAGTTTGACAACTACAGGAAAAGAACGCTGCGTGAAAAGATAGAGCTCTCCAGAACAGGCGGTGAGTCTGTTATCATAAGCTTACTTCCTGTTGTCGACGATTTTGACAGGGCTATCCTCTCAATGGGCGACACGGATGACTGTACAGCAATCAAACAGGGCCTTGAACTGATCAATACAAAGCTGTCTGCCTTTCTGAAACAGAACGGGGTCACTGAGATTAAAGCAATCAATGAACCGTTCAATCCTGATATTCATGAAGCGGTGACAAGCACGCCTGTTGATGATGAATCATTGAAGGGCATGGTTATAGAGGTAATCCGGAAAGGATACACTCTTCACGAGAAGGTGATCCGGTTTCCTAAAGTTGTTGTAGGGGAATAAATACAATACGGTTAAGCTGAAAAATGTCGAAAAGAGACTATTACGAAGTATTGGGTGTCAGCAAAGGAGCCTCCAAGGATGAGATAAAGAAGGCCTACCGCAAGCAGGCCCTGAAATTTCATCCTGACAAGAACCCCGGGAACAAGGATGCTGAGGAGAAGTTCAAGGAAGCAGCCGAGGCATACGAGGTGCTCAGCAACGATGAGAAGAAAGCCAGGTATGACCAGTTCGGGCACGCCGGCATGGGCAATAACATGGGTGGCGGCTTTGGCGGAGGTATGACAATGGAAGATATCTTCTCCTCATTCGGTGATATCTTCGGAGATGCCTTCGGAGGTGCCTTCGGAGGACGAAGCAGGGGAGGAAGATCGCGCAATGTCAACAAGGGAACAAACCTCAGGCTTAAGGTGAAGCTTACCCTTGAAGAGTTTGCCAGGGGAGCCGAAAAGAAGGTAAAGGTCACCAAGTACGTGGCCTGCAACGTCTGTCATGGCAGCGGTGCGGCCTCAGAAAGTGATGTCACCACCTGTTCAGCCTGTAAGGGCTCAGGGCATACAACCAGGGTGATGAATACAATACTGGGCCAGATGCAGACCACTGCCCCGTGCAATGTGTGCGGCGGTGAGGGTAAGGTCATAACGAAAAAATGCCATAAGTGCTATGGCGAGGGGATAACCCAGGCAGAAGAGGTGATACCTATATCAATTCCCGCAGGTCTTTCTGCCGGCATGCAGCTCTCAATGACGGGTAAGGGAAATGCGGCACGCCGGGGAGGTGTTAACGGTGACCTGATAGTCGTCATTGACGAAGAACCGCACGATGAACTGATCCGTGAAGGCAATGATCTGATATACAATCTTTTTATCAGCATCCCTGATGCCATCCTGGGCGCCAATGTAGAAGTGCCCACGCTGGAGGGAAAGGTAAGGATCAAGATAGACCCCGGAACCCAGGGCGGAAAGATACTCCGCCTGAGAGGCAAGGGGCTGCCCGATGTAAACGGTTACGGCAAGGGCGACCTGCTTGTGAATGTAAATGTCTGGGTGCCTAAGAACCTGTCGAGGGAAGAACAGAAAATGATGGAACAGTACCGCAACTCGCAGACATTCGTTCCCAAACCTGATGCAGATGACAAAGGCTTTTTCGACAGGGTGAAGAACTATTTTTCCTGAAATACCGGCTGACGAATAAGTGGGTTGATACGCGATACAATGTGCGTGTCAACCTTTTTTATATCTTTGAATTTCCCGGACTAACATTTAATGAAGGAAAGAACCATGCCATTGTTTGAAGCACAAAATGTGACCAAACGCTTTGCGTCCACTACTGCCCTTGATGAAGTCAGCATAAGCGTTCCGGAACAGAGTATCTACGGTCTCCTCGGCCCCAACGGCGCCGGCAAGACCACCCTGATCCGCATTATCAACCAGATCACCGCACCTGACAGCGGAACAGTGTTGCTTAACGGCAGGCCGATTAAATCTGAAGACGTTCACAGGATCGGCTACCTCCCGGAAGAACGGGGTCTGTATAAAAAGATGAAAGTGGGCGAACAGGCACTCTACCTGGCCCAGCTAAAAGGGCTGACCAGGACTGAGGCTATGCGGCGCCTGAAATACTGGTTCAGGAAACTTGAAATAACCGACTGGTGGGGAAAAAAAGTGGAGGAGCTTTCAAAAGGCATGCAGCAGAAGGTGCAGTTCGCGACCACAGTGCTGCATGAACCTCAGCTTCTGATCTTCGATGAACCCTTTACCGGCTTCGATCCGATAAACGTCAAACAGATCAAGGAGGAGATACTCTTTCTCCGCGAGAGAGGTGCAACAATAATCTTTTCAACCCATAACATGGGTTCCGTCGAAGAACTGTGCGATAACATAACCCTCATCAATAAAGCAAAGACCATCCTTGAAGGCAGCGTGGACAAGATCCGGCACGACTGGTCGGCAGATGAATACGACATTGTTTTTGACGGTGAGACGGTTCCTTCGGATAATAAACACTTCTCGGTTTTGAACTCATCATTTGGAAAGGGCAGGACTGCAGTCCGGATCAAAGCTGAGGGAACAGATAACACTAATGAGATCATCAGGTTAATGACAGCCTCAGGCACTGTAATCTCATTCAACCCTGTCCTGCCTTCAATGAACGATATTTTTATAAGGGTTGTCGAAGCAAAAAACAGTGAAGCTGCAAAAAACTGAGCCATGAACAAAACATCATTGATAATTCAGAGAGAATATACAACCAGGGTTCGTAAAAAGTCATTCATCATAATGACCCTGCTGACACCGTTTCTCATAGCCCTGGTTTTTGTCATTCCGGCCCTCCTGATGTCTAATCAGGACAAGGATTTTAAGAAGATAGCCGTTGTCGGTGACAGTGACCTTTACCGGGATGTGATACCGGATACGAAGGAAGCGGATTTTGAGTTCCTTCCGAATACAAACATAAACGATATCAAAAACAATTTCAGTGAGAAGGGCTATTACGGGGTATTGTATATATCAGACCTGCTTGTCCAGGTGCCTACAGCTGTCCAGCTGATCTCAAAGCAGCAGCCGCCGATAGGTCTTACCGATCACATTAACAACTCCCTCAGGAAGGAACTTGAGAAGAAAAAGCTGCTGTCGTACAATATCGAGAACCTCGATGAGATACTTAAGAGCATCAGTGCAAGCGTCGACCTGCAGACCATAAAGATCGATGAGACAGGCGAAGCAAAGACAACAAGCACGGGGTTTGCGATGGCCCTGGCCTATATCAGCGGTCTTCTCATGTATATGCTTGTCTTTATGTTCGGCTCGCAGGTGATGCGTGGTGTGATTGAAGAAAAGACAAGCCGCATAGTGGAAGTGATCATATCTTCGGTAAAGCCAATCCAGCTTATGCTCGGCAAGATCATCGGCATTGCCCTTGTCGGGCTGACGCAGTTCGCCGTATGGATACTGCTGACCGTGGCCATAGTTGCCGTGGCACAGTCGAAATTACTACCCGAGGGTACCATGGAGCAGATGCAGCAGCTCCCTCAGAGCTTCGCACAGGCTGAGCCTGCAGCGGGCAGCGCTGATGCAGCTGCTGCCGTTGAAACGCAGATGACCGAGTTTCAGTCGGTCTTTGCCAGCGCGCTGAACCAGCCCTGGGGCCTCATTATTTTTGCCTTTGCATTCTATTTTATTACCGGGTACCTGCTGTATGCTTCGCTCTTTGCAGCTATCGGATCGGCAGTGGACAATGAGACTGAGACACAGCAGTTCATGCTTCCGGTCACCATTCCCATTCTCCTTGGCCTGTTTGTGGCCATGGCGACGATGCAGAATCCCGAAAGCTCGGTCTCATTCTGGTTCTCCCTGATCCCTCTCACATCTCCAATAGTTATGGTGGCAAGAATTCCGTTTGATGTACCCGCATGGGAGATCGCGCTTTCGATGGCATTAATGCTTGTAACAATTTTCGGCTGCGTATGGATGGCTGCCAGGATTTACCGTACCGGAATACTCATGTACGGGAAGAAGACATCCTACAGGGAAATTTGGAAGTGGCTGACATACAAAGGATAAAAAAGATCTGTAATGCCCAAAATATTAGTCGTTGACGACGAAAAGTCAATAAGGAACACCCTGAAGGATGTTCTTGAATATGAGAAATATGAAGTATTCCTTGCGGAGGACGGCGTCTCAGGAATAGACATGTTCTCCCAGGATGCGTTTGATGTCGTGCTGTGCGACATCAAGATGGCCAAAATGGATGGCATTGAGGTCTTGCAGAAGCTGCTTGAGATTTCTACCGATGTGCCTGTAATAATGATTTCGGGTCACGGGAATATTGATACGGCAGTCGATTCAATCAAGAAGGGCGCCTTTGATTTCCTGGAAAAACCGCTTGACCTGAACCGTCTTCTCATCACCATACGTAACGCCCTTGAAAGAGGTTCTCTTATCTCACAGACAAAAGTCCTGAAGAAACAGGTCAGCAAAAAATTCGAGATTGTGGGCACGTCTGCGGCCATCATGATTGTTAAGGAGATGATAGACAGGGTTGCTCCCACCGAGGCCCGTGTGCTTATAACCGGCGCCAACGGCACAGGCAAGGAGCTCGTAGCCCACCAGATTCATGAGAAAAGCAGCCGCGCCCGGGGGCCGTTCGTAGAGGTCAACTGCGCTGCCATCCCTTCAGAACTGATTGAGAGTGAGCTATTCGGCCATGAAAAAGGATCATTCACATCAGCCATCAAGCAACGCATAGGCAAATTTGAACAGGCGTCCGGTGGCACTATCTTCCTTGATGAGGTGGGAGACATGAGCCTTGCCGCCCAGGCCAAGGTACTGAGAGCTCTTCAGGAGAACAAGATCACACGGGTGGGATCTGATAAGGATATAAACGTCGATGTCAGGGTGATTGCCGCGACAAACAAGAATATCCGTGGCGAGATAGACCGGAATACATTCAGGGAAGATCTTTACCACCGGCTGAGTGTCATTCTGATACATGTGCCAACGCTGAATGAGCGCAGTGAAGACATACCACTCCTCGCTGACTACTTCAATACCCTTATCTGCAATGAGTACGGAATGGTAAAGAAAAAAATCAGGCCTGATGCCATAGCAGAGATGCAGAAGATCAAATGGACCGGAAATATAAGAGAGTTCAGGAATGTACTGGAGAGGCTTATAATACTTTGTCCTGAAGAAATATCCGGCAGGGATGTAATCACCTATGCACACCCTGTCTCGGGTTTTAACGAAATATAATGAGAAAAATATTCATTGCCTTTGTGTGCATTCCGGTGATCTTTGCAGCTCTGAACACCAGGTGCGACAGGCAGCGGTTACCGGGGCTCCCGGCATCATTCAATGACGACTGGATGTTTATCAGGCAGGATTCAGCCAATATTGACAAGATCCTTCCGGGAATTATTCCCAACCATAAATGGGAAGAGGTGACTCTGCCGCATACGGCATTCATCGAGCCGCTTGTCGTCACCAATCAGCAGTGGACAGGCATCAGCTGGTACAAAAAGATCTACAGGGCACCACGCAGCGACAGCCGCCAGCATACCGGTCTTCTTTTTGACGGAGTGATGAATGATGCCATTGTCTATCTGAACGGAGCCGAGATAGCCCGTCATACAGGCGGTTATGTTCCATTCTATGTCGATCTCAGCAATGACCTGAGGTTCGGCAGGGAGAACGAGATCCTTCTCAGGGTCGATAACAGGGAGAATCCATCCATACCTCCTGGCAAACCTCTGTCTGAGCTTGATTTTCTCTATTACAGCGGCATCTACCGCAATGTTTCGCTGTATGTCAGTGACAGGCTGCATATCACAACCGCCTCCGAAGCTGATACCCTGTTGGGAGGCGGTGTCATCACGGGCTTCCGCGATGTCAGTGAAGATGCTGCGACAGTCCTCGTCTCTGTCCTGGTACGGAATGACGACAGAACACCGCGGACATTCTATCTCAAAAATACCCTTCTTGATGCTGCAGGAAAACAGGTCTCTGCATCCCTCTCCGAGGAGATTGAGATGGAGCCCGGACAGAGCAGGCGGCTGATGTCCGAGATGAGAGTGATGCAACCGGCTCTCTGGTCACATGACCAGCCTTTTCTCTACACACTCAGGACAGAACTGCAGACTGACAAGAACGCCATCGACTGCAATGAGATACGGATAGGCATAAGATCAGTGGAGATAAGCCCGGTACATGGCCTTATGCTGAACGGAAACCCTGTGAGGATCACCGGGACCAACCGGCACCAGGAGTACCCGTACATCGGCTATGCGCTCTCCGACAATGCAGCTTACCGTGACGCCTATAAGATAAGGGATGCAGGCTTCAATCTCGTGCGCTGTTCCCATTATCCCCCGGCCCCGGCCTTCCTTGATGCCTGTGATGAGCTTGGGCTTATGGTGATGGATGCCATTCCGGGCTGGCAGTTCATCGGAGACTCCATCTTCCGCGCAGCCTCCCTGCGTGACACGCGTCTCATGTGCCGCCGTGACAGGAACCATCCGTCGGTAGTAATGTGGGAAGCATCGCTTAATGAGACTATGATGCCGTACAGCTTCCTCTCCGGATTGCACCGGACAGTAAAGGAGGAGCTTCCTTTCGGCAATAACTGCACCTGCAGCTGGATGGACACCATCTGTGATGTCTTTATCCCGGCACGGCAGCATGCCGCCGCACCCGACTACTGGAAAAAATACAGTAAGAAAAAGCCGTTGCTGATATGTGAATATGGCGACTGGGAATACTATGCACAGAATGCCGGCTTCAATCAGACTGAATTCAGCGATCTGGAACCAGCTGCACGCAACTCACGGCAGTTGCGCTCAGCCGGAGAGAGAGGATTGCTTCAGCAGGCATATAACTTCCAGGAAGCCCATAATGACAATCTGTACGGACCGTGCTTCGGTGATGCCAACTGGCTGATGTTCGATTATAAACGCGGTTATGCTCCGGACATTGAATCATCCGGTATAATGGATATCTTCAGGATACCGAAATTTACCTACTGGTTCTACCGGAGCCAGGCCGACGACGGACCAGTATGCTTCATTGCATATTATAACCTTCCCTCATCGGGAAAAACAATCAGGGTATTCAGCAACGCAGACACCGTGCAGCTTTTCCGCAATGACACGCTCTATGCGGCGCATGGACCGGACAACGGTGCAAGTACTGTAAATCTCAGCCATCCGCCTTTCACTTTCACCGTTGATGAATATGCACCTGGCACAATAAGGGCGGTGGGACTGAGAAACGGAAGCGAGTTCGGAATTCATTCCGTAACAACTCCTGGCCCTCCTGCTGCACTGCGGTTGTCGGTCGACTTCAGTAATAAACCCCTGCGGGCCGACGGCTCGGATGCCGTTTTTGTCTATGCCACTCTTGTAGATTCACTGGGATACCCGGTTATGACCGCTGACTTAACCGTTGTATTCTCTGTCAGGGGAAATGCAACCCTGATAGGGGACAATCCTGTCAGGGCAGAAGCCGGTATTGCAACAATACTTCTCAGGGCTGGCACCAACGCCGGTAAAGTGATGCTGCGGGCCTCCTCCGGCACAATGGCAGAAGCTGAGATGATGACTGAGACCAGGAGATAACAGGCTTTGGGCAGGACATGTGACCTGAGACCCGGTCCCCGTCAGAACCGGAAATAGATAAAGGGCTGCAGCACTTCAGTACCTACTTTGTTGAGCAGTATAGCGACACCTATAACGATAAGGAACTTTATCACCATCGGCATTCTGATGAAGAGCCCCCTGTATGATTCCTTTACAGTGACAGGAAGGAAATGGAGTATATAACCTGATGCAATAAGGATCAGCACAGGAAGGTATGCCATGAGCACGACCCTGTAGTTGCCCGGACTGAAGGAAGAAAAAATCTGTGAAAGCATCACGCCTGCATCTTCCATTGACCCGGCTCGGAAAAAGATCCAGGCAAAACTCACAAAATTAAAGGTTATAATTATCCCGGCCAGGTGCGCAAGACGGCTTTTCCTTTTTACACCCCGGAAAATCCATTGCCATATCTTGTCTGTCACAAGAGCTATACCGTGCAATCCGCCCCAGATAACGAACCTTGTTGCCGCGCCGTGCCACAGACCTCCGATCAGCATTGTCAGCATAAGGTTGATTCCGGTGCGCACCGCTCCGTGCCGGTTCCCTCCGAGAGGAACATAGAGATAATCTTTCAGCCATCTCGACAGGGTTATGTGCCACCGTTTCCAGAATTCACTGATATTCGATGCCTTGTACGGAGAGTTGAAATTGAGCGGCAGCCTGAATCCCATCAGCATGGCAACGCCGATGGCTATATCGGTGTAACCTGAAAAATCGCAGTAGATCTGGAGCCCGTACCCGTAAACCGACATGAGGTTCTCGAAGCCTGAATACAGCGCGGGTGTCTCAAAAACCCTGTCGATGAAACCGACGGAAATGAAATCAGAAATGATCACTTTCTTTATCAGTCCCTGCAGTATCAGGAACAGGCTGTGTCCGAACTCATTGCGGCTGATTGTGTACTCACCTTTCATCTGAGGTATAAACTCAGACGCCCTCACGATCGGGCCCGCAATCAGCTGCGGGAAAAAAGTGTGATAGAAGGAGTAGTCGATGAAGTTTTTAACAGGCTCGATCTTGCCCCTGTAAACATCAACGTTGTAGCTTAAGGCCTGAAAGGTGAAAAATGATATCCCGATAGGCAGTATAATATCTGATACATCGAAAGCGGTGCCGAACATCCTGTTTGACCAGGCTGAGAAGAAATCATAACTCCTGAATGATGTGCCAAGAAGGGAATTGATGCTATCGGTAAAGAATCCCGCATATTTGAAATAAGACAGAAATCCGAGCGAAACAATAATATTCAGGATGAGCCAGAATCTCTTCATCGGCCTGCCAGAGGCCCTGCTAGTGTACAACGCTGTCAGATAGGTCGAAACGCAACTGAACAGGAGCAGGATAAAGAAGAGTCCTCCTGCCTTATAGTAAAAATACAGACTGACCAGCAGGAGCCATGTGTGACACATCGCCCTTCTCTTCCTGATCAGGGCAAAACCGGCCATTACAACAAGAAGAAAGACCCAGAATGCCGGTGTAGTGAAAATAAAGGTCTTCTGCGGATTATATTTAAGGAATGAGAAAACAGGGAACCGCCTTTCAGCCTGAGGTTCTTCAACAGTAAGCACTTCATCTGCCTGAGCCGCTTCTGCAGTTGCAGTGTCGGGAAGCACTGCGGGATCAGCTGCGGCCAGCAGTGTATCAGGCAGTGTGCCTGCTGCCATGGTATTGGCTGTCAGCAGATCAGAATAGATCTTTGATGCTATTGTGTCTGCCCCCGCATTGGAGAGATGAGTGAGATCCTTTGAAGCAAGGGGCGGTGTATGATTATACCACCTGACTATTGAGCCCCTGCCTCCCATCGCTTCCCAGGCATCCCAGAATATCACCCCGCTCCGTGCCGCAGCTCTTTTCTGGGCATCCCTGATAGCCGGGATATTCCTGTAAGGTATGATTGTGTCGTCTGACCTCAGGGCCATATCGGTAAGGCTCACAAGGACCACCGGTGCACCCCCGGAAACATTCCTGAGGTAATCCACCTGCTTGGAAAGGCCCTCCTCATAATAATGGTACTCGCTCCTGACATTTCTGACAACATTGAGGCCGAACTGGTGAAATATCATGTCAGGGTGAATCTTCGAGAGACATCCTTCAAAACCTTCCGGGTCGGTCATCACAAACTCAAGTCCGGCACTGCCCCTCACCGGGATATTATCAACAATCACACCGCCGTTGCTTTCGAGACTGATGGCATAAATGTCCGGTGAGCTGCGCCCGGTGAATTCAATTGTGACATCTGAAAGGGAGGGCAGCGGGGTGTTGTATTCAAGTGGGCCGTCACCCGTCTCCAGCATTGCGAAATCAAGCAGTTTGCTGCCTGACCTTACGCTTACAAAAACAGTATCAGGATTGTTTCCGTAAAATATCCGGAGATTCTCATATTTTGAAACTGATTCGTCGGCTCCGGGAACAGGAGTGATCCTGACCGAGGCATAAACAGGTTCTTTCAGCGTGTCCTGCGGAGTTTTGAACCGGCAGACAGCGAGCATCGGTCCGAGCCTGTTGTGGGGAAAAACTCCGCTCCTGTAATCCAGCAGGGTGTATCTGACCCAGTTGGCCGATGACTTCACCACGTATGAACGTGTGTACATCACCGGCATGACAGGCGATATCAGTCCCGGCCCCGTTCCGCCACGGTTTTCCCTGAGCTCCCTGCGAAGGAGAGAGGTCATCCTGTCACCCTCAATCTGGGAGTCACCGTAGAATAATATCCTTACCTGTTTACCGGCGGCAAGGGAATCCCTTATGGCATCACCCGGGAAAAAAGGTGCCACCGTAACACTACTCACAGAATCTTTTAATGGCCTGGCATGCAGCGTGTCACGGGCGACCGCCCGGGACAGTGCCGTGTCAGGCAGTGCTCTTTCAGAAATGGCAGTGTCAGGCCGGATTGCCTCAAGCGGCGCCGTGTCAGCCGGATGTGACTGCTGCAGTAAGGTGTCAGAGAGTACTTCATCCAATGACTTATCACCCCATAGCTTATGGTTACCGGCAGCAAGGCTCAGGATAAAAAGCGTCAGAACGACTGCCAGCAAAAAAAGAAATATCCTGCCGGGGCGCATAGCATTTATCAGATCAAGCTTTTTTTCTGATCCTCAGCCTCTGTCCCACCTGTATCCTGGAAGCATCGGAAATGTTGTTCAACTTAAGGATATCCGTTGCAGACACACCGTCAAACATTTTTGCAATGTCCCATATGGTGTCACCGTTCCTGACAGTATAGAACTCATAGTCAGCGTCTGCTGAAGCAGTTACCTGCAGTTTCGCAGGCTCAGATGCCGCCGTAACGCTCACGGCAGTGTTGCCTGCCCTCTTCTGCTTATCCGCAAAACTCATTGTATTGACCTTGCTGTAATAATCAGCCTTGGAAGGATCAACATATATAGATAGCTTCTGTCCTACCCTGATTGTATTGCGGTAGATATTGTTCCAGTACCTCAGTTCAGAGAGACCGACATTATACCATTCTGAAATAAATCCAAGGTTGTCACCGTCCTTGACCACATAAATCAGTTTTGTCTTTCCGTTTACGTCCGGTGCGGTATAGGTTGACTGTGTTGACGCCGATGTCTGATTGACCCTTGTAAGATACTGGTCTTTCCTGTAACCGGTTATTGTGTCAGTCATATCGATGAACTCTCCGAGCCTGTCCACAGGCAGTGTGATTGAACTGGGCCTGGTCTTGCCGGGCACGAGTCCCGTGCGGTACTGCGGGTTAAGTGCCTTCAGCTCTTCCATGGGGAGGTCAAGCACAGCTGCGATCTGCTCGAGATGTATGTCCCGTGTGACCATCACTGTGTCAATTGCCAGCGGAAGATCAATCTGCACAGGGGTGATATTATGTTCACGGTAGTAATTCATTGCGTAAGTGGCAGCAACATATGCAGGTATGTACCCACGCGTCTCCCTCGGCAGCCGGTAGTATATCTCCCAGTAGTCCTTGCGGTTCCCTGACCGCCTTATGGCTTTGTTTACGTTACCGGGACCGCAGTTATATGCTGCGATGACAAGGATCCAGTCGTTATAAATGCCGTAAAGGTCTTTCAGGTATTTGGCGGCGGCATGTGTCGCCTTGACCGGATCACGGCGCTCATCAACGACTGAATTGATATTAAGTCCGCACATACGGCCCGTACTGTACATGAACTGCCACAGCCCTGTAGCCCCCACCCTGCTTACCGCATTGGGATTAAGCGCAGATTCTATGACAGCCATATATTTAAGCTCCACAGGAAGACCGTATGAATCAAAGATATCTTCTATCATAGGGAAATAATACTCCTGCAAACCAAGCATTACCCTGAACCTGTCAACTTTCTTTTCAGTGTAGACATGAATATGGTTTCTTATGATATTGTTGTAGGGAAGGATGATGACCGAATTGATCCTGCCGATACGGTCTTTATACACGGAATCGGAAAACTCACCGATAATTGAATCCTGTTGCAGCAGATCGTTTCTGTCAACAGACATACGTATAAACCAGTTGTTAAGCAGGCTGTCGAGATCACGTTCAATTATTTCCGTCGAATCATCATTTCTGATTATAATGGTATCATTTTCTGCATGAAGCATAAACGGGAACAGAACAACAAGAAGCGTGAGGACAATCCTTTTTATGGTCATTTTCATTCGTTTTAAAATGTTCGTGTAAGTGTAAGGGTTAACCCCGGCACCAGGCCGTAGGGAGAAAGTGTAACCGGGACCAGCAATGCCTTCAGGTCATCGGTGATATCATAGTCAAAAAGGCTTGCATCGACCTGGGCATCGATGATAGTCACCAGGTACCATGCCACTATTCCGATGTAAGACAGGTCGCGGTATCTGCGGTAATATTCCACTCCGTTCAGCAGCTGGGTTGTCACCCATGCCTCAGAGGAGGGATTGTAAGTTTCCGGATGCAGAACAGGATCATACTCTTCAGGGTTCAGATTGCTCATACCTTCTATATCGAGGTAGCTGTCTGTTTCGGGAACAAGATCGGTGAAATCCTGGTAGGCATTGATATAGGCATTGTAATTGGTGCCGTTGAAGGATGCGGCATAACCCAATGCGCCGAAGCCGGCATAAACAATCGGCAGCTTCCAGTATTTACGGTTGTAGATCTGTCCCATACCCGGAAGAGCTGCTGCATACATTGTTGCCCTGATAGGCTCAAGGGTGTATTTTTTTGCCTTTTCAGCCACGACAGGAATGGAATCCTGTGACCAGGCTCCGCAGGTTACGACACACATAAAAAAAAGGAATACCGCTATTTTTGTCAACAGCTTCAAAAGCAAACAGTTTTCGTTTGCCGGCAAATATAATTAATTACCTATTAAGTTTATCGAGCAGAGCGATAATGCGTTCCATTTCATCGTTATCCGAAAATGGTATCACTATCTTCCCTCTGCCCTTTTCGTTTATGCGGAACTGCACCTCTGAAGCGAAGAGTTTGCTGAGCTGCCCGGCAAGTTCCCCGTATTCGCTGTTGAGTTTCTTTCTTTTTTCTTCCCTGGCAGGGTCTTTTGCTGCCTGGCTCTGGAAGTGCCGCACCAGTTCTTCCGTAGCCCGTACAGAGAGATCTTCCTGGATGACGTGGTAAAAGATATTGATCTGTTTATTGGGGTCTTCAATATTAACGAGTGTACGGGCGTGTCCCATTGTGAGGCTTCTGTTGCGGATGCCAAGCTGTATCTCGGCAGGGAGGCGCAGCAGGCGGAGATAATTCGCCACAGTTGAGCGCTGTTTGCCAACCCTGTCGCTCAGTTGCTCCTGGGTGAGATTGCACTCTTCTATCAGGCGCTGGTAGGTTATTGCAACCTCCATGGCATCAAGGTCTTCTCTCTGGATATTCTCCACCAGGGCCATCTCGAGCATCGCCGTGTCATCAGCTGTACGCACATAGGCAGGCACATGAGTCAGTCCTGCTGTGCGTGCGGCACGCAGCCTGCGTTCACCGGCAATAAGCTGAAACCTTCCGTCGCCTGTCTCCCTGACAGTGAGTGGCTGTACGATGCCCAGCTGACGTATTGAGGCTGCAAGCTCTTCCAGTGCCTGGGCATCAAAACGAGTACGGGGCTGAAAAGGGTTGCTGTCTATTGAGTTGATGTCTATCTGCAGGTTCACCTCGACCTTTTTTTCGAGCACCTCTTTTTCAACACCATCAATCAGGGCCCCCAGGCCCCTGCCCAGCGGGCTCTTTTTCACTGTGTTCATATGACGGATAACAGTTTTTAGTTCTTCTGCCTGGCCTCCATCCTCTCAAGGAGTTCACGCGCCAGGTTGAGATAATTGACAGTACCCCTTGACTCTGCATCGTAGAGTATGGCAGGCTGACCATAGCTGGGAGCCTCCGACAGTTTTACATTGCGCTGGATGATTGTGTTGAAGACCATCTGCTGAAAGTGCCTGGTGACTTCCTCAACAACCTGGTTTGCCAGTCTCAGGCGCGAATCATACATCGTAAGCAGAAATCCTTCGATCTCAAGCGCGGGGTTGAGGTTTGTCTGGATAATCTTGATTGTATTCAGCAGCTTACCCAATCCTTCAAGCGCAAAATACTCGCACTGAACGGGGATAATGACAGAATCAGCTGCAGTCAGTGCATTCACAGTTAAAAGTCCGAGCGACGGTGAACAGTCAATGAGTACAAAGTCATAGTCAGAGGAAATTCCCGCAAGTGATTTCTTAAGGGTCTTCTCTCTCTCCGGCCGTTCGAGCATCTCAATCTCAGCTCCCACCAGGTCAATGTTTGAAGGAATGACAGACAGGTTGTCGATGCTGCATTTGACAACAGCTTCCCGTGAATTCACCCCGTCAATGAGACAGTCGTATATGGTCACCTTCACCTGCTTGGAGTCTATTCCCACCCCTGAGGTGGCGTTTGCCTGCGGGTCGGCATCAACAATCAGTACCTTTTTTTCGAGCGCTGCCAGGCTTGCAGCCAGATTGATGGCTGTAGTCGTCTTTCCTACTCCTCCCTTCTGATTTGCCAGTGCAATAATCCTTGCCATATAACCCTTTTTACCGTTAAATTAATGAGCTCCAAATTTACAATTTATGCCTATCCCGGGCAGCCGTGACAAGTTTGTAATTGTAAACAAAACTCCTGTGGTTATTAACACTTTTTCAACATCCGCAGGACGAAAACAGGACTTTTAATTCCGGGTATGGGGAGTGACAGTGATCTCAAAGAGCCGGGGCCAGTATTTGCCTGTGACAAAGAGACGCTTATTTGCAGCATCCCAGGCGATACCGTTCAGGACATCCGTCTCCTGCGAACGCTCTTCCCTGGGAAGGATATTTGTCAGTTCAACATATCCCAGAACCTTGCCTGACAGCGGATCAATCCGTGCAATATGCTCTGTCTGCCATATGTTGGCCCAGAGCTCTCCGTCGATCATTTCCAGCTCATTGAGGTTGTCGACAATACCTTTGTCATCCCATACCTCCACCGATGAGAGGACGTTGAACTCAGCATCGAGGAACCGTATGACATTCGTACCGTCACTCATAACCAGCTTGTTATCCATTGTTGTGAGCCCCCATCCCTGCGTCTGGTAATAGATTTTGTTTATCTGGTTCAGTGTGTTCTTATCATAAACGAACCCAACCTTTGTTGTCCATGTCAGCTGGTAGATACGGTCGCCGAGCAGTGCCACTCCCTCGCCAAACAGGGAACCGTCAAGGTTTACCTGGCTTGTCACTTTGCCGGTTGAGGCTTCCACCTTTCTCAAAGATGACTGGCCCTGCTGACCGGTGCCCTCATAAAAGAATCCCTCATCATAGACCAGGCCCTGTGTATAGGCACGCCTGTCATGCGGGTAACTCTTTACCACTTTGTAGTGGTAAATAACCGGGGTAATATCTGAGAGAAGTGACACGAAAAGACTCACAGTCTGCGGCTTTGAAACCGGAGAGAATGCCACAACCCGGAGCGCGAGCCTGCCCGGCTTTCCGGCAGGATCCAGTTCTACCGATGCCGGCAGCTCATAGATGGTGCTTTTCCTTATGCCGCCAACCCACAGCTGAACGGAGTCGATCTTCGCGGAACCGCTGG
Organism: uncultured Bacteroidales bacterium; assembly: GCA_963844935.1. GTDB lineage: Bacteria > Bacteroidota > Bacteroidia > Bacteroidales > VadinHA17 > SR-FBR-E99. The sequence goes on along the minus strand of CAWJQH010000008.1, from coordinate 484,960 downwards.
CCTGAGCCACTGAGAATGTTATTTTTTCAGAGCAGATGAAACTGGCGTTGTCGGCAGGTGAGAGAACTTCAATAAGTCTCTTTGCCGGCAATGCATCAGTCTTCGCGGTGCTGTTTCCTGTTACAGTCCCGCTTTTATTGTCCGAAGAGCCCGAGCATGAGATAACTGATGCCAGTATCAGCATAAAAAGAACGGAATATATTGTGTCTCTCTTCATCAGCCCACGCTATTTTTTCCCGAACAAACTGAAACGTCTTGTCTTTATGGCTCTCATCGCCTGTTCCTCCCTCTCAGCCCAGGGATCTATCAGATTTAATATCTCGCCCCATCCCGGAAAGCCTCCGGCATTCTTATCGTCAATAAAAATATCCGCATTCAGTTTGCGTGGAGTATTATCCGCCCACTTCTCTTCCGGGTAATTACGGTTGACGGCGTAGAATTCAATGCCGTTGGCCCGGCAGTATTCCACCGCTTCGTCAAGCTCTTTCCCCGTTCTGATCGTCCAGAGAATGAGCAGAGCCCCTCTCTTCTGCAGCTCCCTGAGCGTAATAAAGGCAAACAGCCTTTCCTTCCCGATCTCAGGATAGTCATGTTCAACGATCGTTCCGTCGAAGTCAACCGCAATTTTGATGTTGGTAAGATCTCTCATAATCCAGCACAAAAATAAACAAATAATAGTTGCCTATATTATTGTAATTTTGCTATGCCTGTTAAAAGAGAGATGACAAAACACGTACCGAACTTTATAACCCTGCTCAACCTTCTCTCCGGTTTTGCAGCTGCTGTCCTTGCCTCGAAGGGTTATAATGAGTATGCTGCGCTGTTAATTATTGCAGGAGGCATCTTTGACTTCTGTGACGGTTTTGCGGCACGTCTTCTTAAGTCTTACTCCGACATCGGTAAGGAGCTTGACAGCCTTGCTGATGTGGTGACATTTGGAATTGCCCCGGGCGCCATTGTACTGAACCTGCTTACAGTTGCAGGGATGGCTACGGCGCCTGCCTTCATCCTTGCCTCTCTTATCCCCGCTGCTTCGGCGCTTCGTCTCGCAAAATTCAACAACGACACCACGCAGGGCACCTCCTTCAGAGGTCTTGCCACACCGGGAAGTGCTTTTACGGTGATCTCATTCGTGATTGCCTCCGGATACGGCAGATGTGCCATCTGTGAAACACTTGTGACATCATCATGGTTTATCGGAGTTCTTTCTGTCATACTGGCAGTTATGATGCTTGCCAACATTAGGATGTTTTCCCTGAAATTCTCTCATCTCAGATGGACAGGCAATGAAGAGAGGTATCTCCTGGCAGGAATCAGCCTGTTGCTGCTCCTTGTATTCCGGCTCGCTTCACCTCCGCTTATCATGGCCGCCTATATTGTGATATCACTCGTTTTCACTGCTGTCAGGAGCAGGAAAACGCCTTCCGCTGTTGTGTAGTTGTTACGTTGGCCGAACCTGTCAATAGGTGTGGTCTTCTCCGGCCATCTCTTCCCCGGTTATCATACTCCGGTTCATCGATCTCCATGCGTACCAGATATATGCTGCAACGAACGGGATGATGAACGACACATACATCATCGTCTTAAGGGTAAACATGCTCGACGAGGCTTTGGCCAGCGTCAGCGAACTCTGCAGGTCGGATGAGGAAGGATAGAAAGCTGTGTGACCGTAACCGGCAATGAAAAAGAGAGCCATTACAACGGCAACGGTACCCGGACCGGCAAACCAGATCGCTTTGCGTGAGTGCCTTATTATTCCAATCCAGAGTGAGACAAGCACCAGCACCACCCCTCCGGCGAAAAGGATGAGAGTGAATACATTTGACAGCAGGTTATGCAGATAGAGGTATTTCACCATCGTGACCAGACCTGTTGAGCTGTCGGCCATGAAGCCTTTTGCCAGGAGCAGGCAGGCAGTGAATGCCAGGAAAAAGACCAGGAACGGGATTGCATTTCTGACAAGCGCCCTGTTGATGGCAGCAGTCAGATCACCGTCATCGATTGTATTTGAGAGATACATCAGTCCCAGCACTCTTGCCAGGAAGATAACCGTGAAGCCGAGGAGCAGGTTGACGGGATTAACCAGTGCCTCGAGGCCATGCCATCCGGAGCCCCATGTGACCCTGTTGAAAAGGTCAAGCGAGAAGTCGGAACCTGTAAAGAAGGTTGCGACTGCCACGCCTATCAGGAAGGGACCAATGCAGCCGTTGATAAAGAGGAATGTGTCGAATACTCCGGTGCCGTAGACGTTGGATGGTTTTGAACGGTATTCATATGCCACAGCCTGTATGATGAAGCTGAAAAGTATTGCCATCCAAACCCAGTATGCTCCGCCGAAACTGGTTGCATAGAAGAGCGGGAAGGAGGCAAAAAATGCCCCGCCGAAAGTGACGAGCGTGGTGAATGTGAACTCCCACTTGCGGCCCAGTGCGTTGACAATCATCTTGCGCTGCAAATCATTTCGCGGCAGGGAAAAAATAAAAGACTGTCCTCCCTGGACGAACATCAGGAAGACGAGAAGACCGGCAAGCAGTGATATTATCAGCCACCAGTAGTTTTGCAGGAATGCGTGTGAGATAATTAATGCCATGACTGTGTCCTCCTAATGTTTTGGTCCGTTTTTGATCTGCCTGACCATTATTGATACTTCCGCAATGAGCAGGGCGGTGAAGAGAACGGCGAAGAGGCTGAAGGTGGTCTGCACCGCGCCGGTACTTATGTTCGAGACAGCCACGCTGACCGGCATGAGGTTCTGTATGATCCACGGCTGCCGGCCCATCTCGGTCACTATCCAGCCCAGCTCGCTCGCGAGGTAAGCCAGCGGTATGGCGAAGAGAGCGAGCCAAAGGAACCAGCGGTTACGCTCAAGCGTTCCCCTCCGGTGAAAGCTGATGGCCAGTATGAAAAGCAGTATGAAGAAAAATCCCAGTCCTACCATGATGCGGAAGCTGTAGAAGGTAACCGGGACTGACGGTATGACCTGCCACGGATGGTCAAAATAGCTGTAGCCGAAATACCGGAAGTAGTTGTCAATAAAGTCCTGTTCGCTGAACCGTGCGCCAAGGGCAGCTGCTGATGCATCGTCGCCAATTTCCTTCGCCATCTTGTAATCAATGAGCACCTGCCGGGCATACTTCCCGCGTTCCATCATCTCGCTCACAGACAGTATTCCCCTCGCAGGATTACCGTTGACAAGGTCTTTCAGACCCGGAACATAACCGTTCTCATCGCCTGTCGTCATTATCGAGAGAAGCTTGGGTAACCCGATTTTCATTTTTATATCATGAACCGTTTTTTCGCCCATTCTTTCTCCGCTGTCAGCCAGGGCACCTATTACAGTAAGGTCCGCGCCACTCCTGCCTTCATAAAGAGCTTCCATTGACGCAAACTTTACAGGCTGTACCCTGGCGATGGTGCGTGCTGAGCTGTCTCCTGTCAGCGCCACTGCCAGTGAAGAAACCAGTCCGAAGATACCTGCAACAAGAATACTCTTCCTTGCCATCACCTCGTCCCTGCGCCGCAGGAGGAACCATGAGCTTATGCCCACGACAAAGACAGATCCGAGCACAAAGCCTGACGTCACCGTATGTGTGAACTTATCGATTGCAACAGGGTTCAGTATGACGTCGCGGAAACTGTTCATCTCATTGCGGGCTGTATCGGGATTGAATACCATTCCCACGGGGTTTTCCATCCACGAGTTGGCGACGAGGATCCACATCGCCGAGAGGCTTGCGCCCACAGCCACAAGCCAGGTGGAGGCAAGATGAAACTTCCTGCCCACCTTATTCCACCCGAAAAACATCACTGCCACAAATGTCGATTCCATGAAGAAGGCAAGTATGCCCTCCACGGCAAGCGGCGCTCCGAAGATATCACCCACAAACCATGAGTAATTGGACCAGTTGGTGCCGAACTCGAATTCGAGGATTATGCCTGTGGCTACCCCTATTGCGAAGTTGATGCCGAAAAGTGTCATCCAGAACTTTGTGATCCTCTTCCAGGTCTCATCTCCCGTGCGCACATAGATTGTCTCCATGAATGCAAGAATGAATGAGAGTCCCAGTGTCAGGGGTACAAAGAGCCAGTGGTATATGGCTGTCAAAGCAAATTGCGCTCTTGACCAGTTTACAAGTGACAGATCAATGTTTTCAATCATATGGTCATTTATTGCCGGTTAATTGTTCAATCACATAATCACTCCGCTCCCTGTCTGTGGCAAAGTTGCTCTTCAGGAAATCAGGAAAGAAAAAAAGCCTGAGCAGGAGAAAGATGATGCAGAGCTTTATAATTATTATCAGCCAGACCTTTTTGCCCCACCAGGACATTGTCCGGAAGCCTTCATAATAAAAAAGGAAGAGATTTCTGAGGGCAGAGGCCATCCTGATCATTTCTTTTCATCTTCAAGGTCTTTGCCCAGTCCGGATGTAATTTTCCGGACAGGCCCGAAATTATTGAAGAACTCCCTGGCAAAAACACGCAAGGCGGTATAGGCCGGGACAGCCACAATCATTCCGGGAATGCCTGCAAAGCTGCCTATCGCCATTATCACGATGAATATTTCAATTGGATGGGCATTGACGCTGCGGGAATAAATCATTGGCGCAAAAAGGTTATTATCAAGCATTTGTGTACAGGCAATGACGATTACCATATACATTATAAGCAGCCAGATAGCCGGGAAACCCCCGGCGGTGATGGCTGTGGCAACACCCATCAGCACTGCAATTGATCCCCCGAGCCAGGGTCCAAGGTAAGGTATCACATTGAAGATGCCGATCAGCAATCCCATCACAAGGGCCTGGTGAAAGGGAAATCCCACAATTGTCATACCTATAGTGATGATTATAAGCACTATGGAGCTTTGGATTATGATGCCTATAAAATACCTGATCAGGAGCTGTTTTATCGAATGCAGCACATTTCTGATTCTCTCTTCATACTGGGTAGGGACCATCACCATCACCGTCTCCTTGAAAAGTCCTTCATCCTTCAGGAAGAAGAAGGCAAGGAATGTGACGGCGACCAGTGCCACAACGGCCTTGCCCACAATGCCTACCAGGTTTCCTGCCATATTGGTAATCGATGCCGGCTTAAGTATCTCGGTGAGCTTTTCTACTGCCAGATCATACAATGTACTGTCTGGTGGCATGTTTTTATAAAGCTTCCTGACAAGGGTGTCAAGCTTTTCAAATTGCTCCTGCAAACCACGTACTATTTCCCCGGCATCAAATCCCGATAATGCATCTATCTGCCTGGATACCAAAGGAATAAAAATTACGAAGAAGAGTGCCAGCAAGCCATAAAGCAGCAGCAGCGTCAGAAGGGAACTCAATGCTTTCGGGAATCTTATCTTCCGGATATGAATGCTGTTAAGCAGGTCAACTATCGGTCTTCCTATAAGCGATATGACACCTGCAATAATTATATATGCAATTATACTCCGGAAATACCAGGTAAGGTAAGCCGCCAGAGCTATGCCTATAACAATCAGAAAATTACGCAGAGTGGCATTCATGGTGCAATCAGATCAGGTCTCAAACCCCGTAAAGGCAGGGTGAAATCAAAACACTTCTCATCAAATTTAAAAAGAATTCCCGTTATTGCAACCCGAATATTTCAATGTCATTATGTCATGTCAAATTTAATATAATCTGCCATATTGTCACATATATTTCGCTGGCACAGAGATTGAAACCTTTTCTGTGAAAATGAAATTAATGTCAAACAATAATAAAAAGGAGGTCGTTATGTTACCAATGATCACAAGAAGAGGCTACAAGCCGCTTACGCTTTCAGATTTCTTCAATGAAGATTTCTTTCCGGTGATGAACAGGAATACGAGCAGTCTTCCGTCAGTAAACATCAGGGAAGATGAAAAGGCATTCTATCTTGAGCTTGCCGTTCCGGGAATGGATAAGAAGGATCTTCGCATTGAAGTGAAGGATGATGTTCTTACAATCTCGTCCGAGCACAAGGAGGAGAGGGACGAGGATCTCGAAGGATACAGGCGCAGGGAATTCAGTTACAGCTCATTCTGCCGCAGTTTTTACCTGCCTGAGGATGTAAACGGAGAGAAGATCGGCGCTTCATACAAGGATGGCATTCTGAATGTGGAGATACCGAAGCTGGAGGAAGAGAAGAAAAAGGAAAAAATCCGTTCGGTCTCGATCCAGTAATCCGCGATCGCACCAGCAGGACTATCTTCGTTGATACCGCAGAGACAGGTCTGAGACCTGTCTCTGCTAAATTCAATGATACCCGTGGAGACAGGTCTCAGACCTGTCTTTACGGTTTTTTATGTACATTATGTGCTCAGGGAGGAACGAATTAAGCGTCTGCCTTCACAGCCACAAGCTCCCTTGCAAAGCGTTCGCCGTATTGTATCAGGGTCTTCTCCTTATCGCTCTCAGGCATAAACTTCAATGCCATGGGCTCCTCGAAAAAACGAAGCTTCAGGTTTTTCAGCATCTCCCCTATCTGTGACGGGGCTTCACCGCTCCATCCGAATGAACCGAATGAACCTGCCAGCTTGCCCTTGTCGCGCAGGGGATTGATCATTGCAGCAAGCTTATATACAGGCAAAAGGGTATTCTGATTGATTGTCGGTGAACCTACGATGATTCCGTCGGCAATTGTAAGCTTTGAATCCAATTCACCTAACCCTGCATTCTCAATATCAATCACCTCCACGGTAACATTCTTAACAGTGCCGGCCCCGCGGGCTATCAACTCTGCCATCTTTCCGGTATAACCGTATGCCGAAACATAAGTTATCAGCAGCCTCTTTTCCTCCGAAGCCGATATGAGCTTCAGATAATCACCTGCCAGCTGTTCCGTGGTGTCAACGATGCTCTTCCAGTTTTTTCTCAGAACCGGGCCGTGACCGGTAGCTATCATGGAAATATCCAGAGGCCTTATCTTTTCAATAGCCCTGATCATGAATTTGCTGTATGGCTTCAGTATCACATCAAAATAATACCTGAAATCCTTTTCAAAGTCACCTGTCAGATCGTCAAAAACCTCCTCGCTGCAATAGTGAGCCCCGAATGCGTCGCATGTGAACAGTATTCTGTCCTCAGCCAGCCAGGTAAAGATTGTATCAGGCCAGTGAAGGTTAGGAGCAGCAATGAACTTCAGTGTCTTGTTGCCGAGATCAAGGGTGTCACCATCCTTTACCACCAGTGATTTGAATGGCCGGTTGACGATGTCAGAAAGATACCTTACAGCATTGCCGCTGCCCACCACAATTGCCTGCGGTGCAAGATCAAGAAGCTGCCTCATTGACCCTGAATGGTCAGGCTCGGTATGACTGAGAATGATATATGATATCTCTGCCGGGTCAGTAACCTGTTTCAGCTTGCTGATATATGCCGGGCTGAACTTCTCCTTGGCAGTATCAACCACAGTTTTTTTGGCAGCATTTATGAAATAGGAGTTATAGGTGCTTCCGTGCTCCGTATTCATCACAATGTCGAACACCCTGATATCAGGATCAAGGATCCCTATCCATTTCACATCGGGAGTAAGATCCAGTATTTTATTATCTTCTTTCATTAATTTCGTTTAAAGTACTTTTGCTATTATAGTCCTGCTCGCCCTTACCTGCTCAAACATCTGCACATCGATTTCTGTTCCTTCAGGAAGGAAGATGTCGACACGTGAACCGAACTTGATGAAGCCCAGTTCATCGCCCTGCCGTACTCTTGCTCCCTTCTTCGAGTAAGTGACAATGCGGCGGGCCACAGCTCCTGCCACCTGCCTGATAAGGATTTCAGTGCCGTTATCTGAGATAACAACGATACTGCTCCTTTCGTTCAGTTCTGATGATTTCGGACTGCGGGCATGATATTTTTTGCCGGCCTGGTAATTGGTATAAGTGATCGTACCGGTGATCGGATACCTGTTGCTGTGCATGTTAAAAGGCGACATGAATATTGAGACCTGCAGCCTGTTGTCCCTGAAATACTCCTTTTCAAAGGTCTCTTCAATCACTACGATCTTTCCGTCAGCCGGTGCGTAGATCAGCAGAGGATCCGGGTCAAGCTTCCGCGTGGGTGTCCTGAAAAATAACACAATGAAGGAGAAGAAGATCAGGGATGCCGCCAGCAGCAGGTAATGAAGAATGCGAAGTTCCGGCCAGATGGTCAGTGCAGCGGTATTGATCAGGACCAGCATGATGAATACAGCAATAATAATCTTGTATCCTTCCCTGTGTATTTTAAGTCTTTTAACCGCCATCTTACCCGAAAATCGCAATATAAAGATATACCAGGGGGAACGAAACCACAACACTGTCGAACCTGTCGAGGAACCCGCCGTGACCGGGCAGGAATGTGCCGGAGTCCTTCAGTTCAAGACTTCGCTTCAGCATCGATTTAAGCAGGTCACCTGCCGTTCCGGCAATTGAAATGATAACAGCAATTATCATCCATCCAGCGGGATCAGCCACTCCAAGCCATCCGCCGATCAGGCGGGCCACCACGAGTGTCAGCAGCAATCCGCCAAAAAAACCTTCCCAGCTCTTTTTTGGTGAGAGGCGCTCAAAGAGACGGTGCTTTCCTATGGCTGACCCTACGAGGTAAGCACCGCTGTCGTTTGTCCACAGGAGAATAAAAAATCCTATTGGAATTCCCGGTGAAAAAACGACTCCGTTCATCGGGATCAGCGGTTCAAGACCGGTATGACCGAAGGCAGCAAAGGGTATAAGTGAGAATGGCGCCGCAGTGTATAATATTGAAAAGAAAGTATGTGCAAGCGAATCAAACGGTCTCTCAACCTTCCGGAAGAGCTCTGTCACCATCACGACAGTGATCAGGGGAATAAGCAGCAGGAAGCTTTTACCGGGAAGCCATCCGGCTGCCACCATGGTTGATATAAAGTAAATTACCAAACCGGCCGTTATCCCGGCGATTGTCTGAGGCCTGACGCCGGTGCCCCTTATCATCATGTAATATTCATGCTGCATGGTGGCTATCACCACCCCAACGACAATGAAGAAGGAAACCGGATGGAGCCACAGCCCGCCAAGAACGCATATCACAAGGATGGCACCGGTTACGGTACGCCTGATAAAATTGGTCACCTCACAGATCTTTGATTATTTCCATGGCCGGAATTACATTGTCGCGGTGAACATACAATTCTATATCACCGAACCTGTAATTCCAGTCGCGCTTGTCAACAGCCACTGCTTCTATACTGTTATTGTGGAGCTGGTCGATGGCGATCTGGCATTTTATGTCATCACCAAACCTGGCTACGACCACCCATTCATCTTCCATTACTCTGTCTTTAAGGGCTCTTCAGGCATTGCCGGGACTTCAGGTTTGCCAGCTTCCACATCTCCCGCAGGCTCTTCCGCCATCGCCGTTCCGGCAACCTTTGCGGGCCCTTCATCCTTTGCAGGTTCTGCAACCTTGGCGGCCTCTTCAGTCATGCTCCTTGAGGTGTCACCTCTTCTCTTGCCAAATATGCGCTCAAGGTCCTCGCTGAAGATGACTTCCTTTTCAAGAAGCTGCTCGGCAAGCTTTGTGAGCCCTTCAATATTTGCAGAAATAACTTCCTTTGCCTTTTTGTACGATAGCTCCACAATCAATTTTGCCTCGCTATCAATAAGTTCGGCAGTCTTCTCGCTGTATGGCTTTGTAAAACCATATTCCGACTGTCCTGATAAATCGTAGAAACTCACATTGCCAACTTCTTCCGACATACCAAAATAGGCTACCATGGCATAGGCCTGCTTGGTTACCTTCTCCAGGTCGCTGAGGGCACCGGTGGATATCTTTCCTATAACCAGTTCTTCCGCGGCCCTTCCTCCAAGGGCGTATGCAAGCTCGTCAAGGATATGCTCACGGGTGGATATTGACCTCTCCTCAGGCAGGTACCAGGCTGCCCCGAGGGCTTTTCCCCTGGGTATTATTGTAACCTTCAGCAGCGGACTGGCATATTCAAGGAGCCAGCTTACAGTGGCATGCCCTGCCTCGTGATAGGCAATAGTCCTCTTTTCTTCAAAGGAGACGATCTTGTTCTTTTTCTCCAGCCCCCCGATAATCCTGTCGATGGCATCAAGGAAATCCTGCTTTTCAACTACGGTCTTGTTTCCCCTGGCAGCGATCAGCGCTGCTTCGTTACATACGTTGGCGATATCAGCGCCGGAGAAACCGGGTGTGTTTTTGGCAAGGAAGGCTATATCAAAACCTTCTTCAAGCTTTATGGGACGGAGGTGTACCTTGAAGATGGCTTCACGCTCCCTTATGTCAGGCAGTTCGACATTTATCTGCCGGTCAAAGCGTCCTGCCCTCAGCAGAGCCTTGTCAAGGATATCAGCCCTGTTTGTGGCAGCAAGTATGATAACGCCGCTGTTGGTTCCGAAACCGTCCATCTCTGTCAGCAGCTGGTTGAGAGTGTTCTCACGCTCATCATTGGCGCCGAAGTTCGGGTTACGGCCACGTGCACGCCCCACGGCATCTATCTCATCAATGAAAACGATACAGGGAGCCTTTTCCTTTGCCTGCTTGAAGAGGTCCCTGACGCGCGATGCGCCAACACCCACAAACATTTCCACAAAGTCGGAGCCGGAGATGGAAAAGAACGGTACGTTGGCTTCACCGGCCACTGCCTTGGCCAGCAGTGTCTTACCCGTACCCGGAGGGCCTACAAGCAAGGCGCCCTTGGGTATCTTGCCTCCCAGGTTGGTATATTTCTTCGGGTTCTTTAGAAAATCCACTATCTCCATCACCTCGGTCTTGGCCTCCTCAAGGCCGGCCACATCACTGAAATTAGTTTTGATGTGCGTGTCCTTGTCAAATATCTGCGCCTTCGATTTGCCAACGCTGAAGATGTTACCGGCCCCCCCGCCGCCGGCACCGCCGGACATGCGCCTCATGAAGTAGATCCATACCGCTGCAATGAGCAGGAACGGAAGGATGACACCAAGAAATGTCGAGAGGTAATCTTTCCTTGTCTGGTATTCAGGATTTATCCATTCCTCCTGACTGTAGCCGGCTTTCTCCTGTATCCCGGAAAAAAACTCTTCGAACAGCTCAACAGTGCCAAAGCTGTGATAATATTGAGGCCTCGGAGGCTGTATCCCGAAACCCTTCTGCCTGGCAAAATCGGAATATCTTTCTTCCTTCAGTTTTTCAGGCTTAATGTAAATCTCAGCCTGTTCCTTGTTAACCACGACAACCTTCTCAATGTCGTGATTGATGATCATTTCCTCAATGTCTTTCTGGCTGGCCTTTTTTGTGTATTTCCCGCTAAAAAGCACCTGGATTGCAATGAAGGCCAGAAGGAGTACAAAAAAGAACCAGTTAGTGTTAAACCTGGGTTTCAGCTTCTTATCATTCTTATTGGGCCCGGATGGTCCTTTGTCTTCTGCCATATATCAAATACCTTTCTTTTCTGCTTTGTCCTCAAGCATTGTTAAACGACCGTCAGCGTAGAGCGATTCGAGGTTATAAAATTCCCTGTAAGGCTGCTGGAAAATATGAACCAGGATGTCACCGTAATCAAGCAATACCCATATACAGTTCTCCCTTCCTTCAATATGAAAAGGTTTGTACCCGGTCTCTTTCCTTACAATATCCTCAACTGACCAAGCCAGGGAATCAACCTGTTTTGACGAAGCAGCATGAGTGATCACAAAATAGTCGCAAATCCTGTTTTCAATACTCCTCAGATCAATAAGGGCCACCTTCTCTCCCTTCTTTTCAAACAATCCTTTAACAATACTTTCAGTTACCCTGGAGGCCTCTTTGCTGGTTTTTCTCATCAATAATATTTTCAGTTATAAACAGTTCCCTGTGCTGGCGCAAAATTACGAACATTATCCGTAATTTCGTCCGGCATCACTTCTTTTTACAATTAGGATGCCATTTTGTTCATCAAACCGCAAAGCATCTGAATGATTGAATAATAATGCTTTAAATACCTGCCAGTCATGATCATAGGGTCAGTCATAAGACACTATGAAAAAGTGTCATCAACCAACGACCTGGCATCAGTCATGCTGCGGGGTGAGAAGCCTACGGAAGGCACGGTGATAACAGCTGCTTTCCAGGAGGGCGGCAGGGGGCAGAAAGGAAACAGCTGGGAGAGCGAGCCGGGTAAGAACCTGCTGATGAGCGTTATACTATATCCGCTTATGATAAGGCCGGAGGAACAGTTTGTTATTTCACAGATGGTTTCCCTTGCAGTGTATGACCTTGTCAGAGCTGAGACACCTGATGTGAAAATCAAATGGCCGAACGACATTTATGTCAGGGATGACAAAATAGCAGGTATTCTTATCGAGCACAGCATAATGGGTAACGCCATCAGCAGCACTGTGGCCGGGATTGGGCTCAATGTCAATCAGACAGAGTTCGGAAGCAGGCTTCCGAATCCCGTTTCACTGGCACAGGTCACAGGAAGAGAACATGATTTATCCCGGGTAACCGGCGAGCTGATACGCCTCCTTGACATGAGATATGCCACGGTTATAAGTGGCAGGGCAGACGAACTGGCAGATGCATATCATAAATCACTGTACAGGTGCGGCGAGTGGCACCGTTATTCTGACCGCAGCGGAGAGTTCCGTGGAATGATTGAAGGCATCGGACCAGGCGGGATACTGATGGTCCGGAGAGAGAACGGCACCGTCACAGGGTATGCCTTCAGAGAGATTGACTATATCCCCTGATCTTATCGTAACCGTCATACTTCTCGATCATATCGATCAGTTTGTCAAGGTACTGCGGAGCTGCGTCTCCGATAAACATCCTGACAAGCGGGTTCATGTTAAGATCAGATGTGACATATACCCTTGAACTGTTAGCGGTCAGCGATTCTATAACGACCTTCAATGACAGATTACCGGTAAATAGATTTTCTGCCGTGTAGCTGACCATCGTATGCGGAAGGGCTTCCTTAAGGCTGACGTTCACCCTGCCTGCCCTTTCAATCCTGAAGCTGCATTTATCTGCTGTGGCTTTCCAGTCGGATAACATGTCAGAAGGCAATACCTCTTTGAAATTGCGTATGTCGGTCAGGAACGCGTACAGGTCCCTGTCGCCGCAGGGCACCTGGCCGGTGCGACTCTTATAGCTTTTTGTTTGACTCATCCTACAATAATTTGAAGGTCTACGACCTTCCACAATAATTTGATGGCCCACGGCCATCTACAATAATTTGAAGGCCTACGGCCTTCTACAGTAATTTGAAGGTCTACGACCTTCTATTTTCTAAAAAAGCCCACAGGGCTTTTTATTTACGCCCGGTCCCCCATGCTGACGGATCTTTCCGCCATTCTGTGAGTGTCTCCACATCGGTAGGCGATATATAACCTGATGCTGCGGCCATGTCAACAAGGACACTGTAGTTGCTGAGGGTGTCAAGCCGGCATCCTTCATCCCTGAACGCATCTGCCGATTTGCTGAAGCCATAGGTGAAGATGGCTATCATGCCCAGCACTTCACATTCTGCCTCACGAAGAGCCTTCACAGCCCCGAGGCTGCTCCCTCCGGTGGAGATAAGATCTTCTATAACAACCACCTTCTGTTTTTTCAGGTAATGGCCTTCTATCTGGTTGCCCAGCCCGTGATCCTTGGCGCCTGATCTCACATAAATGAACGGAAGGTTAAGGCGGTCAGCCACAAGAGTACCGTGCGCGATGGCACCGGTGGCCACACCGGCGACAACCTCCGCATCAGGATATAACTCCCTGACCCTTGAGGCAAAGGAATCTGCAATAAAAGAACGCACCTCCGGAAACGACAGTGTCATGCGGTTATCGCAGTAAATGGGCGATTTCCAACCTGACGCCCACGTAAAAGGTTTTGCCGGTTGTAATTTAATTGCTTTTATTTGTAAAAGATATTCTGCAGTTTTCCTGGCGATATCATCCATATGCTGAAGTATAAGGTATATTTTGACAACAGGGTTATTACCGTTTCTCCCGAACCTGACCGGCTGCAAAAATACGCTCTTTTTCATAATTACAGCGAACCGCAGGCTATGTACCGCCAAATATCCCAGTTTGCCGTCAATAATGACATCCCTTCCCTGAATATTTATTCATCTGATATCAACAACCTCTGGGAAACCTTCTGTTCATGGTTTGTTGTCATAGAAGCTGCAGGCGGACTGGTGAGTCATCCTTCGGGCAAGTACCTGTTCATTAAACGCTACGGAAGATGGGATGTGCCCAAGGGGCATATAGAGAAAGGCGAGACGCCGGAGGAATGTGCCCTCAGGGAGGTTACGGAGGAATGCAATATCAGGGGACATGTCATAAGGGGATCGCTGCCGCCAAGCTATCACACCTATCTTTACGATAATAAACCCCACATGAAAAAGACTTACTGGTTCACGATGAACTATGAAGGGGATATGATCACCGAGCCTCAGGCTGAAGAGGGCATCACACATGCGGAATGGCTTGCACCGGACGATATAGCCAAAATCAAATCAAACACCTACCAGTCGCTGCTCGACCTGATGAACATTACCCTGAGGGTAAAGTGATCATTTACTGAGATAATCCGAGATCTTTATAACTGAGGGAACAAACATCGAGGCGTCGCCGCCGTTCACAATAACATCCCGGACAATTGTTGAATTGACAGGTGTGTGTTCGGTACTTGTGAGCAGGAAAACCGTATCAATCTCCGGGGCCATCTTCCTGTTCATCTGACCCATGGCTCTCTCGTATTCAAAGTCAGCGGCGGTACGCAATCCTCTCAGGATGTAGCTTGCCTTGTTCTTCCTGCAGAAATCGACTGTCAGTCCGCGGAACTTTGTGACAACAACCTTGGCTTCACCATCAAAGACCTTTGAGATCATTTTCATCCGGTTCTCGATTGTGAAGAGATTCTTTTTCTCTGAATTCTCACCGACTGCGATAATCACCTTGTCAAAAAGCATCAGGGCTCTTTTTACCAGGGCCTCGTGACCCACTGTAAACGGATCAAATGAACCGGGGAAGACTGCTGTCTTGTTCATGATAAACTATTTCGTTTAGTTGAAATCTATTATCCTGGCGTTGGCAACCTTCTGACTGAGCAGAACATGGTTGATGACATCCATTATAGTGTCAACATAATTGAACTTCAGTCCGCGCACATACTTTTCATTGATCTCCTCAACATCCTTGCGGTTAAGTTCAGAAAGTACGATCTCCCGAATACCTGCCCGCTTTGCGGCGAGTATTTTTTCCTTTATGCCTCCCACAGGCAGTACCTTGCCCCTGAGTGTTATCTCACCGGTCATGGCCACATACTTTTTTACCTTGCGCTGGGTGAAGGCTGAAGCTATGGAGACAGCCATCGTAATGCCTGCCGATGGGCCGTCCTTTGGAATGGCACCCTCGGGAACATGAATGTGAATATTCCATTTCTCAGAGAACGTATCAGGGATTTTAAGCATCGGCGCATGAGCCTTGAGATATTCAAGTGCTATCACCGCTGATTCCTTCATTACCTCTCCCAGGTTACCTGTCAGTGTCAGGTTGCCCTTGCCCCGGCTGAGGCTTGTCTCCACAAACAGTATCTCGCCTCCGGTTGCCGTCCATGCCAGTCCCGTCACCACTCCTGCCTGGTCATTGCCGTCATAAATATCCCTGAGGTACTTTGGCGGTCCGAGGATTTCCATCACATCGGCCATAGTAAGATTCTCCGGCGGAGTTTGGTTAAAGGCTATCTCCCTGGCCCTGTATCTGACCAGCTTTGCAATGCGCTTATCAAGCTCCCTGACCCCTGACTCGCGGGTATATTTCTGGATGATTTCTTCAATGACCTGTTTCGACAGCGAAAACTGAGTGCTTTTGACGCCGTGGGCTTCGAGCTGTTTCGGAATGAGATGTTTGACAGCTATCTCCCTCTTCTCCTCCACAAGATAGCCCGAAATCTCTATCAGCTCCATCCTGTCGCGCAGGGCAGGACTGACAGTGGCGAGCGTATTTGCCGTTGCGATGAAAAGCACCTTCGACAGGTCATATTCCATCTCGAGGAAGTTATCGTAAAAATGTGTGTTCTGCTCCGGGTCGAGGACCTCCAGCAGGGCTGAGGAGGGGTCTCCCCTGAAGTCCTGCCCCACCTTGTCAACCTCATCAAGGATAAAGACTGGGTTGGATGATCCGGCGCGCCGTATGTTCTGAACAACCCTTCCGGGCATTGCACCGATATAAGTCTTGCGGTGTCCCCTAATCTCCGCCTCATCATGCAGTCCGCCCAGGGACATACGGGCGTATTTGCGTCCCAGTGCCCGGGCAACCGATTTGCCAAGTGAAGTCTTGCCAACCCCCGGTGGGCCGTAAAGACACAGGATAGGAGACTTCATGTCGCCCTTGAGTTTCAGCACTGCCAGATGCTCAAGCATCCTTTCCTTTACTTCCTCAAGCCCGTAGTGATCTTCATCAAGCACACGCTGTGCGTTTTTGAGATCAAGATTATCGGGAGTATATTCATTCCACGGCAGCTCAAGCAGCGTCTGTATATAATTTACCTGCACCGAGTACTCTGCTGCGGCAGGGTTAAGCCTGGAGAGCTTGTCGAGCTCGCGGTCGAACACTTTGGCCACATCCTCGTTCCAGAGTTT
This sequence comes from uncultured Bacteroidales bacterium, assembly GCA_963844935.1. Classification (GTDB taxonomy): domain Bacteria; phylum Bacteroidota; class Bacteroidia; order Bacteroidales; family VadinHA17; genus SR-FBR-E99. Next base: position 468,382 of record CAWJQH010000008.1, on the reverse strand, counting down.
TTGTGTGCCTCTCGCGCGGAACTCCTCCACTTCCTTCTCCACAGGATTGCCACCCAGCTCGTTCTGGATGGTCTTCATCTGCTGGTGCAGCAGGAACTCACGCTGTTGCTGGTCTATCTCGTACTTGACCTTTGACTGCAGCTCGTTCTTCAGCTCCATGAGCTGTATCTCGCGCACAAGATGTTCAAGCAGCCTCAGTCCGCGCTCTTTCAGATTCGACGCCTCAAGCAGTTTCTGCTTGTCGTTGACATTTATCTCGGTGTTGGCGCAGATATAATTTATAAGGTAAGTGCTGTTCTCAATGTTCTTGACTGCAAAAGATGCTTCGGGACTGATATTAGGGTTCAGCTTTACAATCTTCATCGAAAGATCCTTCAGCGATCCGATGATCACCTCGAAGTCTTTTTCATCCTCGGCTCCCTTGCTGTCGGGAATGGCTTTCACCTGGGCGGTGAGGTAAGGCTCTGTCTGCACAATGTTAAGAACTGAAACGCGTCTGCGGCCCTGGATGATGGCAGTAGTTGTTCCGTCGGGCATCTCCAGCAGCTTCACTATCTGGCCCAGCGTGCCGACCACATTCAGGTCACGTATCTGCGGGTCATCAATCTCCGCGTCAAGCTGGGCCACCGCGGCAACGAGTTTATCCCCGCGGTAGGCATCCCGTACCAGCTGCACCGATTTCTTTCGCCCCACGGCAATTGGTATCACCACTCCGGGAAACAGGACGGTGTTACGCAGTGGCAGCAAAGGCACGCTGCCGGGTATCTCCAATTCGTCAAGATCCTGATCATCACCATCTGAAAGAATGGGGATGATTTCCCTCCCTTCATCGATCAGCTCATGAAAGCCGACACTCTCCCACTTCTTAAAATCTCTTTTCTCCATAAAAAATATAAACCATGCAAAATTAGTCAAATTAAGTTTACTGCCTATTCAAAAAAAAAGCTGCCTTCCCGGCAGCTTTTATAAGTAAGAATGTCTTTTACTTCGTCTTCTTGTCAAGATGAGACTTGTAGCGGTTCATGTACTTATCAACCCTTCCTGCCGTGTCAACCAGTTTCATCTTGCCGGTATAGAACGGATGGGAAGTGTTTGAGATCTCAAGCTTGATCAGCGGATATTCATTACCGTCTTCCCACTTGATCGTATCACGCGACGAGGCTGTTGAGCGTGTTATAAAAGCCGTACCGTTTGACATATCCTGAAATACAACCAACCTGTAATTGCCCGGATGTATACCTTCTTTCATTTCCTGATATAATTTGTTTCTGATTAAAAAACCCTTTTCTAAGGGTTTGCAAAGATAATGAACATTAAGAAAAATACAAAAGGAGTGGCAAAATTTTTCAAGTTTTATGCCGGAGCTGCCGCGCAGCCTTGTTTTCCTCCATCTCAAGCCTGTACATTTTAAATGGCAGCTTATCATTCATCATGTATCGGAAGGTCATATGGGTTTTGGCTTTCGATGCTCCGAGCGCTTCATAAATGGCAATCATTTTAGGATTGAAATCGCCTACCCATGAGAGCTCGAGCTCCTTGTAAAAGCGTTTCCTGCGAAAGACCCGGAAAAGCTGAAGGAAGATGGCCGATTCGATCCCGCTGTTCTGGTAGGCAGGATTGACTCCGGCCACAAGGGCCCGCATGCGGGTCATTTTGTGGGTAAGTTTGAACCATACGAACCTGATCATGTTCCAGGGTGTGAGCTTTCCGTTAAAGTACTTTATGATCTGGTTCAGGTCAGGGAAAATGACGAAGAAGGCTATCGGCTTGTCGTTGTGGTAGGCATACCATATCAGGTCCTCGTCCATGAATGCCTTTGCATGCTTTAGTGTATTACTCAGTATCCCCGGGTCGAGCGGGGTAAAGTCCTCCTTGAATACAGACCAGGTTGCATTATAAATGTCAACCATGTCAGCAATGAACTTATCCTTGTGGCGGTACTCGAAATGCCTGAAGCTGTGCCCCGGTCTTTTGGATACCCACTCTGCAATCTTCATGAACCGTTCCGGGAACACTTCTACGGAGCCAATATCCTTGTGATAACTGTACTGCTCAAAATAGGTCTTAAAACCGTAATCCTCAAAAAAGCGTCTGTAATACTTCTTATTATATGGCATTCCAAATCCCGGCTGGGTGAATCCTTCGACGAGCAAACCCCAGTAATTATCGTTCTCGCCGAAGTTGATGGGGCCGTCCATGGCTTCCATACCTCTTTCCGAAAGCCATTTGCGGGCAGTGTCAAAGAGCGCGAAAGCAGCTTCTCCTGAATCAATGACCTCAAAGAAGCCAAATCCGCCGGTCGGCTGCCTGTTTGCCTTCGAGCGTACCTCTTCAATGAACGCAGCAACCCTTCCGATTGTGTTATTGTTATCGTCAACAAGCAGCCACCGTATTGCCTCTCCGCGCCTGAAAGCCATATTCCTTGAAGGATCAAACACAGCCTCGACCTCACTGTCCAGCGGGCATACCCAGTTGGGATCTCCCTTGTAAAGCCTCTTCGGGAAATCTGTAAACTCTTTCCTGTGGGCTTTTTCCGTCACCTCAACTGTTTTCATCTGTCAGTTCTGAAGGTTAAACCATCTCTTTACTTTCTCCCTGCCTGCTCCGGCGTCATCCTTGTGACGGTACTCATTTGTCCGTCTGTCATAGGTATAATCCCTGCTCCACACTGAAGCCTGAGCCTGTATCTCCCTCAGTGCAATGATAACTGAGTCAAGCTCATTGTCAGTCATTGTCGGATGAAGCGACAATCTTACCCATCCCGGTTTTTCTGAAAAGTCACCTTTGTTGATCATCTCGGTAATTCTGTGACTGTGATCATAAGTGACGTCAAGCAGGAAATGGCCGTAAGTGCCTGCACAGGCGCATCCGCCCCTGACCTGTATGCCGTACCTGTCGCTCAGGAGCTTTACAACCAGGTTATAATGCAGGTCATCAATATAAAAAGATATGGCGCCCAGCCTGTCTTTAATTTCAGGTGCGAGTATATGCAGGCCTGGTATGTCTGAAAGTTCCTTCAATGCTTTCTTAACCAGCTCTTCCTCGCGTTCCCTGATCATTTCCGTACCCATGAGGTCTTTAAGTTCCATCGCCAGTGCTGCCCTGATCATCTGAAGGAAGCCCGGTGTACCGCCATCCTCCCTCAACTCAATGTTGTCGACATACTTGTATTCTCCCCAGGGATTTGTCCAGTCAACTGTGCCGCCGCCGGGCTGGTCAGGTGCAGCTGCCTTGTAAAGGGATTTGTCAAAAAGCATTATTCCGGATGAGCCGGGGCCGCCAAGAAACTTATGCGGCGAAAAGAATATTGCATCAAGTTTCTCGATACTGTCAGCAGGGTGCATATTGATGTCGACGTACGGAGCTGAGGCAGCAAAGTCGATGAAGCACAAACCGCCGTTCTCATGCATGATGCGCGCCAGCCTGTGGTATGGGGTGAATACGCCTGTGACATTTGAGCAGGCGGAGAACGAGCCTATCTTGAATTTGCGGTCCCTGTAGCCGTCAAGGGCTTTCTGAAGGTTGTCAGGGTCAACTGTAAGATCCCGGCCCGGCTCGATCATCACAACATCAGCCATCGTCTCATACCATGATGTCTGATTTGAATGATGTTCAATATGGGTGATGAAAACGACAGGACGGTCGGAATCGCTCAGACAACGGGCTGTCCTGGGGTAACTGCATCCCTTGAGGCCAAGTATTCTCTGGAACTTATTAATAACGGCAGTCATGCCTGAGCCAGCAGCGATCAGCACATCATCACTGCCGGCGTTCACATGCTTCTTTATGATCTCCTGAGCATGGTGATAAGCATAGGTCATCATGGACCCTGTTTCCGATGTCTCGGTATGTGTATTGGCAACGAAAGGTCCGAAGACTTCCGAGATTTTATGTTCTATGGGTGCATAGAGCCTGCCGCTGGCAATCCAGTCACAGTAGATGATCCTCTTTCTTCCGAAAGGGGTTTCGTACTCCTGGTCGATGCCCACGATATTTTTTCGGATTTTTTCGAAATAACTTTCTGACCGGCTCATATGATACCTTATGTTACCTGGCATAAAAAATTTGCCTCAAATATAATTCTTTTTGACTTCCGTGGCTGAAAGGGCACTCTGCCTAGTGGATGTCGATGATCCTGTGGTCAATAAGGATAAAAAGGATTCCCAGGGCTGCAGAGTAAATGATCCATTTCACCACAGGTATATAATCTGACGGTTTGATCTTCATCTTTTTCCATACATACCAGATAAGGAATAGCTTTTCAAGTGAATATACGATGAACGTAGCCAGCGCGACACCTACCACCCCGTATGGTTTGATCAGGTAGAGGCTGAGCGGGATATTTATCGCTATCTCGACGGATGCTGCGATCAGGGTGATATTGGTTTTTTTCCGGCCTATGATTATTGTCTGCGGAAATACCAGCCTTGGTATGATAAGCAAAAGATATATCATGAAGACGTCGGCGCTGCGTCTGAATTCAGGGGTAAAGAGGCGGGGAAAGACCCAGCGTGCCGCAAGCATAGTAGCCATTGACACCGGGAAGAGATAGTGCATCAGTTTTTCTGATTTGGCCCGCAGAGTGACAAGGGCATCCCGCATCCCCTCCCTTGTGCCGAACCTTGGAAGGAGGGCATTGCTGAGGCCGTTGGCAAGGAGTAGCACCAGTGGAAACTCCTTGGCACCGTAACGGTACATTGCAAAGACGCCGGGATCGCCATAACGCAATGAAACGATAATACCGTCGACATACTGGGCTGAGCCGCTGATCAGGAACGTCAGTATAAGGGGCATGCCCACCCGAAGCTGTTCCCGGATAAAGTCGAACGACACCTTCATCAGGGTGTACCGGCTGAGCAGGATGATTAGCCATACCCACCTCACCAGGGTAATGGCAAGGAGTCCGAAAATGGCGCTCTGCTCATCAAAGCCGGCGATCACGGGTGAGATCACGAACAGCAGCTGGGCCAGGTAGGTATAGATTCCGTACTGTAAGATACGGTGCGGCCTGTTGTTAAGGAGATATATATATTCTATCAGGGCAACGGGATTGCTGAGCAGGATATAGATCAGAAGAAGGTTAGTATAGGGGATTTCCCTTTTCAGGTCCATTGTGCCTATTACGCTCTTCAAGGGAATGCCAAGGGAAAAGACAAGGAAACTGAAGAATAATATAAGGAGGAAAGCGTTGAATATCTCCGGTGATTTTCTTCCCTCGGTCTCTCCGATGACGCGGAATGTCCTGTTCCGGTTATAAAGGGTAAGCAGTGACTGAATTATTCCGGAGACCCAGAAGAAGCTGAGGAGGCTGGAGATAAAGAGGAAGAGTTCCCATGTTCCTATCTGTGGTCTTGAGAGGTGGCTCTTTGTAAAAACGACGCTGATGATCAGGAAGGTGGCAAATCTGAGCAGTTGCACCGATTGCAGTCCTGAGATATTGTCTATGAACTTAAGCCTGGCCAATAGTGACAGTCATTGAAACAGGAACGCTGAAGGGTTTCAATAATTGTATCATTCGCTTTCCCGGCGGCTAAGATACGATTTGGCAGGAATGAATGACAAAATGAGGTTAAAAATTTGCGGAATGGGATTTTTGCTGTTTCTTTGCACTCCGTAAAACGGTGGTTGTAGCTCAGTTGGTTAGAGCGCCAGATTGTGGCTCTGGAGGTCGCCGGTTCGAACCCGGTCTTCCACCCAAACAGTAAAGGCTGTCCGTGAAAACGGTCAGCCTTATTTTTTTGCAAAGGATAAAGCTTGCTTGAGCCTTTAGAAAAAAATAAGGATGAAGATGCCGCAGGCATCACAGTCTTTGCTGTTTGAGGTTCACATTTTAGGCTCGCCACCCGAGCAAAGCGAGGGTGGCAACCCGGTATCCCAGCTTTTTCTGATATGAGGTTTTTCTAGAGGCTCACCACCCGAGCACAGCGAGGGTGCCAACCCGGCACACAAAAAAAATATGCGATTTAAGGTGTTTGTTTTTCTTAAAAATATTTTTGTATCTTGCCCCACTTGAATTTTAAACCTAAATCTAAGTCTTATGAAGAAACTATTTCTGTTCTTTGTTTTGTTTGTGTTAGCGGGTGCAAGCACGCTGTGGGCACAGACAAAAGTCATTACAGGTACGGTAACATCCGCAACGGAGGGTGAAGGTACCATTCCGAGCGTATCCGTGTTCGTCAAGGGCACTACGATAGCAACATCGACCGATGCAAACGGAAGGTATTCACTGAATGTTCCCGATAATGCAACAACCCTCGTTTTTTCCTTCATCGGGATGAAACAGCAGGAGGTTGAGATTGCAGGCCGTTCAGTGGTAGACTGCGTTATGCAGTCCGATGTGGTTGATTTGAATGAGGTTGTTGTGACCGCTCTCGGTATTAAAAGAGAGAAGAGGGAAATAACCTATCAGACGCAAAAGGTTGATAATGCTGAACTTGCAGTTGCTCAGCCGACAAGAGCCGGAAGCGCACTGGCCGGTAAAGTAGCCGGACTGCAGATCAACGTTCAGGATAACGGTGTTAATCCTTCAACCCAGATTATTTTAAGAGGACTAAGGTCTATATCGAATGATAACCAGGCACTGGTTGTTATTGACGGTACTATTGCTTCACTTGGTGCTTTTGACGATCTTAACCCTAACGATATTGCTGACCTCAGCATCCTGAAAGGCGCCACTGCTGCAGCACTGTACGGATCAAATGCAAGTAACGGTGCTGTCATCGTTACAACCAAGAAAGGACAGGCCGGCCAGAAGTTCGTGGTAGGACTGATCTCAACATACACAGCTGAGAAAGTGGCTTATATGCCCAAATTCCAGTCTGAATACGGAACAGGTTGGGAAGGTGCTTATGACGCTATTGAAAATACCAACTGGGGCCCGCGTTTTGACGGAACCATGCGCCAGATAGGCCCGACATTCCCTGACGGATCATACCAGGAAGTTCCTTATGCTCCTGTAAAAGATAACCTGCTTGACTTTTTCAATACAGGTAATACATTTAACAACACCATTTATTTAAGCGGAAGCAACGAAACAAGCAAATTCTATCTTTCTGTTGGTGATCAGAGGTCTACAGGCATTGTTCCAAAAGACACCTACCAGAGAAACACCTTCAGGGTTAACGCCAGCAAAAAAGTCGGTAATGTTGAACTATCAATTAACTCAAGTTACTTCACTGATCATACCGAACAGGTCGGTAATACAATAGGTGATCAGGATAGACCATTGTACTGGTTCCTGTTAAATACATCCGCAAATATTCCTCTTTCAAAGTACAAGGACTGGCGGAATGATAAATATGCAGAACCCAGCGGTTATTATAACGGTTACTATGAGAACCCCTATTTCTGCGTAGACACAAACAGAGATCTGGAATGGTCAAACAGGCTGACTGCCAACATCCAGGCATCATGGGATATTGTTTCATGGCTTAACCTGACAGCAAGAGCCGCTGCAAACAATTCATGGGGTGACGGTAAAGACTATCGTGACGCATATGTATTCGATACAGAGATTAAACCCTCAGGAAGTGCCATTTCTTCATTCCTTGAAGATACTGAATACCAGAGTACTGACTATATAGGAGACCTCCTGTTAACCGGCAACTGGGCTTTTAGTGATTTCTCCCTGAAAACTATCCTTGGCGGAACCGTAATGGCCTACGACTACAGGGACAGCTACATCAGGGTCAACAATTTAAGCATTCCGAATTTTTATGATATCTCGAATGGTACAGGAAGCCCTTCAGTCACGGCTAACGCATCTCAGGATCGCTCGTATGGTTTCTTCGGGGATTTTACATTGGGATATCGCAACTTTATATACCTCAACTTCTCAGGCAGGAATGACTGGACCTCCACTCTGGCAAATGGTAATAACAGCTATTTCTACCCTGGATTTGGATTGTCATTTGTTCTGACTGATGCTATCGATGCTCTGAAAAACAATGAAATCCTCTCCTATGCAAAACTTACTGCCAGTAATTCAACGGTTTATAATGACCTCTCACCATACATGATTAATGAGACCTATTATAAACCGACTAATTTCCCGTATGGTACCGTTAATGGGTTTGTTCTTAACGGCACTACTGTCGACGCCAATATTAAAAAGGAAAAACTCAATACCACTGAGTTTGGCGCTAACCTTGGTTTCTTTAAGTCAAGGATTATGCTTGACGTCTCTTACTTTATGACCAAGACGACTGACCTTATCACCAATACAACTCCTTCCATTGCCTCAGGAGCCACCGCATTCCTGACCAATATTGGCGAACTGCAGGGCAAAGGATTTGAGATAACCCTGGGAGGTACGGTAATCCAGGCTAAAAACATCAGCTGGGATTTGAGCGTTAACTATACAAGCAATGAGACCACAGTGGTAGAGATAAAGGAAGGTCTTAATGAAATCCTTCTGTCCGGAACCAGCGCATGGGGTGTTTATGCCATAAAGGATATGGCTTTCCCGCAGATAAAGGCTAACACTTATGTCAGGGATCCCCAGGGAAGAATTGTCATAGATCCTGCAACAGGGTATCCACGGGAAAATGCAGCTCTTTCGCCACTCGGAAAGACTACACCTGACTACATCCTGGGGTTGAACACTGCATTGAATGTCTACGGTGTTACACTGTCAGCAACCATCGATTACAGAACCGGCCATGTATTCTACTCACAGGGAGCTGCCAGTATGGAATTCACCGGCAGATCACTGGAAAGTGTTTCCGCCAACAGGCAGGATTTTGTTATTCCAAACTCAGTGATTGAGACCAGTGACGGTGTTTATGTTGAGAACACAAACATACCGGTATCCGGAGGACGCCAGAGCTACTGGACTGACGTTTACAATAATGTCTTTGAGAACTATATCAAGGATGCCACTGCACTTAAGGTAAGAGAGCTGGCAATCAGCTACAGCTTGCCGTCAAATCTTCTGGTCAAGACTCCTATCAGTAAAGTGTCAGTTGGTTTCATAGCCAGGAACCTGTTCACTCTGCTTCCTGCAGAGAACGCTTTCTCTGACCCTGAATTCAATAATACCAACAACAATGCGATTGGTGTTGGCGGTTACAACCAGATGCCACCGACAAAATCATACGGTGTGAACTTAAACATAGAATTTTAAAACAGAATTATATATGAAAAAATTTATAAAATTCGCAAGCGTGCTGATGGTCTTCGGACTGTTGGTATCATGTGAGGATTTTCTGGATGTTAATGTTGATCCGAATAATCCCACTTCAGTAACACCCGATCTTGTGCTGGCTCCTGCCCTGCACTATACCGCTGTCAAGATACAGACTGACAGGGGAGCAAGTCACCTCGGAAACATGTTTATGGTGAACTGGAGCCAGAGTGACGGTTTCTCATGGTATTCTGATGAATTCAAGTATAATGTCACATCATCATTTTATACTCAGCTATTTAACGAAGCGTACAGGGATCAGCTGAAACAGTTTCAGATCCTCGCTACCCTCGAAGGCGACGAGTATAACAATTATAAGGCAATTGGAATGATAATGAAGGCATATTACTTCCAGATACTGGTAGACTTATACGGAGATATTCCTTACTCTGAGGCTCTTGGCAGAAGCCTTGAAGCAACTCCTAAATACGATGATGCACAGACGATTTATGAAGATCTTATCGTTCAGCTGACGGAGGCAATCACTCTTATAAAGAATGCCCCGGAAAACGTGGTTATACCAGGTGATGATGATGCAGTATTTGGAGGATCCATGGATGAATGGATAAAATTTGCAAACACTGTGAAGCTCAGAATACTTGTTCGCCAGTCTGATATGACAGGAAGAGATTCTTATATACAGACCGAATTGGGTGTAATTAATACTGAAGGCTCCGGTTATATAACTACTGATATAGGCATTAATCCGGGCTATATGCAGGGGGAAACAGGTAAGCAGAATCCTATGTGGGATGCGCTCGGCAAGGATGCCTCCGGTACACAGACAATGAATTACAAAGCAACTTGTGCCAGTGATTATATAATTAATTACCTCAAGGGTACATATGATCCCAGGATAGATTACATATATGAAAAACCAAGTACAGGCCACCTCGGTGTTCCTCAGGGTTTGCTTGATTATGACACACCAGTCGTTGATGCATATATGCCTGATAAAGTCTCCAATATAGGCCCCGGCATCCTTAAATCAGGCGATATGGATGCAACAATCTTTACTCTGGCAGAAAGTTATTTCAACCAGGCTGAAGCCAGGCTGAAAGGTTTAATAACCGCAGGACCAAGTGCCAAGGAGCTATACGAAAGCGGAATTAACGCTTCGTTCAGTTATCTGGGACTTACCTCCGAAGATGCAGATACTTATATAGCCCATCTGATGGATAATGTGAACTATGATTACTCAGCAAATAAGCTGGAGGCTATCATTACCCAGAAATGGATTGCTGTTAACGGTATAACTGCCGAACAGTCATGGTTTGATTACAGCAGGACCGGATACCCCAGTGATATTCCAATTCCGCTTAATTATACCGGTTCAGCTGACAGACCAGTAAGATTATATTATCCTTCTGGTGAATATTCAGCAAACGGAGAAAACGTACCGACTCAGCCAGATGCCTTTTCAGCAAAGATATTCTGGGCGAATTAATCTAAAACAGAAATAACTATGAAAACATTAAAATATATTTTGATCATTATCTTAAGCCTGGGTGCCTTCAATTCATGTTTGGTTGATGATACAACCAGGTACGATCTTAATGATGACGGACCAAATCTTGCTGGCTTTACCGATCCAAGAACATCCTTTTCATTCGTCGCAGATGGCAATGATTATGGCTTTACCGTAAAGATGAAGCTTATTGGTCCTACAGTAATGGATCTGACAAGCGACATAACGGTCACTGTTGAAGCTGATCCGTCATCCACAGCTATAGAAGGAACTCATTTCAGTCTTGATCAGCCGACAATTACGCTGCAGAAGGCTGATAACTATCTCGGATTGCTGCCGATTACAATTCTTACCGAAGGGATTATTGCTCCTTTGGCTCAAGCTCCGGTACTGGTCCTTAAAGTTGTCAGTGCAACAGGTGATCCGAACGTACTGAATAACGGAAAGAAAATTGAGATCACCCTAAATTACGGATGCTTCTCAAATCTGGCCGGTACTTATGATGTAAGTACTGAATACACATCCACTGCCGGTGTTGTTTCAATGTTATCATGGACTGAGACAATAGCCCAGACAGGTGTTGGAACATACCGTACAGAAAGAGTTGGACACTGGACACCAGCGTCACTAGGAGGAACTCCTGGCTTTACCTTTACTGATGTATGTAACGTACTTTCTATTCCTGAACAGAACCTGGTGGATCTCTATTCTAATATTGTAGCTGGTACCGGTCCCGGGGCAGTTACTGTTGCTACAGGGGACTTATATATGGAATACTCCATATGTGCTTCCGGGGCTTGCAGAAAATATAAAAGCACTTACGTTAGGCAATAGCCCTGATTAATTAAATTAATAATATAAAGAGAAATATTATGAGAAAATTTATTAAATATAAAGTAATCGGGCTGGCATTTATCGTCATCAGCATGGTTGCCTGCGATCAGGCAAGCCAGGAACCGGAACCAATCGGAAGTCCCAGCGGTTATCCGGTGAGTACAGTTACACCAACTGCTACTACCGTTGTGGAAGGTAATTCTTTAATAGTCAATATCACTACCGATAAAATGATCGACAGGGCGCTTACCTTCACTTTCAAGCAAACCGGTGGTACTGCTACTGAAGAGGATTATACTGTTGAACCTGCAGTATTACAACCCTACACAAAATCAATCCAGATGGTGATAACAACACTTGAGGACTACGATTTCGATGCATCTGAAACGTTGGTCGGAGAAATCGGTGTCTACGGGATCGCAGAAAAATATATGCTGAATCCCAGCGCAGTCAATCCGGTGGACGTATCATTTACCATAACCAACTTTGTCTCTCCAGACCTCGAGGTAGCATTCTACTGGAATGCGGATGTGGTAATTGACGGAGATACGTATGATGCTGCTGATTACATTGACTTTGACTTCCTGGTTTCACCCGAAGCTGACTTTGACATTGCTGATCCGTGGGCTTCTGAAATAGGAATCTATGATGCAGCTACAGGCAGCCATCCAGAGGAAATGACTTTTTCAGGACTGGACGATGGAAGCTACCTATTGTGGTGTGACCTGTATTATAATGATTTTACAGGTTTCAGCGATGGTTCAGTTAAGATTCCTATTGTTGCTGCATTCACACGTCAGGGAACCTCTGTAGTTGAAACAGAAGTAGGAATGGATCCTGATGATATGATGGCAGACAATACGGCCGGTTTTGATAATGACCCGAGCGGCGTTTATAACGCAGTAATAGCAAAAGTCACTGTCGCAGGCGATAAGTACACTATCACCAAATACGACGGCACAACAATCGGTCCGTTCAAATCAGGTACTGCAAAAACACCAAGACCTCTTAACTATAAGACACGATAGTTGACCGGATCTTCATGATAAAAAGAGAGCCCCGCAAAAACGGGGCTCTCTTTTTTTGTGCCGGTCCGGAACCAGCGCTTCGCCATGTACTGACACCACTGCACGGGCGTCGCTCAGTCTGTGATTATGAAGTCTTCGTAACCGTACGTTTATACATCATGTACGATGCCACGCCCAGTGACACCAGGATTATCACAGCCACGTAAACAAATACAGGTACCGGCACTGCATCTCCCCCTGCATAGGAATGGAGCCCTGATAAATAATAGTTGACCCCGAAATAGGTCATGAGCACCGAGGAAAAGGCAAAGAGCGAAAGAAGATTGAACGAATAAACATCTTTCATCCCTGGGATCATCCTTGAATGGGTCACCAAAGTGTAAATAACTATTGTTATAAGTGACCAGGTCTCCTTCGGATCCCATCCCCAGTAACGGCCCCATGATTCGTTAGCCCAGACAGCGCCCAGAAAGGTGCCGATTGTCAGAAAATAGAGCCCCAGTGTCAGCGTCCTGTAATTGATCACAGTAAGCTCATCTATAGTAGCACTGATCCTCTCCTGGTTCCTTTTATTGACAAAGAGCATCATGATCATCACAATCAGGCCGAGGATGGCTCCCAGGCCCAGGAACCCGTAACTGCCTGTTATCACCGATACGTGCAACGTAAGCCAGTATGACTTGAGCACCGGCACCAGGTTCGTTATCTCAGGGTCCATGAAACTCAGGTGCGCGACCATAAGCGTCATTCCGGCAAGAACGGCTGTGGCAGCCAGCGCCAGAAGCGACTTGCGGCTGAAGATAAAGCCGGCCAGCATCGTGACCCACGAAATGAAAAGCATTGACTCATATCCGTTGCTCATGGGCGAATGACCCGAAATGTACCATCTTATGCCAAGGCCCAGCGTATGAAAAATAAATCCGGCCACAGCAAGACTGAACAGGATCTTCATAAAAATGGAGCCTCCTCCCCTGCCGGTAATTATGAAGCTGATAAGGGCAATGATCATGAGAAGTCCCAGCGTGGCATAAAAAGGAAACAGCTTCTCAAAGATATTGGCCCTGTAATAGAAGAGCTCTGCCCTGACCCTTGACTCCGACGGAAGGTCATATTCTGAATGAGTCTTCTGATATTCCTTTATTGCACTCAGGTATTCATAAGGCTTCATCGGTGCGTTTCCCACGGCAGTGACTGCCTGCGCCCACATAGGAATGACATTGAGCACAAAAAGTGAATCTTCAGCGCCCCCGGCATGCCTGGCGGCCTCTCCGGAGGTGCCCCAGTGATCTGTTCCGTCTTTCAGCGGGAAGATATTCATGAAGTCCCCTTCTGACATCATATAACAGATATTTACCCTCTCGTCAACCTTGATAACCTCCTTGTCGAAGCGGGTCCGCTCACTTGCAGGTTTGGCATATGCCTTCTCCACGTATGATGAAAGCTTGTACCCTCCATCGTCGCCAAAGGAAACAATGTCCGAAAACGCAGCCATGTCACCTTTCAGGTTCAGCAAGCCTGACAGCTCAGCATTTGAAACTTTGATTACCGGCACATTCTGCCAGTGGTAAGGATCAAGCGAATAACCCATGAAGACCTGCATGGGCGAGAGACCGTTAAGTTCCTTTTCCCTTGAAACTTTCCTGAGAATGTCACTGCTTATTGTGTACAGCGGCTTGGTACGCCCCTTCTGATCCTGTGCAAGCACTTCCCCGAAACGGTTGGCTTCATCGCTGTCAAGGACAAGATGCTGGGCCTTTAACGGTGACAGGGAAGAAAGGGCAAGCAAAATAACAATCAATGCTGCCGGACGGCGGTACCGCGAATTCCAGTAACCCTTCCTTACGGTCCTGAAGAACGACCGCCTGTTGATTATCGAGAGAACGATGAACAGGAACAGCAGGGCATAGCCGCCATAGGTTGTGATCATCCCTGCCGGGTCGTGATTCACTGAAAGAACAGTGCCAAGCTCGTCCTTGTCATAAGACGACTGATAGAAGCGGTAGCCCCTGTGCTTAAGTATGTGGTTCATATATATATCGTACTTAATATCAGCATTATGATCCTTATCAGTCAGGGTAACGCGGCTTTTAAAACCGGAAGGACTGTTGGAACCGGGGTAGCGTTCAATAATGAAATCGTCAAGAGTGAGGCTGAACGGCAGGGTAAGAATCCTGTTCCCGTAGCTGACATTTACATTAAGATCACCGGCAGTACCGTGCCATTCTGATCTTTCTGCTTCAGGATTGTTCCACAGGTAAATCTTCTTTTCCCGGTCTTTACCTGACAGGGTGAACTCAAGGGCGCCGGAACCGGCCTGACCAGAATTTTCAGAAGGCGGCGCCGGCACAGCCACTCCGCTGCGCGTCATCTGACGTGGCACCAATTTGTATCCTCCGATTGTGAATACGGTTCCAGGAACTATGCTGATCAGAGTATCAGGCGGGTATATTGCCTTTGTCATATCCGTCATCCTGGTCAGCATCATCTCTTTCCCGGATCTGATCATGAAAGAGGAGCTGTCGAGCATTATATTTATATCCGCATTTGTACCAAATCCAATTGTCATCTCTCCGGCCATCGCTGTCTCACCCTGTGCAAGGACAATTATTTCACTTGTCCTCATATCACGTGTGGCAAGGAATGCGACCATCGGTACCCCGTCGGGTGATTCTTCAACCTGTTGCACTGCGCCGGGGATGTACCTGTCAAGTTTAAGTTGCACTTCGCTGCTGCCGGCCTTCAGGGTTTTCCTGTAACCGGAACGACCGGCACCTGTGACAGACAGGCTTTTTGAATGGTTTGCAAGCACCCTGTTGTCACTGTCAGTCACTTCGAAAACAATTTCGCTGCCGGAGGAATATGTCACAGAAGTGGTCTCTCCCTCCCTGATGTGCATCATGCCGTCAAACCCTGTATAGCGTGTTATTGCCGCACCGATCACCATTATTATAAAAGCAAGATGGAACAGCATCACTGTAATCTTCTCTTTCCGGTACAGTTTGTAAATTATTATCTGTCCGGCAAGATTAATTACCAGGAGCAGAAACAGCAACTCGAACCAGCGGGTGTTGTAAACTATTGCCCTGGCGGTGTCAGCTCCGAAATCATTTTCAATGAATGTTGCTGCTGCCATGGATGTGGCAAGCAGAATGAACAGTACCGCCATAACTGCGGGAGTAAGAAGAAATCTTAATACTTTCATAATTTTAATTTGAGTGCAAAACTATCCTTTTTCGGAAATTAAACGAAGCTTCTCACGCTTGAGGATCTTGACGGAGCGCGGCGTCGCCTGAATGATCTTTTCATCCTCAAGTTCGCCCATTATCCTTACTACACTCTCTTTTGCCATATTGGTCATTTCTCCCAGCTCCTGCCGTGACAGCACCATCTCAAAACTGTCTGAATGGAAAAGCGAATCAGCGAAATAGAGCAGTGACTCGGCAAGTCTTCCGTGCATCTTCTTCTGGGTCAGATTCACTACTTTATGATGCATCCTGTATGCATTTTCACTGAGTTCCTGAATAAAACCCACGGCAAAATCCGGATTGCCCGCAATGAGCCGGCGAATGATGTCAAAGCTTATAAAGCAGGCTTGCACCGGGGTTATGGCTGCAACAGAATAACAGTATCTTGAATTGACATGAACACCCGGACCGGCAAGCAATGTTGATTGTCCGGCCAATTCTATAATCAGGTTTTTCCCCGAATACCCTTCCATGTAAACTTTCGTAAGACCGGAAAGAATGAAGACAGCATTTGAGGATGGTGAACCCTGCTTGATAATTATCTCCCCCTGATTAAAACCGGCTTCATAACGGTTCCTGTTGACCAGGTCAAGCTCTTCTTTTGAAAGACTCCTGAAGTTGCTCCAGCATTTTGAACAAACTTCACAACTTGAAATTACGTTTTCGCTGAACATAGTATCTCTCTGATATTTTGGTCAAACCTACTATAACGCTCATGCAATTTAAGCAAATAATGATATATATCACTTTTAAAATTGACCTTTATCAATCATGTTGCTCTTACTTATCAATCTGTTGTTATTGAAATATCAATGAAACACTTAGTGTATGCTTCGCGGGTCTTGTTACCTTTCGAAATTGAAAAATCATAAAAACCTGAAAATCTATGAAGGGAAGTTTGAAACTTTTTTCGATATTAGTCATAACCGGGATGGTGATGATATCCTGTGAAGGTCCAATGGGTCCGACAGGTCCGCAGGGCGCACAGGGTCCCAAGGGAGAACCCGGAACAACCGTGGCCTGCACAGAATGTCATAATCCTGATGTTGTTGAGGCAAAAGTAGTTGAGTACGATCACTCGCTGCATTTCAGCGGTGAGGCTTTTGAGGAAGGGACAAGAAGCAACTGCGCCCCCTGTCATTCAGATCAGGGTTTCAGATATGTTGTGACGAACAACACCCCGGCAACTTTTGTTCCGGATCCGGCCAATGCAGGCAAGTTTCTGAACAGTTATGTTGTCGACGCACCTACAGCATCGCTGCCCGGGCCAATAGCCTGTATGACATGTCACAGCGCACTCCATTCAACATACAGCGGTGACGACTTCTCACCGCTTACAACGACTGCTGAAGTGCCTATGACAATGTGGGGCGCATCAAAAAGCATCAATTTCGCCAAGAACAAAGGAAACCTCTGCGCCAAGTGTCACCAGCCAAGGCCGGTAACTGCATCCTCCGGAAATGTGATAGATTACTCACTGCTGGTTTCTGATCCCGGAACAAAATACACGCTTTCAAGCGTAAGCTACAGAACCGGCGTTCATTACGGAACACAGGGTGCAATTGCAGCCGGTGTCGGTGGTATCCAGTTCGGAACAGGTTACACCAACTCAGGACACTCTGCAAATCTCTCATGCGGAAACTGCCACATGGCAGAACCGAGGACCCTGTCAGGAGGTCATTCATTCAGTGCAGAAGGGCTGTTTACGGGATGTAACGTTACCGGGTGCCACTCATCGTTGAGCGCCACCAGCCCGACATATACAAACGCTGTAGATGATATTACCGAACTGCTTAGTGACCTGGCAACAAAAATAAATGCAGTAGGTGCCGGTCATGATATTCTCCAGAAAGATCCTGAAGATGGCCAGTATCACGGTTATATTGATATCTATGATGCAGGCTCAAATCCAACCGGTTACTGGAAGAACCCCAGCATGGGTAACGTTCCATTCCCTCCCATTACAAATGCGCAGTTCGGTGCAATTCTGAACTACCAGCTGGCATTCAGGGACGGAAGCTTTGGCGTTCACAACTACCCGTACACGAAGAAGCTGCTTGAAAACACTCTGGCTGCCTGGTAGAAAAAAATAATTAAAAAAGGCTGTCTCTCCGGAGGCAGCTTTTTTTTTGTAACAAAAGAAGGCTGCTTCGTGTGAGGCAGCCTTCTTCAGTTCTGAACATAAGCGTTATTACTTCTTAAAGGTTCTCATATAATTCACCACTGCCCAGATCTCGTTGTCAGGGACCTTATTGGCAAATGAAGGCATTTCACCGCGTCCGGCCCTGGTTCTGTAAAACAACTCACCATCGGTAGAGCCCTGGAATGTGGCTGACGAGAAGTCACCCGGGAAAGTCTTGCCCATCCTGCCCTTTACACCGTCACCAAGTCCGGTCTTGCCGTGACATGATGCACAGTTCTTTGACCATGAAGAGGTGCCCAGTTTCATGGTGGCATCATCTGCTTTAACCGGGTTTACAGTGTTTTTTTCCTTATCAGGTACAGGCCATGGTTCAGCTTTCTTCTGACTCTGTGCATTCATCACCTGCGAAAATGAGAAGGCCACCAGAAGAGAACAAACTAATACTGATTTGAATTTCATAGTTTACACATTTTAGTTACACATATACTATCATCACTTATCATGCCAAAAGTAAATATTTTTATTTTGAGGATTATTAGGACATAAAAAAACCTGTCACGAGCAGGACAGGTTCTTTAGACTTCCGGAAGCTTACTGCTTGAGTGATTTCATGTAAATAACCATCTTCCAGATATCGTTATCCGGAATTTTCTTGTCATAGGCAGGCATCTCTCCTCTTCCGAATTTTGTCTGGTAAAACATAGTTCCATCAGTGTATGCCTGAAAGTCGGCTCCTGAGAAATCACCCGGGAATACCTTGCACATTCTTCCCTTCGGGCCATCACCCTTGCCAAGCTTTCCATGACACGAAGCACAATTCTTGTCGTAAGCCGTTTTGCCTGCTGCGACCGATGTTGCATCGGCGGCTACAGGATTCTTCATAGTCTTATACTCAGCCGGGATAGTCCATGGTTCACCCTTCTTCTGCTGACCGTAAGCGGTGACAGACATCATGGCAAAGGCAGCTGTCAGCATCATGACTGAAATAGTTCTAAATGTTCTTTTCATACAAATTGTTTTTAATTAAACTCATATTAATGGCTCTCCTGCCAGCCGGTGACAATGCTCCTGAAGTTACTCAGGGGCGACTTGCCCATTGTGCTGACATAAAGATGAATAAACAAAAATATCACGATCAGGAAACCAAGGATCACATGAAACTGGTCCGTAAGGAAAATTCCGCTTAACCCCAGGAATTTCTTGAGGATAAACTCCGGAAACATGAGTGCCCACCCTGTGATAAAAAGCATCGGCAACGCAAAATACATCACTGCGATATAAGATACCTGCTGAAGCGGATTGAATTTACGGTCCTGGCCGACAGGAAAAGGCGCCTTCTCTCCCCTGAAATATCCAAATGCATAAAAGTAGCCCTGCTTCCACAGCCTGGCACCCATTCCCTTAATCTGTGCCAGATAATGTTTTCCGTTCGGGGTGAAAATATTGCCCGCAAGAAATACAGTGTAACTGATTGTAAGCAGGATACCGCAAACGTTATGGATTGAAACGGCACGCTGAAACTTCACCACAAGAGCGTTATCAGGATTTGAATATAGCATGCTGAATCCGGTCACAATGAGAAAGAGGCACAAAATGGCATTTGAGAAGTGCCACAGTCTCACCCAGACAGGATAGTGATAGAAATTACTGCTCATAATAACGTTTGACAGGTTTAATTATAATCCTGAAAATTGTGTGTATTAACCCGATTGCAAGAGTCATGCCAATTATTAACATCCCTGTCAGGGAAATGAATTTGCTGTGGTTGGCGCCTATGACATAAGAATCATTTCGAAGCATGACTCCGTTTACAAAACCCTTTTCATCGCGGTTCTCCTTCGAAGCATATTTATACAGGGTACCCATCAGGATGGAATTCTCATTGTGGCAGTCCGTGCAGGTTTTTACTGCACTGTCGGCTGGCATAACCTCATGTGCAATCAGAATGCTGTCGCTCATGCGTGTATGACAGTCAAGGCATCTAACTGCCTCCAGATGCCTTTCGACATTGGGCAACCACTCATGCTTCGGAAGTACTTTCTCAAGACCTTTTTCCGATATCATGCCCATAATATCAGAATGCCCATGGCAACTAAGGCACATTTCATTTGACTTCAGTATGTAATCACGGCCACCGGTGGTCTGACGGGCCAGCGGATTATAGTAATGGGCATCATGGCACTTCCAGCAGGTAACAAGACCGTCTGTTGCCGTATAATGAATGCTTTTCTGATACTCGGCATCAATTTCTTCGAACCCGTACTGGGCGTAGTTGGGGTCATTGCCATGGCAGTCAATACAGCTCCATGATGCCTCAAAACGAGCTTCCATCGGGTGAGGGAAACTTGTAAAGCCTTCCGAGTGACAGTCGAGACAGTTAAAACTCCAGTGAACAGAATTATAAAAGAGATCAGGGATTATCACCCTGTGTTCCGCCATAAGCTGTTTCCTGCTTACCCCTGATACCGTATCGGTCAGGGTATAGACCATCTTACCGTGACAGGCAAGACAGTTCTGCTCATTCTGTTCAGCATAGAGGCTTAATTCAGCACCTTTTTTTACAGTTGTATCCTGCTTCTCACCCTGAAGGTCCTGTGCACTGAGAGGACTCAGGAACAGGATCGGGAGCAGGAATAAAAGTGAAACTCTTCCCGGGTTCATCAGATGTGCAGCTACCGTTAGAATCTTACAGTGATGTTAAGCCCGATAAGGAAATTACCGTCACCTATGCTGTTCTGATTATAAAGGAAATTGTACTGTCCCAGGATGTCATGGTAATTTGCGAAGAAAATCTGGAATGCGTGTGTCGCGGTTCCGATCTCCCAGCCTGCAGCAAGCTGTGGCTTAGCATCAAACTCCGGATCATCCTGTTTTGTTAAAAGCTGATCGTATTCCAGGATCAGGCTGTGTGAACCGAAAAGATTGTATTTTGCGCCTGCGGAGAAGCCGAAATTTGCATTCTTGTATCCTACCTCAACCGCATTGAAATAGATAAATGTGGGAGCAAGCTGTAATGACAGTTTGCTGAACTGCTTTGCAACAAGCACCTGTGTGAAATAATTTAACCTGTGAATTTCCTTCCAGTCGTCAGCGGCTGACCCGAAATTATCCTTGCTGCGAAGGTCAATTCCCATGTCACCGTAGAGTGCAACTGAAACAGGCATTGAACCCGATTCAGTCTGTCTGAGAAGGGCATATTTCACCGAAAGATCCTGTGCCATATAGTTCTTTGACGTGCCAGCCCCTATCACCAGTCTGTCCGTTATGGCGTAATTGAGACCTAACCGTATGTTACTCGGCCCCCAGAGACCGAACAGATCATCAAAACCATTGTTGACCGTACCAAACCTGTGATGAATCTCAAACTCCAGCATGCCTTTAAAGGGAGTTGTTACCGTTTGATTGTCAATTAAAATGCTGGTTTCAAATAATCTGACGGGATAATCCTCGCTTTCCTGGCTGAATGCAGGGACAAACAGCAGTGCGAGAAGAATCAGTAAGAATGCCTTTTTCATAATTATCGGGATTATTAGGTTTTTACTTTTTATTGTTTTTTGCTCCTTGTGACGCCCACAGCTCAATTACATCGTTAAAATAATAGGTAAGGGTGTCGTTAATCTGTACCGGAGTATTAAAGTTGTTTACGTTTGCGTGAATCACAAATATGTGGCTGTCTTCCGGATTGACAGTATCAACTTCCGAAACGAGCTCATTGTAAATCTTATTCCGCGTCCATGTATGACAGCTTGAGCACTTAGGCAGAATGTGCTGTTCGAAGCTGATGATAACATCTTCGTTTATGACCGGTGGTTCAGGTGGCGTCCACGAGTATTT
Organism: uncultured Bacteroidales bacterium; assembly: GCA_963844935.1. Classification (GTDB taxonomy): domain Bacteria; phylum Bacteroidota; class Bacteroidia; order Bacteroidales; family VadinHA17; genus SR-FBR-E99. Next base: position 446,646 of record CAWJQH010000008.1, on the reverse strand, counting down.
CTCACATGATGAGAGGCTTGCAAGACCCATCACAAACACCGCGGAAGCAAGCACCCTGAAAAATCTGTCTTTTCTTGTCATCATTATCTTTAGTGTTAATTAAAAAACAAAGATATCAGAATAAGGTATCGGATTTTTTCAGCCGGCACCTTATTTAGCTGATTGATAGCTGCTTCTTATCAATCATTAAATTGATATAAATCGCATATACGGATGATAAATGTCAAGTCAGGTGTAAAATCAGACTACTGCCGCCACCGTTATATCAGAACTTGTACGAATTGTCTTCTATCAGCCTGTCAGCAATGTGCCGCCTGGCCTCTTTGACATTGACGAATTCTTCACTGGTTAGCCTCTCAATTGCCTGAACAAGAACAGGATGTGTCTCAGGTGCGGAGAAAGCTGCGATTGCCTCCATTGCAGAGTTCCTTACTGTCGCAGCGGTCTCGAACAGGTTGACGTCAAGCATATCCTTATATACCGAAACATCTCCCCTTATAGTGCTCAGCTTTTCCACCCGCAGCGCCAGCGATTCGGAAACATAGGTCTCCATCATCATCTCGGCAATGTTGTTCAGCACTTCCTGCTCATTTATCAGTCCCTTGCCAAAATGTTTCGTGGCGTAGTGCATGCAGATAAGTATTGCCTTCTTGAAGTTCCTTATATATCTTGTCCTTGTCTGGAAATAGCTTTCTCCCTCCGCTTTGCAATCGGTGATACCAGACAGATCTGAGCACAGTTTTTCTGCCTCACCGTACAGGTCGAAATCGCCCTTCAGCGCACGCTTCATGGCGGTGTCAACAACAAGCAGGCGGTTAATCTCATTGGTGCCCTCAAATATCCTGTTGATCCTGGAATCACGGTAACCCCTCTCCACCGCCATCTCTGCCGAGTAACCCATTCCGCCGTGTATCTGGACTGCCTCGTCGACAATAAAATCAAGCATCTCAGAACCGATAACCTTGAGTATGGCTGCTTCAACCGCATAGTGGCTGATACCCTCTATGGCAGCTCTTCCGTGGTCGCTTCCGGCAGAAAGCTCACTGATAAGGAGGTCGATATCCTTGCTTACCCTGTACACGGCTGATTCTGAAGCAAAAAGACGGATCACCTGTGCGGCAAGCTTATGCTTTATAGCTCCGAAGGTTGAAATCAGTACACCGAACTGCTTCCTTTCGTTTGCATACTTTACTGAATCATTGATGGCCTTTTTGGCGGCGCCGATAACATTGGCGCCAAGCTTGAGCCTTCCCATGTGAAGGATGCTCAGGGCTATCCTGAAGCCCTCTCCCCTTTTGCCCAGAAGATTCTCAACCGGCACTTTGACATCGTTAAAGTATATCTGGGCTGTTGATGAACCTTTGATGCCCATCTTATGCTCATCAGGGCCTATCACAACACCGGGATATACCGTTTCAACAATGAATGCACTGAGTACCCTGTCGGTATCAATCTTGGCGAACACTATAAGCGTATCGGCGAACCCGGCGTTTGTTATCCACATCTTCTGCCCGTTAAGGATGTAATGCTTGCCATCCTCGCTGAGCTTTGCATTTGTCTTGCCTGAGTTGGCATCGCTGCCTGCTCCCGGTTCGGTAAGGCAGTAGGCCCCGAGCAGCTCTCCCGTGGCCAGCTTCGGCACATAGCGTTCGCGCTGATCCTGGTTGCCGTAATACATTATGGGAAGGGTGCCTATGCCGCAATGGGCCATGAATGACACCGAGAAGGAATATCCCGCACCTATTGTCTCAGCCACCAGCATCTGGGTGACAAACGATTGCCCGAAACCGCCAAACTCTTCAGGAATGGAAATGCCAAGCAGACCAAGCTCTCCCGATTTCTTCAGGATATTTTTCATCAGTTCCCTGTCGCTCTTCTCAACCTGTTCAAGGTTAGGATAAACTTCGGCCTGGATAAAATCGTTGCATGTCTGGGCAATCATCTTCTGTTCCTCATCGAACTCTTCCGGGATGAAGATATCCTTTGCCTCAATTTCCCTTATCAGGAATTCACCGCTTTTCAGAGTGTTTTTGTTTTCCATGGTAATATATCAGATCTGTTATAATTCTATAATTCAAGTGACTGTGCAATCAGTTCAGCCATGTCAATGTTGCGCACGTCATCTTCTTTGTTCTTGTATTTAAGTCCGTCCGTGAGCATTGTCATGCAGAAGGGACACGCAGATGCAATTACCTCTGCTCCGGCCCTGAGGGCTTCCTCGGTCCTTTCAATGAAGACTTCCTTATCACCTTTCTCTGCCTCCTTGAACATCTGGGCCCCGCCGGCGCCGCAGCACAATGCGAAGCTCCCGTGTCTTTCCATCTCGGTAAAGCCACCCGTCAGCCTGGTGAGAAGAGACCTGGGCTCATCATAAATCTCGTTTGCCCGGCCAAGATAACAGGGATCATGATAAGTGACCCTCTTTCCCTTTAGCGATGCGTTATTGATACTCAGCCTGCCCTCTTTGGAATACCTGTCCAGCAACTGGAGATAATTGATCACCTCATAGCTTCCGCCAAGGTCAGGATACTCATTCTTAAATATGTTGAAACAGTGCGGGCAGGTTGTGATAATCTTCTTTACACCGTACGATTTCAGTACTTCTATCAGCTGCAGGGCCTGCATCTGGAAGAGCATCTCATTGCCTGCACGTCTTGCAGGGTCACCGGTGCAGGTCTCCTCAGTGCCCAGGACGGCATAATCTATTTTCAGGTGGTTCAGTATTTTCGCGAATGCCCTGACAACTTTTTTATACCTGTCATCAAAAGCTCCTGCACAGCCTACCCAGAAAAGATATTCCGGTGTTGTGCCCTGGGCGGCATAATCAGACATCAGGGGTACGCTGAAGTTCAGGTCTTTGGCCCACAGCATCCTGTCTTGCGCAGAATACTGCCACGGGGCTCCGTTATTCTCGATATTGCTGAATACTGTCTTGAGCTCGCCGGGGGCCGATGCCTCCTCCATGACAAGATATCTCCTCATATCGACTATAAGGGATGGATGGTTGATATTTATCGGGCACTCGGCGGCACAGGCATTGCAGGTAGTGCAGGCCCATAATTCCTCCTCGGTGATATAATCTCTCAGCAGCGACTTATTGTCACTGTAATCCTTGCCGTTCCTGGTCATCAGGGGTCCTTTTTCCTTCATCCTTGCCCGGAGGTCCATCATCACCTTGCGGGGCGACAGCTTCTTGCCTGTGATGTTTGCGGGGCATACCGAGGTACAGCGTCCGCATTCGGTGCAGGCAAGTGAATCGAAATATGTTTTCCAGACCACATCCTCCGCATCCTTTACCCCAAAGCGCTCCACTGGTGCATCAGATGGCGCGGCCGAAAAGGCTGTATCAGGGTTCATCATAAGCCTTACCTCCCTGGTTACATTATCCATGTTTATCAGCTTGCCGAGCGGCTCAAGTCGAGACAGGAACACGTTGGGAACAGACATGAAGACATGGAAATGCTTTGAATACGGCAGCACATTCGCAAAAACGAATATTGCAAGTATGTGAGTCCACCAGCAGACCTCGTAAATGTGAATGCATTGACTCCTGTGATTTGTTCCCAGTCAGTCCGGCCAGCCAGGCGCTGACGGGATAAGCTCCCTTCATCGGTTCACCTGAAAGGATCTTACCTCCGGCATAACCAATGTTCATGCCTGCCAGTGAGACCATCAGCAGGAGGATCAGGGAAAGCGCAACTATAGCATCGATATGCGATATCTTCTTCATCTCAATTCCTTCGAAACGTCTGATATGAAGGAATATACGCCTTACAAGAAACATTATGACGGCTATAGCGACTATATATGCGAAAATATCGCCTGAACCCATCAGGAACCTGTAAAAACCGCCGAGGAATGAGAGTGACTTGTCTGTTCCGGCCAGGCCGTCAATCACCATCTCGATACTGCCGAACAGGATTATGCAGAAACCCCAGAATACGAGCGCATGTGCCAGCCCTGTCGCCGGTCTGCGGAAGATCTTTGTCTGCCCGAAGGCGACCTTCATCATTACGCCAAACCTTTTCCAGAGCTGTTTGACAGGGAAACCAGTTTTTGTAAGTCTGAAGAAACCGACGATCCTGCGGGTGGTAAAGGCGAACACTCCAAGCGTTACAAGAAGTGCCAGTGCAAACACTACCTGTCTGATCATTTTTTCAGCTCTTTTACTGCTTCAACAAGCTTTGGCAGTACCTTCAGTGCATCACCTACGATGCCGTACTGGGCAACCTCAAAGATCGGTGCATCCTTGTCAGTATTGACCGCCACGATATATTTTGATGAGCTGACGCCTGCCAGGTGCTGGGTAGCTCCGGAAATACCGATTGCAATATACAGATTGGGGGCAATGACCTTTCCCGTCTGTCCGGTATGCTCTTCATGCGACCTCCATCCCTCATCCGAAACAGGCCGTGAGCATGCTGTCGCAGCGCCAAGCGCTCCTGCAAGCTCGACAAGGGGTCCCCAGTTATCCGGTGACTTCATCCCCCTGCCGCCGGAAACAACTACCTCAGCATCGGTGAGCAGCAACTTTCCGGTCTGCTTCTGAGAATCCCTGACGACGGTCCTGACCAGCGAGCTGTCAACCGTGATATCACTGTTCTCGATTACAGCATTGTTCGGTGTTTCGGTAAGGTCAAATGAATTCTGCGAAAGGGTGATGATTTTAATATCTGTATTTATGACCATATGCGCGAAAGCATTTCCCGAGTAAGTCCTTTTATATACAGTAAACGGGTTAAGGCTCAGCGGCAGCCTGCTCACACCTGAAGCCATGCCTGCTTTCAGGCGTACTGACAGGCGCGGGGCAACTGCTTTTCCTTCACTGTTGTTTGACATTATAATGACGCCGGCGTCCTCTTTCAGGGCTGCCCTGGCAATAATATCAGAGTACAGCTGATTATCAAGTGTCCTGCACTGTTCGCTGTCAACCCTGATAATCTTCTTCGCACCGAAGTTCCCAAGCTTCTTCAGTTCTTCATCACTGACGGCTCCTATTGACAGGCATACCAGTGATGTGTTCAGCATCTCCGCAACCTTTGATCCGTAGGAAACAAGTTCAAATGACGATTTCTTAAATCTGCCGTCCCAGTTCTGGGTATATACTAAAACTGACATTGTCTTTATTTTTATGATGATTGATAATCAGATGACTTTAGCTTCGTTCTGCAGGAGGGTTATCAGCTCGCCGGCATTCTCGGGGTCAATGAATTTGCAGGCAGCGCGGGGAGATGGTTTTTCGAAGACCAGTACACCCGTCAGGGGCTCCGCTGCTTCAGGCTCATAGAGCCTTACAGGTTTTGTCCTTGCAGTCATTATACCGCGCATTGAGGCAATCCGGGGTTCCTTGGCTATTCCTTTCTGCACAATAGCAACGAATGGCACCGGGACAGAGACAATTTCCCGTCCGCCGTCAATCTCACGGGTCAGCACCGGGGAGCCGTTTTCGATTTTGATGTCTGATACGGCAGAAACAGAGGGTATCCCGAGGAACTCGGCGATCATTCCGCCTGTCATCGATCCGTTATAGTCGCTTGATTCGATACCGCAGAGAATTACGTCAAACTGCTCCTTTCGTATCACTGCAGCCAGCTGGGCTGCCACAAAATATGAATCGGCCGGTGCGGCATTGACCCGGAAGGCATCATCAGCGCCTATCGCAAGGGCTTTGCGTATTGTAGGTTCTGATGCGGGCAGCCCGACATGGGCCACGGTTACCGACTTCACTCCCGCTGATACATCATCCTTCAACTCAAGGGCACGCGTCAGTGAAAGCTCATCCCAGGGGTTGATGACCCACTGGATACCAGCAGTGTCAAGCTTTGTGTCATTCTCCACGAATTTTACCTTCGTGGTTGTGTCAGGAACATTGCTTATACAAACCAGGATCTTCATAAACTGTCTCTGTTTTACTTATTATTTTTCAATATAGAGCATTATCCGAAAAACTGTTTTCAGCGTGGCAAATATAGTAATAAAACATAACCGCAAAAATGCCCTGTGCTGATGTCAGAATATTAGACTAACTTCGCCCGCTGTTGAATAAGCTCTTTTCGTCGTAAATGAAAGGCAAACAGTACACAGCTCTCGTTTTTTCAATGATCTTCTGGTCATTCTCCTTTATCTGGTTCAAGATCGCAAACAAGAGTTATGATCCGATCACAATTGTCTTCATACGCTTATGCATTGCTACAGTACTGCTTTCGACATTTCTCTGGGTGACCCATGGGTTCAAGGGCGTAAGGAAAGCAGACCGGAAGTACTTCCTCCTGCTGGCATTCTTTGAACCGTTTCTGTATTTCCTGGGCGAGAGTTTCGGGCTGACATATGTCTCATCAACGGTAGGATCTGTGATAATCTCAACCATTCCCGTCTTTGCAGTGGTTTTTGCCTGGATCTTTTACAGGGAAAGGCTCCGGCTTGTCAATTATGCCGGGGTTGTCGTCTCCTTTATCGGGGTCATTATTTTCATCACCAGCGGATCAGGGTCCCTGGCTATGAACCTCAAGGGGCTGGCGCTGCTGTTCCTGGCAGTTGCTGCGGCAGTCGGTTACAACATGGTACTTGCCAGGCTGGCAAGTGATTATAATCCTGTCAGCATCGTAAACATACAGAATGCAATAGGGCTGGTACTGTTCCTTCCCCTTTTCCTTGTTTTTGACCTGAAAAAAGTCATTGCCACAGGCATTGTCGCCGGGAGCTTCAGCTCGATAGTGCTCCTGGCTATCTTCGCCTCCAGCGGCGCCTTTGTACTCTTTGCCTATTCTGTCAGGCATCTGGGTATCTCACGCGCAAACATATTCAGTAATCTGATACCGGTATTTACGGCGATTTTTGCCTTCTTTATCGTCGGAGACAAGCTGACGCTCCGTAATGCAGCAGGGATGGCTGTGGTCATCGCCGGGCTGTTTCTTTCACAGATCGGGAAAAAGGAAGGCGCTGCCCTGGATATCGATTTTGCCGGAAGAAGCGCGTAAATCATTATGAAATAACCGGTCCGGCCTTCCCGTTTTACCGATAGTGTTATCTTTGCTTTCTAGTTTTCGGGATATGAAGCGACCGCTCCTTGCCTACTTCTTTCTTCTTGCATTTCTGCCGGTAAGCGGTCAGACCGGCGGTGATAATACCTTTGAGTTTCTGAACCTGAGCCACTCTGCCTTTGCCACAGCCACCGGCGGAATGACGGTTTCGCAGGGCAGAAACGATCTCAGCCTGCCATATTTTAACCCTGCCCTCCTCACGGGCTCAATGAACAATGACATATCACTCAGCTTTTCAACATACTTTGCCGGCATAAATTACGGATACGCCGCATGGGCCCGCGACATGGAAAAAAGAGGAACCATGGCCGCCGGCCTGAGCTTCATCAGCTACGGCAGCTTTACCGAGGCAGATGCTGAAGGAAACATCACCGGTACATTCACAGCCTCCGAATATGCTTTCAATCTGATCTGGGCCATGCAGATTGATTCATCCTTTACGGTGGGGGTGAACCTGAAACCTGTCTTCTCACACCTGGAACGGTATTTCTCGGCAGGGATATGTGCAGATATCGGAGCAGCATACCATAATAAAAGACTGCTCCTTGATGCAGGACTGGTAATCAGGAACGCCGGGTTCCAGATAAAAACCTACACCGGTGAAGGCGGTGAACCTCTTCCATTTGAGATCATCGCCGGCGCTACCAAAAGGCTGGCGCATGCACCCTTCAGCTTCTCGCTTACGCTCAGGCACCTGGAAAAACCTGATCTCACCCATGATTACGACACCGGAGACGATATACCGTCCGGCGGTTTCGGGGAAAACCTGCTCAGGCATGTCATCTTTGGGATTGAGATCCTGCCGGCAGACATATTATGGTTAGGCGTGGGACTGAACTACCAGAGGAGATCTGAGATGCGCATAGAACAGAGAGCGGGCATGACAGGGTTCACGGCAGGGTTCGGGATCAGGACCAGGTCTTTCGAGCTCGCGTACGGACGTGACGCTTTCCATCTTGCAGGTGCATCCAATCACATAACGATAACACTCAGGCCTGAACTGATCTTTAAAAATCAGGCACCGTGAACCTTATACAGTCCTTTTCGTTTTAACTTTGCAGCCTGAATGAAGAAGAGAAAAAAAATAATCATCACCGTAGACGGTTACTCCTCATGCGGAAAAAGCACATTCGCAAAAGCGATTGCTGCCGACCTCGGTTATCTCTATATTGACTCAGGCGCAATGTACAGGGCTGTGACCCTGTTCTGCCTCAGAAAAGGATATGTCAGCGGGGGTGTGGCCGAAAATGACAAAATCATTGATGCCCTGCCGGAGATAAAAATAACCTTCAGAATAAACCAGGACACAGGGTTTAACGAGACCCTCCTGAACGGCGAGAAGGTCGAAAGGGAATTGCGTGACAGGGCCGTTTCAGACAATGTAAGTGCAGTCAGCACAATAGCAGATGTCAGGGCAAAGCTGGTGGAGCTGCAGCGTGCCATCGGCGCCCGCGGAGGAATAGTAATGGACGGACGTGATATAGGAACAGTTGTTTTTCCACAGGCTGAACTGAAGATTTTCATGACCGCCTCCCCGGCGGTAAGAGCCAAACGCCGTTACATGGAGCTTGTTGAAAAAGGCCTGCAGGCCGACATCGCTGCTGTCGAAAAAAACATAAATGAACGTGACAGAATTGATTCTTCCCGGGAAATAAGCCCTTTGCGCCAGGCAGAGGATGCAGTGGTGCTCGACAACAGCGAAATGACCGTCAGGGAACAGATGGTATGGTTCAGAAAACTGTTTAAACAGAAGATGAATGAAGGTTGAGATCGAACCCGGCTCAGGCTTCTGTTTCGGGGTTGAAAACGCCATAAGGATTGCCGAGGAGGCTCTCAGGGCAGGAGAAAAAATATTCTGCCTGGGCGAAATAGTGCATAACGATATCGAAGTCGACCGCCTGAAGAAGCTCGGGCTTATCACAATCAGCCATGATGAGTTTGCGAAGCTCAGAGACAGTAAGGTCCTCATAAGGGCGCACGGTGAGCCTCCCTCGACATATGAAACAGCCAGGCATAACAATATAACAATAATTGAGGCCACCTGCCCCATTGTGCATTCTCTACAGGGAAAAGTCAAGCAGGTTCTGGCTGCCGCGCGTGAAAAAAACGGACAGGTGGTGATCTTCGGCAAGGAGGATCATGCAGAAGTCATAGGCCTCCTCGGAGCTGCAGGAGAAAAAGGGGTGCTGGTCACAGGGTTGCACGATCTCGACAGGATCGACTTTGCCAAACCGGTGTGGCTCTTCTCCCAGACAACCAAAAGCAAGGCTGAATACGCCCTGATCTCCGGAACAATCCAGCAGAAGCAGGAGAGCATGAAGGCCAAACACCCGGACGTTTTCCTGAAGGTCTTTAACACTATCTGCGGCCAGGTCTCCGGCCGTGAACCAAGGCTTAAGGCCTTCTCGAGAAAGAATGATGTGATAATCTTTGTCAGCGGGAAGAACAGTTCCAACGGACATATGCTGTTTGAGGTATGCCATGAGGAAAACAAGCGCTCCTATTTTATTTCCTCGCCTGAAGAGATCAGTCCGGAGTGGTTCAGTAATGCCGCAAGTGTTGGTATCTGCGGAGCTACATCAACACCGCGATGGCTCATCCATAAGGTTGCAGAGACAATCGGGAAGATGTGACGGCAGCCGTCAATTTCCCCTTGATAATGTAAAAATAGTAGTACCTTTGTGCCTGAAAAATCTGAAGTCCCATGGGGAAAATTAATAAGATAGGTGTACTCACTTCCGGCGGTGACGCTCCGGGCATGAACGCAGCCATCCGGGCTGTGACGCGTACGGCAATATATAACGGATTGGAAGTAATTGGTATAAGGCATGGTTATCTCGGCATGATAAATGCCAATTTCAAGCCGCTCCAGGCTCACAGTGTCTCTGACATGATACAGCGTGGAGGTACCATGCTTAAGACAGCCCGCTGCGAAGAATTCAGGACACCCGAAGGCAGAAAAAAAGCATACGAGAATCTGAAGGCGGCAGAGATTGACGGTGTGGTTATCATCGGCGGCGACGGCTCGTTCATGGGAGCAAACATCTTTAACGAGGAGTATAACATACCGTTTGTTGGTGTGCCGGGGACGATAGACAATGACATTTATGGCACTGACTATACAATCGGTTATGACACGGCACTTAACACCGTTGTGCAGTGCGTTGACAAGATACGTGACACAGCCAGCGCACTGAACCGTCTGTTCTTTGTTGAGGTGATGGGCGCAGAAGCCGGGCACATAGCCCTGTACAGCGGCATCGCCAGCGGCGCTGAAGCAATAATAATGCCTGAGATCAAGGGTGATGCGCGTGATATCCGCAAAATGCTTGAGACCGGAAATAAGAGAAAGAAATCAAGCAATATAATTATCGTTGCCGAAGGTGACGAAGGAGGAGGAGCAATGGCTATTGCCGAAAAACTCAAGGATGAGCTGAAGGATTATGAAGTCAGGGTCTCCATCCTGGGTCATCTCCAGAGAGGCGGCTCACCGTCGGCTCTCGACCGCGTTAACGCCAGCAGGCTGGGTAACGCTGCCGTTGAAGCACTCATGGACGGACAGCAGAGTGTGATGGTCGGGCTTCAGAATGACGAGATAGTACTCGTTCCGTTCCGCAAGGCGGTGAAACTGCATAAAAAACTGAACCAGAACCTGATTGATATTATTGACATACTCAACGTCTGATCTTTAAAATACACACTTTTCATGGGACCGTCTGAGGTATTCTTTACAGATATGCACAGCACCCCCTCGCTGAATCTGTTGAAGAAGCTGGGAAGACTGGTAAGGGCGGCCGGATTTGACGATATTGATTTCGATCATAAGATGACGGCGCTGAAGGTTCACTTCGGCGAACCGGGCAACCTGGCATATCTCCGGCCGAACTTCGCCTCTCTGATTGCTGGAATGGTCAAAGAGAAAGGCGGCAAGCCCTACCTGACTGACTGCAACACGCTTTATCACGGTATGCGGTCAAGCGGACCCGACCACCTTGAAGCAGCATTCTCCAACGGATATAATCCGTTAAGCGCAGGCTGCCATGTGGTAATCGGTGACGGCATCAAAGGCACTGACTATCGTGAGATAGAGGTTAACCTCGACTATACCGACAAGGCGATGATCGGTACGGCCATTGCTGACGCAGATATTATCATATCGCTCAACCACTTCAAGGGGCATGAGCAGACGGGCTTTGGCGGCGCCCTCAAAAACCTGGGGATGGGATGCGCCTCGGTAGGCGGCAAACTCTTTCTTCATTCCGGGAATCCGCCGGTGATTTATGAGCCCAATTGTACAGGGTGCAACATATGTGTCATCAACTGCGCCCATGATGCCGTTCACCTGCAGGAGAACAGGAAGGCGCACATTGACAACGATAAATGCACCGGATGCGGACAGTGTGTGGCTGTATGCCAGTACGATTCCGCCAGGGTCCAATGGAGTACGGAGGGGAACACGCTCAGCAAGAAGATTGCCGAATATGCTTATGCCGTCATTAAAGACAAGCCCTCGCTTCACATTAACTTCATCATGGATGTGTCGCCGGACTGCGACTGCTGGGGGCATAATGACATGCCACTTGTGGCCGACATCGGCATTGCAGTATCGAAGGACCCTGTTGCTCTTGACAGGGCGTGTGCCGACATGGTTGTTGCTGCACCGGCATCACCGCACCTCAGGGGAGAAAGGGGAGATCTTTCCGGGGTGGACAAGTTCAGCCTTGTCCATAAGAATACGGACTGGAATATAATTCTCGAACATGCCGGGAAAATCAAGCTCGGAACATCTTCATATAAACTGACAAGGATATGAAAGAACCACTCTCCTCAAAACGGATTGCAGTGCTGATTGTTGAGGACGACCCTCACAGTCAGCTCTATTTCAGGAAGCTGCTGTCGGGCATGTATGACACTTCTGTGGCTTCATCCGCCAGGGAGGCGTGGGATTTGCTTCACAAGGAGTCTTTTGACATGGTCCTGATGGATATTTCCCTTAAGGGAGACGAGGACGGTCTCTCGCTGACGCGTCGTCTGCGGGCCGAGGAGGCATTTCAGAAGATACCCATTGTGGCAGTGACGGCATATGCATTTCCCGACGACAAGCGCCGGGCTCTTGATGCAGGCTGCACTGATTATCTGTCGAAGCCGGTCAGCAGCAATGATCTGCACCTGAAAATTGCTGAGCTTACAAAAAAATAGTTATTTTTGCAGACCATTATTTAAGACCGTCTTCTTCGCCGGCAGGCGGGAAAGGTGGTCAATTCGGGGTGTAGCGCAGTTGGTAGCGTACTACGTTCGGGACGTAGGGGCCGGAAGTTCGAGTCTTCTCACCCCGACAAGAGAAAAAGCCTGTCCGCTGAAAGCGGCGGGCTTTATTTTTTCTGTGCGATGAAAGCTTGCTTTCAGAAGCATAAGAAAAAATGAAGCACGAAGTGAGCGCAGCGAACGACAGGCTTTTTCTCTTTCAGCCGGCCCTATGGAAGTCCGCGAGCCCTGATCAATCGGGGCGAGCAATCTTCTCTCCCCGGCAAGCTTTTTCTCTTCCGGCCGACCCCATGGAAGTCCGTCCGACCGATCCGCCAAGAGGCGAAGAGCGTCAGGACAATCTTCTCACCCCAAATGAGTAAATTAAATGGCCTTGTAAATATCTGATTTACAAGGCCATTTTGAGTATAAAATTCTATTCATTGAAGAATCTATCTGGTATGATAAACCTAAGGTGGTGTGCCAGGAATTAGATTTCATCACCCGGTTTCAAATAAAATCCGATTGCATTAAGAGATTCACTCTTACGGTAATATTCAGGTTCAGTTAGTTTTGTATTTTCCAGCCGTTTAACTCTGATCATGGAACTGCCATCCTTCGGTTTCATAACCTGAACCCCTTTTGTTGACCTGCTTCCCACAGCATTGATCTGAGATGTGTTGAACAGGACAACCTTCTTTATGCTGCTCATTGTAACCAGATCAATATCCTGCTCAATGAGCTCAATAAAGATCAGACGCGATTCGTTACTGAAAGCATTCCTGAGTTTTTTCCTTGCATACTCGGTCTGATAACTTTCCATGGAAATTTTTCCGATCTTGCCATTTTCAAATGCCACAATCAGAAAACCTTTATATCTCTTCTCCCCTGTCAGATAGATCGGTTTTTCACCGGGTTCAAGCTCAATTTTCTGAAGTGCCTGAAACTTGTCCATAAGTTCCTTTTTCTGAACTTTGTAGACATTACACAGGGAAGTAAAGACAAGGATCTCGCTTGAATTTGAATTGTCTGATACTTTAATTGTTGCGGATTTGGAAGGAGATTCACTTCTGAAATCATTTCTTTCTGCCATTTCTATTCTTCTTTTCAGAGTTTCTGCACTTTGCATTGTTATCAGGTTTTGATTAAAATCCAAATGTGGGAATTATTATTTTTCTCCCTACATAATTCTTTGAATTTCTTTGCTGTGACCACTGCTAGTTAAAGCCCAACTGCTTATAAACATTGGAAATAAGTACAATATTACCGCCATAGCAGTAAAATGGATGTTTCTTTTGATCTGTGTATAGCATTTACTATTATTTCACCGCCTTGGCAGTAATTTTTTGCTTAATGCCTTGCTTATGACAATTATTCTTTCTATTTTTACCGCTATAAAAGTAAAAAATGACACATCCACAGGAATTAGCGAATGCAATAAAAATGCATCGGAAAGCTGCCAAATTAAGTCGTATACGATTGGCAGAAATGGCAGGAGTTGGTAAAACCGTTATTTACGATATTGAGAATGGTAAGGAGACAATTCAACTTAATACTTTACGGAAGATTCTCAGAGTATTGAATATCAAAATTGAATTAAGGAGCCCCTTAATGAATAACTTACAAATAGATAGAAATGAGAAAGGCTAAGATATTTGTCAGAGGTGTTGAAGCAGGAACATTAACTGAATTGAGACAAGGTAAGGAATACGTTTTTGAGTACCTTAATGAATATAACGGCATGGAAATATCACGGACAATGCCGACAAACGTGAAGGTTTATCAATTCGACAAATTTCCACCTTTCTTTGAGGGGCTATTGCCTGAGGGTATTCAGCTGGAAGGCTTATTGAAGATTAGAAAAATTGATAAAAACGATTTATTATCCCAGTTAATTGCTGTAGGAGAAGATTTGGTCGGAGTAGTCACTGTTAAAGAATTCTAATCATGAATATCTGTCCAATTACATATTCACCCTGCGGAGAAAATCGTTATAGTGACAGAGGCCTTAAACTGTTGTCATCAGGATTGAAAACACTGCAAGACCTTGAATATACAGCAGAGGAACAACGTCTTGAGGCTTATAATCGTGCTGCAAGGATGTCAATCCAGGGCGTACAGCCTAAATTAAGTGCAGTATTAAACATAAAAGATGAAAAATTTGAACTTGTGGATAAGGGTGGTAAATATATTCTTAAACCACAACACAATTTTTATGCTCAAATGCCTGAGAACGAGGACCTGACTATGCGTTTGGCTGAATTAATCGGATTAGAAATACCCCTCCACGGCTTAATATGGTCAAAGGATAATTCTCTTACATATTTTATTAAACGGTTTGACAGAAAAGGGCAGAATGATAAAATTCCAGTTGAAGATTTTGCTCAGCTTGCCGGATTAAGCAGGGATACAAAATATGATTACAGTATGGAAAGGATTGTTGTATTAATTAATACGTATTGTACATTCCCGGCAATTGAGAATATTAAATTGTTTAAACTGGTATTGTTCAATTTTTTAACCGGTAATGAAGATATGCACCTGAAAAACTTCTCAATTATTAACAGGGAGGGTATAGTAACTTTGTCTCCATGTTATGACCTGGTCAATTCAACGATTGAATTTAAAAAACAGGATGAAGAGATTGCATTGCCCATCAAGGGGAAAAAGAAAAAATTGACTCAGAATATCCTGATAAACTACTTCGGCAAGGAAGGATGCGAACTGACTGATAAAAGTATTGAAAACGTATTAGAATCTATCTCTGCTTCAATCCCGGAATGGAGTAAATTAATTGATTTAAGTTTTTTGTCTTCAGAAATGAAGACTAAATATCATGATTTATTGAATGTTCGATTGAATATCCTGAAAGTGCTGTAATTCTCACCCCGACACAAGGAAAAGCCTTTCCGCAACAACGGAAGGGCTTTGTTTTTTGATGCACAGCTAATGAACAGCTTTTCTTATTCAGTCGCCGGAAATATACTCGAGCATCTCCGAGGCATTTTTATTCTCCGGATCAAGTTCCAGGGCCTGCTTGAAATATACTCTTGCCTTATCGTAGTTGAAATTCTTCATATATGTCCTGCCCAGATGATAAAGCGCTGACACATGGTTGTCAGTCTTGTCCAGAAGCTTCTCGAAAAAGGAGATCGCCTCATCATATTTCCCCGATGCCTTCAGGGCAATACCCATATAGTAATTGGCCACCAGCGTCTCTGGACAGAACTCAATAAGCTTCCTGTATGATTCTATGCTCTTATCTTCCTTGCCCAGGTGATAATAAGCCAGCCCCAGCCAGAGATATGTCATCGGCAAGTATTTACCCGATTCAATTATCCTGTTGAATATCTTTACTGCTTCGAGAAAATTAGTCGACTGGTACAGAGCCACTCCCAGCTTGTACATTACATACGGACTGTCAGGCTTTATGCTGATAATCCTTTCCAGGTAGCTGATTGACTTCGACATCTCGCCAAGAATGTAGTACACATTCGAAAGCTCAAGCAGTATGTGTATATTTTCAGGATTCTCCTTCTCAGCACATTCAAAATATGCTGCAGCCTCTTTTACATCCCCGCTGAGGAGTGTCATGAAGGCGTCATCAATGCATCTGTGACCTGTTTCTGCCATTGGATATATTTTTTAATTTTTTAAACTACTTCGATCTGAAATCGGGATATACTCCTGTTTCCCGAATACGTTCTTGAATGCCGGCCTGATGATCCTTTTTGCAGAGAATGTAAGCTCTTCAATACGGTGGGTGCACCAGCCCGAAACCCTTCCGATTGCAAACAGAGGGGTATAAAGTTCTTTTGAAATATCAAGACAGGAATATACAAATCCGGAATAAAAATCAACGTTGATACAAACTACCTTGGTTGACTTTTCTCCCTTGAACACCCTGAAAACCTCAGGTGTGAGTCTTTCCACAAGGGAATAGAGTTCAAATTCATCAAGCCGGCCCTTTTCTATTGCCAGTTCCTTTGCCTTGGATTTTAAGATTGCAGCCCTGGGATCAGAGATAGTATATACGGCGTGCCCTATTCCGTAGATCTTACCGGAAAAATCATTTGCCTTCTTATTGAGGATCTTAAGAAGGTGTGCTTTCACCTCCTCTTCATCCTTCCAGTTCTTTACATTCACCTTCATGTCTTCCATCATTTCCAGAACCCTGACATTTGCCCCGCCGTGCAACGGGCCTTTCAATGATCCGATAGCAGAAGTTATTGAAGAATAAATATCTGTCTCAGAGGAGCTTGTCACCCTCATCGTAAAGGTTGAGTTATTTCCACCCCCGTGCTCAGCATGAAGAACCAGCAGCAGGTCAAGCAGATCAGCCTCGAGCTTTGAAAAACCGTTACAGTCACCTTTTATCAGATAGAGAAAATTCTCGGCTGTGCTCATTGCAGGCTGCGGGTGACGGATTGAGAGTGTCTTGCCCTTGTACAGGTGTCTTAATGCCTGATATGAATAGGCAACTATTGTCGGAAACTTTGCAATGAGGTTTAAAGACTGCCTGATCATATTATCGAGCGCGATACTGTCCGGTTTCTCATCAAGGGTATATAAACCCAGCACAGACCTTGCAAGAATATTAAGCACATCCTTGCCCTTCATCGAAAGGATCATGTCCTTGGTAAAATCATCGGGCAGGGCTCTAAGTGCCGCCAGATGTTCCGAGAACACCTTCAGCTCTTCGCTGGTTGGCAGTTTGCCAGTCAGCAGAAGAAAGACAGTTTCATCAAAACCGTGCCTGTGGTCTTTCTGAAATCCGGCTACAATATCTTCGATATCAATACCCCTGTACAATAATCTTCCCGGGACAGCAATAAATTTGTCGCCTTCCTTCTTATAACCAACCACTTCCCCGACTTTTGTGAGTCCGACAAGAACACCTGATCCATCGGCGTTACGAAGTCCCCGCTTTACATCAAATTTTTCGAACAATTCACTGTCGATCTGGCATGATTCCCGTACTGATGCCTCTATCTGTGAAAATAAATTACTGTCTTTCATATGAGCACTGTTGTTAACGATTGTTTATATGTTTGAAATTATCGCATCAGCAAACTCGGAAGTCCTGAGCAGTTTTGCATTTTCGGTAAGCCTGTGAAAATCATAGGTCATCATTTTGTTCTGCAGGGTCTTTTCGAGCCCGCTGTAAATTTTATTTGCCGCCTCATCCCATCCCATATATTCGAACATCAGTCCGCCCGAGAGTATCACCGAACCGGGATTGACCTTATCCTGGTCAGCATATTTCGGCGCTGTGCCATGAGTGGCTTCAAATATTGCATGACCGGTTTCATAGTTGATATTTGCTCCCGGTGCAATACCAATACCGCCAACGATGGCAGCCAGGGCATCAGAGATATAATCACCGTTCAGATTCAGTGTGGCAATGACTGAGTATTCCGCAGGCCTTGAGAGTATCTGCTGCAGAAATGCGTCGGCAATAACATCCTTGATAATAAGTTTCCCTGCAAGTTCAGCGTTCTTCTGTGCTTCATTTGCGGCAGCTTCACCCTTCTCAGCAGAGATCTTTTTATGCTGGTTCCATGTGAATACCTTATCGCCAAACTCCCTTTCAGCAAGGGCATATCCCCATTTCATAAAAGCCCCTTCGGTGAACTTCATTATATTTCCCTTGTGGACCAGTGTCACCGAAGGCAAATTCCTCTTAAGGGCGAAAATGATTGCCTGTCTGATAAGCCTTTCTGAGCCTTCCCTTGAAACAGGCTTGATGCCTATCGAGGAAGTTTCAGGAAACCTTATTGATTTGACTCCCATATCCGAGATAAGGAATTTTCTGACTTTGTCGGCTTCAGGCGTACCATCCATGAATTCAATGCCGGCATAAATATCTTCCGTGTTTTCCCTGAAGATATGCATGTTGACATCCTCGGGTTTTTTAACCGGACTGGGAACACCGGTGAAGTACCTCACGGGCCTGTAACATGTATAAAGATCAAGCACCTGGCGCAGGGCAACATTGAGTGATCTCATGCCTTCACCAACCGGAGTTGTAAGCGGGCCCTTTATGCCGACAAGATAGTCCCTGAATGCGGCAAGGGTTTCATCGGGGAGCCAGTTGCCGGTGAGGTTAAAGGCCTTCTCTCCTGCAAGCACCTCTTTCCATGCCACCATTCGCCTTCCGTTGTAGGCTTTCTCCACCGCCGCATCAAAGACCCTTACAGATGCCTTCCAGATATCCCTGCCTGTGCCGTCACCTTCGATGAATGGTATTACCGGAACATCAGGTACAGTCAGTTTGCCATTTTCAATTCTGATTTTTTCAGCCATATAATTATTTTTCACCTGTTTATCAATTCATTTTGCCTTGTTACTGCTTCTTATAAGATTCAATGCGCTGCCGGCCTTAAACCATTCGATCTGTGCTTCATTGTAAGAATGATTTGCATATATGGTTTCTTCTTCACCGTCTGAATGATGCAGGATTATTCTGATCTTTTTCCCCGGGGAAAAATCATTCAAACCTGTTATGTCAAATTTATCGGTTTCACTTATCCGCGCATAATCGTCTTTATCTGCAAATGTCAGGGCAAGAAGACCCTGTTTTTTAAGATTCGTTTCATGGATCCTGGCGAAAGACTTTGACAGTACTGCTTTAACATTGAGGAAACGCGGTTCCATTGCCGCGTGTTCCCTTGATGACCCTTCTCCGAAATTCTCCTCCCCGACAACAATTGATCCTAATCCGGCTGCCTTATAATCCCTTGCCACCTTCGGGACCGGCTCGTAGAGGCCGGTATTCTGGTTTAGTATATTATTTGCCTGATCATTGAAGCTGTTAATGGCACCTATCATATAATTATCCGAAATTCTGTCGAGGTGCCCGCGGAACCTGAGCCAGAATCCTGCCATTGAGATATGGTCAGTGGTACATTTGCCTTTGACTTTAATAAGCAGAGGAAGGCCTTCAAAGTCCTTACCGTTCCAGGCAGGGAACGGATCCAGTGCCTGTAGTCTATCCGAGTCAGGATTAATTATCACCGATATTTTTGCCTTATCCCCGGAGGGCTTATGCAATCCGCTCTCAAAAGCGGTTAATCCATCCGGGGGAAAATCAAATCCTGACGGCTCCGCCAGCTTAACCTGTTCTCCGTTCCTGTTTGTAAGAAAGTCAGTGACAGGATTGAATGTAAGGTCCCCGGCAATGGCAAGTGCCGTGACAATTTCCGGCGAAGCTACAAAAGCGTGTGTGTTTGGATTGCCATCCGTTCTTTTTGCAAAGTTCCTGTTGAAGGAATGTACAACTGTATTAACCTCTTTCTTGTCTGCACCCTCACGGTCCCACTGCCCGATGCATGGTCCGCAGGCATTTGCAAAGACAGTGCCTCCGATTTTCTCAAAAGTCTCAAGAAATCCGTCCCTAATGGCTATGGAGCGTATCTGCTCCGAGCCCGGTGTAACAGTGAACAGCGACTTTGCCACAAGGTTTTTACTGATTGCGTCTGCCGCAACGGAAGCTGCCCTTGACAGATCCTCATAAGATGAGTTTGTACATGATCCGATCAGTCCAACCTCAACTTTCAGGGGCCAGCCGTTCTGTACTGCTGTCTTTTTCATTTCCGAGATCGGGGTCGCAAGGTCAGGAGTGAAAGGCCCGTTAATGTAAGGCTCAAGTTCTGAAAGATTTATCTCAAGGACCCTGTCGAAGTATTTTTCAGGGTCGGAATACACTTCAGGATCGGCGGTAAGATGCCAGCTTACGCCCTCTGCAAGCTTTGCTATTTCGGTGCGTCCGGTCGAATCAAGGTACCGGGCCATAGAATGATCATATCCGAATACCGAGCATGTTGCACCCACCTCAGCGCCCATGTTGCAGATCGTGGCCTTCCCCGTACATGAGAGCGACTCTGCTCCCTCGCCGAAATATTCAATTATGGATCCTGTTCCGCCCTTTACTGTCAGCATTCCGGAAACTTTAAGGATAATATCCTTTGCGGAGGTCCACCCGTTCAGTTTCCCGGTGAGCTTCACCCCTATCAGTTCCGGAAATTTCAGTTCCCAGCCCATTCCGGACATGACATCAACGGCATCGGCACCTCCAACACCAATTGCTATCATTCCAAGACCACCGGCATTTACCGTATGGGAGTCGGTTCCGATCATCATGCCGCCTGGAAAGGCATAGTTTTCAAGTATTATCTGGTGGATTATCCCTGCACCCGGTTTCCAGAAATCAATGTCATATTTATCGCATACTGACTTCAGGAAATCATAGACTTCCCTGTTGGTAACGTTTGAAGTCTTCAGATCATCTGCCGATCCTGATTTAGCCATGATAAGATGATCACAGTGCACTGAAGCGGGAACTGCCGAAGCATCCCTGCCTGCCATCATGAACT
The DNA here is from genome assembly GCA_963844935.1 of uncultured Bacteroidales bacterium. GTDB lineage: Bacteria > Bacteroidota > Bacteroidia > Bacteroidales > VadinHA17 > SR-FBR-E99. The sequence continues at coordinate 425,987 of CAWJQH010000008.1, read as the reverse complement.
GCAGCAGGGCCATCTGGGCAGTGGCATCCTGCATTGCCACCCTGTCCGGTGCAAAATCGACGTAATCGACACCTCGCTTCCGGGGTCCGGAAACCGGTTTGCCGTAAATATGTGCATACAGTACCTTTTCGCTGAATGTCAGCGGTTTTCCGAGATTCTTCCTCACCTCTTCCATAAGGTGCGGAAGCTTATCGTAATATGATTTTATCAATTCAATACCGGGAATCATTTAATAAGGTCTTTTGGTTTGTCAGCAGTAATAACACTCCCCTTTTCAACAAGGTCCTTTTCAAACTGGTCCTTTTCGAAAGTAAACCTGCCTGAAAGGAACTCCATCACTTTTGAGGTGTCTTCATATGCATTGCCCAGGCAGGTCGATGCACCCGGGGATGGGGTAATATTAAAGATTATGTTTTCGCCGAGTATCTTTGCTTCTCCAAGTTCAAGTTTTCTTGTTGCATTGTTGATGATCTGAGGTCTGGTACCTCCGACCCTTTTGGCGAATTTTATCTCATCAAGCTTCACTTTCGGGACTATTTTCCTGATCTCTTTGAGGAATGATCTTTTCCCTATCCATGGGAAGTCATATACTACATTCTTGAGAAGGTAACTAAAAATTACCCTGTCGGAAGAGATCTTAAGGATGCTTAAAACAGGTGCTATGCCTAAACCAAATGTTTTCCAGTATTCCCAGAATGTGCTGTAATTATATCTTTCAAGGAAGAATATCGGTTTTGCAGTCGGGCCGAAGCGTGTGATATTTTCATTGTTTACTTCCGGATCGCCATGGACTGCTGCAAAAGGCAGCTTCGGGATCTGCATTGTATAAACCTTGCCATTAAGGACCCTGGGGCCTGTATAGAAACTTCCGGCCATCGACAGGATTGAATAACTCTTGCCATATCCGAGTGATTTGGCAAATTTCAGGCTGTGGCTGCCGGCGGTTACAACAACGGCTCCCGTTTCAAAATCACCCTTGTCGGTCTTTATTATAAAATTATCCCCTTCACGGATTATCTTCTCCACTTTAGTAGACATGTACACGGAAATATCAGGATTAAGTGTTTTGGCATTTTCGGCAAAAGAGTGACTTAACCTTCTGAAATCTACCGTATATCCATCTTCTGTCAGCAGTGCAAGCAGTTCCTGACCCGGATCACGCCCTTCCAGAACTCTCGGTTCAATCTTGCCAATCTCTTCCCGGCCTATCATTTTTAATTTGGGAAATAACTGACCAAAAGCAGGGTATCTGTCACGCAGGGTTTTTACCTGGTCACTTCCTACCGCAAGCACCATCTTCGGAACCTTGATAAAAATACCCTGGTCACCCTTTACGGCTTTTTCATGTTCAAGGTAATGCATCACCATGTCAGCGTAACGTTTTACCTTTTTTGCCTTTTCGATTGTATAGTTGGTTTCTATATCACCGAAATGAAGTGTCTGACTGTTCATCCTGGGAGATGAGTTCACCAGTCCGAAGTCGGAATATTTCTCAATCAGACCGATGTTCCTGATATTTGTATATTTGCTCAGGGTGTACAACAGCGCTGTACCGCTGACTCCACCTCCGATAATTATTACATCGTGTTTCATGTTCAACCAGGGACTATTTGAATATTTATACTACCAATATATTATTAAATGCCATTCCTGAAATCATACTGCAAGAAAGTCTATTTTTAAAAACAATACTCAGAAAACTGTAATTATCAGTGTGAAAAATTGTCCTGAATGTCAATAAAATGACAAACGAATTTGTCTTTTGTTTAACAACTGGAGGGTGGTTTTGTTTAACGTAAGAAAAGATTTGTAAATACTTTTAAGCGACAGCACAAAAAAATGACCTGCACCTTTTTGATGCAGGTCATTTTCAATTTTTCATCGGAACCTGTTCAGTTCCGCAAAATCCGGTCACGGCAGGGCTGAACTATCCTGTCACGCCTGATTTAATCTTTTATTTCCGTACCCGCTCCTTCACTCTTTTTCACAGGTATCACCAGCTTCATACCCGTCATCGGGAAAATGAGTCCCTCATTTGCATCCTTGATCTCACGGACGGAGACATTATACTTCTCGGCTATGTCTGAGAGAGACTCGCCTTTTTTGACTTTGTGGTACGTTTTGGGTTCGGGTTTTACCGTCTGTTTTTCAGTCTCCGGTTTTGCCGTCTGAGCCTCAGTCTGAGGTTTTGCTTCAGCTTTTGCGGCCGGAACTTCTGTCTGAGGTTTTGTGGCAGGAGCTTCCGGTTTTGGTTTTGCCTCAGCCGGCGGCGTATTGACCTCTTCCTGCCTGGTTTCGCCAGCCCCGGTTTCCTCCTTCACAAAAGTGACATAATCTGACGGGGGGATCTTAAGCATCTGGCCTGTCTGGATCTCATTACGCGGGACATCATTCACTCTGATGATTGCTTCAACAGTGACCTTGTAATCCCTTGACAACGAGTAAAGTGTCTCCCCTTTTTTGACTTTATGCATGCGATAGCCCTCAAACTCAGCCTTTGCTGCAGTTCCTGCAGGCTTATCTTCCCTCGCCGGGGTTGCGGTTGCCGGCGGCGGTGTCTCCTTTTCAGGCTCCCTGGGTTGAGGCTCCTTTACAGCAGCTGCTGCTGCCGGCGGCCTGGGTGAAGGCTTTGTAGCTGCCAGGGCAGCCGATTCAGGGATCCTGAGCAACTGATCCGTCTGTATCCCGTTGGCCGGGATCACATTTATACTTGTAATGGCATCGATCGGAACCTTATACGTCTTTGCAATCGAATATAGAGTCTGATCTTTCAGCACAAGATGCATATAAAAGGTCTGACCGTCCATAACAACTTTCTGATCTGAAACTTCATAGCTTACCTGCCCGGATAATGTTGCCGGAACCAGCAGCGCAACAATTACCAGGAGGACCGGCAGAGTTAGGGTTTTTGACATACTTCTTGCTTTGTACAATGCAAATGTAATATTTTCATATAAATGACCACATTATTCGTGACAGGTCACTTTCAGGTGGTGAACTGCAGCTCGGTCAGGGTCTTGTAAAGACCGTTGCCATTGGAAAGAAGCTCGGTATGAGTGCCCTGCTCAACGATTGTGCCCTCGTTCAGAACAATGATAGTGTCAGCTTTCCTTATGGTGGCCAGGCGGTGAGCTATGACCAGCGACGTGCGTCCCTGCATGAGCTTCTCCAGCGCTTCCTGTACAAGCCTTTCAGACTCCGAATCAAGAGATGATGTTGCCTCATCCAGGATCAGTATCCTGGGATCTTTCAACACTGCGCGGGCAATGGCTATGCGCTGACGCTGCCCTCCCGACAGCTGCACGCCGCGCTCACCAACCACCGTGTCAAGCTTTTCAGGGAATGACCTGATAAAGTCCCATGCATTTGCCTGTACAGCGGCATTGATTATCTCTTCCTCACCTGCTCCCGGCCTGCCGTAACCGATGTTCTCGCGGATGGTCCCTCCGAAAAGGAATACATCCTGCATCACAACAGCCATCTGCGCCCGCAGGGCAGTGACCGGAAAAACACTGCTGTCACGGCCGTCAAACAGGATCCGCCCGCTGTTTGGCTCATAGAATTTCAGCAACAGGGATGCAATTGTGGATTTGCCTGCTCCGCTCGGACCGACAATTGCAACCTCCTGGCCGGGTTCAACAGTGAAGCTGACATCCTTCAAAACAGTGACCTCGTCACGTGACGGGTACCTGAAACCGACCCCTTCAAAAGCGATCTGCCCGTGAAGGGTTTGTGCAGGGTCAGGCAGATAATTATCCTCTATTTTTTCGGTCGGTTCATCAAGCAGCAATAAAAGATTTTCAGCGGCCCCAATTGTCTTTTGCAGCCTGGTGTAAACGCCCGCCATCCCGGCAATATTTCCTCCGATAAAGCCTGAGTAAATGACGAATGAGAACAACTCTCCCGCTTCCATCTTTCCCTCAGCTATCATTGAGGCACCGCGCCATACAACAGCTGCCATTGCAATAAAAAATCCAAGTACGATAAATGAGATTGCTGCCTGGTACTTGCCTCCCTTTATACCTGTCCGGGCGACCTGTTCCGTTTTTTCACGGTACCTGTTGCTTTCAAAAGTTTCGTTTGTGAATGCCTTGACATTCTGTATTCCCTGTAATGTTTCTTCCACAATTGTATTTGATTCTGCCACAAATGACTGGGCTTTTTTGGAGTAGCGGCGTATGGCCCTGCCGGAGTAGAATGCGAACAGGGCCATGGCAGGAACTATGGCAAGAGTGAACAGGGTAAGCTGGTAGGAAGAGATCATCATGAAGGTTATGCCGCCGATGATGACAAGCATCTGGGAAAGGAGATCGGCCAGGGTGCCGGTGAGCGAATCCTGCAGCAGCGAAATATCCGATGAGATCCTGCTGTTCAGCTCTCCCACCCTGCGCTCCGAGAAGAATGACATCGGCAGCCTGATCAGGTGATTGTACAAATGTTGGCGTATTGAAGCCAGCGTCTTCTCCGTCACAACCACAAAGAGTCTCGTGCGGGTATATGAAAAGAGCGCCTGGGAAGTAAGAATAAGGAACAGCAGTATGCCAGTCCGGCGAATCCCTTCAGGCATCTCCCCCTTGTTGGCAATGTCAACCATGTCGCCGAGGAGTTTGGGAAATAAAAGGCTCGCACCCGTCGATACAAGAAGGCATAACAGGCCGAGGGCAAAGAGCCATCCGTATGGCTTCAGGAACATGTAAAGCTTCGACAGCTCCCGCAAACCGCTACCGGCCTTTCTGTTTTTCCCGTCTGACATTTGTGCAGATGCTTAAGCAAGGATGCAAATATAGGGTAAACTTCACCGTGTTGGAACGGCAGTGATGAATTACCCTTTGACAGATATGACACAAGGCAGAATGACCCTCTACCTCATAGATTTGTATTTTTTCAGTATCTCCGATGTCCCCATCATGAAATCGAGATACTGTGAACGATGGTACGGAAGATCATTCATGGTGTTTTTCCTTGAGAGTTTACCCCTGAAACTTTCAATAGTGTCGTACCCCTTCGAGTCCATCCACTTCTCCAGATCCTTCAGCATTGCAGCGATGACATCGATACCGTTTTTATAGAGAGCGCTGACGACCTGAACACTGTCAGCACCGGCCAGGAGCATCTTTATCACGTCATGACCGTTCAGTATTCCTGAGTTTGTACAAACTGATGCATTCACATTCCCGTAAAGCAATCCTGCAAAACGCAGAGGCAGCCTGTGGTCATCGGAAGAGCTGAGGTTATAAGGAAAGACGTGACGTTCTGTCTGGGTGTTGATATCAGGCTGGAACAGACGGTTGAACAGTACAAGGCCGTCAGCCTTCGACCTGTCAAGGTCAGAGATTATCCTCAGCGGGTTTGTGTAGAACGGGCTCAGCTTGACCGAGACGGGGATTTTTACAGCAGCCTTCACATCGCGGAGTATCTTCACCTGCTTCTTTTCAATATCATCGTTGCCCTCATCTGTTTTCTCAGGAAGGGTATAAAAGTTCAGTTCAATGCCATTCACTCCCGTCTGTTCTATCATCCTGGCATACTCAACCCATGTCTCGTCATTAAGAGCATTCAGGCTTGCCAGGACCGGGATTGAAACCGCTTCCCTGGCCTTCCTTAATTGCAGCAGATGATCCTGAGGATCCTGATTGCCGGTTTTTGAGTTTGGAAAAAGTGTGGTCATCTCAGCATTCCGCTCCTCGTACTCGGTTCTGAGCTCATACATCTCAAGGTTCTCAAGATTGACCTGTTCTTCAAAAAGTGTCTTGTAAACAACAGCTGCAGCACCTTTTTCTTCCATCTTCTTCAGATTGTCAGTATTGGTGACCAGGTTGCAGGCTCCAATTATTATGGGATTCTTCAGCTCCAACCCCATATACTTTGTTTTCAGGTTTGCCATTGCATTTCTTATTTGGTTATTTACTCACTTCTGACCAGACAATCGCCTGACTGTGTCCGTCTCTTTTAGAGGCTGCATGTCACGGACTGTTGGATAAACTTTAAACAATTCACATTTATTATTGTTCAATTATTCACCAGTAGCTGATAAAGCCATTGCTAATTCAGGGTTGTTAGTAATTTTAGTACTTCATAAGACAGGTAACAGGGAATGGAAGGACAAAAGTATATTGCACTTTTAAGAGGCATAAATGTCGGTGGAAACAACATAATTAAAATGACCGATTTAAAATCGTGCTTCGAAGGAATGGGCTTCACCGGCGTTTCTACATATATTCAGAGCGGCAATGTCATCTTCTTCTCCCGTGATCATGACAAGGCAAAGCTTACGGGGAAGATAGAGAAAGAACTGTCTGAAAGGTTCACTTACAGTTCACTGATAGTACTGAAAACATACCAGGAACTTGAGGCCATTGTTGCCGGAGCGCCGACCGGATTCGGAAATTCTCCCGGTGAATATAAATATGACGTGATGTTCCTGAGGGAAGGACTTTCCGCTGCTGATCTGGTGAAGCAAATCCCTTTACAGGAAGGTGTCGACCAGGTCTGGAACGGACCCGGAGTAATATATTTTTCACGGCTTGGAAGCAAGTCATCGCAAAGCAGAATGAGCAGGATAATGACAATGTCCTTTTACAGGGAGATAACGATACGTAACTGGAATACAACATTAAAGCTTCGTAATTTTTAATAATCTGTAATTTATACCATGGAAGAACACATTGTCAAGATATTAAGCACTGAACAGGTCACTCATGATGTAAAAAGGTTCCGGGTGGAGAAACCGGCCGGATATTCATTTACTCCCGGCCAGGCAACAGACATATCTGTAAATACCCCCGTTCTGAAGAACAAAAAGAGGCCATTCACTTTTACGGGATTAAATCATGATCCTTACCTTGAATTCATTATTAAAATTTATCATTCGCATAAAGGTGTCACAGCAGAGCTTGAAAAGCTCAGGCCCGGTGATGAACTTATCATCCGGAATGTTTGGGGTGCTATTTCATACAAAGGCAAAGGTGTATTCATAGCAGGAGGTGCTGGTATAACTCCTTTTATTTCCATATTAAGGGACCTGCAGATAAAAAATGAAGTTGCCGGCAACACGCTTATTTTTGCAAACAAGACAAAAGCTGATATTATCCTCGAGCAGGAATTTAAAACGTTGCTGGGCAGGGATTTTATTAATATTCTCTCAGATGAATTCGTTGACGGTTATTCCCACGGTATGCTGAGCGAAGATTTTCTGAAAACCAACGTAAATGATTTCAGCAGAAAATTCTATGTATGCGGCCCCCCTCCAATGATGGCTGCCGTGAAAAGCCAGCTGGCCAACCTGGGAGTCGGAAAAAACTCTATGGTTGTGGAATTTTAGCGTGCGGTTATTGCCGGCACAGCTCTTAACCGGGAGAAATGTCCGGTGAAGAGTACAGGGTCAGAATAACCGGGCAGGCTGGTATGCCCATACCTGCCTCTCTTTAAATTTGCAGACTATTATTTGCATTCGCTGCGAATCCTGCTAATTTTGTCTGTCGCCTTACCGCGCCTTTTATGAGTGAACTTGACAGTCTTAAGAACCTTGTACTTGCACCGTATATCCTGAAGGCCACCGCCCTGATCAGGGTGCAGCGTCAGGTGGGTGGCAACCAGTTCCGGCATTGCTTTTCAACGCTCGGGATCCTGCTCGATTACAAATTCTTCAATGACAGCGTGTTGCTGAAAGCCTCACTGCTTCATGACCTCCTTGAGGATCTGCCGGAGACCCAGGTGGACGAGATCAGGTGGATTGACAATGAAGGACATCAGGTGGTTAACCTTGTTCTGGAAGTGACAAAGCAAAAGGAAGAATCAAAGACACAATACCTGCAGCGGGTACTTGACTGGGGTTCAAAAAATGCATTGATCCTTAAATGTGCAGACAGGATAAGCAATCTTACTGACCTTCACCGCGACACTCAAACCCCCCAGCGTATTTCTGATTACCTCGATCAGACAGAGCAGTTTGTGATTCCAATGGCGCGGCTGGTGAATCCCGATATGGTGATCGAACTCACCGACCTTGTCGAGAGGAGAAGAAAAATACTGCAAATGATGGAGGGCGGCCGTTAAGGGAGCCAGGGTCAGTACAAATACCTGTGGCAATCTGAACAGTTGGCTTCCTGCCAGCTGGTTCCTATATCAATTGGATGCTGAAATTCAAGCGTATCCATTATCGTGGCGTACTGCATCATTTCCGGTTTGCCCTGGCCAATAATAGTGTGACATAAATTACAGTCCTTCGTTATCTTTTTCCCTGTTTCTGATGTAAAAACATCATTGTGGCACCTGAAACATCCCTCCACCTCGAGATGCCCGATATGATTGGGGAACACATCATAAGATACTTTCATCGCGGCAAAGGTGTTCTGGCTGTAGGCTTTCTGCAGTGCTGCCACGGACTTGTCAATTATGGCCTCATTTTTTTCATAATAGTCGCTGAAATCAGACTTGTAATAGTTGATGACCCCATCCCTGATCTGCATCAATGCAGTGTCCTTGTCAGTGAAAGTATTTCTGAGAATTCCCATCGCTGTTCTTTTAATGAAGGGAATATCCTGAGACACTTCACCTGTAATCATTTCCTTATCAAAATATACGGGAGGGGAATTGTAATTATGAGAAGGCCTGTTATGACAGTCAATACAATCCATCGTTCTGGTTTCGGTCGCAGCTACAGTGCTGTCTGATATTTCGTTATCAGGATTTCGGTAAACTTCAATCTCTCCGGTAACCTTATTCGTGTACTTCACATAAGTTATAAGCTCACGCTTGTCATTTTCGGAAATATATTCAATACTTATATCAGGATTTATATGCCAGTGTATTCCCTCGACAAAGCCGAGATCACTGTAGACTGGTCCGGTCTTCATCTGCAGGGTGATATCCCACTCGGAATTAAGTGAATCTGCCAGGTAGTGCTTTTTTGTCTGAAGTTTCCTGGAATAAAATTTCTGGGGCCAGTGGCATCTTTCGCATGTTTCTCTTGCAGGACGCAAGTCATGAAGAGGTACCTCAATGGGCGAGGGATATGTTTTTGTTGCAACGGCATATACCTGATGCAATCCTGACAGTTTTGATTTGACATACCATGAGGTTCCGGACCCGACGTGACATTCAACACATGCTACATTGGCATGACTTGAGTTCTGGTAAGCGGTATATTCGGGCTCCATGACCTTATGACAGAGGGTTCCGCAGAATTCCACTGATTCCGTCAGATGGTATGCCTCGAAACTTCCAAAGGTGGAAAGGAATAAAATAATTAATGTCGCTACAGTGAAACCGATAAACGCCTTTCTGTGCCTGGGATTGTTCAGATCAACTGAAGGAAGCCGCCTTTTTTCATCCGGAGATAATCCCGCAGACTTTTTTCTCGAGATCATGATTCCCAACGGAATCATTATCAGCCCCAGTAACAGAAATCCGGGCAAAATAATGTAAATGAACAGGCCGAGATAAGTATCGTTCTTACCTAAAAAAGTTGACGTGATGAACAGCACAATTATCATCAACAGGTTAATTATTGCTATCAGGGCTCCGATAATTGTGATCCAGTTCCTGCCGGAATACTTCAGTTTCATATTTGGGCGATTTTAAGGTTTAACCAAGCAACTCTTTTACTTTTGCTGAAATCTCTTTTCCGTCAGCCTTGCCAGCCAGCTCCTTCGTGGCTACCCCCATCACCTTACCCATATCTGAAGGTGACCTGGCGCCGACCCGCTCAATTATCCCCCTGAGGACTTTAACCAGCTCCTCTTCGCTCATTTTTGCAGGGAGATATCCCTCGAGCACCGCGGCTTCAGATTCTTCCTTCTCATACAGGTCAGCCCGCTGCTGCTCCCTGTAGATAGTTGCAGATTCTTTCCTCTGCTTTACAAGCTTCTGGATGATTTTTATTTCTTCGTCAGCAGTAAGAACTGTATCAGGACCTCTCTCTGCTTTAGCCATGATGAATGCTGTTTTTGCGGCTCTGAGGGCTTCAAGCCTGCCCTTATCCTGTGCTTTCATTGCGGCCATCAGGTCGCCTGCAATTTTTTCTGTAAGTGACATAGTTATGCGGTTGTTGTGATTGATATCAGGTTTGAAACATTACATAAAGATAAGAAAAGCTTCGGTTGTGAATCTATCCGGTTGTTCACTTTGTCGCTGTGCTCATCGAGTAAGGGTAAGAACCAGGTTTTGCGCCCCGTTCCGTATCCGGAACTGAACGCATCCTGAACTCCATCTTCCCTCCTTTTTGTAATTGCGAATGAGTGACAAAATTAACGTTGAGTCTGCTGCCGTTAAGTAAAACATCTTCCACATATAAATTTTCATTGCTGTTTTCCGGAGCCTCAATGGCAAGCTCCTTTCCGTCTTCAAATGTCACTGTAACCTTCCTGAACAGGGGAGATCCGAGAACATATTCCCCTGTCCCGGGAGTTACCGGGTAAAAGCCAAGCGCACTGAAGACATACCATGCCGATGTCTGCCCGTTATCCTCATCCCCGCAGTAGCCGTCAGGGGTATAGTTATAGAGTTTGTCCATCACCTCCCTGACCCGCATCTGCGCTTTCCATGGCTCGGGGGTATAGTTATACAGGTAAATCATATGCTGCACCGGCTGGTTTCCGTGAGCGTAATTGCCCATGTTCATTATCTGCATCTCGCGGATCTCATGAATTGGAAAACCGTAATAAGAATCGTCAAAGACCGGCGGTACTTTAAAGACCGAGTCAAGCATCTGAGCCATCTCATTCGTCCCTCCCATCAGATCTGCCAGTCCCGCCACATCATGGAACACGCTCCATGTATAGTGCCAGCTGTTACCCTCTGTGAAGGCATCACCCCATTTGTACGGACTGAAGGGAGACTGGAAGGTACCGTCTTCATTCCTGCCTCTCATCAGTTTGCGCTCACTGTCAAAAACATTCCGGTAGTTCCGGGACCTTTCAGCATAAAGGTCGATCTCCTTCTGCGGCCTGCCCATGACGGTTGCCAGGCGCCACAGACACCAGTCGGCATACGCATATTCAAGTGTGCGTGCAACGTTTTCATCTATCCCGGCATCATAGGGCACATACCCGAGATTGTTATAGTATTCAGCGCCGTATCGCCCGACAGAATGAACCGGGCCGCTGCCTTTTGTATTCTTAACCAGGGCATTCCACAGCGTGTCGATGTTGTAACCCCTGATCCCTTTAAGGTATGCGTCTGCGATCAGCGAGGCTGAGTTGCTGCCAATCATGCAGTCGCGGTGGCCGGGACTGGCCCATTCGGGCAGCCAGCCGCTCTCGAGGTAAGCATTCTCAAGACCCTCCATTATGTGTGAGCTGACATCGGGATAGAACAGGGTCAGGAAGGGCATCGCAGCCCTGAAGGTGTCCCAGAAGCCGTTGTCGGTGAAAAGCCTTCCGGGAAGCACCTCCCCGTTGTAAGGACTGTAATGATATATATTCCCGTTTTCATCATATTCGTAGAACATTCTTGGAAAGAGGAGTGTGCGGTAAAGGGTCGAATAGAAGGTCCTCATCCGGTCATCGGACCCTCCTTCCACCCGGAAGCGGCCCAGCTCATCATTCCAGCGGTTTCTTGCGGCATCCCTGACCTCTTCAAAGCCACGACCGGCGATTTCACGATCAAGATTCAGCATAGCCTGCTCAGGCGATATGAATGATGATGCCACCCTTGCCGTGACAACCTCCCCCCGACGGGTGCGGAAACCTATGACAGCAACTGCATGGTCACCCTCCTGACCTGAGTTTTCAGGGTCTTTTTTACTGTCGGTCCATGTCGAATAAAAATCGAAATCACGGTCAAATATGATGACAAAGTAGTTATGGAAATTGTCCGGTACGCCCCCGTGATTATTGCGGCAAAAACCGATGATCTTCCTTTCGGAGGGTATGACCCGTACCATCGACCCTCCGGCAAAGGCATCTATAACTACAGCGGAGGAATCGCTTTCAGGGAAGGTGAACCTGAAATACGAGGCTCTTTCAGTGGGGGTGACCTCTGCCGTAATATCATGATCTGCCAGATAAACGCTGTAGTAGTAAGCTTTAGCGGTCTCAGCCTTGTGAGAGAACCATGAAGCCCTCTGTTCCTCGGTTGTCTTGTTGCCTCCTGTTACTGGCATCAGGGAGAAAGCTGCATAGTCATTGATCCAGGGGCTCGGCTGATGCGTCTGTTTGATGCCCACAATCTTATGATCATCATAGGTATAACCCCACCCGTCACCGTTCCGGCGTGTCTGCGGAGTCCAGAAGTTCATTCCGAAAGGCAGGGCTACCGCCGGGTAAGTATTACCGTGTGACAGGAGGTACTCTGAATCAGTTCCCATAAGCGGATTTACCATATCAGCCGGCTCGTTTGTCTCTTCCGGCGTTGATTTGCAGCCGGAGACAGCAAGAACAAAAAGGACTATTAACGCTGCTGCTCTTAGTCTGATCATGGTCTTATCCCTCATATATTCTGATTATTGATCCTTTTTCAATTCACGGTCAGCCGGCGGTCACTGAGGATCAACATCAGCGTGTATCCTGAGTATTCCCTGCCGCGGCATCTTCAGTTCAGCTTCCATGGCTTTGCGTATCATCTCCTTTACCCTGGAAGCGGAAAGCTCTTTCCCCAGCTTGATCAGCAGGGTCTTTATGTACCATCTCTGAACCTGCATTACAGCAGGGAATTCAGGTCCCAGCACAAATTTGCCAAGGTGCTTACGGAGGTTTTCTGCCAGTCTTGCAGATGACGCGTTCAATTCATCGAGGTCGCGGTGCCTGATCACAATCCTGATAATTTTCGTGAAGGGAGGATAGCCGAACAGTTCGCGTTCTTCAAGCTGTGTCCTGCACATGGCCTTATAATCATGCTTCAGCACCTGTCTCAGGATTATATGAGACGGATCGGCTGTCTGGATGATCACTGTACCTCTGCGTTCACGGCGGCCTGCCCTGCCGCTGACCTGTTCAATCAGCTGGAAGCTGCGTTCAAATGCCCTGAAATCGGGGAACCAAAGCATGCTGTCAGCATCAAGTATTCCAACCACGGTCAGCTTCTCAAAGTCGAGCCCCTTGGAGATCATCTGTGTACCTATCAGAATGTCTGTTACGCCTCCGGCGAAGTCTGACAGTATCTCAGATGCCGCATTGCGCCGTTTTGTTGTGTCCTGATCCATCCTTGCCACGGCAGCTGACGGGAATAACAGCCTTATCTCCTCCTCAATCTTCTCAGTCCCGAATCCCCTGGTTGTCACCTCTGTCGAGCCGCACTCGGGGCACACTGCCGGCAGAACTTCACTCTTGCCGCAGTAGTGGCATTTCATTTTTCCGGCACTCTTATGATATGTATAGCTTACCGAACAGTTTGTGCACCTGGGCACCCATCCGCAGTCGGAACACATGAGATAGGGCGAGAAACCCCGCCTGTTCTGAAAGAGAATAACCTGTTCACCTTTTGCCAGCGCCCCGCCAACGGCATCGAGCATCCGGGAAGAGAAGTGCGGGACTGCCTTCTTTTTCTTTCCGTGGCTGCGCGTGTCAGCGATTATCATTTCGGGCATCTTCACCTCACCGTACCGTTCAGTCAGCTCGACCAGGCCGTATCTTCCGCCGGTGGCGTTATGATAGCTCTCCACCGACGGTGTTGCCGAGCCCAGCAAGGTCAGTCCGCCGTGGATCCGTGCAAGCATCATTGCCGCATCACGGGCATGATAACGGGGTGCGGGGTCATACTGCTTGTATGATGAATCGTGCTCTTCATCGACGATTATCAGACCCAGGTCTTTGAAAGGAAGAAAAAGCGATGAGCGGACCCCCAGCACGGCACCGAGGCTGCCGTTGCCTGCCCTCCTCCAGACATCCTGGCGGGCAGCTGATGTCAGACGCGAGTGATAAACACCGATTGCTGAACCGAAATGCTTCTGAAGACGCTCAATTATCTGGGTGGTAAGGGCAATCTCCGGCAACATATACAGGACCTGCCTGCCCATGGCAAGCTGTTCCATTATAAGATGAATATAGAGCTCCGTCTTGCCGCTTGAGGTTACACCGCGTAGAAGAACGACCTCGTGATCGGCGAAGAGGCTTTTCACCCTCTTATATGCCTCATTCTGCAAGTCATTAAGTTCCGCCGGCGGAGTGACCTCAGCCTCAGCGCTGCCGGCGGAAATGCGTTTTTTCTTCGGCCGGAAGCGACTTACAAGATCACCGGCTGACGGTATGGCAGCCTTCATTACTTCCCCTGGCAATGCCATATAATATTCTGACACCCACAGGATGAAATCGGTAAGGCGCTCATTAAGAGTGGTCTGTAATGGAATTATATCCGTGATCTCCTTCGGTATAATTCCTTCCGGAGGATTGTTATGGGTGCTGATGACCAGTCCCATGCTGCCCTGGCTCTGCCCGAAGGGTACGGTCACCAGGGTGCCGCGCTGAACCTTGTCAAAGAGCCCGGGAGGTATGGCATAGGTGAAGCTGCCGGCAACTGCGACGGGTAAGATAATATCTGCAAAACCACTGCTCATCCCCTGACCGCAGCCCTGACTTTTTCCGCAGCATCGGTAAACGTGGAAGCGGCAATGACCTTTAGTCCTGAGCTGTCAATCAGTTCTTTTGCCTCTGTGGCATTTGTTCCCTGCAGTCTTACAATGACCGGCACCTTAATGTCTCCTATGGTCTTGTACGCCTCAATGATCCCGGCTGCCACTCGGTCGCATCTGACGATACCCCCGAAGATATTTACAAGTATTGCCTTTACATTGGGGTCTTTAAGTATTATTCTGAAGCCAGCTTCGACGGTCTTTGCACTGGCACCTCCTCCGACGTCAAGGAAGTTCGCCGGCTTGCCTCCGGAAAGCTGTATCAGGTCCATTGTCGCCATTGCCAGGCCGGCGCCATTGACCATGCAGCCCACATCACCGTCAAGTTTCACATAGTTGAGGTTATTGTCAGTTGCCTCCACCTCGGTGGGATCTTCCTCATTCAGGTCACGCATTGCTGCCAGCTCCGGGTGACGGAAGAGGGAGTTATCATCTATTGCCACCTTGCAGTCGACAGCTAAAATCTTATCATCGCTGGTCTTCAGAAGTGGATTTATTTCAATCAGTGATGCGTCAGAGGCGATGTAGGCATCCCAAAGGCCCCTGATGAAAATGGTCATCTCTTTCCATGCTTTTCCTTTAAGTCCAAGGTTAAAGGCGATAGTGCGTATCTGAAAGTCATGGAGGCAGCAGGTGGAGTCAACGACTTCCGAAAAAATGGCCTGCGGCATTTTCTCAGCCACCTCCTCGATGTCCATTCCTCCCTCCGTAGAGTACATGATTACATATGCCGATCTCCTGCGGTCAAGGAGAACCGACATGTAGAACTCCCTGATGTCAAATTCACCTTTATAATATACATCGCGTGCGACCAGCACCTTCCTTACAAGTTTGCCTGCCGGGCCGGTCTGTGGTGTCACAAGGGTCATGCCAAGCATTTTCGAGGCCACCTCGGCAGCTTCTGCCGGTGAGCGGGCTATCTTTACCCCTCCGCCCTTTCCTCTGCCGCCGGCATGGATCTGCGCCTTGATAACGAAAATCTCCGTCCCGAACTTCTTTCTCAGCTCTTCAGCGACAACCTTTGCCTGTTCGGCCGTCTCGGCAAGAAATCCCTCCTGCACCGGCACTCCGTGAGCCTGCAGTATCGACTTTCCCTGGTATTCATGTATGTTCATAGTAGTATCTTTAATCCCGGGCAGCTAAAAACATCTCTGTACAATTCAGGTATGTAATTTACTCTTTTTTTATAATTATTTTCGCTAAAATTTCCTGAATGAGGAAACTGTCCAATCCTGAGCTGAACCGGAAAAGTGTCGATGACTTTCGTGCCTCGCCAAAATCGCCGTTCATACTGGTACTTGACAATGTCAGGAGTATGAATAACGTAGGCTCAGTGTTTCGCACGGCCGATGCCTTCATTATTGAAGCGGTATGGCTGTGCGGCATCACAGCGACACCCCCGCACAGGGAGATACAAAAGACAGCGCTGGGAGCTACAGAATCTGTTGAATGGAGATATTTCAGCACCACGGCTGAGGCGGTAAGGGAGCTGAAAGAAAAGGGTTATGTCATTGTTTCGGTTGAGCAGGCCGAAGGTGCCGTATCGCTTGACAGCTATGTTCCTGCCCCGGGAAAAAAATATGCACTGGTCTTCGGCAATGAGATTAAAGGCGTGAGCGAAGATGTTGTGGATATGTCAGACGCCTGCATAGAGATACCGCAGTATGGCACCAAGCACTCGTTCAACGTGGCTGTCAGCGCAGGCATAGTGCTCTGGGAGCTGACGGGAAAGATCACCCGCCAAAAATAAAAAACCCCCCGGCCGTACGGCGGAGGGGTTTTTTCTTTATAGTGTCTGGTCTATTTTGTAACTGCAATAAATGCTTCGTCTGTGAAGTATTTTGCAAACTCGAGGTCAGTCATTGCATAGTTCTTCCAGTCTGTGTTATAGCCGACAGCCTCACGGAGGTTATTGATAACACCATCCTTGTTGTCAAGACGGGCAGCGATAACTGCTTTCAGGTATGAAGGAGCACCGCATTTGCAAGGAGGCACTGCATCCATAGTCGTTTTAGCCTTGTTGATGTCGCCTTTCAGAAGCTGTGCAAGTGCAAGGTTCATTGAAGGCTTGTCACCGAGCAGGTTTACTGCCTGATCATATTTGCCATCATGAATTGCTATTGTGCCAAGTCCGAATTTTGATTCCGGTGTAGCAGCAGACATTGAGCCGAAATATTCGGAAGCTGCCTTGAAATCTTCATTCAGCAGAGCTGCAAAGCCCATGTTGTTCTTAACAACGTCATCATTCTTGATGGCCTTGGCATTTTCGAGAGCTACCATAGCCTCATCTGCCTTGCCCAAATTAAGGTATGCCCAACCAACGTTATTCCATGCGCGATAGCATTTCGGGAATTTGTCGGTTGTCATCTGGTAGTACTTGAGCTGTTCATTCACATCAGTTGTAAGAGAAGCGGCATAAAGCATCTGCTCAAGGCTGAGTGCTGATGGATCACCTTTCATTGCAGCCAGGACCTCTTCATCGCTTAAGCCGATGAGATCAACGTCAACGATGAATTTTGACCTTCTCAGCTGAGGAAGAATTTCATCAGCAAGGGCCAGATAAGCTGTTGACATATTCTTTATCTCCTGTTCACGGACAACCGGATCCTGGTACATTGAAAGTACTCTCAGGATGAGGTCCTTGTCAGCAAGTGAAGATTCCTGTACGAGGGTCTTGAAACCGTCCCAGTCTTCTGCAGTTGTCTTGCTTGTGAAAAGATTTGCCAGTTCAGGAACCTTACCGTATTCCTTTGAGAGGTACTTCTCAGCGGCTTTGCCTCTCTGATCTGCGAGTTTCTCGTTGAGAGTAAGAGGACCGTCAGGAGAAGCATATGAACTTGTAGTGACACCTTTAACTGCCATTCTCTCGTTTTGAGCAACCATCGTCACATAGTCCTTTAAAGCTGTGATATCAGCAGCTTTAAGTTCAGTTGTCTTGATATCTGCCCTGTTAATAGAGTAAAGAATATCAGCAATTTTCTGTTCAGGAACAATGCGCTGATAGGCATCCTTCAATGAAAGTGGCATCGGGTGGTATTCGAAAAGTGTTGATGTTGCAATAACACCGTCAGCAAGTTTGATAGGTGCAAAAGCTAAGGTTTTATCTTTTCTTGAAGCGTCTATGCGGAGGAGGAACTCGGAGACTTTCATCTCGGGTTTGTAGGCAACGTCACCTGACCAGCTTGCTGTGCCGCCGGTACGGGCTATAGATTTATTGTTTCCCTGGACATCTTCACCCTGAGTGTAAAGCAGTTCGTCAAAAACTGTTTCACCACCCGTATAAGTAAGGACCGGGGTGATCTTCAGTGTGGTCTTCTTGTCAAAATACTTCTCGGGATAGGTTGCTTTGACCTGTGCGGCAACAATGCCTGCATGTGTCTCCAGCACCTTCGGAGTAATCTCATAGGTGACAAGATTGGCGTTTTTGCTCATTTTTTGAAGAGGACTGCAGCCTGTAACAAGAATGGCAGCCAGTAGAATGACAAAAAGGTTTCTGAAATTTTTCATAATTGGTCTTTTATTAAGTTGCGATTAATTACTTTTTATAACGTTTAAATAATACTTTTTCATAACTGACCTGCAAAGGTGATCCAATTAAACTAATAAACTGTTACACATTTTGCCGGAAAAGTTATATCATTCATACATTTTGTGTCCTATACGATCCGGGTAATTTCGGTTTTATTAACAAACCGGTATTTATTCAATTTCCCCGATTTTGCCACAAATTTAAATAAAATTAATTATTCACCGCCAAATGCAAGTGAAAAATTCAGATTTTCGGGAGATTTAATCCCTGTTGTATATCCCCGGCAAAAATTGCCTCTTTCAGCTTACGGTAGTCTTCTTCCCGCCTGACAAAGTCCATATCTTCCATATCAAGTATCAGGTAGCGGTTCTCCGGATTTTGTCTGAAGAAGGTGAAATAGCTCTCCTGTATGCCTTTCAGATAATCCTCTGTTATGGACTTCTCATATTCCCGGCCCCTTAAGGCTATGTTATTGAGCAGCCGTTCAGGTGTCACATGAAGATAGACATACAGATCGGGTTTTGGCAGGGAGCCGTAAATTATATAAAAGATCTGCCTGTAGAGGCTGTATTCATCCTTTTCAAGTGTTTTTGATGCAAAGACGAGGGACTTCATGAAGTAATAATCTGATACAGTGAAGTTCCGGAAGAGGTCCTGCTCCACCAGTTCTTCCTTCAGCTGCCGGTACCTGTCGGCCAGGAAGGAGAGCTCGAGAGGAAACGAGTACCGTGACGGATCGTCGTAAAATTTGGGCAGGAACGGGTTGTCGGCAAAACGTTCAAGTATAAGCTTGGCATTGTATTCCTTTGCTATCATTGAAGCCAGGGTAGTCTTGCCTGCACCTATATTACCCTCTATTACAATATAATTATACCTGACGGCCTCCATGATATTCCCTCATTGCATTCCAAATCAAAAATAGGAATTGGGAATTAATATACAAACAAAAAAGTAGAGCCGCCCGAATTGGGCGGCTCCACGAATATGTTCCGATGATCAGTTACCGGTTGTCATCACGCCTGGGGCCACGCTGGCGGTGGTCACCGTGATCGCGGTCCCGGTCATGACCGCCTCTTCCGCCGTCACGTGATCCGTGATATTCGCGTCTCTCCGAAGGCTCGCGCTTCGGCGGTTCGACATAACCTTCCGGCTTGGGAATGAGCGGTTTGCGTGATAAACGCATCTTACCCGTCTTGGAATCAACTTCGATCAGCTGCACTTCAACCTCGTCTCCCTCTTTATAGAGTTCCTCAACACTGCCAATCTTTTTCCAGTCCATCTCTGAAATATGAAGAAGTCCGTCCTTATTGGGAAGAATCTCGATAAACGCCCCGAACTGGGTGATGGTTTTAACCTTACCTTTATATACTTTACCTACTTCAGGTACAGCACAGATTGAATTAATGCGGTCAAGAGCCGCCCTGATGACATCGTAATTATCACCAAAGACATCGACCATACCCTGGCCGTTGACCTCTTCAATGACAATGGTTGCACCGGTTGTAGCCTGGATATCCTGGATGATTTTTCCGCCTGGGCCGATAACGGCACCGATCATCTCTTTCGGAATGTATATCTTCTCAATTCTTGGAGCATGAGGTTTAAGATCCGGTCTCGGCTCAGCTATGGTCTGCTCCATAATATCAAGTATATGAAGCCTGCCTTTGCGTGCCTGGTCAAGAGCCTGTTTCAGCACCTCAAATGAAAGGCCGTCAACTTTTATATCCATCTGGGTGGCGGTGATCCCGTCACGTGTGCCTGTGACCTTGAAGTCCATGTCACCGAGATGATCTTCATCGCCGAGGATATCTGACAGTACGGCAAACTTTTTACCGTCCTTGTCTGTAATGAGCCCCATGGCAATGCCTGATACCGGCTTGGCAATCTTAATGCCTGCATCCATCAGCGCCAGTGTTCCGGCACAGACGGTTGCCATTGATGATGAACCGTTTGACTCGAGGATATCCGATACAACGCGTATTGCGTACGGATTGGTCTCATCAGGCGGCATCATATTCTTAAGTGCCCTGTGCGCCAGGTTGCCGTGTCCTATCTCCCTGCGGCTTGTACCGCGGGCTGCCTTGGCTTCGCCTGTGGCAAATGGAGGAAAATTATAATGGAGTGTAAACTTGTCTGATCCCTGTCTGAGCACCTCGTCGATCAACTTCTGATCGAGCTTCGTGCCGAGGGTCACTGTGGTGAGCGACTGTGTCTCACCCCGTGTAAAGATGGCAGATCCGTGAGCTGCCGGGAGAGGATCGATTTCACACCAGATGGGACGGATCTCGTCAAGTTTTCGGCCATCGAGACGCTTGTGCTCATCAAGGACAAGGCGGCGGGCTGCTTCTTTCTCAACGTCATGGTAGTACCTGCTTACAAGCGCCTGGTTAACAGGATTTTCCTCAGTGTACTGTGCAAGGAATTCGGCCTTTATTGCTTCGAAACCTTCCGTGCGGGTCTTTTTATCCGATCCGCTTGCCGAGAGTGTATAGCATTTCTGGTAAGTCTCATCCCAGACCTTCTTGCGAAGATCCTCGTCATTCTTCTCATGACAATATTCTCTCTTGACGGTTGTGCCGACCATCTCCGCCAGCTCCTTCTGTGCAACACACTGCTTCTTAATGGCCTCATGTGCAATACGCAGGGCCTCGAGCATAACATCCTCAGCGACCTCTTTCATCTCACCCTCAACCATCATGATGTTTTCATAGGTTGCACCGACCATAATATCAAGATCGGCATTCTCAACCTGCGGGAAAGTAGGATTTATTACAAACTCGCCGTTGACCCTTGCCACCCTGACCTCGGAGATGGGACCGTGGAAAGGAATGTCCGACACTGCCAGTGCCGCTGATGCAGCTAGTCCTGCCAGGGCGTCAGGCATGATATCCTTATCTGCCGAGATGAGGTTAATAGTGACAAACACTTCAGCGTGATAGTTCTCGGGGAAGAGCGGACGGAGGGCCCTGTCGACAAGACGTGAGATAAGTACTTCATTGTCTCCTGGTCTGGCTTCTCTCTTGAGGAAACCACCGGGAAAACGGCCTGAAGCCGCATATTTCTCCTTGTATTCAACGGAGAGAGGCATGAAATCAGTGTCCTCCTTCGCTTCTTTGGCGGCAACAACCGTGGCCAGGAGCATGGTACGACCCATTCTCACCACCACCGAGCCGTCAGCCTGTTTGGCCAGCTTGCCTGTTTCAATGACTATTGACCGGCCATCGCCAAGGTCAATGCTTTTTTCAATTAATTTATACATTTGTGTTACTGATTATTACGTGATATAAACAGATGGAGGGGTCGGGATTGAATTAAAAAAGGCAATCAGAAATTGCCTTTTTTCTTTACTTACGCAGGTTCAGTGCCTTGATTATTTCACGATACCTGACGATATCCTTGAGCTTGAGATAATCGAGCAGATGCCTTCTCTTGCTGACCAGTCTTATCAACGCTCTCTGTGTACTGAAATCTTTCTTGTTCTTCTTAAGATGTTCCGTGAGATGCGCAATCCTGTAGGAGAAAAGAGCAATCTGACCCTCAGCACTTCCCGTATCCAATTCTGATGAGCCGAATGTCTTGAAAAAATCCTGTTTCTTCTCCGTTGTCAAATACATATCCTTATCCAATAGATTGTTAATAAATTCTCCAATTTTGGATCGCAAAGATACAACTCTTATTTGTAATAATTCAAACAATCCTGAATAATTTTTTGTATTTGACCTCTTAAAGTCAGCTCATTCAATTATCATTCTGATAAATGAACGGGCATCGTATATAAAGAAAAGACGCAAAAACAATGCCTGTAGTTGCGCCGGATGAAAAATTTCTTTCAACAATCGTCACCTGTTTTAAGGCGTTCGTCACATGCCTTCTGTCACGGTTCAAGGAAGAGTGAGCTGGAACCCCTCATTTTATGGCCCATACCGATCAATGATGACCCTATATGGCAGTCCAGGCATTTGTGATACCTGCACCATGATGTCCTGAGCTCTATGAGCGCCTGGCTCGCAAAGGCTGAGTCTGGTCTGAGGCCTGCCTCCGTGAAGTCGTTTACTATACTGTTCTCCTCCGGCGGCAACGAATCGAGGAGGTCAACAGCTCTGTCACACCAGTCAGGCTGCTGCCTGAGTTTTCCGTAAACGAACAGCAGTGGTGCCACGGCATTGATTATCAGCAGGTCCACCGACTGTCTGCCTGCCTGCCCGTTGGTGCGCGGTACCTCTTTTCCGAAAAGATAATGAGTGCTCCAGTATTCCGAGGCCCTGACCCCGAGCAGGTTTCTCAGCCTGCCGGTATCTTCACATTCCAGCACCCTTGAGAAAAGCCCGTCACTGTGGGTTAGCAGCGCTGCAAGCTGCGACAACCTGACTGTCGGGAAATTGGCAGGCCTCAGCCGGTGGAATTTCCACATCCAGCCGTCAACAGGCTGCAGCGAATACTTTGTCCGCAGCATCCTGTATTCCCTTGAAAGCAGAAGGTAGTACTCATCCTTCACGGCTTCCCTGAACAGGGCCTCATCGAGCAGGCCTGCCGTGCCGAAAAGCAGCGCTTCGACCTGCAGCAGGTTATCGGAATGCTTCCGGATGATCCTGAGGGGAAGGTGTGATGCAAGCATCTCAAACGGGTCGGTATTTACCCTGAAGCCAAAATAACGGCTGACAAGCCTGTACAAAGTCTCTTCCCAGTCGTTTCCCGTTCTTTCCAGCATCTCCCCGGTTTCAATACTCTTTCTCTCAAGCCGCTCAACCGCAAGAGAGTAAAGCCAGTGTTTCACCACGAACGGGTCGGGCTTGCCGATGAGACCTGAGCAGGCCAGCAGGGTTGGACTGTTGACAAAATCGAGATAGTTTTCCCATATTGCTTCATCAAACCCGAGGGATGATGTCAGCAGCCTGCGGCCTGAAGCTGTAAAAGCCTCGGCATCATTGTTGTGCACAAGGTGAAGGATTACATTGTCGTATGCATGATCGGTATGATGACCGTGCCTGTACCAGTCTGACGCGTTGATATGTATCTCGGTGTTCCCGGCCCATACCGTGCCGTCTATTTTTAACCTTGTGCTGAAGAAATCAGGTCCTGAATCACGGTTATATTCACCCGGATTAATGACCTCAATGGGTCCGGCTTCCCTGTCACATAAACGGTCAGCGTCAAAGAGCCGGTTTTTCCACAGCCAGTGGAGGAACTCTTCTTTCATGTCAGTATGTTTAGAAATGCAGCATACCAAAGATATGAACAAACGAACAATAGAACAACAGAACACCGGAACATTTGAATTTTGATTTGAAAATTTGACGAACCGGCTGAAAATATTGTTAAAAGTACTTTTACTCAACTGAACTATATTGTAGATTTACTTGACCAATCTGTTCGGAAATTCGAAACTTAAACCCTATAAAAAATGAAACCCTTACTTAAAATTTTATTTGTACTGGCTTTATTCAGCCTTACTGTGAATTTACAGGCTCAGATCAAGGTTGACTTTAAGAAAAAAATTGAAAACCAGGTAAACAGGAGGCTCAATCAGAAGACTGACCAGGCTATTGACAAGGTTCTTGATACTGCAGAAGACAGCATTGCAGCGGGACTTAAAAAAGACGACAGTGCCGAACAGGCTGGCGAGGCTCAGGATGGCGAGGCAGCAGCGGGTGCGGCAGCAGGAACTGCAGCCGCCAAGACCGGCGGACAGCAGACCGCTCTCGAGAGCTACTCCAAATATGACTTTATCCCGGGTGAGAAAGTGATCTTTTATGATGATTTCAGCCAGGACGCTGTTGGCGATTTTCCGGCTCTATGGAATACGAACGGATCTGCTGAGGTAGTTACCACTAATTTATTTCCGGGTAACTGGATGAGGTTCGTAATGGACGAATGTGTCTGGACTGACGCCCAGCTCAAATTGCCGGATAACTATACAATTGAGTTCGATATAATTCCCATCGGAGGCCTTGAAGGAGCAGGGATGTCAGGTTGGAATATGAGACTTTTTCAGGCAAAGAATGTAAAAGCATGGGATGGCGGCTCGGCCCCCGGGCAGGGAGGATTCTGGTTTGCGGTTGCATATTACGGCAGGCCAAGCTACAGTACATGGCTTTACGGGACAGAATGTGAGCAATTAAAACTAACTGGCTATGTTGATGGTGATCAGTATAAGGAAAAGATTAACCAGAAATACCATATTGCAATCTGGGTCCAGAAATCAAGAGTCCGGGTGTACCAGGAGCAGAATAAGATTGTTGACCTTCCCAAAGCATTTCCCACAGGTTGCGTAAAACCTGACAGGCTGAGGTTTGAATCTGGTGCTGCCATGATCAGTAATGTTCGTATTGCCGTTGGTGCTCCGGATATGCGCAACAAGCTGATGACCGAAGGCAAACTGGTTACATACGGTATTTATTTTGATGTAAATAAAGATGTGGTTAAACCTGAATCATACGGTACACTGAAAGAAATTGCGGCCATACTGAATGAAGTGCCCGATGTAAAAGTCAAGATCGTAGGTCATACAGACAGCGACGGCGCTGATGCCGCCAACCTTGACCTCTCGAAACGCCGTGCTGCCTCAGTTAAAAATGAACTGGTCAAATCCTTCGGAGTGAATGGTGACCGCCTCGTGACAGACGGCATGGGTGAAAGCCAGCCTGTAGCAGCTAATGACACTCCCGCCAACAAAGCCCTTAACCGCAGAGTTGAATTCATTAAACTGTAAGTGATGAAAAAAATAATATTTTCACTTGTTGCGATAAGTATTGCTGTATTGGTTTCTGCCCAGACCAAAACAGCAAATTATATGAAGAAAATTCCTTCACTGCCCGGCGACTCATGCAATGTTTCAAGGGCTGGTATCGAGAGCTTCAAAACGCTTGTGAGCATTATGTCTGAAGAGATTTCAAATGACATCGGGACGCTGAAAAAACTGGAAAAAAAGTCAGTCCCGAACGAGGAAGCAGCAGCCAAAGAAGCAGCCCTTAAGCAGATGTCACAGTACGGCATGTCCCAGGAAGACATGGAAAAGATGAAGAATGCAAAGAACATGTCTGCGGCGGATAAGCAGGCAATGGCCAACAAGATGATGCAACAGCAGACAAACATGTCACCTGATGAGATCAAGAATATGTCAAAGATGAGTGATGCAGGGAAGAAAGCCTATGCCGAAGGGTATGCCACGGAAGCAATGGCTGCGTCAAAGGCAAATCCGGAAAATCTCAACCGGCAGACAACAACACCCAGAATATTTCCGAGTTGCTAAGTCAGCAGCAGTCCATTGCAGGCAGGATATCCGGCTATGATCAGTCAATTGGCAACCTGTATGCTTCGATCGAAAACGATCCCTCAAGGCAGGAGATGCTCGACAGGATTGATGATTGGAAGAGCAAATACGGGAGAATGATTGGTGTTGACTATGGGCAGGGAAAACAGATGGACTCCCTGGCCCTGCTGGTAAAGAAAGAACAGATCAAATACTGCGATAAGTTCACGCCAAAATACCGCGCCGCCTTACGCCAGCACAAGCAGATACTGAATTCCGCTCTTCCTGATTATCAGAAACTCGGGGAGGTAATATCACAGGTGACAATGACCCAGACAGGCATCGCTCCTCCTCCTGAATGCACGGAGATCGGAGCTCTTGAAGCCATACATGAGTACCTCGGCAAGTTGAATCAAGCCTACAAATTCAAGCTTTACTTCCCTGAGGATGATTAACTGACATATCGTCATCCCTGAACACGTTCACTAAAACCCTTTAGCCATGAGATATTTCATGATAGTACTGTTTTTGTTCCTCTCTGCGATGGCCGGAGCACAGAAACAGTCCACCGAAACAGATAAGGGCGCAGATGGCAAAAATCAGGCAGACAACCAACTGGGATGATCCTGCTGCCGCAGAGAAAGCTAATGCGGAAATAAAAAAACTGGCCAAACTCCTCATGATGAGCGGAAACTCGCAGGGCGGATCAGGTTCCGGCTCAGGCACAGGAAACCAGCAGGGTCAGGGCCAAACTACTGATGCAAGTAAATTGAATGAGGTTACAGAGGAAATGGTTGATTATAAAATGGATATGATAAGCCAGATCATTAAAAGTGCTGCCGGAGGTGAAGGAGCAGATGTCTTGCTGGCCGAACCTGTGCGTAAAGAGATCGTCAAAGAATTCGAAGAGGATGAAAAACGTTCTCTCGACCCGGAAGTAAAAGAGAAAATGGATATCCTGATCCTCGACATGAACATGCCTGGAATTGATGCCATCATTGATGCAATGCCATTGTTCAGATCTATATCCACACTGGTGATCTATGGTGGGAAAAATGGATCCGCAGTTGACTTGCCAATGATTTTTAAAAATGCCGAAAACTATCCGCTGAAGGAACTGTATATTCTCAGTTTTGGCAGGTTAGTGACATCTCTGCCGAATAGTATATCGCAGTTTAAGGATATTAAGATCCTTAACCTTTCAGGAAATAACTTTAATTATCTTCCCTCGGAAGTGGCTGGTCTAAACCAGATAACCGAATTGTACCTGAATAATAATCCTCTCGAAACTCTGTTCCCCCAGATATCTGAACTGAAGAATCTCGTTACACTTTGCCTTTTGGGCACAACGGTGCCGGAGAATGAAGTGGCCAGGATTGAAGAATTGTATCCTCAGTGTAAAATTTTCAGGCAATGAAGTGTCTGTCATATTTGCTTCTTCTGTGTTTGTATTCGTCTTCCACAGGAATACCCGATCTGAGTATAAAACTCTTCCTTGTTCCCGTGACCAAAGGCTCAACACCCTATACTAAGTTTCTGTCGGGTGCGGCGAATGAACTGTTTAGATATGATCTGGGCATTCCAATAACGAACCAGAGACAATTTCCGTGCATCGGGTTGACTGACAGCAAAGTTGTAAGCGCGGTTCTCGGTGAAGTAAGCCTCTGGACAAGGCCTGAGTTCGGGAACCAGGACATTTCCAGGCATATAGAAAATGCTCACAACACGCTCTATAACAGTGATTACTATCTTTTGTACAGCATTTATAGTATGAAAGATGATCTTACAAAGTATGATGAAGGCAACATGGGGTTATTTAAAGCAGAATTTAAGTGCTCTGATAAGCAGGGTAAGGTCATTATTCAGTATTCACGGATATACACTTTTGAGGAGGTTTATGGAGCCCAAGATGGAGTGCAGCGTACTAATGAAATAAATAAACCGGTTCAGGACTTTGTCAGGGAACTTAGCAAACATGAAATATGTCCTTATACCGGTCCTGTAACCATCGAGATAAATAGCGAAAGGGACGAATCAACAGAATTGACGATACCATGTGAAGGTGGAACAATTGTTACCGGCAATACCGCACACAGCAACTCAACCCTGAAGTGGAGTTCGATTAAAGAAGAACTGATAAGGGCAACCGGAAATGTCACTTATGACCTGTCAGAAGAATTTAAAACAGTTATCAATAACCCATGCTACGTCTGCAGCGATGGCACAAAGGGATTTGCCACAGTCACTGAAACTAACGAATTGGAAGCAAAAGTTGAAGGATTATCAAACGAAAGTGTTTTCGAAGGGAAGCAGGTTGATGATGCCCGCGTGAAAATAGTCTTTCTTGATGACGGTACATATTTGCTGGAAGTCGAAGCAACCTCGGAGAAAGGAATACTAAAGAAGACTACTGAAAAGAAAGTGGATGGCCCCTGTCAGAATACAAATGAAGATGTTCCTCCGTACACTAGGACAAAAAGTATCGACGTGCCGTTAAAAGCCGTATTTGGTCCATATAAGGGGACAGGAGAGGACAAGGTCCTCAGCCAGAGCGAGACAAAAGACGTTTCACAGGGAATGGAAAAAACCACAGTCAAAATAGATTTTACTCTCACGAGAGACTAGCTTCATTAGCCATAAAGACAATGAAAAACTTACTTATATTCCTGTTGTTATCTCTCTCCATTATGACCTATGGCCAGACGAATCAGACACCGGAGCAGATAAGGCAGCGCATGGCGGAGATAAGGCGGACCACAAACTGGGATGATCCTGCAGCTGCAAAAAAAGCCAATGAAGATATCCGCGAACTCGCAAAACAACTGATGTCAGGAGGAAATCAGCAGATGGGAACCGGTACCGGTACCGGTTCAGGATCGGGATCAGGCAACCAGGGCGGGCAAGATTCTTCAGATGACGGTGAAGAGATGGCAGAGATCAGCCAGGATATGGCCCAGCAGAAAATGGACATCTTCAGCCAGATATGGAAGGCTGCCGCCGGAGGCGAGGGAGCTGATATTCTGCTTGCCGAACCGCTGAGAGAAGAGATCGCAAACGAGTACAAGGAAGAAGACTCCCCGCAATCTATACCTTTCGTTGCTGAAGACCTGGAAGTTCTGGTGATCGATGTTTCGATGAAAGGCATACAGGCAATCATCGACAATATGCCCCTTTACAAATCGATAAAGACCCTGGTAATAACAAACAGCACAAGCCCGGTACCTGCAGATCTGAGTACGATCTTAAAAAACGCAGCCGATTATCCCCTGAAGGAATTGTACATTGTTAACCTGGGCGTATATGTTACCACCCTTCCAAAGGAAATCACACAATTCAGGAACCTTGTTACACTTGGCATCTTCAGCAACTGGATAAGCACTCTGCCAGACAATATTGCCAGCCTCATTAAACTGAAAAAGCTGTACGCCGATAACAATCCGTTGACGACAACTTTCCCGGTCATGAACGGACTGCCTCAACTTGAAGAACTGGGACTTATTAACACCAAAGTGCCGGAAAGTGAAATTTCACGTATCCAGGAGATGTATCCCTCATGCAAAGTAATTGTCAGATGAAACGGTTCGCACTATTATTTCTTATGGTTCAGATGGTTTTTACATCAAGGTATGCCTGGTCACAGCAGCACATGACAATGCTTCTGCTGCCCACGGCCGGCTCGGCGGATTCCAACCTCCTTTATCTTTCAAGGGGTCTGAATGCCATATTCATGACCGACGTGTCAAATGAGATGAGAAGGAATTACACCTGTGTGGGGATAACTGATCCGAAATCCATAGAGGCTTGCCTGGGAGAATTACGGCTGCAGTCAACTCCTGAATTTGGCAGCCGGGATGTGAGGCCGGTTGTAAACAAAATCGCCAATTCGCTGACAAATCCTGACTTCGCAGTCAAATACAGCGTGTTTGTCAATTCAGAGGACCTGGCGCAGGTATCAGTTCTCTGTGCAAACAGTGAGGGAGATATACTTGCCGATTTTACCGAGCCATTCTCTCCCGGTGAAGTGGATGGGAATTCGATCATAAAACCTGTCAAAAGGTTTATGGAACTGTTGAAGAAGCATGAGATCTGCCCCTACACCGGGACCGTAAACATCGAAGTTAAAAGCGATAAGGATAAATCGTCATCCACCTCGACACAATGTGATGCAGGGTTGATTGTGACCGATGTGGAGATAAAAAGCAACTCGACACTCAGATGGGAGCTTGTAAAAGAATCCCTTGCAGGAGCTTCCGGCACTGTCACCTATGATCTAAAGGAGAATTATAAAACAGTGATAAGCAATTCCTGTTATGTTTGCGATGATGGCACAAAGGGCTTTGCCAAAATTGTACAAACTTCAGATACGGAGGCACAGGTACAGGGACTTTCAAATGAAAGTGTCTCTGACGGGGCGCAGGTATCGGATGCAAGGATCAGGATAACTTTTCTTGATGACGGCACCTACCTTCTGACGGTCAAAGCCACTTCCGAAAAAGGACCGATGAAGATTACTACTGAGAAAAAATTTGACGGACCATGCACAAGCAGTAACGAGAATGAACCCCCGGATACGAAAACAAAGAGTATCGATGTTCCAATCACAGCTGTATTCGGTCCGTACAAGGGTACGCCGGAAGACAAAGTCCTGAGCCAGAATGAAGAAAAAGATGTATCGCAGGGTAAGGAAAAAACGACGATAAAAATTGATTTTTCACTCTCCAGGCAATAACTATATTAACCATTAAACCAATGAGAAAGATATTTACTTCTCTTACGGTCATTCTTGCACTTTACAGCGGCAATCTGTTTTCACAATTCGGAGGCACACTGGAAGATAGACCAGGAACATTTGAAAACCGGGACAACATGCAAACTCCAGCCTTACCTTAAACAAACAGAATTAAACTCTCATTCAGAACATAAAAAATGAAAGAAATACTACTCAACTTACTTATTGTTTCAATTGCGACACAATGCCTGTGCGCGCAAAATGAAACGCACTGGCTACCCGATCAGCCCGGTAAATGGTCGTATCACCATAAATTGTATGGCGAAATTGAGAATTACAAACTTACTCCCTCTGAAATTGCCAGTTATAATCAGAAGATTGAAAATATTATTGAAACTTTTCATCAAAACCCGGTTTTAAGAAATCCGGTTGGGTTTGAACCTTCGGTAAATGTCAGGTTACTGGATGAAAATTCCGGGTTTAAAGGAACACCGTCGGCAAAATCACTTGTCGGTGCCCGCATAGCCATACAGTTCTGCCCTTACTTTCAGGATGAATCCGGAAACGTCAAAAAACACTGTATGGAAGTTACAAGTTGTGACATTTCAATCAACAACCCAAAGTCTACAAATGAAAAATATTTGAATTTTAAAGGGGATGGATACCATGAAGAACTGTCGGTTGCTGCAGAAAGGCTTAACAGAATATTTGTCAAACCCCTGGTGGTAAAAGAACTGGCCGAAGGTGTGACAGCCTATAGTTCCGGCATTATTATAGTTGCAGGTACAACGTACCCATATTGGATTCCTGTTACAGTCGGCGAGCTTTTTGAACTGCAGCTGAATTATTATGAGATTGATTATAAGTTAAACAGTAAAGAAGACATTCCATATGTGATTGATGCAATAAAGAAGGAAAGAGAAGCCTACTCTCCTGAAGAGCTTAAACTCCCTGCCTACCGCGACTACGGCAATATATCGTCAATCACAAAAGATGCTAACGAAAATCAGTATGTGCAGTTTAACCCCGCTTATTTTGACCGGTCACTTCTGAACACTGAAATACAAATACTGGCAGTTCACACGCTTACAGAAGCGTACTACGACCGTTGCCCTAATGACCACCTGGAATACATGAGACACTGTGAGTTCGTCAAACAGCTTGATGCTAATGCATTGAAGGCGCTGCTTGATGTAAAATAATTCCAATACAATGAAATATCTGCTGTTACTCTTACTTCATCTGGATTTTATTATGAGAAAACTTCTGCTCCTGTCTTTGCCTGGTCTTTTCGCCCTCACTTCTTTCGCCCATCCGTGCCTGCCGGAAGACCCGATATCAGTTGTTGTTTCTGAAGAGAAGGAGATCACTTCTTCAATTCACCGTAATGCAGTGAATCAGGACCTAGGGCTGTGGCTTCTGACGGCAAAAATCAGCGAAAGCTCCACCACGCAAAAAGATACTGTTATCAGAACTGAGGCAGGTAATCATATTTGGGTAACGGAAAGACATGTCACGGTAAGAACCATGACTCGTGGTGAGATAACAGCTGTTATTGAAAATCAGGCAGAAGATCCTGCCAGTGAATTCTGGTTCCATTCAGATTCCGGTGAACCGGTCAGTTTAACCGTTTCAGGTGAAGGGTCACATTCTCATTCTTCTGAATACACTGAAACCATTGACGGCAAACTGATAAATGCAACTATCGGTGATATGAATGTATCAGGATCTGCTATGCCCGGTGCATCTCTGATGTTTTATTACACCCCGGACAGCAAAAATGTATCCGCAAGCATCGGCATCAATGCGAAAGGATCCGACAAGGGTCGCATGTTTTACGACGAATGGAAAGATACTGGCGGTGATATCGATGACTATTATCTTTCATGCTCAGCCGGCTGCGACGCGTCCGGCGACCGGAGCTGCAATATCACCAAAACAACGACGGGCTACCAGGCAACCTGGAAATTCAGTGAAAGCAGGCAAAGACATACGGTTGACGGCACTGAATTCATCACCACCGAAACCAGTCTTGATCTTACCATCAAGCCCTATAAGGAACCTGACAAGCCTGAAGTAACCATTTACGGTTGTTCGGAACTCAGCACGGAAGAACAGGGGGAAGTTTTTGCATCCGGAAAGCCGGGAGGTGGAAAGTACAGGTTCTGGGTGGAACCTTCCGATTTGCTAAACGTTCAAACCGACGGTAAATCATCAGCTATCCTGACAGGCGTAACTCCTGGAAAAGGTACGCTGTATGTGGAATATACAAGCCCCGGAGGAAAAACTAATACAATCTCACAACAGGCTTCCTGCGTTCAGATAGAAAATTATAATAACGGCCAGGAGATTCCGCAGATTCCGCTTTTCGATATCGACGGTAATAAACTTTCAGGCAAACTTACAATTCCAATTTCAGCCCAACCATCCAATATAGAAGAACTGGTCGATTTCGTCCCTGCCGATAAAAGCGTTCTGTCGGCTGCAGGGCTATCCGGTGCCGTTGAATTAAACGGTTACCGCGCAGGTAAAACAACCCTTCAGGCAAGACAAACTGCGGTAACACCACAGGGCCGTCTGTTGAGGTTGATGTGGTCAACTGCGATAAGGAGACCGTGGAAGCACTTGAAAGGATGAGGGAGGCAGCTGTTGAAAATCTTCAGGAAGCAGCTGAGAGATTACAGGAGATAGCCGGCTCGGAGGAATTTGAAAAGGCCAGGGATGACCTTGTAGATCAACAGAAATCTTGCTCTAAAGACAGCCCTGACCATAATACTGCGGAAAGACCCCCTGAGGTGCTGTTGAAACTGCTGTTGATATAGCTGAAGCCGGTGAAGCAGTTTCAGAAATGATAGCCAGCGGGAACAAGGAGGAATTCTAATGAAATGCACTATAATACGGCAACCTTGAAAGCGTTGGATCAAAGCTGTGGAGACATCTGGCTGGGGTAGCAGAGTGTTCAGAAGCTGCCCAAAAAGTTCGGAGAAAATCTCGGACAGATACTTTATCATGAAGAGGTGCTTAAAAGCGCTATGGAAATCTGGGAAAAAGCCGACAAGGATCTGCAAGAGAATCGACCAGTTCATGCAGAACTGTAAGGGAGACAAAACAGAACCCAAAAAAAGGAAGAACCCAAGGCAGATCCGACACCGGAGCCGGCCGAACCGACCCCGACCGAAAGAGCCGCCAAACCCGAGAACCGACTCCCCTCCGGCAAAGAACAACCACGGAAGAACCCGACCAAGCCGAAACGCCCGGTGATGAGAGAACCTCGATCCCACCCCCGCCACCTTAAGCGAGCCCACGCAGGTAGGCCTTCCGTATTCTCCTGAAGAGTGCGGGTGTGACAAGTCAAAAAGTCATCAGCATCAGCTCTGCAGGACTTTCGGATCTTCAGGCTGGAGTAAAGAACATCGGCGACTGTGTAGAAAAGTTCAATAGCATCTCACTGACTGATTATTCAAATGCACTGCAAGAGTTGCAGCTCTGGCAGACACACTTAAATCATCTGCATGATGTAATCCTGCCATGTTTGAGGTGAAAGCCAAAGAAGCCAAACCTAAGCTTGATTTGCTGATAGAACGCACCAAATCTTACGACAAGGCAGGGAAAACTTTCCTGAAGCAATTTGAAAAGTGCCCGGAATCTGTGATCGACCGGAATGGATGTCCTGAAATCAGCCATAACCGTCACTGTTGATTCAATATCAACCAACTACTAATGATCTTGATATTCATGAGAAAGAATTTTGCCATAACCCTGGTGATGCTTGACAGGACTTTCAGCTTAGCGCTGACTGCCCAGGAACTTCCTTTGCTTACTGAAAAACCGGGACTTTTCGAAATCCTCAGCAGGACCGATTATGTCAGGTTACGACTGCGGATATACAAAAACTGAGATAACCGCTAACCTTGCAAAGGATAACCGATCTGGTCAAGTTGTCAGGCAAAATCCTGTCCTCGGGAATCCTAAAAGGTTTCGATGGCAGGGCGAGAATATATAATGTAAACTGCAAGTATCCAGGAGCGTACGGTATACCTTCACGGATAAGTTTTGAATTTGCTTCCTGGTACAGGCTTAAAGATGGCACTCCTGCAAGGGGATTGATTGAACCTCCCGAATGGTCGCTTTATATCAATCAGGCCATACCAGGATGGGGAGCATCCTACGGCCATGATGCCAAACACGGCTACTTCACCGCACCTCTAATAAAAAGGACTCCTGTACCAGGGATTGATGTCTACGACGGCGAGTGGTTCGTGATTTATGATCCGTCAAGACCCCCCTACTGGATCCCGTCACAGTTAATGAAGCTTTCGCTGCCGTAAGAGAAAATTCATGAAAAACGAAAAGGACGAAATTGCCGCCCAATATCTGAATGAGTATGTTGAAAAGGAGTATGCGTGAAATTCCTGAAGTTGGATCGTGACAAGCCGGCTTATTTCGGCGGGGGTATCTCAAGGGTTACTATCAAGCCCGGTTACGGCGGCCAGGACAGCATCTTCCCGCGAATAGTAAAGGTAAATCCGGAATACTGGAACAGGGACCTGCCGAAATCGGCAATCCAGCTGATAAATTTCAATTCTATACAGAATAAGGAATACTTAAAGAGAATAAAGGAAGAATATCTTCAGAATAACAGCATCAGCTACAACGTGAAACGATTTGAGGAGTCATATGATATGGATGATATCCGGGAGCTGGTTCAGCTGATCGGAAAATAATACTGGTCACCCTAAAATAAACCAGAAAATGATTAAGACGCCTGTTTCTTTCATCATGTTGTTGATGACAATCGTGTTATCTGCCCAGGAAAAAACCCTTCTGACCGACAAGCCCGGCACCTTTAAATGGCAGAAAGAAGCGCTCAATGGACAGGGGCCTGACCTGTACGGTAAAACATGTGCCTGTACCAAAGCCGAATCGGATGCCATGCTTGGCAAACTGGAGGATCTGGTGCAGCAGTTCCGTAAAGCACCGGTGCTGGCTGACAATAAAGGTTTCGACGGCGAATGCAGGCTTTATGGCGGCCGGTGCAGTTCTAAATTCGGATATCCTGTGCCGGCTAATATTAAATTCTGGTTCAAATCCTGGTCGCTTTACAAGGGGCAGGAAGTCCAATGGGTGAATGAACCTCCCCAATGGATTATTGAAGTGAACCAGCTTGATAAATTCCGTGACAACGGTTTCAACGAAACCGATTTCAGCAATACCTACAATCCCACTAACCCTGCTTTCAGTGAAAAAGCACAGAGCGAGGCAACCGTCGCTCTTAACGAGTTGTTTTACGTTCCCGGAGTGAGGGAAGTGATAAACACGGGAATTGACCGTTATGGTGACAACGTGGTAATTTACAACCCCGAACGACCACCTTACTGGGAGCAGGTTACTATCCGCGAAGCATTTCGACTGTTGCTTGATTACTGGAAATGTGTCCCCGATAAAGGTCAGGTTGATGTTATTGTCCCTATCCTGAATAGGGAGCTGGATTGCTTTTCAGAAGCTGAAAAAGATAACTATGCCTATTTCGGTGACCCTGAGTCTTTCTCGCGTATCGGATCCGAAATGAATGAAACGCCGGTTGTACGCCCCAATCCAGCGTACTGGAACCTGGACTTGCCAAAAGCATCCATCCAGTTAATAGTTCTGGAAATGCCAAAACCGGAAGAAATAAGCAGCAAAATGGAGAGATACCTGAAAAACGGCGACGGATACTACTATGTCTACAGATTGCTGAATGAGCTGGATGTCAATTCACTCCTGCCGGTTATTGCCAGATAGAATGCATGGACTTTAAAGACAACAAAATGAAAAAAAACCTGCTTCTCTTAGCTCTTCTTCCGCTGCAAATGATATCAGTTGCCCAGGTTCCTAAACCGGGCAAACCTGCCTTTATTGTTACCTATGAGGAAAGCGGGAAGAATGCGAACGCATCGTGGAAGTATTCCGCCACGGTCAAATTCTCACTTTCTGCCTCGAACGGCTGGTTCTATGTAAATAAATCTGGAATCCCTGACTTTACAAAACTTATCGATTTTGATCCGGCCCGTTTTCTAAAGCTCGAGCCGGAGTCGGTCATTGGTTTTTATCCTAGCGAGGTGGATGAATCAGGATCTGGAGGCGCTGCGGATGCTGCGAGTTATACCCGTGTCCTTACTCCTGACGGAACGGAAACGTTGGTAGAGAATACCAGCGAGGGGACTAAGACCATCATCACCACGGAGGCCGACATCAGGAGGAGATATGGTATGACCACGGATGGGTCGGCCTACTATTTTAATGCCCGTTCATATCAAATTGCAGGGCAGCTGGCAGAACTTGAACGCACTGAGACTGGGGCTATTCTGCGGGCCTACACGTCTGTAGGTGACAACCTGGGCGAGTGGGGGGTTTCTCAGGAGACCATGGAGCAGGTCTTTCCCAAAGTTGTAACCTTCGTGCTCACTGACCAGGATATAAAAGCGTGGCAGCAGATCTCAAGAACAAATGTTGCTTCCGGAAGCGGTGAAGATGAACATCTTACAGTCAAGCTGTCGGTGAAAATGGAGGTTCCTGATCTGGAAAAACCGGAAGTCACTCTGGAAGGTTGCTCAGATTTAGGCATAGGAGAGTTAGGCCAGTTGACAGCATTGGGAAAGCCGGAAGGAGGAAGCTACCGATACTGGGCTGAGCCTTCTGATTTCCTGACCTTACAGGCTGATGGACCTTCTGCCACACTGAAAGGTGCATCACCCGGACGCACAACCGTTTTCGTGGAATACACCAGTCCGGAAGGAGCAACAGTGCAGAAAACCAGGAACGGTCCTGTCTTGAAGTCGATTCATACAACGGCGGTGAGGCAATACCGCAGATTGTTTTTTATGATCTTTATGGCAAACGCCTGCCAGGAATTCTTAAAATCCCTGTGGATATGCAGCCATCAGATGCGGGTGACCTGCTCAGGTTTATTTCTGCAGATCCAGGGATTATAACAGTCATGGGGCTTGGTTCTGAGGTAAACGTTACAGGGTATCCGCGAAGGTAATACAACTTTTCAGGCGATGTCTCCATGTGGTGCAACTATCGGACCGGTTGTTGAAATTGAGGTTGTTAACTGTACCGATGAGACTAATAGCCAGTATCGCAGAAGAAGAAAAAGCTGCTGCTGAGCTCCTGAAAGCCAAAGATTAATCAACTGAATGACCTGATCCAATCAGAAGAATTCAAAAACAGCACAAATGAACTGCTCAATTCCAGCGGCAAGTCTTGCCCTGAAAACGTCCCGCACTTATTTTTGGTACCGTGGAGGAACACCTGTAGCTGAAGCAACTGTACAGGCTGCCGCAAAGTATCTGGAGTCGGCTCTAACCTCGTCGATATATTTAAGGGAGGCGATTTCAGCGAGCAAGCCATGAATGGCAGTCCAGATGGCTACTGAGCTCTTTGGAAAATATGAAATTCAAGCTGTAGCGGGAGCATATGAGACTATAGAAGCCGCCAGTCAGTTCGGGAAAGACCCTTTGAAGGTCAATTGAAGTAACCCTCAGTAGCGCTGGGAGATCACTATAACGATCTAAATCTTTTCAGGATGACCTAAATCGGCTCATCATTCGTAAACGCTCATGCGAAGGTGGCACGGAACAACCTCCGGGACAACAGGAACCAAAATCTAAATCAACCCGCGAACCTGCAAATCAAACACCCGCCGAGGAGCGCCAAAAACCCGGGAACCATCTAATCAAGAGTCCCTGTTGAAAAACCTCAGGCGGAAGAGCCTGATGCCGAAGAACCTCCTGCAGGGGAGGCACCCGGTAAAGGTGATGAAACTCCACCTACACCTCCCGGTTCCGGGAGTCGACAGGTAGGGCTTCCTGCTATTCCAGGCGAATGTGGATGCAATAATAAAACAACAACTGTAGCCGATCAAAATACCTTTTCAATTCTTCAGTCAGGAGTGAAAAACCTTGGTGAGTGTGTAGAAAATTTCAATAATGGTCCGCTGGCAGATTATTCCAAAACTCTTGAGGAATGGAAGGTTGTTAACGATAATCTCGGTGCTGCACTTAAAGCTGGATCCGCTGCTTTGCAAAAAGTTGCCAGGGATGCAATACCGGTTATGGAAGCACTCCTCGGGCGTACCAAATCATTTGATGAAGCCGGAAAAGCTTTCCTTGGTGAGTTTGAAAAATGTCCTGAATCAGTATCCGCCGGGATGGATGTCCTGAAATCTGCCATGACCGTCACAGTTGATTCAATCAAGACCAAGTATTAAACTTTCCTTAAAATGAAAACAAATCTTGCCTTATCACTTGTTTTACTGTGCCGGACTTTCACTCAGCCTGACTGCCCAGGAATTTCCCTTCTCACTGAGCAGCAGGGTACCTTTAAGATCCTGAGACCATGACAAGGTATCGAGGCAAAATACTGGCCTTGTACAATGTGGAATTCAGGATACTATGGCGGATTGTCATTCACCGAACAGGCAGTACTGGGAGCACAGGTGAAAGCAACCCCGAGGGATTGCTGGCTGCCAGAGGCAGTATCGCCGGGATGAAACCCGGAGAAGTACTTCGACTATGTGGGCGACGACTGCGGATACACAAAGGCAGAAATAACAGCCCATCTCCAGAGAATAACTGACCTGGTAACCGTGATGAGGCAAAACCCCGTCCTCGCGGACCTTAAGGGTTTCGAAGGCAGGGCAAGGATAATAGTAATCTCGACTGCAAGGAAGTAAGCGGCTACGGCATACCGGCAAGTGTAAGCTTTGAATTTGACAGGCATCCTGGTTGATAACAATTAAATCCAACGGTCCTGCAGTTACTCTGATCGAAGCCTGCCGGGGCGGACCCTCTTCATCAGTATTCAATCAGGCTAAACCCGGTTGGGGGGCTTCGTAACCAGCACATGATCAAAATTACCAAACGACGGTTACTTCACAGCCTCCTTTAAAGAAAATGACTGTTGAGCCCGGATTGATGTTTATGACAATGAGTGCGATTTCTTAATTATTTATGACCCGTTCCCGTTGGCCCCCATACTGGATCACGGTTACAGTAAACGAAGCATTTGCAGCTGTGAGGGAAAGCATGAGCAAATGGGAAGATGATTACGGTACCAAGAATGCTAAAAGGAGTTTGTTGAAAAAGAGTATGCAGGAGATGACCAGTAATCCGAACGAGATAAACCTGCATATTTCGGGGGCGGAATCTCCAGGGTTACCCATAAGTCTCCTGGTTACGGCGACCAGGGAGGTTTACCTGTCAGACAAGCTGTACAGCATCTTTCCCGTATAGTCAAGGTGAATCCACGATTACTGGAACAGGGAACTGCCAAAATCAGCCATTCAGATCATCAACTTTCACTCGATACAGAATAAGGAATATCTGAAGGAATTAAAGGAAGAATACTTACAGAAAAACAGCAACAGTTACGATCTTAAGCGCTTCGAAAAGTCATTTGATCATGAAGAGTTGTTTGATCTGGATGACATCAGGAGACTTCTTCCGCTGATCGGGGAATAATTTGTCGCATTTTCACAAACTACTGAAAATGAAAAGTATACCGTTTCTCTCCGCCTTGCTGCTGCTGAGCTGGTTATCACATGCCCAGGTTGATCATTACCTGCCCGAAAAACCAGGCGAATGGAGGCCGATTAATAAGTTCAGCAATGATAACTGCACATACCTTGCAGAAAAGAATGCATTTCTTGCAAATTTGACGTCAGCAGCCGAATGGATACACCGGAATAATGCAGTTGTGGCAAACCCCACTGGCTTTAATGCAAAAATCAATTTCATTCAGACATGCCGCGAAACTGTAAATAACTCCGCTTACAGGGGCTATGGGTACGAGGGGGAAATCTACATTCATTTTCAGCTCTTTTTTGTCAATATCGAAACCGGGAAAGAAGACAGCTGGGATAATTATTGTCCAAATACAGGTATTGCAGTAAATAACCCGTTACAGGGAATCTCCAGTCAGTATGATGAAACGGGTTTCAAAACCGGTGATCCTCCGCAACTTCAACAACCCCTTGAAAAAGCGCTTGAAAATCTTAAGCAGTATTACAATGTGGCTCCTGTGGAAAAAGAAGTGGCCCCGGGTGTCAGGCTGTATGCCAATGGAAACATTGTCGTCTCTGATCCGGACCGTCCCGATTACTGGACACCGGTAACCGTAAGGGAAATTATGGAGGCTAAACTGGCTTACTATAAGGTAAAAAAGGAAATAGATGATGCCAACGACAACAAAGCTGTTCAGGAGTGGGCAAAGCTTGGTATTGCACCGGCAAGTAGTTTTAAAGT
The DNA here is from genome assembly GCA_963844935.1 of uncultured Bacteroidales bacterium. Classification (GTDB taxonomy): domain Bacteria; phylum Bacteroidota; class Bacteroidia; order Bacteroidales; family VadinHA17; genus SR-FBR-E99. The sequence continues at coordinate 385,628 of CAWJQH010000008.1, read as the reverse complement.
TTCCGTTTACGATGCCATAAAAAATGAATACGAGAATTTCACTGCTGAGGAACTGAACAGCCATGCGTACTATTCAGGCGGAGACGGGAGCATCTCCTGCATTAATGCAAAGGGAGAAGGATGGCCTGTGATGAGGTTCAATCCTGAATGCTGGGACCGCACCCTGCCTCAGTCGGCTTTGCAGTTCGTTTCAATGGCCATATCAGCCACGGTCGGAAGCTGAGCTGGATGATTTTTACCAGGCAAACAACAATGCATATGATTACGTAGGGTTGTTTTTTAATGCCATGCCGCTTGAAAAAATGGGAGAACTAATTCAGAAGAGGTAGGGTCAAAACAGGTATCCTCACCGCTTGGCAGACGACAGCAATGCAAATTAGAAAAAGCGCAGAGAAAGAACTTCCCTGCGCTTTACGCTTTACGCTATCTGCCCTGAGCCTAGAAACCCTATAACCTAAAACCCTAAAACTCTGTCGCCCTTAGCTTTCATTCTGAATTATTAAGCGTATCGCGTTATATTATAAATTGGTTCTCTTATTTTTCTACTTCCTTTAGCTTTACCTGAAAATCAGATGAGTAATTCCATAAACACCAAGTACGATTACCAAAAATCCGCTCAGCAGTATCCCATAACTGACCAGGATTGCAAATGATAACCTGAAATTGGTCAGGGGATCCTTCATTAACAAGTCATCTTTTGGTTTCATCGCACAGCCTGTCAGATTACAAAGCAAAGGTCAGACTATTCTCTCTGACAGCTGTTACATAATTCCGGTGAAAATTTACATTATTCTCACATTCGTATTCTTACTTTCTTGTCTTGATACAAGAAAGTAAGCAAAGAAAATCAAGGCTTAAGATAATTTCCGGGCTCGTATTTTCTTGTTTGCCCACGCAATACAACTCGTCGTCCTACGTCCTCCTCATACACTATTGCTTACTACTGGCCCTCGCAGCAAACAAGAAAAAACTCGCTCTATCCGGAAATTCTCTCAGGCCAATCCTATATCATTCAAATCTGCGGGTGAATTGCTTGATATATCCTGTTGCTATCAGCCACTGAGCGACAATATAGGTACCCATGATGATCAGGGTTGACAGACTGACGGGTTGAACAAATTTATTAATTGCCAGGACTGAGTCGGATATGATGAACAGGATTGCTCCGGCCAGAACCAGGGTATAGCTTGTACGGTTCACTTTTCCGATCCTGCTGACAGCACCGGCAAGCATTGTTATCATTGCCGTCTCGTAAACAATTACCGGCAGGCGCATTTCTCCGAGATACTTATTAAGGTACAATCCCATGGCAATACCGTAAAGCAGAACGGGAATTAATAAATAGAACCTGCTGTGAAAAACCTCATTTTTGCCGGGAGTTGCGAAGAAGACAAAGGCATACATCAGCAGCGACAGCAGAAATCCTCCGAGACCTGCCATGAACATTAACTCGCCCCCGCCCGGCACCTCCAGAAGCACATCGCCGATCCATGAAAAAAATAATCCTGCAAACATGTACTTATGCAGGCGGTTAGTGTCATGCCTCAGGTTCAGGATAAATATTGCCATCAGAGGCGGGATGATAAGGAATTTCGATATGAAGGCAAGGGTTACAAGCTGGCAGCTATGTGCTATGATGAATAATATCCCTGTTGCAAAACAGACCAGTGAAAGTAACCTTGTCTTCATTCTGCCTTCACTGCTTCCAGGTCATAACTAATCTGTGAGATGCCTGCGTTCTGGTCAAGGGTTATTACAAACCCCTTTTTAGAACCGAAAAAATCTCCTCTGAGGAAGAGCCATTTGCCATCCCGCTGCAGAGACTTCTTGTCTTCAGCGTCTACTGACCAGTCGACCGGGTAAATGGCATCGAGCGCTGACTCGAAGATTTTTACCTCGCTCTCATTCTTCATTGTAAAGTCCTTCCTCAGCAGGGAAAAGAGGAAGTCCAGGGGCTTGGTTTCACTAATGTCTTCAAGCTCGGAAATCTTTCCGTTATGGATTACCATAAAATATTCTTCGCACGATGAAACACCACCATTGCGATTGTAGGTCGGTGTCACCCTGTAAAAAGTGCCAGTGAATACCTTCGCGAGCGCTTCGGATTCAATTGGCACCTTCTTAATCGTGATTGTTGAATTAATTAACTCATCAATCATTGCAGCGTCGTTTTCAGGTATTGTCTGTCCGCTCGCTGAGAGGAATGCAATACCACAAATAATTAATGTAACAATTGCTTTTTTCACAGGGATTTATTTTACTTAAAATTATGCAAAATGTTTCTTATGGGAAGCATGCAGCATTCAGAATTTGTTATCCAATGCTAGAATTACAGACAGGATGCAAGACCACCTCCCTCCCGCTTTGCGGGAGTACTCCTCCTTGCCAAGGAGGAGAAATATTCTTTAACAGAGTAATTTGCTTTTAAGCCTGGAAATCTGGTCGTGAACTAAAATAGACAACTAAAACCGTGCTGCCAGATAGGCAGCCATCTCCTCCTGCATCTCGCGGGCCTTCTCGCCGGCTGTCTCGGCAAAGTGCTCCGAGCTGTCAGCATAGATAATACCGCGCGATGAGTTGACCAGAAGTCCGCACTGACTGTTCATTCCGTATTTTACCACATCGGCGAGGCTGCCACCCTGTGCACCCACTCCGGGCACAAGCAGAAAATGATCCGGTACGATCTTCCGGATATCGGCCAGCATCTCTGCACGGGTGGCTCCAACCACATACATCAGGTTATCTGTCGTACCCCATCTCTGTGAGACAGTCAATACCCGTTCAAACAGCTTCTGCCCCTTGTCGGTATGATATTGAAAATCATCAGCACCCCTGTTTGAGGTCAGTGCAAGTATTATTGCCCATTTCCCCGGATACGAGAGGAAAGGCGTCACCGAATCTTCTCCCATATATGGTGCAACGGTGACCGCATCAAAAGGCATCTCGCCAAATACCGCCCTTGCATACATCTTCGAGGTGTTGCCAATGTCACCCCGCTTGGCGTCAGCAATAATGAAGATATTCGTATCAAGCTTGTTTATGTACCTCACCGTCCTGTCAAGCGCTGCCATACCTTTCTGGCCGTAAAACTCATAAAAAGCGAAGTTAGGCTTGTAAGCCGCTGTGTACCTGTGCGTAGCATCAATTATCCTCCTGTTGAACTCGAAGATCGGGTCATCAGCCCCGGCAACCGATGCCGGCAGCCTTGAAATCTCAGGGTCCAGTCCCACACAGAGAAAAGACTTTCTGTCAAGGATGTTCTTAAAGAGTTCTTCCGAATTCATATTGTATGCATCAGTATGAGCTTTCCTTCAGTCGCTCTGCGTTCTCTGCCATCTGCAGCTTATCGAGGAGCTCCTGTATATTTCCGTCCATCACCACAGGGAGATTGTGCAGCGTAGTATTGATGCGGTGGTCAGTGACCCTGCTCTGGGGATAGTTGTATGTTCGTATCTTGGCTGAACGGTCACCGGTAGAAACCATTGTCTTGCGCTTGTGCGAGATTTCGTCAAGGTACTTCTGGTACTCCAGGTTATAAAGACGCGTGCGCAGCTCCTTCATAGCCTTCTCGAGGTTCTTGATCTGGGACTTCTCATCCTGGCATGTGACGACGATTCCTGTCGGGACATGTGTCAGTCTTATTGCCGAATATGTGGTGTTGACACTCTGTCCGCCCGGTCCTGATGAACAATAGGTATCCTTGCGTATATCCTCGTTCTTGATTTCGACATCGAATTCACTTGCCTCGGGCAGAACGGCTACTGTGGCAGCCGAGGTGTGCAGCCGGCCCTGCGTCTCTGTCTGTGGCACCCGCTGTACACGGTGAACACCTGACTCATACTTCATTATACCGTAAACACCCTCGCCTATGACATTGAAAACAATCTCCTTGAACCCCCCGGCCGTGCCTTCAGTGAAATAGTTCATGTCAATCTTCCAGCCGCGTGCCTCAATATATTTTGAGTACATACGGAACAGGTCGCCGGCAAAGATGCTTGCCTCATCACCACCAGTCCCGGCACGTATCTCCATCACGGCATTCTTGTCATCTTCGGGATCAGCGGGGAGCAGGAGAAACCTTATATCCTCCTCCATCTGCGGTATCGTATTCAGGAGATTGTCTATCTCAGCCTTTGCCATTTCCCGCATCTCGGCATCCTTTTCACCGGCCAGGAGCGCCTTTGAGCTCTCGAGGTTATCAAGTGCGGTCTTGTATTTTTCATAAGCCGCTACAACAGGTTTCAGCTCTTTATACTCCTTGTTAAGCTTGATGAAGCGCTTCATATCCGACATTACATCAGGACTGTTCAGCTGCTCACCCACCTCGATGAAACGGTTTTTTACCCCCTCAAGCTTCTCAAGTATAAGATAGTTTGCCATTACAGATAAATTTTCAGGGTGCAAAGTTAATGAATGAAAGGCAATAGGCAAGAGGCAGTAGGCAATAGTGAAATGTCTCTTTTACAAACCACTGATTATAAAATTATTATAGCCCCCATACTGCCTATTGCCTAATGCCTACTGCCTAATACGTGAATTCCCCAAAAGGACTCTTAACAGTAAGTTTTCTGGAAGGCGCAGGCTCGCAGCGCCCAACTATACGCGCTTCAAGGTTGAAGGCGGCGGCGATGTCAATGATGGCCTGTGCATCACCGGGTGAGACATACAACTCCATGCGGTGACCCATGTTAAAGACCCGGTACATCTCCGACCATGGCGTGGACGAGCTCTTCTGAATAAGTTCAAACAGCGGCGGCACCGGGAAAAGGCTGTCTTTGATAACATGCAAACTGTCAATGAAATGGAGTATCTTGGTCTGACCGCCGCCGGTGCAGTGCACCATGCCGTGTATCCGGGGACGCATTGCCTCAAATACTTTTTTGATGACAGGAGCGTATGTGCGTGTGGGTGAGAGCACAAGTCTGCCAGCATTTACATCCTCAACGGCAGTAGGTGCAGTGAGTGTCATCGCCCCTGAATAAACGAGTGCCTCGGGCACTGAATGATCAAAGCTCTCAGGGTAGCGGGCGGCAAGGTATTTTTCAAAGACATCATGCCGTGCCGAGGTGAGCCCGTTGCTGCCCATTCCACCGTTATATTCCCGCTCATAGGTCGTCTGCCCGAACGAGGCCAGGCCAACGATCACATCACCCGGCCTTATATTGCTGTTATCTATTACATCTGCCCTTCGCATGCGTGCCGTGACTGTCGAATCAACAATGACCGTTCTGACAAGGTCACCCACATCGGCAGTCTCCCCTCCCGTCGACCAGATGCCTATACCCAAGTCCCGTAACTCACCCAGGAATTCTTCAGAGCCCTCAATAATGGCTTTGATGACCTCGCCGGGAATCAGATTCTTATTCCGGCCTATTGTTGATGATATAAGTATGTTGTCGGTTGCGCCGGCACACAGCAGGTCGTCAAGGTTCATCACGATGGCATCGCGGGCTATGCCTTTCCAGACGGAAATGTCTCCTGTCTCCCGCCAGTAAACGTATGCCAGCGATGATTTGGTGCCGGCGCCATCAGCATGCATGATGTTGCAGTACTCAGGGTCGCCGCCCAGGATATCAGGTATAATCTTGCAGAAAGCACCGGGGAAGAGTCCCTTATCAATGCGGCCGACAGCCTGGTGCACATCCTCCTTCCCTGCCGAAACACCTCTTTCAGAGTACCGCGACCGGTCAGTCATAGTGTTGATGTTTGTTCTGCCACCTTCTCTATTTTGCAGGTACGTAATCAGTCCTCAGTACCCTGAACTCTGTCCGGCGGTTGATCTGATGGGCTATCTCCTTCTGTTCATCACTTGCCAGCGTGTTGATATATTGTTCGGTGAGCGACACGCCGGAGCGCAGGAACGGAGAATCCTGAATAATAGTGGCATCGACCATCTTGGGACTGCTTTCGCCATAGCCTTTCGCAGTCAGCCTGTCTCTTGCTATACCTTTGTCAATGAGGTAGTCAACAACAGCCTGGGCCCTTTTCTGAGAGAGGTCAATGTTGTACTCTTCAGTGTCACGTGAGTCAGTGTGGGACATGAGTTCAATAGTCACGTTGGGGTTGTCATTGAGAGTCTCCACAAGCTTATCGAGAGATACCATTGATTCAGGACGGAGGTCCCATTTGCCGAAATCGTAGAAAATATTCGGGAGCTCAATAGGCCTGTCGATCGGGGTGATGACTATCGTCGACATGAATTCACGGCTCTTGTCCTGCCCCCTTGTAGTCTCCTTTTCCTTTCCGTTCAGATACCCTTTCTTTGAAGCCAGGAAGATATAGTCCACTTCCGGTCTGAGGCTGAACTTGAAGTCGCCGACATTACCCGTCTCTGCCTGCATATTGGCACCGTCGCTGGCAATGAGCTGCACAGTGGCGCCTGCGACAGGCTGTCCGGTCTTTTCATCCTTGACAAGTCCCGTGATGCTGAAGAGCAGCGGCGGCATCTCAAAGAGGAAGAGATCGTCGTCACCCTTGCCCTTGCGTGTTGAGCTGAAGATGCCTTTTTCGGCCCTGTTCTCGAAGGTTATGCCGAAATCGTCTGCATAGCTGCTGATGGGAGGCTTCATGTTCTCAACCAGCCACCTGTCTCCGGTCTGGGCGACAGCCCTGAAGATGTCAAGGCCGCCCATGCCAATCTGGCCGTCGGATGCAAAATAAAGGGTTCCGTCATCACGGATGTACGGGAAAACTTCATTTCCCCTTGTGTTGATGTCGGTTCCAAGATTTTCGGCACGCGACCATCCTCCTCCGTGTGAGCTGCGTGTGGAGCGGTAGATATCCTTTCCGCCTGAGCCGCCGGGAATGTCAGAAACGAAATAGAGAGTCATTCCGTCGGGCGATATGGCAGGATGGGCAGCAACAAGTGAATCGGCAAGCAATTCAAGTTTTTCGGGATCAGACCATAGAGTGCCCTCACGTCTTGAATACATAATGACGCAACCCTTCTCCTCACGTTTTCCTGCCTCACAACGGGTGAAATATACTTCAGAATAGTCAGCCGAGAACGAAGGAGTTCCGTCCTCGAACTCGCTGTTCAGATAGTCGATGGGAACGGGGGTGCTCCATTTGCTTTTCTTGTCGAGCCTTGTCTCGAATATATCAGTGAAATTCTGCCCGGTGGCCCCATGTTCATTTTTTCCCTGGGCATCGTCACGCGATGAGGTGAACCACACCAGGCCGTAATCATCGCGGGCGAAGGCAGGACTGAAATCCGAGTCTTTTGAGTTGACATCCTTCAGTTCTTCGACATCATAAGATTCCGGTGAAGCCAGCCATTCCATGGCAAGCTCGCAGGCGCGTATCTGCTGTTCAGTGCGGGGGTCACCCGGGACAAGCTGTCTGTATCTTCTGAACTCCTCGATGGCCTCCGGGTACCGTCCCAGCTTCTTGATGCTCTCAGCAAGCCAGTACTGTGCCTCAGGTTTCGGAAAAGCAGATTTTACAGCTTTTTTATACCATTGTTCGGCATTCTTAGGATCGTTGATAAGACGATAGCATTCTGAAACCATAAAAACCATTTCAGACTTGAGCTGCTTTTCACGGGTCTTTGAATAGACATCCTTGAACAGGTCAATGGCTTCATAATAGTTGCCTGATTCAAATGCAGTGCGCGCACGTTCCGATTTCTGTTTCTGCGCGTTAAGGGCAGCCGGAAGCAGCAGTAAGAGAATCAAAGAAAGGGTAAGGCTCTTTTTCATACAGGCAGCATTCGTTACTCTGCAAAAATAACGAATGTAACCGATGTTTGCGTATCCTACCTCGTAAAAAGAAGCTCGCGGTATTTGGGTAACGGCCATATCTCATTGTCCACTACCAGTTCAAGCTTGTCAATATGGTTCCTTATCTCATCCAGATACGGCTTAACCTTGCTTTCATATGCCAGGGCCTTTTTGTACTCATCCTCGATCAGGTTGGCCTTTCTCCGTTCACCAATCATATCCGTCACCAGCTTCTTGATCATCGATATATGATCCGAAATTGTGACAATAAGGTCCTTGCGTGCCCCTGCCAGCCTCATATATTCATTTTCATCAAAGATGTCCCTCAGTCCCTTCACATTTTCAACCAGTGTCGTCATATAGGATACTGCGGTAGGTACGATATGATTGATGGCCAGGTCACCCAGCACGCGGCCTTCAATCTGCACCTTCTTTGTAAACTTTTCAAGCTCCACATCAACCCGGCTCTCAAGCTCGCGCTCGCTGAGAGTGCCGGTGCCGACAAGAGTTTCGCGTGCTGCATCTGTAAGATAGGTTTTGATTGTTCGCGGAACACTCTCATCAGATGAGAGGCCCCTGCGGAGTGCTTCGCGGTGCCATTCCTCGCTGTATCCGTCACCTTCAAACCTTATGCGCTCTGAATCAATTATGGCCTTCTTGAGCACCTGGAAGATTGCTTCATCCTTTTTCCTTCCCTTTGTTACAAGGGCGTTTACCTCACGGGCAAAGAGTGTGAGCTGGCGGGCCACGGCGGCGTTTAGAACGATCATGGCTGAGCTGCAGTTTGCCGATGAGCCCACAGCCCTGAATTCGAACCTGTTGCCGGTAAAGGCAAAGGGCGATGTGCGGTTACGGTCGGTATTGTCGAGGAAAATCCCGGGTATCTTGCCCAGTCCAAGCTTAATCTCGGTCTTTTCCTGCGGGGTCATCTTCTTGTCTTTGACCTTGCTTGTTATTTCTTCAAGGATATTTGAAATATATGTTCCAAGAAAGACTGAGATGATTGACGGGGGAGCTTCGTGACCGCCGAGTCTCCATGAGTTGTTCTCATTTGTGACACTGGCGCGCAGCAACTCCTGATTGTCGTTGACAGCCTTGACCACATTCACAAGGAATGTCAGGAACTGCATGTTGCTTTTCGGATTCTTTCCGGGCGACAGCAGGTTAACGCCTGTATCGGTTGCCATCGACCAGTTGTTGTGCTTTCCTGAACCGTTAATGTCAGCAAAAGGCTTTTCATGGAAGAGCACCCTGAACTTATGCTTTCTGGCAACCCTTCGCATCACATCCATTATAAGCTGGTTATGATCAACGGCAAGGTTTGTTTCCTCGTAGACAGGGGCACATTCAAACTGGTTGGGAGCCACCTCGTTATGACGCGTCTTTACGGGGATACCAAGCTTGTAAGCCTCAAACTCGAATTCCCTCATGAATGCCTTGACCCTGTCAGGGATTGAACCGAAGTAATGGTCGGACAGCTGCTGGTCCTTGGCCGACGGATGACCCATCAGCGTGCGGTCGGCAAGTACAAGGTCAGGCCGGGCATAATAGAGGGCCTCATCAATAAGGAAATACTCCTGTTCCCATCCCAGTGTTCCGATGACCTTTTTGACATCCTTGTCGAAGAAATGACATACTTCAACAGCAGCGCGGTCAAGAGCTGACAGGGACCGGAGGAGTGGTGTCTTGTAGTCAAGTGCCTCTCCGGTATAGGATATAAATACAGTGGGAATACAAAGTGTATGGTCAACGATGAAGGCAGGTGATGAAACATCCCATGCTGTGTAGCCGCGTGCCTCAAAGGTGTTGCGTATGCCTCCGCTGGGAAAGCTGGAGGCATCAGGCTCCTGCTGCACCAGTACCGCTCCTGAGAAAACTTCAATGTAGGTTCCCCTGTCACCCCGTCCTACAAAAGAATCATGCTTCTCTGCAGTAGCATCAGTGAGAGGATGGAACCAGTGCGTAAAGTGTGTGACACCGCGTTCCATAGCCCAAGCCTGCATTCCTGTGGCTACCTGGTCAGCAATAGGCCTTGTTATGGGTGTTCCCTCATCTATAGCTGTAACGACAGCCCTGTAGGCTTCGCGGGAGAGATACCTCTCCATCTTCAGCTTGTCAAAGACGTTTTCGGAAAAATATGAAGAGACTGGTCCTTTCGGAAGGTCGACCTCAACCGGTTCTCTTGAGAATACTTCCTTCAATGCACTGAAACGTAGTTCTGCCATAATCTGATTTTTTTGCTAAAATAGATCATTTTGAAATACACCCCTATATTTTTATATGATTTTTTGACTTTTTATATATTTTTTGGATATGAACCCCTAAAATACAGGGATCAATTTCAAATTTTATTGTTTTTTTAAGCCAGAAACGCATTTGGCACGTCTGAAGATGCCATACATTGATTTCTCAAAATCAACTGCCACTGCCTTGTACTCCGGGGTAAGTTTGAATTCGTCTCCCACGCCGTTTGGAGGGAAGTTTATTGCCGCCTCAGGTGTCAGCAGGGCAGGTTTATAATCAATTATGGAGAAGATAAAAATTGAGAACCGGCTGCGGACTTTTGTTTTACTGAATTTTGTTATATTTGTCGCCTGTATTTTTTAAGAGGCACATTCAATTATATAAACAGTATTTAAATGGCAATACTTCAAACTTTGAGAGAGAAGGCAGGGGTCTTCGTGGCAGGTGCTATCGGGTTATCGTTGTTTATTTTTGTCATCAGTGATTTCTTTGGCAACAGTAATTCGCAGCGCCGGAAGCAGGAAAAATATTATCAGCTTGCCACCATAGACGGTGAGCCAATCACTTATCAGGATTTTGAAGCGAAGGTCCAGGACCTGACCGAGATCTATAAGATGTCAGGGACAAGTGAGATTGATGAAGAGATGGCACAGAACCTCAGGGAACAGGTTTGGCAGCAGATGCTATCTGACAGGCTCATGGGCAGTACCTACAAGAAGACAGGACTCAGTGTCAGTCCGGATGAGGTTGAGATGCTTGTTTTCGGCGATGACCCTCACCCCATTGTCAGGCAGCTCTTTACCGATCCTCAGACCGGTGCTTTCAATGAGTTTTTCCTTGTTAACTTCCTCAAGGCAACTGAAACTGACGAAGCGACTAAGAAATACTGGCTTTTCTTCGAGGACCAGATCATCAACGACAGGCTGAATACAAAACTGGTTAACCTTATGTCGAAAGGCCTCTACGTGACCAAACAGCAGTCAGAATATGAAGCAGGCCTGGCAAAGCAATCCGTCAGCTTCAGCTATGTGGCTCAAAACTATTCAGCCATTGCCGACAGCAGCGTAACGGTCAGCTCGGATGAGATAAGGGATTATTATGATGCTCACAAGGATACATACAAACGTTCCGCCCAGAGAGACATGGAGTACATGGTGTTCGATATTGCTCCCTCGGAGTCAGATATGAAAGAGGCTGAGACATGGGCAACGAATGAAAAGGCAAACTTTGCTGCCGCCACAGACCTCGTTCAGTATATAAATCTTACAGCCGACACACGCCACGCTGCTATTTACAGGACATTGTCAACTTTACCCGAGAGTCTGCGCGGTCTTGCAGAGTCAGGTGACATGTCTGCTGTGCTGGGCCCCTATTTTGAAGACGGATCATACAAGCTCGCCCGTATAGTTTCAATAGCAGAACGGTCTGATTCAGTCAGGGCAGCCCACATCCTTCTCTCTCCCAACGCCGGGAGGAGCATGGCACAGGCAAGAAAAGAAGCTGACAGCCTTATGAAGCTGATAAATGCAGGTATTGAATTTGATCTTCTTGCCATGGCTAACTCTGATGACCAGGGGTCAGCACAGGTCGGAGGTGACCTTGGCTGGTTCAGCGAAGGAATGATGATTGCCCCGTTCAACAATGCGTGCTTCAGCGGCAAAAAAGGAGACCTGGTGACAGTCGAGACCACTTTCGGGCTTCATATCATAAGGATCCTGGATCAGAGCCGTAAAGTCAGGAAATATGATATCGGGGTTGTGGACCGCAAGGTTATACCAAGCAGCGCCACCAATCAGCGAATCTATGCTGAAGCATCGCAGTTTGCGGGCACCAATAACACTTATGAAAAATTCAATAAGGCAGTTGCAGCAGGCAACCTGAACAAAAAACTGGCTATGAACGTCACACCCGAGCAGAAGGAACTTCCGGGTCTCACACAGGCCAGAGGATTGGTGATGGCGCTCTTCCAGAACAGCAAGGAAGGAAGTATCGTCCTCGACAACAGCGACCAGGCTGTATTTGAACTTGAAGAGATGTATGTGGTTGCTTACTGCACTCGGGCGCAGGAAGAAGGCATAGCCCCGGTAAAATCAGTCGCTTCTGACATCAGGTTCATCCTTGCCAGGAAGAAGAAAGCTGAGATGATCTCAACAGAGATGAAGAAGATGGCTGCCGAAGGCAAGACGATATATGACATTGCAGCAAATTACAATACCACAGTGCAGGATGCAAGCGGTATCAATTTCAGATCGTATTCAGTGCCGGGTGCAGGCATTGAACCGGGACTGATAGCTGCAGCATCGGCATCCGGGGCAGGTGTGCTTTCAAAACCTGTGGCTGGTGCCAACGGCGTTTATATGTTCGTTGTCAATACGGTTACTCCGGCCCCGGCAGAAGATATCGCCATGGTTCGTGAACGCCTCAATTCAAATTACCAGATCCGTGCGTCATACGAAGCCTACCAGGCTATGCGCGACAAGAAAGATGTGGTCGACATGAGGTACAAATTCTATTGATCCGAATTATAATATGGTGCTCGTAGAGGCAGGTCTGAGACCTGCCTCTACTGATTTAATAATATAAGGTACTGCAGCTTCCCATCCAAGCGGCATTATGTGCACGCCGCTGACCCCTTTCTTGCCTCTCAGTCTGCTGATAGTCTCCGCCGCGATCTTAATACCCTCCTCTCCAACCTTGTCGCCGGCATCAGCCAGCCTTTGCATAATGGCATCAGGGATTGTAATGCCCGGGATCCTGTCATTCAGGTACCGTGCCAGGTTCAGCGTCCTGAGCGGACTTACGCCTACGAGGATAAACACCCTGTCCAGCAAGCCCTCCTTATCCAGGTTCTCGAGCCAGGGATCCAGACTGTCCGCATCAAAGACCAGATTGGTCTGCATGAACTGTGCCCCGGCATTAATCTTCTTCCTGTCGCGTATGACCTGCAGTACCGGGTCCTGTGCAAAAGGTGCGGCGGCTCCACCGAGGAAGAGTTTCGGCCTGTTCTTTATCTCCCTGCCGTCTAGGTATATGCCCTCGTCCCTCATCCTTCTCAGTATCCAGAGCATCTGTACCGAATCTACATCAACTATATTGAGGTTACCGGTTGGCTTTACCCCCACACGGGGACTGTCGCCGGAAAGGCAGAGAATGTTATGGATGCCCATGGCGTTGGCGCCAATGGCTAAAGACTGCAGGCTGTTACGGGTGTTGTCACGGGCCGAGATCTGCATAACCGGCTCAACGCCAAGGGATGCGGCCACTGTTGAGCAGGCTGCGCTTGACATCCTGGGCACCGCTGATGAACCGTCGGTAAAATTAATTGCCGTGACATAAGGCCTTACGAGGGATATTTTTTCCTTCAGCTTATCTGTGGCAGCACCCAGCGGAGGCATCACCTCCGTTGTTATCACGAACCTGCCGCTGCGCAGTTCTTTCTCGAGCAGAGACTGATGCTCAGTGACAGCCGGAGCATGATACTCCGAATCACCTTTCCACCACGCAGGCTGACGTATCGGCTTAAATACCTCCTCCTCGAGCACACTCCTGACACTCTTTCCTTTCCTTGAAGAGGGGAAGAATATTTTGCCCGGACCCGTATCCCTTACTTTTCTGACTACCTCACCCCATGTCTCTGTCCCTGCCCGGTCCCAGTCCACCGGCGGCAGCACCTCGAGCAGCCTGTGTTCGCGGTGCATTCTTTGTGACCGCTGATAGATCAGATGCCAGGTGCATCTCCTTGAGGGATCGACATAGCAATAACCGTTATTCACTCCGCCGCAGGGACCGTTCCTGATGCCCTTCGGACACTCCATATGGCAGATAAAAGCTGTTTCCTGCAGGAGGCAGTTTCCGCACATACGGCACCCGAAGAGAGGTCCCTTGACAAGCCGCTCATTAAATGCCAGCAGGCGTGCTCCTGCTGACAATTTCCTGAAAGGACGGAAGGCAGGCTGCCACCGGCGAACAGGAGTGAATATGGCCATTAAAAATCAGATGATGTACATGTTTATCAGTTGCTCATAAAGCTCCTGCTTCCCACTGATCTTTTTAGGTTCACCGGCCTTCATTGAAAGCTTGCGAAGGTCATCAAGGGTAAGTTTGCCTTTCTCATAGAGTGCGCCGTCACCCTTGTCAAAAGAAGCATATCTGTTCTTTCTCAGCTTCAGGTAACTTGATTCCTTCAATATCCTGTCAGCAATAACAAGTGCCCTTGCAAATGTATCCATGCCGTTTACGTGGGCAATGAAAAGATCTTCCGGGTCAGTTGAGTTGCGTCTCACGTGTGCGTCAAAATTGATGCCTCCCGTTGTGAAACCGCCTGCCTGAAGAATAACAAGCATCGCTTCTGTGATCTCATTGATGTTTGTCGGGAACTCATCGGTATCCCATCCGTTCTGGTAATCACCCCTGTTGGCATCTATGCTTCCCAGCATGCCGGCGTCAGCAGCTGTCTGCAGATCGTGCTGGAACGAATGTCCTGCCAGGGTTGCATGGTTAACCTCCACGTTCAGTTTGAAGTCCTTGTCAAGGCCGTAATGGCGCAGGAAGCCTATCACCGTGGCAGCGTCATAGTCATACTGGTGCTTTGTAGGTTCCATGGGCTTGGGTTCAATATAGAAGGTGCCTTTGAAGCCCTGTTTCCTTCCGTAGTCCCTTGCCAGGGTAAGCATCATGGCCAGGTGCTCAATCTCCCTTTTCATGTTGGTATTCAGCAGGGAGAGATAGCCTTCACGGCCACCCCAGAAGACATAACCCTGTCCGCCGAGGGCAATGGTGGCATCAATTGCATTCTTCAGCTGCACTGCCACATTCGTCAACACGTTGAAATCAGGGTTGGTGGCAGCGCCGTTCATGTAACGCGGGTTGCTGAAGACGTTTGCCGTGCCCCAGAGCAGCTTCACGCCGGTCTCTTTCTGCCTTGCCTTTATAACCGGAACAAACTTTTCGAGGCGCTTTTCTATCTCAAAGACCGGACCGTCACCCACGAGGTCCGTGTCATGGAAGCAGTAGAACGGAGCCCCTATCTTTTCAATGAATTCAAAAGCCATATCGAGCTTCGCCTTGATGCGGTCATCGCCTTTCAGGTCGTCGTAATGAAAGTCCCTTGTCTTTGCTCCGAAGGTATCGGTTCCGTCACCGCAGAATGAATGCCAGTATGCAATTGCGTACCGGAGGACATCTTTCATTTTCTTACCGCCGACCTTTGCTTCAGCGTCATACCATCTGAATGCAAGCGGATTTTTTGAATCTTTTCCTTCATACTTTATCTTCCCGATCCCGGGAAAAATTTCACCATTTGATTTCTTAGCCATAGTTTTAATTTTATTCATATAATTGATTTTCAAGTACGTTAGCCCATGTATTGTATTTCTCTTCATAAATCTGAGCCAGTTTTTTGTCAGGTTCACTTGTACCTGTCGCCTTCAGCCCGCCGAAGGCTTCCTTCTCTGATTTATAAAATCCGCACCCTATGCCGGCTCCCCTCGCTGCTCCGGCCGAGCCATCGGTATTATAGAGTGTAATCACCGTTGATGTGAGTGATGACAGCACATCGCGGAAGACTTTGCTCAGGAACAGGTTTGACTCACCTGCCCTGATTACTTTGGGGTTAATTCCCGTTTCCTTCATTATCTCGAGACCATAGCGGAATGAATATGCGATGGCTTCCTGGGCGGCCCTGAAGAGGTGACCCTGACCATGGATATTGAAATTCAGTCCGCGAAGGGAGGCTGTTATGTCCCGGTTCTGGAGCATTCGTTCAGCGCCGTTGCCGAAAGGAAGTATAAGCAGGCCATCGCTTCCCGGCTTAACCGATGCAGACATCTCATTCATGTTCGGGTATGTCATGCCTGACCCCGCATTTTTCTTCAGCCATGAGTACAGTATTCCCGTACCGTTGATGCACAGCAGCACCCCCAGTCTCGGATGTTTCTTGCTGTGATTGACATGAAGGAAAGTGTTTATCCGGGAAAGCGGGTCAAACTGTGTTTCATCAGTGACACCGTAGATCACACCGGAGGTGCCCGCAGTGGTTGCCACTTCACCAGGCGAAAGTACGTTCAGTGACAGGGCATTGTTCGGCTGGTCGCCCGCCCTGTATGAGACGGGTATCCCGGCACGAAGACCCAGTTCCTTTGCCATGCCGGCTGTAAGGTTGCCCTGGATGGAGAACGACTGCACCGGTTCGGGGAGAAGGGCAGGTGAAATACCATAATAATCAAGCAGCTCGGCAGAGACGGAGTCTCTCTTGAAGTCCCAGAAGATGCCTTCCGAGAGGCCTGTATATGAAGTCTTGATTTCGCCGGTGAGTCTCATGGCGAGATAATCGCCCGGAAGCATTATCCTGTCAATCTTGCCATACAGGGCAGGCTCATTTTCTTTTACCCATGCCAGTTTTGATGCTGTGAAATTGCCGGGTGAGTTCAGGAGGTGGTGAAGGCAAAAATCCTTTCCCATCCTGTCAAATGCCCTTTCGCCAATCTCAACTGCCCTGCTGTCGCACCAGATGATTGAAGGGCGCAACACATTTCCCTTACTGTCGACTGTCACCAGGCCATGCATCTGGTAGGCAACACCAATGGCGCCTATTGATTCCTTCTTTCCGCCCAGAGGTTCAAGGCAGGCCTGCAGTGCAAGCGTGAAGTTTTTCCACCAGGTTTCAGGGTCCTGCTCAGCCCATCCGGGCCTTGGAGCTGAAATCTCCATCTCTGTTGGAGGATATGAAGCTGATGAAAGTGTCTTGCCTGTCTCTCCGTCAATGACAGAAACCTTCACCGACGAACTGCCCAGATCAATGCCCAATAGTAACATGTCTTTAGTATTAAGAGTTTTCCCTGACTGCCGTTATAAAAGTACGTAAATTTTCCGTAGAAACATCAGGCGGCATACCTCCTCCGCATGACCAGATTATACGAGTATGGTCAGCAACAGATCCCATCATGCTCTTCACTCCGGCTTGAATTTCAGCCGGTTTACCCAGGGCAAGGACATCTCTCGGGGGAAGGTTGCCCAGAAGAGTCACGCTGTCACCAGCCAGCCTTCTTATTTCATCAATCGGATGGTTAAAGCTGAAATTGAATAGGTTTATGCCGATCTCCTGAAGATGACTTGCGGTTATGATCCCGGCAGCATCATTGTGAAAAAAACTGACCCTGGGATTAAAAGTCTGATATATCCTCCTGAGATGAGGAGTGACAAACGTCTCGAAGTCGGGCTGCCCTAGAAAGCCGACAATATCATCAAGAAGGAAAACACCCTGAATGTCTTTGAATTTCTCAAACTGGAGAGAGAGCCAGTCGATCACAAAGTCAGTAATCACCGTAAGTGCCTTTTGAGCTTCCTCGGGACTGATTGCCAGGGCCAGCATGAAGTCGGTCGTGCCGAAAAGAAAAGAGGCGATATTAAGAGGCCCGCGGCTGGTTGCGAACCTGTAGTGGTATCCGTTCTCCTTCAGTTTTTTCTCGTATTTTGCCATCCTGCTTAAAACAAACGGTAACAATCCGTCAGTTCTGACATTTGGTTTTGTAAGCGAAGAGATGGCTTCGACAGTACACTGGAGCTTCACGGGGTGAGGAAAGTCATCTTCGGTCCATACCAGTTTTGCACCAAAAGCGGAAGGCTCGGTGCACATGCCGTATTCAGCCCAGAAGCCCGGGAGGAACATGACTTCAGGGAAGGTCTTATGCGCCATGAGATTGGCATCAAACCATGTCTCCCGGTCAGCAAAATATTCCAGTATCTTTGTTCCGTACCAGCCTGGAAGCCACGGACTGTCTATAATAAAGCCCACGGGCTTTTCTTTCAGGACCTCCCCGTCGATGACCCTCAGCAGGGTCTCCCAGTGTTTGTCATTCATATGGTCTGATTTGGAAATTCATCCCTGTTCTTTTATGCCAGGGACATAATAAAATTTCAACCCCCTGTAGTATTCAAGACTATTTTCCGGCTCTTCAATCCCGGCCGGGAAAGGTCTGCGCGAGAAAGTCCGGAAATATGCCAGGCAGGCATCTCTCCACCAGCGCGCTTCCTCTGACCTGTATATTCAGAAGCTGCAGCACATGCCTGTACTGCTCATCATCGATCTTGCCTTCAAGGGTCTCCCAGTAAGCCTTATAGCCTTCTGTCTGCAGCACTCCGTTATTATACCTGTGGCAGAGCTCATCCCAGAGCGTCCTGCCTGAGCTCATCCGGTAATCCCATGGCAGGTGATGGAACCATAGCAGCAGGTTCTCAGGGCAGGTTGCCGGATCATTGTAAATTTCGTTAAGGGGATTGAAATACTGGCTGACGGCATTACTGCCGGTCACGGTCCTGTCAAAACCGATACCTGCCGTATCAGCCCTGTGGTAATAGACTGAAGTCCAGTCAGCCCTTCCTCCGTCAACCCACGGTCCGGGGCCCCAGTGGTGTCCCCGGGCCATGATATGGTGCAGACCAAGCGGCGTCATATAGTTTACTGCCGTCTCGCGTGATGAAAGCATCATGTTGCTGATGCCCTCCGCCACCACGGGGTCATGAGTGATTGTCATCCTTATCCATTCATCAGCAATTGTTGCGGAGCTGAGCCCTGGCTGCCAGGCGAGGCGTCCGAAGGCATACCAGTTTGCCTGTCCGAAAAGATGACCGGTCCAGTTTCTCTCCGATCCGATGTTGGCCACCCCGGCCATGCCGGTAAGGCTTTGACCATAGAGTGATCCGTCAATCACATCCGCAACCGTTGAACCCTGTCCGCGGGCGTAGGTGTCGCTGCGGAGACACTCTTCAAAAAGCGGGGCAAGAAAGACGAGGTGAGTGGCACAACCGAGATATTCCTGTGTTATCTGGAACTCAATCATCTGGGATGTTGATGGCATTGATCCGAAGAGCGGATGAAAAGGCTCGCGGGGCTGGAAGTCTATGGGGCCGTTCTTAACCTGGACAAGCACATTGCTCCGGAAAAGACCGTCAAGCGGAATGAACTCGTTGCAGGCTTGTTTTGCCCTGTCGGAAGGCACATTGTTATCATATACAAATGCCCTCCACATCACCACACCGCCGAACGGAGCGACAGCGTCAGCCAGCATGTTTGCACCGTCAGCATGTGTCCTGCCGTAGTTCTGCGGGCCTGGCTGACCCTCGGAATTAGCCTTGACGAGAAAACCGCCGAAGTCAGGTATGAGGGAATAAATCTCAGCCGCCTTGTCGCTCCACCACCTGATTACCCCTGGATCCAGAGGATCAGAAGTGCGCATGCCTCCGATCTCTGCCGGAGCGCTGAAGCGGGCAGTGAGATAGACCTTTATCCCGTAGGGGCGCATTATTTCCGCCAGGGCTGCCACCTTGCGCAGATACTGTGCGGTGAGCACAAGGGCATCAGCATTGACGTTCGTGATGACAGCTCCGTTAATGCCTATTGAAGCGTTAGCCCTTGCATAGTCCTTATATAAAGGTGAGATATAATCAGGCAGCAGGTGCCAGTTCCAAATGGATGAGCCGGCATAACCGCGTTCGACACTTCTGTCGAGGTTGTCCCAGTGGTTCAGGAGCCTGAGCGCAACGGCGGGCTTTTCCAGGACCGAAAGATCATTAACGGGCGCCCCCATACTGACGAGCCGGAGGAGATGAAAAACGCCGTAAAGCACTCCCTTTTCGCCGTCCGAGGCAATCACTGTAATCCTTTTCCCTTTTTGACTAACTGACCTTATAATAAAACCCTCTTCCCCTGTTGTTCCCGGATCAGCATCTGACAGAAGAGAGGCCATCAGGGGTGATGATTCAAATGTACCTGCAACCACAACGCCTCCGCGGGTGAGACTATGCACATCAGTGATCCTGCTGCCTGTCATGCCCCCGAGGCCTGCGATGAGCTCCTCATGTGCAGCCCTTAGCACAGGTGAATCACCTGTTACAATAACACTGTTGAACGCTTTGCCGCACTCCTTAAGATAAGCACTGTCACTTATCTTATCATACTTCAGCCACAGGCGGTACCCGTCATCGCCGCTGGCAGGCATCATGGAACCGAGCAGCCATAGTATCAGTACCGTTGTGCCCCTGCTTCTCATGCTGCTGGCGGGTTACCGGATTTCAGTGACGACTGTCTGATAATAAGCTCATGGCTCAGGATAATGGAGTTTACCTTTTCAAACTGTGTTCCTTCAAGTATCCGGATCATTGTCGATGCTGCCACGTCACCCATGGCCCTGCCCGGGTAATGGACCGTAGTCAGGTTAGGCTCAACTATCCGTGACACGGGGTCGTCATTGAAGCCAACGACAGCCACATCATCGGGAATACGGTAGCCCTTCTTTTTCAGCTCGCATATTATTGACACTGCCGAGGTGTCATTTGCGGTAAAAATACCGTCAGGCATCGAGCCACGGCTGAGCAGCCTCCTTAAGATCACTTCCCCGGAGCTGTCCATCAGGTCAGTAATAATATGTGAATTGTCATCAAACTCCAGGGAATTTTCTGCAAGAGCCTGCCTGAATCCGCGAAACCGGTCATTATAAACATTACGGTTCATGCTGCCTCCCACATGAATTATTTTTCTGCAACCCTGATCTATAAGGTGTTTTGTGGCCTCATAGCCGGCCTTGAAATTATCAATGACCACGCTTACGCAGTTGCTGCATTCAAAAACCCTGTCAAAGAACACGATAGGAATATCTTTCCGGAAGATATTCCGGAAGGCATCTATGTTCTTTGTCTCATAAGACAGTGATACGAGAAATCCGTCCACACGGCTGTTAAAGAGCGCCTGGATATTTAATTCCTCCAGGGAGGCTGACTCCTCACTCTGGCTTATCAGCAACTGGTAACCGGAGTTGTTTGCCACCTTCTCCATTCCCGAGATGACTGACGACATGAAGTGGCTGTCTATCCTGGGTATTACCACACCTATGGTCCGGGTTCTTTTCTGCCGCAGGTTTGCAGCGAACTTATTATGCTGATACCCCATCTCCTGGGCCATGTGCATAATTTTTTTCCGAAGCTCTTTACGTACCTGGGGATTGTTGTTCAGGCCGCGGGAGACCGTTGAGGCTGAGATATTCAGCGCCTTGGAAATGTCATAAATAGTGACCTCCGCTTTTTTCTTCATTCCGGCCATAATTCCTCAAAATAAGTAATAAAACAGAAATAATTGAAACAAAATCAAATATTTTTTGCAATCGGTTGCATGATTTAAATCATATTGCATACTTTTAGTTACGCTTAACACTTTTCATGGATGTGACCTGCAATAGAAAGCACTGCTTGTGTACAATAATGAAAATCTTACAATTAAATGATTATGCAACCGGAAACAGGAAAATTACCGGTTAGGGAGAAGATTGGCCACAGCCCCGGTGATGGGTTATATCTGGTCTTTTCAGGAATGTTTTTCTTTCAGTCGTTTGTTAACATCATCAATTGTTCCACTAAATGGGCCGGGTGTTTCCATTTTGATTGATACAAGAGCAGCAGCAAACTTCAACGACTCCGGAACTTCGTGATCCAATCTGTGTGAGAGGTATGCAGCAAATGTTGTATCGCCCCTGCCAGTTCTGCCAGCTACACTATTGTTGGAGAATTTTTCATAATATGTTTCCCCTTTAACTCTCGCAAGCACTCCCTCGGAATGTGTAATTAAAATTTCGGGACAACCCCATGATTCGACGATTATTGCAGCTTTTTCAAGATCATCTGTACCAGTAAGAAGTTTGGCTTCTACAACATCCAGTTTTAGTTTGTTCATCATAGCAGCAATTTCCTTTTTATCAGCAACATCACTAAACTCGTGGTTCTTAGTTATTGGATCCACGTGTCGGACAAAGCTCTGCATATCAACCGACAGGCTCGGGTAGTTTCTGGCTTTCAATCCCTTCATGAGTGGCATATCAAATTCGGTATCCGAAATTCCGGCCAGGTGAACACATGTAGAATCCAATTCAGGAACATCTTTGATGTCGATTATTCCGGCCGATTTGATAAGGGTCATTTCACGTTCATCGACATTTGCGGAAAAGTGTACCACCCTGTTATACGAAGTTTCTGCGCTGGGAATAAGATAACAATCAATGCCCAGATCTTTCATGGGCTGAAGGATCTCCTCGTCCTTTTTGGCCATTTTAGCAACGACAGCAACCTTCTTGCCAACCCTTGCGGCCACCATGGCTCCGCATAAAACAGCACTTCCCGGAGCTACACGTGGTTTCCCTCCGAAAGGAACGATTTCATCATAGCACATGTGCCCTATAAATGTAATATCATATTTTTTGCTCATACTAATCGACTTCCAATTTTTTGTACTTTAAATTAATTTGTTTTTAATTAATTTATTCTTCTGAACCACTCAGCAACCAGGGATAGAAAGACATCAGGTCTTTCGGCTCGATGGTCTTGGTCTTGTTTTTCGCCTGCAGATCCTTGATGTAATTCATCACCAGGTGTGACCATACTGCGCCAGGCCGGGGATACGCTGCAACAATATAATGCGGACCGGGTTCTTTTTCACCAGCTTCCACTTCCAGCTCTGCCCGAAGATTATCCGGAGTTGTCAGGGTATTTGCACAGTTAAATACTACGCGATCCATATATTTGTATACCTCTTTACTTTCGTCGACCATTCCGTAATAATCCAGCAACTGGGCGAAAACATAATTCGTAGTGGTATACACATCCTGCCCCTGTTCCGATTCAACAGGCTCTCCATCCTTCGTTTTGCACATGGCCCAACCCATATACGAACGATTTGTATTATAAATAGCTTTGAGAATCTTTTTAACACGTTCTTCCGGAATTGCAGGTGCTTCTCCAATTGCAGTTAAGTACCACAAAGCGTCAAGCTGATTAGTCCATACATCCGTATTTGTATTTCCTGATTCAGGATCAAAGCAGGTAATGTAATATTCGAGTTTCTCACCTTTTTTATTTACATCTTCGCGCCATAATTTCTCAAAACTGCTCCAGGCTTTATCGTACTTTTTTTGGATGTGTTCCTCATCGGCCTTTTCACCAAGCATTTGGGCCATTTTGATTAATGCCTGGCATCCACCCAGAAACTGAGTTGCATCATACGCATCAGCTCCGAACAGTACCAGGTTATCAAACGTATTTTTAACATCGTCCGGATGCCCTTCAGGAATACCATCGTTGTCAAAATCGAGTTTCAGCAATGATTCCAGTCCGAACTTAAGGGTTTCCCAGTTCGATTTAAGAAATTCCATATCCCCCGTGAATTTTACATTGCGTAATACACGCATCATCAGTTTGGGATACAGATCGACCCAGTAATTATTATTATACCATGCGTAATCACTCACGTTACGCAGGGGATGGCCCTTAGGCATGGCACCGACATCATGGGCGACACTGCCTTTGGTCTTGAAATCATCACGGATCTGCGTAAGGGATACACCTTCATATTCCTCGCGATGTTCATTAAAATGCATCTGTGCCTGTACAAAAGAAGCATGATGATGATACCATCGGGGCGTTGGATCCACTGCCTGTATGGAATTGATAAACGCCTGGCACAGGTCTTTTTCCACCTTTGGGAAAAGCATCAGCAGTACCATCGAATACCAATCCACATCTGAAGGATCGATATACGCATAGTCAAAACATTCCAGGAAGCGGGCCCGCTCACCGTTTTCATCATCGACCCAGACTATAGCGTTGGACAATGGAAAATGAAGCTCATTCAGCATTAACCTTGTCAGGCGCAATGCTCCTTCACGGTCATTCTGATAGGCTGGCGATGAGGAAATGTTATCAAAAATTCTTTTCTGGATTGTTATTGTGCGGTTCCACCACTCGGGATAACTGGTTAAAGCAATCCTGACCATATCCAGAGTCCGCGTTTTCTCTTCTTTGAAGTTTTTCAGATATTTTCTGTCGAATGTCTTACCGTCAATATAATCCTGTACCGGATAATCCAGAACCACAGCGAAAGGAATTGTCTTGGATTCATTCGGATTCAAGGTAAAAGTCAAACTGACAGCCGCGCCATAATCATTACGAATAACTGGTCCACGCTTTTCATAAAAACTTCCATCTCCGCTTAAAAGAAGGTCCCCTGAGTATTTATTCAGGCAGAAATAGGGTTGGGTATCCACGGCAACTCCAGGAACGTCTGCAACGGCAATCGCCATTCTGTTCTGACTTTCCTTGCTGCCCATAATTACACCACGGATACCGTCCAGCCGGAATTCTTCATGCTTCTGTCCATTTACTGCCGCAGTGGCAACGAAAACACTATCCTGATCGGTGGGTTTAAGCTCTTTTTCCTGGAGATTGACCAATGATGGTCTTGGTATTACGAGTGTGATCTGTTGATCGTATCCGGTAACATTTTCAACTACATATTCTTCAACGCCGAGCGGCATTAACGTCTGTTCTCCACCGGATAGTAAAGGAGAAATCAGTCTCCTGGTGACCTTTACCTTTTCAAATTTATAAGCAATCTCCAGTGAGGGAGTTGCAATTGTCAACGCAATGTTCTCTTTTTCAATCGGAGCAGGATAATAATTTTTAACTGCGGGGATATCATCGGGAAGTTCTGCTTCACCTGGTAATTTCTGCGTCAGCATAATACAATCATCGCCAATACGAATATAGGGCGTTGAGCCGAACTGAACCGCTTTCTGATTCAACAGGATAAGACGACCAGCATCGTTAAACCGGTTATATAAACCGTAGGGTGAAATACCGATCGAACAGGTAGGCGCGCCTTGCAATGCCACAGTATGCGGAAACTGAAGACATTTGGACATTCCCTGGAAATGCACCAACATGGAGTTCTCTTCGTAGATCTTTGCTATTTCAGTGCCATTAATTGTGTATATATCCTGAATGTTAAAGGAAGTTGATTTTGTCATTTTATTCTCGCTTAGTGTTGATTATAATAAATATAAAAGGAGGCAACTTGCAGGCGCTATCACCCTTTAGATTAATCTGAACGCCAGTGTGGGATTTATAATCTTCACCGGCGCTCAGCATGTTAATTTAATCTTTCTGTTTTATAAGTCTTAGCACTTTCCTCCCCATACATTACCAGGTTTCTTCTCCTGCGACTTTTTAGGAGCTGGTGTTTCTTCTTCCGGCAGATCCTTTTCAGCGCTCAGATCAATCGGCATCCTGGTCGTCGGGTAAGGTTTGATAGCACCAAACAGAAGATCAACTGAAGCCCTGATTGAATCAGGAGTGCCTGAGAAGTTGCAGACTACAGCATCAGCTACGGTGGTAGTGCCCTTCCGGTAAGGAAAGTTTGTTACAATAACTACAGTATGGCCAGCTGCCTTCAGCGCCTTGACCAGATGTGTATTATTACCCCGCTTTTCAATACGCGCGTAGTAGTTGGTCATGACAACAAGATCGGCCTCTTTGGCAAGTCGCAGTGCTTCTTCGATGTCTTCCTCTTCAGCATGGAATGGGGCATCGTCGAGAATGAGGTTAGTGGAATACTTGACCATTTGCTCGCTGAACATATGGGCATGACTGTACAAATCCTTTCCGAGAAATTCATAGGGGATGGTTTGCTCGATCACCAGAATTTTCTTGTCTTTGCTAAGGGGCAGCAGCTTTTTATCATCGCGGACTACCAGCAGAGCTTTATGCGCAACTTCCCGGGAGAAGTCCCTGTTTTCCTTACTTCTGACAATCCTGGCGGTTTCTTTCGGATCCATCCTGCCGGCTTTTTCGAACAGTCCCTGATCGTATTTCCTGCAGAGCAGACGGCGTACAGCATCGTTCACACGCTCTTCAGACAAAGTACCGTTCTCCACAGCGCTCTTTATACCGAACAGACATTGTGAGCGGGATTCGTCGTCGGCCTTGAGCAGGATGGTGTCAACACCCGCTTTGATCGCCATGGCACACGCCAGTGGCAGGGGCCATTTCTTCAGGATTGCGGCCATACCGATTGCATCGGATACTATGATTCCGTCAAATCCCATTTCACCTCTCAGCAGATCGGTGAGGATCTTTTTCGAAAGGGTTGCCGGATATTCTTCATCATAGGCAGGAAAAATAGTATGGGCAGTCATAAGAGCCGATGCACCGGCATCCACACCAGCCTGGAAGGCAGCCAGTTCGACTTCCTTCATACGTTTCTTATCGCCACGACACACATCGAGTACATCATGCGCGTCGGTTGCCGAATCTCCACGGCCGGCAAAGTGTTTGATAGTTGCAGTGATGCCTGCATCCTCATATCCCCGGACAGTAGCATCGATGAATTTTGAGATAACGCTGACATTATCCCCGAATGAACGGACACCGATCTCAGGATTCAGCGGATTAATATTTACATCGCAAACCGGATGATAGAACTGGGTTACACCAATTGCGGCCATTTGACGGCCCATCAGATTTGCTATTTTGTAAGCAAGATCTACATCACCAATAGCCGTAATACCCATCGGAGGAATAAACTGAAGAACACCGCCGGAAGTATAATCGTTCTTAAAATCACCTTCCATATCAATCGTTACGTGCAGAGGAATTCCCGAAGCCCGGTTCATAGCAATTTTCTGCAGATTGTTGAGTGCTTCGGTAAGCTCTTCAGGCGTTACACTCACGCCAAAGGCACGGGAATTGAACCAAGTGTGCGCAATGTCGAAATAATCCCTGGGTTTCTTGAAATTTGGATCAACCTGTGAGCGTCCCCAATATAGATTTTTGCATGTTTCAAGTGCATACGGTTCCAAACAAATGCCGCCTGCATGCAGTTTAGTAATCTGTTCGATCCCCGATGGTGTAGGGATAGCACCTCTCCAGGTGAAGGTTAGCAGCTGGCCGCATTTTTCCAGCAGACTCATTTTCGCGATTTTCGCGGCAACAAAAACATCTCTTTCTTTTGACATTGTGTTTCTCCTTATACTTTATTGTTTTCTGTAATATTGCGTTTGTCAGGTGCGATACGGATTACTTTAACATTTTTTGGACTAGTATTTTTTTGCCATCTTGATCATTTCATCAACCACACTCTTGGGCTGGTTATTGCGGTCGAAAAGTACAGGATAATCCTTTCTGCCGCGGATCGGGAAATTGTTTAACCATGATATGCCGTCGTTCAATCCCCAAATTGTGATGCGATCCACTACATCATTGTATTTTAGAAAGAGTTCGAACATATCAAGTACGCGTTTATTCCATTCTTGCTGAACTGATTCGGGACAGCTTCACGATAGGGATCCATTTCCTTTGAATAAGTGAAATTAGCAGAAATGTTTGCCCCGGAATACGGACTTGGAAGAATCGAAATATCCCATTCAGTAATATGTATTTTCACCCCGGCAGCTTTAAGTTTCTTAAAGCTGGTTTCTGTATCGTCAAGCGTAGGGCTATCCATATGCATGTGCGCTTGTGAACCAACCGCATCAATTCTGCATCCTGCCGCCTTTAGTTCATTTACAAGTTCCGCAATCGCATCGCATTTTGCCGGAGTTTCTACATTATAATCGTTGTAGTATAATTCCGCATTTGGGTCGGCTTCATGAGCAAACTGAAAAGCATATTTGATGAAATCCTTGCCCAGTATTTGGTAGAACTTGCTGTTACGGTATGTGCCATCGTCTTCAAAAGCTTCGTTGACAACGTCCCAGCCTTTTACACGACCTTTATAACGACCAACAATTGTAATGATATGCTGACGGATACGTTCTTTGAGAACTTCAGGAGTGACATCTTTCCCACTGTCATCAACAAAGAACCACTGGTCTATTTGAGAATGCCAGATAAGACAATGCCCTGTTACAACCTGCTTGTTTTTTTCTCCAAATGCCACAAATTTATCTGCATCTGTCCATTGGTATTTGTTTTCTTGCGGATGGATAAACTGAGGCTTCATACAGTTTTCGGCAACAATGGTATTGAACTCTTTAGCAATCAATTCTGATTCTTTGGGGTTAACACCGTTAACTTGTTGCATATTAACAGCTACTCCGAAAAGAAATTTGCCTTTGGTAGCCCCGGCTAATGTCTTTTGCGCCATAGTGTATATGTTTGAAAGCATAATAATGGCAATTATTGCAGAAATAGTCTTGATTTTCATTTTATTCGATTGACTCAATTAGCATCGTCTATTCACGCACTTTCCCCCTTCGTTCCTTCAGTTCTGTCTCAATTTTTACTTCCATTTTCTTATCAATCACATAGAAAAACAGTAAACCAACACCTATAAGAAATGGGATGGAAGGATAAATACTGACAAGCATTCTTGCTCCGGTAGCGACAGTTTCAGGTTGAATAATTTCCGTCCCGGCAACCGCACTTTGAATAGGGATGTACCCGTATAAACCTAAAATCCAGGTAAGCAAAGCACCTCCAATTGAAAGCCCTGCTTTAAGGCCTACCATCATAGCAGAAAAGATAATTGCAGTTGCCCTGCGATTTGTTCTCCATTCTGAATAGTCGGCAACATCAGCAATCATGGCCCAAAGAATTGGGATGGTAATCCCATAAGAAAATCCATGCAGAATTTGCGAAGTGAACATTAAGATTACACTCTCGGGTTTGAAAAAGATAAAGATCAGAACAAAAAGGGTAGCAACAAGTAAGCCATACTTATAAACATCCCGTTTACCATATTTATCTGCGAGCTTCTTTGATAAAGAAATTCCAATAATCATAAAGATTATTCCTCCGGCATTAAATAAGCCAAAACCTGCGGAAACTGGATCTGATCCAAAGAAATTAATACCTAAACCTGACAGTGCAGTAATAACCGGTTTAATAAATTTAGCAAGGGCAGCTTTATCTACGTAATTATTAAAATAATACACATAAGAACCTCCTTTCATCGCAAGAGTGATGAACACTAATATGGTTAATACAAGCATTATCAGCCAGGGTTTGTTCTTAGAAAGATCAGAGATGTCTTCTTTTATCGATGATTTTTGTTCCACTTTTGGAATAATGCGCTCTCTGGTTGTAAAAAATGTTATAAGTAACATTACAGTACCTATGGCAGCCATCCATGTCATTACCGATTCAATCCCGGCGGCTTTATCTCCGTGGCCGGCATATTCAATAATTGGCAGCATAAATACCTGTACAAAGAACTGTGCAAACATCACTGCAACAAAACGATATGATGAGATACTATTTCTTTCTCCCATATCACCGGTTAATACACCGCTCAAAGCTGCATACGGAAGATTGCTGGAAGCATACATCAACAACAAAAGAGTATACGTTACAGCAGCATAAATTAATTTCCCCTTGTATGAAAAATCTGGTGTTGAAAAGGCCAGTATAGCAATAACGCCAAGAGGAATAGCAGTGAATAATATCCAGGGCCGGAATTTGCCCCATCTCGAATTGGTTCTGTCAGCCAGTAACCCAATTAGTGGATTAAAACCAAATGCGGCAACTAAGCCGACAGTTAACATCACAATTGAGGCATCGGTGTTTTTCAGCCCATAAATATCTGTATAGAAATAAGCTAAATAAGTAATTAATGTTTGGAAAACCAGGTTCGCAGCAAAGTCTCCCAGACTATACCCTATTTTTTCGAACACTGTGACTTTTTGAGAAGTTGGACTCATAATTTTTTATTATTAATTGATTATTTGCATACAGCTGTTAATCTGACCCCATTCCGCGGACCCAATTGATCCCATTGAAGTTGGTCCAATAAAAAAACTTCTTCACGGAAAAAATGATTTCGCAAATCTATCATTTTAATTAATAATTTCTTTTTTTTTTAAACTATCCTTGCCTTTAGTTCATAATTTTCCAATAATGGTCTTTCCTGCGTGCATCATGAGCGATCCTATCACGGATAACACTTGTACCCCTTTGGTTTTGGATTGAGCTACACAAAGCTTACCTGCGGGATGCCTAAGCTCACATTTCATAATGTGGCCATGAAATTCACCGTGTAACCTGGTATTTCTGAAATTATGACCGGAAGTTCATCACACGATGAAGCCCTGCAAAAAGTGATACATTGACAATTAATCACTATCTTTGTTTTAATGTAGAATTGATATGGAACGTATTGTAAATCTGCATTTAGAGAAATTATCGGAAGGCTTTTATCTTGCCATTGGTGAGAACAAGCATCTCTGTCGTGAGGCCTCGGCAAAGAACGTAAAATGACAAGAAAAAAGTTTTCTTTAATTGTCTTCTTCCTGTTTGCCTCTGTTCTTACAGCCATGGCACAGCCCACCAGGCCCGAACTGGCCTGTCTTTCTTAAGTATGCCGGCAGATATTTTGATAAATAATGAATTATCCATAATGTAATGAAGAATTACGCACCGATTGTATTGATAACCTGTCTTACTGCGCTCTGCACTTCATGCAAGGAAAAGCCCGGTGATGATGCTGGCGACCCGGTAGTTTATACTGTAGACGTTGACCCTTCGGTTACTTACCAGGAGATGATAGGCTTCGGCGGTTCGCTGACTTGGTACTCCGACAGGATTATGACCAGCCCGAACAAGAACAAGATCTGCCAGCTGCTGTTCGAGGATATGGGTATGGACCTGGTCAGGTTCAAGAACAATTATTACCCCCAGGGGTACCCTGCCGTGAAGACGACTGATGTGATGGAGAATTCAGGAATTAAAACGCTCTTCACAGTTACCGGTCAGCTCAACGAGATTGCCAAACAGTACGACCCCGGAATCCTGACGCTGATCAGTTCATGGACACCTCCATCAGCGCTGAAGAGCAACAACAACCTCAGGCAGGGAACACTGAAAAAAGAGGGAGGTGCATATATGTATGAAGCTTTTGCCGACTACTGGGTCGACATGCTTGATAATATGCCGTTCAGTCCGGATTATATAAGCATTCAGAATGAACCCTCATGGATCACCCCCGACTGGGAAACATGTGAATGGCGCCCCACGGAGACGGCAGATTTTCCGGGATATGTAAATGCCTTTGATCTCGTTTACGAAAAGATCAGTACGCGTCCCAACCCTCCCAAACTTATCGGGCCGGAAGCTGAGAATCTCGGCACAAGCAAATTCGGCGGAAACACCTTTGCGGCATTTTCTGACCCTATCAAAGACAAAGCCTATCTGGCAGCCTATGCCTATCATACATATAACTGGTCTGCCACAGCGCTCATTACTGAGACAACTTCCATGCTTAACATGGTACGTGACAACTATGGTAATAAGCCATGCATAATGACGGAATACTCAAACTTTTCATGGCTTAAAACGGCACAGTTTATCATCAATAATCTCAATGAAGCCAACGCCTCCGGATACCTGTACTGGCTCATGGCATGGGATGCCGCCAACCCACAGTCAATGATAGGTATCAACGTTGCCGGCGATTATACTGTCACTCCTTTTTATTATGTAATGAAGCACTTCGCCAAAAATGTAGATAAGGGCTATGACAGGATAAATGCCACCTGCAGTACCTCTTCAGTAAAACTCTCTGCATTTGCCAATCCTTCCGGCACTGTAATAACTGTCGTGATTGTCAATCCTCTTTCGTCTCCGGCATATGTCGATTTCACGGTTAAGAACAAGACTGTAAAAACAATCAGTGCAGTGCAAACTGTTGAAGGAAGCATGTATAAGGACCTCGGATCAATAACTGCGGATAAATACATTACACTGAAACCATCATCTGTTACAACAGCTGTGATTGAACTTCAGTAAACCCCTTGAATATGAAAAACCGAACCATCTTCTTCAGCTTAATTACTGCAGTGTTTCTGCTGTCGGCGGTTGACATATACGGATCTCCGTCAACCGGTTCAGCGGATACTTCATCGATTGTATCAGCACAAAAAACAGCATCAGCCTTCACCCTCGCATCCTCGGGCAGGAATGCTCCGCTGTTAATCAGTTCTGAAGACTGGCCAGGCGTGATCAGGGCGTTTACTGACCTTCAGACAGATATTGGAAAAGTGACCGGCATAACACCGAAGATGATCTTTGATAAACCTCCCCGCAAAAAGGAGATGGTAATTGCCGGCACAATCGGAAAGAGCCGGCTCATTGATAACCTCATCAGCCAAGGAAAGATCAATGTTGATGACATATCAGGGAAATGGGAGTGTTACATTATACAGACAGTCACTGATCCCTTCCCGGGGGTAAAGAAAGCCCTTGTCATTGCAGGAAGTGACAAACGCGGAACAATTTACGGCATCTATGAACTCTCAAAACAGATCGGTGTCTCACCGTGGTACTGGTGGGCTGAGGTGCCGGTTAAAAAGAGCAATGAGGTCTTTATCCTTCCGGGACGACATGTTTACGGGGAGCCATCCGTAAGATACCGGGGTATATTTCTGAATGATGAATACCCTGCACTGACGAGGTGGGTTCAGTACAAATACGGTACGGTGACACCTTCTGTTAATCCGCCTGTACCCCCTGGTGTGGCTAACTACGGCAGAGAGTTTTATTCACAACTCTTCGAGGTGATACTCAGGCTTAAAGGCAACTATCTCTGGCCTGCCATGTGGAACAATGCCTTCAATGAGGATGACACCCTTAATGCCAGGCTGGCCGATGAATATGGAATTGTCATGGGCAACAGCCATCAGGAGCCGATGCTGAGGGCCCAGAAAGAGTGGGACCGCCGGTATCAGAAGACCCTGGGCAGCTGGAGCTGGACCAGCCATTCTGACACCCTGGTGAAATTCTGGCGCGATGGCATCAGACGCAACAAAGACTATGAAAGCATCATCACAATAGGACTGCGCGGTGCTGACGACACTGAGATGGGCCCGGGGGGCCCTGCAGCAAACATCGCAAAGCTTGAAAAGATAGTTGACATTCAGCGACGGCTTATAGCTGAAGAGATGAATCCCGATGTGACAAAAGTGCCGCAGTTATGGTGCCTCTACAAGGAAGTGCAGGATTACTATAATGCCGGGTTGCGTGTGCCTGATGACGTCACCCTGCTGTGGGCGGAGGATAACTGGGGTAACGTAAGAAGGCTGCCTTCACCTGATGAGCGCCGGCGCAGCGGCGGGGCAGGCGTCTACTACCACTTCGACTACCACGGCGGACCCCGCAGCTACCAGTGGATAAATACAAATCCTATCCCGAAAATATGGGACCAGATGTCGCTGGCAAAACAGTACGGCGCTGACCGCATATGGATCGTCAATGTAGGCCATTTCAAGGGTTATGAATTCCCCATAGAGTATTTTCTTTCTCTCGCCTGGGATACGAAGGCACATGGCAACGACGAACTCCGGGAATATACGGGACAATGGTGTGCCCGTGAGTTCGGACCTGACCATGCCGGTGAGATTGCTGAAATTATATCACTGTACACAAAATTCAACGGCCGCCGCAAGCCTGAACTGCTTAGCCCCTTTACTTACAGCCTGACAGACTACCGGGAGGCGGAGTGGATAGTTAATGAATATAATGCTCTCTCCGCAAGGGCGGAGGAAATACAGGCGGAGCTGCCGGAGGAGATGCATGACGCATTCTATGATCTGGTTCTCTTCCCCGTAAAAGCCAGCGCCCTGGTCAATGAGCTGTATGTAACAGCAGGGAAGAATGCGCTCTATGCATCGCAGGGAAGATCGATGACAAATGAGATGGCCGAAAGAACAGAGGCCTTTTTTCAGGCTGACACTGCCCTTATGGGATACTATAACCGCTCTTTTGCCGGAGGGAAATGGAACCACTTCATGGATCAGTCTCACCTGGGATACACAAACTGGGCTGATCCTCCGTTCAACAGCCTGAGAGCTATAAAACTCAGTCGCATTGAAGTGCCTCAGACCGCCTCAATGGGCGTGGCTGTCGAAGGCTCTGACAAAGCCTGGCCGGGAGAGAAAACACCTCCTGCCCTGCCCCGGTTTGATGTTTTCAACAGGCAGGAACGTTATATAGAGGTTTTTAACAAAGGCAAAGAGCCCTTTGAATACTCGGTGACCGCAGATAATCCCTGGATAATACTGAGTCATGACAAAGGCACTGTCACAGGAGAGCTTCGGATTGGTATCCGGGTAGACTGGGATTTGCTTACCTATGGCACTCATCAGGGCGCCATAACCGTGAGCGGCGCCGGCAGCGAGGTGACTGTAGCCCTTTCAGCATTCAATCCTGCAGTGCCGCAAGCCGCCACCCTGAAAGGATTTGTTGAGGCTGAAGGATACGTCTCGATCGAAGCAGAACATTATACGGCTTTGAAAAACAGAGAAGAGAGATACTGGGAACAGATCGGAGATTATGGCCGCACTCTTTCCGCCATGCGCGCAACAGCTGTGACAGATGCGCCGCCGGCAATACCGGGTATAGATTCTCCCTGTCTCGAATACCAGATGTATCTTTTCTCGACAGGTGAGTTCAAAACCCTGCTGCACGTCGCCCCTTCCCTGAATTTCCTTCCTGACAGGGATTTTAAAATAGGAATATCATTCGATGATGAGACTCCTCAGATTATCACTGTCGTGCCAAAGGAATTCAACGCACAGAACGGTAACAGGGAGTGGGAAAAGACCGTGATGGACAATACAAGGTATGTAAAAGCAGACCTTTCAGTCAGCGAGGCCGGATATCATACCCTTAAGATATGGATGATCGATCCCGGCATCGTTCTGGAAAAAATTGTCATTGATACGGGAGGAGTAAAACCATCCTATCTGGGTCCGCCGGAAAGCTTTTTCAGAGATGAGTTGAGCCGATAGTCGTTCCTGTTATTACGGGCTGCATGTACATCTTACCGGACTGGTTATTTTCTGGTTCAGATTTAAGGCAATTAACCGATTGGTCCTTTTATCGGTACATTTCTTACAACCGGAAAACATTTCTAAATCCCACACATCTGCAAATACACGACCTGCATTCAGTCTGATACCGTATTCCAGGACTGTTTCCAGGGAGCGGATATCCGGTTGTGCAAAGTGGTTCATTTCAATTAACAGATCCATAGCCCCGTTGCCTGCCCGTACAGGAATAACCGTGCAACATTCCACGCCGGCACTGAAGGCAAAGTCGATTGACCGTTCTGCCCAGAATATGCCTTCCGGTTCCGAAAGGAAAGGAGGTCTCAGCAGAATAAATGCCCTTGACAGTATGTCATGCTGAGTAAGAAAACTGACAGCTTTCCTGAAATCCTCCAGGGTCATTTGCTTATTGAGTTTCCTGAGTACCTCGGTATGTACGGTTTCAAGACCAAGTGCAATCTGTAAATCAGGTTTTAGCATATCCCTGAAGATCAGACATTTTTCATTAATCAGCTTTGGATGGCTTTCTACAATTACTGTCTCAAAATTCTTAACAAGTGATGCAATGCTTTTGTAATCCTCTTCAGGTATGGCTCTTTCATCAAAAAAACTTCCGCTGTTATAAAGTTTCAGGTTCCTGGCTTCAGGCATTTGTTTTAAAGCCCATTCAATCTGCTCAGGGACAGCGCCTGCCGGTACAGAAACATCGGTGGTGTTTTTCCACAGATCACACATCAGGCAATGAAACGGACATTCCCGGTTTGTGAGAAAAATTATCCCCGTATCCTCTATTAATCCTGAAGCGGTAAGTTCTTTCTCAACAAGCCATGCGTATGGTTTTCGCGGATCAACGGTGTTCTTTCTCCCCCGTTTGGACAATATCCAGCGGTCATCGATATTAAACCCGGGGGCTTCATTCATAATTTGAAAGAAACTCTTTCCGGTAGGCTATCTCCTTTTCAGGAAAATGATTTCTGAAGGCATTTGCCGAAGCTGCCCCATGCTGAAAACGTCTTTTGGGAAATACAGGCATAGTCATTCCTGTAACTGCTTTCACTCCGTCAGAAACGAGCTGTCCCTTAAGATCATACAGCTTATTATGATCCCAGTCCGTGATATCAATGAAAGGAATACCTTCCGA
This sequence comes from uncultured Bacteroidales bacterium, assembly GCA_963844935.1. Lineage (GTDB taxonomy): Bacteria > Bacteroidota > Bacteroidia > Bacteroidales > VadinHA17 > SR-FBR-E99. The sequence goes on along the minus strand of CAWJQH010000008.1, from coordinate 349,887 downwards.
GACTTCAATTACATTTGGCAGCGTATAAGGACTGAAAGATTCAAAACCAAGGCTTTCGCCTGTGGTATATGTCCTCATAAATCCCCTGCTAAGTCCTCCTGAATATGTAAGGGAGTGTTTTATCGAATCGACTCCCCATCCTTCATGGTAAAGCATCAGATTGTTCAGCACGCTCCGGATTGTAAGTTCCGGATTCTCCTCGATGGGATAATCCTTCAGGTTTTCATTGCCTCCGTCGCCGTCAATTATAAGTTTCCAATCGGGATACCGTGAACGGATGCCTCGCAAAAGCGCCAGGTTCATTGTTGCTGACTGTATGTCAAGAGGTTTGTAATCTTCAACAACTCTTACTGTTTTCTTCCAGTCGAGAGTTGAATAATCTGCTTCAATTACTTCAAGGAAAAATCCAAGATCCAGATCATCGAGGAATTTTTTTGCCTGTGCCAGGTCTTCACCCCCTCCGTCGATACTAAGTGTAAAAGCCTTAAGCCTTGATGGACTCTCTCCAAGTTCCATGAGAGCCTTGTAAGTCAGCAGGAAAAGAGCCCCGCTGTCAACTCCGGCTGAGAAAGTAATGCCGACAGGTCCGGCACTGGCACGGAACCTTAGCCATTTCTTTATCTCCTCAAAGACTGTTCTTATGTAAAGTTCACCTATCCGCGGAGTATCTGATGAAGAGTATTTATTTCTTTCCGGTTTAAAGAACCTTTCATATACCGGGTTGGGATCGGGACAGCCGAGGAGTTCTATTTTTGTGATATAATGCGCCGGGGCCATTCTTGTATAAGATGGATGGAACTGGTGATCAAGACCTTCCTTCTTAAGATAGTTATAAATGACATCAATGCGCTCGGCAATTACAAGTTGCGGTCCGGCCGGCACTTTTGCAATGAAGTAACGGATCGGACGGCCGATAGACCTTGCCATACGAACAGTTTTTCCATCGACAGAAACAAGTGAATACTGACCATCTATCTTCCTGACTGCTTCGACGTTTCCCGACCGGACAGCTTCAACAGCTTCCTCATGGGTCATGTTATAAATAGTATTCTTTTCAGGATTGGTCAGATCGACCACTTTATGTATGTATTGACTATTCATTCTATATGAGTTTTATTTTAAAATTCCCTTTCCTTCCGTTATTGTAATATATCTGTCTGCAGCTACATTATTAAAAACCTCTTTCTTTCCACCTGTCCAGAATATTTCAAGGGTATCGATTGATTTTGCACTTCCCAGACCTATATGCAGCCTTGGATCATTATTGCTCAGATAGCCTGTTGTCCATTGATTGACAAGTACCTGCCTCTTTCCTCCGGCTGTTGCGACGACTTTGGCGGCTATTGCCGAAGCCGGACCTTTACTGCCTTTCAATGTAAGACCAAGCCAGTGGTTTGAATTCCCTCCGTCGTTTCTGAGAAGTGCTGCAGTTGCCTGAAGATCGACATGCGATACTATTATATCCATATCTCCGTCATTATCAAAATCCCACACAGCGAGTCCCCTGCCCGAACGTTTTATCCTGAAATAATCTCCATAATCCTTTCCTGTATCCTTGAAATGTCCTTTCCCGTCATTTTCAAGCAACAGCGGATATTGCAGGATAAGCTCCTCTGCCGTGCCGTTTGCTGAGACTATATCGAGGTCACCATCGTTGTCAAAATCAAGGAAAGCAGTAGCCCATCCTCCCTTCCCTGCCATAGGCACCTGGATACCGCTGGTTTCAGTAATATCTTCAAAGAATCCATTGCCTCTGTTCCTGTAAAGCGCTCCGTATGAAAGATCAGCAACCAGAATGTCAATTAATCCGTCACCATCAACATCACCGATTGTTCCATGCATTGAACCAGTCCCTATGCCATGGCTGTTGGCAGCCACGCCTATTTCAACGCCAACCTCCTTATAGACGCCATTATCGTTCCTGAACATGAAGTTTAGCTGGTGATCATTGGCCTGAAAAATATCAAGGTCCCCGTCATCATCATAATCAAATACAGTAAGGCCCATGCATTTTGAATCGGGATAATATAATCCGTTCTTTTCAGTGACCTCTTTGAATTTTCCGTCAGGTTGCTGTTCATAGAGCATCGAAGCCTGGCCTTTATATTCTGAGGGTTGAGGCATCAGATCGGGAGTCGTGGGTGTAAAGTAAGCCGGATCGAACGCCAGGAAATTGCCGACCATGGCGTCGAGCCTTCCGTCGAGGTTGTAGTCCCAGAAGGAGACTCCGATGCTCCATTTTACAAACCCGTTTAATTTATCCGGACCACGGAGACCTGTAAGATTTGTAAAGTCAGTAAATGTTCCGTTGCCGTTGTTCCTGTAAAAAACATTGGGACCATAATTAAGCAGATAGAGATCCTGGTCCCCGTCATTATCATAATCTATTGCTCCTGCAGCCATGCTCCAGTGAGTATCATTGACGCCTGCCTTTTCAGAGACCTCGGTGAATGTTCCGTTACCATTGTTTCTGTAAAGCCTGTCGGGAGTGTTGATGAATTTCTTCCCGCCGGGATCAGATATGCCTTCAAGATATGTTCCGTTCATCATGAACAGATCCATCAGTTTGTCGTTGTTGTAATCGAATATTGTTATTCCTGATCCGCTGCTTTCAATAATATTCCTGTAGGATAGATCTCCGAATGTATATATGAAATCTACACCGGTCGGTTTTGTGACATCAGTAAATCTGATTGCCTGCTTTTGAGCTGGTACAGAATAAGAGACACATATCAGACAAACGGAGAAGATCCCTTTTAACTGAAAAGACCGAAAAGCAGTCACAAAGTTCGCAAAGCTAGTTTTTATCATTTACTCTCAACGCATTTAAATACTCATCCGCTGTTACCGCTCTTGTATTATACTCCCGGTTATATTTCTGCAATTCAGGAGTATCCGGATAAGTATCGCTTTCTGACGGAGGGTAGCTTTTCATTCCATGGAAAGGAAGAGGCAGTACCGTGTTGCCGAAAGCCGTATTCAGGTCTCCGTCTTTAACCCATCCGACGCTTCGGATAAGGAAGTCCCTCTTCCACCCTTTGGCTAATGGAGGCAATTCCGCGGCATTGAAACTTACAGTAGTCTCATCACCGGCATTTGTTATAATATATTTGTTATCCGATTCTGTTAAAAGCGGCAGGACATCACCGAACCGCGTGTAATTTCCCGTCAGATCTCTCCATTTCGGTCCCTCTTCAACAACAGAATAATCGAACCAGTGAGGTCCGTAACGGCTTCCTTTTCTGAATGGCTCGGAGAAGCCCCTGTAGTGCAGGTCAGCACCTGAAGGACTGAGAACATTCTTTATTGCAGGAGCGCCGGGTAAATCTTCAGCGAAAAAGATCTGGTCCCAGTATATTTCCATATTTGTCCTGATCCTTATCCGGTGGTCTTCTGACAGGAATTTGCCTGAAAGATCGGTTATAACGGTTTTGTCTTTCCCCATTGGAAATCCAGTGCTGCCGGTCACTGTTACCCACTCACCTTTTTTATTCAAAACCTGGACTAAAGGAGGAGTCACTTTGATGTCACCTGATTGTGATATTGCCACATTTATACTGGCATCAGTCGGGAATATCCATCCATTCATGAAAAGGAAAAGGTTTTCGGTTTGACTCAATTCTCCCGGATCAAGAATCAGGTCGTGCATCTCTGTTACTCCCTGATATTTATCAGGTTTAAAACCGGACAGGTACCTGTCATCTTTTTCAGAAATAAATGAGAGTACATCATTTCCCTCCCCATCCACGGCTGAGACCGGTGCATGTTTCTCTTTAACGGCAAGGATTTTCAGCCCCGGGAACGGGGGAGGACCAAATTGTTCAGGAACAAAAATATCCAGTGAATCGGGGTGATCCACTGCAACAAGTTCAAGTTCGTCAATGTAAATGGTTTCCCAGAGTTCGGAAGTGACCTGGATTATATAATCTCCATTGTTCTGCTTAAGCATATCGCCCGGAATTTTCAAATAATCATCCGAGGCATCTGCAAAGGCATATGAGGTGGTGCCGCCCATTATTCCGGTAGGCATCCCGAGAGCACTTCTCCATAATATATCCTTCACAAAAACATATTCCTTTCCGTTCCATCCATAGAGGAAAGGACATGAACCCTTAAGGGTCTGCTGCTCGACAAGTGCCTGGTCAGATCCGGGCATGAAAATGTTCTGTGGCACTCCGTTGGTCCATCTGATCCTGATGATGTCAGCTCTTGAATTACTGCCTATTCCAAAGTGGATGCTGGGATTGGTCACAACCATTGTTTCATAGAGATCGCCGGCACGCATCTCGACTTTCGCTCCGATACCGAAGTAATTATTTTTTGCGCTGCCTGCTTTCAGGCCTACCAGCTTCATTGTTATAAAATGGTTGTTATTTCCGCCGTCATTGCGGAGCAGGGAAATTCCGCCATTGATGCCTGCAATCAGGACATCGAGGTCACCGTCATCATTATAATCGAAAACGGTTATCTGATTTCCTGTTTTTACTTCAGACGGCAATAATTCTGAAACATCTTTGAAATTTCCTTTTCCGTCATTGTAAAAGAGATTAATTCCGCGACCATCCTTTCCCTGTGATTCTCCTGCCACAAGAATATCAAGGAATCCGTCATTATTAAAATCCAGGAAAGAAGCATCGCAGACATTTACTTTTTCAAGTGACCGGAGCATTTCCGCATTATTCTTTTCCTTCTCAAAAGTGCCGTCTCGGAGATTCCTTAACAGCGCATGATTTTCTCCGGTACCTGACCCGATAAAAAGGTCAAGATATCCGTCGTTATTATAATCTCCGACAGCAACCGTCCCGGCTCCTTCATATCCTTTCAGCCCGCTTTCAGCAGCGATATCCCTGAAAACACCCTGCCGCTGATTTGAATACAGGCAGACACCTGAGTTTTTATTGACAACAATAAAGTCGATATCCTCGTCATCATCAAAATCTCCAAAAGCTGCACCGGTGGAAATGATTCCGCTGTTCTGAGTTCCAAGTTTAATGGACTGATCTTCAAAAGTACCGTCTGAATTATTTCTCAGATATAAATTTGAATACGGAAGTATCTCAAACATATCAAGATCCCCGTCGTGATCCATATCGAAGAAAAGAGCCTTTTTCCCCCCGGTGCTGCTGCCTGCCTTTGCCTTGGCTGTTACATCTTCAAAGGTGCCTTTTCCGGTATTTCTGTAGAGTATGTCGCCCCCATCCTTCATCACAAACAGGTCGGGGAAACCGTCATTATCAAAGTCGGCAAAAGCTGCAGATGCTTCATTGCCGGAATGATTTAATCCTGCTTCCCTGGTCACATCCGTATATTTACCCATTTCGTTTCTGAACAGAAAATGCTTATATGATGAGGATGCAGGATCATAGCTGCCGGCATAAATATCAATATCTCCGTCACCATCATAATCGCATGCTTCGGTGTGAGCCGAAAATCTGAATTCCGCATTATTACCCTCTTCGGTTCGCGGAACTATATCCAGGCCGGCTGCAGCAGCTACATTGGCAAATTTTATAATGTCGAGGAGGGAACTGTTTTCTTTTTTGCCTGATGACTGAACCCTGCCTGTCGAAAGTTATGATCGGAAATCCTATCAGGGATCCTCCGGGGCCCTTCAGATCCATGATCCCGGCCTGGTAAGGTGAAGTAACCTTTAGATAATTATGAAAAATCGTAAACTGGATAATTGCATTTTCCTTATCCTTTTTTCTCAGTAAGGAAAGCGTATTATTAAAGTATTCAACAGCCTCCTTTGGGAATTCCGGAAACTGTTTATTGATTATCTCCATCTGGTCAACTGCCTTATCGAATTCACCTTTCCGGATAAGAATATCTGTCAGGTTGAGGCGCGGGACAAGATTTGCGGGTGCATTCCGGACAAGAATTTCAATATAGTTCTCGCGTTGCTTCTTTGCATCTTCGTCAGGCAGGGTCGAATACAACTCGGAAATCTCAAAAAGTATTTTTAAATGATCAGGAGCAAATTCAAGTGCACTTTTAAGCTCTTCAATAGCCTTATCCCGTTCATTGTTCATTTTATATACAGTGGCAAGTATAAGCCTGACATCCGGATCTTTGGGATCGATCTTTATAGCTCTGGTCAGTTCTTTTTCTGCTTCAGGATATTTAGCCATCCTTAAGTAAGTCAGACCGAGATTTGCATAACCAAACTTGTCATTGGGTGCCAGATCAATAAACTTCAGGAATTCCGTTTCTGCCTCTTCCAGCTTAAACTCCTCAAGATATGCCAGCCCAAGGGTTTTGGTTGTAAGCAGATCAGTCGATTTTTGCGTGGATTTTTCACCACTGTTCCCGCATCCCGGAAATAATGAAATGAGGAGAGTGGTCACTATAATGAGGCGATACTTTTTCATGCCATCAAAATTAGCAAATAAAACTCAATCAGCTTTGGAGGTGACGGGAAGGCCGCTGGTTGTTTTCATTATTTCGAATTTCCCCAGCCGGTTGCCTTTATCATCAAACTGTACCGGTCCGGTTACGCCATTGAAGCGGATATTCTTCAGAGAATTCTGAATCATCTCGCGATCGGAACTTCCTGATTGTCTTACAGCCTCAATAAGTACGCTCATGCAGTCATATGAGTAGGAAGCAACCATTCCCGGCACATAGCCATATTTTGTTTCGAATTCCTTCCTGAACTTCTGGTTTTCTGCTTCCGGCCATTTACCTGCAGGGACTGAAACAATATTGCCGAAGTCCTTCAATTCCTGCAATGAAAGTATATTTTCATTCAACAAGGCTATCGGACCAAAAACCGGAAAGAGATTATTTTTCTTTTTTATTTGCCTGACTAATTTTAATGAAACCGGAGGCTCGCAAAAAAGTAAAAGACAATCGGCATCCGAATCGCTTATTTTGTCAGCCAGGATATCTGTCTTCTGAACATAATCTCCAATATTGAATTGTAACGGATCAGGCTTTCCTGACTTTTTTACTATACTAATGAAGCTGGCAAAGCTTTTTTCGGAATCGTACTCCTTTCCATGAACAACAACTATATTTCTGTATTTCCTTATTTCATATATTTCTTTAAATATTGCAGCTGCCTGCTGGTTGTCATTCGGGACGCAGTTAAAGAACCAGGGTACGAATGCCTGCGACAATGTCGGGTCACCAGGCCATGCCGAAAGGAAAACCACCTGCGATTTTGTTGCTGCCTGTTCAACCAGGTGGGCATTTCGTCCGTCGTGCAATCCGATCAGCGCCCATACTTTCTCTTCAAAAATAAGGTCAACTGCCTGTTTTGATCCTGTTCCCCACGGGCCTTCCATTGACCGGACAACAAGCTGAATCATCCGCCCGTTCAACCCGCCGTTGTCATTTGTCTTACTGATGGCAAGCTCAGCCCCGTGAACTGCTGAAGTCCAGCTGCTATCCTGTATAAGCAATCCGATTTTAACGGATTGCCCCGGATGTTGTTGATTCTGGGTAAAAGCAATACCTGAAGTGAAAATTATAACTGTTATAATCAGGCCTGCCTGACAAATAGTCTTACTTAATTTCATGAGGATAAATATCCCTGCCGACAGCTTGTGCAATCTTCTTCAGATCAGTCATCAGACGGGCAAATTCATCGGGACTCAGGGACTGGTGTCCGTCGCACAGAGCCTCTTCGGGTTTATAATGTACTTCCATTATGAGTCCGTCGGCTCCGGCTGCAACAGCTGCCTTAGCCATTGAAGGCACCATCCACCGGTGTCCGGTCCCGTGACTCGGGTCAACAATCACCGGAAGATGGGTCAAATGCTTAAGCATTGGCACTGCGCCGAGATCAAGGGTATTTCTTGTGGTGGTTTCAAAAGTGCGTATCCCTCTTTCGCACAGTATAACCTGTTCGTTTCCCTGGTTAAGTATATATTCTGCAGCCAGTAAAAACTCCTCTATTGTTGACATCATTCCGCGTTTCAGCAATACCGGTTTACGGAGCATACCGACTTCCTTCAGCAATGGATAGTTTTGCATATTCCGTGAGCCTATCTGCAGTATATCAGCATATCCGGCAACCAGGTCAACCATGCGGGTATCCATAACTTCAGTAACAATTGGCAATCCGGTTTTCTTTCTGGCTTCCATGAGTAGTTTAAGACCTTCCTCTCCCAGGCCCTGGAAATTATAAGGTGAAGAACGCGGTTTGAAAGCACCTCCCCTCAAAATCACTCCGCCTGCTGACCTGACAGCTTTAGCTGTTTCCAGCATTTGTTCCCGGTTTTCAACCGAGCAGGGTCCGGCAATAATGACAACCTCTGCTGATCCGAACTTTATTCCTTTTACATCCACAATTGTCGGATCAGGTTTTGATTTTCTGTTCACCCTTACCGGGACAGAACATCCGCCAATCACTGCAGGATCGTTGTAATTATCTGACTCCATTTTTAAATTTATTAATATTGATATCCTGTTTTAGGTTTCTTGTATATCTGGTCGCCTTTTTCAAAAGGTGGCGCAGATGAAAATTTGAATTTGCCGTTGACGCACTCAGCCACGAAAATAGGTCTGACATTATTCCAGGTTGCATCAAAATTCATTACACCGGTGACACCCTGATACCCCTGGAAAGTTTTCAAATCAGTGAGCACATCACGGATTAATACCCGGTTCAATCCGGCCTTCTCAATAGCTGCAATAAGAATATTCATGCCGTCATAAGCGTGGGCAGCAAAAACATCAGGCTCCTGACCAAACCTTTTAGTATAGTTGTATTTAAAAGCCTTCAATTTCGGATTATCCGAATCAGGATTATACTGACAAGTGGTCACAACACCGTCTGCCAGTTTACCGGCAAGTTCCAGGAATTCCGGATTAACCATCCTGTCGGAACCATAAACAGGTTGTTTCATGCCAAGTTCACGAATCTGATTGAGAATAAGAGCGGATTCCTTAGCATTTCCCCACAGAACAATTGCATCGGGTGAAGTTTTCTTTATCCTTTCAAGCCTTTCCTTAAAATCCGTCTCTCCGTCACTGAAACGTTCTTCAATTATTATCGGGAATCCGAGACGGGTGGCTGAACGGCTGAAATGAAGGATCCCGACCCGGCCGTAACGGTTGTTTGCTCTCATTACTGCCACACGTGAGTGCTTGTCGGTTTTGTAAATCCGGTCAACCAGGACATAGCCGCTTTGCCGGTCATCAGGAATTACACGTACAACCCAGGGTATGTTTGTTTCAGTAAAAGTGGGATCCGGATCTCCTGTATTCATATTAGGAATCTCCAGTTTTAAGGTGGCCCTGATTGCCACATGAGAATTGTTATCATCGATTGTACCGAGCCAGGCCCAGACCTTCTCATCATCCATTTTGACAACTTCGTTGGCAGCGGCACCCCACAGGCCTACATCAGTGTGTATCATCAGCCTGTAAGGTATGCCATGATAGCCTCCTTTTTTATTGGCTTCTTCAATTGCCAGCTGGGAACCCTGAAGCATCTGTTTTCCAAGCGATACGATAGGTGATCCTTCCAATGGTCCAAGGAAACCTATTCTGACCTCTTCAAGATTTGCAGGAGGAGGAATTTCACGGCCTGCTCCGTAAAATTCTATTGGTGTCAGAAAATGATACTTATATGCTTTCATGTATTTATCATAAGCAACCAGTTCATCCGGGATGTTCCCATAGTTAGCGGGTTTCTCCTGCCCTGTCAGACATGAAAGCGGCTGAATTGTAAAAAGGAGGGCAATCAGCAAAAACCTGTAATGATGTTTCATATAAGTTGATTTACTTTATTTTACAAATTGCATAAGCCTCAATCTCCACCAAAAGGGTTTCCCAGCAAAGCCTTGCCTGGATTCCGGTGCTCGCAGGCAGCGGATCAAGATTAAGCCAGCGGAAGAAGGAAGTCCGGATCTTATTGAACTCTTCATAGTCACGTTCAATGTCCCTCAGATAGTTGGTGGTCCTTACTACATCGTGCCAGGTCATATCCTCAGCCGACAACAGGGTGGTAATATTCCTGTAAGTTCTCCAGGTCTGGGCCTTGAAATCACCGATGTGTTCGGCTTTGCCCTCTTCATTAACACTTGCAGTACCGGAGATAAGCAAGATTTTATAGCCTCCGAATTCAAGCCTTAATGCCCTGGAGAAAGAGGATGGTTTTTGATAATTATAGGCTTCATTCAGAACCTGCGGGGCATGAACCACATGTTTCTCAATTGGCGGGCGCCCACTGTGAATTTCAGGATATATGTATTCGCGTATCCGGTTATCGTCAGAAAGTATCCCTAATTTTATCATTTCTTCCCGTTCTCCATCCGTGATTCCTGACGGATCAATAAGTAGCTGCTTGTTCTCCATTTCAGTTATTGTGATTTTAATTTTGTTCCTGTTAAAGTCATTTTTATTTATCTCATAAGTTCTCCGCGGCTGACACCTTTTGAGGTAGCAACCCACAGATAATTTTCATCGGCATCAACACCGATAATAAAATTGTGTGATATTGAAGGTGACAGCGGGATTTCCTTCTTCTCTGTTCCATTTGTAATAATGGCTTTCCCGTTTTCACTGTTATCGTCTTTTTTATATGTTACCCATGTGGTCCCGTCGGTGCTGCTTAATCCGTTATCGCAGCAAATAAATACTTTGTGGCCTTCAGCTCTGAGGAAGTTAATAAAATTGCTTGCCAGGCCGCTGTCATGGTCAAAATAGCCTTTCCAGTTTTTGCCGTCATACCGGCTCATCCCGAAATAAGTTGAAACCCACAGAATACTATCTGCATAAGCTGTAGCTGTAGTAATGTCGTGGACAATACCATCATCAGGCTGAAGATCAATTTCCATAAAGCCATCAGGGTCGACATAATCTCTGAAATGCCCGGTTTTCATATTATACTCGATCACTCCTCCTCCCCAGGCAGCGATAAATGCTTTGCCATCGCCGGTTGAAACGCCATAGGTCCAGGGCTCATGCATCGGGGCATTCTGCTCAGTGAAAATATCCCACTTCCTGGTATACGTGTCATAATGGCCGGCTCCGCCTCCGGTTGCAACCCAGACATCTTTCCCGTCACAATAAACGCAATAAACCAGATCGTTAGGCATTCCGCTGTTAAACTGATTGAAAGTTTCAAATTTGCCGGATGACCAACGATTCAAGCCCCCCAGAGTTCCTATCCAGATATCGCCTGTCAGTTTGCTGTAATCGATTGATACTACACCATTATGAGCCAATCCGTCATTAGTGGTATAATTACGCCATTTCCCCCGGGAATAGACTGCAAGACCCTCATGAGTGCCAACAAGCACGCTGTCTCCGATGATACGTACAGAATAGGCATGATCGGAGAGCAGTCCGTCTTTTGTTGTAAAGTTACGCCAGCGCCCATAAACAGGCATTGCCTTTGCTTCTTTTATAACACCTGAACTGCCTGGAAGATCTTTATCTGAACTGTTTGTATAGGTACCTGAAATAGAAATATTTTCACTTTTCACCGGTTTATCAGATTTATCCGTTTTCTTTAACAGCATTATGCCAGCCAGTACAATTGCTGCCAGAATGATTGTAAGTGCCGAGTACCTTATTAAATTCTTATTAGACATTTTTTTCATTATTTTATTTCACTTTTTTATGAGTAAAAGAAGCCTGATTGATTGAAGCGGCTTTTTTTTCATATTCCTCATCCCTGAGAGATTTCAGATATTCCACCAGATCGTTAAGTTTTGTTTTTGTAAGGTCATTGACCGTTCCATGCTGTTCGGTTTTTCCATAGATGGTCCATATCTCTTCTAGGGTAGCAGCACGGCCGTCATGAAGGTAAGGTGGCGAATAGACTATATTGTTGAGATGCGGCGTATCAAAAAAGATTGAATTGTCACTGGCTGCAAGGGTGCCGACATCTACCATCTTCTTATTGGTAAAATAGGGAGCAGGATGGCAGGTAACGCAGCGGTTGAAAACCGGTATTTCAAATCCGTTGATATCATGTGTTCTTTCAAAAATCTCCTTACCGCGTCTTTGAGCATCGGTAAGTTCTCCGCCGGGATTGTATTGCAGATTTGGCGGATTGGGTATTCCAGACATTACATAGGCCGTAAGAGCGTCAAGTTCTTTATAACTGAAAGCCTCGGTTCTTGTCAGAACTGTCGAAAAGCGCATTCCATCCTGCTTGTAAATACTCTGGTTTTTCCCATTCCATTTATATGGGGGAGTCTCCCCGATGTTTCTGAGCGATTGCGTATTTGTCATATTGCGACCCATATCTTTCGATGCCATGTTATAGACCAGCCCGTCTTCATGTTCATCAGGATGACATGTGTAGCAGGAATACTGAGTCTGGAAAGTGCCTCCGGCATTGTTGAGCAGACGCCGGCCTTCCCGCGCTACTGTTATCCTGCGTGGTCCGCCGAGGGGTATGTTACCAATTGTTTCAAGGCTTTCAGTGCTGATTACGGCTATTCTGTCCTCAAGATGCTCCGCAACATATAGCTTTTTCCCATCGGGTGACAATGCCATTCCCTTGGGGTTTGCTCCCGTGGGAATACGTTTCAGCACTATTTTGCTGCTTGTGCCCAGGTAGTTTGAATATGCCGTAAGCATCCTGTCGTCCGATTTAGCAATAAGTTTCCTTATTGCGTCTATATCAATTACAGATATACAATCGACACCTGCATGTGAAACAAAAGCTTTTTTCCCGTCAGGGGTTATTGCAATATCAAAGGGATCGGCATAATAGGCATTAGGTTCGTCAAGAAGCAACTGAATGATTCTTCCTGGAGGTTTCTGCTCAATGATACCTATGCCATTTGTCATCATCCATCCTCTTTCGATCTGTATTGTCGGAACATTGTTTTTAGGTCTTATCAGTGGAATTATTGCCAGGTCGCCCGATGGAGTGAAGGCAATATTCTCCATCATATAGGCCTGTTTAATATCGAGGCGTTCAGCAACCCTCTGCTTTTTATCATTCACAACCGTAAGCTCGCACCTTAAAGAATCTCCATATGGTAAACCAAGTGTACGGCGGCTGGTGACCAGCACCAGGTTACCATCAGGACTTATCTGCACTCCGGTGGGATTATTGCCTGTAAACAGCCTGTTCCGCTCAACACCTGAAGCAAGGTCGATTATTGAAATGTCGGATGAAAATGAATTGGCTGAATAAAGTGAATTCCCGTCAGCGCTAAGGGCCAGGCCGGCCGGTCCTCCCCCTGTCCTAAGTGTATCTCTGACAATATATTCTTCAAGATCAATTACCGACACATTATCTGACCACTGGTTGCTCACATAAGCAGTTTCCCCGTCGCTGCTTACCACAACGCTGTGCGGACGGGCACCTACCTTAATCTCCCTGGTGACTTTGTTCTTTTCAGTGTTAACCACCAGTAATGCATTGCCTTCCTCTGCGACCACATAAAGATATTTTCCATCAGGTGACGGTGCCAGGTTAAAGGGCGAATTGTATTTCGCATTGACAACCTTTGAAATAATCCCTGTTTTTTGAATATAAAGATGGCAGGATGCGCATTTCAGCGGATGGTCAGTAGTAGCAGTCAGATTATTGACATGTTCCCTGGCCCACCGGTGATAAGGCTTATAAATTACAACACCAAGAATAACAAGGATTGCTGCCGGTATAATGATTTTTACGAATCTTCCCATACTACTCAAGTTCTACCAGCTTCTCTTTAACATCTGTTATATGGACTGGTATGATGACCGGTGATTTTTTAACTGCAAGGGAAACTATATTTTCAGGAGCCAGCTCGGGGTTTTCGTGGCATCCTATACATCCCCGCCGTTCATTCGGACGCAACCATAACCAGGAACACGGACCGCCGACAACATTGCCGTCCTTGTCAAGTGTTCTGATGCGGAAAGGTTTATCTGCCATTACTTTAAGCTGAAATGAACCGTCTTTTTCAACATCAACAACTCCGTAGGTTGTATCAACGCCCAGCACCTCGATCTTCATGGCTTTTCTCATGTCAGCCATATTATCCGGAAGAAAAGGATCCTTGAAATTAATATCCTGGCATAAGAGCAAACCTGTTTTCACCTGCATATCCACTTCACTTGGCAGTTTTTTTGGTCTTTCACGCGGTTTGACACTGACGATATCAAGTATATTATAATCAGGATCATTAAATACTGCCGGCCCGAGTGATCCCTCTTCAGGATTAAACTCATAAAGTGCAAAACGATCTGAATCTGATTTACGGTAGGAAACAAGATATTTGTCGGGCCGGAGCGGAAGTACATTATAAAAATCACCGGGGACCGATGATGTCAGGTCAGTTCCTGAATGCAAGGGCCTGTTATAGCTTATTGAAACCAATCTGAATCTGTTACGGCTTTCACTGTAAGATTCAGCAAATATGATCGTGCCATCATCAGTTTCATGTGCGCGGCTCAGGTATATGCTGTTATCTGTACCAGCGTAGAACTTATCCGCTTTTGTACCGTCAGGCCGCATAACTGCCAGCATTGGTCCTCCCTGAACCGGCAGTAACTGGTGTTTAACTGTAAGCAGGCGGCCATCATTTAATACTGTTGTGGCAAGATTGTCATCGGGGCTGAATGTTATCTGCCTGAGGCCCGAGCCATCTGCATTGCACGTATAAGAGGCAGTGTGCCGATTTTACAGTATCATTAACCGTCAGCCTGCTGAATACAATCCGTTCACCTGGCAGATAGGCGGGGTCAGTGCACTCTTCCGTGCCAGAAGTAACCTGCCTGTATTCAAGAGTTTTCAGGTTCACTTCCCATATCTGCCATGGGTCATTTTCTTTTTGCTGACCTGCAAAGAGCATGAACTTTCCGTCATAAGATACATCAGGGAAGCATGCTGAATAAAAATCCTTTGTCAGTGTTTTTTGTGAACCGGGGCTTTCCAAATCGATTGAAGTGATCCTTGTTCCGGGCAGATTACGCCATGATGCCCCGCCTGAATAATCAGTCAGGTGTATATTTGCAGGAGCTTCCGTAAGGATCAGTTTATGATCATCTGAGGCATGTTTACTGCACGATACGCTTATCGTACACACCAGGCCCGCAAAAATAATTTCACATAAAATGAGTATCCGATTAATCATAGAGGGCCAGTGGCTTTAAGGTTCCTTTACTTCGAGTATCTGGTTGGCTTTTACATTTTCAAGTATCTGAACTTTTCCGGAGGGCCATATTATTTCAATCCTTTCAACAGTATTATTGCCTCCCAGCCCGAAATGTATTCTCGGATCATTCTGGGAAAGGTAGCCGGTAGTTGTTTTTTTCTGTGCTATCTGTGTTTTGCCTCCTGAGGATATCTTAACCCTTGCGCCTATACCTTCCCTGTTGCCCGCAGTACCTTCCAGATCGAGCATAAGCCAGTTATTCTGGTTCCCTTTGTTATTCCTGAGAAAAACTGCCCGGCTGTTAAGATTGACAATAAATATATCGAGATCGCCATCATTGTCGTAATCCCCAATGCATGCACCTCTTCCAACATGTTCTTCACTGAAATAGCTACCAAGTTCGAGGGATAAATCCCTGAAGGTTCCATTCCCTTCATTCTGAAACAGCTGATCTTCCTGCCCGTAAAGGTGCTTGAGGGCACCGTTGGTTTTAAAAATATCAGGATCGCCGTCGTTGTCATAATCCATGAATGAGGAGGACCATCCTACGAACTGTGCAGCCTGCATCGAGATATTTGATGAGACTCCCCTGTCAGAGAATACCCCGTTCCCCAGGTTCTCATAAAGAGAGCAATATGTGTCATCTGATACAAACAGGTCGAGCATTCCGTCATTGTTATAGTCTGCAAAGTCGACCGACATGCTTACTGTGGCTTCACCTCCCTGACTGAAGGCAGTTCCCGACATAATTCCCTTATCTGTAAATCCCCTGCCGCCATCGTTGTGCCACAGATAGTTCAATGTGTGATCGTTGGCAACAAAAATATCAATGAACCCGTCTTCGTCATAGTCAGCTGCACCAACGCCCATTGCCCTTCCGTCAATGTCTTTAATTCCCATTTTCTCAGTTACATCCTCAAATGTTCCATCGCCGTTGTTGTGATAAAGGATATCCTTCTGTGCGTCGTAAGCCATGGGACCCGGAAATCCGTCGGGTGCATAGTAGTATTTGTAATCAGGATCAAACTCCAGATAATTACCTACATAAAGATCGAGAAAGCTGTCATTGTCATAGTCAGCCCAGACGGCGCCGGTACTGCATTCATTTCCGCCTGCAACATTTGCACGCTTTGTAACATCTGTGAATGATCCGTTGCGGTCATTTCTCAGCAGGACATTAGGTCCGTAGTTGCTGATAAAGAGATCAGGGTAGCCGTCATTATTGAAATCACCGGCAACGGCGCCCATGCTGTACCACGGTCCGGTTACACCTGCCTTCTTCGTAACATCTTCAAAGGTCCCGTCACCCTTGTTCCTGTAAAGGTGATTTCCGGGCATTTCTGATGGCTTTTCGCTCTTGCTGAAGCCTTCAAGCCACGTACCGCTGCACACATATATATCTATAAAGCCATCCTGGTCAAAGTCGAGAAAGGCAGCGCCTCCGCCGTCGGACTGAATAATATTGGTAAGTTCGTCATCGCCGATCGAGTGAACAAAATCGAGTCCTATCTGCTGTCCTATCTCCTGATAGAAATCATCAGTTGCGGCGGTGATTGTTGCCTCGGATTTCTTTCCCGGTCCTGAAGCCGGGTTGCCCCCCTGACGGCAGCCGGGGATAACCAACAGAAATATAAACAGCAGGGTGCAAAAGAGATTTTTTCGCATAACAGGTCTGAGTTAAAGGGTTCCAAATATATCGAATACGTATAACCTATGTTACAAGCAGCTTTTGTCCAACCTGTTTACCGAAGAGATTAACCTGCCTAAATGTATCAGGCTGAAGTTAAACCGCAATTAAAATTGAATTAAAAAAGAATTAATTTGATGAAAGTGCCGGAAGCAGGAGGGTAATCCGGGTACCCTCGCCAGGCTTTGAAGTGATGGTTATTGTACCGTTATGGTTTTTAACGATCTGATTTACAAGTGACAGGCCAATGCCAGTACCCGGAATATCCACGGTATTCTTACCTCTGTAAAAAGGTTCAAGGATATTCTCTATATCTTCCTCAGGTATGCCGATACCTTTGTCTTCAAATATCACCTTAACATATTTGTCCTCGCGTCCGACCCCGATAAGGACAGAATGATCCGGAGAATATTTGCATGCATTTTCAATCAGATTGGAAACTGCGGTTTTAAGCAGGTATTCATCTCCGGCGACTATTATCTTTTCAGGATCGGTAACAGAATTATCAAGTGAAATATTAATATTATAGGAGGGATTGAATCTTTTCATTTCTTCCCGGGCCTGAAAGATGGTCTCATCTATACCTATATTATTATGATAACCGGACGGTCCTTCCGTGCTGGTTCTGGCAATCAGGATCAATCTGTTTGAAAGGTCAATAAGCGATTTAATGTCTTCGAGTACCGAGCCAAGGGTATTTTTATATTCTTCCGTTGTCCGGTCCTTCATCATCAGGACCTCAATCTGTCCGTTAATTGACGTAAGAGGTGTCCTGAGCTCATGGGATGCATTTGCAATAAAACTCTTCTGTGTGCCAAATGATGTCTCCAGACGCCCGAGCATTGTGTTGAATGTTTTGGCCAGCCTGCCGATCTCGTCAGTGCCATTGCCTTCGGGAACTCTTAAATGCAGACTGGTTATTGATATATCTTCGACCTTCTTTACCACATCTGAGATTGGTTTAAGGGCTTTCCCCGAAAAGAACCACCCGGCGAAAAAGAATGATAGAAGGCTGATAAGACAAACAACCGTCAGAACGATCCTCAGTTTTTTCATGTGGAAAAGGCCGTCTTTATCGATAGCTGCACCAATTACGACAAATTCTGATGATCCCGTTTTATGCATCGTGCCCAGGATATCATAAGGGTTGTTTTTATAAAACACATCCTTACCGGCTTTTACCTGTCCGATGATTGTATTGATTTCTTCAAATTTCCAGTTTTTGTCGGTCGTGAACAGAATGTTAGTGTCCAAAGTGACAATCAGGAATTTTTCATCCTGGAGTCTGGCAGGATTTCCGGAACCATTCCTCAGGATAAGGTTTGTATTGTATTCATAGCTGTCGAGCACAAGCCTTGCTACACTTTCGGCCCTCGATTTAAGGAGATTGTTGAAATCATTCCTCCTGAGGTTAGCCGAAGAATAATAAATGGCAAGCGAGGCAATTAACATTATTAATCCTCCCAGCAGGAGAAACTGAAGCGTTAACCGGGTCCTTATCTGCATTTTAGCCTTGATTCTTATCCACCAGGTCTCCGAAAATATAACCGAATCCCACCTTTGTATGGATCAGTTTTTTATCATGTCCCTTATCAATTTTCTTCCGCAGGAAGTTGACATAAACATCCACAACATTTGTGCTGAAGTCGAAGCTGGCATCCCATACCTTTTCGGCAATATCATTTCTTGAAAGTACCCTGCCTGCATTTCTCATGAAATATTCGAGAAGGGAAAACTCCTTGGCTGTCAGGCTGATATATTTAGCTCCCCTTCGCACGGCTTTTCTGTCAAGGTCCAGTTCAAGGTCGTCAAACCTTAGAGAGCCGGATGTTTCACGCGATTGACCGGATGTTTTCAGAAGGACTTTCACTCTAGCGAGCAGTTCCCTGAATTCAAATGGTTTTACGAGGTAATCATTGGCTCCTGCGTCAAACCCGGCGAGCTTGTCATCGGTGGTTCCCAGTGCTGTAAGCATGAGAACCGGTATATCCGGAAAGTCCGTCTTAAACTTCTTGCATAATTTCAGGCCTCCGGTACCGGGAATAATAACATCGAGAATGAAAAGATTATATTTATATTGTATGGCAAGTTTTTCAGCAAACTCGCTGTCATAAGCCAGATCGGCCTCATACTGGTTCTCCTCAAGGCCTCTTTTTATAAATGATGCCACCTTGGCTTCATCCTCGACGATCAGGATTTTCATCTATTTTGATCAACTTTTTGGCAATATAGCAATTTCCGGTCTTTTATTAACAAGTTTTTAATCGCAGGACAGCGTATCATTTTTTAAACAGGGAAACTTCAATAGAAGAACGTTAATTACACAAAGATTCAATGAGAGCCACTGAGGTTCAGGAAGATATGATTAATTACTCCGTGTGTCTCTACCGACAGACCGGGACAAGTTGTGCAGGGTTTTAAATTTAGTTATAGAGTAGGCTCATCAATTTTTTTTTAATTTTTCGAAAAAAATATTAAAAATTACTTTAATGTTATTTTAATTTGTTTATATTTGCTTCTAAGTGTACTATCTACACTAATTTTTAATAGAGTATTGTAAATTGCACTTATATATAATGTATAAATAATCCTGACAGAATTTAAAGAGCTGCAACAAACATGAGTTACAAGTATCATTCTTTAAATCTATAATCTAACCCAAATTACGTATGAAAAAACTACTTAAAGTCATCCTGTTGCTAGTATTCTCTGTCTGCAGTACCGCTGGTATTTATGCGCAGAGAACTGTAACCGGAACTGTGCTTGACGACAATCAGCAACCCGTTGCCAGTGCCAATGTTGTCCTGAAAGGAACCCAGACAGGAGCCTTAACAGATAGCAATGGCAAGTTTACCATCAATGTTCCCTCGACCGGAGGTAGCCTTCTTATCAGCTTCATTGGATTCGTTACACAGGAGATACCTATCGGAACCAGCTCGGTTCTGAATGTTACTCTTCAAACAGAGTCTACCGCACTTACTGAAGTTGTGGTTGTTGGATATGGTACTCAGAGAAGGGCCAATGTGACCGGTGCTATTTCATCGGTTTCATCTGAAAAACTTAACGCAGTGCCTGTTGGAAATTTTGACCAGGCTTTGCAGGGACGTGCTGCAGGTTTGGTGGTTATCGCCAATGGTGCTCCGGGTACTGCAGCTACATTGAGGGTTAGGGGTATCAGTACGGTTAACGACGCTAATCCCTTGTACGTTATTGACGGAGTTGTGTCAACCACAATCAATAACCTCAATCCTTCAGACATTGAAAGAATTGAAGTTTTAAAAGACGCTTCCACAGCTGCTATTTATGGTTCACTGGGATCAAACGGTGTTATATTGGTCACCACAAAGAAAGGTAAAGCCGGTAAGGTTACAGTTGATTTCGAAGGCTATTACGGAGTTCAGTATACAAACAAAAGATATGATTTGCTGGATGCTGAGCAATATCAGGAATATGCCACAGGTGGAGCATTTACCGCACCTCCGGTCTATACAAATACTACAATTATATACAGATCGCTTGGCCGGTATAGGTCCGAGCCAGCCCGAGGGCGGTGAAACCGACTGGCAGGATGAGATATATCAGAATGGTCCCATGCAAAATTATGACCTTGCTCTCTCCGGTGGTAATGAAAACAGCACTTTCAGATTGTCAGCCGGTTATCAGAATCAACAGGGTATTGTTATCTATACCGGTATGGAAAGATACAACTTCAGGGCCAACAGTGATTTTAAAAAGGGCATTCTGAAAATCGGTGAGAACTTCAGCCTGACATATGGGGCACAGGATCCTCTGGCTGATAACGGCGGACGTTCCCTGTTGGAACATGCAATTAAAATGGCCCCTTATCTGCCGGTTTACAATAAAGACAATCTGGGCGGATATCAGGGTCCGACGACCTCCATTGACGGACAGGATGCTGAAAACCCCGTCAGAATTATGGAACTGAACAGCCGCAAGCGGAATTCAGTGACCATCCTGGGTAATATCTACGGTGAACTGGATATTGTTAAAGGCCTGAAATTCAGAACCAATGTTGGTCTTGAAGGTCAAAGCGTACGTGACGAACAATTCTCGCCCACATACAATGATGATAACCTGGGTGGCGCTACTCACCGGGCAACTTTTGCCACCATTACCAAAAACCAGGCTAGCTATTCTGCACTGATATTTACAAACAGTCTGAATTATGGCCTGACACTTGCTGATAAGCATAATTTTGAGGCGTTGGCACTGACTGAATACAGCGAGGTTCTCTCAAAGGTGCTGAATGCCAGTTCACAAAATATTATTACCAACGAGATTGAGGAATTGAGTAGCACCAATGCTGCATTGAGCTCACAATCATTTGATTATTACAGAATTAGTTACCTGGGCAGATTAAACTACAACTATGACGGGAAGTACTTGTTTTCGGCTTCAATAAGAACTGATGCTTCGTCAAGGTTTGGTGCCAACAACAGATGGGGTACCTTCCCCTCAGTATCAGTGGGCTGGAATATTGCCAAAGAAGCTTTCTTAAGCAACGTACCTTCTATCAGCAACTTAAAACTCAGGGCAAGCTGGGGTATGGCAGGTAATGACAAGATCCCCGATTATGCCTATTCTTCATCCCTGACCTCAAAAATATGTATTATGTAATAAATGATTTGCCTGTCATTGGAACAACCCCGGGAGGTGCCGCAAATGCCGATTTAAAATGGGAGGAAACAACCATGACCAATATCGGATTGGATCTGGGTTTATTTAATAACAAATTTACCGTGTCGGCTGAATATTATATGAACTCGAGCAATGACCTTCTGATGCAGGTAGATTTGCCATTGTCTCTTGGTGATTTCAGGGGTACAGTCAGCAAGAATGCAGGGTCTATGGATGTAACCGGTTTTGAATTGCAGTTGGGATACAACGATTTTGAAGGTGAATTTCAATGGTCAGCCAATTTAAATCTTGGTACTTTCAAGAATGAAGTTAAATCCCTGGGTGGCGCTACCTATATCGGCGGAGCTCGATTTTGAAGGTGAAAACCTGACCAGATGTGAGATCGGACAACCTGCTTTCTTCTTCTACGGATGGGCTTTCGACGGTATCTTCCAGTCGGATGACGAAGCTAATTCTTATATGGGCGGAACGCAAAAAGCTCTTTATTCTTCAACCGCAGGTGATTTCCGTATTAAAGACACCGATGGTAGTGGCACAATTACTGTGGATGACAGAACAAATATCGGAAACCCCTTCCCCAAGGCGACAGTTGGTCTGGACCTCAATGCTACATACAAAGGCTTTGATCTGAACATCTTTATCAGCGGTGTTTATGGTAACAAGCTTTATAACACCAATATCTACGACCTGCAGGGTATGCCAAGGTTATTTAATTCCGGTGTTGAGGTTCTTGACCGATGGACACCGGAGAATCCTTCAAACACCATTCCCAGGGCCGGTGATGTTTCTGTCAATATCGAGGCATCCGACCGTTTTGTCGAGGATGGTGCCTATACCAAATTGAAAAACATAACACTTGGTTATAACATACCCGGAAATCTTACGAAGAACAAACTAACCAGGTTCAGGGTTTATGTCAGTGCACAAAACATGATTTGCGTAACAAACTACTCCGGTCTGGATCCTGAGGTTGGCAGATATACTGCCAGTGGAACTACATTAGGACTAATTGGCGCTCCTCAAACAACAACTCCCAACTATGACAATGGAATTGACAGAGGTAATTATCCTATACCAAAATCAGTTATTGGCGGTTTCCAAATTACCTTCTAACCTTTAAAACAGAATTATTATGAAAAAACTTAAAACATATTTTATACCTTCACTGATTTTCAGTGCATTGGTTCTGTTCTACGCCTGTGATGCGGATAAGCTGGAACTTACGAATCCTAACCATCTTTCACCCGACACTTATTTTACAACTCCGGCTCAGGTGCAGTCGGCGGTAGATGCTGTTTACGGAAGTTTGCAAACAACCGGTATGTACAACCGTTGCATGTGGTACAGCAGTGAAAATATGGCTCATGAAAATACATGTAACTCCCAGCAGGAGGCCGATAAACGCGAGTGGCTGAATTTCTCCTTCGATCCAAATCATGGTTTGATGGAAGCTTACTGGAATTCCTGCTACAGGGGCATCAACAAAGCCAATTTTGTTATCAATAATGAGCAGGCAATGATCGATAATATCCAGACCAGTATAATGTCTGAGGCTACAAGAAATAAGTATATTGGTGAGGCAAAATTCCTGAGGGCGTTATATTATTTCGACCTGGTCACCAGATATGGTGATATTCCCCTGTATCTGGGAATTGATCCTGCAGAGAAAGATGGTCTTCCCAGATCTCCTGCAGCAGATGTTTGGGCTCTGATAGAAGCCGACTGTATAGATGCTGCAGCCAAATGTCTTCCCAAAGCCTCTGAACAAGCCGGAAGGGCTACTTCAGGCGCTGCATGGGGTCTGCTGGGCAAAGCACGGTTGTATCAGAAAAACTACCCGGGAGCTCTGGACGCCTTTAATCAGGTTACCGGTTATTCACTCGAACCTGAATATTTCAGAAATTTCAAGGAAGAAACCGAGAATGGTCCGGAATCGCTCTTCGAAGTTCAGTTTAACATCGCAGCCGGTTATGGCGATCAATGGTCTTCCGACAGAACAGACCAGGGTAAAAACGAATCTACTTTCAGGGCACAGGAATATGGTTGCCTGAACTGGTTCAACGTATTCGTTTCAGAAGATCTGTGGAACGAATTCGAAACTGCCGCCGACAATGGGGTGAAAATCGACCCGAGGCGCGGTTACTGCGCTTACCAGACTGGCGATTTGTATAACAACAATACAATGACCATTACAGTTGATCCCGTTACTGTATATGATAAAGACGGGAATCAGACTGATTTTTATCAGAGAAGAGGCTGGAGAAAATACCAGAACTACTATAAGGCTGCTTCTGAAGGAGCTGTTGCCGGAAATCAATCAGGTATCAACATGAAGGTGATCAGGTATGCCGATGTATTGCTGATGATGGCCGAAGCAGAAGCAAACAAGGCAGGAGGAAGCCTGACTACCGCTGTTGGTTACATGAACCAGGTAAGGGCAAGAGCAGATGTTAATCTCCCGTTATATGGCACAGCTGGAATGAATGCCACATATCCTGTTTCCAGTTTGACTGAATTTATGAAGGCTTTGGAACATGAACGCAAGGTTGAATTATGCGGTGAACAGGTTCGCTACGGAGATCTTGTCAGATGGGGCAGACTTGCTGACTTCATGACCGAAGTTAAACCCAGTTGTCCCAAGGCCGACCAGGCTGCTTTGGTTTTCAATGCAAGCAAACATTATCTCTGGCCAATTCCTCAGAAGGAAATTGATGTTAACCCTAATATTGAGCAGACAGATCAGAATCCGGGTTGGTAGAAGATAGTTAATGTTATAATTCAAAGAAATGGTCCTGCAAAACAGGACCATTTTTTTGGGTTAAATTATGTACATTCAGCCTTTCTTGTCTATAATTTCAACCTTATGATTAAGCATTTAGTACTTGAGTATGTTAAAAGGGTTTATCCCATAGTTGCATTGATTGCTGTTCTTGGCAGCTGTTTCTCATGCAAACCTGAAAAAACCGGGGAAGATCCTGTCTTCACTAAATTATCCGCCCGGGAAACTAATATTACTTTCAGGAATTTGCTTACAGAAACCGATACTTTTAACTATTTTCTTTACCCCTACATGTATATGGGTGGCGGGGTATCCGTTGGAGACTTCAATAACGACAGCCTGACGGATATCTATTTTACAGGTAACATGGTCAGCAACCGGTTGTATCTCAATATGGGAAATCTGCAATTTAAAGACGTTACCGAAATTTCCGGCACAGGCGGCGACAATCGCTGGATGCTGGGTTCAACCATATGTGATATAAATGAGGACGGACTGACCGACATTTACGTAAGTGTTTCCGGATTAAAGGGCAACTGCAGAAACCTGTTGTTTGTAAACCAGGGAAACAATCCCGGGGGGGTACCCGTTTTCAAGGAAGAAGCAGCTGAATATGGCATTGATGACAACGGTAAAAGCTCACAGACAACATTCTTCGACTATGACAATGACGGTGATCTCGACCTGTATGTTGCCAATTACCCTCTCACCCAGTTCAAGGCACCTCCCTATTTTTACCGCCAAATGATGAACAATGCAAAACTGGATGAATCGGGACATTTATACAGAAATAACGGGGACGGCACATATACAAATGTCACGGTTGAAGCAGGGCTGTTGACTTTTGGTTTGTCGTTAAGCGCTACGGTCTGCGACATGAACCAGGATGGATATAAAGACCTCTATGTTTCAAATGATTTTACCAGCCCTGACTTCTTTTTCTTCAATAACGGCGACGGAACATTTACCGACAGGACAAAAGAAGTAGTTGGCCAAACCTCATTTTACGGTATGGGGGCTGATATTGCAGACTATAATAATGACGGCCTGCCTGATGTAATGCAAATTGACATGGCTCCTGAAGATAATCAAAGGGCCAAAGAGAATATGAGCAGCATGACCCGGGAGGATTTTGATGAAATGATAAGGGAAGGACTTCACCATCAGTACCGGTACAGTACGCTGCAACTGAACAGGGGAATCAGGGATAATGGCCTGCCTTATTTCAGCAATGCCGCCTGGATTGCAGGAGTAACCTCAACAGACTGGAGCTGGGCTTCGCTGTTTGCCGATTTTGACCTTGACGGATGGAAAGATCTGTATATAACAAACGGTATCCGCAGGGATATCAATAACATTGATTACTTCAGCAAAATGGCCGAATCAACGTATTTTGACAAAGAAGTAAACAATAGCGAGTTATTAAAATGGGTGCAGGAAATGCCCTATGAACCGCTTGTAAATTACCTGTATAAAAATAACGGTGATCTCACTTTCTCAAATTTCAGCAGAGAATGGGGCATTAAGGAAGAAAGCTATTCAAACAGCGCTGCCTATGCCGATCTGGATAATGATGGCGACCTTGACCTGATCGTTAACAATGTTGACGGGGAAGCCCTGGTTTACAGAAATATTGCCCGTGAAAAACAATTGGGCAATTACCTGAAAATTGATTTTGAAGGAACTCCGAAAAACAGGATGGGAATAGGTTCAAGAGTTACCCTGTGGATTGATGGAAAAATGCAAATGGCGGAGCTGACCCTGTCAAGGGGGTATCAGTCTTCTGTGGAACCAATGCTATATTTTGGTCTTGCCGGTCATGAGAAAATAGACTCCCTATGTGTAATATGGCCCGACGGAAAGGTTCAGTACCTTGCGCAGGTAAGTGCCAATCAGAAGCTGACGTTGCATTACCCCGATGCAAATATGGCCCCTTCAGTTCCGGCTGTCAGAGAAAGACTGTTCCGGGAAATTACTGACCAGGTCCAACCTGGCTTCATGCATAAAGAAAACAGCTTCAACGACTTCAGTATTCAGCCCCTTCTCCCTTACAAATTATCAATGACCGGTCCGGGTATTACAGTGGGAGATGTCAACAGCGATCAGCTCGAAGATTTCTTTGTCGGAAACGCATCCAACAACTCAGGTCAATTATTCATTCAGGGCAATGATGGAATTTTCGGCGTTCAACAGGGTCCCTGGGAAACCGATAACCGGTTTGAGGAAACGGGCTCGTTGCTTTTTGATGCCGACAACGACGGTGATCTCGATTTGTATATAGTTAGCGGTGGCTATGAATTTCCGGAAGGTTCAGAAGAATACCAGGACCAGCTTTACCTCAATGATGGCAAGGGTAACTACATGACTGATGAAAAGGCTTTACCGGTAACCACTTCAAGCGGGTCATGCGTTAAAGCATTTGATTTTGACAAAGACGGTGACCTTGATTTGTTCGTGGGCGGAAGACAGGTGCCATATCAATATCCCTTCCCGGCTCAAAGCTACATACTCGAAAACAAATCGGAAAAAGGGATTGTGAAATTTGTGGATGTTACCGGTAAAGTTGCACCTGAACTTGGTAAAGCAGGAATGATTACGGATGCCTTATGCGCTGATATTGACAATGATTCATGGCCCGATCTGATCGTAGCCGGAGAATGGATGCCTGTTTGCTATTACCATAACGATCAGGGAAAATTCAGCAAGACTGAAATAGCCGGGACCAGGGGTTGGTGGTTCAGCATTGAAGGTGCCGATTTCGATAAAGACGGCGACATTGACCTGGTTGCAGGTAACCTTGGCTTAAACTTCAGATATAAAGCAAATGCCGAAAAAACGTTTGATGTTTATGCTGCAGATTTTGACCAGGATGGAAAATCAGATATTGCACTCAGCTATTACCAGGGGAACAAACAATATCCGGTGAGAACCAGATCATGTTTTCTGGCCCAGAATCCGGGTCTGGCTCTTAGATTCCCTACAGTTAAAAGCTTTGCCGAAGCAACGATTTCGGATGTATATACCAAAAAAGTGTTGGAAGAATCCCTGCACCTGCAGGCCGAGACTTTTGCCAGCTGCTATTTTGAAAACAGGGGAAATGGTGAGTTTGTCATGCGTAAATTGCCCAATGAGGCCCAGCTATCTTCCATAAATGATATCATCATTGATGATTTCGATTATGACGGCCATCCTGATATTTTAGCAGCCGGTAACCTCTTTAACGTTGAAGTTGTAACACCCAGAAACGACGGTGGAATTGGAGTTTTCCTGAAAGGAGACGGAGAGGGCCGGTTCATGGCTGTACCTTACGAATCATCGGGATTCTTTGCCCCGGGTGACGTAAAAAGCCTGGCGTCAATTCACATCTAATAACAAAGCCAGGGAAATACTGGTTGGAAACAATAATGACAGACTTCAGATATTCAGAGTCAAATAAGAATTATAAAAGCTTCCTGTTTAATTACCTGTGATTATAATATCTTAGGCCCACAGATCATTTGATTCAGATTATGAAATTCCCTTTCTGGTTAGTACTGATAATTCTTTCGCTGTTTTCATGCAGCAAGCTTTCCAAAGAAACCTTTGTAAAAATACCCCCTTCCAGGTCAGGTATTGATTTCAGAAATGAATTGGTAGAAAATGACACATTGAACTATATGGTTTTTCCATATATGTATATGGGCGGAGGTGTTTCCGTGGGCGACATCAATAATGACGGACTGGATGACATTTTTTTCACAGGAAACCTGGTTCCGAATAAGCTCTACCTTAACAAGGGTAACATGAAGTTCGAAGATATCTCTGAAAAAGCAGGTATCACAGGAAATCACCAGTGGTTCACAGGGTCAACCATGGCCGATGTGAACAGTGACGGCTGGCTGGATATTTATGCTTGCGTTTCAGGAAAATACCCGCCATCGGATAACCTGCTTTTCATAAATAATAAGGACAATACGTTTACGGAAAGCGCAAAAGCTTATGGTATCAATGATAAAAGCTCATCTGTTCAGGCTACCTTTTTTGATTATAACAATGACGGTTTTCTGGATTTATATGTTGCCAACTACCCAATAATTCTGGTAAGTATGGGGGCTGAATTCTACCATAACAAAATGATCGAGAATAAACCCGAAGAGTTGGGTCATTTATACAAAAACAACGGGAATGGAACTTTCTCGGACGTTACTGAAGAAGCCGGTGTAAGAAACTTTGGTATGTCAATAGGAGTAGTTGCAATGGATTTCAATAATGACGGGTGGAAAGATTTATACATATCCAATGATTTTAATCCGCCTGATCGTTTCTACATGAATAATGGCGACGGCACTTTCAGAGATATTCTTAAAGAGGCCACCTTTCAAACTTCCATTTTCGGTATGGGCTTCGATGCCGCAGATTTCAATAACGATGAACTGATTGATATGTTCCAGATTGATATGACCCCTGAGGATCATTATCGCAGAATGGTGAATGTGATACCCATGAGCCAGGAAACATTTGATTTAAGTGTTGATATGGGCATGCATTATCAGTACATGCAGAATTCTTTGCAACTTAACAATGGGATCTTTGACAGCATCCCGGTTTTTAGCAGTATTTCGCTGTTTTCAGGTGTTGCCTATACCGACTGGAGCTGGGGTGGTGTTTTCCTTGATATGAATAATGACGGTAACAAAGACCTGTTTGTTGCCAACGGTGTTCTGAAGGACATAAATAACCGCGATATCCTGGATGATCCTAACGGCAATGTGTATTTCAGACAAATGAAGGAATACCGTCCGGAACTGTTCCCAAGTACACCGGTAAGGAATTATGCCTTTCAGAACAATGGCGATCTGACCTTCACAGATAAGTCGGTTGCCCTGGGTTTTGATGAGCCGACCTTAACCAATGGAATGGCATACGGCGACTTCGACAACGATGGTGATCTTGATATAGTTATTAGTAATGTTAATACTGTATCGGCTATTTATGAAAATAAAGCAGTTCATAAAGACAATCATTTTATAAAAATCAACCTTGCTGGCCCGAAAGACAATTTGTTTGGTTTGGGAAGCATAGTTAAGGTAAAGACCGGAGGAGTTACTCAATTCCAGGATTTTACGCTCACAAGAGGCTATCAGTCGAGCATGCCCGCCACCCTTCATTTTGGTCTGGGCAAAAAAGACACCATTGATGAATTAACTGTTATATGGCCTGACAGGAAACAACAAGTACTTAGAAGAATCATTGCAGACCAGACACTTAAGATAAGTTACGAAGATGCAGTTGTTGCTGAATCCGGGATCACGAAAAAAGCATATTTTAAAGACATTACAAATCAGGCCGGAATAACATTTGTACATCACGAAGACAATTACAATGACTATGAATATGAAAAGTTGCTTCCCTGCAAGAATTCTCAGATGGGTCCTGGTTTGGCTGTAGGCGACATTAATGGAGACGGGCTTGAGGATTTTTTTACCGGCAATGGAAAGGGCT
Organism: uncultured Bacteroidales bacterium; assembly: GCA_963844935.1. Taxonomy (GTDB): domain Bacteria; phylum Bacteroidota; class Bacteroidia; order Bacteroidales; family VadinHA17; genus SR-FBR-E99. Next base: position 320,219 of record CAWJQH010000008.1, on the reverse strand, counting down.
TCCCCGGTGCAATGTATGTGCAAACTGATAAGAGTACATTCAGGGAAATACCAGGCCCATGGATAGCTGATTCAATTTATGAAGATACAGGCGCCCTTCTGTTTGATGCCGACAATGACGGAAGGCCGGATCTGTACGTTGTAAGCGGGGGAAATGATCTCAGGAAGAAAGCAGATTTCTACCAGGACAGGTTATATATCAACACTGAGAAAGGCTTTGTAAAAAGCACAAATTCCCTCCCTGTGGATCTGAATCAAAGCGGCAGGTGCGTAAAAGCCGCTGATTACGATAAAGATGGTGATCTCGATTTATTTGCCGGAGGGCGGATTGTTCCCGGAAATTATCCCATCCCTGCAAACAGTTTTATCCTGCAAAATAATGGTAAAAAAGGTGCAGACCTGAAATTTGAAAATGTTACTCCGGAAATTGCCCCGGCGCTTTTAAACTCAGGCCTGGTAACGGATGCAATCTGGGACGATTTTGACAGTGACGGTGATGTTGACCTGATCGTCGTGGGTGAGTGGATGAAGATTCACTTTTTTGAGAATACTCCAGATGGATTTTTGGATGTTTCTGATGCAAAAGGATTTAAGGAAACTGTCGGTTGGTGGTATAGTATCGCCAGTCTGGATATAGATAAGGATGGCGATAACGATTACGTTGCGGGCAACCTCGGGCTGAATTACAAATATCAAACCAGCGAAACAGAACCGTTTGAAATTTATGCCAATGATTTTGATGTAGACGGCCAAAAAGACATCGTCCTGGGCTACAGTGAAAATGGAGTTAATTATCCGGTTGCCGGTTTTGATGCCACGTCCAGACAAATTCCTTTTATCAGACTCAGATACAAGGGTTACGAAGAATTTGCAAAGGCAACACTTCAGGATATATACGGAGAACAAATGCTGAAGGCTTCTTTACATTACAAGGCAAATACTTTTGCACATCATTGGATTGAAAATAAAGGGAATGGAGTATTCAAAATGCATAAACTCCCAAACCGGGCGCAATTATCTTCGGTCAATGCTGTTGCTGAAATAAGGGATACGGATAGTACTGCTTTTATAGTAGCCGGCAATTTATACGGTTCGGAAGCAGAGACCCCGAGAAATGATGCAAGCATAGGGCTGGTACTGAAGTCAGATGCCAAGGGTGAAATACGGGTTATTCCGCCCTCAGAAAGCGGGCTTGCTGTTAAAGGAGAGGTAAAAGCAATCGGGAAGATAAAACTGGCTTCAGGAAAAGATGGATTTCTGTTCGCGATCAATAATGATTCTCTGAAATTAATTGAGCTCGGCTTAAATCCATAATTACCTGTTTAGTTTTGCCTGCAATTTACAGTACATTATTAAAAATAAAAATATGAATAACCGTTTATTGCTTTGTCTGCTGGCTTTAGCTGTTTCCTGCAGTCTGAGCAGCCAGGTGCGACTCCCTAAGCTGATCAGCGACGGGATGGTTCTGCAGCGCGGCGACAGTACAAAAATTTGGGGCTGGGCCGCCCCGGGAGAGGAAGTCAGGGTGGATTTCATTGGCAACAATTACCAGACCAGGGCTGATGCCTCCGGAGAATGGCTGATAATACTTTCACCCCTGCAGGCCGGAGGCCCTCACAGCATGAAGATAGAAGCAAGCAATTCAATCACACTGAATGACATCCTGGTAGGTGACATCTGGCTCTGCTCAGGGCAATCGAACATGGAGCTTCAGGTCAGGCGGGTCCGACCGTTATACGAGGCTGAGATAATCGCTGCAGAGAACAGTAACATCAGATCTTTTATAGTACCAAAGAATTTCACATTCAAGGAGTCGTACTCAGACCTGCCGTCTGGCAGTTGGGTAGCAGCCAGCCCCGAAAAGGTGCTTGACTTTTCAGCTGCAGCATGGTTCTTCGCCAGAGAGTTGTATGAGGCTTACAAAGTACCTGTCGGACTGCTCACCACGGCCTTTGGCGGATCGCCTGCCGAGGCATGGATCAGCGAGGAAGGACTGAAAGAATTCCCTGTCCATTACAATGAACTTCAGCAATGGAAATCAAACTCACTTGTAAATGCTGTCGCTGCCAGCGACCAGAAAAGGATACAGGAATGGTACAGAAAGCTTCAGCTGGCTGATGAAGGCTACAAGACTCCCGGTAAGAAATGGTATGATACTTCACTGAATACAGACGACTGGAAAACAACCACCATCCCCGGATTCTGGTCTGCCACTGAGCTGAAAGGTATCAACGGAGCTGTCTGGTTCAGGAAAGAAATCATGGTCCCGGCGTCGGCGGCAGGTCAACCCGGCTTCCTCAACCTGGGCAGGATCGTTGATGCCGATTCTGCATTTCTGAACGGAACATTCATCGGCACCGTTTCATACCAGTACCCTCCGCGGCGGTACATTGTCCCGGCTGGAGTACTGAAGGAAGGAATTAACATATTAACCGTTAGGGTTATAAGCAACATCGGTGATGGCGGATTCGTTCCTGAAAAACCTTATGACCTCACTGCAGGCGACTTTACAACCAGCCTGGAGGGTGAATGGAAATACAGGGTAGGAGCAGTAATGCCTCCGCTGAAAGGCCAGACATTCCTCGGATACAAGCCCGGAGGCCTTTATAATGCTATGCTGGCACCTTTGCTGAACTACCGGATAAAAGGCATTTTATGGTACCAGGGAGAATCCAATGCCGGAAGACCTGATGAATACCGCTCCCTCCTGCCGGCCCTTATAAGGGACTGGAGGCAGAACTTAGGTCAGGGTAACGTTCCGTTCATCCTTGTACAGCTTCCGAACTTCATGGAGGCAAAGGAGGAACCGTCCGAGAGCGGCTGGGCTCTCTTCAGGGAAGCCCAGACAGAAGCGCTGAAGCTGCCGGCTACCGGCATGGCTGTGACAATTGACGTGGGTGAATGGAATGACATCCACCCATTGAATAAAAAGGATGTCGGAACGAGACTGGCCCTGGTAGCCCGGAGGGTTGCCTACGGAGACACAAGCGTTGTTGCCTATGGCCCGACATACAAATCCATGGAAGTGAGGAGAAGAAAAGTCATTCTGACATTCGACAATACCGGTTCCGGGCTGATCGTAAAAGGCGGAGGAAAACTTAAACAGTTTGCAATCGCCGGAGAGGATGGCAGGTTTATCTGGGCCACGGCCAAACTGAGAGGAGACAGGGTCATTGTAAAAGGTAAAGGAATAAGGAAACCTGCAGCGGTGAGATATGCCTGGGCTGATAATCCTGAAGGAGCAAACCTGTATAACCGTGAGGGGTTGCCGGCTGCGCCGTTCCGTACTGATCAGTAGGGCCAGTCTTCAGTCGGCAGTCAGCAGTCTCCAGTCTCCAAAAATCGCAAATCGCAAATCGCAAATCGCAAATTTCCCTGACCTTCAGACCCTCAGACTTCAGACCTTTTCCTTCCTGTTCCGGTAGATGCAGTTCCTGTCATCGCAAAGATGACACTGATAGGGAGCATACTTAACATTTCCCCCGATGCCTATGAGGCCGCTGACAGACTTGATGGGGTTCATCAGGGCTGATTCGGTGAGTGTGATTCCGCAGAAATTGTCCTTGAAGAAGCTGAAAAGTTTATGCTGTTCAGCAACATCCCAACCGCAATAACCCGGACTGAAACGGTTTGTAATCTTTTTGCCCCGTGCTGCCGCTTCGGCTTTGAGTTCCTCCTGCATCATGTCAGCAGCGGCCTCAACAACCTCAGAGCCGATGACATCATAAACATAGCCTTTCAGCAGGTCACCGCTTTTCATGCTGTCACGGCTCTTCTCCCCTATAACCGGCCCGGCGGTACAGATGAAGAGAGCAGCTTCTTCAGCCTCTTTTATCTGCCTGTAAATTATGGGTTTGATATTGAAGGTGACACCTTCAACATGCAGAGACTTCTCCTTATGTTGAAAGCTTATCTCACTGAAAATCCTGTATTCAGCCTTTATATCGCCAAACGATAAAAGTTCTTCGGTGATTTCGTTTATGAGGAGGGTGACCGGCTCGGGTGCCGTGCCTGGCTGGTAACCCATTGTTCTCCCGAGCGAATCAGCGTCTGGAATGAGCTCTCTGAATGTATATGTGAACCTGCTCAGGGCTGTATGGTGCTTTGATAATGCTCAATGAACCTGACGGCGTAATCATCCCTTCCCAGAACGAGGTCGGCTGCACGCACAAGGCCTGATATCTTTTCGGGATTGGCAATAGGACATGTGAGGCCGTACATGATCGACATTGCCATGTAGGCGCTGTTTAGATTCTCCCGGTTGGGAAGTCCGAAGGAAATATTGCTGGCTCCCTGCGTGATATTATGCCCCAGCTTGTCATGAACCAGCCTGATGGTCTCCAGTGTCACCCTGCAGGCGTTCGGGTCTGCGCTGACAGCCATGGCCATGGGGTCAATGATCACGTCTTCCTCTTTTATCCCTGCCTGAACAGCCCGGTTGATTATCTTCTCGGCTATTGTCAGCCTTTTCTCAGGGTCATTGGTTATGCCGTCGTCATCGAGAACGAGTCCGATAATTGCGGCTCCAAATTCTTTTGCTATGGGAAGAAGCCTCTGCAACGAAGCTTCCTCAGCATTCACCGAATTGATGAGGCATTTCCCTTTTGCCACCCTGAGGGCTGCTTCGATAGCTTTCGGATTTGGAGAGTCAAGGCAAAGTGGAATATCAAAATTATCCTGCAATGCAATCACCGCCTCGGGTAAAAGTATTTCATCCACCACGCCCGGAAAACCCACATTGACATCAAGGACGTCAGCCAGTGCATCAATCTGGGACTTTGCGAGGGAGAGCATGTATTCAAAATTCCTGTCCTGAAGCGTGGAGACCAGTTTCTTCCGCCTCGTCGGGTTAATGCACTCACCAATTATTATAACCGGTCCTTCAGTATCAATCACAACTTCCCTCGAGCGGCCGGACAAAATTGTTTTCATTCAGTGTCTTTAGGTTTAACCACAGATTCACACTGAGTTAATACAGAGTAACACTGCATTTAGTATTATAACAGTGAAACTCAGGGTTTAACTCTGTGCTACTCTCCCGACAGGTCGGGACAAGTTGTGGTAAAATAACAAATTATTGTTTTACCCTATGCAATTGTCTTGAGATATTCCACTGCTCCCTGCGGATCAGGAGAGTAGAAATCGGCACCTATCTTTGCACAGAACTCTGCCGTCACAGGCGCCCCGCCGACAAGGATCTTCTGGGCCGGGTTCTTTCCTCGCAGGGAGGAAACGGTTTTCCTCATATTCTCCATTGTCGTCGTCAGCAGTGCTGATAACCCTATTACGGCACCCGGGTACTTGTCTGCAGCCTGCATGAATTTGTCAGCGCTCACATCCACGCCGAGATCAATTATCTCCCATCCTGCGCCTTCTATCATCATGGCAACAAGGTTCTTGCCGATATCATGCAGGTCACCTGTAACTGTTCCGATAATAAAAACTCCCCTCCTCTTTGCCTGACCGTTCAGGTAATAAGGTTTCAGGTGCATCATGGAGCTGCTCATTGCCTTGGCAGACATAAGCATCTGCGGAACAAATATCTCATTCCTGCTGAACTTCTGCCCTACCCTTGACATGGCGGGAATGAGTGCCTCCTCCAGTATTTCGCCCGGACTGATGCCGGAGTCAAGCGCGCTCTTTGTAAGCTCAAACGCACCCTCCTGACCCTTCATGGCGGGGGGATAGGGTGATTTGATGTCGATTTTACCAAACTCGACACAAACCGATAATTTTTCAAGAAGCTCAGTCATACAGGAATTTCATAAATGTGAAGCAAGCTTTCTGCGGTACATGGTATAATGAACGAGAATCGGACAAAGATAATTGGTTAAACAAGGGAATAAGTGTCCGTGGAGCTTTTCTCCACGGACACTTCACCCTGAACCAACCTAATTAATAAAACTCACTATCCTTTAAAAACAAACTTTTCATTATACAGGGCAGACGCCATACGGCAATTCCACCAGACTAGTATCCCGGGTTCTGATAAGCATCTTTTTCTGCTTCGGTCATTTCCATGCCATCAAGCTGGCCTTGAGGAATTGGGCGCAGATAGTGATACGGTTCAATGGTTCGTGTAACCAATACTGGTGTACGGTCGGCATACGTATTTCCGCAAATTTCGTATGTATGAGCAATAGTTGCCCATGTTTGCGTACGAACCAGATCGAACCAGCGGTAGCCTTCGCCAAAGAATTCGCGCGAACGCTCGGCCAGGATATAGTCAATTGTAATTGTTGCCGGTGTGGCAGCGATCATTGCAGCGCTGTTGTCTGCAACTTTGGCAACATTTCCATTATTGTCCCAGCGCCATTTTCCGGCACGGGCACGAAGAACATTGACCAGGTCATAAGCGCTCTTGCCGGCTTGTGTTGTTGCGCCCTTGACAGCCGCCTCGGCAGCTATCAGGTAGAGCTCCGAGAATTTGGCAATGTTGAAGGGACGGGTACTGCCGGCATTTGGTTGTCCCAATCCGGTGCCATTATCAGTGCGGTAAACGCCAAGCTTCCAAAGCCCAGGATATGTTATTCTGCTTATGCCGCGGGGCCCAATCACAAAGTCGGCTCTTCCGGGTAGTACACCAGCACCGATATTTCCATTCCCGGCAGCGTAGACAATTGACGGATCATCATCATTCAGGAAGCTCAGTATCGGATCACCCGGGAAGACTGTCAGACCGTTTGCATTAACCAGAGATGGATTAGTGGTGCCGCCTTTCGGCCAGTTGCCACGGTAAACGGTTGTAAATGTGCCGTCATAACGGGAGTCATTAATTTTGTCGGCAAAGGTGTTGGTAATTACACCTATAGGTGGAGCCATTCGGGTCCACGGACGCCCAAGATGCTGCTCTGCTTCACGCTGAACAGAACTTACACCTGAACTTCTGATGACTGTATAGTTCCAGGTCAACATCCAGACGGCAAAGTTATCCGGAGCTGCGCCGCTTCCATAAGTAAGGCTGCCTGCATTATAAAATTCGCTTTTTTCAGTGTGGTCGGCGTAAAGCAGTATTTCCTTATTACGGTCGTTTAGCGCCAGGTTAACGTCATAGTATGTTGCCTGTAAACCGAAAGGTCCCGGGTTATCAATAGCGGTCACAGCCACATTGTATGCCTCCTGAAAATACCAGGCGGCATTATGTCCGTCAGGGTCAGTCCGGGGAGTATCCGGATATGTAGGTATGTTGTTTGGATTTTCAAGCCACCATGCGTATGTCAGATAAGCTTTTGCCAGCAAAAGCCGCGCAAGCGTTTTGGTTGCACCTCCTGTTACACGTCCTGTTTCCGGTAAATCGTTTATCGCTGTAAGCAGGTCCGGAAATATGGCTTTGGTATAGACCTCCGGTACGGTGTTGCGGACTGAGGTTCTCACGGGAGCAGTATTGAACTTCAACTCCCCGGCACCCAGATCCAAAGGCACCCCGCCGAAAGTTTGTACCAGCTGAAAGTAGTCGAAGGCACGAAAGCATCTGGCCTCAGCAATCCATGCATCGGGAATGGTACCAACTGCGGCCGCATTTTCAATAACACCGCTGGCGGTGTTTATGTTGGAGAATGCGGCTCCCCACAATACATCAGAACGGCTGCTGGTTGAAGAAATCGTCCCCACGCCGGAAAGATCATGGTCCTTAAAGTTTCCATCAGCACTCTGAGCGTATGTAGCCTCATCGGTACCGGTAAGGCAGGCGTTAAAATAGTAAGCTTGTCCGTATATGTAGCGCAGGTGAGCGTACATAGCAGTTAGTCCACCCATAACACCTTTTTCGGTTTTGAAATATTCGGGAGTATAAATACTGCGCGGTGTTTCTTCCAAAATATCCTCGCACGCTCCCAGGAACAAAGCCAGGGCTAATGTTCCTATACAAGTTTTTATATATTTACTTTTCATCATTTTTCTTTTTTAAAATGCCAAATCAAGACCAAACAAGTAGTTGCGTGTCGTAGGCGTGTTGGTGCCTATGGTCAGCAGACGTCTCAGGTTATAACTCAATGGTACTGCCGCGTTCTCGTTACCATAGGAGTTGGTTTCGGGGTCCATGCCTGATTCCTTATTGTATGGCGAGAACATTACAAACGGGTTCTGCACAGTGAAGTAAATCCTCAGTCTGTCAAAACCTGCGTTTTTAATCCCGTTGATATTTTCGATATTATAACCAAGTGTGAGAGCACGTATTTTCAGGTACGATGCATCGAAATAACCCAGCGTATTGCCATACTTTGGATTGTCGCCGCTTAATACACCGGCCGGGTTTGGATACTTCGCGTCAGTGTTCTCCGGTGTCCAGTAGTCCACCTTTACGTTCCCCCTGCGGCCGGTCATCAGGTTGAGGTAGCCTGATGACGAGTAGAGGGTACTGATCAGGATACCTCCGCTTTTAAAGGCGCCGACGGCAGTCAGGTCAAATCCTTTGTATGCCAGGCGGGTGTTGAAGCCACCCATAAAATCAGGATCTACGCTCATGATTTGACGGTCTTCGGGTCCGATTTTTCTTGTTGGCGTGCCATCCTCATTGTATTCGCCGACATATTTCACCTTAATCATACCTACATTCCCTCCCGGTTCCAGAATGCTCAGATACTCATCTCCCTCCTGCCAGAGTCCTATTTTCTCGTTGTCGTAGATTACATTGATGGGATAGCCTACAAACCACCAGTTGGCTTCATCCCTTGTTTGCCCCGAAGCAAGGGCTACCAGTTCGTTATGGTTGGAATAAAGGTTAAAGCCGAGTTCCCATGTAAAGCCGCTGGGGCTGTCCACTATCACGCCATTGAGGGAAAGTTCCACGCCTTTGTTCTGGGTTTCTCCAATATTTGCCATGTAGCTGCTTACACCGGAGGTGGGGGGCAGATTGACACTCAGCAAAATATCCTTGGTATTTGTTACATAGTATTCAATAGTACCTGACAGACGACTATTCAGTAAGGCGAAGTCCAGTCCAAAGTTATATGTATCAGAATACTCCCATCCTAAGTTTTCGTTTGGCAGCTGTGATACATAAAATCCGGTTGAGTAAGCAGTGCCGAAGTTGTAAGGTCTGGAGCTTAATCGTCCAAGTGTAGCGTAGGGGTCAATGGCCTGGTTGGAGGTTTGTCCATAACCTATACGCAGTTTCAGCATATCAACCCAGGTAATATTTTCCATAAACGATTCGTTGCCTATATTCCATCCGACCGAAACTGCAGGATAGGTATGCCACTTGTGTCCTTCTGCCAGTCTTGATGATCCGTCGGAGCGGACGCTGGCCGATATCATATATCGGTTGTCATATGAGTACATTACCCTTCCCATCCACGACATTAAGCCGGTCTGATAGTAGTTCTGGTAATCAGGGTTGACAGTTATTTCGCCGGCAGCCCGTCCCAGGTTGTAGAACTGGAAAGCATCGGCCGGAATATCTTTTGCCGCAACGTTTGAACTGTTGTATGTGCTTTGCTCGGCAGAGTACAGCGCCACTGCATTCACCTGATGCTTTCCGGCAAATGTGCGGTCGTAGGATAGCAGGTTATCGGCTACCCAGCCGGTGCCAAGTGAGTTAGTGATGGAAGCGGTCGAAACAGTGGTAGGTGTGGAACTGAATACACCCTCTCCTGTGTAGCTGCCACCGTTAGTCATTCGGAAGTTCAAGCCAAGATTGAGGCGATACTTCAAGCCCTCAACGCCGGGAATTTTTACCTCGCCGAATAGTGTGTTGTATGAGCCATAAGCTTTAGTCTGATCTATCCATTTATCACCAAGTTCGTCTATAGTCTCTCTTGTATAAACCCAGTTTTCATCCAATGGCATCTTTACGGTTCTTTTAAAAGTACCGTCTTCGTTATACGGGTCAGCAATAGGTGAACTGCTTATGTTACCGTACAACCCCAGGTTGTTACCCAATGAGATTGAAAAGTTGTTGTTTGTGATGAAGCCGAAGCGGAAATATTTGCCTATTTCCTGGTCGAGATTACCGCGTATCGAAAAACGGCTGTAGCTCTGCCCTGGCAATACGGCTTCATCGCGATAGTAACCCGCACCGAAACTGTAGTTTCCTTTTGCGGTGCCACCCAAAACACCTAAATCGTGGCTTGTTACCATTCCGTTTGTATAAAACAAGTCCTGCCAGTTGGTATTCACATCATCGGATTCATCGACCCCGTTTGTGTACCTGCCGGATGCAGCACGGAGGGCAACAAATTCAGGCCCGTCCATCATGGGGAATTCAGCAAAAACTTTTTTCAACCCATAATAACTATTGTATGTAAACTGTGCTTTTTGTCCGGTCTGCCCCTTGTTGGTTGTTATCAATATAACACCGTTGGCGCCTCGCGAACCGTAAATAGCGGTAGCTGACGCATCCTTGAGGATATCAATACTCTTGATAGAACCGGGGTTGATGTCGGCAAGAGATCCTCCAAACTGGATACCATCGAGCACCACCAGCGGATCATTGCTGGCATTCAGTGAACGGGTACCACGAACACGGATCTGCATTGTGGCACCGGGTTTGGTGGAAGTCTGCTCCATGTCCACCCCTGCTATACGTCCCTGCAATGCCTGCGAGATATTTGCCGACGGTACGTCGCGCATCTCATCTCCGCGCATTGAAGCAACCGAACCTGTCACAGATTCTTTCCGCTGGGTACCGTAACCAACCACCACAATTTCTTCAAGGCCTGTCTCGCTCAGCGCCATCGTCACATTTACAACGGTCCGGGACCCTACTGCCACCTCCTGTGAAACATATCCCACAAAGGAGAAAACCAAAACCTGGTCAACAGTAGTCAGGGTAATCCTGTAAGCACCGGATTCGTCCGATAAAACACCGTTAGTGGTACCTTTTTCCAAAATACTGACAGACGGTAAAGCATTACCGTCACTGTCTAAAACAACTCCTGTTACAACTTTCGGTTGTAATACGTTCAATCCGTCAGGGACGGATCCTGAGGCAAATGCCAAACCGGATTGCACCAGTATCAGCACCGCCGTGAGCATGAAGCTCAAAAGTAGTTTCCCGAAGTATTTCCTCGTCGGAATACTCAGGCTGGAAGGATTTTTAATCATAAGATTTGAGTTTTAAGGTTAAAATTCTAGGTTATTAATTGAGCAAATGATCGGCGATCATTATCTCATACATTAGACTTTCGGAAGAGGTTTCTTATTTCAAGAAGAATTGTCGTTTGTTCTCATAAGTGTTAATTTGTCTGATGTTATTCTGAAATTATTATTACGTCTGCTTAAACAGCAATAAAGTTCCTTCAGCACGAGGCAGGGAACCAGGTAAAACTCAGAACATCCTGATTCTCGGCCATATTTTCAAACAAATCCCTTCGATATTACCCTGAAAAAATATCTACGACATTGTAAATATAATAAACTTTATTAAAAATGCAACCGATTGCAAAGAAATTTTTATATGTAATATCAGGTATCAGGCAATAGGCAATAGAGAAGCGACCGTAAAGTCCCGACATGGTATGTCGGGATAGCGAGCGGTCAGACTGCAGGGTAGGCAATAGGCAGTAGTGATGTAAGACATAAGGCCACCCTGAAGCGACGGCCACGCTGGGCGCTGTCAGGTTTGGTCTGTAATTGGCACTGAATTTTGTAATATATTCACGAGGCTGTCAAAAGTCACCACCCCCCCCCGACTCTTCGGTCGGGGTACTCCTCCTTATTAAGGAGGAGAAAGATAAGATACTTAATATCAAAGATTTCCCCTCCTTTTTCAAGGAGGGGTGTCACGACCTTCCAGTCGTGACGGGGTGGTAAAAGACTTTTGACAGCCTCTGAAATATTCAGAATAATTTATACCGGGGTAATCAAAACAGCCTATTTCTTGCTCATTTTGACTTTTGTACCAGTTGCAATCCCTAATTCATTAAATGCGTCTATACTGAAATAGTATGCAACATCTTTGTTCAGGCCAGTCAGAATCAGAGAACTTGTATCATAGACCATTACTGAAGAATAGAGCTTGCTGCTATCAACACCATAGTTTATAATGAAACCGATGGCATTATCGTCCTCGGGCCATTCCAGTCTTGCTTTTCTTGGATCGGCATCTTCCCTGATTACCGTGAAATCATCAACAGTTGAAGGCACCGTACCTTTTCTGCTGCCAAATATCCTCAGATCATAAATTGAAAACTTCCCGTCAGGAACCCTGACATTTTCAATTTTAATATATTTCGCCTTAACAGGCATTTCGAGTTCTGTATAGTCATGACAGGCATCTGCAGAATTATTGCTTTTGTCAACAATGATATCCCATGATTTCCCGTCATCTGAAGCAAGAATACGATAACAATAAGAGATATTTTTGCTCTCTGGTTTAAGATTTGATTCATTGTCAGCGAAGTTTACCTGGATTGCATTCACAACAGAGTTGTCATCCAGTTCTATGCTGAGCCACTCTCCCGGGTCACCGGTACTGGCCGACCACCAGGTTCTTATATCCTCATCAAAAGCATTTGTTACTGGATAGTTATCCATTGCGGAAGAGGCTTCAGCCTCCTTTTTATAAGACAGAAGCATCCATCCTTTAAAAAGACTTTCTTTTTCAAAATCAATCTTGCGGTCAGGCATAATGGTCGGATAATCTCCGAAAACCGTAAAAGTTCTCAGCACGCCGTCCTTGTCGAAGGCTGCCGGGAATAATCCGAGGCGCCGTTCGAACATATGGCGTATAGAAATCGACATAGAGGAAATATGCCAGTAATTTCCGTATTTGTCCCGGAATGTTGAGCTGTGTCCGGCTCCTCCTGCAAAACCTCCGGGTTTATAGGAAAAAGGACTGTAAGTTTCATATTCGAAACGGCCCCAGGGGTGAACCGGAAGTATAAACACCGTCGGCATATGTTTTAAATTCTGTTCCCGGTGCAGCGTACTGGAGGTAATACCGGTTGTTGTATTTTGTCATCCAGGCTCCTTCGTTCCAGCCATTTCCTGTCCGCTCATTCTGTTCCCCCGGCACTTCCCAGCCGTACTTATCAGGGTTATGTTCAATCAGGATTTCAGGTTCAGTGACAGCCTGCATCTTTGAATTGAGGCGAACCCCATAAATAGGAAGGGAATTTGAACATCCCCAGTAAAGATATCTTTGTCCGTCATCATCAAGGAAAAAATGCGGATCCCACACTGCAAACGGCAGAGTATCACTCATGGCTGTCCAGTTATCCCGGAACGGATCGGTGGTGTAATAGAATGGTTTCCTGACTGTTGCGGACGCAGAAAAATACACTGTGTCATTAATTACTATTGCATCGGGAGCATAGTCCTCGATCGGCAGTGATTTGACAGGAAGATAGTCCCATCCCAGCAAATCGTCAGAATACCAGTATCCGCCGCTGTGCGATACGAACAGAATATATTTGTCCCTGTATCTTATCATTGTCGGGTCGGCAGCTTCCCGGTAGGATACACTATCGGTGAATTGAAACCTGTAGTTAAGATTAACGGGATTGCAGTAAGTTTTAGCTTCCTGAGGGGTTTGGCCTGAACAGGAGACCAGGATGAGGAGATAAAATATGAATGTCTTTTTCATTTCCAGTCAGATATTAAAGTAATTGCCCTGATAATTTCTATTTGAACAGCAGTTGAGCAGTCTCAGTAAGGAATTTCTTGCAGTTCATCCATGTGTGACCACCGGTGGTAACAAAGGTCTGATGCTTTATATCTTTCTGATCCAGCACCTGGATATATTCCTGGAAGACACCATAAAGTCCGTCTTCCTTACCGCAGCCAAGCCAGAACAGTTTCAGCCTGCTGTTGGTAAGCTCCGGATCTGCAAAGGCAACGGCATTATTGCGGTCGAATTCTTCTTTTCGCATCCCCGGAGCATACCCGCAGACATAGGCGAAAAGGTCAGGATTGCCAAGTCCTATATAAAGGGATGTGCCGCCACCCCCTGAGAATCCGGCAATAGCCCTTCCTTCCCTGTCGGTCCTTACCCTGTAGTTCTTCTCCACAAACGGGAGGATGCAATTCTTAAAATCCTTCTGGAATTCCTGCAGGTTTTCCCAGTTTCTCAATGAGCCCGATTCCCTGCTGATAACCGGGAAGGCCCTTCCGTAAGGCATGACCACAATCATGGGTTTGGCCTTACCCTGGGCAATAAGATTATCCAGTATAATATTCGCCCTGCCGACCTTGGTCCATGTTTCTTCAGTATCCGTCGTCCCATGCAGCAGAAAAAAGACCGGATATTTCTCATTTAAGGACTGGTCATAACCTGGCGGAGTGTAAATAAGTATTGGTCGTGTTCCCAGTTCATCTGAATAATAATACCTGTATGAGACTGTTCCGTGAGGTACATTCTGTATGGTGTAAACCTGCGGGTTTTCGGAAGGTATCTCAACAAGGCTGTTCTGGAATCCTTCATTGGGAAATATCCGGGAATTCTTAGGATCAGCCACCTGTATGCCGTCGGCAATAAAACAATAAGGATAAATGTCTGGTTCGACAGGTCCAAGGGTTATGCTCCATACCCCTTTATCATCTTTTGTCATGTTTTGCTGCCCGGCAATAAACTGGGTACTGAGCGTTACCTCTTTTGCATCGGGAGCCATGAAACGGAAAATGACAGTTCTGTCCTTCTGCACTTCCGGCGAGATGAACACCGGACCACCCGGCTGGCCTGAAGTCACATACGGAAACAGGATCATTGCCAGGAGTGTTCCAGTCACAACTTTGTTTAAATATTTCATAGGTAAGGTTATTGAGTTATACAAATGTCAAAACAGAATGCATAGTGCCCTGATCATTGGCGAAGGGAAAGATAAAAAATCCTGGCCGATAAAGAATCACCTGAAATGAAACTTCTGCGGAAGACGCAGATTTTTTCCTGGATTTGTATTGTGTGACTTATTTTTAAAAATCCCTGACTAAAAATCGAAAGAAATCCCTGTTTTCTATTACGTCAAACATCAAAATATATCTATATTTCAGCATAGTTATAATGATATGAAAAATTCAAAAGTTTTACTCAGTTGTATGATCATTTGCGGTTTGGTATCCGCAAACCTTATGTCACAGGAAACAGCTTTGATCAAAATTGATTTTGACCGCAGGATAGGGGCGGTTGACCCGAACATCTATGGTGCATTTGTTGAACCTATACGTACTGTAGTATATGGCAGCATATATGATCCTAAATCTTCTTTTGCTGATGAGAACGGTTTCAGAAAAGATTTCATTCAGCTTATCAGTGAGCTGAAGATACCGGTTGTCAGATGGCCCGGAGGTAACTATGTATCAGGATATAACTGGGAGGATGGTATCGGCCCGAAGGAACTGCGCCCGGCAAGGCTTGATCTCGCATGGAACCAGGTGGAGACCAACCATATGGGAACTGATGAATATGTAAAGCTCTGCAGCCTTATCGGATCGGAAAACTTTATCTGCATAAATGCCGGGACAGGCACTCTTGACGATGCAAGGCACTGGGTGGAATATTGTAATGTTGAAAAAGGAACATACTATTCAGATCTCAGGAGGAAGTATGGCAATGAAAAACCTTTTAATGTAAAATACTGGGGCCTTGGAAATGAGATCGACGGACCATGGCAGATGGGTCAGAAAAGTGCTGAAGACTATGTCAAGTTCGCCCTTGAGGCAGGTAAACTGATGCAGCTGGTTGACAAGAACATTAAATTGATCGCCTCCGGCGCTTCAAATTACAAGCCGGATAACAAATGGATTGACTGGAATGATTATGTACTGACCAATATGGCCGGGAACATTGACTACCTGTCAGTGCACAGGTATGCCACCGAAGCCCTCACTCCGGGCGACAGGAGTTTCTCCGGCATGATGTGCCTTGGACTTGATGTTGATAAGAAGATAGAAATGGTGCAGGCTCTGATCGAAAAAGCAATGCTGAAATCCGGATCGAAAAGACCTGTCTATATCTCATTCGATGAATGGGCAGGCGGCTTCAGCAACAGCATTACTTCGTCATTACTTGCGGCACAGCATCTGAACTCATTCATCAGGCATGCCGATATAGTTAAAATGGCTAATGTCACCATGCTGTCAAGCCTTGTGGGAAATTCTCCGGACGGTGATTTCAAAAATGCATTATTCAATGCATTCTACCTGTTCTCCAATAATTGCCACGGGACAGCTCTCGATGTTTATACCAGTTGTGAAAAATACAGTAACGATGTATTTAAAGAGATACCTTATCTTGATGTCACTGCTGTACTGAATGATTCAACCAGAATGCTTGTGGTAAACGTAGTCAACAGGCATGAGGTAAATGCCATCACGGCAGATATAGTTCTGCAGAGCGGCGATTTTGCCGGGAGTGCTAAAGTCAACGAGGTAAACGGGAAAATACCGGCTCCCGGTGATCCCAGGGCTCAGGAACCTGTAAACACAGTCGCCAGCGACATTAAATTCAAGGGTAATACAATTAAATACAGTTTCCCTGCACACTCACTTACGCAGCTCCTGATTCCTTTAAAATAGCGCTATTCCCCGGATTGACCGTATTATAATGTGAACCAATAACTGAGCTTCACGAGGAACATATTATCAGGAAATACATCATATAACTGATTCAGGGATTCTCCATAAGAGGCCTGGGATGAGCTGGTGTTTCCTGTCCTGTCACTTGACCATACCAGGTAGATAAATGATCCGAGACGATATTCCCATTTAGCTACAAGATTTGACCGGAATTGATGGAAATTGAAATCCGGATTGTCAATATAATAATCCGCGGCCATATCGCCATTCTCGTCAAGCAGATATCGTCCGTCGGACATCTGTACATTTTCATAAATCGTGTACCTGTCGTCAAATTCCTTTGCTTCAGGGTCCACAATGTATTTGAATTCTGAATAGCTGCCGCGGGAGACAAACGGACTGCCGTAATACTGAATTGAAAACTCGGGGGTGATGTTAAGATCTGCCCTGAAGGTCAGACCGACAGTATTCTGATCGATTGTTCCAAAAATGTAGCGATCCGAAGAATTATAATCGAGGGTGGTGATGTATTGAAGCAGATCATGGTTTTTCATTATGCTGGCGCTGAACCCGATCCTCAGAACCTGGAACGGTCTTACAGAAATTCCCGGTTCGAAAGAATAATACGTGCCGGAATTATTGCCTCTGCCCTGATAAACGTAACTGAGATTGAAAATAACTTTTTTTGACTGGTCAGTTGATAAATGACCTGATTCTGTTATCGTGAAGGGTATCTCCATCTGAGGGCCACCCCTGAGAAATCTTGTGTCAGTTGCACCTGTCAGGTAAACGAGATCATTGGTGAAAATCCAGTTGTTTATAAATTCCGAGTAAAAAGAGAGTCTTCCTCCGGAACCCAGGTAAGTTCCGTTAAAGTTCCATGTATTGAACTGGTTAAAATCGATGCTGTAAGTGTGAAATACTGAAACCGGTTTAGTGATCTGGTATGTAATAATATTATCATTCTTAATTTCATCTGCAAATATCATATATCCGAGGTCATTCAGCTCAAGCCCGGGTGACAGCAGGGTAAGGCTGGTTGAATATTTCCAGTGTTCCCTTGATAATCTTCCGATCTTAAATTTGCCTCCAAGGCCTCTGAGCAATGTCAGTGTGGTGTCATATTCCAGGTATCCGGCATCAGGACGCTGATAATATCTGACAGAGGATTCCTGCAGGGCAGTAATGGCTTCCGGGCTGCCATTAATATTACTCCCGATCAGCCGCGCATCAATGTAGTATTCCTTGCCATGCCAGTAATGCAGGATATCAAGACCTCCTGTAAAGGCATTCTTTGAGAGGAATTCCAGATCCGGATCATCGATAAATCTGCGAACTGAGGTGATCATGCCTCCCAGGAAAGTGTTGCCGGCATTATATCCTTTCTGGATTCGGGCTACAGTGTAGCTGGTGAGAGGTTCAACCTGTCTGCTGGTTATATCACCCTCCGGATTACTTACCTGTGCCTTCTCTCCGGCGGTCAGGCTTTGAATTATGCCGACAGATAATCCGTTTGACGTTGTCCCGCTGAATTTAAGTGAACTCAGGATAGTCGTTTTATCCGGAGACTTAACGAATGTAGAGTCATTTGTCTCCGGGATCAGGGAGGGAGCATGGCCAATGCGTCTCGAATAAAACAGGCTTTGATCATCGAATTTATAATCGAAAATTGTAAGTCCCTCCATGAAGAATGGCCGTTTTTCTTCATAATAAGTTTCGAAAGCAGTGAGGTTCATTACAGACGGATCGGATTCTACCTGGCCAAAATCAGGATTTACAGTCAGATCGATCGTAAAATTGCTGGAGATCCCGATTTTAGCGTCCAGACCTGCATTACCTCCCCATACCTTTCCGTTTTTCGTGAAAGGATTTCCTTCCACTTCTTCCATGGTCTCGAGACTTCCGAGGGCAAAAGGCATGATCTCTATCCTGCGTGACTTTTTCAAACCCTTAATACCTCTCAGCTCGGCAAAATTATAAAGCATCCCCGGACCGTTTTTGGTTTGTTGTTCAAAATTACTTTCCTCGGAGAGTCGTGCAATCCACCTCCATGTATGCATGCCCCATACCTGTTCTGTTTCATTGCTGTACCTGAGCTGGTTGAGTGGTATTTCGAATTCAGCGACCCATGCTGAATCTTCCAGTCCTGTTTTTACTTTCCAGACAGCATCCCAGTTGAAATCCCAGTTAATAGGATTAAATAATATGAGGTCTACCTTCTGACCCCAGGCTGATACGGTAAATTCGAAACCGGTTTTGTAGTTGCGGTAGCTGTCAAATGTAATGCCAAGCATGTCGCCATTAAATTCATCTCGATTCCCGGGAATACTCAAAATCTTCTCAGGTTCACCGTCGAAAGCCCGCATGGCAACATAAAGGTAATGATCGTCATACTGGATATTCATCTCGGTGGGATATGTAGGTTCGGCTCCCTCGTTCGGAATGAACTGATTCCAGTTACCGGCCCACGTACCTTTCTCCCAGCACTCATCATCCAGCTTTCCGTTAATAACAGGTGGCAGTGTCGTAAGCCGTTGTGTGTTATAAACAGGTTGCCCGTTGGCCGGTTGTTTGAATTTAACAGTGTCTTGCGGTTGATCTGTTCCCTGAAGCGGTGTATTGGCGTAACCGCCAGGCTGAATTAATGAAAATAACAGCACAAGCCAGAACAGGGTTGTAAAAAGCTTTTTCAATGGTCTGTTATTTTAATCCCGGCTGGCGAATTGTAAATATATTAATTGCGTTTAAACAAAATTAATGGATTATTTAGCACAATATCGGAAAACAGGAAATAATACGACAAGGCCGCGATATACATCACTATCTAAGATTCCCGCCTGAATTAATCTTTTTAGCCTGATTTCTTTATAACTTTTAATTCTTTGTCATCATTTGCATAAAACGCGAAGACTTCTTAAATTTATAATTGTGAATTTTACACTTATTAGAATTCATTCCCTGCTTTCAGACAATGAATAAATCAACTCCGAATGAGATAAATATGAAAAGAATTTTACCCTTATTGATAATTATGCTGCTCCTGGCTGATAATCTGTGTAATGGCCAGGCGCAGGAAGAACAGAAGAGCAGGGTCATTATTCTTACTGACGTCGAAAATGAACCAGACGATACCGAATCACTTGTCCGCTTGCTTTTATACTCGAATTTGCTTGACATAAAAGGAATAATTGCAACAACCTCCGTCCACATGAAGAAGGAGGTCCACCCCGAATCGGTTCAGAGGGTCATTCAGGCCTACGGTAAGGTTCAGGATAACCTTTTAAAGCACGAACCGGGCTTCCCGGAGGCTGATTTACTGTTACAGATCGTAAAGCAGGGTTTGCCGGAATACGGGATGGGTGGCGTCGGAAAAGGTAAAGATTCACCGGGGTCAGACTGGATCATAAAAATCCTTGACGAAAAAGATGCCCGCCCCTTATGGATTTGCGTGTGGGGTGGCCCGAACACCCTTGCTCAGGCATTGTATAAAATAGGGCAGACAAGATCTGATGAAGAGGCCGCCAGAATGATAAAAAAGCTCCGGGTCTATACAATCTCGGACCAGGATGACAGTGGTATCTGGATGAGGAAAAACTTTCCCGGCCTGTTTTATATTGTAAGCCCGGGAGGCTATGGAAATTCTACATGGACTGCAATAAACACTGCGATTCCCGGATTGAACAATGAAACGATAAGCAACAAATGGATTGCACAAAATGTCCAGCAGAACCATGGACCTCTGGGGGCTGTTTACCCTGATGTTGCGTATGGAATGGAAGGAGATACACCATCTTTCCTCTCATTGATCCCAAATGGACTTAATAAACCCGAACACCCTGACTGGGGCGGATGGGGTGGTCGCTATGAATTTTATCAGCCTGACTATCAGTCACTTGATACCAAAGGATTTACCGGTGGTGTGCCGGTGGAGCCCGAACCAAGGGCGATCTGGACCAACACTGCAGACAGGTATGTTCCTTATATATATAATGAATACGGACGGGCGGTAAGGAGAGATACCGTAGTCTTTAACGACAACAAGGCCACACTGTTCCGCTGGAGGGATGATTTTCAGAATGATTTTGCAGCAAGGATGGACTGGTGCACTCAGCCTTACCGGGAAGCCAATCATCCACCTGTTCCTGCTTTGGGGCACCCAGACAGTATTACAGTAAAATCGGGAGAAGGATTCATGCTGGATGCCAGTGGTACGTCAGATCCTGACGGGGACAATCTGAGTTACCTCTGGTTTCAGTATACTGAGGTTGGATCATATAAAAAACCTGTTCGCTTTGATCAGGCTGAAAACCTGTACAGAATCCCATACATAAAGGCCCCGGTGGTAGAGAAACCGGAGACAACACATTTCATTCTTAAAGTTACCGATAAGGGAAATCCTCCCCTGACAAGATACAAAAGGGTAATAGTGAATATCTTACCACAATGATCATTACAGTTCTTACCTTTCAGCGGATGGATTATTGCCCCGGCCGAAAAAATATCTTAATTGTGAATCTCAGTAATATAATTTAAATTGTAACCAGATGAAATACAGACAATTAATTGTGCTATCGGCAATGTTGATAACCGGGGGCTTATGCTTAGCCCAGACTGACAAACCAACGATAATCGAAGATTTCAAACCTTCAACCCTGAACCAGCCCGGACAGGAATATCCACAGGTTAACTCCCAGGGCTATGCAAGATTTCGCATCATAGCGCCCGAAGCGCAAAGTGTTGTCGTGTCACTTGGGCTGGGCGGTACCAGGGGTGGAACACCTCTCACAAAGGCTGCCGACACCACATGGGTCGGCACCACTGCCGGACCAATGGAAGAAGGCTTCCACTATTATCACGTGACAATTGACGGGGGTGTCTTTAATGATCCCGGTACTCTGAATTTCTACGGTTCCACCCGCTGGGAAAGCGGTATTGAAATACCTGCCCATGATCAGGATTTTTACGCATTGAAGGATGTGCCACATGGTAAAGTACAGCAAATCCTGTTCCCCTCTGAAAGCACAAACACTTCCAGACGTGCTTTCGTATATACACCTCCCGATTATGACAAGGAAATATCGAAACGCTATCCGGTACTGTATCTTCAGCATGGCTGGGGCGAGGATGAGACTGCATGGACAAACCAGGGCCACGCTAACCTGATAATGGATAATCTGATCGCTGAAGGGAAAATAAAACCCTTTATTATAGTGATGACCTACGGAATGACCAACGATGTTAAAATGGGTGGCATCAGAAATTTCGATATAACACCCTTCCAGACTGTCCTGCTCGACGAACTGATCCCTTACATTGATGACAATTTCCGTACCCTGGCCGATCAGCCTCACCGTGCCATGGCTGGTCTCTCGATGGGGGGAATGGAAACCAAGAAAATTACCCTGGCAAGACCAGATGTCTTCTCTCATTACGCCCTGCTCAGCGGCGGCATTTATGCACCGGAAGATATCAAGGATAAGTCGACGGTCAAACTCATTTTCCTGAGTTGTGGCAGCTTCGAAAATCCCACTGGCGTCAGGAATGCGGCCACCGCTCTCAAGGATGCCGGCATTAATACTGTCTCTTATATTTCTGAGAATACCCGCCATGAGTTCCAGACATGGCGGCGCAGTCTCCGTGAACTCGCTCCGCTGCTGTTTGTCAGGTGAATGTGTTGAACAGGAAAACAATCATTTCGGTGATTAGGTTAAATATGTCTATTATGAATCCCCTGGTACAGCTCATGAATGGCTTACATGGCGAAGGTGCTTATATCAGTTCGCACCCTTGCTCTTTAAAAAATGATCCAATGTTTAAAATTACCAGTCGACAGGCAAATTGAAATGGATATGAAAAAGTTTATCACTATCATGGTTGTCCTTATAGGATTCAGCTGCTCAGTAAGTTCACAGGATTTTGAAAAGCAGGCACCCGCAGGATTTGACTCCCTCAGAACCGGTATCGCCCACGGTAAAATAGATACAATTAAGTATTCCTCAAAGACAGTAGGCACTACCCGCAAGGCTTTGATTTATACACCTCCCTCCTATTCAAAAAGTAAAAAATACCCTGTTCTATATCTCCTGCATGGCATAGGAGGCGATGAAAAGGAGTGGCTTAACGGAGGACAGCCGCAGGTAATACTGGATAATCTTTATGCGGATAACAAGATCGGACCAATGATCGTGGTAATGCCTAATGGCAGGGCTATGAAGGATGACCGTGCTACAGGAAATATCATGGCGCCGGACAAGGTACAGGCATTTGCCGATTTCGAGAAAGATCTCCTGAATGATCTTATTCCCTTTATTGAGAAAAAATACCCGGTAATAAAAGACCGTGAGAACCGCGCAATAGCAGGTTTATCGATGGGCGGCGGACAGTCACTCAACTTCGGACTTGGCAACCTTGACAAATTCGCGTGGATAGGCGGATTCTCATCTGCGCCGAATACCAATCCACCTGAACAACTGGTGCCCGATCCGGAGGAGGCAAGAAAAAAACTCAAGGTGCTGTGGATCTCCTGCGGTGACAATGACGGACTGATAATCTTCAGCCAGCGTACTCATGACTATCTTAACAAAAATGACGTCCCTCATATTTATTATATCGAACCGGGAGTGCACGACTTCAAAGTCTGGAAAAACAGCTTATACATGTTTTCACAACTGCTGTTCAAACCGGTGGATGTTTCAAAATTCAGCAAATACAGCCTTCTGGGGACCCCTGCTCCCTCTAATGTAAGAAGGGCAAAATATCCTCAGATTTTGCCTGACGGCCGTGCTATATTTCGCGTAAATGCACCTGATGCACAGAAGGTTCAGCTTGATCTGGCCAAGAAATATGATATGGTCAGAAACGATGAGGGTGTATGGGAGGTGACCACCGATTCACTGACCGAAGGCTTTCACTACTATTCACTGTTGATCAACGGTATGGCTGTTGCCGATCCGGCAAGCGAAACATTCTACGGAATGGGCAGGATGGCAAGCGGTATTGAGGTGCCGTTCAAGGGAGATGACTACTACGCGATAAAGGATGTTCCCCATGGAGAAATAAGGATAAAGCGCTATTACTCCACCGTCTCCAACAAATGGCGCCAGTTTTATATCTATACGCCTCCCGGTTATGATACCAGTATAAATGAAAAATACCCGGTATTGTACATTCTGCACGGTGGCGGCGAAGACGAAAGAGGATGGGCTACACAGGGCAAAACAGATCTCATACTTGATAACCTCATCGCCGGGGAGAAGGCGAAACCAATGATCATCGTGATGCCTGACGGAAATGTCGATGCCCCGGGCTTCGGTGATATTACCTTAAAAATGTTTGAAAGAGAACTGAAACAATGTATCATCCCCTTTGTCGAAAAGAATTACCGTACGGAACCCGGACCCGGTAACCGTGCTCTTGCCGGGTTATCAATGGGTGGAATACAAACTCTCTATGCCGGAGTAAACAACACTGAAATGTTTCAGTATCTTGGAGTATTCAGTTCAGGCTGGATCATGCCGGCGCAGAATAGCCTGGCTGACAAGCAATATGAATTCATGAAAGAGAACCTTGACAAGATCAACGGCAATCTGAAGCAACTCTGGATTTCAATGGGCGGCAAGGAAGACATTGCATATAACAACTGTCAGGCTATGATGTCGAAATTCGATGAACTCGGGGTTAAATATACCTACAGTGAATATCCCGGAGGGCATACATGGCCGGTATGGAGAAACAACCTGTACAATTTTGCACAGCTGTTGTTCAGGTAGCCGATGGTCAAACTGATTTTTACTGTTAAGCTGAAAAATATTACCCTATGAAACTGCCAAACTCATTTCTTATGGTTCTTTCAATTACCGCGATAATTGGAATGACCTCATGTCAGACTAAGAAGCAGGACTTTCAGCCTGATTTTGCTTCATTGGAGAAGTCAAATCCTGTTCCTGAATGGTTCAAGGATGCTAAGTTTGGGATATATTTCCATTGGGGTGTATACTCTGTACCGGCCTTTGCAAATGAATGGTATCCCCGCAATATGTACATTGACGGTTCGAGTGAAAACAAGCACCATATGGAAGTATATGGCACGCCTTCTGATTGGCCTTACAGCAACTTCATCACCGGAGCGAATGACCGGCAGGGTAATTTTGTGCAGTTCGCACCGAGGCTCAGATCTGAAGGTGGTAATTTCGACCCTGATGAATGGGCTCAGCTTTTTGCTGATGCAGGTGCTAAATTTGCGGGCCCGGTGGCCGAGCACCATGATGGTTATTCAATGTGGGCAAGCAAGGTCAATCCATGGAATGCAAAAGATACCGGGCCGAACCTTGACCTGGTTGGTCTGCTGACGGATGCCATCCGCAAGCAGAACATGAAAGTTATCCTCTCAATGCATCATGCCTTTAACATCACCGGCTTTTATGATGCTGTGCCTCCTGCAAGCGATCCGAAGCTTCAGATGCTTTACGGACAGCAGGGCACAGAGAAGAACGAAGCTTTCTGGTTAAGCAAACATAAGGAAATCATCGATAACTATAAGCCTGATATCATCTGGCAGGATTTCAACCTGCCCAAAATTTCAGAAAATGTCCTTCTCGGGTTTTTATCTTACTACTATAATAAGGCAGAAGAATGGAATAAAGAGGTTGTGGCAACATATAAGGATGGCCTGAACCCAAAATGCGCGGTGCTGGATTTTGAACGTGGCGGTCCTTCCGACATCACCGAAAATTACTGGCTTACTGATGATGCAATCAGTTCGTCCAGCTGGTGTTATACCGAGGGGATTGGATATTATTCGAAGAAACAAATACTTCATGGTTTTCTCGACAGGATAAGTAAAAACGGCAACCTGCTGCTAAATATCTCCCCGAAAGCTGATGGCACAATACCGCAGGAGCAAAAGGACATTCTTCATGCTATGGGTGAATGGCTGAAGAAATACGGTGAAGCGGTTTATGCCACCCGTGCATGGGAAAAATATGGTGAAGGACCAACATTGATGGGATCCGGACATGGCGTATTTACGGCTCCGGCAGAGGGTACAGCCAGAGATGTCAGATACACCAAATCAAAAGACAACACTACACTTTACGCAATCTTGCTCGGCCGGGATGAAGGTCAGAACGAGATAACTTTAACTTCTTTGTCATCGAATCAAATCGATCTGAAAACCCTTAAATCCGTAGAACTTATTAATGGAGAAGCCGGAAAATATCTTCCCCTGACATTCAGACAGAATGAAGAAGGATTAATTATAAACCTGCCCGAGCGCACTTTTGAAGAGATGGCATATGTTATAAAACTAAGCTTCAGGAGAAAAATCCCGGCATTATTATCTGTTCAGGATTGAGAGACGCCTGACCGGTTGAGCTGTATTAATCTGGACGAACTTATAAAACAAATATGAGAAGACTATGAAAAGAGGTGTATTCATTGCCCTGGGTATAATATCCGCATTAAATCTGTGGGGCCAGCAATTCCCTTACCAAAATCCCGGTTTAAGCTCCGAAGAACGGGCCAAAGACTTGATTTCACGGTTAACAATAAGCGAGAAAGCAACCTTGATGTGCGACGTGTCAGACGCCATCCCCCGACTTGGTATCAAGAAATTTAACTGGTGGAGCGAGGCGTTGCATGGCCTCGCCAACAATGACAGCGTGACTGTATATCCCCAGCCTGTTGGCATGGCTGCCTCCTTTGACGATGAGCTTGTATATCGAATCTTCAGCACAGTATCTGACGAAACACGGGCCAAATACAATCAGTCCATGCAGAGAGGGCAGGAAAACAGACGTTTCCTGAGTCTTTCTGTCTGGACACCAAACGTTAATATCTTCCGTGATCCGCGGTGGGGACGCGGCCAGGAAACCTATGGTGAAGATCCGTACCTTACATCGCGGATGGGTATTTCGGTTGTAAAAGGATTGCAGGGGCCCGCAGAGGCAAAATACAAAAAACTCCTGGCCTGCGCCAAGCATTATGCTGTCCATTCAGGACCTGAATGGAGCCGTCATTCACTCAATGTCGCTAATGTTGATCCGCGTGATCTATATGAAACCTACCTGCCGGCATTCAAGGCACTGGTGCAGGAAGCGGATGTAAGGGAGGTGATGTGCGCCTATCAGCGGCTTGAAGATGAACCATGCTGCAGCAATACAAGGCTGTTGCAAAGAATTCTGCGTGATGACTGGGGCTACAAATACCTTGTCGTCTCCGATTGCGATGCTATTGC
This sequence comes from uncultured Bacteroidales bacterium, assembly GCA_963844935.1. Classification (GTDB taxonomy): domain Bacteria; phylum Bacteroidota; class Bacteroidia; order Bacteroidales; family VadinHA17; genus SR-FBR-E99. The sequence goes on along the minus strand of CAWJQH010000008.1, from coordinate 293,534 downwards.
CGACTTTTATCACGGCCATAAATTTTCATCTGATGCAACTCATGCGGTGGCACAAAGCATACCTGCCGGAACCGACCTTGAATGTGCATGGGACAACTATAATTATATGAAATCACCGGATGCTGTCTCAATGGACTTCATCAGGGAAGAGGATATGAATAAAAGCTTACTGCGAGTGCTGGTTGGACGTTTCGACCTGGGTGAGATGGATGATGATGCTATCGTTCCATGGACGAAAATCCCGGCTTCCGTGATTAACAATGAAGAGCACAGAAAACTGGCCCTGGATATGGCACATGAGACAATGACCTTGCTGCAGAACAAAAACAATATCCTTCCGTTGAAAAAATCTGCCGGGAAAATTGCTGTTGTAGGGCCGAACGCCGATAATGCCAGGATGCTGTGGGGCAACTACAACGGAACCCCGGTCCGTACTGTTACCGTACTTGACGGTATCAGGTCAAAAGTTCCGGTAAAGAAAATAATCTATGACAAAGGATGTGATATTGTTGACAGCAAAGTACTAGTCAGTTTTGAAGCGGATTGCTCATACGATGGCATTAAGGGTTTCAAGGGCACTTTCTGGAATAACAGTGACCTGGCCGGTGATCCTGTAACCGGTCAGCAGTTTGCAGCTCCCCTGAAGCTGGCTACCGAAGGAAAACACGCGCTGGCTCCCGGAGTTAGGATTGAAGGGTTTTCGGCAAAGTTTGACGCTGAATTCACTGCAGCCAAAACCGAAGAAATTGTTTTCAGATGCAGTGCTGTCGGCTCTTTTGAGCTGATTGTGAACGGTGAATCGCTTGCCGGTTTTGAAGACTGGCGGGGACTGACTTCAAAGATCCCGTACAAAGTTGAAGAAGGCAGGAAATACAAAATGGAAATACGCTTTAAACAGCTTAACAACTGGCAGGCAGCCATAGATTTTGACTTCGGAAGATTGAACGATCAGGACTTTGGACCCATGCTTGCCAAACTGAAGGGAGTTGATATTGTTATATTCGTCAGTGGCCTGTCAAACGAGCTTGAGGGAGAACAGATGCCTGTCTCTTTGCCGGGCTTCAGGGACGGAGACCGTACTGACATTGAATTGCCTGCCATACAGCGCAAATGCATTAAAACACTCAAAGAGGCAGGAAAGAAAGTAATTCTTGTGAATTGCTCCGGATCAGCAATTGGATTAGTTCCGGAAACCGAAAACTGCGAAGCTATCCTGCAGGCCTGGTATGCCGGGGAATCAGGCGGGCAGGCAGTTGCCGACGTGCTTTTTGGCGATTATAACCCCTCAGGCAAACTGCCTGTAACCTTCTATAAGAGCATCCAGCAACTGCCCGATTTTGAGGATTACTCGATGAAGAATCGTACGTACCGTTTTATGTCTGATCCTCTTTTCCCGTTTGGTTTCGGACTGAGCTATACTACTTTCTCGATCGGGACTGCTCAGGTCAGCAGGAATGAGATCAACAGTGGCGGAAGCATTGAACTTACTGTTCCAGTGTCAAACAAAGGCAAACGTGACGGAACAGAAATCGTTCAGGTTTACATCCGTAAAGCAGGCGACACTGACGGCCCGCTTAAGACCCTGAGGGGTTTTCAGCGTGTTAATATTGCAGCTGGAAAAACAGATGAGGCAACTATTGATCTGTCACGTTCAGCTTTTGAATTCTTCGACAGGGCAAGCGGAAAAATGGCTGTTGTTCCTGGCGAATACGAGATCTGGTATGGAAACAGTTCTGACACAAAAGATTTGAAGTTGGTGAATATCACGGTTCAATAATTAAAAGTCTGTTCGCATGCGTGATATCAGGTTTTAGTTTAGCTCCCGGATTGTTTAAATGATCTGATTACATGTACAAACATCTTCCTGAATCAAGTTACCAAGCATACTGATCATGAAACGTTTTAATACATTACTGTTCGCATTATTAGTAATAAGCACAGGCAGCTACGGACAATCCTACAGCAGGACTGATCTGGGCATCAAACTTACGGTGGATACTATCGGGATTGAAATTCAATTCTATAGCCCGATCAATTGTAAGGGTATTGAAATGGCCCGAAGGAAAAACTTTCATAAAAGAGAGTCTTTCGGTTGTCAAAACACCTCAGAGGACAACCTTTGGCATTAAGCAAAAGGGTGATGACCTGATCCTTAAGAGTGAAAGCCTCCTGGTTTTGTTAAATCTTAAAAATGGCAGTATTTCTTTCAAAACGCCAGAGACCGGACTGCTGCTTAGTGAGAAAGAGGCAGGCGTCAGGTTCACCGATTTCAATGATGCCGGTGTAAAGACTTACAGTGTGTACCAGGCATTTAATCTGGATGAAGATGAAGCTATTTATGGCTTGGGACAACAGCAGCAAGGCAAAATGGTGCAACGCAACCTGACACTTGAAATGGTGCAGGGAAACACGGATGATTACATCCCTTTCTTCCTTTCGGTAAAAGGATACGGTCTGTTTTGGGACAACTATTCACCAACCCTTTTTGAAGACAACCCTGAAAGCACATCATTCAAATCTGATGTGGGTGACTGCATTGATTATTATTTAATGTACGGAGGCAATGCCGATGGTGTGATTGCCTGTATGCGCGATCTGACAGGTCAAGTGCCGATGTTCCCGCTGTGGACGTATGGGTACTGGCAAAGCAAGGAGCGGTATAAAAGCCAGGACGAATTAGTGGGTGTGGTTAAAAAGTACCGCGAGCTGGGTGTTCCGCTTGATGGGATAATCCAGGACTGGCAGTACTGGGGCAACAACTACCTGTGGAATGCCATGGAATTTCTCAATCCCGAGTTTTACAATCCGCAAAAGATGGTTGATGAAGTTCACAGCCTGAATGCACATGTAATTATTTCTATCTGGAATTCATTTGGTCCTGAGACAAAACAATACAGGGAGCTGGATAAGATAGGGGCGCTCATGGATTTTAAGACCTGGCCGGAATCCGGTTCGGAAAAGTGGCCGCCTAATCCCGATTACCCATCAGGCGTAAAAGTCTATGATCCTTTTAATCCTGAGGCCCGCGATATTTACTGGAAGTACCTTAATAAAGGTATCTTCTCGCTTGGCATGGACGGGTGGTGGATGGATTCATCTGAACCCGATCATCTGCAGTTCAAACCTTCCGATTTTGACAATAAAACATATCTTGGTTCATTCCGGAAAGTACGCAATGCTTTCCCGTTAATGACAGTAGGCGGTCTATACCAGCACCAGCGTGCCGTGACTTCGGAAAAGCGTGTTTTTATCCTTACCCGCTCGGCATTTGCCGGCCAGCAGCGCTACGGAGCCAATACCTGGACCGGTGATGTTGTGGCATCATGGGACGCATTAAGGAATCAGATTTCGGCAGGATTGAACTTCTCGCTTTGCGGAATCCCTTATTGGAACAGCGATATCGGTGGATTCTTCCTGTGGAATTTTAAAAATACACTCAGCGATCCCGAATATCGTGAACTTTATGCGCGCTGGATCCAGTTCGGCGCGTTCTGCCCGATGATGCGTACACATGGCACTGATGCCCCCCGTGAAATATACCGGTTTGGGGAAAAAGGCGATAAGATTTACGATGCGATTGAAAAAAGCATAAACCTGCGCTATAGACTGCTGCCCTATATCTATTCAGTGTCATGGGATGTCACAGCTAATAACTCGACAATGATGAGGGCCCTGATGATGGATTTTTCAAAAGATAAACAGGCTCTTGATATTAATGATCAGTATATGTTTGGCAAATCACTGCTGGTTTGCCCCGTAACTAAACCTATGTATTCAGCGGGAGGGAAAGAAGATTTCAGCGCTGTCAGGACTAGAGAACTGTATCTGCCCGGAGGAGCTGACTGGTACGATTTCTGGACCGGTGAGAAGTACACTGGCGGACAAACAGTGAATAAAGAAACACCGATAGACATCATTCCACTGTTTGTAAAAGCAGGCTCAATCCTTCCTTTCGGGCCTGAAGTGCAATATGCCACCGAAAAGAAATGGGACAACCTGGAAATACGGGTATTTGAAGGTACCAATGGCGAGTTCACTCTTTATGAAGATGAGAACGATAATTACAACTATGAGAAAGGAGCTTATTCAACAATTACTTTTACCTGGAACGACAGTAAAAAGACATTGACAATCAATGACCGTAAAGGTTCGTTCCCGGGAATGCTGGCTGAACGAAAATTCAGCATCGTGCTCGTTGCAAAAAACAAGGGCATAGGAGTGGATGTGGTTGAAAAGTCCGACAGAGAGATAACCTATGAAGGAAAAAAGATAAAAATTAAATTATAATATTCCGATAAAACCCTGATTATGAAGATACGGCATTTAAGCCTGCTGGTACTTATCAACACCCTTTTCGGTATTTCAGTATCCGCACAGATAAACCAGGCCCAAAACCCCATTATATGGGCTGACGTACCTGACATGTCAGTGATCAGGGTGGATGACACCTTTTATATGAGCAGTACTACAATGCACATGAGCCCGGGTGTACCCATAATGAAGTCAGAAGATCTTGTCAACTGGAAGATTGTGAACTATGCCTATGACATACTTGATGATGGTGACGCCATGACTCTCAGCAATGGGAAAAACGATTATGGCAGAGGGTCCTGGGCAAGCAGTCTGCGTTATAATAAAGGCACTTACTATGTCTCTACTTTCTCCCACACAACGGGAAAAACTTATGTTTATTCAACGCAGGATATTGAGAAAGGTCCCTGGAGAGTATCCTCCTTCACTCCTGCGTTGCATGATAATACCCTGTTCTTCGATGACGATGACCGCGTATATATGATCTTTAGCGCAGGCAGTCTTAAGCTGGTCGAGCTCAACAGCGATGCCTCGGGCATAAAGGCTGGAACCACAGAGCAGGTGATTATTGAAAATGCGAGCGCCCCGGCAGGCGACAACATCATGCTTCCGGCAGAGGGTTCTCAGCTTTTTAAAGTAAATGGCAAATACTATCTTTTTAACATCACATGGCCCAGAGACGGAATGCGGACTGTCGTAATTCACAGGGCTGACAGAATAACCGGACCGTGGGAAGGAAGGCTTGCCCTGCAGGATAAGGGTGTGGCACAGGGAGGCCTGATTGACACTCCGGACGGAAGATGGTTTGCCTGTCTTTTCCGCGATCAGGGTTCAGTGGGCCGTATCCCCTACCTTGTTCCGGTAAAATGGGAAGATGGCTGGCCAGTCCTGGGCATTGACGGCAAGGTCCCCGAAAGCCCCGGTCTCCCTGCCAGCGAAGGCCTGATCCCCGGAATTGTGGCTTCAGATGAGTTCAAACGCCATAAAGGAGAGCATGCTCTTCCACTGGTCTGGCAATGGAACCATAATCCCGAAAATAGCCTCTGGTCTGTTTCTGAACGAAAGGGCTATCTCAGGCTGACAACCGGCAGGGTTGATACGGCCTTTACCCAGGCAAGAAATACCCTTACACAGCGAACCTTCGGACCTGTATGCTCAGGATCAACTGCAATAAATGTTGCCCGCATGAAGGAAGGTGATTTTGCAGGCCTTGCACTGCTGCAGAAAAAATTCGGACAGGTGGGTGTAATGTTGGTTGACGGAGCCTTTTCGGTAGTCATGATAAATGCACAGACGGGCAGGCCGGTGGTGGAAGAGAGTGTTCCGTTGAAAGAAAAGAGGGTATTTCTGAAAGCTGAATGCGATTTCAGAAACCTTGCCGACAGAGGTTATTTCTTTTACAGCCTCGATGGAAAAACCTGGATTCCAATCGGAACACCACTTGAAATGGAGTACTCAATGCCCCATTTTATGGGCTACCGCTTTGGATTGTTCAATTATGCCACCGGAACACCTGGCGGATATGTTGATTTTGACTGGTTCAGAATCGATCAGGAAATAAGTAATACCAAATAATTCAAACTATTTAATATCAATACTATGAAGAACTATTCTCAAAGCAGATCTGGCGCTGCCAGAGTGTCATGGCACACTTCTGAACTCCTTGCAGGTATTTTCAGAATTGCATCGCTGGCAGTAATTCTGAATTTCTGCCTTATTTTATTCTCAGGTTATTCCGTCGGGCAGACACTGAAAGTGAACAACCTGGAGTATTTTGAAACACCCGGAATTAACGTTCTTGTCTACAGTAATCAATATAACGGAATGTTTTATGATGAAAAAACTGCCGGGATAGAGATCATTCATCACGGTGTGAGAACATCAACCGGTGGCGCGGTAAGGCTGCAGAACACGCCTGAACAGTGGGATCTGATACCCACAGTCGTCAGCCGGAAGGTTGATACTGCTGAACAACAGTATTGACGTAGTGCTGAAATATGCCGAATATGATTTTGCCTCCAGGATAAGCGTAACTGCAAAAGACAAAGGTGTAATTATAAGCGTTTACCTTGACAATCCGCTGCCTAAGGATCTTGAGGGACGCGCCGGGTTGAATCTTGAATTTCTGCCAGCTTCATATTTTGAGAAAACATTCCTGGCAGACGGGAAGCCGGGTCTGTTTCCATTATACCCTTCCAGTTCTACCACCATTGAACCTGCCAGCAATAAGATCAGGCAGTTTGCCGGTCATTCAACATTTGACGACAGAGGCAAAGGTGAATTTATAGTTCCCGAACCTATTGCTTCAGGCAGGACTATCATACTGGCGCCCGAGGACCCTGAACGTTTGGTGAAGATCCAATCTGCCGATGCAGATCTGATGCTGTTTGACGGACGAAACCTGGCACAGAACGGTTGGTACATTGTGCGCTCACTTCTTCCTGCGGGCAAAACAGGGAAGGTGCTGGAATGGTATCTTGAACCAAATGCAATCGCCGGCTGGAAGAGGGATCCGGTTATTGGATTTTCACAGGTGGGTTACCTCCCCGGTCAGGAGAAGATAGCCGTTATCGAGCTGGATAAAAATGATTCTCCGTTAAAAACTGCAACAGTGTTCCAGGTAACACCGGAAGGAAAAACAGTGGAAAAGTTCAGTTCGGAGGTTAAGCTATGGGGCAAATATTTAAGATATAATTACCTTAAATTTGATTTTACTCCCGTCAAGGATCCAGGTATCTATTACATTAAATATGGAAATGAATCCACCAATACATTTGTGATTGGTCCCGATGTTTACCGTGATATATGGCATCCGACGCTGGATGTCTGGTTCCCTGTCCAGATGGATCATATGACGGTAAATGAAGCCTACCGGACCTGGCACGGTGCTCCTTACATGGATGATGCACTGCAGGCACCGGTAAATCATCAGCATTTTGACGGTTACAGGATGGGGCCGACAACAGAAACAAAATACAAGCCCCTGGAGCGTATCCCGGGTCTGAACGTGGGCGGATGGTTTGATGCAGGTGACTTTGACATTCAGACCTTTTCACATGTGAGCGTCCTGCTGAACTTCGTTGATGCCTGGGAGAAATTCAAGGTTGACCGTGATCAGACCTATATTGACCAGGCAACACGTTTTGTGGATATCCATCGGCCTGATGGCCAGCCTGATATTTTGCAGCAGATTGAGCACGGGGCATTAAACGTGGTTGCACAGGTTGAAAACATAGGATATCCGGTAAGGGGTATCATTGTCCCCTACCTGTACCAGTATCATCATCTCGGTGATGCAATTACTGAAACTGATAATCTTCCATATAATCCTGATCTGAAGCCGTATGAGACTGACGGGAAATCAAGCGGCACCCCTGATGACAGGTGGGTATTCACAGGCAGGTCAGCATTCCTCGATTATGCCACCGCGGGTGCACTGGCTGCTTCAAGCCGTGCTCTCAAAGGCTATAATGCATCCCTTGGCGACAGATGTCTGGCCGCTGCTGTAACACTCTGGAATGAAAACGTCGATAAACCGCAGGACGCCAACCTGCCTGAAGGAATGCAGATGTTTGCAGCCGGGAGTGAAATGTCTGCGGCTCTTCAATTGTTTATCACTACAAGGGAAGATAAATATTCCAAACGGTTCACCGAATTATTATGGCCGTCGCTTGACAGGTCGCCCGTCATGGGTGGGATGACTGCAGCCCTGCAGGCACTGCCTTATATGAACAATGACTACAAGACAAAACTTAAGGATTATGTCATTAAATACAGGGAGGCTATTGACGGATATGACAAAAATAACCCTTACGGTGTTCCGCTGTATCCAAGAGGGTGGGGCGAAAGCACAGTGATAATAAACTTTGCAATAACAAATTATTATGCAAACAAGGCGTTCCCTGAAATCATTGGTCCTGAATATGTTTACAAAGGCCTGAATTATATTTTCGGTTGCCATCCCTATTCCAATATCTCCTATGTTTCCTCGGTCGGAACACGATCCAAGAAAATCACTTACGGCAACAACAGGGCTGACTTCACATTTATTGCCGGAGGTGTTGTTCCCGGCCTGATCCTGTTAAAGCCTGATTTCCTGGAGAACAAGGAAGACTGGCCTTTCTTCTGGGGTGAAAATGAGTGTGTCGTTGATGGCTGTGCCGCATATATATTTCTTTCAAATGCCGTAAATGATCTCTAAATGAAAACTCAGGTATCTGATATCTTAATATTTGTATTTGCGGTATTATGCCTGAACAATGCAGGTGCTCAAAATCCATTCATAACCAACCAGTTCACAGCTGATCCGTCAGCAAGGGTGTTCAATGGCAGAGTGTATGTTTACCCGTCGCATGATATACCTGCTCCTGAAAGTGCTACCCGGAAAGACTGGTTCTGCATGGAGGATTATCATGTGTTCTCATCATCAAACCTCACAGACTGGACCGATCATGGCGTTATTGTATCCCAGGAGAAAGTCGAATGGGTCAATCCTGCCTCATACAGCATGTGGGCACCTGACTGCATTGAAAGAAAAGGGAAGTACTATTTCTATTTCCCTGCAAATTTCAAACCCGGTTCCGGAAGAGGTTTCGGAATTGGTGTTGCAGTTGCCGATAGTCCTGCCGGACCGTTTATCCCGCAGCCTGAGCCAATTAAAAATGTCCACGGTATTGATCCCTGCACTTTTATTGACAAAGATGGTCAGGCATATATATACTATTCCCTTGGCAAAATCTTCGCAGCCAAACTTAATGACAACATGCTTGAACTTGCATCAGAACCGGTGGTTATGGAAGATCTGCCGGAGCAGGGGCTGGTGGAAGGTCCTTTTCTCTTCGAAAGGAATGGTATTTATTATTTGACTTATCCGCATGTGCAGAATACAACAGAAAGGCTTGAGTACGCAATTGGTGATAATCCGATGGGGCCCTTTAAAGTAACCGGTGTGATAATGGATGAATTACCCGGCGGTTGCTGGACAAATCACCAATCGATTATCGAATTCAATAATCAATGGTATTTGTTCTATCATGACAACGATCTGTCACCAAAGTTCGACAAGAACAGATCGATCCGGGTTGACAGCCTTTTCTTCAATCCGGACGGCACTATTCAGAAAGTCAGGCCCACATTACGCGGTGCAGGAATAACCAGTGCTTCCCGGCAGATGGAAATAGACCGGTACAGCTGCATCAGTCCTGAAGGTGTATCAGTTGATTTCCTTGATACTCTCAATACCTTCAGGGGCTGGAAGACAGTTTTCCATGATAAGAATGCATGGATACAATATAATGCGGTTGATTTTGGAAAAGATAAACTTAAATCGGTACAGGTAAATGCATCTTCAGCAGGGGGTGGTATCCTGCAGATCAGGCTGGATAATGCCAGTGGACCTATTATTTCCGAGGTTAAAACAGCAAAGGGTTCCGGATGGACTGTAGTTGAGGCCAGGGTATCAAAGTTCCGGCCGGGGATTCACAATCTGGTAGTTGTTTCAGGAGGTGATGAACCTGTTGAAGTCGATTGGATAAGATTTAAATAGATTTCATCTAATATATTAAAGATGAGAACGGTAATGAAAAGCAGATTGAATTCCCTTTTTATTTTATTCGTCTTGTCAACTTCGTGCTATGCACAGGCAGGTTCCACAGATGGTGCATCGGCTGAAAGTCCGGGTAATCATGTATTCCGTTATACAAACCCTGTTACCAGGGATACGAGTATTTCAATGAGAGATCATTGCATTATTAAAGTCGGCAACCGGTGGTTTTGCACAGGTACATCAAATCCTGTATGGACAGGGCATAACCCGGGTGTTCGCCTTCTTGTCTCTGATGACCTGATTAACTGGGAGCAGCATTCATGGATTATAGATGCCGGCAAACTGCCTGCTGACTGTCCTTATAACGGCCGGTTCTGGGCACCGGAAATCCATTATATCCGGAACAAATACTGGCTGACAGTTAACAGCGGCAGAGTTACCGGAGATGATCCGAAAGGGATGAAGACACACAGTATATGGCTTTTTGTATCCGACAGTGTAACGGGACCATATAAACTGGTAAACGGACCGCTGACCAGTCAGTACAACAATGATGCAACCCTGTTTGAGGATGAAGATGGTCAGACATATCTCTACTGCAGCGGTAACGGGCTTTTTCAGGCAAAGATTGACCTGAACACCGGTAAGCTTACAGGCCCAGTTCAGAAATTTCTCGATAAGAGAGAACCGGGTTATCCCGAATGGATGGTCGGAGGGATAGAGGGTCCCTTTGTTATAAAAAGAGACGGAACATATTTCATGTTTTTCTCGACATGGACACGAGGTTATGAAGTTGGACTTTTAAAATCACAATCGCCGCTTGGTCCGTGGGAACTGGTATCGCGTGAACCGATTTTTGGTACCCGGAAAAAGGGATATCGGCCTGAACTGGCTGTCAGCGGCGGATATGCCGGTTTGGAGTTTCAGGATACTGAGGACCCTTACTGTGAAACCGGACATAATGCCCTGTTCGAAGGGCCTGACGGAAAGCTGTGGAGCTCGTGTCATTACCTGATGTACGAAAAGCGTCCATATCCTTATTGCCCTGATCTCCGGTCATGGGAAAAAACACCTCAGATGGGAATTGAGCCTGTGATTTATCATGATGGAATGTTTTTCCTAAGTGGGCCGACCTGGACAGAGCAATCAGTAGAATACTGAAAATATAGCTTCCTGGACTATTGCACAACAAAAAAGCCTTCAAGTTTCCTTGAAGGCTTTTATTATAAAGTCGGCGGCGACCTACTCTCCCACATTTTGCTCTGCAGTACCATCGGCGCAGGAGGGCTTAACTTCTCTGTTCGGAATGGGAAGAGGTGGAACCCCTCCGCTATAGCCACCTTAAGACTTTAATATCGTGACATACTGGTTTTATTGTAAGTTTAATAAGACATTTCTCAGAAAGCTCACGGGTAATTAGTACTGCTCAGCTTTGATGTTGCCACCTTTACACCTGCAGCCTATCAACGTCGTAGTCTACAACGACCCTTAAGGGAGATCTCATCTTGAGACGAGCTTCGTACTTAGATGCTTTCAGTGCTTATCTCTTCCAAACATAGCTACCCTGCGATGCAGCTGGCGCCACAACAGGTACACTAGAGGTCTGTCCAACACGGTCCTCTCGTACTAGTGTCAGGTTCTCTCAAATCTCCTACGCCCACAACAGATAGGGACCGAACTGTCTCACGACGTTCTGAACCCAGCTCGCGTGCCACTTTAATCGGCGAACAGCCGAACCCTTGGGACCTTCTCCAGCCCCAGGATGTGACGAGCCGACATCGAGGTGCCAAACCGCCGCGTCGATATGAGCTCTTGGCGGCGATCAGCCTGTTATCCCCGGAGTACCTTTTATCCTTTGAGCGATGGCCCTTCCATACGGAACCACCGGATCACTATGCTCTACTTTCGTACCTGATCGACTTGTCGGTCTCACAGTCAAGCGCCCTTGTGCCATTACACTCTCCGCACGGTTACCAATCGTGCTGAGGGCACCTTGAGGAGCCTCCGTTACTCTTTTGGAGGCGACCACCCCAGTCAAACTACCCACCAAACAATGTCTCCCTTGCGGGATTAGATTCCAGGTAAATAAAGGGTCGTATTTCAACGTTGACTCCCCGACGCCTAGCGACGCCGGTTCACAGTCTCCGACCTATCCTACACATTACTTACCCAAAATCAATGTTAAGCTATAGTAAAGGTTCACGGGGTCTTTCCGTCCCGTTGCGGGTATCCGGCATCTTCACCGGAACTACAATTTCACCGAGCTCGTGGCTGAGACAGTGCCCAGATCGTTACACCATTCGTGCAGGTCGGAACTTACCCGACAAGGAATTTCGCTACCTTAGGACCGTTATAGTTACGGCCGCCGTTTACCGGGGCTTCGATTTAGAGCTTCTTCCCATTGCTGAGAATAACCCCCCCTCTTAACCTTCCGGCACCGGGCAGGTGTCAGGCCTTATACTTCATCTTTCAATTTCGCAAAGCCTTGTGTTTTTGTTAAACAGTCGCCTGGGCCATTTATCTGCGCCCCCATTATAAACAGGGGAACCTTTTTCCCTAAGTTACAGGTTTAATTTGCCTAGTTCCTTAGCCACGGATCACTCGAGCACCTTAGGATTCTCTCCTCGACTACCTGTGTCGGTTTGTGGTACGGGCACCATATGTCTGAAGCTTAGGGGATTTTCTTGGAAGTCTGATTAGGAACACTATCCGTTCAGCCGAAGCCTCGCGGTACTATCAGGTTCGTCATCTCACAGCTATTAACCGTATGATATAACTACTCCCTTTAACCCGGTATTCCGTCACCGGGCGGTTCTTTCACTCCTCCGTCTCCCCATCGCAACACGCGGTGGTATTGGAATATTAACCAATTGTCCATCGAGATCGCCTCTCGGCTTACCCTTAGGTCCCGACTAACCCTGATCCGATTAACGTTGATCAGGAAACCTTAGTCTTTCGGTGGGCGGGTTTCTCACCCGCCTTATCGTTACTTATGCCTACATTTTCTTTTCCAGCCGCTCCAGTATACCTTACAGTACGCCTTCAACGCAACTGGAATGCTCCCCTACCAATGATGCTTTTACACACTATTCCATAGCTTCGGTGATATGTTTATGCCCGATTATTATCCACGCACAACCGCTCGACTAGTGAGCTGTTACGCACTCTTTAAATGAATGGCTGCTTCCAAGCCAACATCCTAGCTGTCTGGGCAGTCGCACTTCGTTTTTCCAACTTAACATATACTTCGGGACCTTAGCTGATGGTCTGGGTTATTTCCCTTTCGGCCACGGATCTTAGCACCCATAGCCTCACTCCTGAGCACCGTTTTGCAGCATTCGGAGTTTGTCAAGGTTTGATAGGCGATGAAGCCCTCTAGCCTTATCAGTAGCTCTACCTCTGCAAAACTCGACTCAAGGCTGCACCTAAATGCATTTCGGGGAGTACGAGCTATTTCTCAGTTTGATTGGCCTTTCACCCCTATCCTCAGTTCATCCAAAAACTTTTCAACGTTTACTGGTTCGGCCCTCCATCCCGTGTTACCGGAACTTCAGCCTGACCAAGGATAGATCACAAAGTTTCGCGTCTACCCCTACTAACTATACGCCCTATTCAGACTCGCTTTCGCTTCGGCTCCAACTCTTAAAGTTTTAACCTTGCTAGTAAGGGTAACTCGTAGGCTCATTATGCAAAAGGCACGCCGTCACCCCAACTTGCGTCGAGGCTCCGACCGATTGTAAGCAAATGGTTTCAGGTACTATTTCACTCCCCTGTGCGGGGTGCTTTTCACCTTTCCCTCACGGTACTAGTCCACTATCGGTCTCTCAGGAGTATTTAGCCTTGCGGGATGGTCCCCGCGGGTTCAGACAGGATTTCTCGTGTCCCGCCTTACTCAGGATACCAGCTAAATCATAAATACGCTCCCGTACAGGGGTTTCACCTTCTGTGCCCTACCTTTCCAGGTAGTTTCAGTCTGTATTCATGATCATTATGCCGGTCCTACAACCCCGACTATGCCTAAACATTGTCGGTTTGGGCTATTCCCATTTCGATCGCCACTACTCTGGGAATCACTTTTGTTTTATTTTCCTCCGGGTACTTAGATGTTTCAGTTCTCCAGGTTTGCTCTCCGACTTGCGTCGGAGTTCCAGGCCTTCAGCCTGGAGGGTTGCCCCATTCGGACACCTGCGGATATAACGGATATTTGCTCCTCCCCGCAGCTTTTCGCAGCTTGTCACGTCCTTCATCGCCTCTGAGAGCCAAGGCATCCACCATTTGCTCTTAATTACTTTCTTGAGTAATCTCTTATTAATCTTACAATATAAAAATTTATCAAATTTGATATCTTCTCTAAAAACCAGTATGTCAAAGAACGTTTGTCCTCCTTCGCCAAAGCTCGGAGTACAAGGTCTGAGGGTCTGAGGGTCTGAGGGTCTCTTTCAAGACTTCAGGCCTTAAGACTTAAGACCAATATTTTAAATAATGAAGTAGTCACAGGCAATCAAGATATTCCGTATTTGATCATCTCCAGAAAGGAGGTGTTCCAGCCGCACCTTCCGGTACGGCTACCTTGTTACGACTTAGCCCCAGTCACTAGTTTTACCCTAGGCCGCTCCTTACGGTGACGGACTTCAGGCACCCCCAGCTTCCATGGCTTGACGGGCGGTGTGTACAAGGCCCGGGAACGTATTCACCGCGCCATAGCTGATGCGCGATTACTAGCGAATCCAGCTTCACGAAGTCGAGTTGCAGACTTCGATCCGAACTGAGACCGGTTTTCGAGATTAGCATCCTGTCACCAGGTAGCTGCCCTCTGTACCGACCATTGTAACACGTGTGTAGCCCTGGACATAAGGGCCGTGCTGATTTGACGTCATCCCCACCTTCCTCTCACCTTACGGTGGCAGTTTCGCTAGAGTCCCCTGCTTTACCAGATGGCAACTAACGATAAGGGTTGCGCTCGTTATGGGACTTAACCCGACACCTCACGGCACGAGCTGACGACAACCATGCAGCACCTTGCAGAAAGCCCCGAAGGGAATTTCTATCTCTAAAAAATGCACTCTACATTTAAGCCCAGGTAAGGTTCCTCGCGTACCATCGAATTAAACCACATGTTCCTCCGCTTGTGCGGGCCCCCGTCAATTCCTTTGAGTTTCAGCCTTGCGGCCGTACTCCCCAGGTGGATTACTTATTGCTTTTGCTTAGCCGCTGACAGTGTATCGCCAACAGCGAGTAATCATCGTTTACGGCGTGGACTACCAGGGTATCTAATCCTGTTCGATCCCCACGCTTTCGTGCCTCAGCGTCAGTGTCGGCTCAGTAAGCTGCCTACGCAATCGGTGTTCTGTGTAATATCTAAGCATTTCACCGCTACATTACACATTCCGCCTACCTTAACCAAACTCAAGACTATCAGTATCAACGGCAGTTCTGCAGTTAAGCTGCAGGATTTCACCACTGACTTAATAGTCCGCCTACGCACCCTTTAAACCCAATGAATCCGGATAACGCTCGCATCCTCCGTATTACCGCGGCTGCTGGCACGGAGTTAGCCGATGCTTATTCCCAGGGTACCGTCAATCCCGTATCACGTACGAGAGTTTCTCCTCCTGGAAAAGCAGTTTACAACCCATAGGGCCGTCTTCCTGCACGCGGGATGGCTGGTTCAGGCTTTCGCCCATTGACCAATATTCCTCACTGCTGCCTCCCGTAGGAGTCTGGTCCGTGTCTCAGTACCAGTGTGGGGGATCACCCTCTCAGGACCCCTAAACATCAAAGCCTTGGTAAGCCGTTACCTTACCAACTAGCTAATGTTACGCATGCCCATCCCGTACCGTCGAAACTTTAAATATTTCAAGATGCCTCTCTATATTTCTATG
This sequence comes from uncultured Bacteroidales bacterium, assembly GCA_963844935.1. GTDB lineage: Bacteria > Bacteroidota > Bacteroidia > Bacteroidales > VadinHA17 > SR-FBR-E99. Next base: position 277,796 of record CAWJQH010000008.1, on the reverse strand, counting down.
GGGTATTAGTCCGAATTTCTCCGGGTTATCCCCCAGTACAGGGTAGGTTACATACGCGTTACTCACCCGTCTGCCGGTCGCCACCAAAGTATTGCTACCTCGTGCTGCCCCTCGACTTGCATGTGTTAAGCCTCCCGCTAGCGTTCATCCTGAGCCAGGATCAAACTCTTCATTGTAATATTTATTTTTTAAATTTCCTTTGAAGATCAATCCGGTCTCTACAAAAACTCAAACAAAATCGCTAGGTTTTTGGCGAGTATCTCTCTCGCCTGTGTGCTACTACTTCATCATTAATTCAAAGAACTTGTTCCCTTAATTTTTTATCGAAAGGGTTACAAAGATAATGAACTCTTCTCTCTTCACCAAACTTTTCACAAAGTTTTCTCAACCTTTTTTTTGCCACCGTTTCCGGCAGCTTCCCGGTAATCCATCCTGTAAAACCTTTCTTTCAGAGAACATGCTTTTCTTCAAAAGCGGGTGCAAATATATGGACTATTTTTTATAAACCAATTTTTTTGCAATTTATTTTCATTTTTTTTCTGAAACCTCAATTATTCTCCCTCTCCATTTCCCGCTGCATCCTTAAGTAAACATATATAATAAGGTATTGTTCGGATCACGAATAATAAACTTGACTTCTGCCTTTTGCCGGCGTAACTTTACGTACAGTTGTCTCCCAGACACACTAAATCAGGGGCTGTATGAGAAAAATAATCAGATCACGCACTTTAATGAAACCGGGGATAATTGCGATCATCCTTTGTTTCTTTTCCCTCTCCGGCTGTGAGGATATACTTACCGGCTGCCTTGGCTGCGGCAAGTTAACTCCCTGGTCATGCGGGTGCAACTCGACATGCTATACTGATGAGGCTTCCTGCGAAAGTGATTCGGGGCAGGATTGCTATCTGTGCAATTAATTTATGTCCGGCCACCGCTGATATGCTCTGCGGATTTTTTTACCTGCATTTGGCACACAGAGAACAATCTTTGGGACGCATAGCAAAGTCCGTTACAGAATATAGGTCGAACTTTGTATTAAAACTTAGTATTGACTTAATTCTTTGAGCTATGAAAACACTACAAATGGTTTTTTGTCTGCTCCTTGTTTTAGGATTTGCCTCCATCAATGTCAACTGTCAACAACCAGTTACAGATGTAGTGGAAGTAGAAATTACTCTTCCTTTTGATTGCCTGCATCAGGACCTTGTGGGTACACTAACTGTTGAGAGGACTTTCTTCAACAATCATTCCCAAAACAGGATTTACGGTACTATGACAGGACAATCAGATGGGCTTGAGTATTATGTAGAGATGATTAATAATATTGCAGAAAAAACAAATTGGGAAGAATGGGGGCAACAAGCGTTTCCTCAAACATGGCCAGGAAACTATCATATATCAAGAGATGGTAAATTAATTGGAGTCATGTATTTTGCCTACCATTATACTTATAATGCTAATGCTGTATTGAGTTCGTTACATGGATATGTTTATGAATATAGTTGTGTAGGTGAAGGGAAAATCAAGTAGGCAATAAGCCTGTATTTGATGCTTTCTAAGTATCTATTAAATTAACTAATACGAAATAATCCTTAAGATATGCTTTGCCCATATCCCCAGCCCTCGGACATCAGCTCCGAGAGCTTTTATTTTGATTTTGGCACACAGAGAACAATCTTTGGGACGCAGAGCAAAGTCTGTTATGAAACAAAGATTGAATTTTGCATAAAGGAATGCCGCCCCGCCAATGAAGAAGATCCTGATTTGCGCCATAATTCTGATCTTGATTTCCTTTCCGGCTTACGCACAACAACCTACAGGATACCCTCTTTCTGAAGAACGGGTACAAAACAGTGGGGAAATTGCTTGATAAATCGACGTACAGTATACCGGTTTCAGGCATCTGACGGAATAATTTTCACCTTCTCTCCGGATGAAGTAGAAAAAGTTGTCACTGCAAAAGGCCCAATAATCTCTCCCGCCGCCGATTTAATAAAGCTGGCCAGTAAAATAATAAACCACAGCAAAGGTCAGTCAATGCTTATGGCCTCACCCACCGTTCTTATCAATACTCCCAACGGAGTACAGTTTGCCGGTGGAATAAAATACCAGTTATTTCTCGGAAACAGGGTAAGCCTGGATGCGGATTTCGTTTTTGGCAAGGATTATTTTCATCTGGGTCCGGGCCTGATAGGTTTACCAATTGGACTCCTGGCGCTTGAAGCTGAAGATGAATGGTGGCTTTTTCTTTTTGGCCTGGCTGCTATAGCACTTTCATTCGAACATATATCATATCATATACCCGTGACCACCGATCTGGACATTTCTCCGTATGTCAGCGCATTCAGATACAAATATTCCTATGAGTATAATAACTATTCAGATACAACTTTCATTGGTCAGCAATTATCATTTGCATCCGGAGTTCAGATAAATAAATACTTCGGGAAGTTCGTATTCTCTCCCTACTGCGAATACAATGTAGGTTATAAAGACCTTGGTTCGAGATTTAACGTTGGTGTTTACCTGGGTATATATTTTGCCCGCAAAATCCTGTAACAATATAAGTGCTTAAGGTTCTGGCAGGGAATGCACTCTTATAAAACAAACAAACCTACAGGCATCATATCAGGAGAATGACTTTTTATTATAGTTAAAACACAGGTTAATTCCCCGATAATTAAATAACGTCAGAGTTGGATTTTTAAACGAAAGCAAAATCATGAAACTGAAAGGCTGGTACATAGCGTCAATTGTCCTGACAATTTTCTATTTCATTGCAGGTATCTATTATCTGGTCAGGATGCATATGGGAGCATTCCATGTTTTGGGTTATGTGTTGTTGGTTACCGGGATAATATCAGCGGCAGGTATTATTTCATTTACGAGGAAAAATTACAAGGCAGCCCAGACACTCTTTGTAATTTCAGGAATATTGGGAATTCCAACTGGTATTTTGTTAATAATCTTTGCCGTACTGATAGATAAACTGCCAGACGAAAACTGACAGGATCAAATCGCGGAAAATAAGGGACTCGGATGCTGACGCTAGCGGTCAGCAACTGAGCTAAAGCAATGCTCCAAAAAAAAGAGCCTTCTTCCGAAGACTTTTTGTGGAGATTAAGGGAGTCGAACCCTTGACCCTCTGCGTGCAAGGCAGATGCTCTGACCAACTGAGCTAAATCCCCATGTTAATTTGCGATTGCCGATTGCCGACTGTCGATTTAAATCGAAAATCGAAAATCGCAAATCGACAATTCAGTAGTCCCACTCAGAGTTGAACTGAGGACCTCTACATTATCAGTGTAGCGCTCTAACCAACTGAGCTATGGGACTGATAAGCGCATACAGCGTGATAAAGAACTTCCCCCCATGATTTTCGATCATTTGGGGGTGACAAAAGTAACGCTTCCTCTTTAACATGCAAAATATTTCAGGAAAAATTTTAAGCCGGTGACCTTGCCCCCCTCAATATCAAAATCACTTCCATCCCAATTGTTCCATAATGGCAATGCAAATGTGAAAATGACATTCCGACAGCAAAAAATGACTAAATTTGCATATTCAGCGGCGCCGGATGTCAAACCTTGTCATCATACCTACATATAACGAGAAAGAGAATATAACAGATCTCGTAAAGGCTATTTCGTCCCTGGCAGTTCCGTTCGACATACTTGTGATTGACGACAACTCACCCGACGGCACGGCACGGATTGTCAAAGAGATGATGCCATCATTCCCCAACCTGCACATCCTTGAACGGCCGGCGAAGGCAGGACTTGGCAGGGCATATATCGCAGGCTTCGAGTGGGCGCTTGAAAGGGACTATAAATATATATGTGAGATGGATGCCGATTTCTCGCATAATCCCGATGACCTCGTGAGGCTCCAGCAGGCCTGCGCCCGCGACGGCGCTGACCTGGCAATCGGCTCACGGTACATATCCGGCGTAAACGTGATCAACTGGCCCATGGGGAGGGTGCTGATGTCATACATCGCCTCCATCTATGTAAGGCTGATCACCGGGATGAAGATCATGGATACAACGGCCGGTTTCAAGTGTTACCGGCGTGAAGTGCTTAAAAACATCAATCCCGGGCATATCAGGTCTGTCGGATACTGCTTCCAGATCGAGATGAAATTTTCCGCGTGGAGACTTGGTTATAAGATCGTTGAGATACCCATCGTTTTTACTGACCGCAAGGCAGGAACGTCAAAGATGTCAGGAGGTATCTTCTCCGAGGCAGTGTGGGGTGTGCTGCGAATGAAGATCGTAAGCTTGTTCAAGAAGCCTCACAGGATTGAAGAATAATCCGTTCACCGGGCAAATAGAGCCGAGATGAATCATATCCTGATCAGGAATGCCCTGATAATAAATGAAGAAAGCACGACGGCTGCCGATCTCCTTGTAACAGGTGACCGTATAGCCGGCATCTTCAGCCAGGGCAAAGCCCCGTATCATAAAGAAGCAACAGTAATTGACGGCTCAGGGATGTGGCTCATGCCTGGCATAATTGATGATCATGTTCATTTCAGGGAGCCGGGACTGACACATAAAGGTGATATCAGCAGTGAGAGCGCTGCTGCTGCTGCCGGCGGCGTGACTTCGTTCATGGAGATGCCCAATACAATACCCCAGACGGTCACAATTGCGGAGTGGGAGAAAAAGAATGAGCTGGCGGCAGGCAGATCATATATTAATTATGCATTCTACCTGGGTGCAACCGATACCAACAGTGATGAGATACTCAGGGCTGACCCGGCAAAGGTACCAGGTATAAAGCTTTTCCTGGGCGCATCGACAGGTAACATGCTTGTCGGCAACGAGCAGACCCTGGACACAATATTCAGCATTAAGAAGCTGCCCCTGGCCTGCCACTGCGAAGATGAAAAGATCATAAAAGCCAACGTCGCGGCTTTCAGGGAAGAATACGGTGATAATATCGATCCCTCATTTCATCCGCTTATAAGGAGCCGGGAGGCATGTATGGCTTCGTCCACTGCAGCTGTTGACAGGGCTCTCAGACTTGGTACCAGGCTCCATCTGCTCCATCTGTCAACGGCAGAGGAGACAGGACTTCTGACTGCCGGGCATGACACAGCCTCCAAACAGATTACCGGGGAGGCCTGCGTGCACCACCTGTGGTTTGACGACTCATTTTACAGGGAGAAGGGTAACCTCATAAAATGGAACCCTGCCATCAAAAAAGCATCTGACCGCGAGGCACTGATCAGGGCCGTGCAGAACGGTTCCATCGATATTATTGCAACAGACCACTCTCCTCATACACTTGCCGAAAAGTCGGCCCCGTATTTCAGCGCACCGTCAGGCGGTCCGCTTGTGCAACACTCGCTGGCAATGATGCTTGAACTGTGCCACAGGGGTATCCTCACACCTGAAATTGTGGTGCGCAAAATGTGCCATAATCCGGCAATCATTTTCAACATCAGGGATCGGGGCTTTATCCGTGCCGGTTACAAAGCTGACCTCGTGCTGGTTGATCCTGATGCACCGTGGACAGTCAACAGAAGTAATATAAAGTACAAGTGCGGATGGTCGTCTCTTGAAGGGACAACCTTCCGAAGCCGCGTGGTTGCCACCATAGTCAACGGCAGACCGGTGGTTATGAAGAGTGAACTTACCGGTATCAGAGCACCTGAGATGCTTCATTTTGAAAGATAAAATATTTGCATGCAATGAAAAGAACCATTATCCTGCTTCTCCTGACCGTGCTGATCACCTCCTGCAATGAGCGGAGGAGCGAACAGAAAACCGTTTCTGCCCCTCTGACGGAAGAGGTCCCTGAAGGAGCGGTGCTCATCGCCAGCGGCATTGTCACAGAAGTAATAATCAGGCCTGACCCTGACGGTGATCCGTGGGAGATTGAGAAAGTTGCCGGTTATAACGGTGAGGCGATGGTAAACAGTATTTTTGAACGTGTCTATGACGGTAAACTGACCGTGTACGATTATCACAGCGGTGATGTTCTGACAGCAAATGATGTGAAAAAGATTGAAGCCGAGTTCAAAAACGACCGTACCAAAATCGGAAAGCTCTCATTTACTGAGGACTGGTATTACCGCCCGGCAGATAACTCACTTGAGAAGAGGGCCAGGTCAGTAGTATTCGGCTACGAATTGTACAACAACCTGGGAAAGGTCTACGCTTACAGGGCAGCTTTCAGGGCCGACCTGGGCCAGTAGGGATCATTTGTCCCTGACCACCATTCTCACGGTGTTGCGTGTTGTCTGAGACAGCAGTATTTCCTTTCCGCCTGTGACACTTTCCGCCGCTCCGGGGCTGGAGTGCCTTATTGTTAGCATCTCTGCCCCGTCATTGAACAATATTGTGTAATCCTTCCGGAGCTCCTCCAGCACATTGCTTATCCTTGGCTCCTCATGGTCAGCACATATGTTTATGCTTACAGCGCCTGCCTGAACAAGGCTGACCCTGACTCCGTGCGTTGCAAGAATGTGGAACAGTGATGCCAGGTTATCGCCCATTACAAATGACAGGTCTTTGGGCAACACCGAGATCAGTATCTGCCCCTCCTTCCTGACAAAGACAGTGCTCATGGGACCATCCGGTGCATTTTCCGAGATGACAGTGCCCCCTGCATCAGGGTCAATGAATGACCTTACATGCATGGGTATATTCTTGTTATGCAAGGGCTTGATAGTCTTGGGATGGATAACCTTTGCGCCCGAGAAAGCCATCTCCACAGCTTCATTATAGGATAAATGCTTAAGTGTCACGGCTGCCTGCATCCAGTCAGGATCGGCATTCATTATGCCGGGCACGTCTTTCCATACAACAACCTCACCGGCATCGAGCATGTTTGCCAGCACGGCAGCCGTATAATCCGAACCTTCCCGCCCCAGGGTGGTCACCTCTCCGGAGGCTGTTGCCCCGATGAAACCCTGTGTGACATAAATATCCGCATCATTAAAGTTTAATGCTTCTTTCACTGCTTCGCAGGAAGCATCCCAGATTATTCCTGCCTCGCGATGCCTGTTATCCGTCACCAGCAGCTTTCTTACATCACACCACCTGGTCCTGAGCCCGCTCTCCCGGAGGAAAGCCTCAACTATCAATGTTGACCAGACCTCTCCCATCGAAACGATCATGTCATAATCGTGATCGAACTCCGCAGGGGCAGTATTCAGAAGCTTCCTGTAAAACAGATCGAACATCCCGCTGAGTGACCGGCTGAACTCTGATCCCTTCCCGAAGAGCTCATCAGAGACTGCAAGATGGTATGCGGCTGCACCATCGTATTTTTCTTTGAAGGATGCATCGTCTGCACGCCAGGCCTTATGGATCTCTTCAAGGGCATTTGTTGTCTTTCCGAAAGCGGAGACAACAACCACCAGGTTGTTTATCTCGCCTGAAACGATGTCATAAAGGTTTCTGATACCTGCAGCATCCTTAACTGAAGCGCCACCGAATTTAAATACATTCATCATTAGGAAAATATGAGCAAATTTATAATTTAGCCATTAGTAAACGACCGCCAAAAATATCCAATAATCATTAATACACCTGCCAAATGTCAAGTTATGATATTACCAGCCTTAATGATTTTATCATCAGGAAGCAGAAAGACTTCCCATACGCACACGGTGAGCTCTCCAGCCTCCTGCATCATATAGGCACCGCCGCCAAGATGGTCAATGCGAAGATCCGCAAGGCAGGGCTTGTTGAGATACTGGGCCGTTCCGGTGCAGAGAATCCGCAGGGTGAGGACCAGCAGAAGCTGGACCGTTATGCAGATGAAGTGTTCATTGACGCTCTTGAAGCAAGCGGTCAATGCTGCGGCGTTGCCTCTGAAGAGAACCAGAATGAGGTGATCTTCACCGAGACATTTGCGCGTAAGGGCAAATATGTTGTCTGCTTTGATCCGCTTGACGGTTCATCAAACATAGACTACAATGTCTCAGTAGGGTCAATCTTCTCAATCTACAGGCGTGTGACCGAACGAGATGCCGAAGCCGGGGTTATCGACTTTCTCCAGGAAGGTGACAAACAGGTGGCAGCCGGCTATGTAATCTACGGATCATCCACAATGTTTGTCTACACGACAGGTAACGGTGTCAACGGCTTCACCCTTGATCCTACGATCGGGGAATTCTGCCTGTCGCACCCTGACATCAAATCCCCTTCCCGGGGAAGGATTTATTCAATCAATGAAGGCAATTACGTTAGGTTTCCGGAAGGCGTAAAGAAATACATAAAGTATTGCCAGGAGCACGATCCCGCAACCGGGCGGCCTTACGCCTCCAGATACATCGGTTCCCTGGTATCTGATGTGCACCGCAATATGCTGACGGGAGGCATTTTCCTTTACCCGCCTTCAGAGAGTTATCCATCAGGCAAACTGAGGCTGGTATATGAATGCAATCCTGTCTCCTTCATAATTGAACAGGCAGGGGGAAAAGCATTCGACGGAAAAAACAGGATACTGTCAGTCGTGCCGGAATCCCTCCACCAGCGGTCCCCCTTCTACTGCGGATCGTCAGAAATGACAGCAAAGCTCGGGGAAATGCTTGTTTAAGGCTCATCCAGTCTTATTATCAGGCTATTTTGTTTTGAGGTGAACGCCCTCTTTGCTACTTTTGCACCCTCAAATCATTTTAATGGCCAACACAGTCTTCAGGGATTATTACAGGCAGCACCCTTCCTTTATCACCCTTGAGAAGCTACTCGGGAGCAACAGCGGGGAGCCACTGATTATCAACGGGCTGACAGGATCAGCAAAAGCCGTTGTGATGGCCGGCGTGCTGTCGCAGCAGCCTACAACACATGTTGTCATACTCCCGGAAAAAGAAGACGCAGCCTATTTTTATAATGACCTTACCTCTCTGATCGGCGAAGAGACAATATTTTTCTTTCCGGGAACATACAAGAGATCGGTCATGTATGACCAGACCGAACCGGCAAATATCATACTCAGGACTGAAGTGCTGAACTTCCTCGGTTCAGGAAAGAGGAAATGCATCATAGTGACCTACCCCAAGTCAATCATGGAAAAGGTTGTCAGCAAAAGCAACCTGAAGAAGAACACATTCGAAATCAGAAAGGGATCGCACCTGTCAATTGATTTCCTCGAGGAGGTTCTGAGGGAATATAACTTCAGGCGAACTGATTTTGTCTATGAGCCCGGCCAGTACTCCGTCAGGGGCAGTATCACCGATCTCTTCTCGTTTTCGGCAGACAAGCCCTACAGGATAGATTTCTTCGGCGAGGAAGTGGACTCGATACGTTCTTTCAACCCTGATGATCAGCTCTCACTCCAGATGCACGATGAAATCCAGGTGATACCTGACATCCAGGAGCTCTCCTCACATGACCGGACTGACAACTTCATCGATTTTATCCCTCCTTCATCAATTATCTGGAGCGAAAACTTCGATTATATAATTGAGAAGACAGACAGTATCTGGTCGCAGGCACGTATACGCAGCAGCAAGGGAGAGATAACGGACCGGCGCGATATAATCATCACCGGGCGCCATCTCGACGAGCTCTGTTCACAGCACCGCCAGGTCTTTTTCGGACGGGGCCGTGAAGCGGGCAGCGCCGTTACAGTTTCATTCCATACTGAGCCCCAGCCATCGTTCAACAAGAATTTTGACCTTCTGACGGCAAAGCTGACAGCCAATAAAAAAGAGGGGTACCGCAGTTTTATAATCTCTGAGAGCGAGGTTCAGGAAGAGAGGCTGAAAGAGATTTTTTCGGAGACAGGGCCTGAGGCGGAATTCACCCCGTTACTGCTCAACCTGCACCAGGGGTTCACGGACCACGATCTGAAGATCTCCGTGTACACTGATCATCAGATATTTGACCGCTATCACAAGTTCAGGATTAAGGGATTCTTCACCCGGCGTGACAGCATGACCGTCAGGGAGCTGACCGATCTGAACCCAGGTGATTATGTTGTGCACGTAGACCATGGCATCGGGCGTTTCGGAGGACTTGAGAAAATCGAGGTTAACGGCCACACGCAGGAAGCCATCAAGCTTGTCTTCCGTGACAACGACATCCTCTTCGTCGGTATTCATGCCCTGCACCGGATTTCAAAGTACAAAGGCAAGGACGACACACCGCCGCGTATAAGCAAGCTGGGCACGGGAGCATGGCAGAAGCTGAAGCAGAGCACAAAGAAGAAGGTAAAGGATATTGCCCGTGACCTGATAAGGCTGTATGCAATCAGAAAAGCCGAGGGCGGGTTTGCCTACTCGCCTGATTCTTATCTTCAGAGGGAGCTGGAGGCTTCGTTCATATATGAGGATACGCCTGATCAGCTGGCCAGCACAAACGCTGTCAAGCAGGATATGGAAGCTGCCACCCCAATGGACCGTCTTGTCTGCGGTGACGTGGGATTTGGCAAGACAGAGGTGGCTGTCAGGGCAGCATTCAAGGCTGCCACTGACGGCAAGCAGACCGCCGTGCTGGTGCCAACCACCATCCTTGCACTGCAGCATTACAGGACATTCACCTCCAGGCTTGAGAACTTTCCCTGCCGCGTTGACTACATCAGCAGACACCGCAAGCCCTCCGAGCAGAAGAAGATTCTGAAGCAACTTGCTGACGGGGAGATAGACATAATAGTGGGCACCCATAAGCTCACGGGCAAGGATGTTAAATTCAAGGACCTGGGGTTGCTTGTCATAGATGAGGAACAGCGTTTTGGCGTGGCTGTGAAAGAGCGGTTGAAAAAGATCCGTGCCGGCGTTGATACCCTTACCCTCACGGCCACCCCGATACCGCGCACTCTTCAGTTTTCACTCATGGGAGCCCGTGACCTGTCGGTCATAACTACACCTCCGCCCAACAGGATGCCCATTATCACCGAGCTGCACGGCTTCAATGAGGATATAATCCGCGAAGGCATCGTCTATGAGGTGAGCCGGAACGGACAGGTCTTCTTCATCAACAACAGGATTGAGAACATCACCCTGGTTCAGGATACTATCCGCCGGATCTGCCCCGGGGTCAAAACGGCAGTTGTGCACGGCAGGATGGAGGGCGAGGAGATAGAGAACGTTATGTTCGACTTCATCAGGGGCGACTATGACGTTCTGATAGCCACCACTATCATCGAGTCCGGCCTTGATATACCCAACGCCAACACCATCTTCATCAATGATGCCCACACATTCGGGCTGTCAGAGCTGCACCAGCTGCGCGGAAGGGTCGGCAGATCAAATAAAAAGGCATTCTGCTACCTGCTTACCCCTCCGCTGTCGTCCCTCACGAATGAAGCCAGGCGCCGGCTGAAAGCCATTGAGGAAAACTACGAACTGGGCAGCGGGTTCAACATTGCGCTGCAGGACCTTGACATCCGGGGTGCCGGAAACCTTCTCGGAGGCGAACAGAGCGGGTTTATCGCTGACGTGGGATATGAAACATACCAGAAAATACTCAATGAAGCGGTCAGGGAGCTGAAGCACGAAGAGTTCGGTGACCTCTTTGCTGACCAGGAACAGAAGGATGGGCTCCGGGAATCCCGGGAGGCAAAGCTGTTCGTTCCTGATGTCACTGTTGATACTGATCATGAGATAATGTTTCCTGATGATTATGTTTCAAGCATTCCCGAGAGGATCAGGCTATACAAGGAGCTGAACGAGATCAGGGATGAAAACACGCTTTCGGCATATGAAACGCATCTTAAGGACCGGTTCGGACCCCTGCCCGCGCCTGCCCTGGCCCTCCTTGACCTCGTCAGGCTGAAATGGGTTGCTTCGGAAACAGGTATTGAAAAGATTATACTTAAAAATGACACTCTTGTTGCTAACTTTGTGACTGATCCGTCATCGCAATTCTACCGCAGTCCTCTTTTTCACTCGGTAATGAATTTCGTGAACAGGAAACAAGGTACAATGACTGTAAAGCAAAACAATAACAAACTCAGCCTGACGGTACGCGATGTGTCATCGGTAGCCCAGGCAATTGCTTTGTTCGGCAGGATACAGGCTTTTCACACCTCATCTTTGAAACCATCGCTCAGTTAATGAACCTGGCTGTCGACATAGGAAACACAAGCACGAAGATTGTCCTTTACGAAGGCCGTACAATTATAAAGAAGGAGAGGCTGCGATCTCCGGATACCGGTACTGTCGGCAGATTTACAGGGAAAAAGCCCATTGCCAGGGTTATTATCTCGAGTGTAAATCACGATCCGTCGGCGCTGATCAACTTTTTCAGGGCCTCAGGTGCTGTGGTTCACCTTCTGTCATGGAGGTCGCACTACCCATTCACGATAGCCTATGAGACGCCTGAGACGATGGGGGTTGACCGCCTCGCTGCGGCGGCTGGAGCCCTCCTGCATCACCCGGGTGAGAACCTGCTTGTAATCGATGCCGGCAGCGCCCTCACCCTCGATGTTATGGTTGACGGAACATTCCTTGGAGGAAGCATCTCTCCCGGGTTGTCGATGAGGTTCCGGGCGCTCCATGAATTTACAGGCCGGCTCCCGCTGACAGAAGTAAGCAATGACTTCTCCTTCCCCGGCAAATCAACGAAGGACGCCATCACAGGCGGCGTGGTCATGGGGCTGGTATTTGAAATAAATGAGTATATTCGCACGTTCGAAAAAAAGCACGAAAAACTCGTCACGGTTATCACCGGAGGTGACAGTGAAATAATATCATCTTTCACCGACAGGAAAATGTTCCTTCACCCCGACCTGGTGACTGACGGTTTAAATTATTTACTCGATTATAATGTACAAGACCAGAAGGCTTAGTCTGATATGTATCCTTATCCTCCTTGCCGCAGGAGTGGCGGGCCAGAAAGAGATCTCATCCCCGTATGCCCGGTACGGCATTGGCAACCTCTCACCGCAGGGAACCTTCAGAACACTTGCCATGGGAGGCATAAGCAGCGGCATACGCAATAACCTTACCCTGAACTACCAGACTCCTGCTTCCTACAGCAGCATTGACACTTCATCTTTCATATTTGATTTTGGCATTGATTACAGCCTCACACACCTCAAGGAGGGTGATCTCACCTTCTATTCCCAGGACATTAATTTTTCGCATCTGATGCTTGGTTTCCCGCTAAAGAAAGGGTGGGGCTTTGCGGCCGGAATTGTTCCGTTCAGTGAAGGTTTTTACACCATTACAAACACATCTGTCCCGGAAGGTTCTGGGAACGGATTCGTCTGATGATATACTTGAATCTCACAGGGGTTCAGGCGGTTACCACAAAGTCTATCTTGGAACTGCGTACAACTTTTTAAGTTTCTTTTCTGCCGGGCTGAATGCCTTTGTCATTTTCGGGGAGATAACAAGGTATAATGATTTCATATTCACCACTGACAATAATTACTTCAACACCAGGGACAAAAGCTCCAACTCAATGGACGGGATTGGTTATGAAGCCTCCGTTCAGTTCATGTTACCAATGTCAGAAGACAGGTTTTTCAATGCGGGTCTGACCTATACACCGCAGTACAGCTTATGGACCACGAACGAAGACCTTATTATCAGGTACTCCAATGTTCAGACTTCCAACTTTGCTTTTGACACTCTCAGTCAGACCCTGACAGACACAATAAGTCATTTCCCCCGGTCAATAAGAGCAGGAGTCTCTTTCGGGAAGACCGACAAGCTGACCCTGGGAGCTGATATTCTTTATTCGTACTGGTCAGAGGCATCCCTGCCGGGCAACTACGGGACATATGCAAACACGCTCTCGCTTAGCGCGGGAGCTGAATACATACCTGACAAATACTCAAATTACAGTTTTTTTGACCGTATGGAATACCGCATTGGCGGACGCTATGATGAGAGTTATGCCCTGTACAACGATACACAGGTCAAAGAGTACGGCATAACTTTTGGAGCAGGTATACCATTGAGGAAATCGAGATCGCGGATTTCTTTGTACGTTGATCTGTCCACCAGGGGCAATCCTGATGACAACCTGCCAAGGGAAAGAACGATTTCGGTCGGAGCCAGTCTCAATTTGTATGACTACTGGTTCCTCAAGGCGAAGTATGATTAAAACATTATTGAGAGATGACAAGAACAGCCGTCACGATTATCACCGGAGCACTCCTGGCAGCAATTACGCTAAACTCTCACGCACAGAGCGGTGCTGAGACAGGGACTCCCTTCGGACGCGGCGAGGACAGTACCCGGTGCATGCGCAACACATCGCTTTATTCAACCTACTATGAGAATAAAGATTATAACATGGCCGTAAGGTTCTGGAGGGATGTACTCAAAGAGTGTCCGGGTTCATCAAAAAACACTTATATCAAGGGTGAGGCGATGTACAAGGAATTTTTCCGCAAGACCGGTGAAAAGGCCTATGTCGACACCGTTTTGATGATCCTTGACCAGCGCACCAGGTATTTTAACGAGGCGCCGGCCAACAGCCTTCGCAAAGCATTCGCTCTTTACGAGTTTGGCGGCAATGATACCGCATGGGCCCGGCAGAGTTATAATCTCATCAGGGAAGTCATGGAAGTCTCTCCCCAGAGTTTTGACCATACTTACTCAAGCCTTTACATGGCTGTTGCTGCCAGGTGCTATTTACTGAAAATGATTGACGCATCCGCAGTCGTGGATGTATATGCACAGTCTATGAAGGTCGTTGATGATCAGTCTGCCCGGAGACTTGGTGATGCAAGATACTTCGAGGCAAGAAAGAATATTGATCTTGTCTTCAAGTCCAGCGGAGTCGCTACCTGTGAGAATATTGAGAAGCTTTTCACTGCAAGCGTGGAAAAGACTCCTGCCGACACAGCCATGCTCAGGAAGGTTATCACAATGATGACCGAAGCGGGCTGCCAGGGTTCCGAGCTGTTTTATAAGGCGACGACCAAATTGTATGAAACTGAACCTTCAGCTGCCTCCGCCGCCCAGCTGGCAGAGATGAATGTGGCCCGTAAAAAATACAGCGAAGCCGAAAAATACTACACCGAGGCTATTGACCTCGAAACGAATAATGTTGTCAAATCAGGGCTGCTGACCAAACTGGCCACGCTTGAACTCACTTCAGACAACAAGCAGGCAGCACGCGATTTTGCAAAAGCTGCATATTCACTCGACCCGGCAAATGGCAATGCACTGTATATAATTGCTGAAGCATATGCCGGCGCTCGCATCGGGGAGGCTTTTGAGAACCAGACAGTGTACTGGGTGGTTGTTGACTACCTTATACGTGCGAAGAATACTGACCCTGGCATTAAGAACCAGGCCGATGAAAGAATAGCAATTTATTCAAGGCTCTTTCCGACAAAGGAGGAGGCTTTCTTCAGAAGCCTCGTGAATGAAGGCGCTGCCTATAACGTAGGCGGATGGGTCAATGAATCCACCACTGTAAGATTCAGAAAGCAGTAACTCCCGGCAATGACAGGCAGAAGATATCTGTTAATAGTACCGGCTGTCCTGATAAGCGGGATGACATTGCTTTCATCATGCGAAAAGAAACCTGTACCGGTAAAGGATATCCCGATCAAGGAGTTGCCATCACTGTCGGGCAGAAACGTCGAGACAATGTACACTGACTCGGGCAAGGTCACCCTTATTGTGAGGACCCCCCTTATTCAGCAGTTTAATTCAAAGGATGACCCGCACACACTTTTCCCGGAAGGACTGACCGTACTCTTCTACGACAAGAAAACCACTCCGCAGGCAAGCATAACCGCTCGCTATGCCCGTTATACCGATAAGGATGAACAATGGGAGCTGCGTGACAGTGTCGTGGCTGTCAACACTGAGGGTGATATACTTGAAACCGAATTACTCTACTGGAGTGAACCCAAAGAGCGCGTGTGGTCAGACAGGTTCGTCAGGTTTACACTCAGGGATAAAATCATAATGGGTACAGGTTTTGAATCGGATTCCCGTCTTACAAACGGAACCATAAAAAACGTCTCCGGCACCATTTATTTTGAAGATGAACAAAAAAGGAATACTGGCAATTGAAATAATCTGGATCATCCTGGGTCTCTTCTGTCTCGGCATAGCTGTCAGGGAAATGACCATAAACGGGTTCAGCAGGGCATGGCTCTTCCTTGTTATGTCTGTTGTCGCTTTTGCCCTGGCGTGGATTCGCGACAGACAGCGAAAAAAAGTGTAAATTTGGGGCATGAACCCGCTGGTGATCATTCCGTTTGCGATACTTCTTGCTGCATTCTTCTCAGCAATGGAACTCTCCTTTATTGCTTCAAACAAGCTGCGCATAGAGCTTGACCGCAAACAAGGTCATTTCGGATCCGGAATTGTCTCTGTGTACACACGCAATCCCGGCCAGTATATAGCCACCATGCTGATCGGCGTTAATATTGCCACGGTAATTTTCAGCATGCTCTCCGCAGACCTGCTTGAGCGATGGATGGCAAAACTGATTCCCTCTGAGGTGGTAATATTCATTATCCAGACTGTAATCACCACTTTCATAATACTTGTCTTTGCCGACTTTCTCCCCAAATCAATCGTGAGGATCAACCCCAATTCCTTCCTGAAACTTTTTGCTGTTCCCACAACGGTATTTTACTATCTCTTCTACCCGGTCAGCAAACTGACCTTATGGATCAGCAACCTGTTCATGAGGTTATTCTTCGGGATCAGGCCGGAACGCAAGGAACAGGAAAACAAAATCTTCACCCGCGTTGACCTTGACCATTTTGTGAATGACCTTGTAGAGACGGAAGAAGAAAAGGAGGAGGAATACAACAGCCTCAGGATCTTTCAGAATGCTCTCGATTTTTCTTCTGTCAGGGCCCGCGAGTGCATGGTTCCACGTACGGAGATAGTAGCTCTGCCTGTCGGGAGCACCACGGAAGAGCTGAAACAGCAATTCATTGAATCAGGACACTCCAAGATACTGCTTTACAGGGAGCATCTTGACAACATGGTAGGTTACTACGAGCTTAAGGATATCCTTCATGAACCTGCTGATATCGAAACGGGAATGAGAAAGCTCCCTGTGGTGCCCGAGACCATGACGGCAAACAAGGTTCTCAAGCTTCTCTCCGAAGCGAAGAAAAGCATCGCCCTTGTTGTGGACGAGTTTGGAGGCACATCAGGCATCGTGACAATTGAAGATGTTCTGGAAGAGATTGTCGGTGATATCGAAGATGAACATGACACGAGCGATCTGATCGACAAGAAGATCAGTGACAAGGAATATATCTTCTCGGGAAGGCTTAATATTGATTACCTGAACGAAGAGTATGAGCTCGGGCTTCCGGAGAGTGATGATTATACCACCCTCGCCGGTCTGATGCTCTACACACACGGCAATATCCCGCGCCTGCAGGAAAATATACGGGTGGGAAGGTACATCTTTACGGTTATCCGCGGCTCGGCGACAAAAGTGGAGCTCCTGAAACTGAAAATTGACTAGAGGCTCTTCACACAGGCTTCTTCATCTCTGTATAATAGCGGTAATAAAGCGGAATAGCCCGCATCCCGGCAAAAAGGTTTTCCAGCGGATAGTTCTCATTGGGTGAGTGTATCGCATCCGACTCCAGCCCAAAACCCATCAGTATGGATTTGACTCCAAGGATCTTCTCGAATGTTGCGATGATGGGGATACTCCCTCCGCTGCGGACCGGTATGGGTTTCTTGCCGAAAACCTCTTCATATGCTTTTTCGGCCGCAAGATATTCCGGTGTATCAAGAGGACTGACATATGCCTCTCCACCATGCAGGTATTCGGCCCTGACCGTAACGCCTGCCGGGGCTAATGACCGGATATGCTTTATGGCAAGGTCCGCAATGGTCTCAGCCTTCTGATAAGGTACAAGCCTCATCGAGATCTTTGCCGATGCCTTTGCCGGCAGTATAGTCTTTGCTCCTTCACCTGTGTACCCGCCCCATATGCCATTGATGTCAAGCGTGGGCCTGATGCCAACGCTCTCCAGCGTCGAGAATCCCTTTTCTGAAGCCAGGGCTTCCACACCGATTGATTTTTTGTACTCAGAAGGATTGAACGGTCTCTCAGCCATTTTTGCTCTTTCGGCGTCAGAAGGCACCAACACGTCATCATAAAATCCGGGGATTGTAATTTTCCCGTCACTGTCCCTGAGCCTTGCTATTATATCGCACAGGACATTGCACGGATTGACGACGGCACCGCCGTAAATGCCTGAATGAAGATCATGATCAGGGCCCGTGACCTCAACCTGGATGTACGACAGTCCGCGCAGTCCTGATGTAACTGAGGGATTAGCCGTTGAGATCATAGTAGTATCTGAAATGAGAATCACGTCTGAGCGCAGCATCTCCCTGTATTCGGCACAGAAGCCCCCGATGCTTTCCGATCCTGCCTCTTCTTCCCCTTCGATCATGAATTTCACATTGCACGGGAGTGTGTCAGTGGCGTTCATCATCTCAAATGCCTTCAGGTGCATGAACAGCTGGCCCTTGTCATCATCGGCCCCGCGGGCAAATATCTTCCCGTCGCGGATCTCCGGTTCAAAAGGCGGTGAAACCCACTTTTCAACAGGCTCAGGAGGCTGAACATCATAATGTCCGTAAACCAGGATGGTTGGCAATGACTTACCGATAATTTTTTCTCCGTACACTATCGGGTGCCCTTTGGTAGGATACACTTCGGCCCGGTCCGCCCCGTTGCCCAGGAGCATGTCACGAATATATTCCGCTGCCCTGACCATGTCATGCCTGTTGGCTTCCGCTGCGCTGACCGACGGTATTCTTATCAGCCCGAATAGCTCCTCAATAAACCTGTCCTTGTTTAACTCAATGTAGCTGTTTATTTTTTCCATGATTCCCTGTTTTTACTGTATTCAGTTGCTGCCCACTTCAGTTTGTCATACCACTCTTCACCAAAGGCCCTGACAAGAGGCTCCCGGAGGTAAGTCCAGAGCGGAGAATTCTGTTTCACGCCTGCGGCTACGCCCGGCCTGCAGATGGGCCACTCCTCGTAGTTCACGCCTTTGAAATCGCGGTATTGTTTTACCCTCACCGGGAACAGGTGACACGACAGCGGTTTCCTGAACCCGACGGCCCCGGCTGTAAATGCTGTTTCAATGCCGCACTTGAATATGCCATCCTCCATGACCGTATAGGCACATTCTTCATTATTTATCAGGGGAGTGACAAGCTCACCCTCGATATCCCTCAGGCTGGTGCCATCCATCTCTATTGCCCTGATACCTTCCGGGCGCAGGAAAGGCCACAACTCAGGCCATATATGCTCTAACGTTGTCGCTTCCTCATCGGTGAGAGGGGCGCCTGTGTCGCCGTAACGGCAACAGCTTCCCTTGCATTCTTTAAGGTCGCATGAAAATTTCTTCTCAATGAGAGCGAGCGATATTATTGTTTCATCTATCTGCAGCATAGTTTTCTAAACCAGCGACCTGCCTGTCATTTCCTCCGGTATGGAAAGACCCATCATTGTCAGAATTGTCGGAGCTATATCAGCAAGTCTCCCGCTGCTGACGGTTTTGTACCTGTCACTTATTATATAGATGGGCACGGGATTAAGGGAATGCGCAGTGTTCGGCGAACCGTCAGGATTAATAGCATAGTCAGCATTGCCGTGATCGGCAATGATCACTACATCATAGCCGTTGGAACGCGCAGCCTTAACGACGTCACCCGTGCATTCGTCAACTGTCCTGACCGCTTTCTGAATTGCTTCATAGACACCGGTATGACCTACCATGTCGCCGTTGGCAAAATTGAGGCAAATGAAATCAAACTTTTGCTTGCCGATCTCAGCAATGATCGCATCCCTGACCTTATAGGCGCTCATCTCAGGCTGAAGGTCATATGTTGCTACCTTTGGTGAAGGCACAAGAACACGTTCCTCTCCGGGAAACTCCTTCTCCCTTCCGCCCGAGAAAAAGAATGTCACGTGTGCATACTTCTCCGTCTCCGCTATCCGGAGCTGTTTTTTACCCAGGTCTCCCAAAATCTCTCCCAGGGTCCTGTTAACATTGTCTTTCGGGAAAATAATCTGCAGACCCCTGAACTTGTCATCGTAGGGTGTCATTGTCAGATAATGCAGTGGGATTGTCTTCATACCCAGTTCAGGCATATCCTGCTGTGTCAGCACGATTGTCAGCTCACGTGCACGGTCATTTCTGAAGTTGATGAAGACAACAACATCTCCCTCGGATATCGTGGCCAGCGGTTTTCCGTCGTCATTGGTCACCACGATGGGTTTCATGAACTCATCGGTCACGCCGGCGTCATAAGAATCCTGCATTGCCCCGATTATATCTGTAGTCTTCTGACCTGCGCCGTTTACAAGGAGGTCATAAGCTTCCTTTATACGTTCCCATCTTTTATCACGGTCCATGCCATAGTACCTTCCGACAAACGATGCCACCCTCCCGTTGCTGTGTTTCAGGTGGTTGATCAATCCGGTCATAAAGCCCTTGCCGCTTCTCGGGTCAGTATCGCGTCCGTCTCCGAAGCCGTGGATGTACACCTCTTTGAGGCCGTAATCCATTGTCATGTCGCAGAGTGCATACAGGTGCGTATCAAGGGAATGCACTCCCCCGTCAGACAAGAGGCCGAGGAAATGAACCTTTACACCCTTGTCGCGGGCATATGTGAAAGCCTCGGTGAGGGGCTTGTTTGTCCTAATCTCGCCGGTCCGGCAGGCTCTGTTTATTTTAACAAGGTCCTGGTAGACGATCCGTCCGGCACCTATATTCAGGTGGCCAACCTCCGAGTTGCCCATCTGGCCTTCAGGCAAACCCACATCTTCACCCGAAGTGAGGAGGGTTGAGGAGGGGTAAACCTTTTTCAGTGCATCTATTGAAGGTGTCCCTGTGGAGCTGATAACATCACTTTTTGTGCCGTCACCTATTCCCCAACCGTCAAGGATCATCAGTAAGACTCTTTTTTCTTTCATTCAGTCGTCATTGTATTAATTAAAACCGGTAGCAAAAATAGACAATTCCTCCATACAGAGGAGACAACATTCAGGAGAACAAAACCGGTGTGAAAAAGTTTAGCTCAGCGGGCACCTGTTACACTTTTAACCCTGATCCTGTAAGTTCTGTCAGGACAGGTAGGCTCATATTGTATGTCACGACCGACATATGCTGTCCACTCGGCCGGTGACAGGTTGCGCGTGACCCTGGTGCACAGTCCGGAAGTCATGCATCTTACATGCGCCGGTCTTTGTATCACCTCTGAAGGCGTTACTGCAAGAAATGCATTTCCGTCCTGACTGAAGGCCAGGCCAGTGATTTCTTCATCACCGTCTGATATGACCACGGGAGGTATGGCGAGGTCAGAAAGCGTCCATATTCTTATGCCACCGGCGTTGTCAGCGGTAATCATCTGGTTGTCAATTTTGTTGTAGGCGATTGCATTGATGGCGGCATTGTGGCCTTCAATACTTGCCCCGATAGTTCCTGTCCCCGTATCCCAGATATCAATAATTCCTGTTTCGTCACCGGTAGCCAGTTTTTCTCTTCCCGCGATGAATTTCAGTGATGTAATCACCCTGTCGCCGGCGTCAAGGGTAAACTGTTTGCCGGGCGATTCAGGGTTCCAGAGCATAACCCTGCCATCCTTTGTAAGTGCTGCCAGCAGGTTGTCGTCGTCAGGAATTTCAAGTGCAATAATTCCTGCATTATCGGCGGCAACGCTGTTACCCTTGCGTGATTTGAGATCCCATGCGGTGACAGCACCTTCAATTGTCGATGTGTAAAGAAGGTTGCCTGTCGTGTTAAAGATCAGTGCGGTAACGCTCCCTCCGGCATTTTGCAGCTGGTAACCGACTGAATCGTCTGCGAGCGGTATCATAATGACTTCGGATGCCGAAGTGCCGCACGCAAGCCATGACGCATCAGGGCTGACTGACATTGCCTTTATGACCTTGTCTCCTGACCAGATCAGGTTATATCCCTTGTCCGGCTGGTCTTTCTGCCAGCGTAATACTTTGCCTTCAGTGTCAGCGGTATAGAAAAAATAGCCGCCGGGCTCCTGTGCCATAGCTGTCACAGATGCTCCGTCAGGCCTGAACCTTGAATAGTATTTGTTGCCGTACCGCTTACTCACTTCATAGAGTGCGGAGAATATGTCGGCATCATCTTCGGTGCCTGCATGTCTTTCATTGAAGAGATAAGCCTGCCAGGCCAGCAGTATCTGCAGGTCCATCTCGCCGGAATGGTTGATTGACCGCATTGCCAGTGATCTGGCCACAGCCAGCATTTTGTTCCTGTTTTCCACAGTTGCCCTGACGACCGCAGTTGTCTTTTCATTTTCTGCTTCCTTAAGCATGGTGCCTGCTGCTGATACTCTTTTCTCAGCCTCCTGAGCCCTGTTGACAGCAGAAATGGCATTCAACTTTTCCAGGCCGGCCACCTGTCCGGCCATTTTTAATGTATCCGCCAGCAGGTTGAGACTGTCACTCAGGACATTTGTGTAAGCAACTGCCTCATCCTTCAGCTGAAGGGCCACTGACTTCTGTTTTTCAGACCGGTTTCTGAGTGTATAGAGTGTGCCCAGTGCGATGAGTGCCAGAAAGACTATCATTCCCAGTATTCCTGCAATGAGGCGTGAACGTTTTATCTTGCCCTGATCTGCCTTCCTGTTGTATGCCTCCAGGGCTGCATATTCTTCCTCCGAGTTTTTAAGGAACAGCATTGTTCTTTCAAAGGCGGGGTCAATCTTCTCAGCCCAGGCCAGTGTGGGATAATTCTCTTCACGCCATTTGAGCGCTACAAACAGGTCAGGCGGGCTCCACAGTTTTCCGTTACCTTCCTGATACTGTTGAGCTGCAGCTGCGAGCCTCAGGTAAAGTCTCTTTGAAGCATCTTCATCATCAAGCCATTTTCTGAGCGTGCCCCACAGTTTTATAATGCTTTCATGGCTCAGGTCAATTACACTGTCCCTGTTAAGAGGAACATCAGAAGGAGGTATGAGGAACGAATAGTCAGGGTGCCTGAACACCTCCGCGACATTAATTATCTCTTCAACAGTGCATCCTGTCTGAGATGCGATAGCCGCAATACTTTCCGGCCGGCGTATCTCTTTACCGTCTTCGGTACGAACGGCTATTGTACGAAAAAGTCTTGAACAGACATACCGGTGCCTCTCATTAAGCTCTTCAAGTGCCTGTCCGGCATGCTGTGATATGGCTCCCTTAAGCGTGCCCACTGCCTCATAATCGGCTATGCTCAGCGGACGGCTCATGTCACCTACCTTGTTCCACTGGTTCCACATACGCATAAGGAGGTGCTGAAGCACCGGCAGTTGTCCCGGGTTATCCGAGAGATCACCGAGTATAATCTTAACCAGCGACCGGTCAATTGTTGCGCCCGACGCTTTTACAGGCTCTTCTATCACTGCTGTGAGCAAGTCGCGTCCTATCTGCGGAAGAAGGAAGCTGCCGGTGTTCATGAGGTTGGTCAGCGTATGAAAGCGGGAACACTCTGATACATACTCAGACCGGAGAGTCAGAATGAGATAAAGCCCCTGGTCAGGTTGTTGCACCGCATTTACAAGGAGATCAATAAAGTCGGTAGCTTCATCGCCTTCTGTGCCCCTGGTTGAGGCTGGACTGTATCTGAAGATCTCTTCAAACTGGTCAATAACAATAACTATCTGCTGACGCAGACTTTTTCTGATCTTGTTGATCACGTCAGTGATCCCTTCGCTCCTGTTGTGCAGTGAGGCGGCTATGCTTGCCTGTGAAAGCTGGGTGAAACCTGCGCCGGCAGAGAGGGTTGAAAGCTCAGCAGCAAGATTGTCAATAGGGTTTACATCAGGCCTGAAAACAAGGTATGACCACAGTTTTTTCGCATCAGTATTTTCCCTGAGGAGAGCCGGTATCACACCTGACATCACAAACGACGACTTGCCGCTGCCCGACGCCCCTAATACTGAAACAAACCTGGTGTCCTTGAGCTTCCCGACTACCTTCACAGTGCTCTCCAGCCTGCCAAAGAACAGATGGCCCTCATCAGGCCTGTAAGCTCTCAGTCCCGGAAACGGATTTGACTTTACTGTCGTTATTCTTTCAGCCATGGATGACTAATATTTAAACCGCATCAATACTTTGCCTGTCAATATAATCAGCAAAGATATCAGTGTATTCCGAATAGTGAAAAACAAAGTTGGTAATATCGATGACAGGAAGTGAGTAGAGTCCGCTTTTCCCCTGGTCCGAAGGAACAATCCATGTGATCAGACCGGGTAATGGCCCAGCGTCATATGATTCCGAATAGCGCATACAGGAAGCAAGCATTATCATTCTCTCTTCCGGAATTTTGTTGAAACACAGACTGAGAAAGCGCGTTTTGCCGAAGATCATTGCAACTTCCGGCACTGTGCCGCTGACCACACCGGCAACCCTGTTTCGTACCTGTTCCGTCAGCCTGCCCTCCACTTCGGTGAACCAGCCACTGTTGACTGTGCGTATCACCATCGCTGCTTCCTCCTGCAGCAGCTGACTGTTGCTGAAGAGATATGAAACCACTATCTCCTTGTCTACACCCTGCCCCTCCCGGGCTGCCTTATGCAGCGCGCACGCTTTTGTCCATACACCGGTAATGTTCTGATCTGATGAGAGTATCATGGCTGCCAGTGATCCTTCTGAAACCTGCCTTATCGGGAAATACTGCGAGAGCTCGTTTAACCTGACCCTGTCTGAGTTATGCCCGAACAGTGCCTGCAGCGGACGGCGTGATGAGCCGGTAATCATTGTTCCTATTACTTCCGAAGCTATTCCAGCCCCTTCTGCGGTCCCGCCGGCAGTACTGGTTCTGATCAGGCCGGCAGTTGCCTTTCCGGATGTCAGCGCAAGAAGGGAGAAGAGCAGTTCATAGTTCATCTCCTTTTCCCAGCCTATTGCTCCGGACAAAATAAAATACCTGTTCCTGTCTGCCTCCGTCTGAAGGGCAATAAGCCGTGCGATATTGTACACAGTGCTGTTAATTGTCTCTTCAATCCGCTGCCGCTGATTTGTATCAGGGACAAAACCCTGTTCACAGAGGTATTTCACAGCTTTCACCCTTACGGTCACAGGTCCTCCCTCCGTCAAATTACTCAGATAGGGTGTAACCTGTGCAAGAGGCATCATACTCAGCAGCCGCATTATCATGAGGCTGACACTTTCCCTGTTCTGAGGCCTGAAGGCAGAACCGATAATCTCACCAAACGTCTCCGGTCCGAAATGATTAAGAAGATAAAAAGCCTCCCTCTCTGTCTCAGGCAGGAAAAGAGCCTGGAGCACTTCTTCCCTCAGTTCTTTCATCCCGTAAAGTCCTGCTGCTGCCAGTCCAATCTTCCTGATATCAGGATTTATATCGTTCAGCAACCTTGTTACTTCTGATGTCTGCGGAGCTTTTTTCGCGGTCAGTATCAGCCGGGTGACAGCTGTTTTTTCGTTTATACCCGGCAGTCTGAGCATTTCACTGTTCCTGACGGGATCAGCATAGTACTTTTCAATATGAGCAATTACCCCGGATGCCTCGTGTCTGACAGCCTCGCTGAAATCCTTTCCGGAAACGATGGTTTTAAGGGCAGGGATAAGGGCAGGGTCAAATGTACGGCTTGCAACACGCACAAGTTCAGCGGCATAACTTTTATCAGCACGGTTGATCAGGTAATCAAGCTTCCCGGATACAATATTCAGGTAATGACTTGGATATAACAACACGCTTCTGAATCCGCTGACCTTATCATCCGGCAGGACCTGGAATTCAGGGGGCTCTGTAAATACCTCCTGTTTTCTGATCCTGGCTATGATGATATTCCTGAATTCAGCAGAAAGGATGATGTCCAGTATAATCTGGATTAATGTGAATAACGGAATCAGGAGTATCAGTCCTGATGAATTATATCCCGTAAAGCTTTTTATCAGCATTAAAACAACCACAGGCAAAGTAATGGCAGCGATCATTTTTGCCCTGAAGTTCCTGATCCGGCTCCGGCGCCTGCCTTCCTCCGCAAAAAGCTGCGATATTGCCGACAGGGCAGGGAGGGTATATGTTAAGAAAGATGCGAAATAAAGAATGGCCGCCAGGGAAGTAAAAAGTGATGACAGCAGCTTAAGGGTTTCCTTCCCGTTAAGGTCATAATAAATGTAAACCAGTGATGCCGGGACTGAAAGAGTCAAGAGCGTGATGGCTGATATCAGCAACCTGCCCTGTATTTGCATATTATTTACCCCGGGCAGATAAGAACTGTTCCGGATTACAAGTACCATTCCGGTTGTGGCTGCCACGACGGAGGCTGCATACAGAAACGGCGTTGTTTCAAAGAGAGATAAATCCGCAATTATCACCAGCAGGGTAGCTGCAGTAATGACTGACAACGTCAGAACCGACCATAAAACCCACTGATAACCGGCTTTCATCTACCCTTTAGTTTTGACTTGTTCCGGAATACATACAAACTCACTTTATAATATACAACAAAATCTATAAAAACGCTCCACGGTTCCTGATCAGCCCGGCCAGCTGACCTGTAAGTTTCTCGAGGGTAGTGTCCTGACCCTCAGCGATAATGTCTGCCTGTTCGTACCACACTGTTCTCTTTGAAAGCAGTTCGTGCACTCTCACCTTCAGATCAGTCCCGCCGTTATTCATCAGGAGCGGCCGCCGGGTCTTTGACTTTTCCAGCCTGGAAACCAGTATGTCAGCAGGCAGCTTAAGGTAAAGGATCACACCTGTTTCTTTCATGAGGCCGATGTTCTCCTCTGTGCATGGGGTGCCGCCTCCGCAGGCCACAACAGTGCGCGATCTTGCCGAGGCTGTTATCAAGGCCTTTTTCTCAGCTTCCCTGAAATACTGTTCACCGTGAAGGTCGAACAGCTCAGCAACCGATAAACCATTCTGCTCTTCTATCAACCTGTCAGTATCGATAAAACTCCAGTGCAGGGAAGCTGCAATTTTCCTGCCGGTGGTGCTTTTACCACTTCCCATGAAACCTATAAGATAGATATTCAAGCTGATTTAAAGATCTAGTTTCATCTGCGCCGGGTCTTCCGGCGGAGGCACCTGTGATTCCGAACTCATGGGTTCCTCCTCCGAACTCTCAGTCTGAGGAGAAGCCTCACTTTTTATTACAGGTTCAAGCTCACGGATGTTTGACACGCTGTAGTTCGACAGCCTCTTGCCCTTGGCCCGGAAACTCTTTACCCCGATAAATCCTGCCACCTCAATTATCTCATTGCTGCGCCCTTCGTTCTTGCCTCCAAAACTGATCTCGAGTCGCGGATACTCCACCTCTGTCAGGCTGACAAGCTTCGACCCCTCGCTGTCTGCGATGAAGTACTGCAGTCGTTCCGACTCTTCAAAAACGAACCTCTTGACGTAATAGAGTTCCTGCCCCTGGTCCCAGTAAACAGCGGAAAAAACTTTTAATTCCCTGAATTTTTCTATCAGGAGCAGGTCATCCTCAAAATGAAGTGACAGGTCTGTGCCTGACGTGCGGAAACAGCCTCCTTTTGTCACCACCAGAAGTATTTCCTCCGAGGCGAACTCACCCAGGAATTTACCCCTGCCATCAGCGTTAAGCCTCATTACGGCTTCATCAAACCACAGCTTGCGTCCGCCCAGCGTCGAAAGCCCTTTTTCCTTGAGAGTGATTTTATGAATGGGGTTCTTTGTAAGAATGTTGCCCATTGAAGAGCGTCCCTTGATCGCCAGCTCACCAAAATCAAACTCAAACGTGAGTTTCTTCAGCCTGGCGCGCGGTTTGTGATAAATCTTGATAACCTCCGCCTCACCGTTGGGATTGACACTCAGATAATGTATGCGGGTGCCGTCCGTTCCCCTTCCGAGGTTGTATTCCTTGTCCCTCGTCAGTCCCGTGAGTGCACAGCGCTTGATATAGAGTGAGCCTTCACGTCCGTCCTGGTAAACAATATTGTAGATCGTACGTGTGTCATTCCTCAGGAATACCTGCACGTAGATAACATCTTTCCCGACAAACTGCTTTTCAGCCACCTTCGTAATGAGATAGGTGCCATCCTTTCTAATCACAATAATATCATCGATATCAGAACAGTCACAGACAAACTCATCTTTTTTCAGGCCGGTTCCGATAAAGCCCTCCTGGCGGTTGACATAGAGTTTGGAGTTGACGGCCACCACCTTTGATGCCTCAATTGTTTCAAAGCTTCTTATCTCTGTACGGCGCTCCGAGTTCTTTCCGTACTTCTTTTTTATCTGCCGGTAGTAATTGATTGTGTACGGGATAATGTTGCCCAGGTGGTTAGCCACTTCTTCAAGCTCTCCCTCTATAGCCCTTATATGGTCATCGGCACGCGAAGAGTCAAACTTCGAGATACGTTTGATCTTTATCTCGGTCAGTTTGATAATGTCTTCACGTGTAATCTGGCGCCTGAAAAGCTTTTTATAGGGTTTCAGCCCTTTATCAATTGCACTTATCACAGCCTCCCATGTCTCGCTCTCTTCAATATCGCGGTATATCCTTTTCTCTATGAAGATCTTTTCAAGGGATGCGAAGTGCCATTCTTCATCGAGCTCAGACTTGCGTATCTCGAGCTCACGCTTCAGCAGCTTGACCGTCTGATCAGTTGAGTGCCTCAGGATATCGCTCACACCCACAAATGACGGTTTGTTTTCGTCAGTGATGACACAGGCGTTGGGTGATATTGAAAGTTCACAGTCAGTGAAGGCATAGAGGGCATCAATGGTTTTATCAGGTGATATGCCGGACTGAAGCTGGATAACTATCTCCACTCCTCCTGAAGTGTTGTCGTCTATCTTTTTTATCTTGATCTTGCCCTTGTCATTGGCCTTGACAATTGATTCAATGAGTGATCCTGTTGTACGGCCAAAAGGTATCTCGGTTATGACCAGTCCTTTTTTATCGACTTTTTCAATCTTCGCCCTCACCTTGACTGCACCGCCCCTGATGCCGTCATTGTACCTTGCCACATCAATCATGCCGCCCGTCGGGAAATCAGGGTAAAGAACAAATGGTTTTCCCTGGAGATAGCTTATTGATGCGTCGATGAGTTCATTGAAATTATGCGGAAGTATCTTTGACGCCAGTCCCACTGCTATTCCTTCTACACCCATTGCCAGAAGAAGAGGAAATTTCACCGGCAGGGTGACAGGTTCCTTGTTTCGTCCGTCGTAGGAGCTCATCCACTCCGTGGTCTTGTTGTTGAAGGCTACCTCGAGGGCGAACTTTGAAAGGCGTGCTTCGATATAACGGGGTGCGGCAGCGCCGTCGCCCGTGAGAATATTCCCCCAGTTTCCCTGTGCATCCACAAGCAGGTCCTTCTGTCCGAGCTGCACCAGTGCATCGCCGATGGAAGCATCGCCGTGAGGATGGAACTGCATTGTGTGACCAATGATGTTGGCCACCTTGTTGAAGCGGCCGTCATCCATGCGTTTCATTGAATAAAGGATCCTTCGCTGGACAGGCTTCAGGCCATCAGAGATATGGGGTACTGCACGCTCAAGTATAACATATGAAGCATAATCCAGGAACCAGTCCTGGTACATCCCTGACAACGCGGTGACCGCATGCAGGGCGGCAGGTACAGAACCGTTCCTTGTCTCTTTTAACCCCTCACCGCTTCCGGCGAGGGTATCATCATCATGATCAATCTCTTTCATCTTCTGCAACAATCTCCTCTCAGGCCAGCGCTGTTTCCGGCAACTCCTCCTCAACCCTCAGGTTGTCAATTATAAAATCCTGACGTTCAGGAGTGTTCTTACCCATAAAGAACTCCAGGAACTGAGTATAGGGGTCAGCCTTCTTCATAATTACAGGTTCAAGCCGTATATCCTTCCCGATAAAACGTCCGAATTCATCAGGCGATATCTCACCCAGACCCTTGAATCGCGTAATCTCCGGGTCGGGTCCCAGGTCCTTTATCGCCTTAAGTCTTTCATTATCACTGTAACAGTAGCGTGTTTCCTTTTTATTCCGCACCCTGAAGAGGGGTGTCTGAAGGATATATACATGGCCTTTCCTGACCAGGTCAGGGAAGAACTGCAGGAAGAATGTCAGAAGGAGAAGCCGGATGTGCATGCCGTCAACATCTGCGTCAGTGGCTACGACCACGTTGTTGTATC
This sequence comes from uncultured Bacteroidales bacterium, assembly GCA_963844935.1. GTDB lineage: Bacteria > Bacteroidota > Bacteroidia > Bacteroidales > VadinHA17 > SR-FBR-E99. Next base: position 247,779 of record CAWJQH010000008.1, on the reverse strand, counting down.
GGAGGTCTTCCACGGACTCCTCAATATTCAGAGCAGCCTGCAGCAGGTTGAACTCCTCATTCTCATAGACAATCTTCTTCGTGAGGCCAAAGCTGTTCAGGGGTTTTCCCCTAAGGCTGAAGACGGCTTGAGTCTCCACATTACGCGATTTGGTTATCGAGCCGCTGGCAGAGTCTCCCTCGGTGATAAATATTGTTGAGTCAAGGCGTCTGTCATCATTTGAATTGTAATGGATGCGGCAGTCGCGAAGCTTACGGTTATGGAGACTGACTTTCTTTGATCTTTCCCGGGCAAGCTTCTGAATGGAGCTGATTGCCTTGCGTTCCTTCTCCGATTCCTGGATCTTCTTCAGCAGTATCTGTGCCGTCTCACTGTTCTTGTGGAGATAGTCATCGAGGTGCTTGTGTATGAATTCAACGATATAATACCGCACCGAGGGTCCTTCAGGACCCATGTCCTTGGATCCGAGCTTTGTCTTTGTCTGCGATTCGAATATAGGTTCTTCGATTTTGACTGAGATGGCAGCTGTGATCGATGTACGTATGTCAGCAGGGTCAAAATCCTTTTTGTAGAACTCCCTGATGGTCTTTACTATACCTTCACGGAAAGCCATGAGATGGGTGCCTCCCTGCGATGTATGCTGGCCGTTGACAAAGCTGTAATAATCTTCACCGTATTGCAGTCCGTGCGTGATGGCAATCTCGATATCCTCTCCCTTGAGATGGATTATGGGATAGAGGCCTTCACTGTTCATGTTGTCATTGAGGAGGTCAACCAGGCCGTTGCGTGAAATGATCCGGTTGCCGTTGAAATTTATCACCATACCTGCATTGAGGTAGGTGTAGTTTTTCAGCATGTTCTCAACATACTCATTGATATAGTGGTAGTTGCCGAACATCAATTCATCGGGGGTGAAGATTACCTCCGTACCGTTATCCTCCTTTGATGCCTTCAGTGCTGCATCCCTGACCACATTGCCGGCATTGAACTCAATCTCCTTCACCTGCCCTTCGCGTACCGACCTCAGGACAAACATTGAAGAGAGTGCGTTGACAGCCTTGATACCCACGCCGTTAAGCCCGACAGATTTCTTGAATGCCTTAGAGTCGTATTTAGCACCGGTGTTCATACGAGATGAGACATCGAGCACTTTGCCAAGTGGTATGCCGCGGCCGTAATCACGCACCTTTACCTCCCTGCCGCTGATGCTCACATCGATCTTGCGGCCGTAACCCATCATATACTCATCCACCGCATTATCCATAACCTCCTTAAGCATGACATATATGCCATCATCGAGGGATGAGCCATCACCCAGCTTGCCGATGTACATACCGGGCCTCAGCCTGATATGCTCCTTCCACTCAAGGGTTTTGATGTTCTCTTCTGTATAGTTGCCGTCCATCATCCCGAATTTTCGGCAAATATAAAGATTTAGGAGAGGCCTTTACACCTGATTTATCAACAACAGCAGTGATTTTTTACCTTCCAATAAGGCAGGAAGGGCATCCCGGAATGGTTATTTTACCTTAACCGGCTCACTTCTGAGCTGTTCCATGGCACTGACCATCTGAGCGTGAACCATCGCCGCAAGTTCGTCCGGATCGCCGGTTTTGAAGTTCCCGGGAAAGATCGGATCAAGGACCCTGATCCTTACCACGCTGCGATTTCCGAAGATGAATCCTTTTTTTGGCAATATATCGCCGGTGCCGTCTATCAGAACCGGCAGAAGGGGTTTGTCAGTCTTAACGGCGATCTGAAAAGCGCCCGGCTTGAACTTCCCGATTGCGCCAGTCAGTGAGCGTGTACCCTCGGGAAAGATCACCACGGAAATGCCCTCACGAAGCGATTCCACACACTTATCCATCATCCTCACAACACTGGCCTTGTTGCCCCTGACGAGTTCAATGTACTTCACCATCCTCATTTCCCACCCTACAATTGGGATCTTGAACACCTCGATCTTTGAAACCCATCTGAGCCTGTGATGGAGCATATTGAAAAATACAATATCCAGCATTGACTGATGATTGGGCACGATTACATATGCCTGGTTCTGATCAATTTTTTCACGCCCGTCAACTACCACCTTCCAGAAGGGGCTCATCTTTGTAAGAACAATCCCCTGAATAACCATCCATCTGTTGTTCATCAGCCTTCGCCGGTCAAACGGGATTGCTATCAGCCAGAGGAGCAGTGCAACAGGCAATGCAAGCGTAATGAATATTATGCTTGATACCCAGGTCCAGACAGACTTAATCAGTTCCATACGGCCACGCGTTTATCTGTTTCTGTTGCGGCATAAGCCAATCCTGCCCCGGCAAGCATCCCAAGCAGGGCTCCTCCGATTACATCACCGGGGTAGTGTACTCCGAGGTAGATCCTGGAATAGGATACAAGCGCCGCCCAGGCAAAAATACTCCATGTGTACCATTTCCTGCGCAGCAGCGGGGCGGTAAATGAGGCCAGTCCGAAGGAATTGGCAGCATGCCCTGAAACAAAGCCGTACATGCCCACACCAGGGTTTTTCACAGTATGGACAAGGCCCTGAAGAAGAGGCTCATTACAGGGTCTGAGACGTCCGAAGAAGTTTTTCATCATTACGGTGACCTGATCGGTTATGACTATCATCAAAAATGCGAAGAGAAGGAAGATCCATATGTTCCTTTTATATCTGATGACCAGGAGGTAGATAATTAAAAGATAAAGCGGCATCCACACCGTTCTGAGACTGAGCGTCCACATTACGTTGTCAAGGAAGGGTGTGTGAAGTGAGTTGAGGAAAAGGAATATGTTGCGATCCAGCCTTATCATCATCAACTGTTTATTGCTCTCCACAGGATATCCTTGAGAGCGGCGATACCTGTACCGTTTATCGATGAAATGAACACCACCGGAATATTGTCAGGCAATCCTGGCCTCATTCCATCCTTGAGCTCCTCGTCGATGAGGTCACATTTGGAAATCGCCATCACCCTGGGTTTATCGAGCAGTTCAGGATTGTATTTTCTAAGCTCTTCAATAAGAATCTGGTACTCCTTGTTCACGTCACTGCTGTCAGCAGGGACCATGAAGAGCAGCACCGCATTCCGTTCAATATGCCTCAGGAACCTGGTACCAAGGCCCTTGCCCTCGGCAGCGCCTTCTATGATGCCCGGGATATCAGCCATGACAAAAGATTTATCGTTACGGTAGCTTACAATGCCCAGGTTGGGAGTCAGGGTAGTAAAAGGATAATTATCTATTTTGGGGCGGGCAGCGCTGACCACAGACAGTAACGTCGACTTGCCGGCATTGGGAAAACCTACAAGGCCTACATCGGCCAGGACCTTCAGTTCCAGGATGAACCAGCCCTCAATTGACGGCTCGCCGGGTTGAGCGAAGCGCGGTGTCTGAAAGGTCGACGACTTGAAATGGGTGTTGCCCTGACCTCCGCGGCCTCCCTTGACAAGTATCTTCTCTTCGCCGTCATGGGTTATTTCAAACAGGATATTTTCGGTCTCAGCGTCTTTTGCTATTGTTCCCAATGGCACATTTATGATGACATCCTCTCCGTCGGCGCCTGTTTTATTATTCGATGAACCTACACCTCCGTGACCGGCGAAGATATGCTTTCTGAACTTAAGGTGCAGGAGGGTCCAGAGCTGTGAATCACCTCTAAGGATGACGTCTCCCCCTCTCCCGCCGTCGCCGCCGTCAGGACCCCCTTTTGGCTGAAATTTCTCTCGTCGCAGGTGTGTCGAACCGGCGCCGCCCTTGCCCGATCGTCCGAAAATCTTTACATAGTCAACGAAGTTTGTCTCTGCCATCAGTCAGATTATTGTTTCAACCTGGCTGCAGAGCCTGGAGAATATTTCATCAATGGATCCTACTCCGTCGACCATGCGCGAGACCCCTGCCCTGCGACCGAATTCTATTACCGGTTCGGTCTTGGCCTGATAAACGGCGATGCGGTTGTTTATGACTGCTTCGTCAGCGTCATCGGCCCTTCCTGATACCAGGGCCCTTTTCTTCATGCGGTCCGTCAGTTCCGCGTCATTTACTTCCAGGACAAGCATAAGATCTATCTTCATGCCGCGTTCCCTCAGCATCCCCTGGAGAGCATCAGCCTGTTCAACCGTTCGCGGGAATCCGTCAAAGATAAAGCCTGCCTTGCCGGTTGTGGAATTGATCTTTTGTGCAATCATGGCTATCACCACATCATCAGGTACAAGCTCTCCGGCAGCCATTATAGCCGACATCTTCCTGCCCAGCTCGGTGCCGGCAGCCAGCTCTGCCCTTAGCATATCTCCGGTAGAGAGGTGAAGAAGGTTATACTTTTCTGCAAGGGTCACCGACTGCGTTCCCTTCCCCGATCCGGGTGGGCCAAACATAAGAACATTGATCATTTCTGTACTATTTAATGATTTTGTAAATTGATTTCAGATTACGACCATAACCGTCATAATCAAGACCGTACCCCACAACAAAATTGTTTGGAATTTCAAATCCGATATAATCGATGGGGATATCCTTTGTATAGGCCTCGGGCTTAAAGAGAAGGGTGCAGATCTTAACATCGACGGCTTTCCGGAGGGTCAGCTCGCCGATAATCCTTTCCATTGTGCTGCCGGTATCGATTATATCTTCAATGACAACGACGGTTTTGCCGGTCATATCCTCATTCCATCCTATCAGCTCCTTGATCTTCCCGCTGCTTCCGGTGCCTTCATAGGAAGCGAGCTTGATAAACGATATCTGTGCGTTAAGCTTTATCTGCCTGAAGATATCGGCAGCAAAAAGAAAGGCACCGTTGAGAATGCCAAAGAAGAGCACGTCACGCCCCTGCAGGTCCTCGGTTATCTTTTCCGCCATGGCTGTTATCCGGCTCTGTATCTCATCTTCGGTGATATATTCCGAAAACACTCTGTCAAGGACTTTTATCTCATTCATGGTGCAGGTGGTTGATGGTGCAAAATTATGAATTTAAAGTTTAAATTTGCCTAAGTATCACAGTAACATTAAAAAAGAGCGTATGAATCCACTTGTAAGCATAATTATGGGAAGCACCTCCGACCTGAAGGTGATGGAGAAGGCAGCGGAGTTTCTTGACAGCATTGGTATTCCCTTCGAGCTGAATGCCCTTTCGGCCCACCGCACTCCTGATGAGGTTGAGAAGTTTGCCCGCGGCGCTGCCGGGCGTGGCATAAAGGTGATCATCGCCGGGGCAGGAATGGCAGCTCATCTGCCCGGTGTCATCGCCGCCATGACACCTGTGCCTGTTATAGGGGTACCTGTAAAAGCTTCACTCGACGGCATGGACTCACTTCTTGCCATCGTACAGATGCCTCCCGGTATACCGGTTGCCACCGTTGCCATTGACGGGGCACTTAATGCAGGCATCCTTGCGGCGCAGATGATCGCCACCGGTGATGCGGCTGTCATGGAGAAGCTGATCGCTTACAAGGCGAGCCTGAAGGAGAAGATCGTCAGGGCAAATGAGGAGCTGGGGGCGGTGAATTATAAGTATAAAACAAATTGATTTTAAGGCAATAGGCAAGTCAAAGCAAATCTCCAGTCTGCAGTCTGCAGTCTCCATTTTAAATAATGATTATTGATACTTTCCTGGATTTTGGATCATATGGTTAAGTAATCGTCCAAGTTCTTGGGATCGTTCATTGAAATCATCATTAACTTCTTTTGTGATATACTTACATCCAAATGCAAAATCCAGCCAGACTTGCGTTTCGGTGTTTTCCATATCTGAAATCAGACATTTTGCTGATAAAATGCGCTTCGTATTGGCGTTTACGATATCCTTCACCAATATTTGAACAAACAGACCTTGAAGACCGTCTTATTTGAGAGGTTAAAGCATATAGTTCATCTTTGGGAAATTTTTTGCTGATAATATAAATATCCATCGCCAAGGCAAATGCTTTCTTGTAAACCGTTAAGTTTCTAAATCCTGTCGCCATTGTAATTCAATTATTTGATTTACTCATTTATTGATTGCCGACTGAAGATTGAAGACTGCCGACTAAAAAATAACTCTACATTGCACTCTGACTTCTTGCTTTAATTGTTTTAAGAGTTCCATCTCAGACGCTGTAACGGCATATTTAGCTCTCAGCTCTATTTTTTCGGCAGGCTTCCAGGAGATCATAAGGAACGCCCGGCTGCACTCACCGTACATTGCGGGGACGCTGAACGATTGAAGGAGGTCGTTCTCCCAGGCATAGAGACGGCTGTCATAGCCGCCGCTGGAGCAAAGAGCGTACCGGAACCATAACCTTAGCGGAACAGCATGCAGTGAGTATGAGATATCCTGGCACAGGAGGAACCCTTTTTCTCCTGAAGGAGTGATCTGGCTTGCGGAGACACGCGTGGTGAGACCGATGTTTTCAGCCGGTGAGCATGAGAAGGTAAAGGCCAGCAGCCTTCTTGTGCTTGTTACCGAAGGTGAAATACCGGATTTGTTTTCCAGGTCATACTCACGCGCTGCGGAAGTAAACGTCAGCCTCAGGGAAAGATCATTACGCGGAAGGTATTCACATTTTACTTCCGTTCGATATCCGCAGGCAGGAGACGAGGAGCGGTACCGCAGCCATGGTATGCAATAATGATCAGCGCCGGCACTGACAAAGAGGTGACGTGCGATCTCCAGATGCAATGAGGCAGCCAGGCCCGTTTCGTTGGAGGCGGCTGACGATGCGCAGAAAGCTCCGGAATGGAATGCATGATAGCCCGGAGAGAAATGCCGGGCAAGAATGTTAAATGTAACCCTGTCGGAAGGCCTCGCCCTTATGCCTCCTGTTGCTGCCCATGAGCCGGGGAAGCTGACTGCTGCCTCTGCAAAAAAAAGCAAAGGACCGGTTCCTGCCTTGAAATCGGCAGCCATATTCAGCAAGCGGTCGCTGTCGAAGTCAGCAATGTTCTCCGGCTTCATTGTGTCAGGCTGGAACGGCATGGAAAACCATGTCAGTGACGACGTCAGCCCGCTTCGGATTTTATCTGTCCCCCAGCTAAGATGAAAACCGGCCATGGTTTCTGTCAGGCTGTTGCGCGCCTCGCGTGCCGAAGGAGTGTCGTGAAGCCCTCCTTTTACAAGGTTGGTCACGGCCACAGCATTGCTGTCATCGTCAAAGAGCAGGCGGGCATCGATATTATTTGATGAAACGAAGAGCACGGCGCCTCGTGTGATGCTTCCCAGGAGACAGCTTACGCCTCTGAAGTAATTATTTTCCTCCGTGGAGGTGTACTGCCTGAGAGCGCTTCTTCCCGTCATGAACGACGGTGAGCTGAGCCATGAACCCTGCCAGGAACCGCTGTTGAACACAAGACCCTCACCGAAGCGCAGGGAGTAATCGCCGATTATAATGCGCCTGACAAATCCCCTGCCCTGGTACATCAGGTGAGCAGACAGAAAATCAGGCCCCGCTGCCTTGTCAAAGTTGAATGGTTCCCCCGGATCATTCTCTGCTGTCAGGCCATAACTGAGGGTCGGTCCTTCATGCCTGAAACGCAGCAATGACCTGAGCCCCCCGGAAGCCTCGTCTTCCGACACAATGCGGGTGCTGGCCGTCATAATGAGATTGTTGCTGCGTGACGGGAAACCATTCTTTTTGTCCGACGGCTCAAGGGTGATGTATGGCGCCATTAGAATTACGGTCTCCCGGTCAAAGGCGGGGAGAAGTGCCATTTCGTACAATGATACAATATCACCTTTCCTGGTCACATATTCAGCAAGTACCTTAACCTGGAACTCAGTAAGGAAGAATAGCCGGGCTATCTCCTCTTCATCCCCGCTGTTGATTGCTGCCGGTCGCTCTTCAATCTCCGACAATCGCTCCAGGAGATAAGTGACTTCGTATTCATCTGTCAGTGACATGATCCCGGCAACTGCATCTGTAATGCCTGATGCCTCCTCCTGAGACTGTGCCGGAAAAGACGCAAGAGCAAGGGTGATAAGGGTTAGAGGAATATATCCTATTTTTCTCTTATGTTCCATATAAATGACACAGAGGATGTTACTCCTGTTACACTGTTAACCAGGAAGCCTGCATCAATCTGAAGCGAGCCATATGCATAACCCAGTCCAAATGAAAAGCATGAGGGTGAACTCATATAACCGGTTCTCAGGGTCAGCCTGTCGAGGAGAGTCCAGCTGATCCCTCCCTGGACTGACAGTGGTTCGTCGGTGACCTTGCCGGTCTCAATGACAACGGAAAGATCTTCCGTATGCTTCCATTCCAGTCCCATATTTATGGATGACGGAAGTGTGTTGACCGATGCCAGTGGATTGAATATATGAATTCCCAGGGTAAGTGATGAGGAAAGTGAGACAGTGATTCCCGTCTCAAACGTGAGATGCGACAAGTCCCGGTAATCGCCGGTACTCCTTTCCGTAATATAGTCGACCTGCACTCCCAGTGAGACGCCCTCTGCAAGAGTGACTGCGCTGCCTGCTCCCGTAAATATCCGGTAATAGTCGCTGTTACCGTAATGTGTTATTATGAGACCAAGCGGAAGGGTTTTACCTGCCAGTATGACGCTGAAGGCTTTTGATGATAACGGTGCCATCATGAAGCGTGTCTCCAGGGCCAGGGCAGCGCTGGTACCCGGTCGTGATGTCAGCAGCGCCTGGTTTTGAAAACAGCTCCAGTGTCCTGTGGATGCTGACGAAGCAAAAGAGACACCCATTTCCGCGGCCCCGTGAGGTACATAAACGGGCTCACCGGCCAGCAAATGGGCCGCCGATATAAAAAACAGCAATAATACCGCATTCCACCGCAGCATTCTGAGACATAATTACCCAACTAAATTACGTCTGATTTAAATAAAAGTCAAGTATTTGGTTGAAAAAAATAGGCAGTAGGCAGCAGGCAGTAGGCAATAGGGTTAAAAAAACCCAAATAGTGTGATTTTACCTACACTACTGCCTATTGCCTATTGCCTATTGCCTGTTCTAAGCCTTGATATCTTTAATGTTTAGCTGCACCGTGCTCCTGCCCCTGTACACATTAAGTTCGACGGAGTACGCTATATCTACCACTCCCCCGCAATCCCTGAAGAGTTCTATAGTGTCTGACTGCCCGAAGGCAATGGCCCCTATCGGCTCCGCATTCTGTCTTGCAAAGCTCAGCTTGAGGTGCGTGCCGTTGTTTCCGACAGGCTGGCATGACAATGTCTTCACCCTGCGCGATACAAACACCGGTGCCATATTCTCGGGGCCAAAGGGCTGGAAGCGCTCAAGATAACGGTACATATCAATCCCGACATCTTCAATGGGTACCTCCTCGTCAACATTCACTGAAGGCACAAGGTGCTCTTCCCTGATTGTATCACTGACAAATTTTTCAAACCGCTCACGGAACGACTGAAGGTTTTCCTGTTTGAGTGTCAGTCCTGCGGCGAACATGTGACCCCCGAAGCTCTCGAGAAGGTCAGAGCAGGATTCGATAGCCTGGTAAAGGTCATACCCGGGAACACTGCGTGCCGATCCTGTGGCAAAGCCATCCTTTGATTCGGTAAGAATGACTGTCGGACGGTAATACGTCTCTATCAGCCTTGAGGCAACGATGCCGATAACACCCTTGTGCCATCCCTGATGGAAGAGCACTGTGGTACGGGAGTTGCTCATACGGTTGTCTTCACTGACCATACGGCGTGCTTCCGAAGTTATCTCGTTGTCTTTTTTCCTCCTGTCGTCATTGCTGTGGTCAATGTCATCACAGATTGCTACAGCCAGATCCGAATCCTGCGAGACCAGCAGCTCCACCGCCTTGCTTCCTGATTCCATCCGCCCGGCGGCGTTGATGCGCGGTCCTATACGAAAGACAACATCTTCCACAGCCAGCGGCATACGGATCTTTGCCTTCTCGATGATCTTCTGGAACCCGAGACGCGGTGCCTCATTCAGCTGTTTCAGTCCGAAAAAGGCAAGAGTCCTGTTCTCTCCGGTCATCGGCACGATGTCAGAGCATATGCTGACAGCCACCAGGTCAAGGTAAGGGGTGATCTTTTCGAAAGGTATCTTCTGGAGCTGACAGTATGCCTGTATCAGTTTAAACCCGACACCGCAGCCCGATAGCTCCTTGTACGGGTAATTGCACCCCGGCTGCTTGGGATCAAGCACCGCCGTTGCATCGGGTATTTCGTCTCCCGGCAGGTGATGGTCACAGATTATGATGTCAATGCCCTTTGACCGTGCGTACTTCACCTTCTCCACGGCCTTTATTCCGCAGTCGAGTGCCACGATCAGGCGGCAGCCGGTCTCTGCGGCATAATCGACGCCCTTCAAAGAAAGGCCATAGCCCTCATGGTATCTGTCAGGTATATAATAATCGAGGCTCGTATGCCTCTCGCGCAGGAATGCATACATCATTGCAACCGAGGTAGTGCCGTCAACGTCATAGTCGCCGTAGACAAGTATCTTCTCATTGCGTGCTATAGCCGTGGAGATCCGGTCGACAGCCCTGTTCATGTCTTTCATCAGGAAAGGGTCATGCAGGCTTTTCAGTGATGGGTTAAAGAATTCTTCAGCCTGTTTTTTGCTCGTGATGCCACGCTGCGCCATGAGATTGGCAATAGGGGCAGGCACCGCCATCTCTGTCGCCAGGGTCGTGACAACAGACTCGTCGCCCCTTTCTCTCAAGAGCCACTTTTTTTCCATTATATTTTATTTTAATAATATTCATATCCGAAGACCTCCCTCATTGTGTTTTTCAGGATCTCTTTGACTTCGCTCATACTTACGGTCCTGCCAGTTTCCTTTTCAATGCTCGTCACGCCTTTATCGGTGAAGCCGCAGGGGTTAATATGATTAAAATAAGAGAGGTCGGTGCTGACGTTAAGGGCGAAGCCATGCATAGTCACATACCTCGAGGCCCTGACGCCTATGGCACAAATTTTCCTGGCGCGGGCGCTGCCGGGGTCAATCCACACTCCTGTGGCTCCTTCAAGGCGCCCGCCTGTGATGCCGAAACGGCTCACACAACTGATAACTGCATCTTCGAGCAGGTGTATGTAGTCCCTCAGTCCTACCTTCATTACTTCCAGGTCAAAGATCGGATAACCGACCAGCTGACCCGGGCCATGATATGTTATGTCTCCCCCCCTGTCAATATGGTAAAATGATGCATCACGTGCCTGAAGCTGTATATAATCCAGCAGGAGGTTCTGCTCTGATCCGCTCTTTCCGAGGGTATAGACATGATTATGTTCAACAAAGATGAGGCGGTCAGGGGTTCTGTTTTCGTCGCCGTTCACTCCGCCCTTCTCTTTTACCTTGGCATTGAAGAACCGGTCCTGGTAATCCCAGGTCTCCTTGTAGTCCCTGAAACCTAAATCATCATAAATAACTCTTGCACGGGGCATACGACTTGGGACATGTTTTTCAGCATGAAACGAGCTTCTGACAAGGGGACTGCTCTCAATGAATTTAAACCCGATCTCCAAACCTTTTCTCCTGTAGTCGTCAAACTTCTCGGGAGTAATATACTCTGTGACGGGTATGTGACCCAGAGTCGGAGCCAGGTACTGACCTATCGTCACAATGGTGCAACCGGTTGCATGAAGGTCATGCAGGGCTTCAATCACCTCCTCTTCACTCTCTCCCAGACCCAGCATCATCCCCGATTTGGTCACAACGCCCCGTGAGGCCAGGTGTCTCAGGACACTGAGGCTCACCTCGTACTTCGCCACAGATCTTATCATCGGCGTCAGTCGCCTGACGGTCTCAATGTTATGTGAAATGACATCGGGCCCCGCTTCGATCACCATGTCAATGTCAGAAATGTTTCCTCTAAAATCTGGTATCAGCGTCTCAATGGTGACTTCGGGATTGACCTCCCTGATTTTGCGGATGGTGTCAGCCCAGTGCCGTGCTCCTCCGTCAGGAAGGTCGTCACGGTCGACTGATGTTATGACGCAGTGCCTGAGGCCCATCGTCTTCACAGCCCGGGCCACTCTCTCCGGTTCGCCTTCGTCGGGCGGAAGAGGTTTGCCGCTGGCGGTTCCGCAGAATTTGCAGGCGCGGGTGCAAATATCCCCCAGTATCATCAGTGTTGCGGTGCCGGCATTCCAGCACTCCCCGATGTTTGGGCAGTTGCCGCTGGTACAGATCGTATGAAGGTGATTATCCTCAACCAGGTGTTTCACCATGGTATAGCTCTCCCCGCTTGCCCGCTGCATCCTGAGCCATGATGGCAATCTCCTGCTCCCTGTCATACCCGTTTCCTGCCCTGATTAAAAATAACAGGCAAAGGTAAGGAATATGTTATGAAGTTGAAAGTTGAAAGTTGAAAGTCCGTAAGGCAAAAGGCAAAAGTCATAAAGCCAAGAGTAAAAGAGATGGCGCGAATAGTCACTGACAACTGAAAAGATTATCTTTGAAGAGGCAGTAAAAAATCTGAAAGTGTCAGTATTTCTTAATGAAGCCGCAAGGAAAATTATTGATGAAACAGCTGAGGTGGCTGGCTTTCTCTGGCAGCGGGGCTGGGCTGAACGCAACGCCGGAAATATCTCGGTAAGGCTGGAAGCCGAGGATATTGCCGAATCATGTTCTTCGCAGCAAGAGCAGCTTATCCCGCTCACAAAACAATTCCGGGAAATCGGTGGTAATCTCTTCCTCGTCACGGGAAAGAACACCAGGATGCGTGATGTGGCTGCCAGACCGATGGAAAATATGCTTATCATCAGGGTGAGCGACGACGGTAATGGATATTATATTCTGTCACCTGACCCCGAAACGTCGTTGCGCCCGACAAGTGAACTGTCAGCACACCTGGACATTCACTGTATGATAGCACGGAGCAAAACTCTGCAGCGCGTGGTTATGCACACCCATGCCACCGAACTCGTTGCCCTTACACATATTAAAGAACTGTGCAATGAGCATCAGCTGAACAAGGTGCTCTGGGGGATGCACCCCGAAGCAAAAGTGTTCGTGCCTGCAGGAGCAGGATTTGTCCCGTATGTTTTGACAGGGACAACATCCATTGGCGAAGCAACTGTCAGGGCTCTTGAAAAGCACGATATAGCGCTCTGGGAAAAGCATGGGGCCTTTGCCATAGGGAAGACGCCTTCTGAAACCTTTGACATGATAGATATATTGACCAAATCTGCTTCTTTATATTTCTTGTGCCGCTCGGCCGGGATTGAACCCGAAGGGCTTACAGACAGCCAGATAGATGAACTTGGAAAATTGAAATTCTGAAAAATATGGAAATTGTTTATTTGAACGGACAATATGTTCCCCGTGAAAAGGCTGTGATCAGTCCTGATGACCGCGGTTTTCTCTTTGGCGACAGTGTTTATGAGGTACTGAGATGGTACGGCGGGTACTTTTTCGATATGGAGGGCCACCTGAACCGTCTGCGGCGCAGCCTGAATGAAACCAGGATTGCCTGGAATGATGTTGACAGCCTGCCTGAAATTTCCGAGAAACTGATACATGAAAATAATCTGGGCGACGGGTGCACGCTCGTTTATATTCAGGTTACAAGGGGAGCATCGCCCCGCAACCACGCTTTTCCTGACCCGCCTGTACAGCCCACCGTCTATGTCTCCGTCCGCAGGCAAAGCATAGACACCCTTGTCTGGGAGAGAGGTATAGCGATCGCTCCGGCTGAGGACCCGCGCTGGAACCGTTGCGATATAAAGTCTACAGCCCTCCTGGCCAATATACTTCCATATCAGGAAGCACATGACAAGGGATTTGCAGAGGTGTGTTTTATCCGCGACGGCTTTGTCACCGAGGGTGCCCATTCAAACATCTTCTTTGTGCGTAACGAGACTCTCTTTACCCATCCCGAGTCAAACAGAATACTATCGGGTATTACCCGTAAAAACGTTATCTCAATAGCGTCAGAGAATGGGATTAAACTGGTTGAGGAAGCCGTTTCTTCAGATATGATTCCGTATATGAACGAAGCTTTTATCACAAACACTTCAGGGGAAGTTGTTCCCGTCATACGGATTGGTGACCAGACAATCGGTGACGGAACACCAGGCAACCTTACCAGAACTATTCACAGGCTCTTCAGGGAAAAGGTGATTGCAGGGAGCAAGGAGCAGTGATCACGGAGCAAGCAGGAGCAAGGAGCATGGAGCAAGGAGCATGGAGCATGGAGCATGAAGCAAGGAGCATAGAGCAAGAGGCCAGAGACTAAATTGAAGAATTTGACAAACAGCATAAGAGATCAGAAGTAACTAATCAGTGACTTCAACTTTTCAACCTTTCAGCCTTTTAACTGACCTTCATACTTTGAGACCTCCCTATTGCCTATTGCCTATTGCCTAATGCCTTACGAATATTACCTTTGCACAAATTTTAATCCAGCATGACCACACCCCACCTCAGCGAACAGGAACAGGTTCGCAGACAATCGCTTGAAGATATAAGGAAGCTTGGCATCGATCCCTACCCGGCTGCGATGTTTCCGGCAGATATAACCTCCGCAGAAATACTTGCCGGCTTCAGGGACGGAGAGAACAATTACACGGATGTATGTTTGGCGGGCCGACTCATGTCGCGCCGTATCATGGGAAACGCATCCTTTGCAGAACTGATGGATTCCTCCGGCCGCATACAGATCTATGTGCGCCGTGACGACCTCTGTCCCGGGGAGGACAAAACCCTGTACAATACGCTCTTTAAAAAGCTGCTTGACATAGGCGACATCATAGGGATAAAAGGATTTGCCTTCAGGACACAGATGGGAGAGATAACGGTTCACGTAAAGGAGCTGACCCTTCTGAGCAAGTCGCTCCGGCCGCTTCCTATAGTAAAAGAGAAGGACGGAGTTGTCTATGATGCAGTCACTGACCCCGAGATGCGTTACCGCCAGCGTTACGTTGACCTGATAATCAATCCCGAGGTGCGCGAGACCTTCCGGAAACGCACACAGATAGTAAAGTCGATGCGGGAGCTCTTTGACAGGTACGGCTTCCTCGAGGTGGAGACTCCGGTTCTGCAACCTATCCCCGGCGGTGCAGCAGCGCGACCTTTCATTACGCATCATAACGCACTTGATATGCCCCTTTACCTGCGCATCGCCAATGAGCTCTATCTCAAAAGGCTGATAGTGGGAGGGTATGACGGCGTTTATGAGTTCTCAAAGGACTTCCGCAATGAGGGGATGGACCGCACCCATAATCCTGAGTTCACTGTGATGGAGATCTATGTCGCCTATAAGGACTATAACTGGATGATGAAGTTCACCGAGGAGATAATGGAAAAGGTGGCGATGGATCTTTATGCAACCACAAAAGTACCACTGGGCGATAATGTTATTGACTTTACTGCGCCTTACAGGCGGATATCAATGACTGATGCCATTAAGGAATATGCCGGCATTGACATCACCGGCATGAGTGAGGATGACCTGCGCAGGGAGTGTGACAGGCTTGGCATAGGCCATTCACCCTCAATGGGAAAGGGAAAACTGATTGATCTTATCTTCGGGGAGAAGTGCGAACATAACTTCGTTCAGCCGACATTTATAATCGATTACCCGCAGGAGACATCACCACTTACCAAGAAGCACCGGAACATGGAGGGGCTCACCGAACGTTTTGAGCTGATGGTGAACGGCAAAGAGCTGGCCAACGCCTATTCCGAGCTGAATGACCCCATCGATCAGCTCGAGAGGTTCCAGGAGCAGCTTCGTCTCTCGGAAAAAGGTGATGATGAGGCGATGTTCATCGATATGGATTTTGTAAGAGCGCTTGAATATGGCATGCCTCCCACATCAGGGATGGGCATCGGCATTGACAGGCTGGCCATGTTCATGACCAACCAGCCTTCCATACAGGATGTGCTTTTCTTTCCGCAGATGAAGCCCGAGGACAGGCAATAGCCAATGGGCAATAGGCAGTAGTGAAAAATGGATGACAAATTGCTTAAGGAGCTTGAACGGTTGATGAAGCCGTTGAGTTCTCCGGTCAAAATACAGGAGTACCTTGATTCTATTCCTTACAACACTACAAAGCGTACGCTTTCACCGCTGCTGGTGATGAAGGAGCGGATGGCGCACTGCATGGACGGAGGATTGTTTGCTGCATCAGCCCTGCGACAGCTGGGATACCCGCCGCTTATCGCGGATCTGACAGCAGAGAATGATGATGACCATATCATCGCTGTCTTTCGTGAGGGAAGCTGCTGGGGAGCCATCGCCAAATCAAACACTACCGTTTTGCGGTTCCGTGAGCCGGTGTACCGTTCACTGCGCGAGCTGGCAATGTCATATTTCGAAGTGTATTACAATCTGAACTCAGAGAAGACACTCAGGAGCTATTCAAGAGCAATCGATCTGTCGCGGTTTGACGACCGCAACTGGGAAACAACCGGCGAGGACCTGGAATTTATAGGAGATTATACTTATAAGGTAAGACACTATCCCCTTCTGACCAAAAAGCAGATCAGGTCTCTCAGTAAAGTACCGAAATATCTCTATGACGCAGGCTTTGCCGGTGCGGATATGGACGGTCTCTTCAAGCCCCGGTAGTACAAATAGTCTGAAAGGCTGAGAGTCTGAAGGCCTCAGGTCTGAAGGTCCAAAAAAAATCCCCTCGGATTGGAGGGGATCTTTACTGTTATAGATTATGTTTCTTCACGAAATCGTCTATGACCTCTTCAAGATTCGGACTACCTATCTCCTGCAGATCGTAATAAACCCTTGTGTTGGGCTTTTTGATTTTGATGATCCTGTTAAGATCTATCGGAGTGGCTATTATAACCGAATCACAATCGGTATTATTGATCGTTGTCTCAAGGTCCTTCAGTTGCTGTTCGCCGTAACCCATGGCCGGCAGGAGAGTGCCGATCTCAGGATATTTCTCGAAGGTCTCGGTGAGCCTGCCGACGGTGAAAGGTCTCGGGTCAACCAGTTCGGCAGCGCCAAACTTGCGTGCAGCGACCACTCCTGCGCCTATCTTCATCTCACCGTGGGTGAGCGTGGGGCCATCCTCAACGACAAGCACGCGCTTGCCTTTTATTACAGACGGGTCATCTACCTTGATAGGTGAGGCACCATCAACGACAATCGCCTTCGGGGCAACCTTCTCAATGCTCTCACGGACGATCTGTATGTCTTCCGGAGCTGCACTGTCCATCTTGTTTATCACAACCACGTCAGCAAGGCGAAGAGTTACTTCACCCGGATAATATCTCAGTTCGTGTCCTGCGCGGTGCGGATCAGTCACCGTGATCATCAGGTCAGGGTTATAGAACGGGAAGTCGTTGTTCCCGCCATCCCAAAGTACCACATCACATCCTGCCGGGTCATTCTCCGCAGCCCTCAGGATAGCTTCATAATCGACCCCGGCATAAATGACATTTCCGCGCACAACATGGGGTTCGTACTCCTCCATCTCCTCTACGGTGCATTTATGTTTCTCCAGGTCAGAGACCACGGCAAAGCGCTGAACCTTCTGTTCCACAAGGTTGCCGTAAGGCATCGGATGGCGCACTGCCACTACCTTTAGGCCTTTTTTCATAAGCAGTTCAATGACCCTTCTCGATGTCTGGCTCTTGCCGCACCCGGTGCGGATGGCTCCGACGGCAATGACCGGCTTGGTGCTTTTAACCATCGTCTCCCTCCACCCGAGGAGAATGAAATTGGCTCCCGCAGCATTGACAACGGCACTCACTGCCATCACCCTCTGGTATGGTACATCGCTGTAAGCGAAGACACAGTCAACAACCTTAAGATCTTTAATCAGCTTCGGCAGATCATTCTCGGAATAGATCGGGATGCCTGAAGGATAAAGCTTGCCTGCGAGCTCGGCAGGATATTTTCTTCCGTCGATATCCGGTATCTGGGCGGCCGTGAAAGCTACGACATCGTAAAGCTCATTGTCACGGAAAAAAGTATTGAAGTTGTGGAAATCCCTCCCGGCAGCTCCAATAATGATCAAATTCCTTTTTAACATAAAACCTCCTGGTTAAATTATTGTTAATTATTAAATTTTGTCGGTCAGCGGGGTAATCGGTATTCGGCAAATTTATAATTTGTAACTGAATTTAGATGTGATATTAATCAGTATAATTCTTTCTATGTAATTCGCATAATATTTTGATAATATGTAAGTTAATAAATGTAAGGGGTTTTGTTGACTAAAATTCCCCTTAATATTTTAAACCTCAGTTTATTGACAGAATCTTTATTGTAACTTTTCCGGATGAATGTCCTTGCCCACATATACCTCTCTGGCGACTCGGATAATATAATTATTGGGAACTATATCGGCGACTATGTTAAAGGACGTGATTATCTGAAATATCCTGAAAGCATCCGTAAGGGGATTATCCTGCACCGTCATATCGACGACTTCACAGACAGGCATCCGGTTGTTCACCGCAGCAAGCTCCATTTCTCAGGAAAGTACCGGAAATATGCAGGTGTAATAGTTGACATCATCTACGATCATTATCTGACCAGGGAATGGGATCTTTATTCAAGGCGGCCTCTTGAGAGTGTGACGTACAACTTCTACAGGGCCATGGTAAATAACTTCGAGATATTGCCTGAGAACGTCCGTGAGAAGATGCCCTTCTTTATCATCGATAACTGGCTTGAGACCTATCAGACCAGATCGGGCATCAAAAGGGTTCTGAAAACACTCAGTTCGGTGACTTCGCTGCCCAAGGAGACAAGATGGGCGATGAGGACATGGAAGAAACAGTACTATCCGATTGAAGAGGACTTCATGGAGTTTTTTCCCCAGCTGATAAACTATGTTGAAACGGAATTCGGAATAGTGTTGTCTCCCGGCATCAGGATGCCTTTCTGATCATCCGAGGTATTCTGTTCTTCCCGCGTCAAGCCTGATAAACACAAACAGGAGTATTGTGAATCCCCACAGTGAGCTTCCGCCGTAACTGAAGAAAGGCAGCGGGATGCCTATCACTGGCATTACTCCTATTGTCATTCCTATGTTAACGAAGAAGTGGACCAGGAACAGTGCAAAGACACTGTATCCGTATGCGCGGATGAAAGTTGACCGTTGTCTCTCGGCGAGTATCAGCAGCCTCAGCAGGAACCACACAAACAGGCCGATGACAAGGGCTGATCCCAGGAAGCCCCATTCTTCCCCGACTGTGCAGAAGATGAAATCAGTGCTTTGTTCCGGCACAAATTTAAACTTGGTCTGCGTGCCGTTAAGGTACCCCTTGCCTGAAAAACCTCCTGACCCGATGGATATCAGTGACTGGTTGAGGTTATAGCCTTCCCCGTAAGGGTCAGAATCCAATCCCATCATAATATTTATACGGTCCTGCTGATGCGGTTTGAGTATCTCGTGGAAAGCATAGTCCACCGTAAAAAGATAGAGCATCCCGCAAAGGAGGAAGGCATAAATGATAGCAGGGTTTTTCAGCTTATGCCGGTAGGTGAACCACGCATAGACCGCTCCTGCCAGCACCACCGCCATAACAATGATAATATCTGTTCCGACGTCAAGGAGGTAGTGTCCCACCAGGAATGAGATGCCGCCCGTGACTGCCATCACAGCCATGGCCTTCAGCCCTGTCGGAAAACCTGAAACAACTATCAGTATTATGAATGACACCGCAATAATGCCCAGTGCCACAGCGACATTTCCGAAGATGAGGGTCAGAAGAAAGAGGACTACGGCCAGAACCGCCGATATAAAAACGTAAAGGCTCATCCCTTCACGGAAGAGAACAATGAAGAAGGCAAAATATGTGACAACGGACCCCATGTCAGGCTGGAGGGCGATAAGCAGGACCGGACCCATTATGATGGCTGTTGCGGGAGCCATGACCCTGAATCCGCTGGCCTGCCTCCGTGCATTGAGAAATGAGGCAAGGGCAAGCCCCGTACCAAACTTGGCAAATTCAGAAGGCTGGAGACCGAACGGGCCAAAATCAAACCAGGCCCTTGCTCCGTTAATCTCCTTGCCCACAACAAGGACAAGAAGAAGGAGAAGGATTAAAAAGCCATATATGAACCAGGCAAAAAAGAAATACAGTTTGTTGTCGGTAACAATTACAAAGACAGCGAGAACCAAAGCGGCAAGAATAAACGTCAGTTGCTTGCCATACCGCTGTGACAGGTCGAATATGCTTGTATGATTCTCATTGTAAACCGCGGCATAAATATTCAGCCACCCCATGATCATCATCACGGCCCACAGCATCACTGTAACCCAGTCGAGCCTGTTCAGTATGTTGCTATTCTTTTGCATCCGGCCTGATTACGAGTTTAAGAACATAATCCTCAAGATATTTCCTTTTTATATCGTCTGTAAGGTACTTTTCTATCAGCAGGCTGGCAATGGGAGCGGCAAAGGTAGAGCCGAAGCCGGCGTTCTCGACGTACACGGCTATGGCTATCTGAGGGTTATCCTTCGGTGCAAAGGCAACAAATATTGAATGGTCCTTGCCATGGGGGTTCTGCGCTGTGCCTGTTTTTCCGCAGATAATTATACTGTCGAGTTTTGCACCCCGGGCAGTAGACCCCGGTCCTCCGTTGACAGCACCTTCCATGCCCTCAACCAGCGGTTCAAAATTCTCCGGAGAGATACCGGTTATATATTTCTGGGTGTAGAGCGGCGCCGGAGTCCCGTCATTGCCTATTTTTTTTATCACGTGAGGTATATAGAATGATCCCCTGTTGGCTATTACGGCAGCCATATTGGCCATCTGCAGAGGAGTGGCGCCAATCTCCCCCTGCCCTATTGCAAGTGAAATTACGGTCAGTGCTTTCCACCTGTCCTTGCCGTAATATCTGTCATAGTAAGAACGTCCCGGTATAAATCCCGAAAGTTCATTGGGCAGGTCGATGCCGAGCTTGTTGCCGAAGCCGCAGGCAACAAGATAATCTCTCCAGTGGTCAAATGACTCCCCCACGGATGCATATTTCGGATTCTCAAGGGTGCGCCGGAAGGCGTTGCAGAACCATGCATTGCAAGACATGCTGACTGCATGGGGAAGATCATTCGGCGAGCTGTGCGTATGACATCCAACAGTGATCGGTCCGGCGTGGTACCCGTTGCTGCACCCGAACAGCGATGAAGGTGTTATTACACCCTCCTGCAATCCGATAAGGCCATTCATTATCTTAAAGGTCGAACCCGGCGGGTATGATGCCATCAGCGCCCTGTCAAAGAGTGGTTTGACTGTGTCAGCCTGAAGCCGCGCGAAATTGTCAGATCTGATCCTTCCCACCAGCAGCGATGGGTCATAGGAAGGTGACGAGACCAGGGCCAGTATCTCCCCGGTGGAAGGCTCAATGGCAACAATCGATCCGGTCTTGTTCACCATCAGTTTCTCGCCATACTCCTGAAGCTCGAGGTCGATTGTCGACCAGAGGTTGGTGCCGGGTATTGCAGTTGTATCAAATCTGCCATCGGCATAAGATCCCTTGACATTGTTATGGACATCGACAAGAAGTATGTTAACCCCCTTCCTCCCCCTGAGTTGCTCCTCGTATGTCTTTTCAATACCGCTGGTACCGATATAATCTCCTGACCTGTAATACCTGTTCCTTGCAATCAGCTTGTCGTCAACCTCACCTACATATCCCAGAAGGTGTGCCCCGACCGGAGCCGTATATTTTCTCAGCGTCCTGGCCTGAACATAAAACCCCGGGAACTTGTACAGCTCTTCCTGGAGTGTGCCGTATGTCTCTGAGGAGATCATTTTCATGAACACCGACGGAGCGCGCCGTGAGTACTTCACAGCTGCCTTCATCCTGCCACGGAAGTCTTCAGCTGTAATTCCAAGTATGCTGTTGAACCTCGCTGTGTCAAAAGCACTTGTCTGGATTGGTATAACGAGAAGGTCATAGGCGGCCTGGTTATATACTATCAGGTTTCCGTTACGGTCATAAATAAGTCCTCGTGCCGGGTACTGTGTGATTGAACGAAGTGCATTATTGGCCGCAGAGACGCGGTAGGTCTTGTCAACGATCTGGATATAGAAGAGCCTGATGATAAGAATGGCAGCCGCAACCAATACCAGGGCCATCAAGATATATTTCCTGTTTGCGTAACGGTCTTTCATGACTGCCCTGTCATCTTCGTGGTCTGATGATGTCAAAAAGGATAATAAAGAAAGTCGTCACAATTGTGCTGAGCAGCACCCTAAGCAATGTATGAAAGAAGTTCGTGAAGCTGAAGACCTCTACAAAGAAGAGTGAGAAATGATGTATAAAGACCACTGTGGTTGTGTAAATAAAGAACCAGCGCAGTCCGTTGGTGTGTGATGAGGGTGACATCTCCGGCTCGGAGGCTTCTGCAGTAATGTTGAGTGACAGCACCCATGGCCTTGCGAACCCTGCCATGACGGTTGCAAATGCATGCACTCCCATCGTTCCTGCAAAGATGTCAATTACAATTCCTGTCATGAAAGAGAGGAGAAGAAGTATCCATGTGGGAATGGCCATCGGCAGGATCAGGATGAACATCACATAGACGTAGGGGTTCACAAAGCCGCTGAACTGTATGTTATTGAATATCAGAAGCTGCAGTACGATGAGCACTGTGAATGAAACCAGATAAGAGGGCCACCTATTCATTTTTTACCTCCGCTTCAAGGGTTTCCCTCTCTTCCCTGGTGAGATTGCCGATGAGGTACACATTTGTCAGCTTCTTGAAATCGGCTGAGAGCAGGACCTTCAGGGTCACAAAATCGCCACCCCTTTTCTGGTCGCCCGTAAGGGTTCCGACCATTAGTCCTGCGGGATAAATTGCAGAATATCCGCTTGTCACAATTGTATCTCCCTCTGTGACGGCCACATGATGAGGTATTTCCGACAACTGTGCATACCGGTGGTTTCTGCCGTCCCATGCCAGTGAACCGAAATAATCATTGCGTGCAATGCTGGCACTGAGCTTGAAGTCGGTGTTCAGCAGCGACATGGCGACTGAGTAATTGCGTGATACACCCACTACCACCCCAACCACTCCTGCTGATGAGGCTACGCCCATACCTGTTGTGACCCCGTGACGGGTCCCTTTGTCCAGAGTGATGAAATTTTTCTGTTTGTTGACTGAATTATTTATCACGCGTGCATTCAGGAAATTATATGTTATTCCTGAAAGGGTATCCTTAACTGCGGCAAAGCCTGTCTGCGGAACTGCCTCCAGGTCTTCGATGCGGCGCCTGAGCATGAGGTTCTCCGTGACAAGCTCTTCGTTAACCTGCCGGAGGTTGAAATATGAATGACCGTTCTCTATCCTTTTGGCTATGAAGCCGGTAACACTCCGTGCTGCACCGAATGCAACCGACTGGTGATAATCATGAGAAGATGAGATCATGACTAAAGCCACTGCTTCCAGTATGAAAAATATTATCAGGGTCTTATACCTGAGCAGGAAGTTCAGCAGGCTTCTCATTCACCCATTCGCTTATCTCATCAGGAAAGGATACTTTTCAACATTCTTGAGTGCCACGCCGGTGCCTCTGACCACAGCGTGAAGGGGATCTTCGGAAACCCTGAACGGAATGTTTATCTTATCTGTCAGGCGCTTGTCGAGGCCTCTCAGCAGAGCCCCGCCGCCGGCCAGGAACACTCCCCTGTTCACTATATCTGCGTACAGTTCGGGAGGTGTCTGCTCAAGGACCTGGAGCACCGAAGCCTCAATCTTTGTCAGCGACTTGTCAAGGCAATAGGCAATTTCCTGATATGATACAGGTATCTCAATAGGCAGTGAAGTCATGAGGTTGGGCCCGCGCACCACAAAATCGGCAGGCGGGTTATCGATATCAGGCAGGGCAGCGCCAACGGCGATCTTAATATCCTCAGCCGTCTTTTCACCTATTTTAATGTTATGCTGATGTCTCATGTATGCCTGAATGTCAGACGTGAATCCGTCGCCGGCGACGCGTATTGACCTGTTGCAGACAATGCCGCCGAGGGCGATGACAGCGATCTCCGTTGTTCCTCCGCCGATATCAACTACCATGCATCCTTCGGGCGCCTCAACATCCAGGCCAATGCCGATGGCGGCAGCCATTGGTTCATAGATGAGATATACATCCCTTCCGCCTGCATGCTCTGATAAGTCACGCACAGCCCTTATCTCCACTTCTGTGCTGCCACACGGGATGCCCACCACCATTTTCAGCGACGGGGAGAAGAATTTGGGACCTGTATTGATCATCTTGATCATGCCCCTGATCATCAGCTCAGCAGCATTGAAGTCTGCAATAACGCCGTCCCTGAGCGGCCTGATGACACGTATGTTTTCATGTGTTCTGCCGTGCATCTGGCGGGCTTTTTCGCCTATGGCGATCAGTTTGCCGGTATTACGGTCAATAGCCACTATCGACGGCTCGTCAACAACCAGCTTGTCGTTGGCAATTATATTGGTATTGGCTGTGCCAAGGTCTATTGCAACCTCCTGTGAAAGAAATGAAAATAAGCCCATGGATCTTTTATGAATATTCTGGTTATGTGATTAGTGTTTAAAATGTCTTATACCTGTAAAAACCATTGAAACGTTGTTTTTATTGCAGTAATCGATAAATTCCTGATCGCGGACTGATCCGCCCGGCTGAACTATGGCAGTAATACCTGCCTCATGAGCAGTTGTAACCGAATCGGCGAACGGGAAAAATGCATCAGAAGCCATCACTGCTCCTTCAAGCGGAAGGCCGAAGGCACGGGCCTTGTCAATGGCCTGGCGAAGGGCATCGATGCGCGATGTCTGGCCTATGCCGCTGGCGCACAGCTGCCTGCCTTTTGCCAGTACAATTGCATTTGACCGGCT
The DNA here is from genome assembly GCA_963844935.1 of uncultured Bacteroidales bacterium. GTDB lineage: Bacteria > Bacteroidota > Bacteroidia > Bacteroidales > VadinHA17 > SR-FBR-E99. The sequence goes on along the minus strand of CAWJQH010000008.1, from coordinate 223,056 downwards.
TTGCCTGACAATCCTGTTGGCAAAAACCATGTCCTTATATTCTTCCTCAGTCGGATGCCGTTCAGTGACAGGTTTCATGTCCGCGGCACTCTCATTTACCCTGTCGCGCTCCTGCCAGAGCACGCCTCCGAGCATTGACCTGAATGACACGCTGTCGGCACGGGTTGATTTGCGGTGGAGTATTATCCTGTTTTTCTTCTGTTTGAGTATTTCGATTGCCCCGGGGGTGAATGAAGGTGCCATCACAACCTCCAGAAAGATCTTGTCCATCTCGGTGGCGACAGTCTCATCGATAATTCTGTTTGTGATAGCCACTCCGCCATATGCTGACACAGGGTCACAGGCCAGGGCGGACTCCCATGCTGACTTTAAATCAGGACGCGAGGCCACTCCGCATGCATTGTTATGCTTCATTATGGCACACGTGATCTCCTCGAACTCGTCAATGAGTGTTATGGCAGCATCAATATCAAGCAGGTTATTGTATGATATCTCCTTGCCGTGCAGCTGTTCGAAGATAAGTCCGGGATCACCGTAAAAGATACCTTTCTGGTGCGGGTTTTCACCGTAACGCAGCCGGTGTCCGGTCAGTATGCTCTTTTTAAATGCACTGATATCATTCCTCCGGTTAAACCAGCTGAAGATGGCGGTGTCATAATGTGAGGTCAGGTTGAATGCCTCCAGGGCAAACCTGTAACGCTCCTCTCCGGTAATTACACCTTCATTGCGGTCAAGCATTTGCAGCAGGGAATCATACTGCTTCCTTGAAGAGACAATAAGCACATCTGCATAATTTTTTGCACCGGCCCTGATCAGCGAAATACCGCCTATGTCAATCTTTTCAATTATCTCCTGGTCAGAAGCGCCTGAGGCTACCGTCTCTTCGAAAGGATAAAGGTCCACGATTACCAGGTCGAAAAGAGGGATACTGTATTCAGCAATCTGCTTCATATCAGTTTCATTATCCCGGCGCGCCAGGATGCCTCCGAATATCCCGGGATGGAGTGTCTTAACCCTTCCGCCGAGTATCGACGGGTAAGTGGTTATATCTTCAACTTTCCCGGCTTTTATACCTTTCCCTGTAATGAAATCGTACGATCCGCCGGTGGAAACGATTGAAACGCCAAGGCTGTCAAGCTTTTTCACGATAGCCTCCAGACCGTCTTTGTAAAAAACCGAAACAAAGGCGCTCTTTATTTTTATATCACTCATAATCAGTAAATCAGGTAATCGTCCCCAAGATTTTTGCGATCGGATAAAAATAGATAAATTTTTTGATAAGCAATGTTTACTTAAATAATTGAATAGATGAATTATTGGGGAGATATGGATGTTTCATATTTGACTATCTTTGGAAGTAAATTTAGATTCGACCATGTGGCTGAAAATGTTTAAAGAGAGTTTCCTGTTTGCTTACAGCTCTGTATCAGTTAATAAATTCCGTACATTTCTTTCACTGTTTGGGATTACAATTGGTATTGTTTCGATTATTTCAGTGTTCACGGTATTTGACTGGATGGAAAACGGGATCAGGACAAGCATTGCGTCGCTGGGAAATAATACTATTTATGTGGCAAAATGGCCCTGGACACCTGACCCTGACATAAAGTGGTGGGATATTATGAAATGGCCACCTCCGTCAACTGATGACTATGAGGCGATACGAAGAAAATCACCTTCAGCCGAGGCGGTTTGCTTCACGGTGTTTTCAGGTGAACCGATCAAGTACCACAGCAACTCCGTCAGCGATTCATATATAACAGCTGCAACGTATGATTTTAAACAGGTAAGGTCATTTGAAATAGAAAAAGGGCGCTATTTCACCGAATCGGAATCTGCTTCAGGAAAGCCTGTTGCCATAATTGGAATCGAAATAGCAGATAAACTGTTTGAAAAAACCAATCCCCTGGGAAAGGAGATAACAATATCCGGATATAAGGCGGAGGTCATCGGTGTATTCAAAAAAGAGGGTAAAGGTGGACTGAGTGACAGCGGTATGGATGAGACACTGCTGGTACCGTTAAATTTCAGCCGGCAGTTCATCAACTTCCGTAACCCCTTCATTGAAGCAAATGTAATGATCAGGGGCAAGGAGAAGGCCTCAGTGGAGCAGCTGACTGATGAGATTACAATGATCCTGCGTTCGGCAAGAAGGCTCAGCCCCGGTGAGGTAAGCAATTTCTCGATCAACCAGGCAAGCCAGATAACCCAGACCCTTGAGCCTGTCTTTAACGGCATTAACATAGCAGGATGGATCATCGGAGGCTTTTCCATTCTTGTTGGCGGGTTCGGCATCGCAAACATAATGTTCGTATCCGTCAGGGAGCGCACAAGCATAATCGGCATCCAGATGGCTCTCGGAGCCAAGAGAAGGTATATCCTTCTTCAGTTCCTTATCGAATCAATGCTCCTCTCAATTACCGGGGGCATACTGGGACTGATTATCGTCTTCCTCGGAACCATGTTCATAAATTATTTTTATGACCTTGACATGTTCCTTACTGCAGGCAACATAATGCTCGCAATAGGGATATCAGGCGCCATAGGCATCATTGCAGGATTTGCCCCGGCATCAGCCGCTGCAAAAATGAACCCTGTTGAAGCAATAGGTTACACATTCTGAAAGTCAGGGTGGAATGCCGGCAGGTATTACCTGTGGCTGGCGACCCAGTTGGTCAGTACGACAAACTGCTCAACCGAGAGCTGTTCTGCTCTCAGTGACAGAAGAGGCATGGTGCCTGCATCAGGACTGACCATCATCTTCACCGGGTTGCGGATCATCTTGCGGCGCTGATTGAAACAGCGTTTGACCACACTGAAGAAGAGTTTCTCGTCACAGTCGAGACTTTCCCTGTTATTGCGCTTAAGATGTATTACGGCCGATTTGACCTTCGGCGGGGGTGAGAAGACATTTTCATTTACTGTAAAGAGATATTCAATATCATACCAGGCTTTAAGAAGCACGCTGAGAATACCGTACACACGGCTTCCCGGCGCAGAGCAGATGCGCTCCGCCACTTCCTTCTGCACCATGCCGGTCACCTCCTTCACCATGTCGCGGTTATCAAGGATTTTAAAAAAAATCTGACTGGAAATATTATAGGGGAAGTTTCCTATTACGGCAACACTTCTGCCCATAGGCCGGAGGTCAAGTTCCAGGAAATCTCCCTCGATGATCTGACCAATACCCTCAATATTATTCCGGAGATAGTCCACAGACTCGGCATCAATCTCCACCACTTTCAGCGACGGGAAGTTCCTTGCCGCAAGGAACTGCGTCAGAACCCCCATGCCCGGCCCAACTTCAATCACGGCGTCACACTCCGCAGCATCCAGGGAGTCAACTATGGCTGCGGCAATCCTTGTGTCTTTAAGAAAGTGCTGACCCAGGTGCTTCTTGGCTCTTACCCTGTCATTTTTCATCAGGGTGCAAATCTGAAAGATCCGAAACCCGAGATATTTATTCGACCTGACAAATTCAAAAACCTCCTTAGCAGGTCATAATAGAGTGTGATAAAGAAGGTCGTGTTCATCCACCATACATACAGCAGGTTGAACCATAGGGTGTTTATCCTGAGTTTGCCGACAATTTTGTGAGGAGCATAAAAGTGAGCCCTTCCGTTCCGTGATACCGGCTCCATCAGCACCGGATCAGATTTCTGGATTATGCGGTCAGGTGTATCATATACCTTCTTCTGTACCGTACGGTTCAGAACCAGATCGGCAAGTTCCTCATTGTAAGTTGTTTCACGCAACCGCACCAGTTCCTCATGACCGATGGTCCGAGTGAGGCTGTCAGTTATCTGATCCTTTACGGCAGTATAATAGAGGTACTTCTTCCGTATTGACTTCTGAAGAGTGTCAAGGTAGTCACTCACCACGTATGCATCGTCAGAGGTGAACGGCTCTTTGGCGATCACCCTTATTGTGTTTGACGGGTCAAGGCCAGTTTCCTTGCTGAGGCTTGTAATGTGATAGTTGAGTTTCTTTATATTGCCGTCATAGGCCTCCCTGAATTCAGGTTTGCCCCATGCCCAGACACACTCCCTGCTCTTCTTCTTCAGCTCGGGGATAAGGAACGATGACTGCCAGTCGTACTGGCTGATCATCATCTCCGTCCTGAAATACGGCTTCATATACTTCCCTGAACGGAACTGCTCCACGGCAATAGCCTCGTATGACCATCGCGTGGTCATCACATCCCCGATCACCGGAACGTTTATCTTATTCGTCATCGACTTATGGAGGTCGTCAAATCTTATCATTGCTCCACCCAGAAGGATCTGGGGAACCAGTACGACAGGTATCAGGATGTAAATGCTGATGGCTGATTTCATTCCGGCAGAGATATTGAGGCCGATCATATTCCCGAAACAGGATGTGGAGAAAAGAATAAGCCAGTGCCTCCACATCATCCCCTCGACATCAAGTATCGACTGGGAGATTAAAACATACATCAGTGTCTGTAAAGCCGACAGCCCGAAGAGAAAGAAGACCTTCGAGATCAGGTAGCTGAAGCGGCTTATATTAAGGTATTTTTCACGTTCAAGGATCTTGCGGTCCCTGAATATCTCTTCTGCACTTACAGTAAGCCCGATGAACAGGGCCACCACCACGCTCATGAAAAGAAATACCGGGTAGCTCTTGTTATCAGTGAACAGATAGGTGCCGTCATGGACGTATTTCGAAACATAGCCCAGGATAAATGCAAGCAATGGTGGCTCGAGAAAGTTTATGGAAAGGTATTGTTTGTCGGCATATTTAGTCACAATGTTCCTTCGCAGATAAGTACGGATCTGTTTCAGTTTATCAGGGACTCTGAAATTGCTTGGAGGCAGAGGTTTAACCTCAGGCCTGCCGCCTGCCGGCGGCTCCATTTTCTGCTTGTACCTGTGATACCACTCCACCGGCAAGACCTGCCGTTCCTGCCCTTTGTTGCCATCAGAGTCAACCACCCTTGCTTCAACAATCTGAAGTATCTCATCAGTCTCAACATTGCCGCAGTTCGGACATTCACTTTCCGCAGCATTTGCCTGCGAGGTTTCTGTCTTGAAATATACAAGAGCTTCAACAGGATCGCCGTCATATATCATGTATCCACCCTTGTCAAGCACCCACAGCCTGTCAAACATCTTCAAAATGTTTGAAGACGGCTGGTGGATAATGGCGAAGATGAGCTTGCCCGAGATGGCCTGGTCTTTAAGCATCTCCATGACATTGTCGGAATCAGAAGATGAGAGCCCCGAGATGGGCTCATCGGCAAAAAGCACCGCAGGCTCGCGCATGAGCTCAAGGCCTATGTTAAGCCGCTTGCGCTGCCCTCCGCTTACTTTTTTATTCAGCGGGTCGCCCACAACCAGGTCCCTGATCTCATAGAGATCCAGCTGCTTCAGTACCGAAATAACAACATCGTTAAGTTTTTTCTCGTCGTAATCCCCGAACGTCAGCCTGGCATTATAGTATAAGTTCTGATAAACAGTCAATTCTTCAATAAGGAGATCATCCTGGGGAACATAACCTATCAGGCCTGTCAGTTCGTCAGGTTCGTTATGAAGATCATACCCGTTAATAAAAACGGTACCGTTTTCAGGTTTGAGCTTTCCGTTCAGTAAGTTGAGAAGCGTGCTTTTCCCTACGCCGCTGCCGCCCATTATTCCAATCAGGTTGCCTGACTTGACGCTGAAGTTCATTGGCTGAATGCCGTTGTCAGACCCCTTGAAGTGGTACTCAAGGTCATGGCCTTCAAAGACTATCTCCTCAACAAAATTGGCATGAACAAATTTCCGGAATATTGATGTATAATAAAGAGGTGCCATCCCATGCCCTCTCAGGTTAACGCCCGGTTCAAGAAGGAAGGGTCTCAGGGGAACCACATTGCGTCCCTTGAAATGCAGCGGCACCTTGCCCTGGTAAACGAACAGTATATGTTCGGTGCTCTCAATAAAAAGCACATAGATAGTCCCCTTCAGTCCTCTTGAGACCATGTGGTGCCACTCATGGTAATTGGCGTAGTTGGAGGCCGCCTCGCCTATATTTTCTTCACCTTCAATAGCCAGGAAGCAGTCAGTACTGATCTTGTCATACCGCATACCCAGCATGAATGCCGATGCATTGTTTTTCTCCTTCTGAGAGATATTGAAAGTGCGCGCGACAATATCAACAATTGAAGACTCCTGTTCTGAAATAGTGCCGTCTTCATAGACAAACTCGAGCAGCTGAAGGAACACTATCATCCTCTCCTCGATGAAAAGTCCCTTCTTTATCTGTCTGCAGATGTTAGTTATCTGGAATGCTATGAGGGAATTCTCGTCAGAGAGCTCCCCCTCATCAACGGCTTTGAGTTCCTTCTCGTAGAAATGAAGGTTGTTCTCATAAAGCTTGAAATACTCTTCCTCAAGCTCCTGGTTAAGGTAACGGCGGAGATAACTGCGGAAAATCTTTTTGCCCCTTGAAGTCACTCCTGCAGGATTGACAGTGGACAGGATTGCAAAAATATGTATCAGCGCATGTAATACGGATTCCCTCATAGTCTTAAAAAAAGACCGCAAATTTATTTTTGCGGTCTCACAGGATTATTTCTTTTTACTTAATAAGCTCCGTCCTTACAGTGTTGACTGCCTTTTTCAGGTCCTCAATATTCTCCATCGTAAGGCTTGTCCCGAGTGTGGCGTACATATCCTTTATGGGCTTCATGTCGGCAAGCATTTTTGATACCAGTGCATCATCGGTGTGAGGTGCTGCCAATTGCTCGAGAGACTCGAAAGATTTTTTCTGTTCCAGCAGGACAGACTCAAAGCCTGATACATGTGCACCGGACTCCGATACTGCCATCGTCAGGTACATACCCTCGACCCATGCACCGCCCACCATGAGAAGGGCCAGGTTGACCTGCCCTCCGTCAACCATTAATGAATAAGTACGGTCAAAGGCATCGGTAAGAATACTTACGAGGGTATCCCTGTTATCAAAATTTTCCCTTATCAGATCATATAATGACTCGTCATATATTTTCTGAAGGTTCAGGTCGCCGGCCAGGGTACGCAGTGCCGAAAGGTAATCTATTACATCCTGCTGCATGTTGTACAGGGTGGCGTAACTGAGGTCTGCACCAAAAACACCGAGGTTAACCGATCTGTTATAGCTGGCGACATAATTCCTTACATTTGAAGGAGGATTGGTTGCCCCAAGGATATAACCAAGATCCAGGTCAGCGAGCTTCTTAAGAACCTCTGCCGAAGTAGGAAGCGGATAGACATTTTCTTCAATCTTCTGCTCCAGCCCCTCCTTCTCCATCTCATTCAATTCATTCAATTTCGGGGTATTACTCCTGTTTTTGCAGGAGTAGGCACCGGCAACCGTAAGGATCATCACAGCCACCAGTATTTTTGTGATAGTCTTTTTCATAAGCCTGTTTTTTGGTACTTTTATTTGTCAGGTAAAATTAAGACTTTTCCTTTTCTGCAGTAGTTTATTATCAGAAAATTTAATTTAAAGTCATTCCTGAAGCATAACACCACATAAACAGCCGGGCATCACATCTTGTTCATACCCTTTTTTACATATCTTTACATCCCGGATTAATTTAAAACCCCTGATGTGGAATTTTGATGCAGAGATCGACCGGGAAAACACCAGTTGCATAAAATATGATCTCCGAAAAGAAGTCTTCGGAAGAGGCGATGTCATCCCCATGTGGGTGGCGGACATGGACTTCAGGACCCCGTCATTCATCACCGATGCACTGGCCGCACGCCTGAAACATGAAATACTGGGTTATTCATTCAGACCCGACACTTATTATAATTCAATTATCAAATGGATTGCTGACCGGCACGGATGGAATATAAGGCGTGAGTGGATTGAATTCAGTCCGGGAGTAGTGCCGGCCCTGAACATGTGCACCCTGGCCTATACCCGGAAGGGCGACGGAATAATTATTCAGCCCCCTGTTTACACCCCTTTTCACGGGGCAGCCAGGGATCATGAACGCACACTGCTCTTCAATAACCTCCTCGAGACGGAGAAAGGATGGGTGATGGATTATGACGGGCTCCGCAAACTCATTTCACCGTCTGCCAGAATGATAATAATTTCCAATCCCCATAACCCGGTCGGTCGTGTGTGGTTGAAGGAAGAACTGGAGGAGCTTGTTGATATCTGTTACAAAAACGGGATTATTATTCTTTCTGATGAGATCCATTCTGACCTGATCATGCCTGGTAACAGGCACATTCCCATCGCATCGCTTTCGGAAAAGGCAGCCTCAATCACAGTCACCTGCATGGCGCCAAGCAAAACATTCAACCTGGCCGGACTTTCAACTTCGTCGATGATAATACCTGACACGGGCCTCATGGACAAATACAGGAAAACGCTTGTAAGCCTTCATATGCACCTGGGTAACATCTTCGGCAACGTGGCTTCCGAGGCAGCATACACACACGGGCATGAATGGCTCGGGGAGATGCTTGTTTACATTCAGGGTAATATCGATCTTGTAATGAACTACTGCCATGAGCGGTTGCCGCAGATTAAGCCGCTGAGACCCGAGGCAACATACATGATATGGCTCGATTGCCGTTCGATGGGCATGAGCGGGAAGCAGCTTCACCGCTTCTTTATTGACAAGGCAGGCGTGGGCATGAACGAGGGATCATTATTCGGTCCGGGGGGTGAGGGATTTATGCGGATGAACCTGGCCTGCCCCAGGTCAACGGTGGAGAGAGCGCTGAGACAGATAGACACAGCAATAAATACCTGAGATGATGCCGGCGAACAGATTAAGTGTAAAACTGACACTCGAGGACGGATCCGTTTACCGTGGCTGGTCGTTCGGCGCACCGGTGGCCGCTGCAGGCGAGGTGGTCTTCAACACTGCCATGACAGGATACCCCGAGAGCCTTACTGACCCTTCATACAGGGGACAGCTGCTGTGCCTGACCTATCCCCTGGTGGGCAATTACGGAGCACCCGGAAAGAGTGAGCAGGATGACCTTTACCTTTTCTATGAATCATCGGGTGTCCATATCTCGGCTCTGATAGTTTCGGATTATTCATTTGATTACAGCCACTGGAACGCTGTCGGGAGCCTGGATGACTGGCTCCGGAAAAGCAATGTGCCGGGTATCTATGGCATTGATACCAGGGCGCTGACAAAAAGGATACGCGAGAAGGGCGCCATGCTCGGCAAGGTTGAGCCCGAAGGGACTGCAACGGAGTTTTATGACCCCAACAAGGTCAACCTGGTAGCCGAGGTGAGTACGACTGCACGACAGGTTTACGGCAGCGGAAAGTACCGCATAGTGCTTGTAGACTGCGGCGTGAAATATAACATTATCAGGAACCTCCTGAAACGCGATACAACAATCATCAGGGTGCCCTGGGATTATGACTACAGCGGTGAGGATTATGACGGACTGTTTCTCTCCAACGGGCCCGGTGATCCCAAGATGTGCCGTGCCGCAACAGACAATATCAGGAAGTCGCTTGACGGTGACAAGCCTGTCTTCGGCATATGTCTTGGCAACCAGCTCATGGCACTGGCGGCCGGGGCCGACACCTATAAGCTGCGATACGGCCACCGGAGCCATAACCAGCCGGTGCAGATGGTGGGCACCGACAGGGCGTACATCACCTCCCAGAATCACGGTTTTGCCGTTGACAACAAAACACTGCCGCAGGGATGGGAACCGCTCTTCATCAACGTCAATGACAACACCAACGAAGGGATGAAGCATGTCTCCAAACCCTTCTTCTCAACCCAGTTTCATCCCGAAGCCTCGGGCGGACCAACGGATACGGATTTTCTGTTTGATGTGTTCATTGATAATATTGAGAAGGCAGTAGCCATTAGGCAATAGGCAATAGTGGCGGAATGGAAATGCGCCGGTGGATCATCTCAAGGAGGTGTCAGCCTGCATGGTATCCGGGCTTTCGGCTCTGAAGGCTTTTTGTCAAGATCTCAATATTTCTCCGGAACGTAGGTCTGTTCTGTTTTCGGGGGTCTCACATAAGCCACATCACGTTTCAGGGGAGGCAGCTTAAAAGGTTTGGGAGTGAGATCTTCATAAGGAACAAGAGAAATCAAATGACTTATCGTATTGAGTCTTGCCCGTCTCTTATCATCACCTTCCACCACAAACCAGGGACATTGCCGGGTATCCGTGTATGAGAACATTTTGTCCTTGGCCATTGAATATTCAACCCATTTGTCACGTGATTCCACATCCATAGGGCTGATCTTCCATCTTTTGGTCGGGTCATTAATCCTGTCCTGGAACCTTTTTTCCTGTTCATGATCACTAACTGAAAACCAATACTTCACGAGTATAATCCCTGACCTGATCAGCATTTTTTCGAACTCGGGACATGATCTTAGGAACTCATCATATTCTTCATTTGTGCAAAAGCCCATCACCTTTTCCACTCCTGCCCTGTTATACCAGCTCCTGTCGAACAGCACAATTTCACCGCCAGCCGGCAGAAAGGGCACATATCTCTGAAAGTACCACTGGGTTTTTTCTTTTTCCGTCGGGGTGCCAAGAGCTACAACGCGGCAGATACGGGGATTGAGGCACCCGGAGATTGTTTTAATGACACCGCCCTTCCCGGCGGCATCGCGGCCTTCAAAGATCACGACCATCTTCAGCTTATTTGCCTTTACCCATTCCTGGAGCTTGATAAGTTCGATCTCGAGTTTTCTCAACTCCTTAAAATACTTCTTGTTGTTCATTTTTGAGTGCTTCTGATCCTCAACGTCATGGTAAAGATCAGCCCTGTCAAACTTCTCCTTCTTCCCGGTCTTTTCCGCTTTTTCCGTTTTTACTGTTTTTTTGGTGGTTTCCGGTTTTCCGGTTTTTTCGATTATTTCCGGCTTTTCGGCTTTTGCGGGTTTTCCGGTTTTTCCAGGTTTGGAATTTTTCTTCTCTGCCATTTGATTAATTCTTAATGGTCATAAATTTAACGAAATTTCTGCCTGAAAGAAAATAAATGATTGGAAATTAAGCCACAACGCGGACCGGGACGCAGTAGTCCGTCACAAATTGCTCTTTATTGAATCAAACAATTCCTGTGGTGAATATGTACTTCTGAATCCTGACATAATCTTCTCAATACGCTCCTTAATCAGCCCGGTTCCTGTGTTCCCAATGCTTCCGATATGGGTGTAATCCGAAATCCTGGTTGGTTGAAACCTTCCTGACCCGGCCATCTGTGCCGCTTCCCTGTAGGCATCCCGGAACGGTGTACCCCGGAGTGCCGTTCTGTTAGCCTCTTCAACTGAAAAAATGTCATTATACCTTCCATCCTTCATTATGTCAGGATTGACTATCAGCCCCCCTGCCGCTCCCTGTACCGCAGCAATAAGCTCCATGATCTCATCAAAGGCATCGAAGATAACAGATTTAAGCTCCTGATAATCACGGTTATATCCCGGGGGCAGTCCTGTTGTCATCAGCACGATTCCTGAGGGAACGCTCTGCAGCTTATTGCACCGTGCCCTGATAAGCTCAAACAGATCAGGGTTCTTTTTCTGCGGCATTATTGAGGAGCCGGTCGTAAGATCATCCGGCAGGGTGACAAACCCGTAACCCGGCGACATGAACAGTACCACATCCGATGCAAACTTTCCCAGCGTGTTTGCAACTGAAGCAATGGCGCCTGTGAAGATCCTTTCAGTGCGGCCCCTGCTCATCTGCGCATAGGGCGAGGTGACCGTAAGCCTGTCAAAATGAAGCAGAGAGGCAGTCAGCTTACGGTCAAGAGGCAGGGTTGTTCCGTAACCTGCTGCCGTCCCAAGCGGCGAGGCGTTCGCAAAGGATGAAGCATCGGCCAATAACTGCAGGTCGTCACAGAGGCTTTCGGCAAAGGCGGCAAACCAGAGACCGAATGATGACAGCATAGCCGGCTGCATGTGTGTGAAACCTGGCATGAAAACGGCTTCATTCTTCATGCTGAGCTCGAGAAATAGGCCCGAAAGCTTATCAAGCTCTGCAGCCAGAAGAAACGACTGATGCCTTAACCAGAGATGTATATCAGTTATTACCTGATCATTGCGTGAACGGCCGGTATTTATTTTCCCGGCGGCTTCACCGGCAATATCGTGCAGCCGGAACTCGACATAAGAGTGGATGTCCTCGTATTCACTGCCAATATGCAGTTTGCCGTTTATGGTCTCTGCAAAAAGAGCCGAGAGGCCGCTGATGAGCTGAGTCTTCTCATCAGGGCTTACGATGCCGCACTTCTCAAGCATGAGAGTGTGTGCCATGCAGGCAACTATATCATAGGGCGCCAGTCGCTCATCATAATACCTGTCGCGATCGCACGTGAAACTGATAATGCTTTCGTGCGTCTTACTGCCTTTGTCCCACAAGTGCATTTTCGGTTACTTTTTTTCTGTTCGATTCAATTATGGCATGATGAGCCATCAGGCGTATGGCATTGATCCGTATGAAACCCAGGCTGTCAGCCTGGTTAAATCCCCCTTCAATATCCATGCTCGACAGCTCCTTATTATATAATGATGACGGGGATTCCCGGCCTTCAATAATAATATTCCCCTTGTAAAGTTTCATATTGACAACGCCGTCGATAACCTCCTGGCTCTTGTCCATGGCAGCCTGCAGGAACTCCATCTCCGGTGAGAACCAGAAGCCGTTGTACACAAGCTCGGCAAAGACCGGTGCAAGCATGTTGCGCAGGCGCATCACCTCGCGGTCCATTGCAATGCCTTCGATATCTTTATGAGCCGCATATAGTATTGTGGCCCCGGGGGTTTCGTAGATGCCCCTTGACTTAATTCCTACAAACCTGTTCTCAACCATATCGAGGAGGCCTATGCCATTCTCTCCGCCAAGCTTATTGAGATAGGTGAACAGCTCGAGAGGATCTTCATAGCTTGTCCCGTCGTCCCTGTTCGTGACCTTCACGGGAATGCCATCCCTGAAGGTGATTGAGATGCGTGTCTCTTTGTCGGGCGCATCCATTGGCATGACCATTTTCGACAGGATTTCCTTTCCGGCGCAATAGAGCGGATCTTCAAGGATACCCGCCTCATGGCTGATATGCATCAGGTTGTCATCCTCGCTGTACGGTTTTGAGATGGAGGCCTTGACCGGGATACGGTGTCCGGCAGCATACCTGATCATGTCGGAACGGCCCTGGAACTGGGAGAGGAATTCAGGGTCCTTCCACGGAGATATGACTTTTATGTCTGGCTTGAGAGCATAATATGCCAGCTCAAACCGTACCTGGTCGTTACCCTTGCCGGTAGCGCCGTGAGCAACATAATCAGCGCCGTATTCAATGGCGGCTTCGATCTGCTTCTTCGCGATGAGCGGTCTTGCAAGCGCCGTGCCCAGAAGGTAACGGTCCTCATAGACTGCGTTGGCCTTTACAGCCTTGAAAATATAATCTGTGACGAATTCTTTTTTCAGATCTTCAATTATAACTTCTGATGCTCCTATTGCCAGGGCCTTTTCCCGCACTGCTTCAAAATCGTCATACTGTCCGACATCAGCCACAAATGCAATCACATCGTATCCTTTTTTTATGAGCCATTTAAGTATCACGGAGGTGTCAAGGCCCCCGGAATATGCAAGCATTACTTTCTTCATATTGTTATTTTGTTTTTGTTATATTACTTAATATCAGGCTGAGACATTCTTCTACCGCCTCATTGCTGATGTTATCCCTGGGGATCAGCAGGATTGTGTCATCGCCGGCAACGGTGCCGGCAATTTCGTACCGTCCGGCGCGGTCAATTTTCAGTGCCACTGCGGAGGCAAATCCGGGATAGGTATGTATCAGCACCATGCCCCGGGCCCATGTTATTCCTGTCACAGCTTCGCTTTCATTTCCGGGCAATGTCTCAGCTTCCTCTGCTTTTTTCCCGGGAAGCATGTAGCGGTAACCTCCCCTGCCGTCGAAGCCCCGGCTTATGCCCAGCTGCCTTAAGTCGCGGGAGAGTGTCGCCTGTGTACACTTCATCCCTGCGCCCTCCATCAGTCTGAGCAACTCCTCCTGGGAGATAATGGTTTTCTCTGATACAAGTTTCCCGATCAGGATGAGTCGTGATGCTCTTGTCATATTGTATATTTATTCATTTTGGATGCAAATTTATACAATTTATTATTAATTCAAATATTTAACATGGTATATTTGCAGATGACCATATGATGTGTTCTTATAGGGAAAGAGCCAATTTATTGTATTTTTACCGGCAAGACGATTACAATGAATGAAGAGATCAGGAAGGTTCTGCTGCTTGGCTCGGGAGCTCTGAAAATAGGTGAGGCCGGGGAGTTTGACTATTCAGGGTCACAGGCCCTGAAAGCGCTCCGCGAGGAGGGTATCTTCACCGTTCTCATCAACCCCAATATCGCCACGGTCCAGACCTCTGAAAAGATCGCGGACAAGATATACTTTCTCCCCGTCACCCCGAAATTTGTCGAACGCGTAATAGCCCGCGAGAAGCCTGACGGCGTCCTCCTGGCCTTCGGCGGACAGACGGCGCTGAACTGCGGTACAACACTCTACCGCGACGGTGTGTTTGAGAAATACGGCATTAAGGTGCTGGGTACCCCCGTAAGCGCCATCATGGAGACAGAGGACCGCGAGCTCTTCGTAAAAAAACTCGATGAGATAAACATAAAGACTCCCCGCAGCATTGCTGTAACCAATGTTGAGGATGCATTGAAGGCCTCTGCAAAACTCGGGTTCCCGATCATCATACGGGCAGCCTATGCCCTGGGCGGACTGGGAAGCGGGTTCTGTTCAAACACCGAAGAACTGAAGTCGCTGGCCGGCAGGGCATTCACCTTCTCGGAACAGATACTGGTGGAGGAGTCGCTGAAGGGCTGGAAAGAGGTTGAATATGAGGTGGTGCGCGACCGTTTCGACAACTGCATCACCGTCTGCAACATGGAGAACTTCGACCCGCTGGGCATTCACACCGGTGAGAGCATCGTCGTCGCTCCTTCGCAGACACTTACCAACAGCGAGTATCATAAGCTCAGGGAACTGTCGATAAAGATCATACGTCACATAGGGATCATCGGCGAATGCAATGTGCAGTATGCCCTCGACCCCAATTCAGAGGATTACAGGGTCATTGAGGTCAATGCCCGTCTCTCGCGATCAAGCGCGCTGGCTTCGAAAGCCACAGGATATCCGCTGGCGTTCGTGGCGGCCAAGCTGGCACTGGGATACGGCCTCCACCAGCTGAAGAACTCAGTCACCAAAACAACCACAGCCTGCTTCGAGCCTGCCCTCGACTATATCGTGTGCAAAATACCGCGCTGGGATCTCAACAAGTTTCAGGGCGTGGCACACGAGATAGGCAGCAGCATGAAGAGCGTTGGAGAGATAATGGCCATCGGACGGACCTTCGAGGAGGCGATTCAGAAAGGATTACGCATGATAGGCCAGGGGATGCACGGCTTCGTCAGTAACCGCAACCTCAGTTTCAAGGATATCGAAAAGGAACTCTCCGAACCCACAGATATGCGAATCTTTTCAATAGCCGAGGCGCTGGAGAATGGCATTGATATTGACCGCATACACGAACTCACCCGAATCGACAGGTGGTTCCTGTACAAGCTGCAGAACATCGAAAACATAAAAAAAGGTCTTGAGAAATACAATACAATAGAGAGTGTCCCGGCCCTGGAACTGCTTCATGCCAAGATAAACGGCTTCAGTGATTTCCAGATAGCCCGCCATGTGTTAAAGGCAGATAACAAGACTATCAATGATGCCATGCTCGGTGTCCGGCGGTATCGTAAGAGCAAAGGCATAGTGCCGTACGTAAAGCAGATTGACACGCTCGCTGCTGAGTATCCTGCCGTCACAAACTACCTCTACCTGACATACAGCGGGATGGAGCATGACATCTGGTATGAGAACGACAAGCGGTCAGTAATAGTTCTGGGCTCGGGAGCATACCGGATAGGTTCAAGCGTCGAGTTCGACTGGTGCTCTGTCAACGCCATCAATACAATCCGTCACGAGGGGCTGCGCGGAGTGATGATCAACTATAATCCCGAGACTGTCAGTACAGACTATGACATGTGTGACCGTCTCTATTTTGATGAGCTCTCGTTTGAACGGGTGATGGATATAATCGACCTTGAGACACCCAGGGGAGTGATGCTGGCCATGGGCGGGCAGATACCCAATAACCTGGCGATGAGGCTGCACGGGCAGGGTGTCCCGATACTGGGGACGCCGCCTGAATCCATTGACAGGGCTGAAGACCGGCACAAGTTTTCATCGATGTGCGATGCCCTCGGGGTTGACCAGCCCAGGTGGCAGGAGCTGACGAGTCTCCGGGAAATAGATAAATTCATCGACGGCATCGGCTTCCCGGTGCTGATCCGTCCCTCATATGTCCTTTCCGGCGCTGCTATGAACGTGGTTTCAAACAGGAGCGAGCTGGTGCACTTCCTTGAGCTGGCTTCCAGTGTCTCCAAGGAGCACCCGGTTGTCGTTTCGGAGTTCATCGAGTATGCCAAGGAAATAGAGATTGACGCTGTTGCGGCAGCCGGTGATATTGTTGCGTATGCAATCAGCGAGCATGTTGAATATGCCGGCGTTCATTCAGGCGATGCAACGATAGTATTCCCGCCGCAGAAGATTTATTTTGAAACCGTGAGGCGCATCAAGCGTATCTCAAGGGAGATTGCCAGGGAGCTTAATATCTCCGGTCCCTTCAACATACAGTTCCTGGCCCGTGAGAATGACATCAAGGTAATCGAGTGTAACCTGCGTGCCAGCCGCAGTATGCCGTTTGTGTCGAAGGTACTGAAAACAAACCTCATCGAG
The DNA here is from genome assembly GCA_963844935.1 of uncultured Bacteroidales bacterium. Classification (GTDB taxonomy): domain Bacteria; phylum Bacteroidota; class Bacteroidia; order Bacteroidales; family VadinHA17; genus SR-FBR-E99. The sequence continues at coordinate 206,235 of CAWJQH010000008.1, read as the reverse complement.
CTTGCCACCAAGGTGATGCTTGGAGTGCACTGGGAAAAGCCGCACAAGTCGGTCTTTGATCTTGATTACGTAGGGGTCAAGGCCTCCCAGTTCAGCTTCTCACGTCTTGCCAAGGCTGATCCGGTGCTGGGTGTTGACATGGCATCGACGGGTGAGGTGGGGTGCATAGGGGACAGTTTCTACGAGGCTCTCCTGAAGGCTATGTATTCAGTAGGGTACCGCATGCCTGAGAAGGCAGTGCTGATATCATCGGGTCCGGCCAAATCGAAGGCCGACCTTATAGAGGCCGCCCGACTGCTTCGGAGCCGTGGTTACAAGCTATATGCCACCAGGGGTACACAGCAGTTTCTGAACAATGCTTCGATAGAGGCGGAAGTGGCATTCTGGCCTGATGAAAAAGAGAGTCCCAACACCGTGGAGCTGATAAAGAAACGTGTGGTGGACCTGGTGATAAATATTCCCAAGGATCTCTCGGCCACCGAGCTGAACAACGACTACCAGATAAGGCGCAGCGCCGTTGACTATAACATACCGCTGATTACCAACGCACGACTGGCCTCTGCATTCATTCATGCTTTCTGCACCGTGCCGGAGAGCGAGATGGAGATAAAGGCGTGGGACGAATACTAGCATGGGGCATGGAGCATGGGGTAGGCAGTCGGCAATCCTCAGTCGGCAATCGGCAGTCGGCAGTCGGCAAGATTTGAGGACTGGGGACTGAAGACTGGAGACTGGAGACCGCAATACCTTAAGACCGTATAAATGCAAGACAAGAAAATAATAGCAATTCGCAAGGCAACCCCCGATGATGCAGGGGCGATAATAAGGTTCCAGCAGGCTATGGCCATGGAGACGGAAAAGCTGGAGCTTAACACCGAGACAGTCACCAAAGGCGTAATGGCTGTATTTCATGACCCTAAAAAAGGACAGTATTATGTTGCTGAGGAGAATAACTCCGTGGTGGCGTCGCTGATGATCACCTACGAGTGGAGCGACTGGCGCAATGCCAATGTATGGTGGTTTCAGTCGGTCTATGTTGTGCCTGAATACCGGAGAAAGGGAATCTTCTCTCTGATGTTTGAATATGTAAAACAGGCGGGTGTTGCAGAAGGCATCGCAGGTCTGCGGCTGTATGTTGAAGCGGAGAACACCCGTGCCCAGAGCACATACGAGGCGATGGGGATGGACGGCGGGCATTACAGGACGTATGAGTGGATGGCTCAATAGAAGTCGGCAATCAGCAGCCGGCAGTCGGCAATAGGGGAAAGTAGTCCGCAGTCGGCAGTCGGCAAAATTTGGGGACTGAAGACTGAAGACTGGAGATTGAAGACTGAAGACTGAAGACTATAAATGATGTGGTGGCTGGTAATACCCGTAGCAATCTATTCCGTCGGAATATTTACTCTGTGGCTGATCCTGCAAGGGAAGCATGACGAAGTACCGCCAGCCGTACCGGGCAGCACTATGGTCACTGTGGTTGTCGCCGCCCGTAATGAAGAAAAAAACATTGCCACTTTGCTTGGCAACCTGGCAGAGCAGGATTACCCCGGGGAGTTGCTGGAAATTATTGTTGTAAACGATAACTCAACCGACAGAACCCCGATTGTGGTGAGTGAGTTTATTTCCGGGCAGAGGCAACTCCCTGCGGTGAACATCAGGTTGATTTATAATCCTTTCCGCGGAAAGAAAAGCGCTGTGCGTCATGCAATTGAAAAGGCGACCGGTGAGCTTATACTCCTGACAGATGCAGACTGTTCTGTCGGTCCGGGATGGGTCAGCTCATATGCATCATTCTTTGATGCCAGTAAGGCGGATATGATTGTCGGCGAGGTGTATCAGAAGCCGGGGAGAGGTTTTGCATCGCATTTCGGAAGCTTTGAGTTCTCGGCATTGCAGGCGATAACCGAATCTGCAATCCGTGCCGGCCGTCCTGTGATGTGCAGTGCTGCGAACATGGCGGTAAGGAAGGATGTTTATCTCCGGCATGCCGGTGCTCTGCGCGATGACATAGCATCGGGCGATGATGTTTTCCTTTTGCATGCCGTGAAGCGTTCGGGTGGTATAATCGCGCACATTGGTGGCGGTGCGGCGGCGGCGGTGACCGCCGGGGCGGTCACGGTGGCGGCGCTGTTGCGTCAGCGCGCACGCTGGGCATCAAAAGCATATTATTACAGGGACGCTGCCACCATCACCCTCGCCGCCGCCACGGCGGCGTGCAACGCCGCCGTCGCCGCCGCCGCCGCCGCCTCGTTCATCTCGTTAAAATACCTCCCCCTCACCGGCCTGCTGTTTGCCATCCGCCTTATACCCGACCTCCTAATTACCTTCCGTAACTTCAAAAAAAGAGAGGAGCACCTGCCCCTCCCTCTCTTTCTATTATCCGAATTGATTTATCCTTTCTATTTTATGACCGTGGCTGTGCTCACTATCCTCCCCTCCTCACGGAGATTCAGTCACCGCTCTTGACAGACCACCTCCCCCCTCCTTTGTCGGGGTACTCCTCCTGGCTCAGGAGGAGAAATACTTTATTTACAGCATTTACGATAAACCCCTTGCCCCAAGCTCCTTGCTCCATGCCGTCAGTTGCCCTCCGCCAGCACCTTTATCCTCATCAGCCTGATCTCCTCCTCCTCGAACTCCCCCGCCAGCTCCTCGATAGCCTCCTTCAGAGAGCCCGTCTCTGCCTCCTCCATGAAAAATGAATAGATATCCTGCTGACGGTCATCATCAATGACCGTGTCAAGGTAATACTCTATATTCAGCTTCGTTCCGGAACTCACAATAGCCTCAATCTCGGAGAGCAGATCTTCATACTCTATCCCTTTGGCATTGGCTATATCCTCAAACGGCATCTTGCGGTCAATGCTCTGAATGATATATACCTTCAGTCCTGATTTGTTCACCACCGACTTGACCACCATATCCTGCGGCCTGATGATCTCTTTTTCGGCAACGTAACTCTGGATCACCTCAATCACCTCCTTGCCGTACCGCTGTGCCTTGCCGGCACCGATACCCGTAATATTCTGCAGCTCCTCCAGTGTGACCGGATACTGTATGGCCATCTCCTCGAGGGAAGGATCCTGGAAGATATTGTACGGCGGCTGCCCCGCCTGCTTCGATATCTTTTTCCTGAGATCCTTAAGTATGCTCAGCAGCTCCTCATCGGCAGCCGCCGTACGCGCACCGAAGGAGGCCTCCTCATCTTCAGAATCGGTATAGTCATGATCCTCGTTGAGCATGAAGCTCTGCGGCTTCTCAAGGAACTGGTGGCCTTTCGGCGTCAGCCCCAGAAGACCGTAGTTCTCTATGTCCTTGTTGAGAAGCTTGTTGATCAGCGCCTGCCTGATGACCATGTTCCAGAACCGCTCATCCTTCTCCTCATCTATGCCGAAAGTCTCCAGCTTGTGATGCTTGTACGACTTTATCGCTGAGTTAAGCGTACCTGCCAGGATCTTGGCTATGTGTTCAGCCTTGTGCTTCTCTTTTACCGCCAGAACAGTTTCAAGCACATTGACAACATATTCTGATCCTTCGAACTGAGTCTTGGGATGCAGGCAGTTATCGCACGCTTCGCAGTTCTCCTGCTTGTATTCCTCGCCGAAATAGTGCAGCAGGATCCTGCGGCGGCAGGTTGACGATTCGGCATATGATACCGTTTCAAGCAGCAGCTGCTTGCCTATCTCCTGTTCGGCAATCGGTTTGCCCTGCATGAATTTCTCAAGCTTGACAATATCATCATAGCTGTAGTAGGCTATGCACCGCCCTTCACCGCCGTCACGGCCGGCACGGCCGGTCTCCTGGTAATAACCCTCGAGGCTCTTGGGCATGTCGTAGTGTATTACATACCTCACATCGGGTTTGTCAATACCCATGCCGAATGCAATGGTTGCTACGATCACATCCGCCTCCTCCATCAGGAACTTATCCTGGTTAGAGGTCCGCGTGGCCGAATCCATCCCCGCATGATACGCCAGAGCCTTGATGTCATTCACCTTGAGGGTCTCTGCCAGTTCCTCCACCTTTTTGCGGCTCAGGCAGTAGATGATTCCGGACTTGCCGGGATTGTTCTTGATGTATTTGATGATCTCCCTGGCAGCATCCTGCTTTGCCTTCACCTCGTAATAGAGATTGGGCCGGTTGAAAGACGACTTGAAGACCTGCGCGTCACTTATCCCGAGGTTCTTCAGTATGTCATGCTGAACCTTCGGTGTGGCGGTGGCAGTGAGTGCTATTATTGGAGCGCGGACTATTGTATCTATTATAGGGCGTATCCTGCGGTACTCAGGCCTGAAGTCGTGCCCCCACTCGGAGATACAGTGAGCCTCATCAACAGCATAGAATGAGATCTTGATGTTCCTGAGAAAATCAATATTCTCCTCCTTGGTGAGAGACTCCGGCGCCACGTACAGGAGCTTGGCATTTCCCTGCATCACATCCTCCTTTACCTTCGTGATGGCGGTCTTTGTGAGCGATGAATTAAGGAAATGTGCAACATCATCATTGGTGTTGAAATTCCTCATTGCATCTACCTGGTTCTTCATCAGGGCGATGAGCGGAGAGATCACAATGGCAGTGCCCTCCATCATCACCGCAGGCAACTGGTAGCAGAGCGACTTGCCACCTCCCGTGGGCATTAAAACAAAAGTGTCATTCCCCGTGAGGATACTCCTGATTATGTCCTCCTGGTTGCCCTTGAAGGTATCAAAACCAAAGTATCGTTTCAGATAGCCATGTATAGCACTGTCAGCAAACATATAATTTCCCTCTTCCCCGTATTATAATAAGAGCATTATACAAATAACAAGATACAAACTCATCGAATTATTTTCAAACCCTTAAATCAAATTTAATCTTTTTTTCTTCAACAGTCAAATCTTTTTATTACGGAAGATATTTATTATTGCATGTGCATTCAGGTCATTGTGTTGTTTGGAAACGTAAGATTTAGCATCTTTACAGGCTTTAAAATGAGGCAGGAGTGATTATCGGCAGTAAGAAAAAAAGCGGCGGGGGAGAGGGCGAGATGACCTTCCTCCAGCACCTTGAAGAGCTGAGATGGCATATAATAAGGTCTGTCATCGCCGTTGTCGTTGGTGCCATTGCCGCCTTTATTCTCAAGGACTTCATTTTCGACAAGGTCATCCTTGCTCCCAAAAACCCTGATTTCCTTACCAACAGATTGCTGTGCCGGCTGGCTGATGCAGTCAATGTGCCTGTGCTGTGCATAAACCAGAATCCTCTGAGCCTGATAAGTATAAAAATGTCAGGTCAGTTTACAACCCACATAACAATATCGCTGATAGCCGGCGTTATCATGGCATTTCCGTATATTTTCTGGGAGTTCTGGTCATTTTTCCGGCCGGCACTTTATGAGAAGGAAAGAAAACATGCACGCGGGGCTGTGACGGCAGCTTCATCGCTGTTCATAATAGGAATTCTGTTCGGCTATTATGTTATTTCACCTCTTTCAATCAACTTCCTGGCAAATTACCGTGTCAGTGACCTCGTGGATAACCAGATAAACATTACCTCATATATTGGTTCCGTCACTTCTGTGGCACTATCCGCAGGCGTCACATTTGAACTGCCGATTGTTGTCTTTTTCCTTGCCAGGATAGGAATAATAACGCCGGCATTCATGCGGAAGTACCGGAAACATGCCATAGTAGTCGTTCTTATCCTGGCAGCAATCATAACCCCTCCCGACGTATTCAGCCAGACTCTTGTTTCGATCCCGTTGATCTTGTTATATGAAGTGAGTATCTTTATTGCAGCAAGGGTTGTAAAGAATCGCGAGGCGGAAGACGCGGATGCTGAAGCTGCCGGAAATACTGCCGGGAAAAACCAATAAGATGAAGCTCTATACCACAGACCTGGTAAAAAGATACAAGACCCGTACCGTTGTGAACGAGGTCTCAGTTGAAGTCGAGCAGGGCGAGATCGTCGGACTGCTTGGCCCCAACGGCGCAGGGAAGACCACCACCTTTTATATGATCGTCGGACTGATCAGACCCAATGCCGGAAAGATTTTCCTTGATGAGACAGACATCACCTCTTACCCCATGTACCGCCGCTCGCGCCTGGGCATCGGATACCTGGCACAGGAGGCATCGGTATTCAGGAAACTGAGCGTGGAAGACAACATAATGGCCGTAATGGAGCTGTCAGACATGAGCAGGGAGGAGCGGCATGAGCGCCTGGAGCTGTTGATTTCGGAGTTCGGTCTCGGCCGCATACGCAAGAGCCTCGGCATACAGCTTTCCGGTGGCGAAAGACGCCGTACAGAGATAGCACGCGCCCTCGCCCTCAAGCCGAATTTCATTCTCCTTGACGAACCGTTTGCCGGTGTAGACCCTATTGCCGTCGAAGATATTCAGGGCATCGTGTCCCATCTTAAGGATAAAAACATAGGTATCCTCATCACTGATCATAACGTGCATGAGACCCTTTCCATTACTGACCGTGCCTATCTCCTCTTTGAAGGCAAGATCCTCAAACAGGGCACCTCAGCCCAGCTTGCCGATGATGAAGAGTCAAGAAACCTCTACCTCGGTAAGAACTTCGAACTCAGGCGGTAAATTAAACACCGGGCTTTTGTAACTTCATATTATTTGCTAATTTTGCGCCACATTTTGCGGATGTGTCGTAATTGGTAGCCGAGCAAGACTTAGGATCTTGTGCCTCAGGGCGTGGGGGTTCGAGTCCCTTCATCCGCACTGAATTACAGAACCGCTCCGACAGTCCGCCAGCTGGCGGACGTTGAGCGGTTTTTTAAGCCGAAAGAAAAATTATTGAAATGAATATCACAAGAGAAAACATTGATGCGCTGAATGCAAATATCAGGATCAATATCGTTAAAGCTGATTACGCGGAGAAAGTTGAAAACAAACTCAGGGAATACAGGAGGACTGCAAACATAAAAGGCTTCCGCCCCGGCCATGTGCCCTTCCCGATGATTAAAAAACTGTACGGCACGTCCGTCCTCGTCGACGAGATCAACAGGCTTGTCTCCGAAAGTCTTTCCGGTTATATAAAGGACGAGAAGATTGACATCCTCGGTGACCCCATGCCAAAAAATGACGAACACGCCTTCGATCCGGAAAAGTCTGAGGAGTTCAATTTTACCTTCGAACTGGGCCTTGCCCCTGAGTTCGAACTGGCACTGTCGAAAAAGCAGAAGCTAACCCGCTACCTGATTGAACCCGACGCCAAAATGATTGCAGACTACGTCGACAACTACGCCCGCAGGCACGGCCAGTTCATAATCGCAGATAAATCGGAAGAGAAAGACCTGCTTAAGGGTACGATTTCTTCCGCTGACGGCTCTGTCACCAATGACGAAGCCACTCTGTCAGTGGATGCGGTCAAGGACGAAAATATCAAGAAAGAATTCATTGGCAGGGCAGCGGGTGACACAGTCACCTTCGACATACGCACGGCTTTCCCCAACGACTATGAAATAGCCGGCCTTGTGAAGAAACAGAAGGATGAGGTAAAGGAGCTTAACGGTCAGTTCACCATAACCATCAGGGAAGTGTCAAGATTCGTACCCGCCGATAATGACCAGGCCCTTTGGGATAAGGTTTACGGCGAGAACGCGGTCAGCACCGCTGAAGAATTCGAGGCAAAGGTGACGGAAGAGATCAGGGAATATTTCAACCGTGAGACAGAATACAAGCTACGGACGGATGCACGCGAAACTGTCCTGAAAAAGACACCATTCGACCTGCCCGATGAATTCCTTAAGAGATGGCTGCTGAAAGTGAATGAAAAAACCACCCCCGAGGAGATCGAGAAGGAATATGATCATTTCCGTGACGACCTTCGCTGGCAGCTTCTGAAAAACAAGATAGCAAGGGAAAACAGCCTGAAGATTACTGACGAGGAAATCATGGCAGAGGCAAAAACATTTACAAAAGCCCAGTTTGCCCAGTACGGCCTTTATTATGCCACGGAAGAACAGATCACATCCTTTGCGGCAGACATGCTGAAAAAGGAGGATGATTCGCACCGCATCGCCGAAAAGGTTCTGGATACCAAGGTACTTGACATCATCATCGAGGCTCTCAAGGTAGATGACAAGAAGGTCTCGATTGAAGAGTTCAACAAGCTCTTTGAGAAGAAGTGACACCCGAATTATGAGAATTTTATATCTTTGACATTCAATCAAAGTAATGTACCATGTCAGATACAAGAGATTTTAAAAAATATGCAGCAGACCGATTCGGCATCAGCAGCATTTCAATGCAGCGTTACATTTCAGCAAATAACAGCTATATCTCCCCGACGATCATTGAAGAACGCCAGCTCAACATAGCTTCGATGGACGTCTTTTCGCGCCTGATGATGGACCGTATAATATTCCTTGGGCTCCCCATTGATGACTATGTTGCCAACATCATTCAGGCCCAGCTTCTCTATCTTGATTCATCAGACCCCGGAAAAGACATTCAGATCTACCTTAACACCCCCGGTGGTGCAGTCCACGCAGGTATGGGTATCTATGACACCATGCAGTATATCTCTGCCGATATTGCTACTATCTGCACAGGAATGGCCGCATCCATGGGCGCCGTGCTGCTCACGGCAGGCACAAAGGGTAAACGGTCAGCCCTGAAACACTCACGCATCATGATACACCAGCCTATGGGCGGCGCTGAGGGCCAGGCCTCTGACATAGAGATAGTTGTGAGAGAGATACTAAAAATCAAAAAAGAACTCTACGAGGTCATAGCCTTGCATACCGGTAAGCCGCTTGATCAGGTGGAGAAGGATGCTGACCGCGATTACTGGATGACAGCAACTGAAGCGAAGGAATACGGGATGATTGACGAAGTGCTTATAAGAACGAAAAAACAAAGCCGTTCAGATGGATAAATGCTCCTTCTGCGGACGTACAAAGAAAGAGGCAAACCTGCTTATCGCGGGTCTTGAGGGCCATATCTGTGACCATTGCATCGAGCAGGCTCACAATATTATGGCCGAGGAGCTCGGAAACAAATCAAGTTTCAGCCTCGACAGTATCAAGCTACGTAAGCCGGAAGAGATCAAGAGTTTCCTTGACCAGTATGTAATAGGTCAGGAAAGGGCAAAAAAAACACTTTCTGTCGCAGTTTACAATCATTATAAAAGATTGATGCAGCGGTCTGACAATGATGATGTCGAGATCGAAAAATCGAATATTATTCTTGTCGGTGAGACAGGCACGGGCAAAACCCTTCTGGCGCGGACAATTGCGCGCATGCTGCATGTGCCCTTCACCATTGTCGACGCCACCGTCCTCACCGAAGCAGGATACGTGGGTGAAGATATTGAAAGCCTTCTGACACGTCTCCTGCAGAATGCCGATTATGACGTCAAGGCTGCGGAAAAAGGCATTGTCTTCATTGATGAGCTTGACAAGATAGCACGCAAGGGAGATAACCCTTCAATCACGCGCGACGTATCGGGGGAGGGAGTGCAGCAGGGCCTCCTTAAGCTTCTCGAGGGATCCATTGTCAATGTGCCTCCGCAGGGAGGAAGGAAGCACCCGGAGCAGAAGATGATCCCTGTTGATACAAAAAATATTCTTTTCATATGCGGCGGAGCCTTCGAGGGCATCGAGAAAAAGATTGCACAAAGGCTCAATACGACAGTGGTAGGGTACAACGCCAACCGTTCGCGTGACCGGTATGATAAAAGCGATCTCCTGAAGTATATTGCCCCGCAGGATCTTCGTGCCTACGGGCTGATACCGGAGATAATCGGACGCCTGCCGGTTCTCACACACCTCTCCCCTCTTGACCGGAAAGCATTGAGAGCCATCCTCACGGAGCCGAAAAACGCCATCACAAAGCAGTATATCAAGCTCTTTTCAATGGACGGCATCGAGCTTTCCTTCACCCCTGAGGTGCTCGATTATATAGTCGAAAAGTCTGTTGAGTTCAAGCTCGGGGCCAGGGGCCTCAGGGCATTGTGTGAAGCCATTATGATGGACGCCATGTTTGAGTTTCCTTCAGGTGATATAAAAGAGTTCACCGTCACCACCGAATACGCCAGTCACAGGCTGGAAGGGGTGGATATGAAAATCCTTAAGGCATCATAATAAAAGAGGCTGCCCTGTTGAGGCAGCCTCTTTTTATTCGCAGACATTGCAGACATGGCATGTCATTGCTATGCAGCGACACCCTGACAGGGCACCGTTGCACCTGATCAACTGAAAATTTTATTTACCCGGAGGATATTTCGGATGCCAGTACCTTAGAATAATCTCTTTGGTTTCATCACCCCTTGAGAGCGTGGCATTCGCATCGCACTCACCGGAACCATAGTCAAGCTCAAACGGTTCAATACCGTCAATTTCAAACCCGATTGTGCCGCTGACAATAAACCTGCAGGCAGCCTGCCATTCAAGCGGATTGACCGCAACAGCCGTGTAAGATACCCCGTTAAGATTTGTACCTGCGGCCACCCCGGTGATAAGACATTTATCATCCCAAGGAGTCCACCAGGTAAGATAACCTGCAATATATTCCCTCTGACGTTCAAACTCACGCTCAATGAACTTACCGTCACTGAATGTGATCTTCCCGCCGGTGAGTACCACTGAAAAGACAACATTGGAGTTATTGTTGGGGCCGGTGTTCGTCACAACAGTTGTTCCTTCGACCTTAGCGCCGTTGACATAATAGTTTTCAAAGGTCAGTGTTCTTACCGACTGTACCTCAGTGCGGGGTGCCGAAAGAGTGAGTATTATCTTGCCGCTGCGAACCACTTCATTCAGGCCGGTGCACCCGGTGCCGTAGTCAATCACAACATTTACCGGCCAGGGACTCTGTTCAGGAAAGGTAACCGTGATCAGGGGGCAGGAGTCAACAACGGAGCCTGACTTCTTCATGTCCTCGGCTATTTCCGTGGCAATCTCCAATGAGGCAAAGGCGTCATCAAAGACTGCTTCAGCCAGTACGGCATCATCAGCCGCTTCGATGGTTGTATCCTCCAGCGGGGTCGACTTCTGGCATGATGAAACCATAAAACCCAGGAGGATCATAACAAGGTAGAGAAACTTTGCTTTCATAACTAAGTTTGTTTAATTGTTCAATTGCATTCCATGTCACATAGACTGCAGAACAATTGAAAGGTTTAACGGAAAACCGGGAAAAAAGTTACTTCCGGCGCAGATAAGTCGTGTAGGTGAAGCTGATCCCGTCTTTTTCTTCAGATATATGTTCCTCTTCTTCAGCAACATACCATTCCCCGGGATCGATTTCCGGAAAAAACGTGTCGGACTTGAAATTTTTATGCAAATGTGTCACAAGCAGCCGGTCGGCCAGTGGCATGAACTGTCTGTAAACGGAGCCGCCACCGATGATGAAGATCTCCTTTCCCGGGTCACAGAATCCAACAGCCTGATCCACTGATCTTGCAGTTTCGGCACAATTGAAACAGTCGAGATCATTGTCTGTCAGCACAATGTTTTTCCTGCCGGGAAGGGGTTTATTCGGAAGGGATTCCCACGTCTTTTTGCCCATTATGAGACAATGACCCATAGTGATCTTCTTAAACCGCTTCAGGTCACCAGGGATATGCGCCAGCAGCCTGTTCCGGTATCCGATGCCGTTATTTGAGTCCGTTGCAACAATTATCGTTATCATCTCAGACAGATATATCCCCCTTAATTGCAGGGTGCGGGTCGTATCCCGTGAGGGTGAAGTCACCGTATTTGAAAGAAAGTATATCCCTGACCTCAGGGTTAACAGTCATCACTGGCAGGGGACGCGGTTCCCGGGTGAGCTGAAGCCTGACCTGCTCCATATGATTAAGGTATATATGTGCATCTCCTAACGTATGGATGAACTCACCAGGCTTATAACCTGTGACCTGTGCCATCATCAGTGTGAGGAGTGAGTACGAGGCGATATTGAAGGGCACGCCGAGAAAGATGTCGGCGCTGCGCTGGTAAAGCTGGCACGACAGTCTGCCGCCGGCCACATAAAACTGGAAGAGTATATGACACGGTGGCAGCGCCATCTTTTCAATCTCACCCACATTCCAGGCATTGACTATATGGCGACGCGAATCGGGGTTCTCCTTCAGTGACCTGACCACGGCACTTATCTGGTCAATATGCCGTCCGTCGGGTGACGGCCACGAACGCCACTGGTATCCGTACACCGGGCCCAGGTTTCCGTTGGCATCCGCCCACTCATTCCATATCTTTACGCCGTTTTCCTGCAGGTACTTTATATTGGTGCTCCCGCTGAGAAACCAGAGCAGCTCATGAATGATCGATTTGAGATGAAGCTTCTTGGTTGTCATAACAGGGAAGCCCTCCGACAGGTCGAAGCGCATCTGGTAACCAAATGTGCTTATGGTTCCTGTACCTGTGCGGTCTTTCTTTTCAGTGCCATGCTCAATGACATGGCTCAGCAGATCAATATATTGCTTCATAGAAGAAAATGCAGGTTATCTTTCCTTTCGGGTTATTTTTGCCACCCATCCGCCTCCGGGAGCCAGGCTTAATTCCATCGTGCCCGCAGCGCCGGAGCTTACGGTGACATGCTTATAGTCTTCACCGTGATTGTCAGCATTGATGCCGTCACTGAATACTTCCCAGGTGTAATCGCCGCCAGGGAGGAACGAAAGGTCCGCCTTAAGCATACGCGCATCCCAGTCGGTCATGGCGGCAAGGTACCACACATCATCTTTCCTCCGGGCAATGAGTATGTAATCGCCAGCTTTCGCTGACAGCACCCTGGTCTCGTCCCATGTCACCGGCACACCGGCGATGAATGTTGTGCACTCCTGGTTGCGCTTATAGTTTGAAGGACTGTCAGCCAGCATCTGAAGCGGGCTCTCATACACAACATACATAGCCATCTGATGCACCCTTGTGCCCTGGCTTGCCGGCCTGTAAAACACCGGCGTGAAGTCGCGCTTCTGCATGTTTACCATTGCCCCCGGCGTAAAATCCATCGGCCCCGCCACCATACGGGTAAAAGGCAGTATAAGGTCATGCTCCGGAGTGATGTCGTAGCTCCATTTGTTATTCTCAAGTCCCTTGACCCCCTCACGAGTTATGACATTGGGCCAGGTTCGCTCCATGCCGTCAGGCTTGTATGAGCCGTGAAAATCAACCATCATCCTGTGTGCGGCAGCCCTTGCCGCAACCTCATGATAATAATTGACCATCCACTGGTCATCACGCTGCATGAAATCGACCTTGATGCCTTTCACTCCCCACTCTTCATACTGTGCCAGCGCTTCATCCATCTGATCATAAAGGGTCTTCCATACTACCCAGAGAATGATGCCTACATTCTTTCCGGCAGCATAGTCACACAGCGCCTTTATATCAAAGCCATCAGCCACGTCAAGCACATCGCCGAGGTTGTACCAGCCTTCATCGAGGATCACATACTCAATACCGTTCTCCGATGCGAAATCAATGAAATATTTATAAGTTTCATTGTTGAGGCCTGCCCTGAAATCAACTCCGTACAGGTTGTTGGCGTTATACCAGTCCCACGCCACCTTGCCGGGCTTCACCCAGCTGAAGTCAGAACCGGGTGCCGGAGGTGCGCCGAGCTTGTAAACCATCTCGCTCTCAACCAGTCCGGCGTCATCAGGAGTAATAATAAAGGCACGCCAGGGAAATGACCGCGTACCGGTTGTCACGGCAATATAATCCTTCCGTTCCGTCACAAAAACATCACGGTCCCCCTCTGATCTTTCGGCAGCGGGGTATGCCGGGAAAGTACCTGAGACACCGCCTCTGCCGTTCCCGGTGATCCACATGCCTGGGTAGTCACGTATGTCAGCCTCAGTAAGAAGGATGTCTGTTCCTTCTGTCATGAACAGCGCCGGGAGGCTGGAAAGATGCTTTTGCCCGATAGTGTCCAATGACGACATTATGAATTTTCGTTCATTATGTGACATAAAGCTTTCCTCAAGGGGGTACCATGCAGTGGCGCCGTCAGGCAATGAGAATCCGAACCGCTCGCTGTTGACTGTAACATCTCCCCTTAACGATGTGGCAAACCTGTATGCGACACCGTCATTATAGACCCTGAAAACAAGCGTGCAACCGTTTTTGAAACGGAGAGTGAGCCCGCTGTACCTGTCAGCAATAACTTTGTTCTTGTGCGGTACAACCGGTCTGAGGGTATCAGCTACATCAACCAGTATGCTTTTCGGCAGACCGGGTTTTGGTCCCGGCAGTTCGGCGCCGTCAATGAACAGCGCAGGCTTGAGGTCATCCACCACTGTTATCCCGTCATAACTGATGCTCACCCTGACCTCATCATCGACCTGAACTGTCAGATTTACCCTGTTATCCGGAGACTTGACCGTATAATCCTTTGAGAAGACAGGGTACGAAATCATCATCCCCGTCACCAGTAAAATTTTAAAAATCCTCATTCTGTACGATTGTCTTATTCCTTTTCCTTTCTCCTGGCCATTTCATCACGTATGGCTGCTGCCTGCTCGTAATCCTCACGGCTGATGGCATCTGTGAGCATGCCTTTCAGCTCATCAGCAGTGAATTCACTGTATTCGCTTGTGGCCGGCGGGCTCTTTTTCTGAAGGTTCGTCCCCCCCTGCTTCTGCTCTTCCTCCGGTGTGGCGCTCATCACTATGCCGGCTTCATTAAGTATCTGTGCATCAATGAATATAGGACATTCAAATCTAAGGGCAAGGGCTACGGCATCCGATGTGCGCGAATCAATCTGGAAACGTCTCTCACCGTCGGTGCAGATTATCTCGGAATAGAAAATGCCCTCGCGCAGCTTATTGATCAGTACCTGCTCGACGGTCACCCCGCATGCTTCGGCAAAGCTCCTGAAAAGATCATGTGTCAGCGGCCTGGGCGGCTCGAGGTTCTCAAGCTTGATCACAATCGCCTGGGCTTCAAAACCGCCTATAATAATTGGTACGCGGCGTTCACCGTTCTCTTCTGCCAGGATTAAAGCATACGCCCCGGACTGTGTCTGACTGTACGAAATACCTATGACCTTCAGACGAATAAGATTATTCTGCATAGTAACTCTAGTTTTCTGCCCGACAGGCCGATAAGACAAATATATATAATCTGAATCTTTATCTTTCGAAGGTTGAAAATTTTTATCCACAGTTTAATGGTGATAAATTCATATCATAGATTTGTAAATAAGTTAATTTTTATATCTTTGCAGTCCGAAAAACAAAGATCCGGCGGGGCCCGCAGAAGTGTCATGCACAGAGGAGCAAGGCCGCCTCACGGAGTAACATAAGATTGATTGAAAATGTACGCAATCGTAGAAATTGCCGGTCAGCAGTTCAAGGTGGAAGAAGGAAAAAAGATCTTCGTTCATCGCATGGATGCATCTGAAGGCGAGAATGTAGTATTTGAAAAGGTTCTCCTTGTTGATAACGACGGAGCAATCTCAATAGGTGAACCTGTTATCGCTGACACCGTGGTTGAAGCCACTGTTCTCGGACATGCAAGAGGTGACAAGGTTATAATCTTCAAGAAGAAGAGGAGAAAAGGATACCAGAAAAGATCAGGACACCGTCAGGATTTCACTGAAGTCGAGATCTTATCTATCGGACCGAAAGGTGCCCCCAGGAAAAAAGCCGCACCGAAACCGGAAAAGAAAGTTGTTGAAGCACCCGTAGCTGAAGAGGCAAAGGCAGAAACGAAGAAGGCCCCCGTAAAAAAGGCTGCTGAAAAGAAATCTGCTGAGAAAAAGGCTCCGGCAGCAAAGAAGGCAGCTGAGAAAAAAGCCCCGGCAGCAAAAACAAAGAAACCGGCAAAAGAATAACCGATAAACAGTAAAAATCAAAGGATATGGCACACAAGAAAGGAGCCGGCAGTTCTCATAACGGCCGCGAATCACAAAGCAAACGACTTGGAGTCAAACTCTTCGGCGGCCAGGAAGTAAAGGCCGGAGGCATCATCATACGCCAGCGCGGCACTGTTCACAACCCGGGCGAGAATGTCGGAATAGGCAAAGATCATACGCTGTTTGCACTGATCGACGGAACCATCGAGTTCAAAAAGAAAAGCGACAACAAATCATATGTATCGGTAAAACCCGTTGCAGTATAAGTGTTAATCACTTCAGCCCATCACTCCTGAAAATATACGCTGTAGCGCATCTTTTCAGGAGTTTTTATTTTAATTTTACTCGCTTTTACGGCAATAAAATTTTCCCATATGCTTAATATAACACTCCTTCGCGAACAACCGTCGGCTGTCATCGACAGGCTGAAAATCAAAAACTTCGATGCAGCAGAGATCGTTAACCGTGTTCTGGATCTTGACCGCCGCCGCCGTGAGCTCCAGACTGAAAGTGATGCCATACAGGCGGAGCTTAACAGCCTCTCAAGGGAGATTGGGTCAATGATGAAGGAAGGCAGAAAGGAAGAGGCCGATAACGCCAGGAAAGGTATCGGCGCCATGAAGGAGAAGCAGAAACAGCTTGCGGAAACCCTCGGTCAGGCAAGCGAAGAGATGCAGAAGGAGCTCATAAGTCTCCCCAACCTCCCCCACCCCATGGTCGCTCCGGGGAAAAGCGCCGAAGACAACGTCATCGTGCGCAGCGGCGGACACCTGCCTGCACTGCATACTGATGCACAGCCTCACTGGGACCTTATAAAAAAATATGATATAATTGACTTTGACCTCGGGATAAAGATCACGGGAGCAGGATTCCCGGTCTATAAAGGCAAGGGTGCCAGGCTGCAGAGAGCGCTGATAAACTTCTTCCTCGATGAAGCCGGCAAAGCAGGCTACCGCGAGATCGAACCGCCGATAGTTGTAAATGAAGATTCAGGCTTCGGCACCGGACAGCTGCCTGACAAAGAGGGACAGATGTATTTCGTGGGTATCGACAACCTTTATATGATACCGACAGCTGAAGTGCCCATAACAAACATTTACCGTGATGTGATCCTCGACGCATCTGACCTTCCTGTGCGTAACGTGGGCTACACCCCCTGTTTCCGCCGTGAAGCTGGCTCATGGGGAGCGCATGTCAGGGGACTGAACAGGCTGCATCAGTTTGACAAGGTGGAAATAGTGCAGATCGCTCATCCCGATTCATCTTACGAGTCTCTCGAAGATATGGTCAGGCATGTCGAGAGCCTCCTGGTGATGCTTGAACTGCCTTATCGCATTTTAAGACTGTGCGGGGGCGATATGTCATTCACATCGGCAATGACATACGATTTTGAAGTCTGGTCAGCAGCACAGCAGCGCTGGCTGGAGGTGAGCTCAACATCGAACTTCGAATCCTTCCAGGCTAACAGGCTTAAATGCCGCTTCAGGGAGAAAGGGGCAAAACAGACCACCCTCTGCCACACGCTTAACGGGAGCGCACTGGCACTGCCGCGTATCGTAGCTGCTCTGCTTGAGAATAACCAGACAGCTGAGGGCATAAGGATACCCGCCGTTCTGGTTCCGTACACCGGCTTTGATCTGATCAGCTGACAGGATGAAGAAGAGCTCACAGGCATATATCTATGCGGCTCTTTCGGTCATCCTGTGGGGAACCATCCCTACCGCATTCAAAACAGCCCTGGCAGAATTAAGCATCGTCACCATGCTGGGCATAGCCACGCTGGTGTCAATGCTGGTGCTGTTCATTATTCTGGCTGCAACCGGAAAACTGAATCTCCTCGGCCGTATGAGCCCGAAGGAGCTCTCCTGGTCAGCACTGCTCGGTCTAATCAATCCTGTCGTTTATTACCTCATCCTCCTCACCGCCTACAGCCGGCTGCCAGGGCAGGTAGCCCAGCCGCTGAACATGATCTGGCCCATAATCATTGTCTTCCTGTCGGTGCCCCTGCTGCACCAGCATATCCCTGCCCGCAGCTTCGCAGCCCTCTTCATCAGCCTGGCAGGAGTATATATAATATCTTCACAGGGATCCCCCTTCCATCCCGGCAGGTCAGATGCACTTGGGGTGTCACTGGCCCTTGTCAGCAGTGTGTTGTGGGCGCTCTATTTTATTCTGAATGTGCGTGACAAACGGGATGAGGCTGTCAAGCTGTTCACAAATTTTGCCTTCGGTTCTGCCTATATGATCATTGCCATGATCATCAGCGGATCGTTACATGAGGAGGTAAGCTTCAGGGGCGCAGCCGCGGCGGTTTACATTGGCATATTTGAGATGGGCATTACATTCTGGCTGTGGCTCCGGGCACTGCAGCTG
This sequence comes from uncultured Bacteroidales bacterium, assembly GCA_963844935.1. GTDB lineage: Bacteria > Bacteroidota > Bacteroidia > Bacteroidales > VadinHA17 > SR-FBR-E99. Next base: position 188,056 of record CAWJQH010000008.1, on the reverse strand, counting down.
GCATCGACCTCCGATAAAATAAGCAATATGATTTTTTTCGCTCCATTTCTATCACTGATACTGTTGCATTTCATCATTGGTGAACCGGTTTATTATACCACACCAATCGGCCTCCTGATCATCATCGGAAGCGTTCTGTTCCAGAACAGGAGGCAGAAGACCGAACTATAACGGCATATTTTTTGTTACTTTTGCGGTGAAATGGAACTGAATATGAAAAAAATACTATTAATAGCAGTACTTATAATTCCCCTTTTAAACGGTTGCAAGAAAGACCCTGACCCGGAACCGGTTGAAGGACCAACACTTTCGGAAAGGGCCCGCGACGGACTGTATGAACTTATGCAGTATCTTTATTTTTGGAACAGCAATATGCCAACCGTCAAGGTCTCTGACTACCCCGGGCCAAAAGAACTCCTGACAGCCGTGAGATACAAACCAATAGATGTTTACAGTTTTGTCATGACCTGGGACGAATTCAATGGATATATGACGGGAAGTGTACAGGGCATGCATGGCATCACTTTAAGCCTCGATACAGCTGATGTGGTCAGGGTCGTAAACCTTTATAAAAACTCTGACCTGTGGCCTAAGGGTGTAAGAAGAGGCTGGATAGTGAAAAAAGTCAATGGCACTGCTCTGGCGCCCATTTTCATCACTGCAAGGGAAACACGTGACTGGTCAGTTTACGATAACCTGATGGGGCCGGGTACAATAGGTCTTACAAATACCTTCCTTTTTCAGAAACCCGACGGTACCGAAGTGACTTATTCATCAACAAAATCTTCGTTTACAGTTAATGCTGTCCCGGCATATAATGTGCTTGACCTTCCGTCCGGCAAGACAGGGTATCTCTGCTTTGATGCGTTTATTGATCCGGCAGAGGATGAACTGAATGAGGCCTTTGCTTTCTTCAAGGCCAGCAATGTTACAGATCTGATCATTGACCTTCGCTATAACAGTGGCGGTGATCTCGACAGAGCCCAGCAGCTTGCAAGCCTGGTAATGGGAGCAGCAGATACAACCAAAATATGTTACAAACTCAAATATAACAACACGGTCAGCTCTGACTGGAACCAAACCTATAAGTTCGCCAAAACCGCAAGTCCTGTTGGCGTTGATCGCGTGGTGTTCATAACCACACGGGAGACCGCTTCTGCAAGTGAGGTTGTCATAAGTGCCCTGATACCCTACATCCCGGTTTCACTTGTTGGTGATACAACCTACGGCAAACCTGTCGGTATGAATGTATTTGGTTTCCCGTTCGCAACCAGCGGTAGACCGGAACCGGATTATAAATACGCATTTGGGCCGATAACATTTGAGTTTGTAAACTCTTCCGGCTGGGGAGGTTTTTATGATGGCATTGCCCCTGATGTACTTGCAAATGACGATATCACGCGCGACTTCGGTGACCCGGAAGAGCTTTCAATCAAAGCTGCGATAGCCATCCTTGAGGGCACGAAGGCGGCATCGGCGGTTCCGTTCAGACGTAACATAATTCGCGGTGAAGGCGAACCTCTACCGGACTTTCTCTACATCACCCCTCAGAAATCATTCAGTAAGTGAAAGAGGTCAGGGGTGAAAAGATCATCCTGGGAATCGACCCCGGGACCACAATCACGGGCTACGGCCTGATAAGTGTCACCGGCAAGACCCCTTCTCTCATTACCCTGGGTATAATAGACCTGAGGAAGAAAACTGACCATTTTCAGAAGATACGTTCGGTCTTTGAAGAGACGCTGGCCCTCATTGACCGCTACCATCCCGATGAGTTTGCAATTGAGGCTCCTTTTTTCGGGAAGAACATACAGAGCATGCTCAAGCTGGGAAGGGCTCAGGGGGCGGCCATATCAGCTGCCCTTTACCGTGACCTCCCCGTGGCTGAGTATGCACCCAGGATGATCAAGATGTCTATCACCGGCCACGGTCAGGCCAGCAAGGAGCAGGTGGCAACGATGCTTAGAACCATACTCGCATTCCACGATAAGAAGCTACTGCTGGACGCCACTGATGCCCTTGGTGCGGCACTCTGCCATTTTTACCAGAGCGGAAAGCCCACTTCATCCAAAAGCCCGGGTGGCCCGAAGGGCTCAAAGAGTTCAAAAAGCTGGGAGGAATTTGTCAGAAACAACAGCAGCAGGGTCAAAGAGTAAGCTTCTGCGCCGCTGCCAAAGCGACAAGACTCACCTTCACCTCACCTGCCTCATGCAGGGCATTGACGCAGGCTTCCATTGTTGACCCGGTGGTGATGACATCATCAACGACAAGGATGTGTCTCCCCATGATGACCTCCGGGTCAGGGACAAAAAAGAGACTTTTTACGTTTTCCCATCTTTCGTATCTGCCGCGCTCAGTCTGTGATCCGGTCTTTATGGCACGCCTGATTATGTTTTTTTTCACTTTCACCCCCGAGGCATCCGATAACCCGAATGCGATATAGTCGCTCTGGTTGTAACCCCTCTGCCTCTGCCGTGCCGGATGGAGTGGTACCGGAACGATCATATCTATGTCGGTCATAAATCCGCTCTCTGACAGAATATTACCGTACAATTCTCCCAGCATCCTCCCTATCTCAGTTCGACCGTTGTACTTGAGGGCATGTATCAGTTTTCTTATCCTGCTCCCGCGGTTATAAACCGAGAAGGCAGCAGCACGTTCAACCAGGCACCTCCCCCAGAAGGCCTGTTCGAGGGTGTTGTTCCTTTTATGATGAAAATCCGTCCTTGCCATGGAGAGCAGACATCCGGTGCACAATACTTTCTCTCCCCTTACAAGGTGGGCCCTGCATCCAAGGCACAGCCGGGGAAGGAAAAGACTGAGGAAATCGTCACCTATATCACTAATATGTAACACGTTGCAGCGGGAAACCATTATAAAGTTATGATAAATAACACAAACCATTTTTAAATCGATGAAATATTTCTATATTTGTTCAGTTTAACAATTAAACCAATTGAATACTAGTATGAAGAAATGGATGATTGGCAGCCTTATACTCATCGCTCTGATGGTTGTTGCTGCAGGAGTTTATGCTCAGACTTCGGACCAGGATAAAAAGCAGGACAAGAAAGAGTGCACCTTCGTTGACGCAGACAAGGACGGAAAGTGTGACACTTGCGCAAAGACTGCAGAAGAATGCAAGCAGGCATGCAAGGCTCAGGAAGCCAAAGATTGCTCAAAGTGCCCTTCAGCGGCAGCTTGCGGAGAGAAAAAGGGTGAGGTTGTTCCGGCCGGCGAAGGCACGGCAGCTAAAGCTCCCTGTTGCCCGGGCAAGAAGTAAATACTGCTTATAGCAAAAAAAAGCCCTTGTCAGTGACAGGGCTTTTTTTTATGCTGATTTTTTTTACAATCTCACATGATCGCCTATTGCTTTAGCCAGGCGCTTGTTTTCCTCATCAGTGACTGATATCCGTGGATTGGTGAAAAGCAAATCTGTCTCCCTGGTCAGGGGTATCAGGTGAATATGGGCGTGAGGCACCTCAAGTCCAAGTACGGCGACACCGATACGCTTGCAATCGATAACCTCCTTCATTGCCAGGGCAACCCTGCGTGCAAAGACAATCATGCCGGCAAGAGTCTCCTCATCGAGATCAAAGATATAATCGATCTCCTTTTTGGGCACAACAAGAGTATGTCCCGGCTTCAGCGGCCTCACATCAAGGAAGGCCATGAAGCGGTCATCCTCAGCCACTTTATAACATGGGATCTCGCCATTGATTATACGTGTGAAGATTGATGCCATAATACTGTGTTTCAGATTGAAATATCCACTATCTCAAAACGCATGAGTCCGGCGGGCACTTTGACCTCAACAACATCGCCGACTTTTCTGCCCATAATTCCCTGTGCTATTGGCGAGGTGGCGGCTATCTTGCCTTCCTTGAGGTTAGCCTCACTCTCGGGCACAAGCTGGTATTCCATGGTTGTTCCGTTTCCCTTGTTGCGTATCCTGACCCTGTTAAGGATCTGCACAGTGGATGTATTGATCCTGGAACCGTCAATTATACGCGAACGTGCTACCATGTCTTCAAGGCGTGCAATCTTCATTTCAAGCATGCCCTGTGACTCTTTTGCAGCAGCATATTCAGCATTCTCGGAAAGGTCGCCCTTGTCGCGTGCCTCAGCTATCTGCCTTGCCATAGCCGGTCTTTCATTACGGAGCAGATCAAGTTCCTCCTTCATCTTATGGAGGCCCTCTTCTGTTACATAGACAAATTCCGACATAATTTCTTCAGTAATAGGTTAAAAAATAAGAAGAATCCCGGCATTACCGGAACTCTTCAAAGAACAAATATACATAATTCCTAATTAAAAAACAAATACTTCTTTTTTGTAATTATCAGATAGTCAATACGAGTACTCTTTCCTGTCAAGCACCGCTGAATAAACTACAGCCTTTTTCAGATCGAATCCTTCAGACAGGATTTTGCGTCCTGTGTGGGCATTGTAATCATAAACCGGAGCATCGCCTATTTCACTGTCCGAGATCTCAGAATGGATAAAGTCCGCTATCTGGATATCAGAGAGCGACGATATCCCCTCGGAGGCAAAGGAGGCAGCCAGTTTGTCGATCATGGAGCCTTCCTGTGTGAAGTTGGCTGCCATACCCCTGCTTACGGAACCTTCCGTGGCAAAAGTGCCGGCCATGGTCTCATCAAGGGAACCTTCCGAAGCAAAGGTACCTGCCATCGGTTCAGCATAATTACCTTCATCAACAGGTTCAACGGGGATATACTGCGGCTTGCGCGGCATTTCGGCCGGACGGGCCGGCTGTACCACCTTAGGGGCCTGCATGGTTCTCTGAACAGGCCTGGGGGGCATAGCCTGCTTCGGCGGCACAGGCTTTTTCTTTCCCTTAAATGAACCTGCCACGCCAATGATTGCCAGTATGATGTAAAAAATTACGCTTCCTAACCCGTTGTCTTCCATTATTTTTTGTATTTCCTGATATTATGCTGCTTTAGCTTGGGCTGCTTCTTCGGATCTACCTTTTTTACCTTTGTCTGCTTTTTGGTCTGTTTCGCCTGCTCCGGCTTCTTTTGTTTTGGCTTTGCCTGCTCCTTCCGCGGTTTCGGCTGGTCCGGCTTTTTCAGATCCGGTTCTGTCTGCTCCTTTCGCTGCTTCTGTTTCTTTGCCTTATAGTTTGCTTCCGTCTTCTTCCCGTTGTTTGCCATTCTCTCCTGTGTGGCAGTGGTCTGTATTTCGACATGCCTCTTTCTGAGCTTTTCTATGTTCTTCTGGTCCTCTTTTTCACGCCTGGCTTCCTTCTTCTCCTGCTCCTTCATCGCCTTGCCGGCAGCACCCTTAGCCTTTATTTTGTCATCCGGGGGTTTGCTTCTCCCCGTTTTCCCGAACAGCTCCTTCTCCGCCTTGCGGCTGGCGTTCTTCTGTGCCTGGATGTCAGACGACGAAAGGACGAAAAGAAACAACGAAATAAGAACCGCTGACCTCAGGAATACTAACCTCTGCTTCATTACGTTTGTATGATGTGTCTTTTACACAAAGAAATATCTACTTTTGTAAAAACGCAGAAATCGTATGTCTGTTTCAAATTTAAAGTTTTTTTTAATCATTTCACTGATCCTGTCACTGTCAGTATCATGTGACAAGGAAAAAAACGATGTAATTCCTGATGTTTATACCGATTTCTACGTCGATCTTGTCTCCGATCCCTACTTTTTTGACCTGGCCTCGGCTATCGGGAGCAGTGTATATGTCTCCTCCTCCACAAACAACTGGGGAATAAAATCTGCCGGGTACGGGGGTAACGGAATCATCATTTATCACTCTATGCCCGATGAATACAACGCCTTCGACCGTACCTGCCCGCATTGCTACGTTGTCAATTCGCTCAGCAAGGCGGTAAATATTGATGGCGTTTACGCCGTCTGTCCGCAGTGCAGCACCAATTATGCCCTTCCCAGTTTCGGGGCTCCTTCGTCAGGCCCCGGCCAATACCCCCTTAAGAACTACAATGCAGTTCTCTCGGGACAGTACCTCCATGTCTGGAACAGTTACTGATCTCTTTGCTTCTAATACCTGTAGTGATCCGGCTTGTAGGGACCTTCAGCCGGAACGCCGATATAATCAGCCTGCTCACCGGTCAGTTTTGTGAGGTTTACACCCAGTTGTGCAAGATGCAGCCGGGCTACCTCCTCGTCGAGATACTTGGGCAACCTGTAAACGTCAATCGCATAATCCTTTGTCCACAGCTCAATCTGTGCCAGCGTCTGATTGCTGAAAGAGTTGCTCATGACGAATGAGGGGTGGCCGGTTGCACAACCCAGGTTGACAAGCCTGCCTTCTGCAAGCAGGAATATTGCATGACCGTCAGGAAAGACGTACTTGTCAACCTGCGGCTTGATGTTTATCTTCCTGATACCTTTGTATACATTCAGTGCATCAACCTGTATCTCGTTGTCAAAATGACCGATATTGCAGATGATTGCCTGATCCTTCATTTTTTCCATATGTGCTATGGTAATGATGTCACGGTTGCCTGTGGCGGTGACAAAAATATTGCCTTCAGGAAGTGCGTCTTCCACAGTTTTGACTTCGAAGCCTTCCATCGCTGCCTGCAGTGCACAGATAGGATCTATCTCGGTAACAATCACCCTGGCGCCGTAAGCCTTCATTGAGCGGGCCGAGCCTTTACCCACGTCACCGTAACCGCATACAACAACCACCTTGCCGGCGATCATCACGTCAGTGGCCCTCTTGATACCGTCAGCAAGTGATTCGCGGCAGCCGTAGAGGTTGTCGAACTTGCTTTTGGTAACCGAGTCATTTACGTTAATGGCAGGCACAAGCAGCTCACCGGCCTCCATCATCTGGTACAGACGGTGTACCCCGGTGGTGGTCTCCTCCGATATGCCCTTCATCTCCTTCACCGTCCTCCGCCACTTCTCCGGATCCTCGGCAAGGATAACTTTCAGTGTATCCAGTATGATGCTTTCCTCCCTGCTCGACGGTTTTACGTCAAGGACAGAGGCATCAGTTTCGGCTTTATATCCTTTATGAACGAGCAGGGAAGCATCGCCGCCGTCATCAACAATCAGGCTGGGTCCTTTTCCCCCGGGAAACGAGAGGGCCTGTGCCGTGCACCACCAGTATTCCTCAAGTGTCTCTCCCTTCCATGCAAATACAGGGATTCCTGCGGCAGCGATAGCTGCGGCAGCATGATCCTGTGTCGAGAAGATATTGCAGCTTGCCCACCGTACGTCAGCGCCCAGCTCACGCAGCGTCTCAATCAGAACAGCCGTCTCAATTGTCATGTGAAGTGACCCGGTAATCCTCGCACCCCTGAGCGGTTTTGAGGCCGAATATTTCTTTCGGATCGAAAGAAGTCCCGGCATCTCTTTCTCGGCTATCTCAATGCCTTTGCGGCCGGACTCGGCCAGCGAAATGTCTTTTACCCTGTACGGAAGTTCCTGGTTGATGTATGACATAACTTGTTTTTTTTAAGTCTGCAAAGATAACTAATAACCGACTTATTTGTTCATTTCCGGAAATAAGCGATTGTCATTTCACGATCCTGCACCATCCGGGCAACAAGGTCGTCGACGTTGTCAAACTTCATCTCATCGCGCAGCCTTGAGTGAAACCTGACTGTAACCTCCCTGCCGTAGAGATCAGATTCAAAGCCGATTATATGTGCCTCAATGGTTCTTTTTCCGTCGTTCCCTGCAATAGTGGGATTAATACCGATATTGAGCATTGCAATATGCTTCTCACTGTCGCCCTCCACCTCAGCCTCAACGGCATAAACACCGTACGAGGGTATGAGCTTATAAGCAAACAGAGGCTCAATATTGGCGGTGGGAAAGCCTAAATTCCTCCCGATCCTTTTTCCGGAGACAACCTTCCCTCTCAGAAAATACTCATACCCCAGCAGCTCTGATGCTTTGCTGACGTCTCCCTCTCCGAGGAGTGTTCTTATGTACGATGAGCTTACTGCCCTGCCTTCGACAATGAAAGCCTCCTCTTTCGTCACCCTGAAATCCATCCTTGACGAACAGTCAAGAATAGTTTTGCTGTCACCTTCGTGCCTTCTTCCGAAATGATGGTCGAAACCGGTGACCAGATGGCTGACACCAAGGTGGCGGCACAGGATCTCATCGACGAACTCCGGTGCGGTCATACGGCTCAGTTCAGGCGTGAAGGGAATGATCACCAGATGGCCTATGCCTGTTTTGCGGAGGAGATAAATCCGCTCTTCGATGTCAGTAAGAAATTGCAGGTGTGACGGATCACCCGTCAGAACGATGCGCGGATGAGGGTCAAAAGTGACTGCAACGGAGTCTGAGCCGCTCTTTTCCGCCTCCTCAACCACACGCCTGAGAAGCATCCTGTGACCAAGATGCACACCGTCAAAGACACCCATGGTGATCACCGGGTTCCTGAAGCTCAGGTTTTTATAGCCGTGGTGTACTTTCATGTCAGTTTTGAGGATACAAAAATAACAAAGTTAATCCATGCACTGCCGGGTCAGTGAAAAGTTGTCCTTATCTGATTCAGCAATGATTGTGTAAATTCTTAATTTTACCTTTTACCAGGGTCTGCCCGTGAACAAGACTGTACTCAACTGCCTTTTTCTTATCCTGAGCATTTCTGCAATCAGAGCACAGAATCCGCAGATGTCGCCCATGAGCGCTGATGATGCATGGTATGACCAGCTCCTGTACAGCGGCGTTGAATGGCAACCGGCAATGCAGACGGCGGCAGGAGACGAGTTCTTCCTTACGCCAGAACCGCTGTACGGCACTGTCTTAATCGACGGGGTATTGTTCAGGGATGTACGCATGAAATACGACATCTTCAATGATAACTTAATAGTGCTGTGGAAGAACGGCTCACCGATAATTACCGACAGCAGAAAAGTGGATGAGTTTACAATGGTGTACAATGGCCTTCCAAGAAAGTTCGTTAATCTCAGGGAAACTTATTCCGGCATCCGGGGGTTTGCAGAAATTCTGTACCATGGGGCCAGCCCGGTTATCGCCAAACATATTAAAGTCGTCTCAAGGAGTGCTGCCGCAGCCAATTATGCGGAGTTCAGGGAGGAAGCGAAATACTACCTGGTTCTGAACGGAAGCTGCTTCCAGGTCAAAAACAGATCTTCATTTCTTGATCTTCTGGGCGAATATGAACTTCCTGTAAAAAAATATATAAGGCAGAAAAATCTTTATCTCAGCCCTGCTTCGCCGGAAGGCTTTGTTCTTGCGGCCGTCTATTACGATTCTCTTACCGTAAGCGTAAAGCCCGAATGAAGAGACTGACAGCAATACTGATCCTGTCAATGACGGTTATATTACTGCCTGCACAGGAAAAAGGCAGGTTTTACAGCGGCCAGCCGGTTGGAGTGCCTTTCAGCAGCTTCGTTGCCACTCTTGAATCAGAAACCGGCGTCCGTATTTTCTTTAAGGATGAATGGGTTGATGGCCTTGCAGTCACAGGCATCTGGGAGAAGGCATCTCCACTTGAGGTCATAAATATGATAATTGCACCGCGCGGACTCTATTGCTTTGATGACCGGTCGGGTAATATCATTATCACCAGGGGATACAGGGTCAGGACAGACTTCTCCGCAGACAGTACAGATCAGTCAGTCCTGTATGTTACAGATACAATTAAGACACCATCTCTTACCGGTAAGGAGAGCGATGTGATTACTTTCGGCCGGCCGGCAGACAGGAACCTGGAAGGAAGGGCTTACCTGTCAGGTTATATCACCAATGATGCCACCGGTGAGCCGATCTCCGGAGTCTCTGTTTATATCAGGGAGCTGTCGCTGGGTGCAATGACCAACAATGACGGCTACTATTCGCTTTCAGCGCCCAGGGGCTCGTACAAGGTGGAATACAGGTCGCTCGGGTCATATGACACCTACAGGAATATAAATCTCTGGTCAAGCGGACGCATAAACATTGCTCTCATTGAACGCGTCATCGCAATAAAGGAAGCTGTGGTGACGGCCAGCCGAAGGGAGAAGCTTGACAGGCTCGAGAGCGGCATGACAAAAATGAATATCATGACAATCAGGCTGTCTCCATCTTCCCTCGGAGAGGCTGACCTTATAAAAAGCGTTCTGCTGATGCCCGGCGTGCAGTCGGTCGGAGAGGGCGCGGCAGGGTTTAATGTAAGAGGCGGCTCTGCTGACCAGAACCTGATCCTCCTGTATGGTTCTCCCATGTACTACTCATCACATTTCTTCGGCTTTTTCTCGTCAGTGAACTCTGAAGTGATAAACGATATTTCGCTGTATAAAGGAGGTATACCCGCCCAGTTCGGAGGGCGTGTTTCTTCAATCATGGATATCACCGAGAAAGATGGTAATACAAAAGTATATTCAGGCAATGTGGGAATAAGCATGGTTGCTGCCCATGCTACTGTTGAAGGACCAATTGTAAAGGACAAATCATCATTTCATCTTGCCGGAAGAATGACCTACTCGAACTGGATGCTGGATCTCCTTCCGAATGCTGCCCTGCGAAACAGCACTGCCGGTTTCTATGACATAAACGGGCATGTAATCACAGACATCGGCCAGAAAAGCAGGTTAGAGCTGTCGGCGTACTTAAGCCACGACAGCTTCAGGTTTAACAGCGACACCACCTATAACTATGACAATCTGATCATCGCCGCACGGTTCCGGCACTCCTTTTCACAATCGCTCTTTGCCGTTTTCAGCCTTAACAACAGCAACTTCAGGTATGAGGTGTCCAACTCAGGCATCCCCGAATATGCAGCCACAATGGCACATAAGGTGAATACCACTTCCGGCAAGGCAAACCTGACATGGTACATGTCTTCCGGTCATGAGATGCAGTTCGGCGCAGAAACCGGCCTTCACCTGATCAGCCCGGGAATCCGTAAAGCTGTACCTCCGCTTTCAGTCATAAAGAATGAGACTGTTGATGATGAAACCGGACTTGAAACGTCACTTTACATAGACTATAAGGCTGAGCTGGCGGGACGCCTGACAGCGAGGGCCGGATTCCGCCTGTCATCATTCCTGGCCCTTGGCCCCCAGACGGTCTATGTCTATAATCCTCTCTTCTCAAAAGAGATGAATACAATTGTGGATTCAATCTATTTCGACCCGGGAAGCATCATCAAGGCATATGCGGGGCCAGAGGCACGCCTGTCGCTGAACTACAGGCTTTCCGGCGGAAGTTCCCTGAAGGTAAACTACAACAGGACCTACCAGTACCTTCACCTTCTGTCGAATACAATTTCAGTTTCCCCTACCGACACATGGAAGATGAGCGATTACCATATAAAGCCTCAGTACGGCGACCAGGTGGCTGCAGGCATTTACTTTGACATCCTCGATAATGATTACGAACTGTCAGTGGACGGCTATTATAAATGGCTTCATAATATGATTGACTATAAGGGAGGTGCAGTCCTGACAATGAATGAACTGATTGAGCAGGATCTTATCCCGACGGAAGGAAAAGCCTACGGAGTGGAGGTCATGCTTAAAAAGAACAGGGGTAAATTTAAAACCACCCTGAATTATACATGGTCACGTGTCCTGCTCCGCAGTACCGGCTCCTTTGATTCTGAAATAATAAACACGGGAGCTTATTATCCCGCCAATTATGACAGGCCGCATGACTTTAACCTTCAGTTCAGTTACCTCTATTCGAGAAGAATTAACTGGAGCATGAGTTTTGTTTACACCACCGGCAGACCGGTGACCTACCCCGTAACATGGTATATGCATGACGGAGTGAATGTGATCCATTATTCTGACCGTAACCAATACCGGCTGCCGGATTATTTCAGATGGGATATTTCGATGAACCTGTACAGCAACCTGAAGGCTTCAAAGACTTTCCGTCCGTCATGGAATATTTCAATATATAATGTAACCGGGCGTGAGAACATATATTCCGTTTACTTCCGCATGGAGAACGGGAAGATACAGGGCTACAGCCTGTCGATATTCGGCACCACCATTCCGACAGTATCCTACAGGATTGATTTCTGAAACGTGAAATGAAAACCGGTAAAATCATAATAATATTCCTTGCCGCAGCCGCTGCTTCCTGTATAAGCCAGTTCAATCCGGATATTATCTCCCAGAAAGATTACCTGACTGTCAACGGTCTTGTCACGGATGAAAACAGGCGTTACAGCATAATCCTGGGTATATCACATCCGCTCGATGAACCGGCCGTGGAAAAGCCGGCTGTAAAGGCCAGGGTATCTGTAAGCGATGATCAGGGCAACTCATATAATTTCACGGAGAAGAGCCCCGGAAAATACCTCAGTGACTCAACCGTATTCACAGGGCAGGCAGGAAGAAGCTATGTTCTGTCTATAGAATACAACGGGAAGCAATATTCCTCATCGTTAAGTGCACTGCAGCCGGTGCCGCAGATCGACAGCCTCGGTTATGAAATATATGACCATGAAATAAATGCTTCGGGTGAAACGGAAAAGGTAACCAGGGTAAGCCTCAGCACACTGGATCCGGCAGGCAGGTGCCACTATTTCCGGTGGGCTTTCGAAGAGACCTGGGAAATTCACCTGCCCTTTAACTTATTGCCAATAGAAAAAAAAATCTGCTGGGTCTCCGAGCTGTCACATAATATCCTTATAGCAAATACGGAAGCACTCTCCGAAGACAGGGTCACTGATTTTACGCTGACAACCTACAATAATTCAACCGACAGGGGCATGTACAAATACTCAATGCTTGTAAAACAATATTCAGTGAGCAGGGAGGAATATGAATTCTGGGATAAGATCAGGACCATGTCGCAAAATACCGGTGGCCTGTATGATGTTACCCCTGTGTCAGTAAACGGCAATATACAGTGCCTGACCGATCCTGCAGAGGTTGCACTGGGCTTTTTCAGCGTCTCCGGTGTAAGTTATAAAAGAATACTTATTGATGATCGCATTATTACTCCCGATCACTATTCCGACAAATGTATCGATGACTATATAACACCAAACAGTACGCCTCCCGGATTGGGTATCACATATTTTATTCTTCACGCTACCTCTTACCCGGGCTCTGACAGGGCAGCCTGGGCCATCACGAACGATATAGGGTGTACCGATTGCGCAAACTTTGGATCAAACATTAAACCTGATTACTGGGATGAGGACTTTTAAAAATAAATATCTCCTTACGGTAATCCTCGTCCTCGCCCGGTTCGGTTTTTCCTTCTCAGCCAGTCCGGAAATTTATCTCAGTACCCCTGCTGATACATTGATCAGTATCAGGCAGCATCCGCTTCTGGAAGGCCGTGAATCAGTTGTGATCATCAGTGACCGTAATACATACATCGCCGGAGAGCAGATCTGGTACACGATGCTGTTACTGCGGTCCGGCAATGAATCTGACCAACAGAGCAAGGCCGGATATGCAGAGATCCTTAATTGCCACAATCTGCCTGTGGCCCAGAGCCGGATCCTGATTGATGAGAATGGAACGGGAACAGGCGTGCTGCCGCTGTCTGACACAATTGCCTCGGGTGATTATATCCTGAGGGGCTATACAAAATCGATGGCATATCACGGACCGGAACACTTCTTCACTAAAGTGATAAGGATTTTCAATCCTTACAGAATGGACCCTGACTATGACAGGATCAGTCCTGCCGGCACCATTGCCGGTCCCTCACTTGCCCTGTTCCCTGAAGGCGGCGCCATGGTGCCCGGCACGGTAAACAGAGTTGCAGTCAGAACAACAGGCCGGGGAGGAAAGGGAGTGCCGGCAAAGGTCTTTTTCACCGGCCAGGATGGCACCGGGGCCGATTCCGTTACTACCGATGCCACAGGACTGGCTTCGGTTAATATCATGCCTTCAAAAACCGGGACACTGGTTGCAAGGGCAAACATTGAATCAGGAGAGGTCCGGGCTGAAATACCCCCGTACTCACGGTCGGAATATTCACTGGCTTTCTCAGGCGGCGGGAGCCAGACAGGGAGGATAATTGTTAAAAGCCCCGGCAGCACGTCCGGACCATTGTACCTGTCAATAATGAGCCCCGGCAGAATAAGCTTGTACCGGGAGTTGGACAGGGTTCAGAAAGAAACCCCCGTAGAGATAAGCCTCAGTGACCTTGGTCCGGGTATAAATGAAGCCCTCCTTTATGATCAGCGCGGGAATCTCCTTTCATCAAGACTGTTCATGAACACTTACGGGGGTGTGAACAGTATTACAAAAAATGATATCAGTTATGTGATCAGGAATGATTCCCTGATTGTCAGACTGCCACGGAAAATATCCTCCGCATCAGTATCAGTGACCGTTTCAGATGAGCGCCCTGGAATTGACCTGTGGTCATATTCCTGTCTGTCAGGATGGCTGACAGCTGCTACACTGAACGATCCCTTCATTCAGCCTTTCCTTTCGGGCAAGGCGGAGATCAGTGATGACCTCCTTATAACCCTGAATGACAGGCCTCTGTATGTCAAAAATGATGAAATTCCCGTCACCGCGGGTGAAACGCGCGGCCTGGTCGTAAGCGGTGTTGTTACCGATCTTGGCAACCTCCGTCCTGCTGCCGGAAAATTCCTGTTTATTAATCTTCCCGGGAAGAGTTGCTTTCTTCAGTACACCGTAACCGATACTGCCGGAAGATTCAACTTCATCGTTCCGCCCCGCAGGGGAACATCCGAGATAGTTGTCTACCCTCGAGACACTGCAGATAATATTGTTATAAAAGCTTCCCCACCCTTCTCTGATGATTTTATCCCGCTTCACAATTCGGTGACAGCCGTCAGCGATGAAGCTGACGGATCTGCACTGCGCATGAGCATAAACAGCCAGGTAATGAGAATCTATGATACCTGGGAGAAAGACACACTTGAATCTCCGGGAGTCGAAGAAAGTACCGGTCATTTCTACGGAAGGTCAGGCTACCGCCTTTTACTGTCTGACTTTATCACCCTGCCGAATATGGAGGAAGTTTTCTTTGAGCTCGTTCCCAACATGGATCTCGTCAACAGCCGCCGGGGCTACTTCTTCAGGATGTTCGATCCCGTTACCGGCAATGAGCTGAAAATAACACCCATGCTGTTCCTTGACGGCACTTATACGACTGATCCCGGAACTGTGGCGGAAATACCTCCTGAGAAAACCGAATACATTGATATTATTTTCGTGCCTTACAGGCTTGGAGAGATCCTGTTGCCGCCAGTCATCAGCGTGGTCACCCGGCAGGGTGATTCAAGACAGCAGGCCCTGCCGGAAGCCGCGCTGAGAATAAGCTACCTGTTTTCTGACCCGGAGATAAGGTTCAGGACTTTTCAGGGAAACCAGGCGGGAAGAAGCCCTTCATTGAACAATACCCTGCTGTGGGCACCGCTCATTAATCCCGAAAGTGACCGTGAATATTCATTCAGGCTGCCGGATCCGGACTATGCTGATTCATTACGACTGAATATATCTGTATCCCTGCCGGGTCAGCATCCTTTTGACATTTCAGAGTTAATTGATATAAATCGGCCGGAATAGCAGCCATTTTTCTTTAGCTTTTTGTATCTTCGGAAGAGTTTAAGGCATTGAAAGAGAGATTTTACAATATCGACCCGTGGCTTGACCCCTTCAGGGATGTCATTGAAGGGCGTCTGACGTATTGCAATGACCGTGAAATTATAATTACCGGAGGCAATCCTCTTTCTGATTTTGCCAACGGTCATCACTGGTACGGTCTTCATCATACTGAAAAGGGCTGGGTTTTCAGGGAACATGCTCCCAATGCCACGGGTATATCGCTTATCGGTACCTTCAACGGATGGAAGGATGACGGCAGCTACAATCTGCATCCGGAGGGTGGCGGCGACTGGGTGATAGAGCTTGAAGAAGGCAAACTGTCACACGGTGACCTCTACAAACTGGCTGTCAGATGGAGGGGCGGCGGCGGCGACCGGCTCCCCGCCTATGCTACCCGCACCGTCCAGGATGAAACAACAAAGATCTTCTCCGCACAGGTATGGCAGCCCGCACAGGGCTACGTGATGAAAAATCCCTCGCCGCCGCCGCCACCTGCAATCCTTATCTACGAGGCACACGTCGGCATGGCCACCGAGGAAGAGAGAACAGGAACCTACCGCGAATTCACTGAAAAAGTGCTGCCGCGAATAAGCCGGCTGGGTTACAATACCGTGCAGCTCATGGCCGTGCAGGAACATCCTTATTATGGATCATTCGGATACCATGTATCCAATTTCTTTGCCCCCTCATCTCGCTTCGGCACACCCGACGAACTCAAAGAACTTATTGATACTGCCCACGGCATGGGCCTCAGGGTCATCATGGACCTGATTCATTCACATGCCGTTTCAAATACCCTCGAAGGACTGGGACTACTCGACGGGGACCCGGGCCTCTATTTCCATAAGGGAGCCAGGAGAAAACATGTGGCCTGGGACTCTCTCTGCTTCGATTACGGTAAGCCCAAGGTTGCCCATTTCCTCCTTTCAAACTGCAAATACTGGCTGGAGGAGTTCCGGTTTGACGGATTCCGGTTTGACGGTATCACCAGCATGCTGTACTATGACCACGGCCTGGGCTCTAATTTCACCTCTTATCAGCAGTACTTTAACGGAAACCAGGACAGCGATGCCTTCGTCTATCTGACTCTGGCAAACAAGCTGATACATGAATATAATCCAGGTGCAACAACAATAGCCGAGGAGATGAGCGGCCTGCCGGGGCTGGCAGCATCCGTTGCCTCCGGCGGCATAGGATTTGATTACCGCCTGGCAATGGGCGTGCCCGACATCTGGATCAAGATGGTTAAGGAGATACCTGATGAGAACTGGGATCTGGGCTATCTCCTGCATGAACTCACACAGCACCGTCCGGAAGAAAGGGTTGTGTCTTACTGCGAATCGCACGACCAGGCTCTGGTAGGTGACAAAACACTGATATTCAGGCTTGCAGATGCCGAGATGTACACCTCGATGAGTATCACCACACCCAGCCTGATCATTGACCGCGCCATTGCACTCCATAAGATGATAAGGCTCTTCACCTTCCTGGGTGCCGGCGGCGGTTACCTGACCTTCATGGGCAACGAATTCGGCCACCCCGAGTGGATTGATTTTCCGCGGGAGGGCAATAACTGGAGCTATAAATACGCGCGCAGACAATGGAGCCTCGCTGACAATAAGCTGCTTAGATACCGCCACCTTGACGAATTTGACCGGGCCATGATTGAAACGGGCAAGAAGCATGACCTGCCGCAGGTGCAGATGACAGAAGTCATAACAGTAAACAACGCAGATAAAATTATTGCCTTCAAACGCGGAAACCTGCTGACGGTGATGAACTTCAATCCGACAGTATCGTTTACCGGTTACGGCATACCCATTAAGGGCAAATTCAGGATCATTCTCAACACTGATGACCCGTTGTTCGGGGGACAGGGACGGATAGACACCTCGCAGGTATATTTCTCAGTGCCCGACCAGGGCCGTTACGGCGTAACGGCACCCCACCATCTTAAACTCTACATTCCTGCCCGTACTGCAATAGTATTGGTCTGCGAACAGGTCAAAGGCATCAAAGACCTTTAGATCAGTCCACCCAGCGTAACAGGCAGAAATCCTGCCTGTGCGGGAGCTCCTTGTGTTTCGCGTAAATACGGATCCCATAGAAGAAGGTACCGGCCATCTCAGGCTGGAATTCGACCCTGTATATTACCCGCCCCTTCTTTTTGCTGACTAATTTAAACTCCTTGCTGGCGAAAAATGTATGCTCGCCATTCTTCATCTGACGGGTAACCACAAATTCAACCCCTACATTCTCCGGCGGAATATTCTTTATGTCAAGAATTATCTCTGTTGAGTATGTATGGCCTGAACGGTAAACATTCTTCGTGGCATCCTTGAAGTCATACTTGACAATCTCAATCTCATCCCATGCTTTTGTTATCTCGCCTTTCCAGTCAGAGATCTCACGGGCAAGCGCGTAGTCATTTGCTGTCATACGCTTGCTCCTCTCATAGAGCTTTGTGTAATACCTGTCGAGGTAATCATTAAGCATTCGCTTGGTGGTGAACTCCGGAGCCACTTTTACCATTGTGTTCTTGATATAGCTGGTCCACTCACGGGGAATGCCTTCGGTATCCCTCGAGTAATATGCAGGGACTATTTCATACTCCAGCATATTGTATATCGTTTCGGAGTCGACATCGTCCTGAAGATCCTGGTTCGTATATGTACGTTTTTTCGGGAGGGCCCATCCGGCGAAGGCATGATAACCCTCTACCCACCATCCGTCAAGGACGCTGAAATGTATTGTGCCGTTCATGACAGCCTTCTCTCCGCTTGTGCCTGATGCTTCCAGCGGCCGTGTGGGGGTGTTAAGCCAAATGTCAACCCCGCGAACGAGATACCTGGCCATCTCCATGTCATAGTTCTCGAGGAAAATCACCTTTCCGGCAAACTGAGGCATCTGCGAAAGCTCATTTATGCGTCTGATAAGGTCCTGCCCTCCTCCGTCGTTGGGATGTGCCTTACCGGCAAAGATAAACTGAACGGGTCTCTCGGGATTATTTACAATCTTTGCCAGCCTGTCGATGTCGCGGAAGAGCAGGGTTGCTCTCTTGTAAGTGGCAAACCGTCTGGCAAAACCGATTGTGAGTGCCTTCTCGTTCAGATGGCCGCTGATATTCATCAACGTGCGGGGGCTGACATGCCTCTCCAGCATATTGGTCTGCAGCCGTTTGCGTATATGGTCAAAAAGGCGCTTTTTGAGCTTCATCTTTGTCTCGAACACCTTCTGATCTTCAACCTGGTATATCTTACTCCACTGCTCCCTGTCGCTCTGGTCAAAATTCTTCGTGCCGGTGAGTTTTTCATAGATCTGTTCCCATTCCGGAGCTACCCATGTCGAATAATGAACGCCGTTGGTCACATAACCGATATAAAGTTCCTCGCGGAGGTAACCGGGCCACAGCTTCGAGAAGAGCCCCCGCGACACAGTGCCGTGGAGCTGGCTCACACCGTTCATCTCCTGCGAGAAGCGGGTAGCCAGGAAGCTCATGTTGAACTTGCGGTCATTATCCGCCTGGCACCGCCCCAGGGCCATCAGCTGATCCCATGTGATATTTAGCCTGGTGTGATAATGCGAAATATACTTCCTGAGGAGATCCTCCTCGAAAGCATCATGCCCGGCAGGCACCGGAGTATGAGTTGTAAAAAGAGTCGAGGCTCTTATTATCTCCATCGACTGCTCAAAGGTAAGATGGTCATCTTCGATGAGATGGCGCATGCGCTCGAACCCGATGAAAGCTGAATGGCCTTCATTGCTGTGGTATATGTCGGGCTTGATGCCAAGGGCAATGAGCGCCCGCATGCCACCGATACCAAGGATCAGTTCCTGCTTAAGCCTGTTCTCTGAGTCGCCGCCATAGAGGTAGTGTGTAATAGCCCTGTCTTCCGGTATGTTTTCCTCAATGTCGGTATCAAGAAGGAAAAGATTGACCTTCCCTACAGAGGCAAGCCATACGCGGGCCTTGACTGTTCGCCCGGGCCAGGTCAGAAATATAGTAAGCGGATTGCCTGTGGAATCCTTAACCGGTGCAACCGGTATCTGGGAGAAATCCTCCGCCTCATAAATTGCCTGCTGTTCGCCCTTAGGGCCGAGTTTCTGCCTGAAATAGCCGTACCGGTACAGCAACCCTATACCCGTGATCCTGACATTTGAATCACTTGCCTCTTTCAGGTAATCACCTGCAAGAACACCAAGTCCGCCCGAATAGATCTTGAGAGAAGGGTGAATACCGAATTCCATGCTGAAATATGCCACCGAGGGAAGCTCAGTGTTTTCAGGCCTCGCAAGGTATTCCTTGAACTGCCTGAAAATCCTGTCAGAATCATCGAGAAAGACCTCGTCATCTGCCAGCACCACAAGCCGCTTGTAATCAATTGCCTCAAGCAGCCGTTTCGGGTTATGCGCCACTTCTTCCCACAGCGTGGGGTCCATCCTGCGGAAAAGGAACTCGGCATCGCTGTTCCATGACCACCAGAGGTTGGAGGAAAGGTCTTTCAGATAGGCGATGCGTTCAGGCAGTTCCGACTGAACGTAAATATCCTTCCACACCGGAACCTGGTAAGGTTTGCGTACCTGGACCTCCGTGGCCTCGAGGATGCGTGCGTAATCCCTCGGCTGTCCGCTGCGGTCCTCGCTCTTTTCAAGGGCAAAAGTATATGCGTCGGTATAAAAATGAAACAGCGTGTTCCAGTTTGCGATGCGTGAAATTTCACGGGCTTTGTACCTGGCTATCCCTGCTTCTTCCACTCCCATAAGAATGAAGCTGCGAATGAACTTTTCCATTTCAGCGATGACTTCCTTCTCATTGTCATCGGTGCGGTTAAGGATCAGGCATCCGTTTCCCGGGTCTTTGAAATATGTATTCACCCACATGCCAAATCCCGAGAGGTTGGTTGTTACAGTGGGTACATGAAACATGAGGCTCTCAAGGGGTGTATAACCCCATGGCTCATAATATGACGGATATATTGTCAGGTCAAACCCTATCAGGAGTTCATAGTATGATTTGTTGAAAATGCCGTCATCGCCGTTGAGATATGACGGAACGAAGATCACCTTTATCCTGTCTCCCTCCAGGTTTTTAATATCTTCCCTGATGAGCTGGTTTATCACCGGATCGTCATTGACATAATGAAGGCCGTGAGTAAGGTATCTGTCACCCTCCGTAACAAAGGTTCCGCTGTTCAGCGCAGTCATAAGATCCTGCCTGGGACCTTTATGGTATGCCGGAACAAGAATGAAGGCAACACACTGGCGGGTGGTGTCCGCCTTTCTGTTTATCGCTCCAAGGGAGGAGAGGAAGAGATCAATCCCCTTATTCCTGTATTCATAGCGGCCGCTGGTCGATATCAGAAGTGTGTCAGCAGGAAGAGGATACCCCAGCAGGGTTCCGGCCACGTGAAGCAGTTTCTCACGTGCAGCAACCCTGCTTGCCTCAAACTCCCCTTCAGCCGGTACAAAAGTATCCTCAAAACCGTTGGGAGTGATCACATCCGGCTTCTTGCCGAGAAAGGCAAGACATTCCCGTCCGGTAATCTCACTCACTGCCGTGAACACATCCGCTGTAACGGCTGTGATCTTTTCGAGTGACTGCTTTGAAGCTACGTTAAACTCATGTGAAGTCTGTGCGGCATTGTACTCATTCATCTTGCTGTACAGCGGCCTGTTATTGCCGGCAATACTGCGCCCAAGTACTGTTGCATGCGTTGTGAATGCAGTGGTGATCCACGGGGCGGCTTTCTCCAGGTAGAGCACGCCTGCGCCTGTCATCCACTCATGGAACTGTGCAATGACCCTCGGGAACTCACGGTAGTAGCTGGTAAAACTCTCGATTACTTTACCGGCAGCATAACCGAAAAGGGCAGGTTCAATATAATCCCACTGTCCTGAAATACTGTCGAGCTTGTATGTTTCCCAGAAACGGGCGAATATTTCATTTTGCTGACCAAAATATGGAGTAAAGTCTACAAGCATCACGCGCGGCTGACCTTTTATATTCCAGCGCCCGGTTCTGACATTCAGTCCTTCCTGCGCTGCGACAGCCTTCCACTGATGAAACATGGTGTCATCAGGAGTGAATTCAGGGTTTGTCTTGTCATCGCGCCAGACATCCGGTCCAATAAGTACATAATTATCACCGTATTCGTATGTGGCATTCAGCGCCTTGGTCGAGATGACAGTGTAAATGCCTCCTACCTTGTTGCATACTTCCCAGCTTGTTTCAAATAAAAAGTCAGCTTTCATTTCTGTATATCTATAATCATTTAATACGCCAGGGCGTATGATTTGTACTTCCGGGATAAAATGGAAAAACCGGCCTTACTTTGTGGCTTTTTTTGCCGTGACACTCTTTGTTGAGGTTTTTTTCGCGGTGGCCTTTTTAGGTGCAGCTCTTTTCGGGGCGACCTTTTTCGGAGCAGCCTTGACAGGGGCGGCTTTGACAGGGGCGGCCTTTTTTGCCGGAACCTTCACGGCAACTGCTTTTTTTACTGCTGCCGTTGCGCTCGTGACTGTCTTGGCTTTAACTGCCTTCGCCCTGGTTACGCGACCCTTTCTCTCATATTTTGTCAGTTTCTCCTGAAGCTCACTGATCAGGTGATCTTTTGTCTGAATGGACTCCGAGAGGCGGTTGATCTCCGCATCATGGTCATTGACAGGACAAACAATATTAAGTCTGATCTCGAAATCGCTCAGGACGTTCATGTAATTCATGAAAGCCTGGTACGGGTTCTCATAAGGATTGAAATATGCATGAACAGCGCCGTCAGAGAAGAATTTCGTTGACATGTAATAAAAGTGATCGCTTGACTGCAGGTAAACCCAGTCACGTATAAGCTGATCCGAACCGCACCTGGCTACCCTGTCTGACAGGCTGTAGAGTTTGCTTACAGCAGCGGTCTGAAGTTCATTACCCATCCAGGCGGTCAGGTCCCTTTCTTCATCGGCCCATGAAATCGGTGACGGAACATGCAGCACAGCAACGGGCTGATAATTATCTGCAATCTCCGAAACAGTCATGAAACTGAATGGCGTTTTCTTTAATATGACATCAGGAAGATGTTTCAGGAAATCGAAAATACCTGTTTCCTTCTTCTGGTGCTCGCCGAATGTCTCATAATCCATGAAGATGTTCACTATGTCTGAAGTGGTTCCCAGCCCCTTCAGCCATGATGTGTATTTTTCAGCAGTCAGCGGGTAGCTTGACCAGTTCTTGTTGGAGAATCTGAATGCAATGTCATCGCTGAGGGTGTAATTGCGCAGCAGCACCTTCAGCCTCGGGTTAATTGCATTGCAGTAAAGGAAATTGGGCGACTTCCATCCAAGGATATGCTTTGCACCCTCTGTTACGGCTGCCTTGTACCCCAGATCCGCCATCCAGCTGCCTATCTCATCTGAGTAAATCAGTTCCGTGTTTCTTATGGATGTGGGTTTATAGCCCAGGAACTCAATCATCTTGTCCCTGTGTATACTGATCTGTCTCTCAAACCTCTCACGGTTCATCAGTGAGGCCAGCGAATGCGAGTTGGTCTCGGCAAGAAATTCGACGCAGCCTGTCTCAGCCAGCTCCTTGAAGGAAGCAAGCACCTCGGGAGCATAAAGCCTGAACTGGTCGATTACAATCCCGGTAAGAGAAAAGGTCACCTTAAATTTGCCCTTATGTTTCCTTATCAGGTCAAGCAGGATCTTGTTGGCAGGAAGGTAACAGTTTGACGCAATCTTACGGAGAATTGATTCGTTCATGAAATCATCATAATAATAATGTTCATGACCCATTTCAAAAAAGCGGTAGCGTCTGAGTCTGAATGGCTGATGAACCTGAAAATAGAGGCAGATTGCCTTTTTCTGTGCTGTGCTCATATCTTTTAGCTTGTCTGTTTCAATACCTCACTGTAAATATTCTTAACATGGCCGGCTGCCTTTTCCCACTTAAGCTTGTCAACTTCCTCCTTGCCATTCATAATGAACATGCGGGAGAGAGCGGGGTAGGAAAGGATACCGTAAATGGCGTCAGCCATGGCTTCTATATCCCAGAAATCTACCTTTACGGCATGGGTAAGAACCTCCGCCACACCACTCTGCTTGCTGATAATAACCGGGACGTTTGACTGCATTGCCTCCAGCGGAGAGATTCCGAACGGCTCCGATACAGAAGGCATGACATACACATCGCTCATCCGGAGCATCGTGAAGACATCATTGCCACGCAGGAAGCCCGTAAAGTGAAACCTGTCCGTAATGCGCAGTGCAGCAGCATGACGGATCATACGTTCCATCATGTCACCTGATCCGGCCATCACAAACCTGACATTTGGCATGCGCGACAGGACCATCCTTGCCGCCTCAATAAAGTATTCCGGGCCTTTCTGCATTGTTATGCGCCCCAGGAACGTGACTATCTTGTCATCGTAAGTCCGCTCGGGTATATCAAGCTCGGAATGAGACGGGGGTTCGACGGCATTATAGACCGTCTCCACCTTGTCAGGGTCTATATTGTATTTGTTTATGACGATATCGCGGGTAAGGTTGCTGACAGTGATGATTTTGTCGGCAGCATCCATACCCTCTTTTTCCATATTGTAAACAACCGGGTTGACGTTTCCGCCGCTGCGGTCGAAGTCGGTGGCATGCACATGTATCACAAGCGGCTTGCCCGAAACAGCCTTGGCGGCAATGCCTGCCGGATATGCCAGCCAGTCATGGGCATGGATGATATCAAATTCCTCCTCCGAGGCTATCACCTGCGCAACAACGGAATATTTATGGATCTCATCCATCAGCGAAGCCCCGTAACTGCCAGTGAAGTCCACTTTGCCCTGTTTATTGGTTGTCACAAGGATATCAGAATCCGCCACCTCTCCGCGTGTCATCTTCCAGAAATCTTCAGGGTCGGTATAAGGCACCAGCTTTGAGAAGACCTCAATCTTTTCAACCGTTTTCTGAAAATAGCTGTAACGCACTTTCTTAAATTGAACGGGGACGGTGTTGGCACCGATGAGCTTGACAATACTCTGGTCTTCATCACCGTAGGCTTTCGGCACAACAAAGATCACCTCGGTGTCAGGCTGTGCCGCGAGACCACGTGTCAGGCCGTAGCTGGCTGTACCAAGCCCGCCCGCAATATGAGGAGGGAACTCCCATCCAAACATCAGGACACGCATATCATTGTTTTTCTTTATATTTTGTCTCAAGAATAGTGTAAATGCGGAGCACTTCGCCCACGCTCCACGCCTGGGATATGGCTCCCCTTGGTGCATGAGGCGGATCACCGTCAAAGATCTCCGAAATGGTTGAGATACCCGCCTCGAAAAGTGTCTCCTCAAACTGGGTGATAAGTTTTCTGACGCGGGACACTCCGCCCTCACCGTATACTTTCAGCCATCCGTCACAGAACGGTCCTACAAGCCACGGCCATACCGTGCCCTGATGATAGGCTTTGTCACGCTCTTCCTGGTTGCCGCTGTAAATACCCTTGTAACCCTCCTCTCCGGGTGAAAGGGAGCGCAGTCCGCGAGGCGTCACCAGAACCCTGTTTGCCATATCGAGAATTCTCTTCATCTGTTCCTTGCTGAGCATTGTATAAGGAAGTGAAGTGGCAATCACCATGTTAGGTCTTACAAGCATGTTCCGCTTATCCTTGTCACTGACATAATCGGCAAGGTAACCGTGTTCCTCATCCCAGAAGATGTCGATGAATGATGTCCGGATCAGTTCCGGCAGCTTCTCCCACTCTTTCACAAAGACTCTGTCTCTGGCAAACCGCGCACATTCAAGTGAATAACATACTGCGTTGTACCAAAGAGCTTCTACCTCCACTGCATAACCGTTGCGGGGAGTGACAGGCTGGCCGTTGACGACAGCATCCATCCATGTCAGCGCTTTGCCCGGAGCATCGGCATAGATGAGCCCGTTTTCCCTCATTTGTATTCCGGTCATTGCACCGGTGCGGTAGGCCTGCAATATATTTTTCATGGTTTCGCCGTAACGTTTCCATGTTTCCCGTCCCTCGAGGCTATAGCTGTATAGCGCCTGAAAAAACCACAGGGCAGTGTCAGCGCCACTGAAAGCGGTATTATCGTTAGTGCCCTTATCGGCGAACAGGCTTTCCTTCATGCGGCGTACCTGGGTGTCAAGCACTGCAGCATACAGGTCTTCCGTCTTGCGTGCGAGTGCCAGGCCGGGAAGGGAAATGAACGTATCACGCCCTCTTGAGCCAAACCACGGATAACCTGCGACAATGTTGGTTTCGCCTCCCCTCTTTTCAATAAACTGTTGTGAGGCATTGCGAAGACTGTTGCCGAAATTGCTCCTGGGTATTTTTGATGCCACCGTTTTCGTGAACTTCGCTTTAAATCCTGCCGGCCGTTCTTCATTTGTCGAAGCCGAAAATACCAGTACGTCACCTTTGCCGGCTGTCACCTCAAAGAAGCCCGGCGCAAACAGATCCTCAGAATGATTGTACCCGCGCTTCTGCTCCTCAGTGTACTCCACTCCCGTGTACCAGTCAGGTACCGGAACAAACTCTGCCTTTGATGAAAGCTGCATATGAAGCCACGGGAAACCGTCATACATGCGGATCTTTATGCCGTTGGAAGCTTTCTCTATACGTGTGTTTGCCCACATATTGGCATGCGTAAGCTGATGCACGCTGCGGAAAGCCAGAAAAGGTTTCAGCTGAAACTTAATGGGTTCATCAGCTTCCAGGATGGTGAACCTGATCATCATCTGTTCCTCATAATGGACCAGCAAACGCTCCTGTCTCAGAATGACATTGCCCACCCTGTATGTCATCCCCGGAATATCCTGAACATCAAAATCCTCAACATATTTATGACCCTTGGGGCTGTAATAATCGCCATGGTATTTGCGGATCCCGGTGTTGAAACTCTGCCCGTTGCTGACAACTGTTGTATCAAGCGACGACAGGAGAACATGCCTCTCTCCTCCGAGTGCGTCAACGGGACAGACCAGCAGGCCGTGGTACTTGCGGGTGTTGCAGCCCACAATTGTTGTACATGAATAACTGCCTGCCCTGTTGGTGC
Source organism: uncultured Bacteroidales bacterium (assembly GCA_963844935.1). Lineage (GTDB taxonomy): Bacteria > Bacteroidota > Bacteroidia > Bacteroidales > VadinHA17 > SR-FBR-E99. Next base: position 161,482 of record CAWJQH010000008.1, on the reverse strand, counting down.
GCAGGGTCTCACGACTCAGAGAGTACTCGAGGTTAACTACCTGAGCCTTATCAAATTTAATATATCCCATAATTTTAGGATTTCCGTTACACTGGACAAAAATTACATTTTTATTCCAGTAAAATAAGAAAAATAAAATCCATCTGCAAAGTAAATCAAAAAAATCAGAAAAATGGCCGGGGCAACATTTTCATTTTCAGCCTGCGGGACTCTTTCAAAATAGATATCTTTGCAGTTCAGCATTAGAACCTGTGCGAGTTTAAAATGTTCATGAGTATGAAAAAAAATTTCCCCCGGAAAATCAGGAATATGTTATTTGTTTCACCAGGTAAGAATTGAAAATATATCACTCTGTTTACTGTCCTTGCACTTCTTGCGTTCACCGGATGCAGGCAGAACGGGTTCACCGTAACCGGGACGATAGAAGGGACCGGCAAAGGTGAGTATCTGCTTCTGAGGGAGGTGAAGCCCGGCATCCTCGAACCGGTTGATTCAGTTATCCCCGGCCAGAGCGGCAGCTTTACCTTCAGGGCTCAGACAGAGACGCCTTCGTTCTATGTGCTCAGCATCGGAAGCGATGATTTTCTTACTCTTCTGGCCTCCCCCGGCGAAAAGATCAGGGTAACTGCATCGCGCCGCAATCTCGCCTCGCCGTCAGAGGTGAGCGGATCGGAAGGCACAAAGGTTATGGCTGACTTCCGCAATCAGCAGCAACAGGTAGTCAGTGAACTGGAAAATCTTACCAAAGTTTATAACGACAGTATTCTTAGCACCAGGCTGCCTCTGATAATGGACAGCCTCGACAGGAAAGCTGCCGGTATTGTGGCGGACTTCCGCGAAAAAGCCGTAACCATGCTTGAGGCCAACAGCAGCTCAATGGTGTCTGTTTACCTCCTCAACCAGCAGGTTGTGCCCGGACTCCAGCTTTTTGACCCGGCAAAGGACAGGCATCTGTATTACAGGGTTGATTCCATTCTTTATGCAAAGTACCCGGAATCTGATCTTGTCCTCGACCTTCATAATTTTGTGACCGGACTAAGACAATCCGCATCCCTGACCAGCACCTCAGGAGGCACGATCGCCGTGGGTGATATATTACCGGACATCGCTCTGCCTGGTCCTGAAGGCGACACTGTCAGACTCTCTTCGAAGCGTGGCAGGATAGTGCTCGTTGACTTCTGGGCTGCATGGTGTCCCCCATGCCGTGAGGAGAATCCCAACCTCGTCAGAGCGTATGATATGTACCACTACCGGGGCTTCGACATTTACCAGGTGTCTCTTGACCAGAGGAAGGAAGACTGGACCGGAGCCATCATGAAAGACAGGCTCGGCCGGTGGGCTCATGTGAGTGATCTGAAATACCGAGACTCGGAAGTGGTGAAGAGATTCGGACTGTCTGAGATACCGGCAAACTACCTGATTGACCGTGAAGGAAGGGTCATTGCCGTCAACCTGAGAGGGCCCATGCTCCTGAAAAAGCTTGAGGAACTGTTCAGCCAGCAGTAGCCAATCCCTATTTTTGCTTTATTTGTACCAGAAATCAGAATCTGTAATGAAGAAATTTGTTTTGGTCCTTTTTGTTGCAGCAGCCCTGGCAGGTTGCGGTGAAGATGATAAGGTAGTAATAAAGGGAAGTTTCGGCGATGGGCAGGATGGGGTTGTTTATCTCGATCAGTCAGATGTCGACAGAAGCACTGTCATCGACTCTGCTGTAATAAAACGCAACCGGTTTAAATTCAGTACCGCCTTGACCGGGCCGGAGTTTCTCCAGGTAAGGCTCAATAACAACGATTTTGTCGGCCTGCTTGCATCACCCGGCGAGGAGATAATCCTGGACTTCAAGTCATCTCCCCTGGTGATGAATTATACGGTGTCCGGGTCTTCCGGCTCCGACCTTATCAGAGGGCTTGATCAGTACCTGTTCGCCACCAAGGTAAAGCTGGATTCACTTACGAACCTCTATACCGGTCTCAGCGATGAGGAGCTTGCGGTACAGGGACCCGGCCTCGAAAAGGCTTATGTGGATGCCGTGGAAGCCCAGCGTAAACACAACATCGAATTCATTCTTGAGAACATCACTTCCCTGGCATCGATAAAGGCACTGTACCAGAGGATCGACGAGAACACCTATGTGCTCTATCAGCCCCGTGACCTGCAGTTTCTTAAAATTGTATCTGATTCGCTCTCAGTGAAATATCCGGTCTCAAAACATGTGCGGGCGCTGAAGGAGAACGTGACCTCGGAGCTTAACCGCATGTATATCGACCGCCTGACGAGCATGGCCACTGAAGTCAACCCCGCAAAGACAGACCCCGTCCTTCCGGATCCTCAGGGAAAAATGATCAGACTGTCATCGCTCAGAGGCAAATATGTGCTTGTAACATTCTGGGCGACGACATCGGAGGATTGCCTTTCTGAACTTTCCGCGCTGAAAAACATCTATTCGCTCTACCATTCCAAAGGCCTTGAGATATACCAGGTGAGCCTCGATGCTGACGCGGCCAGATGGAAAAATGTTGTGAAATTCGAAGAGATTCCATGGATCAGTGTGAGAGAGGAAGACCCGGGTAACCCGGCTTATGCCATGGCAATGAATATATCGAGGGTGCCATCAAACCTGCTGTTCGATCCCGAAGGCAACATCATAAACACAAATCTCTTCGGCCGCAACCTGCAGATAAGAATGGATCAGCTGTTCAACAAATAGTCACAGGTATTGAAAGGGAACAGGACATACTTCGCATCTGACTTTCACCTTGGGCTGGCTGCAGGAACAGATCCGCGTGAGCGTGAAGCAAGAGTGGTTGCCTGGCTTGAAAAAGCTTCCCGTGATGCACATACAATTTACCTCCTTGGAGATATTTTCGATTTCTGGTGGGAATACAAACATGTTATACCTAAAGGGTTCACACGTTTCCTGGGCAAACTCGCCTCCATCACAGACAGCGGTATTCCCGTCCATGTTTTTACAGGTAACCATGACCTTTGGATGAAAGACTACCTTGTGCAGGAGTGCGGGGTTGTGATGCACCATAAGCCCTTTATCACAAAAATCAGTGATGTGGAATTCTATCTTGCTCACGGAGAGGGGCTTGGATCAACCAACAAGGGTTTTAAGATCATCCTCGGCATATTTAACAACAAGTTTCTGCAGCGCTGCTACAGCGCGCTGCATCCTGCAATAGGCCTGGGATTTGGTCATGCCTGGTCAAGGAGCAGTCGCCTTGCAAAACATATTTCATTGCCTTTCATGGGTGCGGACAGGGAAGACCTCATACGGCACACCCGCAGGATGATTAGCGAAGGATGCGGCGCCCGCTATTATATATACGGTCACAGGCATCTTCCAATGACCTTCGATGAGAACGGTAAAAGGATTATTATACTTGGCGACTGGTTCAGCCTTGACAGCTATGCCGTTTATGACGGCAGTGAACTGACGCTTGTCAATGAGCCTTTAAACCCTTAGCCCTGACCCTCACGGTAAGGACATAATAAGAGTATTCCTCATTCACCTCTTCAAATGTGTACTTCAGTTTATGACCTGACCGCCTGGCCATTTCCAGAAGACCCATATAACCCGTCGAAAGCTGACTCATGTCCTGCCCTATCAGGGCAACCTTCAGCAGTTTCTTCAGCCCTTCCTCATCATAGTTGTTAACCATGTCAAGCTTCTGCCTGAGATGCTCAATATCACTCGTCCTTATGAGATTGCCGGAAGTGATTATATACGATGACGGAGTTTTTCTGATCATTGCCAGGGGAACACCGTACTGACGCTCAGCTTCAAACCCGGGGCTGTGCTGCGTGACATTCTGCAGCAGCTCTATCAGTGTGGCAAAGACACGTTTATGGAGATTATGTTCAAGTTCCGCCTCCAGCATTGTGGTCTCACTGAAGTTAAGCAGTTCTTTGCTGATGGCATGTGACATGAGGCCGGCCCAGAGGAAGTAGATGCTGTTAGACTTCATCATCCGCTCGAGGTTCGCGATCTTCTGCCCGCTGAATGGAGCCCCCGTGCCGGGCAGGTTTACGCCCAGCCCGCCGGCATCAACGGTCTTGCTGAGGATGAAATAAGAGTATGCTTTATCGATAGGGAAAAAGTCGTACTCCAGTTTGTTGCCTGTCTTTCGTGCCATCTCAATCAGGCCAAGGCCGGCGCCGCCCTTGTGTCCTATGTTTGAATCCTGGAGCATTTCCCTGTAGACCTCCCTGATCTTGTCAGGATCAAGATTGTTGATCTTCTCAAGGTTTTCCCTCAGTCCCCTGACCTCTTTTGTCTTCAGGGCATTACCGGTGCTGACGTTATAACCGTCGCTGGTCTTTGTATATACCACCAGCGATGTAACTTCATCGCCGGATACCGAGCCGTGCCTGGTAATGTTCTGCAGGTTCTCGAGGACGAACATGAAAAGCCGTTTCCTGCCCAGCAGGCTGAACGCCGACAGCTCCATTTCCTTCTCGAGCAATGTCAGGAGAGCCACTGAGTTGTCTCCTGTTACCTGGCCGCGATAAGCAAACATAAGATGCTCATTCAGCAGCTTGTTCCTTAGTTTTTTTATTAGCTCCATATTATCCGCTGATATGGATAGATACCTTATTCCTGCCGCAAAATAAGCAAAAAAGATCAGTGTTAAAAAATATTAAATGATTTTTCACCCGGCCCAGCCTTCGCGGTCTAGGTTGCGGTAGTTGATTGCTTCGGAGAGATGGTCGGGACGGATGTCCGTAGAATTATCGAGGTCGGCTATTGTACGAGCCACTTTCAGTATCCTGTCATATGCCCGTGCTGACAGTCCGCGCATCTCCATGGCAGCCCTGAGCAGCCTCGCTCCTGTCTCATCAAGATGGCAGTGTCTGCGTATCATTGACGAGGTCATCTGTGCGTTGCAGTGGATACCGTCAGCGCCGGCAAAGCGAGCCGTCTGCATTGCCCTGGCCCTGATGACCCTCTCACGTACCGCTGCTGATGTCTCGGCGGCGGTGGTGCCCGCAAGCCTCTCGTAATTGACGGGCACAACTTCGATGTGAATATCAATGCGGTCAAGCAGGGGCCCAGATATGCGGTTGAGATACTTTTGCACCATCCCGGGCATGCATGTGCATTCCCTGTCAGGGTGATTATGAAATCCGCACGGGCACGGATTCATTGAAGCCACCAGCATGAACGAGGCAGGGAAATCGCAGCTCAGTCTTGCCCTTGCTATTGTGATTACCCTGTCTTCCAGTGGCTGGCGCAGAACCTCCAGCACATTACGCCTGAACTCAGGCAGCTCGTCGAGAAAGAGCACCCCGTTGTGAGCCAGGCTGATCTCCCCCGGCTGAGGTACTGTACCTCCACCGACAAGGGCGATGTCTGAGCTGGTATGATGGGGGCTGCGAAACGGGCGGCGCGTCATCAGGGGCACGTGGCTGTCAATCTTGCCTGCAACAGAGTGGATCTTGGTTGTCTCCAGCGCCTCCTCAAGGGTCAGGGGCGGGATGATTCCCGGGAGACGGCGGGCAAGCATGGTCTTGCCTGACCCCGGCGGGCCAACCATAACGGCGTTATGCGAGCCTGCTGCTGCCACCTCAAGAGCCCGCTTGACGGTCTCCTGTCCCCTGACATCTGAAAAATCAGAATCATATCTGTTTCCCTCCTGGCTGAAGAGGGCATTTATATCTGTGTTCAGCGGAGCCGGGCTGGTTTCGCCGCGCATATACTGCAGCACCTCACCGAGGCTGTGCACTCCGAAGACATCAATGCCGCTGACCACGGCAGCTTCCGGAGCATTTTCAGCAGGTACCATCATACCGCGAAACCCTGAGGCGCGGGCCTGCAGCGCCATGGGAAGGACACCCCTGACGGGCTTGATTGTACCGTCCAGAGACAGCTCCCCGGTGAGCAGCATTCCGTCGAGCCTGGCGCCGGTGACTATTTCGGCAGCGGCGAGTATCCCCACGGCAAGGGGCAGGTCATATGACGCTCCTTCCTTGCGTATATCAGCAGGAGCCATATTTATGATAACCTGGCGACCGGGCCATTTCAGTCCTACGGCACGAAACGCAGACTCAATGCGCTGCTGACTCTCTTTCACGGCAGCATCAGGAAGCCCAACGAGCATATAACGCACCCCGCGGGTGACATCTGCTTCAATTGTCACCGGAACTGCCTCAATGCCAAACACGGCAGCGCTGAAGGTCTTGACCAGCATGACTCAAAATTTATGTTGCACACTAAAAGAGGAAATGCATCATAAATTTAAGTAAAAGCACTGAGAAGAAAAAAATGTTTTTCGGGAATTTTCCGGCTGCCCGCTGCTTTGTGCACCTTTCTCAGTCCTGCAGGAATCCGAACCGGCCTCTGTTCATATCAGCATATGCCTGCATAATCTGTGTCTGTGTATTCATGACGAATGGGCCGTGGGCTACTATCGGCTCATTAATGGGCTCACCGCTCATAATGAGAACAATGGCCTTTTCCGAAGCCTCAATTGTAAAATCCTCACCGTCATTCCCGAAAAGCACAAAATGATCACTCTCTGCTTTGTCCGTGCCGTTCAGAATTACGTTACCCTCGATGACAACCGCACAGGTATTAAAGACGGCAGGAAAGCTGAAAGCGGCTTTGCCTCCTTTTTCCAGTTTTGCGTTAAAAAGGGACACGGGAGTAAATGTAAAGGCCGGGCCTTTAACTTCCTTATAATTGCCTGCAATGACTTCAATTACTCCTTCCCCGTCAGGCAACATGTATTTGCCCATTTCATCATTTGTAATGGCCTGGTATTTAGGCGGTGACATTTTGACTTTTGCCGGGAGATTGACCCATAGCTGGACCATATGAAAGAGACCGCCCTTCTCTGAAAATCCTTTCTCGTGATACTCCTTGTGAAGCAATCCTGATGATGCTGTCATCCACTGAACGTCACCCTCGTCAATCACTCCGCTGTTCCCGAAACTATCGTGATGGGCAATTTTACCTTTATACGCAATTGATACCGTCTCAAACCCCCTGTGAGGATGCACTCCCACTCCCCTCGGTCTTTCAGCGGGGGCAAAATAATACTTAGAATTGTAGTCGAGCAGAATGAAAGGACTAACCCTTTCCCTGGTCATCTGACCCATGCCGGGAATAAAGTTGTGAACCCTGAATCCGTCGCCCACCCAGTGAACCGGGGGCGGCGGAATAATCTTTTCTATATTTCTTGACTTCATCGTGTAAATCCTTTAACTGTTAACAAAAGACGGGGTAAATAGTTTCAGGACAATAGAGCCGCTCTTTCTCCGTTACGAATTCATATCCCCAGGCAGACTATATGATGGATTTATCGATATAGAATAATGAAACTGCCATGAAGAGATCAGAAACAACAACAGTCAGTGCCCTGCTAATTACGGCAGTGTTAATAATTACGGTGATTCTTTCATCATGTAAGGAGGCACCATCTCCGAATGAAGAACAGACTTGCCTCTAATAACACTGTAAACCTTTTCCCGGCTCAGGAAAATGATGTAAAAAGTGCTGTTGAATACTACCTCGATCATGCTGTGGAGTATATGGTCTCTGACGATCTTGTGCTGTTGGGCGCCAGTGCAGGAGGACATCTTGCCATGCTGCACGCTTACAAGAATGATCCTGAAGGGCATGTCAGGGCCGTTGTTGATTTTTTCGGCCCTTTTGATCTTGCAGCGTTATGGAATTACAGTATTATACAACAGCTGATCTTGTACGGTGCCGCGGGAGCTTTTCTGGAAGACAATCCGTCATTGTACGCGTCCTCGAGTCCATCAGAATACATTACTTCCGGCAGTCCTCCCACAATATCACTTCAGGGAGGTGCTGATCCTCTGGTGCCGCCCTCACAGACAAGCCAGCTTATTGCCGGTCTTGATGCAGCCGGGCAAAAACCACCAACCCAACTAAAAAATTAAATTGCAGTACCGCCTCTTTCGCCGGTACGTATCCTGATGCATTCCTCAAGCGGGGTTATGAATATTTTTCCGTCTCCCACACTGCCGGATCCGTTCGTGCGGGCAGATTTAAGAATTGTATCAACCGTAATGTCAACAAATCCATCATTGACCGCTATCTCGATCCTTATTTTAGGGATAAGGTCAGGGACAATTCTCTGGCCCCTGTACATCTCCTCAATTCTCTGCTGCCCATGGCCTGATACCCGGCTTACAGTTATCCTGGTGATCTCTGCTGCAATGAGTGCTTCCCGCACCCTGTCAAGCTGCACTTCCCGTATTATAGCAGTAATAAGTTTCATGATTGCGGTATTTCAGATTGTTAACTTGGATTAAGCATTCCGTAACCTCTTTCTCCGTGATATGCCCTGTCCAGACCTGCCATTTCATCTTCTTCGCTTGATTTGATTTTCACTAATTTATCGAGGAAAAAGATAATTACTAAAGTCATTAAAGCTGCAAAGGTTATTGCAATACCCACGGCAGCAGCCTGAACTCCAAGCTGGTTCCATACTGTCCACGTCCCATCTGAAGATGCAGCAGCTGCCTCCTTCATCCACGACCTCCGGATAAAGAATGAGAGGAATATGGCGCCGACTATCCCTCCCACACCGTGAATTCCGAATGCATCCAGACTGTCATCGTAGCCCAGCCTGTTCTTAACCTGGATAGCCGTGTAACAGAGTATGGAGGCCAGAACGCCGAGTATTAATGCACCGTAAGGCTGCACCACTCCAGCTGCCGGTGTAACTGCCACAAGTCCTGCGAGTATGCCGCTCGCAAAGCCGAGGGCAGTTGCCTTACCCTGGTGAAGACTCTCAATAATGATCCATGAGAGGGCTCCTGACGCTGCTGCAACCTGTGTTGCGGTAAGAGCCTGGGCTGTGCTTAGGCCGCTTGAAATGCTGCTTCCTGCATTGAAACCGAACCATCCCACCCACAAAAGGCCGGCACCAAGCATTGTTATAACGAGATTGTTGGGCCGTATTACCCGGTATGGATAACCCCTTCGGGATCCAAGATAAATTGCAACCACAAGTCCGCTCACGCCGGCTGAGATATGTACGACTGTTCCGCCGGCAAAGTCTATGGCGCCACGTGCACCAAGATTGTAAAGGAACCCGTCGGATGCCCAGACCCAGTGACACAGAGGGTTATAAACCAGAAGGCTCCACAGCGTTATGAAAAGACAGTAGGCTTTGAATGATACTCTCTCCGCGAATGCCCCTGCGATCAAAGCAGGAGTAATGATAGCAAATTTCCCCTGGAACATTGAAAAAACATACTCAGGAACACCTGCTTCAAGGATATTTGTATCGATCCCCTTCAGAAAGAAGTAATCCTTATTCCACCCAAAAAATCCTCCCAGTATATTTCCTCCAAAGCTCATTGAATAGCCGGCAACCACCCAGAGAATACTTATTATCCCCATTGCAACGTAGCTGTGCATGATGGTTCCCAGCACGTTTTTTGACCTTACAAGACCGCCATAGAACATTGCCAGACCCGGTATCATTAAAAGTACAAGTGCCGTTGATGTGAGCATCCATGCCGTTGCGCCGGTGTCAATCACAGCTCCGTCAGAAGCATTGACGCTTGCAATTCCGGCTAAAAGCATGAATATGGATAACACGCCCCTTCGCAGAATGATTTTCATGTATTGAGGTTTTTTAATCTGAATGTGCTTTTCGAAACAAAAATATGCAAATATCAGGGGTAATACAATATTTTATTATTATTTTTATCTGATACCCTATTTTATATGGGGTATATTTCATTTATTTTACTTTTATTATAATTATACCCCCTTTATTATATGGGGTATGTCGGACATTTTACAAAATGTGATATAATCTCAAACCTGGGGACATACAATAAACAGACGGGGTGCCTTAAATGACACCCCGAACGTTTGGGCAATGTCGTGAGCAAGTTTAAGAGAGGGATTGTACCTGTTCTTCTCAAGGAAGGCAATGGTTTCACGGCGCACATTTTTTGGCCAGATCATCCTGTGTCAGGTCGTGACGGGCCCTGAACTCCTCTATGCGGTTATTGATTGCGTACTCCCCTGAAATTGCAGAACAGCCAGCATAATGCATAAATGACTGCCATCCCCGGGATGCCTGCTGTAATTTTTTGAATTTTATTTATGTGACTACTTGTTTATGTTGCTTGTTGCGGCTTTGTAGTTATCCGTGTAGCCATAATGGGCGGTGAAGATGTACTGCACGCCGTCCAGTCCTGTGAGGTTGTTCATTGATCTTTTTGCCTTGCGGGCGTTCTTGTTGATTATTTTGGGGAAGCGTGCAATTGCGCCGTTGTCGAGTGCCACGGCGTCACCTGTAAAAAGATACTTGTCGTTGACAATGTAACAGGTGGAGCCTGCGGTGTGACCAGGTGTGGGTATCAGGCGTATCTTCAAATCGCCGATCCTGAAAGATTTGTCTTTCAGTAATTTATAATTCTCAGTATCTATTTTGTTGCCGAACCACAGGAACCTGCCCGTCTCGCCGTTTATTACCTGTTCCTCATCCTCCGGGAGATATATCACCGCCTTATCAAACAGGGAGATACCACCTGCATGGTCGCCGTCTGAGTGGGTCAGCAGCACAGCCCTTACCCTGTCCGGATCAATATCGAGTTTCTTAAGCTCGTCCTTTACGGCGCCTTTCTTTGTACCTGCGTCAATGGCAATGAAATTGCCTCCGTCCTTCACCAGGTACATATTCACGTATTTTGTTTTTATTGAATAGACATCCTCTGTCACCTGCCGCGTTTCAACGGGCATCATTTTTTTCATCGAAGACTTTGCAATGACAAGGTAGGTGATCATAAAAACAATTATGAGGGCGACTGTCCCCGCCAGCACCCACAGCAGTTTTTTGAAGAACTTTTTCATTTTAATCAGATTAATTATGCCAATTTAAGAATTTCCATCCAATCAGACTATGCATCGCCTGAAGACTTACAAACAGGGCGCTGCCTGTCAGGACAATTCATCACCATCGTATGCCGGAGCACTGCCCGACAAGACAGGCAGACCTCTTCGGGATATCGGGATGCAGGGCATAGACCTTCGGCCTTGCGACCGCGGACCTTCAGACCTCAGACTTCAGACCCTCAGAAATCTTTTATCTTAAAAAATCTGTCTTGTGCCTTGACAATTCAAAAAATCTGTTTTATCTTTGACCAATTGGTTAAATTATTCAGTTAAACCTAATAGTTAAACCTTATGGTCAAAACAAAGGAAACCGACAACCAGACCCGGGACAGGATATTCAAGGCAGCCTCAGATATATTCGAAGAAAAGGGGTATGACGGGGCGAGGATGCAGGAGATTGCAGACCGTGCCGGAATAAACAAAGCGCTGCTTCATTATTACTTCAGGACTAAAGAGCAGCTCTTCGCGGCAGTCTTCCAGGTGCTGCTCAGGAAGATGTTTGAGAAGATAATCTCCATCTTCATGGAAGATATCTCATTCAAGGACAAAATCAGGAAGTTCTTCGACCAGCACATTGAGATCCTTATCAAAAACCCAAAACTGCCGATATTCCTTCTTAATGAGATTTCCCATAACCCGGGTCTCGCAGAGGGTATCCACGGAACACTCCCCTTTGACCAGCTGCGCAGTACGGTCTTCCAGATGCATGCAAAGGAAATGAAGAGTTACGGAATAAAAAAAGATGACATGCCGCAGCTTATAATGACAATTGTGTCACTTTCTGTTTTCCCCTTTGCCGCACGCGATGTGATCAGGATGATGATTCCGGAGGTCGGCGACAATAAGAAGTTCATTGCCTTTATGCGCGACAGGAAGGAGTTTGCTGCTGACTTTGTCATTACTGCCTTAAAAAACCGTAAGAAATGAAAAAGCTTATCGTTGCAGCGATGCTGCTTACCCTGTCCCTGGCAGCATTACCGCAAAAGACAGTGACCCTGTGGCAGTGTTATGATTCGGCTGCGGTCGCTACTCCGTTGTCGGGCGAGGGCGTTCTTTATTCAGAGGTCTCTGCCCTGCGCGACAAGAACCTGTCGTCTGCCTGGCTTCCGGCCCTTGACATCAACGGCAGTTTTGTATATAACTCTGATATCCTTGACATTGCACAGATTTACGGTCAGCTGCCGATACCGCCCGAAGTGATTCCGTCTATACCGAACGAGCAATACCGTGCAACCTTCGATGTCAGCCAGGTCATCTGGGACGGAGGTGTGACACGCAGTGCCAGGGCTGTGGAACAGGTTGTTAATGAGCTTAATCTGAAGCAGAATGAGGCTGATGTTTACCGTCTGCGCGAACAGGTCAACAACTATTATTTCTCTCTATTGCTTGTCTCAAATCAGATTGAGGTGACCGGGATCCTGATCTCGGACCTTGACGGGCGTATCAGTGAGGCATCATCAGGTGTCACAAACGGCGTCGTCACCCCTGTTACACTTGATGTATTGCAGGCAGAGAAAATAAAAGCCGGGCAACAGCTCACCGAGCTCACCCGCCGCCGCCAGTCGCTTGTCAGAGCGCTGGAACAGATCACGGGCATGACAGGACTGCAGGATGCCCTCTTTATGCTTCCGGAAATCACCATCTCCGGTGACGAGATAATTGACAATCCTGATATGCGTCTCTTTGAGGTACGCAGCCGTCAGCTGGAGATGTCAAAGGACCTTCTGAAAAGTCAGCGTATGCCCAAAGCCTTCGGTTTTGCACAGGCTGCCTACGGTAATCCCCCGGGCAGCAATTTCTTCTCCGAAACAGCCGATTTCTATTATTCAGTCGGTGCGGGATTCAAATGGAATATCTTCGACTGGAACAAAAACAGCAACGAGCGCAAGTCGCTTTCGGTACAGCAGCAGCTTATCGAAATCAGGCGCAGTGCTGCAGAGGAATCTCTTCAGCGGCTCCTTACAATAAAGATGGCGGAGATAACCGCACTGCGTGAGGCTGCTGAGCAGGATGCGGAGCTGATAAGTATCCGCAGGAAAATTGCCGGTGTTGCAGCTTCGCAGCTTGAAAACGGAACTATCACGGCCTCGCAGTATCTTACCGAGCTCAACAACGAAAAGCAGGCGGTCATCAGCGCAGCAATAAGGCAGATAGGCATCTCCCGTGCTGAGGTGGATTACATTTACATTACAGGCAACAACAAATAAACCATATATGAAAAAGTACATTATACCGGTCGTTTTTGTGCTTCTTGCCTGCGGTTGCGGCCGCGGGGAGAGTGATGCTGATGCCTGGGGCACCTTCGAGGCGGAAGAGGTTATTATTTCGGCCGAAACATCAGGCAGGATCGTCATGATGAATGTGACCGAGGGCAGCGAGCTGGCTGGCGGGGCCGTCATCGCCGTCACCGACACCACAATGCTTGTGCTTCAGCGTGCGGAGCTGGCCGCGGTGACGGCGCAGGCGCAGGCGCGCCTGGCGGGCATTGCGGCGCAGGACGCGGTGATACGCCAGCAGATGGACAACCTTGAAATCAACACTGAGCGTACGCGCCGCATGCTCGCTGACGGCGCCGCCACCCAGAAACAGCTCGATGACCTGACAGGCCAGGCCGAGGTGCTCAGAAAACAGGCCGAGGCCAACAACACACAGCGACGCGCCGTAACGGCAGAACTGCTCTCTGTGGATGCCAAACGCGCAATCCTCAATGAACAGATTGCACGCAGCACCGTGCGCGCACCCTTTGATGCCACCGTCATCGATAAATACGCCTCTGCATTCGAGATAACCGCGGCGGGCAAACCGCTTGTGAAGCTGGCCGACATGAAGATCATGAAGCTCAGGGTATGGGTCAGCGGGGCACAGCTCGCCGGCGTGAAGACAGGAGCCCCATGCACCGTGCGCATCGACGACGGTGTCAAAGGATTCAAAAGCTACACGGGTACAATCACCCACGTCTCGGAAAAAGCTGAATTCACACCCAAGATCATCCAGACCAAGGAGGAACGCGTCACCCTTGTCTATGCAGTGACTATCGAGGTGCACAACGACGGCACAATGAAATCAGGCATGCCCGGCGAGGCTATCTTTCAGTAAGATGGCAGCGGCAGAGGCATATAACATCACCCACAGATACGGCAAGGTCACCGCCCTTGACGATGTCTCCTTCACCGTCGGCGACGGTGAGCTGTTCGGCTTCATAGGTCCTGACGGCGCTGGCAAAACAACCCTCTTCCGCATCGCCGCCACCCTTATCATACCCGCCGGTGGCAGGATGACCCTCCTCGGTCTCAACACTGTCAGCAGGTACAGGGAGCTGCGTAACCACATCGGGTACATGCCCGGCAGGTTCAGCCTCTATCAGGACCTTACCGTTGAGGAAAACCTGAACTTTTTTGCCACCATCTTCGGAACAACCCTGAAGGCTAACTATAGCCTTATTGAGCCCATCTACAGGCAGATAGAACCATATAAAAACCGCCTTGCAGGAAAGCTCTCCGGCGGCATGAAACAAAAGCTGGCCTTGTCGTGCGCCCTTATTCACCGACCAAGGATACTGATACTCGACGAGCCAACCACCGGTGTCGATGCAGTATCCCGCACTGAGTTCTGGGAGATGCTGGCACGACTGAAGAGCGAAGGCATCACCATTATCGTCTCAACGCCATACATGGACGAAGCCCTGCGTTGCGACCGCATCGCCCTTATACAGTCCGGGAGCATCCTCGGCATTGACACCCCTGACAATGTCCGCCGCTCGTACAGTCAGAAACTCTATGCTGTCACACACCCCGACAAATACAAACTCCTCCTTGCCATCCGCTCCCTGCCCGGCCGCTCAGCCTCCCTGCCCCATGCCCCAGACTCCTTGCCCTCCCGCCTTGCGGGACTGCCTCTCCGCCATCCGGCGGATCGCCAGCATGCCATTAGCTCCGAGCCTTTCGGCGACTCCGTCCATATCACCCTCCCCGAAGGCACAACTCCGGAAGAGCTGTTAGTTGCTCTTGCAGCCTCAGGCCTGCCCGGTGCCTCCATCACGGAAATCGTACCCGGCATCGAAGACGTCTTCCTTGAACTCATGCAAAACAAACAGTGATGGCACCGGAGAAAGTGATTGAGGTTCAGGATCTCGTGAAAAAATTCGGCACATTCGTTGCAAATGATCACCTCACCTTTGATGTTTACAAAGGCGAAATCTTCGGGTTCCTGGGAGCCAACGGTGCAGGAAAGACCACCGCCATACGCATCCTCTGCGGTCTCTCGCGGCCGACATCCGGCAAAGTCACCGTTGCCGGTATTGATGCAAACCGCCCGGAGGAGATCAAGAAACGTATCGGTTACATGTCACAGCGGTTCTCGCTGTATGACGACCTGACAGTCAGAGAAAACATAGAGCTCTACGGCGGCATCTACGGCATGACAATGAAAGAGATCCGGCCGCGCACGGAAGAGCTTCTTACCCGGCTCAGCTTCAGCCGGTACGGCGACATCCTCAACAGGTCGCTGCCGCTGGGACTGAAACAAAAACTTGCATTTGCGGTGGCTGTGTTCCACGACCCTGAGATCGTCTTCCTGGATGAGCCCACCAGCGGGGTTGACCCAATCACCCGCCGGCAGTTCTGGGAGATGATTTACGAGACGGCAGCACGCGGCATAACTGTATTCGTCACAACACATTATATGGATGAAGCTGAATACTGCGACAGGGTGACAATAATGAATGAAGGCAGGATAGTCGCCCTTGATACTCCCTCAGCCCTGCGTGAGAAATACAATTCCTCCTCAATAGAAGAACTGTTCGTGAAGATCGCACGGCCAAAAACAGAGACAGCATGAAGAGGTTCATGGCATTCGTGAAAAAGGAGTTCCTGCATATCTTCCGCGACTACCGGACGCTGATAATTCTTTTTGGCTTGCCGGCAGCACAGATCCTTATTTTCGGTTATGCTGTCCGCACTGATCTCACCAACGCATCAATAGCGGTGCTGGACAATGCCCGCGACGAGGTCTCCGCAGACCTGATCCTGAAACTCGATGCATCGGAGTTCTTCGACATTAAATATTATCTCGGATCGTATGACGAAATCGATCAGGCATTTAAAAAGGGAGAGATCAAAGCTGCCATTATCTTCCCGGGTGATTTTGCCGAAAGGCTGACACGCGAAGGCAATGCTGTCGTCAGTATCATAGCTGACGGATCGGAGGCGAACAACGCTAACCTCGTTACAGGATACACCACTGCAATCCTGAACGATTATTCGGCAGGACTGACGCAACAGCTTACTTCGGCAATGCCGGTAATCGTTCCCGAAGTTAAAATGTACTTCAATCCCAACCTGGAAAGTCATTTCATGTTTGTCCCCGGCGTTATTACACTGATCCTTATTCTTATAAGCGCCCTCATGACCTCTGTCACAATTGTGCGGGAGAAAGAGTTCGGCTCCATGGAGGTGCTCCTGGTCTCACCCCTGAAACCGTGGCAGATCATCATCGGCAAGGTGGCACCCTATTTCTTCCTTTCACTTGTCAATGTCATCGTCATCCTGATTATGGCCTGGTTCGTCTTCGGTCTTCCGGTAAAGGGAAGCATAGCCCTGCTGATAGCCGAAAGTATGCTCTATATCCTGCTTGGCCTGTCAATCGGAATTTTTATTTCTGCCTCGGTGCAGAAAATGGAAAACGCCATGTTCATCTCTTTCCTGGGACTGATGCTGCCCAGCCTGCTGCTCTCGGGTTTCATCTTCCCGATAGAGAATATGCCCAAAGTTTATGATTATGTCAGCCTTTTACTGCCACCCAGGTGGTTTGTTGAAATCATCAGAAGCATAATGATCAAGGGTGCAGGCTTCATCTATATCTGGAAGGAGACGCTGATCCTGGTTGTGATGACACTCTTTTTCATGTTCCTCAGCGCCGGGAAATTCAAAGTAAGACTTGAGGAGGGAGGAAAATGAAAAAGCTGATGTTCCTTCTGAGAAAAGAGTTCCGCCAGATAAGACGCAACACGTTCCTGGCAAGGGCTATTATAGCAGTGCCACTTCTGCAGATGCTTATCCTGGTTCCGGCTGTCACCTTTGAGATGAAGAATATTGACCTGGCTGTTACCGACAATGACCACTCTCCTGCATCCCGGGAGCTCATCTCCAGGCTGAGCGGTTCGTCATTCTTCCGCATCTGCGCCACACCGGGGAATTATTCGCAGGCTGATGCCCTGCTGCTTGCCGGTGATGCTGACATGGTGCTTATCATCCCTGATGATTTCTCAGAAGGTCTGGCAGGCGCCACGACACCTCGCCTCCAGGTGCTGACCGATGCCGTCAATGCCACCACCGCCCAGCTCGGATGGAGCTACCTGGTATCTGTCGTGCGTGATTACAACCGCGATGTGATAATAAAGAGCGGCGCCGCACCGTCTGCCATTCCGGGTATAAGCGTCTCACCACGGTTCTGGTATAATCCTTCCCTGAATTATAAGTATTATATGCTGCCCGGTATCCTTGTGATACTTATAACGGCAATAGGCCTCATGATGTGCGGTCTCAACCTGGTAAGGGAAAAAGAAACAGGCACAAGCGAGCAGATGAATGTCACTCCCGTGAAAAAGTGGGAGCTGATAGCCTCAAAGGTGATCCCCTTCTTTATCATCGGCCTCTTTGACCTGGCGCTTGGGCTGACGGTCGGATGGATAGTCTTTAACATCCCGTTTGAAGGCAGCCTCCTGCTGTTCTTTGCCTGCGCAGCTATATTCCTGGTGGCAGTGCTGGGACTGGCTCTCTTCTTCTCAACGCTGGCATCCACACAGCAGCAGTTTCTTTTTGTCGCGTTCTTCTTTGTGATGATATTCGTCCTGATGAGCGGAATATTCACACCTACCGAGAGCATGCCGCAATGGGCACAGCAGTTCAATCTGGTGAATCCCGTGGCTTACCTCATGCGCATCAACAGGATGGTTATGCTGAAGGGCTCGGGATTTAATGATATAGCGGGTGATATGGGGGCCCTGGCGATACTGGCCGTGAGCTTTATCACTTTCGCCATAATGGCATACCGCAAGAGAGCCTAGAGAGGCTTCTGGGGTACTTTATAGAGCGGTGTCAGATCATACCCGAGACTGCGTGCCTTATCAAGAATCATGTTATAGGTGGTGTCGTTCATCTGCGGCGATCTGGCCAGTATCCACAGGTACTTGTCTGACTTGCTGCCTATCAAAGCCCATTGATAATCGGGATCCATATCCATGATGAAATAATCTGCATAGAAGAACAGAAAGAATGAAACCTTGAGATGTCCTTCTTTCTTGTCGCCGGCCAATTTTGCCTTGCCCAGGGTTTCCTTATATTCACCGTCAAGAGTGTTTTTATATCCTGCATTTTCAACCTTTACCTTTCCGTCTGGCAACAGCGTATAATGCGCCGTGCATCCCACCAGTCCCTCCTCAAAAGAGTGAGGAAAGCGGGCAATCTCATACCATTTCCCAAGATAACGGTTGAGATCGAAGTTTTTTATGTAAGGTCTTTGTGCCACTCCGGGTTGTAAGATAAAGAATAATGCCATCATCGCAAATACAAGCCCCGTAATCGATAAAACTCTGCTTTTGTTCATAATTGAAAAATATATTTGAAATTGAAAGTTAATTCTTAAATATACAACAAATCAATATTCTACCTCGAAAAAGCTTGATTCCTAATTATTGCTGACATAACTTTGATATAAAATAACCAAACCCGTAAATCATGAGAAAAAAGACTTGTCTTGTTGGTCTGGCCATCCTGCTTATGATCATTCCCGGTAAATCATTCTCACAGGATCAGAAAGAACAAAAAGCTCCCATTAAACCTGCACTGGTCGTCATTGATATCCAGAATGCTTTCCTGCCTTCCATTCCCGATAAGGACAAAGAAACAGCGATGGAGTACATCAACTATTATATTCATCTATTTCGTAGTCAGGGCTATCCGGTAATCAGGGTTTATCATCAAAGCGAGGAGTATGGGGTACTCCCAGGTACTGACCAGTTCGAATTCCCAGCCTCAGTATTGATTAAACCCGATGACCCTAAGGTTATTAAAACCTATCCCGACGGCTTTAATAAAACTGATCTGGATAAGGTCATTAAGGAGAGCGGAAGCAATACGCTGTTCCTGTGCGGACTGAGTGCCGTAGGGTGTGTCCTGGCGACATGGATCGGAGCTGCAAATAATGATTACAAGGCTTTCCTCCTGAAAGATGCAATCATGAGCCACAATTCAGAATACACTGATAATATCGAGGTTATGTTCGATGCCGTCAACTATGAAGTGGTGAAACTGATACTTGATAATTCCGCAAAATAAGATTCAATTCTGCTTTCTATTATTCGTTTGTTCGTTTGTCCAGATCGCTCCTCCTATTATATTTTAATCATATTACTTACCATAAAACTAACTGAAATGAAGCGATTCGCTGTTATAATTCTTCTCTGCCTTGCTCCAGCCTGTAACCAGGCACAGGACTACCCTTTTCAGAACAGCCAGCTGGACGATGAAGAGCGGATCGGTAATCTCATCTCACTGATGACCCTTGACGAAAAGATCAACTGCCTCTCAACACGGCCATCAGTAGCACGCCTGGGCTTAAAGGGCACCAGGATTGTTGAAGGTCTTCACGGTCTTGCTCTCAGCGGACCGGCCAACTGGGCTGTAAGAGGGAAAGGTGAATCCGTGACCACCACCTTCCCTCAGGCTATAGGGCTGGCACAGATGTGGGACCCTGAGCAGCTTGAAAAAGTGGCGGCACTGGAAGCCGAGGAATGCCGCTTTCTGACACAGAACCCCAGGTACGCCAGTGCAGGACTGATTGTCCTGGCGCCTAACGCAGACCTGGGACGGGACCCGCGCTGGGGCCGCACGGAAGAGTGTTATGGCGAGGATGCCTTCCTTGCAGCAAACATGGTGGTTGCTTTCGTAAAAGGATTGCAGGGTGATGATACGAAATACTGGAAGACAGCGTCGCTGATGAAACACTTCCTTGCCAACAGCAATGAAAACAACAGGGCAATAAACTCATCCGATTTTGATGACCGGCTCTTCCGTGAATATTACTCCTACCCTTTTTATAAGGGTGTTACCGATGGAGGTTCCCGTGCATATATGACTGCCTACAACAAATACAACGGTATTCCGTGTATTGTCCACCCTGTTCTGAAGGATGTCACTGTCAGCGAATGGGGTCAGAACGGAATCATCGCTACCGACGGCGGCGCTTACCGGCAGCTGGTAACCCAGCACGGTTACTATCCCGATCTGAAAGCGGCTGCCAAAGGCTGCCTGGATGCAGGAATAACAATGTTTCTTGATGATTATAAAAAACCGCTCACAGAGGCGGTAAAGGAAGGCCTGATCAGTGAAAACGAAATAGACAGGGCTGCCATTAGCAACCTCCGGGTATTGCTTAAGCTGGGTTTGCTGGATCAGCCGGCAGATAACCCATACTCGCAAATAGGTATCACCGACACCGTTTCACCGTGGTTAAAACCCGAAACCAGGGAGCTCGTGCGTGAAACCACTGCCAGGTCAATCGTTCTGCTGAAGAATGAAAATCAGGCCCTTCCGATTCAAAAAGATAAATTAAAAACCATTGCTGTAATCGGCCCCAGCGCAAACCTGGTCGTGTCTGACTGGTATTCAGGCACCCCTCCATACAGGGTTTCGGTACTGCAGGGTATAAAAAATGCTGTGGGTGATGATGTGCAGGTCCTGTTCGCAGCCTCAAACAAGGCCGACTCGGCCGTCATAGCTGCAGGCAAAGCGGATATTGCTATCGTATGTGTGGGTAACCATCCCCTGAGTTACGGACTTGGGTGGGGGGTGAACCATGTAGCCAGCGATGGCCGTGAAGAGATTGACCGGCAGGCTTTGTCACTTGAACAGGAAGACCTTGCCAGACTTGTATATGCTGCCAATCCGAATACGGTACTTGTAATTGTCTCAAGCTTCCCATATACAATTAACTGGTCAAAGGATAACATCCCTGCTATCCTGCATATATCGCAGTCAAGCCAGGAACTGGGCAACGCCATGGCAGATGTCATATTCGGAAAATGCAGCCCTGCAGGCCGCCTGGTTCAGACATGGCCATCGTCTATCGATCAGCTGCTACCCATCCTCGAGTATGATATCCGGAAAGGCCGCACATACCAGTACAGCAAATCAGAGCCGCTCTTCCCGTTTGGTTACGGTCTGACGTATACCACATTCAGCTATTCGGATATTCAGACTGACAAAAAGACTCTCGGACCCGGCGGGACAGTCAATATTTCCTTCAGGCTTCAAAACACGGGCGATTTCGACAGTGACGAGGTGGTTCAGTTATATGTCAGCTTCCCTGAATCAAAAGTTGAGCGACCCGCTATAGCCCTTAAGGGTTTCAGCAGGGTTCATGTCAGAAAGGGAGAATCGCAGATCATAACCATACCATTAAAGACGGACGATCTGAAATACTGGAATGTTGATGAGCATGCTTTCGTTCTCGAAAAGGGAAAGGTAAATCTGTCTGTCGGCGCCTCTTCTGCTGATCTCAGACTTCACGGTGAAATCACAGTAAAATAGAATGGTTTTCGCAGTAAATTCTTAATTCTTAATTCTTCACTCTTAATTCTTCACTCTTTACCCGCCTGCCCCGCGCTGCATGCCCCATGCCCCTTGCTAATACCTGACCCTCGCCTTCACCGGCCAGTGATCCGAAATGAAGACACCGTCCTCGATGACCTTGAATGTCTCATGCGACAGGACCTTCATTCCGAAACGCACAAAAATATAGTCTATACGGCCCTCACCTGCCGTATCCTTCCACCCGTTGAAGGTGTAGGTCTCTCCTGCCGGAGGTGTTTCGGATACAGTGTATGAATCCACGGCATATTCCCCCTCCGTCATCCTGGCTATGGCAAGACTCTCCGGAGGCGCATTGAAATCACCTGTGATCACGAAGTTATTGTCCCCGGCCAGCTCCCTCAGCTTCTCAAGCAGCACTCCCGAACTCATCACCCGTGCAGAGTCGCTGATGTGGTCAAAGTGGGTATTCATATAGAGCAGTGTATCTTTCATTGTCTTGTCGTACAGTCTCACCCAGGTAGCTATACGCGTCAGCGCTGCCCCCCACCCCACTGATCCCGGCACTTCGGGCGTGGCAGAGAGCCAGAATGTGCCGCTGGCGACAGGACTGAACCGTCCGAGGCGGTAGAAGACCGGACATGCTTCCCCCTGATGCATGCCGTCATCACGACCAGCCGCCACGGAACCGTAACCGATCAGCGCAGAGTCAAGATACCGGTACTGATGCCACAGCACCTCCTGCATACCCAGCAGATCAGGTATCTGATCATTGATAAAACCGGTCACGAGAGGAGCCCGGTTGGGCCATGCATTGATGCTGTCACGGGGAGTGTCGAGCCGTATGTTGAAAGTGATCACATCAATGTCACTGCTTTCTTCAGTCCTGCAGGAAACCAGAAGAATCGACAGAAGGATGCCGATAATGGATGATCTGAGCATATATTTGTGTTTTATTGTTTAAAGTTACTTTTAAAACAATTACATGTCGAAGAAAAGAAGCATAGAGGAAATCAACGACAAAATCCGTAAGGGGAAAGCCGTTGTGCTTACCGCTGAACAGGTCTCAGCAATGGGTAAGGAGATGACACCTGCTGAAGTGATGAGCAGGGTCGATGTTGTCACCACCGCCACCTTCGGGCCTATGTGCTCGTCGGGCGTTTTCATAAACTTCGGTCATTCCAGTCCGCCTATGCGCATGGAGCGGCTCACGCTGAATAACGTCCCGGCCTACGGAGGCATTGCTGCAGTAGATGCTTACCTTGGAGCCACAGAAACAGCCATGCCTCATGATATATACGGCGGAGCGCATGTAATTGAGGACCTCATTGCCGGAAAGGATGTGCTGCTTCAGGCAACAGGAAAGGGTACCGACTGCTACCCCCGGACGGAAATAAAGACCCTTGTGAACAAGAATTCGGTCAACGAGTTTATTATGTTCAACCCGCGCAATGCCTACCAGAACTACAATGTGGCGGTAAACAGCACCACGAAGATCAAGTTCACCTATATGGGTACCCTCCTGCCATCATTCGGCAACGCCAACTTCTCCACCTCCGGAGAGCTGAGCCCCCTGCTCAATGATCCTGAAATGCGCACAATAGGTATCGGCACACGCATATTTATGGGCGGAACCACAGGCTACGTAGCCTGGAACGGCACGCAGTTCAACACCGGAAAGCCGCTCAACGAAAACGGTATCCCCATAGGAAACGCTGCCACCCTGTCCCTCATCGGAGATGCAAAACAGATGAGCACCAGGTTTATCAGGGCTGCCTATTTCGAAAAATACGGCGTCTCAATGTATGTGGGAATAGGCATTCCCATTCCGGTAATTGATGAGGATATAGCATCAAGGGTGCTGATACGCAACAGCCAGATTGAAACCAATATAATCGACTACGGGTCAGGCAATTTCGAGGTGCTGGGACGCATTGACTACGAAAAGCTTTTTTCCGGGAAAATAACCCTGAAAGGAAAAAGGATACGCACTGCTCCCCTGTCGAGTGTAAAGGTGGCACGCGAGATAGCTGACCTGCTTAAAAAAGAGGTTGCCGAAGGGCGCTTCATCCTGACCGAGCCTGTGGCGCTTTTTCCGAAAACCGCAGGACTGAACAAACTGGAGATAAGAATCTGACATTAAAATGAAGAATTATGACAAGCAGAAGATTTGTGCTGACATTCCCGCCTGATGCGACGGGTGAGCCGATAACATACAACCTGATAAAGAAATACGACATCATGGTCAACATTGTGAAGGCTGATGTCTCGCCCGGACAGATAGGACATCTTGTAATGGAGATGACTGCGCCCGGAAAAGTACTGAAGGAGGGTATGGAGTACATCAGGCAGCAGAATGTGGAGTGTGAGCCTATTGATAAAAAGATTCACTACAAGAAGGATCTCTGCATCCATTGCGGGGCCTGTTCGGCTGTCTGTTTCCCCGGTGCCCTGACCATGGGGCGGCAATCAGCAGAACTCTCTTTTGACGCCGAAAAGTGTGTTGTATGCGAGCTTTGCCTTAAATCGTGCCCTCTGAACCTGTTCTCGATAGACATTGGCTAAGAGTCCCGGATATGAACCCCGCCTCTACCGCGAGGCGATGGGTAATGCACGGTGGAGGAGTTTCAGGACTGGTTACCGCGAGACCGATCTCTGGGTGGCTGTAGATGTTGACAGCTACAGCAGCGAGACTGAGAGGTACACCATGGACCGGATCCTGTTTTACCGCTCCGTTATCGAGGCACATATCGCGGCCTGCCCTGAGTTCCGTGATTCGCTGGTTCCGCTAATGGCGCCGGCCGGCGTGCACCCCTTGTTGCGGGACATGTACGAAGCAACGCAGGCGGCAGGCACCGGCCCCATGAGCGCCGTGGCCGGCGCCATGGCAGAATACATCAGCAGGGACATCCTTGAAGAGTATAAAGCTGAAGAAGTGATTGTAGAGAACGGCGGCGATATCTTCATGAAGCTTATCTCAACCGCAACAATAGCAGTCTATGCAGGCGATTCACCCCTGTCGGAAAGGATAGCCCTCCAGATAAAGCCCGAAGAGACTCCTTTGTCAGTCTGCTGTTCATCCGGAACCATTGGTCATTCACTCAGCTTCGGCATCGCAGATGCCTGCATGATCGCCTGCCGCTCGGGAGCGCTGTCTGACGCGTTCGCCACCGCTTTCTGCAACGAGGTAAAGAGCAGGGAAATGGTGCATGAAGTAACCGAAAATGCCCTTCATGAACCTGAAATTATCTCCGTGGTCATAATCGCCGGCGATAAGGTCGGACTGGGCGGAGGCATTGAGATAAAACTAATGTAAAAGGATTGAATAAATCGCGTCAGATCTTCGGAGGGTAGCCGGTTACATCTCTTATCTGTTCGTACAGCGGCTGCAGATGTTTATACATCTTCGAATAAACCTTCTCGTATAACTGACTGTATATCTCCACATTCTTACTATCCGGTAAAAACTGTTCGCCGGTGTGGGTCATTGAGCTGACGGCTGTATCATAGTCTTTGTAAAATTTCATCCCGACTGCAGCATTTATTGCCGCACCCAGTGAAGAGGTCTCATATGTATGCGGCTTTTGTGTAGGCATATTGAAAACATCAGCCGTTATCTGCATGGACTGGCGGCTCTGTGACCCACCACCCGAGACAATGATTTTATTTATAGGAACCCCGGTTCTTTTAACTGTCTGAGCCAATCCTTCCTTCAGTGAATATGCCAGCCCTTCCAGTATTGCCCTGTAAATGTGCGCCCTCGTATGCACGTCGCCAAAACCTATTATAGCACCTTTTGCCTCAGTCCCCGGTGTTTTTACTCCCGGCGACCAGTATGGCTGAAGTGTTAGTCCCATAGATCCTGCAGGTATGTCATTGATCATATCATTAAAAAGTGCTTCCGACTCTATGCCCAGTTGTTCGGCAAGCTGGACCTCCTTCAGCCCGAACTCTTTCTTGAACCAACTGATCATCCAGTAACCCCTGTAAATTTGCACCTCGGTGTTATAAAAGTCAGGAATAGCACTGGGATAAGCAGGGAAGAAGGGGATTACCTCATGGTATTTCTTGTGTGTTGTCTGTACAGTTGCTGTAGTGCCATAGCTCAGACATGCCACTTCAGGAGTAATAACACCAGAGCCAAGCACTTCGCATGCCTTGTCGGCAGCAGCAGCGATTAGAGGCAATCCGGCAGGAATACCTGATTTCTCTGAAGCCTCCCTGCTGATATATCCCAGGATTTCCGATGGCCTCACAAGATTAGGAAGCTTTTCCCTTTCAACAGGAAACATCTTATAGTTCATGTGGGTTGTATCTGCCCACTGATGTTTTTTGTAGTCAAAAGGCATCCATCCGACGATACATCCTACAGAATCGGTGAATTGGCCGGTGAGTGTCCATGTCAGATAACCCGACAGGTAAAGGTATTTGTCAGTCTTTTCCCATATCTCAGGAGTATTCTGCATTAGCCAGTTGCATTCGGCGCTCATTACCGCATATACAACAGTCTCTCTCATGTTCACAAGCCTTAATGCCAGCTGCATCAACTTTCCCGGCCATTGACCTACTGAACTCAACCGCTGATCAAGCCAGCTTATTGCCGGCCGCAGTGATTTGCCTTCCCGGTCAAGGTTGATAACGGTGGAGCGTTGCGATGTCAGTGTAACGGCTTTTATCCGCTCCTTCTGATATGGCATTTCGCTCAGGAGCTTTTTCAATGTCCCGAACATCTTGTCCCTGAAATATTCAGGGTATTGCTCAGCCCAACCCGGTGCAACTGAAAAATACGGTTCGATTTCCGTCTTTACTCTTTGCAGCACATTTCCTGAAAGGTCAATAATAACAGCCCTGACCGACTGTGTACCGCAGTCGATGGCCAGTATAAGTTCATCGGATGAATTCATATATTCTTTATTAAAGGCCCAGTGTTCCTCCGGGGTTCATAATATTGTTCGGGTCAAAATGTCTTTTCACTGCTCCAAGCGCTGCCATCGAGGTCTTTCCAAGGTGTCTCTCCATCCACGGGGCCAGTACTCTCCCCACACCGTGATGATGGGAGATTGAGCCTCCGTTTTCAAGTATCGTATCCACCAGCCCCCTGTGGAAAGCGGCAAAGTCACTTTTCTCATTCCCCTTTTCCATCGGAGTGAGGAACGTAAAGTAGAGGTTTGCACCGTTCTCATACACATGGGATATATGTATCATTATAAAGGCCCTGGGGCGCGCTTTCACGTAAGCATTTGCGGCGGACCATACCCTGAGAAGGTTTTCCCATGTGACCGCGGTCTCGAGGGTATCGGCCATGATACCGATATCCATCAGCGGATCACGCATGTAAGCGCTCGAGTATCGCTGGGCAAGCCATTTTTTTACCGGGCTGCTGCCGATAAACATGCCTTTGTTCTTTCCGGCAGTCTGCCTGATCTTTTTCAGAACGAAGGCAGCATATTCTTTTTCACCTTCGACCGCAACAAACATGATTGATCGTTTGCCCGGCATAAAACCAAGCATCTTCAGGAACCTGTCGGCGATGGTGTTGTCAAATCCGCTGGTTCTGAATGCAATATCTGTTTCATCGGGATCCGATATCCTGAACAGATGGGGTCTGCCGTATTCGCTCTGGATCATGGCGCGCATCGCCTCCACTGCCTGTTCGAAAGACCTGAAGATAAATGACGCCGATGCGGTGTTCTCCGGGCGATAAATATGCATGTGAAGCGTGGCCTCGGTTATCACCCCGAGCGTGCCCTCGGAGCCAATGAAAAGCCTGAAGATATCCCATCCCTGTGCTGTCCGGGGGAACTCCTTCGTCTCAATGACACCTGCCGGAGTAACTACCTTCAGGGCGATGACCATATCCTCTATCTTGCCGTATCCTGTCGAGGCCTGTCCTGCGCCCTTGGCAGCAATCCATCCGCCCACGGTAGAGTATTCAAACGACTGCGGGAAATGACCGCAGGTGTATCCGTTCCTGTTCAGCTCCTCTTCAAAAGCCGGACCGAACATCCCCGCCTGAACCGTCACGGTTTTGTTCACGGTGTTCAGCCTGACGATTTTGTTGAGATGCTTCGTCAGATCGAGCGCGATGCCTCCCTCAGGCGCCCGCAATGCCCCGGTAACGGATGACTGTCCGCCAACCGGAATCACCGGTATCTTTTCCTCACTGCAGAATTCGACGATCTTTACTATTTCGTCATGGCTTTTTGGTGCCACCACTGCGTCAGGAGGATCCGGAACAAGGTTCAGCCTTAAGTCAAGCAGTTCATCGTAAAATTTACCGTAAGAATATTTCGCCCGGGAAAAATCATCCGTCCGAATATTTTCACTGCCAACAATGCTCTTCAGATAATCAATCTGGGAGGGCTTCAGCATCGCTGGCTTGTCCAGCTTCACTGTCTCTGTCCCGGGGAGATGCTTCCCCGTGAAGTCAGAATCTGTCAGTCCGAACTTTTCCTTTATAAGCTTTTTCATCAGGGGCTCAACCTCTGCTTCACGCTTGTCTCCCCATTTCAGTATCCCGCGGTACGTAAGATCCATGTCCTTGCTTTTAAAATAATTCATATACCCTCTTCATCGATGCAACCTCCTCGTCAATCCTCTTCCTGTCCCAGTTCAGCATTTCCGATGCGATGGCCGTTATCTTATCGATGATATCCTTGCCGGGGTTACCCAGGGTCCCGGTTCCTGTCCTTCTTAACATGATATCCCTCAGTGTCCGGGCACATTCATATTTTATTGCATAGACAACCTCCGCCAGTATCTCTCCGTCATGACTGACAACTTCGGCATACCGCGGATCATCCCTTGCGATCTGAAACACCACATTGCTTTCGGTGCCGTAATTCCTGCTCACATATTCGATTGTGTTCCTGCCAAAGTCCTTGTAATTAAGATGCTGCCTTATCATGAACTGTCTCATATCCCTGATCTCGCATCCTGACAGATAAAGGTTGTCCGAGACAGAATCCGAGAGCACCCTGTCGAGCTTTGTCGAGACCAGTTTCAGTACTTCCTGGGCGAGGCTCCTGCTGGTGGTGTATTTCCCTCCCTCGACGGTGATCATACCTTCGATGCCGTCAGTGGAGTTATCATATACTTCGTACTTTCTCGATGTCTCAAGGGACCCTTTGGTCTGGTCGTCCACCAGCGGCCGCAGACCCCCGTAAGCGTGCAATATATCGGCAGCAGAGAGCGTTTTCCCGAAATTCTCATTGACCTCCTTCAATATCTCATTAATGCTCTCCATTGAAACACGGTACTCATCAGGATTGCCGTAAAATTCCTTGTCGGTGGTACCGATGAGCGAATGATCGCGCCACGGCATTATCATCATAAACCCCCCGTCTTTTTTCTTAAGGGAAACGACATGGTTACCGGCGATCTTTTTTGTGATGATGTGAACACCCTCCGAGCGCTTGACCTTGTGTGCCGGGGAATCTTTTTTCGATGCCAGGCTGAGGATTTTGTCGGCCCAGGTCCCCCCGCAGTTGACAATCAGATCAGCATGAATATTTTTAATTTCACCTGAAAATATATCCCTGACCTTTACCCCGGTGATCCTGTTCTCATTCTCAAAAATAAAGCCCTCGACAGGCGAATAATTCGATACTTTGGCACCGTATTCGGCTGCCGATTTGATGAAAGCAAGAGTAAGCCTCTCAGGGAATATGCTCTGATAATCAAAGAAATAAAATGCATTCCTGAGGTTATCCTTCACGGAGGTTTGGCTCCACCCTGATAGTTTTTCTGTAGGAGATCAGCTTATGGTTCTCGAGCTTCTTGCCCTTGTCCCAGGTGTCTTTTTTGTCATATGACAGCATATCGTACAGGTACATGCCCACCAGCATCTTCCAGATATTTCCTTCCCATTTCTTGTAGTTGGGCATTATAAAAGGCAGCGGATATACAAAATTGGGAGCGATATTGCCCAGTATCCTTCTTTCGCGGAGTGATTCGCGCACCAGCCTGATCTCCCCGTTTGCCAGGTACCTGAGTCCCCCGTGGATCAGCTTCGAGGTCGCCGAGGAGGTGGCGCCTCCGTAATCCTTTTTTTCAAACAGGGCGACCGAGAGGCCCCGTGCTGCAGCGATGTACGCCACGGCGCCTCCCGTTATGCCGCCACCGACGATTATCAGGTCAAATTTCTGACCAGTCTCTTCTTCGATATACCTTTTCAGAACCATGTGAAACGGCGTTTTTAAAGTAAGCATGTAAGTTACTTCAAAAACGCCATACCACATAATAACTATTCCTTAAACAGCCTGTACCTTGCCGAAACCATCATCAGTGCCGCAAGCAATACGAACAAACCTATGTTCCCGGCCAGGAAAGCATAATCCTTAAGCGCCAGAAGCACGAAGATGAAAACATAAAGAATTGTCAGCAGCCCGCTGATGACAAGCACTATCCACCACTTCTTCAGCAAGGAACGGAAGAAAGCGGAGAGAAGTCCTATTGTTGCCACCGACGAGATCAGGTAAGCCGGGTTGAATCCGACAAGCTCGCTCAGCGAGGTAAGCAATGAAAAGAACAGTATCAGCGCCATAGCCACCAGCAGATAATAAAAGATGTGAATGCGCTCCTTCGACCTGAGCTCGATAATGATGAGCACCAGGAAGGTCAGTGCAATGAAGAGCAGTCCGTACTTTGCGCTCCTTTCCGACTTGGTGTAGTGATCAGCCTGAAGTATCAGGTCAACGCCGAAAGCATCGTCAGAGGGAGTGTAGCTTTTGCCTGTCCATCCCTGAGGGAAGCTCCTGTTGAGATGCGTCACCACCCATCTGGCAGTGAAACCGTCCTCTTTCACATCCCTTTCTGCCGGGAGGAAAGTGCCCATGAACGAAGGAGCATCCCATGCCGAGGCAAGAGAAACTTCAGTTGTCTTTCCAACGGGGGAGAATGAGATGTTGCTGCTTCCCCTGAGCCCAAGGCTGATGCTGAAATCACCGCCGAAACCGCCTGGTGCTGCCGGGTCTATGGACACAGGGAAAGAGATGCCCTTTTCGAAGAGATCGGTCTGCCCTGCTCCCGGCTGAGCGATAATAACCTCCTTGTTGAAATTCATCTCCACTTTGTCCCTTATACCCTTGTTGTCAGAGACGCCGATTGAAATGTATGCCTGCTCCCAGTCGTATATATAATCATTCAGATGTTCATAGCCTGCAATTGAAAAGGTGCCGGTCATCTGAATGTCAGAGTCATATACCACAGTCTCATAAATACCCCTGTATCTTTTCTCCGGCATCAGTCTTCCGGTGATCTTCAGGTCATCGGGAAGGATGTGCATTGTGGTGGTCACATACTGGCCGTCGCCTGAGATCACCTTTGTTCCCGGAACGTTCAGCACAGGACCGGTGATAGTTTGCGCTGCAGCCCACAGGTTACCTATCTCAAGACGGGCTGTTTCCGCATTCTTCGACCGTTCCTGTATGAGCTCCATGATCAGCGCCAGCGGGATCAGCAGCATGAGGCCGAGAAATCCCAGAAGAATCATTTTCACAGTCATCGACTGGTACCATTTTTCCTGTTTTACAATTTCATTTTCCATTTTTCAGTTGTTTTTAAAGTACTTTGCATTTCAAAGTTTATATATAAAAAAATTATTGATTGCTTATCAGATCTTCGAGCGCGCTTATATGTCGCCGGAAATTTTCCATACCCTCTTCAGTTATTGTGTATTTTGTATTGGGCTTGCGGTTTATGAAGCTCTTGTCCATCGATATGTAGCCCGCCTCTTCCAGTGCCCTGAGGTGACTGGCCAGGTTTCCGTCCGTCACCCCAAGCGCTTCGCGGAGGCTGATGAAGTCCATGCTGGTGTTGACCGCCAGCACCGACATAATACCCAGCCTGACACGGCTCTCAAAAGCCTTGTTGAAATTTTCAAGCACTCTTTTCATCCCTTGTATCTGAGGTGCATGAACAGACCGTAACCGATATGGAGTATGCCAAAGCCAAATGCCCAGATAAACACCGACCACTGTGGCAGGAGAAGGCAGACAAGCCCTGTCAGTACCTCCAGCACGCCCAGCCAGGGTATCTCGCCAAAAGTGAATTTGCCGGCGCTGATGACTGCAAGTCCGTAAAAAATAAGGGTGGAAGCAACTGTCACGTTTGCCGGAACCCTGCTTAGCGTTATCAGAATAAAAAGCCCTCCAGTTGCCAGCGGAAAGAGAAGGCTGGCCAGCATCCTGCGGGTGACGGGCGTCCATGCGCTGTGCCCGCTTTTCCTTGCCTTGCGGGAGGAAAAGAGTACTGCAGCGGCAAGCGACAGTACAAGCACTGCAGCCATGACGGCAAAAAGAAGGACAACTGACCTGTGGCCTGAAGGGTCAGCTGTTAAGGGTACCGAGTACCATTCCTCCGCTGCCGGGCTTCCGGCAATAATCAGATTCGCCGCCACGGCTCCGGCTATGGCAAGCAGGCCGGCAACTATGCCGGATAAGCCGCTGAGCGACAGGAACCTGGAGGATTCCTCCATTATTTTCTTAATGACCTTTATGTCTTCAAGATGCTGGTCTGACTGGTTCATATAACGATTTTATAGTACTTTGCACTACAAAGTAAATAATAATAATTCAATTCAAACGCTTTTTGATTAAAATTATTTTAATGAGTGCGTATTCGCCTAATTATGAGCAGGCCCAGAATAATTTCAACGAGGCCTATTGTAAAGTAAGCCGGCTGCATCCAGCTTATGAGGCCGGTAGTCAGAAGCTGAACGATTATCCACACAACAAGGCCAATTCCAAGTATCAGCCCGCTGATGGCAGAATACCTGCTGTGAATAAAGCAAAGGACAGCGCCAGCGAGGCTTCCCAGGCCGTTGACGCCAAGCAGGAATATTCCCGGTATCAGGAAGTCATTAAAAGGTGACCCCTGAAGGATATCGGTGGGCATGTGCAATATTGACCCATCCGGCTTTTGGATCATTGCCAGTCCCGCTGGTATAGCTCCTACGGCTACCAGTGCCAGGACAATCCCGAGTATAATTTCAATTCTTCTGGTTTTCATATCAGAATCCTGTTACCTCCTTAAGGAATTTTCGTACAGCACGTTTCTCGTCAAACTCAAGCATTCGCGTCGGCAGGCGGACGGTCTTGCCGCTTTTGAGCATGATGCGGATATAACTCTCCTCCGCATGAATGGATTCTATCTCATCTATCCGGACGAACGACCTGACCGTCTTGCTGTACCAGCGTATGGTGAGCACGCCCTTGTCGGCCGACAGCCTGTTGACCAGGGTGCCGAAATTGAGGCTCAGGAAGATGATCCCAAGCAACAGAAAGGAAACTGCCTGTATCCAGAAGCTCCATGATTTCGGATCTCCGGTAACGACAATTACTATGAGTCCGACCAGAAACACAATGCCTGTTACGCGGTAGATCTTTTCATAGGTTGCATTGCGAAGCACCAGTTGTTTCATGATATATGATTTATCCCTGTTAAAGATACGAAATTCGGCAGAACAGGGTTATGACCTCAACCGGCCGAGGCAGTCTTCACAGGGGTTTTGCGGCATTCGTGCCATTAGCCTTGCCGCGCGAGATCCTCAGCATCAGCTGCACTACAAGGTAAATAATGACTATGACGAAGAATATGGCTGCCATTCCCATACCCATCAGTTTCAGTGAACTTATTAATTCTGTGTCCATTTTTGTTCCTCCTACATTAATCCTGCCATAAGGCCTATTATCACACCGCCTGCTATGACTGACGCAATCTGTCCCGACACATTTGCTCCCACCGCATGCATCAGCAGGTGGTTCTGCGGGTCAGCTTCCAGTCCCAGTTTTTGTATCACCCTCGACGACATCGGGAATGCTGATATCCCTGCTGCGCCGACCATCGGATTGACTTTTTCCTTCAGGAACAGGTTCATGAATTTTGCAAATGATACTCCTGCTATTGTATCAAAAACAAATGCCAGCAGGCCGAGGCACATTATCTTCATTGTATCGAGTGACACGAACAGGTCTGCTCTCATGCTGGCGGCGATTGTTATGCCGAGGAGCAGGGTGATCAGGTTCACCATGTCTTTCTGGGCGGTATCGGACAGTGATCTGAGCACGCCGCACTCCCTGATCAGGTTGCCGAACATCAGGAATCCCACGAGAGATATTGATGCCGGCGCCACCAGTCCTGCTATTATTGTGACCAGTATTGGGAACAATATCCTGGTCATTCTCGACACGCTCTTTGGGTTGTATTTCATCCTTATCTTCCGTTCATTTTTCGTCGTGACGAGTTTGATTGCAAAGGGCTGGATGATAGGCACCAGTGCCATGTATGAATATGCTGCGACGGCTATGGGTCCGATATATTTGCTGTGCAGCACCTGTGACACCAGTATGGATGTCGGGCCGTCTGCTGCCCCGATTATGCCTATTGATGCGGCGTCTTTCAGGTCAAATCCAAGCAGCACGGCTACGACCACCGTGGCGAATATGCCGAACTGGGCTGCAGCGCCGAACAGCAGCAGTCGGGGGTTGGACAGCAGGGGACCGAAGTCTATCATTGCTCCTATGCCGATAAACAGGAGCAGTGGCATTGCCTCGGAGGCTCCTATTCCCACTTTGAACAGCCAGTCGATTATTCCGCTGACCTCGCCTATGCCCTCGAGGTTCTGGTCCAGTGCGCCTGACAGCGGCAGGTTGACGAGTATTGCACCGAAGCCCATTGGCAGCAGGAGAGACGGTTCCAGTTGTTTGTCTATTGCCAGGTAGATGAGTGTTCCGCCTATTACCCACATGAGCACCTGTTGCCAGGTGATCAGGGTAACTCCTTCTATTAAAAATTCCATATCAGGGATTCTTGGTTAATGTTTTCAGGTATTCCGGCTGCTAAAATATCCGAAAAAACAGTAATAAAAGATATTAAAAGTCATAAGAATTAATCATGCCATTCAATGCTGTTATCTGGAGTCGGAAATATGGGATAATATTCAGGCGGAAAATAGCCATGAAAATGACCTTCGTCTCATTGAGGTACAAACATTGAAAATAGCCATGATAATGATCTTCGTAGAAGATCAAATTATTGTAGAATAAGACATTATGGTGTACAACAGACCCTCGTAGAGGGTCAAACTATTGTAGAACAAAACGTTAACGTGAAATACAGACCCTCGTAGAGGGTCGAATTATTGTAAATCAAATGATCATAATTTATCTAGACCCTCGTAGAGGGTCAAACTATTGTAGAACAAAACGTTAACGTGAAATACAGACCCTCGTAGAGGGTCGAATTATTGTAGATCAAAATATTAATGTAAATCCAGATCCTGGTAGAAGGACGAAAATTCAATTTTGCTAAATTTACATAAAACCTGCAACGCTTCGATGAAAACAGAATTTGTCATTTACAAGGGCGATATCAAGTTCCTGGATAACCATATTAAAATCCGGGACGGCATTTTTAAATGGCAGAAAAAAATGAGTATTGCTTATTCGGCAGTTCTTATTTTTGGGGGAGCCTATATGGTCGTCAGACATTTCGCAGCACCTCAGGATTGGGCGCTATGGGTAGGGCTGGGAATAATTGCAGTTAGCATTACCGGGATTATCGCAGCTTTAAAAGTCAACATGGATAATGATCTGGACATACGGCAGGTTGAAAAAGCAGTTATCTCGGAGAATTTTGCCTCTTACCTCAACCTCACCTTATATCTGAAGAACTCTCAGAAACGCAAGGTTGTTCTTGATTACAGGGATGAAGACAGGTTTGCAACATTTTACCAGAACGAGTTGATAGAAACCCTTAAAAGCTGTTCTATAAACACAGAAGTCAGGTAATCAGAGATCAGGTCCCTGCCATCGTCATAATCCCGTATATCTGGAAAGAAAATTCCGGATATCAAGCTCACCTCGCAGAACAAGTTGTTTCAAACCTTCTTCTGTTTCTCAAAGAACCTTGTAAAGAAAACCATGTAAACCGAAGTCAAAACTCCAACTGATACTGCAAATTTTATGGCACTTGCCTCATCCTCTCGTGGAGTCCCGGAAATTAAATCGAATATTAGAAAAACCAAATACATAGCTACACTGAGGGCGACAGAGGCTCCTGCAAAAAGCAGCAGCTTACGTTTCATAATATCGCTGAGGATTTCAATGTTTTTGTTTTTCTTGCCTGTATTGCAGGTAGAATGAAACTCCTGTAGAGAGAGATGTGATACCAAGCAAAATCATTGCCGTCCTGCCGATAGAGCCGGGCGGGTTCAGTGTGAACAGGATTAGCGAACCCACCAGGCATATCACGCTGATGATTAACATTATTTTCAGCATCCTTTCTCTTACTCTTGAAGTCATTGACTGAGGCTATTGGTTATGCACTTTTTCTCTCCTGCCAGCAAACAAATTAATACTTTCATTTCTATCAGTCTCCGTTAAAACGAAAAAAGGAGGACTTACGCAAGAATTTGGTTAGTTTTGACGGGTTGCCCTGCCGGAATGTGGTCAGGCATAGTATTATTACCTGTCTTAAAAAGTAAAACTCAAAGTTTCTCAAATAAATGTCCTGGTAACAGAAGGAGTATAATTGCAATAATCAGAAATACGAGGCTCCTTAAAGTGATGTTCCTGTATAACTGATTCTTCTCCTGAGCGTTTTTTATCAAAGCCATGATAATTATTATCGCCCCAAGAATTATTCCGACAGCCAGTAGGGTTTTAGCCGACGGATAGTTGAGTATTGTAAACATAAAACCAATCGTGAGGATTGAAAGGAATATACCTGTTCCGACCATTTTCTGTGTCCATTGGTAATTCACTTTTCTTCAACTGCCAGCAAAAGTATTTTTGCTGTGTCTGTAGTAGATGTACGAGTATAACAACCTACAAGTTAATTATTCCATTTCAGTTGGACCTTGCTAAACCGAGGAAATTAGAAGTACACAAGCAACATTTTTAGCCAGTTTCGGCAGGTTGCCCTGCTGGATTGTGATCAGGCAAAGTTTTAATACCGGTTGGATAAGCAATACTTATAGTTTTTCCACTAAATGCCCTTGTAACAGAAGAAATATTACTGCAATAATCACAAAGAGAAAGCTCCTTAAGATGATGTTCCTGTAAAACTGATTCTTTTCCTGAGCATTTTTTATCAAGGCCAGTGTAATTATTATTGCCGCGAGAACTATTCCGACAACCAGTAAGGTTTTAGCCATCGGATAGCTGAGTATAGAAAACATAAAACCAATCGTGAGGATTGAAAGAGCCAGACCAGCTCCGATGGCAATCAGGATTCTCCATGTTCCAATACCTTTGTAGGAATCTGCTTTAAATATCTTCCGTAACGGAATATTATTGAATAGTGCAAAGCCAAGAAAGAAATAGAGACAGCTCAGTGTTATAAAAAAAACTGAGACAATCAGAGAATCAAACGGGGTTTGAAAAGCGCCATTAGGAGGCCAATAATGGCTCCAATAATCAGGATCATTTCAAACTTTTTCATAGTGGATAGCAGGCTTAATGTACTTTCACGATATTCATCATAAGTCAGTTAACAAAGTATATGTGCATTGCGCTACTGTTACTATTTCTGCAATGGATAAATACGGAATAGAAGACCGT
This sequence comes from uncultured Bacteroidales bacterium, assembly GCA_963844935.1. Classification (GTDB taxonomy): domain Bacteria; phylum Bacteroidota; class Bacteroidia; order Bacteroidales; family VadinHA17; genus SR-FBR-E99. The sequence goes on along the minus strand of CAWJQH010000008.1, from coordinate 124,442 downwards.
ATGTAGGTCCGCAGTAGCCTCCCAGTCCAAAACAAGATCAGGGCGAGTTAACTGTTGCCTGGACTGATTTTTTAAAAATCTTGTGCTTTATTCACCAACTATTGATCTCCTTCCGGTAATTCTTCAATCCCGCTATATTTCTCAATAATAACCAACATGCTATCACCACAAATCCTGCACTATAAAACAAAGTTGCCTCGGATCTTGAAAGGTTCTTCATATCTTTCAAAATCCAGAAATAAGCCAGTAGAATAATATAAATGACGGACGCAATCTCTAAGAGAAATCTGTAAAACCTCGTCTGCAACCTAGCCATGTGCAATGTTCCATATTCGTTTATAAAATTAAATAGTTTTGTCAATCTCCTTGTACTCCCGGGGTTGGATATCATCTAATTTTTACTGGTCGAATATCGGGTAAGATTACAAAACCGCAACTCAATACTCTCAATTGGTTATTTAGCGAATACTTAGAAAATCAGATTGTATAGTGAAGATAATAAATTATACATGGCGTGAAGTATGAATACCAAGATTATTGGACCTTCCTTTCTGTATCTTCCTATGTAATATACTAATGCCAAAATAATTCCCGCACCCAACGTAATGATAAAATAACTTAAACTATATGTGTGATTAAATGCAAACGCCAAAGAGGAGGCAATTACTGCGAAATACATGTTCTTTCTTGGTCTTTTGATAATCTTACAAATGATCTCTATTATTAATGATTGAAAGAGAAGTGTTTCTAGGAGCGGGACCACTATAACGACAATAAGAAAATCAAGAACGATACTTTCGGTTGAGAAGGAACCTGTCATGTCAGGTTCAGGTAAGAACGTGGTTATTGCTCCTAACAGCAATGAAGGACACAAAAAAACCAATATGTATAGATATGTCGGTGCTTTGATTAAATAATTGACAGATGGAATTAGCTTAAACCGTTTATACACCTTTTGTAAGTTTTGATTTGAAGGAATGATAGGAAATAAGGTACATAATAAGAAGGTACATAATAAACTGTGGTAAATCAATTATTTTTTCAACTCCATTAAATATTATCATCAAGTGATATACCAAATAAAGAATAAAAGTTGATAAAGAGAAACATAACATCTTGAAAAAGTTGCAGTCATTAACTTCAAGCTTGTCTTTGGATATTGCTATAATCATCAAACCTGAATTAGCAATAATAATCCTAATGTTAGTGTATAATTCGTCTTCCATCAGTTCAAAGAAGCTAAGAAATATCGAAATAATTACCAGTGCTCCACCAACATATTTCAACTTGAAGGGGAAAAACTCCATTGATAACACGCCTCCTTTTCTTCGCCCAACAAATATCAAAAATGAAACTATTGACATCACTAATATCCCTGATATTATGAAAGCAGAATACATATTGTTTGCATTTATCATTAATATGAAGCGGTGAGCTCGCATTCTCTAATGAAGCTCACCACTTTTTACTTAAAACAATCAATAACAGGATATTATTGAAAGTCTCTGAGAGCTTGCTGAACTGCGTGACCCTCCGGCGTGGATGAGTAGTTATCACCAAGATCTTGAAAAAGATTCATTAAAGCGCCAATAACTTTGCCTGTCCAATTCCAAGTTGGTCCATTACCACCATTAATGTTTTGCGCTTCTGTTCTATCTAATTCGATTAAATTTCCCATGCCACCTTTTATTTAACCTTTGTAAACTTCTTCAACCCCTTCCATAAAATCTTCAATACACTTATCCAGGCCCTCAGTTACAGCCTCTTTGGCGAGCATAATCAGATAGGCAGTAAAAATTCTTGTCCATCCGCCATTGATTTGTTGAGTTTCCTCCATGCCCAGTTCTGTTACACCAAGCATGGTTAAATTTGGTTTTTTTTCCATAATTCATTTGTGTTAGTTAGTACTCAAAATATCCCTGTAGGGTATTACCAATACTAATTTCAGCCAGTACCGTCCGGGAAAAAAGGACTCTGCCGAAAAAGCCTCCGCCGGTAAATTGTTTTTCCTCATGATTACTAAGGGACCGCATCGAACAGCTCACATTTATTTCAAATGGTTCGGCATAGAAAAATGTACACGATGATTTTGAATAAGAAATCGGGGCGCCCCGCGATTTCAATTCATCAATCATTTCGTAGAGGGTGGTTCTGCTTACACCGAGCTGGCCTGCAAACTCTGCGGGTGTCCCAGTCCGTTGCCTGGTAAGCATCCTGTGCATCTGACTGATACGGTCCAAATATTCAAATACTTTCATAATATATGTAAGGCTTGTTTCACAACCTTATGATCTACAGTGAGGCTCTGATGTCGCAGCATCTCCAAAAAGAATCCCTCCGCTTCAATCAATTCATTATAACTACCCGCCTCAGCTACCCTTCCATTATTTAGGACAAATATCTTATCTGCTCTGCTGATAGTTGATAGCCTGTGAGCAATGACAATTAGTGTTCGGCCAGATTGAACAAACTCCATCAATGCTTTTTGAATCAAGCTCTCTGACATGGGATCCAGGGAAGACGTTGCCTCATCAAGCACAAGTATTTCAGGCTCAAGATACAATGCCCGTGCAATGGCAATACGTTGCTTTTGACCGCCAGAGAGGTTTGCTCCGTGCTCACCTAAAAGTGTATTAAAACCGGCAGGCAGACTATCGATGAATCCTGACATACCCAAAATATTACATATATGCATTATTCTGGCCATGTCCGGCTCCAAGTCCGCTGGTGCAATATTTTCAGCTAGGGACCCGGTAAACAGATCTATATCCTGAGGCACACAAGAAATGATCTTTCGGAGGGATTTGTTTGTGAAATTGGTAATATTATTAATCCCGATTCTTATGTGACCTCCATTGATTGGATATAATTTATGCAGGAGTGAAATAAGAGTTGTTTTTCCTGATCCGCTCTCACCAACGATCGCAGTGAATGAACCTTTCTTAATTTGCAAATTCAGGGACTCAAAGATGGTTACTCTGGTGCCATATCTGAAATTTACATTTTCAAAGTATATGTCATTGACGAGATCGGGAATAAGATCAATCTTCCCATTGTCTTCTTCACTCTCCAGATCAAAGATCTCAAACAGTCTGTCAGCTGCAATTCTTGCATCCTGCAGGGTTTTGTTATAATTAATTATCCCGGAGACGGGACCAGTAAAATATCCTATGATTGCATAAAATGAAAGCAATTCTCCGGCTGTGATATATGTCTGAAGAACATAAACAGTGCCTATCCATAACACAACTACAGTAATTATCTGAGTCAAAATACTCGATGATGCAGATGAAAAAACGGAATTTATACCAGACCTGTACACACTCTCCAAAAGGCCGATGAATCTTGTCTCCGTTTTCAAATTAGCCATCTCCTCCAATGAAAAACGTTTTATTGTACCTGCTGCATTAAGTGACTCCACCAGTTGTGCCTCCAATTCTGCAGCATTCTCCATCACCTTTCTCTGCGTCTTTTTATTAATCTTGTTTGAAACAAAGTAAATGGCATAATAAAATGGAATAACGGATAAGATAATCAATGTCAATTTCCAGTAAAAAGCAAACATCAAAACAAAGGATACAATCAGGATAAAAATGTTCAATACCAGCGAAATTGAAACATCATTTACAAATACTCTGATTTTGACCGCATCCCCAATCCTTGAGATTATTTCACCGGTCCTCATATTGTCGAAGAACGATTTTGGTAATTTAAGTAGCTGCTGGTAATAACCTAAAATCAGGGTGGCATCTATTCTTTGTCCTGTTTTTAACACAAACACTGACTGAAATACTATGAGGAAAAACCGGAACAAAATTATAATCAACATGGAAACCCCTAAAAGATTAAGAAGGTTTATGTTATTGCCTGGAATTACATTATCAACCAGCCTTCCGACGTATAGTGATAGGGATAAGCCAAGGATGGAGTATACAAGAGCACCTACTAAAGACTGAATAAGGATATCTTTGCTCGGTCGGACAAGCTGGAGTAACCGCGATCCAAGATTAGTTTTTTCATTTAAGATTTTAAACCTCTCACCAGGAGCGATTAAAACCAGTACACCGGTCCATTGTTTTTTAAAATCTTCATGGGTTACCCTATGCAGATCTCCATCAGACGGGTCCATAATTCTAATGTAAGATTTGCTCACCTTTAATATCACAACATAATGTGTTAAAAGTCCCTTTATCACAATGTGAGCAATCGCCGGGACTGGTATTTTAAAAAGGCTGTCCCAATCTCCCCTTACACCTCTGGCGGTAAATCCAATTTTTTCTGCAGCTTCAATTAATCCAAGAATGTTTGTGCCTTTTTTGTCCGTACAAGCATATTGCCGGATTCTGGAAAGTGGCATATTAACTTTATAAAATGAAGCAATCGACGTGAGGCATGCTGCCCCACAGTCAGTTATATCTCTTTGTTTGACCTTTATGCCCATAATCTGGTCCTCGCTCAATTAGTATAAGGGTTTAGCCAATCATCAACTTTGTCGAACATCAGATTAAACAGAGACCTTTGTGTGATTACAATTCGGGCATTAAAACTCATTCCTTTTATGATATCTGTCTTAACACCATTTTTTAGACTTAGATAGCTCTGTTCCGGCTTACAGATAATTCTGAAATACGCTGACTGACCATCTTCAATAACAAGATCATTGGATACATCAATAATATTTGCCTTGAGCAATCCCCATTCAGTGTACTTTAAGGCATCGACCTGCAGGAGTACCGGTAACCCTAGTTTTACCAATCCGATGTCTCCCGGTGACACAAAACATACGGCCTGAATGTCACTTAAAGGGGTTAGTTCTGCAATTTGCTGATTGTTATACACGAACGTGCCTCTCTGAATATCTGCGCTCTGGATAATAATCCCGCTAAGCGGGGCCAGCACGTAGCGATTCTTGATTTCTTCATTGCATCGCTGTAATTCTGCATGAAGGAGAATGGAATCATTGATTCTCTGAGCCAAATCCAACTCCCATCTTGCCAGGGCTTGAGCAAAGGATTGATTCAGTTTTTCCTCTTCTGCTCTGAAATTAAAGTAAGAGACTTCATATTCAGCATCAGAAATAATTCTTTGCTCATGAAGAATCTTTTTTCTTTCGTAGTCAGACTTTATTTGATGGTAAGTCTGGCCCTGAAGTTTCAATAATCCTGAGAGATTAATATATTCCGCATAATACCTCTTGGTAACCAGTTTGGCCGGACTTATTTTATCGTTTAGCAATTTTATGGTTAACAAGCCATCGATATCTTGAATGGACAAATTGTTTTCGTTAATTCTTTGATTGACAGCTAAAAGCGCTGCATGAATTGCATCTGAGCCAATAGTTAGAAGGGTATCCCCCTTACTCACTCTCTTCCCCTTGTTAATTGCAGTTTGAATCACCTGACCATTACTGGGTGCATAAATAGGCTGTCTCTCTATGTCGGACTGGAAAAAACCCCTGGCTTGCACTGCGACATCCACATAAATAAGAGGCAGAGCTATTATTAAAGTCATTAGTATTATTATGATCAACCAGTATATTATTCTGCTTCTGGTAGTCACCTTACCAACGTAACTCTCTAATACCTTATCTATTAATTCTTTAGAAATATATTTCATAGTTCTTTCCCTCTCTGTGTATAGTCAAAGTATAGGTTTCCCGTTGTAGACGTACTGGCAGTCTAAGGCCATAGACAGGCACATAAATGCGAAGCGAAAAATGCTCCCAGTGAAACATGTAATATAGTTTTAGAAATGCAGCATCTCAAAATTAAACCTATAATTTTAAAAAGTCAATATTTTTTCAATATTTATTTTGCTGCAGCAAAAAAATTCCACGAATTGATGATTTTCTGCTTGGGATTTTCATATCAGACATCTGATTCAATTGGGATGCAGTTACAACTTCTGGTGATCCTTTTAGAAGGTTGATACAACAGAGGGACCTTGCAACATCATTTCGCGTGCAAAAAGCCTTTTCCAACTGAGATCTGACAGGATCAGATGCTGGAATTACACCATTAAAACCAAAGGGCTATGACAGAACAGCCCCCGAAACCTATTTCCGGGGGCTGTCAAAAAAAGGCAATTAAAGTGCTATTTAAATTACAAGCTCTTTGGTGAGCTTCTTCCTGGGGAAGTAAATTTTACTCTACCGCTTTATTTATTTTTTCTATATCCTCATTTTTGGGGATAAAATTCCAGCTGATGAAATCGAGCTTCCAGTCCTCCCCGGACTTAACTGCATGAAAGATTACACGCCACATAATATTCGGGCTGAAAATCTTGAAATAAAATTGCTCTATGGCAATTGCCGAATTTTCATCTTCAGCGACCATTATTTCACGTTTATCAACTGTAAAGTCAAGCATCATAGATGGATCAGCAAAAGCCTGCGTCCACCCGTCTGAAATTTGTTTCTTATCCCAGATCTCTGAAGGGTCAGTTCCGCAGAACAGACCATCGCCTGCTAATAATGCTATCACAGCAGGTGCGTCTTTTGCCTTAAACGCCGAATCGTACTTATCAAGGAAAGCCGCCACAGAAGCCTTCACAGCCTCCCGGCCTTCTAGTTTCTTTGCCTCCTGAGCTTTCTTTAATCCCCATTGAGTATCCAATGCATACGCTTTCATATACGTATCATAAGCTTTCTCGTAGTCCTGTATATGCATGTAATAGTCTCCCTTTGAATCGTACACGTTCGGATTATCCGGCGCCAGTTCAATGTACTTATTAAAGGCAGCCTCAGCCTTATCATTCTGGTTCAGATCCATATACGAATATCCAAGCATATTGTAAACGGGGGCAGGATTCTGAGTAATTTCCAGGGCTTTCAGCAAGGTTTCGTGAGATCCGTTTTTATCACCGGCAATGGCCTGGAAGTTAAAAAGCATGTAATAGGCAAAGACATCCTTCGGATACATTTTAACCAGCTTTTGCCCAATATCTCTTACATCTGCATCCTTCTTTTCAATAAATTTTACGATGGTACTTTTTAACAGCTTCTCGGCCTCACTTAGTTTGGCTTTGCAATTTACTGCAGCATTGGCGTATGGGTCGAATTTTTCCTTGTTCCCCATATTGATGAAGGCCAGATAATAATTAGCCATAAAAAAATCAGGATCATCAGTCAGTGATTTTTTTAACAGCTCAACACCCTTCTCAAATGCAAAATCTTCAAAAGCTTTAAATGCCTCATTATAAGATGCCAAAGCAGTTTTGGAACTTGTTGTGGCCGGCATCTTGTCTTTTTTTGCTGACTGGGAATATGACAGTAATCCCAGGGCAAGGACTAAAAATAAAACCAATAATCTTTTCATAACAGTGATTTTAGTTAGTAATTAAAAAGTATGAGTAATATAAATCCGCTAATAATTTACTAACCTGGTGGTAATGCAAAGTTACTCCAGCAAAAAACCGAAGTCAAGTTTATTTAAAATTGTGATATAAAGAGCCCCCGGACCTGATATCCGAGGGCTGTCCTTTGCCACACCTAAATGAATTTGATGCGGATTAAATCAATTGTTTTCCAAGGCCATATCTCTAACGCCTTGGTTTTTAAAGGTTGGGATCATATTCCCAAAAATCCTTCAAATTGCCACTATTGTAGTTTGATCCAGTGCCAATGTATGCTTTGTTTCCGATCGAGACACTTATTGCTCCAGCACGTGGACCTCCGACATAGTCAGCTACTTTTGTCCATTCATTAGTCATTTGGTCCCACTCCCAGACATCCTGTGATAAATATGAGGTCTCATCACCATTATAACCTGTCCCAATGTATCCTTTGTTGCCGATTGAAAAACCAAAAGCAGAACTTCGCGGGCCTCCGGCAAAATCAGCCTTTTTTGTCCATACATCTGTCGACTGATCCCACTCCCAGAATTCATCAGTTAAAGAATTGTCGCTCAACCCTGTTCCTACGTACCCTCTGTTGCCGATTGAAAAACCGACAGCTCCTGATCGTGCATTTCCCGGAAAGTCAGCCTTTTTTGTCCATACATCGGTCGCCTGATCCCATTCCCAGAAATCACTGTAATATTCAACTGGTAAACCTGTGTATTGTTCCTTGGAACCGATACCAATATATCCTTTAGTCCCGACAGAAAAAACAACAGCATTGCCTCTTGCAGGGGTGGTTGGAAGCGATGCTTTCTGAGTCCAGCTATTTGTTGCCGGGTCATACTCCCAAAACTCATTTGTAAGGTAACCATTGCCCTCAAAACTACTTATAGTCGTTATATAACCTTTTGTTCCGATTGAAAAGCCGTCAACATAACCACCTCCATATCCAGGGAAGTTGGCTACCCGAGTCCATAGTCTGCTTGCCGGATCCCACTCCCAGAAATCGCTGCCGGGAAAATCTGAATTATTTATACCTAATCCAATATATGCTTTGGCGCCAATGGCAAAGCCAACTAAATTGTATAGACCTTCTCCGGGGAAATCAGCGCCTGGTATTCCTGTAGCCGGAGAAGTTGTGAAAATGAGTTGGTCACCATAAAACACGTCTGTACGATAAATCGCAAAGGCTCTTATGTAATAAGTTGTCCCGGGGTTTAAATTTATCAGATTAACGGTAAAGTTGCCTGCCCCCATTCCGTTTGACAGCTTTTCATCATCTATTGTTGGCAACTGGGATGTACTCCAGCAGATACCCCTGTCTGTGATCTCACCGACATCACCAATATCTGTAATATTACCACCGGCAACAGCAGAAGTTGCTGTCGTTCCAACAAAAAATGTGGTCAGGGTTGGAGGAATACCCGGGCTTGTAAGGAAAGTAATCTCATTGCCATAACTTGTTCCTGCTTCGTTAGTTGCATAAGCGCGAACATAATAGGTAGTGTTTGGCGTTAAGTTGTCCATAATACTGGTAAACACGCCTGTATGGGCTCCATTAATAGTTGTCCTGTCAGCCGTTGTAGGATTCTGGACCGTGCTCCAGCAAATACCCCTGGAAGTGATCTGACCACCCCCGTCGTTCGTAATACTACCCCCTGATACAGCAGTTGTTCCTGTAATTAATACAACCACAGAGGTTGTCAGAGTTACAGGTGAAGCCGGTCCTGTTGAAAATGTAATCTCATTGCCATAACTTGTCCCTTCGATGTTTGTAGCGTAGGCACGGACATAGTAAGTGGTATTTGGAACCAGGTCGTTCAGATAACTCAAAAAAGCACCTTCACCTGTACCATCTTCGGTCTTGGAGTATGATATCGTCGGCTCATGACTTGTACTCCAGCATACACCACGGGCTGTTACTTCAGCACCTCCTTCAGAAATCACCACGCCTTTCACGACTACTGTATTTGATGTAGATTCTACAGAAGCCGTGGATACGGCAGGCATGCTTATAGGATCAGGTTCTTTCTTGCAGCCATTCAGAACTCCAATCCCGGCAACTAAACATGCCAAAACGAAATAACTCATTAGCTTTTTCATTGCTCCCAGTTTTTAATATTCTGTACATTTTATAAACCTATTATTTCTTAAGTCATGTTTAGCCGGAGCAATGTTTCACGGTCATAAATAAGCCTTATTTTTATAAAACATATTTTAAGCGATGTTGTTCATATATTATTAATGCTTTTTTCATTATAAGTGTTTTATTTCTTGCATATCCTAATTCTAAGCGAATCATTTCACATTAAGGTTGTCCTTTTATTAATAATATTTTGTGCCACCCGGGGAGTGTTTCTGCGAGCCTTCAGGCACCAGGGATCGCAACAAAGAAATCCCGGAAATCAGCTCCGGGAGATATTTATCTGAACCACCCTCTCCGGAAGTCATTAAGCACACTGACAGTTAGCATGGGACTGCCTTCTATAATGCTGTTTGATGGCAAATGGCACATAATCGATTGGAAATTCATCAAATCTTCATTTTAATGAATTAATTTTTGTCCACCTTTTGGAATGAATTATTAACGAATAACAATTGACATGGGAAAACTGAATTATCTGCTTGTGAGCCTGTTTATAGGCATTATGCTGGTTTCCTGTCAGAAGGATGACCTTTCGCCTGTCACAACAAAAGGAGCAACTGCCTCAGGTCAAAATTCCGGTGGCACTGCTGCCAGCAGCACTGACAATAACAGTAATAACAGCATCAGTAGTAACAGCAGCAGCAATAACGGCAGTGGCGTTACTCCTCAGATTATTGCCGGAGCCAACAATGGAGGAAACAGAACCTGCGAAGAAGTTGGTTTGGCATTCATGAATGATGCTTACTATTTTGACCACTGCGGTGAAAAGATTGACTATTCAGATGGCAGCTTTCAAGGGTGAATTTCCTGAAGGGCTTAATGTAAGCACCGACGGCAAATATGTTTCATTTGAAGCAGGCCAATGCATCCGCATCGGAGATAAATTTTACCGTGTCGGCGCTGTCATAGTCAAAGGCTCTAACGCCGCCAATGTATATTTTTATCCGGATGGAACACTGGGCGACAGCGGCCTGTCAGCTCCTGTAAATGCAAGCGGTAAGCCGGCCGGCCTCAGCAACCTGTCTTTCTGTTTCGTTGAATGTAAACTGGTGATAGCTTTCAAGAGTTATCTGACCCAGGATTGGGCATGCACAAGCGGAGGACCGGGCAATATATCCTTCGTTGGATATTATGAATTCATTCCTGATCATGAGGGTTACAAGATATATTTCACTGCACATACAAACCCTGTATCTGCTGATCTCACAAAGCCGGTTGGAAACCTTATGATATCGGATATTGATGATGACGGACTTCTGGAGGTTACCGTAGATAATGCTGACCGGACTGACCTGCTCTTTACTGATGCCTACCTTTTTGTAGGAACACTTGAGCAGTATAATCTTTCGTACTATACCGGATTCCCTTATAAGACAGGAGTAATTGCTCCCGTTCCATCAATTACATTTGAGTTGCCTTTCTAGTTTAATCAAGTGACACAGGACCATGCAGCAGCCTGGTCCTGTGTCAATAGATCAGCTATTTCTTTGTTGCTGAATATTCACCGGAGGGATCCTTCTGTTTCAATCCTGTGACAACACCGTTCTCGCGAACAAAGATGATGCTGTAGTCAGCAAATGCTTCAACCTGGAATATGTCCTTTTTGACAGGTATCAGCTTTAAACGCGGAGTACCGGGTACAACAATGAAGATCTCATTGCCTGTTACCTCCACACTGAATGTCGCCCCTCCCATGAGATACTTGCCCTCATAGGCCTGCAAAACAGCGGGGTCACTGAGACCGGGATCAGCCCTGCGCGTAAAAGTCACCTGCCCCTCATCAACAGAGACCACCAGGCTGCTTACCTCACCTGCAGGATTCGTCATGAAATTAAGCGACCATAAACCGTACTCCTCATCGTTGGGCGTATCAAAACGGTCGTAATGATAATTCGAAAGAGGAAGCACTATATTATGAAAATCAAGCTGAAGTGAATCTTTTTCCTTGAGATTGATTTTCATTATCCCGTACGCAGGGTGCTCATACTCGCCTGCATAATCAGCAAGCTTATGCGAAGGACCGGCGCCCGCAACCCTGTCTTCACCGGCCTTGCTCCTCCCCTCCTTGCCAACAGCTTTGCCCTTGTCCCGGTCACCAAGGTTCCTCTCGCTCCAGGGTGTCAGCTCCATTCCCAAAAGCCGCTCATAGACATTATAGGTTATTGTGTTATATAAAGGCTGACTCTGATCGCCGATGACAAACACAATCACACCTATGCTGTCTGTCGGCATCATCGAGATCTGTGAGTGAAAGCCCGGAAGATCGCCACCATGCAAAGCGAGTAAATGCCCCCTATACGATACTGTCTGCCGGCCCATGCCATAGACGCTGTTAAGGGCTTCCTTGTATCCCTTGTTCTCGAGCCCGGTGTTGGGCAACGCTATCGATGGCGCAAGGGTAGCTTTCAGAACCGCCTCAGGTATGACCTGCTTCCCTTCATACATCCCGCCGTTCATGAGAGCAATAAGCCACTTCGACATATCATTGACATTTGAAATGACAGACCCGGCAGGACCAACAGCCGCCTTATCTTCGTAGATCGGGATCTCATAGAGAATTGTCGTATCCCGTTTTTCATTGTAAGGCACACCGTGATCAGGATCAGCGACCATCTCTTTGACCGTAAAGAACGTCCTCTCCATCTTCAGCGGGTCAAAGATCCGCTCCTGCACAAACTCTTCCCATGTCTTACCGGTCTGAAGTTCAATGATGTACCCGGCAGCGACGTACATCAGGTTATTATATAGAAACCCGGTACGAATGGGCTGGCTGGGTTCGAGGTATTTCAGCCGGTCAAAAAGGTCTTTCCGGGAAAAGTCAGATTTATACCATATAAGGTCATGCCTTGAGATGCCGGTACGATGCGCCAGCATGTCCTGCAGGGTGACTGAATTGTCAAGGTCACTGTTGTAGAACTTTATTGAAGGGACAAATTCCTTAACCGGCTTATCCCACCCCAGCTTGCCTTCTTCAACCAGAAGTCCTGCTGCCACCGTAGTAAAAAGTTTAGTGTTTGATGCGATCTGGTAGAGAGTATTCGGCGTCACAGGCAGCTTTTTCCCGTAGTCCCTGTAACCGTAACCCTTTGCAAAGACCAGTTTGTCCTTTACCACGATGCCAACACAAGCGCCCGGAGTGTTCCAGTCCTTCAGGGCTTTTTCCATATACTGGTCAAATCCCTTAAGCTTCTTGTTGATATCGTCATTCTGTGCTGCCGCTGTCCGGCTGAAGCCGGAAATGAGTAACAGCATCAGTAACAGTACGAACGTTTTCATGCAGGTCTTACCTGCGCGCACTGCTGGTGTAAGGCAGCAGGCTGAACCTCCGGTGTCATTTCTTTTCATATTCCAATATTTTAGTTTTTTTGAAAAAATCACGTCAATACAAATTTATTAAAAGTAACCGGCCCGAAGGTAAATAAACTTGACTTGCATTGAATGGTGGCGTAAATTTACATATACGTAAGGGAACCACTTAATCATTAAAATATACGCCTATGAAAAAGACAATCCTCCTTAGCGTTTTGTTACTGGCAATCATTGCCGGTTGCAAGCAGGAACCCGTTAACCCCGTTGCGGGTGCATGGCAGCTTATTTACAGAAAAGAGGTAGCAAATGATAGTATCATTGGCACCTTCCCGGCTGTCTACGGCGGAAGCCAGGTCAAGATGTGGTCCGACAATTACTGGATGTTCACCGGACAATACAAGCAGGACACGGTTTTTACGGATAACTATGGCGGCGGCTTATATACCCTTGAGGGTGTCGTTTATAAGGAGACCATCATGTACCATGTCACAAAGGATTATATCGGTCAGACACTCAGGATGAGGATAGTTGTCGAAAACGATACCTTAGTGCAGGTATGGCCGGCAGACGAGCAGGGTGAAATTGACAAGAGTAACTATACTTCCGAAAAGTATGTGAAGGTGAAATAGACGGGACAAAACACCCCTGCGTATCTCTTATTAATTAAGTAGGTTATTTTTTCTTAGTCGCGGCTTTAGGCGGGAGGCTCTGAAGGAGCTTTTCGTGAAGCTTTGTCGCCCACGTCTCAATCTCAGCCTGGTTGCGATGGTCACTCTCTTTCAGCAGACCCAGCAGGATGCTGAGCTTGAACTTTGACCTTTCCCCGGGCTTAGTATCTTTCCGGGGTTCCACCTCATCAGAAAAGAAACCTTCGCTCAGCGGGTGCGCCATAGCCCTCACCGGAGCGGTGTACTGCATCACAACCATTCGGGATTCAGCACCTTTCTGAGATCCGAGCGAGGGGCAGACGGTGAAGATGGCAAGTTTCGTGGTCCAGAACACCCCCTGGTACCTCCTGACAAAATCCAGCGCTTCAGGCGTCCAGTGACCTGTCTGCTCGATGCTGCCGGCGACGACAGCCTTATAACCTATAAGAGTTTCCACGCCGCTCATCGGAAGCACCGTCACATTTTCGCCAAGTCCGGATAATACCTTTCCAATCCGCTCAGCCACTGCGGCTGTCAGTCCACCACTACCCGAGTAGGTGATAAGGATCTTCATTGGACAGGTTCAGGAATGTCAAAGTTAAGAAAAAGTAGCTTTTAATGAAACCTTTCCCTTTTGCTTACCCTGCAGCCTGACAGCTTTCCTTTCCGACATAACTTGTCAGGACTAAACGGTCGCCTCCCTATTGCCCTTTTCTCCCAATTCTTAGTATTTTTGCAGAAATCTTACCATGGCAATACCAAGCTTTTTCAGGCAGAACAAACCGCGCGGGTTCAAATATGTTCCCCGCTATTACGATCCGCAGAAGGAGGAATGGGACCAGAAGCGGATTGCAAGGGGCATGGAGCATGGAGCACAGGGCAAGGAGCAAGGGGCACGGAGCATGGAGCAGGAGGCAGGGAGCAAGGAGCAAGGGGCAAGGGGCATGGAGAGTGAAGTAAGCGGAGCGGGGAACCCGGAAAGTAAACCCTACAGATCGAAGATCATGCGCGGTTCAATGAAGAATTACTTTCCCCGTAACCGGGAACGGTTGAAGAAACAGAGCATGATACGGTTTATTGTGATATTGATTATTCTTGTGTTTGTGATATATATTTACCTGCGTTACTGACCGCTGCCGATGAGTGATATTATAAGGTTACTCCCTGACTCCGTTGCCAACCAGATTGCTGCCGGTGAGGTGATACAACGCCCTGCCTCGGTGGTGAAGGAGCTGGCTGAGAACGCCGTGGATGCCGGGGCAACGGAGATAAGCGTGGTCATCCGTGATGCCGGCCGCACACTGGTGCAGGTGATAGACAACGGCACAGGCATGAGCGAGACCGACGCCCGCCTCGCCTTCGAGAGGCATGCCACCTCGAAGATAGCATCGGCAGAAGACCTCTTCACAATCAGTACCAAGGGGTTTCGCGGTGAGGCACTCGCCTCGATAGCCGCCGTCTCCATGACCGAACTGCGCACACGGCGCGAAGAGGACGAGGCCGGCACACTGGTGGAGATAAACAATTCGAGGGTGACCAGGCAGGAACCGTGCTCATGCGCCGCCGGATCGGTCTTCAGCGTTAAAAACCTCTTTTACAACGTTCCTGCCCGACGTAAGTTCCTCAAGTCAGACAACACCGAATTCAGGCATATCATAACCGAGTTCCAGAGGATAGCGCTGGCACACCCATTAATAAAATTCAGCCTTATACACAACGACCAGGAGGTGTACCGCCTGCCTGCCGGAAACAACAGGCAGCGCATAGTGGCTCTCTTCGGAAAGCAGTATAACCAGAACCTCGTGACAGTTGAGACAGAGACAACCATAGTCTCCATCAGCGGCTTTGCCGGGAAGCCGGAGAACGCACGGCGCTCTGCCGGCGAGCAGTTCTTCTTCATCAACAACAGGTTCATACGCCATCCTTACCTCCACCGTGCCGTGCTAGAGGCTTACCAGGGCATACTGCCTCCGGACACCGTGCCGGCTTACTTCCTCTTCATGACCGCCGACCCTTCAACCATAGATGTGAACATACACCCCACCAAGACAGAGGTGAAGTTCGAGGATGAGCGCTCCGTCTGGCAGATCATGATGGCCTCGGTGCGCGAGGCGCTGGGACGGTTCAACGTGGTGCCCTCCATGGACTTCGGTCCTGAGGGCGCCGTGGAGATGCCCGTCATCACCGGAGATATGCCTGCGCCACAATCACCTCATATAGAGGTTGACACCTCCTTCAATCCTTTCGACGGCCACGAATACAATCGCCCCGACCTGAAATGGAAGGACGACGACAGGCGTGATGCGGCCCGCGGATGGGAGTCGCTCTTTACAATCACAGCACGCAGTGATGCCGGCGAAGGCAACAGGGGCTCCGCGGACCGCCGGCGCTTCTTCCAGGTAAAGAACCGGTATATAATGTGCCCAGTCATATCCGGCATAATGATGATAGACCAGCGCAGGGCACATGAACGGGTGCTGTACGAGAGGTACCTGGCTTCGCTGGGCGACGGCCCCAAACCGGCACAGGTGTCCCTCTTCCCTGTGGCGACGGAGCTTAATCCCGGAGACATCATCATACTCGAAGAGATAAAAGAAGAGATAAAGGCGCTTGGATTAGGTGTCACGATTGGCGACGGTTGCATGGTGACAATCACCGGACACCCCGCCGACAGCCGTAATGCCAGTCCCCTGGGAATGCTTGAGACACTCATAACCGAATACAAACAGACCCTCGGAGATCCCTCGATAAGCGCACGCGAACGCGTGGCGCTCTCGATGGCAAGGGCATCAGCAATACCATACGGCATGCCACTGACACACGAGGAGATGGAAGAGTTGTTCGACATGCTCTTTGCCTGTGCCATGCCCAACTACTCCCCTGCAGGAAAGACAGTGGTTAACATTATTACCCTCGAAGAGCTTGACAGAAGATTCAGTTGATTTTCCGATAGAATGGCTAAATTTGCCGCTTCATAAACCATTACAGATACAATGAACAGAATTTTTGGAGATCTGCCTCCGGTAGTTAAGAACCTGATCATCATCAATGCCGTCATGCTGCTGCTGATGTACGCTGTGAAGGCGATGTCGGGCGTTGACCTGAATGCCATACTTGGTCTTTACTTCCCGAAATCCGACAGTTTCAGGTCGTGGCAGATAGTGACCCACATGTTTATGCACGGCAGTTTTATCCATCTGTTCCTTAATATGTTCGCCCTGTGGATGTTCGGAAGGGTGCTGGAGCAGGTCTGGGGGCCGAAGCGTTTCCTGGTATATTATCTTGTGACAGGTCTCGGTGCCGCCTTCTTCTTTGAACTCGTTCAGTACATACAGTACAACAAGGTTATGGCGCTCCTTTCACCTGAGCAGCTTCAGTATGTCTATGACAGCGGCAGCGAAGTATTCTCGCAGGGCAAGAATTTCTCGGACATCCAGATGGGCAAACTGAATGGGCTGCTTAACGTACCTGTCGTGGGTGCCTCAGGGGCCGTCTACGGTGTGCTGCTGGCATTCGGAGTGCTCTTCCCCAACACACAGCTCATGTTCATCTTCCCTCCCATACCGGTAAAAGCAAAATATGTGGTTATAATTTACGCCGCCATAGAGCTCTACAGTGCCATCACCCGTCCCGGCAGCGGCATTGCCCATACAGCCCACATCGGAGGGATGATATTCGGCTACCTGCTCATACGTTACTGGCGCAGTACCACCAAAACACTCTATTGATGGGAATCTGGGACGAGATAAAAGATTTATTCAAACGGGGTACCAGTCTCACCAGGCTTATTTACCTCAATGCCTTTATCTTTCTTATCATAAAGATCATCGAGGTGATAAGCGTGTTGTCGGGGAACGCCGCACTGGCTCCCTCGGTGGTAGCGTTCCTCGCCGTGCCGGCTTCTGTCGGCGCCCTCGCGGGGAAGCCCTGGACACCGCTGACATACATGTTCACCCACCAGGGATTTATACACATCATCTTCAATATGATGTGGCTGTGGTGGTTCGGGAAGATCTTCCTCAGCTACCTCGACCAGCGCAAGCTGGTATCGCTCTATCTCATGGGCGGTCTCGCCGGGGCGCTGCTGTATATAGCTGTCTTTAATATCTTTCCCGCCTTTGCCGGAACAGTACACGTCTCAATAGCACTGGGTGCATCGGCATCGGTGATGGCTCTCGTCATTGCCACTGCTGTCTATCTCCCTGAACTGGAACTGCACCTCCTCTTCCTGGGAAGGATCAAACTCAAGTACCTTGCCATCATCACATTCCTTATCACATCGGTGTTCGATTTTTCGGTCAATACGGGAGGGAAAATCGCGCACATCGGCGGGGCACTGATGGGACTGGCATACGGCTACGGGCTGAGGAACGGGACGGATATCGGGGCGTGGCTGAACAAGATACTAGACTTCTTCGTTACTCTCTTCAAACCGGGAAGAAAGCTGAAAGTGACTTACAGAAAGCCGAAGACCGATACGGAATTTACGAAGACAAAAACAGATTACGATTACAATAAAGTTAAAGCCGAAAGGCAGAAAGCCATAGATCACATACTTGACAAGATCTCAAAAGGCGGATATGACAGTCTTACCAGGGAAGAAAAAGAGATCCTCTTCAACGAGAGTCAGAACAAAAGGTAGCGGGATAAAGCGTTTCCTGCGGAACATCCTGCTGGCGGTGAACTTTATTCTCGTCATAGCCCTTCTGCTGGCCTATCTGTCAGTCTACTTAAATCCTGCCACCACAGCTTTTCCCGCACTGTTCGGACTTGCTTACCCATATCTTGTAGCTGCAAACATAATCATGGTGGTGGTTTGGATCCTCTTCAGGAAGTGGTTTGCCGTGATTTCCGTCGCTGCCATTGCCCTGGGCTTCGGGTATATTCACAACTTCATCAGGTTCACTAATCACGGTGAGGAGGTGCATCACGACCTGAAGGTGATGAGCTACAATGTAAGGCTCTTCAATATCTACGAGGAGGCCGAGAGAAACTCCTACAACAAGATGCTTCAGCTTTTCAGGAAGGAAGATCCCGGTATTCTCTGCCTGCAGGAATATTTCGTCAAGGGTGACCCGGCCGCTGCCGAACGGAAGCTGAAGGAGGGCATCGGCGGCAATCTGCAGACCCACTTCAAGCTCGTCAAGAGCGGATCGTCAAGCCGTTACGGTATAGCCACCCTTACCCGTTACCCTGTCATTTACAGGGGCGATGTGGTGCATCCGGGTTCGTCTTCACTGACAATATTCACTGACATTGTTGTTGATACAGACACTTTCAGGATCTACAACAACCACCTGCAGTCGTTCAGACTGAGACGTGTTGAAGGCACCCTCCTGGGCGAGATCACCGAGGATGTGCAGGACGGCGGCTCAATGGATGAAATAACAGGTATTTACAAGAGCCTCACAAACGGCTTTGCCAGCCGTGCCCTGCAGGTTGACAGGGTAAAGAGGCATATCGAGACATCACCCTATCCGGTGATAGTGGTGGGCGACTTCAATGACACGCCTGTCTCATACACTTACAGGAAGATGAGGCGCGGGCTGAAGGATGCCTTCGTGGAGGCGGGCTACGGCGCAGGCTTCACCTACAGGGGCAAGTACCCGGCCAACAGGATAGATTATATTCTTTACAGCGAGGATATATTCTGCAACGACTTTGACATTGTCAAAGCCAGGTATTCCGATCATTATCCCGTGATTGCCTATTTCAGGCGCGCTGAACAAAAGGCAGCTTCGACAGATCAGCGTTCCCGCCGGAAATAATTATCACAACCTTTTTGCCGGCGAAGAGGCTCTTGTTGGCGAGCACGGCGGCAAGAGGCACGGCTGACGAGGGCTCAATGATGATCTTCATTCTCTCCCAGACAAGCCTCATGGCTTCAATAATCTGTTCCTCCGTGACCGTCAGTATGTCGTTGACATTCTCCCTTATGACCGTGAAAGTTCTTTCGCAGAGCGAAGTGAGGAGTCCGTCTGCAATTGTTTTCGGCGGCAACGGGGGCTGGAGGATGCCTGTGCGGAACGACCGGGCGGCATCATCAGCCAGTGCCGGTTCCGCGCCGTAGATCTTTATTGACGGAACGAGGTGCCGTGCCGCGATGGATGTTCCGCTGAGGAGGCCGCCGCCGCCGACGGGGGCTATGATGGCGTCAGCATCAGGATGGCCGGTCAGCGCCTCCAGCGCTGCCGTGCCCTGTCCGGCGATGATGTCAAAGTTATCATAAGGATGGATCATTGTGGCGCCGGTACGGCTGATCACCTCGGCGGCGGCGGCCTCCCGCGCTGCCAGCGTAGGCTCGCAGAAGGTGATCTCCGCACCATAGCCAGCCACAGCCCTCTTCTTTACCTCCGGCGCAGTGGATGGCATGACAATATATGCCTTCACCCCGCGTGACACCGCCGCATGAGCCAGCGCAGCCGCATGATTGCCCGATGAATGTGTGACGACACCGCTGCGCCGCTGCTCATCTGTAAGCTTCATGACAGCATTGGTGGCACCCCTGAACTTGAAAGCCCCCACCTTCTGGAAATTCTCGCACTTGAAAAAGAGATGCGCTCCGCTGATCCCGTCTATCTGGCGGGAGGTAAGCACAGGTGTATGATGAATAAACGAACCGATAGCCTCCGAGGCTGTCACTACATCTTCAAAGCGGGGAATAAACATATCATGTTATTTAAAAACGCAGAGACGCCCAAACTGAGCGTCTCTACATTTATAATTATCATTACTGACTAGAATATGCTCCAGGCAACTGTCACGCCTGCCATGACAACGGCAACCATCGACATAAGCTTGATCAGGATATTCATTGACGGGCCGCATGTATCCTTAAACGGATCACCAACTGTGTCGCCAACAATGCTGGCTTTATGGCACTCACTTTTCTTGCCACCGTATTTGCCGCCTTCAATGTATTTCTTTGCATTGTCCCATGCACCGCCTGCATTATTCAGCATGCTTGCAAGAGAGAAGCCTGTTGTCATTCCGCCCATGAGCAGGCCGACAACTCCCGGAACGCCAAAAATTATTCCTGTCAAAACCGGCACAATAATGGCCATAAGCGCCGGGACAACCATTTCCTTCTGTGCTCCTTTTGTTGCAATAGCAACGCACTTTGCATATTCAGGTTTCCCGGTTCCTTCCATTATACCCGGAATTTCACGGAACTGGCGTCTTACCTCTTCGACCATGCGACTTGCATTTCTTCCGACTGCTTTCATTGTCATAGCTACAAATACGAAGGTCATCATTGCTCCGATGAAAAGACCTGCTATCAATATCGGGTTGAACAATGAAATGCTGTAAGCTGAAACAAAGTCTCCTATGTTTGCCTGACTGACGTCAACGGCTCTCTGTCCTGCTTCCACCACTGCCGGTGCATGGCTCTTATAAAACAATACATCTCCTATCTGTTTATAGCCGTCGACACTCTTGTCAGCTAGTCTGCCAAGCCAGAGTTTTACCTCCTCCATATAGGCTGCAACAAGAGCCAGGGCAGTCAGTGCCGCTGAACCGATGGCAAAACCTTTTCCCGTAGCTGCAGTTGTGTTTCCAAGTCCGTCAAGTGCATCAGTCCTCTCCCTTACTTCTTTCGGAAGTTCTGACATCTCAGCGTTTCCGCCTGCGTTATCTGCAATTGGTCCGAAAGCGTCTGTTGCAAGTGTAATTCCCAGTGTCGAAAGCATTCCCACTGCGGCAAAACCTACACCGTAAATACCTGTGGCAAAATCATGGAATCCTCCGGCAAAACCGTAAGCTGCTATAATACCCGCAACAATTGTAAGAACAGGAACCCATGTTGACATCATTCCGACAGCCATACCTTCAATAATTACAGTAGCCGGACCCTGCTGCGATTGTTCTGCAATACCCTGGGTGGGTTTATAACCGTCAGATGTAAAATATTCCGTAGACTGTCCGATTATGACACCGGCAGCAAGACCTGCAACTGCAGCTCCGAATACACCCCAGGTAATCATGCCTGTCGCAGCCATAACAGCCAGCACAACCAGTATCAGGGCTGAGCTGCCTCCGGTACCCAGAAGGAGGGCACGGAGAAGAGTCTTCGGAGAGGCATCTTCCTTGGTCCTTACAAGGTAAACCCCTGCTATTGAAAGCAAAATTCCTATCGCAGATACCAGCATAGGGGCTATTATAGCTTTAATCTGTAAATCATCCTGACCGGCTATCATCGGAAGGGCAGCTCCCAAGGCAGCAGTTGAAAGTATAGACCCGGCATAGGATTTATAAAGGTCAGCGCCCATACCAGCGACATCACCAACGTTATCTCCGACGTTATCGGCAATTGTTGCAGGGTTACGCGGGTCGTCTTCCGGAATTCCGGCTTCAACCTTGCCAACCAGGTCAGCGCCAACGTCAGCTGCCTTGGTGAAGATACCGCCGCCGACACGTGCAAACAGAGCCTGTGTTGATGCACCCATACCGAAGGTGATCATGGTCGCCGTTATCTCGACAAATGCCTGGTGCTGATCAATGCCCGGCTGAACAAAAGTCAGACCCAGCCACTGCACTCCTGTCACAAGATGCTCGGGGGTGAACACAACCTTGGTAAGAAAGATGAACCATAATGCAATATCAAGCAATCCAAATCCTACTACAACAAGCCCCATGACGGCGCCGCTCCTGAGAGCGATCTTTAATCCTCTGTTAAGCGATTTTGAAGCTCCGAATGCAGTCCTGTTCGATGCAAATGTTGCAGTTCTCATTCCGAGATAACCGCACAGCCCGGAGAAGAAACCCCCGGTAAGGAAGGCAATCGGAACAAACGGGTTTTGTACACCCAAAAATGCCAGGAGGGTCAGTAACAAGGCAAGGACGATAAATACCTTGGTAACAACTGTATACTGGCTTTTCAGGTAGGCCATTGCACCTTCCCTGACATAGGCAGCTATGCTCTTCATCTTGTCTGTCCCTTCTTCCTCTTTCATCATGCCCTTGTAAAAAATCCATGCAAACAGCAATGCCATGACCGAGGAAATCGGAACAATCCAGAATAAACTACTGATCATAATCTTAGGTTTTTAGACGATTTGAGGTACAAAACTAATTAGTTTTTTTACAAAACCTAACCGCCCGGGAAGTTATTGAGCCCTGATTTTATTTTTTCGGCGGAACAAAAATATGTAAGCGCGTCAGGCATGTTAGCCGAATAATAGGTATTATTGTTTTTAACTATAAGGATTTACAATCATTATTTTTGCATTGACAATGGAATACAGGCAGGATTTAATAGAGGCCGCGTGGGAAGAACGCGAAAGGCTTCAGGACAGTGAGGTCAGGAGAGCCATCGAAGAGGTGATCGAAGCACTCGATAAGGGTCTGCTGCGCGTGGCGCAGCCTGAAGGCGATACATGGATTGTCAACGGATGGATCAAGAAAGCCGTCATACTTTATTTCCCCATGAGGGAGATGAAGACCACCGTTGCCGGGCCTCTGGAGTTTCATGACAAGATCGATCTCAAGCACAATTATAAGGAACTTGGTGTCAGGGTAGTGCCTCATGCTGTTGCCCGCTACGGCTCTTATCTCGCAAGGGGCGTGATACTGATGCCTTCGTTCATAAACATCGGGGCGAGGGTTGAGGAGGGCACCATGGTTGACACATGGGCTACGGTTGGCTCATGTGCACAGGTGGGGAAGAATGTCCATCTGAGCGGAGGAGTGGGACTGGGCGGTGTGCTCGAACCTGTCCAGGCTGCTCCGGTGATAGTCGAGGACAACTGTTTCATCGGATCACGCGCCATAATAGTCGAAGGGGCACGCATATGCACCGAGGCGGTGATAGCCGCAGGCACCGTCATCACCGGCTCGACGAAGATCCTTGACGTGACAGGCAGCGAGCCGGTCGAGTACCGCGGTTATGTGCCTCCGCGCAGCGTGGTGATACCCGGCACCTACCCCAGGGCGTATCCGTCGGGAACCTATAACATACCATGTGCCCTTATTATAGGAAAGAGAAAAGAATCAACCGATAAAAAGACTTCCCTGAACAATGCACTGCGTGAAAACGATGTGATGGTATGAAAAGTGAGTACGGCGACGATATAATGAATGCACTGAGGGTGCTGCGCTCGGGAGGTGTCATCCTTTATCCCACTGACACTGTCTGGGGACTCGGTTGTGACGCCACCAGCGCCCTGGCAGTGAGAAAAATCTTTGACATCAAGCAAAGGGATGACGGCAAGAGCCTGATCATCCTCGTGAACTCGGTATCGATGCTTGAAAGATATGTTGCTGACCCGCCTGAGGTGGCTCTGCAGATGGCGGAATGGTCGCAGAAGCCCCTGACAATCGTCTATGACCGGGGGCGCAGCCTGGCTGAGGGTGTGGCATCGGCTGACGGGTCGGTGGGCGTGAGGATATGCAGCGACCCTTTCTGTGATGAGCTGATCACTGCCTTCCGCAAACCCATTGTTTCCACTTCGGCCAATATAAGCGGCACGGACGCCCCGGCTGTCTTTGATGAGATAAGCCAGGAGGTTGTCAGGGCAGCAGATTATGTCTGCCTCTACAGACAAAATGACCGAAGCAGGTTTTCGGCCTCTTCGGTCATAAAGGTCTCCGCAAACGGAGCCGTAAAAATTCTTCGCGAGTAATTATTTGGTCCGTACCTTGCCGGATCCGGATATTGAAGCGTCAATTTTTGGGTTGCCCGAGTAGGATACATTGCCGCTGCCTGAGATGGATGCCCTGAGCATATCGGTCACATAGCAGTCGCAGTTCCCGCTGCCTGAGATACTGGCTTCAAAAGAACCAATCTTTGTCGACTCGCCCTTATAACTACCTGATCCTGAGATATTAACTTCAAGACTCTTCATGCTGCCGGTGCCCTCGGCAACTAAAGTACCTGATCCTGAGATATCGCATTCGACATCACCCATTGTAACATCTTTCAGGTATATTTTGCCGCTTCCGCTGATATCAGCTTCAAAATCATCGCTCTTAAGCGGGTCTGTTACCATGATTTTCCCCGATCCCGACACGTCAATACCGTTAAGCGCCGGCATGGTTATATGAACGGTAACCTTTTCATTGTCGAATCTGATCCAGCTGTCGCGTTTGATTACAAGCTCACCGCCGCTGACTTTTGTCTCAACTTCCTCCAGATAGTCCTTGTCGCCTTCAAGTTCAACCTTGAATCCCTGCCCTATTGAAATGTACACCTCTCCTGCCAGGCAGAAGCTGACTTCATCGAAGCCTGTGACATTCCTGGTTTCCTTGTATGTGTCCTGTGCCGTTGCAGATGAAACGAGCAACAGTAATGCAAATGCGGATGACAATAATTTTTTCATGATCGGTTTTTTTGGAATTTATATAACAAAGACGTTACCGGATCACGAATGCTGCACCGGCGGATGAAAAACCGGCTGCAGTCAGTTGTTTATTCCTGTAAGCCCTGAGGGAAGTGACATCTCTATCAGCTTTCTTTTCCTGTCAACTGAGATGATAAGGTCCTGGTGCATCGGGATTAATATCTCACCTGCTTCGGAGGCGACTGCGGCAATCATCTGTCCCGGGTTTTGTATCACACGTGCTATGATGCCCCTGAAACCGCTGTTTTTATCAATGATAGTATATCCTTCAAGGGAAGCGGGATCGCGTTTAACATTATCTTCCCGGCCTGTTCTTACCTCGCATCCCTTAAAGCCAATGACGGACTTCTCGGTGAGGTAATCGTCGAACGATATTATCAGTGTACCCGGTGAGGGTGACCAGGCCTCACGGGTAAAAAAGGGAACCGGTATCCCGTCGATAACGACGAATACCGGTTCACCCTGTTCCGGTTCCCGTGTGATGCCGCCTTCGTTTCTTACGGTCACGGCTCCTTCAAAGCCGTACGTTTTTGTTATTCTGCCAATTGTTTTCACCGGCGGCGGCAGGGAACGAAGACTGTTACTCAGCCTTCTCTTTCTCTTCTGCAGTTTCTTCTGCTTCGGCGGCGGGAGCTTCGACCTCAGGCTCAGCTTTAGCCTCGACCTCAGTTACAGCTTCAGCCACAGTCTCTTCAACAGGTTCTGCAACGACCTCTGCTGCCACCTCTGCGACAGCCTCAGGTGCTGCGGCGGCTTTGGCTGCTGCCTCGGCCTCAGCGGCCAGCGCTGCAAGCTTCTTCGCATATGCCGCTGCCCTTGCTTCCTTCACCGTTGTCTCAGCCTCAAGCCTCTGCTTGCGGGTTTCTTCACCCTTCTTCTCCAGGCCTGATTTCTTCGCTTCTATCTTTTCGTCCTTGCCCTTCAGCCATTCATTAAACCGGCGGTCGGCTTCAGCCTCGTCGAAGGCGCCCTTCTTAACACCTTCAAGAAGGTGCTTCTTCATCATGACACCCTTGTACTTAAGGATTGCCCTGCATGTATCCGTAGGTTGCGCACCCTTATGCAGCCAACCCAATGCCTTCTCGAAGTTTACGTCGATTGTTGCCGGGTCAGTGAGAGGATTGTATATACCAATCTTCTCGATGAATCTGCCATCACGTGGCGACCTGCTATCTGCTACCACGATGTGGTAGTAGGCCAGCTTTGTGCGGCCTTTCCTAGCTAATCTGATCTTTACTGACATTTAAAATTTAATGTTTAGATTATAACTCTGTTTTTTTCAATGAGGGTGCAAATATATTACAATAAATCGAGGTAACAAAAATTATCACATCCATCATGTTAATAAAAAAATGAGGGAGGGATGTACCTTTTCCTTATTTTTGTTTCCGGCAGCGGCGCTGTCCATTTCCCCGAAATTATGCCCTCATTCACTCATTTACACGTACATACACAATATTCCATCCTGGATGGCGCATCGGGAATAAAGGCTCTTGTAAAAAGAGCCAGGGACCTCGGGATGGAGGCCCTTGCAATCACCGATCACGGTAATATGTTCGGGGTAAAAGAGTTTCATGACGTGGCCACAGCCGCCTCACTGAAGCCCATAATCGGCTGCGAGATTTATGTCGCCCGTACATCGCTCGAGGATAAAACATCAGTCGAGGACCGCTCAGGAGACCACCTCATCCTGCTGGCAAAGAACCTGACGGGCTATAAGAACCTCGTTAAGCTTGTCTCACAGGCATGGATAAGAGGATTTTATTACAGGCCGCGCATAGATAAGGCTCTTCTGCGTGCCCACAGCGAGGGCCTGATAGTTTCATCAGCCTGTATCGCCGGCGAGGCTGCACAGGAGATCCTCTCGGGAAATATGAAAGGCGCTGAGGAAGCCATACTGTCTTACAAGGAGATCTTCGGCGACGATTATTATCTTGAGATCCAGCGCCATGAAACCTCCGACCCGACAGCTGACACAACTGTATTTCCTCTGCAGCAGAGAGTGATTGCCGCTTACCGTGAACTGGCAGCAAAAAACAATATCAAGATCATTGCCTCCAATGACGTGCACTTCATCATGGCTGACGAGGCGGAGGCACATGACAGGTTAATATGCATCAACACCGTAAAAGATATCGACGACCCTGACAGGCTGAGGTACACGAAACAGGAATATCTCAAGAGCGAGGAAGAGATGCTGGCAGTGTTTGCCGATATTCCGGAGGCAGTGATGAACACGAAGGAGATAGCTGACAAGGTTGAATATTATTCGCTGACCAGCCAGCCTATCATGCCCGACTTCGCCATCCCGCCGGAATTCGCTGACAAGGATGAGTATCTAAGGCACCTGACAATGAAGGGTGCAGCGGAGCGGTGGGCTAAAATCACTCCCGAACTGCAGGCACGAATTGATTTTGAGCTGTCGGTAATAAAAAACATGGGGTTCCCCGGTTACTTCCTCATAGTTCAGGATTTTCTCAGGGCAGCGCGCGAAATGGGTGTTTGGGTCGGCCCGGGAAGGGGCTCGGCTGCCGGCAGCGCAGTGGCCTATTCACTGAGGATTACAGACATCGATCCCATACAGTATAACCTCCTGTTCGAAAGGTTCCTTAACCCTGACCGCATCTCGATGCCGGACATCGATATTGACTTCGATGAGGATGGACGCGAGAAGGTCCTGAAATATGTCGTTGACAAATACGGCCATGACAGGGTGGCACATATAATTACATTCGGCACCATGGCTGCCAAGATGGCAATCAGGGATGTCGCCCGGGTGCAGAAACTGCCGCTGCCGGAGGCCATCAGGCTGACAAAGCTTGTGCCCGAACGGCCCGGCATAACGCTGGCAGCAGCTTACGATGAGGTCCCTGAACTGCTGAAAGAGAGAGAATCAAAAGAGCCACTCGTAGCCCAGACGCTCAAGTATGCGGAGGTGCTCGAGGGCAGCGTGCGGCAGACGGGCGTACACGCCTGCGGCATCATCATAAGCAGGGACAACCTCTCAGACCATATCCCCATCTGCACTGCAAAGGACACAGAGCTCTACGTGACACAGTATGAGGGTAACCATGTCGAGTCAGTGGGACTTCTCAAGATGGACTTCCTCGGGCTGAAAACGCTCTCTATACTGAAGGATGCCGTTGAGAACATAAAGAAATCAAAGGGGGTGACCATCAACCTTGATACTTTGTCGCTGAAGGACAAGCGCACATGGGAGATGTTCAGCAACGGGGAGACAACGGGAGTGTTCCAGTTTGAATCTGTGGGCATGAAACGCTACCTGCGCGACCTGAAGCCAAACCAGTTCGGTGACCTGATTGCGATGAACGCCCTGTACCGGCCGGGGCCAATGGATTATATACCACTGTTCATCAGGCGCAAAAACGGGAAGGAGAAGATAAAGTACGAGCTGCCGGCGATGGAGAAATATCTCAGGGAGACCTACGGCATCACCGTTTACCAGGAGCAGGTGATGCTCCTTTCACAGGAGCTTGCAGGCTTCACCAAGGGACAGGCTGACTCGCTCCGCAAGGCGATGGGCAAGAAGAAGAAGACAATCATGGACAAGCTGAAGGTCGAGTTTGTCGAAGGTTGCCGCAGGAATGGCTATGATGAGAACACGCTCAACAAAATATGGTCAGACTGGGAGGCTTTTGCCGAATATGCCTTTAACAAGTCGCACTCGACATGCTATGCTCTCATAGCTTACCAGACCGGTTATCTCAAGGCCAATTACCCGGCTGAGTTCATGGCTGCCGTGCTGAGCCGCAACATCAGTGATATCAAGAAGATCACCGTGATGATGGAGGAGACCAGGCGCATGGGCATGGAGGTGCTGGGCCCAGATGTCAATGAGAGCCTCCTGCATTTTACAGTCAACCGTAACGGCAATATCAGGTTCGGCCTCGGCGCCATCAAGGGCGTGGGAGAGAACGCCGTACTCCATCTTATTGAGGAGAGGGAGAAGAACGGCCCCTACAGGGATATCTATGACCTGGCAGAGAGAACAAACCTCAACACGCTCAATAAAAAGATGCTCGAATTGATGGTGGTATCAGGTGCGTTTGACAGCCTGCCGGGACTCACCAGGGCACAGTACTTCTCCGCCGACGGCAAGGGTTCCAGCTTCCTCGAGAGCCTTATCCGCTACGGGAACAGCGTCAAGAACATCCGCAACAGCACACAGCAGTCACTCTTCGGCGACAGCGGAGGGTTCGAGCTTGTGCGGCCTGAGCCTGCCCCGTGCCCCGACTGGTCCAAGCTGGAGAAGCTGAACAAGGAAAAACAGGTAATAGGTATTTATCTTTCTTCGCATCCACTTGACGACTACCGCCTTGAAATAAACACATTCTGCAATGCCACCCTGGCTGATCTCCAGAACCTGAGTGAGTTTGCCAACCGCGAGGTGTGCGTTGCAGGTTTGGTGACCGATACCCGCAGCGGCGTCACCAAGAACGGGAAACCCTTCGGAGGGTTTACTCTGCAGGATTATACGGATTCATTTACATTCCTCCTGTTCGACAAGGAATATGTTTCATTCAGTAATTTTTTCAATACCGATTATCAGCTCCTGATAAAGGGAAAGGTGCAGGCAAGATTTTATAACCCCGATGAACTGGAGCTCAGGATAAAGGAGATACACCTGCTCTCCGCAGTAAGGGAAGACCTTATCAGTTCAATCACAATAAAGGTCAAGACGGAACTTATTAACCCGGAGTTCATAACGAACCTGAAGACTCTTATTTCAGAGAACCCGGGCAACAAGACACTTAAATTCCTGCTGATTGATCATGATGACAAGATCACCCTTCCCCTCTTTTCAAGGAGCATCAAGGCAGGCATCACGAACGAGCTGATCGGATGGCTTGAAGATAACCCGGAGCTTGACTTTAAAGTAAATTAGATATCTTTGTGCGAATTCGTAATCAATAAATCAAAAATATAAAATACTATGGCACAGCACGTTAACGACACGAATTTTGATGAGGTTGTATTGAAGTCAAACATCCCGGTGATTGTGGATTTCTGGGCGGAATGGTGCGGCCCCTGCAGGATGATAGCTCCCTATATTGAGCAGTTGGGTGAGACATACAAGGATAAGGCCCTTGTCGTCAAGTGCGATGTTGACAGCTCGCCTGACGTTGCCCGCAGGTTCTCAATCAGGAATATTCCCACGGTTCTTTACTTCAAGGGCGGTGAGGTTGTCGACAAGCAGGTCGGCGCCGCTGCCCGTTCAGCCTTTGAAGCCAAGCTTACTCCGCTTCTCTGATACTGAATGAAGGTCTGCGTTTTTGCTGCCTCAAGCAGCCGGATTGATCCTGCTTACGCTACTGCCGCGGCAGAGCTGGGCAAAGCATTTGCCGAACAGCATGTGCATGCCGTATTTGGTGGGGGAGGCATAGGGCTGATGGGTATCTTCGCCGATACGCTTCTTGCCGGCAAAGGTGAGATAACAGGCGTGATCCCCGAATTTATGGTGAAGGAAGGATGGGGTCATGACGGGATAAAGGATATGATCGTTACCGCTGACATGTCTGAGAGGAAGAAGACGATCTTTGCCATGTCTGACGCTGCCGTGGCGTTGCCGGGCGGTGTGGGGACGCTCGAGGAGCTGACGGAGGTGATAACTCTCAAGCAGCTGGGGCAGTTCAACAAGCCGATTATTATTATGAATATCAACGGCTTTTATGATCACCTGATCGAATTCTTCGATCACATGGTCAGGGGCCATTTCATGAGGCTTGAGCATAAGGATATATGGCAGATAGTCACCTCGGCCGAAGAGGTGGTGCCTGCAATAGTCAACTATACAGGCTGGCATGCTGATCCGAAAGTGATCGCCAGGATCTGATCCTAGGGTATCCGGGTACCTATAAAAAGAATATCGTCTACCTGTGGAAGATCTCCCATCCAGTCCCTGATGGCTTTCTCAAGCAGCCGCTTCTGCTCATCCTCCGGAAGATTATAAATCTCAGAGAGCAGGCGCCTGATGTTTATGGTCTTGAACTTCTTGTCTTCAGGACCGCCAAACTGGTCGGCGTAACCGTCGGTAAAGATATAGAGCATATCTCCTTTCATGACATCTATCCTGCGGTTGGTGAAGACCTTCTTTGCCTGGCCGTCAATCATGCCGATGGGGAAACGGTCAGCCCTGTATATCGTAACCTTGCCGTCCCTCACATGGTACAGCGGCTGGTAAGCGCCGGCAAACTCAACATAATGTTCAAGGGTGTCATACGAGAGAAGTGATATATCCATGCCGTCACGCACCGCCTTCTGACTCCGCTGCAGGAGGGCATGAACGATCTCTGTGTTCAGGCGGTCAAGGATCTCGGATGGCCTCTTTACACCGTTCTCCTTCACGATCTTGTTAAGTGAGTTATGACCGATAATTGACATGAACGCCCCCGGAACACCGTGACCGGTACAGTCGACCGTGGCAATAAACTGCTTCAGGCCGCTGTCATACATCCAGTAAAA
The DNA here is from genome assembly GCA_963844935.1 of uncultured Bacteroidales bacterium. Taxonomy (GTDB): domain Bacteria; phylum Bacteroidota; class Bacteroidia; order Bacteroidales; family VadinHA17; genus SR-FBR-E99. The sequence goes on along the minus strand of CAWJQH010000008.1, from coordinate 93,180 downwards.
GTCACCGCTGACAATATCCTTGGGTATGAACAGGACGAACGTATTGTTGAAATAATTCTCCGGCGGAAGCATGGCAGCCTGTATCCTTTCAGCATACCTGATGCTTGCAGTGATATCCCTGTTCTTTTCCTCGAGCTCCAGGCTCTTGGATACCACCTCAGCCGTTCTCTCCTCTACCTTCTCCTCAAGCACATCCTTTTCCCTGAGCAGGTTACGCTCACGCCGCATTATGTACAGGTAGATGAGGCTGATAAGGGCACCAATGGCCAGGATAATAAAATACGGCGACAGGAACAGCGGAGGCCTGATTATAAATCCTATCTCCACCGGCTTTTCATTCCAGTACCCATAGTTGTTTGAAGCCCTCACCTTAAAGGTATATTTTCCCGGACTAAGCGAGAGGTAAGCCACCCTCGTCTGGCTCGTACTCACCCAGTCCTCATCGGAGCCCTCGAGCATATACTGGTACCTGACCGATTCGGGATTGACCAGGCAGATGCTCAGGAAGTCGAAGATGATCCCTTTCTTCTGGTTGTGGGTAAGCCGAATCCCGTCATACATGGGGTAGGGCACATAGTTGACCAGGGTTCTCCAGATGTGTGTGGCAGGTTCCGTTATTACAGGAGGCAGCTTTGAAGGACTCAGCCTGATGGCGCCGTTGGAGGTGCCGAACCACATATCGCCCTTATTATCTGCAAATGAGGCGTTTGACCTGGTCTCGATGCCGGTGAAGCCGTTCTTCTCAGTGAATGATGAGATCCGGCCGGTCACCAAATCATACCTGTTAAGGCCCAGATTGGTGCCTATGAACAGGTTGCCTTCACTGTCAGGCTGGAGCAGGTTGATTGAATTCATAAGGAGGCCGTCTGCCTCGGTGATCCTTTTCCATACCGTGTCATTCCTGAGGCCGTACAGTCCGTCTATTGTCCCTACCCATACGGTGCCGTCAGATGTTTCGGTTATAGATGTCGGCATGATCCCGGTGCCTAAATCAACGGGGACAAAGGTCTCGCTGCCCGGGAGATGTTTTGTGATGCCGTTACGCTTCTCCGATCCTATCCACAGGAAACCGCGGCTGTCAGTAAACAGCGATGTGATATTATTGACTGAAAGACCGTTTATCTGGGTGTAGGTGCGGGTTTCCTTCTTCTTTTCATCCCATCTGATCAGTGCCCGGTCGGTTCCCATCCACAGGTTATCCGATCTGTCCGTTTCCAGGGCTGAGATACTGTATATTTCCTTCAGGCTCCCGTTCAGGTTGATATCGAATTTATATTTGTCTTCCTTAAGGTCATAGCTGAATACCTCATAGGTTGAGGTTACTATCCATACGTTGCCGCTCCTGTCGGGCCTGATAATGTTTATCTGGCTTCCTTCGAGGGCGGCGGGGAAACCTGAGCTTTTTATCCGGTCTTCTCCCTTTTTCTGAGGGTCATAGATTGAGAGGCCGCTGTGTGTCCCGAACCAGTAACGGCCTTTTGCATCCTGCGCAAGAGTGAATACATCGTTTGACGGAAAGAACTCGGGCGCCTGGTAGGAAGTGAAGTGATCGCCCTTATAGATGAACAGCCCTGCGTCCCTGTCTGCAATCAGGATATTCCTTTCCTTGTCCTCTATCATGCACAGGATGTGCTGTGCCCGTAAGCCGTTGGCGCTGTTGAATACAAGTATCCCGTCAGGTGAAAAGACTGTTATGCCCCCCCTGCTCTCCTGGTCTTCCATTGATGCCACCCAGATATTGCCACGGTAGTCTTCAGTGATATAACTGACAAAATTACCCCACAGGCCGTTCCGGGAATCATATAACTCCATCCTGCCGCTGCCGGCATCAAGCTTATGCAGCCCTCCGTTATATGTCCCGAACCACATGTTACCCCGGGAATCTTCAAACATGGTGGTGATCTGGAAGTACCTTGTAAGGCCTTCAGGATTGTATGGTTTAAACCTGTCACTGGCGTGGTCATACTTCTTGATGCCCATATCTGTTATGCAGTAGAGGTTGCCGCTGCGGTCACTGTAAAATCCGAATGCGTCGTTGCTCAGCCCCTGGCGGCCGGCATACTGCTGCCCTGTCATTGTCATGACACCGGGCTCGGGGTTATCAAGCCTCAGCACCCCGCCCAGGGTTGTTGAAACCCATATTGACCCTTCATACTCAGTTATCGCTGTTATGTCACCGCTAAGGGTCATTACAGGCTTTACCCCGTCGGTTATCCTTGCTGAGTCAATGCCTATGAAGATGGATGGAGAAAAGGAGACGCGTTTGAAGCCATCATTCTGGAACAGTGACATGCCTCCTCCGATATGCCCGAGCCATATCCTTCCATGGCTGTCCATGAAAATGCTCTTCACCCCACCCGGGGCCAGGCTGTCTGAGGTGGAGAAGTTCTCGAAATTCTGTCCGTCAAAGCGTGTTGCACCGCTTCCGGTACCCAGCCAGATAAAATCGTTGGCATCCTGGATTACGGTGTAGACTTTTGAAGCGCTGAGCCCTTCCTTTGAACCGTAGTTTTCAAAATAGTAATTCTGGCCGGAGAGATGGCCGGGCATGGCCAGAAACAGCAGGTACAGCAACGCCAGTAAAACAGGTGAAGATACTTTGTAATACCTGCCCCCTCCGCACATCAGGTTATTTCTTTATGAAGAAGAACGTGCCGTCTTCATCCTTGAGCCCGGTGATCTTTCCAAACTTAGGCTTCTGCTGGTTGTTCTGGGAAACGGCCTTTGTCACCTGCAGGGCAATCTCTTCAATGGCAATGCACGTTTTGGGGTTGCCACGGAGAGCGCTTGCAAAGGTGCGGGTGAACTGTGAGTCATCCACTGCCAGTTCGTAGCCGGCAGATGAGAATACCTGGCTCGATTTGAACTGTGTGGCACGCCAGTCAGCACAGTTTCGGACCTTGAGATCCGATCTCATTGCCTGGTAAAAACTCGGGCCCGATTCGCACGCATCAGTAATGACAAGCACGTGGGTGAGATAATTCATGTATGACTCCATGGAAGCCCTGAGCGTTGTCAGGCTGTAATATGTGAATTCCTCGTCACGCCTTGCATCAACGGGTATCCAGTATCCTATGTCGTTGATGAATTTGCCGTGACCGGCGAACCATATTACAAGCGACTTGATCTGTTTGCCCCTCACCTCATCGCGGAGATCAATTGAAAAGAACTTTTCCATCTGCTGCTTCGTCTGGTTGCGGAGCCTGCGTATGGGGAGCACCTGGTAGTTTTCCTCAAGCACACCTGTAATGAGATTGGCATCCTTCGGCGGTCCCTGCAGGGCTGCAAAATTTTGATAATCACTGTTCTCTATGAAGATCACCAGTGTGTTGCCCATCGGGTTTGATTCGGAAATCGTGGTGCCGTTGCGGTTAAGAAAGTAATCCTTGATCGTCCTGTTACCGTATTTGTCTTCGACAAGGATGGTGATCTTGTCAGTGTTGCGGACATCAATGCCCTTAGCTATGAAACCCGGATTGAGATTATCCTGTGAGAACTGTGCACTTATATTTTCAATTTTAACCGATCTGATAAGGTTCTGATCCGTCACCTTGCCTTCGATATCGATACGGGTTGTAGTGCTGTCAATTATAATTACATCGTCTCCGATAAGATAAGGAGCAAGTATCTGTATCTCCGGAGGATCGACCTCGGTACGTCTGATGTGATAGGTGAGCACGCTCTCATTGTCATAGACGTCACGCGCAACTATCCTTACTGTCTCATCCGAGGGTATGCTTACCTCTGCCGAGAAGGGCATTGAACCTCTGCGGCCTTCAAGCATCACCGGTGTGTTGTTGATCGAGAACTCTGCAAGGAGGCTCTTGTCACTGATCCTTCCCGCCACCAGGATACTCTTGCTGTCCAGGCCAACCTCTATCTCGCGTCCGCCGACGATTGCCGGGGCCTCTATCGAGATCTCAGGACTGACAGTTTCGCGGTTGATTGCAAAGAGCCTGTCATTAGCCTCAGCCAGCATCTTCTTTTCCGGAGCGTTAGCCTCATTCATGGCGATGACCTTCGTATAATCCGACCCAGCCTTCTCGAAGTCGTTTATCTCCTCATAGGAATGTGCACGCAGCAGATAGACTTCAGGCTGGTACTGGTCGAGAGTCAGTGCTTTGGTGAAATCGTTGACGGCGGCGACGTGCTGATTGAATTTCTGGTAATAGGTACCCCTGCAGATGTAGTGCGATTTATTTGCCGGCTCAAGCAGTATCGCAGTTGAAATATCATTGATGGCCGACGGGTAGTCGAGCCTGGCTTCAAAAGCCATGGCGCGGGTGAGGTATGCATCCACATTTTTCTCCTCCTGCTGCATCACCATATTGCACTGTCCGAGGGCGCTGTTTATATCACCCTGGCGGATAAGCACCCTGGCCAGCTCAAGGCGGGCTATCGAGAGGGTCTTGTCTTTTGTGACAGCCTTTTCAAGCTGTCTCCGGGCTGTCTGGTCATCATTTTTCTTTTGATAGATGATGCCCTGGTAGTAGTAGTTTATGGCATCATCCCTCATCTGCAGGGCAGTGTCGGACGTGGCCAGGGCACGGTCCCACAGCTCCATCCCTATCAGTGAGACCACCTTCTCGGAGTAGAGCCTGCCGTTACGGAATTCAGCCTTTATTGCTTTCTGAAGTACAGATATGGCTTCATTGTAATACTTCTTTTTCTCTTCGGCAGTTGTTTTCTCCCCTGAGGCTATCATATTGCATGTATGGCCCAGATTGTAAAGGATGCCGGTATCGTCGGGCATGAAATTCAGCGCCCTCTTGTAGTCATCATAGGCAAGTCCGTAGTTGCCGGTCAGCTCGTACACCCTTGCTCTCTTGACGTAACCGTCTGCAGAAGCGGGTGACTCTTCAATAGCATGGGAGAACTGGTCAATTGCATCATCGAACATATTGTTCCTGATGAATTCCTCTCCTGCTTTAATGTATTTGCGCGATGACTGTCCGTAGACACCCATGCCTGCAAAAAGAAGAATCAATAAAAAAACAGGGAATCCGCGTCTCATGACTTTCACTTCATTTTACGAATTGGGACTCAAAATTACGAATTATTATTTATTAACAAAATAAAAGCATTTATTAACAGCACCTGACGGTCATTTAGTTTTGTTCCTGGCAATCTCCAGGGTGCTCTTCGCGAAGCTGAAAGTCTCATCCGTCCTGAAAGACGGAAATGGATCAGCCACTCCGTTGCCGAAGTTCATCCTTCCCGTGAAACGGCGTGCCTCATCCCAGAGACCCGATGCAACGAATCTGTTGATGATGAAAGCGCCTCCTTCAACAAAAACAGACTGCATTTCCATCTCATGAAGAATCTTCAGGACACTCCCGGCAAAATTTTGAACATCATCAATTTGAATAACTTCCGCTCCGGGAAGAGTTATACTGCTTTTACAGGTAAAAAGTTTCACTTTTGCGGTGCCGTTCAGCACTTTTGCATGAGGATCGATATTTCCGCTGCGGCTGACGATTATCCTGACAGGATTTTTCCCCTTCCAGTAGCGGACGTCAAGCGCCGGATCGTCTGTGCGGATTGTGGCGCCGCCGGCCAGGATTGCATCCTCGGCAGCCCGCCATTTGTGAACGAGTATCCGTTCGGCCATGCCGGTAATCCAGTTTGGCCCGACAGCTTCGCCCGGCGCCCTGACAGTGTCAATGAAACCGTCGGCACTGCGAGCCCATTTCAGGATAACATAGGGGCGCTGCTTTTCATGCCGGGTGAAGAAACGGCGGTTGATCTCACGACACTCATCCTCAGCAACACCGGATATGACTTCAATACCTGCCTGGCGCATCCGCTCAATGCCCCTGCCCGAAACCTTCAGGCTTGTGTCGACTGTACCGATAACAACCTTTTTTATGCCGCTTCTGATTATCAGGTCAGCGCACGGAGGTGTTCGCCCATGGTGAGAGCAGGGCTCAAGGCTGACGTAAAGTACAGAATGCGGAAGAAGGCTTCTGTCCTTCACGGCATCAATGGCATGCACTTCGGCATGCGGTGTGCCTGCCTCCAGATGATATCCTTCCCCGATGATCCTGCCGTTATGTACAATGACTGCACCTACCAGAGGATTGGGAGAGGTGTTACCCTCTGCCTTCCCCGCCAGTTCAAGACAGCGGTGCATAAAGATCATATCATCGGACAGTGCCATAAATGCAATTTTCTATCTTTAAATCATGGCCGGAAATTTACAAACAATAAGCGAAATACGTCATAATGTCTCCGGGATGCTGAGACGGACGTGGCCGGAAAAGGAAGCTGATGCCATGGCGTCAGCAATAATAAGGGAATATACCGGCACTGACAATGCCCGCCAGCTGGCTTTCGGAGAGAGGACTGCCGACACAGATGCCGCTGACCGTATTATGGCAGCTGCACGCAGGGCTTCGGCGGGAGAGCCTCTGCAGTATATCTTCGGTTATACCATATTCTGCGGTCACCGTATCGGCGTGGAACCCGGGGTGCTCATTCCGCGTCCGGAGACAGAAGAGATGGTTTCGCTTATAATCAGTGAAAACAAGGGTTTCACGGGAACAGCTTCCGACATCTGTACGGGATCGGGATGCATTGCAATAGCACTCTCCCTCGCGTTCCCGGAGGCAACAGTCCTTGCTTCGGATAATTCAGACAGGGCGCTGCAGGTGGCAGCCCGTAATATCTCTGCTGTCGGCGCTGCGGTGAAGCTGTCGAAAGCCGATATCCTGACGCTGGAACCCGCAACACTCCCGGTCAGCAATATAATCGTGAGCAATCCGCCCTATGTGACAGAAAGCGAGAAAAAGGCAATGCATGCAAACGTCCTCGACCATGAACCGCATGAGGCCCTCTTTGTCCCTGACAGAGATCCGCTGCTGTATTACCGGCATATTATCGCTGTTGCCGATGCTTCACTGGCGCCCCGCGGCTCTCTGTGGCTGGAAGTAAATGAATCCTTTGCTGAAAAAACGGCCCGGCTGCTGCGTCAGGATATCTACAGGAATGTCAGGGTCATTGAGGATATCAGAGGAAAAAAACGATTTGTCAAAGCTGATAAAAATGGGTGAGAAAGATGAACAGGAGGAGCTCCTCCACAGGGCTCAGAAAGTATGTTCCGGCAGGGAGTACTGCGTAAGCGATATTATGTCGTTACTTGACAGGTGGGGAGCCAGGGACGAACAAACCAGATCGGCCGTCATTAATAAACTCATCGGGGAGAAATTCATTGATGAGTTCCGTTACTGCAGGGCTTTCGCGCGCGATCACTTCACATACAGCCAGTGGGGAAGGGTGAAGATTACCCAGGCCCTTAAAAGCAAGAATATACCGGCGGAGGCTATTTCATCAGGACTGGAGGCAATTGACCAGGATGAATACCTTGCCCTCCTGAGAAAGATCATCGAAGATCAGAAGAAAAGGATAAAGGCGAAGAACATGTATGACCTCAAGGGCAGGATCCTGAGGCATGCCCTGGGGAAGGGCTTTGAAAGTCATCTTGTTTATGATATGATAAACTCGGTGTTCAGCGACTGATCACCGGAACAAGCCTGTCCACAGCGCTCTGAGAAAAGGGTAAAACGCATAGAGCGCCATTGCTGACGAGATCAGTGCATCAGCCCATGCTGTCTGTTTCAGCCAGCGGCCGGTTATAAGGTTCCTTACGCCAATGCCGAGGCGCATAAAGAGCTGCAGGGCGAAGAAAAGAAAGACCCTCAGGGAGGAGCTGTTCAGCAGAAGAGCTTCGTCTGCCCTGCCCCGTATGATCAGCGAAAAAGCATGCGAAAGCCCGCATGAAGGACACTGTTCCCCGGTCAGCTTCTCATGAATGCAAACGACAGGATACTTGTTCTCATCAGGGGAATAAAAAGCGGAGTAACCCATAATTAAAAGGATTACTCCGGCAAGAATAATATTTACAGCAATATACGCCCGCTGATCAGCTGTGCGGTTCACTTTTATATACCGCTTTCCCCGGCAGGGACGGTTTTGACGGTATCCTCTTCGCCTTCAAGCTCATCAAGCTTGTTTTCAAGGTCGTTTTTCTTGACCGTGGCTTTGATCTCAACAGAATCATCCCCGTCATTTACATGGATGATTACTTCCTTGTCACCAAACTCAGATTCAATGTCGTCGGTAACGTCCCTCACCACTTTTTCGATTTCCGAAGCCCAGTCCCCGGACTTTGTTTTATCCGCAATCTTTCCGATTATAAAACTCTGCGATACAGAGATCATAAGGGCAATTATGCCTATTACAAGTCCTCCCACAAGGATGCCCTGAGTGGTGTTAGGCCTCGAGAGGCCAACTATTGCAAGGACAATGGCAATAACGGCCGGTATGATTGCCACAATGCCGATACACGGTACGACTGCCATCAGGAATGCTATTATGCCTGTCACGAGAGCTGCCACGCCAACTCCGGATTGCTGATTTTTCTTTTCTTCTTCCATTGGTTCAAGTATTAAGTTTTCTTATTTCCTTTTGAGGATATCTCTGGTATCCTGTTCTAAAGACGTTACTGGAACCTCAATGATGCGTCCGGCTTCTGAATTATTTTTATAAAATATAAAGGTAGGCACTCTTTCTATTCCCAGAGACGGGAAATCAGCCAGAGGCGCATTTTTATCAATATCGGTGCCCAGGAACCGGATTCTGTCGTGGGGAAAACCCCACAGATCAGCTATTTTCATGAACCTCGGCACTTCCCTCCTGCTGTCGGGGCACCATGTTCCAAGGACAATTGTGATCGAATAGTCAGTGATATCCGTCTGTTTCAGCTCTTCCATTATTGCCTGGTCAGGAACATAATTTGCATATCCCTCGAGGTACCAGGTTGAATGAGGCGGGTCAAGGAGCCTTGAAAGACTGAAATCCCCAAGTATCCAGGTGGTTGCATCACGGAAGTCCCAGACATGCTCCTGCATCACTTCCGATGCTGCCGGAGGAGTTGCGGAGGGTGCATCCCCTGTAACGGCGGTCTTTGAGGATCTGCATCCGGAGGCAGTCAGGGCTACCAGCAACATCAGAATGAGATTATTTTTCATACTGTCTGAAGTAATATTGAAAGGATCTGTTTTGCTGTCTTAGCCACCGATGTGCCCGGGCCGAAGATGGCAGCCACACCGGCATCGTAAAGGTACTGATAATCCTGTGCGGGAATGACTCCTCCCGCAATGATCAGGATGTCTTCGCGCCCCAGTTTCTTCAGTTCGTTTATCACCTGCGGGATCAGCGTCTTATGTCCTGCCGCCAGGCTCGAGACCCCCAGCAGGTGCACATCATTCTCGACAGCTTGCCGTGCAGCTTCCGCCGGTGTCTGGAACAGCGGACCGATGTCAACATCAAATCCTATATCGGCATATCCTGTCGATATCACCTTCGCGCCACGGTCATGACCGTCCTGTCCCATCTTTGCGATCATTATACGCGGCTGCCTGCCTGCCTTCGAGGCAAACTCAGCACACATGGCTTTTGCTTCCGCGAAGTCAGAGTCAGACTTGTATTCTGACGCATAGACCCCTGATATTGTTCTTATCACAGCTTTGTATCTCCCTGCTATTTTTTCACATGCATACGATATTTCTCCGAGTGTGGCTCTCTTTGATGCCGCATCGACAGCCAGCTCAAGGAGGTTGCCCTCGCCTGTTCCGGCAGCCCTTGTTATGGCATCCAGCGCTTCCCGGCACTCCTCCTCATTACGCGATGCCTTCACCTGTGCAAGTCTTTTCAGCTGAGCGTCACGTACAGCGGTGTTATCCACCTCGAGTATCTCCAGGGGATCCTCTTTCTCAAGACGGTACCTGTTTATGCCGACAATTGTCTGTGCTCCCGAGTCAATTTTAGCCTGCAGCCTGGCAGCAGCCTCCTCGATCCTCATCTTGGGTATGCCTGACTCAATGGCTTTGGCCATGCCTCCCAGGCTCTCGACTTCCTTTATAAGCTCCCATGCCTTGTGCGCAATCTCATCAGTGAGTGTCTCCACATAATAAGACCCTGCCCACGGGTCGACAGCCCTGCATATATTTGTCTCTTCCTGAAGGTATATCTGCGTGTTGCGTGCTATGCGTGCCGAAAAATCAGTCGGTAAGGCTATTGCCTCATCAAGGGCGTTTGTGTGCAGGCTCTGTGTATGACCCAGTGCTGCTGCCATAGCCTCGATGCAGGTGCGGCCGACGTTATTGAAGGGGTCCTGCTCAGTGAGGCTCCATCCTGATGTCTGTGTGTGCGTCCGGAGAGCCAGCGACTTGGGGTTCTTCGGGTTGAACTCACTGACAATCTTGGCCCAGAGCATGCGCGCAGCCCTCATCTTGGCAATCTCCATGAAGAAATTCATTCCGCAGGCCCAGAAGAAAGAGAGGCGCGGGGCAAAATCGTCAATGTTCAGCCCGGCATTCACACCGGTGCGCAGGTACTCGAGCCCGTCGGCAAGGGTGTACGCCAGCTCAATGTCAGCCGTGGCACCGGCCTCCTGCATGTGATATCCCGAAATAGAGATGGAGTTGAATTTAGGCATCTTCGCCGAGGTGAATTTGAAGATGTCTGCGATGATACGCATCGAGAAGGCAGGCGGATAAATATATGTATTGCGCACCATAAACTCCTTCAGGATGTCATTCTGAATGGTGCCCTGCAGCTCTTCAAGCTTTGCCCCCTGCTCCAGTCCTGCGACGATATAAAATGCCATCACAGGCAGTACGGCGCCATTCATTGTCATCGAGACAGACATCTGGTTCAGGGGTATCTGGTCAAAGAGAACCTTCATATCGAGAACAGAGTCCACTGCCACTCCGGCTTTCCCGACATCTCCGACAACGCGCTCATGATCAGAGTCATAACCGCGGTGTGTTGCAAGGTCAAAAGCCACCGACAGGCCTTTCTGGCCTGCAGCTATGTTCCTTCGGTAGAACGCGTTGGACTCTTCGGCCGTTGAGAATCCGGCGTACTGCCTGACAGTCCACGGCATCATTGCATACATCGCTGAATATGGTCCACGGAGGTACGGGGGCAGTCCGGCTGCATAACCGAGGTGCTCCATGTCGTGGAGGTCTTCCTGGGTATATACGCTCTTTACGCGGATACGTTCAGGTGTCTCCCATTCAGGAAAAATACCGTTCTCCTTCTCCCACTTCTGAATGTTCTTCGAGGGCGGTGTCACCCTGTCAAGGTCATGCTGCGAATATTTTGGTCTCCTGCTCATCTCAGATCACTTTATTCCCAGTATCCTGTTAAACATCTGAAGGGTCTCAAGCACATCAGACCTTACGCTGATGAAGTGTTCCAGTCCTGCCGCCTTAAGCTCATCCATGCATGGCGGTGTTCCGGCAACCACGACGACAGCCTGTTGCCCCGTGAGGGTAAATATTTCAGGCGCCACTGTGGCATATTCATCATCTGAACTGCATATGACAATGATATCAGCTTTTGCGTCCAGGGCAGCTTTTACCCCTTCGGCGGCGGTATCAAATCCGTTATTGTCTTTCACCTGGTATCCTGCACAGGCAAAGAAGTTTGATGAGAACTGTGCCCTTGCCCTGCGCATTGCGGGGTTACCGACAGTAAGCATGAAGGCAAGAGGCCTCCTTGTTGCATGTTCCGTGGCCAGCCTGAGTTTTTCAAACCCTTCCGCCCCCCTGAAGGGGATGAGGCGTGTAACCTGATCATCTGCTGACGGGGTGACGTCGCTGAAGAGCCTCCCGGTATCAGCCTCAGGGGCATTCTGCTCCCTGAAGTTTGGATACTGGTTTGTACCGAGAAGCGTCTCGCGGCGCCTGCCGACATCATTTTTGCGGGCTGACGCGGCGCTGATAATTTTATTCTGGATGCTCCCTTTCTGCATTGCTGCCAGGAAGCCGCCTTCGTTTTCGGTCTCCAGGAAGAGCGACCAGGCTTCCCTGGCGATCATTGCCGTCAGCTCTTCGATATAGTATGAGCCTGCACCGGGATCTGCAACCTTGTCAAGGTGCGACTCTTCCATCAGCAGCAGCTGCTGGTTCCGTGCTATCCTCTCAGAGAAGTTATCATGATCCCTGAAGATGGTGTCAAAGGGCTCGACGGTGATTGAGTCTGCGCCGCCAAGTGCAGCTGACATAGCTTCGGTCTGTGTGCGCAGCATGTTGACATAAGGGTCATACAGTGTCTTGTTCCACCTCCCCGTGACGGAATGGATGTTCATCACCGCACTCTCTTCCGACCGTGGTCCGTATCCTTTTACTATTATTGCCCACAGCATCCTTGCAGCACGCAGTTTGGCTATCTCCGGGAAAAAGTCCGGTCCGATGCCAAAGGTGAACTTTATCATGGAGGCCGCAACGTCAGGCTTTATGCCCTGTGCAGTGAGATAAGCCAGGTATTCGTTTCCGAGCGAAAGGGTAAAGTGCCAGTTCGGCGACAGGTCCTGCGCCGGCGTTGCTGAAGACCGTACCCGACGGATTGACGGGGCGCAATCCGGGCATGCTGACAGACTCTCTTGCCAGTCCGGCAAGATACTCAAGGCCTTCTTCGACCGGGACACACAGTTTGCCGTTGGCCATCAGCCTTCCAAGCGGATCAGCGGCGATGCTTGCACGCACCCGTTTCAGGTCAGTTCCCGAGGTCCACATAGCCGACTGAAGGCTTGCCAGCAGCTCCATTGCCTTGCCTGCCGAGGTAAAGTTAAGCTCGACACTCTCGCAATGTATGCCATTGAGGAGCATCGTTATATTTGCTGCATTTATGGTGTCAGGATTGTCAATGATGAAGCCCAGTGAGGTGACACCCTTCATCAGGATCTCGAGTGCCTTCAGGTTGGCTTCACCGTAATCCCTGACGGTGATATCCTGCCTGACAAGCCAGGTGTTATCAGCGATGCGGGTTCCTCTTACATAGGGATAATCGCCCGGAAGGGATGTCTTATGATGCAGTTTGGCAAAATCTTCCTGCCGGTAAAAGGGCATCACCGCAAGGCCGTCGCGGGTTTTCCATACCAGTTTCTTACTGAAATCGGCACCCTTCAGATCCGCAGTGATCTTCTCCATCCACTTTTCTGTGGAGACGGGCGGAAATTTTTCAAACAGTTTCTCTCTCTGTGTCATTAAGTGAACTACTGGTGGTGATGCAAATTAACGGATCATCAGGCTCTTAAACCATGTCTTTTGTCATATGGCCTCACTGGCTGCCGCCCGGCTTCATGAGCTTGTCTTTTGTCACATGGCGTCACTGGCTGCCGCCGAACTCCATGAGGTAGGACTTGATAAACTCATCAATATAACCGTCAAGGACCGCCTGTGCGTTTCCGGCTTCATAGCCTGTGCGCAGGTCTTTGACAAGCTTATAGGGATGGAGTGTATATGAACGTATCTGTGATCCCCATTCGATCCTTTTCTTTGATCCTTCTATCTTAGCCTGTTCCTCCTGTCTCTTTCTCAGCTCCATCTCGTACAGGCTTGATCTGAGGAGGCGCAGGGCATTTTCCTTGTTTTGCCCCTGCGAGCGTGACTCCTGGTTCTCGATTACTATTCCTGTCGGGGCATGGCGCAGTCGCACTGCCGTCTCCACCTTATTTACATTCTGTCCGCCGGCGCCGGAGGAGCGGAACGTCTCCCAGGTGATGTCGTTGGGATTGATCTCTATATTGATGTCATCGTCAACGAGTGGGGCCACGAATACTGACGCAAATGTTGTCTGCCGCTTACCCTGTGCATTGAACGGTGATATGCGCACCAGGCGGTGCACTCCGTTCTCGCTTTTAAGGTATCCGTAAGCGTTCTCACCTTCAAACTCGAGGGTCACTGTTTTTATGCCTGCCTCATCGCCGGCCTGGTAGTAGGCTTCGGTGATCTTGTAACCGTTTCGTTCTCCCCACATGAGGTACATCCGCATGAGCATCTGAGCCCAGTCGTTACTCTCGGTTCCGCCTGCACCGGCGTTGATCTTCAGGACGGCTCCAAGGCGGTCCTCCTCGCGTCTGAGCATATTGCGGAGTTCAAGTTTCTCCACCTCGGTCAGCGCCTTGTCATACTGGATGTTTATCTCCTCCTCGGTGACCTCGCCCTCCTTAAAGAAATCGAGCAGTACGAGCAGGTCCTCGACAGCTATATTTACCTTTTCAAAAGCGTTTGTCCAGCTCTTCACGGAGGAGATCTCCTTCAGCAGCGTCTCGGCCTTTTTAGGATCGTTCCAGAAGGCGGGGTCTTTGGTGATTTCCTCTTTCTCCTTTATCTCAAGAAATTTGCCGTCGATGTCAAAGGTACCTCCTTAACGCATCCCGGCGTCCAGTGATGTCTTTTATCTGGTCGTTGTTTATCATGGCAGTTTGTTTGCGGCAAAGATATGAAAAAGGAGGCAATGGGCAGTAGGCAATAGGCAGTAGTGGGATGTAGCATGCGGCACGGGCTATGGAGCATGCTGCACGGGCAAGGAGCATGCGGCACGGGGCATGGAGCATGGATATTGGCAGATGGTATTGAGTTGATCAATGTATTCCTTAATGGAATATCTATTGTCTATATCATTGATCCTCGTAGAGGATCGGATTATTGTAGGACAGGGTATTAGAAGAATATGACCCTCGGAGAGGGTCGAATAATTCTTATCTAATGGCCGCTGTTATTCGATGATCTTCCGCTTTGCGTTTTTTGTGCCTGTCATTCTTAGGTAAATTCTTGATCGCAATACACATCACGGATCACAAAGATTTTCAGGTAATTACTTGACTTGTGTCAAATACCGTCGTAAATTGCTGTTTATCGCCAACCTGTGGGATTAAATTATAAATCTGGCAACAAAATAACTTACACATTTTTAAAAAAAACGGACCCATGAAAAAACTGATCATTCTTTTTGTTGTATTCCTGTTCGCAATCGCAGGCTGCAAGGATAATAAAACTGTTTACTATACATGGCTGGGTGATAGTTCACCTTACAACATCCTCCAGGATAAACTTAAAGGCAAAGTTGCGTCGGTGACAGAAAAGGCATATTGGGCAATACCAAAGGGAGATAAATTCACTAAGGGAGCAAAGATGACCAGAAAGGAACTTGACAGTCTCGCAGCGACATATGACTTTACGGCAGAATATGATGCTGATGGTTTTATGTTGTCTTGTGTGACAACGGATGAAAATGGCAAGACTATAGGAAGGTGGAATATGACAAAAGCCGGTAATGGAACCGGAAGGGAAGAATACAGGTCAAATGACACGTTGAAGAGATATGTTAATGTCAGGTACAATGATAAAGGGAGGGCGATACTGTATGAGGTATTCAACGCTATGACGGACACCCTCCTTCAGAAAATAGAATTCTTAGGCAGGGACCAGAAGGATACCACAATTATAAGATATCTGAATCCCAGGGGTGAAGTAACAATGCAAGGGTTTGAGATCAAAAATGATATGGGGCTTACCGTATCTGCTGAGGAGTATGGCCCTGATGGATCTTACAGGGGAGGAATGCAGATGAAATACAATGATAAAGGATTCCTGTCAGAACTAAATTCCCTTGACCCCGGCAAGAACATAGCTGAAACATATTTTATCACTTACGAGTACGATGATCATGGCAACTGGGTGACAGGTATATGGACAAGTTCCCGTGACAGTACGGCTACTTTCTCTGAAAGGGTTTACACTTATTTTGAATAGATCCTGACCGGTATAATGGGGCGACGCGCAATAGGTGGGTTGTTCCTTGTATTATGGTCGCAATAATTCGATGATCTACGATCATCAGGATTCTTTTTGTTGCCACGATTTTCTACAATAATTCGATGATCTACGATCATCAGGATTTTGCCATTGTCCTGATTTTCCGGAGATCCTCGTAGAGGATCATATTATTGTAGAACAGGGAATTAAAAAGAAAATATGACCCTCGGAGAGGGTCGAATAATTTTTATCTTATGTTCTCTGTTATTCGATGATCTACGATCATCAGGATTTTTGTTGCCCCGATTTTCTACAATAATTCGATGATCTACGATCATCAGGATTTTTCATTGCCTGATTTCCGGAGATCCTCGTAGAGGATCATATTATTGTAGAACAAGGAATTAAAAAGAAAATATGACCCTCGGAGAGGGTCGAATAATTTTTATCTTATGTTCTCTGTTATTCGATGATCTACGATCATCAGGATTCTTTTTGTTGCCACGATTTTCTACAATAATTTGATGATCTACGATCATCAGGATTATTGCCATTGTCCTGATTTTCTGGAGATCCTCGTAGAGGATCATATTATTGTAGAACAAGGAATTAAAAAGAAAATATGACCCTCGGAGAGGGTCGAATAATTGTGCGGTCTAATTGACCTTGTACCCGGCAAATGAGCCTGTGCCGGTCTGGGTGGCTGTACCCGTGTAAATCACAACACTGACTGTATTCCTTTGCTAAGTTTATGCGTAACAGACCTTACTGTTATGGTAGTTACCAGGTGCTAATTTCATCTGCGATTTTTTCATAAGTGGCTGAATTGACATGAATTGAAACCTCTCTTGAACCACCTGCGCCATCAGCATAATATGTAACATTGAAAGTATAAATTCCGTCTGCAGGTACAGTAAAAATCGCCTGTACTTGGATTAAATCCTCCTCCAACACTGAGATCCGGAGTGTCATAAGTCATTGTGACATCATGTTAATCTGCGGTGCAATTTCAGAAATGAGATTTTCTTGCCCTGAATGCAACTATCAAATCAAGACGGACATGATTGCCATCCTGAATAGAGAGAGTTTTTGTCTCGATCTCATAGGAAAGATTCTGATTATCCGTATCCAGTGCCGGGTCACCCGGATCGCCCTTGTCACCCTTCGGTCCTGCTGGGCCAGCCGGACCAGGCTCAAGCGACTTGCCGGCATAGAGTGCATAGGGTACAGCCATGAACTGCATCGTTCCCATATCCATGAAATTATTCTCGAACTTGACAGAGACCTGCAGGTAATGATTAAACGCGGACCAGTCGATATCAGCAAATATCACCGCTGACAGGATCGCCCTTGCCGATAACAAGTGAAAAGACACCATATCTCGAGGTGGTAACATCCGTAAATACTTCCTGATATACGACAGTCCCTGTAGGCGATCCGCTTCTTATCGTAAACTGAACCTCAATATCCGTATTGACTATTTCCTTCCCGTAGTTATCGCGTGCAACAGCCTGGTAATTTATACCCCCGGGTACAGTCCCCTGACCGGAAGCCGCCTCTCCTCCTGCCAGAATTAGTCCTGTAACCATCAACACAAGTGAAATAACCCTTTGCATATCCTTTTCTTTACAGTTTCTCAATTTTAAAAGACCGGTCAATTACACCGTCGGCACTCCATACCCTTGTCACATAGATCCCGTCAGCATAATGCTGAAGATCAATTTCAAGAACTACATCATGATCAGGTGAATACTCCACATCGGCAGTGTACATGACAGCGCCGGGGAGGTTGGTGATAATGATATAATAATGTCTGCCCAGCACTCCGAACATCCTGATGTTAAAAATGTGATTTACTATCTCAGTCACAGGATTAGGAAAGAAATCCACCCCGTTCCCTTCCCTTATCGGTAAATCCGTTTTTGGTATAAAGCGCGGCTGCTGGAAACCCTGTGTCAGAATATAGATATCGGGAAGCGTTGCCGTCACCGCCGTCTCACCTACAGTCTGCTGGTATGATATTCCGTCTTTTACCGGTTCCACACTTGCGGCCGTCACAAGCACCTGGTGCGACAGCTCATACGACCTCTGTGAAAAGGCCAGTGTGCCTGTCAGCAGGCTCAGGACAGTGCATGTCAATAATTGTCTCATACAGGACACTTGAACAATCACCGTCAAAAATAACACTTTTTAAATAGAATCGCGTCTCTGAAGGATGAGTTTCAGGTTTTTGAGAGGCTCAGCCATCCTGAAAACCAGTGTCAGAACAAGGCCTGCCAGGAGCTCCGTTGCAGCTGCCGCAACCCACGGCACTCCAAGCATCTTCATCAGCCGGCCGGCAGCGAATGTCAGCACCAGCACAAGCAGGTAAAGGAATACTCTCCCGGGCATGACCATCCTTTGCGCGTTCTTTTCGACTGCAATGACACATGCCACTGCCACCAGCATCTGTGTGCAAAAAGCCGTATATGCAGCTCCTGCGGCAGAAAAGGCAGGGATGAGAAAAAGGTTCATCAGGATGTTCACCGCCATCCCGGACAGGGCTATCAGTCCGAGAACCTTAAGCCTGCCTGCTGCCGTGAGCATTGTGCTGAAGATATAAACTGCACCGACAGGCACAAGTGTCA
Organism: uncultured Bacteroidales bacterium; assembly: GCA_963844935.1. Taxonomy (GTDB): domain Bacteria; phylum Bacteroidota; class Bacteroidia; order Bacteroidales; family VadinHA17; genus SR-FBR-E99. Next base: position 74,945 of record CAWJQH010000008.1, on the reverse strand, counting down.
GCATCAGCACCGTGAATGCGCTTACCGCTGCCGGGGAAGGAGCATGGTACAGCAGGTCAAGTATCTCGCCGGGGAAGGTAGCGAGTGTCACCGCTCCTATACCCAGGGGTGCAAGAAGCATCCTGCCAGCCATGGAAGCAAGCGGAACGATATTGTTTCCGGCGGCAAGTTCCTTTGACATTATTGGCAGCAGCAGACCTCCGAACATAACAGGGAACATTGCGATGGCATCAAAAAGCCTGAAAGCCTGGGCATATATGCCTGCCTGCAGGGCGCCGCCGGGAAGCAGCCGCTCGATAAGCACCGAGTTGATTCGCCAGTAAAGTGTCATGGAAAATGCCACCAGTGCAAAAGGCAATCCTGTTATGATGATACTTTTTAGCACCGTGACGTCTAGCCTGACCTTCGAGACGCCGCCGCGGCGTATGACCATGATGAAAGATACAACCATCACGGTAAGATATGCCGCCGTCTGGGCCCAGACAAACCATTCTATCCTGAATGGCCCTGATGTCATTCCTCCCCACAGAAGCACCGAGCAGATGATTATCATCACCAGCCTGTCGGCCACGGACAGGAGGCTGTCAAGAAAAAGGTATTGCATCCCGCTGATGTTCGAACGGAGCCAGAGTATCATCGATGACATCACCTGGTTAAGCATCAGGACAAGCAGCAGGGCGAACTGATGACGCGTGTAGCCCATGGCCCATGCCACAGTGACCGTGACAAGGAAATAGGCCGTGGTAAGGAGCAGGCGCAGGAGAAGTACATTGCCGAAATAAAGCTTTACCCGTGTGGGGTCGGCTGAGACAGCCCTGTTGTTGAAGCCCGACAGTCCCATGTCAAGCAGAAGCGTGAAAAGAACCGAGAAGCTGAAGAGCGAAAAATAGAAACCGTAGGCTTCTTCGCCGGCTACGTTCTGTACCGTGCGGTCAATGCCAAGAACCCAGAAGGCCTTGACGATTATGCTCACGGCAATCAGAAAAACAATATTTACAAGGAATTTTCTCCTCAAGGTGATCTTCGGATGACTTTGATCAAATGAATGACAATTTATAAATTAATCGCCACATTTGCAATTCAGAACGGCAGCAGACAATGATTATTGCAATTAATGCGCGAACCCTGAAACCTGTTCCGCACGACGGTATTGGTTGGTTCACCCGGGAGGTCACCGGGAGGCTGGTCAGTGCGCATCCGGAGCATCGTTTTGTGCTCATCGGCGACAGAAAATATGATGATCTCCCTGTCACCGGCAGTAACGTGGAATATATCACCATCCCGATCCGTACCGTTCACCCCCTTCTCTGGTAGATCTGGCACGAGTATTTTCTTCCGGGAGTACTGAAGAAAGTCAGGGCTGATGTGTTCGTGGCACCTGACGGGATAATGCCGCTTCGCACTGATGTTCCGTGCATTCCCGTGATACACGACCTTAATCATGAGCACCGTCCGGGAGACATCCCGGGGCGTGAACGCCGGTATTTCAGGCACTTCTTCCCGCTGTTTGCAAGGAAGGCTGCAAGGATAGCAACGGTTTCGGAGTTCTCGGCAAAAGACATTTCAGTTACATACGGTATTGACAGCAGTAAGATTGATGTTGTTCCGAACGGAGTATCGGACATCTTCTCGCCGCCGCTGCCCGGCGAGGCAGAGGAAACACGCAGGGAGTTCACAGGCGGAAGGCCTTACTTTCTTTTTGTAAGTAATTTCTCTCCGCGCAAGAATGTTGAGACAGTGATAAGGGCGTATGATCTTTTCAGGAAGAGCAGCAACAGTGATCATGTCCTGCTTCTTGCCGGTAAGAGGCTTTATCTCACGAGGGATATCGACAGGGCGCTGGAGGCTTCGCCATACGGTTCAGACATACTCTTCACCGGATCTGCCGGGCGTGATGTACTGAGGCGTCTCTACGGCGGTGCTGTGGCGCTTGTTTTTGTATCGTGGTTTGAGGGATTTGGCATCCCCGTGGTTGAGGCGCAGCGATGCGGTACGCCTTGCATACTGTCGGACACCTCGTCGTTGCCCGAGGTCAGCGGCGGCGCAGCGCTCTGCGCCGGCCCTGCCGGCGCAGGTGCCATAGCGGAGGCTATGGCACGCCTCGTCTCCGACGGGGCGCTGCGCCGCCGCCTCTCCGAAGACGGCTTCCGCAACTCTCAACGATATACCTGGGAAAACGCCGCAGACCAGATGTGGAACTGCATCATGAAGGCAATGAACAATAAGCCGCGATGCTGAAACCTTACTTCCTCGACGGAATAAAAGAAGCCGGCTGCGACGAGGCCGGACGCGGCTGCCTCGCAGGACCGGTGTTCGCGGCGGCTGTGATCCTGCCAAAAAAATACCGCAACAGGGAACTAAACGACTCCAAAAAACTCTCCCCGCGCCAGCGCAACAGGCTGCGCGAAGAGATCACCGCCCACGCAACAAGCTGGTCCATAGCATCATGCAGCAACAAGGAGATAGACACAATGAACATACTCCGTGCATCAATCACCGCCATGCACCGAGCCATCGGCACCCTTAAAGTGACACCCCTCCTCCTGCTCATCGACGGAAACAGATTCTACTTGTACAACAAAATACCCCACCACACAATCATTCACGGCGATGCCACTTACCTCTCCATAGCCGCCGCCTCAATACTCGCAAAAACGGAACGCGACCGCTTCATGGAAGAGCTTGACGCCACTTACCCGCAGTACGGCTGGCGCCATAACAAAGGCTATCCAACAGCCGAACACCGCAGGGCAATCATGGAGCACGGCATCACCCCGTACCACCGCCTCACCTTTAATCTCCTCGAACTGCAGACCGAGCTTCGTTTCTTATAAAATGTTAAAATCATTTCCGGGAAACCGGAAAATGATATCTTTGGCACTTCGCAAAAACAATCATAAAAATAACTCATGAGAAAATTCTTATCCATCCTTGTTATCCTTGTTACTTTCTCCGGCTTCCAGGCCAGGGCAGATGAAGGTATGTGGCTGCTGCCGCTCATTGAAAAGCTTAATATCGGAACCATGACCGACATGGGCCTGAAACTTACAGCTGAAGATATCTACAGTCTTAATAAAGCCAGCATGAAAGATGCAATCGTCATCTTCGGCGGAGGCTGCACCGGTGAGATCGTTTCTCCTGAAGGGCTCCTTCTCACAAACCATCACTGCGGTTACGGTTCGATACAGAAACACAGCTCCGTCGAGCATGATTACCTGACAAACGGTTTCTGGGCCATGAACCTTAAAGAGGAGCTGCCCAATCCCGGGCTCAGCGTCACTTTTCTGGTAAGGATCGAAGATGTGACATCACGTGTCCTCGACAAAACCAACACCGGAATGACCGAGGCTGAACGCAGCGAAGCAGTCATGGCAGAGAGCTCGGTTATAACCGCAGAGGCAATCAAAGACACTCAATACAAGGCAATGGTTATGCCTTTCTACGGAGGAAACCAGTATTTTCTGCTGGTTTACGAAGTATATACAGACGTCAGACTTGTCGGCACACCTCCCAACTCGATAGGCAAGTACGGCCATGACACCGATAACTGGATGTGGCCGCGTCACACAGGCGACTTCAGCGTCTTCAGGGTCTATATGAGCCCCGACGGCAAACCGGCACAGTATTCGGAAGAAAACGTCCCTCTTAAACCCAAATATTACCTTCCTGTATCAATCAAGGACCTTCATAGGAATGATTTTGCCATGGTCATGGGTTACCCAGGCGGCACGGAAAGGTACATGACCTCCTATGAAGTCGACGAGGCCATGAAGATCACCAACGCGAACAGGATAAAAATCCGTGGCGAAAGACAGGATATCCTTATGAAGGATATGATTGCTGATCCGAAAATAAATATTCAGTATGCCTCAAAATATGCAGGCTCATCAAACTACTGGAAATTTTCAATCGGACAAAATGAAGGGCTGGAACGCCTGCGTACTGCAGAGAAAAAAGCTGCATTTGAAGCCGACTTTCTGAAGTGGGTCAAAGCCGACCCTGCCCGTACGGAGAAGTACGGCAATGCCCTAACACTCATCGAAAATGCAGTAAAAAGCCGGGCCGAACAATATAATGTTCAGCAATACCTGAGTGAGGTTTTCAGGGGGTCATGCGAGATGATAAGCTTTGCCGGTCAGCTTACGCCGCTTGAAGAGGCCCTGACAGGCAAAGACAGCAAAAAGGTCACCGAGATAAAGGAAAGGGCGCTGAAAAATGCAGACAACTTTTACGGCAATTACAGCTATCCTACAGACCGGAAGGTAACGAAGGCCCTTCTTAAACTTTACAAAGCAGATATCGATCCAAAATACTGGCCTGATTTTTATGCCCAGATCGACAAGAAATTCAAAGGCAATGTCGATGCATATGTGGATGAAATGTTCGCCACATCCATATTTACCACACCTGAAAAGCTGAAAGCATTTCTCGATAAACCCAGCCTGAAGACGTTACAGAAAGATCCGGCCTTCATTGCGGCAAAATCGGTGTCTGCAACAAGGTCAAAACTCCAGAAAGATCTCGCAGGCTTTTCTTCCGACCTTTCCAGGGGACAGCGTCTCTATATTGCCGGCGTGATGGAATATGTACCTGAAAAGACGAAGTACCCGGATGCCAACTTCACCATGAGGATGACCTACGGCAAGGTCCTGGATTACTATCCGTACGATGCAGTGCATTACAACTGGTACACCACCCTTGACGGCGTCATTCAGAAATATAAAAAGGGTGATTATGAATTTGACCTGCCTCAGCAGCTCATTGACCTTTACAATAAGAAAGAGTACGGACGGTATGCTTCAGCTGACGGTTACATGCCGGTATGTTTCATCACCGACAATGATATCACAGGAGGCAACTCAGGCAGTCCAGTCATCAACGGCAACGGTGAACTCATCGGACTTGCCTTCGACGGCAACTGGGAGGCAATGACAGGTGATATCGCATTTGAACCCGAGCTTCAGAGGACCATTTGTGTCGATATAAGGTATGTGCTGTGGGTCATGGACATCTATGCCGGCGCAGGCTACCTGCTTGATGAGATGGATATCCGCCAGTAATAACTGATCAAATATAAGGGAAAGGGTTGCCGGTCAGGTGACCCTTTTTTTTGCCCTGCGGGCTGTTACCGGTCATCGTTTTCCAGCCCTCAGTCTCCAGTCTTCAGTCTTCAGCCTTCAGTCCTCAGTCTTCAGTCTCCAGTCCTCAGTCTTTGCCGACTGTGGATTGCCGACTGCAGACTACCTGCTCCATGCTGCCTACTGCCTCTTTTTACATATATTTGCAGAAATTTTGACGTATGAACATCAATTTCATTGAGATAGTAGCCTGCTTCATGGTTCTCTTTGCCATTATTGACATCATCGGATCGATACCGATCATCCTCGATCTCAAGGCAAAGACAGGAGACGTGCAGCCCGTCAAGGTGACACTGGCTTCCCTGGGCATTTTCCTTGCATTCCTGATATTCGGCGAGAGACTCCTCGGGATATTCGGCGTTGACATCGGAGCGTTTGCCATCGCCGGCTCAATCATCATCTTCCTGATTGGCATGGAGATGGTTCTCGGAGTGGAGTTCTTCAAACAGGATTCCCCCGGCGGCGGAGGCATCGTACCTATTGCATTCCCGCTTATTGCCGGCGCCGGTTCAATTACCACCATACTTTCATTAAGGGCGGAATACCAGACGATCAATATCCTTATTGCATTGCTGCTGAACATCGGAGTTGTCTTTTTCGTGCTTAAGCTGACCACAACAATTGAAAAGTTTCTTGGTCCCACCATCCTGCACATCCTTAAAAAGTTCTTCGGAATAATTTTGCTGGCAATAGCCATAAGGTTGTTTATCAATAATACCGGCCTGGCACTGACAAATGGTCAATGAGGTAATCATCTACACCGACGGCGCCTGCAGCGGTAATCCGGGTCGCGGAGGCTACGGCGTGGTGCTTATGTCAGGAAGCCACAGGAAAGAGATTTCGGAAGGCTTCCGTCTCACCACAAACAACAGGATGGAACTCCTGGCTGTAATAAAGGGCCTTGAGGCTCTCAGGAAAAAGGGTACAAGCGTGAAACTGTTCACCGACTCACAGTACGTGGCCAATGCCGTCAATAAAGGCTGGGTATTTGACTGGGAACGGAAACATTTCAGGAAAAAAAAGAACCAGGATCTCTGGATCCGCTTCCTTGAACTCTACAGACAACATAATGTCTCTCTTTTCTGGCTTAGGGGACACAATAACGATACTGAAAATGAGCGCTGTGACATCCTTGCGGTAAACGCCTCCAAAGAGCCCGTTCTTTCGGAAGACACGGGGTATATCCCTGAGAACAATGACATGTCACTTGTCTGATGAGTTTTTATCGTATTGTTGTCTTTAATTAAAATTTTTGCAAATTTGCAGAAAAGGGGGATTATGAACAGTTTCGTACATCATGCAACCGATATTTCGCCGGAGATTTTTCTGTCTCCTGCGGACAACAGATTTGTCATATCAGGAAACTCCGCTCCTGAAGATGTACGCGAGATTTATTATCCTGTGCTGGCGTGGATGAAGGAATTCACTGCCGGAGTAAGAAAAAACAACCCGTACACCGACAGGAAACCTCTCGTTTTTAAGCTTGACCTTGAGTATTTTAATTCGTCATCAGCCAAATTCCTTTTTGACATTTTCACTCAGCTCAAGGATCTCAACAATGAAGGTGTCCCTGTGGTCATCGAATGGCATTATGACGCTGAAGATACAGACCTCCGGGAAGCAGGTGAAGACCTGGCTCTGCTCAGCGAGATAGATTTCAAGTATTGCCCCAAAACGAAAAGCGGTCAATGAGAGGGCCGGCAGAACTGTATGCTCTGCTCAATGACCTTCAGATTTCCTTTGAGTACATTGAACACCCTCCCGTGCCTACGGTTGAGGAGGCCATGAAATATTGGTCCGGCATTGAATCAGGCCACTGTAAAAACATATTCCTCCGTAATCATAAAGGCGACAGGCATTACCTTGTAATATTGTACTTCAACTCACAGCTGAAGATCCATGATCTTGAAAAACAACTCCGTCAGGGCAAACTTTCATTTGCATCCGACCGCCGGCTGATGCAGTATCTCGGTCTCACGCCGGGGTCAGTCTCTCCGTTCGGCCTCATCAATGACCACACACACCATGTGCATCTTTTTATAGATAAAACGCTTCTCAGCCATGAGAGGCTCTCATTCCATCCCAATACGAACACTGCCTCCCTCATCATTCCGCGTGACGGGCTCTTTAAATTCCTTAACCACACCGGCAATACATACGAACTCTTCTGATTTCCACGTCTATTGCCCTCCCCTCAATCTGGCTCCTTCGCTATCCCGACATACAATGTCGGGATTTAACGCTCGGCCCTCTATTGCCTACTGCCAATTGCCTATTTAGATTAATTCCAAATAACGACAATTAAGCAGCAAAACACGCTCCCCGCAGGTCTTTATTCCGGACTGGCCTTTTGGACACTTTTATTTTACAACCATGAAAAGAATTGCATTTACTGCCCTGGCTGTGATATTATGCACCCTGCTCAGCGCACAGGATACAATAAGGAAAAAGAGCTATAATGTGACCTTTTCATCCGAAGCTCCTGTAATTGACGGATCAATTGAGGATGAAGCCTGGCAGGCAGGTGCATGGGACGGTGACTTCATTCAGTTCGAACCAGTGAACGGAGGTCCGGCGTCACAAAAGACAGAATTCAAGATCCTCTTCGATGCCGATAATATCTATATTGCCATCAAGGCATATGACACATCGCCTGACAGCATAACGAGACGGATATCACGCCGAGATAATGCCGACGGTGATTTTGTCGCCGTCGCCTTTGACAGTTATCATGATCTCCGTACCGGCTTCGGCTTCATTGTCAATGCCGCCGGGGTGAAGAACGATTTCATATGGTCAAACGACGGACAGATCGAAGACGACACCTGGGATCCGATCTGGTTCACAAAAACGGAAATGTACAGCTGGGGATGGGCTGCAGAGCTGAAAATCCCGCTGACCCAGCTGCGCTTTACTATCTCCGATGACTGCATCTGGGGACTGGAGGTATTCCGTGAGCTTTTCCGAAATCAGGAGATGATGGTTTGGCAGCATATCGACCGCAATGCTTCAGGCATGATACATAATTTCGGGGAGATGACCGGCCTTAAAGGCATAAAACCAAGGAAGCAGGCAGACATAACACCCTTCGCCGTTGGCAGCATTGAAAACTTCGAAGAAGAGGCGGGCAATCCTTTTGCCACAGGCACGAAATGGAAATTCAACGGAGGCCTTGATGCCAAGATCGGCCTTACCAACAACATGACCCTTGACCTGACTGTCAATCCAGACTTTGGTCAGGTTGAGGCTGACCCTTCTGTTGTCAACCTCACAGCTTTTGAAACATTCTTTGAGGAGAAGAGACCGTTTTTCATCGAAGGCAATAACATAACAAGTTTTAAAGTCGGGATCGGTGACGGTGACATCGGCTATGACAACCTTTTCTATTCAAGGAGGATAGGCCGGAGCCCGCACCTTTCAGCAGAAACAGAAGAAAATGAATATGCAAACTCACCCCGCAATGTCCCTATAATAAGCGCAGCCAAGGTAACAGGCAAGACACCTGACGGCCTTTCAATAGGGATCATTGAAGCAGTGACAGCCGCCGGAATTGCTGAGATAGATTCACTCGGTGAAAGAAGCACGCAGACAGTTGAGCCCCTGTCCAATTACTTTGTCTCAAGGGTGATGAAAGACTTTGGCAGCGGACAAACGGTCATCGGAGGAGCTTATACAAATACTCATCGCTTCCTGGATGGAACAGGCATTGACGGACTGGTTACAAATGCCAACACCGCGGGCATTGACTTCACACATTTCTTTGGCACGGAGAAGAACTGGACGCTGTCCAGCTCTGCTGCATTCAGTAGCCTCAGCGGCAGCACCACCGCAATTGAAAACCTGCAAACCTCATCAGTGCATTATTTCCAGCGGCCCGATGCAGATTATGTTGAAGTCGATCCGACACGCACATCGCTAAGTGGTCATGGCGGGAATATTCAGGCAGGCAAGATCGGCGGCCACTGGAATTTTATGTTGTTCGGCCTATGGAAATCACCGGGCTTTGATATAAACGATATTGGCTATCTGCAGCGCGCAGACCAGATTATGACTGTGTTATGGAGCGCATACAGATTTGACAAGCCTTTCAGCATTTTCAGGATGATCAGACCTAATACAAATATCTGGACTAACTGGGATTTCGGAGGCACCCGTCTTTCAACCGGGGGTAATCTCAGTGTCTATACTGAATTTAAAAATCTGTGGTCATTCAGCATCGGAGGTAATTATGAAGGCAACTCTGTTTCAAACACAGCCCTTCGCGGCGGACCCTCAATGCTGATGCCTTCAGGTGTGTATCTTTTTACGAATATCTCCAGCAATTCCTCGAAAGTCATTTACGGTACCCTCTGGAGCAACTACGGCAAAGGCGGGGAGGAATCTTCAAAATCATGGTCCGCAGGTATTAACCTGACAGCAAAACCAGGCAAGTCTTTCTCCGTAACACTTTCTCCCTCGTATAATAAAAACATGGATCTGCTTCAGTACGTGACCGAAACCACTTACAACGGTGAAGCCCGGTATATCCTCGGCCGGATAGACCAGCAGATAGTAAGGTTATCACTGCGGCTTAATTATAATATCACACCTGACCTAACCATCCAGTACTGGGGACAGCCTTTCCTGGCAGCGATGGATTACAGTGAATACAAGAGAATCACCGATTCCAAAGCAGATGAGTTCAATGACCGTTTCCATACATTTACTGAAACTGAGATAAGATTTGACGAATCAGAAAACAACTATTATGTCGATGAGAACCGTGACGGTACCGATGACTACAGCTTCGAGAATCCTGACGGCAACTTTGATCAGTTCCTGTCAAACCTGGTTGTCCGCTGGGAGTTCCGTCCCGCATCGACAATTTACCTTGTCTGGTCTCAGACCCGTGACTATTCTGATGGAACAGGTTCGTTCTCTTTAAATCAAAATCTTGACAATCTGTACACTGCAGACCAACCGTATAATGTTTTCCTGGTTAAATTTACTTACAGGTTCGGACTTAGGTAGATAAGTTTTTTTGCATAAATTTGGGCTGTTTTATCTTACCCGCGTCAAACTGCCCCATGAAGAAATTCATTTTCCCCCTCCTGCTTCTTATCCCTCTCTGGTTAAACGGTCAGGAATATGAAAAAAGGACATACACAACGACAAGGACAGGCACCCCGCCTGCAATTGACGGAGAACTTGAGGATGAAGCCTGGAGCCAGGGTGAATGGGGCGGTGATTTCCGGCAAATTGAGCCTTCAGAGGGCTCTCCCGTAAAGCAGAAAACAGAATTTAAAATCCTTTATGACGATGACAATATCTATGTAGCCATCAAGGCCTATGACACCGCTCCTGACAGTATTGTATCGCGCATGACACGCCGTGATGACACCGATGGTGATGATGTTATTGTGGCATTTGATTCATACTTTGACCAGCGAACTGCATTCGGTTTTGGCGTAAGCGCGGCAGGTGTCAAGGGTGACCTGGTATGGACAGATGACGGCATGAACGAAGATGAAACGTTTGATCCAATCTGGTATGTCAAAACAGCAATTTTCAGCTGGGGATGGGCGGCTGAGATGCGCATACCCTTAACACAGCTTCGCTTTTCTGCCAGCGAAAACCAGGTATGGGGGCTTGAGGTAGTACGAAATATTTACAGGCATGATGAGTTTGATTTTTGGCAGCCGATTGCGAGGAATGCATCAGGACTGGTCCACAATGCCGGCCTTCTTCAAGGACTGAAAGGTATAAAGCCGCGCACCCAGTTTGACATCACCCCTTACGGTGTGGCCAAACTTGAGACCTATGAAGGTGAAGAGGGTAATCCGTGGGTTGACGGCACGGATTTTAAAGTGAATGCCGGACTGGACGCCAAGATAGGGGTCACAAACAATATGATAATGAGCCTGACGGTTAATCCCGACTTTGGCCAGGTGGAGGCCGACCCTTCGGAAGTGAACCTCACTGCCTTCGAATCATATTTTCGGGAGAAAAGGCCGTTTTTTGTCGAGAGCCAGAATATCACAAGCTACGGCCTCGGTCTTGGCGAGGGCAGTTCGGGAAATGACAATCTGTTTTATTCCCGGAGAATAGGCCGCAGCCCGAGGCTGCCCTATTCAACCGAAGGTGATGAATATGCCTATACTCCCTCATTTACTCCGATCATCGGCGCAGCAAAACTGACCGGGAAGTCAGCAAACGGATGGTCTGTCGGAGCCCTCGAGGCTGTCACTGCCAGGGTCAGCTCAAAGGTTTACGACGAGGCCAGCGATGAGACAACTTATGTCACTGCCGAACCGTTCGCCAACTATGCTGTCGGAAGGTTACAGAAAGACATAAACGACGGGAACACAATCATTGGAGGAATGCTCACGAATACAATCAGGTCCCTGGATGAAGACACCGAAGATAATTTCCACAGGAATGCCACGTCAGGCGGCATAGATTTTACCCAGTACTTTGGTAAAATGAATTATATATTCCAGTTGCGGACAGCTTTCAGCAATATCCAGGGCAGCGAGGATGCCATTGCGCGTACCCAGCGCTCTGCCATTCACAACTTTGAGAGGCCTGACGCCGACTATGTCGAGTATGATCCCACCAGGACTTCACTCAGCGGTTTCGGGGGTAACCTGATGACAGGGAAAATAGGCGGGAATTTCAACGTTATTTACCTCTCCGCCTGGAAGTCTCCCGGACTGGAACTGAATGACATAGGATACATGCGGGTGGCTGACCAGTATATAGGTGTTCTTGTATTCAATTACAGCATCTACCAGCCATTCAGCATTTTCAATTATATGGGCTTCAGTACGAATATTATACACGCTCATGATTTTGGAGGCACATTGACAAACCTTGGAAGTGAACTCTCATGGCAGGCCCAGTTTAAGAACCTGTGGTCCGCTTATCTGGCCGGACAGGTTTACGGCGAGGAGACGGATAACCATTTACTGCGGGGGGGACCTTCAATGAAAATACCAGGAAATGCGGGTATCCACGGAGGCTTTGATTCCAACGACCGTAAAAAGTTTGTCGTTGAACTCAACGGAAACTACTCATGGGGCTTTGAGGATGTCTATAAAAACGCAGGCATTGGTCTCGAATTCAGCTACAAACCTATCAGCACCCTGAGCCTCAGTGTTGAACCCGAAATGGAGAAGACGATCAACACAATGCAGTACGTCACCGAGACTTCAGTCACCAGCGGTGTCTATACACCTCGTTATATTTTCGGATCAATCGATCAGAAGATCCTGAGCCTGTCATTAAGGGTCGATTACAGCATTACTCCTGATCTTACCATCCAGTACTGGGGACAGCCATTCTTCGGGTCCGGTGCCTATGATGAATTTAAGTATGTCACGGACGAGTTTGCTGCTGCTGATGAATACACTGACCGGTATCATGAATATACCTCAGATGAGATCAGCTATGATGAAACTGATGGCACTTACCTGGTTGATGAAAACAGGGACGGTATGATTGACTACACCTTCGAAAAACCTGATTTCAATATAAGCGAGTTCCTGCACAACTTTGTGATCCGCTGGGAGTTCCTCCCGGGTTCAACAGCATATTTTGTCTGGTCACAGCAACGCGAGTATTCTTCCGATTCCGGTGAATTTGACCTGGGACAACAGGCCAGTGATCTGTTTACGGACAACAAACCCTATAATGTTTTCCTTATCAAGCTTTCATACAGGTTCGGGTTAAGATGAGCAAAAGCTGTGACTGGCCATCGGGCGACAGCCTGATGATAACATATCATGACAATGAATGGGGCACACCTGTTCATGATGATTTAAGGTGGTTTGAACATATTGTCCTCGATGGCGCCCAGGCCGGACTAAGCTGGAAGACAATACTTCACAGACGCGAAGGGTACCGCAGGGCATTTGCCGGATTTGATCCCTTGATTGTCGCAGGTTACGATGAAAAGAAATTCAACGAGCTGCTTAATGATGAGGGCATCATCCGTAACAGGCTGAAGATAAAATCAGCAATCAATAATGCAAAAGCATTTCTGAAAATCCAGCTGGAGTATGGCAGTTTCGATAATTACATCTGGAGCTTTACCGGCGGTAAACCTGTCGTGAACCACTGGAAGAGCCTTGCAGAGATGCCGGCACGTACACCCCTCTCTGACATTATAAGCAAAGACCTTAAGAAGAGAGGATTTACCTTTGTTGGGTCCACAATATGTTATGCGTTTATGCAGGCCGCAGGTATCGTCAATGATCACCTGGTCCATTGTTTCCGCCACCCCGATAACATTAACCTGTAATCACCGGGGTAATTAATTCAACTTCGTCATTTTAATAAGCTATTTCATCAAATGGATTGATTTGTTTAACCTTTATGGTACATTTTTTGTACTTTATTAAGCCAGAAGCGCTTCTTTATTGACATTTTTAAATAACCATGATTGTTATGAAGAAGAATAAAGAAAAGGTTCCGGAATTTGATGATATCATCTTCCGCGACCGCAACAAGGAGTACGGGGCTTATGACCTCCGCAGACGCTACAGCTCAACAATGAGTATCTCGCTGGTAATCGGGCTCTCTTTCAGCCTCTCACTGGTTCTTATCCCATTTTTTACAGCTGATCCTGTGAAATCTCAGCCCGGAGAAAGAATTAATATTTCCACCAGTTTTGATCCAACACTGCTTGAACCTCCTGTACCTCCGGAAAAGCCTGCCCTGCAGAAACCTCCTGCCGAAGCAATTAACCAGGTGCGGTTTGTTCCGCCTTTGATCGTCGCTGACGATGCGGTGCCTGCAGACGAAATGCCTGCAACCGATATTCTGAACAAGGAAATCGGCGACGGAAAACCTGAAGAAATATCCCCGGAAACACCGGAGCCGGATCCAATCACACCCCCCGATGATATGCCCAGGGTCTTTGTTAAGGAGATGCCTTCATTTCCTGGAGGCACCTCTGAGCTGATGCAATACCTCAGTGAACAGATAATCTACCCTGAAGATGCTCTCATGAACAGGATCCAGGGAACTGTCATCCTTAGATTTGTGGTCAGCAGGACGGGTGAAATAACACAGGTTGAGCTGATACGCGGTGTGGATCCCCTGCTCGATAACGAAGCCATCAGGGTCGTCTCCGGACTGCCGCGCTGGCGTCCCGGCAAACAGGAAGGTGTGGCGGTACCGGTCTGGTTCACCTTGCCGGTAACATTCAGGATCAAATGAAATTCCTGCCGAGAAACTTTTGAAAGCTGTCCTTGTACTGTTCTGTTACAGGTATCCGCACTTCGCCGAATACGATGCGGTTGCGGTCGATGACCTTCACCTTCTCAAGGCTGACAATAAACGACCGGTGCACCCGCATGAACCTCTCTTCCGGCAGCCTGGCCTCCAGCGCCTTCAGCGTCGACAGTGAAAGCACAGGCTTCTTCTCCTCCGTCAGAAAAATCTTTACATAATCCCTGAGACCCTCAATGTAATTTATTTCTGAAAAATTTATCCGCCTGATCTTGTACTCTGATTTAATAAAGAGGAAGTCATTTTTCACCTCAAGCGATGGCAGCTGTTTTGTCTCAAGATCAATAAGCTTTTGCGCCTTCTGCACCGCTTTCAGGAACTCGGCATAGCTGAACGGTTTCAGCAGATAATCGACGGCATCAAGCCGGAATCCCTCGAGGGCATATTTCTCATATGCAGTTGTGAATATGATCTTAGGCCCTCCGCTGATGACACTGGCAAGCTCTGTGCCAGTGATGTCAGGCATCTGAATATCGAGCAGCACAAGATCGACAATTGAAGACTTAATATAACCCACAGCGTCAACCGGATTATCAAACGCGCCTGCCAGTTCAAGGAACGGCGTCTTTTCAATATAACCCTTCACCAGCTGCAGCGCCAGCGGCTCATCATCTATGGCCACAACCTTTATCATGATATCCGGCTGACTTGCTGTATTTATTTTCAGTTCAACATTGTACACCGTACCGTCATCGCTGATATTAAGCTCATGCCTTCCGGGATAGAGCAGCGCCAGCCTCTTGCGGACATTTTCAAGCCCTATTCCTGAATCAGCTTCCGGCGAACCGTTTTTCACCTGATTAATGCTGTTGGCTGCAGTGAAACGGATACAGTCACCTTCCAAAAGCAGCCCGATACTGATAAAAGCATTTTTCCGGACACTCACACCGTGTTTGAATGCGTTTTCGATGAACGGGATGAACAGCAGCGGTAGTATGTCTGTATCATCATACTTCTCCGGGAAATCCACGGTGAGCTTCACCTTGTCGCTGATACGCAGTTTCATGAGATCGATGTATACCTTCATGAAATCAAGCTCCCTGCTGAGCTTTGTATTACCCTTCTCCGATTCGTACAGCATGTAACGCATCATTTTTGAAAGGCTCAGGACAGCCTCCTGGGCATCTTTCTGGTTGATCTCAATGAGCGAATAAATATTGTTGAGGGTGTTAAAGAAGAAGTGCGGACTGACCTGGTTCTTCAGAAGCGCCAGCTCGGAATTAAGCTTCTCCTGCTCGAGTTCCTTGATCTCCCGCTCCTTCCTTAAAGACTGTTCCACCGAACGTAATCCAACTGCAAACCCGGTTACGAGAAAGGCGGTGATAAAGTAGTTATACGTCATCATTCGGGCAAAAGATCGTCTGCCTTTCCTGTGGTTGTCATCCTTCTGGTTCTCGTCACGCATACGCTGCTCAACAGCCGGCGGAGGAGGAAACGCCTTCTGGAATGCAAAGTTGGATACAAAATGAACGGTTATCACCAGGGCTATCATGACACCAACATACACAGGCCACCTTCCTTTGTGCAGAATCAAGGGCACCAGCCACAGGTAGTTGATATAAAAGATGATGCCGAAGACAAGGGTATTAAAAAAGATGATAAGCGTCGTACGGGTATCTTCAAAACCGCCGCCTGTAACCAGGAACTGCGGCAGGATAAACAGAATTATCCAGCCGGTGACATGCAACAGAACGCTTAGCAATCCTTTTCTTTCCTTTATCATTCCTCTTTCAGCCATATCAACCTCAAAGCTAATAAATTTGATTTATTCTTTATTCGTACCTGAGTGCCTCAATCGGATCAAGGTCTGATGCCTTGCGTGCAGGATACCATCCGAAGAACACGCCGATCACGGTGCAAACCACAAAAGAGAGTATCACCGAACCCATCATGACCGTTATCGGCCATGAGGTCAGGGCAGCTACCACCCGGGAGGCCACCAGACCCAGCAAAATACCTATCAGGCCTCCGAACACGCTCAGCAATATCGATTTAATAAGGAACTGCATCAGAATGTCTGCCCCGCGCCCTCCGAGAGACATCCTCAGTCCTATCTCCCTGGTGCGTTCGGTGACAGAGACATACATGATATTCATGATCCCTATACCGCCGACAAGCAATGATATGCCGGCTATTGCTCCGAGAAGGATAGTCAGTATATCCGTTACTGAGGTCATGGTCGTTGCCAGTTCCTCCTGGCTCCTTATCTCAAAGTCGTTGTCCTCATTCTCACGCAGTTTATGCGTCTGGCGCAACACCTCCGTAACCTGCTCCTGGGCAAGGGATGATTCTTCGGCACTCCTTGCAGACATCTGAATGGACTGTATGTGTGTCTGGGCCAGGATCCTTTTCTGAACCGTGGTATAGGGAGCAATAAGCACATCATCCTGATCCTGTCCGAAACTGTTCTGTCCCTTCTCTTTAAGCACCCCTATTATTTTGAAGGGGATATTTTTAAAACGGACGGTCTCACCGGTCGGATCAATTCCCTCGCCGAAGAGTTCATCAGCCACCGTACGGCCAATGAGACAGACTTTGGCAGAACCCTTTGCCTCGCTGTCTGTGATATTGCGTCCGCTGACAATGCTCCAGCTTCTGATCTCAAGATATTCTTCATTCCCGCCATAGATGGTTGTCGGCCAGTTTGAACTGCCGTACACAGCCTGGCCGCTGCTTCTTACCTCAGGCGAAACAGCAATAATGGCATCGCATCCGGTTTTAATGGCGTTCATGTCAGCAACGGTGAGCCTCTGGGAGCTTGAACTTCCTTGCTGAACACCTCCCATTCTCATGGTACCGGGCATTACAAACAGCATGTTAGAACCCATGCTTGAGATCTGATCTTCGATGCTTTTCTTTGATCCCTGGCCTATTGCAAGCATGGTTATTACCGAAGCAACACCTATGATTATACCAAGCATTGTAAGGAATGACCGCATCTTATTGCGTCTCAGCGCATTCATTGCTACTTTAAAAAGATTTCCCAATTTCATAACCCTGCTCTTTTAATCCTCTTCTACCGGTAATGCTCTCAGCGTTTCCACTGCTGCAAGCCGGTTCTTAACATCTTCCTGTCTGATAATATGTCCGTCGCGGAAGACGATGCTGCGTGACATGCAGCGGGCAATATCAGGTTCGTGTGTAACAAATACTATCGTTTTGCCCTTCTCATTCAATTCCTGCAACAGGGCCATGATCTCGTATGATGTGCGTGTATCAAGGTTACCAGTTGCCTCATCGGCAAGAATTACAACCGGATCATTTACCAGCGATCGCGCTATGGCCACCCTCTGCTGCTGACCTCCGGAGAGCTGGTTCGGCATGTGATCCATCCTTTCCTGAAGGCCCACCGCTTCCAGTGAAGCAATTGCTCTTTCTCTCCGCTCCTTAGCCCTGATATTGGGGTTATACATCAGCGGGAGCTCTACGTTCTCAAGTGCAGAGGTGCGCGAGAGCAGGTTATACGACTGGAAAACAAAACCAATCTTGCGGTTACGGATGGCAGCCCTCTCATTCTTCGACATCTCTGCCACATTTATTCCGTCCAGCAAATAGGTACCTGACGTAGGCCTGTCAAGACAACCGATGATATTCAGCATCGTCGACTTGCCTGATCCTGACGCACCCATGATGGCTACAAACTCACCCTGGGATATCTGCAGATCTATACCTCTCAGGGCATGCACCGTCACCTCTCCGACATAATAATCCTTCTTCAAGGAGGAAATGTCTATTATAGCGCTCATTTTCAGCTTTTTGTGGTGGTTTTCTTCTTGTTGTTCTGGGCGCCGGGACGCTGAGGCATAAATGGATTGGATGATACCTCTTTTTCTTTACTCTTTGTTGCTGCAAGAGTCATCTTTATAACAACCTCATCACCTTCTTTCAGTCCTGACTTAACCTCGGCATTGTCGCCGTCGTTTGTGCCCAGCCCGACCTGCGCAGAGTGGATGCCCTGATCATCCTTGACCCAGACGGTTGTTGGCATTTTAACGCCAGATGGCAGTGTGAGACCTTGTGGCATCTGGCCTGAAGGCATTCCCTGGGCTGATCCACCGGCCGGAGTTCCACCTGCCTTGCTTCTGGCAGCAGGGCCTGAAGGCATTTTACCGGCACCTGCCTGAATGGTTGTAATGGAGCCGGCACCTGCCGGACCAGCTGGCTTGCTGGCAGCTGATGCCGTTTCCTTACTCATCTTTGCCAGGTAGTCAGCCTCGGGAGTGAATTTAACAGCCTTGTAAGGAATGGTAAGCACGTCATTGGTCTCTTCGACATAGATCACTAAATTGGCTGTCATGCCCGGCAGAAGTTTCTGATCAGGATTCGGTGCATTGATAACAACCGTATATGTGACCACATTTGATGTTGTGACAGGCGAAAGCCTGATCTGCATCACTGTACCGGTGAATTTCTCGTCCGGGAAAGCATCCACATCAAACTCTACCCGCTGACCTTCCTTTACCGTACCTATATCCGTTTCATCTATATCAGCCTCCACCTGCATCTGTGTGAGGTCCTGCGCTATTGTAAAGATCTCCGGAGTGTTGAAGCTCGCCGCAACAGTCTGGCCTTCATCAACTGCCCTGTTCATCACAACACCGTCAATGGGAGAGTAAATGGTTGCATATTTAAGATTTACAATGGCCTTGTCATAGTTGGCCTTTGCGTTCTTTAGCGTAGCTTTTGACTTCTCATAATTGTATTTTGCCAGATCATAGTCAGCCTGAGCTACCAGGTTTTTTTCAAATAGCGCTTTCGAACGTTCAAAGTTTGACTGCTGATACTCTGTCTCAGCCTTGGCGCTCTCAAGAGTGGCATTTGCCTGATCTACCTGGGAATTAAGGGCCACCTTGTCAAGCTCGGCAAGGATCTGGCCTTTCTTTACAGGTGAGTTAAAGTCAACGTAAAGCTTTTCCACTATTCCGGACACCTGTGTTCCGACAACGACCGAGGTAATTGCTTCCAGTGTGCCTGTGGCTGTTACAGTGTTTGTTACGGAACCCTTCTGCACAGTTGCTGTTTCGAAGGTATATGCCTGACTCTTCTTGCAGCCATGAATTGCCAGAAAAGTCACTGCTGCCACTGTCAGCACCGCACTGCTTATTATAACTCTGTTCATTTTCATTGATTTATACTTTTTGTTGTTGATTATTCACTAAAACGAAAGCGGTACTCCCCTGTAGAAGTCGATGATTTTATAGCTGTAGACAAGTTCATATTTTGCCTGTAGCAGGTTGCTTTCCGAGGAAGTCATGTTTGTTTTCTGTATCAGGAAGTCGACGGAGTTCATTGCACCGAGTTTGAATTTCTCCTCGGCCACATTGTATGATTTAAGGGATGCCTCATACTGGTTTACTGCGGCATTAAAGCTAATTCCTGCTGACCGTGCATCGAGACACGCCTGTTCGATCTCCTTGCGAAGCTGATTCTTTGTATTGAGCTCATCAAGCTCGGCGGTTGTTATTCCCGCCTTTGCCTTTGATACTGACGACTTGTTCCGGTTGTTCGAAAAGATAGGTACTGACAAAGACAGTCCGACCGAAGATGCAAAGTTGTTCTTTATCTCCGAACCCATAAAAGCTGCTTCGGCAAAGGCAGTGTTCACACCGGCATTCAAAGACAACGAAGGATAATAGCCTCCCTTTGCGAGATCGAGATCGATGACCGCACTCTCTTTATTGATTTCTGCATACTTTACCTGCGGCTTGACAGCCAGGGCTTCTGTGTAAACATCAGCGGCATCAGCGGCAGCTGCAGTTGAAACGATTGCATCAATATCCGGGCGGACTATTTCAAATGTGTCACCTGCAGGCAGCTCCATCAGCTGCATCAGTGTTACCTTTGCCATGTCAAGTGTGTTGATGGCATTGGCAAGCGTCAGCTCTTCGCTTGCAAGCTGCGTTTTGACCTGGAGGTAATCACTGTTTGCTATGGCCCCGAGAGCATACCTCTCTTTTGCCAGAGCCAGCTCCTCACGCGTGGCATCAACCTGGTTACGGCTGTTGTTTATCTGCTCTTCGGCATAAAGCACCTGCAGAAAGGCGCTCATGATACTCAGGGTGACACTCTCTTTCGTCTCCTCGGTACTGTACTGCAATCCTTTATAATTAAGCTCTGCCTGTCTGATGCCGTTCTGCACCTGAAAACCGTTGAAGAGATTTACGCTGCTTCCAACAGATAGGCTCGTTCTTGAGGAGCCCTCAAGCAGGCTCACATCGTTATCATCAGTAATCTGCTGCCATCCCAGGCTCTCCCCTGCCGAGGCACTCAGATTGGGCCATCGGTCGTCCTTCGCCTGCTGGAGGTTAATCTCACCCACACTGGCGGAAACGTCTGCCTTGCGCACCTGTATGTTCTCGTTCAGAGCATAATCAATGCATTCGGTAAGCGTCCACTCCTTCTGCTGGGCGGAAACAGGCAAAACAGCCAGGAGAATTCCTGCTGCAGTAATAAATAATTTTGTTCTCATCCTTTTCATTTTACAAAACATGATGAGACAAAAGTATAATGGGCGATACCCTGCAGAAAATCTTTTAGACGCACAGGGTCAGTATACCGACAGATGGCATCTTTTAACCGACAGAACCCAATCGTCTTTTATGACATGATCCGGCAAGGTATTATTGGAACAGATTTTTTATTTTAAGTTTGCAGGCACTTTAACCAGCCTGTTTATGCAAAATGAAGATTTTAGAGTTTACCGTTACCGGTGGGTAATGCTCGGGGTTTATATGCTTATTACCGCTGTCAATCAGCTGCTGTGGATCACTTTTGCGCCAATAACAAGCGATGCAACACAGTTTTATGGCGTCTCCGACCTGAAAATCGGCATCCTCTCGATGTGTTTCATGGTTGTCTATCTCATAGTATCAATTCCTGCATCATATTTTATTGATACCTACGGCATCCGGGCCGGTGTCGGGGTTGGCGTGGCATTCACAGGAATATTTGGTCTGTTACGCGGCCTGGTTCCGTCGAGTTACACAATGATCCTGGTTTCACAGATAGGCATTGCAATCGGACAGCCGTTCATACTGAATGCAATCACCAAGGTAGCTGCCAGGTGGTTCCCGATAAGTGAAAGAGCGACCGCCTCAGGACTTGGAACACTGGCTATGTACCTGGGGATACTCGTTGCCATGGTCCTCACTCCTTTTCTTGTAAACTGGTCTGGAATTGACGGGATGCTTACAACATACGGCGTTCTTTCAGCAGTGGCGGCTGTTGCCTTTTTTGTGCTGGCCAAAGAGCGCCCCCTTACGCCGCCCTGTCACAGCTACCAGGAGGAACGGGCCCTGGCTGTTGACGGACTGAAACAGATATTCCGCAAGAAAGATTTTAACTGGCTTATGTTCATCTTTTTCGTCGGACTGGGAGTATTCAATGCAGTTACAACCTGGATAGAAAATATTGTTTATCCGCGCGGATTTACATCTGAGCAGGCAGGGATCACCGGAGGACTTATGATCATCGGGGGCCTGGTGGGAGCCGTTGTAATGCCTGTATTGTCAGACCGTTATAAAAGAAGAATCCCTTTCATAATAATTGCCCTGGCAGGAGCAACGATAAGCATGACAGGTATCGCATTCGCCACGGAATACTGGTTGCTTCTTGCTTCAGGCGGGGCATTCGGGTTTTTCCTGCTCAGCTCGGGTCCCATCGGGTTCCAGTACGGTGCCGAGGTAACCTATCCTGTCTCCGAAGGAACTTCAAACGGATTCCTGTTGCTCATGGGTCAGATCTCGGGTATTGCATTTATTTTCGGGATGGACAGTTTCAAATCTGCCGCAACAGGCTCAATGACTAAGCCATTGATTTTTATGACCGTGTTAATGGTTTTAAGCTTCCTGGCCACGCTGATGCTTAGAGAATCATCATTTCTTAGCAAGCCGGCTGAAGAAAGGGCCGATTGACATTTACCGCGAGTCGTGATTTGATCATAAATTCCCGTGAAAATGTCTCCGGAAAAATAACCTGACCTGGTAATAATTTTCATAAATTAGTGGATTAAATTTTATCCATTAAAAAATGAAACCCATTCCGCGAAGAAAATTCATTCAGGGCACTGCCCTGGCTGGCGGGGCATTGTTTCTCCTTCCCGGACTGAAAGCATGCAAATTCCTTGACACAAGTTCAACCGGAAATTACTTTCAGAACGAATTCGGAATTGATGAAACACTCTGCCGTAAACTGCTGGCAAAAGCGCTGTCGAGAGGCGGTGATTTTGCCGATCTCTTTTTTGAGTTCACCGTATCAAACTACATTGGCCTGGAGGATGGCAAGGTGAACCAGTCGTATGGTGACATCTCCCTGGGCGTTGGTATCCGTACTGTCAAAGGCGACCAGATCGGTTATGGCTTTACACAGGAACTCACCGAGGAATTGATGATGTCAGCGGCGGCCACAGCTTCGACACTGTGTGATATGAACGCTGCTGAGATAGGATCATCGTTCAGCCGGATGCAGACAGGTAACTATTACCCCGTCGCCGCTGATTTTGATGGCATCGCAGCAAAATCAAAATTGCCGCTGCTGCAGCAGATTAACCAGAAATGCTTTGCCCTTTCTCCGGAAATCATTAAGGTGAATGCCGGATTCCAGAGCAGCGCAAAAAGAATACTCGTTGCTACAAGCGAAGGGGTTATGGCAGAAGATGTAATCCCCGGCGGATTCATCTATTCCTCTGTGGTGGCAGAAAGAAACGGAAAACGTGAACAGGCATTCTATAACCTTGGCGGCCGCCGTGATTTTTCATTCTATACTGACGAAGTAGTCAATCAGGTAGCACAGAAATCCGTGAACAATGCCATTAAATTATTTGATGCCATCCAGCCGCCGGCAGGAGAAATGCCAGTTGTTCTTGGGCCTGGTGTAACCGGTATACTGCTTCACGAGGCTATCGGACACGGTATGGAAGCTGATTTCAACCGTAAAAAGATATCCACCTACAGTACAATGCTGGGTAAGAAAGTAGCCGAGCCTTTTGTGACTATCATCGACGACGGAACCAACATGAACCTTGCAGGCAGTCTGAACGTGGATGATGAAGGTAACCCTGGCAAGAAGACCGTTCTGGTCGAAAACGGGATACTGACCAGCTATATACATGATAAAATTTCCGCAAAGTATTACGGAGTTGAACCGACCGGCAACGGCCGCAGGCAGGATTTCCAGAATTATCCTGTTCCGCGTATGCGCAATACTTATATGCTCGGTGGCAATGCTACCCCGGAAGATGTTATCAGACAGGCTGGCAATGGAATCTATGTTGAGGATGTAAGCAACGGGCAGGTGAAGATCGGCGAGGGTGATTTTGCCTTCTATGTCTCACAGGGAAGAATGATTGAAAACGGCAAACTGACAGCACCCATCAAGGATGTGAACATTATGGGTAATGGCCCGAAAATGCTTGCCAACATCACAATGGCAGCAAACGATCTTGAAATGAGTCTTGGGGGGGCAGGACAATGTGGCAAAAACGGGCAGGGCGTTCCGGTGTCATTCGGGCTGCCTACCTGCCTGGTCAAATCGCTTACCGTAGGTGGCACGCAACAGAAAGGAGGCCAGTCATGACATACATTAAAAATAAACAGATGAGCTTCCCGGAACTCGCTGACTGGGTGATAAGCAGGACTTTAAAAGCCGGAGCCGGTGACTGCAGGGTCAGTATTTCAAAGAGACGGCTCGTGGAGATAAATTACCGCGACCGTAAACCCGAAGTCATCAAGGAAGCCACAACCCAGGGTCTGTATCTCGAGGTATTTATCAATAACAGGTTTGCCGGACAGTCAACACCTGACTTCCGTCAGTCGACCCTGGAAGGATTTATCACCGGCCTGATCGAAAGTGCGGGTATCATGGAGGAAGATCCGTTCCGTACGCTTCCTGATCCGAAATACTACGAAGGAAGGTCGGCAGAAGATCTTCAGCTGACCGATCCGGATTATTCCTCGCTGACCCCTGAAGAGAGGCACAGTATGACCAAAGTTGTTGAAGAGGCCTGCCTGGCAAAAGGAGGTGACAAGGTTATCTCCGTGGAAGCCGGTGAATATGATGAGTCATATGAGGAATACATAAAGTCAAGCAACGGCTTTGAAGGTTCGAATAAAAGCACCTATTGCAATGTGGGAGCCTCAATGACAGCACAGGATGAGGGTGACCGCCGTCCGGCCGGATATAATTACATCGGCTGCAGATACAGAAGCGACCTGCCGCCGCTGGAAGAAATCGGAACCGTGGCTGCAATCAAAACGCTTGATCTCATGGGCGGAAAGAAAATTGCAACTACAAAGCTTCCTGTTATACTTGAGAACCAGGGTGTTGGTCGTGTGCTCGGGGGCCTTTTTGATCCTATGTCCGCAGGCAGCATCCAGCAGAAAAGATCATTCCTGGCAGATAAAAAAGGGCAATCAATAGGAAGCAAGCTTCTGACAGTGATTGATGATCCGTTCATCCCCAGAGGTCTGGGTTCCAGGTATTATGACGGTGACGGGTTCCCGGCCAGAAAACGCAACCTCCTTTCAGAAGGTATTGTGAATGAATTTCTGGTCGACTGGTACTACAGCCGCAAGCTTGGATGGGAACCTACATCAGGGTCAATCGGTAACCTGATAATACCTCCGGGAAGCCGCAGCGTTGAGGCTATTATTAAAGACCTGCCCCGATGTATCCTGATAACCGGTTATATCGGAGGAAATTCCAACTCCACTACAGGAGATTTCTCTGTGGGTATAATCGGCAAGCTGTTCGAGAAGGGCAGCTTCGTCGCTAACGTGGCTGAGATGAATATGGCAGACAACCACCTTACCTTCTGGAATAAACTGGTGGAAGTGGCAAACGACCCATGGATCTACAGTCAGGCAAGACTTCCGAGCCTGGTGTTTGACGATGTGGTTGTGGCAGGAATCTGAGGTTCGTTTTTAAATAAAGGTTCAGTTACGGGTGGGGAGAGTTATTTTTGATTCTCTTCACCCGTAAAATTCTCTGCGGCGCTTGCCGAGGTCTGCCAGAACATCTATACAGAAGTTTATGTCTTTTATTACCTGAAAATCGAACATACCGAGACAAACAAAGTCAGCGCCGTTCTCAAAGGCATACCTGATGCCATCCTCGGGTGCTATGGCACCTGCAGCCAGCACTTTAAATCCCATCACCGGTATTTTTACCCTGTTGATGAACTCAACCGTACGGTCGGGAAAAAGGTCAAAAATATTATCATGAAACTTATTATGATCAGGGTACCTGATGCCGTCAACCTCAAACGCCACCCTGTTCTCGCGGGGATGAGCCGACCAGTAGTTGTCGTGATGCATGGCCTTCATATAGTAGTCCGGAATGATGCCCAACTCCTCACAGTATATGAGCGAATCAACTGTATGCGCCGCCAGTCCGGCCAAATAGCCTTGCGAACGGATCTTTTCAATCATGGCTGCAATGACCTCAGGTTTTTTATCCCTCACAAGCCAGTCGCACCAGTTGCCCTGAACCTGGAGAATGTCAGCACCAGAATCAATTGCCTTGTTGATCTGTTCGTACCAGTCTCCCGTCTCCATGTTCGGGGCAACCTGTGAGATCACCTTCAGCTTGCTGCCTGTGTTCCTTTTATATTTTGCCATCAGCGCATTTGTCGGAAAACCGATGTTGATTGTGTTTATTCCGGCATTCTCGCTGAGAATCAGGGTTTCGTAAATCTTCCTTTCGGTGTTGTATGCCCTGAAAAGTGAGCTGACATACAGGAGGTCGCGTGAGTGAGCCCATCCTCCTATAAGGTTGCCTCCCATGATCAGTCTGCTGATCTCATGCTTGCCGATCTTTCCCAGAGGCAGCTTCCCCTTCAGTTCGCCCAGGGCTGCGCTGTCAATCTTTATGGTCGCACCCGAAAGAGCGTCTATGCCGTATTTCCTGTTTGTGCTGACTGCGCCCCATCCCATTAATCCCAGGAAAGGCACCGAGGCCAGGTTCCTGATCACCTCCCGCCGGGAATCAGAGTGGTGTGTGTCAGCAGCAGTGGCAGCCTTTTTCACCCTCATCTGCTTAATGAGGTTTTGAATTCCGTAACCTTGCTCTTTCAGGAAGAAAAGGACCATTAATGCAACAGCCTCGATGAAGTTCCTGTCGATGATGTAAACATGTCCTTCATCAGCGCTGAGCAGTGAATCTCCGAAAGGCGGGTAGGCAAAATAATAGAGTGTCAGAAGCAGCACGCCGGCTATGGAGGCTACACGAGACAACAGCCCGGTGACCAGGGCAAGCCCTATCAGTATCAGTCCGCAGATATTCAGAATATCAACCGTCTGCAGCACGGCACCTGATGATGTCAGCCAGTGATAGAAGCCCGAAAATGGTCCTGTAGAATTTGCCAGGTACGAAAATGATGTCCAGTCATTTATAATGAGTTTGGAAACGCCCTCATAGAGGAAATGCCATCCGATGGCCATCCGCAGGACGGTAATCAGGACCTTCGGATAATCTGGTTTTGATACATTGTTCATTGGATCCGGGAATAAAAGTCTATATACTTTGGCTTTACATCCTAAAAGTATCTATTTTATTGTTAATTTGTTCCGTGATAGAATAAAGATCATTTATGGAAAACAAAGGAATAAGAGTAATCATCACCGGGTCGACCGGGATGGTTGGTGAAGGCGTGCTTCTCGTATGCCTGAAGGATCCCGCCGTTGAAAAAGTACTTGTGATCAACAGGAGACCGTTGGGAATGACACACCCGAAGCTGACGGAGATAGTTCATACCGACTTTTATGATCTCTCCCCGATCCAGTCGCAACTGGCAGGTTATGATGCCTGTTTCTTCTGCCTTGGCGTTTCATCAGTGGCGGTGAAGGGAGATGAATATTACAGGATAACATATACCCTGACAATGCATTTCGGAGAGACGGTAAGCAGGCTGAACAGGGATATGGTCTTTGTGTATGTCGCAGGGGCCGGCACCGACGGTACAGAGAAAGGTAAGATCAAATGGGCAAGAATTAAAGGAAAAACAGAGAATGACCTGATGAAGCTTCCTTTCAGAAGGGCATACGGGTACCGGCCGGGGATGATCAAGCCCGTAAAGGGGCAGAAGAATGCACTTTCATTCTATAAATATGTAAACTGGATCTTCCCGCTGGGTAAAAAGATCTCTCCCGATTACTTCAGTACCATGGAAGAGCTGGGATTATCAATGATCAGGCTTGTGCAGGCAGATTATCCAAAAAATATTATCGCCGGAAGGGATATAGCCCTCCTGGCCGCAGAGCAAAAGAAAACTGAAGCAGAGAATTAATAAATGAAACTGTCAATGTATTACATCCTTTTTTACAAAACGGTTGAAAACTACATTGAGAGACGGGTACCTTTCCGTGGCGACCATCTGGATCTTGTGCAATCTTTTCATGATGACGGCCGTCTGGTAATGGCAGGTGCGCTGGCTGATCCGCCTGACGGTGCGGTGCTGATTTTTAAGGGAGATTCTCCTGCCGCCGCCGAAGAATTTGTCAGCAAGGATCCGTATATAAAGAACGGCCTCATTACTGAGTGGTCAATCAGGCCATGGAATGTGGTGACAGATTGATTATCTGATGATCTACGACCATCAATATTTGTGTTAATAATATATCTACAATAATTGGATGATCTACGATCATCTTTTTTTTGTGCTGGCAATATATTGGCAAATTATTGTCCGAAAATGAAAATTGCATCACATGACATATGATGCTCGTAGAGCATCAAATT
Source organism: uncultured Bacteroidales bacterium (assembly GCA_963844935.1). Classification (GTDB taxonomy): domain Bacteria; phylum Bacteroidota; class Bacteroidia; order Bacteroidales; family VadinHA17; genus SR-FBR-E99. The sequence continues at coordinate 46,800 of CAWJQH010000008.1, read as the reverse complement.
ATTGTAGGAAAGGATGATGAACAGAAAAACAGATGTTCGTAGAACATCGAATAAATATTCTTTAGAAAGTCTCAGAGGCGGCCAGGTAGAATCCGAATGATTTCTGTCCGAAGCCGAAATCAACGGCCAGGTTGGTTCGTGAGCGCTTGTCTATCATGATGCGTAATCCCGCTCCATAGCCCGGTTTGATCGCTTCAAACAGATCAAGGGATAATGCCGTATTGTCGGCGGTGGTGGCATTCAGGAAAAGTACGCCACCAAGTATCCCGCCACATTTTGAGATAGGAAAACGGTATTCTGCCTCACCGTACACCATGTTTGCTCCTCTGAACCGGCCCTGCGTATATCCTCTTCCGGCTCTGCCCCGCTGGTCATAAGCAGTTGCAGGGAGTATCATATAAGGAAACGTCCCTTCGCCGGTAAAGTTCCCCATGAGCCAGAATGCCAGCAGGTGTCTTGGATTTCTTTCCGAAAAGCTGTGGAAACTTCTCCACTCCAGCTGAAAAAAGTTTCCGCCGACCTCGTTCCCCAAGAACTCAAATGACCCCCGCCAGCTGGCCATCGCATAGATACCCTTATATGCGTTGAGCATGTTATCGCGGTTGTCATACAGCACATTAACATTCAGAGCGGATGAGAAGTATTTCGTTGTACTGAAACCATAGTATTTGCTATATAAATAATGGCTTGTAAGGACTGTATCACCTGGTACCAGGCTGAGTTTCTGATCTTCAATTTTGGAATAACCGTCATAGTAATATCCGAACCCCGCATACAGGCCTTTAGTAATTCTGAAGGAGACAGACTGATGGAACCTCGCAAAATTGAACTTCATGGGTTGAGACAGCGAGTTCATCTGTAGTTTCAGTGCCCCATAGGCCGTACTGATAGTCAAGAATACCTCCCTCCGGCGCTGTTGTGCCTAACCCGTATGTCGACTGTGAGTAAAGCAAATACCTCCAGTCACCGGTTAAAAAGATGCCGTTGTTCTTTGTGTAAATGCTGTTCTTCAGCATGAAGATCATCTGGTTTTTTGTTGTGTACTGGGCAGAACCGTTGAAGTTTGAATAGAGAGTACTGCCCTTCATTTTAAAAGCATATTGCCCGCCGATACCGAAAATAAAACCGGTAGCAGGGTTAGAGCCAATAATGGGTACGATCAACAGGGAGCCCGCTGATTCTGATTTGACTTTGGGAGGTTTATGAAGCGCCACCCGTATCACATCAGGTAAATCTTTCTGCGGACACTCAGCAACGGAACTGAAGGAGATGGAATCCTGCCCGACAACTGAAACCGGCGCGCCAAAAATCATTATTGCCAGGAAGGCCAGCAATCCGAATTTACCTAAAGAAACACTTAACATATTTTTATTTCTTGAATTTGTTCCCAATGCAAATGTAGTACAAACATTGTCAAATATTTATCACGTACAGTATTTAAGTTCCCTGTCAGTCTCCGGATCAGAACGGATACCCGATAGCCAGGCTGAAGACCTTGTCATGCCATGAATCAGAAACTGACTGATACCAGTTTGAGCCATTTTCGACATATGTGGTCCGGAGCGGGAAGCCAACATCAGTCCTAAGGATGAAAAAACCAAAATCAAACCGCAGGCCCAGGCCTGTCCCGACAGCCAGCTGCTTGCCAAAAGTGCTGAAACTGAAATCGGCCTCAGGGGGGGTTTCATCCGATTTATTGAGCCAGACGTTGCCTGCGTCAATAAATAATGCACCGCGGAGAATCTTGCTGATACCGAACCTGAATTCGAAATTGCCTTCCAGTTTAATATCCCCGGTCTGATCCACTATCTCCGCATCATCCTCGGTCTTTATGGTTCCCGGGCCAACGGAACGTGCTATGAAGGCCCTGATACTGTTCGATCCGCCGCTGTAAAACTGTTCAACATAAGGCATTACCTCCGAGTTTGTATATGGGATCCCGGCACCTGCATAAAACCGGAAAGCAAAACTTATATCCCTGACATTCCTGTAATAGCGCACATCCGAGGTAAGTTTCACGAACTGTGAATAGACGCTTCCCCTGAAGGTATAAGGTCTCTCTTCTTCATCAGAAACAATACTTTTATAGAGACCCAGCAGGTTACCTGAAGTGCTGATACCTGCCTGAAAATAAAATCCATGCGGCTGCTTCGCGATGTTATTATCATAAATGAAGTCATACTTCATTCCCACAATGAACTGTTCCTCAAAACTCTTTTTGATATAGGGATTGGCATCCATCAGCGAATCAAATTCAGCAGTGGTCTCACGCAGGTTGATTGAATTCACAAAAACGGGATAGAAGATATGGGTTATCCTTTCCGGTTTCTTCCACTGGTATCCGAAACCCAGGTTCACAGATCCCATCCTGTAATACTGGATTTTATTCAAAAATTCAAACCCCATGGTTATGGTTGTCTGCGGGAGATTGAAGCGGCCTTCACGGACAAGTCCGAAAGGAAGCAGCATTCTCGGAAAGGTCAGCGATGATGATAATCCGACATTGTATGAGAATGTACCCAAAGCGCTGGGAGACGTGCTGCCCCATTGCCATTCGATACCTCCGTCGAGCTTGAGCTGAAGCTTATTGGCTCCCCTGGCAAGGTTTCCGTGAGCCAGGGTGGCAGAAAAGCCGGGACCGGAGAACCCGGTTGATTTGGTTACAACGTTTGCCTCAAGGTCAAGCCCTATTTCCTTTGCCGGTGTCAGCTCAATAAGCATATCCAGCCTCCTGACAAGGCTGTCGCGATCAGGTAAATACCGGACATTGATAAATTTGAAGACACCGTAGCTGTTCAGATGGGTCATTGTCTGCCTGTGTTTCGACAGCGAATACCTGTCGCCTTCACGGAAATAAATACTCCGCGAAAAAACCGCGGGTTTGAAAGGCATCCCCTTTGAAATTATTATGATGCCGTCACAGATAACAGTGTCATCAGGCACCTGAAGACCGTCCATGTCATCCTCACCGGAAATCCTGACAGTGATCTTGCCGATAAAGTATTTGCTGCCGGCATTAGGCGTCTGGTCAAGGGTTTTCCCTATCAGCAGGTCAATATTATTGGGCTTTCGAACAGTATCGGCAGTATATTTTATATTTGCCTGGCTGAAATAAAAGTATCCGCCTTCAAGCACGCGGTCTGTGATCTTTTTTGTCACTGCCCTGGCCGTTTCGAGATTGAACACATCACCTGATTTTATTTCCAGTGACGGCTGATAACTGTTTATAATGGTGTCTACGGCGTCTGCCGCAGGTGCAAATAAAATTTCATTATACACGAAAGGCAGACCGGGTTTTACATAATAGACTATACCTGCTTTCCGCGGATCCTTCGCAGCAGTATCGATTTCATACTTTGCAGCAGCATGAAAGTATCCGTTACCGAACAGTTCAGATTCCAGCTTCCGGCATCGCATCTCAGGATTGACAACGGATACTAGCACCGGCTCTTTGGCAAGGGTTTTATAAAACCATCCCGGTGCCTTTGTTGTATCATCAGGTTTCCTGCTGTTATAAACCCACAGGCCCACCGGGGGCAAAATCCTCTTGCCTCCGATCGAGTTATTTGGTTTGTAGGAAGTGACTGATTCGGCTACCTGCCTGACATGAAAGTCTTTTGTTTCAGCGGTATCGGAGATATAGACTATTTTTCTCCCGGTATATAACAACTGATCACCGGTCAGGTACTTTGTGTTTGAGCACCCGGCCAGCATCATGAATGCAGCAATAATCAGGATAATATTTGTCAGCCTTGCCCTTATCATTAGTCTATTCTATACTGCTCAGTCTTCAGTCTTCAGTCTTCAGTCCTCAGTCTTCAGTCTTCAGTCCTCAGTAAGTTGCAGACTGTGGACTGCCGACTGCCGACTATCTGATTGCCGACTGGATTGCCTATGGCCTATTGCCTACTGCCTTTTTCTCCTTCCGTCTCCATATATCCCTCAGTTTGTCATAGCTCTTCCGGTAAATAAACCCAACACCTGACTTGGTAACCTCACCCTCCAGCAGGTCCTCATAGTTCTGCTGCCTGTAAACTTTTACGTATTTGGTGCGGGCGGTATCAAGTGCATATTCAAAAATGAAGTTTTCAATGACATTACTGGTCTGCTGACTCGCCGGACTGTTGTCATTCATGCGGCCCGAGACAAGAACAGAGCCACGGTCCTTGAACATTTCCTTTTTTACTTCATAGGTAAAACTGGTATATGTATCCTCCGCCCCTCCCTCAGTGGTGCCTGTGAATGTGTCAATACCGAATGAAACATCAACGTTCTTGAAGATAGCGCCGGTGATCTGGTTAACCTGCGACTCCCAGAACTGGTTTATCTGCTGCGTGACATAGTCTGACGAGCTTGAAACACCGGGAAGTTCAATACGCTCAAACAGAAGAAGGTTGATAGCCTGCCTCATTCGTTCATCCTTCGATAAGGAGTTGAACATTGTAGTTATGTACTGATCCTGGGAGCTGACATCAAAAAGAATTTCAAGTTGTGATAACCTGTCAGACAGTTTCATGTTGACCAGAAAATTAACCTCCCTGTTCTGCTGGTCAACCGGGTTGAAATATGAACCTCTTACTTTGCTTGTAGTTCCCAGGTTAAGTTCGGGATCATCAAGCAGCCCGTCCCATTTTATATAGCTTCCCGGTGTTATTGTAAAGTCCTTGCGCGGCCATCCGGGGAGTTTAAGTTCGGCACTGCCTTCATTGATAGAGTAGATACCGCTCAGGTTAATCACCTTGTTCGGCATCAGTGCATATGCCAGGGAACCGCCTCCCGTTATCTTAACTCCAATGTCAAATCCTTTTGATATCTGAAAGCTGAAAAGGCTTCTCGGATCTATTTCAATTGTCGCATCAATGTCAGGTGATTTTGACAGTGGGGTTGTCCTGGCAGTACTGGCACCGGTGATTACAGTATCCTGGTCAAGGCTGGCAAAGGTGATTGTTTTCTGTGTCTCGGAGACAGTCATATTTTCCATATACCGGTAGTTTATGACTGTTCCGTCAGCGAGAACAATGCTTCCTGCTATTGAGGGGCTTTGCAGGGGGCCCTTTATGGTTATCCTGGAGTCTACAAAGATTGATCCGTTGAATGAGGGATTATCCTTTTGAGTGGTGTTCATAACCTGAAGGCGGTCTGATGTGACCTGCAGGTCAGCAAGTATATTATCCGGAGCGGAAAGGTTAAGATTTCCGTTCAGGCGAAGCTTGTTACGGGTGGAATCAAGTATAGTAAACTGGTCGAAATACACCATATTATTCTCAAGCCTGATCACATCATCCTGAAGATAGAAGAGGGCATTCACCGGCACAAGTTTCAAAGCTGTGTTTTTTATGCTTATGGACCCATTCATGGCGGGCTTGTCATTTACCGATAAAAGATCGAGTTTCCCGCTGATCTCACCTGTCAGTCCGCTCACATATTTTTTAACCAGTGATTGGAATATATCAAGGGGCATTGATGAAAACTCTGTCCTTATCCCGTTACTGTTGTCCTTGTTTCCGAGTCTGACGGCAATGTTAAGCCTTGAGGTGTCATTCAGCACCAGTCTGATATCGCTTTCGGTCGTGCCGAGAGTATCATAGACAAACCGGCCTGCGAGGTTAAGGTCACCTATCTTCTGTTCAGAAGTCTTCAGCTCCCTGATATCAATCCGGCCGCCGTATTCATTTCTCTTATTGCCGGAATATTCTACCTTCCCGGTGATCCCCCCGTCATACCCGTTAATGTTCATACCCGGCACCAGAAGCATATTCAGCCAGACGTCAAGAAACTCGATGTAAATCTTTTCCAGTTTGCTGCCGTGAATGTCAATTGTACTTTGATCGTTCGTAGAATGCAAATCCGCAGTGAAGTCGTCCTTTTCAGGATCCATCACCAGAAAATCCCCCTTTTCCATCGTCCACCTGAAACCGTTCAGCAACCACTCCGGCTGCGTGGAGTTCATCAGTATTTTATCTCCGCTTCTGCGGACAGAGCCCGCGATATCATAAATCAACCGGTTATTTCTGTCACTCGCCCTAAGGCTGTACATGGCAGTATCCATAGTGGTTGCGATGTCAGCAGCAAGGTCAGCCAGTCTGATATTCCCGAATTTTATGCTGTCAGCGCTCACTGTGAGAGAAGTTGTGTCGGGAACGCTTGCAAAGTGAAGAGTTGTGCCAAAACCCCCGCCCTTGCCGAGGCTAAACCGGTCTATTGTTATCTCTGAACTTGCATTACCGGCAGACTCCTTGTTCAGGCTTGCAGAGACCTTATTGTAACTGAAAAGGCTGTCATTCAGCAATATCCCTATTATCGGATCGTATGTTGCCTCAAATGAGAGCGACGTCTCTGGCAGAAGGGATATGATAGGTATCCTGTTGCTTACGGTGGAATCAATGATTGCAGCAAGCCTGAGTTTCCCCTGGCTGAATGCTTGTTTTATGTCATTGGCAGAGCCCATAACACGTACCCTGGCTTCCATAAAGTCAGACCGGGCACTTCCCGCCAGAAGGGTGTCGGAGGACTGAAATGAGAGTGACAGGTTCTCCAGTACTTCAGTGCCTTCAACCGAGCTCAGCGTCAGATTATTAAGAGAAAACGATCCGGTCATCCCATCCGGTGATTTATCCCAGGCAGCATCCAGCATCCCTCCGAGCTGAATGCCGTTGTACAGGTTAAGCTTCCCGGCATCAGCCGTAAATGAGCCCGCTATGTCTGCCCCCGTCAGGGATTCTCCAAAACTTACAGTACCGCCCAGGTCGCATGTCAACGACGGATCACCGGCGGTAACCTTGAACCTGTGCTTACCATCGGCGCCTGCTATCTCGGCTTTGATATCATGGTAATTATAATTTCTGAAAAGGACGGAATCCACTGCAATTCCGGCCTCATACTTCATTACTGCAGGTTTAAAACCCTGCCCGTCAAGACGGATAACCCCCGAAAAGTGGCCAAGATCCTTTATTCCGGTTAGCTTACCCAGCTGTTCGCTGTAACCATTAACAACCAGTGAATATTTTTTATCCGGCAAACTCGCAGAACCACTGATAGTGACACTGTCTGAAGATGTCTGCAGTGCCACAAGGAATTCAGGTGAAGATAGACTGTCTGAAATATGTCCCCTGATTGTAAGTGTATTAAAATCAGGCAGTTTCACAGATGTCCCTGATATCTCCAGCATTTCCGTTAATCTCGGACTTGTGATATTTTCGGCTTTGAAGTTTATAGTACATAGTGCAGAAGAAGGATTTGTTATTCCGGTAAGCTGTCCAGATGCTGAAAAGGCTATTCCGGCCGGCGTAATGAGGGTCAAATACCCTATGTCGAGCAGATCTGCAGTACCGGAAGCGCTGCAGTCAATTTTCAGTACGGTATTCTCACCTGACCTTTTTGAAGATAATTCTTTCCTGTCCGGAAGGAAAGCGCGGATATCAGATGCGGAAATTTGCGTATCGTCAATTTTTAATGAAAAAGGCACTGTTCTGTATGATTTTATCAGGTCAGCCAGCTTGTTGGCGAGCTGAACCTCCAGGCTGACCCTGCTTGAAGCAGTCCTGAGTTTGGCATCCAGCGTACTTTTGCCGGTCGGGTCAGAGTCAAAAGTAACCTCTCCCCTGTCAAGTATAAATCCGTTACCCAGCCGGAACGACAGCGTTTTCAGAGCAAGCCCGGATTCCTGGCTGCTCAGTCTTGCATTCTTCAGCGTAGTGTTTAAAGCATATACATTATTTGGATTATCCGCATCAGCCTCACCTGATGGTTTATTGTAATCATGTGTCTGAAATGAACCTCCCGAAATTTGCAAATCGGCGCCGCTTATATTCCAGGGCCCGGGGAAACTGCCAGGTGCCTTATCCTCTGCTTCGGCTTTCCTTATACTGTCTGAAGAAGCAGAGAACATTCGCATAACCGGTTCCAGGAGGAGGAGCTCATCAACTGATATTCTGTGATCCTCAAGGTTTACGACGGCGTCCGAAATATCACCCTTTGTCAGTGCAAGCTCCATCCTCCGGCTGTTATCAGGCTGATGTACGAAGAAGCTGACCTCTCTGAGATCAGCCTTTGAGAGCCTGAAACTCCATGCCGGGCCAATCTTATCCACCGGGTCCTTTTCCCTGTAAGGCTTCTTCTCAAGGGTAATACCGCCCTGGACACCTGCCATTTCAATCTCAGATACATATACCTGCCTTTCGGAAAGAGAGAATTTATCAAGCTTTATTGAAATTTTGCCTACAGTCGGATTAATATAAATTCCATGAAAAGCGTCGTTATAAGTCAACCGTACATTTTTAAGGTTCACGGCACTGACGCTGATGTCCCATTTCTTTCGTGATTTATCCTTTTTTTCTGCAGGGTTCTCACCAGTCGCGAACATGGCCAGCAGGTCAGGTTTGCCTGTTGCCGGATCAGCTGTTATACGAACAACTGCATCGTTAATTGTAATGCTGTTGATTTTTACTTTCCTGAACAGCAGTGGCACAATCCTGGCTGAAGCCCGTATCTTTCCTCCGTATATAATTGTATCACCTGTGGCTTCAATAAGCTGAAGTCTGTCCGTTCCTACTTTTCCGTTGATCAGCAATGTTATTTTTTCCACCCGGGCAGGTATGCCCTTCCTCTGGAAAAGTCCGTTCACTTTTTCTGTAAGAAAGCGTTGGCTGAATGGCAGATTCACACCTGCCACAACCAGAATGAACAGAATTACAAGGGTGAGAAAAAAGTATTTTAGAAAAGTGACTATTCGCTTTAAAACCATTGAGAGACGGCTTTCTTCAAAATTAGAATATATTTTGGTTCTGATTGTTTGTTTGCAAAAATGGATTACTTTTATGCACTCAAAAAAAACAATTACTGAAATGAAAAAAGTTACTTTATTATTGCTTGCGATCTTCACATTTACTTTTGTAAATGCTCAGACCAACAAGGAAGAAATTGATCTTATGCAGTCTGTTTTCGGAATGGAAAAGAAAGCCATGATTGCTGAAAATGTAACGGTTGACCCGGCCCAGGCTGATGCATTCTGGGCACTGTATGACGCGTATGAAACAGCCCGCAAGGACCTGGGTAAAAAAAGGATTGCACTGCTGGAAGAGTATGCTGCCAATTATGATAAAATGACCAACGAATCAGCTGACAAAATGACGACTGATATCATTGCTCTCGCCTCCCAGACGGATAAACTGATTGTCTCATACTACAAGAAGATAAAGAAAGCCACCAACCCTGTGGTTGCCGCACAGTTCTATCAGATTGAGGGTTATATCCTCAGCGGAATCAGAATGACAATTCTTGAAGAGCTTCCTCTTCCCGATGTCAGGTAAATTCTGATTACAGAAAATAAAAACCGGGCCGATCAGCCCGGTTTTTTTATTCCTTTTCATTACCGGAAAGTTATCGTTTCACCACAACGAGGGAGACAAGCCTTCCGATGAGTACTGCCGGATAGAGAACACCAATCAGTTGTTCAATATTGGCGAGTGTGCGGGTCAGGGCATGAACCGGAACAATCTCACCATAGCCGGTGGTTGTAAGTGTCGTATAGCTGAAATACAGGAATGTTGCAGGGTCTGCGGCTTGATCGGCAACTGAAACCGGAAACTGAAAGGAGTTTGGAATATATTCATATAAGAACTGGAAGGTCACGGCCCATAAATTACCGATCAGCATAAACACCACAATTGCGCCCACAACACGATGCGCTGATATGGGCCCTTCTTCAAATACCTTGACAAGCATCATACCGATAAAAAGTGTATAAACGGCAATATCTGTTATGAAATCAGCAATGCCCAGAATATTATTTCCACTGATATACCTTATGATGTTTACAACGATAAGCAGTACCGGAATGCTGTAAAAGATCTGCATCCGTCTATTCTTAGCCGATAAATTGGAGATCCCTCCGAAAAGTAGTGCGAGCCAGGTAATGCGGACAATGAAAGTGACAATCTTCAGGCCGGAGAAGAAAGGTAACAGCACGAAGTTACCCACGCACAACAGTATGAACATGCTGGTAAGTCCCTTCTCCTCGGTCCAGAAGTGCGCACCTGTTTTTAATGGCCTGATCGCAGACACCGGGAATTATTCTGAAGGAGTTTCAACAGTCTGCCATCCCCCGCCCAGCGCCCTGTAGAGAGCTACGGTGGCGGATAGCTGCCGGGCTCTCGTTATCGATAGCATCTGTTCAGCTTCAAAGGCATAGCTCTCGGCGACAAGGACCTCCAGGTAGCTTGAATAACCTTCATCGTACTTGGCTTTGGTAAGCATCAGGGCCTTTCTGGCAGCATTCACCTGCCGGACACGGGCTGCATGCTCCTCCCGGAAAATACGGATGGAGATCAGGGCGTTTTCGACATCGCCCAGGGCCATACGATACGTATTCATAAAGTTGTTAACGGCTATTTCTGCTTCGGCGCGCTGGATGTCAACCCTTCGCTTGTTCTTGCCAAATTCAAAGATTGGTCCCATGATCATGCCTGTTAAACCTCCTGCAAAAGCATCGCTTGTCAGCAAAGTGGTAATATCCCCACTCGCCACTCCCAGGAATCCTGTAAGGCTGAAACTGGGGAGCCTCATAGCCTGGGTGACTCCTATCCTCTCGGTTTCAGCGATAAGCATATCCTCAGCAGCCCTTAAGTCAGGCCTCTGATCAAGAAGTTTCGACGGTAGTCCGGCCGGGATTTCAGGCAGGATAACCTGGTCTTCGTTCTGTAACCCACGGTTAATAAGCTGAGGGTTTTGCCCCAGCAAAATGTTCAGGCTTCCTTCAGTGAAATACAGTTCCCTGTGAAAACCCGCGAGTGAGGCCTCAGCCATCGCCAGTTGCTGTTCCGACTGGAGCTTATCCAGCTCTGCAACCTCACCCTTCATAAAACGCTCGTTGACCATATTGTAATAAATCGTCCGGCTCTCGACAGTCTGTCTGGCCACTTCAATACGGTTATCAAGGTCCCGCATCTGGAAGTAAAGATTGGCTACATCACATACAATGGATGTCTTAACTGCCTTAAGACCCTCCTCAGTGGCGAGCATCTCTGCGTAGGCAGCCCGTTTCGCGTGCCTGAGCTTCCCCCAGAAATCAAGCTCCCACGAAGCAGTGCCGAATATGAAATCTTCATCATAACCGGGATTATTCATTTCAGCCTGTGCCGAATAGCCGAATGAGGGTAACAGGCTTGCCTTTGAGTCCTGAAATACGGCACGGGATTGCTGCACCCTCTTTGCCGCTGTTTTGATGTTAAAGTTGGAATCAAGCGCCAGTGCTATCATGTCATTCAGTACAGTATCTCCGAAAAGCTGAAACCACTGAAGGTTTACGGTTGAATCGGAATTCATGTACCGGGAAGCGGTATCGGCTACTGCAACCATGGTATCACGGAATATATAATTCTCAGGTGCTGCCATATCCGGTCGGTGATACTTTTTGCCAACCAGGCAGGAAGACATCAGCAATACGATTGCCAGGAACAGTGGTATTAACTTCTTCATATCAAGCTTCCTCCGATTTTTTTTCAACTGCCGGTGCGGGCTTTTTCTTTTTCCCTATACCCTCGATTAAAATGAACAGTGCAGGAACGATAAGTACTCCGAGTATGGTAGCCACAAGCATTCCGCTGAACACTGTCATACCCATCACTTTACGGGCTTCTGCACCGGCACCTGATGCTGTCAGCAATGGAGTTACCCCAAGAATAAATGCAAAGGCAGTCATAAGGATGGGTCTGAAACGAAGTTTTGCAGCTGCCATAGAGGCTTCATAAAGCGGCTTCCCTTTTTCATGTTCTGCTTTGGCAAACTCCACGATAAGAATGGCATTTTTTGCGACCAGTCCTATGAGCATCACAAGTCCGATCTGTGCGAAAACATTATTCAGGTAACCATTGTCAAATAACCTGGCAAGGAAGAGACCCAGAAATGCCCCGAACAAGGAGAACGGAATTCCGAGAAGCACACTGAAAGGAAGTTTCCAGCTTTCATATTGCGCTGCCAGGATCAGAAATACAAATAGTATAGCCATTATGAAAATCGGACCTGCCGACCCTGAAGATTCTTTCTCCTGGTAGGACATGTTTGACCATGCATATCCCATTGTCTGAGGCAGCACCTCGGCAGCCGTTTCTTCAAGAGCTGTCAGGGCCTGGGCAGAACTGTAACCCGGCGCAGGAGCCCCACTGACTTCCGCCGAACGGTACAGGTTAAAACGGTTGGTAAACTCAGGGGCGCTAACCTTACTTGCCGTCACAATGGTAGTGATCGGCACCATCTCACCCTTGTTGTTCCTTACATAGGCCATGCTCAGGTCTTCGGGCTTTACCCTGTAGGCAGCATCAGCCTGAACATATACTTTATACTGACGGCCAAACCTGTTGAAGTCATTAACATAGGCTCCGCCGAGAAATGCGCCAAGTGTCGTGTTCACCGATGAGAGCGGAATTCCAAGTTTCATTGCTTTCTCCCTGTCAATATCAAGTCTTATCTGAGGCGAGCTGGCATTAAAAGTGGTCATTATACGTCCTATCTCAGGCCGCTTACGTGCTGCCTCCACAAAAGCATTGGTCTGTTGCTGCAGGTATTCCGGTGTACTGCCTGCCTTGTCCTGGATCATCATTGTAAATCCTGATGCATTACCCAGTCCGGGTATCGGAGGCGGTCCGAATGCAAGCACCGTTCCGCTTGTTATCTTCGCAGCAAAAACCTTATTCAGCTCAGCTATCAGTTCTTCAACTGTCTGCTCACGGTCTGCCCATTCCCTTGCCATAACAAAAAAGGTAGCTACGTTAGGTTGATAAGCGAAAGTAAGCTGACTGAATCCCGGTATTGCTGTAATGAATTCAATTGATTCATATCCTGACAGAATTTTTTCCACCTGGCTGCAAACTTCATCTGTCCTCTGCAGGGAGGAGGCAGGCGGTAAGGCAACATTCAGCATGAAATAACCCTGGTCTTCATCGGGCACAAATCCTCCCGGGAGGCTTTTACCAAGCAGCCCGGCAAGGCCGATTACGACTGCGAGTATTATTACTATCCTGAATGCTTTGCGCGAAAGGAAGCCAGCGAAACCGACATAACCACCGGTCACTTTATCGAACATCCGGTTAAAGCCGTTAAAAAACTTTGCCAGCAAACCCTTGCGATCCTTCATTGGTTTCGTAGGCTTGAGCAGGATTGAGCAAAGGGCAGGACTCAAAGAAAGGGCGGAAAATGCCGAGAAAAGAACAGAAACAGCAATAGTGATGGCAAATTGCTGATAAAGCCTGCCTGTGATCCCGGGGACCATTGCCACAGGAATGAAGACAGCGCAGAGAATTAGGGCAATGGCAACCACAGGCCCGGATACCTCTTTCATGGCCTGTATAGTTGCTTCACGCGGCGTTTTGCCTTGTTCGATATGGTGCATAACTGCCTCAACCACAACAATTAAATCATCAACTACAATTCCGATGGCGAGCACCAGTCCAAGCAGTGATAGTACGTTTACGGAGAACCCAAGAAGTGGAAATACAATAAAAGTACCGATAAGCGACACCGGCACTGTTACCAGGGGAATCAGTGTAGCCTTAAAGTTTTGAAGAAAAATAAACACAACCAGGATCACAAGTATCAATGCCTCGAAAAGAGTACTTACTATCTCGGAGATACCTTCCGAAACTGCAAGAGTGGTATCGAGGGAAATATCATATTCTATACCTTCAGGAAAGCTTTCTGAAAGCTCAGCTGTGGCCGTCTTAATCTTTTCAGCTACATCGAGGGCATTGGTACCGGGAGTCTGGTATACTGCAATGGTGGCCGCCTGTTTCCTGTTCATCCGCGAAAGAGAGTTATAGTTCTCTGTGCCCAGCTTTATTTCTGAAATATCACCGAGCAGAACGTGCGAGCCATCTTCCTTGGTCTTAATAATAATATCCTCAAATTGTCCTTCCTGAATAAGCCTGTCCTGCAAAACCACACCATATGTAAACTCAGTTCCTGAAGGAGCAGGCTCTGCGCCAAATTTACCGCCGGGGCTGATAACGTTCTGCTCCTGCAGGGCTTTGGTCACATCTTCAACAGTTATATCGAGCTTTGACATGATATCGGGTTTAAGCCAAACTCTCATAGCGTAGTCACTGGATCCCAGCATTTTCACCTCTCCTACTCCGCTGATGCGCGAAAGGGCATCCACAAGGTTTATGGAGGCATAATTCGCGAGGAATCTTGCATCAAAGGCAGGATTTTCAGAGGTTAGTGAGACCACCATCAGCGGAAAGGTCAGAGATTTCTTGGTCGTAATCCCGAATTGCTTTACAGAAGGCGGCATGAATGGCTGAGCCTGTGTCACCCGGTTCTGCGTAAGCATATTGGCGTTATCAAGGTTGGTGCCTACCTTGAAGGATACATCAAGGCTAAGGTTGCCATCAGAAGCATTGGTACTCTTCATGTAAATCATATCCTCCACCCCGTTTACCTTCTGCTCGATGACCGCTGCAACGCCCTGCTCCACATTCACGGCGTTGGCACCAACGAAACTGGTGTTTATCTTTATTGTTGGCGGAGTTATATCGGGATACTGGCTGATAGGCACACTCCTGAGAGCCAGAAAACCTAGAATTACTATAACGATTGACAGCACCATTGCAACAATCGGCCGTCGTACAAAAAATTCTCCCATTGCAGTAGGTATTGTTGCTAATTATTGTTTAACGGACGAAAAACTGGTACTGTCCGGTGACCAGGTTTCATCGATGGGTTTTATTACACTACCGTTTCTCAGCAGCTGCGTTCCCCCGAGAACTACCCTGTCACTTGTTGTGAGGCCGCTCTCAACAACATAACTTATGTTATATGCGGGTCCAAGTTTGATGTTTTTAATTTCCACCTTATTGCTGTCAGCCACAGTGAACACCCGGAACAGCCCCTGCATTTCTATTACCGCCCTTTGCGGAATAAGTATTGCATCATCCCTGAAATCTGTCACAAGGCTCAATTTAACATATTGCCCGGGACGCAGGATATTGTCAATATTTTTAAACTGGGCTTCCAGGGTCATTGCGCCTGTTGACGGATCAACCTGCCTGTCTGCAAAATTCATCTTTCCCTTCATCGGATACAGTGTCCCGTCTGCCAGTATCATCTTAACTACATCTCCTCTTTCTCCTATAGTCATCCCCATTTTCTGCATCAGCCTTGTAATTCGCAGGTATTCCTTTTCACTGATAGTAAAACGTACCCTGATATTATTAATGCCTGATACTGTATTAACAATAAACTGAGGTCCGGCGCTGACATAGTCACCTTCCTTGACCGAAGAGATCCCGATCATACCCGATATAGGTGAAACCACCCGGCAATAACCAAGCTCGATCTTTGCATTCCGCAGGGCAGCCTCACATGATGCAACCTTAGCCTGGCTTGCTTCGTATTGTGCCTGTGCCGCAACCAGCTCCCTCTGGCTTACTGCGCCTATCTCAGCAAGGGGTTGTATGCGGCCGAGATCATTTTTCGATTTGATCAATGCTGAATTTGCATCAGACAGGGCAGCATCTGCCTGATCAACCTTATTCTTATAAGGTAAAGGATCAATTGTATACAGCAACTGACCTTTTTTTACCATTGTGCCTTCCTTGAAGTTCATGCTCAGCACCCAGCCTTCAACGCGGGTTCTTATCTCTACATCAGACTCTCCGTATGTCTGTCCGGTATATTCCGATTCAAGAGCGATATCCTGTTGCATAACCTTCACAACAGGAACCTCCAGTGGTAAAATTGCCTTAACTTCCTTTTTACCTTTGCAGGAGTAAAAACCAAGCGCTAATATGAGAATCAGCGAAGTTAAGCATGCATTTTTCATTTGTGTGGCTTTCATTATGGTCTGACTGGTTATTATACTTGAAGTTTCAAATTTATTTCAACCCATACTTTACTGAAAAAGTGCTTTAGTACTATCCGACCGGACAGGTTAAGTTATACTATTTAATGTTTTCATCAAAAAAAAACTACTGCGATTAACCAAATATAAAAGGTTTTTTTAGAAAAGTTAAAAAACGAATCGTAAAATGATCATTTTAACCAATCGTGCCTGAAAACAAATATTTATATATTTGAATTTACAAGATTGACCAGAGTAATAATCAAAAGACAACCACAGATGAAGAAAATTTACTGTTTTGTGATTTTACTGGCGGTATTTTCTTTTTCTCCGGCTATAGCCCAGGACGACTTAGCCGAAAGATATTCCGTCACTGATACAATAGAAGATTTCGGACTTTTTACAAATGACGAAATGCTTGAATTGTCCCTTAGGTTTGATGTCACTACTTACAAAAGGAAGAAACCCAAGGATGAATACATGGATGCCGTCATGACATATCATATCAGCAAGGATGACTCCATAAACAAGAATATCAGGCTGAAAACCCGGGGTGAATTCCGTAACGGGCATTGCGCCTTTCCTCCTATCGTTCTGAATTTCAAGAAAACTGATTTTGAAAAGGCAGACCTTGACAAGATCGGAAAGGTTAAAATGGTAACCCATTGTATATCAGGAAATGAGGAATATCTTTTCAAGGAGTATCTTGTTTATAAGCTTTACAGTGTTCTTACTGATACAAGTTTCAGGGTCAGACTGGTTAATATAACCTATATCAACACATTCAAGGAAAGCAAGCCGATCAGCTCATATGCGTTCTTCATCGAGCCCCTCGACCTGGTTGCTGAGCGTATCAACGCCGTGCCGGTTGAATTGACATCTTTGAATCAGAAGAATATAATCCCGGAAATGATGGACAGGATGGCTATATTTAATTATATGATCGGTAATACAGACTGGTCAGTGCCAAATCAGCATAACTGCAAAGTACTGTCGGACCCGAATGCAGCCCGGCAGAATCTTGGACTAATAATCCCTTATGATTTTGACTACAGCGGATTTGTAAATGCGAGCTATGCTGTTCCTGTGGAGGGACTGGGAATAGAAACTGTCCGTGAACGAATTTACCAGGGAGTTTGCAGGGATGAAGCGGCCTTCATGGAAGCCCTTCAGGAATTCACTGCAAAAAAGGATGCTTTCTATAATGTGATCCGGGAGTTTCAATACCTGGATGAACGTGCCAAAAAGGACATGATCAGGTATCTGGACGAATTCTTCATTATGTTTGATAAAAGAAACAGTATTTTGTATTCCCTTAAAAATGAATGTAAAAATCTCTGATAATTTAAATCTCATAAGTATGGAATCATCTTCTATGTTTCAACAGGATCCGATCTGGAATGTGTTGTTACATTTCCTTGTAACAATGCTGGTGCTCTTTATTGTCATCAGGCTTATCTATTACAGATACTCAATGAATGAGCGAAGGGTATTCTCCTTCTTCCAGATGGGAATAATGATATTCCTGGTCTGCATTTTGCTTAAATCGGTAGAGATCCAGCTGGGAATAGCCCTGGGCCTTTTTGCAATCTTTGCTATCCTCAGGTTCAGGTCAAGAAACCTCTCGATGAGAGACATGACTTATTTCTTTACCGTAATAGGAGTGTCGGTGATAAACGCCATGGCGACTTTCTATAACCCGGTACGCGGTATGATTGTCATTAACTCAATCATTATCCTGTCGACTTTCATTCTTGAGGTCTTCTTTAACAAAAGAGCTTACGACACCGCAACGCTTATATATGACAGGCTTGAACTGCTGGCTCCGGACAAAATTCAGGAGTTGCTTAGCGATATATCCTCGCGTTCGAGTAAAAAAGTGGAAAAGGTAGAAATAAAGAAAATTGACCTTATCAAACGGAATGCTGAACTTGAGATCTCATTCCGGAGTACAGGCACAGGAAATCAGGACTGAAATGCGCACGCCGGTTTTGCAGGCAATTTTTTGTATTGGCCTGCTTGTGTTTTGTAATGTGACCTCGGTAGCGCAGACAGGCAGGTACTGGGATCAGAACCTGAATTCCGAGGCAGCCCTTCTCTCGGGAGCTGTCGTCGCAGGTCAGGGTGGAATTGCCGCAATATACTACAACCCGGCCACCATCACTGAAATGACAAAGAACAACCTGTCACTGTCAGCCAATCTTGCTTCTGCATATTTTTACAATGCCAAAAATGCCCTGGGTACAGATTTTTCTCCCAACAGGTTGCAGGCGGATATCTATCCAAGAATAGTCACACTGACCCTTAACCCAAAAAATAATCCTGACCTTACGATTGAACTTGCATATTTCACGAAGGCCAGTTATTTTATGCAGATCAATCAGGGCACTTCGCTCACCGGTGATATTATTGCCTCAAACCCCGGTAATGAGCAGTACACAGCTGATTATTATCTTCGTACAAAGTTTCAGGATTTTTACGGAGGTGCAGGCTTTGGCTATAAATTATCCGACAACCTTGCTCTGGGCTTTTCCGGCCTGATTTCCTATAAGGATGACCAGTATTATAACCTGGTCACAGCCAATGCTTTTACAGCACCGGATCAGGAACCTGACCCTCAATACCTCTCAGAAGCCAGCTATCACCTCAAGTATAATATGTTTGATGTGCGGCTCATTACGAAGCTGGGCATGCAGTTCAAACAGAATTCGTGGACTTTCGGAGTTAACATCAATCTTCCGTCGCTGAAGATCTTCGGAGACGGAACAGTGGTCAAACAATACGAATACTCCAACATTCACACGGAACCCGGCAATGGCGACGGATCCGGTTTATATTATGGCGGCCGGCAGAAGAATTGTCCGGCACATTTCAGGGACCCCTTGTCAGTTGCTGCCGGTGCCAGCTATACGACTACGTCAGGGAAGACTTTCTTTCTCATTACAGCTGAATACTTTTTCGGACTGAAGTCCTTTGACTACATTGAAGCCAGTCACGACCCCGGGGAGGACGGGTATAATTACAGTCCTGTTGAACCTGAGGACTGGCTGACATTCACCACCAGTCACAAACCGGTACTTAATGCAGGCGTGGCTTTCAAAACGGTCATAAGTGACAGAATGGTCTATTCCGGGGGATTCAGAACTGACTTTAATTACCTTGACCCTGTTGATGACACGGATTTTCCGTATTACAACAGTCATACATTTTATGTTTTTGATGTATATCACCTCAACAGCGGGATAAACTACAGCTTTAAGAGGGGTTCAATCACCCTGGGCATGCAGTTTTCACACGGGCGTGTCAACAATCAGGAACAGATCTTCAACCTCACTGAGCCCGTGGAGTACATAAGTGATAACCAGATGGCCCTGACCGGTGTGACTACAAGCCAGGTTCAGGTTCGTTACTGGGCGTTGTCAGCTTATTTCGGTTTCGTTTTCGATTTTTTAAAGCAAGCTGAATAACCAAGGGAAGACTGATGCAGTTGATATATCAGATAAAATTTAAAATACTCACTGCTGGGTATTGTGCACAGACAAGAGTTAAAGTACTTTTAGCATCACAATAAATTGAAATCACCATGAAAAAGTTCACTAATATCGCCATGATGGTTCTGTTTGTAACCGTACAGGTAAACGCCCAGGTTTACACAGATAAAATTGTAGGTCAAAAACAAAAGGAACTTAGTGACAGCCTGAAGGCAACAGAATACCCTTATGCCCTGCCAATCCTTGGGGCCCAGGTTACTGCAAGGGGGTATGACCTGCCTTATTCGGCGGGTGTCGGTTTGAATTATCTATGGCAGGAATCAGCAATTATCATAGAGGATCTGTTTGTCGGTTTCAACAATGGCCCGATGTATGACCTCAATGAAATTATCCGTTTTGATGATGCTACATCGACTGCCTCCGGGTTCAACATCAGGCCTGATATCTGGTTGTTCCCGTTTCTTGATGTGTACTTCCTGATGTCCAAGGCTAAAACCTCCACGGCAATTGACGCCGGTGTGTGGGTTCCGGATGCAAATAATGTATGGAACGAGGTTGCAAGTTTTTCGACAAAGGCGGAATTCGATGCTACAGGATTTGGTTTCGGTCTGACTCCGACGTTTGGTGTCGGGGGAGGGTTTATGGCGCTTGACATGAACGTCACCTGGCAAAGCATAAGCTCCCTCGATAAGCCTGTTATGACATTTGTCTTCGGACCCCGCATGGGAAAGTCATTTAAGTTCAAAAATAATCCTCAGAGCAATATTACGTTGTGGGTGGGAGGATTCAGGCTGCATCTCAATTCGGAGACCAACGGCTCGATACCGCTGAGTGATGTTATACCCACGGAAGGATTACAGGAAAAGGTCGACGCGGGCATGGAAAACGTGGCTGAAACGCAGATAGCGGTTGATGAATGGTGGGCAGGACTGACACCTGTTGAACAGGCAAACCCGATCAATGAGGCAAAATACGAAACAGCAAACCGGGCACTTGAAACTACAGCTAATTTACTGGTAAGCATTGACGGTGCGCTGAATGACGAAGAATCAGCCACCGTTCAATATTCACTGAACAAGCGCCCAAAGGACATGTGGAACTTTGTTGTCGGATCACAATACCAGATAAATAAGCATTTCATGCTCCGCGCGGAGGTCGGCTTTCTTGGGAGCAGGACTCAGGCCATAGGCATGTTACAGTATCGTTTTGGCCTTTAAAATTTCTGAACATGAAAAAAACCTTAATACTCGCAGCTTTTCTTTTTATCAGTTATTCGGCCAGTTCACAGGTACTCATTTCTCTGCTCCTGGGAGATGTGCTGAATTCTGATAAGATTGAATTCGGACTTGACGGCGGTGTGAATTTTGCCAATATCGCAAATCTCGAAACAAGCAAGTATCTCCCGATTTTTAACCTGGGATTTTACTTTGATATCAGGATCAAAAATCAACTGATGCTTCATACCGGAGTATTGGTCAAATCAAACCAGGGAGCTAACAAGCTCAATCCTTATTCACTTGACAACCCGGGCCTGGATGAACTGTTTACCGAAGGTTATGTAACACGTAAAATAAATAACTTCAGCGTGCCCATCCTTTTAAAATACCGTTTTGCAGGGAGGTTTCATATAGAGGCAGGCCCTATGCTTGCACTCAGAACCAAGGGATTCGATGAATTTAAAACCACGGTGATCGATGATGACGATCTGACCTATAAGCTTGACATTTCGGATAATTACAAGCGGATTGACGCGGGTATAATGTGCGGTGCAGGCATAAAACTGTATAAGAAAATTCCGAAAAGCTCCCAGCTTGGAGTCCGGTATTATTACGGACTGGTTGATCCTTTAATAGATAATACGGGTGATTCACAAAATTTTTCTTCGCTGTATCTTTATTTCTCAATACCTATCGGCGTGCATAAAGCTGAAGCAGCAAAAGAATAAGACTTACATTCCTGGCTATGAAACGGCTGGCAGAACTGCCTGAAAAAAGCATATTTTGTAAAACAGCAATTTTAGCCCTTTTTATTGGTGCGCTTTTTCTGATTCCTGTCCGCACTGTCGCCCAGGAAATCTTTGATGCTGATCCCGAGCTTCCGGGAATACAGCAGGCTCTCGCCCCTGTAAAAGTTGACGGTAAAGTGCTGTTCAACGTCAGGGGAATGTCATCCTTTACAGCTGAGCAAAGAGCAGCGGCAATAAGCACAAGAATAAAAAGTGCTGCTGAGGATCAGTCCGTTTCAGTTGATTCCGTAAAGTTAATTGTCGAGGGAAATCATCTGGCAGTTTATGCCGGGGTGAATTTCCTGATGAATGTTTATGAACAGGATGCTGAGGTGGAGCAGATAAGTATGAGAACGCTTGCTCATATAATCAGGCAGAAAACCTCTGAGGCATTAAAGTCTTACCGGCATGACCGCAGCCGCCCTGTATTATTAAAAAAATCGATAAACGCCCTGGTGGCCCTTGTAATTCTGACACTGGCCCTGTTGCTGATTCTATGGGTGCTCAGGCTGCTCAACAGTTTATTTCAGAAACGTGTTAAATCAAGGATTGACAGCCTGGAAAACAAATCATTCAGACTCATCAAGGCAAATCAGATCTGGAAAATCTATAATTCGGTATTCCGGCTACTCAGGATAATCATTATTACTGTCGTCGTAGCTTTTTCACTAAATTACATACTTGGACTGTTCCCCTGGACAAGGAATGTTTCAACCTATTTGTTGAAACTGCTGGGCGATCCGTTTGTTTCAATGGGAAAGGGCATACTGCATTTCCTGCCTGACCTGGCATTTCTTGTTGTTTTGTACTTTGTTGTCAGGTACCTGCTTAAGCTGAGCAGGTTACTGTTTAAGGGTATTCAGGAACGTGGGATAGTTATCAAAAAATTTGATCCTGACTGGGCTATGCCAACGTACAGGATATTCCGGACATTTGTGATCATTTTTGCGGTGATTATTGCATTTCCCTATATCCCCGGCTCAGACTCAACTGCGTTCAAAGGAATTTCTGTCTTTATCGGAGTGTTGCTTTCGCTTGGTTCCTCTTCATTCATCTCAAATATGATTGCCGGTTACTTCATGACCTACAGGGGTGCGTTCAAAATGGGTGACCGTATTCAGGTGGGGGATCAGGTTGGCTTTGTGGAGGCACAGGAAGTGCTGGTAACCCGCCTGCGAACCATTAAGAATGAGGAAGTTATTATCCCAAATTCAACCTTGCTGAACAGTAATATCCTCAATTATAGCAAAAAAGCGAGGGAGCAGGGTTTGATCATTCATACCGTTGTAGGCATTGGGTACGAAACGCCCTGGCGCATGGTCGAAGCCATGCTGAAGGAAGCTGCTGACCGCACGGAAGAATTGCTGAAAGAACCTCCTCCATATGTACTTCAGCTCTCGCTTGGGGATTTCGCTGTTAACTATGAGATCAATGCTTATTGCCATGATGTGTCGCATTTGAAACGCCTCTATACCAGCCTGCATCAGAATATTCTTGATGTCTTTAATGAGAACAATGTCCAGATCATGACGCCGGCTTATGAGCGTGATCCGGAAATTCCCAAGGTTGTTCCCAAAGATTTGTGGAATCCTCCGCTGTCAGAAAAAGAAAAAAACCGGGGCCAATAAGCCTGAAGCTTATCATCCCCGGAATATTACTTGTAACAGTTACTATCTTACCTGCCTCCCAGTTTAAACACCAGGCCACCGCCAAGGTTAAACTGATAATACGATGAGTAGGTTGACACACCTGCGCCGGCACCGCCAGTACCGAAATACATGCCACCGCCCATTGACTGGGTCGCTGAAATCAACTGAGCCTGTATCTTAAGACCAACCTTTTCGTTTACCCAGATATTAGACCCCAGCCTGAAACCCCATGCAAATTTGGTGGCACTGCCTGATTCTCCGTTATCAGGATTTTCAACATTGTAAACGCCCATTCCAAGAAGAAATCCGCCATAAGGTTCGAGTTTGGGATTCACCTGAAGATAACGGTTGAAGCCGAGCATAATATAGTTATGCGCTATATCAAATGTCTGAAATTCTTCAGTAACGGTACCCCAGTAATACATGGGGGCTTCTGAATCAAGGCGAAGGTACATGACTTCAAGGCCGTAGGCCGGATTAACCATTACTTCCAGTCCGCCGCCATATTGAAAACCGCCTTTCAGTGAGCCGTCAAAATATGAGCTGTTTGAGTAATATGAATCCACACTGTTGTCATCAAACGCATAGGTTGCATAGCCATTGAGACGTACAGACGGACCGGTCTGAGCAAAAAGATAGCTTCCAGTAAGACATAGAAGAACAACGAGCAACTTTTTCATAAATCCAGAGTTTAAATTGTTTTATAAGTTACAAAACAAGCCTGTCAGAGATTATAACAGATACTCACAGGCCCGCGTTAATGCAAATATAAACATTAAAAAGACATTTTGGTTCATGTAAGCGCCTGTAGGTATGGTATTTTCTCCAGGTGCCAGCATTCTTTTTATCTTTTTTCCGCTTATATTCAAGACAATTGCAGAATAGTTTAGAGTCAGAATGAATACCCCAGGGAGGTAATTAATCCCCAGTCATTTTTCGAAGCGCTGCTGGCAGCGGGATTATTGTCGAAGTTATCGTATATAGTTAATCCTACATATACATCCTTAATAACTTCAACCTTGGCGGCAAGATCGAATTCCAGACGTACACGTCCCCAGGTAGTCATGCTTGGATACAAATTAAAACCGCTGGTTATATCTATTTTAGGATGCCGGTACCTGAACCATTTATAATGCATGCCCGCCAGTAACTCCATGTTGGTTGACTGGAGGCTTTCTTCAATTGTACGTTCGCGGTTGGCAAGCGCTCCCCCGATTGCATAAAGCCTTTGTGAATTGGTCCTCACAATATCATATCCGCCTCCCAGTCCGATCATTAAACGGTAATCCAGATCAAGCTCCGTATTTTGCTGTCCGGCGGCTTGTGCAATTGCAAACCATTTTCCCTCGAAATAGTAATTGATTCCAATGCTTGCATCGTTATTCCTGGATATATCTCCTTCCTGATCAGAGATGATGCTGCTGAGGTCAAGCTTCGTCGAATAATCGGCAGCACGGTACGTTGCCGAAGCAATGAAAGCTGAACTGAAGAACATCGCTTGCTTTTGTATAGTTCAGGCCAATATCAACAGATCCGTCTATCTTTTGCCAGAACTGGTTCTTCATTGAGGTCATCTGAACAATATCCCAGAGAGGTTTGGGAACAGTATCATTGATAAGGACAATTTGTATTGAGCCCGTATCAGGCGAATTCAGCAATGTGCCGTAATACCTGTAACCTGATGTGGTCCGGAATTCAAAGAATTTTGACGAATAGACGGTGAAGATCCTGTCGTACTCGATTTCAATAGTTTGCATTGCATCCGTTTTCAGGAACAATAAACCGTCTTCAAATTTTTTCAGTTCCCCGGTGATACGATCGCCGTTTTGCAGATATACCGTATCGGTTTTCTGCGCAAGCGACGGGACTGTAAATAAAACCAATCCGGCGATCAGAATGATGATGTACTTCGCTGATTTTATAAAAAACAGACCTCTCATGTTTTCAACTCATCATCGAGACTATGACAGGCCCCCAGGCGGTGAGAATGATATTGCCAAGAGCATATGGAACCGTGTAGCCAATTGCAGGCATTTTGCTCCCCGTCCTGTCCTGGAGTGCCTTAAGGGCCGTTGTATTTGTTCCGGCTCCTGCCTGAGCGCCAAGCAATATTACCGGATTAATCTTCAACAGGTAATACCCCACAAACAAGCCGATTATATGAGGCAGGAGAGATACAACGATTCCGACACCCAGGATAGCAAATCCCGTTTCCCTTAATCCGTTTATAAACCCGGGTCCGGCAGAAATACCAACTGCCCCGATGAAAAGAGCAAGTCCTACCGTGTCGAAAATCCACAGGGCAGCGTCAGGTATCTTCCCGAAAGTAGGACGGCGCGACCGGAGCCAGCCGAGAAAGAGTCCCATTACAAGAGCACCTCCGCTGGTCGTGAGCGTGAGGGATATCCCAAAAAGCCTGACGGATAATAACCCTGCCAGTCCTCCGACAACTATTCCCAGGCTAACGAACAGCATGTCGGATACTGACGAAGGGCTGTCCAGGTAACCCGTTTGTTTTGCTGTACGGGCAAGATCGTCCTTTCGCCCAGCAACCTGGAGTATATCACCCCTGTTTACAATTGTGCCCGGGTCAAACGGTATTTCCACACCGCTCCGTATTATTTTATAAAGCATCACTCCCTGGCCGTATTTCTCTGCCAGGTCAGCAAGGTGTTTACCCGCTGCCGCCTTTTTGGTTATAACAATATTCACATACTGGCGCGGGAAGTCAAGCAGTTCACGGTCAAATACCTCCGTCCCTATATCACTCAGCTTATTTATCATTAAATTCTGGCGGGCCGCTATTGCAAGTATATCTCCTTCGGCGATAGTCATTTCCTGATCAGGTTCAATGATCTTGCCATGACGCCGCACCCTCTCAACAATTATACGGCCGCCTTCAGCAGGTTTCTCCATATCCCTTATTGCCAGACCAATCCACCTGGTTCCTGAAACCTTGAATGCGCGAAGATCCCAGTCATCAAAGGCTGAGACCACCCCCGGTTCAGACGCTGAGGTACCCAGCAGTTTTACTTCGAGCTTCCGGCTCATTTCACGAAGGTTAATCCGTATGATAAGAGGTGCTATCTGGGGAAGGAACCACACAACTGATGTCGTTCCAACGAGATATGTGACAGCATAGGAGACCGGTATATTATTTATCATCCGCAGCTTTTCGGCTTCTGAGACTGGCAATTGTGCAATAGCCTCGCTGGCGGTACCGATAAGCGTCAACTCAGTGAAAGCCCCTGCCAGAAGTCCCGCCGCTGTTCCGGTATCATATCCCATCAGGTTTGACATGAAGTATGCCGTAAACAAAGCAGTTACGCAAATGACCAGTGTTAAAACCAGTTGTGGCAGGGCGTCCTTTTTAAGCCCCCGGAAGAACTGTGGTCCGACTTTATATCCGGTGGCAAAAAGGAAAAGATCAAAGAATATGACCTTTACGATGGTCGGGACCGGTATGTCAAGCTGACCGATCAGCAGTCCGGCAAACAGTGTTCCGAGAACGGGACCCAAAACAAAATTCCCGATCCTGAATTTCCCGAAGAAGAAACCCAGCCCCAAAGCAAGAAAAACTGCCAGCTCCGGGTGTTGGCGCAAGATATCTGCAATCATGGTCATTACATAGCGAAAATACTATTTTTTGAGATAAGTCTGTTCCCGGGCTGGCAGTTTACCTTACTTGCCGGTGCCGCATAACGTCAACCGTCCTTAACGCCCGGAGGACTAAAAATTCGCATTTTAATCTATTTAGGCTGAATCAGGTACGGGTTTACTCCAAGTTTCTCAACTATATACTTAATTGCCAGCTGCGCTTTGACGCTGTTCCCGGCTTCATCAAGCGGAGGAGAAACAACGGCTATGCCGAATTTGCCGGGGCAGACTGCCACAATGCCGCCTCCCACGCCGCTTTTGGCCGGCAGACCGGAATTGTAAAACCATATCCCGCTGTCATCATAAAGACCTGCAGTGGCCATTACCGGCAATGTGTACATAACTGTCTGTGGTGAAACCACTTTCTTCTTTGTGACAGGGTTCACGCCTCCGTTAGCAAGTGTGGCGCCCATTACTGCCAGGTCTTTGGCACTTACATTTATTGCACATTGTTTGGTGTATATATCTGTGGCCTGGGCAGGGTCAAAATACATCCTGCCGTAAGCCAGCAGAAGGTGTGCTATAGCCTGGTTGCGCAGGTTGTCTCCTGCCTCACTTATATATACAGGCACATTCAGTGCCAGCTGACGGCCGGCAAAGTCACTCTGGAATTGCATAATGCTTTTCCATTTAGCAGCGGAATCAGCTCCGTTCACAAGGCTGGTGGCTGCAATGGCACCCGGATTCACAAGTGGATTAATCTCTTTGCCCCGGTGTTCCTCAACTGCGACTATTGAATTGAATTTCAACCCTGTAGCGTCAACACCTATCTTGTCCTGGATTGCCTGGTGACCCTGTTCCTCAATGATCTGGGCCATTACAAAAGCCTTTGAAATACTCTGGATCGAAACCATGGAAGTTATATCACCCTTGGTATAGACCTGACCGTCTGTCGTCACAAGGGCAATACCGAAGATCTTCGGGTCTACACGTGCAAGTTCCTTGATATAGTCGGCATTTTTACCTTCTGCCACATCCCTGAATTTGGTATAAGCCTCATCAAGGGCTGCGTTGATTTTCTCTGCAGTTAAAGTACCGCTTACCGGCGCTGTGCTGACAGATGTAACATCTGTTTTTGCTTTGCCGGCAGCTTTACTGCTCTTCTGTCCGTAGCTGACAACTGTACCGGCCACCAGGCAAAGAGCGATTGCTGCAAAAAACAGTCTGCTTGTTTTCATTTTTGTCATATTAATTAGTTGTTTTACTTATGTACTTCTTATTGTACTGCAAATGAGGCAATAGTGTTATTCACTACTGCCTATTGCCTATTGCCTACTGCCTATAGAAAGTATGCCCAAAATTATACTTGAACGAGAGCTGCACCTTAAAGATGCCCGTATTCCATCCGTCGCTGTAGTTTTCACGTGTCCCGTACTGCAATTCAATTCCCGCCATTGCATCCTGAACCGGATAGTACAGCAGGTTGGCAACTGCATATTGTCCCATGTGGAACGCAGACGGATCCTGCCCTTCGGAGTTTGTTATGCTGATCATGGAATATCCCGCTGAGCTGGTGAACTTATCATTCCATTTCTGGTCAACGAAGGCAACCACACCGAGCAAAGGAAGGGGAATACCGGGATTTGAGACATCGTTTGTTATTCCGACGTCAACGGTAGCATCGTTCATGTAGTTTTCGATGCCCTCGCCATACACAACCTGGAACCTTCCAACCGTTGATTTTGTAAAGTTGATATTCGAGCTCAGATTTAATCCCCAGCCCACGGCATCTGCCACTGATATCTACTTCATCATCATTCATGTCTTCCCATGCCATGTAACGCAGTATACCTGCCAGTTCGATATACCCGAAACTCCCGGCGTGCCTGTATTCTGCCGAAAAATCAGGCAATGGAAAATGGCTTTTTATATCTTCAAGAACGGGAAAGGCTGGTAGTATACCCTCCGTCAGCACTTGCTCCGGGACGTTCAAGTGCGAATGTAAGGCGGGTGTCTCCCATTATCAGGCATATAGCGTATCTGAATGTTCCTGAAGAACACCATGCCAGTTGGTCCCCAGTATTCGACCGTATTCGGGAAGACATCAATATCCATAAACGGGCTCCAGTACTGCCCGACGCCAAAATGACCAAGCTCCGCATAAGCATGTCTTAACCTGATGGTCGTCTGGCCTGCATCGGCACCTGTACCGAAGAGCTCGAACTCGAAGATTGTCTTAAGCTCACCCAGCGGTGTCTGCAGATATCCTTTGGTTCCAAAACGTGTCTGCCTGACGCTGAAATAAGTGTTGCCGTCAGTGCCAAACTCGCCTTCATAGGACGGAAGTTTCGTGGGCCGAACCACATCATACCAGTCAGGATGTATCTGGTTGGCATTATAACCGGCGTCCATCATAATGAATCCATAAATTTCGAGGGTTTTTTGTTCTGTTGTTTCCTGCGCCAGTCCCGATCCTGCAACAACAAGAAGCAGCAGAAGCATGCAAATTCCTTTTTGTTTCATACGCGTTATTTGTTAGGAAAAAAGTTTGTATAAATCAATCTGATGATTCAAAGGTATTATTACAGGAAGTGATTTGAAATAGTTCTTTAGTATTACCCGGCTTTGCGGATAAGGGATAACAAAATTAGATGCCCCGGGTATATGATAAAACAGCCGGCAGGAATCAATCCATGCCGGCTGTTTGTTTAATAAGTATTACAGTATTTTAAAGTTTCGGGGGATATTGCGTGAAAATCTGCTTAATGGCATAGGCGAGATTTTCTTCCCTTCTCTTCTGACTGGCGTTTTCTTCAAAGGTCTTGGTACCCCTGCCCTGCCATACGAGCAGTTTCTTGGATGCATCGATCATATCAATAAACATCGTACCGTCAGTGTAGGTATCATAATTAATTGTGGTGGTTGAGAAACCTCCTCCATAACCATAACCGCCGTACCTGTAACCGTAGCCACCGTATCCGCCTACACCACTTGTTGTGGCAGTGGCAGTCTGCTGTGTTTCGGTCTTGATGTTGATATCAATCCATACATCAGGATTGGTTTCTGATTTGGTGAAGCCCTTGGCAGCCATTTCAGCGGTCACGAAATTAAGAATCCTGTTTTTGTTTATGTCATCGAGTGGCATAGCCAGTGTCTGGTCGGTATAGGTGAAGGTTTTATAGGCAGCAAAATTCGCTGTCTTGTCAAAATCCGATGAGACCTTGACCGTACTGCAGGATACTGCAATGATCAGGATAACTGATAAATAGAATAACTTTTTCATATAGCTTATTTATTAATTGACGAAAACAAATCCGAAGTTGACTGTAAAATAGCCCTGTGCCGGGAGGTCACCCGCCTTAAAGCCGTAGTAGTACTTTGAGACAATGTTAAAAGCTACTCCGGGAGCCGGTTCTATCATCAGCCCTATCTCGGGTCTGATTGCAAAATGCCAGGCATCTTTCTCAAAGGTATAGGTCCCCATATCAGTATTCTGAAGTGAGTACATGATTCCAGCCCCAAAACCTGCATAAGGAGTAATTCGCCCATCCCCTTCCATGAAATAATCAGCCGCTAAAAGAACTGGCCAGTGATTGCTGTAGCGCC
This sequence comes from uncultured Bacteroidales bacterium, assembly GCA_963844935.1. Taxonomy (GTDB): domain Bacteria; phylum Bacteroidota; class Bacteroidia; order Bacteroidales; family VadinHA17; genus SR-FBR-E99. The sequence goes on along the minus strand of CAWJQH010000008.1, from coordinate 16,620 downwards.
ACTGCTTGCCTGAATATGTGATGTTTTCGTATTCGTAAACATCATCAGGCATCTCCTCGTAGAATACATTCCATCCTAAATCAAGGCCCACACCAATGTCTGAACGGACATAATTCCTGTAGTCAAAAGTAAAACCTCTCCAGCTTACCGCACCGATATATTCCTTCATATCCCCGGTTCCGAAACCGACCGAATACTGAAGCGAAGTAAAATTCGACTGTGAGAAAGCCGTACCGGCAAGCAGAGAGAAAACAGCAACAAAGAATATCTTTTTCATTTTAATTGATTTTTTAGTTGGTTTTCAGATATGGTGATGCGGCAAATGCCTTGTTAATGGCATCATTTATGCGAGTTGCATCAAAGGAACCTGTAAGAAGGCCGTTGACCGCACCTGACCACTGATTGATACGGTTACCGTCAGTCGATAAAACGTCAGGATCAGCAATACTCATGAGAAATGTACCTGTTGTGTATGAGCCGGCATAAACTGGCGGGTAGTAAGGATAATACCATCCCCAGTAGCCTCCGTACCAGTAATACCAGTAATCATAATAGTAGTAAATTGTAGTTGTTTCCCAGGCGGCAGGCAGTAATAACACATCGGGATCATCTTCAATATCCACTCTGACCCAACCCAGGTCAGCCATGTTATTGGCAACCGTTGTCAGCATCACCTGTGCGTTTGCATCCGGAATGAATGAAGGTTCCTCTCCCTCAATCACGTCTCCGGTTATCTTGACAATTTTGTCAGGCATGGCATAGGTTGCCTTGGCAGTGAAATCGTACTCCTCATTGTGTTTGGTCAGTACAACATCCATCTCTTCAACATACTCCGGGCCGTCAGGGTAGCATCCCCCCACCAGAAGCATGCCGGCAACTATTAAAACAATTGAAATTCTCTTTTTCATGTGACTATAGTTATTTAGTTATTGAATAAATTTTCGATAAAATTATACCATTCTGAGAGCCGTATCAATACCTATTGCTGAGTATTTTTCCCCGGGCCCATTGCCGGAGTTACATAATTCAAAGTTACTACAAATGGATATACCATGGTATAGTACTTAAGTAGTGTATGACAACATAATTTCTTTATCAGATCACCTGACAGAAACAACGAAGCTGCCGGATTGTTGACAGTCGCTCATTGAATATTACCTTATTTATTATTTCAGACTGTGTTTAATGTCAGGTTCGCAGGGTCAGGCGAGCTTTTTTTCCGGCTTTGATTAAAATCTGAAACCGATATTGATCATATAACGGAAGCCCGCTGTGGATGTTGAAGTATTCTTAGTGGCTTCAAAACCTTCCCCGGTGAGAACTAAATCGGATCCGGGGAAATTCTCTTCCAGAAGCTGGTTTAACTTTTCCAGCAGCATGGTAGCATCCTCGCTTGAAAGGTCCGTATCAAATGTCGATTTAAGATTAAAATGCCACAGGCTGGGACCCATCAGGATCATGTCCACTGTAACCCGGTCCCAGAAAATAAACTGGTAACCAAGCTGAGCGCCTATGAAATGCGCATTGACAGCAGTATTCATTTGCACTTCCCCGTCAAAGGTGTCGGTATTCAGACCCCATATTATGTCGCGGGAGAAAAAGTTATATGCGTAATAAGGACCTACATATACTCCCCTGGGGGCATGGTGTTTATTCTCCTTCTGCAGATAAAAACGGTAATCAGCGGAAAAGTTAAATCCCTTGTCATTTGTCTGATCTCTCAGCTCCAGTGAGTCACTGTCAAATAAAAGTGACCCAAACCCTGTCCTTCCTATATTTACCGAGAAAGTCTGGTAATCCTTTACTACACGTTCATATCCTATAACGTTAAACTTCCATGAAAAGAGCATTGGATTTGTGATATTCAGACGGATAGTGTTTTTAAAGTTTTTCACGCTGTCCTCCTGTCCGTGACAGGGTTGTAACGACAGACCAATCAGCGTTACCAGGACAAGAAAGGTCTTAGTGACTGATGCGGGCATTTGCCTGTTGAGAAGTACCATAATATCAGGATTTTGGTAAGTTTTTAAGCGGAAAAGCACCTAATTTTGCGCGATAAAATTTGCATTAATGTTTCAAAAGTAAAAAAAAAATTCATCGTCAGGTATTGACTCGCCGGTATCAGGATTTATTTTTACCTGATGTTTTTCATTGTTTGAAACCTGCTTTAACTGTTTTTGTGTGTACAAATAGTTTCACCGGTGATGTCTGCTCCGAAAAAAATGCAGATATTGTATTACATTCTAAAGAACAATACGATGCAACCAAATTATCCCTCACTTTACCAGATCAACACAAGGGTATGGCTCACAGAACTGTCCGGGAATCTGGGCCGCAGGGCAACGCTTGATGACATTCCTGACAATGAACTTGACCGGCTGGCAGAGACGGGTTTTGACTGGATATGGTTCCTGAGCGTGTGGTGCACCGGTGAACTCGGCCGGCAAGTCTCACGTGAAAACCCGGAGTTCCGGCGCGATTTTGAAGCAACATTACCGGATCTCCGGGAAGATGATATCGCCGGATCAGGATTTGCCGTCACCGGCTACAGCGTGCATCCTGACCTGGGAGGAGATGCCGCCCTGGAACGGCTCCGCACGAGGCTGAGGGCACGGGGACTTAAGCTGATGCTCGATTTCGTCCCTAATCACATGGGACCGGATCACCCATGGGTTGAGGATCATCCTGATTATTTTGTTTCAGGGACAGAGAACGACCTTGCAGCTTATCCTCAGAATTATACCCGGGTCAGGCGTAAGAATGGGGATATGATACTGGCATACGGACGTGATCCTTTCTTTGCCGGATGGCCTGACACGGTACAGCTCGATTACAGCAATGCAGCAACTACAGAAGCGATGACCCGTGAGTTGCTCAGTATCGCTGACAAATGCGACGGAGTAAGATGTGATATGGCAATGCTTATCCTGCCCGATGTTTTTGAAAAGACCTGGGGACGCAAAGCGCAGCCTTTCTGGCCTTTCGCCATAAAATCTGTCCGTGAAAAAGCCCCCGGTTTCTGCTTCATGGCTGAAGTTTACTGGGATATGGAGTGGACCATGCAGCAGCAGGGTTTCGATTATGCCTATGACAAGCGGCTTTATGACCGCCTGCGTGAGGGCCATGCCAGACCCGTGCGGGAGCATTTTTATGCAGCGCCTGATTACCAGGATAAGCTTGCCCGGTTCCTTGAAAATCATGACGAACCGCGCGCAGCGGCAACATTTGATCAGAAAAATCATGAAGCTGCAGCAGTGATAACCTTTTTTTCGCCCGGTTTAAGATTTTTTCACCAGGGTCAGTTTGAAGGCAGACTGAAACGCATCTCACCGCACCTGGTACGTGCCCCTCAGGAACCGGTTAACGAAGCCCTGGAAAAGTTTTACAACGGATTACTTTCCATATTAAAGAAACCTCTCTTCCGTGAAGGCCGCTGGCACCTGCTCGAATGTGTTCAGGCCTGGGAGGGAAATCATACATGGGATTCTTTTCTGGCATTTGACTGGAAGGGAGCCGGCGGAGAGCGGGCCCTGGTGGCTGTTAACTATTCCCCGCACGAGGGTCAGTGCTTTGTTAATCTTCCTTATGCCGATCTGGCAGGTAAAACGGTACGGTTCAGTGATCTGATGAGCTCTGCCCTTTATAACCGCGACGGAGATGAACTTTTATCGAGAAACCTTTTTTTAAGCCTGCCACCGTGGGGTTATCATGTATTTGAGGTCCAGGGTCTAAAGTCTTAAAGTCTGAAGTCATCAAGTAAAATCAAGTAAAGACTGTTATGCCAAAAAGAAGATACCGTTAACTAAGAGCAAGGCATGGATTGCCCTGGCAGATCATAAAAAAAGCATCGGCAGGCAACATCTGCGCAAACTCTTTGCAGATGATCCGAAACGCGGAGAACGGATGACAACCGAAGACATCGGTATCTTCCTTGATTATTCAAAAAACAGGATCACCGGACAGACACTGAAACTGCTGACCGGGCTGGCGAACCAGGCAGGACTGAAGAACCGCATCGAAGCCATGTTCAGCGGGGAAAAGATCAATGTCACTGAAGGCCGGGCGGTACTACACGTTGCCCTGCGCGCTCCCAAAGGGTCAAAGATCCTTTTCGACGGAAAAAATGTCGTCCCGCAGGTTCATGAAGTCCTTGACAGGATGACCGGTTTCTCCAACCGTGTGCGCAGCGGCCAGTGGAAAGGACATACCGGTAAACGCATCCGGAATATTGTAAACATTGGCATCGGCGGTTCCGATCTCGGCCCGGTAATGGCTTATGAGGCACTTCGCTTCTACAGTGAAAGAAGCATGACATTCAGGTTCGTGTCAAACATTGACGGAATAGATTTTGCGGAAGCCGTCCGCGATCTTAATCCTGAAGAAACAATGTTCATAGTCTCTTCCAAAACGTTTACGACCATAGAGACCATGACCAATGCACAAACTGCAAAAGAGTGGCTGCTGAAGGGTCTGGGCGGTGATGCACGTGCAGTTGCCAGACATTTTGTAGCTGTCTCAACTAATGCTGAAAAAGTTTCTGCATTCGGTATTGACACGGCAAATATGTTCGGTTTCTGGGACTGGGTCGGGGGACGTTATTCGATGGATTTGGCAATAGGGCTTTCAACAATGATTGCAATCGGTCCGGAGAACTTTCGTGACATGCTGAGGGGTTTTCATGAGATGGATGAACATTTCCGGAATACACCCTTTGAACGTAATATGCCGGTCCTGATGGGACTCCTGGCCCTGTGGTACAACAATTTCTTCGGAGCACAGACAATTGCGGTCCTGCCTTATGAAAACTACCTGAAGCGTTTTCCGGCATACCTGCAGCAGCTGACAATGGAAAGCAATGGCAAGCAGGTTACCATTGACGGGGAGAAGGTAAACTATAATACCGGCCCCATCTACTGGGGAGAGCCGGGGACCAACGGGCAGCACTCATTTTATCAGCTGATCCACCAGGGCACGCGCCTGATCCCCTGTGATTTCATTGCCTTCGTAAACCCGTTGATTCAGGTCGGACGGCATCATGACATCCTGATGGCCAACGTTTTTGCGCAGGCTGAAGCACTGGCCTTCGGTAAAACAGCTGAGACAGGTCAGGGCTGAGGGAACGGCGGAGTGGCTTGTACCGCACCGTGTCTTTAACGGTAACCGTCCTTCAAATATGATCCTGGCAGACAGGCTCACCCCGGAAATACTCGGAAAATTAGTCGCCCTGTACGAGCACAGCACCTTTACACAAAGTGTCATCTGGAATATTGATGCATTTGACCAGTGGGGCGTGGAGCTCGGAAAGGTGCTGGCACAGCGCATCATCCCTGAGATTGAAAATTCCGGCACAATTCCTGAGCCTGACCATGACGGATCAACCAGCAATCTTATCCGGCGATACCGTAAAATGAAAGAATGAATAAAAAGAAATCCGAAGTAAACAGATCATTAATCAGCACCTGTTCGCAGGAAGAAATCCGTTGATCCGGTTTTTATTTTTAAAAAAGTCTATAGTCTATTCTATAGCCATCCGCTCTCTTTAAGTTCATAGATCAGATCAGAAATGTGAGCTTTGCCGGTCTTCTCCAGAATATTGGCACGATGAGTATTTATAGTATAAAGGCTCAGGAATAATTTTTCAGCATATCTGCTCACTGCTGAGGCCCGCTTCTATCATCCTGATGATCTCAAATTCACGGCGGGTGAAAACCTGGCCTTTATTCAGGAGTTCCTCATCAGGATATCTGAAATAAGAGAGTTCGTTTCCTATGTAATAATGAATACAATTAGCAATCTTTTTATACCAGTCTATGTTGGTATGAAGTTTAAAGAAAAAGACAGTCTTGTAAGGTACGAAGGTAAAAAATATATATCCCTGTACAAGGATATTGGAATATCCCCCGGAAGGATTCCGGAACCTGTAGTTAACTGACATTAATGTATAACCCTTCTCTGCGATAAAGAGATTCTGTGCCAGATTTATTATTTTGGACCTGCCCCGGTTAAGTCTTTGAATATCATCGGGATGTGCGCTTTCCATAAAATGGTATGGGGTGACCTCCTCCGGTTCAATACCGATCATTTGACTACTGCGCTTGCTGGTAAATATGACCTTTAGCCGGATTATGTCAGCAATATAGAAAAACTGGTTCTTATCCTCCATCAGTATCTCCAGTTGCTGCAGCAGAGGTTCATTGCGGTCAATCCCTTCATAGCCAACCGGCATAAAAGCATCCATGAATTTGAAAAACAGGCTATAATCCTGGTTATCCGTCATTGTTATCCGATTTAAGAGCCGGTTATAATCAGAAATATGCCATAAAAATAAAAAAATATACTGATTGCTAACTATTGACCTGCGTCCTGAGAGGATCTAATTTTGACATGTCTTTAGATATGAATTAATTAAAATGAATAACTAAAACTCTTAAAGTATAATCTTAAAAACAATTGATTATGGCAAGCGAAACAAAAAGAACAGCTCCGGATATGGATGCCATTATTGCAAACGCAAAAAAGGAAGGCAAGCTAAAAACTGTACCATTGAACTGGAAGGAGGTTTACTACACTAATTGCCCTCTCGTATCTGCAAGCAATGTAGACCAGGAACTCGGATGGACCAAGGAAGATCTATAAGAAGATGGATGTCCAGTATCTTTATCTCCGCGCCCGCAAAGAGAACGACTGGTACCCTCACTATATCCATAATATGGATAATATCATACGATTTGGCGGCCTGTTCCCTCCTATTCATGTTCATGCAGATATCCGCAGGACAATGCTTCTGGGAGTTACCCATGCACCGAAGGAAGGTGGAGTAATGATAGTACGCTCAAGGGATGATATCTACCGGATGGCAGACCTTAAAGGCAAAAAAATCGGCCTTTCAAGAAGTCAGAATAAGATCAAGACCGACTGGTGGGGCATACAGGAAGAACAGGGCATTGAGCTGATGCTCAGAATGAACGGGATGACCAGGAAAGATGTTGAGATCGTTGAATTCCCTTACGCTGACGACTGGTATGATAATCCTGAGATGATGGGTCCCGAGATGGAAAATCCGTCAGAATTATGGCTTCGCCGCGATCATAAGCATGACCTGGCTTTCCGGCCACTGGAGACAGCACTTGAAAAAGGTGTTATTGATGCAATGTACAGCCAGAGCAGGGTACTCAGTGTGCTTTCAGAAACAACCGGCAAATTCAAGTGCAATCGAAGACCTTTCGAGGTATCCCGACTGGACACTGCAGGTAGCCAACATTCCTGCTGCCATTACTTGCAGCGATGTAATGGCTGAAAAACATCCCGAGCTGGCTGTTGCCTTCCTGAAAGGAATGATCAAGGTAGGCCGCTGGGCCAATGAGCATAAACATGCTGCCGCAGTGATCCTTGACAAGCAGACTTTCTACCGAGATGTTGAAGATACTTACGAAGGGATCAGGCTCATAGACATTGTGCCCAACCTGTCACCCCAAAACCTGGTATCAGTTGAAATCGGCAAGGATTTCATGCTAAGCCATGGCTACATCAAAAACGATTTTGATGTACACGAAGTGGGCTGCGCCGGAATTCCTTGAGCAGGCTGCAAGGGAACTGCTTGAAGAGGAGTGGAAAAAACGGACCACAGCCAAACTTCCGCATGCAGCTGATCCTCTGCAATCATCAGGCAGGATCGGATGAGATCACAGACTTGATCAGAGGCATTTTCAGTTTTAAATCCGCAGGCTCAGTATCAATTATGGGTCCTGCGGATTCTCTACAGCAAACCCATTTCTTTAAGTTCACGTATTACCTCTGCGGTGGAGGCTTTGCCCGCCTTCCTTATAATATTGCTCCGATGGGTATTAATTGTCAACGGGCTCCTGAAAAGTTTACTGGCAATTTCCTTGGTGCTGAATCCCTGCTCAAGGAGTTCGATGATCCTGAATTCACTGTGCGAAAAAATAAGTCCGGACGAGAGTAATTCCTTATCAGGAAAACGAAAGATTTTAGGATCATTCCCTATATAATAGTGGAATCCTTTAACGGGTTTCTCAAATCCTGAAATATCAGTTATTACGAGTATAAGAAAAGTGGTTTCATATGGAATTTGGCTGTAGAAGACAAAGGATTGATACAGATAATCGTTATATTCTGTGCTTCCTGGTATTCTCCCCCTGAAATTAGACGAAATGATCTTTGTTCCGCTTTTCTGAATGTAAAGCTCCTGGGCAATACTTATCAGCTTTGACCTGGCAAGATGATGGCGTTTCAGGTCCTCGGGATGGGTGGTTGTAAGGAAAAATCCCGTTTTAACTTTCTCTTGTTCAATGCCAAACATGGATTTTACTCCTTTGCTGATAAATTTAATCTCCAGACTGATAACATCAGTTATGTAAAAGAGCTGCCTGTTATTGTCCATGAAACTGTCAAGCTCCTTCATAAGCGGATCATCCTGATTGATCCCTTTGAAGTTGCTTTCAGAATAAGTTACGAAGAACTTATAAAACAGGCTGTAATCCTCGTATTTGCTGGTATTGATACCCAAAATAGTCTGGTTAATCATTCAAGGTACAATATTATAAAAAATACAGACTCATCTGTATTGACGACAGTTTATTCAGGGAATACCTTTGATCAGCGACATTTTACACGGATCTGAAATTACATTATTCTTCCTTAAGGGAACAAAACAAGATGATGGAAAACAAAAGAAAGTGTTTTGATAAGATTGCTGCCAGGCTTGAAGAACTGGACCGGGAGATAGTCAATCTCGAAAAGACAGCGGACGGGGCAATCGAGGAAGTGAAAGCTGAGTATCATCAACAGATAAAAGACCTGTTTTTAAAAAAAGAAGCGTTGCAGAATAAAGTTGCCAAAATCAGGAAAGCAAGCGGAAATGCCTGGGAGGATATGAAAGCAGGAACCGAATTGAGTTGGGAAGTATTTCAGGATTCCTTAAAAAGAGAGAAGAGTAAATCATAGAAAAAATATAACCGGGCTGATTCAAGAACCCGGTTTCAGGTTCTTTGACATTCTGTAATAAACAGGGCGGATTATTCTTGGAAGATTGATATAATTGCCGATCAGGATTTCCTACAGCAATCCCTTCTCCTTGAACTCATAAATAACATCAGAGATCTGCGGTTTACCTGACTTTTCGAGAATATTGGAGCGATGAGTATTGACAGTGTGAACACTCAGGAATAATTTGTCAGCTATTTCTTTACTGCCCAAACCTGCCTCAATCAGTCTGATGATCTCAAATTCACGGTATGATAAATCAATACCAATTTCCAGCAAGTTCTTATCAGGAAATCTGAATAAAGAAAGATCTTGTCCGACATAATGATGAAAACGGTCTTTCTTTATATTATACCAGTCAATATTGGTGATAACCTGTATCAGATAGATTTTCTTCTGAGGTATGGTGGAGGAGAAAAAATAGGCCTGACAAAGAGTATTAAAATAGACACCGGAAGGATTGCGGAGCCGTATGGTGAAGGATGCCAGAGCGCTTCCTTTCTGTGTTTCCAGTACCTCTTTCTCAATGCTGAATGTCAGAGCCCTCAGAAGCCCCAGCCTGCCTAAATCATCGGGGTGTATAACTTCTATAAAATGTCCTGGATTAAGCTCTTCCGGATCTACGCCGATCATCTCGCGTATTTTCTTACTGGTATAAATAAATTTAATCTGCGCAAGATCAGAAACCGTTATAAACTGATCATTCTCTTCCATCACCTGGTCAAGCCGCTGAATAATGGGATGATCATGATTTATTTTCAGAAATCCTGATGGCAGATATGATTCAATAAAATCAAAAAAGATGCTATAGCTATAAGGATTTGGCATTATGCACTGAATATGAGCCTGATATACAACATATATGTGTGCTAAAATAGTAAAAATACTGACATGTCAGATATTGAAGCCGGCTTAAATCACCTTTATTTTTGACCTGGTGGAGGTGGAATTTTTACAGCAACCCCTTCTCCTTGAACTCATAAATCAGATCTGAGATCTGCGATTTACCTGTCTTTTCCAGGATATTGGAGCGATGGGTATTTACAGTGTGTATACTCAGGAATAATTTGTCAGCTATCTCTTTGCTGCTCAAACCTGACTCAATCAGTCTGATGATCTCAAATTCACGGTATGACAGATCAGGACCAATTTCCAGCAATTTCTGGTCAGGAAATCTAAACAGCGAAAGATCATTTCCGACATAATGATGAAAACGGTCTTTCTTCATTTTATACCAGTCAATATTTGTAATAACCTGTATCAGAAATACTGCCTTGTATGGGATTGGACTGTAAAACATATAGTCCTGAACAAATAAATTATTATAATTACCGGCAGGATTGCGAATCCGAAGGTTGTATGATGTTAATGCACTTCCCTTTTGTGCCTTGAATATCTCCTTCTCCATCTTGTATACCAGTGCCCTGGCCTGGCCAAGCCTTTCTTCATCATCGGGGTGTATAAGCTGTGTATAATGTCCGGGATTAATCTCTTCAGGTGTAACACCGATCATTTGAAAGATATTTTTACTGGTAAATAGAAACTTCATCTGCCCCAGATCGAAAACCTGAAAGTACTGATCATTCTCTTCCATCAATTCCTCAAGTTTCAACATAATCGGATCATCAGGATTTATTTTCAGAAACCCTGATGGCAGATATGATTCAATAAAATCAAAAAAGATGCTATAGCTGTAAGGATTTGGCATTATGTACTGAATATGAGCCTGATATACAACATTATGTCTTCAAAAGTAATAAAAATACTGATATTCAGTATTGCATCCAGTTTTAATCACCCGTAATTTTGATTTGTCGGAAACGATTTATTTTAAACTCAAGAAATAATTTATTGAATCCCTTCAATTTAATAATAAAATTATGGCTGAGTTAACAGCAAAATTATTCCGTGATTTTTTTGGAGGAAGCTGGTCAGCAAAGGTTACAAGAAACGGCGAATTTCAGCGTGAGGTGGTATTCAACTGGCCCGAATTAAGCAGCAACAACTCTTGCCTTGGGACTGAACCGGGATTAATTGTACCACAGGGGGCAGGCGTTCTCGATGATACCAGGCAGGTTTCCGTTTCAGGCTGGCGCCACGATATAAGGAGATGGAGCCATGTATGGCACAATGAATTTGGCGGATACGGGGAAATTCAATGGACATCTCAGGAGGTCGTAAACGGGATAAACGTTCTTTACGGTTTCTGCCATGAATGCAAACAGGAATGCGATGATCCGACTGATCATATTGTCATGTGCGAAATATTGGATAACGACAGTTTCAGGTACACCTTACAAAGTTTCAGGAAAGGGATTCTCGAAATTGTTGCCAGTCGAATCAGAACAGCAAAAGAGCTTAATGCACTGCTTGAAAAACAGGCTGATACAGCTATAAGTTTTTCAGAATTGCTTATGCTATAAAGAAAGAAAATAATACCATATTAATATTAAATGTGAAATATCAATAGCAAGTTAAACAATAAGTGTAAAAGGAGAAAAAAATGAAAACAGAAACATTAAATCCTACAACAGCAAAGGTCAAAGCCGATAAGGAGCGGATAGACCGGCTGAAAGAACAACTCAGGAGCACGACGCCGGAACTCGACTTCGAGCGAGTTAGGATCATGCATGATATGTACGAGGAAACCGCTGGTGAACATCAGCAACTCAGACGTGCCAAATTCCTGGCAGCCGTCCTGGACCGTAAGAAACTGTATATCGACGACAACCTCTTTGTCGGTGCCATGGCAGGCAAGACCAATGCCATGTACCCCTATCCCGAATGGCAGGTGGATTGGATGATAGAAGAGAAGACGGTCGAAAACTCGCCGACTCCGGAAGATAAGAAGGCCAACCAGTGGGCGCTCGATTACTGGGGCAAACGTGCGATGAAACCCCGGGTCGAAGAGATCTTTCAGAAGCGATTTGGATTCGACCCGAAATCTGTGCTACCAACGCCGGCCTTATTGGATCGTTCTCATGACTGGCCGGCCGGCGGTGGCAATCTTAACTACCCACGGGTTTACCGGGAGGGTCTTGCCAGCATGATCAAGGAGGTAGAGGAGCGGCAGATGTCTCTCGAGATGCGTTTGCCGAACGCCTCCAAGTTCTACTTCTATGAGGGAGCCCTCATCGTGATGAGAGCAGCGATCCGGTTTGCCCATCGTTATGCCGAGTTGGCCCGGGAAATGGCGGCTAAAGAGAAGAATGAAACCCGGAAAGCAGAGCTGATCGCTATTGCCGAAACCTGCGAATGGGTTCCCGAGCATCCCGCCCGGAATCTGAGAGAAGCAATGCAGAGTCACTTCTTCTGTCACATCGTGGCAGAACTCGAGCAGATCGGCTGCGGGTACTCTGAAGCCTACCTGGGACAGAACCTGGAGCCTTTCTATCAGGCCGACAAGGCCGCCGGGCTTGTTACTTATGACGATGCCGTCTTCATGTTCGAGAACCTCACCATCAAGTTGAATGAGATTGGCTACTACTATGGCGAGAGAATCGCTAAGCAGAACTCCGCCGATCTGGGACAGAGCATCACCCTTGGGGGCTATACCGAGAATGGTGAAGATGCCACTGCGGAAATGGACTACGTGATTCTGGATTCAGCAGCCTATCTCGCTCTGCCGCAACCTCCGCTGTCGTGCGCCTACACGGAACAGATGAGCGGCAAATTCCTTGAAAAGGTCCTCGATGTTATAGGCACCGGTGTGGGCATGCCTCAATTCGTTAATGCCGAAGTGATGTTCAAGCGGGCCCTGAACCTCTGGGGCTACACCGAAAGGAACGGTTATCTCCCATTGGAGAAAGCCAGGCGCACCTGTATCGGAGCCTGTGTGGGAAGCTACATCCCTTATGAGACAGGTCACCCGGTGGAGGGGCAGCCTAACCTGGGAAAGGTTATCGAGCTGACAATGAACGACGGCTTCGATCCCCGCACCAAAAAGCAGGTCGGGCCCAAGACCGGCGATCCTGAGAACTTCAAAAACTTCGAAGAACTGTACGCCGCATTCGAGAAGCAGCTTCAATTCTGCGAGGACACCCTTCGCCATTCAGCCTGGATTTCAAACATCCTGCAGGCGGATTTCCTCCCCTGCGCCTGGCGCTCCATCCTGACCGGCGGATGCATCGAGACCGGTACCGAAACCTGGGACGGCGGGGCCAACTACTACACGGTCGCCCAGATCTCCATAGGCGGCGTGGATGCGGCCAACTCGCTGATGGCAGTGAAGAAACTGGTGTACGATGACAAGAAAGTGACTATGGCCGAGCTGAAAAAAGCCCTGGCTGCCAACTTCGAGGGAGAATACGCAAAAGTCGGGAAGATGTGCTTTGAAGCACCCAAGCACGGCAACGACATCCCCGAAGTGAACAGGTTCGTCCGCCGGGTTTACAACACCATCTTGCAAGCATTTAGTAATGTGGATGGCGGTGGCAACTACATCAGCAAGGACATCAAGACCTCACTCGATGCCTATACCAAGAGTGGCCACAACCCCTTTGGTATGGTGTGCGGGGCACTGCCGAACGGCAAGAAGGCCGGAGTGGCACTCACCGACGGAAGTATCTCAGCCATGCCGGGCACCGATGTCAACGGACCGACTGCGTTGGTGATGTCTGCAGCGAAAGGTATTGATGCAGTTGCATATTGCGCAACGCACATGAACATGAAGCTTCCTCCTGATCAGCTCGAAACCCGTAAAGGCAGGGATAATGTGCTGCGTCTGGTCAAGACGCTGTTCGATAACGGTGGCTACCACATTCAGTTCAATGTGCTGAACACCGAAATCCTCAGGGATGCACAGAAACACCCGGAAAAATACCGCGACCTCGTGGTCAGGGTGGCAGGTTTCAGCGCCTTCTTCACCAAGCTCCATGTGGGCGTGCAGAACGAGATCATCGAAAGGACAATGCAGCGCTGCGAATAGATATAAAATTGAGAAGCAGTAAAATAAGGCATGGCAGATTGCCATGCCTTATTTATTGATCTTTTGACCCTAAATTCCTAGAGGGGGATTATTGAAATCCTGGATTTATGAAAACCCCCTTGGGGGATGGGAATGGGGGTAATAAAATACAAAACAATAAGAACTAATATAATAGAATAATTATGAGTAAAGATACAGGACGTAAACGCATTGCCATAATGGTAGGCGCCGGATACATTCCCGGGATAAATGCCGTGGTTGCAGGGGCCTCTCTTGCCGCCGGCAAACTGGGCTGGGAGCTGGTGGGCATTCTCGATGGATTTGAAGGTATTCTTCATCCCGAAAAATACCCCGATGGAGGATTGATTGAGATCAATCCCCGGGTATTGAATTTAGATCCGAATACAGGCAGTGTGCTTGGCCAGTCGGCCCGGATCGATCCGTTTAATGTCCGCACCATCAACAAGGACGAAATGGTGGAAGAGGTGGACATGTCGGATGAGCTGCTTAAAAAATTGAAGGCAGAAAAGATCGATGCAGTAATTTCGATCGTAGGAGGAAAAGGTCTTACTATTCTTTACCAGCTTCACCGGAAAGGGCTTAATGCAGTATGTGTCCCCCGCTCAATCGAAAATGAAATTGCTTCAACTTCGGTATCATTCGGGTTTAATACTGCGCTTACTTTTACAATAGATATGCTCGACCGTGCGCGTCTGGCTGCAAAGGCTGCCCATAAAATTGCAGTGGTCGAGGTACAGGGAGAGGAAGCCGGATGGATCGCCCTGCAGGCAGGTATTGCAGTTGCTGCAGATGCGGTGCTGATTCCTGAGATCCCGGTTGATCTGAAAAATGTGGCAGCACACCTGAAAAATAAAATGTCAGGTAAAAAATCGTGGGGTCTGGTAGTTGTGGCGCAGGGCGCAAAAATTATCAATCAGCCTAAAAATGAAGAACCCGTATCCTCACTTAAAGCTTCGTTATCGCCACTGGCAACCAGCGATTCCAACAGTGAATTTGTAATTCACAGTTCAGGACAGGCTGCACAGGCTGTGGCAACAGGCCTGCAGCTGCGGATAGCAGAAGAGACTTTTCCGATGGTAATCGGCCCATGGGTAAGGGGTGGTGCACCATCGGCAGTCGACCGCCAGCTGGGTGTGGCTTACGGTGCAGGAGCTATCCAGGCGCTCGAAGCCGGCAAAAACGGTGTAATGGTGTCGTTTGTCCCTCCGGATATAAAGTTCGTTCCGCTTGCAGAGGCTATCAACAAGGTAAGAACGGTACCCGCTGAAAGCATGTTTTTTCAGGTAGCGGACTCACTTGGTATTTACGTTGGAAAATAAGGAGGGAAGAATCATGATAAATCAGACAAATAATATATTGGATATTACAGGCAGAGTTCTGAATATCCAGCGGTATTGCAGCCACGATGGTCCCGGAATCCGCACGAATGTTTTCATAAAAGGTTGTTCCCTTCGCTGTAAATGGTGCGGCAATCCTGAAAGTATCAGGTTGAAGCCGGAAGTTTCGTACGATCCAAAAAAATGTGAAGGGAAAAAGTGCAGCATTTGCCTGAAAGCACCCTTCCCCGAAGGTGGTTTTTATTTTGTGGATGGAGACGATGCAAAGGTAAAAGTGAACTGGCAGCTGGCCGCAGGCACTACTGCAGGAGATGGTCGCGCTTTGCCCCACCGGTGCACTCGAAATGTTTGGCAAAATAATGACAGTTCGTGAAGTAATGGAAGAAGTGGAGAAAGACTCCTCCATCTATCGCAGTTCCGGCGGAGGGTTGTCAATGAGCGGTGGCGAAGTGATGCTGCAACCCGACTTTACGGCAGCTTTGCTGCAGGAAGCCCACAACAGGGGCATCAATACGGCTATCGAAACCGCATGCAATGCACCCTGGGCTAATCTCGAGAAAGTATTGCCTCATGTTGATACCATGCTTCACGACCTGAAGCTGATGGATTCCGAACGGCATAAAAAGTGGACAGGCGTAGGTAACGAACGGATTCTGGCCAACTTTAAAAAGGCTTATGAAACTTTTCCCAACATCGATTTTATTGCCCGCACACCACTGATTCCGGGAGTTAATTGCGATGATGAACATATCCTGGGTGTACTTGAATTCATTAAACCACACAAAAATGTGATTGATTATGAACTGCTGCCCTATCACCGTTTTGGACTTGGCAAGTATGAATCGCTTGGTGTGGTTTACGAACTCGACGATTACAAAACACCTTCGGATGAAGTGGTTAAGCGCTTTCAGGCTATGATTGATAAGGCTTTTGGGCGGGAGACTCAGGAGAAATAAAGAGAATTGCGGATATCGAATGCGGATTTGGATTTGAACCACAAATCGGAATCCGCAATCCAAATCCGAAATCCGAAATCATTAAAAAGTTATAAAATGAGTAATAATGAAACTATTCTTAAGGGCCCCGGCTTTATAGCACAATTGAAATTTTACGATTGCAAAAGCAGTTATGAATGTATAACAGCCTGCCCTGAAAATGCCATCACCCGCGGGCCGGAACGCCTGCCGAAGAATATGTGTACAAGCATTGAAATGCTGCCCGGCAAACCGGAGATTGATCCGGTAAAATGCACCGGCTGTGGCGAGTGTATTCCGGTCTGTCCCAATAATGCACTTGAAATGGTGGCGAGAATTTGAAAAAATGATAATTACA
>CAWJQH010000007.1:0-63512 GCA_963844935.1 uncultured Bacteroidales bacterium | reverse complement strand
GATTTGTGGTCACACCTGCATCAGCTGTAAAGACTGCGTTCTCACCTGCGCAGAGTGTTACCGGCAGAGGCTGGATCGTAATCTCTGGTTTCTCATTGACGGTTAGCGTAACTGTTGCCGATGTTACCGGTGAAGGACAGTCGCCTGATATAACTACCTGGTACTGATTGCCGTTAAGAGCAGAGACGGCAGTTACATTAAGTATTGATGCTGTCTCACCCGGCATGAGGGTCATGCCTGTGCCTGAGTCAACATACCATTGGTATAAAGGATTGGTTGTCAGACCTGCATCAGTGGTAAATGTTGCAACAGCATCCTCACAGACAGTTGCATTGACCGGCTGAACCATTATTTCAGGAACGACCCTGGTGGTAATGGTTGCTGAACCTGTAAGGTCAGCATGCGGTGCGGATACTGTGCATCCGTTGTTGTCTGTTACCGAAGTAATGGTATATGTTGTGGTAACTGCCGGATTAACCGTAATCGGACTGCCGCTTATATAATTGGCCACAGTTGTGCCATCGCTCAGAACCACTGTATAAGGTGATTCACCAACGGTAACCGTTACTGTCACTGTTGCCGCATCTCCCGGGCATACAAAACCTGTACCGGCAATTGAAGCCACAGGCAGGGGATTGACGGTCACAATAACCGGATTGCTGTATTCAGGATCACACGATGCCGAGTTGACACGGCGCCTGAAATGCGTTGTCTGCAGTATCCCTGCCGGCGGATCGTATGAAGCTGAGGTTGCCCCCGGAACATTGCTCCAGCTGCCTCCGCCGTCAAGGCTGAGTTCCCACTGGAACAGTATCACGGCAGGACCTCCTGCAGGAGCTGTAAGCTCATTCAGAGGTGCCGGATTGCCGAGGTAACATACCTCCTGAGTGCCGTCAATAGTACCGGCTGTCAGCTGCGGAGGCTGTGTAATTGTGATTGTGGCCTGTGTTGTACAGTTGTTTGCATCGACAACCTGTGCAACGACAGTGCCCACGGCGCCTCCGGTAAATGAAAGTGAAGTGCCGGTGATCGTAACAGATGCACCTGCGCTGTTGCTGACAGTGCTCAGCACATAAGGTGAAGTGCCTCCTGATACATTGAACGACCCGGTAGCGGTGGCATCACCGAAACAGGCAAGTACAACATCTGGTGTCTTGCCGAGGGTCAGCGCTGCCGGTTCAATAAGTACTGCCGTGGTGGCTGAAGTACAGCCGTTGGCGTCAGTAACAGTGATATTGTAGGTGCCGGCAATAAGCCCGCTAATATCTTCCGAGGCAGAAATATAACCTGACGGTCCTGTCCATGAATACGTATAAGGTAATTCACCTCCAGTGACCCCGAGGTCAATTGCTCCGTCCGATGCACCGTTGCAGGTAATGTTGTATCCGCCTGCATAAACAACAGGTGTGGTTGTCAGTACAATCGGAGGCATGACTGTAATGGTTACCTGATCGGTTGCGGTACATCCGTTCCTGTCAGTGATGGTGACAGTATAGGTGGTTGTGACAGCCGGTTTGGCAACAGGACTCTTCACATTGGTGTAGTTCAATCCGGCTGCAGGCGACCATAGATAGGTGTAATCTCCCGAAACCAGCAGTTCTCCGCCGGCTCCTGTTGCATTAAGGTTCGCTACGGATGACGGACAAACACTTATTACATAATCATCAGCAGTAGCAGTCACTGTAAGCGGCGGTGCCACGTTGACCATAATCTGTGCTGTGGTTGTACAACCGTTGCTGTCTGTAACTGTTACAGTATAAAGTGTTGACACGCCTGGCTTGGCGACAGGATTGGCTTTGGTAGCGTCATCAAGCGTCAATGCATTATCCCACAGATATGTATAGCCGCCTTCACCTCCTGTGACCGTTGTACTCAGGTGAGCAACGGAGACCGGGCATGTTCCGATCGGATCATCATCAACAGCTGCTGTGGCAGAGAGCGGTGGTGCAACATTGATCGTCACATCGTCCGTTACCTGGCAACCGTTGACATCAGTAACCGTTACCGTGTAAGTGGTAGTCACGCCGGGTGTCGCTACAGGATCCTTGATGTTTCCTGCACTCAGCGTTGCAACCGGGATCCAGCTGTAGGAATACGGCATTTCCCCGCCTGTGACATTAACGTCAAGATGAGATGATGAGCCCGGACATGCGCCAATCATGTAATCGCTGGCAATTGCCGTAGCAGCAAGCGGGGCGCGTACCTCAATGGTAACAGTATTGGTTGCGGTACATCCGTTGGCATCTGTCACTGTTACTGTGTAGGTTGTAGTCGAAGCTGGCTTGGCAACCGGGTTGGGTATATTGGTTGCACTTAATCCTGATGAAGGAGCCCAGCTCCATGTATAGCCTCCGCCGGCAAGCTCTTCGCCGCCGGTGGCTGTTGCAGTAAGTTGGGCAATGGAGGTCGGGCATGTGCTCAGTATATAATCATCGGCGACGACGGAAACAGCAAGATCAGGCTGTACTGTTATAGTAATGTCATCCGTGGTCTGACATCCGTTGACATCTGTTACAGTCACGGTGTAGGTAGTAGTTGATGCCGGTTTTGCAACAGGATTGCTCACATTCGGGTTGTTTAACCCGGCAACCGGCAACCAGCTGTAGGAATAGGCAGCTTCACCGCCTGTGACAGTAACACTGAGATTGGACCTGGAAGTCGGACATGTGCTGATAATCATGTCATCAGCCACAGCAGTGGCAACGAGGTCAGGCAGAACAGTCACGGTGACAGGAGCAGTTGTCGTGCAACCGTTGTTATCTGTTACCGTTACGGTGTAGGTTGTTGTAACCGCCGGCTTGGCTACCGGATTACTGATTACCGTACTGCTCAGTCCTGCTGCGGGTGACCAGCTGTATGATGCATATGGTGTCTCTCCGCCTGTGACAATGACACCAAGGTTGCTGACCGAAGTTGGGCAAGTGCCAATGTTCGGATCGCTGGCAGTTGCTGTAGCGGCAAGGGCAGGTGCTATTGTTATTGTTACCGCTGCCGTTGCTGTACAACCGTTGACATCGGTTACAAGAACCGTATAGGAGGTTGTTACTGCCGGCTTGGCAACGGGATTGGCAATGTTGACATCGCTCAGCCCCGTGGCAGGAGACCACAGGTAAGTATATAACGGTTCACCTCCGTTTGCAGTTGCCGTGAGTTGTGCATCAGAGCCCGGACAGGTTCCGATATTATAATCATCAGCAGTGGCATTGACAGTGAGCAGCGGGGCAACATTAACCGTTACACTTGCTGTTGTCGTACAGCCATTGGCGTCAGTTACCAGTACAGTGTAAACAGTGGTGGCAGCGGGTTTGGCTGTCGGCGTTTTGCTGTTCGGATCACTTAACCCTGCAACAGGTGACCACAGGTAAGTATACCCCGGTTCACCGCCACTGGCTGTGACATCAAGATGCGCCACTGAAGTCGGACATGTGCCAATGGTGCCGTCATCCACCGTAGCAATGGCGCTGAGGGCCGGTGCAACAGTTATGGTGACGCTTGCCTGGGCAGTACATCCGTTATTGTCTGTGACGGTTACCGTATATGTGGTTGTTACAAGAGGCTTGGCAAGCGGCGTCTGTATCAACGGATTATCAAGTCCTGTAACAGGCAGCCAGCTGTATGTATAACCTGGCTCTCCGCCCATGGCTGCAGCGTTAAGCGTGCTTGTGGACGTCGGACAGGTACCTATCAGAAGGTCACTGGCCGTTGCCGCAACTGAAATTGGCGGAACGACAGTGATCGTAATATCCCTTGAGACCGTACAGCCGTTCATGTCGGTGACGGTGAGGGTATAGGTTGTCGTTGTCAAAGGCTTGGCAACAGGATTGGGGATGATATCATTGCTGAGGCCTGCTGAAGGAGTCCAGAGATAAGTATAATTAGGCTCCCCTCCACCGGCGACAGAAGTGATCTGTGCATCTGACCCGGGACATGTGCCTATTGAACTGTCATCAACTGATAAGCTGAGTGACAGCGCCGGCTGAACAGATATAATGATGTTTGAGGTCGCTGTGCAGCCATTGGCATCAGTAACGGTGACTGTATAGGTGGTTGTTGCTGAAGGCTTGGCCACCGGTGTCTTGATATTGCTGTCGTCAAGTCCGGTTACAGGTGTCCACTTATATGTATAAGGTGCCTCACCTCCAATGACAGTTGCGTCAAGATTTGATACCGAGGTCGGGCAGGTGCCTATGAACAAATCATCAGCTGTTGCCGTGACAGTGAGGGCAGGAGCAACATCCACAATAATACTTGCCTGATCGGTGCAGCCATTGGCATCGGTCACCGTGACTGTATATGTCGTTGTGATACCGGGCTTGGCTGTTGGATTGGCAATTGTGTTATTATCAAGAGAACCGGCATTGTCCCAGAGATAGGTATATCCTCCCTCGCCGCCGGTCGCCGTAGCGCTGAGATGGGCCACTGACGACGGACACAGTCCGATCAGGTTGTCATCCACGGTGACTGTGACATCCAGTGCCGGAGCGATATTTACTGTCACGTTAGCCGTGGCAATGCATCCGTTAGCATCCGTTACAGTTACTGTATATGTGGTATTAGCTGCAGGTTTTGCTGTCGGATTCGGAACTACTGCCGATGACAGACCTGCAACCGGCAGCCAGCTGTAGCTGTAAGGTGCTTCTCCGCCGTTGACGGTCACGTTGAGCTGGGTGTCAGACAACGGACAGGCTCCGATCATATTATCAGCAGCAGATGCAACCGCTGTCAGTACAGGAGCAACATTTACAGTTACGGATCCTGTTTTGACACAGCCGTTTGCATCAGTTACGGTCACGGTGTACGTGGTCGTTGAAGCTGGTGTTGCCACAGGATTTGCAATATTTGCTGCACTCAATCCTGCTGCCGGTGACCAGCTGTATAAGTATCCGCCCGCAGGCATTACGCCTCCCGAAACAGTGGCATTAAGCTGAGCGTCGGAGCACGTTCCGATAAGGCTGTCGTCTGCTGATGCGGTGACAACCAGTACGGTCGGCTGCGTCAGTGTCCATGAGCCCGTCGTCTGACAACCGTTGGCGTCAGTGACAGTGACATCGTAAGTGCCTGCCGTGAGACCGCTCTGGTTGGAGGCGCCAGGAGTGATGCCGCTGCCGCCGCCCGAAGAGGTCCATGCATAGAGGTACGGTGCAGTGCCGCCGGTGACAGTAGTTATTATTGTGCCGTTATTGCCACCGAAACAGAGTATGTTGGCAACCGTCGCCGTCAGAACAAGAGCAGGCGGCTCGGTAACGATTATTGATGCCTGGGCAGTGCAGTTGTGTGCATCCGTGACCATTACGGTTATGGTGCCACCACCGGCATCGGTGACTGCTGCTGATGTTGCAGCAGGAGTTATAGTTGCATTTGCCGTATTAACGAGAGTGCTGAAAGTATAAGGAGCAGTACCTCCTGCTGCAGTGAAGCTGCCGGCACCGGTAGGATCACCATTGCAGAGCAGTGTCATGTTGCCCGTTGAAGAAAGAGTGAGCAAGGCAGGCTGGTAAACGGTAGCCTGTCCGGAGGCGACACAACCGTCTCCGCTTGTGACAGTTACATTGTACAGTCCTGCTTTTACACCGGTTATGTCTTCAGTGCCGGCAGTGAAGCCGTCAGGACCCATCCATGCAAATGTGTTCATCGCCGAACCGGTGACTGTCAGATTGATGGCACCGGTATTGTCCCCGAAGCAAAGAAGATCAGTGACAGCGAATGCCAGCACGGGCTGAGCATTTATTGTCACTGTTGCCGAGCCCGAGGTAATCCCGTTACAGCCGTGGTTGTCCTCCATGGAGACAAGGGTGTACGTGACCGCTGCTGCTGGAGTGACGGTGAATGTATAGATGTTGAGCGGATGATCTGTCACTGTAACGTTTCCGGTCCCATCGTTATAGATGAAATCATAAGGTGCAGTGCCTGTGAGAGAGACTGTGATTGTTGCACTCTGACCGTTGCAGATAGCCGCATCGCCACTGATAGTTGCTGTTGGAACGGGATAGAATGAAACCGTAGCACTTCCTATCCCGGTGTTTGTACAATTATTGGCATCAGTAACACTGACAATTGTATAATTGCCTGATAAGTTTGCATTAAGGGTATAAGAACTTGTTCCGACAGGCAGGGCAGGCTGGTTAGCTCCATTGATGGCATAAACCACAGTCCATGGAGCAGTGCCGGTGAGAGTGATATTTATCGGGTGTGTTCCCTCCGCGCAAATGGTTCCGCTGTTGCTGATGATCGCCGTGGGCAGAGGCCTGACTGTAACCGGCAACGGGGTATGGTTCGTTATGCAACCTGCGGCATTGACCTCCCGGACTGAAATGCTTCCGCTGATGGTACCAAAGGTCACCGTTATCGATGCTGCCGAGGGATCACCAATAAGAGCCGCTCCGGTCGGGAGGGTCCATGTATAGACCGATCCGGCATTGGCCGGAACAGAGTAAGAAGCAGTCTCGAGGGCGCAAACAATGTCATCTCCGGTTATCGTTGAGACAGGAGACGGCGCCAGGATATCAACATCAAAGGTTCCGGCAATGCCGGTGCAGCCGTAGCTGTTGGTCTCGGTAACGGTTATTGTTCCGTTGCCTGCCGATGATGCCGCAGTCAATATTATAGCGTTGGAGTTGGCGTCAAAGGTCTTTGTGCCAACAGATGCCGGAACAGTCCATGTATATGATGAACCGGGATGCAGTGTCACCATATAGACAATACCTGCCTGGTTTGTACAGAGCAGGTCATCCCCGGTGATTACTGGTGCTGCCGGTTCAGGATTAACGGTAATCACCACATCCACCGGTGTGCCTGCGCAGCCAAATGAGCTTGCCGGCGTCACGGTATAAGTCGCAGTTATAGGCGCAATACCGTAATTTTCAAATACATCTGAAATATGAATTGTTCCTGCCGGATCAGCCGCCACATTAGTGCCTGTTGTGCCCTGGATTGACCCGTCAGACATAACAGGAAGAGGCCAGCTGAAGGTGCTGCCTGCAGGGGTATTAATCGGAACAAGCCGTATCTCAAGCCCCGAAGCAGTGTTGGAACATACTGTCTGTACCTGACCGGGTAATATTACCGGTTGAGGTCTTATGGTAACAATTACATTAACCCAGTCGCCAATACAGGTTGCTCCGAACACAGGCCTGATCCTGTAAGTGACAGTCCGGTCAGAACCGGTCTCATTGACAAACCTGTCATTTGCCAGGTAGTTTATATCAGCAATTCCGTATGCGGCAACAGCATTGGCCGGATTGGCTACCAGCCCGCTCTGTGCAGTTATTGAGAATATGTCATATGTTGTAGCAGGAGAAGAAGTGGGAGCAACCGCCATAATAAGCCCGGTCGGTAATCCACTGCAGACGCTCCTGTCAAGGTTTCCAAGGACAGGCTGTGATCCTACAGTCACAACAATATCCCTTGATTGACCTGTACAACCGTTATAAACAGGGGTAACAGTATAAGTAGCTGTCTCGGCTAAACCGGATATGTTAACGAACATATCGGTCATATCAGCTGATGACGGTAAAAGTCTGGCTGTACCTCCAGTAAGCCCGCCTGAAAGAACCGGTGCCGGCCACGTAAAGGTTACATTATCACCCGGATTTGTGAAGTTGTCTAGCAATATATGATGTGAGAGTGCTTCCCCTGAACAAACATTAACAGACTGATTTGAGATTACAGGTTCCGGCTTGATGTTTACAACCACATTTTGATTATTGCTGCAGCCGTTGGCTGCAAGGGTGTAGACATAGGTAACCGGTATGGTTGCAGATGTCAGGTTTCTTAATGTCTCATTGATGCCATTCGTACCACCAGGTGTCGGTGCAGGTGTAATTCCTGCAACAGGAGTTCTTGTCCAGTTAAATGTTGTTCCTGCTGTAAGTGAAGTAGGCGTATATGTAAATGCAGTATTGCTGCAGACATCTGCGGGGGTCAGAGTGCTGTTTAATGCCGGTGTCGGATTGACAGTAATTGTAAAACTCTGCGGCGTGCCTGCACATCCTTCAAACGAAGGCGTAACGGTGACTGTGGCAGTAACAGTGGCTGTGCCTGTATTTGTCACCGTAAAGGAAGGTATATTGCCGGTACCGCTGGCACCAAGGCCTATGCTTGTGTTACTGTTTGACCATGCATAGGAAGTTGTGCCTCCTGACCTGATTGTAACAAAATTAACAGCAGCGGTGGCTGCACCGTTGCATCTGGTCTGGTCAGCCGGGTCATTAACCTGTCCAGTAGGATTTACTGTAATCGTAAACGACTGCGGTGTACCCGCACATCCTTCAAACGAAGGCGTGACAGTGATCGTAGCTGTAACAGGTGAATTACCTGAATTGGCAGCAGTGAATGAAGCAATGTTACCTGTTCCGTTTGCCGCAAGACCAATACTTGTGTTGTTGTTTGACCATGCATAGGTCGTGGTTCCTCCTGACCTGTCTGTGGTGAAGTTGACTGCAGCTGTAGCTGATCCGGCACATCTGGTCTGATCAGCCGGATCGTTGACCTGCCCGCTCGGATTAACCGTTATTGTGAATGTCTGGGCCGTACCCGGACATCCTTCAAATGAAGGTGTAACCGTGATTGTGGCAGTAACAGGGGCTGCGCCTGTATTCGTTGCCGTAAAGGAAGGTATATTGCCGGTACCGCTGGCACCAAGGCCTATGCTTGTGTTACTGTTTGACCATGCATAGGAAGTTGTGCCTCCTGACCTGATTGTAGCAAAATTAACAGCAGCGGTGGCTGCACCGTTGCATCTGGTCTGGTCAGCAGGGTCATTAACCTGTCCGGTAGGATTTACTGTAATAGTAAACGACTGCGGTGTACCCGTACATCCTTCAAACGAAGGCGTGACAGTGATCGTAGCTGTAACAGGTGAATTACCTGAATTGGCAGCAGTGAATGAAGCAATGTTACCTGTTCCGTTTGCCGCAAGACCAATACTTGTGTTGTTGTTTGACCATGCATAGGTCGTGGTTCCTCCTGACCTGTCTGTGGTGAAGTTGACTGCAGCTGTAGCTGATCCGGCACATCTGGTCTGATCAGCCGGATCGTTGACCTGCCCGCTCGGATTAACCGTTATTGTGAATGTCTGGGCCGTACCCGGACATCCTTCAAATGAAGGTGTAACCGTGATTGTGGCAGTAACAGGGGCTGTGCCTGTATTTGTCGCCGTAAAGGAAGGTATATTGCCGGTTCCGTTGGCACCAAGGCCAATGCTTGTGTTATTGTTCGACCATGAATAAGTCGATGTGCCTCCGCTCCTGGTTGTGACGAATGTAACAGCAGCAGTGGCTGCTCCGTTGCATCTTGTCTGGTTAGCCGGATCATTAACCTGTCCCGAGGGATTGACAATGACAGTCCTGGTTATTGCCGCTCCCGGACATGACGTCGGCAATGGCCCGCGGGGTGTAATTGTATAGGTAACTGTTGTCGGGAAATTGGAAGAATGTGCAAGTACCTGGGCAATTGAAGTATTATTGCCGTTTACCCTCGTTCCTCCGGCAGGTGCATTTACCCATGTAACTGCAGGCGCGTTGGAAACGGTCCATGTAAAGTCTGAAGAGGCAACGGTTGACTGCAGTACTATATCCGTTGTCCCGGTGCTGCAAAGTGAAGGGGTATTGTTGACTGTAGCTCCTGCATTGGGTATTGCATTAATATTGAAAACATAATCCGCAGGAAGTGTCGGCACAAAATTTAAACAGGCATCACGGATTGAAACGATATGAACTGTATGAGAGCCTGTGCCTAATATCCCCAGGTCAATATGAGTTCCGTTGGCATATCCTGATACAACTGTGTTGGCGCCGCCGTCAAGTGTGTATGTAACGACGAAAAGAGGGCTGCCGCCGTTGACATTAAGCGCAAACCAGCTGCTGGCACCGTTGCAGGCATCCCCGCTGCCGGAAATAGGGGCAGTTGTAAGAGGTGCTCCGATTGTAATGACAACATTATCTGAAACAGCTCCGCAAGGGCCGGCAGGATCATTTGTTGTGAGGGTCAGGGTTACCGAGCCTGCAGTTCTCTCAGCAGCGCTGGGTGTATAAACAGCATTAAGGGTATTGGCATTCGGATTATAGGAACCTGTACCACCGCTCCATGTACCGTTTGCAGCACTGCCGCCAACTGAGCCGGCAAGCGTAACCGTTGCCATAGCGCATATTGACTGGTCAGGTCCGGCATTGACAGTGGCAGCAGGACTGAAAGTAACCGTCATGGCATCACTTACCGCCGGACACGGTCCGCCCGGGTCGTTAGATGTTATTGTCAATATGACTGACCCTGCGCTTTTATCGGAAGCACTTGGTGTATATGTGGTGTTCAGGGCTGAGGCATTTGCAAAAGTACCAGTTCCTGATGTCGACCAGGTTGAAGAGGTAGCTGCACCACTCCTGGTGCCGGTAACAGAAACAGTTGCTACCGAGGAACATACGTCCTGATCACTTCCTGCAGTGACAATGGCGACAGCATTAATGGACAGTATCAGTGCATCGCTTACTGCACCGCATATGGTGGGCGGATTATTTGTTGTAAGAGTAAGCGTAACACTTCCCGCGGACCTGTCCGCTGCACTTGGGGTGTATGTGGTGTTCAGGGCAGATGCATTGGCAAAGGTTCCGGTCCCAGATGTCGACCATGTGGATGATGTTGCTGATCCGCCTCTTGTCCCGGAAACTGATGCGACATCTCCGGCACAAATTGTAATATCCGAACCGGCATTTACCGTTGCGGCAGGACTGATAGTAACTGTCATTGCGTCACTTACCGCATTACAGGGACCACTGGGATTATCTGTTGTAATTGTCAGAATGACCGATCCGGCAGTCCGGTCTGCTGCACTCGGAGAATAGGTTGTTGTAAGGGCGGATGCGTTGGCAAACGTGCCGGTACCAGAGGTCGTCCATGTGGAAGTAGTTGCTGAGCCTCCCCTCGACCCGGTAAGGGATACTGTTGCTGTTGAGGAACATATTTCCTGGTCAGCTCCTGCATTTACGGTTGCCGGATTACCTATTGTGACAGTCGTGACGGCAGAAAGCGGACTTGGACAAAGGGTCGGAGCAATACCGAAGGTTCTGACGGTATAATTACCCGACTGAGCAACCGTGCTTAATACAATTGTACTTGATGTTGCACCACCGACAGCAGCACCGTTACGGTACCACTGGTAAGAACTGATGGCAGGCGGCGTGTTGGGATTTGCTGTCAGAGTAATCGAGCTTACCCCGTCAAAACAGAAGTCCGGATTATTTCTTGTTATAGTGGGAGTACTGGGGATAGGGTTGATTATCAATGTAAGAGGGGCGGCAGGCCCTTCACAACCGTTCACTCCGCTGGTCTGAGTGGCATAATAGGTATAAGTTCCCGGGGCAGTCTGACCATGTGTGTAAGGATTGCCTGTATAAAGCAGGTTTGTGAGTGCAGCATCCGAATACCAGTTTATGGTATTACCTGCTACGGTTATCGCAGCTGAGATTGTCGTTGGAACACTCCCGAAGCAATATGGCTGCGGAGATACAACAACTGGTATCGGGGGAGCATCAATAACTTCGATTATAAAATCATTGTAAACGTAATCCAGATTTTCGTCAATAAACGGATTGCATTTATTCCAGTCTTTCAGATAGACATGGAATCTCTCACCGGCCTGACAGGTTACAGGAATAGTAATCGTGTCTGTCAGTGTGCCGGGATTAGGCGGATTTAAAGGACCTGTTACGGGTCCTACATATCCCCCGGAACCATCTGCGGGATGGGTGCCGCCAATCATCACCGTTCCGGTAATTGTATTTCTGATACCGCCCATAGGATGCTGACCGTAAACAAACTGAATTGTACGCGGTTTGTCGTTGTCATAATCTGAAGGCACTAGAGGTGGCGGAACATTGGGAAGCTGGCAGTTCCATTCGCTGATGTCTCGCAGAACAAGGTTGTGTTCCATTCCTTCGCAGACATATACAATATCCGCATCTCCCGTAGTGGTCTCGCGCATTCGCAGATGCCCATCACCGTCACTTAAGGTGTCCCTTCCGTGGACAACAAAAACAGATGACCCTGCCAGGAATTCATTGCAGGGGTTCTTTACAGTCCAGGTGCCCTCATAAGCACACTCATCAATGTCAGTATAGGTATGTATCTGTGTTGCCGGAATATCGTTATCGGCCGTGGAAACATAGTTCCATATGGTACCGTCACCCCAGTCGACTGTCCATGTTGTTCCCGCCAGGACTCCGCTGGGAGTTGCAATAATCTCGTCAGGGTCATACATTCCCTGCGCCGAAATGTTGACACACTCACCTAAGTTGCCAAAATATGTCTTGAGTTTGACAGGAGGGCATGCGGGAGTTGTGGCATTCAATCTTATAGAGACCGCCTGAAGAACATTCGCCGCATCAGCGGCCACGAGATATATTGTATGATAAGTACTTGGCGCCAGGGAACCTGCAATGACCTGAAGAATTGCATTAATATTGACGCCGGCTACCGGAAGCACTGCGTTGAACACGATTGAAGGAAGGGTTGGAGCAATAGCCTGACTTCTTACTGTGGCTGGAGGCTGCGCACCCGGGTTATTATAATTGAGCACAATGATATATACAGTACCTGCACGGTCAATTCCGTAATTAATAGGAATTGTGGCCGGCCCTGGAGTCCCCAGTGACGGCGTAGTGGGTACCCATACCGGCTGACCGTTTATGTTTACCAGGGAAAAAGATATCAATGAAATGAGAAACAGTATTTTCAAAGTCCTCTCCCTGGATGTTGTACAAAAATTGCGAAATAATGACTTTTTCATGTCAGGCTGTTTTAGTCATAAATAGATGATAGCCAGGTATGGCACACACTAGACCACAATATAAACGAAAAGGTTGCATCAATATTTGCAACCTTTTAACACATTATTCAATTTATTAACAGAAATCTAAATTCTTTTGACCAGAAAATATTTAATTGCGTTTTTAGAATTTTGCCAGAAATACTCCCTGAGCCATGGCAAGGTCATATCATTCCATCTTTGGGGGTGAACTGTTATCATAATCCTTTCAGGCATTTTCCCTTGAACCAAGGCTGAAAGGATATCACTAGAGTTCCGGAGTTTGTACTTCGACTGAAATTTATTCCCGTCACCTGTCATGTTCAGTAAACTGCCCATCAATGGTTTGACTTTCCACTCCCTGAATTGATCCGGATTAGTTGTTCCGTTCCCACTGCCCTTATCCCTGATTGATACCGATGTCCCGTTCCACCGTCGTCCGGTATCTGTCAGGTACAGCATGTTTTCAAAATTGAAATCAAAATAAGGCTCTGCGATAATGCCCAGCTCCCTGTAATCATTGTATTTCCATAACAGTCTGCTGTCCCAACGGCTGGTTGGACTGCCATGCATGCATATTGTTGTTACAGGTGCAATTCCTCTTAATTTATATAGATTCTCCCTGAAGCTTTCAATTGCCATTACCGCAAGGGCCTCTTCAACTTTCTCTATAGACTTCCGGACTTTTGACTTTCGACCTTCGACTGACGATGGCCATATCCTCATAATGATACCCTATTTCATGCCCAAGCTGCATGACCTGTTTTATTGCTACTTCCTCAAACCTGCCGCTGTGGATACGGAAATAATAAGTGCCTCTGATTCCTGCTTCTTTTTCTATTTGTGCTGTGGTGAGTGAGTTACCCGGAAGTTTATCCACATCGTGCCGGAGAATGACTGTTCTCCCTGCCGGGGAATCATTATATTCCCTGCAGGACTGAAATAAATAACCGGCATCAGTAAATTTATGTAAAAGAGTGCGAAAAGCTGAAACGGTAAAATCTCTTACCATCCTGAAAAATAAACAACTATGAATAAATTATCTGCAGATTATTTGAAAACCACAATCAGGTTATATATCTGCTCTCCCTGTATTTTGACAATATATTGCCCGCTTACAAGGCTTCCTCTTTCAATGGTAACTTCACCTGAATCAGAGACTGTTTCTGACCGAAGCAAATTTCCGTTTATGTCCAGAATATCAACCCTCCATATCCCGGAATCATAACCGTTTCGCAAAACAGTTATTCTCTCAGAAGCCGGATTGGGATATATTGTGAATGGTATTTCAGACTTCTTTTCAATCACTGCCTCTTTCAAGGCTGGTTGAGCTCCTTCGGGTTCAGGACACGCACCCAGGCAATCACCATGAGCAAGATGACGTTTCAGAACTTTCTTTATAACATACATCGTACTGCCGTAATGACAAACCGGCACCTTGGGATCAGGATATAATTCAGGTTTGAAATAGGAATAATTTACAGTTTTTGTATTGGGTACCCAATCGTTTCCCAAGCCAGCATATTGAACCTGGGAAATCTTAAACCCGCAATCGTCGTACTGGTAATTCACGAGCCACCACTTCTGCCACCCGGTACCGGAAGGATACTGTGCATACATCTCAGATAAAAGATCAGCCCCGTCATAGGCACAAATGACCTGATAGTCAAGACTCCCGTTGGGATTGAAGGCTTCTCTTCTGATTAATTTACCCTGTTCATCATAAAAAGAATAATCAATTGCCGGCTGGGTCCATGCATTACTTCTCCAGTAAACTGACTGAAATTCCAGCAGCCTGTCAAATTCATCATAGACGTAATTGATCTGTTTTCTGTCATCCGTCCATATCCCGTTGGTCCATTTCTGAATCCAGATCTCATTAATTCTTTGCCGCAGATCATAAAAGAGGACATTTCTTGTCAGCGCAGTCCAGCCATTATTGTAAGAATAGTTTGTTACCGTATCTGCAAGACCGGCCGGATTATATGAGTATTCAGTTTTGGATTGCTCAGATCGGGTGGTATAATTCAAATTTAAAATCCTGATTACTTTTCCGTTATTGTATGTATATAACTGGACCGAACTGGGTATCCATGCATTTTCGGTGCTGTTCCAGGTATAGACATGTGCTGAATCAGTTTTAATATATCTCGCGATATCAGGATCGGCACCCGTAACTTTTATTAACGGTAAACAACATGCAAATACAAAAACTGCCATAAATCTTTCAATACACCTCATGATACATGTTTTGCCTTATTACGAATATAACGATAAAAAGATGAAAAGGTTGCATTCAGCCATTTTATCAACGTAAGCTGAATTGTCTGGAAAAACCGGTGGTGAGATCAGGATTTGCCTTTACCATTCTGAAGCTTTCAGGCCATCTCTCAGTAAACCATGCCAGGAAAGCCACAACATCAGTTTTCCGGGACAGCATATCATCACGTCTTTTTTTAATATCAGCCAAAGAAATTCCTTTGATAAAACCGATGATTTCCGCTAACAATTTATCGGACGGTTTTATACATTTCAGAATTCCGTAATTAACCAGATCGGCATGATTATATGTTTCGATGGGGCTAATGTAAACTGAAGGTACGCCGAGTATTGCCGCTTCCGTGGCCATGGTGGCCCCTTCACCTATGTAAAGATAGGCAAAGGCCAGTGCATGATGCATTTGTGTGAAAGGAACAGGGATCCGGTACTGCTCAAGTGTAGCCGGAAGCGAGGCTTCTGATGAAATAAAAACTTTCATTTCAGATGCCAGATAATTGACAAGACGGACCTTTGCTTCCGGATTAATGCCCTTCTGGCCGATATCATGTGATGCTCCCCAGGAAACAAAGCGTAAAAGAGCATATTTCTCCCCGGGTTTTACATCCAAAAGATTAAGAACATTTCTGTCTGGTTCGAAGTATTCCGGAGATAAATAGGCGAGCTCATGATAACCAGGATATTTTATCTGTTTGGATCCCAGGCTCCTTGTAATAGTATCAGGAGTAAGTATCACATCACTCACCCTGATACTGAACATGAGCTGTTCCATGTTTCCCGTATCTTCAAGTGCAATATGCGGTTTCCGGCAAAAACGGGAAGCGTATCCTGCATACATTGACCCATGACTCAGAAACAAGTCTGGTTTATAGCGACGGGAAATCCTTATAATTCGAAGGGTGAAAACCAAAAGGCCCGTAATTTTTAAAATAATTCCTCTCCGTTTTCTTCCTATAACCTCATATTGAAATCCCAGTTCATCGAGCAGGACCGTTTCGTTCTCCCCCGACCTTACCGTAAAGAAGAAGTGATGCCCTCTCTTTTTCATATCCAGGACAATATTCTTAAAAAGATGAACATGCGCAGGATGTCCTATGTCAATGAGAATTCGCATATTATTCCTGATTCAGCCTGCCGATTACAGTAGTCCCGGCATGAACCTGGTCTCCCTCCCTTATATAAATATGACAATCTCTGGGAATTATTAAATCAGTCTGCGAACCCCATCGTATTTTGCCGAAAATTTGTCCGCGGCTCACCTCATCACCCTCTCTTACAGAAACTATGCATCTTCTGACCCCACGCGCTGCAATCTGAACAACCCCAAACAAGATTCCGTCATTCCTCTTAAAAACAGTCGTCATTCTTTCGTTACTGATAGTGGACTCCGGGGTGTTCAGCCCTATGGCAGTGCCCGGCGTATGTTTAACTTGTATAATCGTGCCGTCAAGAGGCGCTCTGTTGTAATGAACATCAAACAGGGTCATAGCAATGCCAATAAGATAACAGGGGTGCTCAAGGAGATCTGTCTTGGTAATTTCACTGACACTGGCTATCCTCAACCTCTTCACTGTGACCGGGATCTGGTTTGCTTCCAGCTCCTTGATGTAAATTACCCTCCCGTCCGCGGGAGATAAAATGTCATTGACTCCTCCTGTGATCTTTCTTGAAGGATTTCTGTAAAACCTGTAAAGAAAAAGTCCCGTGAAAAGTATCCAGACTGTAAGTCCGCAAATAACTGAAACCATAAGCCACAGAGGTATGTTGAGCAAATGAAAAATAAAAAGGTTTACCAAACTGGCTGCTACGAATAAGAATGTATTATCGGTATAGAGATATTTACGGTTGAAGCCGCCTTTGGCTACCCAAAAAACAAAAAGCGCCGTTGAAAGCACAATGGTAACAAGCACTATTAATAATTGCTCCATAATAT
This sequence comes from uncultured Bacteroidales bacterium, assembly GCA_963844935.1. Taxonomy (GTDB): domain Bacteria; phylum Bacteroidota; class Bacteroidia; order Bacteroidales; family VadinHA17; genus SR-FBR-E99. The sequence continues at coordinate 46,506 of CAWJQH010000007.1, read as the reverse complement.
CTGATCTATCTTTTTCTTATCATCGACGGTAAAAGTAAAAGTTCTGCAAGTGCCGGTAATAAATCCGATTTTCTGAAAACTGCAGGTGCAGGCTTCCGGTAATATGAGATTAGTATTTCTTTCAAGGAATAATTTCCCTTCAGTAAACCCAGAATGCTGTAAGGAATATCCGTGAGATAATGCATCCATTCTTTATCAGACCCGGGAGATCACTGAATAGTTGTTTTCGATGCCGTTTACGAAATTATATGCATAAAGGGCAAAATCGATACCGCACATCCTCGCAAGATCAACCCACAGCCATGTCCGGGCATTGACTTCAATAAGTTTATACTCCCTGTCGCGCATATCATAAATGAACTCTATTTCGCAGACGCCGGTATAATTAAGTTCCTTTAAAAGTTTCTCTGCAAGGGAATAAAAAGGAGCACTGCTGATACTTTTGCTGTAGGTTGAGGTCCCGAAATGAATAGGATGTTCCCTGACCTTGATGCCGGCCCACGCCGATAAGATATTTCCTTCTGATGCAAATGCGGCAAAGGAAACGGTTTTATTTTCCTTAAGCGGAATTAACTCCTGAACAAATATTTCCTGCATTGGCATTTGCCGCACCAGTAATGAAACAATCCCTTTCAGATCATCTTCAGAATTACAGATGAAGGCCTTTTTACCAGTTTTTTTGTAGAAACTCAATCCTTTTTTCCCTTTGACAAGACATGGAAATGTGACTCTGCCAAGGATTTCTGTAACTGAATTCCCGGGGAACCAGCTTTGCGGAACCGGAAGTCCGCATCGCAAGGCGGCAGAAATAAGTAATTGTTTATTATATATCCTGTCAATAATCTCAATATCAGGTGTTATCAGCCGGTATTTCTTTCTGAGCAGTTCTGCATTCTTAGCTATGCTATACACAGCATGGTCATTGGACGGCAATAAAAGCCATCCGTCAATTTGCTCCCTTTCTGCAGCCTCATCCAGGAAAACCGCAAATTCGGCACTGTCATATGCAGGGCATCGCAGGAATTTCCTGCAGTACCTTGAATAGCGGGCCAGGCAGTTGCCTGTGTCGGCAACAAATACCGGAACGCCGGCTTCGCCCAGCGACCTGGTATTGGATAATCCCTGAACATGCCCCTCAATTATTATTGCACCTGGTCTCTCCATTTCAGTCAATGAATTCTCTGAACCAGAGCTCGAGATTTATCCATTTCCATATTTCCCTTGCTGCATTGACCTTTCGGGACAGATGTCGTGAATATACCTTCCCTGCCATATCTGAATCAATAATCCCGCGGCCGATGAAGCTTTCACTGTGAAGCAGGTCAAGAATGAACGGCTTGAAATTCTCCGACCTGAACCACTCTTCATTTGGCGTGCCAAAACCGACCTTATCTTTCCGTAGCCTGATCTTTTCCGGAAGCGAACCCCTCATTGCCTCTCTGAGTATATGCTTCGTCATTCCGTCTTTAATCAGGGCATCACCCGGCATTGCCAGAGTTTTTTCCACAAGTCTGTGATCAAGGAACGGCATACGCGCTTCAATCGAAAATCGCATTGAATTCCTGTCTGCCCATTTCAGGAGGTGTTCCAGTTTGAATTCAAAATGATTTAACAGAGCCTCCTGCAGGGTATTTGCCGAATAAAGATCTTCTGCCAGTGCATTGTCTTTGCCGTAAACTGCGGCGAACTCCTTATTTATGTATTTCTTCTCCTTATATTTTAAACTGGTCCTTAACGATGGTGATATCATATAAAAGGCGAAACTGCCTATACCAAACAGGGATCTGTGCCTGGTCATGTATGAGATCATCTCGCTAACTAATGTGCTGAACCTGTGTCTCCGAATAAGTTCTCTGAAATAACTGCCGAAGAAATAATGATATCCTGCCATCATCTCATCCGCCCCCTGACCGTCAAGTGTCACTACAGCCTTGCCGGATGCCAGTTCCATGACTTTGTACTGCGCATAAACACCCGTATCAGAAACGGGCTCCGAATGAAGTCTGATGTACTCAGCAAGGTCAGCCCGGAGAGAATTGGCATCAGGCATCGTGAAAAACATGTTGGGAAGAGAATCTTTGTAGAGAGTTATGTATTCCGTCTCATCACCCGTTTGTCCTTTCCCGTAAACTGCTGAGAACGTGTTTATATCAGTCTTTTTATAATCATTAATCAATATCGAAGCGATACTTGAGGAATCCAATCCGCCACTAAGGCAGACACCAACCGGGACATCACTCCTCAGTCTTAAGCCTACAGCATCTGACAGCAGGTTTCTGAACTCTCCCGGGGTCCTGAATTGGTCAGTTTTTTCCACGATCTGACGGAGATTATACCACTCATATTCCCGGAATCCGGATCTGTCAATTTTCAGATTGCATCCATGCTTTAGCTTTTTGATTCCTTCAAATAGTGTATCACTGTACTGATCTGTCCTGTTAAAAACAAGAAAATCAAAAACAGCACGTTCATTGGCAGAAGGTTTTATACCGATGAATTTCAGAAGAGGCACGATCTCTGAAGCAAACACAAAATACTCTCCACAGATAAAGTAATAGAATGGTTTTATCCCATACCGGTCCCTTGATGCAAATATACTTTTTGTAACACGGTCATAGATCACAAAAGCCCACATCCCGTTAAACCTGTCGAGACACCTTTCTCCCCATTCCTGGTATGCTGCCAGCAATACCTCGGTATCACTCCTGGTCCTGAAGCTGTATCCCTTCGGTTCCAGCTCCTCCCTTAATTCGATATAGTTGAAGATCTCGCCGTTATAAACAATAACGTACCTCTCATCCCGGGAATGCATCGGCTGGTGTCCTGCCTGCGACAGATCCAGAATGCTTAGTCTTACAAAGCCCAGTCCTGTGCTTCCATCTGTAAAAATACCCTCATCATCAGGTCCGCGATGTTTCATAGATACCATCATCTTCCTGATTCCTGATTCCTCAACAGGATTATTATTGAAATTCACCACGCCACAGATGCCACACATATTTTACTGCCCGGATTCCGGCATTTTTTTGTTTACCTGAGAAGCAGTTCTTTATATATTGAGACAATCTTTTCAGCAACAGAAACTGAATCCAGTTTCAGTTCGGTGATGCGGTCCCTGCCAGTGGTCTCACCTGATTCTGAACGGAATTTTAAAGCAGAAATCAGTCCTGATGCCACCCCCTCAGGATCGAACGTTACCAGAAAATGACCGGTTACACCTTCCGATAACATCCTTACGTCTCCAATGTCGGTTGATACCACCGGACAGTTACATGCCATGGCTTCTTTTACAATATTAGGCGAACCTTCATGAAATGATGTGATGATAACAGCATCTGCAGCATTGTAATAAGAACACAGTTCTGATGGCTTTTTGTTTCTTATTACATGAAGATCAAAATTATTACCGGCTCTTCTGACTGCTTCCCGGGCAAGGCTGTAATTTTTCTCAGGTCTTGACGGATCACCGACAAATAAGAAATTCCCTTCTTCCCTTTGAAATCCCGCATGTCTGATCGCTGTGTTTCTGGCGATGGGATAAAATACGTCAAGGTCCACCCCGTTGGGAATGACCTTTACCCTTGTGTTATCGCGTAGTTTGCCAAGCATTTCCCCGGACTTGACTATTATATAATCATAAAAATGTCTGGCCAGGAAAACATTCAATCCGGAAAAACAACGACTTAAGCCCGTTACCTTTCCGTTTGGCTTATTTGACCCGAGCAGATCATCTCCCATAAACGAGACCACCAGAGGAATTTTTCTGCAGGCTAAACGTGCGACAATAGCCGAAAGGCCATAATGAGCATGAACCAAAGCAAAACTTTCCTGCCGGAGATGCTTCCGAAGTCTTTGAACAGACTTAAGGTATGCTCCAAACCCTTTCCCGCCAATTGGAAAATAGTTTACATCGACTCTACATTTTCTCAGTGACTGACCCTGGGCGGTAACGATCGGACTGATTTCTGTCTCATTGTTCCCGGCACAGACGAACAGAACTTTTAAAAAATCATTATCGGAGTTGCTGATCTCCATATTTTTCTATTAACCATAAAACCCTGGCGTCGTAAGACTCATTGGAATTGAAGTCGCCTTCTTCAAAAATCCATTTCCCGTCACTGAATTTGTACCGGCCTGGTTTACCGTTCACAATCATCTGATGGGGATCACTTTGTCCGAAAATGCATTGCATTTCATTTACCAGATAGCCATGGTCAGATTCGAAGATGTCAACAGCCTGACTGTAAAAATTATGATTGTCCGTTATTCCTTTTACAAAATCAAGAAGCCCGGGAGGCGGGTCACAATAACTCTTGAGAAGTGCTCCGCTGGCCTTGTCTCCGGATTTGAGCTTCTTATGAGCAAAAAACGAATCCCCTATCCTTACAACCCGCCATTCAAAACTATGCGGTATATATTCCTGAAATATCACAAAATCCTTTTGCAGATCCCTGCCAATAGTTTTATATAATTTAATCTTTGTGTGCAGAGAAGACGGATTCTTCAAATAGGAAAATGCTCTATGACCCCATCCTCCGATGTTTAGGTTTGGCCCATGACGTCTTCCGGCACCTTTATCGCTGAAAATTTGTTTCAGGTACTTAATAGCTTCATTCTTGCCTTTCAGAATTGAAACGCCACTGCCTGAAGCTCCGATATTCACCTTCCCGATTACCGGATAAGAGCTGCTCTTTAAAAATTGTTCTGCTTCAGCCTGGTTATAAAAAACGTGCGTTGCAGGATGTGGAACTTCATTTGCCGCTAACCAGAAAGACAGAAATCTCTTATTCTCATAAATGAATATCTCCTCAGGTGAAGGATAAACTGTGTATTGAAGCACCTTCCCCAGAATATATATTCTTTCATCATAAAGCTGCTTGAAACCCGAAGTCACTCCACCGGGTTTTGCCAGTAAAACATCAAATGGTTCACTCCGGATCTCCTCAAGCCAGTTATCACCGGTAAGATTTACAATCCTGAAAGAGTTCTTTTCCCAGTATTTTTCACAGGCCTGTATCCATAAAAGATGATCATCAGCCCGTTCATTCGCAAGAATAATAAACTTAATCTTCATCACCCGCCAGCTGTGCCTTTAAATAATTGATCGTACATATCCTGAATAATATTCTGTCAGGAACAACCTGCCGTTTTTTCATTTCATCAATATCGGAAAACAGACCTGGAGACGACGGCAATCCCAGCCAGTAAGTCCTGTTTTCATTCCACGACTTTAATACCAGGTTTGGATCAGGGTCGGTGTTGTTCCTGCACAAGGCTTTCCTGAGGTAGTTCTGAATAATTCTGATTTTACCGGAAAATGTTAAAAGATCATCCGGCCTGTAGCCTTTGTCTGTTTTGATCTTCCCAAGCATCGGAAATGCCCTGTTTATTATTGCTGCATATAATACCTGACCCTTATATCTCTTTGCCGGATTTTCCGAATCAAATTGAGAGTAAACTCCTGCCAGTTCTGTTTTCAGCAACACCCTCATAAAATCAATATCAATAAATGGAGTTCTGTTTCTGATATAATTGAACTGGTTTATCATTTCAGCTCCGAAATATTTTCTGAAAACCTCCCCGAAAAGGAAAACGTAAAACTGCCGGTTCCTTGACAAATGTTTAAATTCAGTCGAATAGCACGGCAACTTTAGAAGATCCGCTTTTAGCTCATCCCAGTCATCCCGGAATGTTTCTTTATTAAGGACTCTGAACTCGGTGCTTCCCTTAATGATTTCAAGTGCACTTTCCGGATCCTTGCTTTTAAACAGCTGAAAAATATTCTGCGAAATCAGCTCTCCCCTGCTGTGCGGGGATTTTAATATCTCACTTCCGAAATTCCCGGTGACCATATATTTACCTCTCTCCTTGAGCTGCTTTGCCGCAAACAGATAATGGGCCCTTTCAAAAGTACCTGTCCCCGAGGAATTCAGAATAAACTCTCTGCCGTTATTAAGGCTCTCCGACTTTATATAATCGTCGTCAAGGATTATGCCAGTAAACGGAATTTCAGCAGCCCGGGTGGCAGCTTCGGCCACCTGTATGTCACCGGAAGAAGCCGCTCCAAAGCAGAATGAAGTGAACCTGCGGCCCATGGAAATCGCCGAAGCAGCCAGGGTCCTTCCGTCAAATCCTCCTGTGAATGAGTTAAAATAATGCTCTTCCGGAAAGTATTTTTTTGAAGAGGCGAGAAAATGATCTGCTGTCTCCGGGATTGCATTACGCCAGTCTGCAGGAGATTTAACAAAACTTTGATCTGTATGTGTGTGCCTGATCACTTCCAGCTTCCCGCCGGAAAATGAAAAAAAAGAATTGGAGCTTAAGAGACTAACACCCTCTATTGCACTGTGATTGAATAACGGATAATTAAACAGCGTGGTTTCAAGAACAAACCGGCGTGATAAATTCGTTTTACCGCAATACTTGCCGAGCCTGATTGCATTATCGGATAAATACACCGTTTCCTCTGTTTCATGGTAATAAATGGGCAAAATGCTGAAATAAGAGTTGCCGACTGTCAGTCGCCCCGAATGATAATCCATCAGTATGAAATAATAATGTCCGTACAGGTTGTTCAGGATAAAATCCACTTTTTTGTTTTGCGAAAATGACGCATTGAAATATTCTCCGGGAATCGGATCACCCCAGGCCATAAACTCTGTCATTTCATCTTTCAAAATAAAGGCCGGTTCAGGATAAGAGACAAATAATTCCTTCAGCTTGTCAATCACGCCATTTTTGGGAACCTTAAGGAGAAATGATACCATCACTTTGTGCCCTTTATATAACGTGCAAGCATGACTGATTCCCTGTACGGAAATGAGCCTGAAAAAGCCTTTATCTTGTAGCGGGTTTTAGCACGTCTCACCGCAGAAGAATAATCAATCCCGAGCCTTTCGGGTATTCGTGATGATTTTTCGTTATTGTGCATTATATAATTCCCGATGGTCGTCATCAGATAGCCTGCTTCAAGTGCTTTGTTATGAAGAAAAGAATTATTGTCACCGTGAGGCCAGCATAGAAATTCAACCTTTTTGGCAAGCTCCTTTTCAATAATCGCTTTGGATCCCTCTATCTCCGCTACAATTCGCCTCTGATACTCTTCTTCTGTTTCCCTGGCCGAAATAATCCGGCCCGCATTTTTGTATTTATCATACAGCGGACTGATCCTGGCAAAGGCATCCTTAAACCTGTACTCTCGGAAATCATAAGTTGCCAGCAGAGCCAGAACCTCATTTATGAAATCCTGACTTATCACCACCTTTCTTGCTGTCACCGCTGAGGCTTCCTCAAAAAGAGGGTACCCGTAAGGCAGAAGATTTTCGAATCCGGGATCATTTATATGGTAAGGCCTTTTCTCAGGATACAGATTACCGGCCGGATAAAGAATATCGTTCCCTGGATGATGAAACCCGGTTATTATGTCAGAGATGAAGTATTTCGTGTGGGTATAGTATGCGACTGAATATCAATCAGCCCTGAAGACTCCATAATCCTCATCTCGTCCCATGAAAGAAAACCCGATTTTGAAAAATCACTCCTTACCACATTTCGCTTATCAACAAAATCCGGGGAGACAAAAATTGTTGCTTTTAATGAATATTCCTTCAGAAGCGGAAATGCAAACAGCCAATTATCCAGATACCCGTCATCAAATGTCAGTACTATTGGATTTCTGATGCCTGATGTTTTATGGTTTCTCAGGTCATGATATTCCTTCAGTGTCAGACTTGTATATTTCCCGGAAACATACCTGAAGAACCTCTCTGAATTTTCAACTGTAGAGGTCAGGAAGCTCTTTGCCCACAGGTTGTTTTTATTACCAACAGAGTGAAAATATACAACTGGTATATCAGGCAGGAAAGGCTTCATATATCTTACTGATCTTTTCCACATGCTGAGCTGCGGAAAACCTGGTCCTGAACTCAGCTGTCACTGCGGGGAAGGTTAGTTTTCAGATCATCAAAATGTCTTATTTTCTCAAGTATAGCCTCCTCCGGAGGGCTATCACGTTGGATGATGTACTGCGGCCAGTTGGCCATTATCTCTCTGAATGCCGGGATATCGGATACAAGAGCAGGCGTTCCGCAAAGGACGGATTCCACCACAACATTGCCGAAAGATTCCCGCTCAGAAAGAAACAGCATTAAATCGCAGTCACCATAGGCCCTTGAGATATCCTTTACAAACCCCTCGAACTTCACCCTGTCGGCGATTCCAAGTTCGCTGCAGTATCTGGCCAGCTGATCCTTCAGCTTCCCATCCCCGTATATCCTGAAACTGATATCAGGAAAAACAGAACTTATTTTATGAGCAACTTTAAGCCAGAGAAAAAGATTCTTGCCTTCCACCAGGCGTCCGGCATACCCAATTATGATATGGCCGGGCTTTCTTTCGGCTCTGGCCGCCGGCAACGGATTTACGGATATAGGATTATAAACAACTTCAATTTTTTCAGGAATTTTGCAGACGATATCGAGAAAAACCTGTTTGCTGAAGCCTGAATTAGCAGTAAATAAATACTTTTCTGATATGGCCAGCTTCCAGAGCATTTTTCTGATTATCCTCTGAATTTTCGTATCCCAATAAACTGTCCCGTGTATTGAATAAACGAGCTTCCGGGCCCCCGCTGAACGCATAACCAGCAGAAACAGGGGGCCGGTATTGAATACATGGAAGATATCCCTGTTGTTTGAAAAGACATATTTCCACAGTCTGATAACAGCGGCAAGGTTGTTGGCGGAACCGCAGGTTCTTTCAATTCCAGTTCCGGCGTATACATCCGGAGTGCCTTTCAAAACCGGCCTGATAACAAATGCTTTAAAATCACAGGCGGGCAGTGATCTTACTATTTCTGGCAGGAGAACTTCCAGGCCGCCCGGCGCGGAAGTAAGATGAATCAGATGGATTTTATGCCTGGCTCCGGAGCTCATCCTTCACTTAGTTTTTCGGCAAGCCTGGCGGCGTTCATTTCAGGACTGTAATTCTGCAGTACAAATGATCGCATTGCCTCAACAGTCTGTGTCCGTTCATTTTCATGACAAAGCCAGTAACTGGCACGATCCTTTGCCTCGTCATAGTTTCTGATAAAAGGCAGATCCAGCCCTGATCCCTGAAAAATCAGGTTATCAACATCATGCCGGTATTCTATAAGAGGCAATGCTCCGGAGCCGAGTGCCTCCATAAGCCGGAGGTGAACTCCGTTAATGATTGCGGGATTTCCATCCACGGGGATAATCTTTGTCCTGTTAAACATAAGATTGACATGCCCGGTCTCCAGGAACCCCGATTCCACAAAAGACGGTTTCAGTTCCGGGAAAAAGTCGAACCATCGTGACCAGGTTTTGTTCCCGTATATTTTGAAATCAAAATCCGTGAATTTACTCATCAGCATAGCCTTCTTGAAACCCCATGAGTTAATGTAGCACGCCCCGACGTAAAGAATTTCATTGTGCCTTATATGATCAGGAACTAATTTATCATCAACCCTGAAATATGCCTTTTCGTCAATTCCCGGAATAAAATGCATGGTCCTGTCAAGCCCCAATGTGTTCAACTGCGAAATCCAGAAACTGTCTGGCGATAGAAGAAGATCAGCATATGTCAGACATGTAAGAAAATAATTGTTATGCGGTGTGTAGAAGGGACTGTCTCCAAGATAAAATATCAGCTTTGAACTCTTTTTGATCTTTGAGCATGTTTCAGGAAGAAGAAATTCTGAATTGTAAACAAATACCAGATCAGGATGGAACTCGTCAACCTTTTTCAGCAGACTGGCGTTAGCCGTCCTCTGAAAGTACTTCTCCCACTTACTCCTCATTCGTCCGGGAAGCCTGAATGCCTGATCGTTTAACCATAGGCTCTGACTTCCCAGGCTGGCATTAATGTCAAAAACCTCAACAGTTTCTGACATCGTGGTCAGTATTGAAAACAAAAGATTATTAATTGAGTATCTCTGCGGGCAGAGGAGCAGCGTTTTTTTGAACATGATTCGTACGTAAATTCCTGATCGATTTGTTGTACTGTAAGGCTCCCAGGCTGAAGAAAACAACCTGGGGAATGACCTGCAAAGGCAGGGCCATGACATTGAATTGCTGACCGCTCGTTGAGTGAATGATGAACCACCCTGCCAGAAATATGAGAAAAACAGGTATGCTGTCCCTGTTAATATTTGATCGCGGCATTTTTAAATACCGGAGAAAGAGTTTTACGCTGAAGTGAATTAAAAATCCCGTAATCAGGATAAAGCCTACTATGCCCGTCGTCATCAGCAGATTTTGATTTCCCACATGGCCGTCACCGTATTTTCTGGTTTCGTCTGAGAATCCCCATCCGAATATCGGATTTTCCTTCCATTTACTCATAACCTTGGGTCCTCTGACACTCAGACGGTACAGAGTGCCCTCAGCCGATATGTCTCCTTCGGTAAATGCCTCAAGAGTAGACAGCCGTTTAAATGAATAGACTGCCTGATCTCTTATCTTTGAATTAGAGAAGCCCAGGAGAAAGAATAAGGCCAGGGTAAGTCCCAGCCCCGTGATTTGCTTAGTGTTTCTGGGAAGGGCAAGGATAAAGGCGAGTAACAAAATAAGGCTGAAACTGATAATCCATCCCCTGGTGGCTGACAGAAAAACCATTCCTACGGCTGAGGATATACTTATATACAAATACACTTTATAATACTGCTGTCCTGCCCTGTTTGACAAAATAAAAAGTGCACCCAAAAGGCCAAGGAGGGTAGCCGCCCCGTTGAAAAATGGCCGGAAACCCATTGCTTCTGACAGCTGCTGCTCAGTAAAATCAACTGTGCCTGCCGGAGATATGCCGGTAAGGATTGTAAACAATTGCGTCAGAAAACCTATGATCAGGATGAAAAAAATAAAACCAAAAAAACGTTCATATGTCTTAACGTCCGTAAAAAGTCTTGGCAGGGAATAAAACAGAAGGAAAGGCAATATCTGCTTTATTATCCGGAAATAGGCGTTCAATTCCCCGGAGTAGCCCATCATCTGACCCCATACAATTAAAAAGAAGATATATACTAACAATAACTGCAGATAGGTTTTATAAAAAATGAAAGGCTTGTACCTGGTCATGGCTGCCTTGACGAATGATACTACAATATATAGCTGACACAACTCTATTGCAGGCAGGTCAGGAAGTATATTAATTGTAACTGAGAAAAGCCCCAGAAAACCCATAAAACCGTCAACAGTGACCAGGAAAAAGGCAAGCCAGAAGGCCTCGTCCTTCGACATGTAATAGAGTACCAGAAGAAAAACATACCACATTGATGCAAATACCTCCGGCGCCCGGTAAGTAACAACTATAGTGGTAATTACAAGCAGGATAAAATATAACAGCTTTTCGGGAAATATCTTCTTCTTGTTCTTCATGTAAGTGCAGCCCTGAGCTGTCTAACTTTCCTGGCGACATGAACAGAGAAGTCCCAGGCGGGTTTATAGCCTGACAATGTTTTTAAAATGCTAAATCCTTTATGCCTTGATTTTTGTGTGCCGGGCAAACCCTTGAGTGCATTAAAATACTTGAGGAATGATGCCCGGTCGCCGCTTAGCAATGCTGCTTTCAGGACCTGCAAATATCCCTTGCCTAACAGATCATCGAAGTCTCCGGTTTTATATCCGAATTTATTCTGAATATATTTTATGCAATTTATGCCGCTCTCGAAAAAAGCAACCTGTCCGCTGTTCATGCTATTAAAGGAAAGTGAGCCCGATGATAACCTTCTTACTGCAGATGTGAAAGGCATATCCTTATCCCGGAAAACCTTGCGGCTTCAACCCACAAAGGAGTATCTCCCATTAGAAAATGAGTGTAGTTCTCATCCTCAAGATAGAGATCCGCCAGCTCTCTCCTCAGGCACACCGTACAGGTAAAAATCCTGTATTCATGTAACAATATCTTCAGGGCGACATCTCCTGTTTCATCATGACTGCACCCGTTGTTAAGGTAGAAATCCTCTTCAAGCCTTCTGTCGTTGTAAAGTATGTTTACATCAGTGTGTACAAGACCAATTCCCTTGTCGAAATCAAGTAAACTGATCTGCTTTTGCAGCTTCTGGTTATCGGTCCAGTAATCATCTCCTTCACAGATGGCAATAAATCTTCCCTTACAGGCTTGAGTGTTTCCCGGAAATTGAGAGTTGCCCCGGATCTGTACGCTAACCTTATGTACCGTATATTATTAAACCTTTCTGCATAGTCGCGGCATATTTCAGAAGTGCCGTCATCACTGCAGTCATCAGAAACTATTATTTCATAAAGTGTGTCATTTGAAAACTGTTGCGACAATGCCCCGAGAATGGCTTTTTCAATATAAGCTTTCTGGTTGTATGTAATGATGCAGGTACTTATATCCATTCCTCTCAGAAATCAGACCGGCGACCGGGACGGCAAATGAGCTTTAAAATCTTCCATATGTATCTGAACTCCTTTACGCTTATACCGGCATTATACAGCGAGCTGAAATATTTCCTCAACAACACTTTCCTGCTGACTTTGATTATTTGTTGCTCATCGTTCCTGTCAAGAAAGAAATGAATTGAAACCATAATAAATTCAGGATATAGCTTCTGCCTTTGTCCTTCGATGTAATGCGGCCGGTCAGGAAGAAATTATTGCCATGGATCCGGTAACAGCCACTCTTCTCAGACATATAAAGATCCTGGATACTGCTGCAATTCTCAACCAGTAGAAGTGATCAAAAGCGTATCTGATCTGCTTACTGCTCACAGAAGACAGTTCAGGCAGCTCTTTCCTGAAAAAAACCGTCAGGGTGTTTATGAAATTGCCCTGCAAAAGTCTGTCAAATACTTCTCCCGCATCATAGCGGGGACGCGAAAGTACTTCGGTTGTTGTGTTTTTTATTTCAACATCAGTATAAACGAGCCCATAACCGGCATTTTCTTCCAGGAAGCTATACTGCATGGCAAGCTTCCTGTCATCAATCCAGTAATCATCTCCCTCACATACTGCAATATACCGGCCGCGACAACCGCTCAGGGCTCTGTAAAAATTCCCGGTAATTCCAAGATTTTCTTTTTCAGGAAGCAGGTTAATTACAGACGGATGATGATCAGCCAGCTCCTGACACAGCGTTCTTGTCCGGTCAGTGCTGCTGTCATCGCTGATGACAATTTCATAAGGAACATCAATTTTCTGAGCAGATATGCTGTTTATGGCCTCAGTAATGAACTGCTCATGATTGAATGTGATAACACAGACGCTAATCTCCGGAAATGATCTGCTCATACTTGTCCAGTAATCCTTTTTTGCGTTCTCTTAGAAATTTTGCCGGTATCCCTGCATATATTGACCAGGTCTTCAGATCACTTTTTGACCAGCGTACATGCTCCGGTAACCGTTCCCTCCTCAACGGTGATCCCTGGCATAACTACTGTGCCTGCCCCCAGCTGACAAAATCTCCTGATATGCACTTTGCCCCCTGTAACATTTGTATATGCAGCCGGCTGCATCGGGCTGATAAAATAATCGCCTCCGAAGTCGTCTGTTGCACTGAATATCAGGCACTTGGGCGAGAGGCCGGAATAATCTTCCATAACAATACCGTAACTGCCGTAAAGGGCACAATAGGCTCCGATGTGGATGTTACTGCCAATATCTATGTCGCCTGACAGCAAACAGAAATCATGAATCCTTACATTATCGCCGATCCTTATCTTTGAACAGCTATAAAATGTAGCGTTACGGCTTATCAGAACATTCTTCCCAAGATGGCCAAAGCCCATCTGCATAATTTGTCTTCGCGAAAGAAATGACGTCTTATTCATTTTTTAAGTATTCAATTATAAACATGACTGCCTCCTTCTGAAGGTCCGTGAATATCGGAATACACAGAACTCTTTCCGACACTGATTCCGCTACCGGCAGTAAAATTCTGCCAGCGGATTCCAGGTGTCTGTACATCGGGAAATTACTTATCAGTGGAAAGAAATAACGCCGGGTGAAGATATTATACTCCTTAAGCTCCCGGTACACCGTATCGCGGTCTTTCCCGTATGTGTCCGGGTCGATAAGTATCGGAAAATAGCTGTAGTTATATTCAACCCCCGGAAGCTCATCCGGACAAACAATCCCACTGATACCTTTCAGCCCTGACCTGTACAGGTCTGCTGTTTTTTTCTGCTGGCAATATTGGAATTTATATGGTCAAGCTGCAATAAGCCCATGGCTGCCTGTATCTCATTCATTTTACCGTTTATGCCAGGTTCAGCGACAGTAACTTCATCAACAAATCCAAAGTTTTTAAGCAGGTCGATACGTTCTTTCATTTCTCTTGAATTACACACGATGGCTCCGCCTTCAAAGGTGTGGTAGACTTTAGTGGCGTGAAAACTCAGAATCGAAAGATCACCGTATCTGAGGATTGATTTGCCCTGCTTGTTAACCCCGAATGCATGGCAGGCATCATAAATTATCTTCAGCCCGTACCGATCGGCCAGTCGCTGGAACGCATCGACCTCACAGGGATTGCCGTATACATGGACCGGGAGGATCGCCGTTGTGTGCTGATTGATGGCCTTTTCGGCCTTCACCGGATCCATATTGAAGGTTGATGATTCAATATCTGCAAAAACCGGCTTGATATTATTCCACCACAGGGCATGGGTGCTTGCCACAAAACTGTAAGGTGTCGTAATTACTTCACCTGTGATGTTCAGCGCCTGCAACCCGGTTATAAGTGCAATTGTTCCATTGGTAAAAAGGGAAATATATTCAACACCCAGGTATTCACAAAGCCTTGATTTCAACTCCTGGTGGAACTGGCCGTTATTTGTTACCCATTTTGATTCCCATATCTTCTTCAGATAGACATCAAAATCTTCAAGCGGAGGAAGATACGGCTCCGTAACATAAATCGGATCTTTAAACATCATGGCAATCTGTTGAACAAAAATTTACGGGTGCGGATTATTTCCCTGATAAACAGGTACGGCTCGAGTTTGATCAGATGTGCACCGGCGAAAACAAGAGCAACTCCGGCTGTGGTCTGCAATATCAGTTTAAGAGCATCACCGACCGGAAGAACCCGGCCGAAAAGAAAAATTATTATCCCCATCAGAAGGGCAATAATAAAGGATGGGTATATGTCATGTACCTGCTCCCTGACAGGATATTCTATCAGCTTTCCGGAAACAGAACTGTTAAGATAATAACTGATTATTGAATGCACAACCATCCCGATCAGCATTGCCTTTATACCCAGAAAAACGCCTGCAAGAATAACCGGGATAGCTATCAGTACCTTGTAAATTTCCAGCCTTAGCCCAAGGTCAGACCTGCCGTCAAGGAACAGAATATTCAGGTTTAATGTATGAAGGGGACTGAACATCCCGGCAAAGCACAGGATCTGCAGAAATGGCACAGCAGGTAACCAGGCCTCCCCGATAACAACTTTAATCATTGGCTCTGCAACCGCTGCCATCCCAATCATCATGGCAAATGTCAGGAACATGGTTGCCTGAACCATTTTTCTGTAGTTGGCTTTAAGTGACAGTCTGTCGTCTTTGAAATTCGTTAAAAGGGGAAGGGTGACTTTCTGTATAACCCCGCTGATATTCGATGACGGCAGCACCTGGAATTGTTCAGCCCTTGTATAGTATCCGAGTTCATCGGCAGAATAGACTTTGCCGATTATAAATTTATAGATATTTATATATGTTGTATAAAGCAACGATGACAATAGAAGCTTGTAACCGAATTTGTACATCCCAGTAAATGAACCGGTGCTGAATTCGCGGGTAGGCCTCCACTTGCTGAATATCCACAGGCATAGCGACGTAAATACGCTGTTAAGCAGGGTTTTCAATACAAGGCTCCAAACTCCAAAACCTTTATAAGCAAGAATTATGCTCGTTATGCCTGACAGCAAGGAAGATATAAAAGTTATCTGGGCAATGGTTTTAAAATCAAGATTCTTGATTAAAATGCTGTTTTGAACTAATCCAAAAGCATTGATTATCAATATTAATGAAAGAACTTTTAAAATATCCTCAAGTGAAGGTTCGTTGAAGAAGCCTGAGACGATGCTGCTTCCGGAAAACAGGATAAAATATAGTACGATGCTTAATGTTACGTTAAAGAAAAATGCCGAATTGTAATCGACCTGGCGGCAATCCGTTTTTCTGATCAGTGCCAGCCCGAATCCGCTGTTGATGATTGTCTCTGAAACGCCAATAAACAATGCGAGCATCCCTATCAATCCGAATTCTCTCGGGCTCAGCAAACGTGCCAATATGATGCCGACAATGAAATTGATCCCTTTACTGACGGAATTGTCAGTAAAACTCCAGAACAGACCTTTTAAAGCTTTATCCCTTAAACTCAAAACTAGATCTGTTTAAACCAGGCTATCAGATTTACGGAAAAGTACTTCCCGTCACAATAGTAATGATCCTTTAACTCACCTTCTATCCTGGCATTCAGGTCAAGCCATGTTTTCATTGCCGGATGATCAGTTCTTACATAAGCATAGATCTTGTGCAGGTTCAGACTATCGAAAGCATACTTTAACAACAGTTCCACTGCTTCGCGCCCCATTCCCTGACCCTGATCCTGTCGTTCACCGATGACACCGCTCACAAAGCCGTTTCTGGATATCCAGTTGATATTATTGAGTGAAAAATATCCGGCTACCTTCCCGCTTGCCTTTGAAATGACTGTGAACGGAATGTAAGAAGTGTCCTTCGCCTTAAGGTGGCTTTCGTACCACTCCTTTTCAAGCTCGGCAGTAACCGGGAATGGATGGGACATTGTACTGGCTTTAATGAAAAGATCATTCCGCCATTTGACTGTTTCTTCCCAATCCTCCATCTTGATTGGCCTCAGTATTATTTTTTCTCCTGTCAGCATAGCCTGAGTTTTTAGGTTAATATGATTCTTTCAGTTAAAAGCTTTATATACTCTTCCATTTTCAACAGTAATTCGATTCTGCTTCCTGCTTCAGCAAGAACACAGGCAGGCCTTAGGGCGCTGTGCGTCAACGGTTCCGTTTTATCTCCCGGCTTTACAAACGTATGCATAAATACAACTCCCGGCAGTTGTCTTATATCGCCTGAATCCATCACTTCTCTCACGGTTTTGCCTGCAGGAAGCTCAATATACCTGATCATCGAATATTTTTCATGCTTCCCTGAAAGATCAGGCTCCAGCCCCAGAGCTACCTGCACCGCTGCCCTGTCCATGCTTACGCCCGTCGATGACTTTGTCAGATATGATGCAATGAAATCACCGCCAAGACGTGCGCCGGTTTCAATGACGTAACGGTCCTCCCTTTGTCATCATTATTTCAGTGTGGGAAGCTGAATTCTCAATGCCAAGTGCTGTTAATGCACTTTTCACTACTGCAGATATGGCATTTTTTTCTGTGGATGTAAGATCAGCAGGCTGTAGATGGCCTGTTTCAACCGTATTGGGATAGGGAGTAATAAACTTTTCAGTGTACTGTATTATTGAAGTCTCTCCCCGGAAAGTGATTGCCTCAACACTGTATTCCTTGCCCTCAAGGAACTCTTCAAGAAGAACATCTCCGGAGGAAGAAAATGACCGGGATTCTTCGATATGAGCTTTCACCTCATCAAGATTATCACACCTGTAAACCCCACGGCTTGAGAATGCATCACGCGGCTTGATAATAACGGGATATGTTATCCCTCCGGAAAGTTTCTCCGGAACACTTCCGGCCCTGTTTATCAGTATGCCTTCAGCACATGGGATGTTCCCTGACCGGAAGGTTTCTTTCATCAACCATTTATCGGTACAGCGTTCTGTAACTTCCGGAGAATTGAAAATAAATCCCAGCTCCCCTGCAAGCTTTGCCATCAGCCTCAATGGTTTTTCCATCTGCCCGGTGACAATCCCGTCGACTTTATGCTTCAGAGCTATCGTTCTCGTGGTTTCATAATCATTCCCGTCAATACTGTAAAAAAAATCTGCTTCCGGCTTACCGGGCGGATCTGCCTGCGGATCAATGACGATGGTACTTATCCCCAGCTGCCTGGACTCCCGGATCAGTTCCAGCTGGTTCACCCCGGCGCCAAAGATCATAATTGATTTCCCCGAAAAGCCCATCAAAGGTCAGCTCTGAAAAAT
Organism: uncultured Bacteroidales bacterium; assembly: GCA_963844935.1. Classification (GTDB taxonomy): domain Bacteria; phylum Bacteroidota; class Bacteroidia; order Bacteroidales; family VadinHA17; genus SR-FBR-E99. The sequence continues at coordinate 28,375 of CAWJQH010000007.1, read as the reverse complement.
TTTTAAGACAGCTTGGACCACATTGCCCTGCTCTTCATCTGTCAGTGACGGATAGAGAGGCAGCCTGAGAAGCCTGTTGAAAAATTCCACCGATCCGGGCATTTCATCATCCGTGGCAAGGTGACTGTAAAACCTGTTTCTGTGCAGGGGGGAGTAATGAACATTTGCCATTATTCCTTCAGCCCGCAAAGCATCCATTATCCAGTACTTATCCTCGGCAGGAACCCGAATTCCGAAGATATGCCAGTTGGTTTCAGCTCCTTCTGTGATCCGGAGGAATTCAAGTCCTTCAATTCCGCTCAGTTTTTCGATGTAATACTGCGCAATTTCTTTTCTTCTTGCACTCATCAGGTCAATCTTCTTCAGCTGCGAAACCCCGAGTGCTCCCAGGATATTCGATTGTACATATGAGTTGCCGGTGTCAATGTATTCATAGAACCCGCGTGTGCGGTTATCTGAAAGAAACGAGTGCTTGTCAGTGCCTTTTTCTCTTAAAATCCTTATCCTCGCGGCAATGGCATCATCATCGGTAACAACCGCTCCGCCTTCACCTGTGGTCAGATTCTTTGTGCCGTGAAAACTGAATGTCGAGATGTCTGCCAGGGTACCGGTTTTCTTCCCCTTATAAACTGATCCTATCGACTGTGCGGTGTCATGAACAACATAAAGATTGTGCTTCCGGGCAATCTTATTTATCTCATCCATGTCAGCCGGGATGCCGGCATAATCAACCGGGGCAATAGCTACAGTCTTATCCCGTTATAAGCTTTTCGATCTTTGAAACATCTATGCTTCCGTTATCAGGATAAACATCTGCCAGGACAACTTTGAGGTTATTGTACAATGCGCCGAGCGCTGTTGAAGTATATGTAAAATCAGGAACGATGACCTCAGATCCCGGCTTGAAGTCTTTTACCCTGAAAGCCAGTTCAAGGGCCGCTGTGGCAGAGTTTACAAACAGCACATGCTTCGCTCCCAGGTATTCCGACAACATCTTTTCAAACTCCCTGCAGTCAGGACCGTCCCCCGAAACAAATGTTGAACGCATGGCCCTGTCCACCGCCGTGAAGTCATCCTCATCCAGAAAAGGCTTATGTATCAGGACCGGCTCCCTGGAAACAGGGTTCCCTCCGTTGATTGCAAGGGTTTTGCTGTTCTTATCCATTGTCAGATTGTCCTGTAGTGCGAATAATACTCGTAAAAACCGTAAATCCTTATCAACTCATCAATGCCCTCTTCCACACTTCTTTCCGGTTTGTAACCGAGCCTTTCAATCTTATCAAAGTTAACGATGAAATGCCTCAGGTCCTTATCCCTGAGTTCTGAATTCACAATTGAAAACTCGACCTTCTCTCTTATTTTGGCGGCAATTTCATCCTTTGAGAAATTCAGGCTGTTACCTCCTGCATTGTAGATGCCATCCTTCATTCTGTCGAAATTTTTCATCGTGAAGATGTAACAGTCGGCAGCATCTTCCACATGAATGAATGTACGCTTCGCAAAGCTGTCAAACAGTACGATCACCTTTTCCTTTACAGCCTTATAGACAAAATCATTTATCATCAGATCCATCCTCATCCGCGTGCTGAACCCGAATACGGTGGCAAATCGCAGTGAAACGACATTCGGCTTTTCATGGAGGATTTTTTCCGCTGCCAGCTTGGTCAAAGCATAGGTGCTCACCGGGTCAACGGGGGTTTCCTCATTGCATGGCTCACCCGACTTGCCGTATAAGGAAGTCGTTGAAGCATTGATCAGCATCTGCCCGGGAGCCAGGTCCCTTTCTATCAGCCGTGCTGCCTCAACGTTGATCAGCTGGGCAGAATGAGGATTTGAGGCACATGCCGGAAATCCGCTTATCCCTGCCAGGTGAAAAATGACATCATATTTCTGCAGGTCAGGAATGCCGTTACGGATGTCATGCTTTATGATTTCCAGGTTTCTGTTTGTTGCCAGGTGCATGACAGGCTCGTAGCCGTACATGAAATTGTCAAGTAACGTAACCTGGTAACCCTGATCAAGCAACTTCCTGACAAGTACTGTTCCCTTATAGCCGGCCCCGCCGGTGACCAGTATTTTCATAATGATTGATGGTTTTCTTTAATGTGAAGATACAGCAACTTCCCCTGATAAACATGATGCTTATCTAATCCTCCGGTTCGTCAGTCACACTACTTCGGTGCCTAACATGCTGTAATACAGATTTTTCGGCCTTGCGAGACCGATGGGATGATTTCTTTCAAAGCAAAGATAAAGGAATTATGTAATTGAGGATTGATGGAGTTATGAGGTATGGGATTGAATTATAAACACAAGTTTTTGTGCCTTGACCGCAAGACCGGAAACCTACAGATTCTCCCAATACCATTCCACTGCCCTCTTCAAACCTTCAGGGAACAGTACCTGCGGCTGATACCCGAGCAGCCGTACAGCCTTGCCCACGCTGGCCATGCTGTGGGGTATGTCACCGGCACGGTTGGGACCATGTTCCGGCTCGACCTTTGCTATCTCAGGGTCATGCGCAGCAAGATAACCGCGCAAGAAGCGATGTCATCTCGTTCAGGTTGACTGCGTCGCCGCAGGCAACATTGTATGCCTGGTTCAGCGCAGCCGGATTCTCAACCGTGGCAGCAAGATTGTTTGCCAGCAACACGTTATCAATATAGGTGAAGTCGCGCGAGTTGCTGCCGTCGCCGTTGATGACGGGCGCCTCGTGCTTCATGAATTTCTGCGTGAACTTTGGTATTACAGCTGCATAGGGCCCTTCCGGGTCCTGCCTCCTGCCGAAGACATTGAAATATCGCAGGCCGATTGTCTCCATTCCGTAAAGACTGCCGAAAACACGGGCATACTCCTCATTCACCAGCTTGGTGATGGCGTACGGAGACAACACCTTTCCGGTGCGCTCCTCAACCTTGGGCAGCTCTGTTAAATCGCCATAGACCGAAGAGCTCGAGGCATAGACAAAACGTTTGATGCCGGCATCGCGCGCAGCAATGATCATATTCAGGAAACCGTTGATATTTACTGCGTTGGTTGTGGCAGGATCAGCAATGCTTCTCGGTACGCTGCCAAGTGCTGCCTGGTGCAATACAACATCAACACCTTTGACAGCCTTTTTACAGACCTCCGGTTCCCTGATGTCTCCGTTTATAAACTTAAAGTGAGGATTAGTTTTAAGGTCGCTGATATTCTCTTTCTTCCCTGTGGCAAGATTGTCAAGGCATATCACCTCGTTGTCACGTTCCAGAAGGTCATGGCAGATCGATGATCCTATAAATCCCGCTCCGCCGGTCACCAGCACCCGTTTTCCGGTTAATAAATTCATTTTGTTAAAATTTCACCAAATGTACATAAAAACAATTGTCCTGTAGTCCGATCACCCCATGCTCTATGCTCCATGCCCCATGCCGCAATATGTTATTTGAACACAATACTAACCCTGACCTCTTCCTCGCTCACCTTTCCATTCCGAACGGATGGAACCCACTTCGGTCCCTCGCGCAGCAATCTGAAAGCCTCTTTGGTGAAAGATTCACCTGCCGTTTGTTCCGCCTTCAGGTCATATAATGTACTGTCCGCAGAAATCTTAAAAGTAACGATAACCACCTGCTGTACCCTTGGGGTCACATCTTCCGGATATCTGATATTTTTTTGAATCCATTTATTGAACTCCTCCATCCCTCCGACAGGCTCCGCCTGTCTTCGGGATGCCGGCACCGGTGGCGGGCGTCGCTGCAGCGGAATCATCCGTCTGTCTTTGCAGCCGCCGCTTTCTCTTTTTTCTCATACGCAGCTGTCCTCTCCATCTTCGGCATGGCCTCAACAATGACCACCTCTGCCGCAACCTCTTCTTCCATCACCTCCTGAACTGCTGCCATCTCATTCACCTCCTCTGCTTCCGGAATTGCTGCGGCCTCATCTTTATCCTCTGCGATCATTCCGTGGGCAGCACCGGCTTGTGCCACTGCATCTTCGGCTCCGGAGCGGACCGCGCCCGGACCGGATTTTTGAGACAACCTTGTTGTTTCCTGCGTCGCCGCGGGTGAACTGGGGACCTGTTCTGTCTTTTGAATCGGTTCCGCCATTGCAATCAGATGCCGTATCTGTTATCGGCTCCTCTGCCAATGCTATCTCAGTTTCCGGTACACCCCTCTCCCTGAACAAGGCAATATATACCGTTGACGCCACAAGCAATATGACCACTGCCGCAGCAGCCGGAAGCCATATCATCCGCGGCTTCCGCACCCTGCGTTCTATTCTGCCGCGCAGTTCCCGAAGGTCCTCCGACGCCTCCTCCCTGTTCAGCCGTCCCAGCCCCTCCGAAGCCTCCTCCTCGAACTCATCGCGGGGAAGCAGCAACCGTTTATCTTTCTCTTTATCGCTCATCGCTTTTTGTCTTGCGCCTTTTGTCTTATCAAAACTTTCGCTTTTAGCCTTTCACCCCATGCTCCTTTCGCTCCTTGCCCCTTGCTCCATGCATATCTTCAGATTCCGTTTGCCATTCTGTATATACGACTTCACCTTCCCCTCCTCCATTCCTAACCTCCGGCATATCTCCTTATAACCATATCCCTCATAATAAAACAGTTGTATACACTGCCTCTGCTCATCCTTCAGCTTCCCAATACACTCTTCCAGCCTTTTCATATCCATCCCCTCATCGTTTTCCATAGGATGCATTTCCGTCTCCTTTTCCATAAAAAATGTCGGGTCGTCAAGCATCATCTCCCGGTGCGCCGCCTCGCTCTTCCTGCTCCGCAGCAGCATCAGGCAATGGTTTTTCGTAACCACATAGAGCCAGGTTTTAAAACTTACAATCTCCTGTTCCGGCACTGCCGTAACCAGCTTCTCGAAGATATTCATCACCTCATCCTTCGCCGTATCCCTGTCTTCAAGATACTTCAGGCACACACCGTAAACGAGATGCATATACCTCTCGTACAGCCGTCCCAGGATCTCAATGTCGCCATCCTCCCTGAATTTCTTCAGAAGCTCTTCGTCCCCCTCCTCTGTTGCTCTTTTCCTGAGAAATATTGACGGCATGAAAATCCGTGTTCTGTGCTGGTTATTACTGACATAAAGATACTCTTTATCATTTTTTCTCAGGACCCTTTATGGAAATTCTCATTTCGCCGCATCCTTATCACAGAAACACAAAAACACAAAGTCATGAAAACACTGTTATCATTTTTTGTACTGATGCTTTTAACATCAATGGAACCTGCCTCTCAGGTAACAATAAAAGGTACGGTTACCGGCACTGACGGCGCTCCGCTGAGCGGTGTCATTGTCACTGTAAAAGGAAGCGGCAACAGCGCCACCACAGACAGCTCCGGCAACTACACTCTCTCTGTCGGCCCGGAAGCCAGAGTTCTTATTTTCTCCATGAAAGGGATGAAACCCGTGGAAGAGCCCATCGCCGGCCGTACTGTTATTAATGTTATGATGGAACCTGAAAAAGTCAAAACGAAGGAAAAGAAGGCAGAGGCCGGCGAGGTCCAGGTGGTCTGCGAGGTGGAAGCCGTAGCTTATGACATGGCAGCTCCCTCCTCCCGCGCCACCGGCAAATCATCGTACGTCTATAATCAGGCCCCGTACCACGATTATAATACCGAATCCTACGCCGGCATCAGTGAGAACGGCTACAAGGACCCTCTCAAGGCTCCCTACTCAACCTTCTCAATCGATGTCGACAACGCATCATATTCAAATGTGCGCCGCTTCATCAACCTCGGCCAGGAGGTGCCGGCCGATGCAGTTCGTATTGAGGAGATGATCAACTATTTCAAATATGACTATCCGAAAGCCACCGGCGAACATCCCTTCTCTGTTTACACCGAGACCGGCATCTGCCCGTGGAATAAAAGCCATTACCTTCTGCACATAGGCCTCAGGGGCAAGGATATCGACAAAGGCGAGCTCCCTCCTTCAAACCTGGTCTTCCTGCTTGATGTGTCAGGATCAATGGACCAGCCCAACAAACTTCCCCTGCTGAAATCAGCCCTGAAACTGCTGGTCAATGAGCTGCGGGCACAGGACCGTGTTGCGATAGTCGTCTATGCAGGTGCAGCAGGCGTTGTTCTTGAATCAACCCCCGGTAACCATAAGGAGACCATCATGCAGGCGCTCGATAACCTCCAGGCCGGAGGCTCGACAGCCGGCGGTCAGGGTATCATGCTGGCCTACAAAATAGCCGAAAAGAACTTTATCAGGGAGGGGAACAACCGCATCATCCTCGCCACGGACGGCGATTTCAACGTGGGCGTGTCAGATAACGCCTCTATGGAGCGGCTGGTGGAGGAGAAGCGCGGACTGGGCGTCTATATGACCGTCCTGGGCTTCGGGATGGGAAACATCAAGGATGACAAGATGGAGATCATCGCCGACAAGGGCAACGGCAACTATGCATATATAGATAACATCCAGGAGGCAAGACGCGTGCTGGTTCAGGAATTCGGCGGAACACTCTTTACTATTGCAAAGGATGTCAAGTTCCAGATCGAGTTCAATCCGGCTTATGTCAAATCATACCGCCTTGTCGGCTATGAGAACCGGATGCTTGCGGACGAGGATTTCAATGATGATACAAAGGATGCCGGCGAGATGGGAGCAGGGCACACGGTGACCGCTCTTTATGAGATAGTGCCGGCAGGTTCTGATGAACCGGGATTTCCGATCGTTGACCCTCTTCGCTATCAGAATGGCGGGGCAGATAAGGAAGTACGCTTCCCGCTGAATGACACACCCCGTGAGCTCTGCAACATCAAGCTGCGCTACAAGCAACCCGACGGACTGACAAGCAAGATGTTCAGCAAAACAGTAGGTACCGATATAAAAAACGTCGGTGAAACCACCGACCGTTTTCGCTTCTCAGCTTCCGTAGCTGCCTTCGGAATGATCCTCCGCAACAGCACCTTCAAGGGCACCGCTACAGTTGCTGATGTCATCTCCCTTGCCTCAAATTCAAAAGGCACTGATCCTGACGGCTACAGATGCCGAATTCGTCAGATTAGTTCAAAGCGTTAATAAGTAATTAGAGATAAAAAAATAACCACAACTTGTCCCGACTTGTCGGGAGAGTAACACTGTGTTTTAATTCTGAGTGACACTGTTTATTACTTATAAGCAGTGAAACTCAGTTTTAACCCGGTGCAACTCTGTGGTTAATCCCTGACCTTCAGACCCTCAGACTTCAGACCCTCAGACCTCTATTCAAGATCGTCAGCGTACGTCTTTGGCCTGTAGAACTTCGAGATGTCAAAATAGACATCCTTTGCCGCACCCTCTTTTGTGGTGATCGACACTACGTCATAAGCCTTGCCGTTGTGCTCTGTCACAACCTGGCTTGCAATGTTGGCATCTTTCCATGTACGGTCAATGTACAGGTACTCAGCCCTCACCGATCCTACTATCACTGCCTTGTCAAACGACGATCCGTCGCGTCCGCCTGATGTGTCAATCGATGTTGCGGCACATCCTGCCAGCATCACAGCCAGCACTGCTGTCATAATAATAATTACACTCCTTCTTCATATCTGTTTCTGGTTCTGATTTCTTTTATCAAATGTTCTGTTGTTCAATCGCTTCTAAATTCTTAATCTCTTAATTCTTAATTCTTAATTCTTATTGCCCAGGTACCATTCATACATTTTCCTCGCCCCCTCTTTCAGCGAAGTGGAATGCCTGAACCCCAGCGAATGCAGCTTCGATGAGTTCAAGAAACTTCCTCGGCGTCCCGTCCGGCTTGCTGTGGTCAAACTCCAGTTTGCCCTTAAATCCGGTTGTTTCCTTCAATAACCCTGCCAGATCTTTTATTGTAATCTCCTCACCCGTCCCGATATTTATATGTGTATTTCGTACCTCGCTCCCTTCCCCTCTGAGATCTTTAAATGACACCTTCTCCATGATATAAACCGTCGCATCAGCCATATCCCCGCTGTACATAAACTCCCTGCAGTGGCGATCCTGTTCCCCAGACGGTGACAGTGATTTGCGATTTGCGATTTGCGATTTGCGATTTCTCACTGCTGCGGATACCATGTTTTTCCAACAGGTTAATGATATCCGGCGTTTCCGGTACACCCCTCTCCCTGAACAAGGCAATATATACCGTTGATGCCACCAGCAATATGACCACTGCCGCAGCAGCCGGTAGCCATATCATCCGCGGCTTCCGCACCCTGCGTTCTATCCTTCCGCGCAGCTCACGAAGGTCCTCCGACAGCCTCCTCCCTGTTCAGCCTCCCCAGCCCCTCCGACGCCTCCTCCTCAAACTCATCGCGGGGAAGCAGCAACCGTTTATCTTTCTCTTTATCGCTCATCGCTTTTTGTCTTGCGCCTTTTGTCTTATCAAAACTTTATTCACTTTTAGCCTTTCACCTCATGCTCACTTGCTACTCACTCCCATTCTCCAAGCATATCTTAAGATTTCGTTTGCCATTCTGTATATACGACTTCACCTTCCCCTCCTCCATACCTAACTTCGGCATATCTCCCTATAACCAAATCCCTCATAATAAAACAGTTGTATGCACTGCCTCTGCTCATCCTTCAGCTTCTCAATACACTCTTCCAGTCTTTTCATATCCATCCCCTCATCGTTTTCCATAGGATGCATTTCCGAATCCTTTTCCATAAAAAATGTCGGGTCGTCAAGCATCAGCTCCCGGTGTGCCGCCTCGCTCTTCCTGCTCCGCAGCAGCATCAGGCAATGGTTTTTCGTAACCACATAGAGCCAGGTTTTAAAATTTACAATCTCCTGCCCCGGCACCGCCGTAACCAGCTTCTCGAAGATATTCATCACCTCATCCTTCGCCGTATCCCTGTCTTCAAGATACTTCAGGCACACACCGTAAACGAGATGCATATACCTCTCGTACAGCCGCCCCAGGATCTCAATGTCGCCATCCTCCCTGAATCTCTTCAGAAGCTCTTCGTCCGTCTCCTCTGTTGCTCTTTTCCTGAGAAATATTGACGGCATGAAAATCCGTGTTCTGTGCTGGTTATTACTGATATAAAGATACTCTTTATCATTTTTTCTGCAGGCCCTTTATGGAATTTCTGCACTTCGCCGCATCCTTATCACAGAAACACAAAAACGCAAAGTCATGAAAACACTGTTATCATTTTTTGTATTGATGCTTTTAACATCAATGGAACCTGCCTCACAGGTAACTATAAAAGGCACGGTTACCGGCACTGACGGCGCTCCGCTGAGCGGCGTAATTGTCACTGTAAAAGGAAGCGGCAACAGCGCCACCACAAACAGCTCCGGCAACTACACTCTCTCTGTCGGCCCGGAAGCCAGGATTCTTATTTTCTCCCTGAAAGGGATGAAGCCCGTGGAAGAACCCATCGCCGGCCGTACTGTTATTAATGTTATGATGGAACCTGAAAAAGTCAAAACGAAGGAAAAGAAGACAGATGCCAGCGAGGTCCAGGTGGTCTGCGAGGTGGAAGCCGTAGCTTATGACATGGCCGCTCCCTCTTCCCGCGCCACGGGCAAATCATCGTACGTCTATAATCAGGCCCCGTACCACGATTATAATACCAAATCCTACGCCGGCATCAGTGAGAACGGCTACAAGGACCCTCTCAAGGCTCCCTACTCAACCTTCTCAATCGATGTCGACAACGCATCATATTCAAACGTGCGCCGCTTCATCAACCTCGGCCAGGAGGTGCCGGCTGATGCAGTGCGTATTGAGGAGATGATCAACTATTTCAAATATGACTATCCGAAAGCCACCGGCGAACATCCCTTCTCTGTTTACACCGAGACCGGCATCTGCCCGTGGAATAAGAGCCATTACCTTCTCCACATAGGCCTCAGGGGCAAGGATATCGACAAAGGCGAGCTCCCTCCTTCAAACCTGGTCTTCCTGCTTGATGTGTCAGGATCAATGGACCAGCCCAACAAACTTCCCCTGCTGAAATCAGCCCTGAAACTGCTGGTCAATGAGCTGCGGGCACAGGACCGTGTTGCGATAGTCGTCTATGCCGGCGCAGCAGGCGTTGTTCTTAAATCAACCCCCGGGAACCATAAGGAGACCATAATGCAGGCGCTCGATAACCTCCAGGCCGGAGGCTCGACAGCCGGCGGTCAGGGTATCATGCTGGCCTACAAAATAGCCGAAAAGAACTTTATCAGGGAGGGGAACAACCGCATCATCCTCGCCACGGACGGCGATTTCAACGTGGGCGTGTCAGATAACGCCTCTATGGAGCGGCTGGTGGAGGAGAAGCGCGGACTGGGCGTCTATATGACCGTCCTGGGCTTCGGGATGGGAAACATCAAGGATGACAAGATGGAGATCATCGCCGATAAGGGCAACGGTAACTATGCATATATTGATAACATCCAGGAGGCGAGACGCGTGCTGGTTCAGGAGTTCGGCGGAACACTCTTTACAATTGCAAAGGATGTCAAGTTCCAGATCGAATTTAATCCGGCTTATGTCAAATCATACCGCCTTGTCGGATATGAGAACCGGATGCTTGCGGACGAGGATTTCAATGATGATACAAAGGATGCCGGCGAGATGGGAGCAGGGCACACGGTGACCGCTCTTTATGAGATAGTGCCGGCAGGTTCTGATGAACCGGGATTTCCGATCGTTGACCCTCTTCGCTATCAGAATGGCGGGGCAGATAAGGAAGTACGCTTCCCGCTGAATGACACACCCCGTGAGCTCTGCAACATCAAGCTGCGCTACAAGCAACCTGACGGACTGACAAGTAAGATGTTCAGCAAGACAGTAGGTACCGATATAAAAAACGTCGGTGAAACCACCGACCGTTTTCGCTTCTCAGCTTCCGTAGCTGCCTTCGGAATGATCCTCCGCAACAGCACCTTCAAGGGCACTGCTACAGTTGCCGATGTCATCTCCCTTGCCTCAAATTCAAAAGGCACTGACCCTGACGGCTACAGATCCGAATTCGTCAGATTAGTACAAAGCGTTAATAAGTAATTAGAGATAAAAAAATAACCACAATGCCCGACTGTCGGGAGAGTAACACTGTGTTTTAATTCTGAGTGACACTGTTTATTACTTATAAGCAGTGAAACTCAGTTTTAACCCGGTGCAACTCTGTGGTTAATCCCTGACCTTCAGACCCTCAGACTTCAGACCCTCAGACCTCTATTCAAGATCGTCAGCGTACGTCTTTGGCCTGTAGAACTTCGAGATGTCAAAATAGACATCCTTTGCCGCACCCTCTTTTGTGGTGATCGACACTACGTCATAAGCTTTGCCGTTGTGCTCTGTCACAACCTGGCTTGCAATGTTGGCATCTTTCCACGTACGGTCTATGTACAGGTACTCAGCCCTCACCGATCCTACTATCACTGCCTTATCGAACGACGATCCGTCGCGTCCGCCTGATGTGTCAATCGATGTTGCGGCACATCCTGCCAGCATCACCGCCAGCACTGCTGTCATAATAATAATTACACTCTTTTCATATCTGTTTCTGGTTCTGATTTCTTTTATAAAATGTTCTGTAGTTCAATCGCTTTAAATTCTAACTCTTAATTCTTAATTCTTAATTCTTATTTCCCCAGGTACCATTCATACATTTTCCTTGCCCCCTCTTTCAGTGAAGTTGCATGCCTGAACCCCAACGAATGCAGCTTCGATGAGTCAAGAAACTTCCTCGGTGTCCCGTCCGGCTTGCTGTGGTCAAACTCCAGTTTGCCCTTGAATCCGGTTGTTTCCTTCAATAACCCTGCCAGATCTTTTATTGTAATCTCCTCACCCGTCCCGATGTTTATATGTGTATTTCGTACCTCGCTCCCTTCCCCTCTGAGATCTTTAAATGACACCTTCTCCATGATATAAACCGTTGCATCAGCCATGTCCCCGCTGTACATAAACTCCCTGCAGTGGTGTTCCTGTTCCCCAAACGGTGACAGTGATTTGCGATTTGCGATTTGCGATTTGCGATTTCTCACTGCTGCGGATGCCCTGTTTTTCCAACAGGTTAATGATATCCTGCTCCGCCTCATGGCCGTCCCCTTCCATATCTTATATTGTTATCTCCTCACCCGTCCCTATATTTATATGTGTATTTCGTACCTCGCTCCCTTCACCTATAAGATCTTTAAATGACACTTTCTCCATTATATAAATCGTCGCATCCGCCATATCACCGCTATACATAAACTCCCGCAGTGGTGATCCTGTTCCCCAGACTGTTACTGTAACCTCTGAGCCCTTTGCGCTATGCGCTTTGCGACTGTCTCACCGTCATGCCCTGCCCATGCTCCATGCTTACCCCTGCTTTTCCAGCAGTTTAATGATCTCCGGCTCCGCCTCATGGCCGTCAAAACCGTCAACGGGCCTCCGCTGCAGGTCAGCACTTATACCCTCCATATCACCTTCTTCAAGCAGCTTCCCCAGGTGAATTCGCCGCATCAGCGACGGCATCACGTGGCCGCCTGTGAGATTGAAATTATCATTCGGACCGTACAGATTTGTCGGCATGACGGCAATAAAGTCAGTGCCGTAGCGCAGGTTATATGCCTCGCACATCTTCAGTCCTGCTATCTTGGCGATGGCATACGGCTCATTTGTATATTCCAGTGGTGAGGTAAGAAGGTAATCCTCTTTCAGCGGCTGTGGCGCATCACGCGGATAGATGCAGCTGCTGCCGAGAAACACCATCTTCTTCACACCGCTCTTATAAGCAGCATGTATCACGTTCGCCTCTATCATCAGGTTCTCGTAGATGAATTCCGCCCTGAGGGTGTTGTTGGCCATTATGCCACCGACCTTGGCAGCACATAAAATGACTGCCTCCGGTTTCTCCTTTTCAAAGAACTCCTCAGTATCAGCCTGGCGTCTCAGGTCAAGCTCCTCAAACGTACGCCCGATGATATTGACATATCCCTTCCTCCTCAGCGCCGCCGTTATCGCACTCCCCACCAGTCCTGTGTGCCCCGCCACGTATATTTTCGATCCCTTTTCCATCACTACTGCCTATTGCCTACTGCCTACTGCCTTCACCCGGCCCTATTCAAAATAGTTTGGTGTATAGAATCCGCCCTTCTTCAGGTAAACTTCCTTTTTAACGAGTTTGACATCCCCCTGCATCATATCAGTTATCAGCGCCGCCAGGTCATACCTCGGCTCCCATCCCAGCCTCGTGCGTGCCTTCGTGGCGTCACCTATAAGAAGATCAACCTCGGTGGGACGGAAATAAGCCTTATCCACACCCACGATCTCCGTTTTCTGTTTTATCTTCTGCCTGATACCCTCTGCATACTCCGCGCCAACCAGGTCGGAAAAGCGCTTCTCGTCAAGTGAAACGAAAAATCCCTTCTCTTCTGTTCCTTCACCCCGGAAAGCCACCTCCAGGCCAATCTCTGCAGCCGTTTTTATAATGAAATCGCGTATGGTCGTCGTCACGCCCGTGGCAATGACGTAGTCCGAGGGTTCATCCTGCTGCACGATAAGGTACATTGCCCTGATATAGTCCTTGGCATGACCCCAGTCGCGCTGTCCCGACAGGTTACCCACATACAGCTTTTCCTGAACCCCCATTGCGATGCGGCTGATGGCACGCGTCACCTTTCTTGTCAGAAACGTCTCACCCCTGATGGGCGATTCGTGATTGAAGAGTATTCCGTTGCTGGCATGTATGTGGTATGCCTCGCGGTAGTTCACTGTGATCCAGTAGGCGTACATCTTGGCGACGCCGTAAGGCGAGCGCGGATAGAACGGTGTCGTCTCCTTCTGCGGCACCTCCTGCACCAGGCCGAAGAGCTCCGAAGTCGATGCCTGGTAAACCCTTGTCTTCTGCACCAGTCCCAGCAGGCGAACCGCTTCCAGCAGCCGCAATGTGCCTATGCCGTCAGCATTGGCAGTATACTCCGGTGTGTCAAAGCTCACCTTGACGTGGCTCATCGCCGCGAGGTTATAAATCTCATCCGGCTGCACCTCCTGCACTATGCGGGTGATGTTCATCGAGTCGGTCATGTCACCGTAATGCAGGATGAAGTTGCGGTGCTCGAGGTGCGGATCCTGGTAAATGTGATCTATCCTCTCGGTGTTGAACATCGAGGCACGGCGCTTGATTCCATGAACAATGTATCCCTTCTTCAGCAGGTACTCGCTCAGGTAAGCTCCGTCCTGTCCCGTCACACCGGTTATAAGAGCAGTTTTAGACATGATTTGTTTTTTCAAAAGTAGGAAATTTTACCCGAATGGGCTGAAATCACTTGACACACTTTCTACAAATGTTCAATTCTTTTTCTTCTCGTAAATAACACTCATCTCCGCCAGTTCCTGGCCTATCCTGTTGATTCCGTAAAGAATTCTGCGACTTTGTGTTTCCGACGGTTTCTTATGACCCCTTACGTATTGGGAAAGAAGGGTGGGATTCATTCCTATCTTTTCAGCAAGAGCTTTTGAATTTATGACTTTATAATACTGAAAGAACTGTTTAAAATCAATCTCGAAAGATAACCGGGCAGGATCGAATCCTTGGAATTTCAAAATAGAGAGAGAAAGCTTCGCAGATATTATCAATCAACTCAATCATTGTCACTCCTGTAGTATAAACAGGATAATCCACTGCATATGCCGAGAAACCGGTACCGGTCTTTCAATAATTACTTAATATTCTTCTCGCTGCCATACTAATTTCAATCCTGCATCTTTTCTTATTTTCTTCTCCATCCCCCTGCCAATTTCCTTTGCTCGTGGTCAGGGAAGATAACATGCCTGGCTTAGCAGTTTTCATCTTGACATGAGATCCTTTCTTTGATACTACAAACCATCCATCCTTTATAAGGAGCCTTAATAACTCAGAACACTTCATCCAATTTAAAATACAAAGGTAAATATTTATTTACTTTATATCAACGTCCGTGACGTCTTATTCTGATCCTGATGGCATTTTCTATTGGATTTTCAGAAACCAGAACGAGGTACCCTCCGCCGCCGGCGCCGGCAAGCTTCCAGCCCAAGCGCCCTGTCTTTATAGATATCAATGGTTTCGCGAACGGTAGTGCTCTTCATCAGCGGGAACATCGCCACCTGCGCATCAAACGAAGCTTTGAAGGCTTTGCCAAACTTTTGTGTATCCTTAGCCTGAACTGCATCCCATACATCATCTGCTGCCTTGGCCAGCGCCATGGCCCCTTCGGTTGAAATATCCGTCTTGTCAAGAACATTGAAATTCCCTTCCCGCGGAGGCAGGGTTATGAACCAGAGATGCTGTTCGATCCAGTCAAGTACTCCCGGATCATCAACCGTGGTGATCTTCTCCGGCCAGTACTCGCCCTTTGCATAGTCCAGACGGTTCAGTCCGGGGAAAACAATACCTATGGCATCCTGTGATCCGCTGACATAGCCGGTTCCCGGAGGATTCTCGACGCAGAAAAGCGTGTGTGCAAGCAGGTGCGGATCGCCGTCAGGTATATCCGTATGCCATAACTGGACAGCCTTCTTCCTGGTGCTGCCCGACATGCCGCTGCGGTCGTTGAACTCGATGTCAGGCTCAATGGAGATCGTCAGCACAGCTCCGGGATAATATTTTGACACAAATGGCTGGTCAAGCCAGCCTCCTGCGAGGTCAAGACGGTAGGGTATGCGGCATTCGCTCCGCAGGGCGGTGGTCGACCGTGGCGGCAGTCCGGCCACAGGCACACGCCGGCTAACCACCAGCTCTATCCCCAGCTCATCGCACAGCTTCTTCTTGTCCGGAGTATATCCATCCTCATTGACGAAGAAGATGTCAGGCTTCATCTCCCGCAACTCATGCTCAAAATCGAGCAGTCCTGAGCCTTTGTTTATCCATGCATCCTTTACGCACCTCAACGACTTAATCATATACAGTCTCTCGCGTTCGCCGTTTACGGTGCGTCTTCCCTTGAGATCATTTATGGTGCGGTCAGATCCGATCCCCACATACAGGTCACCGTGCATGGCAGCCTCCTCAAAAAACGCCACATGCCCCGAGTGCAGCATGTCAAAACAGCCGCTGACAAATACTTTTTTTCTCATACATTCAATTAATCATGACTTCTATTGACTTTCAGACCTTCAGACTTCAGACCCTGAACTCCCTCTTCAGCACCTCCGCTATCCTCTCCCTGCCTTCATCCGTAATGTTCGAACCGCTCGGCAGGCACAAACCATTGTTGAACAACGCCTCTGAGGTGCCGTTGACATAAGCCGGACAACCGGCAAACACAGGCTGAAGATGCATCGGCTTCCACAGCGGCCGGGCTTCTATCTGTTCAGCCTCCAATGCAAGGCGCAGCTTCTCGCGGTCCGTTCCGGCTTTTTCAGGGTCAATTACAATACAGGTGAGCCAGTAATTCGAATAAAAGTCAGGCGAGGGCTCCGACTGGAAAGTGACACCCGGAACATCTTTCAGCAGCTCGCGGTACCAGGCGTTGAACTCCCGGTGCTGCCTGACGCGAAGGTCGAGCACCTCGAGCTGTCCGCGGCCCACACCGGCCACGACGTTGCTCATCCGGTAGTTGTAGCCAATCACACTGTGCTGGTAGTGCGGCGCCGGATCACGCGCCTGCGTGGCAAGGAACCGCGCGCGGTTTATCAGCGCCTCATCCTCGCATATCAGCGCCCCGCCGCCGCTGGTGGTGATTATCTTGTTGCCGTTAAATGACAGTATACCGAACTTCCCGGTACAGCCAACTCTTTTCCCCATATACTCTGACCCCAGTGCCTCGGCAGCATCCTCAACCACCGGAATACCATATTTGTCCGCCACCGCCATTATCTCCTTCATCCTCGCCGGCATCCCGTACAGATGCGCCACCACAATCGCCTTCGGTACTGACTTTCCCTCCTGAGCGGCAGGAGTGTCCCGACTTGTCAGGACCGGTGACCTTCAGTGCCTCAGAGCCCTTTAATTGCTCTTTCAAGAAGTACCGGATCCATATTCCATGTATCCGTCTCACTGTCGACCAAAACCGGCGTCGCCCCCAGGTAAGCAATCGGATTGACAGTTGCCGAGAAGGTGAATGATGTCCCTATCACATAATCGCCCGGCTTAACTCCAAGCAATATAAGAGAAAGATGTATTGCAGCTGTCCCGGAAGAGAGCGCAGCAACATGCTTCGCACCCGTGGCAGCGCACAGCTCCCTCTCAAAAGCATCAACATTCGGCCCCAGCGGAGCTATCCAGTTCGAGTCAAACGCCTCCTGAACATATTTCATCTCACCTCCACCCATGTGCGGACTGCACAGATAAATCTTTTTCTTCATTTATCTGATTTGATACTAAAACGCTTATCCCCTCTACTGTTACAAACCTCATTCAATTTTATAGCCTGTCTAATAAGGTGACTTAACCACTTCAAACGCCTGTTGCGGATCATACTGTTCACCAACACGCAGGAGCATCTTCATGTCGCTCAGGAAATCCTCATCCTGCATCTTCAACTCAACATTTCTTTGAAACTCCTTCATTGACGGGGGATTTACCGCAGCGCGTTTCATATATTCATTATAGCATAATACTATATTGTCAGCATTTACAACCGCAGTCGAAAGTGCTTTATACAGGTCATACAGATCCCTTCCTTTACGTCGTTGATACAATGCTCTTAGTTTTGTGCCCAACAGTTCATCAAGCATGTAGGTAGTTGCCTGGCATTCACCGGTAAACCACTGATTATGTACGTCAAATCTGATCTTCGTCAGGCCAAGGATATGGAAATGTTCCCTGCAATTTATTTCCACCTTTAGCTTTAACGGGACAACTGGCTGTATCTCTGACTCGAAACGAAAGACCAGAGTATTATTATTTGCTTTTTGTTTTACTGCAGGGTTACTGATATATGAGAGGGCTTTGCTGATCCGAATTATTATCTCCTTTACCGGTCCGGCATTTATCTGCACGAGGTCAATATCTTCGGAATACCGTGGCTGCGGACTGAGATAAAGTTTGTGCAGCGCTGTACCTCCCCTGAACGCAAGATGGGAAGCCAGATATTCATCATTAAATAACTCTACCAGAGCCTTGCAAATTACCAGATCCAGCTCAACTTGTTCAAGCCCGCCCCAAAGTACTGTGTTTCTCCATTCATTTATTGCAATACTCGGGTATCACTCGTCAATTTCTATTGTTGTGTTAATGATTATTCCCCACTTTTTGTCCGTGATGTAACCTGAAACTGACTTTCCGGTTTTCAGAGGCGTAACGCGCTTCGAAACTTATGTTTCTGTATTTCTTTCATATAATTCCTCAGCCACTCCCTTATGCTTAAGCACTTCTTCCAGCAGGTAGCCTGTTCGTCGTATAACCGGTGAAGGCACATGGACAAAAAAGGAATCAGGAACTTTGCTGAATTGCAAGTCGCCAGCAAGTTCATTAAGCACGGTTGCAGCCCGGTTTAATCCTCCGGTTTCTCTTTCGTACTGGACAAGATCGGTAGCTGTAAGTTCAGGGCATGAAACGTACACATAGCCGGTCTTTGTCTTTTTCTTTATGATCAGTTCAGGGTGGATTTCTTTTTTTGTTTTAAAATCTATCTTAACATCCTTTTTTCTGGAAGCACGAAGAGAATCCGGGAAGTGATTACACTAAACTCCTGCGGTCTCTGATGTGCAGCCCCATAAAATACCGCAGCGCTTAACAACGAAATGTAATAAGGTCTTCCGAGAAATGCCATCAGGTCATCTATATACAAAACGGGAGGTATCATTCCAACGGAGCTGAATTCAACAGGAATGATGGCATAAAACCCTTGCCAAACGGATAAGATTTTGCCCTTGGCCGCCAGGCGGGTAAGGGTATTGCGCAAGGCTGATATATTATGTAAAGGAAACTGCATTATTTACCTTCCTTTAGGGAAAAGGTAATCCGACCCCGCCTCTGAAGCTCCTCAACCCAGTAACTGATGTTTATTCTTACTGGTAATCTGCATAATACATTCTTACATTATAACTGCAAATATAATCAAATACTGTTTATTTACGGCAGTTTAATTGTCATTAAATTATTGGTCAGATCTTTATCACCTCATCAAACCACCTGACCACCGACTCGCGGTGAGTCACGAAGACAATGGTGATCTTCTCCTTCAGCCGCGCCAGCACCTCCATGATGATTGCCTCGTTCTCCGCATCGAGCGACGAAGTGGCCTCGTCGAGCAGCAGCAGCGACGGTCTTCGCAGCAGCACCCTCGCCAGCGCCAGCCGCTGGCACTCGCCGCCTGAAAAGGCGAACTGATAATTGACAATGAAGGCATCCAGCCCCTTCCTGAACCTCTTCACCAGGTGGGTGGCATTGACCTGTTCCAGCACCGACATGATCTCATCATCGCTGATATCGCCTCCGCTGTCCCACACCAGGTTCTCGCGCAGCGTGCCGTCAATGAAGAAGGGATCCTGCGGAAGGTATCCCAGCCCCGCCCTCCATCGCGGAAGGAGGGCATCATCAAGCGGACTGCCGTCAATTATTATCCTCCCGGAACCGGGTCTCTGAAGTCCGGCAATAAGATCAATCAGCGTTGTCTTTCCCCGTCCTGATTCTCCTAAAATACCTGTTATTGTATTTGCTTTAATGGCAGCGCTGAAGTCGTTGAAAAGCTTCTCGCCGTCAGGCCATGTGAAGCTCAGGTTCTCCAGGCGGATCTCCCTGTCAAGCGCCACGGGAAGCTGACCGGCGGACACTGGCAGCTTATTGTCCGGCAGATCATCGTCAAGCTGCATCACAAGCTTCACCGAGGCCACGCCCGAGACGATCATGTTAATATCGGTGTTAAGCGAAATGAACTGCGGGAAGATGCGCGAGAAAAGCAGTATCAGGATTACAAACGATGCCATGGGTATGGTGCCCGACCTGTACCCGAACCACACCACAAACACCAGCACAACCAGTCCCGCGATGCGCTGAATGAGCTGCGGCAACGACCAGTTTCTCTGCATCCTGTATTCCATGTCAAGGAGCGATGTGCTGGCCTCGTCAAACCTGTTGTAATAGAAGTCTTCCGAGCTGTGCACCTTGGCAATCTTCACCGTCTGCCAGAAATCGTCGATATACTTCAGCAGCCTGTTGTAGGAGCTCACGTATCCCTCGCCAAGGTGAAAGGCTTTGAGAAGGAACTTATGCAGCAGCACAAACAGCACAATGCCGACGGCAATTATGACCAGGGTGAATTTTGCCGACACCAGCATTGCATAGACAATATATGACGAAGTAAAGATCAGGGTGGTCAGCAGCCTCAGGTAGTAGTAATAGTAGTTTGCCAGGTTGGGCACCTCTTTGGTGAGCACCTGGAGGTGGTTGGTCTTGCTGCGGCTGTTGAGTGTCTGCCACTCGGCCATTATTATCTTGCGGAAGAGGCGCCGGCGCAGGGTATAGATGAATGTCTGCTGGTACCGGGCATCAAGGATCGACTTCCAGTACTGCAGCAGTGCGCTGAGGGTCAGGATCACCATATAAATGATCAGGACGGACCCTATGGTGAGATCGATTCCTGCTTTTTCCGCCAGGTTCTGAATGCCAGAGTGCGACTACCGTCCGGCTCACCGCCGCCGCCGATGCTGAGCAGCTGCAGCAGAGGTATCAGCAGCACGATGGAGAACCCGGAAGTGACACCCTGAATCAATGTCAGCAGGAAGATCAGCACAAGCTTCCAGGGCTGATGCTCCCGCAACAACTTAAAAGTCTTTACTATAAACAGGTACGTTTGCATAGATTTAGCCACAGATGGGGCGACTCTGGAAAGTGCGAGGGAACGGGGGAATTCGTCTAAAGATTAAACACAAAAGTAAAAATATAAAAGTACAGTCAAGACAACTTTTGTACTTTGATTTTTATCTTTTGTCTTGAATCCTAGACATTCGCTCTTTATCCGCCGCAGCTTCAACGAAGGCAGGCTGCTCGCTTAATACTCTTCATACCCTAAAGAAGAGCCACCTTCCTCGTCGTCACCTTCACTCCGTCAACAACCCTCACAAGGTATACACCATGTAAGCCTGAAGGTAAGGTAGATAGTATTTAAGTCTCCTCCGTCGAGCAGTTGTGTTTCAAGGATCTTCTTCCCCTGCATATCATATACCTCGCAGATGGCTCTGTCGCTGACCTCACCCTTGATTATCACCTTGTCATTCGATGTCCATATGCGTATTCCGTTCTTCTGTCTGAGGTTTCTCTATACCTGTTGGTGTGTTTGTGGATGCTATTATGAAGAACCGTCCTGTACCGTATGTCTTTGCCGGCAGATTACAGTGTAGTGTCTTTGTATCAGGTCAGTGAAAGTGCCTGTAACCGTCCTCAAGCCAGAACTTATTATGTTCCAATGGGAACAGTATAGGCTGAGAAAGTCACCTCGCCTCCTTTTTCAAATCAATGCCCACCGGAACAATATTGTCTGCTCCGTCATCGGCAGCGCCTGACGTGCAAAGTTCACACTGTTGTCCTTTCGCCAGAGCAGTGTAAATCTCAACATCCGGACCTGTGCTCATCAGCCCGACATCATAACCCGGATCAAGACCGGCTGTCATCTTTTCATTGTAAACAATCAGGTGGAGTTCTCTTTCTCTCCGATATTTTACTTTCAGCTGCAGTCCCGGCCAGGATCTCGGTTTTGGCTGATTTCAGCAGGATGTACATCGGTGTCATGACCCTGCATACTCCATGTGAAAGTAAACACTGACATCATTCATGGCCAGTACAAAAAATCCCTGTCCTACCTGAATATAGTTTTCATTCATGGCTGTTCCATTAAGCCAGTTACCGACAGGTTTGATATATAACGATAGCTGCTCCGTTATACAGGTAGAGCGCCAGATAGTTTGGATCAAACCGGGGAGTATTTGCGGTATAAATCCTGCCACATTCATGGCACAAGTATATGGGTTACCCAGCAGGTTCCATCCTCCGCCACCCCAGTTAGTTCCGGCGTCCCGTCCGGATGCAAAACTGCGGTTGTCATATTCACCGGGGACGCCCACCTGTAATTGTACCCAGGTATGGTGATGATGCTTCTATAAGAAAATCCGAATTCACAACTGGCCCACTAAAACTTAAAGAAAATACCCCTTTCTCCAGAGTATAGCCTCTGCCGGGTACATTGACTGTAGTTTCAACCCAGCACCGGTAGGTTCATTATATCCCCATACCTTCGCGGTTGTCGGGAATGTTGAGGATCCTACCGGAGAGGAAAAGAAATGATAAAGATCGTTGCTGGTATTCATTACGCGGTTATAGGTAACATTACCAGCACTACTTCCTAATACTCTCAGAGACCCACTGGCAAATACACTTGAAAATTCAATTGTAAGTGTTCCGGAATTCGATGAAATCCCCTACCACCGTCAGTGCCTGACCGGCATTAATGGTTAGTGATGCGCCTGGGTTTACGGTTAAATTTTGACACACGGCAGACGGTAAATCAGGATTTACTACCGGAAGAAAGGGAGCATACTTGAGATGACAACATCTGTTAATGAACCGGGAATGCCTCCAACCCAATTTGCAGCAGTATTCCAATTGGTGCTATTATCCCCAACCAGATTGCCATCTAGTAAAAATGTATGGCTGAGTATCCCGGGGGATCCTGCTGTAAAATATGTATTATCCTTATTATCAGCTGCAGAAGCCGTACTCCCGTATGAACCGTTGAGAGCCGAAGTTCCTCCTAATATCAAGGCTCCTGTAAGGTAAAGCGAGCTGGAGGATGGCAATAATGCCGTTGCTGTCCCTCTTATTGAAAGACTATCATTCCTGTCAGCCCTTCTGCCGGAAATGTCTTAACCCCTGAGCCGGAAAGAACAAGGTGGCAGTCAGCCGCGGCAACAACAACCTGATCTGTTCCGTAATATTCAACTGTACTACCCACCGCGAAGGCGTAAGTATCATAGCCTGTGGAAGGGCATTTGTACCTCCTATTTTCAGAGAAGCTCCTTTGTTGACAAAGATTATTCCCGCTAACTGCGTATTGTTAATGGAAAAGGTTCCAAATCAAAATTCCGGATGTCACGTCCACGTTCCGTATATTTCTGCATTTGCTTTCATGGTAACAGAGACGGAACTGCTGATTACTAAATTCTGGAATATATTAAATGAGGAACCTCCCTATTGTCTGTTCAGAGCCGTTAAATGCTACCGTTCCGGTACCAGAGGATAGAAAACCTCCGTTATGGTCCAGTTTCCGCTGACACTCAGGGTGTTTGTGATCCTGCAAGGGAAAGTGTTGCCCCGGGATTAATTGTAATCACTCCGGCATAGCAGCGGCATCAATCACAGGATCATTTGTAACATCCGGAATAACAACATCTGTATTGATGTCAGGTACAACGTTTGCAGTCCAGTTTAAGGGGTCTGACCAGAAGGATGTGCCATTTACCGGATGCGCTCCTGTCCACTATTCCCTGAAGGCACTCCGCTTCCGGACTCTTCGCTTCCGACAACGGCCACAGGATCTGCGCCAGCCCATTTCCGTACCCTGGTCCAGTCTATGATTGATAGTACATTGGTACTCCCTCATATATGACATCATAAAAGGTTTCAAATTATTTATTGGGACAGGTTCGGGTAGTGCCCTCAGCATGGATTGTCATCAATCTGAAATCCCGCAGTATTGGTACCCTGTCGAAATACCGGAAAATATGCCAGTTTACATCAGGAGTCTAATCCATATTATTAAAAATATCCGTGCCCCGTCCAGCCCGTATGGCCTGTTTTTGCCAGTAAGTCGTATGGTACTCCCACTATGACCTTAAAATCGTCAACTATACGTATTGCATAAACATCAGATCAGTAGCCATACCTAACTTCAGCAATCATATCCTGTGCTGCCTCTGATTAGAATGATATGCCCGTGTTTCCCCAATATAATTCATCCCAAAACAGCTTGTCCGGTTATTCTTGTAAACGTTGAGATTGATGTGGCATATAAAGTGAGTAATACCACCACTGACAGTAGCCTGTGTTTGTAAATCCATTCATAAGGCTCCATTTTGTTAAATCGAGGGCAGATCCGCTAAACCCGTCATAGAAATCAAAAACAGCATCAGGGTTACTTTACGGTGAGACAGGGGTGTCATAATACCGGTTGTGTCGCGATCGCCATTCGATAACCATCACCGGTGTAAGAAAAAACATAAGTATCACCTATTCGTGTTATGCACCGCTGAAACTATTGGCAGCATCAAATGCAGTACCGGCCGCCGGTAAAATCACACCGTGTTTAGTGAAGTTTATCCAGTCTGTTGTGGTCGCCAGAGCAGTCTGCCAGGGTGAATTTTTTGTCGAACTGACTGTATAACCAATATAATATGTCCCATGATATTCATAAACCCAGGGATCCGCAACCGTACCGGCATCAAATGACCCGGAGTCCCAAACCTGAGACCGGATTACCTGCATATGCAGTATATGGACCGGTAATATTATCTGCAGTGGCATATCCTACCTGTTCCGTTATACCTCCGGCATCCCCATATAAATCATAATCCATTTGCCGTCATTGCGCTGAAAAACATATGGTTCATCAACACGGAATTAATCCCATGCTGGTGTAGGACCGGTTGGTTGAAGAACCGGCGTCGGATTTATCGTATAAGGACCTGCAACATTTGTAGCTGTCGCCACCCTGATATTTGGCCTGTCTGCATAAAAAAGATACCAGGTGCCATTATGAACAAAGTGTGGGGCTCCTGAAAAAACTGGTAAAAGTTGTTATTACATTTCCGCTCCAGGTCCATGTGCAGGATTGGCTGGAGTATCAGAATAACATAGGGAAATCACTAATTGTGAATAATTTGCCAGGCACATCCAGTAATGCTTAGTAACCGGATCAAAAACAATATTTTCTGCAAGCAAACTTGTTCCTGTCTGCCCCGCTGGTAAATCGGGTTTCCGGCTGCCCTGGTAAATGGACCAACAGGAGGGGTTTCAACAGGATCTGAAGAAGGAGCGGTTGGAGATGGATTCCCATAATATATATAAACAGTTGTACCGAAGCAGGTATAGTTGGTACCTTTACCCAGATGCTGGCAGCGTACCTGCCAGATTCCATTCTTCTATCCAGAAGGGAATTAAGGTTGTTCCATCGATGCTGCAAAACGGATATCACTTCCATCACTCAGCGCTTTTGCGAAATCAAACGTACTATTCAGGGTGATTTTTACCTGGAAATCCGTTAAGACACTTGTGCCGGGATTGGGAACCGTCACCGCCCGCCGGAATGACCAGTTTGCATTGTCCCAGTCCGCCTGGGCAACAATGATCGTTGTCAATAGCATCCCGGCTCAATATAAATGTCAAGACCCTTAATGATATTCTGAATGAATTGTTTCCTGTTTTCTTCATAACCATTTCTTTTATATAGCTTCCACGTAATTACCGGAAGGAAGTAATTATTCGGGATTTCGTTAAATAATACTCAAAAACCAAAGTCCTAAATTATACTTTTTTTAGCTAAATTACACTATCCTAATAAGAATGATTTAAATATAGCAATTACTTTTAGATTATTGGTGTTTCCGCAGGACATTGAAAAAACAATGAAACTGATTCTATTACAGTGGTCATTTAGAGATAGGAGGCTGAAAACATAACCCGTCAAAAAGTGATCTCAGAGCCGGACTGTCACGCTATTCATTGATTTTTAGCACAATGCCAAGGGCTGCCATATTTTCAAGATGTTCCTCTACGGATTCCATGCACTGCACCGGATCGACATCGTACTCATCAATCAGTATAGCACAAATCTCCTCCAGAATCCTTGGCTTCTCAATCAGGTCCCATATCCTTGTCGCGACCTGATTCAGCGAAAAGTACTTCCCCTGCGCTATATCCATCATCACCAGTTCATCATGCAGCCGGCCGGAGATAGTCTTGCTGTTTCTTACATACCTGGTGCTTCCGTCGCCTGGTCCGGAAGACTTGCTGTCTTTACTACCAATTCCCATAAAACGTATCAGTTGTGTGTGTGAGTAAACTTACATATTTACTTCATCACCATCTTTTCAAAATCTTCCTCCGAACGAAAGTGTCTGATAAGCAGCGCCTCGAAAATATTACACCTCGCAATCAGCAGCTCCTGCTCTCCTGTGAGCTGTTCGCCATTACCCTCCGGTTTTAAATATTTGCCCAAACTGATCAGTACCTGTCTGAAATGTGTCTCATCCCCGTCCACTAAATCACCTAATTCATCCATGACAACCATGCGCATATCTTAGCCTCTCTGACAGTTGCGAGAGCCTCGTACAGGCTGATCTTACCTGCAGAAAAATCCCCCAGGAGATGGCAACGGTACGTCCCGCATACCTCAGGCCTCATCCGGTCATAAATGATACATTTCGAAGTGAAATAGCCGCACGGAAGCCTGAAATGATCCCTCCCGGCAGCAGTGAATACAGCCTGTTCAATCTTTTCCGGAAGGTTGCCACGCTCTCCCTCGCTCAGAAAAGCGTGACTGAAGAAAGTCCCGTCACAGCAGAACCCGCAGGTCAAACATATCACTTGTTCCTGATCAGGTGCCGTCGCTGTTTGCATCAGTTATACCGCTTGGTGATAATTAAGTGTAAAATCATGGATTGCCTTCATATAGACAAGTGACCTGAACAAAGCCTTCTCGTCCAGGTCAGTGGACCCGATCCTGAATTTAATGATATCGCCGGCCAGCAGACCGAAATCAATGAAATCCATATCAGGATTGCCTCTCCATTCCTCAACCTCATCCATATAACCAATGGCAGCACGCCTGTACAAATGGTCCATGAACGACCAGTACACCGGATCATTTTTGGATTTGTTAAAGCGCACCTCCGTTGGCAATATGCCTTCCCATTTCCCTTAAGCAGAGGGCGATAAAGGCCAGTCTGACACAGAAGATGTGACGGCACCTTAAGCATAAACTCAATGATCCGTTTGTCAAGAAGGGGATACCGGTATTCTATTCCCTTACGGAAACCCATCAGGTACCAGCTCTCGCAACGGTGCTGGAGGTGGTTGAAGTTGAGCATTCCGATGTGATGCCTTCTCCTTGAGGTGTGAAAATAAAACATCTTCACCCGGTTTCTGTCATTCTTCTTAAACTCCCGTCTGAGGTAACGGGCATCATCGCGGAACGATCTGGCTGTGCTCCCGTCATGAATGCCCACTAACGGAAACATGACAAAATGCATAAAATTCCATGCAAATTTCCCGGGTCGGGTTATCTCATTCCGCCTAAGGTATAATCCCAGCTTCAGGTTACGCAAAAGGTCAAGTTCAATAGCAGCTGCTGCCGTACTGATGAATTCATCACCGCCCCATCCGCTGAAAAGAAGATTGATACCTTCAGAGGCAGCCTGCGATGAGGACAAATCCTCTGAGAAGTAACCACTGTTTTCATGGAATGATGAGACCGCCTCCCAGAAACCCTCCTCTTCCATATCCGCCAGTACGGGAATTATCCCGGCTGCCTGGCACGACCTCACCACCAGCCCTCTTTCGTCGTTTGGTACAATATTGGCGGCATACTCTGCGGGCGACCATGAAAAACCTGGGAATCTCTCCTGGTGCCCGTACTCTCTCCTGGCGAGCGCCGCCACGAAGCTTAAATCGATACCACCGCTTACATGGGCACCGGCCACGAAACGGTTGTCACATCTTATCTTCACGGCATCCCGGACTATAGCACCCAGCAATTCCAGCATCTGCCCGTAAGTCATGCTTTTGTCCGTTCTGATCTTTTCGGGATCCCAATACCTGACAAGCTTCAGCCCTGCTTCAGAAAATTCCAGGTAGTGACCCTGCATAAGCTTTTTAACCTTCTCATCCGGAGCCTTACTGTAGTCGACAACCCTGAAATATCCTGTAAGAAAATCCCTATCAGGCTTTCTTCCCTCTGAAAGAACTCTGCATAATCCGATGATATCTGACGAGAAACAGAGGGACTTCCTGTCCGATGCATACGCGAGGGTTCTGACTCCTGCCTGGTCGCGAAACAGGAAAATCTTTCTTTGTTGTGGTTTCAGAATACAAATGGTGAAATCACCGTTCACCTCCCCTGCAAACTCCGGACCCATCCTGGCAAAGAGCTTTGCTATCAGTTGCGGATCAGGCTCGGGAAAATCAGCTGCAATAAGGTTCCGGAGACCAGCCTTATTAAATATCGCCCCGGAAAATAATACTACAATATCGTCAGTCTCGTCGGCATAGTAAACATCCCTTTCTCTATATGGCAGCTTTTCATTCAGGAAGCAGCCACCTGAAAAACAACTGAGGTTAACAGTCCTTAATGAAAGTCCGGGACGCCCGGAAACATTACTTATTCGTCCGGCCTCCGGAGGAATGTCATTGCTCAGTGTTAATGCTCCAAAAATCATGTTAGTGTAGAAATCGGATATCTGCCAGGCAAGGGATGGGGAAGACCTTCAGGAGCATACTTTAAAAA
>CAWJQH010000006.1:0-305889 GCA_963844935.1 uncultured Bacteroidales bacterium | reverse complement strand
CCAGACCTGGAACGCCAACTACACTGATGCTTGCCTGAACCCGGCAACTCAGGTTTCTATAACTTATACCTGGACGCAGGATACTGATGCTCCGGTAATAACAACAACTGCTACAAGCCACGATCTCGGATGCAACCCGACAGTGGTAGCTCCTGCATTCACCGGTACTGACAACTGCGAGGGTACTATTACGCCTGTCGTTACTACTTCTGGGCCTACTAACACAGGATGCGCTTACACCCAGACATGGAACGCCAACTACACTGATGTTTGCGTGAACCCGGCAACTCAGGTTACTATCACCTATACCTGGACGCAGGATACTGATGCTCCGGTAATTACAACAACTGCTACCAGCCACGATCTCGGATGCAACCCGACAGTGGTAGCTCCTGCATTCACCGGAACTGACAACTGCGAGGGTACTATTACGCCTGTCGTGACTACTCTGGGCCAACTAACACAGGATGCGCTTACACCCAGACCTGGAACGCCAACTACACTGATGTTTGCGGGAACCCAGCAACTCAGGTTTCTATCACCTATACCTGGACGCAAGACACTGATGCTCCGGTAATCACAACAACTGCTACCAGCGACGACTTAGGATGCAACCCGACAGTGGTAGCTCCTGCATTCACCGGAACAGACAACTGCGAGGGTACTATTACGCCGGTCGTGACAACTCTGGGCCAACCAATACCGGATGCGCTTACACCCAGACCTGGAACGCCAACTACACTGATGTTTGCTGAACCCGGCAACTCAGGTGAGCATCACCTATACCTGGACGCAGGATCTGATGCTCCGGTGATCACCACAACTGCTACCAGCGGCGACTCTAGGATGCAACCCGACAGTGGTAGCTCCTGCATTCACCGGAACTGACAACTGCGAGGGTACTATTACACCTGTCGTTACTACTGCTGGGCCAACCAACACCGGATGCGCTTACACCCAGACATGGAACGCCAACTACACTGATGTTTGCGGGAACCCGGCAACTCAGGTTTCTATCACCTATACCTGGACGCAGGATACTGATGCTCCGGTAATAACAACAACTGCCACAAGCCATGATCTCGGATGCAACCCGACAGTGGTAGCTCCTGCATTCACCGGAACTGACAACTGCGAGGGTACTATTACGCCTGTCGTTACAACTTCTGGGCCAACTAATACAGGATGCGCTTACACCCAGACCTGGAACGCCAACTACACTGATGTTTGCGGGAACCCGGCAACTCAGGTTTCTATCACCTATACCTGGACTCAAGATACTGATGCTCCGGTAATCACAACAACTGCTACAAGCCACGATTTAGGATGCAACCCGACAGTGGTAGCTCCTGCATTCACCGGAACTGACAACTGCGAGGGTACTATTACGCCTGTCGTTACTACTGCTGGGCCTACTAACACAGGATGCGCTTACACCCAGACCTGGAACGCCAACTACACTGATGTTTGCGTGAACCCGGCAACTCAGGTTTCCATAACTTATACCTGGACGCAGGATACTGATGCTCCGGTAATAACAACAACTGCTACAAGCCATGATTTAGGATGCAACCCAACAGTGGTAGCTCCTGCATTCACCGGTACTGACAACTGCGAGGGTACTATTACGCCTGTCGTTACTACTGCTGGGCCTACTAACACAGGATGCGCTTACACCCAGACCTGGAACGCCAACTACACTGATGCTTGCCTGAACCCGGCAACTCAGGTTTCTATAACTTATACCTGGACGCAGGATACTGATGCTCCGGTAATAACAACAACTGCTACAAGCCACGATCTCGGATGCAACCCAACAGTGGTAGCTCCTGCATTCACCGGTACTGACAACTGCGAGGGTACTATTACGCCTGTCGTTACTACTGCTGGGCCTACTAACACAGGATGCGCTTACACCCAGACCTGGAACGCCAACTACACTGATGCTTGCCTGAACCCGGCAACTCAGGTTTCTATAACTTATACCTGGACGCAGGATACTGATGCTCCGGTAATAACAACAACTGCTACAAGCCACGATCTCGGATGCAACCCAACAGTGGTAGCTCCTGCATTCACCGGTACTGACAACTGCGAGGGTACTATTACGCCTGTCGTTACTACTGCTGGGCCTACTAACACAGGATGCGCTTACACCCAGACCTGGAACGCCAACTACACTGATGCTTGCCTGAACCCGGCAACTCAGGTTTCTATAACTTATACCTGGACGCAGGATACTGATGCTCCGGTAATAACAACAACTGCTACAAGCCACGATCTCGGATGCAACCCAACAGTGGTAGCTCCTGCATTCACCGGTACTGACAACTGCGAGGGTACTATTACGCCTGTCGTTACTACTGCTGGGCCTACTAACACAGGATGCGCTTACACCCAGACCTGGAACGCCAACTACACTGATGCTTGCCTGAACCCGGCAACTCAGGTTTCTATAACTTATACCTGGACGCAGGATACTGATGCTCCGGTAATAACAACAACTGCTACAAGCCACGATCTCGGATGCAACCCAACAGTGGTAGCTCCTGCATTCACCGGTACTGACAACTGCGAGGGTACTATTACGCCTGTCGTTACTACTGCTGGGCCTACTAACACAGGATGCGCTTACACCCAGACCTGGAACGCCAACTACACTGATGCTTGCCTGAACCCGGCAACTCAGGTTTCTATAACTTATACCTGGACGCAGGATACTGATGCTCCGGTAATAACAACAACTGCTACAAGCCACGATCTCGGATGCAACCCAACAGTGGTAGCTCCTGCATTCACCGGTACTGACAACTGCGAGGGTACTATTACGCCTGTCGTTACTACTGCTGGGCCTACTAACACAGGATGCGCTTACACCCAGACCTGGAACGCCAACTACACTGATGCTTGCCTGAACCCGGCAACTCAGGTTTCTATAACTTATACCTGGACGCAGGATACTGATGCTCCGGTAATAACAACAACTGCTACAAGCCACGATCTCGGATGCAACCCAACAGTGGTAGCTCCTGCATTCACCGGTACTGACAACTGCGAGGGTACTATTACGCCTGTCGTTACTACTGCTGGGCCTACTAACACAGGATGCGCTTACACCCAGACCTGGAACGCCAACTACACTGATGCTTGCCTGAACCCGGCAACTCAGGTTTCTATAACTTATACCTGGACGCAGGATACTGATGCTCCGGTAATAACAACAACTGCTACAAGCCACGATCTCGGATGCAACCCAACAGTGGTAGCTCCTGCATTCACCGGTACTGACAACTGCGAGGGTACTATTACGCCTGTCGTTACTACTGCTGGGCCTACTAACACAGGATGCGCTTACACCCAGACCTGGAACGCCAACTACACTGATGCTTGCCTGAACCCGGCAACTCAGGTTTCTATAACTTATACCTGGACGCAGGATACTGATGCTCCGGTAATAACAACAACTGCTACAAGCCACGATCTCGGATGCAACCCAACAGTGGTAGCTCCTGCATTCACCGGTACTGACAACTGCGAGGGTACTATTACGCCTGTCGTTACTACTGCTGGGCCTACTAACACAGGATGCGCTTACACCCAGACCTGGAACGCCAACTACACTGATGCTTGCCTGAACCCGGCAACTCAGGTTTCTATAACTTATACCTGGACGCAGGATACTGATGCTCCGGTAATAACAACAACTGCTACAAGCCACGATCTCGGATGCAACCCAACAGTGGTAGCTCCTGCATTCACCGGTACTGACAACTGCGAGGGTACTATTACGCCTGTCGTTACTACTGCTGGGCCTACTAACACAGGATGCGCTTACACCCAGACCTGGAACGCCAACTACACTGATGCTTGCCTGAACCCGGCAACTCAGGTTTCTATAACTTATACCTGGACGCAGGATACTGAGTATCCTGAGATAATAAATTGTCCATCAGATCAAGCATTTTGTGAAGATCCGAGTAATTTATATGCGATTCCTCCACTAGTAGGGACAGACAATTGTAGTGGATCTTTAGACATTAGTTTCCAAATATATGGAGTAACCTCTAGAAATGGAACAAGTAACGATGCCAGTGGAATATTTAACATAGGTACATCAACAATTACATGGTCTATTGAAGATGCATGTGGAAATAACAATAGTTGCACAACAACCATGACCATTAATCCAGAGGTAACCCCAACATTCGACGCCGTCGGTCCTTACTGTGAGGATGCTGCTATTCCTGCTCTGCCGCTGACGTCTAATAACGGTATTACTGGTACATGGGCTCCCGCTATTAACAATACTGCTACTACGGAGTATACGTTCACCCCGGCTGATGACCAGTGCGCTACTACAACTACTCTTACCATTACTATTACTGACCAGGTAACCCCAACATTCGACGCCGTCGGTCCTTACTGTGAGGATGCTGCTATTCCTGCTCTGCCGCTGACGTCTAATAACGGTATTACTGGTACATGGGCTCCCGCTATTAACAATACTGCTACTACGGAGTATACGTTCACCCCGGCTGATGACCAGTGCGCTACTACAACTACTCTTACCATTACTATTACTGACCAGGTAACCCCAACATTCGACGCCGTCGGTCCTTACTGTGAGGATGCTGCTATTCCAGCTCTGCCGCTGACGTCTAATAACGGTATTACTGGTACATGGGCTCCCGCTATTAACAATACTGCTACTACGGAGTATACGTTCACCCCGGCTGATGACCAGTGCGCTACTACAACTACTCTTACCATTACTATTACTGACCAGGTAACCCCAACATTCGACGCCGTCGGTCCTTACTGTGAGGATGCTGCTATTCCTGCTCTGCCGCTGACGTCTAATAACGGTATTACTGGTACATGGGCTCCCGCTATTAACAATACTGCTACTACGGAGTATACGTTCACCCCGGCTGATGACCAGTGCGCTACTACAACTACTCTTACCATTACTATTACTGACCAGGTAACCCCAACATTCGACGCCGTCGGTCCTTACTGTGAGGATGCTGCTATTCCAGCTCTGCCGCTGACGTCTATTAACGGTATTACTGGTACATGGGCTCCCGGCTATTAACAATACTGCTACTACGGAGTATACGTTCACCCCGGCTGATGACCAGTGCGCTACTACAACTACTCTTACCATTACTATTACTGACCAGGTAACCCCAACATTCGACGCCGTCGGTCCTTACTGTGAGGATGCTGCTATTCCAGCTCTGCCGCTGACGTCTATTAACGGTATTACTGGTACATGGGCTCCCGGCTATTAACAATACTGCTACTACGGAGTATACGTTCACCCCGGCTGATGACCAGTGCGCTACTACAACTACTCTTACCATTACTATTACTGACCAGGTAACCCCAACATTCGACGCCGTCGGTCCTTACTGTGAGGATGCTGCTATTCCTGCTCTGCCGCTGACGTCTATTAACGGTATTACTGGTACATGGGCCCCGCTATTAACAATACTGCTACTACGGAGTATACGTTCACCCCGGCTGATGACCAGTGCGCTACTACAACTACTCTTACCATTACTATTACTGACCAGGTAACCCCAACATTCGACGCCGTCGGTCCTTACTGTGAGGATGCTGCTATTCCAGCTCTGCCGCTGACTTCTATTAACGGTATTACTGGTACATGGACTCCCGCTATTAACAATACTGCTACTACGGAGTATACGTTCACCCCGGCTGATGACCAGTGCGCTACTACAACTACTCTTACCATTACTATTACTGACCAGGTAACCCCAACATTCGACGCCGTCGGTCCTTACTGTGAGGATGCTGCTATTCCTGCTCTGCCGCTGACTTCTAATAACGGTATTACTGGTACATGGGCTCCCGCTATTAACAATACTGCTACTACGGAGTATACGTTCACCCCGGCTGATGACCAGTGCGCTACTACAACTACTCTTACCATTACTATTACTGACCAGGTAACCCCAACATTCGACGCCGTCGGTCCTTACTGTGAGGATGCTGCTATTCCAGCTCTGCCGCTGACTTCTATTAACGGTATTACTGGTACATGGGCTCCGCGCTATTAACAATACTGCTACTACGGAGTATACGTTCACCCCGGCTGATGACCAGTGCGCTACTACAACTACTCTTACCATTACTATTACTGACCAGGTAACCCCAACATTCGACGCCGTCGGTCCTTACTGTGAGGATGCTGCTATTCCAGCTCTGCCGCTGACGTCTATTAACGGTATTACTGGTACATGGGCTCCCGCTATTAACAATACTGCTACTACGGAGTATACGTTCACCCCGGCTGATGACCAGTGCGCTACTACAACTACTCTTACCATTACTATTACTGACCAGGTAACCCCAACATTCGACGCCGTCGGTCCTTACTGTGAGGATGCTGCTATTCCAGCTCTGCCGCTGACTTCTAATAACGGTATTACTGGTACATGGGCTCCCGGCTATTAACAATACTGCTACTACGGAGTATACGTTCACCCCGGCTGATGACCAGTGCGCTACTACAACTACTCTTACCATTACTATTACTGACCAGGTAACCCCAACATTCGACGCCGTCGGTCCTTACTGTGAGGATGCTGCTATTCCAGCTCTGCCGCTGACGTCTATTAACGGTATTACTGGTACATGGGCTCCCGCTATTAACAATACTGCTACTACGGAGTTATACTTCACCCCGGCTGATGACCAGTGCGCTACTACAACTACTCTTACCATTACTATTACTGACCAGGTAACCCCAACATTCGACGCCGTCGGTCCTTACTGTGAGGATGCTGCTATTCCAGCTCTGCCGCTGACGTCTATTAACGGTATTACTGGTACATGGGCTCCGCGCTATTAACAATACTGCTACTACGGAGTTATACGTTCACCCCGGCTGATGACCAGTGCGCTACTACAACTACTCTTACCATTACTATTACTGACCAGGTAACCCCAACATTCGACGCCGTCGGTCCTTACTGTGAGGATGCTGCTATTCCTGCTCTGCCGCTGACTTCTATTAACGGTATTACTGGTACATGGGCTCCCGCTATTAACAATACTGCTACTACGGAGTATACTTTCACCCCGGCTGATGACCAGTGCGCTACTACAACTACT
The DNA here is from genome assembly GCA_963844935.1 of uncultured Bacteroidales bacterium. Taxonomy (GTDB): domain Bacteria; phylum Bacteroidota; class Bacteroidia; order Bacteroidales; family VadinHA17; genus SR-FBR-E99. The sequence continues at coordinate 298,746 of CAWJQH010000006.1, read as the reverse complement.
CTTACCATTACTATTACTGACCAGGTAACCCCAACATTCGACGCCGTCGGTCCTTACTGTGAGGATGCTGCTATTCCAGCTCTGCCGCTGACGTCTAATAACGGTATTACTGGTACATGGGCTCCCGCTATTAACAATACTGCTACTACTGAGTATACTTCACCCCGGCTGATGACCAGTGCGCTACTACAACTACTCTTACCATTACTATTACTGACCAGGTAACCCCAACATTCGACGCCGTCGGTCCTTACTGTGAGGATGCTGCTATTCCAGCTCTGCCGCTGACGTCTAATAACGGTATTACTGGTACATGGGCTCCCGCTATTAACAATACTGCTACTACGGATGTATACGTTCACCCCGGCTGATGACCAGTGCGCTACTACAACTACTCTTACCATTACTATTACTGACCAGGTAACCCCAACATTCGACGCCGTCGGTCCTTACTGTGAGGATGCTGCTATTCCTGCTCTGCCGCTGACTTCTATTAACGGTATTACTGGTACATGGGCTCCCGGCTATTAACAATACTGCTACTACGATTATACTTTCACCCCGGCTGACGACCAGTGCGCTACTACAGCTACTCTTGACCATTACTGTTACTGACCAGGTAACCCCAACATTCGACGCCGTCGGTCCTTACTGTGAGGATGCTGCTATTCCGCTCTGCCGCTGACTTCTATTAACGGCATTACTGGTACCTGGAGCTCCGGCTATTAACAATACTGCTACTACTGCATTATACATTTACCCCGGCTGATCCGGCCAGTGCGCTACTACGGCTACTTTGACCATTACTATTACTGACCAGGTGACCCCAACATTCGACGCCGTCGGTCCTTACTGTGAGGATGCTGCTATTCCGCTCTGCCGCTGACTTCTATTAACGGCATTACTGGTACATGGACTCCCGGCTATTAACAATACTGCTACTACTGCATTATACATTCACCCCGGATGACCGGCCAGTGCGCTACTACGGCTACTTTGACCATTACTGTTACTGACCAGGTGACCCCAACATTCGACGCCGTCGGTCCTTACTGTGAGAATGCTGCTATTCCGCTCTGCCGCTGACTTCTATTAACGGCATTACTGGTACCTGGACTCCCGGCTATTAACAATACTGCTACTACGATTATACATTCACCCCGGATGACCGGCCAGTGCGCTACTACGGCTACTTTGACCATTACTATTACTGACCAGGTGACCCCAACATTCGACGCCTTCGGTCCTTACTGTGAGGACGCTACTATTCCGCTCTGCCGCTGACTTCTATTAACGGCATTACTGGTACCTGGAGCCCGGCTATTAACAATACTGCTACTACTGGATATACATTCACCCCGGCTGACGGCCAGTGCGCTACTACGGCTACTCTTGACCATTACTATTACTGACCAGGTGACCCCAACATTCGACGCCGTCGGTCCTTTCTGTGAGAACGCTACTATTCCGCTCTGCCGCTGACTTCTATTAACGGCATTACTGGTACATGGGCCCGGCTATTAACAATACTGCTACTACTAAGTATACATTCACCCCGGCTATGACCAGTGCGCTACTACGGCTACTCTGACTATTAATATTACTGACCAGGTGACCCCAACATTCGACGCCTTCGGTCCTTTCTGTGAGGATGCTACTATTCCTGCTCTGCCGCTGACTTCTATTAACGGCATTACTGGTACCTGGAGCTCCGGCTATTAACAATACTGCTACTACCGGACTTATACATTCACCCCGGATGACCGGCCAGTGCGCTACTACGGCTACTTTGACCATTAATATTACTGACGCAGGTGACCCCAACATTCGACGCCTTCGGTCCTTACTGTGAGAACGCTACTATTCCTGCTCTCCCGGCTGACTTCTATTAACGGCATTACTGGTACCTGGCCCCGGCTATTAACAATACTGCTACTACCGTACTTATACATTCACCCCGGATGCCCGGTCAGTGCGCTACGACGGCAACAATGGAGATTGTGATAGTAACTCCTGAGTTTACAATCACCAAAACAGCCACTGAGGCTAATTACTCATCTCCAGGAGATATCTTGCACTACACTATTGTTGTTACAAATATCAGTATCCTTACTCTGACAGATATTCTTGTAACCGATCCGCATACAGGACTTAGTCAAACCATTGCCAGCCTTGCCCCGAATGCTTCAGAAACCATCCTGACTTCATACACAGTGACCCAGGGTGACATTGATGCTGGTTTTGTAGACAATACTGCCTCTGCATCATACACATGCGGTGGTAATACATATGAAGAGACGGCAACTGAAACTGTTCCTGCTGCACAGAGGCCAGAAATTACTGTTAACAAAGATGTAAATCAGGCTGAGATCAGCGCTCCGACTACTCTTACCTATACCATCACTGTAACCAATACCGGTAACGTCAGCCTGACCAACGTCGTCCTCACCGATGACCTCGCCGGCGATGCAACACTCACCTCAGGTGATGATGGCGACGGCATCCTCGAAGTCGGTGAAGCTTGGATATACACCGCTACCTACGCCGCCACTCAGGCTGATATCAATGCCGGTGATGACCTGGTTAACGTAGCTTCCGTTACTACTACCGAGATAACTACCCCTGTAACTGACGATGCTGTAACTACTATCACTGCCACCCCGGCAATGACAGTAGAAAAGGTCGTTGATCTTACCGAGATCTCCTCTCCGGCTACTCTTACATATACAATCACTGTAACCAACACCGGTAACGTAAGTCTGACCAACGTCGTCCTCACCGATGACCTCGCAGGGTCAGCAACACTCACCTCAGGTGATGATGGCGACGGCATCCTTGAAGTCGGTGAAGCTTGGGTATACACTGCAACCTACGTAGCTACTCAGGCTGACATCGATGCCGGCACTGCCCTGGTCAACACAGCTTCCGTTACTACTACAGAGATACCTGTTGCTGTTACCGATGACGCCACTACAACTATCGCTGCCAACCCGGCAATGACAGTTGAAAAGACCGTTGATCTTACCGAGATCTCCGCTCCGGCTACACTTACATATACAATCACTGTAACCAATACCGGTAACGTCAGTCTGACCAACGTCGTTATCACTGATACATTTGCAGGAGGTGCTACCCTTGCTTCCGGTGATATTGATAATGACGGTATCCTTGATGTGGGTGAAACCTGGACATACACTGCCGACTATGCGGTCACACAGGCTGACATCGACGCAGGTACACCGCTTGTTAACGTCGCCATCTGTCGACACCGACCAGACCAGTACCTGTCCAGGATGACGCAACTACTACAATCAACCAGACACCATCACTTACAATCAGCAAGTCTGTTGACCAGACTGAAATAAGCATACCCGTTACCCTTACATACACTATAGTTATTGCTAATACAGGCAATACAAGCCTGACCGGAGTGGTACTGACAGATGTGCTTACCGGAGGTGCTACGCTCACAGGCGGAGACACCAACAGTAACAGCATCCTCGATGTCGGTGAAACATGGACATATACCTCTACATATGACGTCACACAGGCTGACATCGATGCAGGTACCACTCTGGTCAATTTGGCTGTCGTTGATACCGACCAGACGGATCCGCAACAGGATGATGCTACCACAACAATTACCCAGACTGCAGCCTGGTCAATGACCAAGGTTCCGGGAAGTGCAAACTTTGACGCTGCCGGAGATATATTGAATTACACAATAACAATTAACAACGACGGCAATGTCTCAATCGGGAATATAGCTTTATCTGATCCCGGAGCAGATGCAGGCAGCATAACCTTCACCGGCGGCGACACCGACTCGGACAACAGGCTTGACCCGGATGAAACATGGACATACAGTGCAACACATACAGCCACCCTTGCAGATCTTGATGCTGGCCATTATACCAACACGGCTACAGCTACCGGAACCACAGTTACAAGCGGCACTGTCACCACAACGGCTACAGCTGATGTTATCGGAATACAGAATCCGGAACTGACTCTTGTCAAGACGGCTGACAGGACAGAATACACTGCACCCGGCGAAACCATTAACTACACCCTTACCGTAACCAATACCGGTAATGTCACCGTAACCGGAATTACGGTCAGTGATCCGATTGTAACAGTAACATGCCCAGGCGCACCGTACACTCTTATCCCTGGTGCCAGCGCAACATGCACCGCCACGTATACTGTCACAATAGCTGATATCCTTGCCGGAAGTATTATAAATACTGCAAGTGCAACAGGCACCGCGCCTTCAACAGCTACTGTCGATACCATTAGTAATACTGTCACCGTCGTACTGCGTAACCTGCCTCCGGAAATCAACTGTCCGGCTCCGATACTGACCTCTACCAGTGACATGAGCTGTGATATCCTGATATCCGGTGGCCTGGCAGCTACATTTGATGATCCCAATGGCATAGGCCAGATCACTTCACTCACCTGGACAATGACCGGCGCCACTATAGCCGCATCTCCTGCAACTGGCATCAATAACATAACAAGCCATACATTCAACCTGGGTGTCACAACTGTAACCTACACCGTGACCGATGCGTTGGGCCTGACCGATGAGTGCAGCTTCACGGTAACTGTTGAGGATAATACAGATCCAACAGCGGTTTGCCGAAACATTGATATTCGACTTGATATTAACACAGGAACAGCCACAATAATTGCAGCTGACATCGATGGAGGCAGCACGGACAATTGCGGCATCGCTTCAATAGTGGCAGACATAACAACATTTGACTGCACGGATCTCGGAACTAACGACGTCATCCTTACTGTTACCGATAATGCCGGAAATACAGACGCCTGCACCGCAGTAGTCACAGTCAGCTATGCCGAAGTTCCGAATCCGATTGCCACCCCGCCGGCAGACGTCATATGCAGCGGAGAGACCATCAATCTTGCCCTGACAAATAACCTCCCGACCACTACATGGACATGGACCGTGAACTCACCTAACGGAATCTCAGGCACCTCGGACGATAACTCCGGACTCCGCTCCTCAATTATTCAGACCATATCCAACTCTGCCGATGTGGCTCATAATGTTGTCTATACAATAACTCCGAGAGTGTACGGAGCATGTAATCTTGCAGACATTTCAGCCAACGTATGGGTCAATCCTGTACCACGGATAGACGTCAGCTCGGCAGACAGCATCCTTTGCTACGGCGAGAGTGCACTGATCTCCGTACGGGATATGAATCCATCTGTCCGCGGCCAGTGGGTATATGATCTCGCTGTGGCACCTGAGCCTGGTGTAGAAGGTTATTCAGCAGGCGGAACTTATACTTCACCCACAGACCTTACTGAAACCCTGTTCAACAGCACTGAACAGACGAGACAGGTTGTCTACAGCTTCACTCCGCGCATCATCCCGGAAGACGGAGGTGCAGATTGCTTGGGATTGACCGAAACAGTGACATTAATAGTACATCCATTGCTGAAATACACGGTTGACACATCCTTCTACAACGGATATAACATAAGCTGCTACGGATTGTCCGACGGCTACATACGTATCACTCCGACCGTTGACCTTGGTCCGTTCACATACAGCTGGACCGGCCCGCGCAACTTCACCGCGAATACCAAGGATATAACAGGAATTTCCGCCGGTCTGTACACAGTAACCATCACCGACAGAAACGGATGCCCTGTCTCACAGACATTCAATATGCGCGAACCCGGTGAACTCGGTATGACATTTAACCTGTCAGTGAGCAACGATGGAATTTACAATATCAATTGCCACGGCGCTCATACCGGCACCATCGACGTCGTACCTGTAAATAATGTCGGTGCTGTAAGTTATCGCTGGTATGACGGAGCTGAAGGAAACCCAAGGAATGAGCTTGGTGCCGGATCATACGCCGTTCTCATAACTGATGCCAACAGGTGCCAGGCCACAGGAACCGCAACCCTGACCGAACCGCCAATCCTGGAGGCAGAGTATGACATTAAACACGCTTATTGTCCCGAGGCGCCCGATGCAGAGATCGATCTGACCGTGACAGGCGGATCAACGGCAAGTGAATATCGCTACGTATGGACCGGTCCTAATGGCTTTACGGCGACTACTGAGGATCTTGCAGGCATCCTCCCGGGAGAATATACCGTGACAGCCACTGACTTCAACGACTGCTCAATTACAGTATCGATGCTTGTCAGGCCGAAGAACGAGATATGCCTCAAAATTCCTGAAGCATTCTCGCCAAACGGAGACCTGATCAACGACACCTGGGATATTGATGCTTACAATGAAAACATTGAGCTCAGCGACCTTTATCCTGATATTGTCATCAAGATCTTCAACAGGTGGGGGCAGAAGCTATGGGAATCAGAACCGGGCTATCCTGAACCGTGGGACGGAAGAAGCAACGGCGTTAAGATGCCTATCGACTCGTACACTTACATTATTGACCTTGGTAACGGATCACAATTACTGATCGGAAACATAACCATAGTTTATAAATCGAGGGAACCGTAAAAGTCTGAGAATTTAGCACTCCCATCCGGGTCATAAACACTCCGGTCAAATCGTCGTGGGTTTAAAGGCGTAAGAAACCGGGAAATCCAGCCTGGCGAAACAGGCATAAAACAGAGTAAACCGCTTGCCGTCCGAATTACCGGACGGCAAGTTTTTTTTCAATATCCTCAAAAAAGATACATTTATCAACACATGGTCACCATGCATCAAAAATGACTGGCAACTTTCCTTTAATACAATATATTTGTTAAAGGAAAATGGCCGCGTTAAACTGATTTCAGGTATGATAATCATATTTCCGGCCGGAAACTAAAGCGGAATAGATAATCTTGAAAAGACTGATTATCATATTATTTTTTGCCGTTGCCGGAGCACAATTCTCATTTGCCCAGCAGATGCCGCTGTACAGCCAGTACATGTACAATAAGTTCCTGATAAATCCTGCTGCCGCAGGAAGCGAAGGATACACCAGCTTCAATATAACCGCCAGGGAGCAGTGGATTGGATATGCCGGTTCACCGAGGACCTACTCCCTCAGCTACCAGGCAAGGTTTACGAAAAGGAAGTATTCACTTGACAAGAACATTTTCGGCAACAATAAATACAGGGCTAAGACGGAAGGCAGGAACGGAATCGGAATTGGCCTTATCAGCGACAAGAACGGACTTGTTCAGAGAACCGGTTTCCAGGTGGCTTATTCATATCATGTATGGGTTGAGGATTATACCCAGTTATCGATGGGCCTTGCAGCCACCGGATACCATTATATTATCAATGCCGATTACGAAAGCTTCAAAGATCCATCTGAACCGTGGCTGGCTGACAATCTCCGGAAAGGGATATTTGTTCCTGACATTAACTTCGGCCTGTATCTTCTTAATGACAGGTACACTCTCGGGTTTTCTGCGGAATCACTTCTTGGAGCAGCAGCAAGGATCGGCGACGGCTATGCAGATTCATCACAGGTGTACGACAGGTTCAGGATGTCGAGACACTACTATGCATTCGGATCATACAGCTTCCAGACTACAAGGAATATCGAAATCGAACCATCGGCACTGCTGAAAATGTCAGAGCAGATCCTGCCCCAGGCCGATGTTTGCCTCACCATTATCTTTGACCAGACCCTATGGGCCGGGATGGCCTACCGTACCGGAGGATTCTACGGCAACGGAAGCTATGGCGCCCTGATCGGAAGCATGAGGGTAAGGTGGGGAAATATGTATATCGGTTACTCTTATGATTATACCCTGAGTGAGATCGAGAGTGTGACGGGAGGATCGCACGAGCTTGTCCTGGCTCTCAAGCTGGGAAGCAGCAGCAAGAAGTACAGGTGGCTGGATCGTTACTAATCCAAGGAGAAAGTCATTGCATCATTCAAGGCAATAGGCAATTGGCAGTAGGCAGTAGTGAAAAATTAAGAATTAAGAGTTAAGAATTAAGAATTTGATAATCAGCTAATTCGCAATTCGCAAATCGCAAATTCTTCAGAACCTCAGACCTTCTGACCCCTCAGACTTTTTTTTCCAGAAGCACGACATTCTCAACATGGAAAGTCTGCGGGAACATGTCTACGGGTTGAACCCGCGTGACACTGTAAGCCGATGACAGCAGGTCTATATCCCGCGCCTGGGTGGCAGGATTGCAGCTTACATAAACTATCCTGCCTGCACCGGATCTCCTGATGGCACCTACGACATCAACATGCATCCCCGCCCGGGGAGGGTCGGTGACAATCACGTCAGGCCTGCCCCTTTCAGCAAAGAGCGCCTCACCAAGTATATCCTTCATGTCCCCTGCAATGAATGCAACATTGCTGATATTATTGACCGAAGCGTTAACATTGGCATCAGCAACAGCTTCCTGAATATATTCTATTGCCGTCACCCGTGAGGCAGCGGAAGCAAGATAACAGGCAATGGTGCCTGTGCCCGTGTAAAGATCATACACATTTTCAGTTCCGGTCAGTCCTGCAAAATCCCTTACAATCCTGTAAAGCCTTTCTGCCTGGCGGCTGTTGGTCTGGTAGAACGACTTCGGTCCCACCCTGAACCTGAGCCCGTCAATGGTCTCAGTGATAAACTCAGTGCCTGAATGATGAACAGGAAGCTGATCCGACAGGCTGTCGTTGTGCTTTGTATTGATTACATACCAAAGTGAGGTTATCACCGGAAATTTTCCGGAAATATGGCTCAACAGTTTTTCCCTTGCCTCAGGCTCATCCTCAGCCATTACCACAATAACCATAACCTCGCCGTCGCCGGTAATGCGTATTACCAGGTTCCTCATCAGTCCTTTATGATCACGAAGGTCATGAAAAGGAAGTCCTTCGGCCAGGGCATAACTCCGTACCTCATTGCGGATTGCATTCGAAGGCTCCGGAAGGAGGAGACATTCATTAATATCGAGCACCTTGTCGTAGATGCCGGGAATATGAAATCCGAGTGCAGGCGAAGAAGCAATATCATCTCCTCCGGCAATCTCATCGCGTGTCATCCACCGCCTGGCAGAAAAGGTGAACTCAAGCTTGTTACGGTAGAAATACTGGTTTTCAGAACCTATGATAGGATCAATTTCAGGTATGGGTGTATGACCGATGCGGGTCAGGTTATCCTTGACCTGCTTCTCCTTATAAAAGAGTTGTTTTTCATACGGGAGATGCTGCCACCGGCAGCCACCGCAGACGCCAAAGTGCCTGCATGGTGGTTTTATGCGGTCAGGCGAAGGGCTTGTCACGGCAACCGCAACGCCTTCCATATACCGCTTTCTCTTCCTCGTGACCCTGACATCCACCACATCGCCGGGTATCATGCCCGGCACAAAGAGCACCATATCATTGACCCTGGCAATGGCGTTGCCCTCTGATCCTATGTCGGTGATCGTCACACCCCTGAGCAGGGGCAGCTGCTTCTTTCTTCCCACCTTGCTACCTGTATGCTTTAAAGAACTCCAGTCCTGCCAGTCCTGCAGGAACGACGCCGCCGGAGTGATCAAGATCCTGCATTGGCTCGTACATGCAAGTCAGTGGGCTTGTGCCTGCATCGAGCATGGCATCATTCATTCGTTCAGAGAGTACAGGAAACACATAATCGTCAGCCGTTCCGTGGAGAAAAAGCAGCGGCACACTGCTGTTCCACCCCTGGATGCTGTTGGCTGTCAGGGCATCACGCACTCCCTGGTATGCCGCCGAGGTTGAATATCCGTTTATATAAGCAGCCTTGAAAAGAGCCTGCGATGGAGACCGTCAGCTGGTCATTGATCTGTTCTGAGGAATGCATCCCGTCATACAGACCCGGGATACGTCCGGCGTAGGGGTCGTTGTAAAGATCACTGAGGGGGTTTGCATACAGATCATACTCACTGTATGCATTGGAAATATATCCGAGGAAGACAGGCATGGGATACTCAGCCAGGCCGAGGACATATGAGTTAAAATAGCTTAAGTCGTACGGACCCGCCCCGCAGGAAGCTGCCTTAACCGTAAAATCCGATCCGTAATCGTTCTCCAGGGCGTCAAGGAGAGCAAGGGTAGCCCATCCTCCCTGGGAGTATCCAAGCAGGAAGTATTCATCGCTGACAGTGATGTCTTTTGCAACGTCATCATCGAACTCATCAAGTGAGTACAACATGTCAACGAGGGTCTGAACGGTTGATTCCTTATGAAGGTAAGGGTGTGCCATGTCGTCAGACACGCCGAAACCAAGATAGTCAGCCAGCAAAACCACATAGCCCGTCGAGGCTACGCACTGAAGAAACTGATATGCCGGGTAATCAGGATCCACTGAAGGTGCATTTGCATTAAGTGTGTTTGTACCGTTCTGGTATGAGAGCACAGGGTATGAACCCGGAACTGACGGTACCATGATCAATCCGGATGCCATGACATCCTCACCCATAAATGTTGTATTGTATGTGATGCTGTAAATATTCACTCCGGATTTAACTTCCGGAATTAATATCAGCAACCTCAGGGTACAGGATCGCTGCATAATTTAGCAGGGTGACCATGTTCTCCTTCGTCCTCATAAACTCCACCTTGCTGGATGTAAGGAATAAATTATCTTCAAACGGATCCGGTTCCTTTTCGGAGCACGACTGCATCAGCAGCAACGGCAACAAAACGGGCACCAGCGCTAATATTCTGATTTTGCTTTTCATGACTTTCCCTTTACAGGACAAAGATACTGCTAAAATGGTTGCATTAAACAGGCAGTAGGCAATAGGCAATAGGCAGTAGTGTTGTATGCCCTCTATTGCCTATTGCCTACTGCCTATTGCCTTAAATTCCTATCTTTGCAAATTCAACAAACCGACCGATGGTTTCCGTCAATAACGTATCTCTTCTCTTTGGCAGTTTCGTGCTGCTTGATGAGGTGTCATTCCTGATCACCAGGCAGGAGCGCATCGGCCTGACAGGGAGGAACGGTGCCGGAAAGTCGACACTGATGAAGATCATCGCAGGACTGCAGGATCCGACCTCCGGGTCGATCGAGCGGCCAAGGGAGCTGACGACAGGTTATCTCGAGCAGCAGATGAAGGTGTCGGACACCACCACGGTGCTGGAGGAGGCACTCACATCATTCACCGAGCTGCGAGCACTGGAGCAGGAAGTCGCCGCCTGCACCATCGAAGTTGCAGAACGGACTGACTATGAGACCGAAAGCTACAGAAACCTTTGCGACAGGCTCCATACAGCCAGTGAAAGGTACCGCATGCTCGGAGGAAACGACTATGTCTCACTTACCGGACAGACACTGACGGGCCTGGGCTTCAGCCAGTCGGATTTTAACAGGCCCACACGTGAGCTGAGCGGAGGCTGGCGCATGCGCGTGGAGCTGGCAAAGATTCTGCTGAGAAAACCTGACCTAATACTGCTCGACGAGCCCACCAACCACCTCGACATAGAATCAATACTGTGGCTTGAGAATTTCCTGATGACATACGCCGGTGCAGTCATTCTGGTCTCGCACGACCGGACCTTTCTTGACAACGTCACCAGGCGCACAATTGAGATCAGCCTCGGCAAGATCTATGATTATAAGGTGCCGTACACCAAATACACTGAGCTGAGGCGTGAGCGCCGCGAGCAGCAGATTGCAGCTTACCGCAACCAGCAGAAGATGATCGACGACACCGAGAAGTTCATTGAACGGTTCAGATATAAACCCACAAAGTCCGTCCAGGTGCAGAGCAAGATCAAGCAGCTGAAGAAGCTTGACCGTATCGAGATTGAAGAGGAGGATCTCTCTGCGATCAACATCCGCTTCTCACCTGCACCGCGCTCAGGCACCAGTTGTCGTCGAGGCCGACGAAGCCTCGAAACGCTACGGTGATCACCTTGTACTTGACAGGATATCGTTAAAGATCGAAAGAGGAGAGAAAGTGGCCTTCGTGGGGCGTAACGGCGAAGGCAAGACAACGCTGTCGAGGATGATCCTCGGGCAGATCGATTATGAGGGAATTATTAAGCGGGGACATAAGGTCAGCATAGGATATTTTGCCCAGAACCAGGATGAACTGCTTAATGATGAGATGACAGTCCTTGAGACTGTTGACAGGATAGCCACGGGCGATATACGTACGAGGCTTCGTGACATCCTTGGGGCATTCCTGTTCCACGGAGACGATGTCGACAAGAAGGTAAAGGTGCTATCCGGCGGCGAGCGTTCGAGGCTTGCCACGGTGCAGCTGCTGCTCGAGCCTTATAACCTCCTGCTGCTCGATGAGCCCACAAACCACCTCGACATACGCTCAAAAGAGATCCTTAAAAAAGCCCTTATCAAGTTTGATGGCACATTAATTGTGGTTTCACACGACAGGGATTTCCTTGACGGCCTGGTGGACAAGGTGTACGAGTTCCGGGATAAAAAGATTAGGACACACCTGGGAGGTATCGCCGAGTTCCTCAGATCGAGAAAGATTGAGTCTCTGAAGGAGCTGGAGAAAAAGGAGAGTCCGGTGGCCAAGGCTTCGACAGGGGTGGCTTCGACCAGCTCAGCCTCCGGGGTATCGGCTTCGGCCAGGGTGGCTTCGACAAGCTCAACCACCGGAGTGTCGGCTTCGGCTGGCTCGGCTTCGACAGGAGTAGCTTCGACTGGCGCAGCCACCGGGGTGTCGGCTTCGACAGGCTCAGCCTCCGGGGCGCCGGAGAAGGTAACCACACAGCTGAACAGCAAGATGCGGTACCTCGAGAAGAAGGAGACGGAGCGTGTTTACCGCAGGCTCCGGCGGCAGGCAGAGGAGAGTGAAGCGGAGATAACCCTGCTGGAAAAGGAGATCGCAGAGATGAATGCAAAGCTGGCATCGGGAGACAGCGCTGTAGTGAGTGATCCTGCGTTCTACAGCAGTTATGAGGAGAAGAAGAAAGCCCTTGACATTCTGATGCAGCGATGGGAGGAAGCACATAATGAGCTTGAGGCTTTTACGGCAGATTATATGAACGGCGATGCTAGTCTTTGAAAGAAAATACCCGGTGAATGTCTTCGATACTGACATCAACGGAAAGCTCAGTCCCGGAGCACTGTTCAATTATTTCCAGGACCTTGCGGGCAGGCACGCGTCTCAGCTCGGCTTCGGACGCGAGCACCTGATGACAAACGGTTTTTTCTGGGTGTTGTCGAGGATGACGGTAAAAATAGAACGTATGCCGCTGACCTGGGATGAAGTCACCGTTCGCACATGGCCCCGCGGAACAGACTCCATCTATGCCATCCGCGACCTCGAGATGTATGACGCTGATGGCAGCAGGCTGGCCGGAGCGTCATCGTCATGGGTGATAGTCGATTATACAACCCGGAAGGTACAGCGCCCCGACAAGGCATTATCCTTCCTGAATACACAGTTCCCGGTTCAGAAAGCGCTTGATGCCAACGCCGGGAAAATACCTCCCATGGTTGCCGGAGACCACCAGGTCACCAGGCTGAAGGCTAAACTCGACGACATCGATGTGAACCTCCATGTGAACAATGCAAGGTACATTCACTGGGTCATGAACTGCTACGAACCCGAATTCATCAGCCTGCACACCCCTGACATGATCGAGGTCAACTATATGTCGGAAGGTCACAGGGATGACATGGTGAACATAATCACAAATGCGGGCGATGAGAGATCAACAGCATACACCCATTCAGTCATAAGGGAGAATGACAGGACAGAGCTATGCCGGATCAGGATACACTGGAGCGAAAGTAAGATTTAGAATCTTTATTACCTTTAGAGCATGTTAAGGCGATTTAAATACTATACAACAGAGATTGTCACCGCGGTGATAATAATATCGCTTGGTTATTCATGTGCCACAACACAAAAGACACCTACGGATACCAAGGACATGTCATATATTTATAATCCCGCCAAAAATGTCTTTACGCCGGAAATAAATGTTTACAATGAGGGAGATGAAACGACCGTTCTCGCCATAGGCATCCGTAAAAACGAATTCTTTTTCAGTGAGGCTAATCCTGAAGGTGTGGCCATGGCCACAATACTTGTCTCAGTAAGGCTTTTTGACAACACAATCGGAGGGGTCCTGGCTGACACCTCCACTTTCAAGTATGATGTCCCCCGCGATGAAATTAAGGGTGAGTATATTTTTCATGTCCCGCTAAAAACCTATGAAGGCAAGGCTTACACTGCGGAAATAAAGGTCATTGACCTGATAAGGCAACGGGCCGTGCAGACTTTTGCTGAGTTTGAGCGGACGGGCCGTTACAGCAGGCTGAACTACCGGATACGTGATTACTTCAGTTACGATGAGCTCATCAGCAATGTCGTGAGGAGGGATCAGTATATAAATATTTACGCGCCGTCATTACAGCTTGACACGCTCTGGCTGTTCTATTACAAGGCTGTAAAAGAACTGCCCGCACCGCCGTCAACAGTCCTGCCCGAGGTCACTCTCTCACCTGAGCCTGAGTTGATAATGCCGCTGGTCTATACTGACACGATGCCCCTTATGTTCCCGCGCGAAGGCATCTACATGTTCTCACCTGACAGTCTTATACGTGAAGGGTTGGTTCTGTGTAATTTCGGGACTGACCATCCTTCGATGACAAGTCCCGAGGCAATGATCCCCATGCTGGCATATATTGCCACCCCTGAGGAGATGGACTCGCTTCTTACAGCCGTGAAGCCAAAGCTCGCCCTGGACGGGTTCTGGCTTGCACGCACCGGCAGCATCGAGAGATCCAAGGAACTTATAAGGATATATTATAACCGGGCACTCTTCTCCAATTACTATTTCAGCTCGTACAAGGCCGGATGGCTGACAGACAGGGGCATGATGTACATTATGTACGGACCGCCTGACAAGGTTTACAAGAACTCTGAAGGCGAAAGCTGGGGCTACAAGTTACCTCCCGTGAAAAGCAAGTGGGGATCAGGATACACTGTCGCAGATGAGTATCTGTGGTTTAACTTCCGCAGGCAAAAGAGCGTATTCTCAGACAACGATTTTATACTGAACAGAGCCTCCACCCCCGTGAGTTACTGGGACATTGCAGTGGCGCGATGGCGTGAAGGAAAGGTATTCAGACTCGATAATCCCGACGAACTCAAATGATATACAGCGAAAAAGAATTCATTTTTGGAATGCACCCTGTTATGGAAGCGATAAAGGGGGGAAGGCAGATAGATCGCATCCTTATCCGGCAGGGGCTGCGCGGGGAGCTGTACCATGAGCTGATGAAGGTAGTGAACGAGATGGGTGTGCCATGGCAGGTTGTGCCTCCGGAGAAGCTCGATTACATAACACGGAAGAACCATCAGGGTGTCATTGCATGGATCTCGGCAATCGAGTTTCAGGATATTGAGAACCTGCTGCCGCGTATCTTTGAGGAGGGTAATGAACCCCTTCTGCTGATGCTTGACGGGGTCAATGATGTGCGCAATTTCGGCGCCATAGTACGGTCTGCATCATGCTTCGGCGCTCATGCCGTCATCATCCCCGAGAAATCATCGGCACGCATCTCCGCTGATGCTGTCAAAGCCTCGGCGGGAGCGCTCAGCACCTTCCCGGTGTGCCGGGTAAAGAGCATCACAAAATGCCTGACTTATCTGAAGGAATCCGGTGTCAGGGCTGTTGCTGCGCACGAGAAAGCCAGGAACAGCATTCAGGGCTCAGCGTTGACCGGGCCAGTTGTTATAATCCTCGGTTCTGAGGAGAAAGGGATCAGCCGCGAGCTGCTGGCAATGTCGGATCTGCAGGTTTCGGTTCCGATCTCGGGTGCAATCGGATCACTCAATGTATCGGTTTCTGCAGGAATACTGCTTTATGAGATCAATAGACAACGGGGCTAGTCGGCAATCAGACAGTCGGCAGTCGCCAGTCAACAGTCTGCAACTTAATGACGACTGGAGACTGAAGATTGGAGACTGAAGATAGAAGGCTGAAGAATCTACCCAATAATCCCCCTGATTCTGTCATCCAGCTGCCGCTGATCGGCGGTGAATGAGGCTATCCCGGCAAGGGTCAGCAATGTGTCACAAGCCAGCTCCCCTGAAATAATCCGGTCACGCCACGAAGAGAGCACCGGGATCTTGCCCTCGGCGGCAAGGCGCTCATTATCGGCCTTACTCATTTCCGGAAACATGTCTCCCAGCCCCGCAGCATGCACCCTTGCCACCAGATCTGCACCGGTGGCGGGCATATGACTGTCAAGAGACCGGCCAAGGTCAATAACGCTTTGCGGCACCTCCCAGAACTTTTCAATCGCGAGATCCTTCGCAGTCTCATTGAGAGGCACATCATAATGTGTACCCAGCCTGCTGTTAAAGATGCCGGAGAGGGATTTACGGCCTGCTGCCGCCACCTTCGGAGGCATAGTAAAAACATCTGTGCCGGCCAGCAGTTCAAGCTGGGTATAGTTCCTGAGGCTGGCAGCGATCTGTTTTGTCGGCCATGAGTTGGATTCTGACATCCGTTTCACCCACGACTGTGACGAGAGAACAGCATTTTCGCCCGCTCCGCTTCCGTCACCAAGCTTATTATCCGCTATGAAAGCACCTATCCTGCCAAGGAAGACATTGAGATAGTCAGGTTTGGCCACAATAGTCACAAGGGCATTCTGCCGTGCGCTGAATTCAAGTGTGAAGTTGATCCTGACACCCTTCTCACGCAGCCGTCGCGCACCTATAAAGCCCTCAGGTGTATAAGGGACTTTCACAATGAACTGTTCAGGACATATCTCCCAGAACCGAAGCCCGTATGATACAATTGCATCAACATTATAGGCAGTGTCAGTATGCAGCTCAACGCTTACCATGCCGCCAAACTTCCTTGCCAGCCGCAATCCGTGCCGGGCGTTCAGGATGAATGCTATCTCCCTTACCTGCTCATTGACAGGAAGGTGCCTCACGAGCCCGACCGCCGAGGGGATAAAATCATCATAAATACCCTTTTGTATCTCGTTGTTCAGGAGAGTGTTATTGGTTGTGAGGGCAGTCATTTCAGCGCTCCAGTTGGCTTCTGCCTCAGTCATGTCGCCCGTATCAAGCCACAGCTCGGTTCCCGTGGCGCGGAGCGACTGCCAGAACGAATCTGGTTTGCCTGTCACAGGTAAGTCGTTTATTCCTGATTTTACAAACCTGCTGATTCTTTCATTGTAATCGGCATTCATACTTTAATTGTTTTGAAGGTTACTTTTTCAATGCCTCGAGGTCGCTTCCCGCCGGGCTCTGGAAGGTCTTCAGTCCGAACTGGCCGACAACAGCATAGACATAGTCCACAATGCCTGACTGTATATCTTCATAGGGCACCCATTCGTTATTACTGCTGAAACAGTAAACCTCCACCGGCATGCCGGTGTCTGTGGGCGGCATGTCACGCACCATGGCGGTCATGTTTTTATCCACGTCCTTGTGGCTAAGAAGATACTCTAGTATGTGTGCCCTGAAGGCTCCGAGGTTGGTCAGTGAGGTTGTCTCGCCGTTCTTCAGCGCTTTGATCTCCTCGCTGTTCTCTTTGAGCCATTTGTCCATATGCGGTTTCCTGCTGATCCGGTCAAGGAGCTCAGGGGTGAGAAATGTTATCGATCTTACATCGATGCGTATCTCGCGTTTTATGCGCCTTACTCCCGCATCCTGCATGCCCTTCCAGTTCTGGAATGATTCCGAGATCAGGGCCCAGGTGGGAACCGTCAGTATCGTCTTGTCAAAATTCTCAACTTTTATCGTATAGAGGGTCATATCAATCACGGTACCGTCAATATTCCTTCCGGGCATTGTGATCCAGTCGCCAAGCTTCAGCATATTATTGGCCGACAGCTGGATGCTTGCCACCAACCCGAGCAGCGTATCCTTGAACACCACCGCCAGGACCGCAGTGGCAACCCCCAGTCCGGCGATCACGCTTGTAAGAGATGTCTTGAATATGATCGAGGCTATTACAAGCATCGCAACAAAGATCAAAATGACCTTCAGGACCTGAACGTATGGTTTGATTGACTTCGCTCCTGCGATAGGGTGCATGAGGTACACCTTGTGCCAGCCCTCAATAAATGCAGTAACGGCTCCGGTGGCAAGCAGGACGATGTAGATTGCCGTTATCTTATGTACAAAAACAAGCCAGCCGGGACTGTCCTTCAAAAGCCAGGAGGCGATATAGTAAACCAGTATTCCCGGCACGATCCATGCGAGCCTCTGAAACATCCTTGTCTCAAGGAACCGGTCATCAACATCTGATTTCGATCTTTTTACCACCCTGATTACAACCTGCATGATAATCACTTTTGAGAAGATCTGCGAAATCCAGGCTATGATAACAACCGACAGCACCATAACAAGCGTGCTAAGCCACGACACTGTGCCGGCAGATAACCCCAGACCCTCCAGCAGCTCCCTGACAAACAAACCCGGATCAACTCTTTCGAACATACTCCTGCTTACTTCTAATCGGCTGTTAATTTACAAATTATCTTTTTTTGCGCCATCCTCTTTATTATCTTTACCCTGCAAAACACTGAAATAATGAAATTAATACCGGTTTACCTGCTACTCGCGCTGTCGCTGACAGCTCCGGCACAGCTGGCGTTTGACGATTATTTCACTGACCGGACCATGAGATTTGATTTTATGCTGGCCGGAAACAGTGTCACCACCAAAGTTTTTCCTCTCTCATTCAGGGAAGAGCCTTTTTGGGGAGGCTCACTGACCAATCTGTCTGACAAATTCAATTATGGCAGTTTTAAGTATGAGGTCTTTGATGCAGCAACGGGAACGATGATATATTCCCGTGGATTCTGCACCCTGTACCAGGAGTGGCAGACGACAGCGGAGGCCCGGCAGATCGAAAGAAGCTTTCACGAGGTGGCTACCTTTCCCTTCCCGAAAAACAAGGTGAATTTTATCCTGAGCATTCGCGGTCGCGATGGCCTGTTCAGCAAACTGTATGAGACTGCCATTGACCCTGCAAGCTATTTCATCACCAGGGAGAAGCCTGATGCTTCACTTGCAACAAGGATATACGGAACAGGGGATTCTCATACATCGTTTGATATAGCATTTATTGCCGAGGGTTATACAAGGGAGGAAGCGGAGAAATTCAGGGCTGATGTAAAGCGTCTCGCTGATATCCTCTTCCAGGAAGCGCCGTTTGACAAGTACCAGGACCGGATTAATATCTGGGCCGTGGAGACCCCCTCACAGGAACAGGGGACTGATGTTCCCGGGGAAGGGATCTATGTGAACACAGCGCTCAACTCAAGCTACTACACATTCGATGTTGACCGGTATCTCACCACCCAGGACATCGGGACGGTGAATGACTATGCCGCGTCAGCGCCTCATGACCAGATCGTTGTTCTGATAAACAGTCCGAGGTATGGCGGAGGAGGAGTATATAACTACTACAGCGCAGTTACGTCTGACCATCATTTCACCCCGCAGGTTTTCACGCATGAGTTTGGCCACGGGTTTGCAGGACTTGCAGATGAGTACTATAATTCCGAGGTGGCATATGAAGAGTTTTATCCCCTGGATGTCGAGCCATGGGAGCCTAACATCACCACCAGGGTCAATTTCGAATCGAAATGGAAGGATATGATCGCCAAGTCAGTGCCCGTTCCGACGCCCAATGACAAGAGGTACACCGGTGTTACGGGCCTCTTTGAAGGCGGGGGGTATGCAGCAAAAGGAATATACCGTCCCTCGTTTGACTGCCGCATGAAGAGCAACCAGGCAGATTCATTCTGCGAGGTATGCCAGACGGCAATTGAGGAGATGCTACTCTTCTATCTGAAATGATCTCTTTCGGTTGTTAACTTATATTCTCGCTAATAGTCTTCAGTCCGCAGTCTTCAGTCCTCAATAATTTGCAGACTGCCGACTGCCTGACTGCCGATTGCCTATTTCTTCTTTTCTCCACCAGATGTTGGTGGCTTCGAGATTGATTCGCGCATGTTGGTGTCAGCCTCGATATTCTTCATCCTGTAATAATCCATGATACCGAGGTTGCCGATCTTGAAGGCATGAGCCATGGCCAGTGGTATCTCCACCTCGGCCTCGATGACCTTTGCACGGGCCTCCTGTGCCTTGGCTTTCATCTCCTGTTCAAGGGCAACGGCCATTGCACGGCGCTCCTCAGCCTTGGCCTGGGCAATATTCTTGTCTGCATTGGCCTGATCCATCTGCAGCACCGCTCCGATGTTCTTTCCAATATCGATATCAGCAATATCGATTGAGAGGATCTCAAATGCCGTTCCTGCATCAAGGCCTTTTTCAAGCACAGTCTTGCTGATGCGGTCAGGATTTTCAAGCACCTCCTTATGGCTGTGTGCTGAGCCGATGGAAGATACAATACCCTCACCCACGCGGGCCAGTACGGTCTCTTCGCCGGCGCCGCCGACAAGCTGCTTGATATTTGCCCTCACCGTCACCCTTGCTTTTGCGATCAGCTGGATGCCGTCGCGTGCGACTGCCGTTACAGGCGGCGTGTCAATGACCTTGGGGTTGACTGACATCTGCACTGCCTGGAAGACATCGCGGCCTGCCAGGTCTATCGCCGTAGCCATCTTGAATGAAAGATCAATATTTGCCTTGTTCGCAGAAACCAGGGCGTGAACCACCTGCTGCACGTGACCTCCTGCGAGGTAATGTGCCTCAAGTTCATCGCGGTTAAGCTTTATGCCAGCCTTGTCGGCTTCGATCATTGCCCCGACCAGTACTGACGGCGGAACCTTGCGCCAGCGCATGAATACCAGCTGCAGCAGGCTTATCCGCACACCTGATACCAACGCCTGGAACCAAAGACCGATGGGTATGAAATAAAGAAGTATCCAGAGCAATATGATTGCCCCGACAATTATGATTACATAAATGGCTAATCCGCTCATGTCAGTTTGTTTATTGGTTTTACAATCAGTTTGTTGTCATCAATCCGAATCACTTCGATCTCCTGCTTCGGGTCGATGAGTATATCGACCGATTTGGCTTCGAAGTATTCACCGTTTACAAGGACCTTGCCTCCGGGAACTAGCCTGGTCACTGTCACGCCCCTGTCGCCGGGCTTCACCTTCACCTGTCCTTCTGCCCCTCCAACAGTGTCCACCTTGCTGTCAAGGGTGGTTTTCAGCATGAACTTCTTCCACGTTTCCGCCTTAAGCATAAAGTAAGTAGTGACGATCATTATCGCCAGGGTTACCCCGAGAACAGTCAGCCCGGTTGCTGTACCGAATGAAACGAATGAAAAGACGATACCCGTTATCAGGCATACAGCACCTCCTATACCTGCAATTGTCACGCCCGGTATGAGTACAAACTCAATGATGAAAAGCAGCAGTCCGAGGAAAATCAGAAAAATTATCAGGCCCAGTGACATCCGTTGTTTTAAATTACGATTGTATCAAGGTTAAGCTCTTTCAGCCTGAGACTCATTTTTTCAAGAGTGACTGCATCACCCATTTTTATTACACAGCCTCCCTTGTGATGTGTCAGGTAGGCGCATTGCTCAGCCTGCAGCTCATCATGACCGCACACCTCCACAAGTGATTTGATTACATGGTCAAATGAGTTTACATCGTCATTTATAAGCAGCAGGGATTTCTCCTCGTCCTGCCCCCTCATTTTACCCCAGGGGAAGGGTGCTCCTTTTGTCATTCGATTCTGTTTAACAGTTCCTTTGCCGCCTCGACGGGTATCTCCTGCATCCCAACGTACGCCGCAACCCTTGCTGTGCTGTAGCCGTTGCGTATAAGCAGCGAGACATACTCGTCGGCGCTTTCAAAAGTAATAAAATTCCCGATGAGAAAAACAGTCTCATCCTGGTTGTTTTTAATAATGTCAAGTCCCCGGGTGCCTGACAGCACTTCCAGTTTTTCGACAGCCTCAGGTTTGACCGGTTTTTTTGAGCGTATGGCTTCGGCCCTGAAGCTCAGTGTTCCGACAGGTAAAGTGTCAGGAGGAGTGATTCTCTTATTCTCCGTTACATCAGCTCCGGCAACGGGGAGGGGTTTTGCTGCCCACTCCTTCTCAAGCATCGCTGCTCTTTCCATAGATACCTGGGTGTCATCCATCATGGCAATGACGAAAGCATCAGAAAAACCTTCAGCGCGGACTTTTGAAAGAGCCTGCCTGGCATCCTCGTTCATCCTGAATATTCCAGTATAGTAATAATTCACTCCGTTTTCTGGTTTCTTTTTACCGTAAAGCGGATACAGCCCCCTGAAGACTGACGGCTGTACCGGGTTTTTAAAAGCCGCAAGCTGAATTGTATAAACAAGTCCGGCCGGCAGCTTAATGTCGAAAGGTATAGGATTGGCGTCGCCGTAAGCCGGACTGGAAAGCACGGCAAACTCAGAGTATACTTGCCCCTGCTCCTGTTGAAGGGAACCGGCAAAGGCCTCCGAAACCGTTTTGTCATCCTGCTCTGCGGCCATAAACGCTGTGTCTGCTTTGGCCTGTCTGGCACGCCGCCTCACTCTCAATCTCTTCGGCTATACTCTGAAGTACCTCCTGTCTCTCCGGTGTCGCCGTCTCCATCTCTTTCCTGACGCCCTGGGCCAGTCGTGCAAGAGAATCCGCGCTGTACTGTAGCTCCACCGCCTCAGCAAGTTTCCCTGAATTCTGAGTGGCTGTTGTTGAAGGCACTGCATTGCTGCCCTGACCGCTGACATTCAGAAGAGAAAAGTGAAAGGCAATGACAAGGGTTATATATGCCAGCCAGGCTTTCATGTTAATAACTCTGAGGAAGAAATTTTTTACCATAAATGATAACTTCATACCTTTACCCATCTGAACAAAAATACGAAAAAGTCATGACCCAATTAACAGAAGGGATGCCTGCTCCGAAGTTCGAGGGCAAGGATCAGAATGGAAATTCAATAAAACTCAGCGATTATACCGGCAAGAAAGTAGTGCTCTATTTTTACCCGAAGGACGATACTCCGGGATGCACCGCCGAAGCATGCAGCCTCAGGGATAACTATAAGGAGCTGATCAAACAGGGATTTGTTGTACTGGGCGTCAGTCCAGACAGTGAAAAATCGCACAAGGGGTTCTCTGAAAAATACAACCTGCCCTTCCCCCTGATAGCCGATCCGGAGAAGAAGATTTTGACTGCTTACGGAGCTTACGGTGAAAAGGTCATGTACGGTAAGAAAGTCACCGGCGTGATCCGCACAACATTTATAATAGACGAAAAGGGGAAGATCGAAAAGGTTATAAGGAAGGTTGACACCAAAGAGCACGCTCCTCAGATCTTCAAGCTTTACACCAAATAACCGACAACTTATAATTGACAACGGAATAATTATGGAAAGAAAAGAAGTAAACAAAGACAAGCTGAAGGCGCTTGAGGTTACGCTGGGCAAGATCGAGAAGGATTTTGGACGCGGCACCATCATGAAGCTGGGTGATCATGCCATCGACAATGTGCAGGTCATTCCGACAGGATCCATCGGCCTTGATGCTGCGCTGGGCATCGGAGGACTGCCGAGGGGAAGGGTTGTGGAGATATACGGACCTGAATCTTCAGGTAAAACAACACTGGCAATTCATGCCATTGCCGAGGCACAGAAGGCTGGCGGCATTGCCGCTTTCATCGATGCAGAACATGCTTTTGACAGGTTCTATGCCGAGAAGCTGGGAGTGGATGTGGGCAACCTGCTCATCTCTCAGCCGGATAACGGAGAGCAGGCGCTCGAAATAGTCGATCACCTCATCAGATCAGGTGCACTTGACATTGTAGTCATTGACTCTGTGGCTGCCCTCACTCCCAAGGCTGAGATCGAAGGTGAGATGGGTGATTCAAAGATGGGACTGCAGGCACGGCTGATGTCGCAGGCGCTGAGAAAGCTCACTGCCAATATCAACAAGACCAATACAACATGTATCTTCATTAACCAGCTCAGGGAAAAGATCGGTGTCATGTTCGGCAATCCCGAGACCACCACCGGGGGTAATGCACTGAAGTTCTATGCCTCCATCAGGCTCGACATCAGGCGCACCAACCAGATCAAGGAGGGTGATGATGCTGTTGGAAACCGTGTGAAGGTGAAAGTGGTGAAGAACAAGCTGGCCCCGCCGTTCAGGAAAGCCGAGTTTGATATCATGTTTGGCCAGGGCATCTCACGCACAGGTGAGATCGTTGACCTGGGGACAGACTTCAATATTATCAAGAAGAGCGGTTCATGGTTCTCATACGGCGATACGAAGCTAGCCCAGGGACGTGACGCAGTCAAGAAGCTCCTTGAAGACAACCCCGAGCTTGCCGATGAGATCAGGGTAAAGATCGCAGAGCAACTGAAAGAAAAAGTGAAGTAAACTAAAGAAGACAGCCCCGAAAACCGGGGCTGCTTCTTTTTAACTTTGCCAAAAACGAAGTCCGGATTAAATCGGTCTTGCGTATTTTATATATCCCTCCCAATGATGTGACATTGCAGCAGCTTTACCGTCGTTGGTGACAGGGCCATTCAGCTCCATGTATCCCCCGGATATCTTATTCTTGCAGAATGTAGTAGTGAAATAAGCATCAACAGGAATCTCAAAGGGCTTGGAGTAAACATATTTCGGCGGAAGGCCCATTGGGTAATTCCCCCACCAGTCTTCACAACATATCAGCATGAAAATACATGCAATCACCGGTAAAATTTTCATTAGTGTTTTCATTGTCCGGTGTCATAATTTCACACAAAAGGTAAATCATATTTTATGCGGTCGTTTTTCTCTGACATCATCATATTCCCATTGCAGAACATGGTACAGACTTCCATTACATGAACGTCTGCTCCATGGAAATATTTTTCATAGAAGCCAGACCGAGGTTCAGAAGAATAAATGCTCAATATCGGGAATGTCCATCCTATTGGCTGATTGAACACCTCACGAGTGTAATTACGGTAAATATCAGCCATCAGCTAGCTCGGAAATTCATAGAAATATTCAACAAACTCCAGCAAATCCGCAAGAAAATATTCAGTCAGAAGGAAAGATGCGAAGTATTCCTTCTCTTCCCTTTCCCAGGTCTCAATATAATCACAGAACAATTCAGTTTCAGTTACGAACTGCTCTCTTGCAGGATCACCTTCAGGTGGCCGATAGTAAAATCCGCCGTCAATGTCCACCAGCTTGGTTATCATACCCGGATGCTTAAGCTCATAATTGTCCAAGGGGCACGGGACCCATGCTGAATCCCACGGCCACAAATCTCTTTACACCTTCCTTTTTCAGAACATCATAACTGGCATCTGCCATCATGCCCATTGAGTATTCAACTCATTCAGGCGCATCGCTAAGCCCTTGTCCCGGTACATCAATGTACATACATCTGGCTTTGTCTCTGAAATAATCAAACTGTTTGTAAAAAATTTCCTGCAGATTTGTCCATTCCAGTATAAATACGATATTAATTGGGCTTTTGCCTATTATCCTGTAGTGAACCCTAAGATCCATTGTTTGGTTATATCACCTGCTGTACACCGGATCACACTTATATCATTATCCCCCAGACGGATGTATCTCCATTCACTTACTTTGCAGCCCATTATAATACTACCTGCTGAACCTGCATTAAATGAGATATCGCCTTCGAATTCTGCTGATGCTCCAAAGGCCTGGGTGCTGTCGTTGTCTGTAAGGAAATATCCCGGGCCGATTATTATAACTCTTTTTGATATATCCGCACCCGCATAATCAGTAATTGAACCTTCCACATAGATAGTATCACCGTTGCTGGCGGCATCCTGAGCTGCCTGGAGGCTCGTATAGTCCCCATCGGCTCCGGCGTTGTTGTTCACTCTGATAAGGTGCTGGCCGCTGATGAACCCACACAGCAGGGTAAAAATCAGACTGAGTAAAAATTGTTTTTTCATGACTGACTGGTTTTAGTAGTTTTACTGTAATGCAAGTTAGACCACCACACAATAACTCATTGTTCTATGCGTCCCAAAATATGTTCTGTTTGTGCCAAAATGAAGAAGTGAAGCCTGCACTTCACTTCCTGAGAACTACTTGAACTTTAACCCAATCTGAAAAACCGGTGAAATATGCCCTTGGGTGGCATATATGTGGCTTACTCCCAGGCCGGCTAACCTTTAATTACAAAGGCAAGTTAGGTAAAGACCTCTTTGAACATTGTTCTATTCGTCCCAATCTTTGTTCTATTTGTGCCAAAATGAAAAAAAATTCAACTATTTATGGATTTCCCGGGGTTTGACGCCAAATTCCTCGGTAAATACCCTGCTGAAATGTGAAACATTCTTAAATCCGGATTTGTAAGCTGCCTCGGCTACGGTAATCTTTGTCCCGGCCAGCAGATCCTTTGCCTTATGAAGACGCAGTGACCTGAAATAATCATTCGGCGACTTGTCTGTCAGTGACCTGAACTTTCTGTAAAGCTGTGTACGGCTCATTGTCATTTCATGACAGAGCTTCTGGATATCAAAACTCTCATTGCTCAGGTTTGCCATCATAAGTGCCATAGTACTTTTCATGAAGGCATCCTCAAAATGGAAATCCCTTTCATCGGAAAGTATCGGTTGTCCAACCTTGGCGTACCTCTTCTGAAGTTTTGTTCTCTGTTCTATGAGAGACCGGAGCTGGACCTGAAGTTCGTTCATGTCAAACGGCTTGGCAATGTATGCATCCGCACCCCTTGCAAGACCGTCAAGCCTGCTTGCCACATCAGCCTTTGCGGTAAGGATAACGACAGGAATATGGCTTGTACGAACGTCATTCTTGACAATATCGAGCATCTGGATGCCATCCAATACCGGCATCATTATGTCACTCAGGATTATATCAGGTACGTTTTCAATAGCCTTACTGACTCCTTCCTCCCCGTTTGCAGCGACTATTACATCATACTCTCCGTCAAATAGGCTAACCAGGTAGCTGACAACATCGTCATTGTCCTCGACAATAAGCAGAATATGCTTTTCTGCACTCTTGGGTGCCTGCTCTCCCTGCCTGTTCTCCTTTTTTTCATGATGAATAAAAAATGCTGATATTCTGCTCTTCAGTTCGTGCAGTCCCGGCACCTCCTGTAGTGGTGCCTTGTATGAGACCGGCAGGGTGACTGTAATTTCTGTTCCTTCACTGACGACACTTTCCGCCGTGATTGTACCGTTAAGGAGTTTGACCAGTTCCTTTGTAAGCGCGAGACCAAGGCCGGAGCCGGGGTTAGAATTTGTAATGTTTGCATGCTCCCGCGAAAAACGATCGAAAATATATGGCAGGAAGTCTTCCGAAATGCCTGTACCGCTGTCGCTGACACGCAAGTCAAATCTTCCGTCACCGGTCAGCGATGTGCTGACTTCCACGTGACCCGAAGGCTGTGTGAACTTAAGTGCATTGGAGATAAGGTTGGACACAATCTGCATCAGTTTGTCCGCATCATAGTCAATTACTATGGCCTGGTTGGCAGGAGTATAATTGAGAGTTATCCTCTTGCTGACGGCGACTGACTGAAAAAGTTCAACAATGTACCTGATATAAAGGGTTATATCTGACCTGATCATCCTGACAGGCATTGCTCCCGCTTCCAGCTTCGACAGGTCAAGCATCTGGTTAACCAGGTTGAGCAGTAATCCTGCATTCCTGTCAATCTTCAGGCATCCGTCAGCAAGCCACTTATCAGGGTCTTTCCGGATCAGGTCTGTCATCCCCGTAATGACAGTCAGGGGGGTTCTGAATTCATGCGTAATATAAGTGTAGTATTTAGTCTTGGCCTCATCGAGATCCCTTACCCGTTCTGTTTCAAGTTGCTCAAGCTTGACACGTTGTGATATGAAATTCAGAACAAAGATCAGTGCAAAACCAGAAATCCAGAGCAGGTTTACTACAAAGAGTGAAATGTTGACAGCCGGAGTCATCTCGGGAGGAACAGACAGTCGCGGATGCAAGATGCCGGCCAGTATCAGGGTAATGACATATATTATGAAGATCCAGAGGGTGGCCCTCCTTTCGCGGAAGTTCAGTGAAAACAAGACCTGCGCCAGACCTACATATATCAGTCCTCCGGAGTATGGTATTCCGCCAAGTAGCAGAATAAAGACAAAGGTGATGATTACGGCAATACTTTGATCAATGAAAGTACGCCAAACTCCTGACGGGCTAAAAATTACCGGGTAAATAACACCCTGAAGGTAAATCAGCGTGAGGATCAACCCGTAATATATCAGCAGTCTTAACTGAGGAAAGACAATATGATATGTTACAGTCACGCAGAATATCATGGAAGTAACTGCAATACTTGATAGCCAGTTAATCTTTGCCTGGGTAAGTTTATCGTTATCGATGCCCGGACGACTAAGTCGCCTGGTGATCCACTGGTCTGCTTTCCGGAGAAAGGGGGTTTTCATTCTTAAAACAGATCATAGATTGAAAATCACAATCCTACACAATTTAAATAAATTTTAGGCACAATGCAATTAAATTTTAGGCATAGTGCTATTAAATTTTAGTCCGCGAGCAAAAAATTGGTTAAATATCTGATGAGTTAATTATTTACCTTTGAATTTGTGCAACAATTACTGAAATTATGAAACCCACACCAACCATGAAAAAACTTGCATTCCTTTTTATTGCAGTAACAGTCCTTGTCCTTAATGGCTGCAAGCAGCAGGCAAAAGAGCAACCTGAAGCCACAGTAATCAATGTATCACTTACTGATACTGAAAAAGCAGGAGGTGTGCTGACGCCTGAAATACTCTGGAAGTACGGACGCATCGGATCAATAGTTCTTTCACCTGACGGGAAAACGGTGCTTTACACTGTGACGCACTATGATCTTCCGACCGAAACCCGAACCACAAACATTTACTCAATACCCTCGTCAGGAGGTACTCCGGCACAGCTGACAGCAACCGGCGGATCAGGTCCGCAGTGGATAGACAACGGGTCAAGGATCGCATTTCTCTCCGGAGGGAAGATAATGACAATGAAGCCTGACGGATCCGGGAAGAAAGAGGTTACAGGCCTGGATGAGTTCGAGATACTCTCATTCTCACCGGCCGGCAACAAGGTCTATTTCACACGCCGCGTCAAGCTCGATCAGACTGCGAATGAGAAATACGGCTTCCCGAATGCCAGGGTCAGGATCATTGACGACCTGATGTACAGGCACTGGGACTCATGGAGCGATTACTCATACAGCCATCTCTTTACAGCTTCGTTTGACGGGACTGCCATCAGCAACGAAAAGGATATCATGGAGGGGCAGCGCTTTGAGACACCCGACGCACCATGGTTCGACGAGGCAGAGATAAGCTGGAGTCCTGACGGAAAATATATTGCCTATACATGCAAGAAGCTTACCGGCAAAGCTTACTCATTAAGCACAAATACAGACATTTACCTTTATGATGTAATGACCGGAGAGGAGGTAAACATTACTGAAGGCAATTTGGGCTATGACAAGTTCCCGGTATTCTCCCCTGACGGCTCAATGATAGCATATTCAAGCATGAAAGAGGACGGTTATGAATCTGACCTCGAAAAACTCTTCGTTTACAATATAGCTTCCGGCGAGAGGAAATGGGTATCAGAAGGATGGGATTATGATGTGCAGAACATGCAATGGAACGGAAACGGTTCAATATTTTTTGCCAGTCCCTACCGCGGAACACAACCCGTCTTCAGTATAAATCTTGCTGACGGTAAGATCACCAGGGTAACGGAGGGTGATTTTGACATGGGTCCCCTGCAGTTGCAGAACGGCGTGCTTGTCGCCGGCATTATGTCCATGTCGCGCCCCACTGAGGTAGCAAATATCAACCTTGCCACCGGTGAGTTCCCGATGATAACCGATGTAAACGGTCATATTTATGAAAGCATAAAGATGGGCAGGACAGAGGAGAGGTATATCAAGACGAAGGACGGCAAAGACCTGCAGATGTGGATCATCTATCCCCCCGATTTCGATCCTGCAAGGAAGTATCCTGCATTGCTTTACTGCAAGGGAGGACCTCAGGGGCCGCTGGGACAATCGTGGAGCTACCGCTGGAACTACCAGATCATGGCTGCAAACGGGTATATCGTTGTGGCTGTTAACCGGCGCGGCAACTCGGGTTTCGGCAGCTACTGGCGCGAGCAGATTTCCGGTGATTACGGCGGAATGAACATACAGGATTACCTGGACGGCATTGATGCAATGGCAAAGGAGCCGTTTGTTGATAAAGACCGCCTCGGAGCCGTCGGGGCAAGCTACGGAGGTTACTCGGTCTTTTACCTTGCCGGCATGCATAACAAGCGTTTCAAGGCATTCGTGGCACACTGCGGCGTTTATAACACGGTTGCCGAATACGGCGCTACCGAAGAGTACTGGTACCCGAACAAGGATTACCAGGGCCCTCCGTGGGATAAACCCCAGCCGGCAGGTTACAACAAGTTCTCACCTCATACAATGGTTGACAAATGGGATACACCCATACTTATTATCTCCGGACTGAATGACTTCCGCATACCCTACACGCAGAGCATGGAGGCGTTCAACTCGGCTCAGCTTCGCGGCGTGCCCAGCAAACTTCTGCTCTTTGAGAACGAGACACACTGGGTGACAAAGCCGCAGAATGCAGTCATATGGCAGAAAGAGTTTTTCAGCTTTCTGGATACCTACCTGAAGGAGAATTAAGAATTAAGAATTAAGAATTAAGAATTAAGAATTAAGAATTTTATTTATAGGCATTTAGGTTATCGGCTGTCGGCTAAATCGCATATTCGCAGACAGCAGGACTGCCTGACCGCATGACTATTTTACAAACCTGACGCATGCCGGGGCATTGAAAGGCAGGCCGGAGAGACGGTTTCCAGGCTGATTGTTTCCGGCAGGGACAACAGTCACTTCGTTTGACCGCTGGTTGGCAACAAGGAAATGCCTGCCCGATGGCGAGACGGCAAAGTTACGCGGCCAGTCGCCGCCGCACTCCTGATGCCCCTTTAATAACAGCTCCCCGCCAGCGCCCACCCTGAACGTCACGATGCTGTTATGTCCTCTGTTGGACCCGTATATTTTTTTCTCACTGGCTGAGAAATGGATGTCCGCACAAAAACTCTTCTCCCCGTATCCTTCAGGCAGGGTGCTGACAGTCTGCCTGATATCAGTGGTATCGGCCAGGATGTTGAACACTGACATGGTCGAGTTCAGTTCGTTTATGACATACAGGCTTGACCTGCTTTTGTTTATTAACATGTGTCTCGGTCCGCTGCCTTTCTCACATTCAAGAAAAGGGACATTATCCGTAATCAGCTTGCCTATTGTTGTGTCAAGCCTTAAACGGTGTATCCTGTCCAGCCCCAGGTCGGAGACATAATAAACCTGTGTCCTTTTATTGTACAGGGTCATGTGCGGATGCGACTTGTCCCCGTAAAAGATTACGTCAGATACCCTTTCAGGTATGCCGCTGCTGTTCAGCCGTACCAGCGACACCGAACCGCTGCCGTAATTTGCAGTGATAAGAAATTTACCGTCCTCTGTAAGGGTTATATGGCAGGGGCCTCCCCCGCCCTGATTGATGGAGCTCTCACGGGTCAGCGTATTGCTGTCCTTATCCAGGCGCAATGTTGTGATCCCGCCACCCCGGGCCAGATTAAAAGAATCTACCTCGTTGACAAAATAAACAAGGTTATTTTCACCGAATGTAAAATATGAAGGATTATCACCGGCGATGAACTCAGATACCATGCGTGCTGATCCTTTACCGTCGATTGTACAAAGCATCACATCTGGATTATTCCCGATTGTATATCCCGAAACGAGAAATGTTTTCTTATTTTCCCCGCATGATGCTGCAAGGATAGCCAGGCAGATAACCATAAGCTGAAACAGGTTTTTCATGAATCTGATATTTAATTATTGTGAGCATGTTTTGCAGATACTCTTTTCTTCCATTCCACAAGGCCGTATGAAGCCATAAAGAGGAATATGACATACTGGAGAGATACCAGCATCACACCTTTCATTGCATACATTGCGACACTCAAAAGGTTGACCAGTATCCACAATATCCAGTTTTCCAGCCTGAGTTTTGCCAGTAACAGTGATGCGACAATGCTCATAACTGCAATCATGGCATCAGTGTATACAAAAGTTGCCCTTTCCGGGAACAGGTCCGGGAGCCACAAGTGGATCCGGCTCATAATTGTCCCGAGAGCCATTGCACCCAGTATTATCACTGCGAGCCATATCACCCTCTGCTTATGTCTGAGCATCGTTACCGGATTTTGATCGCCGCTCCTGCTTCGCTGCCAGTTGTACCATCCGTACAGGGCGTTGCAGAAAAAGAACACCTGCAGCGCCATGGCTGAGTAGAGGTTGACCTGGTAAAAGAGGATGAAGAAGAGCACTGCATTGACAAGTGCAAAAAGCCACGTCAGGATATTGCTCCTGGCAGCAAGCCACACTGCTGCAAGACCTGTCAGTGTGGCAAGAAGCTCAAGCAGGCTCATACGGTAGCCCCATGCCTCAAAAATGATATTGTTGATATCGAACATTAAAGGGTTGTCAGTTATCGGTTGTCGGTAATTTGGTCTGGAGTTGGGTTTGAGCAAATGTAATTAAATCATTTGAGCAAATTCAGACCTGTTTTGCATGAATCATTGCATAATCATCTGCAAATTCAGACCTGTTTTGCATGTATCACATGCATAATTC
This sequence comes from uncultured Bacteroidales bacterium, assembly GCA_963844935.1. Lineage (GTDB taxonomy): Bacteria > Bacteroidota > Bacteroidia > Bacteroidales > VadinHA17 > SR-FBR-E99. Next base: position 266,143 of record CAWJQH010000006.1, on the reverse strand, counting down.
GACCCCTTTTCATTTTCAGCACATATTAAGTAGCTTTATACTTTATTCTTAATCCGGATGTCCCCACAGGAAGTTTATAATTCAAGAGCTGCAGAGTTCGGTGCAAAGGCTGAACGGCTGCAGAAGCTGTCGAACCGGTTGTCGATGGGACGTCTTATTGCATTTGCCGGGGGCCTGATACTCTTCACAGCCCTCTCAACTCTGTCGGTCATTGCAGCAATTGCCGTTCTGCTTGTTTCCATGATACTTTTTGCATGGATGGTTATAAGGCACATGATGACGGAAAAGCAGAGAAATCACTTCCGGCACCTGGAGGAGATCAACAGGCTGGAAATCAGATGCCTGGAAGGCGACATCTCCGGTTTTAAAAGCGGTGAGGAATATGCAGAAAGGGATCATCCCTATACATATGATCTCGACATCTTCGGCCGCACATCACTGTTTCAGCTAATCTCCAGAACCACAAGCAAGCCGGCCTCCGGTCTGCTGGCCGGGTACCTGAAGCTGCCTGCAGCGGCGGATGAAATAATGGCCCGCCAGGAGGCGGTGAAAGAGCTGACACCTTTAACTGACTGGCGGCAGGAGCTCATTACTATCGGGTATCAGAATGCCGGCACAACCAATGATCCCTCCGCACTGCTGAACTGGCTGGGGAGCAGTGATCTTTTCAGTAACAGGAGACGGGAAAAAGCAGTCATCGGGGGACTGAGCCTGCTTGCACTTGCATCCATTGCCCTTGTCGTTGCAGGGCTTCCTGCAGTGCTGCTGGCACCTGTCTTTACGGTCAATTTCATTTTCTATTTTACCAGGTTCAGAAAAATAACGAAACTCCACGAGCAGGTGAGCAGGTCATCTGACCTTCTCAGGACCTATTCCTCGGCAATCAGTATGATTGAGAAGGAAACATTCAGGTCCGGGAAGCTTCTTCTGCTACAGGGGTTGTTCAGGGGTGAGTCCGACGCATCGGTACGGGTAAGAGCCCTCGCCCGGCTTGTAAACCGGCTCAATTCCAGGCTGAATGTGCTTGTCTCGGTTCCGCTCAACCTTCTCTTTTTTACAGACATCCGGTTTTGCCTGGCCCTCGAGGAGTGGAAGCGACAACATGCGGCAAAGATACCCGGGTGGTTTGATGCCATGGCTGAATTTGAGGTACTCTCTTCATTTGCCAACCTCGCATACAACAACCCATCATGGGTTTTTCCGGAAATCGTTCCGGATTTTTTCACCTTCAGGGCTGTGAACATGGGCCATCCGCTTATTCCTGAAAAGAAGCGGATCAACAATGACTTTGAAGCATCCGGTCACGGCAGGACTATACTGATTACCGGGTCCAATATGTCCGGCAAGAGCACCTTTCTCCGCACCTGCGGAGTAAACACCGTGCTTGCTCTTGCCGGAGCACCTGTTTGTGCATCATCCTTCACCCTGTCTCATACCAGGATCCATTCAAGCATGCGTATCTCAGATTCGCTCGAAGAGAATATATCATCGTTCTATGCTGAGCTGAGGAGACTGAGGTCAATCATAACAGAGTCAGAGAAGGATCCACGGGTCTTTCTCCTGCTCGACGAGATACTCCGGGGAACCAATTCAGACGATCGGTTTACAGGGTCAGTGGCACTGCTAAAGCAGCTGACGGATTACGGAACCGTGACTATGATTGCCACCCATGACCTCAGGCTTGCCGGGCTGTCAAACGATATTCCGGGTAAGATTGACAACTACCATTTTGACGTTAAGATCAGCGGCGAGGAGCTCTTCTTTGATTATAAGCTGACGCCCGGTGTATGTTCAAGCTTCAATGCATCGCTGCTGATGAAGAAAATGGGAATAAAGGTCTGAAGGTCAGTTGACAGTCTGAAGAATTTGCGATTTGCGATTTGCGATTTGCGAATTAGCTGATCCTCAAATCTTAATTCTTAATTCTTAATTCTTAATTTCCTGCTACAGCCCCATGCTCCCTGCCCCTTGCAGCATGATTAGAACCTGCTCAGCCTTCTCCTCATCCGACAGCCTCCCGTCGATCCAGTTTATAACTATCCCGCGCCGCTCCATGCCCCTGAACCAGGTCATCTGCCGCTTGGCAAAACGATGGATCTCAACCTCAAGCTTCCGGGCCATCTCCTCATAACTCATCTTATTCAGCAGGTATAACGTAACGTACTTATATTCAAGGCCATAATAAATCAGGTCATCAGGATGAATGCCGGCTGCGATGAGCCTCTGAACCTCCTCAATCATCCCGCCGTCCAGCCGCTCCCTGAGCCTGGCGGTAATGCGCTCACGCCTTGTCTCCCTGTCGAAGAAGATACCCGTCACAAGGGGATCAGTGACCGGGAAGGGCTTATCATCGACAGGATGATGCTTGCAGAAGTCTTCAATCTCAATGGCTCTCACAGCCCGCTTGACCGTGTCAACATCAGTCTTGTTATGCAGGCTCTTGTACCTGGAGAGTATTTCCGTCAGCTCATCGAGGGACTTCCCGGAAAGTGCGGCGCGAAGCTCCGCGTTCAAAGGCACCTGAATAAGCCTGTACCCGCTCACAATACTGTCAACATACATGCCTGAGCCACCGCAGACCACAGGGTAGCAACCACGCTGACGCATGTCGCTGAAGACATTCAGAAAGTCATGCTGGTACTCATAAACATTGTACTTGCAGCCTGCATCTACAATATCAATAAGATGAGACGGCACCCTCCTTCCGTCAACGACATAGTCACTCATGTCTTTCCCGGTGCCGATATCCATTCCCCGGTAGACTTGCCTTAAATCCGCACTTATGACCTCCCCTCCCAGCCTTGCCGCCACCATGGCTGCAAGCCGCGTCTTGCCTGTGGCAGTCGGGCCGGTGATTACAACGACATCATGCATCAGCTTGTCCATCAGAAATTAAAGATAGCCGAAAAGAGGTCACGGTAATTCAATTTTGCTTATTTTTGCCACTCACATCCTCAACGGATACATGGACTTCAGGTTTTTATACAATCGCACGAAGTACTTTATAATTAGCCCTGTAAAGGCGTGGGAGGTCGTCCATCGTGAGAACAGGCCGATCAATGACGTAAGGGGCAGCTTTTTCCTGCCACTGGTGATCCTTGTTTCAGTCAGTTCCTTCTTCGGCTCGATGTTTTTAATTAATACCACGCTCAAACCGATGTACTCGGTATTGTCATGCGTAAATACATTCCTCCTTCTCTTTTTAGGAGTGTACATTTCAGCCTTCATTGTAAAGGAAATCACCAGGGCCCTTGATCTCGGCAACGATCTGGTTGTCGCATTCAAGCTTGTGGCCTACTCATTAACTCCCTTGTTTCTTACGCTGACATTCAGCCGTCTCCTGGAATCACTGCTGTTCATCAACCTCCTTGGCCTGTACGGATTATATATTTTCTGGACAGGGATGGAGGAGATGGTCAATCCGACTGAGCATAAGAAGGTGCCGATGATGATTGCCACTGTGATTGCAATGCTGATCATATTCGGGCTGCTGCAGGTTGTACTTTCGTTCCTCACCGAGACAGTCTATTTTGCGCTGTTTGCCTGAAGCCGGTAATGAGGTCAGACACAAGCAATATCGTTATCAAAAACCGCAGGGCATCCCATGATTATGAGTTCCTTGAAAAGCTCATCGCCGGCATTAAGCTTACCGGCACCGAGATAAAATCGATACGTGCCGGCAAGGCCAACCTTACAAACTCATTCTGTGCGTTCCGCGGAGGCGAGCTGTTTGTCACCGGGATGCATATTTCCGAATATTACTGGGGAAACCTGAACAACCATGATCCGCTCGGCGAGCGGAAACTGCTGCTGACCAAAAAGGAGCTTAAGAAGTGGGAAAGAAAGGTCAATGAGACCGGACTTACCATCATCGTAACGAAGCTCTTTATTAACGCCCGCGGACTGGCCAAGGTTGAGATTGCCCTGGCGAAGGGCAAAAAGCAGTACGACAAGCGTGAGGATATAAAGAAAAGAGACTCCGCACGCGAGATGGACCATCACGTGAAGGAAAGAGGAAGGTAACACCCGTTATCAGAAGTTCGGGCTGAGAAGGAATCTTGAGTAGAACTGGTCAATATAAGCCACAGCTTCTTCAGCAGTATCCACGATCCTGAATATGTTCAGGTCATCAGGAGAAACATTGTGTTCTTCTTCCATCATCACCTTCGTGATCCATTCCAGCAGGCCTTCCCAGTAATCAACACCGACAAGGACAATCGGGAAGCGACCGATTTTCTTGGTCTGTATCAGGGTTATTGCCTCAAACAGTTCGTCAAATGTCCCGAAGCCGCCAGGCAGCACAATAAACCCCTGGGAGTACTTCATGAACATTAATTTACGTACAAAGAAATGGTCAAAGGTGATAAGCTTGTCGCGGTCAATATACTGATTGGGTCTTTGCTCAAAGGGCAGGTCAATGTTTATACCGACTGACTTTCCCTTGCCCTTTTTGGCTCCCTTATTGGCAGCTTCCATTATGCCTGGTCCGCCTCCTGTGATGACCCCGTAACCCTTTTGCACCAGGTTATAGGCTATCTCTTCAGCAAGCTTGTAATATTTGTTATTGAAGTGAGTGCGGGCAGAACCGAATATAGCCACACTCGGGCCTATGCGGGACATTTTTTCATAACCTTCAACAAGTTCAGACAGGATCTTGAAGACCCGCCAGGAGTCCATCGTGTGAATTTCATTCCATGTTTTTGGCTCAAATGCTTCCTTTATCAGGTCTGTTGTCTCGTCCATAAGTCAAATATTAAGAAGGTCCAAATATAGTATTTTCTATCTTGCCAGTTCCGGCGCCAGGAATTTGCCGGTATAATTATCCTTCAGTTTCACCAGCTGCTCAGGTGTTCCCGCGAACATTATCTCGCCTCCTCCACGGCCTCCCTCCCTGCCCAGGTCAACGATGTAATCGGCCATTTTTATAACTTCCATGTTGTGTTCAATCACAATGATTGTGTTACCTCTTTCCACCAGCCGGTCAAGCACCTCAAGGAGCACTCTCACATCATCAAAATGGAGTCCCGTAGTCGGTTCATCAAGTATGTAGAGTGTGCGGCCGGTATCACGGCGTGAGAGTTCCGTGGCAAGCTTTACCCTCTGGGACTCACCTCCTGAAAGCGTTGTCGAAGGCTGGCCCAGCCGGACATACCCCAGTCCCACCTCCTGCAATGTCTTTATTTTATGGTATATCGAAGGGATACCCCTGAAGAATTCAACTGAATCGTTTATAGTCATCTCCAGGACATCATTTATTGACCTGCCCTTGTATTTTACCTCAAGTGTCTCCCTGTTATAGCGTTTTCCGTTGCAGTCGGGGCACATAACATAAACATCGGGAAGGAAGTTCATCTCGATTGTTTTCACTCCTGCGCCCTCGCATCCTTCACATCTCCCGCCCCGCGTGTTGAATGAAAACCTGCCCGGGCCAAAGCCTCTGATCTTTGCATCGGGGGTCATTGCGAACAGGTTTCGTATGTCGCTGAAGACGCCTGTATAGGTTGCCGGGTTTGAGCGCGGGGTACGTCCTATTGGCGCCTGGTCCACCTCTATTACCTTATCGATATTTTCAATCCCGAGGATCTCACCGTACGGCAGCGGCGTTCTGCCGGCACCGTGAAGCACGCGCGCCAGTGCCGGATGCAGGGTATGGTTGATGAGCGAGGACTTGCCGCTGCCGGACACCCCGGTTATGCATATGAATGTCCCGAGAGGCACAGTCATTGTAACCTTTCTCAGGTTATTGCCTTCTGCTCCGGTGATTGTCAGGCTCTTGCCGTTGCCCTTTCTGCGCTTGCCGGGTGAAGGTATCTTCATGCGGCCGCTGAGGTACTGTGCCGTAAGTGTAGTAGCTTCAAGGATCTGCGCCGGCGATCCTTCAGCCACCACCGTGCCACCGTGAACACCGGCGCCGGGACCCATGTCGATTATATGGTCAGCGCTGAGGATCATCTCCTTGTCGTGCTCAACAACAATCACCGAATTGCCTGCATCGCGAAGGTCGCGCAGCGCCTCTATGAGCCTCCGGTTGTCACGCTGGTGAAGGCCAATGCTCGGCTCATCAAGGATATAGAGTACATTCACCAGCTTCGATCCTATCTGTGTTGCCAGGCGGATGCGCTGGCTCTCTCCCCCCGAGAGCGTTCTGGCGCCCCTGTTCAGTGAGAGATAATCAAGCCCCACATCAAGAAGGAAGCCAAGACGTGACCTTATCTCCTTGAGTATCTCTGACGCGATCTTCCTCTGCCTGTCGGTCATCTCTTCAGGGACATGCACGATAAAAGCCTGAAGCTCGGTAAGATCCATGGCTGCCAGCTCCCCGATATTCTTTTCACCTATGCGGAACCACAACGCCTCCTTCTTGAGCCGGGTGCCTCCGCATTCGGGGCAGGTATGGTACTGAACGTACTGCTCCTTCCCCTTTCCGTTTGCCTTGCGTCCGCTGACAGCCTCCTGGTTACCGACATAATTGACGACGCCTTCAAAGGTCATCAGGTAATTGGAAGTAACTCCCAGGGGAGTATTTGAAAGTTTCAGCACCTCATCCGAGCCGAAGAAGATCTTGTTCAGTACCTCCTCCGGAATATCCCTGACAGGGGTGTCAACGGTGAAGCCATATTTTTCTCCCAGCGCCTCGATCATCCAGAATATCCATATATTACGGTATTTGCCTATCGGTTCTATCCCTCCCCGGCGTATGCTCAGCTCAGGATCAGGCATCATGCGTTTGATATCCACCTCTGAAATTTCCCCCAGGCCGTTGCACTGAGGACATGCCCCCTGCGGGGAATTGAATGAGAAAGTATGGGGAGCAGGTTCGTTGTATGACAATCCTGTATCAGGGCTCATCAGATGACGGCTGAAATAACGATACGTATTGTCATCGGCCCGGAGCACCATCATGACGCCGTCTCCCTGGTCAAGGGCAAGCAGAACCGCATCACGGAGCCTCTTTTCAGTCACATGACCGGCATTGAATTTATCAATGACCAGTTCGATGAAATGCGACTTATACCTGTCAAGCTTAAGTCCCGGAGTGATTTCCTTCAGTTCTCCGTTGATGCGTGCATGAAGAAATCCCTTCCGCCGCAGTTGCTCGAACAGCTCCATGTAATGACCTTTCCTTCCCTTGATCAGAGGGGCCAGGATATAGATCTTTTCTCCGTCATATTTTGATGCGACAAGCTCAAGGATCTGGTCATCGGTGTACCTGACCATCTTCTCACCTGATTCCCATGAATATGCATCTGCAGCACGGGCATAGAGCAATCTAAGGAAGTCATAGATCTCTGTGATTGTGCCTACTGTCGATCTCGGATTCTTGTTTGTTGTCTTTTGCTCAATTGATATGACAGGGCTAAGGCCTGTGATACGGTCGACATCAGGCCTTGCCATTCCTCCCAGGAACTGGCGGGCATAGGCAGAAAGGGTCTCCATATACCTTCTCTGGCCCTCCGCATAGATCGTATCAAATGCAAGTGACGACTTGCCGCTGCCGCTGAGACCGGTGATTACAACAAGCTCATTGCGGGGTACGGTAAGGTTTATATTGCGCAGGTTATGAACCCTGGCGCCGTAAACTTTTATTTCATCACTGCGCTCTGGCATAGAGCATTCTATAATCCGGAGGAGACCCTTGCATCCTTTGCAGGCACCCTGATAATATACTCCCTGCCGTCACTGTTGGTAAGGAACGGTTTGCGCAGCCACGGATTAAGAAATTTGAGCATCTTATAGTTAGTGTCATAATGCCTTGAGAACTGTTCAAAGCTGGTCACGGCAGAATCAACTTTCACCTCTGTGTACGGTACAGGTTTGTAAGTATCGTCCGGAGCAATTTCAAATCCGTAGCGGGACGGTTCAGACATTATAAGTTTGAGGGCCGTGATGCGGAAGATGTACCGTGCCGTTTCGTCATTGAGAAGAAGGTCATAGTAATTCGCCTCCTTTTGTATCTCCATCTGTTCATCCAGGCCGCTTAAACCGTTGTTATATGAAGCAGCGGCCATTGTCCAGCTTCCGTAACGCTCGTATGCCTTTTTAAAATAGCGGCATGCAATGATTGTGGATTTTTCAAGGTTATACCGCTCATCAATCTCCTTGTTGATAATCATTCCCATCTCCTTGCCCGTTCCTTCCATGATCTGCCAGAACCCTGTAGCGCCTGAAGGTGAGATTACGTTGCTGAGGTCACTCTCGGCGCATGCGAGATACTTGAAGTCATCAGGTACGCCATTTTCAAGCAGTATCTTTTCTATCTCAGGGAAATAGCGTCCTGCCCTCTTTATTGTAAGAAGGGTTGAGCCATGCCTGAATGCCGTAGCGTTAAGCTCCCTGTCAAGACTCTCACGGGTGTCGAAATATTGAAGTGGCATGGTCTCACCGGCAAATGAGACATCCTGAGGCAAAGCCCACGGTGCTGCTGACAACGTGCTCTCGTCATGAAATGGCGGAACGGCATGCTGATCGTCCGCCGAAACGAGGAGCGTAATCAGAAATCCGGCACTGAGCAGCGTCATTAATCCGAATGTTGCCTTCCCTATAGTAATTCTCATGATCTGACAGTTTTTTAAGAAACTGCAAAACTAATGAAAATATTGCGCTTGGGGAAGTAAAACAAAGAGTGAAAACAAGCTTTTCAGAATTTGAAAAACAGCCCTGAAAAGAAACCGACGGAGTAAGGTTTGTAAAGTGTTCCTGACAGATTGCTGATCGGTGTTACATAATATTTGAATACAGGCTCGAGGTTGAATGAGATATTAGTGGAGATATTGTACTCCATGCCGAGGCCCAGCTGGCTGCTGATGCTGTGCATATTCACCCCTTCTGTGTGGCCCACAGGTATCATGTTTGCACCGTCATTGGCATAAGCAAAGTTTTCTACCAGGTACCCATAAGACATACCTCCCGAGAAATTAAGGCCTACCTTCTGGTCAATGACTTTATACCTGATGATCAGCGGAAGTTCCAGGTAGCGGAACACCTGGTGAATATTATTGCTTACCTGTGTGAGGTCGTATTTCGAAGGGTCAGCCATATTACCCGGTATCGTTGTGCTGACCCTGTCCGCATTGTCTGTTAAATAAAGATCCGTGTTCCCTGCAAGTATTGTACCCGAGGCAGTCTCCACACTGTAGAGATAAGCGCCTTTGACAGTATAAAAGTCCGAAAGGCCTGCGAACACGTCAACATCAGATATAGTCTGCCCCACTGAAGAAAGTCCGATACCAGACTGGATCGTCAGGCGGGGAGATATCTTATAACCGAACGTCAGGCCTGTTGAGTAAGTTGGTCTTGTCTGCTCGCTTCCGATCAGCTCCGCCAGCCTCGTATTACTGTTTGCTGCGGAGAAGCCCATTGTCGGCGACACCGATGCACCGATCTCAAACCGCAGGCCGGAGGGCGCAGTACTGGCTGATCCAACCGCCTGGGACGGGATGTCATTGCGGCTGGTCAATGCCGGCGAAACAATTAAAGTGATCTCATCTGAAGAGACGGGTAGCGCATTGTTATCCTTAACGCTCTCCTGTGGCTGCCTGAAGTCCGATATAATAGCCGGTGCAACCGGGATTTCAGCCGTACCGGCAAAAACAGTTTCGTTCTCCCTGACTGCCGGAACCGGTTCAGCAATGTTGCGGGAAGCAGGGCTGGGTTCAGCACCTGCGGGAGTGTACACCCTGGCGGGAAGCACACTTTCCGGGAGAAGGCCTTCTGTTGCCATTGCCAGTTCAGTAACGTCGGCTGAACCGTTGTTGGTGCGGAAATATGATGAAGCAAGGAGAGTTAATGCAACAAGCACAGCGATACCGGCGGCTATACGCATGGCAAACCTGTATCCATTAATCCTGACCGGCATGGGAGGGATATTTTCCCAGACATCAGCCGGCGGCAGGACCTCCATATTCTTCAGTCCGTTGCGGAATACAATGTCAATATTTGGCTCCTTTTCAAACATTTACCATTCTCCTGGTGACACCTGTCAGTATCGTTACTTTCTTCTGAAGAATATCCCTTGCCCTTGAGAGGTTCGATTTGCTTGTACCTTCGGTGATATTCAGCATCGTCCCTATCTCCTTGTGTGAATAGCCTTCAATTGCATAGAGGTTAAAAACCATCCTGTACTTCGGCGGCAGTTCCATGATCATATTCAGCAGATCATTAGCCTCAAGCCCGGCAAAGTCATTTGTGTCAGGCCCGGCCAGAGGTTCAGCCGCCTCATCGATATCGTCAACCCTCGACAGATAATACCTGTTACGGTATTTCTCCAGCGCGGTATTGACAATTATCTTTCGCATCCATCCCTCAAAAGAACCTTCGTGGCTGTAACATGACAGGTTTTCAAAAATCTTTATAAAGCCTTCCTGCAGGACATCCCTGGCTTCTTCCGTATTACCTGCATACTGCAGGCATACAGCATAGAGCCTGGGAGAGTACCTGCGGTAAAGCAGTTCCTGATCACGTCTGCTGCCTGACAGACAGCCGTCAATTATGTCTTTCTCCTTATGCAAACCCGATACTAACTCGAGTTATAAAGATAAGAAATAATATCTGAGCCTGTCAATATAGTGATGATAAAAAGAGAGGAAAGGTTGCGTTAAAAGTAAAAAATACACTTATTATTAACCGTGTATCGCTTCCCCGAGGGCGTCAGCGGCAGCTTCCATGATCGCTTCTGACATTGTGGGGTGAGGGTGTATGCTTCGCACAAGGTCATGGGCTGTGGCTCCCATCCTTCGCGCGACAACCACTGAAGAGATCATTTCTGTGACATTCATGCCGATCATATGCCCTCCTATCAGTTTGTAGTCAGAAGCGTTAAAGACAAGCTTGACGAACCCTTCGCGTGCTCCTGCGGCAGATGCCTTTCCTGAGGCCATGAACATGAATTTGCCTGTTTTTGTCTCAATGCCGGCTGCCCGGGCTGCCTCTTCAGTCATCCCGCAGGATGCCACTTCGGGGGTGGTATATGTACATCCCGGTATGTTTCCGTAATCGACGGGCTCAGGGTCAAGCCCCGCTATCTTCTCGACGCAGACGATGGCTTCGGCCGATGCCACATGGGCCAGTGCAGGCCCCGGTACAACATCACCGATTGCATATATGCCTCCGACCGAAGTACGGTAAAATTCATCAACTGTTATCTTGCCGCGTTCAGTCTTCACCCCGCACTCTTCAAGCCCTATGCCTTCGATGTTGGCTGCGATACCCACCGCTGACAGCACTGTGTCAACCTCTGTAACTTCTTCACCTTTAGGGGTTTTAATAGTTACAATACATTTTTCTCCTGATGTATCGACCTTCTCGACAGAGGACCCGGTCATCGTCTTCATCTTCATCTTCCTGAAGGCGCGCTCCAGTGTGCGTGACACCTCCTCATCCTCCAGGGGAAGGAGCCTTGGCATGAACTCAACTAGTGTGACCTCGGTGCCCATAGACCGGTAGAAGCCTGCAAATTCACTTCCTATGGCGCCGGATCCGACAACCACCATAGACGCAGGCAGCACAGGCAGGTTCATGGCTTCACGGTATCCGATGATCTTCTTACCGTCCTGTTTCAAATTGGGGAGCTCTTTCGACCGCGCACCAGTAGCTATTATAATATGCTTCGCGCTGAAGGTCTGTGTGCCTCCATCCGGTGTTTCCACCTCAACGGTATTGCTGCTTTTCAGCCGGCCAAAACCGTTTATTACTGGTATATTGTATTTCTTAAAGAGATACTGTACTCCCTTGCTCATTGCATCTGCCACGCCCCTGCTGCGGGCAATGACCGCACCGAAGTCCGGAACGGGAGTTTCTCCGGCAATAATTCCATAGTCAGCAGCATGACGCATGTAATCGAGCACCTGTGCACTTTTAAGCAGTGCCTTGGTGGGTATGCATCCCCAGTTAAGACATACGCCACCCGTTTCAGCCTTCTCTATTACTGCGACCTTCATACCCAGCTGTGACGCCCTGATGGCTGCAACGTACCCTCCGGGACCGCTGCCGATAATTATCAGATCATATTCGTTCATTGGTTGATGCTTTTAATTTTTTCAATTCTGTTGCTGGTTTTCAAAATCCTTATGCCCCTTGCAATCAGCCAGAATACGACAAGGACAGCCACTATTGTAGCGCCTGTAGGCAGGTTTGTGAACCATGAAACGGCAAACCCTGCACTGATGCTTATGAAGCTGACCAGTGAGGAGAAAACCACGATGCGCAGATACCTCCTTGTGAAGAGCATTATTATGTTGGCCGGAATGGTGAGCAGGGCTATAATCATAATCACACCTGCCATTCTTATGTTTAGCACTATTGCGAGGCCTGTCAGGCCTACTGAAATATATTTGAAAAGATCGACATGCGGCGTGAATGTACGCGCATAGTTCTCATCAAATGAAATATACAGCAGGGTCCTGTAAAACAATGCTGTATAGATAATCATGACCGCAGATATAATGCCCAGTGCGATCAGGTCTCCCCTGGTGACCGTAAGTATGCTGCCGAACAGGTAGCTCATCAGGTTTGGTGCATACCCCGGCGTAAGGTAGATGAATATGATACCTATGGCCATTCCAAGTGCCCACAATATGCCAATGGCACTGTCCTCACGCATCTTGCCCTTTGCCGACAGGTATTCCATACCGAGGGCGGATCCCACTCCGAAGAAGGCAGCGCCGAGGACGGGATTGATCCCAAGATAATAGCCCAGGCCAATACCGCCGAAGGATGAATGCGTTATTCCGCCGCTGAGGAAGACCAGCCTGCGTGACACAATGTAGGTACCTGCCAGTCCGGCTGTGATGCTGGCGAACAGTGCACCGAGCAACGACTTTATCACAAACGAATATTCAAAAATATTATCCATCATTCGTGTTTATGCAGTACGACATGAGGAACATTGCCGTGGGTTACAAGCTGTATGGGGCATCCGTACATCCTGAGATCTTCATCCGTGATTTTGCTGTGCGGATGATAATACAGAGTCCCGTTGACACATGCAAATGATTTGACCCAGGCGGATATTGTACCGACATCATGAGACACCATCATAATTGCCATCCGGCTGTTCAGCGCCCTCAGTTTGTCATAGAAGTCGGCTTCGAAGGAATTATCAACGAATGTGGCAGGTTCATCAAGAAGGAGAAGCCGGGGTGAGCCTGTCAGGGCTCTTGCAAGGTAAACGCGCTGAAGCTGCCCGCCTGACAGCTCATTTAGTGCCTGATGGGCCAGGGGTGAGAGCCCCAGTTCATCCATGACCTCTGCGGCCCTTTTCTTTTCTTCGCGCCCCATCCGGCCTGTGGCGCCCTTGTTCAGCATCAGTCCCGAGAGCACAACATCTTCAACTGTCACAGGAAATAGGGTGTCGCCCTGTGCCACCTGCGGCATGTACCCTATCTGGTTAAACCTCAGACTGCCCGGAGAATAATCGACTCCGCCGGAGAACGGTTTCAACAGGCCGAGTATAACCTTGAGCAGGGTAGTCTTGCCTCCGCCGTTCGGGCCAATGATACCGATGAAATCATTTTCATCGACTGTCATCGAGATATCCTTCAGGACGATCTTGTTTTCATATCCTGCGGTCAGGGATTCTATGTTGAATAGTGCCGGCATTTCTTTGTCTGAGGTCTAAGAGTTTTTATTTGTTGAGAAGTTGAGAAGTTGAGGGGGGTGTTTAATATCGATCTTATTTTTTAATTCTTTATTAGCTGGTTTCCATCTGGTTTAACTTCCTGCTCCCTGCCCCTTGCCCCTTGCTCCAAGCCCTTACCTACCTCTAAAACAGCCTCCGGCCACTCTCTGTTCATCGGGTTGATTACAATCAGCCGGGCACCTGTCTCTCCGGCAAGCGACTCAGCGTTCCTGAGATCGTATTCTGCCTGGATGAAAATTATGCCAATTCCCCTGTCCCTGGCAACGTCAATGAGCTCTTTCATCCGTGCCGGCGAGGGACTTTTACCTTCATTCTCAAATGAGATCTGTTCAAGGCCGTAATCACGCGACATGTACTCAAGGGCCGGGTGATAGATAAGGAAAGTGGTTGAAGGGGCCACTGACAGCTCTTCCCTGAGAGCAGAATCGACCCCTGCTATCTTTTTCTGAAGCGCCTTCAGTCCGGCCTCGTATTTCTGAGCTGACGACGGATTAAGCTCCGTCAGGAACTTTGTCACATCTTCAGCAATTACATAAGCTGAAACAGGCGACATCCAGTAATGTGGATCAGGTCCCCCGTGCAGGTGACCCTCATGGCTGCCAGGATCATCTTCCACCTCTGCTTCGTTCGTCTCAATCAGATCGATGTTGTCCGAAAGGTCAAGTATCCTCATTTCCGGGTTGATCTCCCTGAAACGCCCCATCCAGGCCTGTTCGAAGCCAAGCTGCCCGTTGATAATAAATGCTTCTGATCCCGCAAGGGCATTTATCTGGGCGGGCAGGGGCTCCCAGATATGATGATCAGCGCCCGGCGGCAGCATTATGTTTACCTTAAAGTCATCGCCTGCAACAGCCTCGACAAAATATGCAAAAGGAGGTATGCTGACAGTTATCACCCTCCCGCCGTCCTTAGCTGACTGTGAGCCGCAGGAGACCATGAAAGATACAAGGGGTATAAACCATAACATCATCCTTTTCATAACCGGGTGTTGGTTATGCAAATGTAACATAATGGCAAATGAGGGCAAAAAACACAAATAATAATTACCGGCATTCTGTATAAACACGCAGAGACAGGTCTGAGACCTGTCTCTGCCATTTGGATTACACGATTTGTAATCGGGAAATTAAACCAACGGAAACAGAAAACCGAAAAACCGAATTAATTTGAATTCATTGATATACGGAAATTACCAGTTGCATTTTTTGCCTTGATCTTGAAAATCCATTTACCGTTCTTCCACTTGCTCTCCTCGTTTTCCTCAAGGCTCTTCCGCCAGTTGAGGCTGCCGTTTTCATCAATCAGCACTTCCGACAGCTGCTTGCCGTCAGGCGTGATGATGGCAACTGTTATTGATCCTTCCGCGCAGTTCCCTGAAACCGAGAGGTTGACATTGCCGCCGTCACCACCTGCATCCATCGAGAACTCATTTGTGAACGTGGCTTCAAGCACCTGGCGGGTATAATTCCATGAGGAGCCCGGTTTGCCCGTAGGGCCCATCTCATTGAATATATAGTAATCTTCATTGTACGGTATGGCATACTTAAACATCCTGTCATCAGCGATGACAAAAGGAGGCATATCCTTCATCATGTCCACATGATAATCCCTTGACATCTCCTCTGCCCTCTTTCGGATTGCATCATAATCATGCAATGCCTGTTCGTATTCAGGCCCCCTGTCGTGCCGTGAAAGTTCCTGCTCTGCCTCCAGCATCTTCTTCTGAACCTCATATTCCCTCATCTTATTGAGCTCTTCCTGTTTTTGCTTCTGAGCTTCCGCTTCCTTCTGCTTTGCCAGCTGTTCCTGTTTTAGTTTATCATCGGCCGGGGGTGTTGCCACCTGTGCTTTGACGGAAGCTGAGATCATTAAAAGCACTAAAGCAACTGCAACTGTTTGTACCATTTTTTTCATGACTGTCCCTTTTAAATGTTTCATGCTGTAAAATTACACCCGGCAATTGTAACCGTGAGTTAATGAGAGGTTAATGAATGGTTAATCCTTACACAGTTCCGCAGCAATGATTAATTTTGACAAAAAGTGATAAAGATGAAGCGTCATCTGATAATCATATTACCCCTGATGGCCCTGCTGGCATTTCTTTCTGTGCAGGTCTTCATGATCATAAGCATATGGCGGCAGGAAAAGGAAAATATGCTCATGCGGTACAAGTCACTGACACATGAAGCGTCGGTCAGGCTGATGGCAGGGAAGAAGGTCAACGGGTTTGAAAAGGCAATGGATATCACAGACAAGTTTACCGGCCTGGTTATAAATGGAAAGTTGCCGGAACTGAAGAATGCAGCCGATACTGCAAAACTGAGAAAGGAAGTACTGTCACATACCTATTCGATAATCCAGGAAAATGAAGTCCTTTCTTCATTTACAAAAGAATACATTAATAAAAAGGGATACAGCACGAACTACAAATCATTCATCTGGATCTCTTACCTCAGCCTCTTAACAGACAGTAGGGCAGTTCATCATTGCTGACACCGTTCCTCACGATGACGAGATCGCAAAGACTGTAATCGTGGTAGACAGCTACAGGGAAGAACACAACAACTTCGTGATTGAATATGTGTCACTCATTGACATGACCGAAATAGACAGTCTCGTTTTCAAAAAAGCGTTTTTCTCCTTCCTGCTTATCACCTTAAGCGTCCTTATAGTGTTCCTGGTCTTCTGGTTCACATGGCGCAACCTGATGGAAGAGAGGAGGCTCTCAGGTCTTAAAAGTGACTTTATAAATAACATGACCCACGAACTCAAGACTCCGCTGTCAACAATAACTGTGGCTGGACGGACGCTTGAAAAGGCACAGATCAACAGTGATCCTGAAAAAGTGCTTGAAACGGCAAAAATGATAAGCAAGCAGAGCGTGAATCTCAATCAGCTTATAAACACGATCCTTGAGGTGAGCCTGCTTGAAAGAACTGAATTTGAGCTCGACAGGCAAAAAGTCAGCGCCGATGAACTGACGCACCAGATAGTAGCCTCCTTCCTCACCTCATGCGAGGGCTGCGCTGAGATTCAGGAGGATTACAAGACAGCCGGCATCTCGCTGTCTGTTGACATCGTATATTTTACCACCATGGTAAACAATCTTCTGACAAATGCGGTAAAGTACTGCGACAAGGATCCTGTTATAGTGGTCTCCACAATGGCCGACAACAATGATTTCCTTCTTAGCATTACAGACAATGGCATAGGCATACCGCATGAGCATGCCGATCATATTTTCGAAAAGTTTTACCGTGTACCCCACGGCAATATTCACAAAACCAAAGGGCTGGGGCTGGGACTCTACTATGTGAAGCGCATAGCAGCCGCACATGGCGGGGATGTATCCGTCTCAAGCAGGCCGGGACGGGGTTCCACGTTCAGAATAAAACTGCCACTATAAAAAGGATCACCATGAAAATACTTATTGCTGAAGACGACATTGATTTCGGGAACATCCTCTCACAGTATGTCTCCCTGAGCGGGTTTGAAGCTATCCTTGCACGCAACGGGAAGGAAGCATGGGAGTTGTTTCACTCAGACAAGCCTGATATATGTGTCCTTGATGTGATGATGCCCGAAATGGACGGTTTTACCCTTGCTGAAAAACTCCGTGAAGCCGAGCCGGGAATTCCATTCATCTTTCTGACTGCCAAGAGTCTTCGGGAAGATATAATACGCGGCCTGAAGCTGGGGGCCGATGATTATATAACCAAGCCATTTGACCCGGAAATGCTCATGTTGAGAATAAACAACATCCTGCGAAGAGTCTATTCCGGCGTGGAAGATGAGTTTTCCGTATCAAGGACAACATTGAAATACAATGCGCTGGAGCTGATCACCCCTGCCGGTAAGGAGAAACTGACTCTGCGTGAAGCACAACTCCTGAGGCATCTCATGATCAACAGGAATAAAACACTGACCCGTGAACAGATACTGACTGAAATATGGGGTCAGGACGATTATTTCCTGGGACGCAGCATGGACGTTTTCATAAGCCGGCTGAGGAAATATCTCTCCCCTGATCATGGCCTCGCTCTTCGCACGTTAAGGGGGATGGGGTTTGTGCTTGAGGAGGTTCGTTAATCGGTTGATTCTGCCTCGCGTATCAGGAATTCCGTTAGATTGACATCGTGTTTCAGGTTGAGCTTGCTCCTTAACCTGTAACGGCCAATCTCCACTGCCCTTGATGAGATATTTGTAAGATTGGCTATCTCCTTGGTTGTGAAATTCATTCGCAGATATGAGCAGAGCCTCAGGTCATTAGGCGTCAGGGTCGGGTACTTGCTCTTAAGCTTCCTGAAAAAGCCCTCCTGTGAAAGCTTCAGGTTCTTCATGACGTTCTGCCATTCCTCGGTCTGGGTATCAAGACCGTGGTCAATGATCTGCTCCATCTCCCTGACAAATTTGGCCGGCAGTCTGACCGAAGCTTCCTTCGTCGAATCAAGCTTGTCACGCAACTCTCTCAGTGTATCAGTCTTCCTGATCAGGTACCTCAGGGTCAGCATGAGCTCATAACCCTTGTAATCAAGCTCGCTCTCAAGCCTGTGCTTGCCGGACTCATAATCAATAAGCTGGCGGTGGCGGTCGAGTGTCAGTCTCCAAATTCTGACAATGGCTACGGCTGCAACGCTCAGTGTCAGTATATACAGAGCAATCGCCCACCAGCTTTTCAGGAAAGGCTTCCTGATTGCAAATGTGACCTCAGTCACCTTCTTGCTGAATACTTCTTTGACCTGGAGGTGGTACTGGCCTGATCTGAGATTCAGAAATGAAAAGTTGTCAGTGGAAGTACGGTGCCATGATTCACCAAGCTCGGTTATCCGGTAGAGATACTCGCGCCCTCCCATATCAAATCCTGAAGGATTGGCAATATAAGCAGTGAGATTGTTTTCCGCACTTGGGATACGGTAAGCTTCCATCATCAGGGGAAAGAGTGTGGTCGTGTTATCATTACCGCTGAAAACGAGACGGTTGACAACAACTGTAGAGGTATCTTCATGCCTGATAAGCCTGTCGACACTGTAAGTGCTGAAAGCCTGCCTGGTGGGTATCAGCAGGGTGTTTGAATCAAGTGAAACAATCTGTTGCTCACGCCACGGAAGGTCTGCATATTCATGAAAGAATTCCAGCACTTTTTCAGCTTCAAGTTCCTTTGTAATGTTGAAAAGCGCAACTCTGTCGTCAAGAATAAACCAGTAGCTGTTTTTACGGTAATGGATTATCTGGGTCGCGCTCACATACTCACCCAACCCCGGCTCAAGCGAGACTAACCGGAAAAAAGTCTTTTTGTCATAGTCGAATGCGAAAATGTGGTCCGATGTGAGAAACACAACCTGGTTATTTATATTTGACATTGTCATTGTTCTGCCAGTATCGGATATTGAGCTGAAATACAGTGTATTGACAATGGAATCACTTTTCTCGTTAAGTTCCAGCCGGTAGATACCCTTCAGAGGATGGACAGCCCAGACATAACCGAGGTAGTCAACCTCTATGAACCTTGTAGGTTCGGTGTAACCGTTGATCCTGTTTTTAAACGTCCAGTCGCCTTTCGCATCTTTCATGAAGGAGACAATTCCGGTATATGTTCCCTCAAGCAGGAGATCACCGTATCGTTTCATCGACCAGCCTCCGGTTATTTCGGATATTTTCCGCAGGGCATCTCCCTCAATAAGGAATGTACCCTCGTTGTGGCCGCACAGGATCCGGCCGTCAAACTGATCAAGATTCCAGACCTGGCCCTGTGAGTTGGGTATAATTCTCAGGCTGGTGAAACCGTAATAACCGTTGCTCTTCCTGATGTCTGCCGCAAAAAGACCATGATTGGTACCGAGGTAAAGACGGTCCTTGTCCCTGATAGCCGCATAGATCGTTCCCAGCTTGCCGTTTACATTTTCATAATGGGTGACCGGGGATGATACATTGATAAAATTAGCGCCCTCATCAAGTCCGATCCAGAGCCTGTCGTCAGCATCTTTAAAGAGAGAAAGTACCGTATTGTTTTTCAACCCGTTTGAGTAGTCATATGACGTTATAATCCTGCCTGCCTTATCACTGAAGACCACGCCCTTGAGTATCGTGCCGAATGCAATCAGCGTGTCATTCACCGCCAGTCCCGCATTGCAGGTCTCCTCTTTCAGGTATTCCGATATCTCATTCTTCAGCGGGGTAAAGGTATGCCGGTCGAACAGGAAGATTCCGTTGTTGGAAGTGCATATCCAATATTCATCAAAATTGAATTCGATGATTGCATGTATCTTGAGGTTACCGAAGATCTCACTTCCTTCCAGAAAAGTGAATCCTGACCCGTCAAACAGGTAAAGTCCTTCGGATAATGACTGAGCAATAAGATTCTCTCCTGCCCTGAAGAAGAACAGCATATTTGACGGACATCTGATGGTGGTAACGGTGCTGTAATTATAGGCATATACAGAAGTAAATGACTGAAAATAAACAGTGTGGTTCAGTTCAAAAATATTCCAGATCTCATCATTCTTTGTGACTTCCGTATCCTGTGCCAGTGACCTGTAAACCAGCTCTCCGGGGGTATCCTCTTCCCAGATCCCAAAGTCCTCATAGGAACCGGTGAATATCATTCCGTCATCATTGACATAGACCGATCTTACACCCTGCCTGTAAGGCATTGTGAAAGTCCTGGCACTGATGCCGTTATACTCAACAAGTCCGGTGGAGTTGGCAAAATAAATGTACCTGCTTACAGGGTCCTGATCTATTTCCCAGTTCTGACTTATGACAGGTACATTGCCTGTCAGGAGGAGCCTGACCTCATCCTCCTGCCAGTAATTCTGGCCGGGCATCACAGATGATATACCGGATAAACAAAGAAGCAAAAAAGATAACCTGTTGTTTCTTCCCCCTGTCTTTACTGCCATAAAAACGGAACGTTACGTCACACTACAACTGTGGCAGTAAATATATCAAAAATTATTTTTATAACGCCGGCTGCGGGCTCAGGGCTTGCTGACAGTAAACAGGACAAAATCCTTTACATCCGAATCAGGTCCTATGTACAGTTCAAACTCGCCGCCGTCGTAGTCATAACTCATATCCTCATGGTAGTAGGAGAGGTCGCTGAGAGGCAGGGTAAACAGTACCCTGACGGTCTCGCCCTTTTTAATGCTGACCCTCCTGAAGGCCTTCAGCTCCTTTACCGGCCTGGTGACGTTTCCCACCCTGTCACGGACATAAAGCTGAACTATCTCGTCGCCGTCATAATTGCCGGTGTTTGTAATCTCAACCGTTGCTTCTATCTTATCTCCCTTTTCAAAGGCAGTCTTGTTGAGTGATACGGGTGAATACCTGAAAGTGGTGTAACTGAGGCCAAATCCAAACGGATACAGAGGGGTATTGGGGCTGTCCTGGTACCTTGACTTGAAATAATCCTCCGGCAGGCGCGGATCAAAAGGCCGGCCTGTGTTCTTGTAATTATAGAATATCGGTATCTGTCCGACTGATCTCGGGAATGTCATCGTCAGTTTGCCTGAAGGATTGACATCGCCAAAAAGAATGTCAGCCACTGCATTGCCGGACTGAGTACCGCCAAACCATGCTTCAAGTATTGCCGGGGCTGTTTCGTCAAGCAAGGTAATTGTCATGGGCCGGCCGTTATAAAGAACCACTGCGACAGGTTTTTTCAGGGAGATAATCCTGCGTGCCAGCTCCATCTGTACTCCGGGCAATGATATGTCTGTCCTGCATGAGGCTTCACCGCTCATATCCTGGCTCTCACCGAGGGCCAGTATCACAAAGTCAGCCTTGCGTGCCGCTGCCAGGGCCCTGTCGAAGCCATCCGTTTTCGTGCCGGTGATCTCGCATCCCTTTTCAAACAGAACCTTCATGTTATCCCCGGCTTTTGCCTTTATGCCTGCAAGAAGGGTGATACAACTGTCATACTGACCGGCAGCTCCCCAGCCTCCCAGGGTATTTTCCCTGGAGTCTCCCAGCGGTCCGATGACAGCAATGGTCCTGATCTTTTTACTGACAGGCAGGGTGTTGTTATCATTTTTGAGCAGTACCATTGATCTGGCAGCGAATTTCCTGGCAAAGGCCTGGTTTTCGGCTGTCATTATTTCATTTGCCTCGCGCTCCTTGTTACAATATCTGAAAGGATCTTCGAACAGTCCGAGCTTGTATTTGGCTTCAAGTATCCGTCTCACGGAACTGTCAATTGTTTCTTCCGAAACTTTGCCTGAAGAGACAAGGTCTTTAAGGTAATTCAGGTACATACTGCCTGCCATATCGAGGTCCAGGCCGGCAATTATTGCCAGCCTGGCTGCGTCTGCGGAATCAGCTGCAACACCGTGAGGGATCAGTTCGGGTATTGATGTCCAGTCTGATACCACAAATCCGTCAAAGCCCCAGTCGTTCCTTAAGAGGTCTGTCAGCAGCCATTTACTGGATGATGACGGTACTCCGGCAATCTCGTTGAAAGAGGTCATGACCGAGCCGGCACCCGCTTCAACCGCAGCCCTGTATGGCGGAAGATACCATTCGCGAAGTGATCTGTCAGACATGTCGACTGTATGATAGTCTCGTCCTGCCTGTGGCGCTCCGTAGGCTGCGAAATGCTTGACACAGGCCATTAGGGTTCTCTCATCCCCAAGATCTGTGCCCTGAAAACCTCTTACCCGTGCGGCTGCAATCATGCTACCCAGGTAAGTATCTTCACCGGCACCCTCCATCACTCTTCCCCACCTGGGGTCACGTGCGATATCTACCATGGGTGCATAGGCCCAGTTGATACCCATTGCCGTAGCTTCGGATGCAGCTATCTGCTCTGACTTTTCTATTGCTTCCATATCCCATGAGCAGGCCTGTGCAAGAGGTACAGGAAATATGGTTCTGAAGCCATGGACCACATCAAGCCCGAATATCAGCGGAATTCCCAGGCGTGATTCTTCCACTGCCATTTTTTGCAGGGCTGTCACATCATCGACTCCGAAAGTATTGAGAATCGCTCCCACTCTGCCCTGCCGGATCAATCCCTGGTTATCCTGCAGCACCGCCGGTCCTGTAAAGAAACCTCCTCCGGTACAAAGGTTAAGCTGCCCTATCTTTTCTTCCAGTGTCATCTTTTTCATCAGGTCACCGACAAAAATTGCCATATCAGAATCGCCGATCAGTTCAGGATAAATTGCCTTTTGCCATATCCGGTAGCCTTCTTCATTCATATGAAGCATATCCTGAAGGAAAAGAGAAGAATCAGGGAGCTGATTTTCAGTCAGCATTTTGTCCCAGACATTGACAAAAGAAGTATTTGTCCGTGATTCCAGAAATTTCTGGATACCCAGGTTGGCTTTAATTGCCTTCTCTGCCAGGGACCACCGGCTTGGGCTCGGTTTCATGGAGACATAAGTTATCCTCACGTCAGGCATTTTTCCCCTGATCAGTTCGAACAGGCTTATAAACCTGTTTGTAACGATTTCCGGACTGACTATATCACCTGAAGCCAGATCGTTCTCACCGCAGTAAATCACAATCTGCTTCGGGAAATACGGAAAAATAATATCATCAGCATACCGGATCTGGTCAACCAGCGTTGACCCTCCGAAGCCACGGTTGACAACAGGCAAGTCCGGGAACCAGGACTGCAAGTCGTTCCACATCCTGAAAGAGGAACTGCCGATGAATAAAATGCCGTGCCGTGGCGGCGGATTTATCCTGTCATTTTCCCTGAACTGCCTGATCTCAGCTGCAAACGGAAATTCAGCATCCTGGGCAAATACGCTGCCAGAGCAGATCAATAAGGAAATAATGAAAATGTACTTTTGTCTGTTCATGATTATTTCTTTTACCCTTATCTTATTCTGATTTTATTATTCCGCTGGAAGCGCTTACCCCGTTTTCGTTTATCGCTTCAATCGAAAAGTAATAGGTTTTTTCATTGTCCATGGTTTTGAGCCAGTACTCATTTGCACTGTAGACCATAATACAATTATACAGTTTATCCGGCTCTGTTCCCATGTAGATATTATATGCATAGGCGTTGTCAACGGGGCTCCAGCGAAGCCAGGCGCTGCGCTTATCCTTCCTTGTACGAAGCACAATCAATTCCTTCACAGGTTCAGGCTTTTCGCCTGCTCCGCTTCCGAATACACGAAATCCGCTGACGGCAAATCTGCCTGTCGGCATATGAAGGTTAACCAGCTTGATATAACGTGCCTTAACAGGGTTGGCAAGCTCAATATAGTCATGCGGGACATCCGTTTTGTTCTGGCTTTTATCAACCAGCAGATTCCATTTTTTGCCGTCAGCGGAACTTAAAATCTTATACTGGTGATAAACCCCGGATGATTTGCCCAGAAACTCAGCATCCTGATCAGCATAATTGACCTGGATTGCATATACCGTGGAAAGGGCTCCCAGGTCAGACTGTAACCACTCGTTTGCATCCGATGTCTCTGCACACCAGTAAGTTCTGATATCCTCATCCACCGCGAGGTTGGCTGAAAAGTTACCCAGTGTCGATGACACTGTAACGGGTTTCTGATAATTGAGCAGCATCCATCCTGTAAAACGGCTTTTCAGATGGTCTTCCTTCCCCTCAGGAAGGTATGTCGGGTAATCGCCGAAGGCAGTATTACAGTACATCACATCATCCTCATCGAATCCGGCAGGCCAGATGCCTATCCGTCTTTCAAAATTGTTTTTGACACATATGCCGATTGTTGACACGTGCCAGTAATTGTTCCATTTATCCTGAAAAGTTGCACCGTGTCCGGCACCGTTTGCAAAACCGCCTGGCTTAAAACTGAATGGCATCGACTGGGGCGTGAATACACCTAGCGGACTGTCTCCAACCACAACGCCGTCGGCATATCCGCTGAACTCCGTCCCCGGGGCACCGTACTGGAGATAATATTTTCCGTTGTGCTTAGTCATCCAGGCTCCTTCGATAAAAGGATCCAGGAAGGTATTGTCCATGTGCTCTCCGAAACGCTGCCACCCATAGCGCCAGGGTTCGAGGATATACATCTCCTTTCGTGTTGTCAGCGGCTCCATTGTTTTCCTGTTCAGCTCGACCCCATAGACAGGATACTGGTTACTGCTGCCATTGTACATGTAAAACCGGCCGTCGTCATCGGTAAAGAAAGCGGGGTCCCACCCTCCTATTGCAAAGGAATCCACAAGCGGTTTCCAGTCATCGGTTTTCGGATTGGTGCTCATCCAGATTGTAAAATCACTTGTATAGGTGGATCCGAACACCAGCATAGTGTCTCCGATAATGCCGACAGCCGGGGCGCAAAGTTCATCGTAACCCTCATTCCAGGGACGCAAAAACAACCTGGGTATGAATTTCCATCTGATCATGTCATTGCTCCACCAGTATCCCCACTGATTGGTTGAAAACAGGAAGTAGTCGCCTTCGTAGTTGACAATTACCGGGTCGGCTGTGGCACGGTGTTTTCCCCACTCACAAAAATTCGGAATAGGTGTATAGCCATAGTCAATATTGACAGGATTGCAATATGTTTTTTGCTGCAGATCCTGTGCCAGCATGACTTCCGCAGAAACAAAAATCAAAAAAATCAGATACGGCACCCTGAACTTCATGGATTCGATATTAATTATTATTTGTAACTAAAGCTCCTTTATCCAGATATTCCTGAACTGCACCAGGCTTGAAGCGCCCTGGAGTTTACCGGTTTCAGGATTGATGCCGCCATGATGTTGCAGTCCCAGGCGACCGCGTTCGGCCATACCCGGGTACCAGGCGTTGTCAATCACCGTTATCCCGTTGTTGATCACAGTAATCCTGTCTCCTTTCAGGGTTATGTCAAATGCATTCCAGTGCCCGACGGGTTTGTCTGCATTTTCTTTGGGCACTGCTCCCGCACGTGCTTCAGGAGGCATCTTCTCATCTGTCCTGACTGACCATAATTCACCTGATCCGACCGACCAGCACCACAGGTTGACCTGGCCTGATTCCTTGAGCAGAATTCCGGAGTCGGAATTTGGTCCGGGAGGTTCAATAATCTTCCCGTTTTCGTCACGCCAGTATTCGCCGTCAGGCAGTATGGTCGGAAGCGGGAACAGGTGATCGCCGTAGCCCTTAAAACGCCACTCGATGTGCAGGCAAAAATCCTTGTACTCCTTTTCAGTCCACAGGTTTTTATCTCCGCTGGCCTCTGACCTTGCATCGTAGTCAATGACACCGTCAATAACCGACCAATGGCCGTTATCTCCTGCCGGTGCCACCCAGCCGGTCAGATCCTTGCCGTTAAATATCCTTGTAAATCCCTGCTGTTCATAGATGCTCTTATCCTGGCCTGCACATATTGCAGCAAAGCCGGCTAACAGCATTAGCGAAAAAATCAGTTTTGTCTTCTTCATGTTTTCAAATATTTTAAGTCTGTTTAAATTTTAATTACAGTTCCCATCCGGCACGGTAAATCCGTGACACATATTGATTTGCAGCGGGCAGGTTTGTTGCTTTCATATTCACGTTATCCCACTCAAGACGATCATCCATGCGGATAGCCAGGTTTCCAAGGCATATTGCCTCAGCAACCGTCTGCACACTTTCAAAGTTTCCTCTCGACGGTTTGCCCCCCCTGAACGCTTCTATCATTTCATCAGTCTGATCGAGTGTTTTATACGAAGGTATCTTGACCGAAGCTTTAAAGGAATCTTCGTTCCCGACACCGAGCAAAACAGGATTATCATATCCGTAATCAGTGAGTATTGTACCCTGTTCACCTACGAACATTACCCCGTCTTCCGGCATTTTGATCCCTTTCTTTACCAGGGCTGCCGGCGTCCTCGGCTTGATACCGCCTTCATACCAGAACACATCCATCATCCTGCCCTTTCCGTTAACGGGAATTTCCCAGTAAAGTGTTGCGGCATGCGGATAGCTCAGTTCGTTCTTCACCCACAGGCTCCTGAAATCCCTTACCTCACAGGTAAAGCTCGAAGCGCCCTCTGCTGTCACAGGCATTCCCAGGTCAAGCATTCTCCAGTCTTTCCAGAACCCGTAATACCCCATGTCGGCCAGGCAACCAGCACCGAATTCATACCAGGCTCTGAAGACCGTATGGGTGTACCCCGGTGAATACGGCCGGTCGGTGGAAGGACCCAGCCACAGCTGCCAGTCAAATCCGTCAGGAACTGGCGCTGTTTCCGGCAGGTATGGCGAGCCCTGCGGCCACATGGGCCTGTTGGTCCACCGGTGCAGCTCCTTCACGTTGCCGATCACCCCGCTGTCAATCCAGGCCTTGATCGTATAATACTCATCATGATCCTGGAATGCAAAACAGTGTGTCGGGGTTCCGGTACTCCTTGCAGTATTACAGGCGAGGCGGGTCTCGTACATGAAGTTGCCGATGGGTTTATGTGTCGCAACAGCCAGTTTCTTTTTCATTCCCGCCATGGCAATTGTCGCATGCAGATGGTCGGGTGTCATAATAAAAATCGCATCCAGACCCTTTTCCTTTTCAAGCATTTCCCTGAAATCAGCATAAGCTGTGCAGCCGTCATAGGAACTTACCTTGTTGCGGGCAGCGTAGAAGTCGTTTATCTGTTTTCGTCCAACCTCCCTGCCACCAAGTGCACCGTGCTTTTCGCCCTTCGAAGTTCCCCACTGAGGGTAATCAGAACTTTCGCGGTTTGGATCACATACTGAAATGAACTGCAACTGATCATATTTTAACCAGTCGGTTAATTGTTTTAATCCCTGTGTTCCGGCGCCAACCAATGCCACATTGATTTTATCACTCGGAGCTGTTATGCCGGCTCCGCCCATAAGATGAGACGGCAGTACGGTCAGTCCCACCCCGGTTAATGTTGTCTGTGTAATGAAATTTCGTCTTTTCATTTATCGTGAGATTAGTTTATTTCATCCATGGGCTGCTAAATCCAAGTTTCTTCAGTCCGTTTTGCACATCGGGAATCTGCATAAACAGTGTCCATAGCAGGCCGCTGCGATAATTCTCAATCATTACTATAATTGGTCCCTGATCAATCGCAAGGTGGCTGGTGGCATACCAGCCACGGGTTTCGCTGAAACCGTCAACGAAACCATATTCACTCCAGATCTTATCTCCCAGATCGTAATAAAAATGCTTTAACGCCTGCATGGAATACTCCGGTGTGTACGGGAAAGATGAGAGCGCCGCCGTAGGCTGTATGACACCAAAATCGTCCTGCGGACAATGGGCAACATATCCCTTATAGCTGTCGCCGGCGGTCAGGCCCCAGCAGTTTTCGCCATAACCTTTGTAATCCTTTGGATTGTCTATGCAATACGCCCTGTTGATAAGGGTGTGGTTGCGCGCCTGCTCAAAATAATCAATGCCCGTCGCATCCACAAGTCCGTTGGGGTCAATCCCGAGAAACGTATAATGTTCGAAAAACAACGGTCCTCCCCCTTCATAGTTGCCCAGGGGAAGGGTGATGCCGTAATATGATTTTCCGTTTTTAAAGCCCAGGCTCCCGGCCCATCCGTCGTCATACACATCCTTTGTGATTGCATGATAGGGTGAGGCAGCGGCCATTATATACGTGATCAGGCACTCGTTCCATCCCCGGACCGGGAAGTTCATGTCAAAACCGTTGTTCGGGCTCCAGTGCCAGTACAGTTTCTTTTCATTGTTTGTATGCCAGTTCCAGTTGGCTGTATTCCACATCCGGGTAATTCTGTTACGCAGGTAAGTTTCGACCGGTACATCGGCATTGAAATATTCACGGGCACACAGGAAGCCCATCAGGAGGTAAGAAGTCTCAACGATGTCGGCACCGTCATCCAGCCTGTCAAATTTTATTGTCTTACCCGTTCTCCCGTCCATGAAATGCGGATAAATACCATGAAAGCAGTCAGCATTGGCAAGGAAATCGGCTATTTGCACAAGACGCCATACAGCTGTATCCCTGCTGATCCAGCCTCTTTCCACCGCCACGATTGTACTCATTATTCCAAAACCCGTTCCCCCGATAGCGCATGCATCCGGACCGAACGCTGTCTTGCTGAAATTGGGTTCACCCCATGCTTCGTTGATATAATCCCAGTAATGCTCTGCAAGGACTGTATCGCTTCTCTCCCTGGCAAGGCCGCTGACAGGATGGGCATTGTGCCAGAAATAACGGAAAGTCTGGCGTTGCACGATTTCAAGCAGGGTCGAATCAGGAATATCCTTTACAATGCCCGCAACCGGAATGTCATCGGTCACCCCCCCTGAATTGCCTGTATTGGTATTGCATGATGAGGCAGAAATGCAAATGAGAGGGATCAGGAAGGAAAATATTTGTAAGTACCTCATCTGAAATAATTTTAATGTTTATTATAAGTCTGAATCTTTGTCCTTACAGCCGGACATCGACAATATTTTCATGCGGATTGAGCAGTGATGCAAACTTATAAGCCGGAATGACTGCTCCTCCCTTGCGGTATTTATTTTCTTCATGGGTGAACCTGACCGCTGTGCCATTGATTAGGACCGACTTAGGTGAAAAGCAGTCATCCTTTACTGCATAGTGGAACGTTACTGTTCCGCCCATTATGTCCAGCGATGCTGAAAAGCCATCGAGTGAATGCGGCATTACCGGATCGATTATCACATTCCCGTATTCAAGCCTTAATCCGAGCAACCGTGTCACAATTATGCCTATAAATATCCCCGGGCCGCTTGAATAAACCCTCCATCCTCCCCTGAGTGTTATCCTTCCGGTCATAATTTCCTCGTACAGGTCATCAGCCTCGTACCTGTTCCTGAAGGCGACATCGGAGCTGCTGTAATAGCAGTTTGACTGCCGTATATCACCGCAGGGCACAACATCCCTGTAGCCGACCGGGATGGCCTGGCGCAGGGCTTTCATGAAGGCATCGGCTTTACCCGTACATGCCAGTGCTTCGGCATAGCGAATATGTTCATGCACGTACATCAGGCCTATCTCACGTCCAAAGAAGGTACTGCTCTCAGCCCTCTGAAAAAATGTCTGGATGCCGCCCCTGTATTTAAGCGGACGGTCCATGAGCCTCGCACCATCCGGTCCTTTCAGAAATTTTTCAATGAGATCCTGGTGTTCCCTTGCCTGTGCTTTTGAAAAAATTCCACTGAGTATCCCCCTGTTCATCGGCAGGATGCTGTAGTGTATGCCGGTTCTGTTGTCGCGCGGATGGAGCAGCAGGCTTACAGTGTCATCCTTTTCAACAAGGCCATACCCTGCCACGATACCGTCCTTCATCAGGTGCCGGTTAAAATCGACCCTGATCCTGTTGCAGATAGCTTTCAGCTCAGCAGCTTTTTTGGTATCACCCGCCCGTTCATAAACTTTCCGGTACTGCCTGAACGCCTGGTAATTCATCTCCACCGTCCAGCTTGAGATCATTCTTTGTGCCAGCTCCTTACTGACCGGTTGTAATGAGTTGTTCCAGTCGCCTCCGCCAAACGGCACCAGCGCTGTGCCCGGAATGAATGAATCAACAATCATTTTTATCAGCCTGTCGACATGTTCGCTTAGAGGCTGTCTTTCAGCATTACCCGGATCCTTTTCCTGATAGAATGGCAGGATCTCATCAAGGATCGACAGATTACCGGTGATCGAGATATACTTGCTCAGGGCGATAATACACCAGTAAACCACATCACCGTGGGCGCTTCCTGCCCTGATGTCTGAGTAGCTGTCGAACATCCACCACTGGGGCCATCCGCCGTCAGGATTCTGATTGGAAAAGATTATGGTCAAAACCTGCTTCGCTTCCTCATACTTCCCCATGCAGAGCAACAGGTCAAACGGACCCTGAGCAACATCGCGCGTGCCCCACGCTGCTCCGCTGAACTGCTCCAGACCATAGGGGGTCAGGTAATGTATGAGAGCGTTCATGCCATACCACGGGAGGATCTCCCGGAAAGCTGCAACATCGTTTTGCTCTCCTTGCAGTGATAAATTCATACCGAGGTTCTGCCATACAACCTGTGCATCATGGCACTCGGAAAGAAACTGATTATCAGCATTTTCAATTACTACAAAATCGGCCGAAGCAGATACTTCACCCAGAAAGCTCATGCAGAAATCTGCTGTTTCGTTTACGTCAAGGACAAATAAACTGGTTCCGCGGCTCCGTGCATCAGGATAGAGCGCCTCATCTCCGCATGCTTTGAATCCGCTGTCAGAACTGTTGATCTTCATTCTGAACTGCGCATGCGGAAACTTTCCCGCTATCATGCTTTCAGGTGCGGGTTTGGCGACAAACTCACCGGCCTTACCGGCAGGGATAACGCTCCATCCGTTGAGGTCATCAAACTGATGTGTGATCAGCAGCTTTACCTTGTCGCCGCTTATCACCCTGAAGTCAGTGTTGACCTGCGGAGCCTTCTTTGATGTCCAGGTCCTTACCTGAAATATCTGGTCCCCATATTTGTATATCCAGCGGCAGTGATTCAATCCCATCTCAAAGGCAGACGGCACTCCAAGCAGGTACTGCCGGTCACCAGCAGTTACAAAGATCCGCTGACCTGTTTCCGGAGAAAGGTTGAACTGGCTGGAACATATCGAAAGCAGCACGTTGAAGTTGGTATTCCCCTGGCTGAGATGCGAGTTGAAGACCCCGTATGCAAAAGAAGTAGTGGATACGATATTCTCATCAGGCACATACCCTGCTTCCGCCTGCATTATGTGACCGTGGGGCCTGTCGGCCAGCGTTTCCTTAAGTCTGAGCATGACATGGTTGTGGTCTTTGCAGAAAAATGAAAGCAACCGCCCGGCATCCGTTTCAGGATGCCTTATCTCGCTCCCAAAAAAATCCTTAAGTTCCTGGTCAGTCAGGTCATCGACAGGCAAAAATGAAGCTGTATTGAAAATATTTCTGACCGGAGCGGTCATACTCGTTGATTCGGGAGGTAATTCTGCGCTTCCAAACTCAGAAAAGAGGTCAGGCAACCTTTCCAGGTCAGCCTCCGAGGTAGCCTCAGGATGGTTCGCAAGGTAAGTTGCAGCGAATATGCTGGTATGTCTGCCACCTGCAGGAAGCTTAAAGGGCTTTTCCTGCAGTGCGACCACGGATGATTCCCCCGAATACTCTCCCCCAAGGGTTTCAGCCGTCAGGCCTTCGGGTATCCCTGTCTCCCTGTATGTTCTCCCGTAGAATTGAATCCCGTCAACGCTTGCTGCCGTCGCCCTGTTTTTGCATGCAATCATAAGCCAGGGATTGCCGACTGATTCTTTCATATTCTGCCGGCAGCATACAACAGAACCGTAACTTCTGTCCTCAGGTACTGACCGTTCAAGATACTGGCTGACGTAGTATTCGTTTATCAACCCTGAGTTTAGCGGTTTCAGCCCTACATCCTGCACACAGATTATATCCGCCTCGACAGCGCTGTCAGAGGCATTTTCGATTTCAATGCTCCACTGCCAGCTCAGGCTTTTAACTGAAAGCTGCAGTGCACACCTGTATTCAAGCCCGGCCCATCTGCCGGCAGCAACATATGTATTGCCTTCAATGCTGAACCGGCTGTTGCTGGCCGGACCCATAAGAGCTGTGTACTCGATGCGGTCAGTCCTCTTTCTCAGCCAGAGGTTCGCCCCAGATGCGGAGAAGGGGTTTGAAGCTTTCAGGCTGATTCTTATCGGATCAACGGCAATGCTCCCGACTGATCCGTTGTCCTGAAAGTCAACGCTAAGCCCAAGAGAATTCCTGATATTCATTTAACTGAATTTTATTTTAAGCAGTAAATCTTTCCCGTATTCATGCCTGTAACTAAAGGCTGTCCGCCTGCCGTCACGGGTCATTTCAACAGCCCGGCCATCAATTGTCGCAGAGCTGATCTTCATGACACCAGGACCTTCAAAGACAATTTCCCCTGCAAGGTCACGGTCTCCGCAGAGAGTTATCTCAAGATGATCCTCTCTCTCATCCATACCAAGGATGTCGGAAGTACTGTGCAGGATCTTCAACCCGTCCGCAACTTCCAGGCACACCGGGGTCAGGATACCGTACAGTTCAGGCCATATAATTTCCTTGCTGCAATAAGGAACCGGCACCT
This sequence comes from uncultured Bacteroidales bacterium, assembly GCA_963844935.1. Classification (GTDB taxonomy): domain Bacteria; phylum Bacteroidota; class Bacteroidia; order Bacteroidales; family VadinHA17; genus SR-FBR-E99. The sequence continues at coordinate 233,497 of CAWJQH010000006.1, read as the reverse complement.
TTTCACCCGTCTCCGGATGGGTGTAGGTAACCCTTCCGGTCAGCTTTTCATTGTAGTAATTCCCCACGAACAGCAATGCCCTGTTGTCATTTGTAAACCGTTCCCTGACAGCTAAATATTCACCGGAGGCTGATGCCTGCCTGAGAATGGCGTCTGACCTTTTAAGAATTTCCTCATAGACAGGTTTGTGTCCCTCGGTATCAAACCCGATCCACGTTCCAAGGTGAATGACTGACCCGCTCCCCAGCGGTTTTATAAATCCGCAGGGAGTACCATTCAGTGTGCGTGCAATTATTTCCGCACCCTGCAATGAGTCTTCAGAATAGACGATCTGAGGGTTGGCGCACTTGATATCCTTGTGATTGAATATATCGATCAGAGGTGAATCGATTGTCTCTTTGCCGGCCGGCGATACCGGGAGGGCATCCCTGATGATTGTACATGGCTTCTGAGACATTTCACGGTCAGGCAGACAGGGAAAAATAACAGCATTCCCGCCTTCACTGACATAGTCAACTATGGTTTGCTGATCGGCTGCATTCATCTCATCAGTGCAGAATGCCCAAACCTGTTTATACATGCTCAGGCTGCCTGCGGAGGACTTGCTCAGGTCAGCCATGTCATAATCAATGTTAAGTATCTGGAGCACCTTCAGCAATCCGTCGAAGTATGCCGGCCTGCGTATGGCAGAAGGTGTGAACTGAAGTCCGCATTCCCCTCCGCAGGGTCTTTCCAGTTCGGTTGCATAGTAAGGCGGATAGAAGAGCACGCATACTTCGGCCCTGCGCTTTGCATTTACAATGATGTCTTCGGCAGTCTTAACGATCCTGCTCATCCTTTGCACCAGAGGGAAGGCAACGGTTCGTTCACCTTCAGGTGTCAGGGGATTGAACCAGTAAAAGGTCTCCCCAGAATAGCCTTTGCGGGCCGGATTGCGTCCCTGGGAGAACATATAAAAGTTCCACCCTGTCAGGCCGTTGGCGATGCTTGCCTTGTAGAACAGCTCCATCTCCCTGTTGTTTGTCACCACATGATACTCGCGCGAACCGCTCTGAAACTCGGCGGCAAACAGTGGCTGGCTGCCCTGCATCGCCCCGGTAATGTCATTTATAACCCGGTCATCGTGCATGTTCCGGTACGACATGAATTCCGGGATGTGATCAACTCCGAAGATAATCTCGCTGTTGCCGCGGAACAGATCCTCGTACATGGTGATATTCACTGGGAATTCATATCCGTGTCCGTAAATCCAGCCGGGAAGATTATGATAAAGGGGGACTGTCACACCTCTTTCACGGGCCATACCTGACAGCATTCTCAGATAATCCCCGTAATATTTCCTCCAGAAGCAGTGCCATTCATAATCACGGCCACGGTCAGCACGGGATGCGTACGGGAGGCTGCCGTCAGGCGGAAGCTCCACATGCACAAAGTCCTGATAATCCGTTTCCCACAGCCTGTTTACTTCAGCAATATCTTTGAATTTATGTGACAGGTACGAAATGAAATGCTCCTTCACTGCATTGCCGTAGTCCGCCTGTCTTGCCAGCCATGAGAATACGCCGATCTCATTGCATACCTGCATCATTATAACCGGGCCGCCCGCTGAAACCTGGTTTTGACTTATCAGCGGCATGATCTGATCGTACCACCGGGTTACGCTGTTGAGATAATTCTGATTGAAAAGGCTTACTCCGTCGCTCTGAACGGGCTCACCCCTGCTTGTGCGCATCCTGACTTCCGGGCCATATTTATCGAGGAACCAGTCAGGCAGGCCTGCCCCCCTGAACTCTGCCAGGATGAACGGCCCTGGTTTCACGATGCAGTTCAGGCCGTGAGCCTGACAACGCTGAAGCCATCCTGTAAGATCGCGTTCGGGACATGAGGCACCGTCAAAGTCAAAAACAGATTCATCGGATTCGTGCCATGCCCAAGGTATATATGTACTTACGGAAGTCAGGCCTGCTTCCCTGGCGGCCTGCAGATGCTTGTCCCACAGCTCGCGCCTGATCCTGAAATAATGTATTTCCCCTGAATTGAGAAACACCCTTCTGTCGTCAGAATAAAACCCTCCTTCTTTAACGGTAAATGCCATTTCAGTCTGTTTTCAAATTATACGGCCGACGGTCCGGATGAAGCCCCGTTTTCACTGGCGCGCTCAATATTTCTAAGCCTGAGCAGTTCTTTAATCTCATGACTTCGTTTCTCTGTAAGGGTATAACGGATGACGAAGATGAAAGAGAAGAGACACAGCAGCACTGGCAGTCCGATCTCAACCACCCGCATCATGAGAAGAGTGTAGGGTGTCTGCTTTGTGAGCAGCATGATCTCACTTTCTATTGCTCCGAGTTCCTTATCGAGTGCACTCAGTGACTGTTCATTGTTCATGTCTGCAAGCCGGTTATTAATGCCTGTTATCTCCTGCATAAGGGTTTGATAATGCTCCTTGCTGTTTTTTGTATCCATCGCTTTTGCCTCAAGGTGTGACAGGAGCTCAAACGAATTCACCCTGGCTTTTAAAAGTTTAACCTGAAGCGTGAGGGGCATGGCATCATCTATTACAGATTTAACCAGCGAATCCGGGGACTCGGGTCCAAGGATCTCAATACGCACCTGGATTTTCTCCAGTCCGGTCACTATCGACTGTGTTGAGGAGAGTGAATTTAACAATACGTTTTTTCTCTGGGCCTGAACAGCTAAAGTACCGGCTTTCTTCTTGTCCGGTTTTTTAGCGGATTCCTTCCCCAGATAGATCACGTAATCCCTTGCGTCGCCCAGAGCTTCAGCAGTTTCTGCCCTGGTGCTGGTGAGCCACTCAGCGGTCTTACCTTCTGTACCATCATAACCCTCCCAGAACTGAACCTTGCTACGTAATTCCCTTATGCTTCCCTGCAGGCTGTCAACCCTGGTAACCTGTGTTTCGTCAAACATAGTAAAGACTATCAGAACACCTGCGACAAAGCTGGCAAGGGCGGTTCCCATTTTAATAAACCACCAGAAGATGGCATAATAACTGCCTTCGGCGCGATACCCCGTATTTAATTCATCCTCGTCACATATATCTCCTACCATGGAAGACCCGAGCGTAAAGAAGAAAAGCATACCTGCCGACAGAAGAAATGTCGGGATCAGAACCAGGTATGGGTGCTGAGGGTTGTAGCAGATGATCTTTGAAAGTTGTGCCATGGACATCAGTATCATAGCCAGAATGAGGGTGTTGCGTTTCCCCAGCCTAGGGCTTATCCAGTTGAGAGGGAAGACCGCAAGCACTCCTGTGATGGCCCATATGGTACCGTTGATTCCAAGCAGCCTGGCGCCAGCCACCTTGTCACCCCCGAAAACATAGAAGATAGGGATGTATGACCCGAGCAGATTGACGAAATTGAAGCCCATGGCCAGCGTGAAAATGGTAAATGTGAGATTGGTAAAGTTTCTGTTGCCAAATGTGCGTTTCATGTCTTTCCAGAAGGGCGTCTTTTGCTGTTTTGACGCTTTGGCAAATCCGGGCTCACGCAGCTTGGCTGTCCACCAGAATGAGAGCGGAATGATAATCGCGGCAATAAGTATGGAGACATATCGCATGCCGTCGGCTTCGTTGCCTCCAGTCCCCCTGAATCTTTCAGTGTTGGCCAGTGCGAAAAGCCATGGCGTGCTCATGGCAAAAAGATTGCCGACAAAGCTTTTGGCGCTGAAAAGACGCGTGCGCTCATGGTAGTCGTTTGTCAGCTCCATGCCCAGCGCGCCGTGAGGTATCTCAAAAATATTGACAGCAGTAAAGAATAGCAGAAGGGTTATAAGTATGTAAACAAGCTGAAAGGCCTGGTAGCCGGTGTCGGTGGGGAACCATGTCCGAACCATGTCTCCTTTAGGGATCCACCACATGACAACAAAGAAGATTGCAACCAGCAAACCGCCTATCAACAGATACGGGCGCCGGCGGCCCCAGCGGGTACGGGTATTGTCAGACAGGTGCCCGATGATGGGGTCGGAGAGAGCGTCCCACAGACGTGGAACAATCAAAATCAATCCCAGCCAGAAGGCGCTGAGACCAAGGCTTATGTTACCCATCAGCCCCACCAGGATCCCGGCAATGTTGAAGAGGGCGATGGGGATAATACCGCCGGCGCCATAGGCTGCCATCTGTCCGAAGGGAATATGGCGTTTCTCTTCTGTTACCCGGACTGTACCTGCTTCTTCTGTTTTCATACTTTCTGTCGATGCAAGAATTAATATTGAATCAATACCTCTGCAGGAACCTCCCTGACGGTAATTTTATTTTCACTGAAGTCTCTGGTCTCAATCCCGTTTACAGAAACCTTTACCGGCAACTTCGACCCGTTAAAGTTCTTTATTATGATCCCTCCTTCAGGAAGGTTTAAATTTCCGGAAATTGAAAACAGATATCTGTCGCCATCCTTTTTTATTGCATAGGATACCTCGCCATAATAGGTAGGCAGGTTACTCACGGACATCCCTTCAGGTGAATCAATCCAGTCCTGGTAAAGTGCAGCAGCCAGCACAAGCGTCTGATCATACTCATTTTCATAAACGAACATTGTCCGCACTGCATTGATGAAATCGCTTCCGCACCAGGTATGCGGCATATCTCCGATAAATCCTGCATGGCGGTAGTCTTTCCAGACGACTTCAGCCCAGTGATTCCATCCGCCAGAAGGCGGACGCTGGTCATGCAGGAAAAACTCTATCAGCTCGTGCGCCCTTTCCGGCTGGTCAAGCATTATGAACGAACCGATCAGCCTGTTTTCATAAGGGGTGTAATTAATCCAGTCTGCCTTGCCGTCACGCCTGTTTCTGAAGAACTCATAATACCTGTTGAAAGTGTTAAAAACCTGGGGTACAGGCAGGTTTTTCAGTTCATTGCACGGCGTCAGGGCTATAGTGGTGGATGTTGCATCAAAATCCCCGAGTTCGACACAGCCGGGTATATAATCAACCTTCCTGGTCTTCATCGCCAGGTCAAGGGAGTTGTAAAGATTGTCACGGAAAGTGTCGCGTATTTTCGCTATTCTTTCATAATTCGACGTCTCGCCAAGGATCTTCTGGATCTCCGCCGCATCTTTCAGTCCCTTCATTGTAAAGAAATTGTCCCAGTATGAATGCATCGGTTTTGCCGAGTAGCCTTCGTGACTGATTGATTCGGGAACAAGGCCGTAATAAGCCCGGATGCTGTCATTGCCGTTCCTGAAATGATCTGTGGATCTTTCGGCGACCAGTAATTCAATATAGTCAACTGCCTTCAGTACATTTTCATTCTTTGACCGGAGGAAAGCGGTATCCTGTGTAAAGTTGAAATACTCACGGATCAGGTATATCAGCTCCCCGTGGCTGTCATTTTCAGGAACCGGGTCGGGGCCCCTGAAATCAACCACGCATGGCACCTTGCCATTCCCGTACTGATGCGCTGCGTACCATTCTATGAACTCTTTTACCTCGGTGACAATTCCTGATTTCATTAGCGCCGAGGATGTCAGCGCACCGTCGCGGATCCAGCTTCTTTCATAGGAACGCGAACCCGGCTGAATACCGGCTTTATCCCTGTTAACCAGGATGTACGCAAGGTTTGACTTATAAGTATTCACAATCCTGTCCGCCGATGCAGGCAGATTAAATGTGATGTGATTGACTTTTGTCTTCCAGAAGTCCGCCGCTTTGTAAAATTCTTCAGATATCTGCGCGGCAGCGGTCTTTTCGTCAATTGATTTTCTTCCGTAGAAAGGGACGGCCACAAAGAACTCAGTGTGTTCGCCGGGAGCCAGGGAGATTGAATACTTTATCACGCCGTTTGCCATTCCGGCTGCGTCATAAGCCGTTTTACCGTCAGGCATTTTCCCAGTTCGCAGCAGGTCAACCGGATTTCCGGCGTCAAAGACAGCTGCACCGAAAGAATCGTATTTTCTGTCCGTCAGCACTGCCTTGTCATCAACAACTATCAGGCCTCCTTCCTCTTCCTTAACAGAATTAATTCTGCCGCAGCCGCCGATTGTGTTCAGCCACTGGTAATACGGATTTACCTGGAACGGGCGAATCAGCAGATAGAGTTCAAAATCTTCCCGGCGGTCTGAAAGATTATCAAATGCATAACCGATGTTGAGAACTGAGTTTACATTAGCCTCGCCGCCGGATGTTACCCCGGTTGTAAACTTGATCCTGCCACACTGCCAGGTTACTGAGGGTAAAAAATCAAATCCGCTGTTCCTGTCGGGAAAGCCCATTGACTGAACAGCCTTTACATTGCTCCAGTTATACAGGGTGTCGGCAGTTCTTATCATCGGTTCAATCGAGAACAGAGCCTTGTCAACCTCAACCATCCCGTCTTCGTTTATCAGCGCTTCCTTTGTGTCATTATTAACACCGGTGATTGTCCAGTAGGAAGCCTTCTCCGAAAAGTACCGCGGGTAATTCCCTTCGGGTGAGTTATGTGCCGCATAAATCAGGAAATCATTAGGTGTCATGGAGTTTTTTATATCCAGCACTTTTATTTCAGCAATGCCGAATCCTTTGTCACTGTTTGCATCTGAAAGACCTATCCTGAGATATTTTGCCTCAGCTTCAGGAAGCCTGATGAAGCTCACATCACTCCGGTTCGAAAGAACGGAATATGCTTTTTCCCATACCTTTCCATCGTCAGACAGCAGAACCTCAAAACTTTTTGCGTAACAGCCTTTCAGCCAGTTTATCTGCAGCCCTCCAAACTCCCGCTTTGCCCTGAAATCGAAGGTGACACTCTGGCCTTTTGTTTTCCGTGATTGCCAGAATGTTGCATCCGAACCATCCATAGTAAAATCCGGAGAATGGTTTTTCCCGGATGATGAAGCTGTCACTGAAGGCAGGGGCCATGACTTCGTTTCAGGCGGGAGCGGTTCAAATTTCAGGTCATCAATCCATACTGTTCCTTTCCCGCCGACGACCGATGCTACTGTAAATTCAATCCTGTCAACTCTTCTTAAGCTCTGATCAGCTATCGGTCCCCATGCAAAAACTATATGTCTTTTCTTAATCCGGATTTTCTTCCACTCGCCGGGGAAATTATAGCTGCGGTTATTCACCCACCATACATTGTTGCCGGTGCTGTCAATAAGTTTGATCTCAAAATTATTGGAAGGAGATTCGGCTTTTATATAAAATGTAAATTCATAGTTATCGGGCAGGTCTATCGGAAAAAGCTTCTGGATCCCTCCGAAACCGGTTCCTTTGGTAAAATCATAATCGAGTCGTATTGCATTGCCTGTCAGTCCTTTGTCATTTGAGAGACCTAATGTGACTCCGTCAGAAACATTCAGTGTCCATCCCTCCTTGCCTTCAAATTCATCAAGGGTCCTTTCCTGGGCACTGATTACTGCTGTTGTAAACACAAGCAGAATGAATATTGCATTTCTCTTAATAATGGAACAGTTCATCTGGATAGTGTTGTTTTAAACGGTTTTAATTCATGCAGAAAACAACAATTACATATATGTGAACCCCAGCCTGTTGAGACCTTTCTGAATTATCGGATCCTTCATCACGAAGTTCCAGACCAATCCTGTCCTGAAGTTTTCAATCATGATCATCATCGGGCCCTGATCGATGCCGACAAAATCGTTATCGACCCATTGCGCTGTGGCATTAAAGGAATCATAATAACCGTACCGGCCCCATATTTTCTCACCGTACCTTTCATTTATCGATTTTATCGTCGGAAGGACTATTTCCGGCGCGAACGGCAACGAGGAAAGCGGACCGTACGGAGCTATTGTTCCGTCATCAAAGTAATTGTAGTCGGGACCACTGGTTCCCCTTCCGGCATAACCTAAAAACTTCTTGTCGCCGAAGTTGTACTTGTCACCCGGTCCGTCAGATGCAGTGACGCCCCAGCAGAGTAAATCATAACCCACCCAGCCATAGGGATTATCCTGTGCATACTGTCTCTGCACATATGTTGCACGGCGGGAGTTTTCAAAATAGTCAATACCCTTCTCTTTCATGTAGCCATCGGCAATACCGCGGAAATCAATGAAGGACTGGGAAAACTGATGACCGAACAAAGGCGGAAAAGCTGCATGTGACAGACCTTCGTACGGAGTCTGCCATTTATACGTACTTAGCCATGCATTGTAGCTCCTTTCGGCATTCTCCATTCCGCTGCCGGCAGCAAGTATATAAAGGAACAGCGCTTCATTGTATCCGCTCCATCCCATGTTATGAAGTCCGTGATCAGGCGTCCACGCCATCGAAATTGTATTCGCATATTTACCCGTATCAGGCATTACCATGAAGTTCCAGTCAATCCGGTCCAGTATAAATGCAGCCTGCGACCGGATCCTGTTTTCCGTATCATTATCCAGGTTGTAGTAGTTGCGCGCAAAGATTATCCCCATCATAAGCAGCCCCGTATCTACCGAGGAGAGTTCGCACCTCCATGCCCTGGTTCCTGTATTGAGGCGCAGGAAATGATAGTAAAATCCCTTATAGCCTGCAGCGCTGGTGTCAGCACTCTGCACAGAGCCGGCAAGGAAATCAAGGATATTAAGAGTGATCTGCGCTGCCTGTTCACGTGTCATCCAGTTTCTTTCCACCCCGACTGCAAAGGAAGGAATCCCGAAACCGGTTGAAGCAATGCTGGCAGGAGCCCAGTCTGCCGCCCGGTCCTTGACAATTCCCCATTCGGGATGATGTTCATTCAGAAAGAAAAGCAGGGTCTTGTGCTGTATTAAATCGAGCATAGCCCCGTCTTCTGCAGTCAGGGGATAATCGACCTTGCCGTTTGACTTGAATTCAATTCCCTGTGGTTTGTTGCATGCTGAAACAGCAAAAACCGTTAATAAAATTACTGCGCAAATCCTGAAATGATTTCTCATGTCCAATTGTGTTATTTATGTATCAGTAATTTAGTCTGCCCCGATTTGCTTCCGTCAGTAAGCTGAATAATGTACAAGCCGTTACCGAGGTCCGGGCAGTCAACCGATAATTCCGGACCGGCATCACTGAAAATCTTTGTCCTGAGCAGACGCCCGCCCGTTGTAAAGATCTTTAGCGTGACCGTCTGTCCGAACCCTGCAGTGTTTACAAGGAACCTGCCATCGCTGGGGTTGGGATATACTTTTATGTCATCCGGTCTGAAAGGCACGGGAGAAACAGATGTGGTCTGAAAGCCAAGTTTTGTCAGCCCTGCCCTGATATCGGCATCTTTCATGAAACTGTTCCAGAGAAGCCCAGTCCTGTGGTTCTCGATCATGACTACAATAGGCCCCTGATCAATGCCTATATATGCCTTTTTTACCCAGTTCAGCTCATCATTGAAAGCATCGTAAGGGCCGTACGGACCAAAAACATCCTTTCCCCTCTCCCTGTAGAAGTATTTGAGAGCTTTAAGAGATTCTTCCGGGGTGTAAGGCATGCTTGCCAGAGCTGCTGTTGGACTTATGGTTCCGTTATCATTGCTCTCCGGCTGGTGAGCTGTGTACCCGGAAGGGTCATCGCTGGCTGTCAGTCCCCAGCATTTATCGCTGTAATTCTCCCATCCATGGGGATTGGCGACAGCATATGCAACATGGATCTTTGCAGTATTTACATGCTCCTGCCAGTAGCTGGCATACTGATCCGTCAGGCCGTGAGGATTTAAGCCGAGATGGGAATAGTGCACCCAGAACAGTGGGCCACCGTAGTTGGGGGACAGATTAATTTCGTAGGTGTAATAAGTCCGCTTGACGACCATAGCTCCGTTTCTTGCCCAGCCTTCGGTATAGACCTCTTTGGGGACCCCGTAACCCGGCGACGAGGCTGCCATGATATATGTTATGAGTGCTTCATTCCATCCGGTGATTTTCATATTCTTTGCAAAAAGGTAGTTTGGAGACCAGTGCCAGTACAGGACATTCTGCCCGTACTGCCGGTACCAGTTCCAGTTTACACCTTTCCAGAGCAGGTCAGCTTTCTCCCTGATCTGCACCGATTGGGCATCTGTGCCAGAGAAATAGTTTTTCAGGGCTACAAGACCCTGGGCAACAAATGAGGTCTCAACAAGATCACCGCCGTCATCGTCTGTAGTAAAAGGCTGGGTATGTTTTGTATCCGCGTTGTACCAGTGTGACCATGCTCCATTATACCGGTCACATGTTTCAAGGAAAGAGAGAATCTTCAGGATCCTGTCCTTAATTTCTTCCTTTGGCCTGTACTCCCGTTCATGAGCCACGATCATCGCCATCAGACCCATTCCGGTTGCCCCTGATGCTGCCGTTGAGCTGCCGCCGTCTGTTCTTTCAAGAGCCATGCCGGAACCCTGATGCGCTCCTTCCCAGAAATAGCGGAAGGCATAGCGCTGTACCATGTCAATCAGTTCTTCATCAGTGTAATCCCTGAGTGTTGCACTTGTTGTCAGTGGTACCGATTCCCTGTTCTGCGCCAGTGTGACTACCCTGTATTGCACTGTCGAGTTTTTACCGCTGGCAGGAACAAAATCAAGGTAAATACTGTCAGTTGTTTCACCACGAAGTTCATAGGCCGTCCCTCCGTTGAAAGAAGCATAAATACGGTAAGACAGGTCTGCCATCGGTGGTGCCCATGTCAGCTCTGCATGGCTGTCATAACCGGTTCCGGCCAGGTTAGTCACAGGCGGCACGACCAGCAGGCTCTTAAAGACTGTGATCTCATCAATCAGGATAGTTCTTGATGTGTTATTGGTCTCCGACTGACCGAAGATGACTGCCTTGACGGCCGCAAAATTCAGATCGCTGTTCCCGCTGTCGTTCATTATGATGCTGACGGGAAATTTAATCTGAGTCCATGTGCCGGCCGGGATGATGCCGTTATAATCCGATAATTTGTATAATGCAGATGATACTTCAGAGGAGCCTGACATGTTCATGGTCCTCAGTCCTATCATGGGCAAGGCAGACGAAGGAACTTCAGCTGCGGAGTAAGCAAAGAAGGATATGGAGTCCATCCCTGTTACATCGGCGGTGGTCCATCCGCTCCTGAAAATGGTGGCTTTCCAGTTGCCGCCGGAAGACGAGGTGTAGTTGAATTTCAGGGAAGTGGATCCCTTGAATGCAGTTGTTGAGCAGGGCACCTTGTCGTTATACTGAGGGTATCCTGGCGGGCTTGTATGTTCGAACAGGCTGCCTCCGAGATTGGCAACATCAACAATGCCCTGGTCATAATAATTCTGATCGGTGCCTTCGGAGAATATCGAGATCTCCTGGGCTTTTCCGCCAATGACCAGCAACGTCCAAAGAATTAAAAGGAGGAAACCTCTTTTCATAGTTCAGCAGCCTTCGAAGTGATAAAAAAGGCTGCCCGGACTTTCCGGGCAGCCTTTCCTGCTTTAAGAAAAATCCTCAGTCATCCCTGAGTGGATCTGATCAGAATAGTATGCTGACCTATTTTTCATCATTATAGATAGCCAGTACTTCTGCTGCTGTCAGGCCTTTGTTGAATATACGCAGTTCATCCATCAGGCTCAGATCTGAAAGGTGATTCCACTCGATAAATCTCGGGGCACCTGACATAATTGAAAGCATGTCGCATCCGGTCCAGTCCATTGGCGTGGCAAGAGTTGATGCGGCCCGTGTAAGCACACCGTCTAAATAGACAGCGCTCTGCGTACCTGAAATTGTAACTGCAACATGAACCCACTTACCACCTGACGGATCTACTGAGCCACCGTCATTCCAGACATCGGCTGTTCCAGTACCTACATTTGACTTCAGGGTCTGCGAAGCCGCGCCGCCTTCCCTGAAGAACCTGAATCCTTTTGTCCGATTGTTTGGCAGAGCCGGATTTACCAGATCAGGAGCGCTGGCAACCAGTATACCTGCCCTATCCGGTACAGCATTGATCTTCATCCAGAACACAGCGCTGAAACTGGTTGATTTAGCGAATTCCGTCGTGGGGAAAGTAAGGTATGACCCTGTTGCACCTGCATAAGCCTGGCCTTTTTTGCCAGTCGCAAAACCGGGTGTACCTACCTTGGTTGCCTCAACTCTTTTGACTTCGTCTCTGTAAGTCCCGTCAAAAGGCATGTAGAATATTTCACCACTGTACTTGGGCACATAGGTGAACTCATTGTCAATGATCGTCTGGATCTCTGCCTGGGACAGCACCCTGTTGAACATACGCAACTCGTCGTAGGAGCTTAGGTCGGCTCCATGACCCCAGTAGGTGAAGTTGGGTGCCCCTGATCCGATCCCGAAGACATCGCAGCCTGTCCAGTCGACAGGACCTGCAGTGGCAGAAACATGGGCCACAGATCCGTTAACATAAATAATGCATTCACTTGCCGAGATTGTCATGGCTATATGCACCCAGCCCGGTGCAGTGGCGGCAATTTCCTGACCGTCATTCCATGTTTCCCCTGCTCCGGTTCCGACATTCATCTTAATACGCTGAGTTCCCGCATTTCCTTCACGGAATAACCGGAAACCTTTTGTGCGGTCTTCGCCTGAAGGACTGGTATTAATTATGCCGGACCTGTCAGGTGAGGAGTTGACCTTATACCAGAAAACAGCACTGTATTCATTTCCTGTTAATCCTGTAGTCGGAAAAGTCAGGTATGAAGCTGTTGCTCCCTTGTATGCATTCGATCCTTTCCGTGCACCGGCCTCACCTGTAAACCCGGGTGTTCCAACTATCGTTGCTTCCGTGTTGGTGATCTTTTCCAGATAGCCATCGTTAAACGGCATGTAGAATACCTCACCGGCATACACGGGAGTATAGGTCGGCCTGCTGAAGTTAACATTCTTGGTGGTCACCTTGCCCTCAAGGTCCGTGGCTTTCACTGAGAGTACATGATTGCCTACAGTAACATTTTTGTACATATATTCCTTCAGAAAGCGGCGGTAATCCCTGAATTCAGCGAATTCCGCAAACTTAACACCATCCATCAGGAACTCAACGGATTTAAGTTCAATGTCATCGGTCACCTCCACCTGTATTCTCACTGAGGCTATCAGCGAATCAACATCCCAGTGATAGCCTTCGACGGGGCTGATAACGCCAACGACCGGAGTCGCAGCATCAGGTCCCGGATCGACAGGGGTGATCGGATCAATCCCTTCGTTACATGCTGCTGCAAAAACGGTCAGGACTGCGAGTATCAAGATATTTTTTAAAACTTTCATATTCCTTTTTTTAAATTATGATCATCTGAAAAGGCTATTTGCCCTGCAGTGGTGGCAATAAGTCAACCTGGTTCTGCGGATACGGAAGGAAAGCCTTCGTCTCAGTGTAGGTCCTGCCGTCATAGCTAAGCTCAGAAGTTCTACCGAGTCTGACCATATCATAGAACCTTGTTCCCCATTCCATGGCCAGTTCGGCATATTTCTCATCCATGACATCGTCAAGGGTTACCGTGCCCAGTGATGTAAGCCCGGCCCTTGCCCTGACAAGGTTCACGGCAGCTTCGGCTGTCATTGCACTGCTTGTGGCGCCCTGTTTAAGAGCTTCTGCATGCATCAGCAGTATTTCAGCGTAACGGATACAGATAAAATTGTTATTTGTGCCATAATCGGTACGCCCCGGGGTCAGATATGATGAGGGAAGGTAATGCTTGCCGCTTGCAAACAATGCACGCGCATAATCATTGAACCTGTCACCCGACCTGGTAGTGTTGGTTATCCATGCCGGCAGAGTGGCATAATTTGGATCTGATTTAATCGCAGTAATACCCCTGTTGGTGAAAATTACGCTTGTCTCGAGCCTTACTGTTTCACCCCTGTCAAGCATGAACTTAATGTATTTCATGCTGGGTTCAAAGAACCCCCAACCGTCACCGGCGCCCGTGACAGAAGGTGTCCAGCCCTGTGGTCCGAAGAAAGCGTAGAGATAACTGTAATTGTCGCCTGATCCCTGTCCAAAGTCTGAATACTGAAGCTCAAGAATATTCTCTTTATTCAGTTTACCTTTTTTTACCTTGAAGAGTTCATAATAATCAGGTTCAAGCACATATTCTCCCGAGCTGATTATCTGAGATGTCGCATCGGCGACTGCCTGGTAATCCTTCAGTTCGAGGTTAGCCAGAGCCTTTATGGCCAGAGCGGTGTATTTTGTTATACCGCCTTTGACATCTGTTCTCTCATTGGGGTGCATGGCTGGCAGGTCAGGGATGGCTTCATCCATCTGGTCCGAGATATGCTTCATCACATCGTCTTTTGAGGTGATTGAAGCTACCAGTAATGCTGACGGATCAGAACTTACCGGTATGAGCAGACCACCCCAGACACGTGACAATTGGAGAAGGTACCGCGCCCGCATCACCTTTACCTCTGCGATATACTGGTCTGCCAGGGCCGGATTGGGGGCGAACTCCTTATAAAGATTGATCTGATCCATTGCCGAATGGGCATTGAAGATGTCCTGATAATGATTCTGCCAAAGTGAATTGTACATCCAATAATCCTTATTGTACAGGTACAGGTCAGTATTGGCATAATCCTGCTGATCACCCAGGCCTCCGGCATTCACATCATCACCCCTGACAGAAATCAATGGAAAATTCTCCCATTGGGTGTTATACAGATCTGCATACGCGCCGATAAGCGGAAGTATCATATTATCCGAGTTGGTGTAATCTGTTTCTTCCGTAAATGCCGTGTTCTCCGGGGGTTCATCCAGAAGGTCATGGCAGGAAGGCAGAACAGATAGTGCTGCTACCACAAGGATAAGACTGAATAAATGTTTATATATTTTCATAACCTTATTTTTTTAGTCATTAAAATTTAATGTTCAGCCCCACGGTATAAACAGCAGGTATTGGATATGTCTGGTTATCCACACCGTTTGCCACTTCAGGATTGAACCCGTTATATTTAAACAGGGTCAGGGGCCGGTCGGCGGTAAATGAGATCTTTGTCTCAGGCATGTCGACTCCAAAGAGTTTCTTTCCTCTGATGTTATAGGCAATCTGAACGTTCTGGATCCTGAAAAACGCTCCGTCTTCAACCAGATAGTCACTCATTTTCTGGTTCCAGCCTCTTCTCAATCCTGCAGAAGAGGGATATTTATTTGAGGTACCTTCTCCGTGCCAGCGGTTAATTGCCAGGTCAGCATCCATGTTCTGATCAGCAGTCCAGATTACTTCACCGCGCTTGCGGTTCAGGATCTTGTTCCCCATTTGTCCCAGTACATTGGTAGTGAAGTCAAAGCCCTTCCATGAAATTCCTACATTAGCACCATACATAAATGTCGGGAAATAAGAACCAAGGACCACACGGTCATCATCATCGATGACACCGTATCCCTCTTCTCCTTCAGCCTGCTGATCCCTGTATTTGAAATCACCCGGCACAGCGCCGTCAGGAGCTGAGGGATCAGCGGCAATCTCAGCCTCGTTCTGGTAAACCCCGAGAACCTCGTAGCCAAAGAAAGCCAACAGAGGCTCACCTACGATTGATCTCTGTCTGAACTCTGCACTTCCTCCGTCAATATATGGCTGACCGTACAGGTCAAGCACCTCATTCTTGAGTGTTGAAAAGTTAACCCCTATGTTGTACAGGAAGTCATCCGTTACATTATCAGTCCAGTTGAGAGCCAGCTCAAATCCTGAGTTCCTGATAACCCCCACATTTTTCAGGATACTTTCTCCGGTACCGGGGATTGTTACGTAGATGGCAGCATTCTTTGTATCGCGGATATAATAATCAGCATCAATCGATAACCGGTTATTTAAAATCCTGGATGTCAACCCGATGTTAGTTTCTTCCGTGACTTCCCATTCAAGTGAAGAAAACGTGTTTTTAGTAACGGTTCCGGCAACAAGGACGCCATTGATGGCCGTATTTACCACGCTTGTGGTGATGGCGCCATCGCTGGCCTGAATCTTATCGTTGCCAAGTTGCCCCCAGCTGGCGCGTAGTTTCAGGAAGTCAATGAAATTGTTATCCTTCATGAAACTTTCCTCTGAGATCACCCAGCCGGCACCTATCGTTGGAAAGTAACCCCATTTCTGCTGGTACTTGGAGCTTCCGTCAGCTCTCATCGTTGCGTAGAGCAGATATTTGTCGTTGTAATTATAAGACAGCCTGCCGAAGTATGAAAGCCCGTATTCTCTCAGTCCGTCATCACCGATACCACCCTCCGGTTTCTCCTCCGACTGGCTGATGTACCATGATTCTTCCTGTTCATAAGGGAAATTTATGCCCTGGGCGTGCAGATTCTGATAGGCTTCATCCCTGAAAGAAGTACCTGCCATTACAACAATGTTGTGATTGCCAAAGCTCTCAGTATAGGTTAATACATTATCCCAGATCTGGTCGTTAAAGACATTTGCAGCTTTTGACACATAAGAGTCAGGTCTCTGAAAACTGTTTCCAATAAAATAGGGCAGGTTAACATGCCTTTCATTCACATTTGTGTAGCCAATATTATAGGTTGTCTTGAATGACAGTTTCTGCGGTATGATGTCAATCTTTGCATAGAAGTTGGCCAGCATTTTCATTATTTTCAGCTTGTTATCGTTGAAGACAAGCGTCGGGAACGGGTTTTGTCCGCTCCTGTAACCTAAATCCTGTGCGTTCGCATAGGGTGTCGGCCAGGCTGCAGTATTCTGCTCATCTAAAACCGGCAAAATGGGCACAGCAAAATAAGCCTCTCTCCAGGCACCGCCTTCTTCACTGTACTTGTTTGCATTACTCAGGATCATATTGCCGCCGATTGTCAGCCAGTCAGTTGCCTGGAAATCAACCTTGGAACGCAGGTTAAAACGTTGGTAATCGTTTTTCATATCGAGGATACCTTCCTGAGCGAAATAGTTAACCCCGAGGGAGTATGTGGCATTTTCGCTTCCGCCCGAAAGGCTCAGACTGTGGTTCTGAATACTGGCAGTACGGAGAATTTCATCATACCAGTCAGTATTTACATCTGGCACATTAGGATTGACACGGCTCCTGCCATAACGCTGCATCGCATTCAGAATGAAGCTTGCATCTGCTGCAGAGCCTGATTCTATGGCCATGGTGGTAAACTGCTCGGCATTGGCCATTTTCAGAACATTCTGTGCAATCTGCATCCCATAATAACCATCATAAGTAATTTCTGACTTCTGGTTTTTACGTCCTGCCTTGGTC
This sequence comes from uncultured Bacteroidales bacterium, assembly GCA_963844935.1. Classification (GTDB taxonomy): domain Bacteria; phylum Bacteroidota; class Bacteroidia; order Bacteroidales; family VadinHA17; genus SR-FBR-E99. The sequence continues at coordinate 216,437 of CAWJQH010000006.1, read as the reverse complement.
TCAATCAGAATGACCCCGTTGGCAGCTCTTACACCGTAAATAGCAGCAGCGGAGGCATCCTTAAGAACAGAAATAGTCGCTATGTCAGTGGGGTTAAGAAAATCGATGTTGTCAAAAAACATCCCGTCCACCACATAAAGCGGAGCCTCATTATCCTGATCCGGGGTAAGATCCAATTCCCCTGACGCGTATTGTAGGTGAAGCGCCCGGTGACCCGCTGGTCACAACCTGGAGGCCCGCAACCTTGCCCTGCAATGCCTGCATTGCCTGGGAAGCCGGGGTCCGGGTCAGCTCTTCACTTTTGACAGTGGAAATCGATGATGTAAGGTCCTTTACCCTTTGGGTTCCGTAACCTACCACAACGACTTCTTCCATCATTGTTGTTTCTGTAAGCAGCGCAACATCGATTGTTGTCCTGTTGCCAACACCGACTTTGAGTGTAGATGTGCCTACCATCGAAAACACAAGAGTGTCAGACGGTAATGCAGAGATGCTGTAGTTTCCGTCGATGTCAGTCATTGTTCCCCTCAGGGTGCCCTGTACCAATACGGACGCACCGGGTAACGGGAGATTCTGATCATCAACTACCTTGCCTTTTATCTGTCCCTGAGCCATCAGGGGCTGCAGATAAAGGGTGAGAATGAACAAAAGAGATAGTATTTCTTTCATAAGTTTAGTGGTTATGCCTCCCAAGTTAAGAAGGATGTGCCATGTAGCTGACAAAACATTTTTACTTTTGACTTTCTCATTGAAAAAAAGAGAAATTTCAACACCTTTATTTTACCTCAACATCGATTTTTATGTAATTGTAATCCAATATTTTAAAGAAATAATATTTCCAATTTTGCATAATTTATAAGTGTCCTAAGTACACAAAGACAAGATACCTGCTGTCATTGGTAAATCAACATCAAAAAACATGAAAAGCTGTTGCAAGTAACGGCTGTGAAAAATCCATCCCGCATTATGAAATGGAGATTTACCTTGCTACACTTTATGATATTTTTACTAAAATTGTAGAGACGTTGAACGCAACGTCTTTACTTTATATATACATGAATTTCAAATACGGTTCTGCGTTTCTCCCTTTGTTGACAGTAATCAGCCTTGTATCACCGCTCCATGCAGCTGCCCGGGAACAGGCTGCTGACAGCCTTCCTGACAGGAACAGGACAATCATAAGTACAACATTCGGATCACTTGCCCCGGCAGAATCTGCCGGCAGTGTCACTGTAATCTTTCAGGAGGATTTCAATACAGGCTTCATCCAGGACCCTGCAGGCCTGGTCACCGGACGGATACCGGGATTGCTGATAACCACTGCTGACGGCTCTCCTGTAACTCAGTACGACATAAGGAGCCTGCGGAGCTCAGCGCTGCAATTTCCTCTCGCGCCTCTGATTGTTGTTGATGATGTGCCTCTCCTGGGAACAACCCCTGACATCGATCCATATAACATTGAAAGCATCTCGTATCTTAACAACGGGCCGGCAGATATATACGGCGGGCAGGCGGCAAACGGCGTTATTCTCATTCAGACTAAAAAGGGTACCGGTAACCTGAGGCTGAATTATACCGGAAGAGTATCTGTATCAGCATTGCATAACAGATGTGATGTTTTCAGCGCTGATGAGTTCCGTAATCTCGTCACTGATCATTTTGAGGGGCAGCCTGAAGTGACAGCCCTGCTTGGTGATGCAGATACTGACTGGCAGGATGAGATATACCGCACAGCTGTGAGCCATGATCATCACCTGAGCGTATCAGGTCCTCTTTTGACAATGCCTTCCCGGCTGGCCCTCGGGAAGTCGTTCACCCATGGAACAATTGAAACATCTGATTATGACCGGTCAACCGTTTCTGCTTCATTGACACCCTCGTTCTTCAATAATTACCTGCGCCTTAAGCTTAATGTAAGCGGAACTGTTGACAATAACAGCATCCCCGATGATCGGGTCTCTTATTTTGCCACAGCATTTGATCCCACCCAGCCTGTTTACGTCGAAAACGGTGAGGAGGGAGAATACACAAGCGCTTACTTCACCGTAAACCCGGTAGCCCTGCTCGACCTGACAGAAAACCGGCTGAAAAGAAATCACTGGATAACAGATTTTGCCGCCGACTACAGGTTTCATTTTTTACCGCAGATGAGAATAGCCCTGAACATTGCTGCCGATGACCTTGACAGTGAGCTTCACAGCGTTACTGACACTGCTGCATCACTGGGCTGGAACAGTGATGGCATAGTTGCGGATCACAATTACTCAGTGATTAACAGGACAGCAAATCTGTATCTGAATTATTCAGGACCGGTAAAGGCAGTTGAGGGTAAGATAGACCTCACTGCAGGATACTTCAGCCATCAGGCGAGGTATAATGATATGTACAAAGTGACGGCATTGTACAACCCGGATTACTTTTTCAGCCAGAACGAATATTCATTATGAAAGGAATCAGATCTCTTTCTACGGAAAAATGAATTTTTCAATGATGCAGAGGTATTTTCTGACATTTACCCTGCGCAACGATGCATATTCAGGCTTCTCCGCCGATAACAGCAGCGGGCTCTCTCCGTCAGTCAGTATTGCCTGGAATTTGAAGAATGAATCTTTTCTCGCGGCAAACAGGACAATTGCGGATCTAAGCCTTTTTTTCGGATACGGAAGTATAGCGGCATACCGGCCGGAGTACTTTAGTTCGGAACATTCCGTTTATGATGGCAGCAGAATGATCAGTCCGTCTTTCAAACCTGAAAACAAAACCTATCTCAATTCCGGCATCCGCTGCTCCCTCTTTGATGATCGTCTGAGAGGCAGCCTGAGTGCTTTTTCCAGCTTAACAAGCGACATGATCACCGAGATCAGGATACCCTCCGGCACCAGCCTTTCAAACACGATGCTGATTAATACCGGAGAGATATCGGATAAGGGGTTGGAATTAACCCTGGAGACTGAACTGAAATCAGGCAGTGATCTGATCTGGAACCTGGGATTTTTTGCATCGTTGCATAAAAACAGTATAATCAGCCTTGCCCCCGGAATAGAGTTTATCGAGACTGGAACAGTCCCCTCCGGAATAGGTAACCATATCCAGAGGAATGAAACAGGTTACCCGGTAAATTCATTTTATGCGATGCAACAGGTTTATAACGCCGAAGGCCGGCCGGTGGAAGGAATTTTTGTTGACCTTACAGGTGAGGGAACAGTTAATTATGCCGACAGGCGTCACTACAATACAAGCGATCCTTCTGCCGTGATGGGCATTTCCTCCTCAGCCGCATGGAAGCAATGGAAGCTCGCTTTTTCCGGGAGAGCCAACCTTGGAAACTATTTGTACAATTCAGAAAGTCTTTCGGGCAATTACCTCAACATTCTCTCAAACCAGTCACTTGAAAATATACCCACCCTGATTGAAAATTCAGAGTTCAATACCTCCCATCCCTTTTCTGACTATTATATCGAAAATGCATCATTCTTCCGCATGGATTACATCAGCCTTTCATACGATATTAAAAAGTTTTTTGGCAGTAAGATTGACTGCAGTCTCTCAGCAGCAGTTCAGAATGCCTTTACATTAACAGGCTACAGCGGCACAGATCCTGAAAATGTATCAGGCATATCAGGCTTCACATGGCCCCGGCCAAGGACAGCGTCGATTGAAATAAGCCTCAGTTTCTGAATTTTTATCTATTTTCATGAAATAAAGGTAACGCATGAAAACAGCAAAGTATTTCCATGGACTGTTAATGATATCCGGATTGTGCATGCTCATTTCATGCTCCGGAGGATCAGATACTAAAGTCTCCGTAAGCCTCAGCAACAAATTCCCTGAAATAAGGATCTCAGGTCCGGAGGGAAATATTGTTTCGCTGGTCGCCGGAGATGATTCTACCGGCAGTATAGGCTACATTTCCGGAGGCCGTGTAAAATGGATCACCGGCTTGCCAAAGAAATCGAAGCCTGCAGAGAAAACCATCACCCTGACCTGGGAAAAGCAAGGTGAAACCGGGGTTACCCTGACAATTGAAAAAGCTGATAATGATTTCATGTTCAACATCTCAAAAACAGGGCAGAGCGAAGAAACGGTCTCGGAATGGATGATTAACCTCAGCGCCTCGCCTGATGAATATTTCACGGGTATCTTCGAAAGAGTCGTTGACGGACCACAGGCTGATTCATGGGCTGACGGCATTGAGGCAGCACTGAACCTCAGAGGACAGAAGGTGGATGTCAAACTGAAGCCCACCGTTTCAGCATATGCCCCTTTTTACATCTCATCAGCAAATTACGGCTTTTTCGCTCAAGGCACCTGGCCGGGAGTAATCGATTTCTGCAGCGAAAACCCGGATGTTGTAAAGATCGCATTTGAAGGTCCTGAATTTGCCTTTAAGATTTACACGGCAGGCAACCCGATGGACATTGTCAGGAAACATACTCTCGAGGCCGGTCCGCCTGTCGTGCCCCCCGACTGGGCATTCGGCCCGTGGCGCTGGCGCGATGAGCATTCGAATAATCCCGCCTATTATGACGGAACAGCAAAAAGGGCACCCTATAACACCGACATTGTCGAGGATATCCTTATGATGAAAGCTTACGGCATCCCCTGCACCGCTTACTGGATAGACCGGCCGTGGGCAACGGGCCCGAACGGATTTGACGATTATCAGTTCGACACGAAACGTTTTCCTGATCCTGAAGGGATGATTAAATGGCTCAACGGGAAAGATATTGAGCTGATGATCTGGATCGCTCCCTTTGTCATGGGGAAGATGGCAGAATACGCTGAGGCGAACAACTATCACCTTGTCAGCAAAATGCACGGTAACAATCCGGGACAGGTTCTGATTGACTTCACAAATCCTGATGCGGTTAAATGGTGGGGTGAGAACGGACCCGGTAAACTGGCAAAGATGGGTATCAGGGGGTTTAAGCTCGACCGGGCTGACGGAGAGAAGCTGACTGATTCAGTTCACCTGACCACCTGGGCCGGAACATCTTACCGTGAAAACTACAATGATTTCCCGCATCAGTACGTCAGGGCTGCCTATGATGCCGTCAGGCCTGTTCTCGGGAATGACTTCATACTTTATCCAAGGTCACAGTACACCGGAAGTGCAAGGTACGGTGCAATGTGGGCCGGCGACACTGACGGAAAGCCGGAAGGGTTACGCTCGGCAATAATCGGAATGCAGCGCTGCGCGGTAATGGGATACCCTGTATGGGCATCAGACATCGGAGGCTACTGGGGTACATTCTCAAGAGAGACAGCCATGCGCTGGCTGGCCTTTGGCTGCTTCTCCCCTGTCATGGAGGTCGGCCCGACAAATAACAGAGGCTTCTGGAGCAATCCCGGCGAGCCACAATACGACAAGGAACTGATCGCAGTCTGGAGGTTGTACACAAATATCCGTATGAAAATCAGGGATTATGTGACCGCACAGGCGCTTAAAGCACACGACGAAGGCACCCCAATTGCCAGACCGCTCTTTCTTGATTACCCGGAACAGGCAGAGGCTTGGAACGACTGGCAGACATACATGTTCGGACCGGATATACTTGTCTCTGCTGTATGGCGAAGCGGCACTGCCGAACAGCGCCTTTACCTGCCGCAGGGCGAGACCTGGATTGACGCATGGGATACCTCCAGGGAATATGAAGGCGGTAATTATGTTACAGTGGAAGCCCCTCTTCATAAGATCCCTCTCTTCATTAAAAAAGGTTCTGAAATAAGCCTTGGGAACCTGGAAGAACTTTATGCAGAGTCACTTAAGATTGCCTCTGTAAAACCTGACCTGGCTGTGCTTGAAAAAGAAGAAGGATGGAGATAATGAAACGCATAACAGTAATGATCCTGTTGCTGGCCGGCGCCCTCAGGCTGGCAGCCCAGGGAACATCAGTATCAGGCACCATTGTCGATCAGCGCGGTGTCTCCATCGTAGGAGTGACCGTCTGTCAGAAAAATACATCCAACTGCACTGTTGCTGACAGGAATGGCATGTTCCATCTTGTCCTTGAGGCGGACAAGGAAATGAAGCTGCGTGTTGAGTGCCTTGGGTTCAATCCTGTCGAGATCGCCCTTAACGAAGCCACGACCTATCCCTTAAAGGTCACCCTGGTGCCGATGTATCTCTCACAAGACATTTATGCCGGAGATTACCCCGGAGAAGAGTCACCCGTTGCGACGATGAGATGGACTGTGAACATCGATGCGCTGGCCACTGATTTCAGCGAGTTCTCCACGTCTATCGGCTCATACAACACTGACATCATGGAAAAATTCAGGGTTATAGGTCCGGAACTGGGCGTATCCTTCTCAAGGATATATGCCGGCATCGGGATTGGTTTCGGTTACGGCAGGAAACACGATTATGATTCCCTTGTTCTTGATCAGAATAATACTTCATACTGTATAAATTTCGGGTATGATGTCATCAGGGCCACCAGGGTGCGTCTCACTCCAATTCTTTCGGTCAGATGGCTGAGGTCCAAACTGATTAATTATGCAAAAGAAGATAAGATACCGTTGTCACAGTACCTTGACGAGAGAGACCTTGACTTGAGGTTCAACCAGACAATAGCAGTTGCAGGCATAAACCTTGAATGCCTGATGTACAACGAAGCCTACGTCAACGGCGAATACTGGTCTGTCGGCCTTTTCGGAGGGTATGCAATGAAGCTGAACCAGGAGCCGTGGATCTATTCAAAAGGAAACCGCCTGACGTCAGACGGTGAGATCGGACTGGATCACCTGACTTTTGGAATGAACCTTTCGTTTTATATACCAGTCCGGAAGTGAAAACAGGTTGCGATAAAAAAACGAACAGACTATGAATTTCAGAAGACTTGGAAAGACCGGATTTGAGATATCAGAGATATCCCTTGGCACATGGCAGGTTGGTGGCAAATGGGGATCAAAATTTGACCATACGCTTGCTGAAAGCATCCTTAGGGAAGCCATTGACAAAGGGGTCAACTTCATTGATACTGCTGATGTATATTCTGACGGGGAGAGTGAAAAGGCTGTCGGCAAAGCAGCCGCACAGGCTGGAAAAAGAATTTATGTGGCTACAAAGTGCGGAAGGCAAATACAGCCGCATAATAATAAAGGGTATACGCCTGCAGTTTTAAGAGGATATGTGGAAGATTCGATCAGGAGGCTTGGCGTTGATTGCATCGACCTTATTCAGTTGCACTGCCCTCCTGTTGAGGTTTACTACCGGCCTGAGATTTTCGGGGAGTTTGAAAAGATGAAAAATGAGGGTAAAATTCTCAATCTCGGAGTAAGCGTTGAAAAAGTGGAGGAGGCTATGAAGGCAATTGAGTTTGATAATGTCACAACCGTGCAGATTATCTACAACATTTTCCGCCAGAGGCCCCATGAAAGGTTCTTTGCCATGGCGAGAGAAAAGAATGTTGGCCTGATCATTCGTGTACCCCTGGCCAGCGGGCTTTTATCCGGCAAATTCTCGGCTTCCACCAGATTCGCCTCCGGTGACCACCGTTTCTTCAACCGCAACGGGATGATGTTCGATAAGGGTGAGACTTTTTCCGGAGTTCCGTATGATGCAGGTCTTCAGTCCGTGGCTCGGCTTGCCAGCCTGCTCCCGGCAGACATTCCTCTCGCCCATGTCGCATTAAGATGGATCCTGATGCGTGATGAGGTTAGTTGCATCATTCCCGGAGCCTCCTCCCCGGAGCAGGTCCGGACAAACCTCGGGGCCGCAGATCTTCCTCCTCTTACCGGCAGGCAGATGACAGCCATCACAGAGATATATGAAGAAGATGTCAAGCCTTTAGTACACCAGCTCTGGTGACCCCGGTGTCATTTTCCGCCGTTCACCTGTAATATTCCGCAATCTGCCGCTGTCAGCCGTTTCAGGTTTTGTGTTTATTAATATATTTGTTACACAGTTGTCATTTTTACTGCAGTCAAGGTAATCAAACGTTAACCCAAGATATCAATCCGTATGGCTAGTACAGGAACAGCACTTATCATTGGCGCCGGGATAGGAGGAATCACAACATCAATTTATCCTGGCAAAAAACGGATACAGTGTGGATGTATGTGAAATGAACAGCACACCAGGAGGCCGCTGCGGACAGATTGTGCGCGACGGTCACCGCTTCGACCTTGGCGCAACAATGATGCTGATGCCCGATGTCTACCGCGACGTGTTCGGGTCACTCGGTCTGACACTGGAGAAGGAACTCAGCGTCAAACCTCTTGATGATATTTATACCCTCTATTTTGACGATGGCAGCAGGCTGGATTTCACCACGGACAGGAAACGCATGGAGGAACAGCTCGAGAAGATCGAGAAGGGCAGCTTTGCCAGGGCTGAGAAATACGTCACTACAGGCTTTGCACTCTACAAGACAGCCTTTGAAAAGCTGATCGGACGCAATTTCACCGGGTTCTTCGACTTCTTTACTCTTAAAAATGCCCTGCTTCTCATCAAGTTGAAGACATACATCGGACACAGCCGTTACACTGCCCGGTTCTTCAGGTCTCAGCATCTGCAGATGGCCTATACTTTTCAGAATATCTATGTGGGTCAGAGCCCTTACTCATCTCCGGCCCTTTTTTCAATGATACCATCCGCCGAGCTGACTGAAGGATCATTATTCCCCGAGGGCGGGATGTACCGCGTTGCCTCGAAACTGATTGAAGTGGCTGAAAAGCATGGTGTAAGATTCCATTTCAACAAACCGGTAACGCGTATAAACGTTGATGGCAGAAAAGTCACCGGCGTGGTATTCAGTGACGGCGGGGAGGCAAAGGCCGATGTAATTGTTGCCAACGCCGACCTGCCCTATGTGTACCGCAGGCTTTTGCCTCCCGGACGCAAGTCGCGCCGTCTCGACCGTATGAAATACTCTTGCTCGGCGCTGGTGATTCACTGGGGACTCGACAAGCAGTATCCCCAGATAGGACACCACAGCACATTTCTTTCTGACGATTTTCGTGCCGGGCTTGATAAGATATTCAGTGATAAGTCGATGGGAGACGACCCCTGCTTTTATATCCATGCCCCGGTGCGCAGTGACCCGTCTGCCGCACCTCCCGGATGTGATACATTCTCAGTGGCAGTAGGGGTAGGACATCTTGACGCAAAGTACCCCCAGGACTGGGAGCACCTCACCGATGTAGCCCGCAAGGTGGTCTTTAAGAAACTGAAAATGATAGGCATAACTGACATTGAGGATCATATCAAATTCGAGATCACCGTTCCTCCGTCAGAATGGGAAGAATCCCTGAATATCAGCAGGGGCTCCGTCTTTGGCAGTCTTGCACATAACATCTTTCAGATGGGCTACTTCAGGCCTCATAACAGGGACGGCCGTTACAAAAACCTTTATTTCACCGGGGGAAGCACTCACCCGGGAAACGGCATTCCCATGGTCCTTCTTTCCGCCAGGCTGGTATCGGAGAGAATTATCAGCGAACAAAAAAGAGGGGGAAAATAACTTCAATGAAAACAAGGGAAGAGTTTATTGCGCTATTTGAGACAATCGATTTTGAGAAGATCATTGATCATCCGAATATTCTTATTGCAGCAAACTTCTGGGATGAGGAACGCTACCAGGCTGCCCGGACATGCTACAGGTTCATGCGTACCCTGGATGACCTGATAGACAATCACAAGGCTGAGCACAACGGTATCTCCGGGGAGGAAAGAGACAGGCTTAAGGGCAGCATAAACCAGTGGATTGGCATGATGCGTGAAGGCAGGAACATGGAACCTTTCAGTGAAGGTCTGACAGAAACAATACATCGCTTCAGGATACCTCTCTGGCCGCTTGAAGCCTTCGCTGAATCCATGCTCTACGATATAAATAATGACGGGTTTGCCACTATAGGTGATTTTATACAGTATGCCGGCGGGGCATCCGTGGCGCCGGCTTCCATCTTTGTTCACCTTGCAGGTCTGCAGGGCAATGACGGTGTTTATGCCAACCCGCCGTTTAACGTACGCCGCACAGCATCGCCCTGCGCCATGTTCAGCTACTTCGTCCATATAATCCGCGATTTCCGCAAGGACCAGCTTAATAACCTCAGTTACTTTGCCGACGAGATCATGCAAAGGCATAAACTCACACGTGCCGATCTGAAAAATATCGCACACGGAGCGCCTGTCACCGAAGGCTTCCGTGATATGATGAGGGAATATTACAGGATTACCGACGGATACCGTATGAGCACGCTTAAGGTGATCAGCGATGTGTGCCCCCTTCTTGAGCCGCGTTACAGGCTCAGCCTGGAGATAATCTTTGACCTCTATATGATGGTCTTTGAACGTATCGACCCGGACAAGGGAACATTCACCACCGAGGAGCTGAATCCAACGCCGGAGGAGACGAGGGAAAGAGTCAGGAGGGTGATTTTGAGGCAATAGGCAGTAGTGATGCTTAAGAAAATACCCCACACATATGTAATTGTTTTCGGCATTGTGGTTTTATGCGCAATGCTGACCTGGTTTGTACCAGGAGGAGCTTTCAACAGAGAAACCGTCAGTGTCAACGGAATTGACAGGAGCGTGGTCATACCGGGTTCGTTTCACCGCACTGAGAACCATCCCCAGACATGGCAGGTTTTCTCGGCTCTCTTTGACGGCTTCGTCGACAAGGCAGATATAATTGTATTCATCCTTATAATCGGCGGAGCCTTCTGGATAATGAACGAGAGCAAGGCGATCGACGTCGCAATTGCATCGGTGCTTCGCTTTACAAGGAGAATAGGCAACAAGGGCATTATCAGGAAAATAGGAGTTGACAACCTGATATTCATCCTTATAATGATCATCTTCAGTTTCTTCGGCGCCGTATTCGGAATGAGCGAAGAGACAATCGCCTTCATCATCATTTTCGTTCCCCTGGCCATCTCGATGGGCTATGACTTCATCGTCGGAGTGTCACTCTGCTTTGTAGCAGCTGCACTGGGATTTGCCGGGGCTTTTCTCAACCCTTTCACTATAGGTATCGCCCAGGGCCTGTCAGACCTGCCCCTGTTCTCCGGCTTGCAGTACAGGCTGGTTATGTGGCTGATAATAAGCACTGTAGGATTTGCATATATCCTGTTCTATGCCCGCAGGATAAAAAAGGATCCGCAAAAGTCACTGGTAAGGCAGGAAGACGATTACTGGCGTAAACTGCATGCTGCCGGAAACCTGGATTTCGAATACCGGACTCCGGCATCAGCATGGGTGATATATGCAATTCTGATAATGGCGATGGTGATATTCTCATGGACCAGCCCAATGACCGCCATGACATTCGGTGAGGGGAAGATTAATGTGCCGGCCATTCCGGTGCTGACGGCCCTGTTCGTCATTTCCGGATGGCTTTCGCTCAGGAAATCAGTACACTTTTTTGTTATCACCATCCTGATGTTTACAATCCTTTTCCTGATAACCGGAGTGATGGGCTACGGATGGTATATCATGGAAATTGCCACGCTTTTTTTCGTAATGGGCCTGGTAACAGGGATTGCAATGAGCTACAATGCGAACAAAATAACCAAACTTTTTCTTGACGGGGTCAGGGACATTATGTCTGCGGCACTGATAGTGGGTCTGGCAGGAGGCATCATAATCATACTTGAGAACGGAAACATAATCGACACAGTTCTCAACAGCCTGTCGAAATCGATTTCGGGTATGGGAAAGATGGCATCGGTAAGCATGATGTATGTCGTTCAGACCCTCATTAACCTCGTGATGCCCTCGGGCTCGGCCAAAGCGGCGCTGACGATGCCGGTCATGTCCCAGTTCTCAGACCTGATAGGTGTCTCGCGCCAGGCTACGGTGGTGGCCTTCCAACTGGGCGACGGGTTCACCAACATGATAACGCCGACATCAGGTGTGTTGCTCGGGGTGCTTACAATGGCGAAAATACCTTATGACAAATGGTTCAGGTGGGTGCTGCCGCTGATCGCGATCCTGTTCCTGCTTGGTTTCCTGCTGCTCGTTCCCACAGTATATATGCAGCTGAAGGGGTTCTGAGAGAATTAAGAATGAAAAATTAAGAATTAAGAATTGGTTAAAAATTCCCGCGCTGCGCCTGGCATGCATTCCGGGAATTTCAAAAAGTCGTACCTTTCTCTTCGATTATCATAAAATGCAGTTATGGAAAACCTTAATTCAGAAACAAAACAACCTGACGATACCAGGCAATCCTCCTTCCCGATAACAATCAGAGACCTGGCTGTCATTCTTGTCATTAGCCTGTTGGCAGGCGCATTGGTTCTTATTCCGAAATTCGCCGGATTTGATCCTTTTGCCAACCTTTATTACGCCAAGAATGCCGGGATGATTGCTTTCGCAGCGCTTATCGCCTACAACCTGACACTGCGGGAAAAAACGGATAAGAGATGGTTATTGGGGCTGACCGGCATATTTGTTATCTCAGCTGTGTTTATTAACCTGCTGCCGTCTGACAGTAAAAACCAGGTAGTTGTTCTTGCCTGTATTCACCTGCCTCTTATGTTATGGTGCTTTTACGGTATCGTATATACCGGAGTTGATTTTCGCGACAACGGCAAGAGGGTCTCGTTCATAAGGCATAACGGCGATATGGCCATCCTCGGAGCCCTGATTCTTCTTTCAGGGATGTTGCTTGCAGGGCTCTCAATAGGACTCTTTTCCTCAATTGAGATCAGTATCGAGAAATTCGTTACTGAATATATTGCCTTATGCGGGGCAGTTGCAGCTCCGGCCATCACTGAATTCATACTCCATCATTACCCCAGGCTGACAGAGAAGATTGCTCCGATACTGGCTACGATCTTCACACCACTGGTACTTATAACACTTGTGATTTATCTTGTTGCCGTCATCTTTTCAGGAAAAGATCCCTATACTGACCGCGACTTCCTGATCCTGTTCAACCTGATGCTCCTGGTGGTGATGGCGCTAATTGTGTTCTCACTGTCCGAAACATCTGCAGGGAGAAGGAGAAAGGTCAGCGAGGTTGTCCTGCTGGCTCTGTCGGTTGTAACCCTCGTGGTTGACATTGTCGCTCTCTCTGCGATATTCTACCGTCTGAGCGAGTACGGCATCACTCCCAACCGCGTTGCAGTACTTGGATCTAACCTGCTGATTCTCGGCAACCTGATACTCATCACGATAGACCTGTTCAGGGTCACCTTCCGCAACGCTTCTTTAGAAAGGGTTAATCTGACCACGGCGAAATACCTGCCGGTCTATATGGCTTGGACGATTATGGTTGTGTTCGGATTCCCGCTTATTTTCTGATGACCTTGGTGAGAACGCCCATCACGCCACGAATGAAGGTAGCGGAAGTGAGGACTTTTATAACAGGACTGACGGTTGATCTCCGGTGCGTGGTGGTTGTGCGGCCATAACGCCCTGACTCCTTCTCCCTGGCTTTTCTCTCTTCGGCATCCCTGCGTTCATGCTCAGAATCTGAAATGCGGCGCTCAAGAAGCTCGTAGGCGCTCTCCGGATCGACAACCCGTGAGTATCTGCGCACCAGATCCGATGAGTTGTTTATGGATGCAATCTCCTGATCTGTAAGAATATCCATCCTGCTCATCGGTGAACGGATGGCCGTGGCAGCCAGCGGGGTCGGGATACCTTTTTCATTCAGGGCCGTCACAAGAGCTTCTCCCGTACCCAGGGAGGTAATGACTTCCTCGGTATTGTAGAATGATGAAATCGGAAAGTTTTCGGCAGTAAGCCTGATATCCTTCCTGTCGTTTGCAGTGAATGCCCTGAGGGCATGCTGCACCTTTAGTCCAAGCTGTGCCAGCACTGAAGAGGGGACATCCATCGGGTTCTGGGTGATGAAATATACACCCACGCCCTTTGAACGGATGAGTTTGACGATGGTCTCAATCTGCTCGAGCAGGGTTTTGCTTGCCTGGCTGAAGATGAGATGAGCCTCGTCGATGAAGATCACCAGTTCGGGCTTTGCCACGTCACCCCTCTCAGGCATCCTGTTATATGCCTCTGCCAGCAGTGACAGCATAAAGGTCGAGAACAGCTTCGGCTTGTCCTGTATGTCATTCAGGCGGATAATGTTAATGTATCCGTTGCCTTTGCTGTCGCGGCGCATCAGGTCGTTGATGTCAAAAAACTCTTCTCCGAAGAAGCGGTCAGCGCCCTGTTGTTCAAGCTCAATGATCTTGCGGAGGATAACTCCTGTTGATGCCGGTGACATGGCACCGTACTCACGCTCAAGCTCTGCCTGTCCTTCACCCATCAGGTACTGTATAACCTTCTTCATGTCTTTCAGGTCGATCAGCCCGAGCTTGTTGTCATCGCAATACTTGAAAATAATGGAGATTATACCTGCCTGGGTATCATTGAGGTCGAGGATGCGGGAAAAGAGCACCGGGCCGAACTCGGTTACGGTTGCGCGCAATCGAACGCCACCCTGGTCGGAGATTGTGAGCAGCTCCGCGGGGAATCCCATCGTCGAATAAGGCAGGTTTATCTTTGAGTGCCTGTCAGTGATGAACGGTTTCTCCTCTCCCGGCATTGCAATACCGCTGAAATCGCCCTTGACATCCATCACAAGGGAGGGTATTCCCTTCAGGGACAGTTGCTCAGCGAAGATCTGCAGTGTCTTGGTCTTTCCCGTGCCGGTGGCTCCGGCAATCAAGCCATGCCTGTTTATCGTCTTCAGGGGCACTTTGATATGTGCATCAGGAATTGCTTCCCCTTCAAGCATTGCTCCTCCCAGAATAATGTAATCACCCTTGCAGGCATACCCTTCATTGATCTGACTTAGAAACTCATCTTTTTTGCCCATGACATGAATGTTTATGATATAAAAGCCGCTGGAGATCTGGTTCCAACGGCTTATTTAACAATCGAAACCAGGTACTTATTTTGCTCCCAGCAACTCCGCGACCTTTTCCTCCAGGGCAGCACCGCGGAGGTTATGAGCTACTATCACGCCATTCCCGTCAAGAAGGAAATTCGCAGGTATGCTTCTTACGGCATACATTTTTGCAGGTGCACAATCCCAGTATTTGAGATCGGAGACCTGTGTCCAGGTCAGTTTGTCATTCTCAATGGCTTTCATCCATTCATCCGCGCTCCTGTCAAGCGATACGCCAAAAACGTCAAATCCCTTTTTATTATAAGCCTGCCATACCTTGACAACATTAGGATTCTCCTGGCGGCACGGTCCGCACCATCCTGCCCAGAAATCGACAAGCATAAGCTTTGTATCGCCGCCCAGCTTTGAATAAAGAGAGACCGGATTGCCGTTTACATCATTCAGTGTAAAGTCCGGAGCCTTCTGCCCTACAGCAACCGATTTCATCTGTACAAGTCTTTCTTTAAGGTCAGCCACTATCTGGACCTTATTGAGGACGGTATCAAGTTTGTTCAGTTCAGTCTCAAGCTCATCACTCTCAAGAGAGTATGAAATTTCATTAAGAATCACAGGAGTAATATATGAAGCCGGGTTATTGGAGATAAACTCTTTCTGCATCTCAACCTGCCTGGCATCAATGGCATCGATCTCTTTCTCGATTGAGTTGGCCAGCTCTTCATTGCCGTCCATTCTGGCAACGCGGTAGCGGTCGTACACTGTTCTCAGCTCATTGTTTATTTCTTCGGATGAAGCTCTGAATTCTTCAAACTCAGCCTGTGTCTTTGACCCGGTGACCGATGCCTGGTAGATCGAATCGGCATGACCGTTGATTGTTATCTCTGTGTTCTCTATAAAGAAATTCAGGCCTCCCCTTTTGTCCTTAAGAGAGAGGTTGACCATCTGAGGATACTCAACAACGCCCTCCAGTGTGAATGTGCCATTTTCAAGGATGGCCGAATCCAGGATCGAATAGCCTCCGGGGATACGTTTCTGAAGAAGAACCTGTCCATCTTCAGCGCCGTCAATGGTACCGGTAACTACAAATTTTGGCTCCTTCGCACATGAAACAGTAAGGGCACAAACAGCAAACAGGATAAAAAGCTTTTTCATTTCGTAATATTTTTTCAGTAATTGATTTAGTTTTTCAGAATGGTCAAAGATATAAATATTTGGAGATTACCCCTTGGTCCTGAAATATTTCTCGAGCAGGATCAGGGCAGGTTTGTATGAAGTAATTTCTCCCTCGAGCAGTTGTTTTTCGAGCTCCGGCAGCAGAGCCTGTACCTCCGGGTGGCTGTAAAATGAATACTTCAGGCTGTCAATCACCGTCTCGTGCATCCGGGTGACTGCCTGCTCGCGCCTTCTCTCCCAGAACCAGCCGTTGCTTTTGGTCATGCTGACATAGTCCCTGACCGTCTCCCACACCTCCGCTATGCCTGTCTTTTCCAGGGAGGAGCATGTGAGCACCCTGGGAATCCATTTTGACGGCGACAGGGGGAAAAGGTGCAGGGCGTTCATGTATTCAATCCTAGCCATCTCAGCTTTTCTGACGTTGTTGCCGTCGGCCTTGTTTATAACTATTGTGTCGGCCATCTCCATTATCCCGCGCTTTATTCCCTGCAGTTCGTCACCGGCGCCGGCAAGCATCAGCACCAGGAAAAAATCAACCATTGAATGTGCTGCTGTCTCCGACTGCCCCACCCCCACCGTTTCAACTATTATGGTATCAAAGCCTGCTGCTTCGCACAGTATTATAGACTCGCGTGTCTTGCGCGCCACACCTCCCAGTGTTCCGGCTGACGGCGACGGACGGATAAAAGCGTCAGGGTCAGTGCTGAGCTGCTCCATCCGGGTCTTGTCCCCCATAATGCTTCCACGGCTCTGCTGGCTGCTCGGGTCAATGGCAAGAACGGCAAGCCGTCTGCCATGGCGCCGTGTAAGCATGGTGCCGAAGGTTTCAATAAAGGTGCTCTTGCCGGCGCCGGGCACACCCGTTATACCGATCCTTACAGAACGCGAGCTGGCAGGAAGGCATTTTTCAACAACCGCCTGCGCAATATCGTAATGCTCGGGTAAAGAGCTCTCTACAAGTGTAATGGCCTGACTCAGAATTGTGCGGTCACCACGCAGGATCCCATCCACATAATCATCGGCGGTGAGCCGCTTGCGCCTGCTCTTCCGGATACGGTTTAGCATATCAGGATTGATGCTCGGCGGTGGTGCAACACCTTTCTGAACCGAGAGCGCTCCGGCCGGACCCTTGTTCCTGTTCATTACACTTTTATTGGCAGAGGCTGCTTACTTTGACGCCTCCCCCTCAACAAGCACCTTGCCCTTGATCATCAGCATCACCTCTGAGTTCTTTGGATCATTTGTGTAAACAAAGATGTTTTTGTAGATGTCGCCCTTGTAACCTCCTGAATTGAACTTCGCTTTAATTGATCCTTTGCTGCCTGGCTTGATCACATTCTCCGTTGGCATAAGCGCCGTGCAGCCGCACCCGGCCTTGACGTGCCTGATGATAAGGTCACTCTTGCCCTGGTTGGTGAAAACGTACTCCACATCCGCTGATGCATTCTGCTTTATTGTTCCGAAGTTAACTGTATTCGAATCAAGCTTGAACACGGGAGCATTTGCAAGTTCCTGGCCTGTCATACCGCTGAAATCCTCAACGAGGTTTGCCGAGACATACAGGTAAATATTCTGCTGCGGCTGACCGTTTACCTTAAGCCGCACGAGATCATTGACGTTACCCCATGCACTGCTGTTAAGTTTTGCGTCGTAAGTACCTTCTATAATACCTTTTTCGCCGGGCTTGAGGGTTGCCGGAGTGGTCTTGAGGGTCAGGTGAGCCGGCAGACCTTCGAACTCAACGGTTGCAGGCTCCTTCGATGTGTTTATTATCGGCATCACCCTGATCTTCTTCTCAGTCTTCTTTGTAGTTGTAAATGCAAGATGATTTGACTCAAAGCGTACCGGTCCTACTGCAAATGTGAAGAGTTCATCGACTGTCTTTTCCTTGGGGCTGACCGTACCTTCAATAATGAGTACCGTCACAGCAGGTTTGGAGTTTGAATATACCGAAATGCTCTTTGCAAAATGAGAATTGTAACCGCGCGGATCGAAAACGGCAGTGACGAATCCCTTGCCTCCCGGAGGCACAGGTGACTTTGTATAATCTGAGGCCGTGCATCCGCATGAAGGCTGCACCCTGGTTATCACCAGAACAGAATCGCCGGTGTTTGTAAAATTGAAGACTGCTTCTTTTTTACCGTCTCCTTCCTTAATATTCCCGTAATCATGACGGACATTACTGAAATTAAGCTTTGGCTGTGCATAAAGTCCTGAGGCCAGGATCATTACTGCCAATACTAAAAAATTCCTTTTCATATTAACCTGTTTTTGTTTTCCTTTTCTTCGGTTATTGTATCTAACCTTCCGTTCACATAACAAATATCAGACCAGATAGGTTGCATCATTATTAACGCCAAAATTAATAAAAAACGATACGTCCCTGTTTTTTTATTGCTTAAACCATTAGTTTTGTCAGACGGATAGTCTCTTTTGGAACATTTTTTGCGACAACCGAAGGGAATATCCCGGCTTCTGATTATGAGAAGAAAAAAACTCTTCATACTGGCATTTGCCATTCTTTGTCTTCTGCAGGTGACTCCGGCCTCCGGGCAGTTTTACAACGGGATGCAGATGACATTTGGCAAGAACAGGGTGCAGTATAAAGACTTCTACTGGACCTACTTCAGGTTTGAAGATATTGACTGCTACTACAATGAATTCGGCCGGGAAGTGGCTGAATATGCCTGCGTTGTGGCTGAAAAGAAGCTGAATGAGATCCAGGATTATTTTGATTACACCCTTGACAAAAGACCCATTCTTATCATTTATAACAAGAAGAACGATTTCAGGCAGAGCAACATAGGACTGATCTCCGCGGAGGAGGACTATAATGTCGGGGGATACAGCAGGGTGATAAAGAACAAGGTAATGCTCTGGTTCAACGGTGACCATGAGGAATTCGACAAGCTGATCGCATCTGCAATTGCAGAGATCGTGGTCTATGAGATGCTCTACAATGCCGAATCGCGTGACAAGGTTACAAGCAGCTCGGAAATCCAGGTGCCCGCATGGTACATCAAGGGACTGGTGAACTATGTTGCCTTCAACTGGGACAGTGAGACTGACAACAAGGTCAGAGACGGTTTTGAAAGCGGCAGGTATAAGAACATTGCAAACCTTGAATATGATGAGGCACTGTATGCCGGCCAGTCTTTCTGGAAATATATCGGCGAGACTTACGGAGACGCCATTATCCCGAATATCATCTATCTCTCGAATATCTATAAAAACATTGAGGACGGTTTTCTTTACGGCCTCGGAAAAAGCATAAAGGACACTTACAAGGACTGGAGAAATTATTATAATGAATATTATAAGATAAAGCCGGGTGAGGATTACACCAAACCAAAGGAAATCAAACATTCAAAGCCCTTTGAACGATATACATCCGTTAAGGTCAGTCCTGACGGCAGCAAGGTGGCCTGGGTATCAAACGACTGGGGAAAACGCAGGATATGGCTTTATGATACCCGCACAGGCAAAAACAAAAAAATATTTACGTTTGAGCCGAAGTATGAACAGACTGTTGATTATACCTATCCTGTACTGACCTGGCACCCGGGAGGACAGATACTGACCTTCGTCAACGAGGAGAAGGGAGGCATGCAGCTCTATTTTTACCGTACCGACCAAAAAAAGTACGAACAACGCACAATGCCGTTCTTCGAAAAGGTAATGTCCCTCTCCTATTCTCCTGACGGGTCCAGACTGATTCTCTCCGGGATTATCAACGGCATGACCGATATTTATATCCATACTATTATTTCAGGAACAAGCGAGCGTATAACCTTTGATGTTGCAGATGATACTGACCCCTCTTTTATTGAAGGGCGCGAAGAGACAATAATCTTTTCATCAAACCGCCTGACGGACTCCCTTTCCAACAAGGGCGACCCGCAGGAACCCGTCGGCCTCACATATAACCTCTTCACATATGACCTTAGGGCAGGTGACCGTAAACTGACCCGTCTCGATGAAGGAACACTGAACGATTATACCGATCCTATTAAAGCATCAGTAAAATCAACAGGTTTCCTGGGAAACGGCAACGGAATCATTAATTATTACAATGCCGGCATTGACAGCGCCATTGCCTACATCGACACTGCAATGCATTACAGGTATTTCATAGAATCACAGCAGGTCACAGATTATCCCCGGAACCTGGAAGCATTTGACAGGAGCGGGGGCAGGGATGCCGCAGTGATATACGACAAAGGCCGTTACAGGTTCCTTACTGACCTTACGGGGGTATCACCGGCCGTTGACAGCAGCAAGATAAAATCGACGGAATGGCGCGCGGAAGAGATAGCCGCACTTAAGGCCGCAGACAGCATCAACAAGCTCAGGGACAGACTGCTTGCCCAGCGTGCAAGGATGAATGACACGCTTCAGAAACCTCTCTATGAATATTATGCCACGGATGAGCCTATCGACTTCCGTAATTATGTTTTTGAGAAGGAGAAAGAAAACTACTATGAGCTGCAATGGCGCAAGGATTATATGGATATTGACCTTGATACCTCAAGGATGGTGATGCCTGAAGCAAGGGTTTACCGTACGGCATTCTACAATAATTACACCGCCACCCAGATCGACTTTAACTTCCTGAACAACACATACCAGGCTTATAACGGAGGAGCGCCCTATTTCAATCCAGGGCTGAACCTTCTTTTCAAGATAGGCACCCTTGACCTGTTCGAGGATTACCGTATTACCGGAGGCTTCAGGTTCGCGGGCAACTTTGACAGTAACGAGTACCTTGTCAGCCTTGAGGCCCTCAAGGGCAAATTTGACAAACAGCTCATATTTCACCGGCAGTCCTTTGACAGTTACAATGACACCAGCTATTACAAGATCAAGAGCTACACCACCTATCTCTCGTTCAGGAAGCCGCTGAACACGGTTCTTTCACTGAAGGGAACCCTTACCTACAGGTTTGACAATTATGTCGTTCAGTCTACTGACCAGGCAAGCCTGGCTGCTCCCCCGTTCGGCCGCCATTGGGTCGGTCTTAAAGGAGAGGTAATATATGACAACACCCGCAAGCGGTCGGTGAACATCTATTACGGTACCAGGTTCAAGCTCTTCGCTGAATATTACCGGGAGGTCAGCGCACAGAACAGCGACATGTATGTGCTGGGAGCAGATATACGACACTATCTGAAGATCCACCGTGACCTGATATGGGCAAACAGGTTTGCTGCAAGCACCTCCTTCGGACCATCAAGGCTGATCTATTACCTTGGCGGCGTCGACAACTGGATGGGTTATTTCTTCAATGAGACCATGTTTGACCAGACAGTTCCGGTTGATCCAAACGTCAATTACGGTTTCCAGGCGCTGGCAACAAACTTGCGCGGCTTTTCACAGAACATACGGAACGGAAGCAACTTCGCCCTGATAAACAGCGAGATACGGTGGCCCGTAGTCAGGTATTTTGCCGGCCATCCCCTGAAATCAAACTTCCTTAACAGCCTGCAGCTCGTCGGCTTCGGAGATGCCGGCATGGCATGGTCAGGATGGAACCCGTGGGGCAATGAGAACTACTGGGACGATAAAATTTACAGAAGCGGGCCGGTGACTGTAACACTCGATTCGATGCGAGAACCGCTCGTGGCAGGCTTCGGCGGCGGAGCCAGGGCTCAGCTCTTCGGCTATTTCATCAGGGCCGACTTCTCATGGGGAATAGATAACGGATATATCCTCCCGATGCAGTTCTACCTTTCGTTCAGCCTGGATTTCTGATTGTCACCGACTGCAATCATGATACTCAGGGAAAATATACTTCGTGCTGCTGAAGCCCTTATGCCGGAGATTGTGGAGATCAGGAGGCATATCCATCAGTATCCGGAGCTGTCATATGCTGAGTATGAGACAGCTGCGTTTATCAGCAGAAAGCTTGACGCCATGGGTATAGAGCACCGTACAGGCATTGCCGGCACAGGCATTGTGGGCTTCATCAGGGGTGAGGCTGCCGGAAGAGGCCTGACCGTTGGGCTTCGGGCAGACATGGATGCCCTGCCGGTCACGGAAGCCGGAGGATCGGAATACCGCAGCAGGAACGAGGGTGTGATGCATGCCTGCGGACATGATGCACATATGGCAATGCTCCTTGGTGCTGCAGACATTATCAAAAATATGCGGAAAGAATTTGCCGGGACAGTTCTTCTTGTCTTTCAGCCCGGCGAAGAAAAAGCTCCCGGGGGAGCAAAGATGATGATCGGTACGGGTATTTTCAGGAATTATACTCCTGATATGTTCATTGCACAGCATGTCCTGGCTGACATCCCCTCGGGCACGGTGGGCTTCCATGCCGGCCCTTACCTGGCGTCATGTGACGAGATTTATATCACTGTCACCGGCAAAGGCGGACATGCCGCCCGGCCGTCACAGTACACCGATCAGATATATATTGCTTCGGAACTGGTTATCAGTCTAAAGGATACAGTTGCTGAAAAGAGCAAGGGGCGTGCAGCCACCGTACTGGGCATCGGAAAGATCACCGGCATGGGCGCAACAAACGTGATCCCGGATAAAGTTGAGATAGCCGGTACCTTCAGGACCTTCGATGAACGGTGGCGGGAGGAGGCCAGGGATATTATCAGGAATACTGCATCGGAAACAGCCCGCAAAAGAGGCGTGAATATTGATGTTAACATCGTCGAAGGCTATCCAGTCCTCGTAAATAATGAAGAGCTCACAAACAGGGCCTTTGAACTGAGCCGGCAACTGCTCGGGGAAGAAAGGGTAAAAGAGGTGCCTGACAGGATGAGCTCCGAAGACTTCTCCTTCTTCGCTGAGAAATTCCCGTCGTTCCTCTACAGGCTTGGGATAACCCCGGAGGGAGAAAAGATGAGACCGGCACACACCCCGTTGTTCGACCTTGATGAGAGCTCCATGGCAACGGGAACTGCAACGCTGGCATGGTTGGCACTAAATTTGATAAAGGCCTGACAAGGGTGAATTTTATTTATTGTTTGTTTAGGAACTTATTAAAATAAAAGATAATTTTACGCCCGTAATCTTTAAATAAAATTAGTAATGGCTTACAAAATTTCAGATGATTGCACAGCTTGCGGAACCTGCATAGATGAATGTCCGGTTGAGGCTATATCAGAAGGCGATATCTATAAGATAGACGCCGATATCTGCACCGATTGTGGTGCCTGCGCCGACGTTTGCCCTGTTGAGGCAATTCATCCCGCATAAACCGCATTCCCCTTTAAGGAGACCGGAAGCTGCCTGAAAAGACAGCTTCTTTTTTTTAACCTGGTTTGTACTTTGCCCCTGTAAGGATTGCCTGGCAATCACTCATCTCCATCAGCTGCTGCAATGTAACGCCGGGGTTATTGCGCATATACCTTTCAATGATCCTGAAACCGGTCCAGACAACTGCCCTTCCCGGAGAATCTTCCGTAAAATAACTGGTGAACGGAGCTTCACCGGTGAACTTTCGTATCATGAAGCTCTCAGTTGAAAAGAGCAAGTCATTGCTGACCAGGTACTCCCACATCACTCCTTCAGTCTCCTTACAGTAACTCAGCTGCTTCCCGGTAAATCCGAATAGTATCGTGTCAGCCACCGAAGGGATCATCCTCCTGGTGAAATAGACAAGCTTGGCTTCGTGCAGCATGGAGTTAAGCAGCGTCCTTGTGCCGTAGCTGATGTCACGAAAGTCCCACTCCGTGGAAGCCCACGCATACATACAGTCAGAGACTGTGTAGGCTGGTGTCATCTTGCGCGACTGGTAATCGTAAATGCCAAGCGACGGGTAGTACTTTGAATCTGACCCCAGGTACCGGTCGAGGCTTACCATTAGCAGCGAATCATCAATTATGATACTGTTATTGAAAGCCGAAATACACGTTATTACTTCAGGAATGCTTTTCCCGGGGAAATAATACTTATAGTGCCGGAATGCATTTTCCAGCCCCTGCTCAAGCGGTTTCTGATCTGACCAAACCTTTTTTACCTCATCCCATAACGCAAGATTCTGAAGATCAGAGGCAAAAAGAATAAAAGCTGTATTCCATTGTTCATCAGCCGGATCTCCCAGGCCGATGACCGAACTGTAGGTTCTCAGGGCATCGCCGTATTCGACCTTCAGTGTTTCTGCCTTGTCAGCCAGCTCGTGCGGCGGTGTTTCAAATATCTCACGGCCAAGATCTCTTACAGTAAGGTCACACTCTATTCCTGACAGATTTACCTTATAAGGATCCCGGTTGCATGCCGTAGTGCCGGAAAGTATAATCAAAGATGCTGAAAGTGCGAAGAGGGCTGATTTGGAAATCATATATCGGTAATATCAGGTATAATTCGCAAAATAAGGACATTTATTTATAAATTTACCCTGCAAACTGTTAGATTATGGAAAGAGTAATAAACCTGGTACGGGTGAAAGCACTGGCAATACTGGTGGCTGTCACCTTCGCTGCACCGGCTGTCGCACAGGAAATGAAATTCGTTGCACATGCTGACCCCCTCATAACATGGATGAGTTCCAACGGATCTGATTACAGCAGCATGGGAGCAAAAGCAGGCCTGGACATGGGGCTCAATGTTCTATATTACTTCAGGGAAAACTATGCTGCTTCCACAGGAATAAGCTTTCTCGCCACCGGTGGCAGGCAAAGCGCATTTGAAGAACATGAGATGGTGTTCAACAATTTTACCCAGGAGGTTGCTCCGGGTGAGGAGATGACCTACAACCTGCGGTATCTTAATATCCCCATTGGTGCCCGGTATCAGACAACCCCCTCCGGGAGTATGACATACTTCGCTGACCTTGGATTCGATATACGGATATTACTGAAGTCGACCGTAGACCTGCCTTCCGAAGACATCAGTGATGAAAACGCCAGGACTGAGGTTTACGGCATGAACGCCGGCTGGCATGCCACTATCGGCCTTGAATATGAACTGAGTATGGAGACATCTCTCGTAGTCGGCCTGGGATTTGCAAAGGATTTTTTTGATGTCACAAAGGACCTGGAGAACGTATTTCAGCCTGAAGACAGGTCAAAATTGAATATGTTCAGATTCAGGCTTGGCGTAAAGTTCTGACCATTTCACCATGAAAGTCGCACTTGCCCAGCTGGACTACATACCCGGTGATATAGCGCATAACAGCACCAAAATCATTTCAGCCATCAGTCATGCACGGTCGCTTGACGCAGACCTGATAGTCTTTTCCGAGCTTGCCGTCACCGGCTACCCGCCGCTTGACCTGCTTCAGAGAAGTGATCTCACATTGGCTTCAATGGATGCCGTGAAAGACATAGCTTCTCACTGCAATGGCATTGCAGCTGTGCTGGGAGGGCCCTCACCCAATACCGGACTTTTTGGTAAAAGCCTTTTTAACTCGGCATTCTTCCTGCACGACGGAAAGGTCATGGCTGTAATAAATAAAACCCTCCTTCCCACATATGATGTCTTTGACGAAAACAGGTATTTCGAACCAGGATCGACATTCCAGACAGTTGAGTTCAGGGGCGAGAGGTTAGCCATAACAATCTGTGAGGATATATGGGACGAACAGCCATTCGGCGACAAGGGCGTGTGCCGCCTTTACGGCGTGACACCTCTCGATGAACTTATCAGGGAAAAACCCTCCCTGATAATAAATATCGCTGCCAATCCCTTCTCACACAACAGGATTAAAATCAGGGAAGAGATTTTTATCAAGAATGCAATAGAGTACCGGACACCGCTTATATCAGTCAATCAGACCGGCGGTTACACAGACCTTATATTTGACGGTTCCTCCATGGTAATTGATTCAGACGGCACCATGCTGGAAAAACTTGCTTTCTGCAGGGAAGAAATCAGGGTCGTAGAGATCCCAACTGCCGGTACTGACAGGAGTAACTATTCCCACCCGGCACCGTTCCCTGCAGACATGACAGGATTTATACACAGGGCGCTGCTTACAGGTATTGCGGACTTCTTTGGCAAGAGCGGGCAGAAGAAAGCTGTAATCGGCCTTTCCGGCGGGATTGATTTTGCCGTGGTGCTTGCACTTGCCGCCGAAGCCCTTGGTGCAGAAAATACACTGGCTGTGCTTATGCCCTCCGTCTACTCCTCCGAACATTCGGTGAAGGATGCCCTCGGGATGGTTACGAACCTGAATGTGCCTCATCACATTGTCAGCATTGAGGAACTCCGGCAGGTGTTTGAGAAAACAATGAAACCATTTTTCGGCGACAAAGCCCCTGATGTGACTGAGGAGAACATCCAGGCACGCCTCCGGGCTGTGATACTGATGGCATTCGCCAACAAGTTCGGTTACATGGTGCTGAACACCTCCAACAAAAGCGAGGCTGCAACCGGGTACGGAACACTTTACGGTGACATGATCGGAGGACTTTCTGTATTGGGGGACGTGTACAAATCAGAGGTGTACAGACTTGCAAGGGAGATCAACTCCGGGAAGGAAATAATTCCCGAAAGGATCATTTCAAAGCCACCCTCCGCGGAGCTCAGGCCCGGCCAGCTCGACACAGATTCACTGCCTGCCTATGACAGGCTTGATCCTGTACTGTTCAGGTATATAGAGCTCGAGAGATCGCCGCAGCAGATTATTGATGAAGGATTTGACGCAGGCCTGGTACAAAAAGTTGCGAAACTTGTGCGCAGCAGTGAGTTTAAAAGAAGGCAGTCTCCGCCTGTACTGCGGGTCTCTTCAAGAGCCTTCGGAAGCGGCAGGAGAATTCCGATCATTTCAAAATATCAATGATAATCGATTATTTCCCCTCCTTATATCAATGATAATCGATTATTTCCCCTCCTTGACAAGGGGGCCGACCGTAAAGAAATTGCCTGGTAGGCAATTTCAGGGAGGAGCCAGTTTGCAGGGGGGCTTTCTGACCTGTCGTGACGGGGTGGTTATTTATACTTTCAGACGTTTCTCACTCATTCACATAAACCCTTTTGACCCGTGATGGTATTGACGTAAGGATCTCGTAAGGAATTGTGTTGCAAAGCCCTGCAATCTCTTCAATTGTAATGTTACTGCCGAATACCTCGGTCTCATCGCCGGTCTTTACATTTAATCCCGTGACATCAGCCATGCACATATCCATGCAGACACTCCCGACGACAGGCACTTTTCTGTCCCTGATGAAGAGGCTGCCTCTTCCGTTTCCCATTTCACGGCGCAGTCCGTCTGCATAGCCTACAGGAATGACTGCAATCTCACGGTCATGATCCGCCGCTCCGCTGCAGCCGTAACTCACCGGCTCCCCTGCAGGAACTCTTCTCACCTGTGAAACAGCAGTGACAAACCGTCCCGTATGCCGCAACGAAACCCCCTCATAATCACCTATCCCGTACAGTCCGATACCCATGCGGACCATATCAAACTGGTACTGGGGAAACCGGCTTATGCCGGCAGAGTTGAGAAGATGGATTTTGAAGCTGTACCCGAGGGCTCTTTGCAGCTTCTCAGCCGTCATCATAAGGAGCGATGCCTGACGGTGGGTGAACTCATCATGAGCCGGGTCGTCAGCCGCAGCCAGATGGGAAAAGAGCGAGACGATCCTGATATGCTGCTCCTCCGGCAACATCTCTGCAAGCATGTCAGCCTCACTTATGCTGAAGCCCAGCCTGTGCATTCCTGTGTCAATTTTAAGATGAACCGGATAATGAAGCAGACCGTGTCTCTTTGCATTCCTTATGAAGCTTGCATAAGATTCCATGCTGTAGATCTCGGGTTCGAGGTTATGACGGATGATCAGTTCCATAACACTCTCATCAGGGTTCATTACCATCACAGGTGTTGTGATGCCTGCTTCCCTGAGCGCAACGCCTTCGTCAGCATAGGCTACGGCAAAATAACTGACATGATTGTATTCAAGCAGTGATGCTATCTCTGCCGAGCCGGAGCCATAAGCAAAAGCCTTTACCATCGCCATGATGCCTGTTCCGGGTCTGAGCAGATGCCTGAACTGGTTCAGGTTATGGACCACGGCATTCATGTTGATCTCAAGCCTCGTCTGGTGGAGCTGCTGTACCAGGAGGCTGCTTATGCGCTCGAAGCCGTAAGCGCGTGCCCCCTTTATGAGGATGGTCTCATCAGACCAGGCAAAGCTCCGGAAAGTCTCAGCGAAATCTGCAGTCGAACCGTAAAAAGCCGATCCTGACGGGAACCTCTCCCTCTGACGTGAGAGAGCTTCACCTATGCCTATGAACCTGTCGATACCCGCTTTCTTCACTGCTTCTGCAACACCCTCGTAGAGACGTTCTTCACTGCCCCATATCTGCCTGAAATCTGAAAGAATAAGCGTCGTTTTTCCCCTGGCATGGGAACGCAGAAAATCGAGGGCCATACTGAGCGAACCGGGGTCCGAATTATAATAGTCTTCTATAAGCGTACAGTTGTTGATCCCTTTCTTGACCTCCATACGCATGGCTACTGCCGGGATATCTGCCAGCGCTCCCGTAATTTCTGCTGCAGGGACACCTTCGGTAAGGCAACAGGCTATCACTGACACGGCATTCTCGGCAGATGCACGGTCGGCAAAAGGTATTAACGCTTCAAACTCGCGATCTTCTGTTGTGCAACGCAGAACCTGCCCATCACCTGATAATTCCTTTATGTCCACCCTTAAAGATGCATCAGATCCGGAAGCTGACCAGGTAAAGGCAGGTATGCCTGAATACCTGAGTGCCAATTCCCGTTTGATAAAGTCATCATCAGAACTGTAGATGAGCATCTTTGCTCCTTTTGCCAGCCTGAGTTTCTCCCCGGCGATAGCCTCCCTGCTCTCGAAATTTTCGCCGTGAGCGTCGCCGATATTTGTTATGACCACCGTATCAGGCCTGATTATGCGGGCCAGCTTTTCCATCTCACCGGGCCTCGATATGCCAGCCTCTATGACAGCCACATCGAACCTGTTGTCAATATTCATCAGCGAGAGCGCCACTCCCACCTGGGAGTTATAGCTCCTGGGGCTTCGGATGACGCTTTTTACAGTTCCCAGTGTCTCCGCGAGCCACTCCTTGACAATTGTTTTGCCGGCGCTGCCTGTCACAGCTATGACCTTGCCTTTGAATTCATTCCGGTTCCAGCCGGCAAGACGGTGCAGCGCCTCAAGGGTGTCATCAACCTTCACGAATGCGGCGCCGGTCATGATATCGGCATCAGCAGGGAGGGTGTCAACAAGAAAAAGCCTGACATCCCTGCGGTAAAGCGGCCCGATGAACCCGTGCCCGTCATGGTTAGGTCCCCGCAGGGCAATGAACAGTGCATCATGACCGGCGCCGGATGACCGGCTGTCAGTCATAATACCTGTTACTGATACTGAATGATCGCCTGTAAGCTCACCCCCGGTTATCTGAGCCAGTTCTGAGGCACTGATCTTCACCTGTTTGTGGATTTAATATAGCACGACCTGCATATCGGCTCATAAATATCCTTCTCCCCCAGCATCACGATTTTATCATCCTTGACCTTACGGTAGGAATAGTTCGCCAGGTTACCGCATCTGACACAGATTGCATGTACTTTGCTAATGTACTCAGCAACAGCCATCAGGGCCGGCATGGGGCCGAAGGGATTACCGGCAAAATCCATGTCAAGACCTGCCACAATCACCCTCGTGCCTGCGTCTGCCAGCCTTGTGCAAACCTCAACCAGGCTGTTGTCGAAAAACTGTGCCTCATCTATGCCGACAACCCCGACCCCGGAAGCGAGAAGGAGTATCGACGAAGCGTTTTCGACCGGGGTGGAGATGATTGATTTTTCGTCATGGGAGACTACCCTGTCCTCTGAATACCTCACATCTATCGACGGCTTGAAAATCTCAACCTTCAGTCCTGCAAACATTGCCCTTCGCAGCCGCCTGATAAGTTCTTCAGTCTTGCCTGAGAACATTGACCCCGCGATCACCTCTATTGACCCGCGCTTGCCTGCATTATCTACCGAATTCTCGAGAAACTCCATACTTCAGATCAGGATTTCACCGTTCATTAATGTAAAGCGATTATATCAGGCTGATACGATTATTATTTACTTTTGCAAAATAAAGAAAAGCGATCATTATAAAAAATAAAGGGTGATGGATTTCATTAAAGCGGTGAGTATTATCAGGAAGGATCTGGAGGAAGTCAGTGCATTGCTCGATCAGTTGGCAGTGACACCCGGAGCACATATTGCAGAAATAGAGCTGGCACGCTCAAGGGTGCACAGCGCCACGGACATGCTGAAGCTGCTTCCGCAGCTGATTGAGGTGCCGGTACCGCAGGAGACAAAACAGGCGGTGGCGGCTCCTTCTGTGCAGCCGGCGGTTGAGGTGAAGGCAGAGGTAAAACCGGAAATGAAACCTGAGGTAAAGCCTGAGGCAAAGCACGAGGTTAAGGCCGAAGCAAGTCCGGAGGCAAAACCTGAAGTGAAGGCCGAAGTTGCAGCAGAGAAGAGCAAGCCCATCCTGGCAGACAAGTTCAGCGCCGCTGAAACAATCGGTAAAAAAGCATCGTCAGTGAAACAGGATGATGTCATTACCTCTGTCATGCATAACAAACCCATAAGCGATATCGGAGCCGCAATAGGCATCAATGATAAGTTCTATTTCATCCGCGAACTTTTCAGCGGCGACACAAGGGCTTACCAGGATACAATCAAGCGTCTCAACTCATCTGTATCACTTGGTGAAGCCATGAAGATCCTTGATGAAAACACCGTCATGGGCTCTGATCCGGGAGCGCAGTCATCCTTTGTCGATATCGTGCGAAGAAAATTCAATATTAATGTCTAAACTGTACCTCGTACCCACCCCCATCGGCAACCTTGGCGATATAACCATGCGTGCCGTGGAGGTGCTGAAGTCTGCAGACCTCATTCTTGCCGAGGATACCAGGACAACGCACGTGCTTCTTAATCATTACGGAATAAAAGCGCCCCTCAGGTCGCATCATAAATTCAACGAGCATCGCAGCCTTGAGGCTGTCTGTGATAACATAGAAACCGGCACTGTCACGGCTCTGGTGTCCGATGCCGGCACACCCGGTGTCTCTGACCCGGGGTTCCTCCTTGTCAGGCGTTGTATTGAACGTGGTATAGCTGTTGAAGCCCTGCCCGGAGCAACTGCCTTTGTCCCGGCGCTGGTAAGCTCAGGATTGCCTTCTGACCGTTTCTGTTTCGAGGGATTCCTGCCCCAGAAAAAGGGAAGGCAAAAGAGACTGACCGAACTGGCGGAGGAAGAACGAACAATGATATTCTATGAATCACCCTTCAGGGTCCTGAAGACGCTCGAACAACTGGCTGCATCTCTTGGCGAGGAACGAAAGGCCTCAGTATCAAGGGAACTGACGAAAAAATTCGAGGAGACAATTCACGGGACTCTTGGAACGATTGCCGCTCATTTCAGGGAAACTGCCCCAAGGGGCGAGTTCGTAATTGTTGTGGCCGGCGCTTCAATGAAAAACCATACTGAATAACATTTCTGTGATGAACAGAAAAGCCCTGATCATTCTTCTGGTAATCCTTTTTCCATGGATTGCATCCAATGCTCAGGTCCTGCACGGCAGGATAACCGATGAAGCCGGCATGCCCATGCCGGGCGCTTCAGTTTATGTCACCGGGCTCCGGCAGGGCACCACCTCAAACCTGGACGGATATTATGAGATCGCTCTTCCCGCCGGTACCTTCACAGTCACCTGGCAGTTTCTCGGTTACACTCCCGTCATAAGAGATATCACCGTCGGAGAATCGGATATCCTTGCTGATATAACCCTTTCGGAACAGCTTTTTGAGATACCTGCCGTCAGGGTCTCCTCATCAGGAAAGGATCCGGCTTACTTCATCATGCGCAAGGCAATAGGAATGGCCCCGTTCCATCTCAACCAGGTCAAAATGTACAAGGCCGAGGTGTACATAAAGGGAGGAGGTAAAATTGACAAGATCCCGAAGATGCTGAAGCGGCAGATGAAGGTGGAGGCAAATGAGACACCGATAGTGGAGGGACAATACTACTTCATGGAATCTGTCAATGTTATCACTTTTACAGCACCGGATAAGTACATTCACCAGGTAATCTCATCACGTTCAAATATTCCGGCAAGCGAAAGCGAGACATCTCCCATGGACTACCTGGAAGCCAGCTTTTATCAGCCTGTCATTGCAGAAATAGCTATTTCTCCTCTTTCGCCCGATGCATTTTCACACTACAGCTTTGAATTCCTTGGCTCAACATCGCAGGGTGATTTCGTGATCGACAAGATCAGGGTTACCCCGAAGAGGAAAAGCCAGCAGCTTTTTGAGGGTGTTATCTATATAGTTGAGGAAGTGTGGGCAATTCACAGTCTTGACCTTTCAAACGAGAATATGGCCGGAAGGGTGAACGTCAGGCAGGTTTACATGCCGGTTGAGGATGGAATCTGGTTGCCGGTAAGCCATGAATTCAGGTTTGACCTCGCTGTTGTCGGGGTTAAGGCAGGTGCATCATATAACAGTGCCGTGAAATATCTTGTGGTGGAACCTGACAGGTCACTTTCCCCGCCTTCAGGCTACAGCACCGCATCTTCCAACGCTGCTGCGACTGAAGTAAAGACCCCGACCCAGAAAGAGATTGAGAAAATCCTGGCCAGGGATGAACTCACAGCCCGGGACATGTCAAGACTTGTAAGGCTGAATGAAAAAAATGCTGCCAGCGATGACGATAAAAGTCTTGAAATAAAGGAAAAAACGACATATATAATCGATAAGGACACCCTCCGGAATGATTCTGTCTACTGGGAGAAGGTCCGCCCCATTCCGCTTACATCAGAGGAAAAAACAAGCCTGCCGCTGGAGGGACCGGATTCAAGGACCCTGGCTGCCCGTGACTCATCAAAACTTGAAATAAACATCGGGGGAGGGTCTGAGGACAAGGAGAAGAAACCGGGCGTTGAGGCTATGAAAGCCGTGATAAGCGGAAAAAGATGGAAGGCTTCTGAAAATACAACAATAGATTTTGACGGTCTGATTAGCCTGAAAGCCGCTTCTTTCAATACTGTTGACGGATTTGTTCTGGGCACCGGAATAACCATGACGACAAAGACCGGGGAGAAAGGCAGGCTGACAATATCCCCGTCTGTTAAATATGCTTTCGGCAGGGAGCGCCTGATGTGGGGTGTGAATGCCGGCATGCTTTATAATCCCATGACATCAGGCACTTTTTACGTGCGCGCCGGCAGCTTTTCAAGGGAGTTCTCTCCCTCCGGGATTAACCCTGTGATTAATACTTTTTCATCACTTCTTTTCAGGGAGAACTGGATGAAGCTTTATAACAGCACCTACATTATTGCCGGGCACAGCGGAGAACTGGCGAATGGGCTGAATCTTAATCTGTCAGCCATGTGGGAACAGAGGCAGACCCTTGAAAACAACTCCGATTTCTCGATATTCAACCCGGAAAAGGAATATACAGTCAACCTTCCTGAAAATCCGTTTGTCACTGGTGATGTGCCCGGCTACGGGACAATATCTCCGATTGATCATTTTCACACTTCTTTTACAGCAGAACTGAAGTACACTCCGCGTCAGCACTACCGTATTTCAGACGGTTCAAAGATCAGCGCCGGATCAGACTATCCAACTTTTACACTCACATGGAAACACGGTTACAATTACAATGATACACTGTCAGCCCACTATGACATGATTAAGGCTGACATTTCAAGAACAGACAGGTTCGGAGCCCTCAGTGAATTCCGCTGGCGGTTGACCGGCGGAGGTTTTATAAACAGGTTTAACCTTCAGTTGCAGGATATGTATTTCTTTAACACCCAGGAATCCCCGGTTCTGCTTAACAGCTTCGGTGACGCATTCTACCTGAAGCCATACTACTCGGTCTCATCACCATCATTCTTTTCGGAGGCGCATGTTCGCTATACAACTCCCTGGCTGATCCTTAAGCGTATTCCCGGATTAAGCAGGACGCTCATGAGAGAAAATATCGGAATTGCATCTCTCTGGACGCCGGACTATGGTTTTTACTCCGAGATCGGCTATTCCTTAAGCGAGATATTCCTTATGGCTGAGCTGGGGGTATATGCAGGTTTCCATGACCTGACATTCAGCAGTGTCGGGGTCAATCTCAGGCTCAGGTTCAATTAACAGGTCAGAATGACGGTTTGCGGCCGTTATCATCGGCTGAGTAATCGCTGTAGTCACCCGACATGTCATCGTTCATCTTTGATTTCATCGTATAGACGCCCCCTGCCGGCGATGCCGGGAATGACACTTCGGACCCGAATTCATCAGGTTCGACAAAGGTGGCACGGTCTTCCTTGAAATAAAGAAGTATCTCATCGGTAGGGCCGTTACGGTTCTTGGCAAGTATTATATCGGCATGACCCTTGGTCGACCCTCCGTCTTCAAACTGCAGTACTCCCATCTTTTCAGGCCGGTGTATAAACACCACCATATCGGCGTCCTGTTCTATTGCGCCTGACTCACGCAGGTCAGAGAGCATCGGCTTTTTGTTCCCGCCACGGGTCTCCACCGACCTGTTCAGCTGTGACAGGGCAAGCACAGGTACAGCAAGCTCCTTGGCTATGCTCTTGAGCGAACGCGAGATCGAGCTGACCTCCTGCTCACGGCTGCCCGCGTCAGGCGGTCCGGTCATCAGCTGCAGGTAATCGACTATGACCAGGTCGAGTTTATTCTGTGCCTTGAGCCTGCGGCACTTCGCCCTCAGCTCAAATATCGAGATGGCAGGCGTGTCATCAATATAAATCGACGCCTCTGTCAGTGATTTGATACGCGTTTCCAGCAATGACCACTCTTCAGGAGAGAGCTTGCCGTTCCTGATCTTTTCACCTGGAATTTCCGTCTCCGTCACAATAAGCCTGTTGACAAGCTGTATTGCTGCCATCTCGAGTGAGAAAATGGCAACCTTCTTCCCGTGATCAATAGCCATGTTGCGAGCCATTGTCAATGCAAAGGCAGTCTTTCCCATTGAGGGGCGCGCCGCAATGATCACCAGCTCAGATTTCTGCCATCCTGAAGTCAGCCTGTCGAGCTTGGTGAACCCTGAAGGAACGCCCACAAGCGCATCCTCTTTTTTGCCCAGCTCCTCTATCTCGGACAGAGCCTGCTTAATGACCTCATGTATAGGTGCTACCTCATGTTTGATATTACCCTCAGCGATCCTGAAGAGCTCATCCTCACTCCTGTCAAGAAGCTCCGTCACGTCAAGCGTGTCCTCGTAAACCAGGTTCTGGATCAGGGTTGCCGCCCGTATCAGCTCGCGCTGAATGTACTTCTGAAGGACAATACGCGCATGATAATCTATGTTTGCCGCGGAGACAACCTTGGAAGTAAGCTCGGTGAGGTAGACAGGCCCGCCCACCTCGTCAAGGTCATTCACCCGCTTGAGCTCCTGGGTCACCGTAAGAAGGTCGATTGGCTGATCACGCTTGTTCAGCTCTTCAATTGCAGCAAAGATCTTCTGGTGCGCCGTTGAATAGAACACCTCAGGCCTCAGTATATCAACCACCATCCTTGCAGCTTCAATCTCCAGCATCGCGGCACCAAGCACCGCCTCCTCCATCTCAGGTGTCTGCGGCGGTATCCTCCCTCCTTCCGGTATGACCATTACTGAAGACTTCTTGTCCTGCCTCGACCTGGATGTGATCTGTGCCATTATGATAACGTATTATTTTACAATGATTTATGAAAATTGAATGCCTGTTCCGACCGTGATCAAATTTAACAATAACAAACCATCAGGGGCTCAGCTGCCTGCTTTTTGTTTCAACCAGCAATTGTTTAAAAAATGTTGAAAAAGGATATAATACCGAAAGATGATGAAATATGAAAAGGTTCCTTTATTTTTGATAACTGAAGAGTTGGTGCGTTATGGTTGTTTTTCCCAAAGCGAAAATAAATATCGGATTAAGGATCGTTGAAAGGAGGCCTGACGGCTTTCATAATATCGAGACCTTCTTCTATCCTGTTGAATTCGCTGACGCTCTTGAGTTTGTCGTCCGGAAAGACAGCCGCAGAAATGATTCCCTGAGGGTCACCGGTGTGATGGATGATACTGACCCGGACCAAAACCTGGTGATGAAGGCGGTGAAGCTGATGCGCGGCTCTTTTGATTTCCCGGGCATACGCATTCACCTGCACAAAGCCATCCCTGTCGGCGCCGGTCTCGGCGGCGGATCATCGGATGCCGCAGGCATGCTGAAGGCCCTGAACCGGTACTTCGGTTTCGGACTTAATTCAGAGGAGCTGAGATCATTCGCCCAGAAGCTTGGCAGTGACGCCCCGTTCTTCATTGATGCAACACCATCTTTCGCAGAGGGGGTAGGAAATATTCTTTCGGAATTTCCCCTTGACCTCAGCAACTACCGCATAATGCTGTTTAATCCCGGTCTGAATATAAGCACCGCCGAAGCTTATGCGGGATGCGTGCCTGACCCTGAAAGCCTGCCCCTGAGGCAGCTGCTTAAACTGCCGGTGGAAGAATGGCGCGGCAGGGTGATAAATGATTTTGAACTGAATATCTTCCGTAACTATCCGCGGGTGGGCGAGCTGAAGACAGCACTGTATGATGCAGGGGCAGTATATGCATCGATGTCAGGCAGCGGATCGGTCGTTTACGGGATTTTCAGGGAGGTTCCTGACCTGCCTCCCCGTCTGGCTAAATCGATGCTTGTATCAGCAGAGCTCTGATCTCTGCCGGAAATATTCCTCAGCCTATCTCGACGAGAACCATACCTTTCGTTACCCTGTCTCCCGGTATAACATTGACTGCTGTTACTTTTCCGGAGACGTGACTCTTCAGCCTGTTTTTCATCTTCATGGCATCAAGGATCACGATATCATCTCCCTCAGTCACCTGGTCACCCTTACTGACAAGCACCTCGGTCACCGTCCCGGGAATAAAACTGTAAATCCTGCCGGGACGCGGCGGTGTGTATGCCTTCCTCCCGGCATAACGGCGGCTGATCCTGGTGGTGTACAGCGTATGATCTATGTTGAGCTTTCCGGCTTCTTTCTTTTCCATTTTCATTTTTTTTACGGAGGGATGATCAGAATGGCGGGATACCATGCTTTTTCCTTGGCATCTGCACATCCTTGTCCTCTGACACCTCGAGGCCGTGCAACAGAAGCTTGCGCGTCTCAGAGGGCTCGATGACCGAATCAACGTAACCGCGTGAGGCAGCTACATAAGGATTTGCAAACTTCTCCTTGTACTCCTCCACCTTCTGACGCCTTACTTCATCCGGATTGGCTGCGGTTGTAATCTCCTTGCGGAATATGATGTTTGCCGCGCCCTCGGGTCCCATGACTGCTATCTCGGCCGTTGGCCATGCAAAGACAAAATCGGCACGGAGATGGCGTGAGCCCATTGCAATATACCCTCCGCCATAAGCCTTGCGCAGTATAACTGTGAGCTTGGGGACAGTGGCTTCGCTGTAGGCATAAAGGATCTTTGCTCCGTGGCGTATCACACCGGCATGTTCCTGATCAACGCCGGGAAGGTAGCCCGGAAGATCGACAAAAGTTATTACCGGTATGTTGAAAGCGTCGCAGTAGCGTATGAAACGTGCCGCCTTGTCAGATGAATCCACATCGAGAACACCGGCCATCTCAAGAGGCTGGTTGGCAACGAAACCTACTGTTTTGCCTCCCAGGCGTCCAAACCCGATGACCATATTGCGGGCATACATTTCCTGGATCTCAAAGAACTCTGATCCGTCGGCTACAGCCCTGATAACATCCTTGACATCATATGGCAGCGTCGGGTCACCCGGGACTATCTTCTCAATATCGTATTTGCTGTCGGGAGGAACAGAATCAATCACTTTGGCCTTTACTTCATTATTGCGGGGGATGAACGACACCAGCTGCTTGATCTGGCTGAAGCATTCATCTTCCGTCATCGCAAAGAAATGGGCATTGCCCGACACCTCGCAGTGCACCCTGGCTCCGCCCAGCTCCTCCATGGAGATCTCCTCGCCAAGAACGGTCTTGATAACCTCGGGGCCGGTGATGAACATTTTGGAGATGTTTTCGACCACAAACACAAAATCGGTCAGTGCCGGCGAATATACGGCCCCGCCTGCACAGGGTCCGAGAATGACCGATATCTGGGGGATGACACCGCTCGAGATTGTGTTGCGGAAGAATATCTCACCGTAACCGGCAAGTGAGTTGACACCTTCCTGTATGCGGGCTCCTCCCGAGTCATTGATCCCTATCAGCGGTATCCGCATCTTCAGAGCATGATCCATGATCTTTGTGATCTTGCGCGAGTGCATGAGTCCCAGCGAGCCCCCTGCCACAGTAAAATCCTGGGCGAAGATGGCAACGGGACTGCCGTGTATGGTACCTGTGCCTATGACCACGCCGTCACTTGGAAGATGTTTTTTATCCATCCCGAAGTCGCGTGCATCATGCTCGACAAACATGTCATATTCGCTGAATGAGCCGGGGTCGAGTATAGCGAGAATGCGTTCGCGGGCAGTGTTCTTGCCCATGGCTTTTTGCTTCTCGATGGCTTCCTCGCCACCGCCGAGAAGCATCTTCTCACGCCTCTCTTTCAGTTCGCGTATCTTTTTATCAAGAGCCATATTCCTGTTTTTTATTTGAATGTACTTATTCTTCGGCGCGAAGTAAAGCAAATAAATTAAATTCCCCCGCGCCGGAGAAAAATCACTTCATATTTATTTAGGGGCAACCCGGTAAACAACAAGTGCAATGCCCGTATAGATGATATTCGGGATCCACATGGCCAGAGCGGGGTTAAGGTCACCCTTGAGTGAGAACTGGGAGGCAAACTGCATAAAAAGAATATATGAAAATGTCAGCCCCAGCCCTATTCCTATCTGCATGCCTATCCCGCCCTTAATCTTTCGTGAGGAGAGCGAAACACCTATCAGTGTCAGAACGAAAAATGCAAACGGCGAGGCATACCTTCTGTACTTCTCGTTAAGATAAAGCTTGATCTCATCCGAGCCCTGCGACTTCAGTACTTCGATATAGTCAATCAGTTCACCGTGTGTCATGGTGCCTACAAACTGCGGCGATCTTGCGAAATCATCAGGCCCCACATTAAGAACGGTGTCTATCCTTCTGCCCGTGGTAAGCCTCTCGCCAAGGCTGTCGGTCTCCCTGATATGATACCACCATGCTCCCCATTTGTTGGTGGTGGTATCCCACCTGACCATGTTGGCGGTCATCTTTGATTCAAGCTTGCCGTGATCGTCAAACTTCTCCATGCTGAAGTTGCGACCGCTCTGCGTGATGGAGTTGTATGATTCCATATAAATGTAAACATTCGGGTAAACCTGCCTGTGCACCGATGTCACGTTCACCCTCCTGAAGTCGGAGCCCCTGTAATACTTCTCCTCGAAATCAAGCTTGACGATGTTCGAATGCGGCAGAACATAATTCATGAGAAGGAATGAGCATAGGGCAATGAAGGCTGCTCCTGTAAAATACGGAACCAGGAGCCTCCTGAAGCTCATCCCGCTGTTGAGCATGGCTATGATCTCAGTATGCACAGCCATCTTTGACGTAAAGAAGATCACCGATATGAAGACGAACATCGGGGCGAAGAGAGTGGCAAAATAGGGAATGAAGTTGAGGTAATAATCGAAGACTATTGCCTTCAGCGGAGCCTGCTTCTCAATAAAGTCGTCTATCTTTTCAGAGAAGTCGAAGATGATCGCTATACCCAGTATCAGCAACAGGGAGAAGAAGAAGGTCCCGAGGAACTGCCTGATGATATATTTATCAAGTATTCCCGGCGTAAGCTTCCTCAGGCTCTTTCTGATATTCTTTTCAGTGTCTCTTCCTTCCATGTTCCAAAAGTCCCTTCAAGTATCTTTTCCCTTGCCTCGGTAACGAGACTCAGATAAAACGAGAGGTTATGTATGGTTGCTATCTGTGCGCCGAGCATCTCCCCCGATATTACAAGGTGACGCAGATATGCCTTTGAGTAGGTGCGGCTTACCTCCGAAGCTGACAGGGCGTCAACGGGTGAATAGTCATCCACCCAGCGCTGGTTCCTGATATTGATTATTCCGTCGCGGGTAAACAGCATCCCGTTACGGCCGTTGCGTGAAGGCATAACACAGTCAAACATATCTATGCCTCGTGCGATGCATTCAAGAACATTTGCCGGCGTGCCCACTCCCATAAGGTAGCGGGGCTTATCCGCAGGCAGTATTTCATTCACAATCTCGATAGTCCCGTACATCACTTCGGCCGGTTCACCCACGGAGAGCCCTCCAATTGCATTGCCCGGCATCTCCGCAGATGCAATTTTCTCCGCCGAGATGCGCCTCAGATCCGGGAAAACCGATCCCTGCACAATGGGAAAAAGCATCTGGTCATGACCGTACAGGGGCTCGGTATTCCTGAACCTGTCAACACACCTGTCAAGCCAGCGGTGAGTCAGTTCCATCGATTTCATGGCATATTTGTGATCGCACGGAAAAGGCGCGCACTCATCAAAAGCCATCATGATGTCTGAACCTATTGATCTCTGGATGTCAATCACGTTTTCAGGAGTGAAGGTATGTTTTGAACCGTCTATATGTGACCTGAAAACAGCACCTTCCTCGGTCAGCTTCCTGTTTGCGGCAAGGGAGTAGACCTGGTAACCTCCGCTGTCGGTAAGCACCGCCCTGTCCCATGCCATGAACCGGTGAAGCCCTCCGGCCCTGCTGATTATATCTGTACCCGGACGCAGATAAAGATGATATGTATTTCCAAGTATGATATGAGAGCGTATCTCATTCTTCAGATCCCGGTGCAGCACCCCCTTGACAGTTCCGCCTGTACCCACGGGCATGAACACGGGCGTGGGTATGTCACCGTGGTCAGTGTGCAGCACTCCTGCCCTTGCTGATGTGGATTGATCTGTCCCCTCAATTCTGAACATCTTCTGCTGAATGATGGTCACAAAAGTACGTTTTCTGCACCTCATTATGAACAGCCGGATATCAATTTGAGAAAACGGTTCTTTATTTGTTGAAAAGATTCTGTAATTGGTTTTCTGATTATTTATAATATTACCCCGCAAAATAATCTACCGGAATGCTTTTTTCCACTGATCCCCTGCATATCGTTCTGCTTGCACTTTTCCTGATAATGGCAGTTATCCAGGCATGGTACTGGCTTAATTTCTACCGCAGATCTGCCTATGCCAGCCAGAGTGCAGCTGCGGGTACCGGGAAACTCCCTCCCCTTTCAGTTGTTATCTGCGCCCGCAACGAGGCGGATAACCTGAGTAAATTCCTTCCGGCTGTGCTTGACCAGGATTACCCGTCGTTTGAGGTAGTGGTGGTTAACGACTGCTCTGAGGATAACAGCTTTGATGTCCTTGGCGGGATGATGAAGAAGTATCCCTTCCTGAAAGTCTCGACAATTCAGAAAGACCCTGGATTTGCGCATACAAAGAAACTTGCCATGCTGATCGGCATCAAGGCAGCAAAGAACGATCTCCTGGTCTTTACCGATGCCGACTGTCAGCCGGTATCGAGGACGTGGCTCCGCCATGTGGCCTCAGCTGCTGCCGGCAAGGCTGAACTGATAATCGGATACGGAGGCTATCTTCCTGAAAAGAGCATCCTCAACAGCTATATACGTTATGAGACCATGTTCACCGCCATGCAATACTTCGGAATGGCCATGGCTGGTGTGCCGTATATGGGTGTCGGACGCAACCTGGCATACAGGCGAAGCTTCTTTTTCGACCGCGGAGGATTTGGTCCGCATAATCATATCATGTCCGGTGACGATGATCTTTTCGTCAACCGAAATGCCACTGCAGACAACTGCAGCCTTATGCTGTCACACGATTCTTTTACGCGGTCAGTAGCCCAGCAGAACATTGCTGCATGGGCAAAGCAGAAACGCAGGCATTTATCCGCCGCAACATACTACAGGAAGGATGACAAGGCAAGACTCGCCCTTGAGCCGCTGTCAAGGGTAGCTTACTATGGTCTCCTGATTACTCTCCTTGTAATGCTTGTGTCATGGCCTGTTGCAGTGGTCATCGCATTGGGCAGGCTTGTCATGCGTACGGTGATACTCAGGCAGGCAGTCCGGACCTTCAATGAAGAACGGTTATGGTTTTTCTCACTCTTTTTTGATATCTTCGCGCCGTTTGTCAGCGCATTCCTTTACCTGACCTCCAAAAGAAAAGGTAAAGGGAGAGAAACATGGAAGTAGAAACAGGACTATCTGAGAAGGCGCGGCATGACCTGAAGGTCATAGACCGGGCACTGCACGGGGACAGCAAGGCATACACCGAGCTGCTGACCAGGTACCGTGATTCTGTTTATTATGTCCTGCTGAGAATGGTGAATAACCCCTCGGATGCTGAGGATCTTACTATCGAAGCATTCGGCAAGGCATTTCATAACCTGTCTAAATATGTTCCCTCACACGCGTTCAGTACCTGGCTCTTCCGTATAGCCACAAACAACTGCATCGACTTCATGAGGAAAAAGAGCCAGAGCCCCAGGCCTTTTGATCAGGATGAAGGCGAGGAGGATGAGATGGAGGCTACCGTCGCGTCAGACATGAGATTGCCTGATGAGGTGATGATGGACAGGGAAACTGCTGCAAGCCTGAACAGGATAGTTAAAAGCCTCAAGCCACGGTATCGCCGGCTTATCGAGCTGCGCTACTTTGAGGACTACTCATATGAAGATATCGCCACCGAACTGAGCCTTCCGATAGGTACTGTCAAGGCACGGCTCTTCAGAGCAAAGGTCCTTATAGCCAATATGGTACAGGATAAAAAAAGCGAGATTTGACAACTGTCGCTGAAAAATACTTCCCGTCGCTGACTGAAAAACAACGCCGGCAATTCTCGATGTTGCCCAAACTGTATGAAGAATGGAACGAGAGGGTAAATGTGATCTCCCGGAAAGATATCCTGAACTTTGAGGTAAACCACCTGCTTCATTCACTTGCTGTTGCACGGCTGATTACTTTTGTTCCCGGTACTTCCGTAATTGATGTAGGCACGGGAGGCGGGCTGCCGGGCATACCCCTTGCAATCATGTTCCCCGATGTCAAATTCACTCTCATTGATTCAATAGTTAAGAAAATAAATGTCGTTAAAGAGATCGCCACGGCTGCCGGGATCACAAATGTCACTGCAGTTGCCGTAAGATCAGAGGATTATACCGGCAGATTTGAGTTTATTATCAGTCGTGCTGTAACTGAAACAGGCCGTTTTATTAACCTCACAAGGCACCTGATAGCCCCCCGCTCGGTGAATGCCCTGAAGAACGGTTATATTTTTCTGAAAGGCGGTGATCTCGGTACCGAACTGGAACCCTTCGCCCGGACCGTCGTTGTTGAACCTGTCAGCCAATGGTTTGACGAGCCCTGGTTCGGGACAAAAAAAATCGTTTACCTGCCCTGGTAACATTAAAAAAATAAGGCTGCTGATTTTTTATTTCAAAAAATGTCTACCTTTGCAGTCTTAAAAACAGGAAAGTACGACACGTAATTATAAAATCAGATGAAAAGGACATTTCAGCCATCAAGAAAGAGGAGAACCAATACCCACGGCTTCAGGGAGAGAATGTCAACTCCTAACGGCAGGCGCGTTCTTGCAGCCCGCAGAGCCAAAGGCAGGAAGAAACTGACCGTTTCTGACGAGGCAGGACACAAGGACTGATCGGCTGACAGATAAAAAAGAGACCGCCTTAATGAACAATCAGGGCGGTTTCTTCTTTTATAATGTGATCATGCAGGTTAAATTTGTCAATCCTCCGGAAGATGAAAGAAATTATCCTGAAAAACACGGATACTGACCTCAGAACAATCGCTGAGGAGATCCTCGACGGCAAAAGATTAACCCCTGAGGAAGCACTGAAACTCTATGACAGGGCTGACCTCTCCCTCCTCGCAGTACTCGCCACTGAAAGAAAGAAGACAAAAAGCGGTGACGCAGTCTTCTTCAACCGTAACTTTCATATAGAGCCTACCAATATCTGCGTATTTAACTGTCGTTTCTGCTCATACCATA
Source organism: uncultured Bacteroidales bacterium (assembly GCA_963844935.1). GTDB lineage: Bacteria > Bacteroidota > Bacteroidia > Bacteroidales > VadinHA17 > SR-FBR-E99. The sequence goes on along the minus strand of CAWJQH010000006.1, from coordinate 172,465 downwards.
AACCCGAAGGTGATCCTGAAAGCTGGGAGCTTACGGAAAACGAGATACTTGATATTGTAAGGCGCTTTGACGGTGTTCCTGTAACGGAAGTACACATCACAGGAGGTGTCCATCCCGCACGCGATATTCATTATTACGGGAAAATACTTGCGTCAATAAGGAAGCTCAGACCTGACATAAGCATCAAGGCCTTCTCGGCTGTTGAGCTCGATTATATGATCAGGAAAGCCGGAATGACGTACACCGAAGGGCTGAGCCTTCTCAGGGAGTGTGGCCTTGACTCAATTCCGGGAGGAGGCGCTGAGATCTTCGATGCATCGCTGCGCTTAAAAATATGCCGTGAAAAAGCTGACGCCGAAACCTACCTTGCCATCCATGAGGCAGCCCACAGGCTGGGTATAACATCCAATGCAACAATGCTCTACGGCCATGCCGAGAGCGCGGCCCAGCGTATTGATCACCTGAGAATGCTGCGCGACCTGCAGGACCGCACCGGCGGGTTCAACGCCTTCATTCCGCTAAAATTCCGGAGGGAAAATAACCGAATGTCCGACCTCGGCGAAGTGCCCGTGACAGAAGATATGCGCAATTATGCCATCTCAAGGATCTTCCTTGATAACTTTCCCCACATAAAGGCATACTGGCCGGCCACAGGGAAGAATGCGGCCGTCATGAGCCTGGCCTTCGGAGCCGATGACCTCGACGGTACGATAGACGACACCACAAGGATCTATTCAATGGCAGGCGCCGAGGACAGCAACCCCAGCCTTTCGACGACAGAACTTGTTGCCATGATCCGGTCAGCAGGCTTCAGACCGGTAGAGAGAGACACTCATTACCGTACGGTTAAGGAGTGGTGAGGACCGATACTCTCGCAATATAATTTTATCTTTGCCGCAGCGTTTAATACTTAATACTTCATCATGAGATGAGCACAAGGGATTTTCTCAAAAGCCGGATCTTCTGGAAGCAGATAGGACTGGCTCTTGCCGGCGGTGTGGCCATACTGATCATACTTATTATCTGGCTGAACATTTACACCCGTCACGGACAATCAAGGCCGACACCGGAGGTGAGAGGCCTCTCAATCGATGAAGCAAAGGCGGTGGCGGCAAAGAACAGGATGAGATTCCAGGTGATTGATTCTGTCTATACCGCCTTCGTACCACGCGGCTGTGTGGCGGAGCAGATGCCTCTGCCGGGTCACCGCGTGAAGAAGAGACGCATGATCAAAGTGACTATAAACGCATTCAGCCCTGAGATGGTTGCTGTACCCGACCTGGTCGGCCTGCCGCGCCGCCAGGCACTCTCCCTGCTCGAAACGGCAGGCCTTAAGCCGGGACAGCTTAACTACGTTCCCGACCTTACAGTGGATTTCGTGCTTAAACAAACCTTCCACGGACGTCAAGTCTCACCCGGAGACTCGGTCCAGAAAGGTATGGTCATCGATCTTGTCCTCGGCAGAGGGCTCAGCAGCCAGCATACTCCCGTACCACGCCTGCTGGGCACCACTCTGGAGCAGGCACGGAATGAAATACTGGGATCATCACTGAACCTTGGCGCCTATGTGTTTGATACTACTGTGATAACCGGCACAGACTCACTTAATGCCTTCGTCTATAAACAAAATCCCGATTATTATCCGGATGCCACGGCTCAGCTTGGCTCAGCTGTATATATATGGCTCACTGTTGATACTCTCAAAGTAGCTGATGAGAGCACTCCGGTTGAATTAAATGATACGACAGCGGCTGGCAACGCTCAGGAAACAGAGTTATAACCCTCATGATGAGGAAGAGATGGCTGATATACATACTGCTCATAATGCTGCCCGCAACCCGGGCAGGCTCCCAGGAGATCGTCACCGGGTTGCTTTTCAACAGGCAGCTTTCAGACGGCAGGGATCAGCCTCAGCTGAAAAATGCCACGGCTGCTGACACGCTGCTCCTGCCCTTTGCAGACGACTTTGCGCTCGACAGCCTTTATCCTTCTCCGGAGAAATGGTCTGACAAACAGGTCTTTATAAATAATACATATTCGGTAAAACAGCCCTCCATGGGACTGGCAACATTTGACTGCCTTGATGAGTCCGGCTTGTTGTATGAAAATCTTTCTACCGGCGTCTCTCCTACCGACAGCCTTACATCCTCGCCGCTCGACCTTCTTCTTCAGCCTGCTGACAGCATATATCTCAGCTTTCTCTATGAAGCAGGCGGCGTGGCTGACATGCCTGAGAGTGACGACAGCCTCGCACTCAGTTTCTGGGCGCCGGAGGAAGAAAAGTGGTACAGCGTCTGGAGAGCTGAAGGCGGAACGACAGACGGTTTCCGCAAAGTAATGCTGCCAATAAAAGAAAGCAGGTTCCTGAAGAAGGGCTTTCGCTTCAGGTTCACAAGCTTTGCATCCCTTTCGGGGATCATTGCTGATCCTTCACGCTCGGGTAACGCAGACCAGTGGAACCTGGACCATGTGATGCTTGACAAGGGCCGTTCAGTCAACGACACCGTACTTCATGATGTGGCTCTTACACTGCCCCAGAGATCGCTTCTCAAGGAATACGAGGCCATGCCGTGGCGCCACTTCAGACAGGCATACCTGTCGGTCATGAGCCCCACCGCTGAGATAAACTATCGTAACAACGACACTATTGTAAGGAATGTTACAAGACATATTACAATTAAGGATCTGCTTCAGAATGTTGTAGTGCGGGATTTCGATGCCGGGGCTGTCAACGCTGAACCGCTGTCGGAGACGAAGTATGATGCACCTCTGATATATACGTATAACTCCTCCTCGACAGACTCGGCCCTGTTCCTCGTGACAGTCTCCCTTGTGACCGACGATTTTGATCCCAAGACCAATGATACTATAAATTACTACCAGCGTTTCACTGATTATATTGCCTTTGACGACGGAACAGCGGAAGCTGGTTACGGCATAAACGGGCAGGGCTCACGCAATGCCCTGGTGGCCCTGAAATTCAGGTCCTTTATTCCCGACTCAGTCAAAGCACTTAAGATATGCTTCAATGATGCCTATGACAATGCCAACCGGGTCGGATTTGATATCATGGTATGGGCTGATGACAACGGCAAGCCCGGCGCGCTTCTCGGCACAACAGACGGTCCTGTGGCAGAACCGGGGGCCGACCTTAACGGGTTCGTCACCTACCTCTTCGACGAACCTGTATTCGTTAACGGCGACTTCTGGGTAGGCTGGAAGCAGTTATCCGATAATTTTCTTAACACAGGACTGGACCTGAACACCCTTGTTGCCGGCAGACATTATTACTCGCTCAGCGGAAACTGGGAGCCCAGCCAGGCGCCCGGGACCGTAATGCTGAGACCGGTGATGAGGGGCGAAGGGTCAACGACGTTCTCGGACGAAGGCACCCTCCTGAATGACCTTTTCATGATCTACCCCAATCCGTCACGCGGAGAGGTTACCCTGGTTGCTTCGGAACAGGCACCAGCGGACTTTGTAATAGACGTCATCTCCCTTACCGGCGCCAGGGTGATGTCACTTGCCCGCACTGACCACCCCGACTTCAGCTCCCTTCCGTCAGGCACCTATATGATCATAATAAAAACACGGGATGGCAAGCCTCTCTCACTGATGCGCTTTGTAAAAACTAACTGATATCTCCGATGACTGAAGAGGAACTGGCGGACAGCCAGGAGCAGGAGCTCTTTGAGCACTTCCGTGTGGTGGTTGATCCCGGGCAGTCAATGCTGCGCATAGACAAATACATTACTGCCCGCCTCGAGGGCGTATCGAGGACGCGGGTACAGACTGCAGCACAGGCAGGCAACATCCTCGTGAATGACAATCCCGCCAAACCCAGCTACCGGGTCAAGCCTTCTGATGTCATTCAGATCCTCCTTCCCAACGAGCCGCGTGAGATTGAGCTGATACCGCAGGATATACCCATCTCCATAGTCTATGAAGATGATGATGTGATAGTGGTCGATAAAAAGGCAGGCATGGTTGTTCATCCCGCCTACGGTAATTATTCAGGTACGCTGATGAATGCCCTGATGTTCCATTTCAAAGACCTGCCGCTATTTCAGACAGGTGAGCTCAGGCCCGGTCTGGCGCACCGTATCGACAAAAACACTTCCGGCCTGCTTGTGGTTGCCAAGAATGAATATGCCCTTAACAGGCTGGGAAAGCAGTTTTTCAACAGGACAACGGGACGAAAGTACCTTGCCCTTGTGTGGGGCACTCCTGAACCTGAGGAAGGCACAATCACCGGGAATGTGGGCCGTAATGTCAGGGACCGCAAGATTATGCAGGTTTTCCCTGACGGCAGCCAGGGCAAGCATGCCGTGACACATTATAAGATTATTGAGCCTCTCGGATATGTTTCACTCGTCGAATGTCGTCTTGAGACGGGGCGGACGCATCAGATAAGGGTGCATATGGCCTGGTCCGGTCATCCTCTCTTTAATGATGAAGAGTACGGCGGGCACCGCATCCTTAAAGGCACGACATTTACAAAATACCAGCAGTTCGTCCGAAACTGTTTTGATCTTCTGCCTCGCCAGGCGCTGCACGCACAGACACTTTCGTTTGACCACCCCGTTACCGGCAAACGTCTCTCTTTCGAATCTCCCCTGCCTGATGACATGGCAAAGGCGATTGAGAAATGGCGCAATTATATCGTTGGCAGAGACTAGAGATATTTGCGATTTGCGAGATTTGCGATTTGCGATTTTTTGATTTAGAAAAAATGTAATAATTTTATTTTAAATCAATTAACGGAATAATTATGGGACTTAAAGAGCAAATTCAACTTCGTACCAAGAACCTGGCGATCGGGATAATTCATTTATGTAATAATCTCCCTAAAACAGACAGCAACCAGATTATTGCCAGGCAGCTCATAAGGGCATCATGTTCTGTAGGAGCTAACTATAGGGCTGTTTGCAGAGCAAAATCATCCGGTGATTTTATTAACAAGCTCAATATAGTTGAGGAAGAGGCTGATGAAAGTATTTTCTGGCTCGAGATATTAGGAGAACTTGATAATAAACTTAATGAGTCTGTTTCAGTTTATAAAAACGAAATGAATGAAATATTATCAATTGTTGTTGCAGCCAAGAAAACATCCAAACAAAAGCTAACTTCCTAATCGCAAATCAATACTTCCAATTCGTCAATCGCAAATCGCAAATCGCAAATCCTACCAGCTTCCTCCTGCCCCGCCGCCACCGAAGCCGCCGCCGCCGAAGCCGCCGAAACCACCGCCGCCTCCACCGCCGCTGAAGCCGCCCCAGCTTCCGCCGTGCGACTTGCCTCCACCCATCATGCTCAGGAGTAGCCATAACGGAAGGTTGTTCGTGCCGGACTTCTTTATGTGCTTGTTGTTCGAATTACCGGCTGATGCCATTATGATGACAGCTATAATGATTATTATGAAAATAATTGCGGGAAATGATCCTGATGACCCGCCTCCGGCGTAAGTGTCATAGTTGTACTCACCTGATGCCAGCGACATCAGAACATCAGTGCCTGCATCAAGGCCCCCGTAGTAATCGTTTTCACGGAGGTGCGGAATAATCTCCCTGTCAATTATGTCAGCACATGCCAAGTCGGGGATGGCCCCTTCGAGACCGTAACCCGTTGCAATGAAGATCTGGCCCAGAGACTGATCACTCTTTGTCTTTACAAGCACGAGAAGTCCGTTGTTAAAGTCAGACTGCCCCACACCCCAGTCTTTGGCTACCTTATAGGCAAACTCTGACTTGTCGTATCCCTGAAGGTCATTCACAATTACGACAGCGATCTGGTTGGAGGTGGAATCGTTGAAGGCAACAAGCTTGTTCTCAAGCGCCTGCAATTCAGATGAGCTTAATACACCGGCAAAATCATTCACGAGTCGTGGAGGTTCAGGCCGGGGAATGAGCGTCTGCGCACCAAGGGAAAGCGGCAAAAAGAGCAGGAGAGCCAGCAATATCAAAGAAAAGAGATTCTTCATTTTCACTCCCCGGTTTCGTAAGTATCAAATGAGATGGTGTCGGCGATCTCGTTAACATCATCCCTTGTATGCGGAAAGTGTTCCTTAAGCTGCTGACCAGCCATGATGATACCCTCGGTAAGACCTTCGGTGAAGAGGTTTTCACTGAAGCGCTGTTTCATATGATCACGTATCTCGTCCCAGAAACCCAGCGGCACCACGCTGTTTATGCCTGTATCACCTATGATTGCGAACTTTCGTTCTTTTACAGCAAGGTAAATGAGCACGCCGTTGCGGTCGGCCGTCTTTTGCATCCCCACTTTCCGGAAAAGCCATGCCGCTTCATCAAGTACATCGGCCTTGCATGAGGTCTCAATATGAACACGGATCTCACCCGACGTGGCGTGCTCGGCTTCGCCGATAGCCCGCACGATAGCTTCCTGCTGTTCGCGGGTGAAAAAGGTCGAGGCTTTCATTATGTTTTGATCAGAACTCTACCTTGGGAGCCACTTCGGTACCCTCCGCAGCTTCAAAATAAGGCCGTTCAGTGAACTTGGTCATTGAGGCGATAAAGTTATTCGGGAACTGTTTGATAAATGTATTGTAACCTCTCGCAGCGTCATTGAAGTTATTCCTTGCCACGGCAATGCGGTTCTCAGTGCCCTCGAGCTCAACCTGCAGGTCACGGAAATTCTGTGTAGCCTTCAGCTCGGGATACTGTTCAACAACCACCATCAGACGGGCCAGTGCTGAGCTGACTTCACTCTGTGCAGCCTGGAACTCCTGAAGCTGGGCAGGTGTGATATTCGACGGGTCTACGGTCACCTGGGTGGCCTTTGCCCTTGCCTCGATAACCCTTGTGAGTGTCTCCTGCTCGAATGCTGCAGCTCCCTTGACAGTGTTGACAAAGTTCGGAATTAGATCCGCCCTTCTCTGGTACTGGGTTTCGACGTTACTCCACTCGGTGGAGACCTTCTCGTTCATGGGCACGATTTTGTTATAGATGCCGACACCCCATGATATGATCAGCAGAGCGATAACTGCAATTACTATTACGGTAATAATGCCTTTTTTCATCTTGAAATTAATTTGGTTCTGGTCAAAATTACAAAAAAAGAATCAATGATAATGATACGCTGCCTTGGGGTTGCATGCACCCCCTCAACATCCTTGAAAAAAGACGACGAATTGTTTTTGATTTTGCGGCTCATCAGGCCATGAATTTGTATTATTTTTGAATCATAGAAATTAAAGGATGAGGACAATTGCCATTGTAGCCGGGGGAAATTCATCAGAATATCCCGTTTCAGTCAAAAGTGCACAGGGTGTGGAAGAGGCGCTGAAAGGCAAATATGAGTTGTATATTATTACAATAAGGGGAATGGAATGGTACTGGGAAGATCCCCGGGGCCGTCTCTTCAGCATTGACAAAAACGATTTCACCCTTACGATTGATGATCAGAAAGTGAGATTTGATGCTGCCTTCATTGCGATACACGGCAACCCGGGTGAGAACGGTCTCCTGCAGGGTTATTTTGACATGATCGGCATACCTTATACCAGCTGTGATGCGTTTGTTTCAGCCCTGACATTCAACAAACAGGCCTGCAAACTGTATCTGAATGAGTATGGCATACCGATGACCGGCGGTCTGCTTATCAGGAAAGGGCAGCAGTATGACGCCGGCAAAATCGTAAGGCAGACAGGCCTGCCTTGTTTTGTCAAGCCAAACGCCAGCGGATCAAGCTTCGGAGTTACCAAGGTGAAGGAGGTTGCTGAATTTGCCTCTGCCCTCGAAAAAGCCTTTGCTGAAGGTCATGAGGTGCTGGTTGAATCGTTCATGAAGGGAACGGAGGTGGCATGCGGTGTGGTCAAGACCAGGCAGAGGAAGATGGTTATGCCTGTCACGGAAATCGTTCCGAAGAAGGAGTTCTTCGACTATGAGGCAAAATATACGGAAGGAATGTCGGAGGAGATTACGCCGGCAAGAATGACTGAAGCTGTAACAGCACGCGTTCAGGAGCTCTCATCGGAGATTTATGATATCCTTGGCTGCAGGGGCATTGTCAGGGTTGATTTTATAGTTACCGCGGAAGGTCCTCAGTTCCTTGAGATAAACACTGTCCCCGGCATGACCCCTGAAAGCATCATTCCCCGCCAGGCCGCAGCGTTCGGAATATCACAGACAGATTTGTATTCAATGGTAATCGAAGATCTGTTTTAAATAATATTTAGAAATTATTTCCCCTCCTAAGTTAGGAGGGGTGCCCCGCTTTATGCGGGGCGGGGTGGTCTGTCAATTTTACTTAAATGCTGATTTAATAGTATTTAGTACATCTTCCGGTTCCTTAAAGACCATTCTGTTTTCAAATCTGATTAATTTTATACCCAGGCTTTCCAGATATTTCTCACGCTCCTCGTCTCTTTGTATTACTACATAATCTCCGTGTAGATCGCCATCAAGCTCAATTGCAAGTTGTTCACTCACACAAAAAAAGTCGAGAATATATTTACTTATACTGTATTGTCTTCTGAACTTTCTTCCCTCAAGCTTCTTTCCTTTGAGCAAATTCCATAGCTCAGCTTCCGCAGAAGTAGAATTTCTTCTTAGTTTCTTTCTGTAGTCTCTTAACTCAGGAGTGTTCTTGATTTTCTGAATTTTCACATTTTGGTGATTTAGTATAAATGTATAAAAATCCAAAAAAATAAAAAAGAGCGATTGGGGAAAGAAGTCTGACAGACCACCCCCTGCTGTGCCTTTCGGCACAGCGTACCCCTCCTAACTTAGGAGGGGAAATAAGAAATACCACCACCCCCCGCTGTGCCTTTGGCGCAGCGTACCCCTCCTAACTTAGGAGGGGAAACTAAAAATATCACCCTAAATATTTCTAATCCTGGCCTAATTTGAATGTATCGAACCTGTACGAATCTATCGGTGCGCATGAACACACGAGGTTGCGGTCACCGAAGCCGTTGTCAACCCTGCCCACCGTCGGCCAGAACTTGTTCTCCACAACCCATGGAAGAGGAAAAGCAGCCTTTTCGCGCCCGTAGCCGTGACTCCAGTTATCGGATATCACAGCCTTTGCAGTGTGAGGCGAGTTTTTGAGGACATTATCTTCCCTGTCAGCCTTCCCCTCCTTTATTTCCTGAATCTCCCTCCAGATCCCCTTCATTGCATCAATGAACCTGTCAAGCTCTGCCTTCGGCTCTGACTCGGTGGGCTCTATCATCAGTGTTCCGTGAACGGGAAATGAGAGCGTGGGTGCATGGAATCCGTAGTCCATCAGTCGTTTTGCGATATCAGACTCATCAACGCCTGCTTCCTTGAATGAGCGGCAGTCGAGTATCATCTCATGTGCACACCTCCCTTTAATGCCAGTATAAAGCACCTTGTAAAATCCTCTAAGTCCTGCTTCGATATAATTGGCATTCAGTATTGCGAACCTGGTTGATTTTGTAAGTCCCTCACCGCCTAGCAGCATCACATAGGCATGGCTTATAGTCAGTACATGTGCGCTGCCAAAAGGAGCTGCCGCCACGGCGGTGATGCCATGACTCCCTCCTGTCTTCACAACAGGGTGCGAGGGAAGAAACTCGGCCAGTTTGCTGTTGCACAGAATAGGTCCCATCCCCGGGCCTCCGCCGCCGTGAGGTATGGCAAAGGTCTTATGGAGGTTGAGGTGGCAGACATCAGCACCTATTTTTCCTGGACTTGTCAGGCCTACCTGGGCGTTCATGTTGGCGCCGTCCATATATACAAGGCCGCCGTTCTCATGTACAATCTCTGCCATCTCAACGATGGCCTCCTCAAAAACTCCGTGCGTTGAGGGGTAGGTGATCATGGCTGCACTGAGATTATCCTTGTTTTCAGCAGCCTTTTTCTTCAGGTCTTCAACGCTGATGTTACCTCTCTCATCGCACTCAACGACAACAACCTTCATTCCCGCCATTGCGGCACTTGCAGGATTGGTGCCATGAGCCGACGAGGGTATAAGGGCAACATTCCGGTGTCCCTCGTTACGGCTGATGTGATACTGGCGTATGACCATCAGTCCGGCATATTCACCTGCGGCACCGGAGTTGGGCTGGAAAGATACAGCGTCAAAACCTGTTATCTCCTTCAGCGCTTCGCCAAGGTCATCCATGAGCTTGCGGTACCCCTGTGCCTGGTCTGCCGGCACAAACGGGTGAATATTGCCATACTCCGGCCAGCTCATTGCGAACATCGAGACTGCCGGATTAAGCTTCATGGTGCATGAGCCGAGAGGTATCATGCCGTTGGCAAGCGAGAAATCCTTGCGTTCCAGCATTTTAATATACCTCATCATGTCGGTCTCGCTGTGATAGCTGTTGAAGGTACGCTCCTGCATGAAGGGTGTGGTGCGGTGAAATTTATCGTCTATGCAGAGACAGTCGCATAATGACGTTACCGCAACAGCTTTCTTCCCTGCTGCCTCTGCAAATATTTCAACAATTGTATTGATCTCTTCAAGGGTAGTTACCTCATCTGTGCTTATGAGCACGCAGTTGGCACATGGGTACCAGAAATTGAACCCTTTATCAAGTGCTATCTTTTCAATCATGTCAGAAGTGACGCCGGGCACAGCCTGTACCCTGATAGTGTCAAAAAACTGATCATGCCTGATTGTGTATCCGAGATCCTTCAGAGCCTTCGAGAGGGTGCATGCGGTTGAATAGATATGCATTGCAATCTTCCGTATACCTTCAGGTCCGTGGTACTGAGCGTACATGCCTGACATGGTTGCAAGCAGGGCCTGGGCAGTGCATATATTTGATGTTGCCCTCTCGCGTTTTATATGCTGCTCGCGTGTCTGCAGAGCCATACGCAGCGCCTGGTTGCCATGGATATCGACTGAGACGCCGATTATTCGTCCCGGCATGCTGCGCTTAAGCTCGTCCCTTGTGGCGAAGAAGCCGGCATGAGGACCGCCGTAGCTCATCGGCAGGCCGAAGCGCTGGTTGGATCCGAATACAATATCTGCTCCCCACTCCCCGGGAGGCGTCAGAAGAGCGAGGCTCATCAGGTCTGCACCCACACCCACCAGTATACCTGCTGCATGTGCCTTTTCAACAAGGTCCCGGTAATCGCGTATCTCACCTGACGAAGCAGGGTACTGGACCATCACACCAAAGACCGTGGGGTCTGCTTCAAACAGGGAATAGTCAATGAACTGTATTTCTATTCCCAGCGGCGCTGCACGCGTTATCAGCACATCCCGCGTCTGTCTGAAGACCGAATTGTCTGCAATGAATTTGTTCGCACCTGACTTTACCTTTTCCCTTGACCTTGCATTGAACATCATTATCATGGCTTCACCGGCTGCTGTAGCCTCATCAAGGAGTGATGCATTGGCTATCTCCATGCCTGTCAGGCCCGTGACCATGGTCTGGAAGTTGAGCAGTGCCTCAAGCCTTCCCTGGGAGATCTCTGCCTGGTAAGGCGTGTACGAGGTGTACCATGCAGGGTTCTCAAGTACATTGCGGATGATCACAGGCGGAACAGCCACACCGTAATAACCCTGCCCGATAAATGAGCGGTACTGTTTGTTGAGCTTACCCATCTCCCTGAGATAAGCCGTGTACTCATATTCGCTCATTGCCGGCGGCAGGTTGAGCGGTTTCTCTGACATGATTGATGACGGGACGGTTTCGCTGATCAACTGATCCAGGGAGTTAACTCCAATGGTTTTGCACATCTCAGCAACTTCGCTGTCCCGCGGACCGATATGACGGTTAACAAAATGATCGGATATCATATTTTAGTTAGTTGATTATTTTATAATGAGGACGGGGCGAAATTAGCACAAACCGGCAAACAAAAAAAAGCATATTCATCATGGTTTATGAGAAAAAAGGATTACTCCTTATTTCTTCCCCTATGGTTGTCTCCGGACCGTGGCCTGCGTAAACGACCGTTTCAGGAGGCAGCGTGAAAAGCCTGTTGCGGATGTTATCCAGAAGCTGCTGGTGATTTCCCCCGGGCAGATCTGAGCGTCCTATGCTTCCTGCAAAGAGAGCATCACCGGTGAAGACAACCCCGTTTTCTTTTGAATAAAATGCAACGCCTCCGGCAGAATGACCCGGCACCGCAATTACCTCCAGATCCACTCCTGCAGACGTCAGGATTTCTCCGTCTGACAGGTATCCTGCAGGCTCCGGGGGAGGCTCCATGGCCAGGCCGAACATCAGCGCATGCTTTGGCGAGGTGAGGTGATTGTATTTCTCTTTCTCGTGAAACCATGACCTTAACCCGTACTTCTCAAGCATCACGGCATTCCCGAATATATGGTCGAGGTGGCAGTGAGTGTTAAGCAGCAGGACAGGCTCAAGCTTCAGGGAAGAGAGCAGGCCGGCAAGCCTCATCTCTTCCGGCTTCCCGTAACAGCCGCAGTCGATGACAATACATGAAGTGTCATCACCTGTAACAATATAGGTATTTACATCTATCGGCGAGAATACCTCTTTGTATATTTTCATCCCTTTACTCTTTTTCACCGCCGTTGGCGATGCCCTTCAGCATCGGCACAAAGACGAAATATCCGTGTGTGGTAATTTCATAATCATCCTCGCCGCGTCTTGTGTAGAGTGTCATCACCTGGGTATCGCGATCGCCGCGAGGCACAACGAGCCGTCCTCCGATGCGGAGCTGCTTCAGCAGTTTGTCAGGCACCTCTGCAGTGGCGGCTGTGATAATGATGCCGTCATAGGGACCATACTGTGGCTGCCCCTCGTAGCCGTCACCAAGGAAAAACTGTATCCTGTAACCCATCGAGCCGAGCAGTGTCTGTGCCTTGCGGAACAGCTCCCTCTGACGCTCTATTGTATAGACCTTTACCCCCATCTCGGCCAGTACGGCAGCCTGGTAGCCTGATCCGGTGCCAATCTCCAGCACGTGGTCACGTTTTCCCACATTAAGCAGTATTGTCTGGACTGCGACAGTATAGGGCTGTGATATCGTCTGCCCCGCTGCTATTGGAAAAGCCTTGTCCTGGTATGCATGTCTCATGAAAGCGTCATCCATGAAGATATGACGCGGCACCCTGCCGATGGCCCCCAGCACTTTTTCGTCGGTGATACCTTTGCTCCGCAGCTCCTCAACAAGCCTCTTCCTCTTTCCTTTGGCCTCAAACGACTCTTCAATCATCACTGCATGATTTTGATCTAAAAATAACAGATATCTTTGCATTACCCTCGCGATTACCGATGAAAAAATTTGCCCGCCGGATTACTGCTTCATATATAATTGCCGATTTCATTGGTTCATCTGCAGCATGGTGCCTTTTTTACCTCTTCCGCAAGTACTTTATTGAGACACGGTTATATGGTGAATACTTCAGGATGGAACTGGGTTACAAATTTTACCTGGGAATCCTTCTTATACCTCTGTTTTTCCTTTCGGTTTATGCCCTGGCGGGATTTTATTACGATCCCCTGCGGAGATCGAGGCTGCTTGAATTCGGCAAATCATTCGCAGTAACGCTGGCAGCCGTTGTTGCGCTGTTTTTTGCTTTGATACTGGATGATGCTGTGGGTCACTACTCAACGTACTATAAATCATTCACCGTACTCTTTTTCCTGGAATTCGTACTCACATGGGTGCCGAGATTCACCATAACATCAATTGTATCTGGCAGGATCCACAGGAGGGTGGCAGGGTTCCGGACGCTGATAATTGGCAATAACGGCAAGGCTGCGAGGCTCATCAGTGAGATAAAAAATGAAAAGATGCCGGCAGGCAACCTTGTCGCCGGATACATAAGCGTCAGCAGTTCTGCAGGCAATCCGCTTGCCGGCGAAGTGCCATGGCTTGGAACAAAGGATGATGTTATTAAAGTTATCGGGGAGCAGGAAATAGATGAGATAATCCTTGCTCTTGAGGAAGATGAATATGACCATGTTGAAGAGCTTGTCAATAACATCTGTTACCGCGATGTGCTTATCAAGGCAGTGCCTTCGATGAGGCAGGTCATTTCCGGCCAGGTGGAAGCCGGTCCCATTTATGCAACACCGCTGCTCAGGGTCTCATACAGGGAGATGCCGCACTGGCAGTATATGATAAAAGTTGTGCTGGATTATTTAATCTCAGCAATGGCGCTGATAGTCCTGTCACCCTTGATGGGTGTGCTTGCATTGCTTATAAGGTTATCAGGCAAAGGACCGGTGGTCTTCAGCCAGGAACGGGTGGGGCGGCATGGCAAACCGTTCATGATCTACAAGTTCAGGTCAATGGATGATGATGCCGAGGCTGACGGTCCGCAGCTCGCTGTCAGGGGAGATAAGCGCATCACTCCTGTGGGCAGGTTCATGAGAAAGCACCGTCTTGATGAGATACCCAATTTCATAAATATCCTGAAGGGAGAAATGTCACTTGTCGGGCCCAGGCCCGAACGCAAACACTATATTGAGCAGATCCTTCAGAAAGCTCCTCACTATAACAGGGTATTATCAGTCAAGCCCGGGATTACCTGCTGGGGGCAGGTGAAACTGGGGTATGCTTCGGATGTGGATAAAATGCTGGAGAGACTTGATTATGACCTTCTCTATCTTGAGAATGTCTCACTGTTTCTTGATATGAAAATTATTTTCTATACCCTCAGTACAATACTGAAAGGCAAGGGTATTTAATTTAACCATATGGTTAAAATACAAATCACATCATTTAACCATCCGGTTAAGTTATTATTTTTGCACCTCAAATTGTATGGTTTGCCTGCTGACCTCACCTTTAAGGTTCACGCCGTTCAGCACAACGAGGTATCTGCCGGGAGTATCGGGTACAGTAAAAAATACTTCTGAATGGCCCTCTCCGTTCAATCCCAACTCCGGGTCCCAATAAAGTGTGTTTCGCGTATCAGGAAAACTGAGTGGCAGAGACGAATATACCGGCGCCTTGACTTCCTCTGCCAGAAAGGCATATCTGATAAAAATACCCGATGATGGCAGATCTATCCCCGCAAAATCGCCGTGCCTGCTGATTATGTTGATTATACCTCCAAAAGTCTCGTCCCCTTTTGCATAAAGCACATTAATCACCTCGATGCGGGAAATGTTTGCCGGATTAATGCCAAGCACCTTCGACGCGTCGTCAATAGCCACCTGGTCGACCATTATCAGGGGATCGAAATTATTGAGCCCTGCCTGGGGTCCGATTACCTTGAAATACTTCTCACCCTTGTGTTTTCTTACCCTGACCAGGGTAGGCAGTCCGTTAAAATACTCCTCAAGTGTGGGAAGCTGAATGTAATCGTCAATATAGAGAATGTCATCCGGCTTCCCGTAAAATGCCTGTTCGTCTTCGGCCTCAACCGGATCACCTGGAATTGAATCAACTTTGTAGTATGTGTCAAGTTGTACGTTAACAGCCATTTTATATGCAGTTTCACGTTCCTGTGGCGTGAGTGTGAACGTACCTGACGGCAATTGAACAGGAACAGTACAAAAATCGTTATCCACCAGTATTTTCGGATCGGGACTGCTGGCTCGTCCGGCACAGAGGAACAAATCACGGTACCCGGTATAATCAGGCAGGGAAAAGAAAAACAGTCCTGCAGAATCCGTCTGAACTGCCATGAAGTCCCTTCCCTTTCCAATGACAGACAGATTGACCCTGGTATAAGGCAAAGCGTTACCTGATGTATTGTCTGTCAGTTTTCCGGCAACCGTTAGACCACGGGTTTCAGGATAGTAGAAGGCACTATTGTCAGAATGACCATTTTCAGCACTTCCCCCGACTTGCCGGGGAAGTTTTACGATTTCAGCCGAGACCGAAAACTCCGGAACTACTGCCAGGCTTATGTATTGAAATGAAGATTGCATTGTATCAGCCCGGTCTATTGTAATATGCACTGTATCACGGGGAGTATAACGGGATTTGTCAGTTGAGACAATGAATGAGCCCTCAGCAATATCAGCCCTTAATGAACGTGAAAGACTGTCTGATAAATGATTCTCTGTCTGTCAGGGTTTGCACTTCACTCCTGGTGGCATTTACGACTTTAATTCTTGTATAATAATATGCAGACGGACCTGCGTTGCGCATAAACCTGGTATATGCCCTCAGGTAGTATATGCCCGTAATAATATCGACCGGAATGGCAATGGATCCTGAAGCGCGTGAATTCTCAATCAGGTATTTGTCTCCTGTTATTTTGTTTCCGTCCGGAGATATGATCTCGCAGTAAAGTACACGGCCCGGATCAGTTTTTGCCGATCCGTCTGCAGTCTGCAGGAAAGCCGAAAAAAACAACCGTTCTCCGGCGATATAAAGATTTCGGTCACAAATTATGATTACTCTTTCACCCTGCTGAATTGCCGGGATTTGCTGGCCACTTAATTCAGATAAATGAGCAGAGAGAGCCAGCACCAGGAATATATATGAGATTAATCTGTTCATTTCAGTAGGGCCAGAATCCGGGTTTTATATTTGTTCCGCCATAATACAAACAGTCCACGCAATCGCTGCTAAGCAGTATCATATAATACGTATCTTCATCCCCCATTAAAAAAGCCGGATAGTCGGACGGACTAAGCTCCCGGAAACCGTACTTAAGTGGGACCGGGGTGCAATAACTCCCAAACAAAATCTCCAGGTTTTCAACATCCTGAACAAAGATTCTCTTTGATTTAACTGAAGATGCACTGAAGTAACCCAGCACCTCCTGGTCAGGATCCAGGGCGTTGTGCAAATTACCTGTGATTGAAAGAGGTTGCTTTTCATACAGGCCACCCTGTTCTGAGCTGTTAATCCGCATCTGGTCCCAGTAAGAGTACGCCTCTTCACTCAGTGCAACCTGATTGACAAGCAGGCTGTATCCGTATAACAGTTTCGAGGTAAGATTGGTGACAAAATTCAAAGGGTACTTTTCGTACCTGTTTTCTTCAAGGTTCTCAGTGGAAAGAGTGTAAATGTCCTTTACTTTCTCAGTTGACCAGCACACAATTCTTGAATAGTCAGGGGGGTATATATGATGAACCGTTCCGTCATAATACCATTCCCTCGGGTAATCAACATGATATTCCCAGGTTTCGGTCACTTCCCATTTGTAAAACCTGTTGTTGACATTTGCCGCTTCCAGGTCAATATAAAACTGTATCCCTTTTGTTACCTCTCCGGTGACTTCTGAAACAAGGTCTTTTATCTCATAGTAAACATCATCAACATCAGGACACTGAGGCATTCTGTCAAAATCCGATTCTATTCTGGTGCCGTCAGGCGTGATTATGTCGATCTTGAAGGCCATACCCGGGATAAGATATTGGCCGTCGATCTCTACTGTATAAATGCCAGGTTCAGTATCAGATTCCTGCATCACATACTTATGTTTTTTATCATCAGTAATGAAGGCATAGCAGCCGGAAACAGGAATATATTGCGGATCGTTCACCGGTGAAGCCATCGATATCGAAACTGTCTGGTGTTCACTCTCGTCTGTAACCTGGCCCGAAACCACATATTTATAAATGTCCTTGCTTTCTATATGCGGTTCATAAGGCGTTATGCACGACGGAAGCACAAGACTGAGTATCAGAAATATTTTTATGATGTTAATCTGATACATAGTTCCCAAGTTTAAATAGCCATGTAGCTGTAAAAATCGGCACACCTATCACAGAATACTGATAGCTGTTTATCCTTCCGTTTTCAGTTTTAAAATAAACGGAATAGGGATTATCGCGGCCTGTAGCATTGTAAAGGCTAAAGATAAAAGAGTTGTGAAGGAATTTATTTCTTCTGAGGTCACCTTCAAATGTCAGCGAGAAATCTGCCCTGAAATAATCCGGAATGCGGTAGGCATTACGTTTTGAATAATCCAGGTATGGTGTGTCATCTGCATAATATATTGATTCCGGGTATGTTATCGGCTTGCCGGTCTGGTATGTCAGAATAGAGGAAAAAAAGATACGCCTGGTGATATAGTAATTGAGAACTGCATTAAAGGAATGGGGTACATCAAAGTTTGCAGGATATGTTTCACCGTTATTGATGCGGTACCAGGAGTTATCGCCGTTTACCTGAACAAATGACCTTGAATATGTGTATGACACCCATCCTTCCAGTTTTCGTCTGCTTCGCCGGGCATAGAGCTCAAGACCATAGGCTTTCTGATCTCCCTGCAATACGGAAGATTCCACTTCAGCATTTTTAAGAAAGTCGGCTCCGTCCTTGAATTCGGAATAATTGTAAATACGTTTATAATAGACTTCTGCCGAAAATTCCAGCCCGTTTTTCGGGAGCGTCCGGAAAAAACCTGCTGATACAAGGTTACTTCTTGACGGAAGAAGATGATAATCCGCCATTTTCCACTGGGTGTTCGGAGCCACGGTGGTGATTGTATTCAGCATAAAGAGATTCTGGTGCATCTGGTTAAAGGCCAGCTTTACGGACCCATCCTTGTCAGTCTGAAAATTAATTGCCGCCCTGATTTCCGGTTCGTGATACCAGCAGATTACCTCATTCTTCCCGAAAATCAGCGTGTCTTCTATATACCTCGTATCACGGGGGGCACCGTCAGTGTATTTGTAGGTCGTATCAGGGCCGACGGGAGTGAAAAGCATGTAACGGACCCCAAGTACAAAATTTATCCGTTCAGTCAGGTTATAAGAATCCGAAACGAACAAAGAACTTTCAACACCTCTTTCGGTACCAAGTGCCACTGCACTGCGCAGAGACCTGTCTCCGTACGGAAGAACATTACCCCGGTCAAGTTTATAAAATACAATATCTGCTCCGTATTCGAGCGTATTTTTTTCGTTCAGTATCTGTCTGAAATCGGCTCGTGCCTCCAGATGGTCCATTTTATAAGCGTGCTGGTAGGCAGATGATATTTCTTCCTTGTCAACGGTTGAAAAATCATATTGGGAACCGGTTATGGCAAACTCACCGCGAAGCGAATTTGAAAAGGTATGGCCTGCAATGACAGACGCCCCGGTATTGGCATAATCATAACTGTTAATATCGGATAAACTGAAGCGGTCGTAACTGTGGTAGAGAAACAGGGATAACTGGGTTTTTTGTAAATCCCAGTTCATCCCGCCGGAAAAATCATTGAAGTTGGCACTGCTTTCGCTGATAAGAGGATCTTTTATCCTTGTCAGGATCCAGTCTGAATACGAAGACCGTGCACTGAACAGATAGGAACTTGTATCCTTTTTAACAGGACCCTCAAGCACGATATTCGCAGTGACAGGGCTCAGACCTCCGTGAGCCGTGAAACGCTTCCGGTTTCCCTGTCGCGTGGTTATGTTGAAGACTGATGCAAGCCTGCCACCATACTGTGCAGGAATGAATCCCTTGTAGATCGAAAGGTCTTTTATGATATCAGGATTAAAGGCGGGAAAGAAGCCAAACAGGTGGAAAGTATTATAAATTGGTATTCTGTTTATATAAAAAGCATTCTGGTCAGAGCTGCTGCCACGCACATTAAGGCCTGCCGACCCTTCGCCCACGCTGACAATTCCCGGAAGGGTGGTCGAGACCTTCAGGATATCCCTTTCACCCATCATCACAGGCAAGGTCTTGATTGACTTCATTGATACCTGGTCAAATCCCGGTTCTTTGGCACGGATGCCGGAGTGCCGTTCGCTGCTGACAACAACTTCGTTAAGCTCAACAGCAGCTTTGTTCATTTTAAGTATGATACTGCCATCGGAATAAATATCGAAAAGATATTTATCCTTTTCATATCCCAGGTATTCGACAGACACATTGTATTTCCCGGGTGTGAGAGTCAGGTTGAAAAACCCGTTTGCATCGGTTATTGCGCCGGATTTGATTTCCGCGACATAAACAGCCACAAAGCTTATCGGTTCTCCTGTCTCATCGTCCAGTACCCTGCCAAGCACCCTGGCCTTTGATTTCCCCGGAAATGTACCGGAGCGTCCTATGGTTATTGTCTGTGTTACACCCGGCCTGCGGCCTGTGATATATCGTTGTTCGCTTTCTGTTATTGCCTTCTCTTTTCTTCCCTCACCTCCGGCGGGCTTTGCTGCCGGTTCATATGCGGGAAGTTCAGCAAGGAGCCTGGCCCCCGGGATAATGACCAGATCACCGTTCCATGCAGATACACGCATATCTGTACCTTCAAGTACAGTTCTCAACGCCGCCCGTGCAGTGATGCTATCCGCATCAAGAGTTACATTGAGCTTATTTATCCAGTCTTCACGATAGAATATTCTCACCCCTGTTTCACGCAATACAACCTCGCAGAATTCCGTAAACGGAACATTCCTGACATGGCATGACAAAACCTTATCCGGCCCCTGAGCCAGCAACGGGGAAACGAACAGTAAAATCAATATGAGCAGAAGTCCTGGCTTCACCTTGTGTTGATGGAATTGCAATAATTTATCACTTCGGTCATTGTCAGGCCCGAGGCCTTTTTAACTTTGACATGGTTTCTTTGAAGGTACTCTTTTATAACAGTTCTTTCCCCTGGTTTAAAGGCTGAGATGAAACCTTTGTTATTCATATATTTGAAAATCTGTGTTCCTGACATAATATTCATCTCTCTTTTTGCCATGGAAAATGTATGGTTCCTTGCCCCGTGAAAGCTGTCAAGTGACAGATCTTTGGTCCAGTAATACAATATCCTGATTTGCCCGGATCCCAGTACCTGGAAAATTTTTTTCAATAAATCCTGAGTTGAAATCAATTCAAAATCATATCCCCGGAAGCTGAATTTTTCCAGCCATGCGTCAGATAAAGTGATCAGGTTGTGAGCACCTATGTTGTTTTCATAATTCAATATAAGCTGCTGGTTGTAAATATCGTAGTTAAGCATTAAGCCCGTGTAGGTTACTCCGCGAATGGTTGCCGTGCCGGTGTCAAATTCCGTGCTGATAAAATACTGATTGCCATCTGTGTTTGACGGAAGGAAAAACGTATAGAACTTCCCGTTAATCAGAAGCGGATCAGTCCCGTAAACCGGGTCCGTTATATTATTGGTTGGCTGGGCATTGCCTCCCGCTACTGACAATAAAAAAAGCAATGACTGGATTACAGGTGAAAACAAAGCCATTTTCATTCTTTCAAAACTTATAATAAAGGAAACTTATTTACCGATACAATTTATAGCCAGATTGTTAAATAATATAAAATAACAGATACAAAGGTACATCAGAAAACAAAAAAGAGGCTGCCTGTTGATAGACAGCCTCTTTATCTTTCGGTTACTGATTAAACTGGGTTGTCAGTAATTCTGATCAGTCAACATCCCAGAAAATCTTTGTGGATATCAGGTCACCACCGATGGCTGAAGCAGCTGCTGTATAGCTGGCATTGTTCAGCGTCTGCTCGGCTACCGGGTATGTAAACCTTACAGGTATTTCATCATAAGTTGTAATCAGTGATCCGATATTAAAAATAGGATAATCCATTCTTCTCCACATTGTATATCCTTCAAGCCCCCTGGTATAAAATGCTATCCAGGCCTGGGTTCCTATTTTTTGCTTATAGGTTCCCGTTGCAGTTCCATAGGCTACGCTGGGTTGAGCAAGATATGTTGTTGCTTCGGCGCTGGTACCGCCCCACCAGAGAATTGATTCTGTGATCGCACTATTGTAAAGTGCTTCGACAGTACCGCCGACACTGTATCCTCTCGCGGCAGCTTCAGCCTTATAGAAGAGGATCTCGTCATATGTCAGTAAAAAGCCATGAAAATCGGGTGCTGCAATGTAGTCAGGTACATGGGAATAGAGGCTGTAAGGACTGTTATATCCGTACTGGCCACCAACATACGCACCTCCAATCTGAGTAAAATAGAATGGCCTTCTCGGATCTGAAAGGGTGTTCATGATGTCCACTAAGGTATTTGCAGCAACAAAATCATTTCTTCCGCTCTGCACCAGGTCCTCATACAGTGGATTGGGGTGTGTGGCAGTCATAAACGGGAAAAGTGCATTATCGTCCGAAGAAGTAAAAACACCCCCGCTTATTGCAGATTCTACAGTTGATTTAGCAAGCGTGTTATTAACGTCAGCAAGCGCAATTCCGATTTTAAGCTTCAGTGAGTTGCCAAACTTCTTCCATGCCGCAACATCGCCGCCATACATAATATCAGCCGGACCAAAACTGCCCTCTGAAGCATCAAGTTCACCCAGCGCTGCATCAATCCTTGTTATAAGGTCGGAATATATTGTTTCTGCATCATCATATGCCGGGGATATATTTTCAATATCCATTGCCTCAGAATAAGGTACATCTCCGAAAATATCAACAAGGTTATGGTAAGAGTAAATGTTCAACAACTCAATGATGGCAAGCTTATTTGCTTTCTCGGTCTCTCCGACGGCACTTGTCGGCACAGTTGCTTCGATAAGCATGGTGGCTTCCTGAAAGTCCTTGAGAAAACCCTGATAAAACCTTTCGAAAATATCGTCGGGAATCGCTCTGTTGGTTATGTCATAGTTTGCCTCATCAATATAGGTAGTCTCTGTCCAATACTGCGACATTAGCTTGAAAATGTTGGTATTGACATTCGTACTTGAGGTAAAATATGCCAGGTTAAACTGGGCGTTTGTGAACAATGATTCGCCATTAACAACTGCAGGATTCTTTACATCAGTATTGAATTCCTCAAATTTATCGGTACAGGCTGAAAATGAAGCAACGAGCACCAATAAAATTAAATATTTCTTTTTCATGATTTTCATTATTAGAATTGCAGTTTAAGATTGAAGCCAAAGTTGCGGGTAGACGGCATAACGCCGCTCTGCCATCCCTGGACGTTACCAGAGCTCTGGGATGCTTCAGGGTCAGCATATGGAAGGTTCTTGTGAATTATCCACGGATTTGAGGCTACAAAACTCAATGATGCGCCATAAATAAAGGTCTTGGCCATCAAAGTCCTTGGAAATTCATAGGTAAGAGCTACTTCGCGCAGTTTTACGTATGAAGCATCATAAATAAAACCTGCGTTCGGATTCCTTGCATACCCGAAGAGACGATAGTTGCCGCCTTCAACGCGCCTGACGTTTGGTGAACCATTTGCCAGGACGCCCTCAAGAACTACGCCACCGCTGCTCGGATTACCGCCCGTTGCTGCATCGGCACCGACCGGATCCCTTACAGGATTACCCAGATCATTGATGAAATCAGTCTCGGGATAAAGTCCCGTTGCCAGGCCGTACCACATATCAAGCGAGAAAATGTCCCCGCCCTGCTGTATGTCAATTAATGCATTCAGGCTAACACCTTTATAGCTGAAAGTATTAAGGATACCGCCGGTCCAGTCAGGATTGACGTTACCTAATATATTATCAGTGGTCGTTGATATAGCGTAATATCCGGTGGAATTAATTACCTTCTGACCATTGAGGTAAACATATTCTGATCCCTGGATTGTGCCGTAGGGCTCGCCAACGCGGGCATTTATTGTAACACCACCCTGCAGTGATGCAAGCTGGAGGTTCTCTATTCCTTCCTGCAGTTCTATAACTTCATTAAGGTTCTTTGCAAAGTTCAGGACGATATTCCACTGGAAACCTGAAACCTGTACAGGAGTAGCCCTTAGACTTATCTCGATACCTTTGTTCTGGATCTCGCCTGCATTAACATATTTTGAGGCGTATCCGGTAGCAGCTGAAACAGACACCGGCATGATCTGGTTTATGGTATTTGATTTATAAACTGCCAGGTCAAGTCCGGCTCTGCTCTTGAACATACTCAATTCCAGACCCGCTTCAATACTTTTAGTTCTTTCAGGTAACAGACCGGGGTTGCTCCTTGTTCCTGCAACAGAAACCATAGGTTGACCGTTAAAAGGAGCAATCGGGACGTAAACATCTGATGTGCTTGCCCACGGGGCATCATTTCCAACCTCAGCGTAATTTACTCTTAATTTACCGAGATCGAACCAGTCGGCCTTTAGGAGTTCTGAAAACAGGAAGCTTGCAGAAACTGAAGGATATCCGTAAGTCCAGTTATCTTTGGGTAAGGTCGAAGACTGGTCAAGACGATAAGTGGCATCGAGGTATACGGTATTCATAAATCCAAGAGAAACGCTACCGTAATAACCATTCAGTCCAATCTGACTGAATCTTTCTGAAGGTGTCTGCATTGGATTCACGCTGTTGCTTAAAGCGTAAACTTCAGGAACGCTCAGTCCGCCAGCTGTTCCTTCAAATATCCGGTCCGCCTGCTGCCTGCGGAAATTGGCACCCAGCAATCCGTTAAAATTCAGATTTTCTGTAATGTCCTTTTTGAAGGTAGCCATGAGATCATAGTTTATCTCTATGAAATTCCTTGTATACCTTGAATATCCTGATGTGGCCTCGTCACGGGTAGGACCCATTTCGCCGGCGCACGATAGTACTGCTTTCCTTTCTTCCTGCAGTTCCGAATACTCATCAACAGAAACGCGTCCCATAAAACTCATCCATTCTGTAACTTTCCAGTCAGCCTGGGTATAGCCTATGATGCGGTTTCTGGTATCAGTTTCGTAGTTTTTAAATCTTACCCAGTAAGGACTGTCCCAGTACAAACCTACCGGATCATCATAATAAGTCCTGTTCCAGGTAACATTTTGCTGGCCGGAGGCTTCAAACAAATCTTTCAGCAATTTAACGTCAGTATTAACCTGCCACCACTGGCGGAAAGAGCTTAAGATATTATCACTGTAACCCGTTGAGTTACGTCCTTTGCCATTTGTATTAACATAGTTGGCAGAAGCAGTAACCTTCAGGTTCTTCAGAATATTATAGGATCCGTTGAAAATAACACTGTTTTTCTTCAGCAGACTGTTTGGCATTATTCCCTGCTCGTTGACATTGGTATATCCAAGCCTGAATGCTGCCTTGTTGTCTCCTCCGGTAATATCTATACTGTTTGTAAGAGTCAGTGCCTTTTCAAAGAATGTAATCGGACCATTTTCAGCGGCAACCCATGGGGTTTTCTTTCCGTAGTTGGCTGATTCCGGCACGAATGCATCCCACTGGTAAACCAGCAGGGTCGGATCAAACTCCTGACCCATTGATGCATCTTCGTAGAAAGGAACCACCAGGTCATCAGTGCCGTCACCGTCGAGGTCAAACTCTTCAAGGCCGGGATAATCTCCGGTACTGTAATAAGGACCATAGCCTCCACCATAGTTAAGCTGGTAGGTCGGGAAGGTGCTCTCATCTACCATACCCATGGTCACATTGGAGTTTATTACCACTCCTACTCCCCTGCCAGCCTGTGCTGAACCTTTCTTGGTTGTTATCATGATCACACCGTTGGCAGCTCTTGCACCGTAAAGTGCAGAAGCAGCTGCTCCCTTAAGAACGTCGATCGATTCAATGTCGTTCGGGTTTATGTCAGCTGCAGCATTACCGTAGTCGTATCCGGCCCTGCCACTGATCTGCCCTGAGTTATTGGTGTTTGAGTTATCAACGGGTACTCCATCGACTACAAACAGAGCCTGGTTGTTACCTGTAAGCGATTTGGAGCCTCTGATAACAATATTGGATGATCCTCCCATGTTACCACTGGCCTTTACGTTCACACCTGCAACTTTACCCGAAAGGGTGTTCACGAAGTTTGTTGACTTAACGGTAGAAATAGCATCCCCGTCAAGCGCCTGCGTTGCATAACCAAGAGACTTTTTCTCACGCGAGATACCAAGTGCGGTTACAACCACTTCGTCAAGACCGGTCATCTCGATACTCATCGCCATGTTAATTGTTGTCCTGCCGTTGATTGGTTCTATCAGCGGCCTCATCCCGACAAAAGTGAAGACAAGGTTTGTGGCACTGGTCGGTGCAGAGATGGTGTATTTTCCATCAGTATCGGTCAGAGTACCGATTGTCGTACCTTGAACTGTAACAGCAACGCTTGGAATAGGTAGTCCGTCGTCACCAGAAGTAACAGTTCCTTTGATTGTCACCGTTTGTGCCATGAGGGCTGAAAAGCCTGAGAACACAAACAGTGCCAGCAACAGTTTTAATCTGTTCATAGATCAGAGTTTTAGTTTAACAATAAAAATTCAGGTTAACATCTGTAGTGCAATACCGGGTTTGCATTATCCACTACTCACCCCGTAAAACAAGGCAGGCATTAAATATATGAATTTTTTTTCTTAATATCTGATATTGAGTACTTTTTTTACACAAAAGATTGAAAATTAAAAACAATTAAAAGAGAATCTCAATAAATAAACTGAAACTATGGTCGTGAATAAAGGAAGCCCAGGATTTGTGTAACCTTTAAATTATATGGTTTGTAAAAGGTTTTTCTTAACTTTATTACCCAACCAAAACCTGCTTGACATGAAATTTGCTGTAGTACTTGCCGGATGCGGTGTCTTTGACGGAGCAGAGATACACGAAGCCGTGATGACCCTGTATGCCATTGACAGGACAGGAGGCACATACCAGGTCTTCGCTCCCAATGTCAAGCAACATCACGTAATTAACCATATTACCGGCGAGGCGATGAATGAGGCACGCAACGTGCTCACCGAGGCTGCACGCATCGCAAGAGGTAAAATAAAAGCCCTGACAGAATACAGGGTGGCTGACTTTGATGCTCTTATCTTTCCGGGAGGGTTTGGTGTGGCAAAAAACCTCTGCACATACGCTGTTGACGGCACTGACTGCCATGTTGACAGGGTGGTGGAAGCAGCTATCCGCGACACGCACCGTGCCGGCAAACCGATAGGAGCCCTATGTATCTCACCGGTGCTCATCACAAGGGTGCTTGGCAATGTGACAGTCACAATAGGCAATGACCAATCAACAGCCAATGACATAGCAGCCATGGGAGGCAGACATGAGGTGAAACGTCACGGCGAGGTGTCGGTTGACATAAAAAACAGGATTGTCACAGCACCTGCCTATATGCTGAATGCAAATATCACTGACATAGCGCGGGATGCAGAAGCAGTGATAAAAGCAATCATGGAAATGGTTGGAAAAAAGTGATTACAGCCTTCCGGCTTCTATCTCTGTTATAACCTGCTCAATAAGATAGTCCTCGCCCGCCGGGTCATAGGTCGCCTTGAGATCAGCACCGAAAATACGTGCAATGCTTTGCCAGAAGGTGGCTGAGAATTTGCCGCGGTATTGCCTGATAAGATCAAAGGAGGTATTCTGGGTTTCCCGTTCAATAAGCTTGATGAGTATCTTGCCCTGTGAGAATGTGAGTTTCTTCATATCATCTTCGTATTCCTTGAAGATATCCTTTTCATACTGCTGCAGGAAGTTGTTCTGATCTTTCTTGCTGGGCATGGTTTCGAGCAGCCTGTTCACCCGTCCGACTTCATTTCTGACAATGAGAGCGTAAGGGTAAACCCGGCGGACATTATAAACAAGACGGGCATGCCTGCGGTAGTTGAATTTTACTCCGCGGGGCATCTTTCCGTAAACGGTGATCTCAGGGAGCTCCACAAGCGGGTATGTCTGACCGTCGTATGTGGCGGTCTTGAGAATATTGTAGATACTCTGTGTTGAATCAGGTGCAGGGACCTCACCTGTCTGGCCGTAAACACCAACACAGAGAAGCAGGACAGTACATATGATAAACAGCCTCTTCATTATTCTCTGCAAATTTAACCAATTGTTGTGCCAAAGGTTCAAAACACAACAAAACTGACAGTGATCATTTTCACTTGCTCCGGATAAACTAACTTTGCATTCACATGAATGCCAGGCCTGCAATAGAAGAGCTCGAGAACGGATCGGCCTACGAAAAGGTGCTGACGCTGCCGTACAGCGATATCGCCCCGTTTGTGATAGGAAGCCTTAAATCGTTCAATCTGCCCATGATGGCAGTCTGGACAGTGTTGGCTATGACTGCCTTCCTCACAGTCTGGCTCTGGCCGGGTGTCAGGTACACTGCTGAAAATCCCCGCATAATAATCGGACTTGTTACCGGGCTGGCTGCAGTGCCTGTGCTCCTGATTCCAATCCACGAAGGTCTTCATCTGATCACTTTCCGTTTGTCAGGTGCAAAGGACATCAGGTACGGCGCTGACCTCCGCCAGGGTATAATATACGTCACCGCCCACCGTTTCGTGGCCGACATAAGACTCTTCTCCGCTGTGGCCTTCACTCCCCTTGCAGTAATCACAGCCGGCATAGGTGCAGCCATGCTTTTCTGTTCTCCGTGGTGGCAGTGGGTCTTGTCCCTCGCGCTTTTCACCCATACAACCATGTGTGCCGGGGATACCGCCCTGATAGGATTTATGAGGAGTTTTGGCCATCGTAATGTATATACATGGGACGATGCTGACAGGAAAGAAGCCTATTTTTATGCAGAGAAAACAGCCTGAAATGATCATTTGGAGAGGCGCCCGAATTGAGCGTCTTTAATGCTTTTTTTAAATAATTTCATTACTTTACCTGCGGAAAAAACTACTGATGACCTACTTTACCCGCGTACTGAAAAAATTCCCGAAGGTATTCTGGATATCCAATATTATAGAGCTGTTTGAGCGTTGGGGATGGTACGGTTTTTACAGCGGATTCTTTGCCCTTTACCTTACCTCGGCAAAAGAGGATGGCGCCCTGGGTTTTTCAAATGTTGAGAAGGGAACCATTATGGGTACCGGATCAATGATCCTGTACTTTCTTCCTGTAATAACAGGCGCAATAGCTGACAGGGTGGGTTATAAGAAAGTGCTCATTCTCTCTTTCACAACCTATATAATTTCTTTCTTCATGCTTAGCAGGTTCGTGACCTTCGGGGCAATCTTTGGTGCTTTCATCCTTCTTGCTGTCGCCGGAGCCCTTTTCAAGCCTATCATATCCGGTACCGTGGCAAGGGTGACAAACAAGGAAACAGCTTCACTGGGTTTCGGTATTTTCTACATGATGGTGAATATCGGAGGTTTTCTGGGTCCTTTTGTAGCCAGCATGCTGTACAAGGAGAGCTGGGATATGGTAATTTACGTTTCCATTGCTGCAATGACAATCAACTACCTCCTGGTACTGTTTGTGTACAAAGAACCGGCTGTGGCAGAGACCGATAAGACTTTCCTCCAGAATATCGGCATCGCATTTAAAAATATCGGCGTCACGCTGACTGACTGGCGTTACCTGATGTTCCTGTTCATCATCGGCATATTCTGGACTGCCTATAACCAGCTTTATTATTCATTCCCCGTATTTCTTGACGCCTGGGTCAACCTTGACAGGCTGTCACTGACGCTGGGACTGGAGCCGGGTACGATTAAAACGGTTACAATTTCAAGCCTGGCCTCGTTCTACATAATACTATTTCAGCTCATAATTTCATCGATAACCACTAAATTCAGACCGCTGAACTCAATTATCACAGGTATCTTCATCCTCGCTTTCGGGCTTGCCATGATGTTTGCGAACCTGAATCCATGGCTGATAGTTCTGGGAATGCTGATCTTCAGCATCGGAGAGATGGCTTCATCACCCAAGGTGCAGGAATACCTGGGCGGTATCGCACCGTCCGACAGGAAGGCTCTTTACATGGGTACCGCATTCCTCCCAATAGCCCTGGGACACCTGGGCGCCGGCCTGATCTCAGGAAAACCGTTCGAGATTATGGCTGACAAGCTTTTCCTGCTAAAAAGAGCAGTGGCAGAGAGAGGATTTGATATCCCGGAGATCTCCGGCACATTCACCCAGACTGATTATTACACCAGGGCGCAGGAACTGTTCGGAATGGATTCGCAGCAGCTCACCCGGTACCTGTGGGATACTTACCATCCTTCAAGGATATGGGCACTGTTTGCGGCAATAGCGATACTGGCAAGCTTGCTGCTTTTTGTTTACGACAGGTTTATACTGAGGGGAAGGGAAGTGGGCGGCAAATAGTATGAGAGTTAAGAATTAAGAATTAAGAATTAAGAATTAAGAATTTGAAAATCAGACAATTCGAATATCACAAATTCCTCAGACCCTCAGACCGTAAGACAACACTGCAAAACATCAGAATATGAAAACTAATTTACTCCTTGTATTAGCTCTTTTTCTGGGATCAGTAACGCTGACAGCACAGAGAAGGGCGCTGAACATGCCTGATATCCCGGGATATGTCACGCTGAAATGTGATTTTCATTCCCACACGGTCTTTTCTGACGGTAGCGTCTGGCCTACACAGAGAGTCGGGGAAGCATGGAGGGACGGACTTGATGCTCTCGCCATAACCGACCATATCGAGTACCAGCCACATAAAAAATTCATACCCGCTGACCGGAATGCTGCCTGGAAGATTGCAAAGGATGTTGCCGGAGACTATAACATCATCCTTGTGCACGGTGCCGAGATCACACGAAGCATGCCTCCCGGACACCTTAACGCACTCTTCATCCGGGATGCCAACTCACTAGACAAACCGGACTTCATGCAGGTCGTTGAGGCTGCCGTAAAGCAGGGGGCATTCATACAGTATAATCACCCGGGATGGACGGCACAGCAACCTGACGGAATACCAAGACTCTATCCTGTCCACCTGGAGCTGATTGCAAAAGGATGGCTTCACGGAATAGAATATTTCAACGAATACGAAACCTACAGGAATGATACTGTCATGGAGATGTGCCGTGATAATAAGCTGGCAGTAATGGGTAACAGTGACATTCACGGCGTGATCAGTGAGACTTATATGGAACCGGAGCACACCCACCGGCCTGTCACACTTGTTTTTGCAAAGGAGCGAACCATGGAATCCCTGCGCGAAGCGATGTTTGCAGGGCGCACTGCCGTCTGGCACGCTGACTCCCTCGCTGGCTTTGAACAGTTCACCGGCCCGCTCTTCAGGGCTGCTGTCAAGGCAGGTGTGCCGTACAAAGACGATGGTAAGTCTATCTTTTTTGAGATTTGGAATCACTCTGATCTGCCGATGCATCTGACCGGCGGTCCCGAGGGAGCCCCGGCAAACCTGACGTTACCTGCCAACAAGGGGATCATGGTAAAAGCTGACAGGCGGTACCTCAGCCAGCCTCTTACATATGATGTCAGCAATATCACCACAGGAAGCGGGACAGTCCTCAGGGCTGAAATAACAGTTCCTTTAAAATAATCCGGCCAGGACTACTCTTGCCCGGACCTCTTTACCGGTATGATCCTGAATGAATAATCGTACCTTGTATCACGGAGGCAGTATTTTTCATGCGTCCGGGCACCCCATGAATCATCTCCGCCGACACCCATCTGGCCGTAATCGATATTGACGCAAACAAGGTCACGCGGTCTGACATCATCGATATGGGTGTTGACAAGCTTCGCATCAGGCCTGTAGCCTGCAATTTTTCCGGGTGATTCGAAGTCTTCATGCAGGTAGTTCATTGCTGCAAAGCTGAAGAGGGGTCTGCCTTCAAAGCGAAGCCCTGCACCCGTATTGTCAGTCACTGTCAGCCATCGTGTGTCTGTCCTGTAACCGTTTTCCTGCGGTCTGACATACGGAACGTACTGCTCAGCCACGGAGCTCTCATAAATACCGACAAAGGCTGAGGTCTTGCGGTCAGCATAATTCTCATGAGGTCCCCTGCCGTACCATGCCAGGTCAGTGAACCTGTCAGGCATTGTCATCTGCATCCCCACGCGGGGGATCTCTTCCAGCTTCATGTCGGTTTTGGTGAGACTGAATGATACATCCACTGCCCCGTCAGCATGAACCAGGTATGCCGTTTCAAGCGATGCAATCTTTCTTTTATCCTGTCCCGGAATATCGAAAGTGAATACTATCATTGCGCTGTTCATACCCGGCTGGCTGATCTGCGCCGATCTCAGGATGGCATTCCGTCCTGCATCCTTCCAGTCGGCATTTCTCTTTTCCATACCGTTGCCGTAATCATTGTCAGTCGGCGCCCGCCAGAAGTCAGGCTGCAGACCTGACCGCAGAAACTCCTGATTACCCGCCCTGAGTGATTTCATAGCCCCGGCGGACATATCAAAGACGACTGTAAAATCTTCTCCGGCCACTGTCAGATCCGTTCCTTCAGTCCGGATGTTTACAAGTGCCATGCTGTCCGCTCCGGCAGCAACTGCTTCAGCATGAAAAGGCAGAAGTATCTGTTCGGAAGCATACAGGTGATCCTGGGGTATGATGCCCCATTCATCGGCTCTTGAAGCGTACAGGTTCAGAAAGTACTCCACTCCCGGTTCAGGTGTTATTGTACCGAAGGGTATCTCCTCCGCAGTTGACTTTCCCGGTAAAAGGTCAATCTGCCCGAGATGGCCTGATTTGTACAGTACACCGTCAGCAATAACCTCCCAGTTAACATTGAAAACTGACAGGTTTGTAAAATCATATTTATTTGTAATTGTCACGAGACCGTTTGTCATGTCAACAGGATCGAATTTCAAGTACTGATATACCTTCTTGACCTCGTCAAGGGCAGGGTGCGGCGTACGGTCAGGCCCTACCAGTCCGTTGCAGCAGAAGTTGCCGTCGCTGGGTGCTCCAACCTCTCCGTAATCACCCCCGTAGGCATAGTATTCCTCTCCGTCCTCATCCGTTTCAAGCAAGCCCTGGTCAACCCAGTCCCAGATGAACCCGCCCTGGAGAATATCGTGTTTTTCTATCACATCCCAGTAATCCTGCAGGTTACCGGTGCTGTTACCCATTGAATGGGCATACTCACACATGATTAAAGGTCTGTCATATCCCGGCTTCCCGGCATTTTGTGCATACTGCTCAAGTTCCTCAACCGGAGGATACATCGGGCACAATATGTCTGTGTGTCTTTCCGGCGTATTTGTTACTTTCTCCGCCCTTTCGTACTGTACCGGGCGGGTTTTATCCCTTTCCTTAATCCAGTTATAAGTTGCAACAAAATTTTGTCCGTCACCTGCCTCATTGCCGAGTGACCATATTATGACTGAAGGATGGTTTTTATCGCGCTCCAGCATACGGCTGGTTCTGAGCATGTGCTGACCAAGCCACTCAGGCTTGGCGGCCAGGGTCTGGTCCTTGTCATAACCTATGCCATGTGATTCAATATTCGCTTCATCGATCAGATAGAGGCCGTACTGGTCGCACAGCTCATAGAAACGCTCTGGCTGAGGATAGTGTGATGTCCGGACTGCATTTATATTATGCATTTTCATCAGCCTGATATCCTTCAGCATAGTAGTTTCGTCAATTGTGTGTCCTGTTACAGGATCGTGCTCGTGCATATTTGTACCCTTCAGAAGCACTGCTTTCCCGTTTATCAGGAATTGCGTTCCCTTTACCTCAGAAGTCCTGAAATCCTATCCGGGTGCTTATACTCTCCAGCACTCTTCCCCTTCTGTCGGCAAGGGTCAGTACCAGGGTGTAAAGCGAAGGTGACTCAGCTGACCAGGGATTTACATCCTGTAATTCCGTGCTGAGATGCAACAGCGCCGCTCCTTCAACTGCATCAGCATCCCTTGTCTCGCCAAGGATCTTTGTGTTGCCATCATACACTCCGGCTTCAAGGCGAAGATTCGCCGGCCTTTTTCCTGTATTGGCCAGCTCAACATCGAGTTCGAGATGCCCGTCAGTATAATTATTCACAAGTGTTGCCCTGGAAAAAAAATCGCGAATATAAGCAGTTGGCCTTGCGTGCAACCACACAGAGCGCTGAATACCGCTCAGCCTGAAAAAGTCCTGCCCTTCAAGATAGCTTCCATCGCAGTATCTGTACACCTCAACAGCAACAGTGTTCTTCCCTCTTTTCAGAAATGATGTGATATTAAATTCTGCCGTCGTCTTGCTGTCCTCGCTGTAGCCGACCTGTTCACCGTTGACCCATACATAAAATGCAGAGCTGACACCGTCGAAGGTCAGGAATACCTGCTTATTCTTCCATCCGGATGGCAGAATGAATGAGCGTTTATATGAACCTACAGGGTTATCGGAATGGTCAATAAAAGGAGGATTCACCTTAAAGGAGTATCCAATGTTGACATAGTAAGGAATGCCAAAGCCTTCTCGTTCCCATGTGGAAGGCACCTCAATATCTGACCATGAACGGGTATCATAGTCATCCCTGAAAAACCAGTACGGACGCTCAGCCGGGGTGTTGGCAAAACTGAATTTCCATTTACCGTCAAGTGACATCACATTTTCTGATTCCCTCCATCCTGCATTTAGGGTAGCAGCGTTGTCAGGAAAGCTGACAATTGTGGCATGAGGCTTTTCGGTGTTAATTGTGTTCACCGCAAGGTTCTCCCAGTCGGGAAGGTCTTTCTCCTGCCACCCGGCTTTGCTGTAATCCTGGTAACTCTGGCAGGCCCCGGAAAACAGCATGGCTGTCACTATGCCGATGAGAGGTATCCTCATGGTTCACTTCTTTAGGTACTCACCAAATTTAAGAATAAAATCCCAGTTATGATTTTCCCCGCAGAAGTCACAGAGTCAAACACTATCTGCCACCGGGCAGCTGCATGCGGACCGGGGAATTTTAACCCGTCTAAAGGTCTCCGGGAGAATTTATATTTGTAAACGCTTTCAGGTTTTTTTCATTCCGGGGAAGATCATAGTACACGACCCTCAGGGGCCTGAAGAATGCCCTGACAGCCGTGTCTTTACCTTCCCGCAGATAGGATTCAAGATATGGATGCAGACTGCATCTGTAAAGTGCATGAAGCGGTTCAATTGATTTATCAGTTCTCGGGATCAGAACATCGGCGGGGGATTTCATCGAGGCAACCGCCTGATCCGTTATTATCTCCTCAGAGAGCCACGGCATGTCGCCTCCGAAGACAAAGAGCCACGGTGCTGAAGAAGCTTTCATTGCTGCCTCGATCCCTGCAAGGGGTCCCATACCCGGAAAGTTATCAGCAACTGTTATGGTGCCTTCAGGCGATGGATCATCCGGCGGCCATCCTGCCAGGATAACTTCACGGAACAGGGGCTTCAGGAGGCCGGCAGTGCGGGTGATTATCCGCACTCCGTCAATCTCAATCAGGGATTTGTTGATACCGCCGAAACGTGATCCCTTGCCTCCTGTAAGAATGGCAGCCGATATGTCTGGGAAAACTGTTTTCAGAATAATCCGCTTATCTGGCCCTTGTCGTCAATGTCAATCTTCTCTGCAGATGGCACGGGCGGAAGCCCGGGCATACGCATTATCGATCCGGCAATCGGAACGATGAATCCTGCACCGGATGAAAGCTCGATCTTACGTATCCGGATGGTGAAATCGCGCGGCCGGTTGCGTCTTGTCTGATCATCCGAAAGAGACTTCTGCGTCTTGGCAATACATACCGCCAGTTCATCGAAGCCAAGCTCAATGATCTTTTTCAATTGTTCCCTGGCTTCAAGAGTGTATTCCACGTTGCGTGCTCCGTACATCAATGTGGCAATGGTCTCGATCTTCTTCTCGAGAGGCCATGACATGGCGTACAACGGCGTGAAGCAATCGGTGCATGCCTCCGTCGCTTCCAGCACTGCCCCGGCCAGCTCCACTGCCCCTTTCCCGCCGTCAGCCCATGCGGTGTTGACTGCAACGCGTACATTGTGCTCCTCACAGTATTTTTTCACAAGTGCGATCTCGGCATCAGTGTCAGTGTCGAAACGGTTTATTGCTACAACTGGCCTGAATCCGTAATAGTGCATGTTTTCGATATGCTTGTCAAGGTTTTCAAAGCCCCTGCTCAGGGCATCGGTGTTTTCCCTGCCGAGATCAGCCAGTTTAACGCCGCCGTGATATTTCAATGCCCTCACTGTCGCAACAATTACGACCGCGTTTGTCTTCAGTTTGCCTACCTGCGACTTGATATTGAAAAATTTTTCGGCACCGAGTTCACTGGCAAATCCGGCTTCTGTAACAACATAATCGCTCAATGTCATGCCCATGCGGGTTGCAAGCAAGGAGTTGGTACCCTGGGCAATGTTTGCAAAAGGACCTCCGTGAATAATTGCGGGAGTGCCTTCAAGTGTCTGCACCAGGTTTGGTTTGATTGCGTCTTTAAGCAGTGCGGCCATCGCTCCCTGGGCTTTGAGATCACGGGCGAAGACCGGTTTGCCGGCATAAGTGTAACCGATAAAGATATTGCCCAGCCGTGACTTGAGATCACTGATGCCCGTTGCCAGGCACATTATTGCCATGACCTCGGAGGCTGCGGTAATATCAAATCCCGTCTCCCTTGGAACACCCTGTGCCGTCCCGCCAAGACCGATGACAACATCCCTCAGGGACCGGTCGTTCATGTCCATGACCCTCTTCCAGGCAATTGTCCTCGGATCGATCCCGAGGTTGCTCTCAGAAGTCTGTATGTTATTGTCAATCATCGCAGAGAGAAGATTATGAGCCTTCTCCACGGCTGAGAGGTCACCGGTAAAGTGAAGGTTGATATCTTCCATCGGTATAACCTGCGAGTAACCGCCGCCGGCAGCGCCTCCCTTTATCCCGAAAACTGGTCCAAGAGATGGCTCACGGAGCACTACTGTAGCTTTTTTACCGAGAAGATTAAGACCCTGGGCCAGGCCTATCGAAGTTGTAGTCTTGCCTTCACCGGCAGGGGTCGGAGTGATTGCCGTCACAAGGATAAGTTTTGCTTTCGACGCTTTCTTTTCATCGATAAGGGAGAGAGGCAGCTTGGCCTTGTATTTCCCGTACAGCTCGAGATCGTCCTCTTTGAGCCCGAGCCTGGCGGCAACATCTGCAATGGGCCTTATGACCGCATTTTGCGCGATCTCAATGTCTGTTTTCATCAGGTTATTCTTTGGAATAAAAATAAGACATATTTATTTCTTCACAATATCTCCCTGTAGTCAGGCTGTCTCTCCATCCGCATACGCCACCCCTGGGGGTATCCGCTGTTGATCCGGTTCCCCAGGTTGTTCACGAATCCAAGCGGCACACCACGGTAACGTATGAGTACCCTTCCCCGCGGCATGCCCTCAATCCGGAATTGTTCAAGACGGATAAATGCAACAGCTTCTTCATAAGTTGCATCGTAAACCGGCCAGGCTCCCTCCTTCTGTCTTACCGACATTGCAAGGTCATGGGCCGGAATAAAACTGTCATTCTTGGTTTCACCGATCATGGTGCCAGACTTGATGACTGCAAGCCTTTCGTCAATATAACTGAAAACACTCCTGTCAGTGGCCAGGGCAATGATCCTGTTCCCGGCCATGATCAGCCTGTCGCTGTCAATATCAATCAGCTGCCCGGCCAGGCCGGATGTCTTTGCCGTTGGCCTCTGGCTGACTGACCTGGTCTTCAGATGACTGTCACTTTTGCCTGCTGATTTTCGGAGAACAGCAATAAAGAATCCGTCGCCCTCAACCTTGCCCGGGTGGAAACCGTAACCTTCCGTCCCGGCATAACGAACAGGCTCAATGCCGGGGCTACTGCCAACATCAATACAGACAGATTCAGATTCAGTATTAGTCCTGAACCAGGCCACGTTCTCCTCATTCTCGGCAGGATTAAAGGTGCATGTCGAGTATATCAGTATGCCTCCGGGTTTGAGGGCAGGCCATGCATCCATGACAATTCTCCGCTGCCGGTCGCTGCAGAGCCTTGCATTCTGCAAAGACCACTCCTGAACTGCTGCCGGGTTCCGGAACATCCCTTCACCCGAACATGGCGCATCTGCAACTATCACATCGAAGAAAGAGGGAAGCGAGGCGAAAGCTGAAGGATCATTCTGAGTGACAACAGTATTGCCAAGTCCCCATTTAGTAATATTCTCAGCCAGAACTGCCGCCCGTGAACGGATCACCTCATTGGCTACAAGGAATCCCCTGCCGGCTATCAGGGCCGACAGGTGGGTGCTCTTGCCTCCCGGGGCTCCGCAAAGGTCAAGCACGCGGAGATCTCCCGCACCCGCGGTTACCTGCCTGAAAACTTCGCCGGTGAACATACTGGATGCTTCCTGGGGATAATAGACCCCTGCATGAAAAAGCGGATCAGGCGTAAAAAGAGGCTTCTCCGGCAGATAATGCCCATTCGGTTCCCACGGTACCTTCCTGTATCCGCTGACAGGCTGTGTCCATTTATACGGATTAATTCTCACAGAGACCGGAGAAGGCTGACCCAGGGCTTCCTCCAATCCCCTGGCGTCAATATAATCCTGATGACTGATACGTATTAGAAAATCCTCCGGAAACACGCTTTTCTGTTTGCCGACAAAGATAAACATTGAAGGCATACAGGAAATGGTTACTCTAACAGTTCCTTCCCGGAGTCCTTCAGCAGGCCCAGTGACCATTTAATAATTACCGCGGAACTGACAAGAGCGGCGATGGCATCGATGTACGGCAGTTCCCAAATCATTGCGGTAAGCAAGCCTAATATCGCTGCCACACTTGTGACTGCATCGGCAAGGACATGCAGGTAGGCAGCTCTTATGTTATTATCACTCTCGTCATGGTCATGGTGCAGGAGAAAAGCGCTCAGAATATTGACTCCAAGACCTATGAATGCTATCATTATCGCTTCCTTGTATTCAATTACCCGCGGGTTGACGAATCTTCCAATGGCGCCGGTTATTATCAGCCCTGCAAAGATCAGCAGAATGAGTCCGCTTGTGTATCCTGACAGGTTGAGAACCTTCTCTTTCTTACCGGTGTATGACGGATTAAGTGAGAGCCTCTGCACAAGTACATAAGCGGCCCAGCTGAGGCCGATAGCCAGGACGTGTGATCCCATGTGTATACCGTCGGCAAGCAGGGCCATTGATCCTGTCAGCCATCCGGCAATGATTTCGACAACCATTGTCATCGCGGTGAGTATGACTACCCACCCGGTTCTTTTTTTGTTCTTTTCGACAGCAGTCACGCTCAGTAAACGAAAATATCTCCCTATTGTTTAATCAGGAAGGACGATTTCCCTGCCTGTAAGCTTTATCCGGCCTGTCAGAACCCGGGTGAACGGGGGATCAGATGTTCCGGTTAATCCCGGCTGCTTACCTCCTGCGGATACAGTGAACCAGCCCGGTTCAATGACCCTGACATCGCTCTTGTTAATCATTGAAAACTGTTCAGCTTTCAATATAAATTCCACGGTCCTGCTCTCACCGGGATTAAGATGTATCCGTTTGAATCCTTCAAGTTGTCTGATCGGCCTTGGTGTGGTTGCTTTTTCATCGGTAATGTAAAGCTGCACAACCTCGTCACCTGCCATTTGCCCGGTATTGGTCACCCTGACACTCACTCTTGCATCGTCGCCGGCAACGATCTTTTCCGGAAGTGCCAGATCTGAATAGCTGAAGGTGGTATAGCTCAGCCCATAGCCAAACGGGTACAGCGGTGTGCCTGAGAAATACCTGTAAGTCCGGTTTTCCATATCGTAATCTTCAAACGGAGGCAGCTGATCAACGGAAGAGTAGTATGTGACCGGGAGCCGTCCGGCAGGATTATAATCGCCGAAGATCACGTCTGCCACAGCGCTGCCGCCCTCAACTCCCGGATAACCGGCAAGCAATACCGCAGCCGCTTTCTCATGCGCCTGAAGTGATGCCACGGGACTTCCGTTCATGAGAACCACTATTACCGGCTTGCCGGTGCCTATCATCGCTGTCAGCAGCTCTTCCTGAACGGCTGGCAGGCTCAGACTGGTCCGGTCTCCGCCTTCAAAACCGTCGATCCTTATACCCATCTCCTCGCCCTCAAGGCGCTGTGAGAGGCCGAGAACAAGTATGACTGCATCAGCCAGGGATGCTTTTTCCAGGGCATCTTCAACAAGATTTTCACGCGGCATGGCCCACAGGAGTTTCATATCCGCATCACCGCTGTAATTTTTGTAAAACAGTTCTATCCGGTACTTTTCGCCTGCCTTCAGTTCAACCGGCACCTCCTTGTGAAATCCGTGATGTTCACCACGGAACGACAACAGCGTATCTCCATTGAATTTCAGGACATAAGCGGAAGAAGCCCACGTTCCAAGATGATAGATCCCGCTTACAGGAGGTATCAGGTCTGTCACCCAGTGAATGCCGAAGTCGTTTGCAGGCATGAGATAATGCGGCGAATCATTGTCCCAGTAGAAATTAATTTCATTATCAACACGGGTAAAGAGCGGTTCTCCTTTCATTTCACGATTGTCGAAGTATTCTCCGAGAACTCCCTGTTTCCCGTCAGGGGTTTGCAGGTAGCATGAGGGCACCGGAAAAAGGTTATGTACACCGGGAGCCAGATCACACCCCTCTGCCCATATCACCCGGGTGCATGAAGAGGCTTTGGCTGTTATGCCACCAAGGACGGTGACAGGGTCTTTTGGTATACCGTTATAATTACCCACCAGCGCTTCCCAGTTATCGGAGTTCGGGCCTATTACAGCGATTGTATTCATATTTCTTTTCAGGGGAAGCACGTTTTGATCATTCTTCAGAAGGACGATAAATTCGCGGGCGGCCTGCCTGGCAAGCGACCTGTTGTAGTCAGAGCAGTTGGCGGTATACGGTATCTGAGCATATTCAACTATTGAATCAGGGTCGAACATGCCAAGCTTAAACCGTGCTGTCATAATTCTTCTGACAGCCCTGTCTATCTCGGCCTCCGTTATCAGTCCCCGGTCCACGGCTTCCATCAGGTGATTATAATCGACACCGCACTCGAGGTCGGTGCCTGCCCTGACAGCCTGTGCTGCAGCTTCGGCAGGATCTTTTGCATAACCCTGGAAAGTGTAAAAATCAGATACAGCCCAGCAATCGGAGACTATGTATCCTTGAAACCCCCAATCATTCCTGAGGATACCGTACAATTCGTCATTAGCACATGCCGGGTGTCCGCGGAACTGGTTATAAGCACCCATTACCGAATAGACCTTTGCCTCTTTCACCAGGGTGCGGAAGGCGGGAAGGTAAGTCTCGCGCAGGTCACGCTCGCTCACCTGTGCATTAAACTTATGTCTGAGCGGCTCCGGGCCGGAATGTACGGCATAGTGTTTGGCTGTGGCCACAGTCTTAAGATACTTCGGATCTGATCCCTGCATCCCCTTTACAAATTGCAGGCCCAATCGTCCCGTCAGATAAGGATCCTCTCCGTAGGTCTCATGCCCCCTGCCCCACCTCGGGTCGCGGAAGATATTTATATTGGGTGACCAGAATGTAAGGCCGTGATAAATGCCATGATCGCCACGTCTTATGAACTCATGGTACTTTGCCCTTGCCTCATCGGAGATGGCATTGGCAACATCAAGCATCAGCTCCTCATCCCAGCTGTTTGCAATTGTGATCGACTGGGGGAAGACGGTGGCATAACCGGCGCGGGCAACACCATGAAGGGCCTCGTTCCACCAGTTATATTCAGGCACACCCAGCCGCGGGATGGCCGGAGCAGTATAAAGAAGCTGCGCAGCCTTTTCTTCAAGGGTCATTCGGCTGACAAGATCACTGACACGGTCACCGTAAGGAAGTTCAGTATTCAGGTAAGCTGGTCCCTGTGCGCCTGTAATCAGTGTGACTGACAAAAAACAAATCGTCGATAACAGTTTTTTCATGATATCATGCTGTATGGTCTGAAGCTAAAGTTAGGATTTATTACCTTTGGAAAGAACCTTACCCAGCAAATCATTAATTAATCGGTTTCCATGATATGAGCAACAGAAGAGTTTTTGTAAAGACAGGCGCTTTGGCTGCAGCAGGAATTGCAGGCCTCGGATCGATGCCCGGTGCTTACGGTATGTTCGGCAGAAAGGCCAAACCGTCAGATATGATAAGGGTGGCCCTTATCGGAGGACGGAACATGGGATGGTCAAACCTCGAGACGTTCCTTAAATTCCCGCAGGTACAGTGCGTTTCACTCTGCGACATTGATGACGAATGGCTCTACAAGCGAGCCTCTGACGTTGAGAAGATAGTTGGGAAAAAGCCTCAGCAGCTTGAAAAGGACTGGCGAAAGGTGATGGATAACAGGGAGGTTGACGCGGTTATAGTCGCCACACCTGATCACTGGCACTGCCTGCAGGCAATTGCAGCCATGGAGGCGGGTAAGGATGTGTATTGCGAGAAGCCGCTGGCAAATTCAATCGCTGAGTGTAATGCAATGGTCAGCGCAGCAAGAAAACATAACCGGGTTGTACAGACAGGCCAATGGCAGCGCAGCGATCCGCACTGGCAGGATGCCGTCGCATTCATACACTCAGGCAAGCTGGGGCGTATCAGGACCGTCAAGGTATGGGCTTACATGATATGGAAAAAGACCCTTCCTGTTCAGCCTGACGGTCCGGTTCCGCCGGGAGTGGACTATGAGATGTGGCTCGGACCGGCAAAACACAGACCTTTCAACCCGAACCGCTTCCACTATAATTTCAGGTACTTCTGGGACTATGCAGGAGGGCTG
The DNA here is from genome assembly GCA_963844935.1 of uncultured Bacteroidales bacterium. Classification (GTDB taxonomy): domain Bacteria; phylum Bacteroidota; class Bacteroidia; order Bacteroidales; family VadinHA17; genus SR-FBR-E99. The sequence goes on along the minus strand of CAWJQH010000006.1, from coordinate 130,328 downwards.
ATGTCTGACTGGGGAGTCCACCTCCTTGACTATGCCATGCTCGGAATGAAGGCTGACCTGCCGAAAGAGATATTGACAGCCGGAGGCAAGTTTGCTTATCCGACCGATGCCATGGAGACACCTGACACACTCCTGGTCTCTTATGTCTATGATGACTTCACAATCAGCTGGGATCATGCCTGCGGCGTTAAAGACGGTCCTTACGGACGTGAACACGGATTGGCGTTCATTGGTGAGAACGGCACCCTGGTGCTTGACCGTAACGGGTGGGAGGTGATCCCGGAAGTCGATTTTGCCCCCCGCATGGAAGCCGTACCGGTACAGAAAAAGTCCGAGACCGTAGAGGGTCAGGCTGTGGCCGGAGGAGGACTTGCTTCTCACGTGGCAAACTTCCTCGACTGCATGAAAACACGCAATCTTCCGAATGCCGATGTTGCCATCGGAGCAAAGGTGGCCACCATGACACATCTGGCAAATGTTTCGTGCAGGCTTGGTAAACCTCTTGCCTGGGATAACTCAGCTGGCAAATTCATGCAGGATGATGCCAATGCACTCATCAAACCATATTATAACTCACCCTGGAAATTCCCCGAATACTAACTTTTACACCATTACCTATGAAACCGAGATTGATTGTCCCTTTGATTGCTTTGATCATAACAGCAGCCGGATGCCAGAAAAGCGACTGGAGGACGCTTTTTAACGGAAAAAACTTCGATGGCTTTGTGCAGCTCGGCGGGCAGGCTCAGTATGTTGTTGAGAACGGGGAAATGGTCGGGATATCCACACCTGATACCCCTAACAGTTTCATGTGCACCACTGAGGAGTATTCCGATTTCATTCTTGAATTCGAAGCAAAGGTAGATACTCTTCTCAACTCCGGTGTACAGATCAGGAGCCACAGCAAAGACGCTGAGGGCAAAGTCCTGGTTTATGGATACCAGGTTGAGATTGACCCCACCGGCAGAGGCTGGAGCGGAGGCATATATGACGAGGCCCGCAGGGGATGGCTTTACCCGGTGACGCCCAACAACCAGGCAGCAGTGAAAGCATTCGACAGATACGGATGGAACAAATATCATGTGGAAGCTATCGGCAACAGGATCAGGACATGGGTCAACGGTATCCCTGTTGCAGACCTTGTCGATGATGCTGACAGTTCAGGCTTCATCGGCTTCCAGGTTCATGCCGTGGCCGAAAAACTTGCCGGTACCAGGGTAAGCTGGAAGAATATCAGGATAGTCACGAAGAACCTTGAGAATTACATGATCGCTGATTCTCCGGAGATATACCAGGCGAACTTCGTTCCCAACACGCTCACTGAAAAGGAGGTGAACGACGGATGGAAATTGCTGTTTGATGGCTCCACATCAGCCGGCTGGCGGGGCGCCCATAAGGATGCATTCCCTGATTCAGGGTGGGTGATCGAAAACGGTTATATGAAGGTTCTTCCGTCGGGTGGGGCTGAATCAAAGGGCGGAGGTGACATCGTAACTGTTGATGAATACGGCAACTTTGACCTGTTCTTCGAATTCATGATCACCGAGGGAGCCAACAGCGGTGTCAAATACTTCGTTACTGAAAATTATGCATCGACAGGTTCGGCAATAGGACTCGAATACCAGGTCCTTGATGATCAGCGGCATCCTGATGCAAAAATGGGGCGTGACGGTAACAGGACCGTTGCTTCGCTTTATGATCTCATACCTGCTGCAAACAAGAGGTTCAACGGAATTGGCCAATGGAACGCCGGACATATAGTTTCTCTCAACGGCCATGTCGAACACTGGCTGAACGGATTCAAGGTCCTTGAATATGAAAGGGGCAGTGAAGAGTACCGCAAGCTGGTGCAGGAGAGCAAGTATAAGGATTTCCCCGGTTTCGGTGAGGCGGAAAAAGGCCACATCCTGCTGCAGGATCACGGAAACGAGGTATGTTTCCGGTCAATCAAAATACGGCCGTTATAAATACCGGAAACGTTCCTGTATATCCCCAATTGTTCCTGGTACCATGTAGAGACAGGTCTGAGACCTGTCTCTGCTTTGCATCCGTAATTCCTCAATTAATGGTGGAATGAGATGCCTGAGCATCCAGGCTGCAAACGCTTGCACAAACGCGTAAATAAATTTTTTGTTTTAATAAAATGAGTTTATCTTTAATACGCAGGAAAAAGTGTATATTTTACATTAATTAAATGTGAAGCACTTTATTTGATTAACAATTTATCCGGTTCAATTAGACCATCTCAACTACAATTATAAAAAAGATGAACTAATTCAAATCTGATTTCATGAAAACAACTAAACTAATGATTTATGAAAACGACTAACCTAATGAGGTGCGCTTTAGGCGCAGCAGTTTTGGCAGCATTTGGCTTAGTTGGGTGCGAATCGTTGGAACCTTATTCAATCGATGCACCCTCTGACCTGCAGCACAGGATCGATTCCATTGCAGCTGCGAAACCAAATACAGGTGACACTACTTACCTTATCATCGCTACACCGATAGTGGGACCTGAAGATAACAGCGCCGGCTGGTGGGCTTACTTCTCTGATTACTTCACCATTCCTGCAAACAAGCTATTGCATCTGGAGTTTATTAACCACGGTACCGGAGTTAACAACTGGAACAACTGGAATCTTTGCCTCGCCAATGCAGCCCGTGATGCTGAAGGCTATGCGGAATACTTTCTTCTGCGTTCTGATGCTTATGGCTGGGGTAATGCTGATTACGACGGGAATATGATCTCCCAAAACTATCCCGACACCGACGGAGACGGCGATATCTGGAACGACTTCCGCACTACCATGCAAGGTGCCCGTGTTTCTCTCGATGTTGACCACTCTGCTACCGGCAATGTATATGTAACAGCCACCGCCGTTGGAACAAATGGTACCACGTTGGTCGAAACATATCAGCAACCTGTTTCTGCCACGGATGATATCGTGGCTTTCCTGGTTTGCGATGGCAGCTATTTCGAGATGAAAAAAGCATACCTTATACCTTCTAAAGTCACTGTTGTAGAAGACGTTAATCCGGTTTCAATCGCTATTGCAGGAGCTCCTGCCTTTATTGAATTTGGCAACGCAAACTTCTGGGGTGATGCAATAGCTACTGTTACTTTCGCTGACGGATCTTCCGAGGAAGTTGATTCTGCAGATATTACATTCACCGTTATTCCTGATATGACAACACTGGGAGTTAAGACAGTTACTGTAGCTTACAGCAAAACAAAGCAGGGCGAATACTGCCAGGCTGTAATAGGCTACTACTCCCTGGAAGTAACTAACCCTGTTGCTAGCCTGGAGGTTACTACCTTGCCAAACATAAGCACATACTATTACTACAGCACCGACTCTATAATATTCAACACTGCGGGTATTGTCGTAACAGGTACATATTCCGACGGTACAAAAGCTGTCTTACCAAACTCAACTCTTAAGTTTGGCAAGATTCCGGCTGCGGCAGGTTCTCAGACCGCTGTCATTTCTTATGTCAGTCCAACAAAAACAGTAACTACAACCTGCCCGTTTACTCTTGTACAAGGTTTAAGTCAGGTAGGTGCCACTAACTTCTCTTCCGGCTGGTGGACGGCATTCTCTCCTGACTATACAGTCGCATCAGGTTCAAGCAAGACATTTACAATGTACTGCTACTCCGACAATCTTGCAAACTGGCACAGCCCCTGTACAATTCTTCGCAAAGCTGACAAGACTGAATATGCTGTAGTCCGCATGGACAACTTCGGATGGGGCACCGGCTATGGCACAGCCACACGCACATCTGACTGGAACTGGAGTATATTCACATCGAGCATAAGCGGTTCCAGGGTAGTCATCACAGTTACAAACAATGGTGACAATACTGCTGATGTACTTTACAATGTTACTTACGCCAGCGGCGAAACGCATTTCCAAAAGTATGCAGGTGTAACGGTAGACAGTTCTGATTTGACCTGCGCACTCGTAACAGAGGTTTCTTATCTCGTATTTGTTGAATAATCACTAGGACAAAAACATTCAGACTATGAAATACTTATATTTAATCATGTTGGGATTGCTGGCGATCGCAACAACAACGTACGCAGAAGGCTACGGCAATGCTGACCGGATGTCTGTCACCCAAACAGGCAACATAACAGTAAAGGGTAAAATCGTTGACGAAAACGGAGTACCGCTTCCAGGCGCAACCATAATAGAAAAAGGTACAACCAAAGGTACCAGTTCCGGCCTTGATGGCAGCTTCTCTCTTTCTGTTCCTCCGGATGCTACGCTGACAGTATCTTTTATAGGATACACAAGTATTGAAGTAACCGTCGGAGGAAAAACTGAACTCGGCAACATCATACTGGTTTCGGGATTAGAAGAACTCGGCCAGGTGGTGGTAATAGGTTACGGTACACAACGCAAGGCTGACCTCACAGGTTCGGTTGCCATTGTCAACACTGAAGAGATGAAGAAAGCATCACATTCAAACATCTCAACAATGCTCGAAGGAAAAGTAGCAGGTGTTCAAATTACATCCGACGGACAACCGGGGGCCGACCCTTTGGTTCGTATTCGTGGAATTGGTTCGTTCGGCAGTACAGCACCTCTCTACATTATCGATGGAGTACCAATGGGAACAACTATACGCGACTTCTCGCCAAATGATATCGAAACCCTTCAGGTACTTAAGGATGCCTCTGCTGCCGCAATCTACGGTTCGCGTGCCGCCAACGGCGTGGTTATAATCACCACAAAGCAGGGTAAGAAGAACGAAGCCATGAAGATAGACTACACCGGTTACTTTGGCATGGACAAGGTGCAGGACGGAGTGTACGATGTTATGGATTCTTACCAGTATGGTGAATACGTAACAATGGCATACACCAACAGCGGAATGAATGTTCCTGCCGGATACGATCCCGCAAACGCAAAATACATCGATCCGGGTGAAATTAACACAAACTGGTACGATGAGGCGTTTAAAACAGGTATTCGTCAGAATCACAACCTCAACCTCTCAGGAGGTGGCGCCAACAATACTTACAACCTCGGTCTCGACTACTTTAGCCAGGAAGGAACGATGGTAGGTGCCGGTCCTAACTTCGAACGTTTCACTGCCCGTTTCAACAATACTATGGATGTCAAGTTCATCAAAATCAAAGCGAACATAGTGTACAGCCACAGTGATCAGGACAATATGGCTCTCAGTAACGCCAATGAGTATGTACAGGGTCTGTACGGTGCACAGTATCCTGTAATGGCTTCGGTTCTGATTACACCTCCGACAATCAGGGCTTATGATGAATCTACCTGGGTTCTCGACGACAAAATTTCGGCTGCATCAGAATACCACTACGACTCTTACGGTTATGGCACTTACTATGACGACGTTCACGGGGACTTGCGTGTAACGAACGTTCTGCTGGAAAACGGTTTGATAACGAGGAACTCAAAAGTTGACCGCGTTGTTGCTTCAGGTTCTTTAAATGTTGACCTCATAAACATGGTTGGTCTCACGAGCAGCAATCACAAGATAGATTACAACCTTAACCTGGCCTACAGCAGGACCTATGCAAAGGATTTGACATTCTTCCCTGCATTTATACAGAGTACAACAAACTACCTGTCAAAGAGCGATGAGAACCTGACAGAGGGCTATCGTAACTATAGCGATGTACTTGTGGAAAACACAATAACCTACGACGGTAGTATCGGACGAAATCACATCAATGCGGTTGTTGGCCAGACCTTCGAGCGCGAACTCTATCACACACTCACAGGCAAAGGCATTACATTGCCTGAACCATACTATCTGCAGGTAAACAACGCTGAGGAGACATCATCAACAAGCTATGAGAGCGAACACGTGCTGGCATCGTTTGTAGGTCGTGTCAATTACAATTTCGATGAGAAATACCTTATTTCGGCAACAGCACGTCGTGATGGCTCAAGCCGTCTTTCTTCAGCTGACCGTTGGGGTTGGTTCCCGTCTGTGTCAGCAGGCTGGCGTATCGAACGTGAAGACTTCTTCCCTGTAGACAAATCGCTTATCAACCTGCTCAAGATTCGCGGCAGCTATGGTGAGCTTGGTAATGAGAACATAGGAGATTACCAGTACATGGATGTTATGCAGAGAGGCAACTACACATACAGCTACGGAAATAATAAGGTTACCGGCTCTGCAATATCAAACTATGTAAACACAGCCATCAGATGGGAGAAGAAGAAAACCCTTGACTTTGGTCTCGACCTCGGCATGTTCAACAATCAGCTGGAATTTACTTTCGACTGGTATAAGTCAATATCAGAAGACCTTCTTTACAGTGTGGCAGTTCCAACCAATGCAGGTGTTACCAACTCAACGGTAACGATGAACGCAGCAACGATGGAAAACACAGGTCTCGAGTTCCTGGTTGCATATCACAATCATCAGCACGCTGTCAAGTATGACATTTCCGCAAACTTGTCTACCCTTCACAATATGGTAACTCAGCTTGGCGTTTCAGGCGAACCCCGTACCGATGGCTACTGCCGCACAGAGGTAGGACGTGAAGTTGGTTCATTCTATGGCTACGTTTATGAAGGTATCTTCCAGTCGCAGGAAGAGATAGATACCCGTGTCAATTCAGAAGGCGAATTCATCAATCAGAGCGGAGCACAACCAGGTGATGTTGCATATGCCGACATCAACCTCGACGGTGAAATTACAAACGAGGACCAGCAATTCCTGGGTAGCGGCATACCAAAGATTCATTACGGCTTAAATGCACGTGTTGAATGGAAAGGTATTGACCTGAGCATATCGGCATACGGAGCTGCATTTTTCAAAGCCCTGGATTATGTTGACGTCACGTTGCACAGCTCATACTTTATACTCAACAAGAGCATTGATCTGCTGGATGCCTGGAGACCGGATAACACAGACACCAATGTGCCCCGCGTAGCATACAAATCGACAGGTTCAATCACCAACGATATGTTCAGTGAGCGTTTCCTGCAAGACGCATCATATCTGAAAATTGCCAACATCCAGTTGGGCTATAACTTCCCTGACAAATGGTTTGGCGGCTATATCAGTGGTGTTCGCATTTACGCATCGGGTCAAAATCTGCTCACATTTTCCAAATACGTAGGCTACAACGTTGACTTCGCCGGAGGTACTTTCACTCCAGGTTACAACTATTGTTCGTATCCGACACCACAAACCATAATGTTTGGAGCAAACCTCTCATTCTGAAATATATAATCTGAAAAATAGAATATAATATGAAAAGTTTAAATATAATTCTAATAATGTTGGCGCTTATTGGAGGCATGACAGCCTGCAATGACGAACTCGATGTTACGAACCCCAACAGTCAGACAACCTACGATTTTGGCAATTCAGAGTCAGATCTTCAGGAGGCTATAATCGCGTGCTACAACCGTATACGCCTCGAGGGTACATATTCCCGCGTCGGCTACACTTTGGATGCTGTACGTGGCGACGAAGTCTGGAACTCATCCCAGCAGTGGTACCTGGAATACGACAACCTCAATTCTCCCGGCACAATCGGGATAGGTGACGAGTGGCCATGGCGCGACTGCTACCATATAGTTAACCGCACAAACTTTGTATTATCGAAAGTCGATGTTGTTAATATGTCGGAAGCTTCTTACAATCAGATAGCAGGACAGGCTCTTTTCCTCAGATCTTTGGCATACTATGAACTGGCTACATATTACCAGACTGTTCCATTGATCATAGATTATTCATCTTATTCAGACATCAACACCATGTATGCATCCAGTAATACTCAGGACGAGGTGTTTGATCAGGTAGAGGCTGACCTCACAAAAGCTATGCAAATGCTGCCATCGCGGGATGATGGCGGGGAATTTGCCAAAGGTCGTGCTACAAGCGGTGCTGCTGCCGGATATCTGGCCCGTGCGCTTATGTTCCGTCATAAATATTCTGAGGCTTATGCTGTACTGAAAGACATCATTGCCGGCGTTTACGGACATTATGAACTTACAGCCGATTATGGTGACAACTTCAAGGAAGGTCCGGCATATGAGAATAACTCAGAGAGCCTCTTCGAAGTTCAGTTTATGGACTATGGCACAGGCGGCACAGACCAGGAGTGGACTCCGGTAAACATAAGCCCCGAAGCAACTCAGGGTCACGCAGTAGAAAGCAACTATGCCTCTCAGCAACTGGGTAGCTGGGGCGACCTGGCCGGCTCACCCTGGTTGTATAACCTGTTCATAAAGGAGAACTCTACAGATGGCCGTCTCGATCCTCGTTTATACTGGACTTTGGTTACATTCGAAGATGAATATAACAGCTATACCGGCCTGAAAACAGCTGCATATCCCAATGGAGATCCCCGCAGCAACACTGTTTATCAGGCAGGCATAACTGCAACTCCACTGTCCAACACTGCCCAGGGTGGTGTATCAATAGCCAAGTTCACCAATGCAAGAAACAACATCTACAGTTCTATTACAACCGGATTGCATTGCGGAATAAACCTTCGCCTTATGCGTTACAGCGATGTTTTACTGCGTGCAGCAGAATGCGAAAATGAAATCAGTGGCCCAACCCAGATTGCTATCGATTACATTAACCTTGTGCGTCGGCGCGTTGCTCTTGAAGATCTTCAGCTTTCCGACTTCCCGACTGCTGATGCTCTTTTTGAACAAATAGCAAACGTTGAACGTCCCAAAGAATTCGGTTGCGAAAACGGACGCGGTATCGACTTGCTCCGTTGGGGATTCTTCTACGATGAAGGTCGTCTGGATCAGTTGGTTGAACATGGTTATTATAAACTCGATGGCACAGCCTCAACAGAGGAGCTTACTGCTGAAACCGCCAGCGCCTCATCGTTCCAGTATTACTATAAGGGACATGAATATTTCCCAATATTTCAATCTACTCTTAATGCCAATCCAAACCTTACAGGTAACTCGGCAAACAAGAATGAGGATAACGGACCTGCTTTCAAAGCTAAATGGACCATTCATCCTGTTGTAGATTAGGAATCATTCCCGTAAATCAGAAACTTCCTTATCGGCACATTTTTTGAGTGCTGATAAGGAAGTTTAAAATAAAATATCAGGCATGAGACTTAGTTATTATTTGGTATTATCTGTAAGCATCACTGTTCTGTCGTTTGCAGGGTGCAAAAAAGATGTTGCTGAACCTAAAGACAAGCCTGATACTGTTCCGGGTTTCACAATTCCAGCATACGCCGACGACTATTCACCGATATCATCATGGACAAACCGAAACAAGTGGAATCTGGCAAACGTTCACGATCCATCGGTTGCCTGGTACAATGGATATTACTATATGTACGGCACCGATGCCTCGTATGGTAATGCTCACGAAGGACATGGACATTTTCAGGGCAAACGTTCAACCGATCTGGTTAATTGGGAATGGGTAGGCGGACCTTTTTATGAAGCACCCTCCTGGGTAGCCGACTCGCTCAACGCCATTCGTTTGCGCATGGGTCTCGATGCCATTGCAAAAGACAACATAATATACGGCTTCTGGGCACCGGTAGTACGCCGGGTCAACGTTGGAGGACAAGAGATCCTGCGTATGTACTACAGCATAGTTATCGATAACTACATCAAAACCGGCAAAGCCAACACCTCAGCCAACTTTGACGGAAGCTGGACCGAACGCGCCTTTATAGGCATGTGCGAATCGACCGATCCCGCCGGGGCTGTATGGACCGACAAGGGTTTCGTTACATGTTCATCATCAGATCGTGGCAAAAACTACAGTCGCTCCAGTTTATCGGATTGGAACGCATATTTCTACTACAACGCCATCGACCCCACGTATATAGTAACACCCGGGGGAAACCATTACCTTATACATGGCTCGTGGCACAGCGGCTTCGCACTGCTGCAGGTCAATGCAACGACAGGTAAGCCTCTCAACACACTCGGCGAGCCTTACGCAAACAGTGCAAGTGAACTGACGGCCCGGTATGGTGTGAGAATTGGCACACGTACAGCCTCGTCGCGCTGGCAAGGCAGCGAAGCTCCTGAAATTATTTTCAAGGATGGTTACTACTATTTGTTCATGGCCTACGATGGCCTTGACGTACCATACAACACGCGGGTGGTCAGAAGCACAAACATAGAAGGTCCGTACCTCGATATAACCGGGCGCAACTTTACAAGCGGAAGCGGTGACTGCTACCCTGTCGTAACCCACCCTTACAAATTCAATCTAAGCTACGGATGGGTGGGTATATCACACTGTTGTATCTTCAAAAAGGAAACTACCAACGAATGGTTCTACATGTCGCAAGGTCGATTGCCCGTCAACGTTGGTGGCAACCTCTATTCCAATGCAATTATGATGGGGCATGTACGCCGTCTTGTATGGTGTCCGGCCTCTCCTGGTGAACCAGACAACCTGTGGCCGATAGCATTACCCGAACGTTACGCCGGCGTACCTGATTACGGTACTATAACCAAAGATTCACTTGCAGGTACATGGCAGCACATAAACCTTAAATACAGCTATGGCATTCAGGATGGCGCTTCTTCTCTGACCCTCAATGCCGACGGCACTATGTCGGGAGCACTGACAGGCCACTGGAGTTACGATGCTGGAAAAAAGCAACTAACACTGGGCAACGTCATTGTTTGCGTTGAACGCGAAGTCGATTGGGAAGCCAACCCGCGCCGTGTAACATTTGTTTATGCCGGAACTGAAAAAAACCTGAACGCAACATATTGGGGCAAAAAGACAAAATAATCTTGCATTGAACTACCCCGCGCAGCCAGGCATACAACCCTGTTTATTATCAGCTATCGTACAGAGAACCGAAATGTTGTTGATGAAAGGAACGGTTCCTCCGGCATCAGAATGACTGACGGAAAGGCAGCCTGGTTTGGGCTGTCAGGAAAATGCTGTGTCTCAAGACAGAATCCTGAACGGTAATTATAAACCTTGCCTCCGTGACCTATCTGCGTGCCGTTCAGAAAGTTGCCGGTGTAAAGCTGTACACCCGGCTGGTCAGTCAGAACCTCCAGTACCCTGCCGGTTGAGGGATCATAAACAGCTGCATCAATCTCCTCGGCATTGTCAAGCACAAAGTTGTGATCATAACCGCCACCCAGTTTAAGCTGGTCGTAATCCATCCCAATCCTCTCGCCTATCAGGTGCGGCGTGCGGAAATCAAAAGGAGTACCCTCGACAGGCCTGATCTCACCGGTGGGTATAAGTGTTGAATCAACCGGGGTAAAGGAGGAAGCCTTGATGACTGCTTCGTGGTCAAGGATATCGCCCATACCGGCGCCATGCAGGTTGAAATATGCATGGTTCGTGATGTTAACTATAGTCTTCTTATCGGTGGTGACCTTGTAATCCAATATTATCTCATCATTGTCAGTCCAGGTATATACCACCTCTGCAACGACATTGCCCGGGAAGCCCTCTTCCATATCAGGTTTATTGTAAGTGAACCTGATAGCAGGGAAATCAGTGTTTTTCAGCACCTGCGCATCCCATACGCGGCTGTGCCATCCGGTCGGCCCCCCGTGAAGGGCATTGGGAACATTGTTAATGGCCAGAGTATAGTCCACTCCGTCAAGTGTAAACTTGCCCCTTGCAATGCGGTTGGCATACTGACCGACCACTTTGCCGAAATAAGGATCACCGTTGACATATCCGTCTAAATTGTCATATCCGAGAGTGACATTCTCCTTCCTTCCGTTGCGGTCAGGGACAATGATCTCAACAATCACTGCTCCGTAATCTGAGAGTTTAAGTACATCGCCCTTCTTGTTGGTAAGGGTGTAAAGGGAAACATCCTTCCCGTCGAAGGAACCGAAGCTTTGAGTTGTTACCATTTCTTTTGTTTTATTGTTACCGCATGAGATCATGCCCAGCATTACCAGCGACAATGCAGCGCTGAAAATAAGTTTATGTCTTTGCATATTCATTTTTTTCGAAAATAAGCGTTTTATTTAGAATTCTCAATCTTCCCGGTCATCATTGTTAACGAGTGGGCGGGGAATGAATAGGTAAGTTTGGTGCCTTTGCCCTTTACTGAAGGTCTGCTGACTGTTTTTACCTCTTCCTTATCGAAATTGTTCATTGACTTGATGTCAGGTCCGTTGACCTCCCAGATCTGGAATTCACCGGAAAATTCACCTGTCTGGCACAGAATATCAGTCGTGATAGCTTTGTCCTTATTCCTGTTGACGACGCACAGAACCACCTGGCCGTTATTGTAAGTGGCCGAAACATCAAGGTAAGGAACACCGGTTTGCTTTGTAGTGCTCTCACCAAGTCCTATAAAGAACTCCTCAGTGTCATAAGTGTCACAGTCGACAAACAGATCGAGGGAGGTTCCCTTTACATTGTTGGCATAAAGTGCGAGAGGATAATAAATTGTCTGTTTGAATATCCCCTTCTCTTCAGCCCAGATAGGCGCAATGACATTGACCAGCTGGGCCATGTTAGCCATTTTGACGATGTCAGCGTTGCGCACAAACACATTCAGGAACCCTGCGATCACAAGCGCATCCTCAAGGTTATATGGCTCTTCAAGAGCTCGTGTACCCTGCATGTGCTCATCGGTACGTGCCCGGTACCAGATGTTGTACTCATCCCATGCAATATATATGGGATCCCTGTTACCGCGGTCTGCTTTCGACATCTCTTCCAATATCATCCCCCTGACAAGCTGTGTGCGCTGCTCGCAGACAAGGGGTGTTGAAAGGAAGTTATAATAATTGTTGTCAGGATTGCCGACGTAAATATGGAGGGCGATGTAATCAACCACATCCCTCAGTTCATGGAGTATTTTGGCGTTCCACTCATCAGGATCAGCATCGGGACGGTAATTTGACGAACCGGCGGCCACGAGCTTTATGCCGGGGTCAGTAAGCCTCATGAGCTTGGCAGCCTCACGGGCTTTCTTGCTGTAGTCCTCAGCGTTCAGATGTCCCATCTGCCAGAAGCCGTCCATCTCGTTTCCCAGGCTCCAGTACTTAATACCGTAAGGTTCGGCGAAACCGTGTTTCCTTCGCAGTTCAGCGTAGTAAGGGCCCTCCTTCACATTGCAGTACTCAACCCACTGTTGTGCCTCTTCGATGGTTCCGGTACCCATGTTCACCGAAAAATAAGGCTCGACTCCTGCTTTTTTACAGAACTGCATGAATTCGTTCGTCCCGAAAGTATTGGGCTCAAGCCTTGCCCATGCAAGCTCCATCCGGGGATTACGAACAGGTCCGACACCGTCGAGCCAGTGGTAATTTGAAACGAAGTTGCCGCCGGGGTACCTTACCAGGGAAACATTCAGTCCTTTCACTGCTTCAAGGACATCCTTGCGGAAACCCTGCTCATCGGAAAGAGGTGACCCTGGTTCATAAATGCCACCGTATATACATCGTCCCAGGTGTTCTGCAAAATTGCTGTAAAGGTTTTTATCCACCTGACCGATGGTCCGGTCAATATCGATTTTTATTTTCGCATTCTGCGCGCTCAGCAGGAATGGAAAACTGACCATCAGAAATGCAATGATCACCATTTTAACAGAGTAGCGTTTCATCGTTTAATTGTTTGGTTGTGATTATGTATAAAATTACTTCTGGTTTGCAGCTGTGACACTGTTCTTAACCACAGGCCAGCCATCTTTATCCCATTGCAGTGTATCGATGAGCAATTTTGACCTTCCGTGGTCCGAGGCATCGTAGCCATGATAGATGATATAGTCAATGCCGTCAAATGTGTATGTCGCGCTATGGCCAACGCCCGGCCAGTCTTTGTTTCCTGTCAATACCGGTGTTCCGGCGCCATATATCATCTTGCGTCCGTCCCTGTCCACATATGGTCCCGTAATATTTTCCGATCTTCCCACAACCACCTTATATGTGCTTTCCAATCCCCGGCAGCAGAAATCAAACGAGACAAACAGGTAGTAGTATTTGTCCTTTTTGAATAAGAAAGGCGCTTCCACTGAGCCTTCTCCGGCGTTGTATTCATCAGTAAAATAATCGCGCGGGCGCGCCGAAACAGTGTGCCACTCCTGGGGCTCCGCGACTTTTGTAAAGCTCTGATCAAGTTTTGCCAGCTTCATTCCGTCCCAGAAAGAGCCGAACACAAGCCACGGAGTGCCGGTATCATCAACCATCAGGTTGGGGTCGATTGCATTCCACATATCGCGGCCCGGAACCGACTGTATGACTTTGCCGTGGTCAATCCATTTAAAAGCCGGATCAGCAGGGTCAAGGGTGGTGTTTGTGGCCACGCCGATGCATGAGGTATTCTTGCCAAAGGCTGATACTGAATAGTAGAGATAATATTTGCCGTTATGAAAAGAAATATCAGGTGCCCAGGTGTGTCCCTTATATCCTTCAACAGCTTCAACAGCCCAGGCGGGTGCTTTGTCAAAAACCGGCTTGCAGCTCTTCCACTGCTTCATATCTGTCGATGACCAGACAGAGATACCCATTCCTGTACAGAAAAGATACCACGTGTCACCTTGCTTTATCATCACTGGGTCATGCACCTGAATTTTGTTTGCCTGCGGAAAGGCAGGCATCGCAATAACAAAAGCTATCGCTGCCAGAAATATCTTTACCGTTTTCATTCTTTTATGAATTCATCTGTTTTTTTACCCCAGCAGTTCTTTCCTCCATTCGTCATGCCAGTGTAGACCAGTGTCCTCTGTCTTTTCTCCCAGTCCCACTCGTTCATCACATGGCATTTATAAGTCTCAGAGCCGTTCCTGAGGGTGAGTGTCAGAATATTATTTTCAAAGGTCCATGTTGAACCCGTGATCCCTTCAATCATGCCGCCGGCAGCCAATGTCACAGTAACAAATTCGTTGAAGGCAGTTGTTTTAATCAGTTCGATATGCTCCCATTCACCCGAAAAATCGGAAGAAGTGATTGTTGTCTGAGGAACATCCACATACCTTTCAGGCGAAATAACCGGCCACCCGGATTCGGACCAGACCATCCTGTGAATATGGAGATCCATACAGTACATATCTTCTCCCAGTCTTGCCTGGCTGACGTAGAAATATTTGCCGTTCTCCCAGAGAACCCCGTTATGGCCGAAGCCCTGCCATCCTGAGTGATTGTCGAACTTATACCGGGCTGTTATCATGGGGAAATTATCCCCTGCGGCAGCCATATCATTTCCATTAATATCGTAGTAAGGGCCTTCAGGTGAGTCAGCACGTCCTACCCTGACATTATAATTGTCTTCGAGCCAGTCATATGATACGAAGAGATAGTACCTGTTCAGTTCAGCATTAAAAAGCAGCTCGCCACCCTCGACGGCATCATGCATATTAGTTCTTTTGGCAATCAGCCTGCCTTTGTCTCCAGGGATTTTAAGGAACCCTGTGGCAGGGTCAAGCTCAACAAGGTATAATCCGGAAGAATAAGAACCATAGCACATCCAGTGTTTCCCGTTCACCCTGTCAACCACTACCGACGGGTCGATGGCATTAAAGTCATCTGCGGGGAGACATGAAATAACTACACCTTCATCATTCCACGGTCCTTCGGGCGAGGTACTGGTTGCCAGGGCAATGCATGCAAGTTTCAGCCCGTTGTTCCCCGGAACGGAGTAGTAGAGACGGTAAGTGTTATTGACCTTGTGAATGAACGGGGCCCATATCGAAAGCTGCTCATAACCCGGCTGGTTAGCCTCCATGAAAGCGAGGGCTTTCGGCGGCACTCCGTTGAATACCCACCCAAGGAAAGTCCAGTTGACGAGATCCGTCGATTTGCGCCACATTATGCCGCAATCGCCGTTAGGGCCGTATGCCACGTCCGTGGAGAATATATAGTAATACTCTCCATGCCTGATTATGGTCGGGTCATGGAGGTTGTAAGGACCCCACAGGTATGAATAGCTCTGGCTGGCAATATTGCTGTAATTATCATCTATCAAAGGATCATAAGGATCCTGAGACGGTGGTTCGGGACCGGGGTCTTTGCAACAACCGCAAATTATTAAAACAGCAGTGATGAAAAATGTGCGGATTATGATAGTTAATCTATGTCTCAGCACCGGATTCATTTCACTTCAAGTACAATAATTGACCTGGGTGGCATATCCAGGCTTACGATATTATTTTTGATTTTCACTTTGCTGAAATCGGCAGGCCTGACCTCATCAGGCTTTTCAAACGTGTTGTGAGTGTTCAGTTCCGGGGCGGTAAGAATTCTCCCGGTGACATCAGAATAGTCTCCGCCGCGGAGGTCTATCAGCAACTTAACCTCCTTCGAAGGGTCAACGTTGACCACTGAAATATGCACAAGGCCGTTTTTATCTTTCGACGCGGAGGCGCTCAGGGCCGGAAGCTCCCTCCCGTCCATGACATAATTTTCACAGTTAAGATGCAGCGGAAGCATTGTGGCGTCATGATGAACCTTGTACATCTCAAAGACATGGTATGTAGGCGTAAGCAGCATCTTTTCGCCGTCTGTGAAAATCAGTGACTGGAGGACATTTACAGTCTGTGCGATGTTGGCCATTTTGACCCTGTCACAACGGTCATTGAAGTAGTTCAGTGACAAGCCTGCCACCATGGCATCGCGCAGGGTATTCTGCTGGAACAGGAAGCCGGGGTTGGTGCCCGGTTCGACATCCCACCACGTGCCCCATTCATCAACTACAAGGGCTATGCGCTTCTCAGGATCATATTTGTCCATGACATTGATGTGCCTGTCAAGAGCAGTTTCAACGTTCAGGCAGCGTTCAAGGGTTTCAAAGTATTCCTTCTCCCCGAATTTAGTGGCTGATCCCTTTTTCTCCCAGTAGGTTGTATAATAATGAAGCGATATACCCCACATCATGTAATGGGGTATATCACGCATCAGCGTCTCGGTCCAGTTGTAATCAGTAGAATTGGCGCCTCCTGCAATTTTCAGCAGGCGGTTATCTCCGTAGTTGCGGGTATAGGTGGCATAGCGTCTGAACTGATCTGCATAAAATTCAGGTGTCATGTTTCCGCCGCAGCCCCAGTTCTCATTCCCGACACCCCAGTATTTTACATTCCATGGCTTATCACGGCCGTTCTTCTTGCGAAGATCAGCCATCGGGCTGACACCGTCAAAATTGATGTACTCAACCCATTTTGACATTTCCTCAACTGAACCGCTGCCTACATTACCGCATATATAAGGCTCGGCGCCGAGTTGTTCACAGAGATCGAGGAACTCATGTGTGCCGAAGCTGTTATCCTCCGTCACCCCACCCCAGTGCGTGTTGACCATTTTAGGCCTGTTTTCGCGCGGTCCGATACCATCCATCCAGTGGTACTCATCAGCAAAGCATCCGCCTGGCCAGCGGAGGTTAGGTATCTGTGTTTTCTTCAGAGCCTCAACCACGTCATTCCTGATACCTCTTGTGTTCGGGATTGCTGCATTCTCTCCCACCCAGTATCCACCGTAAATGCAGTGCCCAAGGTGTTCCGAGAAATGTCCGTAGATATGACGACTGATCGTCTCAGTCCCCAGATCAGTGCTGACGATAATGTTAGCCTGACCGGCGTCTTTCTTTGACTGTGCAAAGGCTGAAGATACAAAAGCTGACAGTACTAAGACGCCTGTCATTGCAAATCTGATACGTTTCATTGTCGTGGTTTTAGTTTATAAATTTTACTTACTGGATTTATCAAAAGGTATCCATACTCTCATCTCCCCTTTTCCCCTGTTATTCCACAGATGATATGGAATAAGCGTAATATCCTCAGCCTCTCCCCGGGAGTTAGTACTGTCAGGATTGACTGTAATCTGACGTGCTTTAGTTCTGATGACCTCAGTACCGTTCAGCAGACCCGGTATGAATTCAGCGCTGAACTCAGGCTTCTCATCAATGACCAGGTTTAGCACATGCCCATCAGGATTGTCAGGCCATTCTGCACAGAACATAAGGGGGCCGCGCTGGACTGCATACTTGTCATTATCATCCTTAACCCTGCTGTCTGCAGTCACTGTTCTTACCGGCATCGGCAACAGCAGTTCCACCTTATCACCCCTCTTCCATTTTCGTAAAACAGATGCATAGCCATCTGTAACGGAGGCATCGTAATCTTCGCCGTTTACGCGAATAATATACTTTGCTTCATCATTTCCTGCAAAAGTGTACAGGCCGCCCGGAATGGCCTCATTGCGTGCCCAGCCGGGGATACGTAGCCGCAGGTTGAACTTGCCTTCCTTTTCCGGATTTACGGTAATCATTATATCTCCGTCCCACGGGTAGTTTGTCTCCTGTGAGATCATCACGTTATGCTTGCCGAAGCTGATTTCCGCATCATTTGACGCAAAAAGATTTACATACAGGTCATTGTCCGTTACCGAGTAAATATAACCGGGTATCGCAGGGATGAACCTGCAGACATTTGAAGGGCAGCAGGCGCACCCGAACCATGGTGATCTTTCATGCTGCCCGCTTGATTCAAGCGGGTTGGGATAGAAGAACCTGTCTCCGGCTAAATTTACGCCAGACAGCGCACCGTTGTACAGCGTCTTCTCCAGCACATCAAAATATTTACCCTCGCCATGCATGGAAAACATGCGGTGGTTGAAGAAGATATTCCCTATCGATGCGCATGTTTCGCAGTATGCTGACATGTTCGGAAGATTATAAGGTTCCGCAAATCCCTCGTTACCGCCGCTGGCTCCGATACCTCCGGTGATGTACATCTTCCTGTAAACCAGATCCTCCCAGATCTTCGTTATAGCATTGAGATATGCTTCGTCCTTAAGTATGGCAGCGACATCGGCCATGCCTGAATACATATAGGTTGCCCTCACTGAGTGCCCCACCGCTTCAGTTTGATCTACAACCTTTTTTGCGGCCTGATTGTATTCTTCCCCTCCGGGGAGCGTTCCGCGGGCATCGAGGAAGAACTTTGCCAGGTCAAGATACCTGCGCTCACCGGTAACCCTGTAGAGCTTCACCAGTCCCATCTCAATCAACCTGGTGGCCCGGGTAGGTGACAAACGCATCCCACCCCATATCATGATCGACAAGGTCCGCTGATTTGATCGAAATGTCAAGAAGGTCCCTCTTTCCGGTAGCCTGGTACCATGCCACGGCAGCCTCATACATATGACCCAGATTATACAGTTCGTGGCTGAGAATATAGTCCTTTTCCCATCTCTTCTCTCCCGCCCACTCATGCAGCTTGCCGTATCCTTTTTCGGCAATTGTGCGGTTGGTGTACAGGTAACCGTCATCCTCCTGGGCCAGTCCTATTTTATAGATAAGGGTGTCAATATAAGCTTCAAGCTCAGGGTCAGGAAATGTCTGCAGTGAGTAACTTGCTCCTTCAATGATCTTTGTCACGTCAGAATCATCAAACGGAAAGATAGTCTGAAAGGCGCCGGTATCCAATCCGCCTGCTATCTCAAAATTCTTTACCCTGCCCGTGGATTCACAATACCCGAAGGCTATCGGGATAGTGACTTCGTGGTTCTTTTGTATCCGCGGAGCCCAGAAATTATCAGTCATCTTTACAGAGGTGAAGGGGACAGGCCTTATCGGATAATTCTCATCGTGGTTGCCTTTTGTGCATGATGAGGCAACAACCGCCAGGCCCACCGCTGCTGAAAGAATTACTTTGCGAACTCTTTTCATTATATTATTATTTGTTTTTCATCCAGACTATCCATTTCACCCTTGCCCCTGTTTGCCCAGGAGTAATATGGCACTGCCCTGACTTTTTTCGCCGATCCGTCAGGGGTCAGGGCATCAAACTCAAGCGTCAGGGAAGCAGCAGGGTTTTTATCATCATAAAAAATATCCACCTTCGTTTCAGGATCAACCTTTATCTCCCTGACTTTCCCGTTGTCCGCCTCTTCAAGACAGTACACCATAGGGCCTATTCCCACGGAAATCCGGCCGCTGTCAGCCTTGACCTCCTGCCTTGCTGCCATGAATTTAGGTTCCAGGGGAAGAGTGACATCAACAACATCCCCCTTGTTCCATTTTCTGTCAATAACCGCAAAGCCCTTGTTAACTTCCGGAGTTATCTTTTTTCCGTTAACCTTTATTTCCATTTTCCCCTTTTCAGGAGTAACGTACCTGTACAGGCCGCCTTCCATCGGTGCATTTCCGATCCAGCCCGGGACACGTATCCTGAGCCTGAAAGAGCTTCCCTGGTTATCGGGCTCGACATTGATTTTAACATCACCCTTCCACGGGAAATCAGTTACCTGTCTGACAAAGATCTCTCCCACCGAAGTATTAAGGCGGGCTTCCGAGCCGATGAAGAGGTTGACATTCACACCGTCACCTGACTCTGACCAGATATACTGTTTCATGGCTGGCATGAAGCGGGCTACATTGACGGGGCAGCATGAGCAGTCGAACCACCCGGCCCGTTCAAAGCTGCCATCTGATTTAAGCGGATTGGGATAGAAGAAACGGCACCCGTCGCTTCCGATACCTGAGATAAGTCCGTTATAAAGGGTGCGTTCCAGCACATCAATGTATTTTGCTTCCCCGGTGGCCCGGTATAGACGGTGGTTCCAGAAGACATTGGCCACTGATGCGCATGTCTCGGTATAAGCTGTCATATTGGGAAGTTCGAAAAGTTCCCCGAAAGCCTCACCATGCTCTTTAGACCCGATGCCTCCGGTGATATATATCTTTCCTGCAGTGACATCGTTCCATATCTTTTGCGATGCCTCAAGATACCTGTCATAACCTGTCTCCTCCGACACATCAGCCATGGCGGTGTACATATAGGCGCCCCTGACAGCATGGCCAACAGCCTCTCTCTGTTCCACCACCGGTTTATGCATCTGGAAGTAAACGGAATCATTATAGACCTCAAACCTTGAATCAGCAGGATGCCGTACATAATCACCCCCGCGGCCGCGGACATCAAGAAAGAACTGCGCCAGGTCAAGCCATTTCTTTTCACCGGTGCATTTGTAAAGCTTCACCAGCCCGATTTCTATTTCCTGATGCCCGGGAGCAATCTCTCTCCTGCCCCATCCGAACTCTTTATTGATCAGTTCTGCATTCTTCAGGGCAATATCAAGAAATGCCTTTGAACCTGTAGCCTCATAATGCGCAACAGCTGCCTCGTACATGTGTCCGACATTATAAAGCTCATGGCTGACACGCTCATCGATCCACCTTTCCCTGCCTGCTCCCGGAGCCATGTTGGCAGGATCAATTGTGCGTGTTGTATAAAGATACCCGTCATCCTCCTGTGCTGCGGCAATAAGCGTCACGAGGCTATCTACATAATGACGCAGAGCCGGGTCAGGTGTTTCCATAAGAGAGTAGCAGGCGCCTTCGATGACTTTGAAAACGTCAGAATCATTATATCGCTCGCCTGTATGCTTCCCTTTCTTCAGTCCACCGGCGATGGCAAAGTTGTCTATGCGTCCGGTCTCCTCGCACTGCCTGAATACATACGGTATTGTTGCCTCCCTGTTAAGGTCGATCTTCGGCTTCCAGAAATTATCAGTGATACGCACATCGCCGGGCGCAGGTGTAACAAGCCACCGGGTCATGCTTTCCTTAGTGTCATTATTCCCGCACGACGACATCAGGACCGGAAATATCAGCAGCGATATGTATCTGATTTTCACCCTCTCACTTCTTTTTTGATATCCTTCAGTCTTTTCATGACGTCATTGGCACCGCGTCCGAAGTAATCATGCAATATTTTATATTCCGCATACAGTTTTTTATAAGCGGTCGCATTGGCGGGGATTGGCTTATAGGTGTAATCCTTGACCTTTGCCATGACTGCTGCGGCATCCTGGATGGTGTCATACCCTCCGGCCGCCTTGCCGGCCGCCACGGCACCGAACATTGCCGAACCCAGCGCCGGTGCCTGCGGGCTGCCTGAGATCTTAATTTCCCTGTTTATCACATCGGCATAGATCTGCATCACAAAGGGATTCTTTTCAGCTATTCCGCCGGCAGCATAGAACTCATTTACAGGTACCCCGTTCTCCTCGAATGTATCGATGATCATCCTGGTACCATAGGCTGTAGCCTCGATGAGTGCACGATAGATCTCCTCAGGCTTTGTTGTGAGTGTCATGCCCAGTATCATCCCTGTCAGGTCGACATCAACAAGAACTGATCTGTTGCCGTTCCACCAGTCCAGCGCCACCAGTCCGCTCTCTCCCGGTTTCAGCGCTGATGCTTTTTCTGTAAGCAGTGCATGCATGTCAATGCCCCTGCTGTCAGCCTCTGCCTTGTAATCTGCGGGCGTGCAGTTCTCGACAAACCACTGGAAATGGTCACCTACACAGCTCTGCCCTGCTTCATACCCGAAGAAACCCTCTATTATTCCGTCTTCGACGACACCGCACATACCCGGTACTTCCTTCTCAATATCACCAAGCAGCATATGGCATGTTGAAGTGCCGATAATTGCCAGCATCTTGCCTGATGATGTTATTCCCACTGCCGGTATTGATACATGAGCATCTACATTGGCAACCGCCACGGCGGTACCTTCCTTAAGTCCTGTCAGCTTTGCCGCTGCAGAAGTAATGACGCCGGCCTTTGTGCCTACCGGCAGCAGGTGCCGTGAGAGTTTTTCATCTACCAGGTTCTCCATTTTTGGATGCAGGGCCCTGAAAAAATCCTTTGACGGATACCCGTCATGTTTATGCCATATTGCCTTATAACCGGCAGTGCAGGTATTGCGTGTCTCAACACCTGTCAGTTGCCATATCACCCAGTCTGCAGCCTCAAGGAAGCGTGCTGCCTTGTCATAGACTTCCGGATCCTCGTTGACGGTCTGCCATATCTTGGGGATCAGCCATTCCGATGATATTTTTCCTCCGTAACGTCTAAGGAACTTCTCTCCGCGTTTCTCTGCCATGGCATTGAGCTTATTTGCTTCATCCTGTGCTGCATGATGTTTCCAAAGCTTGATCCAGGCATTTGGCCTTTTCCTGAATTCATCAAGGAAGCACAGGGGGGTGCCGTCAGCTGTGACAGGCAGCATGGTGCATGCTGTAAAATCAATGCCCACACCTGCTATCTGATCAGGGCTCACTGAAGCCATTTTCAAGACCTGCGGGATTGTAATACGGAATACATCCAGGTAATCCTGCGGGTGCTGAAGCGCCCAGTCAACTCCGAGAGGAGTGCCGTCAGGCAATCTCTCATCCATCACTCCGTGAGTGTACTCATGGACTGCTACAGCCACTTCCTCACCGCTGACAATGTCAACAAGAACGGCCCTTCCTGAGAGGGTGCCGAAATCTACTCCAATTGAAAACTTATGCATGGTATTATTGTTTTTTACTTTTTCTGGCCATAATATGCACCGCTGCCGTGTTTCCGCAAATAATGCCTGTCAAGCAGATGTTTGTCTATCTCATTCGGAGGGGCAATGTTTACAGAGAGTGACGCTATGCGTGCTATCTCCTCAAGAATGACAGCGCTGTGGACTGCCATTGCAGGCGTCACGCCCCAGGTAAAGGGACCGTGCGAATTCACCAGAACCGCTGACATGGTTAAAGGATCTCTGCCGGCAATGATCTCGGCAATGACCAGTCCGGTATTGTACTCATAGTCATTCTCCGTTTCCTTCGCTGTCAGCCTCCGTGTCACAGGCACAGGCCCGTAGAAATAATCAGCATGTGTTGTTCCCAGGCATGGGATCGCTGTTCCGGCCTGGGCCCAGGCAGTGGCATGTGTGGAATGAGTGTGCACCACACCACCTATACCGGGGAAGGCCCTGTACAGCGCCAGGTGTGTCGGTGTATCCGTGGACGGATTCAAAGTGCC
Organism: uncultured Bacteroidales bacterium; assembly: GCA_963844935.1. Taxonomy (GTDB): domain Bacteria; phylum Bacteroidota; class Bacteroidia; order Bacteroidales; family VadinHA17; genus SR-FBR-E99. The sequence goes on along the minus strand of CAWJQH010000006.1, from coordinate 106,583 downwards.
CTCGACAACATTACCGTTGAGATCGGTAACCACCATGTCATTGGCAGTCATTTCATTGTATGACACTCCTGACGGTTTGATGACCATCAGCTCTGATGCCCTGTCGATGCCGCTTACATTACCGAAAGTCATGAGGACAAGGCCGTGTCTGACCAGATCAAGGTTAGCTTTGAAGACGTCTTCCTTAAGCTTTTCAAGCATGATTATTTTGTTTTAAAGGTTATGCCTGCCGTCAGGACAAGGTGGTCAGCTCACGGCAAGGTTGAAGAAGAAACCGTTTTTAGTGAACTCCTTGTACTTTTCTTCATTGAACCTGTAATACCAGGCTCCCTTTTTAGATGTCTCCCTCTCTTTTTCATCCTGTTTCTCCAGGAAGTTCATTGAGAGGATCTTCTTCCGGAAGTTGCGCTTGTCTATTGACTTCTGATAGATCGCTTCATAAAGGTTCTGAAGTTGCACAAGCGTAAATTTATCAGGAAGAAGTTCAAAGCCTACAGGGTGAATCTTCACTTTTTCAACCAGTTCCTTCAGAGCCCTTTCAACCATTCTCCGGTGATCGAAGATCAGGTCAGGAAGGTCGGAAAGTGATCTCCAGTGAGCTCCGTACTTAACTTTTATCTTTTCATCAATTTCATGTATGCCTATCAGTGAAAAATAAGCAGTGGAGATCACCCTGGCGCCCGGGTCACGGTCAACTTCACCGTAAGTATACACCTGTTCCATGTAAAGATGCGAAAGACCGGTCAGGGTTCTGAGTACACGGTTAGCGGCATTGTCAAGGCCCTCACCCTGCTCCACAAAGCCTCCGGAAAGAGACCACTGACCCTTTGCAGGCTCAAAGCTCCTCTTTATCAGGAGGAGCTTGAGCTCTTTCTCTATTATATCATACCCAAAGATTATGCAGTCAACAGCCTGAAAATGTTTCGGATGCTTTGAATAGATCTCTAGCATAAACCTTTGTTAAGATGATAATAAAGATCATTCCATCTTAGTTCCTTCCTGAACTCATCTATTTTGCACTTATCATCTATCAGAACATACTCCGTCCCTGTCATTGCTGCAAAGTCAGCCAGGTGTTCAGCCGTAAGCGCCTGGCTGAAGCCCGTATGGTGAGCGCCGCCGGCATAAATCCACGCTGTGGCGGCAGTCTTAAGGTCAGGATCAGGTTTCCACAGTACGCTTGCCACCGGCAGCTTAGGCATGGGCGGGCAATCGACAACCTTCATTGTATTAACTATAAGCCTGAACCTGTCACCCATTTCGACCATCGAGGCAACAACAGCCCTGCCGGTGCTGGTCCTGAAGATCAGCCTTGCCGGATCAGCTTTGCCGCCTATTCCCAGCGGATGCACTTCCAGTACCGGTTTGCCGGCGGCAATGGAAGGACATACTTCGAGCATGTGAGCACCTAACACTGCCATATTCTTCGGATCAAGATGATAGGTATAGTCTTCCATAAAGGAAGTGCCGCCTTTGAGCCCTTCTGCCATCACCTTCATAGAGCGCAGCAACGCTGAGGTCTTCCAGTCACCCTCGGCGCCGAAGCCGTACCCGTCAGCCATAAGCCTCTGTACGGCAAGACCGGGCAGCTGCACCAGCCCGTGAAGATCTTCAAAGGTGGTTGTAAAGGCTTTGAACCCTCCTTTTTCAAGGAAAGTGCGCATACCGATCTCAATGCGTGCCGCTTCCTTTATTGCAGGTGAAGCCAGGACCTTTGACGAAGCCTTGTATTCGTCACCGTATTCTTTAACAAGTGCGGCGACCTGCTTGTCAGAGACCTTGCTGACAGAAGCAGCAAGATCGCCAACTCCATAACCGTGTACCTGATAATCAAGGTTAATCTGTGCTGACACCTTATTGCCCTCGGTAACCGCCACGTCACGCATATTGTCACCGAAACGGGCTACCTTCATCGAACGGGCATCAAGAGCCGCCATTGCAGCCCTCGTCCATACGCCAATAGAATTAACCACATCCTTGTCCTGCCAGTGACCTACAACAACCTTGCGTTCAATACGGAGACGCGAGCAGATGTATCCGAACTCCCGGTCGCCATGAGCCGCCTGGTTCAGGTTCATGAAATCCATGTCAATCTCTGACCAGGGTATGTCACGGTTGTACTGGGTATGAAAGTGAAGAAGTGGTTTATTTAGCTTCTTAAGCCCTGATATCCACATCTTTGCAGGTGAGAACGTATGCATCCATGCAATAAGGCCCGCGCATTTGGGTGAATTGTTCGCTTCAATGCAGATTGCCGTAATGGCATCGGCAGTTGTGAGAACAGGCCTGAAAACGATCTTCACGGGGATGGCATCAGCCTTGTCAAGTGCAGCGGCAATTGCTTTCGAATCGGCATTTACCTGCTTAAGCGTCTCTTCTCCGTAAAGGTGCTGGCTGCCTGTGATAAACCATAATTCAACAGTATCTTTTTTCATTTTGAAGGAGTATTATTTTAAAATATTCCGGGTGCTAATTCCAGAAGTAGGCATAGAATACCAGTATTACTACTATCACAATAGCTGAGAGAACAACATCCCAGACATTCCAGCTTGCACGGGTGATGGCTTTCTGTTCAGCCGTTGCCGACCCCATGTAAAGTCCGACAATTTTGGTTTCATCCATTCTCTTGGTGAAGGCACTTACAATTATCATCACAAGGATTACAATTGCAAAGTTGATGATCTCATAATGCAGCCAGTTGGGTTCGATAAATACGCTGTAAAGCATTCCGTCAGGACTTACATGACCTTTGAATATCGTAAATCCGAGACGCAGCATCCCAATTGTAAATCCTAACAGAAGGCCGGTGAGACCGGCTTTAGGTGTGGTTTTCTTGGAGACTACCCCAAGCAGGAATGCTGCAGCTATACCTGGAGCAAGGAGCGATTGCACATCCTGCAGATAAGCGTAGAGAACCTTGCCGATACCTCTCATTACAGGGATCCACAGAATACCGAGGATTACAACCACCACGGTGGCAATACGTCCCACCCTTACAAGTTCACTCTCCGGAGCCTTCGGCTTATACTTCTGGTAGAAGTCGATTGTAAACAGTGTGGCGGAAGAATTGAATAGCGAAGCCAGGGAGCTCATCAGTGCGGCAAGGATGCCGCCTACAACAAGACCTTTGAAACCCATTGGCAACAGTTCCTTCACGAGGGTGGAGAATGCAGAGTCAGAGCTGGCCAGATGTATAACACCCTGCTGATTAAGTGCATATGCTATCATTCCGGGGATGAGGAAAATAAATACCGGGGTCAGCTTCAGGTATGCCCCGAAGATAGTTCCGCGGCGGGCCTGGGTCTGATCACGGCCTGAAAGCACACGCTGAACAATGTACTGGTCAGTACACCAGTACCAGAACCCGATTATTGCAGATCCGAGGAGCACGCCCGTCCATGGATATGTTGTATCCTTTGGTGACCTTATGAGCTGGGTCATGGTATCACCGTACTCATTTACAGGCACAGACCGGCAGATATGCATCAGCTCATCCCATCCACCAACCTTGATAAGGCCCGCAATCAAAACCGCGATAGATCCGGCAAGCAGAACTGGTGTCTGAAGGACAGATGTCCAGAGCACAGCTTTCATACCGCCAAGCACCGTGTAGATTCCCGTTAATACAACCAGGCCTATAGCGCTTATCCAGAAAAAGTCGATGCCCCAGATTGATTCGATGCCAAAGACATCCTTGAACACAACGCCGCCCGCATAAACAGTGACGGCTACCTTTGTGAGCACATAACTTACAAGTGAGATGATTGAGAGAACAGACCTTGATTCCTTGTTGTATCTCTTTTCAAGGAATTCAGGCATTGTAAACACTCCGCTTCGTGCGTAAAATGGTACAAACAACCAGCCGAGCAGCAGGATAAGCCAGCCGTGCATCTCCCAGTGAGCCATAGCCATTCCCGAGGAAGCGCCGGCACCGGCCAGGCCTACAAGGTGCTCTGATCCGATGTTGGAGGCAAAGATAGAAGCGCCGATTGCAACCCATGTGGCGTCACGTCCGGCCAGAAAATAGTCAGCTGATGTCTTGTCTTTTGATTTCATCGAAAAGACGATAAATGCTACCAGTGCGAGGCAGAACGCCCCCAGTACGATCCAGTCTAGTAATTGCATGTTTGTTTGGTTGTTAGGTTAATTATTGAGAATATTTATGGTTTTTCTTAACACAATTTGTATTCTTCTCAACCTGCGACAATCACGAATGTCGCCTCATCATCAAGTCTTCAGTCCTCAGTCTCCAGTCTTCAGTCCTCAGTCTTCAATCCTCAAACTTTGCCGACTGCCGACTGCCGATTGCCTTCTGCATGCCCTCCCGCTGCGCGGGACTGCCTCTCCCGCTCCGCGGGATCGCCAGCATGCCCCATGCTCCTTGCTCCATGCCGTATGCCATCCATTGCAAGATAAATATTTTTTTAAATGTAATTATTACACTTTTTGAATATTTTTTTCAAGAAAAAGATATCCTTCATCTTTTCTTCATATTTGATTGAATACTTTTGTAGTGAGGTTTTTCAATAATCTGTATTTCAAATGCTTTACGGAAAATTGAAAACCTTCCATGACAGCACAACAGTACAGGAAATGAAAATGATTAAAAATATCCTATTGATTTTTACCTTCCTGATGGTCACAGCCGGGCTCCTGAACGGTCAGCAGGCCAGGGTAAATGCTGACACCTCTGCCGTCAGGGCACAGGATCAAACTCAGGTACAGAAGCAGGAGCAGGCTCAAACCCAGACCCAGGCACAGAATAAGACTCAGGCAAAAGGCCAGTCTCAGAAAAGCAATGCCAATGGGGTGAAGCAGGTTCACAGTGCGCGGCCCGACTGGAGCAAAGCCAGGGGAGCACGTCCCGCCTCGGTTGAGAGGCCTTCCGGATCGCGCATACCGAAGGGCGCCGGTAAGCCGCGCGGGGCAAAAGGCCCGGGAGGACGGTAATCAGGGGAAACGGACATTATGAAAGGAAGAGGATCGTTGATAGGCACACTTGCCTGCAGCATCATGTTGCAGGCATTGTTTACCGGCGCTTCGGCACAGGTATCAGCTGATTCCTCAGTCATTCAAAATTCCCCGGTCACCGTTGAAAAGGCCAGCACTCATGCCCTGTATGCCGGAACAGGATTTGGCAGCAACATGATCTATCTCGGAACAACAATATCAAATGACCAGCCTTTCGGTTACGCATCTGTTTCCTATGGGTTCAAAGATCATCTTTATCTGTCTGCCACAGGCTATACCCTTAGCGGCTTCTCTCCCTTCCTGGCATATTACAGTCTTGACATGAGCTTCAGCCATACCTTCAACTCATGGTTTGATATGGGCCTGAGCCTGTCAAGGTACAATGTCACCGAATTGCTCGAGGACACGCTCTTCAGCAGCTTCACCTATGCAAATGCGACCATGGGTTTCGACTGGAGGATACTTTATACCCAGGTATCGGCAGGCGGTCTCTTTTCTGATGACAACTGGTTCTATGTCCAGGCACGAAACTCAAGATATTTTGAGACACCTTCATTCGCCGGGGGCAAAGCATTCTTTTCCTTCGACCCTTATGTAAATCTCATATTCGGAACTATTTACACAATCGAGACCGCTGAAGACACCACTGCAACTTTCCCCGGCCACGGAGGATGGCACAAACCCCCTCAGGGCTCATCAGATAGCTATTCGCAAAGGTTCGGCCTGATTGAGATGGACTTCGGGCTTCCGGTAGCTTTCAGCTATGACTTCTTTACCTTCGAGGTGGAACCAGGGTACATCCTGCCTTTTTATTCAGACACCGATACCAGCGGTGCGGAAGGTTTTATAATACTGTTGAGCGCCTTCTTCAGGATTTTTTAACTTTGGGTCATGAACCTTCTTATAGTCGAAGACGAAAAAAGCCTTGCAAAGGAGATTGCGTCATTTCTAACCAAGGAGAATTTCCTGTGTGATCTGGCTTTCACGGGAAAAGAAGCTTCGGAAAAGATTGCTGTCAACCTTTATGATTTTGTCCTGCTTGATCTTGGTCTTCCTGATTACAACGGGCTGGATCTTATCAAAGAAGCCCGGATGAACGGTAATGATGTTTCCTTTATTATTATTACTGCCCGCGGCGCGGTGGAAGACAAGGTCAGGGGACTTGACCTGGGAGCCGATGACTACCTGTCAAAACCGTTTGCCCTCGTAGAACTGCAATCGCGCATCATGGCAGTGGCCAGAAGAAAATTTCAGATCACTTCGCCCGATATCACCCTAGGCGAATTTGTCCTCGCGATACAGGCAAGGAAGATCCTTCACAAAGGCAAAGAAGTCGGGATCACGAAAAAGGAGTTTGACCTGCTTTATTACCTCGTGATGAATCACGATAAAGTTCTGGCGCGACATCAGCTCTATGAGCATATCTGGGGTAACGCCCTCGATGATCAGTACGACAGCAACTTCATAGATGTTCATATAAAGAACCTGCGCAAGAAACTGAATCTCTTTGCACCTGCGCCGTGGCTCGAGACAGTCAGGGGCGTAGGATACAGGATAAGCACGGACCAGTAATATGACCGAAGGAGCATGATGAGATTACAGACAAAACTTGCCCTGTTCAACCTGCTCTCGAAACTGGTCTTTTCAGCTCTTTTCATCGGGTTTCTGCCCCTGATTATTGAACGCATCAACACCAGGCAGACTGATAATGAACTTATTGACAAGAGGGAAGAAGTCATCTCCCTGATTTCCGAAATGGGTATCGAACCCTTTATCACTGCTGATACCGTAGCCGGGTTCGGCAGTTACAACATTCTTAAGGAAGAGTTCATCAGTCTTGAGAAGATCGATCTTTCCGAAGACTGGAATTTCATTGAGGTCACTCAGCGGCTTATCGACAATGAAACCATTGACTACCGGGTGCTGAACTACTCCCTGAAAATTGACGGCCAGACTTATCTCCTTGAAATTGGGAAGAGTCTTTCAAGCATGAGATATGCCGCAAAGAATATTCGCAAGGTCATCCTGATCTTCCTCGTTTTCTTCATCCTTGTTACTCTCCTCTCTGACCTTTTATACACTGCCAGGGTACTTCGTCCGCTGAAGGTCATTATACGAAGACTGGAGGCTACCTCCTCACCTTCCTTTCAGGACTCAAAACAGCTCAGGACTTCAACAAAGGACTTCAACCAGCTTGATCAGACACTCAGGGAGATGATGAAAAAGATCGAGGATCTTTTCCGCACTGAAAAAGAGATCACCGTGAACATTTCGCATGAGCTGATGACACCGGTTTCAGTCCTCCGCAGCAAGCTTGAGAATATACTGCTTCAAAAAGGCCTTGATCATGATGTTGAATCAGGCATTGAAGAATCGCTCAGGATGCTGCACCGGTTAAAGACACTGATAAACTCACTGCTTACGATAGCCCGGATTGAGAGCCGGCAATACATGAAGGAAGACAGCATTAAAATCAGGGAGCTGATAAATGAGGTTATCGAGGAACTGTCACCAATAGCTGTCGATGCCGGGGTAAAGATCACGCTGAACTGCAATGATGATTTTGTGTTCAGGAACGCAAACAGGTCACTTATATTCTCAATGTTCTACAACGTTGTCAATAATGCCGTGAAGAATACGCCCCGCAGGGGAAAAATTGAAATCGGGGGAAAATGGAGGGATGCCATATTCGAAGTTTCTGTGATCGACACGGGCAAGGGGATGACTCAGAAACAGCTTGACAATCTCTTTTCACGTTTCAGGACAAAGCTTGACCCTGCCGGTGACAGCACCGGAATAGGACTTGCAATCACAAAGTCCATAGCTGATTTTCATGATATCGCTATAAGGGTCTTGTCCGAGCCCGGAAAAGGGACGGAATTTTTCTTCTTCTTTCCCTGAAAGTCCTTACTGCGCGTTCCTGACCCTCTTACGGTCATTTTCATCGAGCATGATCTTTCTCAGGCGCATTGATTTCGGTGTGATCTCAATGTATTCGTCTGAAGCGATATACTCCATTGCCTCCTCAAGCGAGAATCTCACGGGAGGTTCGAGAAGGGCCTTGTCGTCCGAGCCCGAAGCCCTCATATTTGTAAGCTTCTTTGTTTTTGTGACATTGACGGTTATGTCATCATAACGGGTATTTTCGCCGATGACCTGTCCCATATAAACCTCCTCACCGGGGTAAATGAAGAATCTGCCGCGGTCCTGCAGCTTGTCAATTGCATATGCTGCTGCTGTGCCTGTTTCCATGGCAATCAGTGATCCGTTGCGTTTGACTGCCATCTCACCTTTCCACGGTTCGTAGCCTTCAAACCGGTGTGCCATTACGGCCTCTCCCTCGGTCACCGTGAGGATCTGGTTTCTCAGTCCTATGATGCCGCGAACGGGTATCCTGAAATCGAGATTAGCGCGGTCATCCTTAATATCTATTTTAATGATCTCACCTTTACGCTGCGTCACCTGCTCAATCACCTTGCCGACGAAATTGTCAGGGACCTGAACGGTAAGCGCCTCCACGGGCTCATGTTTAATCCCGTCAATGGTTCTCAACAGCACTTTTGGCTGGCCTACCTGCATTTCAAAACCCTCTCGGCGCATTGTTTCGATCAGGATCGAAAGGTGCAGTATGCCTCTTCCATAGACCATGAAAGCCTCTGACGTTCCCGTTTCCTCAACTTTCATCGCCAGGTTCTTTTCCGTCTCTCTGAAAAGCCTGTCTCTCAGCTGGCGCGAGGTGACCAGGGTACCTTCACGTCCGAAAAAAGGTGAATTATTGGAAACAAAGAGCATGCTCATGGTCGGCTCATCGACCTGGATATGAGAGAGCCCCTCAGGATTGTCTGCGTCGGATATTGTATCGCCTATTTCAAAATCCTCGATACCGAACAGTGCGCATATCTCGCCGGACCTTATCGGTTTCTTCGTCTTTTCCTTACCCAGTCCCTCGAAGAGATAAGCTTCCTTTACAGTGTTTTTGATCACACTGCCGTCACGCTTCATCAGCGAGACCTGGCTTCCGGGCGTGAGTATTCCGCGGCTGATTTTGCCCACTGCAATCCGGCCCTGGTAAGACGAATAATCAAGTGATGATATTCTCATCTGAAGGGTCCCTTCCACCATTTTTGCAGGCGGAATATACTCCAGAATGGTGTCGAGGAGATAACTCACGTCAGTTGCCGGCACCGCCCAGTCAGGGCCCATCCAGCCCTGCTTGGAAGAGCCGAAAACAGTAGGGAAGTTAAGCTGGTCTTCGGTAGCCTTAAGGCTGTGCATCAGGTCAAAGACTTTTTCCTGGGTCTCTTCAGGCCTGCAGTTTGGCTTGTCTACCTTATTGACGACTACAATTGGCTTCAGCCCCAGCTCAAGGGCTTTCTGGAGCACAAAACGGGTCTGCGGCATCGGTCCTTCAAAGGCATCAACAATCAGCAATACTCCTTCAGCCATATTGAGGACCCGCTCAACTTCTCCTCCGAAGTCAGCGTGGCCGGGTGTGTCTATAATATTGATCTTGACATTCTTATACCTTACAGAAACGTTTTTTGAGAGTATTGTTATGCCCCGTTCCCTTTCCAGGTCGTTGCTGTCGAGGATAAGGTCACCCATGACCTGGTTTTCGCGGAAAAGCTTGACCTGGTACAGGATGCGGTCAACCAGGGTGGTCTTGCCGTGGTCAACGTGAGCAATGACGGCAATATTTCTTATTTCTTCCATTTGCAGATGCTATCGGGCTGCAAAAGTAGAAAAAGAATTCTTACCGGAAACCGTTAGCCGGTCTTTATATTATGACAGTAATGATAGAATGAGGCTGGCTGGTCACATCAGCCGCCTTTGTGCCTATACAAAGTTTGAGGTCTGTCTTCAGCTCCGACTTGTTAAATATAACAACGACAATTTTACCGTCAGGATTGACAAAGCCGGTAGTCTTAATATGATCCCTCGAGGAGGAAACTCCTATTCTTTTGGCTCCCCGGTGTATGAACCTGGAAAAATGGCCTATGTAATAATAGGCATTTGTATATATGAGTTCGCCGGTACGGGTATCGGCGTGCACCGGTGCAAAACAGAAGTTGCCGACATGGTTTGGCCCGCCTTTTTCATCGAGGAGTATGTTCCAGTCGAACCACGCTACAGTCCCGCAATTGAAATCGTTTACCATAGAGTTGGCATAAAATTCTCCCAGATCCCAGCTGTTAATCCTGGTCGTATCAAACCTTTCAGCGCATCCCTCTGAAAAAATAATTTTTTTATCGGGATAGGTATCGTTCACCAGCCTGACATTGTTGAACTGCATCTCGCCTCCTGTCCATGTTTCATACCAGTGGAACCCGAATCCCCATACGTATTTGGCAGCCTCAGGGTTGTTCATGATCACGCTTGCCCTCTGATGTATCAGGTCGCGGTTATGGTCCCAGGCAAGTATTTTTGTATTGCCATAGGGGCTCTTTTCAATGGCCGGACCGAGATATTTGCCGATAAACTCAGCCTCATCACCTGCGGAAAAGACACAAGATTCCCATGTCTGGACTGCCAGCGGTTCGTTTTGCGCTGAGACTGCCCAGATAGGAATACCGGTTTTTGTGTATTCATCAATGAATTTTACATAATGGTGAGCCCAGGCATGCTTGTATTCATCCAGAAGCTTACCGCCATGCAGTACGTCTCCGTTTGTTTTCATCCAGGCCGGAGGGCTCCATGGTGATGCAAACATCAGTACTTCCTCACCGGCTGCCGCCCGTGCCTCTTTGACCATCGGGATTTTATACTGCAGGTCGTGGTCGATTGTAAACGAAGCCAGTGAGGTGTCACCTTCGTCAATATATGAATATGAGCCGGATGAAAAATCACAGCTGGCAATATTCACCCTTACAAGGTTGTAACCTATTCCCTTGTCTTTGCCGAAATATGCTTCTATGATTTCGTTTCTCTTTCCTTCAGGCATTTTATAGAACGTTTCAGCAGCGGCATCGGTTATTGCACCGCCAATGCCTTCAATTGTCTGGAAAGTGACTTTTTCATTGACAAAGACGATGGGCTGCCTTTCTGATGTATGCTCGTATTCCTCGAATTTTAGTTTATCCGCGAGGCTCATTCTGAGCTCTGAGTCCCTGGAGGTGACATAAACTTCATTGTCATCCGGGTTTACCGGAGCCACCGGATTTGGTACAACGGTACTGTTGCCACAACTGATCAATGCAACCGGCAGGCTTATGACTGTGAGATATTTAAGAATTTTATTCATAAGGAATTTTGATTTACTGATTTTTCATACTGATAGGCTGACCTGTAGCCTCTAATACGTTCCACCACAATTCATCCTCGATGTCTATTTTCTTGCGTTTTGCCACAACCGTCGGAATGGGCATGAGAGTAAACTGGTTGTTCCAGTATCCGATCACAAAATCGGTTTTCCCGGCAAGGGCTGCATGGACCGCATTTTGAGCAAGCAGGTTGCAGAACTTACTGTCATTTGCGTTTGCCGGTGCACTCCGGATAATATAGCTCGGATCAATATACTTGATTGAAAACGGAAATCCCAGGGCACTGTATTCAGCCTTGATCTTTTCTTTCAGGAAGATGCCAATGTCCCTGTGCTTTACGTTCCCCGAGGCATCACGTTCATCTGTCTTTGATTCGAAAAGATCCTGCCCGGCCCCTTCAGCCACAACCACAACAGCATGATGTCTTGCTTCAAGACGTTTTTTGAGAACATTGAGAAAACCGTTGTCACCATACAGATCAAAAGAAATTTCAGGGACAAGGACAAACTGGACCTCCTGTATTGCCAGGGCGGCGTGTGCGGCGATGAAACCCGAGTCGCGCCCCATGAGCTTTATCAGGGCTATCCCGTTATATGCTCCCTGGGCTTCGTTATGCGCATTCCTGATAATATCGTTTGCAATTGAAAATGCCGTTTCAAAACCAAACGATTTCTGTATAAGGTCGATATCGTTGTCTATTGTTTTTGGGATGCCGGCAACCGCAATCTTGAGTTTCCTGTTCTGAATTTCCTCATGTATCGCGTGAGCGCCCCTGAGAGTGCCGTCACCGCCTATACAGAAGAGTACGTTGATATTTAAAATCTCAATTGTATCAACCATTTTCCCCACATCCTGATTGCCCCTTGAGGTACCAAGGAAAGTGCCTCCGGAAAGATGGATCTCACTGACCATCGGTGCCGTCAGTTCGATGACCTCATGACTGTATTCGGAGATCAGACCCTCGTAACCGTATCTTATCCCGAGGATCCTTTTTATTCCGTACCTGTAGTAAAGCTGGTTTACAAGGCTGCGGATGACATTATTCACTCCCGGGCATAATCCTCCGCAGGTAACAATGCCTACTTTGGTCTTGGCAGGCTCAAAGAAGATGGTTTCCTTGGGGCCTGCCTTCTCAAAGGAGACGGGCAGTTCGCCGGTTGACCTGCAGTGTTCATAATAATCGGATGAAACATCATACAGCAACCTGTCATCATCCTCAACAAACTTGTGAACAGGGCTGTCGGGGCTTTGCTTAAGGGGCGAAATCACATTTCCCTTTCCAAGGCTTAAGACAAGGAAATCTTCATACTTCATGGTCTGTCAGGTGTCTTTGATTAAATAACATGGCAACGCTCACGGTTTCGGAGTATTCAAATTTAGTTTTTTTTAAATGATTGACAAATGAAAGCAGCCTGTCCTTTTAATGTTGCAGCGGATCAGAGAATTAAGTATCCTATGTTGGCGGATGGAGGCGTTTCCGGAACCAGGGGCGTACAGAGCGCATCTTTTCAGCCTGGGCTGCAGGTGCATGACGTCGGCAGGTTGCTAATTCATCACTGCCCTCAGGCGCTCCCCAGCGTATTTCGATACCGTCATTCGGATTGTATGCCATCTCAAAGGCATCTCTTCTTCTAAGCAGTTCGCTTACAGTCAGTTGTTGCTCAGAACCGTCCGTCCGGGTGTAGCTCACTGACAGCTCAGAGGCTTTTTTGTCAAGTATGAGATGCAGTTTTTCCCTTACCTGGTCAGGAGGTGTTTCCGCCGGGAAATTAAAATCCTCCGGTGACCGGGCTGCCTGATCAGGGAAACCGAGAACAGCATCCATGGCGATCAGCAGTCTCAGATCGCGGTTAGGCGTGGAATAGGCCTCCCAGAGTCCGCCGGCCAGGAAAATACCCGCTGCGCCTGAGGGCATCGGAATAACAGTGCCGGGATGAAGCCTGAAATAGGCTTCACCGTTGGCTACTGATGTGACGCGTACAATCAGCTGTTCGTGAAGCGACTGAATCAGTCCTGTCAAAGCAGTTTCAGCGTCAAGAGGCTCCGGGTTAATCAGCCGTTCCATGGTCTGATAGAAAACATCGGTTCCCATCTTCCTCTGCTGAAGAGAAAAGGGTGTGAACCCGGATGATTCAGTAAGTGAATCGTTTGGCACCGGGTGAGCAGCGCCATTAACGAGTGTGATAGGCCGGAAAGCCTTAAAGCCCGGTTCGCCGACCACCTCGGAGGTGTTGAAAAGAAAATTTCCTTTCCAGAACCTCTTGATACCAATTGTGCCGTCAGGCTGGGCATCTGCTGACAGAAGCAAGCCGGGATGGCTTTTGGTTTGCGGTACCCAACCCGTTATAATCAGCGTGTGTCCGTAGGGGTCAGCAAAAACAGTTCCCGGAAGCAGGGCGCTCCGTTCAAGCGCAACGGGGTAATAATCAGAATGTGGGTTGTCCAGGGCAGTCCTCGCAGTGCCTGAATGAACTCCATCCATCACCTTCCGGAGGAAGGCGTTGAATGACGCTACCGGATTGGCTTTAGCCGCCGGGGCTGAATTTGTGATCCACTGGCCTGTTCCGGGATTACGCGCCAGGCTGCCCCTGTCGCATATATGATAGCCAAAGGGAAGGCCGAGCTTCCAGGCAAAATATGCCCTTAGAAAAAACGGATTGTCGGCACAGTCGGGCTGCATGATCACCTTCACGGCACTGTCAGGGTCATCTTCTCCCATTGACAGGTAGTCATAAAGGAAATTACGTTCCCGGTCCTGTGTCAACTCATGCAACGCAGACCACGAGGCACTCTCGCTGTATCCGTGAAAAAGAGAATTGATCCATGCGGAATAGATGGCTTCGGTCCTGCTGTCCCAGCCCCGGACCGTTTTCCATACAGCGCCTGACTGAGTTGTCTTTACAGCAGGAGAAACAGTGAACTCAAGGGTACTGAGGATCATGTCACCTGCTGTCAGGGTGACACTGTAATTACCTGCAGAACCACCGGGACAATCATCAATCCTCCAGTAGGGGAACTCCTCTCCTGTTTTCCTTTTATCGGATTTCAGGACACCATCCGGACCAGTGACCCCGATCTGTGCTTTCAGGATATTTTTTCCGCCGACGGCAACAATCCGGAACGTCTCTCCAGGTGCCGGAATTTCTGGTGATACAAGCAGAGCATAAACTGACGGGTATTCTTCTGATATTTCGGCAGAATTGGCCAAGGTCTGATCCGCGGAAGAACCCGCGACTTTCATCCGGGCTGATTGATCAGCATTGCACGTCGTGAATCCTGATATTATAATAATCAGACTGACTATAAGCGAACGGACATTGTTCCGGGTCATGGTTAAATGTATGCAATTGTGATTTAAAGATACCTGAAATCAAATTATGATGCAGTATTTATACAGGCAATGATAAGAAGTCGCTGAGATATTTTGAACTACCTTAGTGCAGTAAAATACAATCCGACTACTTTTCTATGGTAACCACTTCACTCAAAAAGTTCGTCTACATTTCAATTGCAGCGGCAATACTGACTATTTCGCTAAAACTGATTGCTTACCTGCTCACCAATTCTGTCGGTATATTGTCTGATGCACTTGAGTCATGCGTGAACCTGGTTGCCGCCGTAGTGGCATTAATCATGATTAAGCTGGCCGAAAAACCGCCTGACCAGGAACATGAATTCGGACATAACAAGGCAGAATATTTTTCAAGTGCGATAGAGGGTGGCCTGATAGTACTGGCAGCATTCAGCATTATCTGGTCAGCTGTCCCGAGGATTATCCATCCGCAACCCCTCGAGAACGTCGGAGTGGGATTGCTTGTAGCAGTCGCGGCTTCGCTGATAAACCTGGCAGCCTCAAATATTCTTGTTAAAAACGGTAAAAAGTACAATTCAATAACCCTTGAGGCTGACGGCAAACACCTGATGACTGACGTCTTAACTTCAGGAGGCGTCCTGTTGGGAATCGGTCTTATAAAGGTGACAGGCTGGATGAGGCTCGATGGTATTGTAGCGGTTGGAGTTGCCTTAAATATAATCTGGACGGGATACCAGTTATTGAAACGATCAGCTTTGGGTTTACTTGACACTTCCTTCCCGAAAGACGAAATGGACAGTATAAGACGTGTCCTTGATAAATTCGGACAGCAAAACATACAGTATCATTCTCTGATGACACGGCAGTCAGGACAGCGAAAATTTATTTTCGTACACATCTTAATGCCGGGGAAAATGAATATTCAACAGGGTCACAACCTTGCAGAAAAAATAGAAAATGATTTGCGTGAACTGTTCCCAAATACGCAGACAACTGTTTTCACTCACCTCGAGCCGATAGAAGACCCCGTTTCAATGCTTGACATCAGCATCGACCGTATTTGAAGGTATGGCCTTGCCATCAGAATGAACAGGGATGTCTTACCTGCTGTTCCAGATCATGGGTCCGAAATAAAAGTCAAGAAGTGAAATTCAGCGGGCCAAGGCCGACGGTGCCAGCGCCTGACCTTTGACAACTGCAAAATGACCGGATGATCCTTATATATCAGGATTAAAATAATTAAATTGCAGTCTCATGAAAACAACGGTCTCCATAATTGCCCTGGCCCTGTTGCTGTTTGACAGTTCATCCGGACAGCCGGGGCGGAAGAAAGAGACAATCATCATACGGACTGAATTCGGAGATATATATGCCCGTCTCGATTTGGAAAAAGCGCCGGTTACCTCTTCTAATTTTCTCCGTTATGTCGATGCTGACCTGTTTGACAGTACCTGTTTTTACAGGGTTGTCAGGAGAGACAATCAGCCCGGGGATTCGATTCTGATTGAAGTTATCCAGGGAGGAAGATATGAAGATGAAGAAAGCGTTTACCCTGCCATTGTTCATGAAACGACAGAGATGACAGGAATACGTCACAGAAACGGAACTATTTCAATGGCACGGTCCGTGCCAGGAACTGCCACCTCTGAATTTTTTATCTGTGTCGGCGATCAGCCTGAGCTGGACTTTGGAGGAAGGAGAAATCCTGACCGCCAGGGTTTTGCGGCTTTCGGGGAAATAATAAAGGGAATGGATGTTGTAAACAGGATCCATTCAATAATTGCCCCTGATCAGTATCTTGAAGAACCGGTACTGATCCTGGAAATAGTAAGGGCGAAGTAGACATTGCAATGTATAAATTCCCGATATGTTAAATGCATTTTTATTCGGTTTACTGGCAACTTCCTCCCTTGTTTTGGGTGGATTTATTGGCTCCAGGTTTTCCCTGGGTAAAAAAACCCTGGGAATCATAATGGCCTTTGGTGCCGGAACACTCATCTCAGCCGTCGCATATGAGTTGATTTTCGAGGCTGTGAAACTTGCAAAAGGCACCGGATTTCCAGGCTTTGGGCTGTTTGCCGGTGCATTTACTTTTTATTTCAGTGACAAGCTGGTTGAAAAATTTGGAGCAGGGAACCGGACGGATATTGAGGCGTCACATCAATCGAGCCTGGTAGTCCCCATGGTACTGGCAATTATTCTCGACGGTATACCTGAATCCATTGTTATCGGATTAGGCATGTTTGAAGGAGGAAAGGTCAGCCTGGCAATGCTTGTTGCTGTCTTTATAGCTAATTTGC
Organism: uncultured Bacteroidales bacterium; assembly: GCA_963844935.1. Classification (GTDB taxonomy): domain Bacteria; phylum Bacteroidota; class Bacteroidia; order Bacteroidales; family VadinHA17; genus SR-FBR-E99. The sequence goes on along the minus strand of CAWJQH010000006.1, from coordinate 89,739 downwards.
CTGAATCTATTGCCGGAAGTACCGGCATGAAGGCCGGTGGCTGGAAACCTCGAAAAATAATCCTGCTCTGGCTATTAATAGCCGTTATCTGCGCAGTCTCGACAGTTGCAGGTTATTCCATCTTCAGCGGTGTGTCAACACAGTGGATATCATTTATTCAGGCTTTCGCAGGCGGGGCTATCCTCGTCGTTCTTGCCAATTCAATGATGCCGGAGTCTTATGAACACGGAGGTAAACTGGCAGGGATCTTCACTGTTATCGGTTTCTCCTTTTCAGTAGCAGTAATAATCCTGGAAAACAGATGATTTTTCCCGTGCAAGATCTTGCACAAACAGACAGATATAAAGAATGGTCAGTATTATAAGAAAGAAAGTGTCAGTCCGGGCTATGTCTGCTTCTGTTTTGGAATGATTCTTGATATCCTTTGCTTGCACCGGGAAGAAACAGATGCCTGGTGTAACTGATAATTGTTATTTTTGTAAACCGTTAAAAATAATATCGATCATTATGAAAAAAATTCTCCTGTCGGTTTGTTTCATCAGCCTGGTTTTATTTTCAGCTTCGGCACAGAAAGTGAACAAAGATTCTCTGGCGCAGATAAAATTTGAACAGGCGCTTGCCGATATTGAAGCAAAGGATTTTGTAATTATTGTGGATTCCTACGCAAAGGAAGACGGTAGTTTTGAAACCAATACCGACAACTCACAGTTCATCTCGTGGGAAAAGGAGTTTATGTTCCTTCAGGGAATGATTCTTGCAGACAATGTCCATACAAATAAACTGACAGTATCTGATTACAGCCAGGAAACCGATAAAAAGGGCAATGTCAGAATCTCCATGCAGGTGGCAGGATTTTACATCAGGGCAAAAGTCGAGATAACTCTTAAGAAGAAGGCAGGCAACTACGCCGACGTCATATTAACACCGACAAAAGGAAGCAACAAGCGTTTTTCAGGATATGTCGTTCCCACTGCCAGGTCGGAGTATTTCAAACGCTCCAGTGTCATCTGATCAGGGTTAAGTCTTTTATTTCATTAAAAGTTTCAGCACTTTCTCCTTAAGGCTTGTGTACGGCGGATACCGTACAAAAATATCGACAAGGGTAGATTTTTTCATCACTGCTCTCATGTTGGAGAAAGTTTCGAACGACGCTCTTCCGTGATACCTGCCCATACCGCTGGGGCCCACACCCCCGAAAGGCAGCTCCGGGGAGGCGACCTGCATCACAGTGTCATTTATTGCTGCTGAACCGCTCTGCGTTCCTGCCAGGAACTCCCGTGCAAGCTTTTTGCTGTTCGTAAAAATATAAGCTGCAAGTGACTTGGGCTGCCTGCTGATGATTGAATACACCTCGCTGAAATCAGTGAATGTGATCACCGGCAGAACAGGGCCGAATATTTCTTCCTGCATGACCGGATCATCCGGTTTGACGCCGGTAATTATTGTAGGCGCCACATAACACTTCCCGGGATCGGTTTTACCGCCCATGAAGATCTGACCGTTCTTCATGAACTTTTCCATCCTGACGGCCTTTTCAGCACTGATCATGTGACAATAGTCCCTGCTGACAGCCGGATCTTCACCGTAAAATGCTTTTATCTCTCCGGCAAGGAGTTCAAGGAACCGGTCTTTTACCTTTGCGTCGACAAGCAGGTAGTCAGGAGCGATGCACGTCTGACCGGCATTAATGAATTTCCCCGAAGCTATTCGTCTTGCTGCATAATCAAGCCTGGCATCGGCAGCCACAACACACGGATTTTTACCGCCCAGCTCGAGTGTGACAGGCGTGAGATTCTCAGCCGCCTTTCTCATTACTTTCTTCCCTACCTCAGGACTTCCGGTGAAGAAGATATAATCAAACGTATAGTTCAGTAAATAATCGCTCAGCGAATGTTCTCCCCTTATCAGTACAATCAGTTCTTTCGGGAAATGACTGAGTATCTTTGAAATGACCTCCCCCGTATGTTCGGCTTTCTGTGACACTTTCATGACAACACAGTTGCCTGCCGCCAGTGCGCTCATTGCAGGCACCATTGATAACTGGAACGGGTAGTTCCAGGGAGAGAGGATCAGCACCTGACCGTATGGCTGGGGCATGATGTAGCTTCGCGCAGCAAAATTTACAAGTGCGGTTCTGACCCTTTGCCTTCCGGACCATTTTTTGAGGTTGCGAATCATCATGTTAAGCTCAGCCACTGTAAATCTTGATTCCGTCCCCAGCACCTCGAATTCAGGCTTGTGAAAATCCTTCCGCAGAGCATCAATGAGCTCCTCCTCATGACTCAGGATCAGCGATCTCAGTTTTTTCAGGTTTTCAAGTCTGTATTCGGGGTCAAGTGTTCTGCCTGTGGCAAAGAACTTCCTTTGATTCTCAAGGATCGGTCCGATCTCTTCCTTTACCATAAATTAAAAGCTATAGTGATTTTTGAGCTGCAAATATAGTCACTGCACGGATCAATCGGAAACATCAATCCTTTCAGATCGGTTCCACCTGAACGGGTCAGTGGTTTACTGCCACCAGGCCTTCGTAGAATCGCAGAATATTTTTAATCTGGCTTTTATCTGCCTTCCTGATCCTGATCCCGTTGCTGCCAATAAACTGTTTGATTTCCTTCGATTTGCTGCCGAACAGATTCACAAACTGCTTCCTGGATGTAATTTTAATAAATCCGCCATCGGTCATGACATATCCGGCAGGCTTATAACTGTATTCATCCACACCGTTGCGCATATAATGGGTTGACCCATGCCTTATAATGTATTTGCACTTTCCTTCATATACCACTTCATAGAAACCATCATCAAGATTAAAAGAGGAATAAAGCTCATCTGAAACATACCTGAAAGTCAGGGTGTCGTCACTAAAGTACAGATCAAACCGGCTGATGTTGTCACTGTTGAGAGCCAGCTGGCTTGCTTCCCAGTTACTGTAAACCATGTAGATTAACTGGTCAAGATAAGTATCATACTGCAAAAGCAGATTATAGTAAGTTCTTCCTTTGTAAACCAGTGAGGCAGTCCGCTCCCTGCCAAAAAAGAGGATCGGTTTATAGTCTGATCGAAAATAATAACCCCTGTATTCCCTCCCGCTGATGAAACTGCTTCCGCTGCCGGATTCAACTAAATAAAGAGAGTCAAGATCCTTCAGGCGATCCTCGTCTGTTCTGATAAACAGTTCACTGTTGTCAGCATTGAGTGGCAGTTGAATCTCCTGGGAAAATCCAATGAATGAAACAAGCAACAGTAATCCTGTAATGACCTTCTTTACCATATATATCAATTTGCAAAATACAAACGGAAAGGACAAAGTTAAGACTAAAACCATCCTGTTCCGATTTATGTGCCGGATAAATTACAGCCGGCAGAATGTGCCAACCAATGTTAATAATGCTAATTTTGCCGGGAGGAATAAATAAAAGAAAGTATTGGACGTTTCAAGCGGGGCATGAAGAAGAGATCTGTTGTATTTTCATTTATTTTGATCCTGTCAATGACCCTGATCAGATGCATTGATCCGTTTAATCCGAAGCTTGAAAAATTTCAGTCACTTCTGGTAGTAGATGCAATGCTGACTGATGAAGAGGCTCCTGCTTATGTCAGGCTGACACGAACAACAGAAACACTTGATGAAGAGCTGCCAATGGTCTCCGGCGCAAGTGTTTCAATTACAGACGATCTCGGTAACAGTACATCACTGACTGAGATTTCTGCCGGGTTCTACCAGTCTGACATCCAGAACCTCAGGGGCACTGCCGGCAGGGAATATACGCTAAGAATTCGCACGAAAGACGGTAAGGAGTATGAATCCAGTGCCTGCCGCCTTAATGAAGCCCGTGATATTGATTCTGTTTACTTTGGACAGTCGAGTCAAATAGCGGATAATGGGGAAGAGGAGCATGGCATCAGGATTTATATTGATTCAAAAGACCCTACGGATCACAAATACTTCAGGTGGGCTTATGAGGAATGGTGGAAATTCAGCATACCCTATCCGGTGACCCATAAATATTATAACGAGGATAGCATAGTTCCGATCCCGATTGAAAACCTTACCTGTTATAAAAACAGGAGGTCCGATGATGTATTAATTCAGTTCAGTGATCCGGCACTTAACGGTGAATTCATTAAAAAGCCTGTCTGTTTCATTGCCTCCGACAAGTCAGACAGATTACTCATACAATACTGTATTCAGGTCAGCCAGTATGCAATATCAGAAAATGAATACGAGTTCTGGAGGCTTACGAAGGAGATTAGTGAAAGCGGAGGAGATATTTTCGACAAGCAGCCTTTCCCGATCATAAGCAACATTCATTGCGTGAGTGACCCGGATGAAAATGTACTGGGCTATTTCCAGGTGTGTGGCGTCAAAAAGAAAAGGGTCTATATTAAAGGAAGTGAGATTTCGGCTCTTGGACTTGATCCATACAATTATGAATGCAGCATGGTGGAAAAAGGCCCTCAGGATTATCTGCCTCCCCCTCCCACATTTGACAGGATATATAGAAACTATACGATGATGGGCTACAATTTTATTGCCCCGGTATACGGAGACAATAATTCTCTTGAAAGGCTTATGTTCCTGGATAAAAACTGTTCAGACTGCACCAGGACCGGCAGCCCTGACAAGCCGGATTTCTGGGTTGACCTGGAGTGATATCAGAACCGGACATGAATACTTCATACAACAGAATGGAATTATTATCCAACACCGGGCATAGAATATTAATCGTCTTTCTGTTGTTGTGCTGCACCGCCCCCTCCTATTCACAGCCGGCAGATGAAATTCCGGACATAACAGGTAAGGACAAATATTCTGAGGAGCTGTATGTACAGACTGACAGGGATACCTACATTGTAGGTGAATCTGTCTTTCTTAAGGTGTTTTGTTACAGTAATCTGACCCGTAACACCTCAGGAGTAAGTGATGTGGCTTACGTAAGCCTGCTCGACGGATCCAACAATCCCCTTTTGCAGATAAAAATTCGCATAAATGGCCTCTCAGGATCAGGATATTTTACGTTACCTGACACTTTGACCTCGGGTAATTATTACATAGCAACATGTACTCACTGGATGAGAAATTTCTCTCCGGAACTCTATTCCTATAAGAACATCGGAGTAATTAATCCTTTCAGGAATATTGACCGGATAAAAATGCGCGGACATGACACTGATGCAGATACTGTTATCTTTTACCCGGAAAGCGGTAATCTTATTGCCGGCGCTGAAACTGTCATCGGGTTCAGGTGTCTCGGAGCGAGGATGAAACCCGTTGAAATAAAGGGAGTTATTACAGATTCCGGCAACAATATAATATGCCATGTCAGGTCAGATGAAAACGGGTTCGGACTTTTCAGGCTTCGGACACCGGTAAATACAAAACTCTATTTCATACCGGATACGTCAGCGCTGACATCAAAAAGATTTGTACTGCCTTCATCTGATGAATCCGGGATAGCTCTGTCAGTGAATGTAGATGAAGGGCAGGGGATCTTCAGGGTCAGGGTAACAGGGGGCCGTGATTTCGTTTCAAGTGGCAAAAGATTCCATTTGATATATTCAGCGGTATCTTTTAAACCTATCATCCTGGACGCGAATCCCCTTTCAGGCGGAGAGAAGACCTTTGCCAGGAATTCACTGCCTGCCGGACTTGCTTCGGTCATTCTGACAGACGAGACAGGCAAAAGGTATTCTGAGAGATGGGTTTACAACATACCAAAGAAACCGATAAAACTTATTGTCAAACCTGATAAGGAAAACTATTCCCCCAGGGAGAAAGTCATGATTGACATTGCTGCTGTTGATGAAATGGGCAAGCCTGTTGAAAGTGATCTTCTTGTATCGGCAGTCAGTCTTATCACAATGCCTGACCGTGAAAACATCCTTGCAGAAAACCTGCAGATAACTGGGTTGCCTGAGATTAACACCAGGGCCGGTATCTGCAGCCTGAATGACCGGCTTATATTCCTGCAAAATACAAACGGTCTGTTTACAGGCAGCAACGGGCAGCAAAAGAAGGTTTATCTTCCTGAACCGGACGGTCATCTTATAAGCGGTGTCATTAGAAACACTGTCAGCGGAGAGCCTCTCAGTAAGGAAAGCATTGTACTTTCCTTTGTCGGGAAGGCAGCTCTCTGCAGCTTTACTGAAACAGATGAAGCAGGCAGGTTTGTCTTCGTCACCCTTGAAGAGGGGGTTCGCGAGATTGTCATTCAGCCACTGTCTCCTGACCTGGAAGATTATTATGTCGAACTTGACAATCCTTTCCCGGAGACATTCAGCAGAACCCGCCCGCCTCTCTTCAGCCTTGATACCGGGATGCTGGAACTGATCAACAAAGCTGTCATCAGCATGCAAGTCAAGATGATTTATGATCCTCTCTTGCCGGAGAAACCGGGCGTACTGAGTAAACCTATTCCAAAGGATTTTTACGGTCCTCCCGATCATACTACCATGATGTCGACCTTTATTCAGCTAACCTCACTCCGCGAAGCTATTAAGGAGATTGTCCCTGGAGCTGTTACAACCACCAGGAAGGGAAAGACAGTCATCAACACCATTTACAAGCAAAATTATCAGATCGAAACCAGGGATCCCCTGGTCATTGTCGATGGCGTTCCTGTCCCTGATCATGAAAAAGTCCTGAACATCAAAGGTGATAAGATAGAAAAGATAGATGTCCTGAGCAAGAAGTACTACGTTTCAGATGTTGCGCTGGGTGGTGTAATAGATATTACCACATATGACGGAGATCTTTCCGTTATTGAGTTTGACAAGCCTCTTTTCAGGCAGGAGTTTGAAGCGCCCCAGCCGGGTTCTGGCTTTACTTCGCCCGACTACTCCGAAGCCACACGAAAGGAAAGCAGGATACCGGATTACCGGAACACGCTCTATTGGAATCCTGACTTAAAAACGGACGTGAATGGCAGGGCAGCTGTGGAATTTTATACATCTGACGAGGCCGGAGACTACATAATGCTTGTCGAAGGATTTACCTCAGACGGCCGAAGGGGAAGCGCTGCACTCCTCTTTTCAGTAAAATAGCATCATCTTCAGGCTTCAAAATCAGGCAGGAATTCCTCCAGGTGGTAAGTATTGCATAAACCCCGGTATTCTTCCAGGAGCTCATCGCTGAAGGGTACGCCCTTGTCTTTTCTTTCCATCCAGGTAAGGTATTCCTTTTCACCTGCTGTATAGATGCGCGTCTGACCAGGCATTTTCCTGGAATCCCTGAGCTCACGCAGGATTTTGCCGGTGGTCTCCTTAAAATCTTCCGGCTCAGTGAAGGCACTTATATCAATCACGATAAAGAAATGACCGATACGGTATGGTACCTTCTTTCCATCCAGGGACCCGGTGAGCATCTTCATGAAAGCGCCCTGCTGCAACGCTGCCGACAGTATCTCAACCACGGCAGCATATCCGTAACCTTTGTAACCCCCCGTCTCTTCACCAACGCCGCCCAGGGGCATCAGTGCAGCATTTCCGGCAATTATGTCCTCAAGTACCTCTGATGCATTGGTCTTGCTTTCGCCATTGACATCCATCACCCAGCCTTTGGGCAACTCCTTCCCGGTACGGGCATATAATTCAATTTTTCCTCTCTGGGTGATTGAAGTGGCACAGTCAAGTAAAAATGGAAAAGGTTCATCGCTTGGTATTCCGAATGTCAGCGGGTTGGTACCCAGCATGTTTTCAACACCGAATGTCGGAGCAACAGAAGGTCGTGCGTTGGTACCGGTGATTCCTATCATATTCTCGCGGACTGCCATCAGCGGGTAATATCCGGCAAAGCCATAGTGGCTTGAATTACGAACAGCCACCATCCCCATACCGTACTTTTTTGCCTTCTCAATGGCCAGTTTCATTGCGTTGTATGAAATGACTTGCCCCATCCCGTTTTGCCCGTCAATTACTGCCGTAGTGGGGCTCTCCTTCACGATCTTATAATCGGTCACCGGGTTCAGGATGCCATCTTTGATGCGGTCAAGATAAATAGTCTTAAGCCTGTTTACTCCGTGAGATTCAAACCCAAGCCTGTCGGCCTGCAGCAATACATCAGCAACTATCCCGGAATCTGCCTCGGGAATGCCGGCCCTGATCAAAACATCCACCAGGAATTTTTCCAGGACTGCAAACGGAATAATTTTCTTTTCCATCGGGCTTCAAATTTTGTTATTCGAAAAGTAAGCGAATTTTCTCTAATATCAGAATTTTCAGCCTGATCCCGGATCAATTCTTCGTCAGTTAAGATAAGTCTTGTGTAAAAATGCCCCGGAAACAGCCTGGAACAGGTTGGATCATGATTAAAATAAAATTGATTTTAACTGATGCAGGGTGTACCTTTGGCAACATTGGGTACTTAACTTAATTGATATTAAGATGAAAACCATAGTAGAGTTGCTTGAAAACAGTGTACAAAAGTATGCGGACAACCCCTATCTTCTGGAGAAGAAAACAGACCGTTACGAATCGATTACGTACAGGGAGACCAGGGAACAAGCCTATATGGTGGCAGCCGGACTGGTGGCTCTTGGCATAAAGAAGGGCGATCGCATCGCATTATTATCAGAATCCCGGACAGACTGGGTGATCAGTGAACTGGGAATATTGCACGCCGGTGCCATAAATGTACCTCTCTCAATTTTGCTCAAGGAAGGCGCTGACCTGAAATTCAGGCTTGAGCACTCTGAATCAAGATGGGTGATAGTATCCGGTAACCAGTTTGATAAAATAAATTCAGTCAGGAAGGATCTTAAAAACCTGGAAAAGGTAATCCTGCTTGACCCGAGGGAAAGTTACGCCCCGGATGAAATTTACATGGGAAAGGTCAGGAAAATGGGTGAGGAATATCTGCTCAGTAACCGTGACAGGTTCATGGATCTTATTAAGTCGATAGGACCTGATGATTATGTGAATATCAGTTATACATCAGGGACCACCGCCGATCCCAAGGCAATAATCCTGTCCCACAGGAACTATACTGCCAATATTGAACAGACACTTACCCTTATGGATGTGCCGGAGTGGTGGACAACCTTGCTTATTCTGCCATGGGACCACTCGTTCGCCCATACAGTGGGAATATATATCATGATGGCAACCGGAGCCAGCCTGGCTGCTGTACAGTCCGGCAAATCTTATCTTGACAGCCTTAAACATATTCCGGAAAACATCAGGGAAGTCAGACCTGTCTTTCTGCTGAGCGCACCGGCCCTGGCAAAAAATTTCCGGAAGGGGATTGAAAAGGGGATCAGGGAAAAAGGCCCGGTCATTGAAAAGCTTTTCAGGCATGCATTGAAGATTGCCTATGAGTACAACGGTATCGGATGGGATAAGGGAAAGGGGTTCAGGATCTTCCTCAGGCCCCTGTACAAACTGTATGATGTAATTCTTTTCAGTAAAATCAGGGAGAGTTTTGGCGGAAGGCTGAAGTTCTTCTTCGGCGGGGCAGCATTGCTTGATATTGAGCTCCAGAAGTTCTTCTCTGCAATCGGAATACCCATGCTTCAGGGTTACGGCCTGTCCGAAGCTTCTCCGGTCATCTCGGGAAACGTCGAAAAGAGATATAAACTCGGATCATCAGGTGTCATTGTTAAAAACCTGGAGCTTAAAATATGTGATGAGGACGGCAACGTACTTGCTCAGGGGAAAAAAGGCGAAATAGTTATCCGCGGTGAAAATGTCATGAAGGGGTACTGGAAAAACGAAAGAGCTACAAATGAAACTCTGCGTGACGGCTGGTTATATACAGGAGATATGGGATATGTTGATGAAGACGGATTCCTCTTTGTTCTCGGAAGGTTTAAGAGTCTTCTTATTTCAGACGACGGGGAAAAATACAGTCCTGAAGGAATAGAGGAAACCATTACTGACAGATCTCCGTTCATTGATCAGATGATGCTGTACAATAATCAGAACAAATACACATCTGCGCTGCTCGTCCCGAACGGGGATGCTCTTGGAAAGTGGGCCAGGAATAAAAATATCGATCTGGCAGACGAAAAAGGCCTTGAAGCCGTGCTGACTGAACTGGATTCTGTTATTGGCCAGTACATGCCCGGAGGTTCATATGGCGACCTCTTCCCATCGAGGTGGCTGCCAGCGGCTGTGGCCATTCTCCATGAACCGTTCAATGCGGATAACAAACAACTTAACAGTCTCGGGAAAATGGTCAGGGCCAAGATTGTTGAGCATAACAAAGACAAGATAGACTACATGTACACCGCTGAAGGGAAAAATATCATAAATCCCGAGAATCTTGCCGCAATAAAAAAGGTGCTGGGGATTAATTAGCTGCCGGCAAAAAATATTAGGACTTGCATCCGGTAACGCTTCAGCACCCGCACTGTATTTACCTTGCCTAAAACCGTTCCGGCATATCGTACACATATTTAATAATAAAGTATTTAGGTACCAAATATTTTGAAGTTTACAGATATTGTACTTTATTTAAACCAGGAAACGGATCTTTCAAAACAGGATGACCAAACCAGCAGCAAAATGCTTGAAGAAATCAGTGATATTAAAAAAGATATAGAGAAATATATTGAAGTTAAGTTTGATCTCCTTCGGCTGCACCTTGCGATACCCGGGAAGATCAAGGAGAAACAGATGAAAAGTGGCAAATGTCAGAATGAAATTGTGAGCCAAGGATCTGCATTATGAGTCCTCTTTTGTTATTTATTATAATACTCTGCTATTTCTCCCTACTGATGGGGATTTCCTATCTTGCTTCACGGCATATCCGTGACACCACCTTTTTTGACGGAGACAGAGCTTCTCCATGGTTTCTGGTTGCCTTCGGCATGATTGGATCAGGAATATCAGCTGTATCCCTGGTATCAATTCCCGGAAATGTCGGGAATAACAATCTTTATTATTTTCAATTTATCCTTGGCACAATAGTCGGCTACCTGTTTATAGCATTTGTCCTCACCCCTATTTATTACAAGTTGAAACTTGTTTCAATCTATACCTATCTTAATATCAGGTTTGGAAATGTTTCCTACAAGACGGGCTCCCTCTTTTTTCTTGTATCACAATCATTTGGTGCTGCTCTGAGGCTGCTTCTATCGGTTAAAATATTACAATATGCATTTTTTGACGATCTGCATACTCCATACTTTGTTACCATAATTATAGTCTTATTACTCATATGGCTCTACACAAATAAATCCGGCATCAAGACAATTGTCTGGACCGATGCCCTCCAGTCACTTTTTCTGATTACTGTTATTGTCATCTCAATTCTTGCTATCCGGAACTCATTAGACCTTTCATTTACAGAAATGACTGAGGCAATAGTACACCATCCGAATGCAAAAGTCTTTGACTGGGATATGCACTCCGGTTCTAACTTCTTCAAACAATTTGTTTCCGGATTACTGATTACTGTTGCTTTGGTGGGCCTTGACCAAAGCATGATGCAAAAAACCCTGACTGTAAAGAACTTAGAAGATGCCCGCAAAAATGTACTGACTTTCAGCTTTTTCATAGCATTTGCGCAGACAATGTTCCTGGCGCTTGGAATATTGATTTATCTGTATGCTGAACGGAATGGCATTAACCTTATAAAACAAAACGGACATTTTATAAATACCGATGAACTTTATCCCCTTCTGACACTGAATTATTTCGGGAAAATAGGAGCCATTGCTTTTCTGATCGGCATCGTTGCTTCCACTTTTGCCAGTATTGATTCCTGTATTGCCGCTTTAACAACTGCCTTCAGTTATGATTTCATGAACATCGAAAATAAGCCATCCGAGATCAAAAAGAAAATCAAAACGAGGGTGCTTATCGGCGTAAATATTGTGATGTTTCTGATAGTAATGTCCTTCTGGAATAGCAAGGGAGCCATAATCAATACGATTTTCAAGACTGCGGGATATACCTACGGACCTATCCTGGGTTTATACCTTACCGGCCTGTTTTCGAAAATAAAATTCAGGGAAAAGTGGGTTCCCATGGCATGTGTCTCGGCTGCAGTTTTGACCTGGCTGTTGAATGGTTATTTTATACGGGTATTCAATTTTGATTTCGGGTTTATGAATATTTTTGTAAATGCAGTTCTGACTGTTTTGTTCCTGATTATCATAAAAAAGAAAACATAATCCCGCAATAAGATAATATGATTATCAACCTTACAAGGGATCCGGATGATTTTAGGGCCTGCGCTTTGCTGATGTCAGAAACAGACCCATGGATTACGCTTGGAATGAACTACCTCCAGTGCCTTAAAGCATTTGAAGGGGACTGTAAGGAAGTCTATATTGTCAGCCAGGAAAATGATATTGACGGTTTTGTTATCCTGCAGGTCTGCGGTACTTTCTCAGGATACATACAGACAATATGCATAAGAGAAGATTGCAGAGGAAAGGGTTTGGGAACTAAGCTGCTTGAGTTTTGTGAGGAGAGAATTCTGAAATTTTCACCAAATGTATTTATCTGTGTCTCAGCTTTTAACAAAGATGCTGCAAGGCTTTATTACAAATTCGGTTTTAAACTGGTCGGGGAGCTGGATAATTTCATAAAAGAAGGCTTTACGGAATTACTGCTTCGTAAGACCGTCGGACCAAGGCTTGGATATCAGGCCCGATAAAAAACATTGTCATGCTATACAGGAAACTGTTTACAGTAATTATCCTTTCTTTTCTATATCTGCTCTCCTACAGTCAGAACACAATTCCCCCAAAAGCCAGGGCAAAACTGAGAGCTGAAATTGACAGCATCCTTCAGAGCCAGGTTGACCGTGATAAAATTCCGGGGGCAGTCGTCCTGATTAAAAAAGATAACAAGGTTATCTATCGTCATGCTTACGGATATGCTCAGAAGTATGATTTCAACCATAATCTGCTCAATCCGCCGGAGAAGATGAAAGTTAATACCCTGTTTGATATTGCCTCACTTACAAAGGTAATAGGAACCACCACCTCAGTCATGTTACTGGCTGACAGGGGCCTGATAAGCGTTGATGACCCGGTCTGCAAATACATCGAAGCTTTTAACACTCCCGATAAGCAAGAGATCACAATACGCCATCTTCTCACCCATACTGCCGGATTGTATGAATGGTATCCGCTTTATTATCTGGCTTCAGACAAACAGGAATGTTACAGAACAATAGATAGCCTTCCTTTGATGTCACCGGTTGGTGAAGAACGCCGGTACAGCGATCTGGGATTTGTTCTGCTTGGCGAAATAACAGAGATAGTTTCGGGCTTGCCTCTGGAACAGTTTATGAAACAGAATATTTTTCAGCCTCTTGGCATGAAGAAAACAACATTCAACCCACTGGCTTCAGGCGGCCCGGGCAAGATTGCAGCAACATCGGCTGGCAATCCCTATGAAAGGAGGATGGTTTATGATTCTACACTTGGATTTAAGATAAAAGAAATTGATCCGGAACAATGGAACGGCTGGCGTACTTATATGCTTAAAGGAGAGGTTAATGACGGAAATGCCTGGTATGCCAATGGTGGAATTTCAGGTGCCGCAGGACTGTTTTCCACTGCCAGCGACCTTCAGAAACTTATTGACATGCTGATTAACATAGGTTTATCAGGTTCGGAACAATTTATATCAGGCAAGACAATTGAAGCCTTTCTTACAAAAGATAAATTCAATAATGGCCTGGGCTGGATGATGAACCCTGATAATTCCTTTATGAAAAATGCTCCGGAAGGTTCTTTCGGTCATACAGGATTTACCGGGACCAGTATCGCAGTCATCCCAAATGATAAAATCTCAGTTATCCTTCTGATCAACAGGCAGAATTGCGGTTTGTCGGACGAAGGCGAATACTACAACCTAAGTCCTGTCCGGCTTCATGTATTCAATTCCGTAATGAAATATCTGTCTGCAGAACGCTAGTTTTTACCGATAACTGAGAATTACTTCAGCCTTCCGAAAAAATTATTCAGTTGCCCATGCTCTTGCAGCTTCTGTTTCAAGATCAGCATATTTCTCGTTTCCGGTACTGACTTTGACAAAAGCAATGGTTCCGCCTTTGAATTCACCCGGTGATTTATACAATTTGCTGACCGGATCACCACTGTCCCAGCCAACGCACAGTCCGTCACCCACAAGAGTAAATTTACCGACCTGTGCTGTCATCGGGCCGGAAGCAACTTCCTTATCGTCTATATAAAGTTTCATAGTACCAATTGATTCCTGGTATTCTCCCGCTTTTTCTTTGGTAAACTCCATCCCGAATGTGTATTTCCCGGGTTTAAGTGCGGAGGAGACCAATTGTTGCTCTTTAATTCCCAGGAAATTATAGATGTAATACAATTTATGGTCTTTAAGGAATAAACTATGCCCTCCGAAACGGGAGCCATGTGCGAAAATTACCCCGGAAGCATTGGCATCTGTAATCTCTACATTTGAAACAATCTTGTATGATTTGCCTCTGATATTTACTGCAACCGCTTCAGGAACGGCACTGGTATGAGGATAGTAAGAGTAAAGATCCCTTTCTGGTTCTTCAGTCGGACGTGCTGTACCAATAATTTGCAATGTAGTGCGATCGTCAAGCGGTTTTGCAAAATTTTTGTCAGCTTCTTCGTCCCACAGTTTCTTTAGAGCTTCCAGCTTTTCAGGATTTTCTTTGGCCAGATCTGTTGATTCGGAACGGTCAACATCCACGTGATACAGTTCCCATACATCCTTGTCGAAATTTCCCTTGTCAGTAAGTGGAGCATGTACGGCGACAGCCTTCCAGCCGTCCTGCCATATTGCACGTGTTCCAAGCATAGAATAATACTGAACGTGCTTTTGTGTCGGGTCATCCGGTTTCGCATCGAATGAATACTTCATTGAAACCCCTGACAAAGGGTATTGCTCAACACCCCTGTAAACCTTTGGCATTTCCAGTCCGCAAATCTCAAGTATTGTAGGGACAATATCGACTGCATGGTGATACTGATTGCGTATTTCACCGCGGGCTTTGATGCCTTTGGGCCATGTAATCACAAGCGGGTCTGCAGTGCCGCCCGAATAGTTTGAATAGCGTTTGAACATCTTGAAAGGAGTTGAAAAAGCAGCTGCCCATCCTGTAGGATAATGTTCGTAAGTGTTGGGGCCCCCCAACTCATCAAGAAGCTTCATATTCTCAGCCAGATCATCAGGGTATCCGTTAAAGAATTTGTTTTCATTTACCGACCCGTTCGGGGTTCCTTCTCCTGATGCCCCGTTATCGGCTGCATACATAATGATAGTATTGTCATACTGCCCGGTAGCTTTGAGGTGATCGATTATACGGCCAATCTGCACATCGGTGTATTCAGAGAAAGCTGCATAGACCTCACATAAACGGGAAAACAGTTTCTTTTCGTCATCATTCAGGCTTTCCCACGGGCGGACATAATCAGCAGTATTGGCCTGATCTTCAGGCATTGGATTCCATTCAGTCAGTTTTGTATCTGCAGGTAATATACCTTTCTCAATCATACGCGGCAATACCCATTTCCGGTATGCATCATACCCGTCGTCAAATTTCCCTTTATACTTTGCAATGTATTCCTCAGGTGCCTGGTGAGGAGCGTGGTTTGCTCCCGGGTTGTACCACATAAACCAGGGTTTGGATGGGTTTGCCGATTTCTGGTCACTGATCATCCTGATAGCCTGATCAGCAAGATCCTTTGATAAATGATAACCCTCCTCAGGGGTGTAAGGAGGTTCAATATAATGATTGTCTTCGACCAGGTCAGGATACCATTGGTTGGTTTCACCGCCGATAAATCCGTAAAACCTGTCGTAGCCCTGCTGAAGCGGCCACTGACTTTTATTGGAGCCGGCAGAGAGGTCCGTTTCCGGAACATTGTGGTTCTTTCCCAACCAGAAAGTACTCCAACCGTTATCGTTGAGTATCTGTGCCATTGTAGCGGCTTGCGGCGGCAACTGGCAGCTAAAGCCGGGAAATCCGTTGGCACCCTCCGTAATAACACCCATGCCATTAAGATTATGATTACGGCCGGTATTGATGCATGAACGGGTAGGTGAACAAAGGGCAACGGTATGCCACTGCGTATATGTCAAACCATCGGCGGCAAGCTTATCCAGGGTGGGCATACTTATTCTGCCTCCGTATGTCGACCATGCAGCAAGACCTGTGTCATCGTAAAGTATAAACAGAATGTTCGGAGATCCTTCAGGAGCTGTCTTCCGTATGAAAGGCTCCCAGTCGGGAGTAGATTCACGAACATCAAGGTTCATGACACCCTTGAATTCCTTAGTTGTTGCAGTCGCTGTATTTTCTTTAGGCGAAGTTTGTTTGCATCCTGAACCAAATGCAACAGCAATCACAATAGTCAACAGGAAAAGTACTTTTCTCATAGGTTATTGGGTTAAATACGTTTAACAGCGAAGAAACAACAAATCTGCAAGAAAGTTCTGCCCTGTCGGAAATTTCTATAAATATTTGATCGGGTAGCATCAGTCGCGGATAAACATTCTGGTTGAGGATATCTGAACTACGGGATAGATAATATCCTTAAAGGTTGCAGGAATTCAGAAGTGCCACCAATGAGAATATCGCTGCTTGCATCGCTGCTGAAGAATTCGTTTTTTGAAATATATAAGCTGCAACCAGTGATTTACTGAATACAATTAATCATCAATGCCATAAGCATTTTGGCGAGTTCCCAAAAAATCAGAGGTCAAAATTGATCTCTGGTTCCATGTTGTGACCCAAATAACAAAAGCCATTAACAATCAAGGATTTGCTCTTGTTTTTGCAAAAGAAAATGATGATCAGGGACAGCCTATTTTTTGGCATTTAGAAGCGGGTAATAACAAGCTATGAGAGATGCAGCAGGAATCTCCTCCTGTTTGCCTCTTGCGAGGATTTTCTGATGAAAATAATTCAAATGGTCAAGATACGTTTCATCAGTCACATAACCTTCCTTGTTATACTTTTTGTCAATTAGGTTGACGCCAAAATAGGAACCGTTGCAGCTGTACATTACAGACAAACCTTCCGAGGTTACAATGTAGTTTTTGCAGTTTACTTCTTCGTCCACCAGTATCTCAATTTTGACAGGCGATTTGTCATAAGTGACCTGATAACATGTAACTTTTTCCCCTTCAAGCATGACAGGCTGATCGCCGACTTTGATAGTGTAGTTCCCAAAAGACGTGTAAGTGGTTCCTTCGGCCACTATTTTGCTGTATGTCCTTTGGTGCTGAGCGCTTGCAACTCCTGCCATAAGCAGGACAAGACCGATAATAAAAATACTCCTTTTCATAATTGAGAATTTTCTTAATGTTTAGTTACTCAACATCATTCTTTCTTTACGCCAAAGTTCAGACAAAAGGAGGAGTAGGATATAGCAATTTTTAAGCTAATGCTATCATTTAATTTAACTTCATTTCAATTTAAGATAATAATCTTTCAATTTTCAATCTAATTCAGACTTTTCTTCTGAAACTACTTTTCTGACCTCCTCCAGGTGCAGATAAATCGTATGATTATAAACAGGTTTTAAAGCCCAGCTTTTTTCGAGCAGTTCAAGGGCTTCCCTGGTTCTGCCCAGCTTATAAAGCCCCCACCCCTTACAATCATAAAAAGAATAATTCTCGGGACTTAGTTCAATTGCCTTATTGATTAGCTCCATGCCTTCAATGGGTTTCCCGTAGTTGTCAATCAGGAAACTTGCAAGATTATACATCCTTATCGGGTTATCGGGTTCTAAAGAGAGTGCCTGCCTGTAAAACTGCAAAGCCTGATTCTTTAAGCCGGCTTCAGAGTAAACAGAAGCGAGGTATGATGATATCTCTGCTTCAGAGACCATATTCTCCTCAAGAAGAGAAATGCCTTTGTTGATGAATTTATTTGCACTGACAGTATCATCAACAGCCAGTTCCGTAACAGACCTCATCCTGACAACTGAAAGATCATCAGGAAAGTCCCGCTCTGCTTTCCTTAAAAGCTTTTTTGCCTTTCCACCCTGCCCCGT
Source organism: uncultured Bacteroidales bacterium (assembly GCA_963844935.1). Taxonomy (GTDB): domain Bacteria; phylum Bacteroidota; class Bacteroidia; order Bacteroidales; family VadinHA17; genus SR-FBR-E99. The sequence goes on along the minus strand of CAWJQH010000006.1, from coordinate 71,779 downwards.
TTTTTGATATGCAACAACCAGATTAGTGTAATTTGCACAATAGAACGGCTTCATGCCTCTTTCTTTAAAAATCTCAAGAGATCTTATATATTCAGGAATTGCTTTATAATATTGCTGCATTCCAAAATAGCTGTCTCCCATTTGATAATATGAAAAAGGAGCCTTGTCATCCATTTCGCGAAACTGCCTGATGTATTTTATTGCTTCATAAGGTGTCTTAAAAAAATGAGCATGTACGATATCGGCATAAATCCTAAGTTGTAAAGGCATCTGATCTCTTTTTGCATAGGCTTTCAGACACCATTCTTTACCCAGGCTGTACTTTCCCTGAAGGAAACAAGCCCGGGAAATACTTATCGCAGGATAGAGATATGTCGAATCAGCATATAATGCCAATAAAAACATATCAATCGCTGAGCTGTAATCATCCCTTGCCATGGCTTTTTCACCCTCTTTCACATACCCGTATGCCACCGGAGAATTGGTAGTAATTTCAATGCCCTGATAATCACGGTAATTTCCTTTGGCCAGCTTCAATAATAAAAGATGATTCCTGATCTGCACCGATAGTGAATCAACCAGGTGGAGTAAGTCCCGGGAACTTCCTTCCAGCTGCATGGAACTGAAAATATCTCCTGTTTCAGAATGAATCAATTGTGTATTGATCCTGATTATATTACCTGAATGGCCTATGCTTCCAAAAATCAAGACATTGGCGTCAAGCTTCTTGGAGTATTTAGTGAGTTCTGTATGGGAGATGGAACTGTAGTCCCTGATCCCTTTCCTGAGGAGTAAACTTGTGATTGCACCCGTCTGCCGGATTCTAAATTCTTCAGGATAATTAGAGAGGTAGCTTATAAGGTTATCCTGAATCCCAACCTGCCAGACATTATAGGTATTATCATTTGTCATGTTACAAAAAGGCATAACTGCGACATACATTTCCTCTGACGTATATCCGGGATAACCCGAATTACCGGGATTATACATTTTGGGTATTAAAAGCAGGACAAATGCAGTACTCACGAAGAATAATAAAAGGCCAGGCAGCAATATACCCGACCTGCTAAAGATTAAAGAATGATGGGTAATTTCATTTTGCCCTGGTTCAGGACTAAACTCAACAGGCTTGCCTTCTCCGGAACTTTCTGTTATTGCTTTTTTTGCATTCCCGGGTGTATATCCGAAAAAATCATGAAAACATGCATTAAAATAGGCAGGACTGCTGAAACCAACCCGGAATGAAACCTCGGAAGCGGTCAAATCCTCATTCCGGAAGAATCTCCATTGCCTTCTGCAAACGTATTTCACGGATAAAATTATTTATGTTTTTATTATTGATGGAGTGGAGCCTCTGGTAAAGGCATGATTGACTCATTCCCATGGAAGCTGCAAGGTGCTTAACACCAAAGTCTTCATTCCGGAGATTGGCCAGAACCAGTTCTGTCAGTTTACTAATAAATAACTTATCAGATGTGCGATTTCTCAACATGGTGATTTTCCTCAGCCAGAAGTCTCAGTCAACCAGGTTTTAGGCAAGCAGTTTTTAGTTGAATCCCGACTCCCTCCTATCTTTTACTTATAGGCCCGGTACAGGTTTAGCACTTCAAAGTTAAACTGAAATAATAAGACGGATTTTGCTGTGTGTCCCAAAAATTGTTCTGTGCGTCCCAAAATGGCATTATTTACTTACCGGTTTGATAACCGCAACCCGAATGAAGTGATGGGTGAAATGAAAACTTTTAGGCCAGGACAAATTAATATCCGGTTCATCAAACTAATAAAAAAGATATGAATTATAATTGCAGGGTGATCATACTGCCGGATTGTAATATGTTGATAAAAGGAAATCCTTTATTTCCTGTATCTTCTTTTTCCGAATGGACATCTGCCCGGAAGAAGGCCTTAAGCACCTATATGAGAGTGACATACTTACACTATGAGTAACCAGGACTCCAATTCCGCCGCAAAATTTGTCACCCCGTCGAATCTGCCACAATCCGGCCCGCCGGAAATGACTGCAGAGCAATCCCGGCGACTCTATTCGAAGATCACCTGGCGTCTCGTTCCGCTGCTTTTCCTATCATACATCATTGCATATATTGACCGCATCAACATAGGCTTCGCAAAATTACAGCTCCGTGAAGTGCTTGGCGTCAATCCGGATGTCTTTGGAAGCGTTTACGGTCTGGGTGCCGGACTCTTCTTTATCGGGTATTTTCTGTTTGAGGTACCCAGTAACCTTGTCATGCAGCGTGTCGGAGCCCGACTGTGGATAGCCCGGATCATGATCGTCTGGGGATTGGTTTCCATGTCAATGATGTTCATCAGCGGAAAGGCAGGCTTCTATTCAGTGAGGTTCCTCCTGGGTGTGGCAGAAGCAGGTTTCTTTCCCGGTGTAATCCTTTACCTTACATACTGGTATCCGGCAAGGGAAAGAGCCCGCATAATCGCTCTCTTTGCTTCAGCTGCCGTCCTCGCAGGCGTCCTGGGCTCACCTCTCTCAGGTTCAATACTTGATCTGCAGGGCAAAGGCGGTCTGGAAGGCTGGCAGTGGCTTTTTCTTCTTGAAGGGATTCCGGCTGTAATCCTGGGAGCGGTGGTCCTTTTTGCCCTTCCTGACCGTCCCCGGAAAGTCCGGTGGCTGTCCTCCGGGGAAAAGAGCTGGATTCAGTCCCGGCTTGAAGAGGAGGCGGCCTTGTCAAAAAACCGGCCACATCTAAGCCTGTCAGAGGCTTTCTCAAGCGGCCGTATCTGGCTGCTATGCCTCATCTATTTTCTGCTGAACGTGGGCGGATACGGCTTCGAGATGTGGTTGCCTTCGATAATAAAAGGTTTCTCGGAAATGAACTTTGCCAGGGTTGGATGGATAAATGCCATTCCATACTTTGTGGCGATGGTTGCCATGCTCATCACAGGAAGCCATTCCGACCGGACGGGAGAAAGGAGATGGCATGTGGCCATTGCTGCCGCCTCATCCGCACTTGGCTTTGCCCTGAGTGCATATCTGAAGAACCCCTATCTCGCCATGGCCTCCCTTACACTTGCCTTCGTCGGACTGAAATCCACCATGGGACCTTTCTGGGCTCTCGGAACGGCATTTTTGAGCGGCACCGCAGCTGCAGGCGGGATCGCACTCATAAACTCAGTAGGCAACCTGGGAGGGTTTGCCGGCCCTATGCTTGTAGGTATCATTACAGACAGGACCGGCAGCACTGGTACTTCGCTTTTAATTCTCGGTGGCGCACTCCTGCTGATGGGACTGCTTGTACTTACAGTTCGCCGGAATGCAAATAAAGATTAAGACGTTATGATTCACTTTCAGTTTTACTTTTTTCAGAACGGGAAAAGATAAGCTGTCAGATGATTTTTGGAAAGGTCTGAATTAAGGAAACAAACGTATCAATCACTTTTCGAGAATAACTTTAAGGTTTTGCAGTCCTTTTTCGAGATCTTTTCCCAGCATTCTCTTAAAAATCGGTGAAAACAATGACATGGGAAACTTTGACGGACTGTCGAAGATCCACTCAACGGATGTATAACCGTCCGCGGAACCTGTGATCTGAAATTTTGTTTTGCCGGTATTTTTCATGGGACGGGAAAACCTTATCGCATAATCAATGCTTTTGCCGTTTTCCATGGCTGTTATTTCCTGCTCCCCTGCTCCTACATTCTTAACTGCACTGTCCCATCTGTATATAAAACCAACTGTTCCGTCGGTACCCTCGTAGCTTTTCTTCATGTTCGGATCAGCCATGTTCCAGACGCTGAAATTGTCCTGGTTTCTCGTAAATTTAAGGTATTCATAAACCACCCCCGGACTATTTTTTACTTTGACAGATTTTTCAATTTTCATCGCAATAGGATTTTATTGTATGCTTTCCTGTATGTTTCACTCAGGCTGCCTGATACATACATAAAACGATTTTCTTAAATCATTGTTCATTAATTCAGTGAATTTTGGTGACTTTCTCTGCCACTCATTTTCAGAATCCCTGACAGTAAAAGACGTATCTGATCAAATGACTTTATTCACCTTCCTTTTTTAACAGATACCGCGGAAACGGGATGATCTCATTGGCACTCTTTTCATATTCCTCGTATTCATCTCCAAAAATCCTTCTCAGAATATTGACCTCACCGTGAATTGAAATCTTAAATCCGATATACAATACAAGTGAAATTGTAAACAGAAGACCCGAATGAAAAATGAGGGCAATGGCAGGTATTATAAATACTATTATTGAGGAATAGATAGGATTACGGCAAAGAGCAAAAGGCCCTTCTTTAATCAGTGTGCCGGGTTTAAAGAATTTTAAAAAATATATTGCCGAGTAGACCCAGAAGACGACTCCGAGCCCCAGCCAGATAAATCCCGCAACCTTTGCAAAGGTGATATCCAGAAATCTCAGGTCAAAGAATTCAGGATACTTGTACATAACAATCAATGAAAGGATTACATAGGGCAAACATAAAAGCGCAAGCCTGGGGCCGCAGCCAAAAAGTGTCATGGATGTTTTCATTGTTGAGTCAAAATGGTTTAAATGTCACAAAAAGCCTCAGCTGATGCTTGTCACAAACTTTTTACCCGCTTTGCTGCATAACAGCTGAATTACCTGCCGTCCTGACAATGCCGCAATTACAGTACCTGAAAATGTAGTTGTCCATTGACCAGCCATGTGCAATCCCGCTAGTCCCGGAAGCGTCCGCACAGGCTCCATTCCATTCATATTGGCTGGCGTCAGGTACCATCCGTCAGGTGAACCTTTCCAGTTACCCGTGTACCTCATGTATGTTGCCGGCGTCGGGACGTCAATGACCTCTGTCTTCGAGGAAAACCCGGGCCACCGTTTTTCAAGCTGCCTCAGGGCATACTCCGCAATTCGTTGTTTTTCAGCATTATATTTTACTCTGTCTTTTACAAGCTCCTCCCAGTATTCATACTCTGTGTCGAACCATACCTCAACAGCCGATTTCCCGGCAGGAGCCATTGACTTATCGAAACAGTGATGGAGCACAGTCATCCACCGGTGCTCCCTGCCGGCTATTGTAACCGGCTCGTCAGCTTCAAAGACAATCCGGTGCGGCTCAGCGGAAAGATCCATGTCAACTCCGATCATCACGTGAACAATCGGTTTAACAGGTATCCAGTTATCGTACATATTCCTGATCCTTTCATTCAGGTATTTTCCTCCGAGTATACTGAAAATGAGAGTATGCCCGTCTCCTGCCCATATTACATTATTTGCCTTATGCTCTGAACCGTCTTTTAACTTAATGCCAGTAACCCTGCCATCTTCAATAATCAGGTCAGTGACATTGCTTTTATAATGTATCTCTCCGCCAAGTTTCCTGTAAAAATCAGCTATATGAAATGCCACCTTCTGTGATCCGCCAAGTGGTGAACCTGCTTCTGTGACACCGCTTTTTACATAACCTGCCATAACCGCCATGGGGAATTGAGGCATCGGCCAACCAGGTGCATCTACAGCAAACCTTATTGCCTCACGCAGGAACGGATCTTCAAATCGGGCTGCAAACTGCTGCAGTGTCACATTATTGTATTTTGTGAAAATCCTGATAAGAGGAAGAATGCCAGGTATAACCTTTAATTTATCAAACAGATTCTTGAGCTCGGCCGGCTTAAGGGATACGGCTTTCATCATATCATAGCCGAAGATAATACTGATAAACTCCTTTATCAGTTTTGCGTCATCACGGGAAATTGCCAGCATCGCATCTTCAAGTTCCTTCCTGTCTGTAGACAGGATGAGCTTTTTGCCCATTCCTTCTATTTGTGAGATGTGATTGTGAAAATGAAATTTGAAATTTCCGGCTACGCCTAACTCTTCCCACATCTTATGGTACGGTCCGGATACAGATCCGGTAAGCATATGCATACTTATATCAAATGTGAAACCTTTCCGTTGCCAGGCAGTGCACAGGCCTCCCGGAATCTTATTCATTTCATATATCGCAGTTTTGTATCCGTTCATCTGTGCATAGCACCCTGCGGACAAGCCGGACATTCCTGCTCCTACTATAATGATTTCTTCCCCCATAAGTATTTAAGGTTTTTAAGATTGAAGAACTAAAATATGAAATTTATCAATTGCCTGTAAAAGGAGCCAAACAAAAGATGTTGAGTACCGGAGCAGGTTATTCCGCTGCTTTCAACCCCGGTTGAAAAAAACAGGACAAAAAAGTATTTGTCCCTTATTATTTTTATTCGCTACATTTAAATTACAATTACGTTAAAAAATTTCCTTATATCCCGGACAGGCAAATGGAAAAAACAACCAGGATCCTTTCGATAGACATAATGCGGGGACTAACGCTGTTCCTGATGCTTTTTGTAAACGACCTGTTTGTACCGGGGGTGCCTCACTGGATGATACATACTGCTGCTGATTACGATGGGATGGGTCTGGCCGACTGGGTATTCCCGGGATTTTTATTTATTGTCGGCCTTTCAATTCAATATGCAATTAACTCACGGATACAGGCGGGGCAGTCAAAAAAGCAGATCTTCGGGCATGTCGTTCTCAGAACATTGAGCTTGTTGCTCATAGGAGTTTTAATGCTTAATTCCGGCAGAGTGAATCCCGAGTTGACCGGAATAAGTTCAAATCTGTGGGCAATCTTAATGTATGTTTCGGTATTCCTGATCTGGAACAAATACCCTTCAAACGAAAAGCTGAAAGCACTTTTTACGGGATTAAGAATTCTTGGTATCGCCGGTCTCATTTTCCTGGCTGTTGTTTTCAGAGCCGGGGAATCCGGAAATGTCTCCTGGTTCGAGACAGGCTGGTGGGGCATCCTGGGTCTGATCGGATGGGGGTACCTTGTGGCAGCATCGGTCAACCTGCTGATCGGTCCGAAACTATGGCCGACAATTGCTGTATGGCTGTTTTTCAGCATGCTGAACATACTGTCATCGCTTGGTTTAACGGATTTCCTTGATTTCATCAAACCGGCGCTCGGAGTTATTATTAACGGCGATGTGCCTTCAGTTGTCCTGGCGGGACTGGTTATAAGCATAATCCTGAAACAGGCTGAATTTGAACCGGTAAAAAAAGCCGGCATAATAATTCTGATTGGTGTTTTTTGCGTTTTGACAGGATTCTTCCTGCGTCACTGGTTCATAATTTCAAAAATTCAGGGCACTCCGAGCTGGACCATGATATGCAACGGAATAAGTATGATCGTGTTTTCCGTTTTGTACCTTATAATCGATATTCACAAAAAGGTAAAATGGGCCTCTGTTTTTAAGCCTGCAGGACAAAACTCACTTACGACATACCTTGCACCGGATATTATTTATTACCTGGTCTGGGGCCTTAGCCTGCCTCTGTTCTTTTACAAGCAGGATGTCAGCCAGTGGCTGGCGGTACTTGGTTCCGCCGTATGGGCGCTGGCAATGATCGGCTTCACAGCATTGCTTGCTAAAATAAATATCCGGCTGAGGCTTTAGTTTTCCCTGAAGCGTTAACAACACCTTTTACCGGGCAATCCTTACACGGAATAATTCCTTATGCCTTGCAAACCCGCTGTTCGCAAGGATAATTCCTCCGTTTACCGATATTTTATTCATTAAGCTTTAAGGCAGTCTTAATTTTGAGCATGTTTCACAACATTAAATTAATAACCTTAAATAACAACCAGATGAAAAAGATTTCGCTTTTATGTTTCGCAATCCTTTTTTCAATTTCGATGGTGGGACAGAACACCGCCAACCTTAAAATGAACCTGGAGAAAAACAAGGTTTACCGGCTTAAGTCTGTTTCGGAGCAAACTGTCACCCAAACGATAAACGGGGTTCAGCAAACCACGGAATCGAAAATCAATTATACTTTCTCGATGAAAATGATTGATGTAACAGCTGATTTTATGATCACCGAGGTACATTTTGATACCCTGACCACATTTACTAACACAATGGGAAAAGAAGCCAGTTACAGTTCTGTAAATGAAGGGGATATCAAATCGACTGAAACGGCGGATGTCATATCTTGCATAATGAACCGGCTTAGTAAAAATGCCCTCTTTGTGAAAATGGATTTCGCCGGAAAACCGCTTGAGATTATAAATTTAAAACTGCTGTCAGACCTGGTACTGAGAGATACAAGCTCCATTGTCCTGACCGGTCCGACAGCTGATGCTGTTAAAAAACAGATAATAACCACTGTCAGCGACAGTGATCTAAAGACAATGATCGAATTGTTTACATGGAGTTTACCGGGCAAACAGGTTTCAGTGGGAGATGACTGGAGTATCACACAGCAGATCAGTTCGGGCGGAATGTTGCTCGATATAATAACCAATTATCATCTTGACGGAATCGACGGCAACAACGCAAAAATAACTGCCGAATCAAGTATTAAGACTGCAGAAAATGCAGTTCCGATCCAGTCTGGCGGCGCTACGGTGACCTATGACGACATAAAAGGATTGAGCAAGTCAGATATGGTTATTGATATCCGTACCGGTCTTATAGTTGAAAACATCGGAAAGACACATATAACCGGAAACCTGGGTATCAGCGCCCCTGGTTTCAGCATGCAAATGCCTATGGATATCAACGGGGAATCAAAAGTAATTGCTCTGTAGCAAAATTAATTCACGGATAAAATGGGGAAATATTTATTCTGGTTACTTCTTGTAACTACCGTTACTGCTCAGGCTCAGAACATCAGGGGAACTGTCTGCCTTGAGGAAGACAAATCTCCTGTATCTTTTGCAACAGTTGCCCTGGTTCAAATGCCTGACTCAATAATGATTACAGGGGTTATCACATTGACTGACGGAGGCTACCTGCTTGAAAACGTCAAACCCGGGGAATATTTTATAAGGGTGAGTTTCGTGGGCTACGAAACAAGCGGGAAAAGTGCTGTTGTCGCGGAAGGTGATCCCGAAGTTGCGGTTGATACAATTTTTCTCCGTGAAACCACAGCAACCATAGGTGAAGTAACTGTGACGGCAGAGCGGCTTAAGGGCAAGGAAATGGTTGACCGTACCGTATATGCCATTCCTGAGGTAGTATCCAAATCATCATCTAACGGATACGATCTCCTGAAAAAGATACCCCAGGTCAACGTCGACTTTCAGAACAACGTAACGCTCAACGGCAGCAGCAATTTTATAATCCAGGTGGATGGAAGGCAGCGCGACAAGGAATACCTTGCCAGGCTTCTGCCTTCTGATATCGAGACAATTGAAATAATCAGCAATCCTTCGGGCAAATACGAAGGCAACATCGACGGGGTGATAAGCATCATCCTGAAAAAGGAAGCCAGGTATGGAATGAACGGTAATGTCGGATTCACAATTAAGCCGTTCAATAGTATAACAAGATCGGAATCAGGCAGCCTCGATTATGCACTCGGCAAAATAACATTTTATGTAACTGCGGTCAATTTTTCACAGATCCTTGATATAACCAACACGGAAGAAAGCCTTTTCACATCGAATGATTCGACAATCAGCATGTCTGGGAACGGAGGCATAAATGTCACAATGACTACAGTCAACAGCGGGTTCGATTATTATATAAACGATAAGAACAGCCTCAGTTTTAATGCGAGTTACAAACCTATTGCGCAGGATATAGATCTGTTAAGCGAAACGTTGCTTTCCAAAAGCGATAATCCCCTGAATACAATTTCAGCGCCCTACACCAATGAGTATAAAAGTGATGAGACATCCCTCTCCCTGTTTTATAAGAAATCATTTAAAAATCCAGTCCAGGAATTCACCGGTGAAGCCAGCTATTACAACTTCGGCTCAGATGAGATAAACAATTTTACAAATACACGGTACCTGTATAATTCAGATTCAATAATCAGCACCTATGCCCGGGAGGAAGATAATCTGAACGAACGGAATTACTATTCGGTTAAACTAAACTATGTTCATCCCTTGGGTATGGCAGCAAAAATTGAAGCAGGCTATCAATTCTATTACCAGAAAATGAGTTATGATTTCATAATAAATAACGAGGAATCGGATAATCTGTTCAATTACGCCGAGTTGCGGAATTCGGTTTATGGAGGAATTACGTACAATATGAAAAAAGTCGGCCTTCAGGGAACGCTGAGGATTGAAAACAGCAATATAAATGCTGATTTGATTACTGAACCGGTATATACCTGTTTTCTGCCTTCCGCCAATCTTCAATATAAATTTTCAGCATCACATAATCTGAAATTTACATATAACAGGAGAATTAACCGGCCGGGAATTTATGATCTGGATCCGTATTTTAAAGTCGACCAGAATTATAATGTCTCCCAGGGAAATCCGGATCTGAAACCTGATTACCGTGACCGGTTGCAACTTACCTACACCTGGAACTTTGGCAGCAATTATCTTGCACCCTATGCCTACACGGAATTCTTTTCCAATAAGGTCGGAAATGAATACCTGGTGGTCAGTTCGCCTGTCAACAACATCCTTACAACATTTACCAAACCCTATAACCTGCTTAACGGTAATGAATTGGGCGGCGGGGTCAATACAATGCTCTGGTTTGTAAATATAAATGCAAGGATTTATAAAGGTCACTTTAATGAATACACCGGATCGTCAACCTATATACCTGCCAGGGATTATTTTTCCTTCAGTGTAACCAGCTACGCATACGCCAACCTTGACAAGAAAAAGAAAATAACTGCATTTGCATTTCTGAGCTATGAGGGAGTTAATGTAAACGCACAATCCAGGACATACAACACTCCTTTTTACGGTCCCGGTATTCAGGCACAGATAAAAAACCACAATATAGGTGTGGTCTGGCTGCTGCCTTTCTCGACCAATGTAAAACTGAGCAGGACTGAAACGGAGGCTGACGGTTATACCTCCACGAACATCATTGGATTTGACGCTTCCAACTACATCCAGTTCATGTATTCCTATAAATTCAACAAGGGAAAGAATGTCAAAAAACTCGACAGGAAAGTCGAAGTGGAGAGCGACAGCAAAAGCAACGCAATTATGAACTGATCGGTTCAGCTTTACTGCCTGACCCGCCGGTTAAGGGCGGGCAGATATAGGCTGACAGCAAACGGTTGTTCCTTCAGATTACTTTATTTCAGGTCTTAAGCAAGTTTCCACCTGATAAATTCTGCAATACCTTCCCTGAAGTCGAATGAGGGATTATAATCCAGTTCCTGCCTGGCCTTGCTGATGTCAGCGAATGTCGCATTGACATCCCCGGCCTGAAATGGCAGGTACTCCTTGATCGCTTTTTTGCCAAGGGCATTTTCAATAGTCTCAATAACCTCTGAAAGCAATACTTTCCTTGACTCCCCGATATTATAGATATTAAATCCTTTAAGACGATTGATTGCATTGTTAATCCCCTGAAGCACATCATCAATGTAAGTGTAATCCCTGAACGAGCTTCCATCGCCATAGATCTGCAGGGGACTGTTGTCCAGGATTTTGTTCGTAAAGCTGTGTATGGCCAGATCAGGTCTTTGCCTGGGACCATAAACAGTAAAGAAGCGGAGACAGAAAATCTCAAACTGATATAAACTGTGCCAGGTACTGCAAAGCAGTTCACAGGCTCTTTTTGACGAGGCATATGGTGAGATCGGGCTGTCAACCGGATCTGACTCCGAGAAAGGTATTTTTGAATTGTTACCGTAAACGGAAGAACTGGAAGCAAATATCATCCTTTTGACACCGTACCGCCGCATCGTTTCCAGAACGGTCAGAGTGCCATTTACATTCACATCATAATAGAGAAACGGATCTATAATGGACGGACGTACTCCCGGCATCGCAGCCAAATGAATGACAAGGTCAGGATTGTTTTCTTCAAATATTTCTGCCATTCTGGCCTTATCCCTTATATCAGCCCTGGCAAGATTGAAATCTTCCCTGTTTATAATGTCAGATATATTCTGCTCCTTAATGCCGGGATCATAAAAACTGTTGAAATTATCCACGCAGACCACCTTATGACCCGATCCAAGCAGGTATTTACACAGATGCGATCCAATAAATCCTGCTCCTCCCGTGACGAGTATGCAGCTTTTTTCCTTTTTTGTCATTGCCTCTCCGGTCATTATTTCACCGGCCTATTCAAAACCATTACATGAAAGCTGAAAAGTTAAACAAAATTTGTTCTTGCCCGGAATATATTTTTTTTACCTTGTGACATTCTTCATGATTTTGGAAAAAGTACAATGGATATTTGCCAGTCACAGAGGGGAGTAAAGAACGCCTGATAATGTTAAGCTCCCTCTATAAACTGAATTATATAAGATACAGCCTTATTGTACTGGCAGTATTACCGCTTTGTATTTTCCGTGATTTTACGGTTGCCAACGAACTGCGGTATCTGAGTATTGCCGACGAGGCGCTGAGTGCTGGTTCAATCTTCACTTTCACAAATCACGGGATCGATTACGCCGACAAACCTCCGCTTTACTTCTGGATAATCATGTCAGGCAAACTGATCCTCGGGAAGCACAGTATGCTCTTCCTGGCAATATTCTCCCTCGTGCCCGCCCTGGTTATTCTACATATAATGGACAGCTGGGTGAGGAACCTCCTGACACAAAATGAGCGGCTGCTTGCCCAGCTGATGCTGATAACCAGTGCATTCTTCCTGGGCACTTCTGTATATCTGCGCATGGATATGCTGATGTCAATGTTCATCGTTCTTTCGATGCATTCATTTTACAAGATGTACAGCGGCAGCACTGAAAAGCGCTATACCTTCCTCTTCCCGGTTTTTGTATTCCTTGCCCTGTTTACAAAAGGTCCGCTGGGGATAATTGTCCCCCTGTTATCTACCCTGGTGTTCTTAATCAGTAAACGGGAATTAAAATCATTCGGCCGTTACTGGGGATGGAAAACCCTTGCAATAATTTTAGCGCTCTGCGGAATATGGTTTGCAGGCGTCTACAGGGAAGGCGGGAGCCAGTATCTTGAGAACCTGCTTTTCCACCAGACTGTCGGTCGTGCAGTAAATTCATTCCATCACGACGAGCCATTTTACTATTATTTCATATCATTCCTCTATTCACTTGCCCCGTGGTCACTGCTGATTGCAGGGGTTATAATTATCTGGTCTGATAAAAAAATTCACGGTTACAGATATTGAACGGTTATTCCTGGTTACTTCCCTTTCTGCGTTTACAGTGTTATCACTTTTCAGCTCCAAGTTTGCCATCTACCTGCTTCCGGCTTTCCCGTTTTTCGTATATATCACTGTATTGTGGCTTGCAAAAAGTGAATATAAATTCCTGGTTTATCTGCTTGCACTGATCCCTGCCTTCATTTTCCTGCTCATTTTTCCCGGGATCATTGTTGCTGCTGCATTTGTCCTGCCTGAAGAAATCGACATAACTGTTCCGGTCTATCTGGCTGGATTGATTTTATCCCTTTCAGGATTCCTGGCGGTGAGGTTTATGCTCAAACACAACCTGAACAGCGGGATTATGACTATGGGCATTGGTATCCTGCTCTTCATTTTTACAGTCTCATTCTCTGTTCCGAAATACAATTATCTGATTGGGCTCGGCGACCTGTGCAACAAGGCTTTGGAAAGAGCGGGCAGCCACCACAACCCGAATTTTTATTATTGTAAAGTGTTCCGGGGAGCAAATATGGATGTATATTTGGGAGAAGAGGTCCGGAAACTTGAAATAAAAGACCTGTATGCACCGGCCGGTAAAATTGAAACACCGGCTATCCTTTTCCTCGGCAATAAGGCTGTCGAACGGAATGATTCCCTGCAGCTCTATATAAAAGGAAAATATGTCTTTAAGTCCGGCAATTACAGTTTTGTTGAAATTGAATGAAGGAATTGGAAAATAATGTACGGTAAAACCGTTCTGAAATATTGAAAATGGATTTTAAACTGACAATCATCGTTCCGGTCTTTAATGAGGAAGGGAACATTGAAAGACTGCATAAAGAACTCTGCCGGTTTCTTGATTCCTCCGCCATGAAAGCCAAAGTGCTGTTTATTAATGACGGATCAAAGGATAACAGCCTGCAAAAAATAATGGAGATCTGTGAAAATTCAGACAACTTCACATATTGCTCGTTTGACCGCAACTATGGTCTGAGCGCAGCAGTCAAAGCCGGATTCGATTACTCAGACACTCCATGGACGGGTTACATGGATGCTGACCTTCAAACCACTCCAATGGATTTCAATGTTTTACTGGAATTCGCCGGTGAATATGACCTGATCACTGGAGTCAGGCTGGACAGACGGGATTCTACCGTGAAAAACCTCTCTTCACGTGATTGCAAACAAGATCAGGAGGGCATTCACCCACGACGGAATGGATGATACGGGGTGTCCGCTGAAAATTATACGCACTGACGTTGCCAAACGGATTCCAATGTTTAACGGGTTGCATAAATTCCTGCCTGCAATGGTGTTGCTTCAGAACGGGAAAATAAAACAGGTGCCGGTCCGTCATTTTTCAAGAACAGAAGGCAAATCAAATTTCTATCTTTGGAACCGTCTTATGGGACCTTTGATGGACTGTTTTGCATATTTATGGATGAAGAAAAAATACATTAACTATAAAGTTGCGGAAGCCAGTCAAAATCCCTGATCATTACTATGAGTAACTGGATTATTTATGGGATTGGATTTCTGGCACAGCTGCTGTTTTCCAGCCGGATCCTTCTGCAGTGGATTGCTTCCGAAAGGCACAAAAAAGTCATTGCACCTCATCTTTTCTGGGAGATAAGCCTTCTGGCTTCAGTGCTTCTGTTTATTTACGGATACCTGCGTGATGACTTTGCAATAATGTTAGGGCAGGTCATCACTTATTATGTCTATATCAGGAATATTCAGCTTGAAAACCAGTGGAAGAGATTCCCTGTAGTGCTGAGGATCTTTTTATATTTCTTCCCCACCATTATCCTGATATACGGTTACAATAACAATATCATGGACAAAGCAAACCTCTTTAATAAGGAACATATCGCACCTTTGCTGATGACCCTGGGGATTGTCTCTCAGGTATTGTTCACCTTAAGGTTTGTGTACCAGTGGGTATATTCGGAAAGAAGAAAGGAATCAATGCTGCCCATGGGTTTCTGGCTTTTGAGTTTCATCGGCTCTTTCCTGATTTTCATTTACGCCATATTCAGAAGGGACCCTGTGCTTTTTTTAGCACATCTTTCAGGTATGGTGGCTTATTCAAGGAATATTTTCATCCTGAAGAAGTACGGCGAGTAAACTGCTCCTGTAAAACCGTAACTGATTGTACCAGGATTGAATAATTACTTAATCCTAAGTATTGCAGTACATTTATGCCTCGACTAATTTTGACTTTCATTCTAAATAAGAATAAGGATATGGTGAAGTTCCCGGAATTCAGAACAGGCAGACAGGAAAGGGCTGCCATGATTAATTCATTCGGAAAACTGATTATCAGTGCAAGCCTGGGTTTACTGCTGCTTTTTACCGGATATCAACCCCTTGCAGCCCAGTCGCCAGCCCCTGAAAAAAAATGGCATTTCCTTACTGACGTCTACCTTATGTTTCCCTATATGGACGGAGAGACAGGAATTGGTGAATCACTTATCTTACCTGTAGATGCCAACCCGGGCGATATATTCGGCAATTTGCAGATGGGTGCCATGTTATACCTTGAGGCCAGGACTGACAAATGGGCCATCACCTCCGATTTAGTCTATATGAGCCTCAGCCAGGAAGTGACACCGGGGAGGATTGTGAATTCAGGAAACGTAACTGCAAAACAGTTAATCTGGGAAGCTGCCGGCCTTTACAGGATCACACCTTACCTGGAAGCAGGAGTTGGCGGCCGTCTGAACTATCTTGAAGTAGGTATAGATGTGCTGCGGAATGTGATTCCGTCAGGGACTGAAGCAGTAACCGGACTGGAATCAAAGACCTGGTATGACCCTGTTGTGATCGCCAGGTTTACAACTGACATAAAAGATAAATGGCTGTTCCAGCTCAGGGGAGACATTGGCGGGTTTGGACTTGGGTCTGATCTGACCTGGCAGCTGCATGCTACCGCAGGTTACAGGTTTTCAAAATTATTCCAGATGTCACTGGGATACAGGATTTTATCAACAGACTACAAGACAGGCGAAGAGCCAAAGGAGTTTCTTTTCGATGTTAATGAATTTGGCCCCGAAATTAGGTTCGGATTTCAATTTCTGAAAACACATCAAATGTATTTAACTGTCAAAAGAAATTTATAATGAAAAAAAATCAGTCTGTAACCTTTCTTATCCTGATCTTGCTGCTGTTAAGCATCCAGCCTGTTACCGGCCAGTCAGGGCAAAAAATAATTTTCGACTGCGATCTGGGAGGCGATATAGATGACGCCTATGCACTGGGCCTGATATTGTCAAGCCCCGAGTTTGATGTCCTGGGGATAGTGCTTGATCACGGACTGACAGATAAACGGGCACAGATAGCCTGCAGGATGTTGTATCTGACAAACCGGGAGGATATCCCTGTTGTCGTCGGAAGGAAAACGGCACAGGTTGTCGGGACTGACATTCCGGCAGATTATTCAGGCCAGTATTACTGGGCTGAAGGATTTGATAAAGTAAAGCCAATTGCCAAACCGGCAAGCGAGTTTATAATTGAAACCCTGAGAAAATACCCAGGCGAGGTGATATTAATAACCGTTGGCCCTGTTACAAACATAGGCGATGTTATCAGGAAAGATCCGGAAGCATTGAAACTTGCAAAACATGTATATTCAATGTTCGGATCGTTTTATACAGGTTATGGAACAGCAGAGGATCCTAACCCGGTAATATCGCAGGAATGGAATGTACGGGGCGACAGCGAAGCCTCAAAGCTCCTTGTTGACTTACAAACACCAATCACCTATTGCGGATTGGATGTCACCACAAAGGTGTGGTTCGACAAAGATCTGCAGTTTAAACTCCTGATGCGCCAGTCACCCCTTACAGATGCCATTTGCGGATTGACCGCATTATGGGGCGGTGAAAAACCCTGCCTTCACGATGCTGTGGCTGTCGGGATGATTTTGTGGCCAGATCTTTTCACAACCCGCCCTGCTCATGTAAAAATCTCAGGTGAAGCCTATACTGTAATTGATGAAGACAAAGAACCCAATTGTGAAATCGCAATGACCGTCAACACCGGGGAATTTCTTCACAGGCTGATGAACCGGTATCTGACACAAAAAATGGGTTATTGATACTTCATGAAAATCCCTGAACAGGGGATTCTCTTTTTTCTATTCTGTTGCAAACAGAATAATTGTGACTGATTTAGAGATGTCCGGGGTGTGCCTGTAAATAGGAGGAGGTCGATGATTGCCTTATGTGTCTGTTATACCCCCCTCCTTACAATTTCATAATTCTTTTTTTAAACATCTGGATGGAAGCTAATGTCATTATCAACCCGATACCCATCAATATGATTATTTTGGGAAGGATCTCCTTCAGCGGCAGTACCCTCCAGAACAGGTCATAAAATCCCTGGATACCCCAGTAATTAACGCTGAGAAGGGCAATCTTCTGAAGAATTGCCGGCATTATGAACAGAGGGATCATGCTTCCGCCAACAGCCGACATGACAAGAATAATAATCGTACTGAGATTTTGTGCCTGCTGACGTGTTTTCGCAATGGCAGCCAGGAAGATTCCCAGGCTTGAAACAGCAAATGAGGTAGCTATTATCATTAGTATTAATCCCGGGATATTTACGCTCATATCCATGTTAAATACGAGCCAGGCAAAAATGAACATCGTCGTAAGCTGAAGAACCGAGATAAAAAAAGCAAACAGCATTTTGCTGTAGAGTATTGTACTTCTCTTCAGAGGTGAATAGAGTAACCTGTTTATCGTTCCGTTTTCCTTTTCTTCCAGTATGCTTGCTCCCACACCGGCAACGCTGAAGAGAAGCATCAGTATGGCAGTTCCCGCAACAGCCTGGATAAGACCCAGCTTTGTGTCATTTTTCTCTCCGGCAACAGAAGTCCACTTTATTTCCGGCATGTTTTTGCCATTGACTGATGCAGCCCTGGTGATATTATCGCTTATGTTTTTATCGATGAAGGGGAACTGGCCCTTAAGATAATTTTCAATCCTTTTTTTAACAATTATATTGCCGGTCGAAGATATCAGAGTACTGATTACACTTTGCTGGAGGACAGCGATTTCCATTTCCCTCGACCTGTCATACACCAGTTCAATAGGGGTTTCATTTCCGGCGTCAAGGGAATCCTGAAAACCCTTATAAATTATCAAAGCACATGCATATTTTCCCTTAATTACCAGTTCTTCAGACTTTTCAGAATCTGCCATAACTATTCTGATGTCTTTCAACGTATCAATGCTGTTTATAATTGCTTTCGAAGAGACTGTCTGGTCAAGATCGGCAACCAGCAGGCTGACAGGTTCGGAACGACCATCAAATTCACCAATACCGCCATATGCGAAAGCAAAAAGGCTTATCAGAATCAGTGGCAGCAAAAACGTGAGAATGACAGACCGCTTATCATGAAAAAAAAGTATCAAATCTTTTTTGAATAGCTTTAGCATATCTCAGTCTCTTAATTTCTTCCCCGTTAATTTCAAAAAGATAGATTCCAGATTTGTTCCCCGGGTATAAATTCTTTCTATTACTCCGCCTGCGTTTTGGATTTGGTTTGTTATTACCGATATTTCATTGCTGATATTCTCACAGTCAGTTTCCAGTGTCTTCGAGGTATTGTCAAACCTGATCGCAGGAATTGCCGACCTGATACGTGATATGATTTCATCATTAAAATCTACCAGTTTAACTGTCAGCCGGTCCTTGGCATCGCTTATTTTCCTCAGCTCCTTAAGAGTGCCGAGAGCAATAATGCGTCCGACATCCATAATGGCAATCTTATCACAAAACCGTTCAGCCTCTTCCATATAATGGGTTGTGTATATAATTGTCATCCCTTCATCATGTAATCTCTCAATGACCTCAAAAATATGGTTCCTGTTCTGAGGATCAACACCCACAGTAGGTTCATCCAGAACCAGGATCCTGGGATTATGCAGCAAAGAACAGGCAATGTTGATCCTTCGCTTCATTCCCCCTGAAAAGGTTTTAATCCTGTCCTTTTTCCTCGATGATAAATCCACGATATCAAGGGTTCTGTTTGCATTTTCAATGAGCACCGGTTTTGGAATATTGTACAATCCGCCCCAGAACATAAGGTTTTCATAAGCAGTCAGCTCTTCATACAGGGCGATTTCCTGAGGGACTACCCCCATTATCAGCTTAACGGCATTTCCATCACCCCTGATATTAATCCCGTCAATGATGACATCTCCCTTATCCGGCCTTACTAAAGTGTTTAAAATGTTCACTATGGTTGATTTCCCCGCCCCGTTTGGTCCCAGAATGCCAAATATTTCACCTTTTTCAATAGAAAAACTGACATTCCTGACAGCCTCGATATTTCCGTAGGATTTCGAAACAGACCTTACTGTTATCATTGTAAAATATTAGGATTTATTATCATATGCACTGTTCAGAAAATTAACTGCTTTTGACCTTCCCTGCTTGCTTTAACACTTTGTCAGCAGCAAGTTTACCGGTAAAGATTGCCATTGGCACACCGGCAGGACTGTAGACCCATTGTCCTGCCTGAAAAATTGAAGGCACGGGTGTCTGCACCGAACGGTAAGCGTTCTGAAGCTTATTTATAACCGGCATGGATTTCTGAAATGACCATCCCGTAATAGCTCCCTCGGAACTTCCTACCCTGTTTTCAATACTTAAGGGTGTAAATGAGAAGCGTGCAATTGTTTTATCTTTCAGCATCGGGTAGACAGTATTTGATATTACACTTAAAACGCGATTCTCAACTTCAGCAACAAACTCATCAAGCCATCCCGCTTTCTGAATTTCATTAAACAGGTCATATTCAGCAAGGAAACTGATAATTAAACCTGTTTTACCCGGCGGGGTCAATGAGGCATCCTTAAGCCCGGGAATTGAAATTTCGTAGGTGTTTAATTTTGTAAACTTGTCCAGCCAGTTCAATATCTGTTCCTTACTATATTTCTTAAAATTACTCAGAAGATGATTAAGCTCTTCCCTGTGCGTTCCGCCTAACCCTGTCCTGTAAGGGGTATAAAAGAAATGTCCGTGAGCTATTTTCCTGAAACTTTCAAGCGGTTCATCCACTTCCAGAAACAAGGAAAACACTGAATCTCCGCCCCGGTTTTTCAGCAACCTGGTTCCCGTCTCCTCAAATTTTGTTTTAATTCCTGGCAACAAACCTTCAGTTGATGCAATGTTATAGAGTGTTTTCAGGTCAGCAGCCCAGATGAGATTATCATATTTGTACGTGATATCTTTTTCGTCTCTTAAAAGGCATTTATCAGCTGTTACTTCAATAATTTTTGTCCCTGTCTTTATCTCTCCTCCGTATTCTGATATTTTGTTTTTCAGGGCTTCGGGCAGTTTTCCCACTCCGCCTTTAGGATAGAAATAATCGAGATACAGGGAAAAGTAGCTCAATGCAAAAAAAACGGGTGTGTTTTTGAAAAAATGCTGTGAAATAATATCCCGGAGTGAAGGATTTTTTACAATAGTTTGTAAATATTCCTCAACCGGCATGTTCATGCGGTTTATTCTTCCTACAGTAAAAATAAATTTAGGCAGCCAGGGCAAAAGTATTTTAAAAACGAATTCCCTGTCGCGCCTGATATCTTTGAACACCGGATTCTCTACGCCGTAGAGTACATCCATGTGTTTCATTATTCTCCGGATATTTTTTAAGACCTTATCTATATCTCCCTGGCTTTCAGGGTACAATTTTACCAGGAGTTCCCTGTATTTTATTAAACTTTCCCTGTTTTCAATATGCAGGATTTCATTTTCTATACCCAGGGAAACCGGACTTTTAACGACTTCGAGCTGAATATTCAAATCCTTTAACATTGGCAAAATAATACCGGCATCTTCCAGTGCCCTGACTCCGGCATCAAACTGAAAACCGTCGCGCGTAAAAGAATTGACCAGTCCTCCGCATTCCGCGTTTTTTTCAATGAGCAATACTTTTTGTCCTGCGCGTGAGAGGTAAGCTGCAGAGGTTAATCCTGCCATACCCCCTCCCACAATGATTGTATTGTATCTGTTTTCGGGCATGTTCTTTCAGTTCAGCTATTTCAATAAACCACTTCCGTAATAAAACTTACTGTTTTGAACCTTTCAATCCGCCTAATTCCAGGCTTTTTTCCCACAGTTCATAAGCAACTTCCTTGTCCAGCGCCGGCGGTGCAGGCTTTTCCGGTGTTGTCAGGTTGAAAAACTGTCCGCTTACCCCTTCCAGCTTATTTGAAACACCGAGATAATACAATGCTTCGGCTGATATCTGAGGCGATCTTAAAGTCTTATCAATGAAGTTTCTCTTAAACCAAAGGTAAACCGGTCCGTTTTCCTGACCGGTATCAGTCCTTACCGCTCCCGGATGCATCGCATTTATTGATACACCCGTATTTTGGAAATGTTCATTGAAAACGATCATCGACAGAAGCTGAGACATTTTGGCGGAACCATAGCTTCCGAGGCCTGAATAACGACGTTTGTCCCAGTTCAGATCGTCCAGCCTCAGTCCCCAGGGAGCAAAACGGTGACCTTCCGAATTAACCATGATGATCCTGGCCTTTCCCTGAGACCTCAGCTTGTCCATCAAAACAAAATTTAAAATAAAGGAAGAAAGATATTGAACTGTAAAAACCTTTTCAAGCCCGTCGGGAGTTATTTCTCTTTTTGTCAGGTAAACACCTGCATTGTGGATCAGCACATCTATCGGCGTATTAAGCTCTGACAGCTCCCTTGCCACCTGATGAATATCCCGGAGATTACTCAGATCAGCTAGCCGGTAGTCGCATCTGACTCTAAATTCACTTTCAATCTCCCGGCATAAATCCTCCGATTTCTTCTGATTGCGGTTCACGCATAACAGGTTTGCACCCCCGGATGCGTATTTCCGGGCAGCAAAGTAACCTATCCCTGATGTAGCTCCGGTAATTACAACAAGCTTTTTTGAAAAATCGTCAGTGCATATTCCGGGGTCTGACCGGTTGTTTCGGATCATTGAATAAATGTTGGACCACTCATATTCCCTGAAATACTTACCAAACTTTTTATTTTTCATATTTGCCTGCTGTCTGACTGACTTCTATTCATTCAAATAGTTATATAATTTGACTTAAGCTTTCAGAAATACAGGCCAAGAGCAAATACATAATCCTGATTGCGTAGAGGAACAGGGTCTGCCCCTGTAGCGTTAGGCATTGCCAAAGTGTTCCACCCAACTGTCATTCGGGCATCAATGAAAAAATCCATATTTAGCAGTTTGAAATCAGTGCCGAATCCATATACAAATGAATAGTCGAAAGTATCAAGACCTTTCATATCGCCCGATTCCGGCACTATGATCGGAGGTCCGCCCATATTTATTGTACTTGTAATATTGTAATCTCCATTCAATAATAATGACAATGCTATACCGGTGCTGCCGTAAATACCAAAATTCTTTATTTTGAAAAATCTGTATTTTAATATAAATGGCATCTCGAAATAATTCAGATTATATTCAGAAACAGTATTTATGTTTACGGGTGTGTTAATCGTAACATCCTGTCTCGAACCTTTCATAGCATACAAGAGTTCCTGTTGAATGCCTACCGATTCAGTTATCGGAATATATAATAATATGCCTCCGGCAAAGCCATTCCTGCCATCAGTATCAACCGTATAAGTATCGTCAGATGGAGATATACCATACTGCAGGGCCCTGCTGTAGCCGGCTTTCAATCCGAAACGAATCCCTGTCTGGCCATTTGCTGATCCAGGAAACAGGAGTAATACAAATATCAATGAGAAGATAAGTTTTTTCATAGTACTCTTTATTCTAGATGGATAAATGAATTAATGCTTCAAAGTAAAAAGTTTATCCGAACTTTCTTATTATAAATTTCCTGTAGGCTTTACCAAACCTTGGAATATTGTCAAAAATGTCTCCCCATAAATCATAATAATCTCTTTGCTCAATGATTTTCCCTTCTTCATTCAGAGTAAGCCGGCTTGATCCATACAATACGGAACTTGGATATTTTTTAAAGCTGAGGGTCATCTCCCATTCCAGGAAGATTTTATTCTCTTCCATCAGGGCATTGACAATTTTCATTTTCAAGTCTTTGGAACGTTTGGTCAGTCGTTCGGTCATTGCCCTGAATGCCTCAATACCTCGTATTTCCTGAATAGTATCCCTGAAATATATATTCTCATCGTAATAGGGCAGAATATGTGACCAATCGGGCTTACCCTCAGTGTTATAGGTTCTGCTCCACAGGTCCAATACCAAATCTTTTGTCAGCATAGAATGCATGGTTTTATACTGAAGTCTTTAAATATCACTCTGTTACATATTGTAGAATTATTCAAAAGTAATGAATTTTTAAAAGATCCCTGCATACATTTATTAACAGGAATTGATAGATTATGAATTATAGGGGGGGATGCTGCCTCCAGACCTATGTGAAATTTTCTGATTTGATAAATGTACATCAGGGAGGGTGACCTGATCCTCAGACCGTCAGATTTGGAAATGTATCGCTACGGGAAGAACGGGGTCATCGGTTTCCACTGACTTCTCCATATAACCGGGACAAGAATTTTTTTGAGCACGGAAACCCGGATATTGACTTGCATGGTAAATTTTAGTAAATTATGTGGGCTAAACCGGCTATTATGACCGAATCCATTTCAAAGGATCAGGCATTTATTGACAGACTTAAAGGAATTGTCCTCGACAACCTTCACAATAAGAATTTCGGAGTGAATGATCTTGCCCTGAAGGCAGGTGTCAGCCGCTATGTTATCCACCATAAGCTGAGGTCCGCCAATTATAGGAATGTTTCAGGATTTATTCGCGAGATCAGATTGAAACGCGCCATGGAACTTTTACAGCTGCATGCCGGTCCGGCATCTGATATTGCATTTCAGGTTGGTTTCGGCAGCCCGGCTTATTTCAATAAGTGTTTCCATGAGTACTATGGGTTCACCCCCGGAGAAGTTAAAGCCAGGATTATTCCTGCAGGGGGAAATATCCTTGAATCATCTTCTGGAGCTGTGAATGAATCAGCGGAGCCTTCATCCTGGACGAAAGAAGTACCTGTAACCGGGAAGAAAAAAGGCCGGCGAATGATCTTACTGGTGACTTCTGCCCTTATAACAATAATAGCCGTTGCCTGGTTCTTCCATAAGCAGGATACCGGCAACTATGAAAAGCTGTCAATAGTGGTACTCCCGTTTAAAAACCTCACTGATGATCCGCAGAATCAATATATTGCTGACGGTGTTATGGAAGATATCCTGAACAACCTTTATCAGATCAGCGAATTAAGGGTTATATCACGGACTACTTCTGAATATTTCCGTGACAAAAATCTTACAACTCAGGAGATTGCCAGGAAGGTGAAAGCTCATAATGTACTTGAAGGAAGTATTCGCAGATATGGTGAGAAGATAAGGGTAAGTGTTCAGCTAATCGATGCTGACAGTGACCAGCATCTGTGGTCATACAATTTTGACCGTGACCTGAATGACATTATGGGTATCCAGGGAGAAATTGCCCTGCAGGTTGCCAATAAACTAAATGCTGTACTTTCAAATAATGAGATCTTGCAGATCGGGAAAACTCTCACCCAAAATCCCGAAGCCTATGACAATTACATGAGGGGACGTTTCCTTTTGAATAAGGCTAATAATGAACAGCGGACAGACATCAGCAAAGAAGGGCTTACAGCGAGTTTGCAATATTTTGAAAAGGCATTGGCCGTTGATCAGAATTTTTCGGAAGCGTATGCAGGCCTTGCCCGGGCTTACCTTAGCCTGGCAGGCTGGGGCTGGATACCCTGGAAAGAAGGATTTCAAAAAGCCCTTGATCTATGCAACAGGGCCATTCAGATTGATCCTGACTGTGCGGAGGCACACGCAGTAAAAGGTGCATACCATATATGGGGCGAGCGCAGGTTTGAGGAAGGACGCAAGGAACTGATTACTGCTCTCCAGCTGAATCCGAATTATCCCCCTGCACACCAGTGGTACGCTCAGCTGCTTATGATAACAGGGCCCGTTACTGAAGCCCGGATATATATGGACCGTGCTCTGGAGCTTGAACCATATTTCTGGGTCATTCAAAACCTGAATGCCTGGATTTATTATTTTGAAGGAAAAAATGAGAAAGCAATAGAAGCTTGCATCGCGGCGCATGACCTGAATTCGGGGTATATCGAAAACAACTGGCTGTTCTTTCTGAACTACGCAAAATTGGGAGAAGGGGAGAAAGCAATGTCAGAGCTTCAGAAGATAGCGGGTACAAATCCCGGATCAGCCCGGTTCAATGATGAGATAGAGGAGGCGTTCAACAAGTCAGGTATCGAGGGGCTCTTCAGCTGGCTGGTTAATGTAAATATTAATAAACCTGTTCCTGTTGCCGGCATGACCGGACATCCGTTCTTTATTGCCTGGTGGTATGCAATTCTTGGTGACAGGGAAGAATCCTTGTACTGGCTCCAAAGGAACATGGAAACCCAGTCAAGGTATTATGAGTTCTTCAATCTGATTGCCACCAATCCTGATTTTGATATTCTTCGAAGCGATTCCCGGTTTATCAAAATTATCGATGACATAGGGCTTACCCAATACAACACAAGGAAAGCCATTCATTAGTTTTTCCAGGTTTTTGCACATAGGTTAAAGAATCGCCAAAAATTTGAAAGATTTTGGTAGAATAATTGCTATGCACTTGCACTCATTCCGGTTTAACTTCACATTGCAAGCATAATTTTCATTGTTCAACTAAAATCTTCAAATCATGAAAACATTAAAATTTTTCGCGGTTCTGAGCATCGTGCTTGGGTTTGCAGTTAATACTGCACAATCCCAGGCAGTGGTTATCAAAGAAGATCTTGATCCCTGGTTTTCAAGCGTGCTGGATGATGGCACAGAGATTTGGTACCGTGCAACACATAAGCAGATTGTGGCAACTCCGTCAGGCAATATCATGGCTACCTTTACTTTTAAATTGGATCAGAGGGATGTATTGGTTCCCGATCATGGCGTAAATAAAATAATTGTGAATGGGTGGATTGAATATCCAAAGGATGTATGGCATATGGTTACCGATGAGATTATTATTACGTCAGACGGAATGTTCAAGACGGTTAACCATCTTCAACCCCATAAGAAGTAGAAGCCTTTATATATCATGGCTTTAAGCCAGCATCTTTAAAACCTTGATAACCAGATCAGCAATATTATATTCAAACGCAAACAGAGGAAGCATTGGCACAATTGCAAACAATATACTTGACATCATGATCTTAAGATCGAACGGGAATAATCTCATTCTTTTCACAACGTCAAAACTCGAATTGAAATCTGCCATCGATGAAGCGTCAGGTATGCCTGTTAACTCATCTTCATGAGGTTTATTAAACCATTTCGCATCAAATTGCATGTGGTGTTCATGGATTAGCTCAGTATAGGCAAACAGGCCTTTACGGCGCTGGATGCGCAGAGGTTTCGTAAATACAAGAAGCGGTGCCAGGTTAACAAGGATCGATATAATTGTAAACCCAACTATAACCGGGTAATATGTCGGCAACGTCTCGTTATTGAAGAAAATATTCTCGGCAATTGTGGTTGCAATAATAATAGACAGAGCAAATAGTATGTGAGTAAAAGGTCCGGGAGGAAAACCCAGAAATCCAATTCCTCCAGCCAGATCAGGGTGTGCAGAGTTAAGTTTCAGGGGCAGCTTTGATAATCTGCTGAAATAGATTATCCAGATTATCCAGCGCCAGACCCACCGGAACAAAATAAACTGCATAAATGGCATGCTTACAAAACCAAAATAGATACCACTCCACGAAAGAGTGCCAGCCTCCGCACCAGGTAAAAAAATCCAAAAACTGACTCTGTCTGCTTCAAGCTTATGCAATCGTAAAACGAGATTGATTACGATAAACAGTACTAGTATAATATCAGACCAGTAGGTATTTGCCAGGCTTCTTATCTTTTTTCTTATTGCTTCAAAGTTGCTCCAGGAACTTTTATCAATGATGCCGGACTTGAAAAACTGTGCAGTTAATTCCCTTAAGTGATAATCGACTGAAATTTCTGCAAAAATGAGTATCGGAATGACAATCAAAAACCTGGCATGACATGCAAAGTCTTTCCAGAACGGAATGTCAATATTTTGATTAAACAGCTGCCCCTGCAATGCAGCCAATACCAGCAAAGGCAGCCAGGTTATGGCTATAATAAAGAGAATTCGTAATGTGATTTCTTTTGAGGATGTCCCCCCCAGCTTTACCATCACCAATAATTTATGAAGTGCACCGCTTTTTGTAATTGAAAAATCTTCAAGTGAAGGATATTCTTTGTTGTTCATAAGACTGGATTTAGATTAAAGATTCATGTTTCGATACCATATCTGTTGGAATAATGTCTCATTATTTTGATATCACAAGTTAACCCTTATTCTGCCTTTACAGAAAAGTGAAAAATATGCCATTTGTGTCATATAACAATACTTTCAAATATGTATTTTTTTTTATTTTTCGACAATGACTGTAAAAACTGGTGCTCCTGACCATCATTCGCCTGAATAATCTGATCAGCCAATGTCAGGATTAAATTCCTGTATGCAGCAAAATATTCTTAGAGAAAAATGACCGGATTTTTGAGGTCAGCCTTCCAGGTTTTGCACAAATTGATTGAAAATAAAATTTAATGGATAATTTAGTAGTCCCGACCCATAAGCGATGAGCAGAGGATTTGTCAAGGAAGACGACCAGGAAGAAGTTCCGATAGTGCCCCAGAGAGCATATTTACCGGAGGGTGTAACAAACTTCGTCACCCGGACAGGGATGGACCAGCTATTGGCTGAAAAAGACGCACTTATTGGTGAAAAAGACAACCTGGCCAGCACAGATGAACAGGAGAAGCGCATTGCCCTGAACTATATCAATGCAAAATTACAATTACTAAATCACAGAATTGCCGAGGCCAGGGTTGTTGATCCGAAGGAGCAGCCTCAGGATAAAATAATGTTCGGTGCAACAGTTACCCTTAATGCTCCGGTATCAGGCAAGATTCAGGCTTTTCAGATAGTAGGTGTTGATGAGGCGGATCTTGCCAAAGGCAAGATCTCATTTATATCCCCTTTAGCCAAAGCGTTGATAAACAGAAAAGCCGGAGACAAGATTACTTTAAAGCGGGACAGGGAGGATATTGTTTATGAAATAATGGACATCGCTTACCGGTGATCCGTATCTCAATGAACAAAGTCGGCTGGAAAGCGGGAACGATCCGGAAATTGCGGGTTTGAAATTTTAATTGTTGGACAAAATGTGTATATTTAAATGAAAAATGGTGGAAAATGTATTTAATTGTATCCCTGTTAGGCATTTTTCTGTCAGTAATCCTCCTGTCCTTCACCACCAGGTATTATAAATCAGCAAGATATCTTGGCTTATTCTTTTTAACGGTCAGCGTACATAATTTCATTGCCTACGTTACTTTATATTCAAAATCAGTCCTCCTGGTAAGTATCTTTTTTTTAAACTTCAATTTCATTGTTTATCTCATAGGGCCTATGCTGTTTTGGTACGTCCGCAGCATTTTGACCGACAACACGCGCCTGACGAAATGGGATCTGTTGCATCTTCTTCCAATGCTGGCATTCCTTGCCGCCACAATCCCTTATATGCTGACTCCCTATTCAGCTAAAGTCGAGGTGGCAACCAAAATAGTTGAAGACTCAATGAATTTAGGTAAGTACAATGGAACTTATATTATATTCCCTGTAATTGTAACATACCTTAGCCGTCCCGTCCTGATTCTGGGGTACTCCTTATGGTCGGCCGGGTTATTTGTCCGTTATTTATTACAAAAAGGCAAATCGTCCGTTCTGTCCCGCCAGCATTTTATGGCTAAATGGCTTTCTGTTTTGCTGGCCTTGCATATCATGTGGATGTTCAGCCATTTCATTATTTTTCTGGAATTCTTCACATGGTATGATATCAGAATTTTTTACTCCTTTAATGCATTACAGGTTTTATCCAGCACCGGACTCATCGGATTGCTGATTTCACCTTTCTTTTTCCCCGAGATACTTTATGGATTGCCCAGGGTACCTCAGGGTAACTTAACATTGGAACCGGATAGCTCAGAAGACCTTTCCTGTCCTGAAAAGACTAATAAATATTCCCTTAGCTTTGAATCTGATTACCTCCATTCCATTGACAGGAAAGCAGAGCATTGTATGAAAGAACTTCATCCGTACCTTCAGACGAATTTCAATCTGTTCAAATTTTCAGTTATGATTGATATTCCGGTCCATCATCTTGCCTATTATTTCAGGGAGGAGAAGAAACAATCCTTTAACGATTTCAGAAACGAGTGGAGGGTAAACAACGCAAAAAAACTTATTAAGGAAGGAAAGGCGTCAGAGCTGACAATGGAAGCTATCGGATTATTATCAGGTTTCTCGTCGCGCAACACCTTCCTGGCTGCCTTTAAAAAAACCGAAGGTATTGCCCCGGCAGTTTATGCTGCTCAAACATCTGAATAACCTTTCCTGCATATTTCAGATTTGCATCAATTTTATAAAAACGATGCAAGGATAACGGATTATTCTGCTTCCGGTTATTATGCCTGTCCGATCTTTATACCAGCAAATTTAAAAATAGCATGGGAAGATCTTTACAGTAACTAAATAAACACTACAATGAAAAACACATTAATTATTGCATTGCTTGCAATTACGACTTCACTGACCGCACAGATTGAACGTCCCAAATGGGAACTGGGAGGTGGTGCACGGTTAAATTACATGGGACTTAACGGAGGATTTTCAGGCTATCGGAATTCTGACGGCCAAAGTTTTGATCTTAATTACGAAGACATTGGAATGAATACGTATTCCCCAAGTTTTGCCATAGCACTTGGCGGAAGGTATAAAAAGTTGAACCTTGAATTTGCAGGCTCGAAAGGGAGTTATGATGGCAGTTTTATCACCCCGGCAGATATGGTAAGGGATGATATGCAAATTGACTCAGGTTCTGTTGTAAATGGTACCGTTGATATGAGCATGTACGCCTTATTCACAAACTTTGCCCTGATTCAAAGACAGCATGATTTAGGTGTGGGCATTGGTATAATGCTTTTAAATATGGGTACAAATTATACAACTTACGATGTCAATTCTGAGGAAGTGAAACTGGGTGGCGACCAATGGTTCCCTATGCCCTTTTTAGCTATAAGCGGCAGGTTGAAATTCAACAAATTCCGCATTAATATTTCGGGCGGCGGGGCTATATATAAAGGAGAAATGGATGATGTCGATTACGATGTAAAATATTATACTGTTGATATCAGTGCTGCTTATGATTTTCTGGAGGCAGGCAGATGGGGATTCTCAGCAGACATAGGTTACCGGGATTTATATATGGATCTGAAGATGACAAATGATATGGGCTGGTACAAGGAAAATGATATTTATCGGGGACCCTATGCAACCATCAGAGCCAAGTTCTCAAGTGAAGAAATGTGGAGATATGTAAAACGGAAAGACCGGAATAAGGAAAGTAATAACTAAGAATTTTAAAAAAGACAATCATGAAAAAAACAAATCTGATTTCAGCGCTGATGCTGGTTCTGGTTTTGATCGGCACAGGAATGATTTTTACGGCTGACGCTCAGGCCAGGAAGTCTGACAAGCCTGCCAAACCCAATATCCTGGTGATAATGGGTGATGACATTGGTATATTCAATGTCAGTACTTACAACATGGGCATGATGGGATATAAGACTCCTAACATTGACCGGATTGGCAGGGAAGGTGCGGTCTTCACAGACTGGTACGGCCAGCAGAGCTGTACTGCCGGCAGGGCTGCATTCATCACCGGTCAATCGCCAATTCGTACGGGCCTTACCAAGGTCGGACTGCCAGGCGCACCCGAGGGATTAAAGGCTGAAGACCCGACCATTGCCGAGTTGCTGAAGGAATATGGCTATGCCACCGGTCAGTTCGGCAAAAATCACCTCGGCGACCGCGACGAGATGTTGCCTACCCTTCACGGATTCGATGAATTCTTTGGTAACCTGTATCACCTGAATGCAGAGGAAGAGCCTGAGAGTCCTGACTATTTTAAAGATCCCATGGTAAGGAAACAATTTGGTCCCCGTGGTGTAATTCACTCATGGGCGTTACCTGACGGAACGCAAAAGGTGCAAGATACCGGTCCATTGACCAGTAAGCGTATGGAAACGATAGATGAAGAAGTTTCTGCTGCAACGATCAGCTTCATGGAAAAAGCAGTAAAAGATGACAAGCCCTTCTTTATCTGGTGGAACAGCACCCGCATGCACATCTTTACCCATCTCAAACCTTCGTCCGCAAACAAGACCGGTTATGGCATTTATGCTGACGGCATGGTCGAACATGACGCGATGGTTGGCGAACTGCTCGCCAAACTTAAGGAACTGGGCGTGGAAGAAAACACTATTGTGATCTATACAACTGACAATGGCGCTGAAGTCTTCACCTGGCCTGACGGTGGTTCTACAATGTTCCGCGGAGAAAAAAACACAAACTGGGAAGGCGGATATCGTGTCCCATTCGTAATTCGATGGCCGGGGGTTATCAAACCCGGTACATTGGTAAATGAGATCGGCTCACATGAAGATTTAATGGAAACATTGCTCGCTGCTGCCGGCAATCCGAATGTCAGGGAAGAATTGCTGACCGGAAAGAAAGTCGGTAACAAAACCTTCAGGGTGCACCTCGACGGTTACAACCTTCTCCCTGCACTGAAGGGAGAATCAACCTGGCCCCGCAAAGAGTTCATGTACTGGACTGACGATGGACAGGTTGCAGCCCTGCGTTACGGAGACTGGAAGTTTTCATTCCTGAGACAGGACGCTACCGGGTTAGAAGTGTGGTCACAGCCTTTCGTGGAACTGCGTATTCCATTACTGGGTAATCTCCGCATGGATCCTTTCGAACGTGCAGAGGCTGAAAGTTGGGGATACGATCGGTGGAGTGTGGAGCATGCGTTCGTCCTCGGTCCTTCAGCGGCATATGTCGGTCAATGGCTGCAGAGCTTCCGTGATTTTCCTCCGAGACAGAAGCCGGGAAGCTTCAACCTTGACAGGGTAATGGAGTCTGTGACTAACGTTCCTGGCAACCGTTAAGGGCGTTGCAATTCAGGCACTTATAACCTGCCAGCCCTGCTCATTGTGATGAGCAGGGCTGAACATTACAACATATCATCTGATTTCTTCTCAGGTGGTTACATTACCATGTGTAACTGTCAAATCAGAAGCCAACTCCTTTCGCTATTATGATCCTTTCGGCCTGGCTGGCAACTTTTTCAGCAATAATTTTACAGGTGTTCACAGTGCCATTCCCAATATACCTGTGCACATTCTCCAAAGAGGAAAACTCACACTGTGTGATATCACGACATAAAGTGCTCCCGAACTCTTTCCTGAACCACTTCGACATCCTGTGACCGATGTTCATGAGCCTGTTAAACTTGTTCAGATGATCAGCAAAGGCATTGCCGCCAGCGACCATAATAGCCAGCATCCGGAAGACCCGAAGGTTACTGTCTTCAATTTCACCGAGTTTAAGCCCGACAGCCATCAGTCCGGCGGTAAATGCACTGCAGGTAAGGCCCTTGAAGGCAGAACCACCGATAAAACCGCTGGTTCCATCCAGCAGTTCCCGGGTTACGGGAACAGTGTTATCCAGATGATTTAGGACGGCATGGGCACAGTGAAAGCCATTGTCGGACAGGTGAGAATATAAAAGGCGAAAGGCTTCCCTGGTTTCTCCTGCGATAGCATCTGTGTTGTCTTTTCCGCGGGTTCGTTGGTAAAGTTCCGGAGCATGACGGGCAACCTTTATACATGGCAACGGGACTCGTCGTTTACCGAGGATATCCTGACACAAGAGAGAGTTATTACACTTTCGAAAGAGCTGATCATAATCGTGCCCTGCATAAATCACCTTTGGCAGTCCGCCATCGTTTGCACTTAAACCATACTCCAATCCAAATTGTATAAGCGGAGATGTAATCCCACCACATTCGAACCCGGTATTGCCTATTCCACCCGGCAGTCCGGCAGTCATCCTGACCAGCCATTCTTCTTTTGAATCCCCGATATCCTGAAGAGTCTGCATTACAGCAGGAGCACAATGGCCCATCTTCAGCAGGTTGGAAAAGCCGCGGCGACGATACATCCTTTCGGTGCCATAGCTCAGGGCAGGGGTATTTGCTTCGGATTTTCCGGGATTAATCTGTGGTGTTGTTTCTGTTGTTATCATAGCAAATTCCTCCGATGGGGTTACTGGTTCAATAATTAATTTACCGTTCAAGACTTTTCAAAATCTAAGACTCCCTTTATTGCCATGCGCCCAGGATAAAACCAGATATACCCATTCCAACGAATTGATTCCCGATCCGGATCAGGAATAATCTGAATGGTATTTTTTCCCAGATTAATTCCCCTGTTTCCAGCGGAACAACAAAACCTATCCACCCAAGGAGTCCGATGAGCAAACCTCCGAGTCCGTTGTCAATATTTGCCACTTTAATTATAATAACTAAAACGAAAACCATTGCCAGATGGCCAACTAGTCCGGGAATAATCCATTTTTTATCAGGCTGGAGTTCTTTCCCTGTCAGTTTTGACCATTCATTTCCAAAGAGCTTAGGCTGGAACCATAATAATCCTGACACGGTATGTATTATCCATGCAACAAATACCGCATACAGGTTAATGTCTGTCAAATGTAAATTATTCATGATCTTATAAGTTTTTACCTTTTAAATATGCGATTTCAAGGTACTTTTTACGTGTGTCATTATCCACTGCCAGTATAGAATGGAAGTAAATATGGTCGACGGTTTGAATTCCGGGGTATTGTCAGGCTCCAGTTATCAATAATTTTTTCCATTGACTCTTTGAAACCTTTTTCCCTGTACACTTTTTCATTGAAAAATGTAGGATGCATTATAATAGCTTTCTTAATTTTCAATAAAGGAATTCTGCCATCCGGATCACCATGCCACCCGCTTTCATTCAACCTGTATGCAAATCCGTAAGAAAAAACCCGTTCCATCCACCCCTTCACTATAGCCGGAAAATGCATCCAGATCACCTGTGTTATGAATACCAGCACGTCCGCTCCTGCTACTTTCATTTGCTGAGCCAGCACATCCTTCGGCTTCTGAGAACCGATAAGCTCACGCAGATCATCATCACTCTTGTTCCTGATGTAAAATTTTGCAATCAACCTTCTTACCGGCCCGCCTGCAAGCTCGATTATCATTTTTCGCATGTCCATCTGCCTGAAAAGCCATTCCGGCAGATCCTTATCAACGAAAAAAGCAAAATCCTTATCCTGCAATACGGGATTGAATTTGATTTTGTATAAATCGACAATTTCATATTGATGCCCGGCCTCCTTAAGGCCTCTTACAAAATTGTCAAGAACCGCATGAGTAAATGAGACCGGATTAGGATGCGCATAAATAATTAATACTTTCATGGTAATTGAGTTTAAAATTACTATTCCTCTACCCTGCTAAGTAAATTTATGACAAATTTCAAAACAGACAATCCTTTAAATACGAATTAATTGTGATGTCCTGCTTTCATTTTAGTCATATAAATATGATACAAGCTTTCGGGCAGCTCCTTTCCAGATTGGTCTGAATAAAAGTGAACGGACAGGTCAGCTACTTTTCAAGTATATGCTTCAGGCTTCTGAGGACCGCCAAACGGGGCTTCAACTGACTATGATTTAAATTCCGTGAAGACTGTAGTTGAACATGACATTTGAACAAAAACGCATAGACAGATGTTCATATTCAACAAACAAGAAATCATTACAAAATGACACAAACAATCATAGGTTCAGGAGGCGGCATCGGAGTTCCTCTGGCCAGGGAGCTGAGAAACTACACGGACAATATCCGGCTGGTCAGCAGGGATCCGCAAAAAGTAAATGACACGGATGAACTCTTTAAGGCCGATCTTACTGACCCGGGACAGGTTGAGAAGGCAATTGCAGGAAGCGAAGTAGTATATGTAACAATAGGTTTTGCCTATAATCTCAAAGTCTGGCAGAAAACATGGCCTGCATTTATGCGGGAAGTCATCAGGTCATGTAAAATAAACAATGCCAGGCTGGTCTTCTTTGATAACATGTATTTATATGCAAAAGATGCTGTTCCATATATGACTGAAGATGCACATGTTGACCCGCCAAGCGAAAAAGGAAAAGTAAGGCAGATCGTTCGGGACATGATTATGGCTGAAACAGAGAAGAATAATCTTACTGCCCTTATAGCCAGATCGGCAGATTTTTATGGCCCCGGGAATAAAAACAGCGCTCTGAGGCTGATGGTTGCAGAGAACCTGATGAAAGGGAAAAAAGCCCAGGTATTCGGTGATCCGGATAAAATTCATACTTACACATACACACCTGACGCGGCAAAAGCTACCGCTATACTTGGAAATACTGATGATGCATTTAACCAGGTATGGCACGTCCCGACCACAAAAGAAAGATTGACTACATATAACTGGATAGAGTTGATCGCAAAAGAGTTAAATGCAGAACCAAAGGTGCAGACAGTCCCGGTCTTTATGTTGAAATTATTGGGGCTCTTCGTTCCTATAATGAGGGAATTCCCGGAGATGCTGTACCAGTATGAACAAGACTATATTTTCGACAGCAGCAAATTTGAAAAACGATTCGGGATTACAGCGACATCGCCGGGAGATGGGATTAAACAAATGGTTTCAAGTCTGAAATAATAGAATACAAGCCTTGATACTACCATTCCCGAAGAACTGTTGAAGTGCGCAGGGCGAAGAGCCTATGGTGATTGAGAAATTAAGAGACTTCAATACCGCATACGCCAGGACTGCACAACCAGGAAAGAGCGCACACATTCGCTATTTTTTTTGTGCCCCGGGCTGATAAAAGATTCAACCTGTATGGGCTATTTATTTTGCGTAAAACCTGAGACAGCGTATAAAGGGTAAACCAATATGTCATTATATGATGAAAATGGTTCAAGAGCACATCGGATGCCGGTTGTCAATCCTTTCTTTTCTAAAAAAATATACATACTCTGTAGCGAACCTCGCTTCCCGGCTTTAACCTCCACCGGTATTATCTTCCCGTTATTTACAGTAATATAATCTACTTCAGCTTGTGTGCCCTTTTCTTCACGCTGCCAAAAATATAATTCTGACCTTTCATATGGGCTTGAATACTTCGCCAGCTCCAATCCTACAAACATTTCGGCAAGTTTTCCCTTATTAACAAAATCTGAGGGATGGGAGATCAGAATATCTTCAACTTCCAGATGGAGCAGGCGGAGCAAAAGAGCAGGATCAATAAAGATATACTTGCGGAACTTATCATTAGCCTCAGCGCCCAACGGCAGACCATTGGCAGAAGTATGTGTTACTGATTTAATCAAACCTGCCATGGAAAGCAATTCAAGTGCATGCTTAACCTGCCGCGTATCATATTCATTTCCGACACTTGAATACTTGAATTTGGAACAGATATTTGCTGCAACCGCATTCATGGTGTTTCTTAATAATTGAGGATCAATCCTTTTATGATATTTCGTGAAGTCATCAATATAAGTCTGAATTATGTCATTATGTATTGCTTTGCATTGGTTGTATTCATTTGTCTCTTTCCATAGTTTCACGGCTGCAGGCATTCCTCCTATCAGCTGGAAGTAACGAATTTGTTCAACTAATTTCAGGTGCAGGGCTTCTGATAAAGGCTTGCCGGTAGTTGCATTTTTTTTGGCACCGAGCAAGGCGGCAAATCCCAGGGCATTAAGAAATTCATCGAATGAAAAGGGATACAGATAAAGCGACCTTATTCTTCCAACTCCAAATGAGGAAAGGTCCTTCAGTGCAAATTCGAGTAATGAACCGGCAGCTACGATATGCAGTTCAGGATAATCTTCGTAAAAGAATCTGAGAGAATTAATTGCTGCCTCACAACCCTGAATCTCATCCAGAAATACCAATGTATCTCCCGGAATTACAGGGATAGAGGTAATAGCCGATAATTCATTACAAATGCGCCTTGGAGAAAGTTCTCCATCAAAAATTCTTTTTAGTCGTTCATCCTTTTCAAAATTGATTTCCGCAAAGAACCTGAATGACTTAGCAAGTTGACGAACAGCTGATGACTTTCCAACTTGCCGGGCACCTCTTATCAGTAATGGTTTATGATGTCTGTCTGCTTTCCACTTCAGCAATTCTGAATCGATATCTCTGGGTAAGTATGTGCCTGCAGTATTTTTCATTTCCTTGTATAATCGATTGGTAATAAATACAAAATTAGATAATTTCTCGCAAATAATGATCGTATCAAAAATATTTTTGTTATTTTATGGTATCGTATTAATTAGATATTTGACTAAATTACCTATCATAATGAGCCATCTTATAATTTACAGAATCTTGGATTTATTGATATTAAGATAATAAACCACCTTAAAAGTTATCTCATTAAATCGAGTTCGTGGAGGCTTCAGAATGTCATATAAAGAGATAATAGGTCGGACCTGACCTCTTTGGTGCCTCTGAGTACCGCGAAAAGACAAAAGTTGTAACCATCTGATTTTCCGAATCTGTTTTCTGATCATAATTCAAAATACATAACTTTGAATTAGTCAAAGACATACTTGCAGCTTTCTGTTTATTAACGAAAACCCATTTCACATGAATTTGCGATCCTTTCTGATTTTGCCGGCCCTGATATGTTTTTCATATTTAGAAGCAGAGGCACAGGTATACGACGTTGTTGTTTATGGAGCAACCGCAGGAGGGGTAACTGCTGCTGTTGCAGCTTCAAGAGAAGGTGCAAAAGTATTATTGGTTGAACCTGGCAGATATGTAGGTGGGATGGTCACCGGTGGTCTGTCACACACTGATTATGGCGACAGGACAGTAATTGGCGGCCTGACCTACGGGTTTTATCAAAAAGTAGCAGAACACTACAAAACCCAGGTTTTTTACTGGAGGGGACCGGAGCCGCATGTCGGAGAGCAAATTATGCTCGACTGGCTAAAGGAATTCAAGGTAGATTTATGGCTGGAAAAAAGAATTGCAAAAGCTGAAAAGAGTAAATATAATATTGAAAAGATTGTCTTTACTGATGGATCAGAAGTCAGAGGAAAAGTTTTTATTGATGCCAGTTATGAAGGTGATCTGATGGCACGCGCCGGGGTATCCTATACCTGGGGAAGAGAGGGCAGAAAGGATTATGATGAATCATGGGCAGGCAGGCAACCAATAACCTTTACCAGTCACCAGATTGATGCCAGGATCAGCCCCTTCAACAATGATAAGGAGAAGAAAATATTGCCCCTTATTCATAAAAAACAAATGGTTGAAGTCGGGGAAGGGGATAGAGGCATTCAATCCTATTGCTTCAGGATGATTGCTACTAACCGTCCCGGGAATATGCTACCCTGGCAGAAACCAGCCAATTATAATCCCGATGATTACGAACTGGCCCGAAGATACTACCGCTCCAAACCCGATGCCGGTCCGCTTATCGGGTTTTGGCCAACCTTGCCCAACGGAAAATCAGATATTAATTCATCCGCTGGTATATCAACAAATCTTCTGGATGGATCAAGCTGGAATTATCCTGATGCCGATTATCCGGGACGGGACAGCATTTGGCAGTGGCACAGGGACTATACATTAGGATTAGCATGGTTTCTGTCAACCGATCCTGATGTTCCTCAAAAGGTGCGCGATGACATGAAAAAATTCGGGCTTTGTAAAGATGAATATGTTAATAACGGGCACTTCCCTCACCAGTTATATGTTCGCGAAGCAAGGCGGATGAAAGGTGAGTACTTCCTTACCCAGAAAGATCTGATGCTTGACACTGTAAAATACGATGCCATCGGCATGGGGTCATACAACATCGATATAAGGGAAATGCAGCGCAGTTATTTAGAAATCAGTCGTTTCCCTGATATTAAATATGAAGTCTATAATGAGGGCTATCTTTCAATTCCGGTTGCAAAATATGAAATACCATACCGTTCAATGCTGCCAAAATTCGAAGAGTGCCAAAACCTATTGGTCCCGGTGTGCATTTCGGCAAGCCATGTTGCAATCGCCTCCATCCGGATGGAGCCGCAATATATGATCATGGGCGAATCGGCAGGAGTAGCAGCTGCAATGGCAGTGCAAACCGGCCGGCCGATGCATCTGGTTGATATTTATGCACTGCAGGAGCGTTTGAAAAACGGCAAACAAGTACTTGAGCTGAAAGAGAATCCCTATGGGATCTGGAATTCGGAAGACAATATTGTTATCGACAACAACATGAAAGGCTTTACATCTTTTACCGGCCAATGGAATGAAGAGGAAACTGTACACACCGGAAGGTATGAAATGAATTTCAGGGTTAAACCCACTGAGAATGAAGGGACTTTTGAATTCAAACCATATTTATTCAAATCGGGAAAATACAATGTTTATGTCTGGAACCCTTCATCGCCGGAATACGATGCCAATGTTTCAGTCGAAATAAATCACTTGAAAGGAACTGAAAGGGTTATTATAAATCAGCAAATAAATGGCGGGAAGTGGACAAAGCTGGGGACATGGACTTTTGGGAAAGGATATCAAAATGCCATTTCCTTTATCGGAGAAAAGGGGAAATATGTGATTGCCGATGCCGTGAGGTTTGAGTATAATTATTAGAACTTTAATTATTCAGAATGAGCAACATGAAAAGTATGACTATACGAAGTTGCACACTTTGAAACAGGAAAATGCTTAAAAGCGTCATGAAACAGTCAGAACTGAAATAGCAGCATCGTTGAAGGAGTTTTATTGACGAATGACGGCCACCTCAACTGATGGCCGTCGTTTACAAAATTTGGTTGGCAGGTACGCACTGATTTTATTTAATCAGCACTTAACAGTTTCTATTGAACAGCAAATGCTCTCTGTGCTTCTCTTTCCAAATCAATGTACTGCTCATTTCCTGTACTGACTTTTACGAAGGAAATAGTACCTCCCGTAAATTCGCCCGGTGATTTGTATTGTTTGCTCACCGGGTCTCCGGAGTCGTAACCAACACAGAGACCGTCTCCGACGAGGGTGAATTTTCCTGCCTGTGCTTTCATCGGGCCCGAAGCAACTTCTTTGTCGTTCACGTAAAGTTTTGCTGTTCCTTCAGATTCCCCATACTGACCTGCTTTTTCTTTGGTAAACTCCATGCCAAAAGTATATTTGCCGGGTTTGATCGCAGAAGATACCAATTGCTGTTCTGTAATGCCAAGGAAATTGTAAACGTAATACAATTTATGGTCTTTAATGAATAAGCTATGACCACCAAAACGTGAGCCGTG
The DNA here is from genome assembly GCA_963844935.1 of uncultured Bacteroidales bacterium. GTDB lineage: Bacteria > Bacteroidota > Bacteroidia > Bacteroidales > VadinHA17 > SR-FBR-E99. Next base: position 31,279 of record CAWJQH010000006.1, on the reverse strand, counting down.
TGCAAAAATTACACCGGAAGCATTGGCATCCTGTAATCTCAACATTTGCTAAGATCTTGTATGATTTACCTCTGATATTTACTGCCAGAGCTTCAGGTACTGAACTGGCATGCGGATAATATATATAAGTATCTCTTAATTCTTCGTCCGTCGGACGCACCGTAGTTAAAGCTTCTTGTGCAGTGCGGTCATCCAGTGGCAATGCAAAGTTTTTCGTTGCTTCTTCCAGATACAATTTCTTTAATGAATCCAGCTTTTCCGGATATTCACTAGCCAGGTCAGTTGACTCTGACCTGTCAACATCAGTATGATACAGTTCCCATTTATCCTGGTCGAAATGACCCTTATTTACCAGTGGCGCATGCACTGCCACAGCTTTCCATCCATCCTTCCATATGGCGCGTGTACCAAGCATAGTGTAATACTGAACATGTTTCTGAGTAGGTGCATCAGGAGTGGCATCGAATGTATACTTCATTGATACACCTGACAATGGATACTGTTCAACACCTTTGTAAACTTTTGGCATTTCAAGACCGCATATTTCCAGGATAGTAGGAACTATATCAACAGCATGGTGATACTGGTTACGAACTTCACCCCTGGCTTTTATTCCTTTTGGCCATGTTATTACCAATGGATCTGCCGTACCACCGGAGTAATTAGAATAGCGTTTGAACATTTTAAAAGGTGTAGAAAACGCAACAGCCCATCCGGTCGGGTAGTGCTCGTAGGTGTTTGGCCCCCCCAGCTCATCAAGAAGCTTCATATTTTCAGCTAAATCATCAGGGTAGCCATTAAAGAATTTATTTTCATTTACTGATCCGTTGGGTGTTCCCTCTCCTGAAGCTCCGTTATCGGCAGCATAGAATATAATAGTGTTGTCATACTGCCCGGTTGCTTTCAGATAGTCAATCAATCTGCCAATTTGTACATCTGTATATTCAGAAAATCCGGCATATACCTCACATAAGCTCGAGAATAGTTTCTTCTCGTCAGCGTTAAGCGATTCCCATGGACGGGAATAATCTGCAGGATTCGCCTGATCTTCAGGCATCGGGTTCCAATCAGTTAGCTTGGTGTCTTTTGGTAATATGCCCTTCTCAATCATGCGTGGCAACACCCATTTACGGTATGCATCATATCCGTCATCAAATTTGCCTTTATACCTGGCAATGTAATCCTTTGGCGCCTGGTGAGGAGCGTGGTTGGCTCCGGGATTATACCACATAAACCAGGGTTTGGAAGGATTTGCAGATTTCTGATCACTGATCATTTTGATGGCCTGGTCAGCAAGATCTTTTGACAGGTGATAGCCTTGCTCAGGGGTGTAAGGAGGCTCGATATAATGATTGTCCTCAACCAGGTCAGGATACCATTGGTTTGTTTCTCCGCCAATAAAACCATAAAAACGGTCATAGCCCTGTTGAAGCGGCCATTGACTTTTGTTCGCGCCGGCAGAAAGGTCGGTTTCAGGAACGTTGTGGTCCTTCCCTAACCAGAAAGTACTCCATCCGTTGTCATTGAGGATCTGTGCCAATGTAGCAGTCTCCGGGGGCAAATGGCAACTATAACCCGGAAATCCGTTAGGGGCCTCGGTAATTGAACCCATTCCATTCAGGTTATGATTGCGCCCGGTATTGATACATGAACGGGTTGGAGAACAAAGGGCAACTGTATGCCATTGTGTATAGACCAGTCCATCAGCGGCCAGTTTATCCAAAGTTGGCATACTAATTCTTCCTCCGTATGGCGACCATGCGGCAAGACCTGTGTCATCATAAAGAACGAACAGTATATTTGGCGATCCTTCGGGTGCTTTTTTGCGTATGTAAGGTTCCCAGTCAGGTGTAAATTCACGGACATCAAGCTTAATGATGCCTTTGAATTCTTTAGTTGAAGCATCCGATATGTTTTCTTTCGGCGCAGTTTGTGTGCATCCTGAAACAATGATAACCGCAGCTACCAGAGCCATAAAAAAAAGCATTTTCCTCATAGATAGTCTATTAATTGTGATTAATAAGTGATTGATAATAAACAAATTAAATCTTCTTCTTTGATATAAGATGTAGTTTGAATTAACAAGTTAGGAAGAATTTTAGAAACAAAGTATATAAATTTCTGATTTTATTCCTCTTCCGTCTTCCCTTCCATTATTTTTGGAATTCAAGGGCATGGAACCCTTATTAACTAGCAGAATTTTGATTTCTTTAAGGCATTGAATGATCTTCACCCTGAATTGGTCAGGAAGCCGGAAAGTGCTGCTAAAAAGAAGATCCCAGGTTGCAACTCTGATTAAAACTCATCTTGGTGAAGGAAATGTTGCAACCCTCACCCTGAAAATTATAGTACATCTCATCCTTCGAATTAGTGAGGGTTTCAGAATGTCATAAAAAGAAACAAGAGGTCGAAATTGTACTGACCTGCTTTTTCTCTGGTAAACTCCATGCCAAAAGTATATTTGCCGGTTTGATCGCAGCAGATACCAATCGCTGTTCTGTAATGCCAAAGAAATTGTAAACGTAATACAATTCATGGTCTTTAATGAATAAGCTATGACCACCAAAACGTGAGCCGTGTGCAAAAATTACACCGGAAGCATTGTCATCTGTAATCTCAACATTAGCTAAGATCTTGTATGATTTACCTCTGATATTTACTGCCAGAGCTTCAGGTACTGCACTGGCATGCGGATAATATATATAAGTATCTCTTAATTCTTCGTCCGTCGGACGCACCGTAGTTAAAGCTTCTTGTGCAGTGCGGTCATCCAGTGGCAATGCAAAGTTTTTCGTTGCTTCTTCCAGATACAATTTCTTTAATAATCCAGCTTTTCCGGATATTCATTAGCCAGGTCATTGACTCTGACCTGTCAACATCAGTATGATACAGTTCCCATTTATCCTGGTCGAAATAACCCTTATTTACCAGTGGCGCATGCACTGCCACAGCTTTCCATCCATCCTTCCATATGGCGCGTGTACCAAGCATCGTATAATACTGCACATGCTTCTGAGTAGGTGAATCAGGAGTGGCATCGAATGTATACTTCATTGATACACCTGACAATGGATACTGTTCAACACCTCTGTAAACTTTTGGCATTTCAAGACCGCATATTTCCAGGATAGTAGGAACTATATCAACAGCATGGTGATACTGGTTGCGAACTTCACCCCTCGCTTTTATTCCTTTTGGCCATGTTATTATCAATGGATCTGCCGTACCACCGGAGTAATTAGAATAGCGTTTGAACATTTTAAAAGGTGTAGAAAACGCAACAGCCCATCCCGTCGGGTAGTGCTCGTAGGTGTTTGGCCCCCCCAGCTCATCAAGAAGCTTCATATTTTCAGCTAAATCATCAGGGTAGCCATTAAAGAATTTATTTTCATTTACTGATCCATTGGGTGTTCCCTCTCCTGAAGCTCCGTTATCGGCAGCATAGAATATAATAGTATTGTCATACTGCCCGGTTGCTTTCAGATAGTCAATCAATCTGCCAATTTGTACATCTGTATATTCAGAAAATCCGGCATATACCTCACATAAGCTCGAGAATAGTTTCTTCTCGTCAGCGTTAAGCGATTCCCATGGTCGGGCAATAATCTGCAGGATTCGCCTGATCTTCAGGCATCGGGTTCCAATCAGTCAGCTTGGTGTCTTTTGGTAATATGCCTTTCTCAATCATGCGTGGCAATACCCATTTACGGTATGCATCATATCCGTCATCAAATTTGCCTTTATACTTGGCAATGTAATCCTTTGGCGCCTGGTGAGGAGCGTGGTTGGCTCCGGGATTATACCACATAAACCAGGGTTTGGAAGGATTTGCAGATTTCTGATCACTGATCATTTTGATAGCCTGGTCAGCAAGATCTTTTGACAAGTGATAGCCTTGCTCAGGGGTGTAAGGAGGCTCGATATAATGATTGTCTTCAACCAGGTCAGGATACCATTGGTTTGTTTCTCCACCAATAAAACCATAAAAACGGTCATAGCCCTGTTGAAGCGGCCATTGACTTTTGTTCGCGCCGGCAGAAAGGTCGGTTTCAGGAACGTTGTGGTCCTTCCCTAACCAGAAAGTACTCCATCCGTTGTCATTGAGGATCTGTGCCAATGTAGCAGTCTCCGGGGGCAAATGGCAACTATAACCCGGAAATCCGTTAGGGGCCTCGGTAATTGAACCCATTCCATTCAGGTTATGATTGCGCCCGGTATTGATACATGAACGGGTTGGAGAACAAAGGGCAACTGTATGCCATTGTGTATAGACCAGTCCATCAGCGGCCAGTTTATCCAAAGTTGGCATACTAATTCTTCCTCCGTATGGCGACCATGCGGCAAGACCTGTGTCATCATAAAGAACGAACAGTATATTTGGTGATCCTTCGGGTGCTTTTTTGCGTATGTAAGGTTCCCAGTCAGGTGTAGATTCACGGACATCAAGCTTAATGATGCCTTTGAATTCTTTAGTTGAAGCATTCGATATGTTTTCTTTCGGCGCAGTTTGTGTGCATCCTGAAACAATGATAACCGCAGCTACCAGAGCCATAAAAAAAAGCATTTTCCTCATAGATAGTCTATTAATTGTGATTAATAAGTGATTGATAATAAACAAATTAAATCTTCTTCTTTGATATAAGATGTAGTTTGAATTAACAAGTTAGGAAGAATTTTAGAAACAAAGTATATAAATTTCTGATTTTATTCCTCTTCCGTCTTCCCTTCCATTATTTTTGGAATTCAAGGGCATGGAACCCTTATTAACTAGCAGAATTTTGATTTCTTTAAGGCATTGAATGATCTTCACCCTGAATTGGTCAGGAAGCCGGAAAGTGCTGCTAAAAAGAAGATCCCAGGTTGCAACTCTGATTAAAACTCATCTTGGTGAAGGAAATGTTGCAACCCTCACCCTGAAAATTATAGTACATCTCATCCTTCGAATTAGTGAGGGTTTCAGAATGTCATAAAAAGAAACAAGAGGTCGAAATTGACCTCTTGTTGCATTTGGTACCCCGAACGGACGAAAGTTGCAACCAGCAAACCGACTGAATAAAAGGGAATCCGGTAAGCCCTCACGGTCCGGGATTATCAGGAGGCGGATTCTGATTAAAAGACACAACGCACCCTGGATTATGTGAATTATGTAACTCTTTTAATAAGTTATGTAACATTTGTCTTTCAACAGGTGCATAAATTTATACTCTAAACTTATTGGCAAAATCTACAGTCTTGCTATAAAAGGAGTATAAATTATACTCCCACTTATATAACAGGACTCAAGTTATGAAATGATTGTAATAATTTGTTGTTCGGCTTAAAATATGATCTGTTTACACTTTTCAAAGTTGGTTATAGCCACTGACTTGCAATCGAGGCACAGTTTGTCAATAGGTCTCTTAAAAACAGCACAACTTAAGCATGAATGTAAGCAGTGCGAAAATTAACGAATCCTTACTCCGCTTAAAGACTGATATCTTTGGAAACTATTTCCCAAGAAAACATATCGGAGGTGAACCACCACTACGCTCCGAGTTATTCAGTGCCGATCAGATGGAGCAGCATGGAAAGATCCTTGCAAACTCACACACACTGGTATCCCGGCTTATTGCGGATGAACATCTTCTCACACGGTTGGCTGAAAATGAGATTGTCCTGCTTGAAGTCCGCGACATTATTACTGAAGTAGTCAAGTCAAATCGCCAGATTACACCGGCCGGGGAGTGGTTGCTCGACAATTTTTATCTTATCGAAGAGCATATTCACACGGGCAAGAAGCATTTACCAAAGGGTTATAGCAGGGAATTGCCCCGACTTCTGAATGGTCCCTCAAAAGGATTTCCACGCGTATATGATATTGCGCTGGAAACGATATCACATGGCGATGGGAGGGTTGATCCGGAAAGACTTACTCGTTTCGTGGCCGCCTACCAGACAGTAGCAGCATTAAACTTGGGCGAATTGTGGGCAGTTCCTATCATGCTACGCCTGTCACTGATTGAGAATCTCCGGCGCATTGCAGCTCAGGTCGCAGACAGTAGGATTGATCGTGACCTGGCTGACTCCTGGGCTGATAAGATGATGGAGATCGCTGAGAAAGATCCAAAAAATCTGATACTGGTGATTGCTGACATGGCGAGGTCTAACCCCCCAATGACGACACCGTTCGTCTCGGAATTTGCCCGACGGTTGCAGGGACAGAGTCCCGCATTGGCATTACCGCTGACATGGATCGAACAGCACCTGTCTGAATCGGGCTTTACAATTGAGCGATTGGTACAGTTGGAAAACCAGCAACTGGCAGCAGACCAGCTTTCCATAAGCAACAGTATTGACAGCCTCCGTTTCCTGGACGCAATGAACTGGCAGGAGTTTGTCGAAACGATGAGCATTGTTGAACAGACCTTACGTTATGATCCGGGAGGAATCTACAGCAGAATGGATTTTGCCACCCGTGACCGCTATCGTCATATTATTGAAGAAATTGCTAAGAACAGCCTCCTGTCCGAGGTCGAAGTGGCGCGCAAAGCAATCAGCCTGGCGCAGCAAAGTGCAGCCGGGAAGAGCGACAACGATCGAACGGCACACGTCGGATTCTACCTTATAGATAAGGGGTTGCCACAGCTCGAGCGACTGTCGAGGGTACGTTTTTCTGCTTCCAGAGCTCTCCGAAAAGTGAGCGGCAGGTTTCCTTTATTGCTATATACAGGCGCGTTTATGCTGATGACAATGATCTTTGCCGGGGGCTTACTGGCAAAGGTATATGCCGGAGGAGTTAATGGCTGGGCACTTGGGCTTATGGGCATACTCCTGCTTCTATGCGTAAGTCATCTGTCGGTTGCCCTGGTGAACTGGCTGGTGACACTAATGGTAAAGCCTAAACCTTTGCCGCGAATGGACTTCTCGGATGGAATTCCACCAGAATCGCGCACTCTTGTGGTTGTTCCGACAATGCTCATGAGCTCTCAAAATATAGAGGGTCTGATCGAGGCCCTGGAAGTCCGGTTCCTGGCAAATCAGGACGAAAACATATCTTTTGGTCTGTTGACTGATTTTATGGACGCTGACAAAGAAACCCTGCCTGAAGATGGACCGCTAGTACAGCTGGCCCGACAGAAAATTGAAGAACTGAATGAAAAATATATACGTCCCAACGGGGACACGTTTTTCCTTTTCCACCGTCCACGCCGATGGAATCCCAGTGAGCAAGTGTGGATGGGTTATGAGCGTAAGAGAGGAAAGCTTTCGGATTTGAATTCCCTGCTGCGCGGCAGTGCACAAGATCACTTTTTGCATGTCATAGGTAATACTGACGTTTTATCAAACGTGAAGTACGTCATTACTCTCGATACAGATACTCAACTGCCGCGAGACTCGGCACGGCAGTTTGTCGGCACTATGGCACACCCGCTAAACCGTGCTCAGTATGACGAAAACAAGCAGCGGGTAAATGAGGGGTATGGCATACTGCAGCCACGTGTGGCAGTTAGCTTGCCTGGAACAAACCTATCGCGATATGCAAAGTTGTATGGAAGTGATCCGGGCATTGACCCCTATACCCGCGCTGTTTCAGATGTGTACCAGGATGTGTTCGGTGAAGGATCTTTCATTGGCAAAGGAATTTATGACGTTGATATCGTAGAACGTATACTCAATGAACGCTTCCCGGAAAACAAGATACTCAGTCATGATCTTCTGGAAGGATGCTACGCGCGGTCAGCCCTCCTGAGCGATGTACAGTTATTTGAGGAATATCCGTCCCGCTATATCACAGATGTTAACCGCCGACACCGTTGGATCCGTGGGGATTGGCAAATGGTGCAATGGCTGCTGCCAATCGTTCCGGGTCTTAATGGAAGGTTACAAAAGAATCCGCTCTCGGGATTGTCCCGATTGAAAATTTTCGATAATCTTCGGCGTAGTGTCACTCCTTTGGCGCTGATGCTCCTTTTACTGCTGGGCTGGACATTGTTGTCACAGCTCTTATTCTGGACTTTGTCGGTGATCGGAATCATCCTGTTGCCCTCTTTGATTATCTCCATTCTGGATCTGTTTCATAAACAGACCGATGTTCTTCTCAAGCAGCACCTCACTAATGTGATACATTCCGCTGCAAGGCACTTTGCCCAGGCAGCATTTACACTTGTATGTCTGCCCTACGAAGCGTTTTACAGTCTGGATGCTATAACACGCACGGTATGGCGCCTGCTTGTCTCACATAAACAACTTCTTGAATGGAATCATTCAGGTATCCAGGATTACAATAGCCACAGTGACATCATTGGAACATACCGGACTATGTGGATCGGTCCTGTAATTGCCCTTTCTTCTTTGATCTTTCTCGCATTTTCGCAGCCAGCTGCACTTGCATTTGTCTGGCCCCTGCTGTGCGCCTGGTTTGCTTCCCCGCTTATTGCCTGGTGGTTAAGTCTGACGCTTGTTCATCACAGAGCAAGGCTGACGGCTGATCAAACCATCTTCCTCCGTAAACTTTCCCGTAAAACATGGGCGTTCTTCGAGACCTTCGTCGGCCCTGAAGATCATTGGTTACCGCCTGATAACTACCAGGAGCACCCGGTTCCAACAATTGCCCATCGTACGTCACCAACTAATATGGGACTTTCGCTGCTGGCAAATTTGTCTGCGTACGATTTTGGCTATATTATGGCTGGACAACTCATCGAACGTACGACTAATGCATTCCAGACCATGGAAATCATGGAAAGGTACAGAGGCCATTTTTATAATTGGTACGACACACAATCTTTGAAGCCATTACGGCCTGGTTACATTTCATCTGTTGACAGCGGAAATCTTACAGGTCATCTGCTGGTATTGAGGGCTGGATTGCTTTCCCTTCCGGATCATAAGATACTTGATCTGCGATTGTTTGAATCGATAAGCGATACACTGAGAATTCTCGAGGAGGTTAAGGAAGGAGCGTCAAAGGCCAGACTGGTTCAATTTCGGAAGGATTTGAAGTTCGCGGTCAATTCCCAACCTGTTACACTCACAGCTGCAAAACTATGCCTTGATCAACTGGCAAAATCAGCCACAGAAGTTGCTGAAGAGCCTGTTGCCGAACCTGAAACCCAGGGCTTATGGTGGGCACGTGCCCTGGCCCGGCAATGCAGAAATGCCCTTGATGAGTTGATATTTCTTACCCCGTGGATTATGCTGCCTGCCTGTCCGGACAAGGTGAACGATTTTCCCGGTATTGATGGAATACCTACACTACGGGAACTTGCAAAACTTGATACTGAGTTGCTACCAGCTATCGGGCGCTGGCTCTCCACAGACGCCCCGCCTGAGGAGATCGAATGGGTTGATACGCTTCGACGGTCAATCACGGAAGCCAGTAACAGAGCCAGGGAGCGGATAGCGTCTATCGAATGTCTTGCCCTGCAATCAGGCGAACTTGCCAATATAGAGTACGGCTTTCTGTACGACAAGGAGCGCCATTTACAAGCTGTCGGTTACAATGTTGATGAGCGCCGGCGAGACTCGGGCTATTATGATCTGCTGGCTTCGGAGGCCAGGTTTTGCAGTTTCGTGGCGATTGCTCAGGGACAATTGCCCCAGGAGAGCTGGTTTGCTCTTGGTCGCCTGTTCACTAATACAGGTGGTGATCCGGTTCTCCTTTCATGGAGCGGCTCAATGTTCGAGTACCTTATGCCGCTCCTGGTAATGCCCACCTATGAAAACACGCTCCTTGATCAGACATATAAGTCGGCGGTGAAAAGACAAATCGAGTATGGGAGACAGCGCGGAATTCCCTGGGGAATATCGGAATCAGGCTATAACATGGTCGACGTTCATATGAATTACCAGTATCGGGCATTTGGCGTGCCAGGCATGGGATTTAAGCGAGGTCTCGCAGATGACCTGGTCGTTGCGCCATATGCCTCAGTGCTTGCACTAATGGTGGCACCCGAGGAGGCGTGCCTTAACCTGGAGCGACTTGCTGATGAAAAGTTCATTGGAGAATTCGGCTTCTTTGAAGCTATAGACTATACCCCGTCACGTCTGCCTCGCGGCCAATCGAGAACAGTAGTGCGTTCTTTCATGGCACATCACGAAGGAATGAGTCTCCTGTCTTTAGCCTATCTGATCCTGGACCGCCCTATGCAAAAACGGTTCGAGTCGGATCCTATGTTCCAGGCAACTATGTTACTTCTCCAGGAAAGGATACCAAAGGCTACAGCGTTCTTTTCTTACAATACGGTGATCTCAGACAATCGTGCAATTTCCGTTAGTCCGGAGATACCGGTACGCGTGATCAGCAGTCCTGACACTCCAATACCTGATGTGCATTTATTGTCTAACGGCAGATACCACGTGACGATCACGAATGCCGGAGGTGGATACAGTTGCTGGGAAGATCTCGCTATCACACGCTGGCGTGAAGACAGTACCTGCGACAACTGGGGCATGTTCTGTTACATCCGTGACCTGAAAAGCGGTGAGTTCTGGTCAACAGCATATCAACCTACACTAAGACAACCGGAGAGTTACGAAGCAATTTTCTCGATGGGACGTGCAGAATTTCGCCGCCGTGACAAGGATTTCGATACTCATACTGAGATCGTTGTTTCGCCGGAAGATGACATCGAATTGCGAAGGGTACACATCACTAATCGCTCCAGGTCACGCAGAGAGATAGACCTGACAAGTTATGCGGAGGTTGTTATTGCATCATCTGCCTCAGACGCGATGCATCCGGCATTCAGTAATCTCTTTGTTCAGACTGAAATTATCGGCCAGCGGCAGGCAATAATCTGCACCCGGAGGCCCCGCTCCATTGATGAAAAGGTGCCATGGATGTTTCACATGATGACAATGCATGGGGCAGAAATCGGGGAGATTTCCTACGAGACAGACCGTATGCAATTCATTGGCCGTGGAAAAACTATAGTCGCTCCACAGGCAATGAATAATTCTGCAGCGCTTTCCGGTAATCAGGGTTCTGTTCTGGATCCGATTGTAGCAATCCGGCATAACATCATATTGGATCCGGAGGAATCTGCATATGTTGATATGATCACCGGCATAGCTGAAACCCGTGAAGCAGCCTTAAATCTTATTGATAAATACCAGGATCGGCGACTTACGAATTGTGTCTTTGAACTGGCATGGACGTACAGCCAGGTAATATTGAGGCAGATCAATGCCACCGAGTCAGATACACAACTATACGGACGCCTGGCCAGCTCCGTCATATATGCTAATTCTTCCCTGCGTGCTGACGGGAACATCCTGATCAAGAACCGTCGGGGACAATCAGGGCTGTGGGGCTATTCGATTTCGGGCGATTTGCCGATCGTTCTGCTGCGGATTGAAGATCCGGCTAACATCAGCCTGGTTCGGCAGCTTGTGCAAGCCCATGCTTACTGGCGTTTAAAAGGTCTGGCTGTGGAGCTGGTGATCTGGAACGAAGACCGCACCGGATACAGACAACTGCTGAATGACCAGATTATGGGGTTAATTTCTGCAGGTGCGGGAGCCAACATTATAGACCGGCCAGGTGGAATCTTCGTGCGGGCTACAGACCAGATATCGAACGAGGATAGCATCCTGATTCAAACGGTTGCACGTATTATCATCTCCGATAAACGGGGAACCCTGGCGGAACAGATAAACCGTCGCAGTCTTCCAGCAGCGGCAGTTACACGATTTAAGCCAACACAAGACTATCGTGCAGATACCCGGATAGAAGCAGCCTTGCCTCGCCATGATTTGATCTTCTTCAACGGATTTGGGGGATTTACAACTGATGGGTGCGAATATGTAATTACAACCTCGAGTGCACAAGTAACGCCGGCACCCTGGGTAAATGTGCTGGCAAACCCGCGTTTTGGAACTGTTATCTCAGAGAACGGCTCTGCTTACACGTGGAGCGAGAATGCCCATGAGTTCCGCCTTACTCCATGGCACAATGACCCGGTGAGTGATTCCAGCGGAGAAGCTTTTTACATCCGTGATGAAGACAGCGGCCACTTCTGGACACCAACACCTTTACCATGTGGCGGGACAAACCCTTATGTATGTCGTCACGGATTTGGCTACAGCGTATTCGAACATACGGAGGACGGCATACGGTCTGAGTTGTGGATTTACGTTGCACTGGATACTTCTGTGAAATTTTCGGTGTTGAAATTAATGAACCAGTCAGCGCAGTCGCGTCGACTCTCTGTCACAGGTTATGTAGAATGGGTTCTGGGAGATCTGAGGCCGAAATCGAGTATGCACGTGACTACCATGATTGACCCGGGCAGTGGTGCGCTATATGCACGAAATCCATACAACACGGAATTTGCTGACCGGATAGCCTTTTTCCAGACTGACGATACAAATCGGACTTTAACCTGCGACCGTACTGAATTTATCGGACGTAACGGCACTCTGAAAAATCCGGCTGCAATGACCCATTCACAACTTTCCGGTAAGGTGGGAGCGGGTTTGGATCCCTGTGGAGCAATCCAGGTTTCCTTTGAACTGGAAGAAAACCAGGAGCGTGAGGTTATTTTCAGGCTTGGTGTAGGGCGGGATGTTGATGATGCCGGCAACCTGGTGCAACGTTTCCGGGGATCAACGTCTGCACGCAACGCACTTGAGGCTGTGTGGCAGTTCTGGAAGCGAACCGTTGGTGCAGTGCAGGTGGAAACTCCGGACCAGTCAATTAATATACTGACCAACGGCTGGCTCATGTACCAGACTTTAGCGTGCCGCATCTGGGCACGGAGCGGATTCTACCAATCCGGGGGTGCCTTCGGTTTTCGCGACCAGTTACAGGATGTGATGGCTCTCATTTATTCCTCACCGTACCTTGTACGTGAGCACTTACTGCTTTGTGCCAGCCGTCAGTTCAGGGAAGGGGATGTGCAACACTGGTGGCACCCGCCGTCGGGCCGTGGGGTTCGTACACATTGTTCGGATGATTATCTCTGGTTACCATTGGCAACTTGCCGCTATATATTATATACAGGTGATACCGGGGTGCTTGAAGAGCCCGTTCATTTCCTGGAAGGCCGCCCGGTAGAAGCAGCAGACGATTCGTATTACGATCTTCCCGGCAGGTCAGAAGAAGTCGCCAGCTTATACCAGCACTGCGTACGATCAATCATGAGAGGACTTAGTTTTGGGGTGCACGGACTGCCGCTTATTGGAACCGGCGACTGGAACGATGGTATGAATATGGTAGGTAATCAAGGGAAGGGTGAAAGCGTTTGGCTGGGTTTTTTCCTTTATGAGGTGCTCATGCAATTCAGCAGGATTGCCCGGATACATAATGATCTGACGTTCGTTCAACGTTGCCAGAATGAAGCGGCCACCCTGCGCCAGAATATTGAGAAAAACGGTTGGGATGGAAACTGGTATCTCCGTGCCTTTTTTGATGATGGTTTGCCTCTGGGGTCTGCAAGTAATCCCGAATGCCAGATCGATTCCATAGCGCAAAGCTGGTCTGTGTTGTCCGGTGCAGGCAATGCCAATCGTTCGCGCATGGCAATGGAGGCGGTGGATAATCGCCTCATCCGGCGGGAACATTCACTGATACAGCTACTGGACCCGCCGTTTGACAAATCGGATTTGAATCCCGGTTATATCAGAGGCTACGTCCCTGGTGTGAGGGAAAATGGCGGTCAGTATACTCACGCAGCGATCTGGGTGGCGATGGCATTTGCTAAAACAGGTGATTACAGATATGCCTGGAAATTGCTGACCATGATTAATCCGATAAATCATGGAGGATCTCATGATGGTATTTTAACATATAAAGCAGAACCTTATGTGGTTTCGGCAGACGTATATGCGCTTCCGCCACACACCGGCCGGGGAGGATGGACATGGTACACCGGATCGGCCGGGTGGATGTACCGGCTTATTATTGAGTCACTCCTGGGACTTATCCTGGAAACAGACAAGCTGTATATGAAGCCATGCATTCCCGAAGATTGGGTTACATTTAAAGTACACTACCGATACAGGGAAACGAACTACCATATAACCATCATACAGACAGCCAACAGCCACAGAGATACACAGATAACTGTCGATGGTGTTGATCTGCATTCTGAAGCCATTCCACTTGTTGATGACCGTCAAGAACATAAGGTAGAAGTAAGAATTGGGTCATGTGAAGCGTCTGCCCTGCCAGGTTAAAAGGATAACATAAGATCATAAGAAATATCTTTCCAGTAAGGCCGGAGAGGTGAGTCCCGGCATGAGGCTAAAGATGATTTACGGAACCAATCCAAATCATTTTCAGGATTAGTGAGGTTTTGGGACATTCACAAAAAAACAAGAGGTTAATTCTGACCTCTTGTGCCGTTTGGTACCCCGAACGGATGAAAGTTGCAACCAGATTGTATAATCCATTGACCATGTCCACTCCTGGCTGGAGAAAAATGACCATCATATACAGGATGTGAATATCTGAAATCTGTCAATTCAGATAAAAGTTATATTTACTGGCCAAAGGTAGCCAACCCTTCCGGCCCTTGCAGTTATATTGAAGGCACAGTAATTGTACTGAATGAATTTGGCTTTAGTTCTGCCATAAAAGTATTATTTCCGATCCTGATTTTCACAACCTTGGCCGTCTGCAACTGGTTGGCAATCAAAACTACAACACTCTCGTCAGGATTTAGGAAGGCAAGTAAATCATTATATTTCCCGTCGGTTTCCAGTTTTCTTGCACCAGGTCTTACAAAATGGCTCATATGCTTTAAGAGGTAATATTCAATGGTATAATTGCAGGTTTTTGATTCAGGATCGACTACCACAAGGGAGTTTTGCGACCATCCCCAGCGGCTTATTCCTCCTTTTACCAGTGATGTATTCCAGTATTCGTAAACGGAAACGCCGTTGTTCAGATAGTGCTTCATCAGATCCCATGAATGGAGAGCTCCTTTCCAGTCATTCTTTCCGTCGCCACACTCCTGTTCCGTCTGATAAAAAGTCAGTCCAGGGTACCTTTTACGTATACCGGGAAGTGCATCCTTGCCTGCCCACTGGAAACCGATACCTTTTACGAATTTTGATGCAAAAGGATCATTAAGAATGGTATCAACAAGGGCCTCATTTGGCCTTTCCATTGTTCCGAACAGGATATCGACACCTTTTTCCTGCATTGCCGGCCCAAGGTATTTTCCAATAAAGTTTGCCAGTCCGGAAGCCTTCCAGCAGCAGCTTGGAAAATTCTGCGCGGAGTTGAACTCATTCTGGGGCATGACAGCGTAAATATTTATCCCTTCCTTTTTATATCCGTCAATGAATTTGGAGAAATAGAGAGCATAAGCTTTAAGATATTTATCATCCTGAATGAACATGTCTGTTCCTTCCCTTCCTTCTCTGTCCTTAGGAAGATCGTTCTGGTACTTTGGATCAAGCATTGTGGCAATCATATCTGATGCACCTGGTTGTGCGTCACCAGAACCAGGTTTGGCATCCCTCATCATTTTTTCAATCATTTCAAGGAATGCGGCCGAAGAGCGGCTGGCATAGTGCTTATTGTATTTCATCCATGATGGAGGACTCCATGGTGATGCCCATAGTTTAATTGACGGGTTGTATTTCTGGGCATTCTTAATGAATGGAATTAATGTATTCTCATCATTTGCAATGGAGAAGTTCGTCATTTCAAAATCTCCATCGGTCTCGTTGTACGAATACCAGTTTAAGGAGAAGTCGTTAGCTCCAATAGGCATCCTGCAAATATTAAAGTTAGCACCTTCACCCGGTGCGAAAAGTTCCTTCATCACAAATTCACGGTCTTCAGGTTTTAACTGATTCAGGGAGGTCCATCCCAGTTCATTGAAGCAGGCTCCGAACCCTTCGATAGTCTGCTTGACCTTTGACGGGTCAATGATTGCATCGGCCGGATCGGTGCTTTTTACCGGAACAAGATCTCCCTGTGCTATCCATGCTTCCTTTTCGGTAGTTGTTACCATACTGGCATTCTTTTGTTTCATACAACCAGCCATAAATGCAGCTACGGCTATGACTAACAAAACATTTTTCATTCTTGTCAATTTTTAAATAATAAGATATAGTCTTTTAATACCTAGACAAATCTACAATATTATCAACTTGCAGTAGTGGTTTCAAAACTTATTGCTTTGCCACATATATTTAATTAATGCCGTCGAATCAGGCTTTAAACGCTCTTAAGAGGAGTATCATTAACTGAAACTCTCGCTCCTACACTCGCTCTGTTTTAGTACCTCCAACGGACAAAAGTTGCAACCTGGTGACCAATTAATTTATATCAATTATACTCAAATCATATACTTTCGTGAATCCTCATGGTTAACAGCAGATTTAGGCTTTATGAGTAGTTCTCAGGTTGTGAGGTTATTGCAAAAGCCGATGACCCTGACCACTTTTTACCGGTATAAATTGACCACTTAAAACTGGGGTTAATCTCGTAATCAATAGATAAATATGAAAATGTCATTTCACACGGACAATTATTCAGAGTCAAGATGCTGTTCCGGCCATGTCTATCAATGGCAAAATCAACTAATGCATCATTATCATTTGCAGATCAATAAGAAGAACCTTCTGGGCAAATTCCCCTTGTCTGGATTTTAAAAATTTAGTAAATTAGTGACATTGTTGGCCCAACTCATTGTTAATTAACAAAAAAATGTCAGATGCCCAAAACAGCGACCAGGCATTTATCCTTGCACTGACTGAAATAGTAGAAAAGAACCTGAAAAATGAAAATTTCAGGATAAGGAATCTGGCCCGGGAGGCTGGCCTGAGCAGCTCCACCTTGAACCGAAGGCTTAACAAAATAGACGGGAAAAGCGGAAATCAGTTTATCCGTGAGATAAGGCTTCGGAAAGCTCATGAGATGCTCCGGGGAAAATCCGTAAATGTTTCAGAGGTGGCATTTGCGGCAGGATTCAGCAGCCCGGCCTATTTCAGTGCCTGTTTTCATGAGTATTTCGGATATCCGCCCAGTAAAGTCACCAAGGAAAGCTCTTTCCATCTGCCTGATGAAAATATTACAGAACCGGCTGGGCTTAAAAAACAAAAAAAATCGATCCGTGAGCTTCTGAGAGTCTACCGGTCATGGATACTTTCATTTCTTCTGGCAGCCGTTGGAATTATCATTTTCTTATACGTAAAAACTTCAGGCAGTTCTTCACTCGACGATCTCAGATCAGATGACGGCAGGATTCCGGTTGCAGTTATGCCATTTGACAATCTGACCGCGAACAGAACCTGGGATTGCATCCAGATGAACCTTATAAGTTATCTGTCAAACTTTGACGAACTGACAGTGCGTCAAAAGGAAGCAGTAGATATGCTTCTCGAAAGCAGAGGGATTTCAGGCCAGGCGTCACTTAGTCCTGCTCTGGCAAGTGCAATCTCCAGAAAGCTTGACTCGAAGGTATATATCTCGGGCGTCATAAGTCAGGCTGGCACGCGGTCGCGTATAAACGTTCAGATGGTGAATTCAAAAACCAGGGAGGTAATCAAATCGTTTCAGGTTGAAGACGACTCTGATGAACACAAAATATTTGGAGTGATAGACTCAGTTTCGACCATTGTAAAGAATTTTCTTGTGACTGCAAAAATGATAAGAGAAATCGATCCTGACCTCAGACCATACAGTTACACAAACTCACCCGTTGCTTTTGAATATTTCATCAAAGCCGATGATGCTTTACATATAATGGATATCGGGACATCATTATCATGGTACCTGAAAGCCGTAGAGGCAGATTCTGCCTTTATTCCTGCAATCATTTTTCTATCAATGCGTTATGGGGACCTGGGAGGTTATACTGAGGCAAATAAATGGTGCCTGAAGGCCTACTCATTGAAAGATCAGGTACACCTGAAGGATAAGTACATGATTGAGTGGTACCATGCCGTTCTCTTTGGCACGCCTGAAGAAGAGGCCGGGTTTCTTAAACAATACATCAGTGTTGATGATAATGTACCGGTAGCCTATTGGCAGTTGGGGAATGCTTATTCCAAATTGTTGCAATATAAGAGTGCAATACCTGAATATGAAAAGACCCTGGAAATCTATAAAAAATGGGGCGTCAGGCCAATGATGATTAATAACTATACAACCCTGATAGACGCTTTTCATCAGACAGGTCAATATAAAAAAGAAAAGAGGCTGATAAAACTTGCAGCCAGGACCTTTCCTGAAGACTCATGGATCCTCTGGAGAAACCGTGCCATCCTTGCATATGCTGAGAGAGATACAATCAGGGGGAACCGGTATGTGGAGGAATACAGATCCGAAATGCATGGAAGATCCATGCCGGCTTCAGAAATTCTTTCAGACATTGCCTCACTGTACATTGAATCAGGTAATATTGAGAAAGCTGAAAAATATCTAAGAGAAGCTTATTCCCTTGATCCTGATGATCCAGTAATACTCAACAAACTTGCTTACTTTTTGATTGACAAAGAACTGAATGTCAGTGAAGGCCTGAAGCTTGCAACGGAAGGATTGAAAATCAGGCCAGATGATCACTTTTTGATGCACACTCTCGGATGGGGACTGGCCAAATCGGGCAGATACGATGAAGCACTTGAAATTCTCAATAAAAGCTGGGAATCAAGACCTGAATATGACCACACTCTTCTTCAGCATATCGGTGAAGTTCAGAGACAAATTTCATCTTTGAACTAAGCATTTTTCTCATTTTTCTTTTATCAGACCTGATTTTATAAATAATCTTCAAAATCTAAAGGGATTGATTTAAAATTGATAGGCCGGATGCATTTTTCAGACGAACTTGTATACAATGTTTAATCACTAAAATACAAAACGTTATGAAAACAACAGTAAAGATTTTATCGTTAGCATGTGCCGTCCTCCTGATGATGGCATGCTCCAAATCAGATCCGCTCTATGAGGACAGCAACATAGCTGTTGAAAAATCTGCAACTGTGGAATTTGCTGCAGGAACAATTTTCCAGCTGGAGGGAGCTGCTCTTTACAAAACATGGGCGGTTACTAATGGTATTTTATTACAGGATGTCAGTAATGAAAATATTGGTGAAATTGAATTCCTTGGAGGCAGGGATTTCAGGTTTTCAATGCAGGAAACACGCGAAGGCGGGAATGCAATGGAATATTACGGGGAGATATCAGCCTCCGGAGAACTCAGGTTCCAGTTCCCGGCACCGCTTTTTACCTTTCCTGACGGGACACCATTCTACATCACTGATGTAATAAAAAGCCACGGATGCGTGACAGATCTCTGGGGACCCGGAATCAATCAGGGCACGCTCTGTTTTAAAGGCAGGTTCGATGGCACCAGGTTGACTGCTGAGGCAAAATTTATGGCAACTGTTATTGACAACTGCCCGGATATGTTTTCTTACGAAGGTGATGTCCACTGGATATTTGCTTATGACATGACTGTCGTTTGCGACTGATAAAGTATCAACAATACTGGTTCTATTCATAAGTGAATGGATTTGCTTCTCGTTCCTTGGCTCAATAATTACTTATAGCATAATCACATAAAAGCGTCCCAAAAGCAAATGTTCGAGGTAAGAGAGGTATTTTGTATAAATTCAATAAAGAATTGTACGAAAGAGGAGCATTGGTTGCAACTCTGACAAAAAATCCCATTTTCAGAATTTAAAAGTTGCAACCCGCTCCCTGAAAATTACTATACATCTCATCCTTTGAATTAGTGAGGGTTTCAGAATGTCATAAAAAGAAACAAGAGGTCGATTTTGACCTCTTGTGCCTCTGGGTACCCCGAACGGGCAAAAGTTGCAACCAGCCTAATCCCGGCGGCTGGAACAGCCGGTTGACCCCCTTAATTTCTTACTCGTCCATTAAGAACTGCTTCTTCTCTCCATCAGCATTCTGTTCCACAACATCTCTTTACTTAAACATACTTGTTGGTAACAATACCGCAGCCAGCACTCTTATTTGCCAAGTGGGGCCGTAAGAGGGAGAAATAACATTGTAGAAATAGTTGGCATTCAGATTCACAGGAAGCTTACCTCCTAATTTTACAAGTTTGCCGGCACCCAAACCAAGCGGAACTGTCCACCTGTTATCACCATCCGCTTTCCAGTTAGCTGAAATTATTGGCGCATAGGTGAGATAAAATTTGGGGAAATTGTAATTGAAAAATGGCTGAAAGGTCATGAAGTTGACATCTGACCTGTCTTCATCTCCGGCAAAAGACCAGACGTTATTTATCACACCTCCAACAACCCATTTGCCTGGCATGGCGAGTGCAACCAGAGAGGGCCCTGCAGCCCATTTCCCTGTACCAAAATTTTCTCCGCCTGTGGGGAAAGAAATTGCTGGTCCGACCCCCCAGGTTAATCCCTTGGATTTTGGCGCGTAGAAAGCGCTGAACAGTATATCACCAAAGCCGGTTTTAGTGCCACTTTCCTCAGTATAGACCGGGTTTGTTGGAATTGCAAATATTGTCCGGGTGATCAGCCTTCCATTAAACAAAGGGATAACAGGTTGTATGTTTAACAGATTTGCGGTCCGGTCATTATCAGGGCCTAAGCCAAAATTGGTGCTATTCAGGAAAGGCACGCTGATCATATTGGCAATAGGATTTTGCGCTGCCTTGGCTAATGCCTCCGGGGATTCCTGGGCCATTGTCAAAGAGGTCAGGAAAATCGAAAGCATGGCGAATGTTAAAGTTCTTTTCATTGGTTTTTTCAATTAAGGTAATTACTTCTTTTAAACTATACTTCCAGAATTACTTATGATTTGATTATTGAAAAGTGTTTGGTTATGGATTGCCTTTGGAATCTACCATACCTGCAGCAACTCTTCAATCGGGATCATGGCTTGTAGTCGCTCATTCCCGGTCCGGTCTTGTCATAAACATTAAAAAACTCATCCGCCATGATCGTTGCCACACCATTTTCAGGTGATTCGTTTAAATCCTTGTCCAATGTTTTGACCCTGAACTTCCATCCCTCCGGGAGATTTTTAAAGTTACTTTGTCCTGCAGCAACAAATTGCTCGTATGTATATTGCGGTTTGAGGCCCAACTGAAATCCCTTCAAGATCCAGGTGTTTCCTTCAGCATCATCAAGGAGCAAAACAGTTGTCCCCTTTTTCCATCCCAACGAGCTATTCCGTAAGATAGTCGTGGGCTTGTAGGGAGTGGTTTCTGATACGCCGGCGTCTTTATCCATAATCAATTGGGCGACCCATGCGGCCTTTATGCCGTTAAAGTCCCTCACCACACCCCTTTCAAGATCGGCCCAATCGGGCGTCCATATTTTCGGTCCGTTCAGCGATGCACCTTTAACGCCATATTCCTGCTTCATCTTGTCGAAGTCGATGCCTTCGACCAGTTCCTGTGGAGCGGTGTTTTTTGAAGCGGGAATGCCATCGGGAGTGAACATTGTGTTGTAACATGCTGCGACCAGCTTCCCGGTCTCAGGATCAGGAAACGCGAGAAAAATCTCCATGAACCGCACCATATGCATATTTTCTACACGCCCGGCCTTAGCGTTCGCACCATCATTCAGAATATTTACTGCGACCGTTGAATCTTTTGACTCATTTTGGCTGTCTGATTTAACAGACCTATTACCGCATGAGGCAAAGGTTAATGCAATACCTATTGCCATACAAAATACTGTTATTTTTTTCATGATTTTAATTTGTTACTGTATTATTACTATTTAACTTTTTCAGAACTTGGAAACACCCAGGAGCCATCAAGAACCTCGCTTTTAGCTCTGTATAGTCTGACCATATAATTCCACCCATCGGTAATTGGCAAGAAATTTTGTTGCTTTGGATCTCCTCCAAAATGAATGACTATGCTGCCGTCTTTCTCTTTTTTTGCAGAGAAATTGTTTATAGAATAGGCATTATAAGGATTCTTTTCAAAAAATCCATCCTTGTTATACAGGCTGATTGACCAGAAACCATCGACCGGAACATCTTTGACTGTTAAGGTATAAGGTGTTTGACCATCGTTAATTTCAGGTACCACATTCAAATAGAGGGCGGCACTCGGGGGATTCCCTCCCCAGCCGGCAGCAGCTCCTAATAAATGTGCAATTGGGTTTACTTCATCCACATCTCCAAAACAAAGTTTGGTATCGGTAAGGGTAGATGCCACCACTTTCAAAGCATCTCTCAATTTGTCAAGCGAGGCTTGATCCCAGTTGGGGATTTCAAACGATCCGATTGAAGCCTGGGAAGCAACGATTTTGTCTTGCAGTGCGGTAACAATTTGATTGTCTTTTTCATCTTCACTATTGACCAGGATCCGGGCAATCAAACAAACGTACCGTGAACCAACACTCTCTTTGGTAAAAGTATGGGGACCCGGAGTGTAAAGTACTGATTTGGTATATTCCTCTTCATTAATTACCTGCATGGCTATATACCTGTCTCCGGCATCTGGCAGAGTAACGGTTAGCGGAGTATTTAAATCAAAAATTCCCATAGAATAACGGGTATCCCTGTTCATACGGACTACATCCTGCTTGTCGATCGGTGTTACAGCACGAAGGTGGAAGAACTTGCCGAACGCTCCCATTTTGGTGTAGTTATTCAATGTTCGGTGAGTTTCTGCCTTTACAAAGGTCTCCCAGGTTACAGGAACGGTTTTTTCGTCCTGCACTTTGTTTGTTCCGACTTGCTGAGCAAATACAGGAAATGCTGCAATAAGTACCATACAACAAAGGGCACTCTTAAAGATGTTCGATTTTTTCATCATTTTTATCTTTTTATAAAGGATAATTAATTTTAACCCGGGTAATTAAAAGCCAGTAATTCTGGCGAAGATACTATTATTATAAACCTAAGCTTTGTCAATAAACTACCTAAGATTAGGTATATTAATCCGGGTTAATTAATTTTGTATCAAAGCTAAGGAAGGCCTTTAATGTTTATAAACCCTGATTATAACATTTTTTTCGAATTCATAAAGAATTACTCTGTGAAAGATTTCACGGGAATTAAAAATCAGGATCACTTTATGGTTCGGTTTAACAGGGTATTGGATAAAAGAAGGCAGTTTTTTTATGTTGGCGATATCCTAAGACTTCAGATACTCTATACAAGTCCTCAAATTCTCGATATTTATGGCATTGAACCTGAGAAATTTGATCTCTCTTATAATCTTATTAATACACATCCTTCTGAAATCCAAAGGCGAAGCCGGGCAAGAGTTAACATTATAGAATTGGGCCAGAAATTATTCATGAAGAAGTCTGGCCATATACTTTTTTCAGCCAATTTCATGGTGAAGGCTAAAAGTGGAAAATATCTACCTATTCTAGTCCAGTGTTACTTATTTTATAGTAGTTCTCCTGTTAATACGGTTTACATTTTACAGATACATACCTTGATTGAAAGTTTGTCAGAATTTATTCCTAAGAGGCAATTCCACTGGTATACAGGCATTGACTTAAGCTATTTCAGGTATCCTGATGAAGAACTTCTGCGAATAGGCTCCAATCTTTCTGACACTGAAATAAAGGTTATCAGGTCTATTCAAAAGGGCATGAATTCAAAAGAAATCGGTCTTGAGCTTTTCATTAGTCCATACACTGTTTACACCCATCGAAGAAATATTCTAAAAAAAACCGGGAAGTCATCAATAGGAGAGGTTATTTATGAACTCGAATTTATCGGAATGATCTGATTTAATGAATCAGCTAAATTCTTCTTTATTTGATCTGTTTTTTATGGACATTGACTGCATAAGCCGGTGATCCGGACCACTCTCCGCCGGAGTTCACTGACCACCTCCCGCCGGTTGTAAATATCTGTCATCATGTGGTTTATAATTTTGAACTTCAAACCGGCCAGAAGTTGTCATGGCTTCCGGCTCTTGTAAGCTACACGATTGGTCATTGACAACATCATAGTTGCAACTCTCCCAAAAAAAGCAATTTTCAAAATTTAAAAGTTGCAACCCTGAACCAGTGAAAATCGGTTTTTCTCATTTCATCATCTGGTGGGGGTTTTAGAATGTCATAAAAAGAAACAAGAGGTCGATTTTGACCTCTTGTGCCGTTTGGTACCCCGAACGGACAAAAGTTGCAATCTGAAAATAAATCCTTTTTGTCTAGCGCAAACAAACCTTAAGCATACGAACCTGTTATTGAAAAATATAATAATATTTATCCGATCAGATCAGTAAGTGATCTTAAGAAGCACTTTTAGCAAGTCAGCTGTTGGATTTATTACAACATGATCACAGTGAAGATTATATGCTGAAAAAGCTTCCATCGGCTATGTTGCGTTACCGGTCTCTTCTATACATAATCATTTACAAGTTTATCCACTTTGTCAATAACATCCAGTGATTCCTTTAAACTCGTAATTATCACCCAATCATGGAACATATCAGGATACTCAAAATAATTAAAGCTTATCTTCTGTTCTTTCATTCGCTGTTTAAATTTTTGAGCATCTGCATTTAATATGTCTCTTGTCCCTGTGAAAAGAGATATCCTGCACAACCCGGTTAAGGCTCCGTAAACAGGGCTCACCCGAAAATCTTTCAAATCCAGGTCTGCAGCATACATCTGTCCGGCATTTTTAAGACCATTAATGCTTAAAATATTATCCTTTTTATCTAATATCTCTAATAGTGGATTGGACATTGTGACATCTAACCAGGGAGAAAAAATGATTATCTGCTCAGGCAGCTTTTTATTTTCATCTCTTAATTGCTGTGTAAATCCTAATGCTAATCCACCACCTGCGGAATCACCCATAAAAACAATGCGTTTGGCAGGATATTCAGTTATCAATCTCCTAAATAATCCTTCAATAAAATCATATGTAGCTTCGCAGTTGGCTTCAGGTGCTAATGGATAGTCAGGAACAACCATTGTCGCACCAGACTTACTGATTAATTTCTCCATAAGACTCCAGTGTTCTTGGATGAGACTACTCATATATGCACCGCCATGGAAATATAAAATTATCAGGTCAGATTTACTATCAACAGGAGAAATTGTCCAAATCTTACGGGTGTCTTGTTCAGCCTCCTGAATATTAAAGCGCTTCAATAATGAACCAGGGATCTTTGCAGGTTCTTTTGCAAAACCGTTTGTTATCATTATTCTTTCCGTTTTTTGTTTCATTCCAAACAAACCCATAGCCATTTGTACAAGTCTGGATTGAAAACTTTCAGGTATGCTGTGCTGATAGTCAATATTATTCATATAACCAAACACTCTTATTCGAGTAGTCATTATTGCTTACCTGATCAAGAAGAAAAGCTGCCACATTTGCCCGTGAGATACTTATACTGCCTTTAATTTTTGTCATTTCACAACCATGTTTCATATTGTCAGTTTTAGCACCATTGGTTAATCCTCCGGGGCGAACTATTGTCCAATTAAGTTGACTTTTAGTAATATGGCTTTCGTTGGTATTGTGGTCTGCTAAAGGTACATGAAGCATTACATCAGCAATAAGAAACCGGAAAGGCTGAGGCATATATTTGCGACTATCGCCGGCACCGAAACTCGATAAATAAATAAAGCGCTTTACTTTTTCTTCTTCCATAATGGTGACGATATTATCTATTCCCTCAATAATTTCGCGACTGTGTTTTGTCAGAGATGCTCCACCGAGAGTTGAAATA
Organism: uncultured Bacteroidales bacterium; assembly: GCA_963844935.1. Classification (GTDB taxonomy): domain Bacteria; phylum Bacteroidota; class Bacteroidia; order Bacteroidales; family VadinHA17; genus SR-FBR-E99. Next base: position 5,681 of record CAWJQH010000006.1, on the reverse strand, counting down.
CATCCATCCGAACCGGAAATGACTGATTTAAGTTTGTCCTTTTCATTCAGATACCCTGCAACAACTTTTAAATTGGGATGATCTGATTTAACAGATTCAGGTTTGCGAACATAAGCTACTACGTAATGACCTGATGTTAATGCTTCATCTACCAACAATGAGCCTGTTTTACCGCTTGCTCCAAATACTACTATTTTCATTATTTTGATTATTTTGAGGTATTATCCTGGTTGCACTCTGACAAAAATCCGATTTTCAAAATTTAAAAATAGCAACCTTCTGAATTTAAATTGTTTTATTCATACGTTCTGCTAGCTGATCAGGCCAATGACGGAATGACCAGAAAAGAGTCTTGAAAATTCCCGGTTTAATCAGAATCCGTTTATTCTTTTCAATCATTTCGACTAGGTATTTTGCAACCTGATTGGTAGTCAATGTTGGCATAAATGGTGTTGATTTTGGAATTCTTTTCTCACTACCAGGATTATTTTCCCAATAACTGCTCTCAACTTTTCCAAATACGGCTAATGACACATTAATCCCTGATTCAAGAAGATAACCTCTTAAACCTTCTGAAAATCCACGTAAGGCATATCGTGCTGCAGAATATCCCAGTGCCATCCCTTTAGGTAAAAAAGATGCATCTGAAGTGAGATTGATGATATGTCCCGTACCACGCATTTTCATTTCGGTAATAAAAGATTTTGTAATATAAAATGCTGCCAGATATGGTAACGCAATCATTTCTTTCAACTCTTCAGCCGACGTTTCTTCGATAGTCAGCCATCGGCCGGCCCCTGCATTGTTTATAATTATATCTGGAATGCCGACTTCCTTTTTAATTCTTTGTGTTATCGATTCAACCTGCTCACTATTGGATAAATCTACAGGATAATAATATGACTTGCCCCCTTGTTGTTTAATTTGGGCTGCAACTTGTTCCAGTTTTTCAGGGTTTCGGGCTAATAAGATTACTGTTGCTTTTTTACTACTTATCACTTTTGCAGTTTCAGCACCAATTCCACTTGATGCACCAGTAATGAGAACCAGTTTTTCACTAATTTTTCCCATTTTACAATAATTTAATGATATAATAAATCATAACAAATCAGTGCCTAAAGTTAATAAAAGCAGAGTTTTGAGGAGGTCAGAAAAAAAACAAGAGGTCGATTTTGACCTCTTGTGCCTCTGGGTACCCCGAACGGACAGAAGTTGCAACCTACTGAAGTGGCATCTTATGATTTACTCGGTATAATCTGAATGATCCTCCCCGGATTTTCAACTGATGAGTTGAATAAATTGCCCGTTAAATAATCCGGTAATTCCTCCGGTGATGAAAGGTGAAAAAAGCCGCTATATTTTAGTATTAATAAGGTCAGATATAGCCTGTATAAATTCTTTGTGAACTAACGGCTTCTGAAAGGTCAGATCAGCCCCCAGAAGTTTTGCACTGGTGAGATATCCCTCATAATTAAATCTGCCACCACCTGAAATTGCTACGATCTTTAATCCTGGATTCTTTCTTCTCAGGTAGAATATCAGTTCAAGACCTTCTTTTTCAGGCATCACAATATCAGTTACCAAGAGATCCGGGGGACAGCATTCAATTTTTTCCAAACCTTCACTGCCGTTGCTGGCAATATCAACTTCGTATCCGGCTTTTTCAAGCATCCTTTTAAGCATTGTCAGGATCGAAGGATCATCATCTATTATCAAAATTTTCGCCATTGCTAAAGTTGATTAGTTTTCATCCAGGACTTTTCTGATAACCTTGCTGAACTCGTTCAGTTTGATAGGTTTCAGGATTATTTCATAAGAACCGGTTTTTGACTTTGTCGCATCAGATAATTTGTCGATGTATCCGGTTATTATAATGACTTTCAGGTCCGGATTTATTTTCCTCATTTTCCCGGCAAGTTCGGTTCCCAGCATTTTGGGCATTGTCTGATCTGTTACGAGTAATGAATATTTCCCGGGGTTTCTTTTAAACTCCTCAAATGCTTCACTACTGTTATTCTTGGTAGTGACTTTGTATCCGAGATTTTCCAGCATCTTTTTGCCCATAAAAGTTATGTCCAGTTCATCGTCGACAAACAGGATGTGTTCGACTCCCCTTGGAAGCTGATCCGAAGATTTGATTTCATTTACGGGATCTGAAGTGTTGTATGGAAGAAAAACAGTGAATAATGTACCTTTCCCCGGAGTGCTTTCCACAGTTATTGCCCCATTATAATTGCTGACTATACCATGGACAACAGAAAGACCTAGTCCTGTTCCTGAACCCACTTCTTTACTGGTAAAGAATGGTTCAAAAATCCTTTCCTTTGTTCTTCTGTCCATTCCATGACCAGTATCTGATAGTCTGATTCTTACATAAATCCCAATTTTAAGATTGTTAATTTCCTTCGTTGTTTTCTGATCTACCAGTACACTATCGACCTTTATGTCAAGGATGCCTCCCCTATTTTTCATCGCATGGATGGCATTAGTACATAAATTCATGATAATCTGGTGTATATGAACTGGATCTGCAAGAATTATCCCTATTCCCGAATCAATACTTTTCCTTATCTCAATTGCATGAGGGAGGGATGCCTTGATAAGGTTTATTACTTCGACCACTACCTGGTCCAGTTTAACAGGCTTCTTCTCCACGTTCACTTCCCGGCTGAATGTCAGGATTTGCTGGACAAGGTCTTTTCCTCTTATGAGCTGCATTATTTATCTGTTCCAAATCGAATCGCAATGTGCTATCCTCAGTAATTTCTTCCAGGGCCATATCTGTGTAACCCAGGATCGGTGTCAGAATATTATTAAAGTCATGAGCTATACCCCCTGCCAGCGTTCCGATAGTCTCAATTTTTTTGAGTTGATAAAGCTGAGTTTCCAGTTCGCTTCTCTGCTTTTCGGATCTTTTGCGAACCTCAATCTCTTTCTTCAGTTTTAAATTGGTATCTGTCAGTTGTCGTGTCCTGTCAATTACTCTTTTTTCCAGGGTGCTGTTGACTGCTTTGACTTTGTCCTGTTCCAGTTCAAGGAGTTTTCTCATATAAAAATCCCTGCGGGAGGATAGTTCCAGGGAATACCCTGTGAGCATTCCGATAATATTTGAACTGATAAAGAAGAAATTGTTATTTACCATTATTGTGAAAGGAGTGTCTGAGATCCATATAGCTGAGATCTCATAAGCAATAACAATCAGCCAGCCCGCTAATGATGCATAAATAAACCGCGCTTTAGCAAATGTATATCCAAAAATGAAGATCAGTATAAGGCCGGCATAATATGAGTAGTTAGATATCCTGGCACCAAGAATTATCATTACTATAATTCCGAATCCGGTAATAAACATGACGCCTGCTATCGACAATTGCATATATTTCCTGAACGATTTGAAATATGTAAATGCAAATACTGATAACAAAACCGGTAATACAACAGCGAACCTTATAAGCCAGAATATTTCTTTCAGTTCCGGTACCGTGGCGGCATCAAGAAGTGCAAACCCACCATAAAAGATCATCGCCAGGATCAGAGAAAACCTGAATGGGTTCAAAGCCTTGACGTAGTAGTCATTAAGGAATTCAAATTCATAATTCGACAAATATCCTGTAAATGAAAGGTTTATTTTGTTAAAAGTCATTGATTCAGAGCTTTCCCGACCCAATCCCAATAAATTAATCAGCGTATTTTTGAAAATATTCATCCTTTCTGACTATCGATTTATTGATAAACGTCAGAAGTGGGCATTAGATTTTATCAACTGCTCTTAAAAATATGGGATAACAGCATTTTTACCCTTTGCAGAGTAACGATTGAATTAAGTTGGATTGCTGTTTAGACAAAAACTTATTTTCAGTTTCACTGAATATTAAGGAAAAGATTTACACCAAGGTCTTCGGCATCAACAAAAACTTTCCTGTTCAGGAGGCCTGCTTCTCCGGCAATCTTTAACAGATCCTCTCTGCTTCTGTAGTTAAGGTACCATTCAGATACGACCTCCATAAGGATTTGTGATGGATTTTCAGTGCTGAAATTGCCAATTACAAGTTCACCTCCTTCTGCTACATAATTAATGTATTTTTTTAGCAGGTAAACAAAGTGCTTCTCTTTGAAATAATCAAATAATCCGGCACTCCAGATAAGGTCATACCTCATATAAGGCTCAAACCTTAAAACATTGACTTTGTGATAGGAAATCAGTTTTTCAAATTTTTCGTTCTTTGCTGACGAATAATCAATAGCATTCTGGTCATAATCCACCAGGTCAAAACTGATATCGTTTCCGGTGTACATGTTTAGAAATTCATTTACATCAGTTGCCGGTCCTGAACCGAGTATCAGAACCCTTTTTTCACCATGTTTTTTAAGAGCAAGATTTAGGCATTGATTAAGGAAATAATCTTTACGGTTTCTGACAGCCGTTGTTCCGGCCTGATCCTGATAAAAAATATCCCAGTTACGATATTTTTTATCTCCGTTAACATGGTTAGAATAAATATGATCGATTAAATAAAAATCTCCCGGATATCCAAATGGTTTTGTGTAACTCCTGCCAATCAGAGTATTGACGTTAAGTATTGGGTTTATTACTTCCCTGAACTCATTCAGATTTTTTTCATCCAAAGTATTGACAATGAATACAAATTCTTCATAATCGCGTGGTTCAGGACCTCCGTTTTTGACTAAATATGTAAGGAATAATTTTTTATTTACATCAAAAGCACAATCTGACTTTGAAGTTAGGTTAAGCATTTTCTTCAGGTTTAAAACAAAAACAAATTTGATCCCCTTAAGGTAAAGAATCTTTCACACCGTAGGCAAACATAAAACATATTTTTAATATTAACGTGCTCAGGCGCAATTTTTTAATCCCTGACATTGGGAATTACACACCGGAAAATCTTTTAAATAAAATGTGAAAACTCAGTCTGTAGATGCTTATTGGGGAGTTAACCAGTCTTCAGGCGGTTGTACGTTAAAGGTATCAATACCGCAAACTGCATATAAATGAGCATAGAATAGGATTTCTGATTGCAACTCTGACAAAAAACCTGATTTTCAGAATTTAAAAGTTGCACCCCTGAACCAGTGAAATTGGGTATTTCTCATTTCATCATCTGGAGAGGATTTCAGGATGTCATAAAAAGAAACAAGAGGTCAAAATCGACCTCTTGTGCCTCTGGGTACTCCGAACGGACAAAAGTTGCAACAGTTTAGAAACTATCTTATAACTAAATCTTTACACTTATTTTGTGCTTCACTTAATCCCTGATAAAACGGGCATATAGCCCTATCCTGATAGTTGCATCACTAAAATCGCAGGTGAAATCTGTTTCTATACATCTAGGCAATAGACTGAGGTTTTATAATGAAAATAAATTTGACTTTAGGTTGTAATAGGTCTAATTTTGAGTATCAAATCACCCTCTATCTGAGGATCTTAGTTCTTTCTGAAGATGAATCAGTCTAAAATAAAGGCAGAAATCATGACGCAACCGATATCATCTTTTATTTCATACTCCACAGAGAGCTCCAAAAACGGTAACGAGCTATCCTCATATATTGAAAAACAAACAATCTGTATTCTATCGGAAGTTTCAGATGCCTCATATTTTAATTAGAAATTCACAGTGACCAGGTATGCAAACAAAGGAATCTTCTAAGTTGAACTCATGGTT
>CAWJQH010000005.1:0-1617235 GCA_963844935.1 uncultured Bacteroidales bacterium | reverse complement strand
TGCAGTTATCAGTTGCTCTTGGTACTTGTGTTAGTGCTGCTGCTATGGCTGCAGCATCACTGCATTCAAGATTATGTCAAGCGCTCTGGCAACAGTCTGGATAACAGGAGCTGTCTGGTCAAGTACTGTAATTATCTGTTCACAGTTCGCAGTATTCCCGGCACCATCAGTAGCTCTGTAAGTTCTTGCGATGGTATATCTGTTTGCACATGTCTGGTTGTTTATTACATCACTTACCCAGGTCACTGTTATTGAAGTACAGTTGTCGCTGGCAACCCCACCTGCTGAAACAAATGAAGTATAATCTGTTGCAGGAGCAGTCACCAAATAGTGACATGAAACAGTTATTGTCCCGGGACAGGTTATTAGGGGAGGGTTCATCAATACTGTTACAGTCAATGAACATTCTACAGAAATTTTCCGGATGCGTTGGGGTTGGCCAGGTAGGTATTAGTGGTTTCTCCTAAAGGAAATTTGCGCCTGAGGGTAGCCCTGCCGTTTGTGTAATAGTATAATCGCCGCAGTTTTCAATGACTTCAGGAAGATTGTAATTAACAATAGCCGAACATTCTTCAGGATCGGTATTTACGATTATATTACGGACAATCGATTATAGGTGGCTGTAAGTCTAAAACATTGACATTAAATGAACATGTAGCTTCTGCCCTTCACCATGATTGCAGTGTATGTAACAATGGTTAATCCTCTGTTGAAATCATCTTCCCTACAAATCCATCACTGGTTCCTTCAGTCGCACCGCTCATTTCCCACCTAATTGTTTCATATTCACAATCAGCGAAAGTTGGGGGTTGGTGGTACGGATATATTGCATTACTACTATTTTCAATATTAGTAATAATATCATTGGGACAAAATATCTGAAACGGGAAGATGGTTATCTCATAAGTCTCAGGAGATAAATTACAAACTACTGCCACTAGCTTCATAAACAGTGGGATAAATAGTAATGGCCGTTGTTACATTGTTTCCGGTATTGTTATGGGCAATAAATGGAATATCAGCCATCCAGATAAACTGATCATTTGGATCCTGTTCACCAACGGAGGTACTGCCGCAGTGCTTAAGTACTGAAGATCAACTGTCCAGCTATATAGAATTCTACGATCAAGCAGTGAAGGCAAACTTGCGGACTTAAATGATATATCAAATCTGCTTCAGTGCAAAAGGGCCCTTCAGGACTTGTCGACTGACTGAAGGTATTTGAGAAGGATTCACCCAATGCAATTTCTCTGCCAATCACTGGTAAATGTTAGTCCTGTACAACCAACATCAGTTCACTACTTATTATCTATATTGATGCCTTAATGTTTCCTGGAGTGGATTATATGTAGGCAAATTGGCACCAGGTATGTCAACCCAACTTGACCAAATCCAAAACGCTCCCGGATCAAAATAATAATAGCTTCTTTGCCATTGATAAGATACATTATTTCCATATCCTGTTATTGGTGTGGTGATTGTCAGCGGATTGGGATCATTTGATTTGCAAAAAAACTGACTGCAACAGATTTCAGGCTGTACAAACTCTGGCCTGAAGATAATTGTTGAGGTTGCTATTATGGATGCACATCCACCTGATGCAGGGGTAGTATATGTAATTATTGTTCATGAGTGCTGACGCTTGGATTGATTTCACCGGTTGATGCATTTAATGAAAGTCCGGCCGGGAAAGCAGTAAAATTTCCATTTTGATAAGCCCCGGTCCCGGAAAGGGTAACTACTTGTAGAGTTGAATTCTTGCAGAATGGATTGCCTGAATAGCTTATCACTGCAGCAGGCAATTCAGTGATTGTCACAGGAGTTGTCACTGGAATTGCAACACAGCCTCCTGAAGCAGGAATTGTATAAGTAATAGTATATGTCCCAGCAGTACTGGTACCTGGGGTAACAGAGCCGGTAACTGAATTGATTGTTAAACCAGTTGGCGAAGCTGTGAAAATGCCACCTGTGTATGCGCCGGTTCCTGTTAGTGAGGCAGCTTGTGGTGGGGATGAAGTGCAAAAAGGTGTACCTGTATAACTGATTGCAGCCGTAGGCACAGCTGTAATAGTAACCGTAGTTGTAGCAATTACAGCAGCACATCCCCCTGATGCTGGTACGGTATAGGTTATGTTATAAGTTCTTGGTGTGCTGGTGCTGGGTGTAATCGCTCCGGTGGAGGAATTTATTGTTATTCCAGAGGGTGATGCTGTGAAGGTACCACCGATGTAACCTCCGGTTCCAGTTAAAATAACATCCTGCAATGCAGTAATAGAAGTGCAGAATGGCGCTCCCATGTAACTGATAGATGCAGTAGGTAAAGCAGTTATTGTCAATGTTGTCGATACCGCATCAGCTGCACAACCTCCTGAAGCAGGAATTGTATAAGTAACAGTATATGTCCCTGCAGTACTGGTACTGGGGGAACAGAGCCGGTAACTGCATCGATTGTTAAACCAACTGGTGAAGCCGTGAAAGTACCACCCATGTAGGCGCCAGTTCCAGTTAATATCACAGTTTGTGGCGATGACAGTGAAGTACAAAAAGGTGTGCCTATATAACTTATGGTAGCGGCAGGTAAGGCTGTAATAGTTACGGTAGTTGAGGCAGTTACAGCAGCGCATCCCCCTGATGCTGGAATGGGATAGGTTACGGTATAAGTTCTGGGAGTGCTGACGCTGGGTGTTATAGCTCCGGTTGATGAGTTGATTGTTAAGCCTGTGGGTGATGATGTGAAGGTGCCGTTTGTATAGTTTCCGGTCCCTGTTAATGTAACATTCTGCGGTGTATTGACAGAAGTACAGAAAGGTGCACCTGCATAACTAATGGAAGCTGTCGGAAGGGGAGTGATAGTAACGATTGTTGTAACAGGGATTTCATTGCACCCACCTGATGAAGGAATGGTGTATGTTACGGTATAGGTTCCTGTAGTACTGGAGCCAGTAATGTCTCCGGTCAAGGCATCAATGTTCAAACCGGAAGGAGAAGCTGAATAGTCTCCACCAGTGTATGGACCGGTGCCGGTTATTATTACTGCTTGAGGCAAAGTATGAGAAGTACAGTAGGGCGACCCGGCATATGAAATAGTAGCAGTAGGCAGAGGGCTTATCGTTACATTTGCCGTTGTGGTATTAGGGCAGATACCGTTGCTAAAAGTATATGTAACGGTATAATCGCCAGGCGTAGATGAAGCGAGGTTAATGGCACCGGTAGAAGGATTAATGTTCAGGCCGGCGGCTGCACTGTAAGTTCCACCTATTTGTCCGGTACGTGAGACGGTTGCTGTTCCGGTAGCGCAGTATGGAGATCCAGGATAAGATATAGTAGCAGTAGGTAAAGCATTAATTCTAACCGAAGCAGTAGTAGAATTGGAACAGCCATATGGATCGGAGAAGCTGTAAGTCACTGTGTAGAGTCCGGAATAATCTGCAGCAAGGTCAATTATTCCTGTAGGAGGGTCTATGATTAATCCGGGAGTAGATGAAAATAATCCGCCACCTTGACCTGTTTGTGTAACTGCAGCAGTACCGGTTGCGCAATAAGGCGATCCAGGATAAGATATAGTAGCAGTTGGAAGAGCCAGTACAGTTACATTTGCCGTTGTGGTATTAGGGCAGATACCGTTGCTAAAAGTATATGTAACGGTATAATCGCCAGGCGTAGATGAAGCGAGGTTAATGGCACCGGTAGAAGGATTAATGTTCAGGCCGGCGGCTGCACTGTAAGTTCCACCTATTTGTCCGGTACGTGAGACGGTTGCTGTTCCGGTAGCGCAGTATGGAGATCCAGGATAAGATATAGTAGCAGTAGGTAAAGCATTAATTCTAACCGAAGCAGTAGTAGAATTGGAACAGCCATATGCATCGGAGAAGCTGTAAGTCACTGTGGACAATCCGGAGTACTGGATAAGGTCAATTATCGCCTGTAATAAAGGCTGACGTCACCAGAGATGAAAATAATCCGCCACCTTGACCTGTTTGTGTAACTGCAGCAGTACCGGTTGCGCAGTAAGGCGATCCAGGATAAGATATAGTAGCAGTTGGAAGAGCCAGTACAGTTACATTTGCCGTTGTGGTATTAGGGCAGATACCGTTGCTAAAAGTATATGTAACGGTATAATCGCCAGGCGTAGATGAAGCGAGGTTAATGGCACCGGTAGAAGGATTAATGTTCAGGCCGGCGGCTGCACTGTAAGTTCCACCTATTTGTCCGGTACGTGAGACGGTTGCTGTTCCGGTAGCGCAGTATGGAGATCCAGGATAAGATATAGTAGCAGTAGGTAAAGCATTAATTCTAACCGAAGCAGTAGTAGAATTGGAACAGCCATATGCATCGGAGAAGCTGTAAGTCACTGTGTAGAGTCCGGTAGTACTTGCAGCAAGGTCAATTATTCCTGTAGGAGGGTCTATGATTAATCCGGGAGTAGATGAATATGATCCGCCACCTTGACCTGTTTGTGTAACTGCAGCAGTACCGGTTGCGCAGTAGGGCGACCCGGCATATGAAATAGTAGCAGTAGGCAGAGGGCTTATCGTTACATTTGCCGTTGTGGTATTAGGGCAGATACCGTTGCTAAAAGTATATGTAACGGTATAATCGCCAGGCGTAGATGAAGCGAGGTTAATGGCACCGGTAGAAGGATTAATGTTCAGGCCGGCGGCTGCACTGTAAGTTCCACCTATTTGTACGTGAGACGGTTGCTGTTCCGGTAGCGCAGTATGGAGATCCAGGATAAGATATAGTAGCAGTAGGTAAAGCATTAATTCTAACCGAAGCAGTAGTAGAATTGGAACAGCCATATGGATCGGAGAAGCTGTAAGTCACTGTGTAGAGTCCGGGAGTACTTGCAGCAAGGTCAATTATTCCTGTAGGAGGGTCTATGATTAATCCGGGAGTAGATGAAAAAATCCGCCACCTTGACCTGTTTGTGTAACTGCAGCAGTACCGGTTGCGCAGTAAGGCGATCCAGGATAAGATATAGTAGCAGTTGGAAGAGCCAGTACAGTTACATTTGCCGTTGTGGTATTAGGGCAGATACCGTTGCTAAAAGTATATGTAACGGTATAATCGCCAGGCGTAGATGAAGCGAGGTTATTTGCACCGGTAGAAGGATTAATGTTCAGGCCGGCGGCTGCACTGTAAGTTCCACCTATTTGTCCGGTACGTGAGACGGTTGCTGTTCCGGGTAGCGCAGTATGGAGATCCTGGTATAAGAAATAGTAGCAATGGGCAAAGGGTTAACTGTTATTGACCCGGATGCCGCTATGTTACCGCAACCGCCAGTCAGAGACACCGTATAGTTGAATGTACCGCTAGCTAATGGAGTACCTGTTATAGTTACGACATTAGCTGCCCAAGAGCCTGTGACACCTGCGGGTAACCCGGTTACTGTTGCGCCAGTAGCGCCATTGATGGCATAGGTGATATCGGTGATGTTTGTGTTAATACACCTGGTCTGCTGGTCGGATCCGACTGCTGATGTCAGTGTAATTGTGTTGTCAGGGGTAACAGTTATTGAACCGTTTTGCAGTTACAGTACCGCACCCACCAGTGGGAGTAACCGTATAGTTGAATGTACCGTTTGCGGGAGGTGTCCCGCTGATGGAAATGTTACCGGCAGCATAGTTGCCGATGACACTCAGCAGGTAATCCGCTGAATGTAGTGCCGGGCAGCACCGGTTGTTGAATAAGTTATGTTTGTGATAGCGGTGTTGATACACACCGTCTGGGTGTTGTTGGCAGAGGTCAGTGTAATTGTGTTGTCAGGGGTAACAGTTATTGAACCGTTTGCAGTTATCGTACCGCACCCACCAGTGAGAGTAACCTATAGTTGAATGTACCGCTTGCGGATGGTGTCCCGCTGATGGAAATATTATCGGCAGCATAGTTGCCTATGACACCAGCAGGTAATCCGCCGAAAGTAGCGCCGGCAGCACCGGTTGTTGTATAAGTTATGTTTGTGATAGGGGTGTTGATACACACCGTCTGGGTGTTGTTGGCGGAGGTCAGTATGATTGTGTTGTCAGGGATAACAGTTATTGTACCGTTTGCAGTTATCGTACCGCACCCTCCAGTGAGAGTAACCGTATAGTTGAATGTACCGCTTGCGGACGGTGTCCCGCTGATGGAAATGTTACCGGCAGCATAGTTGCCTGTGACACCAGCAGGTAATCCGCTGAATGTAGCGCCCGGCAGCACCGGTTGTTGTATAAGTTATGTTTGTGATAGCGGTGTTGATACACACTGTCTGGGTGTTGTTGGCAGAGGTCAGTGTGATTGTGTTGTCAGGGGTCAGTGATACAGTCACAGCGAGGCGAGTATCGCTTTCACAACCGGCAATAGTCTGGGATGCATAGTAAGTAGTACCTGTTACCAGGGCAGTTGAAGTGAGCAAAACATTACCAGCTGTAAGCTGTGTCATACCATATGACGGTACCAGGTAGCAGTTATTGCGATGCTGGCTATTGTAGGGTTATTTATTGCGCAGAATGCTTGCGGAGAGGTAGCTGTCGGAGGCAGCGGGTCAAAGCCTACAGTTACGGAGACAGCGAGCGGGTATTGCTTGCGCAACCGGCAATAGTCTGAGAAGCATAGTAAGTAGTACCAGTTACCAGGGCAGTTGAAGTGGGCAAGACATTACCAGCTGTAGCCGCGTCATACCATATGACGGAACCGGTAGCAGTTATTGCGATGCTGGCTATTGTAGGGTTACTTATTGCGCAGAATGCTTGCGGAGAGGTGGCTGTCGGAGGCAGCGGGTCAGCTACAGTAACGGAACAGCAAGTTGGGTATCACTTTCGCAACCGGCAATAGTCTGGGAAGCATAGTAAGTAGTTCCAGTTTACCACAGGAGCCGTTGCTGGTAGTACAATCACATTACCAGCTGTTAGCTGCATCATACCATATAACGTCCGTTCCGGTTACCGTTATGATGCTGGCTACAGTAGGATTATTTATTGCGCAAGAATGCTTGCTGAGAATTGCCTGTTGGGGGCAGCGGATCACTACAATTGTTACAGAGACAGCGAGACGTGTATCGCTTTCGCAACCGGCTATAGTCTGTGATACGTAGTAAGTTGTACCATTTACCAGGGCAGTTGAAGTGGGCAAGACATTACCTGCTGAAGGTGCGTCATACCATATAATATCGTTCCGGTTACTGCTAAGCTGGCAACGGTAGGATTATTTATTGCGCAGAATGTCTGGGCAGTATTGCCTGTGGGTGCAGCCGGGTCGGCAACTGTTACAGTGACAGCGAGGCGTGTATCGCTTTCGCATCCTCAACCGTCTGAGATGCATAGTAGGGTGTACCTGTTACCAGGGGAGTTGATGCATCTAAAGGAGAACCTCCTGTAGATGCGGCATACCATTGAATAGCTGTACCAGTTACTACGATGTCAGCCAAGATAGGAGTGGCTATTGCACAAAAGTTTTGAGCTGCAGCTCCAACCGGGGGATCAGGTAGAGCGGTGATAGTCCAGGAAATTGTCACGGGATCTCCCCAAGTGCAACCCTCAACGCCATTGGCTCTCCTACGAGTTCTTATCTGGAATACGTTGGCACCAGATAATCCCGTAGAAGACATCTCCTGCCCTGGTGTATAAGGATTCCAATCAAAGCCACTAGTTGTGCTGTAATCATATAAATCTGTATAAGCACCTGGAAAACCACCTGACCCTCCTGTAAATGTTGCTGAAACAGTTGTGCCTTCACAAATTGTTAGATCGATAGGAGATGGAACAATAGTCTGAGAAATCAGATCCGGATAGATTTTAAATGTTTTGCCACCGTATAAGCATCTGTATTACATATATTATCATGTACCCTTCTACGGTAACAGAAAGATCCAGTTGAAGTCGGAGCGATCTGGAGTGTAACTTTCCACATCTGTATCACCGGGGATATATTCCAGCCACCATCACAGCCTTCATCTATTTGCCAGCTATATGTATAGATCACCAGAACCTCCAGTTGCAGGTCCATATGGTGATACTGTACCTCCAATTGCTAGTTGTTCCTCCAACACAAAATGATCTAGTATCTGTGTTAATAGAACCTGGTAATAGGCTTGGGTACACTATTATTGTTCCATTAGCAGTAGTTGTACCGCAACCGCCAGTCAGTGTAACTGTATAGTTGAAAGTACCGCTAGCGGATGGTGTACCGCTGATTGTTACAACATTGATGCCCAACTGCCTGACACACCGGCAGGTAATCCGGTTACTGTTGCACCAGTTGCGCCGGTGGTGGCATAAGTTATATTGGTAATGGCGGAATTGAAACAAATGGTCTGTGCATCAGAGCCAGCAGGAGAAGAGAGAGCAATGGTATTATTAGGTGTAACTGTTACCGATCTTGTCGTTGAACTGACGGGCCGTTACAACCTTTTGCAGTTACCTGTATGTCAACTGTCCCGGCAAACCCGACAGCCCAGGTCATAACACCTGAAGGGTCAATAGATCCGGCTGCTGCATCACTCAGTGACCAGTTAAATCCGAAATTGTCTGTTGCTGTAGTAGAATATGTTGTAGTAGGAGTGGTTGCAGTTATCTGACATGCGGTTCTGAGCCAGCTGAAATAGTGATAGCTGTTGGGGTTCCCACAGGTGGTGAAACTGTTATTGCTCCACTATATGGAGATTTGGAGCTGGCACAAACTGGTGTAATAGTATAATTAAAGGTTCCGTATCCAGATGGTATGCCACTGATTGTGTATGTATTGTCACGATCATCAAAAGTACCAATAACTCCAGGCGGGAAATTAGCTTGACATTCATCGATGTCAGTAACACGATCCATCCAACATTATAAATAATTGGGTTTATTGGCTATTCCGATACATGCAGGCTGATTTACAGAACCAGATCCGGAGTTATGAATAATTTCGCATCTGCCCCCAAACCGCACCCACCGACAACAAACCAAATGCCGCAACATAAGCATCAGCTTCCTCAATGACGGGAACCATTTTCAGGCGGTGAAGGGCTGAAACAAAAGAATTGGCAATATAATCGGCGACTAGATTCAAACTACGCTTTCGGGTTAAGACAAAAAAATTGCTACGGGCTTCAATTTCTTTTTTTTTAAAGCCGCAACAATTTAAAATCTCTCTAACTCTCTGTTCCTCTACATTAAGTTATATCGGGGTTCTCTGACGTCAGTTTTTATAATCGGGCAGATTACCACGATATAAATATATGGTTGATTTTAATATCTGGATTTTATTTTTGACAAGTGGGTAAAAAAAGTACATAAAGACTTCTTTTTTAGAAAGCAACAGTTATATATAAGGTATATAATAACCCTGCTTGCCACTAAATTATTGCGTTATTGAGATATTATTACGCTTAATCTAATTGGATGCAAAAGAGAATGATGTAGGACCCATTATTTGTAAATTATAGTTATTCAATGATTTATGCTGACATGGGAACTGTTCATAGGACAGATGGGAATGGAGTTCAAGGCAATAGGCAATAGGCAATAGGCAGTAGTGAGGGCTTTGATTATGGCATGAGATACAAAGTTGACAAGGGTGCAAGGGCGCAGCTTAACGACCTTACAAGCCAAGGAAGAAACTTGTGGCTTTGTCCTTTTGTCTATTAGGGTTCTTTACTGGTTTTTGCCGTTCCTCAGTTTGCTGTGATGGACACCATAGGTGAAATAAATTATTAAACCTACTGCCATCCAGACAATGAGCCTGAGCCAGGTTGCTGTGGGGAGGGAAAACATCTGCAGAAGACAAACAGAGGCACCAAGGAAGGGAATCAATGGCACCCACGGTGTTCTGAACGGACGCTCAAGCTCCGGCCTCTTGTATCTCAACACGATAATCCCGGCACATACAATGGCGAATGCCAACAGTGTGCCAATGGAGACAAGTTCACCCAGGATATTTATAGGAAGAATACCGCCAAGCACCATTGCAACAGATCCTGTAATGATCGTGGCGGCATAAGGGGTCTTAAACCTCGGATGCACTTTAGAAAAAATCGGAGGGAGCAGTCCGTCGCGTGACATCGAGTAGAAAATTCTGGGCTGACCCAGCATCATTACGAGTATCACGGAACTCAATCCTGCAATTGCAGCAATCTTTATCACGGGCCTGAGCCAGAAAAGTTTTTCACCCATAGCGTTAACACCAACTGCAATCGGATCTGCAACATTAAGCAGCTTGTAGCTTACAATACCAGTAAGTACAATTGCAACGAGGATATACAACAGTGTGGAGATCCCGAGTGAACCCAGGATGCCAATGGGCATATCGCGCTGCGGGTTTTTCGCTTCCTGCGCCGCCGTTGAGACGGCATCGAACCCGATATAGGCAAAGAAGATAACCGCCGATCCGCGCAGTATGCCGCTCCATCCGAAGTGACCCCAGGTGCCGGTATTCGCCGGTATGAAAGGATGCCAGTTTGCCTTGTTGACAAAAAAGAAACCTATACCTATAAATAATATGATGACAAAGACTTTGACCATCACCATTATATTATTAAACCCGGCGGATTCTTTAATACCGATAACCAGGAGGGTTGTTATGAGGGCGATGATGACCATGGCCGGAACATTTATCACTCCGGTTAGATGGGGGAGGGTGTCGGGATTAATTCCCAGCGTTGCAAGATTAGTGACAAGCTGCGAGGTAAGGGTCTGCCATCCTGTCTCCGGAACATTGACCATTACCGTGCCCCATGCAGCGGTGAGCTGAGCAGGGATATTCACACCGAAATCCCTCAGGAAACTGACCACATAGCCTGACCAGCCTACGGAAACTGTCGAAGCAGCAAAGAGATACTCGAGGATGAGATCCCAGCCGATGATCCATGCAATGAACTCGCCCAGAGTGGCATAGGCGTATGTGTACGCACTGCCGGCGATAGGTATCATTGATGCAAACTCAGCGTAACAGAGTCCTGCAAAGAGACATGCGAAGCCGGAGATAATGAATGAGAACACGATGGCGGGACCGGCATACATTGCAGCAGCCTGGCCGGTGAGGACAAATATCCCGGCGCCGATGATTGCACCGATACCCAGTGTTGTAAGGTTTGTTGCGCTGAGCGCTCTTTTCAGTCCCTGGTCCGATTTTGATTCAGACATCAGCTGGGACA
Source organism: uncultured Bacteroidales bacterium (assembly GCA_963844935.1). Taxonomy (GTDB): domain Bacteria; phylum Bacteroidota; class Bacteroidia; order Bacteroidales; family VadinHA17; genus SR-FBR-E99. Next base: position 1,606,125 of record CAWJQH010000005.1, on the reverse strand, counting down.
TCGGTTTGGTATTAAAAAGCTTCGACATATCCGGTAAGGTTAGCATCTTCAAAAATAATGAAATTGTTTTCCCTGATCGATGATCATCGGAGGAAAGGTTTCATGTTTTTCGGTCTTTTCTTTCTGCATGGGCCGCGTCCGGAGAAAAAGGGAAGATATTTGTAAAGTATGCAGCGATTATATATTTTTGTCCCGCTGCTGAAGCAGGATGAGCGAGGGTTGAGAGGCTCAAGCTATCCGCCGGTTGGCGGGAAGGCTTCCTTGAGAAACCTTGCTTTTAGTTGAATGGAGCGATGGGTGAGAGGCTTAAACCAGCAGTTTGCTAAACTGCCGTACGGGTAACCGTACCGGGGGTTCGAATCCCCCTCTCTCCGCAACACATGAATGACCCCGCCAACGGCGGGGTTATTTATTTTACCGACAACGCGTTGAAGGCATGCCTTCAAAAGCGGAGGAGGTGAAATAAATAAGACCTGAAAGGTTATTCATGTATTGCAGGGCCTTCTGCTGAGGATCATAAGCGAAGCGAGTAATCCCTCTCTAAACTGAGTGTGACAGACCACCCCGCCCTGACAATACTGTCAGGGCACCCCTCCTCACCGAGGAGGGGAAACATCAATTGACAATAGCCTCACTGAAGGGGGGGAAATTGTGTTTATTACATATTATTTATGATTTCCGCATATGACGCACTGATAAGGTTTACGCTGACAAAAACGGCAGTCATAATAAATTTGATTCCGGCCTGAAACCGGCGTAACTTGCATATAACAATACAACAAACAGGAACAATATGAAAACAGGGATCCTGATTACAGTCGCGCTGTTTCTTTTTCAGATCAGCACCGGACAGAATGCCAGGGTGCTGCTGGTAAAACATGAACTCCGGTGGACCGACGAAACCCGGTTCCCGAACTATTTTCTTTATAATGACGTCCGGGATTCGATTTTCAGCGACACCCGCCAGGAACTGATGAAAAAACTGCAAGCCCCGGAAGTTACATTTCCTGAAAAAGTGGAATACCGAATCATTGCCGGAACCGGGAATCAGAAAACGGAAATGCCTGCTGCAACCTCCGCAGAAGGACCCGAAATCGGCATTTTCTCCTTCATTACCCGGGCTACTGTCGGATTTGCGATGTACTGGAAGATGGGTATTATTGTAAGGGAGAATGGAAAAACGGTAATTTCAAACGAGGTATCGCATGAACTGGAATACTATGATGACTCCGGTTATCTTACCTCAAGGTGCTGGCTTTCTCCGGAAGACTTCCGCGCCATCTTCGGCAGGCTTGTAAAAGAAGCACTGGGCTCTTTGCCTGCTACTGATGAAAAAATCACCGTGGGTTTACCGGAAGAAAAGGAAGAACTTATCCGCACTCTTTTCCCGGATTCTCAGCGTGGACTGCTAAAGATCAAGGGTGCCTGGAAGAATGCTAATAATTTCGTTGCCCTCCTGGAAGTGGGAAACGATACCCTTGTCACGGTAGACTATCGGGCAGGATGGGATAGTGAATCCTCCGTGCCAACAGCTTCGGGCATCTTTGCTTCCCTGTTCACCGAGGTTACCGGCATCGACATGTACTATGAACAAAAGGTAATCATGGAGAAGAAAGGAACCATGCGGTTCCCTGACGGCAGGAAAACGAAAATCCGGCTCAGATGGATTGAAATGCAGGAAAGATCCGTTAAGGGCGATGGTGGCATCACTACGATCACCCGACCGCTGGTGACTGAATTGTCTGACGGAGAAACCAGAGAAGGTGATTTTCTTTACACGCGCCAGGTGAAAGTGCATACCACTGATCAGACTAAAGAGAGCTTCAACATATGGACCGGCTATCAAACTGAAAATACACTGGGATCGGAAAGCACTCAGCGGATTGAAGGATTCCTGGGTGATACTGCCATTTTTTCCGAATTCAATGAATATTACGGAATTATCGAGGTAAGCGCTGATACCGTTTTGCTGGCAATGATGGTAGCACAGAACTGTAATCCTGAAAGCCGGTCGTTTGGCAAGGCAAGAATGACGAAAAACAAAGTGACTATGGTGGGGGCATCGTCCGTCGGAAAACAATCGCTCGACAATACCCAAAAAGTGGAATGGTACCCGATATATCTGCCTGTGAATATCTCAAAAGAGACCGGGGAGATGTGCCTTAAGATCCTTTCGTGCCTGTTTTTCGGGATGGGGACACAGGGTCAGCCGGCAGTTTATCCTGAATAAAACGAAAGGTAACACGGTTACAGCAAATGTACGGACAGACCACCCCCGCTGCACTGACCAGTGCAGCGGACCCCTCCTGGCTCAGGAGGGGAAACAATCATTGGGCCAAAATCAAATTCAGGAGGGGAAACATCAATTGACAATTGTCTCTCACTTTGGAGGCGAAACAGTATATATATTATCGGCCAAACACCGCAAATACTGAAGATATTTTTCAACAGAATCACTGAAACCGTTAATAATTTCTTCAAAAAAAATTTTTCGTAACCAAAAAATAGTTACTTTTGCGAAGTTTTTAAGAACAGAAAACGAAACTTTTTACACATAGAATAACAGAACCAAATTTTAAACACAAATGAAAAACAGATTCTTTTTAGTAATTGCTACCGTTGCAGCAGTAGCTATCATGACAAGCTGCGCTAAAGTTCCTCAGGAAGCTCTTGATGCTGCCAAGGCTGCCATCGAAACAGCTCAGACAGCTCAGGCTGATGTTTATTTCCCGGCAGAATTTGCTGCACTGAATGATCAATTAACTGTAATCAACCAGGATATTGAAACTCAGAAATCAAAAACCGCAAAGGATTTCAAACTTGTTAAGACGAACGCTGAAGCTATCACTCTTCAGGCAGGCGAACTCACAGCCAAGGTTGAAGCTAAGAAAGCAGAAGTGAAAGCAGAAGCTGAAACAATGATGACTGGCGTTACAGCCCTTCTCGATGAGGCTAAAGCTCTCCTCCTCAAAGCCCCCAAAGGCAAAGAAGGAAAAGCTGTCCTTGATGAGATGAAGAATGAGATCGCTGCTGTTGAAACTTCTTTAACTGATGCTAAAGCACTCTATGACGGCGGTACCAACTACGTGGTGGTTGTTGACAAAGTTAAAGCTGCTACCGAAACACTTAACGGTATCATCGCTGAACTGAAAGCAGCTATCGTAAAAGCTGGTGGTAAAGTATAATTTTACCCTTAAAGTATAATTGAGATCCCCGGGACCAATCCCGGGGATTTTTTTAGTATGACCTACAGAATGCGGCGCTCACTGATTAAGAAGCTGATTTACATTTTATTAGCTGCAGTCGCTGTCTACCTGCTGGTCCTGCTTTTCAAATCCCTGGTTCCTGAGCCCCCTCTTCAGGAGATCGAACAGGCAAGGGAAGCCATCGCCGTGGCAAGGGACCACAATTCAGTAATATATTCTCCTAAAATTTTCAGGGAAGCGCGCGGTTACTATGATTCGGCAATGATATCATGGCGAAACGAAAACGATCGCTTCATCCTGTTCCGTGATTATGAAGAAGCCAGGGAATTTGCGGCTATAGCCAACAAAAAAGCCCTTGAGGCTACCAGGGCTACAATCGCAAAATCGAAAAGCCTCAAGACCAACCTCGAGAGTGAGATCAAACGCCTCAAAGGCGAGATGGCTTCCTTCGAAAAGATTTTCCAGTCGATACCAATCCCCCAGGATGTAAAGAAAAAACATGCCAGGGGAAAACTGCTGCTTAAGGAAGCCGAGATCGACCTTAACAAGGATAACCTGGTCAGCGGTAATGTAAAAATCACAGAGGCAAATGAGTATATCTCCGATGCCTATTCGATGGCCCGCAAAAAGCTGGAAGATTATTTCAGGAATTATCCCGACTGGCAGGACTGGGCGGTAAGTACCATAACAGAAAGCCGCAGGGCAGGTTCATACGCCATACTGGTGGAAAAAATCCCGCCACGGCTGCACCTGTATCATGGTGGCAAAAAGAAATATACCTTTGATGCAGAGTTTGGCAGCAACTGGATCGGTGACAAGAAAAGCAGGGGAGACATGGCCACTCCCGAGGGGAAATACCAGGTTACCAAGAAGCTGTCGAAAAGCTCTACGAAGTATCATAAGGCACTGATGATCAATTATCCCAATAAGCTGGACGTTGAGGAGTTCAATACCAGGATCAAGCGCGGACAGATCCCTGCAGATTCACGCATCGGCGATCTTATTGAGATACACGGCGACGGCGGGAAAGGCGGGAACTGGACCCAGGGGTGTGTGGCTCTTAAGAACAGCGATATGGACCAGCTATTCAAGTATGTATCCATCGGGACACCGGTGACAATAATAGGCTCAACTTCAACCCTTGAGGAGTTCCTCTCCTCCAGATAACCTGAATTATGGAAGAGCAGAATAACAATATCAGCGACCCAACCTCATCCCCGAAAGGGTTCTGCAGGGCTGCAGGTGAATATCTCCGCACCCACAGGAACGCAAGGTTAACCCTTAAAGGCGCTGGCATAGCGCTTGTGTTCATCTTTTTGTTATCAATCCCGCTTTACATTGCGCCTGCCTTTCAGCATTCATGGGGCAAAAGCCGGGCGGAATGCAAGGTTGATTCGACGCTGCTCAGCGACAAGGCAATCAAAAGACAGGTCACTGTTATCAATAATGAAATTACAAGGCTTGAGCGCAAGCTTGCATCGTTCATACCCACCCAGACTTACATAGTAATAAATACCACCGACAACCGGTTTTCGCTTTACCGGAACCGCAATCTCATCCGGGAAGGGTTTGTTTCGTCAGGCAGTTACACCCTTCTGAAGACCGAGGACGGTGAGAAGGAGTGGATCTTCAGGACGCCGCGCGGACGCTTTACAATACAGGGCAAGACCACGCACCCTGTCTGGCGCAAGCCCGACTGGGCATTTGTTGAGGAAGGACTGCCCATTCCCGGTCCGGCACATCCCTCGAGATATGAGTACGGTGTGCTGGGCGATTACGCCCTCAGCCTCGGTGACGGATATCTTATCCATGGCACGCTCTACCAGAGATTGCTTGGCATGCCTGTTACACACGGCTGCATCAGGCTCAACGATGATGACCTTGAGGCTGTCTTCAATGCCCTGAGCATCGGATCGAAAGTCTATATTTACTGAAAACACGGCTGAAATGAACTGGTCAAAACATAAATGGTATATTATCACAGGGGCTGTGCTGCTTGTATCTGATTGTACTGTACCTGTCGAAATCCGTCTCGGCGGTAAACCATGCTGTACGGACATTTGACGATGCATATTTCGCTTCGCTGGAGCTGAAAGAGGGGGACACCATTGATCACTGCGCAATACCAGGTTACATCGACCTTATCAGGAAGAAGGCCTTTCTCGGTGCACAGGTGAAGCTGGCGGAAGAAGATTCTATCGGGCTGATTATCAACATGCGCGACAGCGTGATACAGCTCCTGATTAAAGGATTGCCGATAAGAAGCGTAAAGATTAGCGAATACGAAATCTCTCCTTTTTTTCAGCGTGCCAACCAGGAAGCCATTTACAGCATGCTTTCATCACCGATGAAGATAACCGGGATGCAGGCTACCTTTATGAAGGATCCGGTGAGTGTGAAGATCGCACCGAAGGACACCTCCGAGGCAGTAGTGGATACGAGGCCTGACACAACAGACTTTGAAGCTGTCTTTTTCACCCTGAATACTGACCAGAATATCCGGTTATTCTTTGAGCAGCAGGAAGATACGATTGGCGCTGACAGGCGGGCGCGTTTTTTCTTCGACCTGAAGGACAAGGCGAGGAATGCAAAAGCCACCATGGCAGCTGTCGCCAAATTCAATGTGCCGCCCTATGTGCCCTATATAAAGATCTGGATACCCAAGGCGGAGGCGAAGATAGTTTACAGGGCTCTTCCGCGGGAAGGGTTGATTGTTCTCACGCAGTGAAATTGCCGTGCAGATTAGCTGAAAAATACTAATTTTGCACAATTATTTTTCGGTCTGTAGCTCAGATGGTAGAGCAGCTGACTCTTAATCAGCGGGTCCAGGGTTCGAAGTCCCTGCAGACCGACGAAAAATGTCGCGGAGCCTTCCACGGCATTTTTTATTTCAAAAAAGCATTTTATAAATTGAACCCGCGCTACCTATTTCCATCCTTTTGCTTCTGGCTTTGAAACAGATTGTTAAGGATTCATTCAACATTTTTCCGTATCAGATGTTTGTATCATTGCAGCCGGAAGCGGCCGGTACTAATTATAAGTGATACCTGTCGAATGTCCAACGTTAATGAGTAACTTTACATGGTCATCATGGTCATCATTCAATAAAAAAGATAAATGACTGTAACAGCAACCTCACCCCTGACAGAGATAGACGGCCGTAACCTCTATTATACCTTTATTGCCGGAGGCAAAAGAGTTATAGCCAGCCAGGCTGAGCTTAACAGGATAAACGTCTTCCCTGTAAATGACGGCGATACGGGCACCAACCTGGCCACAACCATTAGCTCTGTCATAGAGCTTCTCCGTCCCGACAGAAATTATAAGGTCACCGCCGGCAGGATTGCCGAAGCGGCACTGATGAATGCGAGGGGCAATTCCGGGATAATCTTTGCGCAGTTTCTCTACGGATTAAGCCTTGAGACGGAAAGTTCCGCCACTGTCAACCTGAGACAGTTTGCCGAAAGTGTGCAGCGGGCAGTGAGGTATGTTTACGAGGCTGTGGCAAATCCAGTAGAAGGAACAATGCTTACTGTTATTAAAGAGTGGGCTGAATACCTCAATGCCAGCTGGCATAAATTCACTGACTTTAACCTCTTTCTCACGAGCTCACTGGCGGTTCTCAGAAAATCACTGTCAGAGACGACCTCAAAACTCAGGATCCTGGCCACCGCAAAGGTTGTTGACGCCGGTGCCAAGGGGTTTGTGCTTTTTGTGGAAGGCATCATTGACTATATCTGCTCAAGGAATGTGAAAGAACTGATGCAGTCAAAAACAGTGGCACCTTCTCTCTTCATTGAAGAACTGACAATTGCAGAGACAGTCAATTTCAGGTATTGCACGGAAGCAATAATAAAAAAATGCAACATTGACCATGGAAAGCTGTCAGAACTGCTGAGCAGCTACGGAGATTCAGCCGTGATTGCAGGTTCGGATGAACTGCGGAGAATACATGTTCATACAAATGACCCGGCTGACCTGTTCAGTGAACTGAGAAAACACGGGTTGCTTACCTTCCAGAAGGCTGATGATATGGTAAGGCAGAGTGACACAGTGCATAACCGCAAGTGGCACATCGCCCTTGTAGTTGATTCCACCTGTGACATATCTCCTGAGTTATTGGATCAGTATCAGATCCATATGTTACCTATAAATCTCTATTTCGGTGACAATCATTACCTTGACAAGATTACTATCAAGCCTGACCAGTTTTATACACTGCTCGATGAAAGTCCTGATTATCCAAAGACTGCCCAGGTAAATGAAAAAGCATTTGAAAACCTCTATTCACAGCTTGCGTCGCGTTATGATTCTGTGATCGCCATCAACGTTTCAGACAAGTTCAGCGGAACGTTCAGCTCAAGTCAGAAGGCAGCGCTGAAGGTTTCGCGTGAGTTTAACAAGCCGATATCAGTCATTAATTCAAAGGGAGTCTCCGGAGCGATTGGCCTCCTGGCGCTGCGCATCGCAAAGGCCATTGAAGAGGGGCTTACTCATGAACAGATAATGGCAATGTCTGAGAAATGGGTCAGCGATACGAAAATATTTGTCAGTGTCAGGACGCTCAAATACATGGTAAAAGGAGGAAGAGTATCTCATTTCAAGGGTCTCGTTGCGCGTCTGCTGAATATTAATCCTATTGTGTCTATGGACGCCTCCGGAAAGGCCGTTGTCTTTGACAAGGCCTTCAACCAGAAAGCAAACATGGAAAAAGTAATGGGTCACATAAAGAGATTATCGGGCGGCAGGAAGCTATGGAATTACATTGTTCTGCATGCGCAGAATCCTGATGCTGCTGACTGGTACTCTGCAAAGATGGAAGCCCTGTTTGACAAAAAACCGGTATCGGTAGTAAATATTTCACCGGTTATTGGTGCCCATGCCGGTGTGGGAGCCGCTTCCGTTGCTTTTATGTTCGAATAAAGAATCGCTGATGTCACTGGTACAGATTTGGGTGCAGGCTCTGATTGTCATCATGATCATGATGACAACACTATGGGTTATAAGTGTCTTTATAAAAAACGTGAGCATTGTCGATCTTTTCTGGGGACTTGGTTTTGTGGTCACCGGGTGGTTTTATTATTTCAATACTGAAGGTCTTGAGTCCAGGAAGCTGGTTCTTATGATTATGGTGACTATCTGGGGCCTGCGCCTCTCAGGATATCTCACCTGGCGCAATGCGGGCAAGGGAGAGGATTTCAGGTACCGGCAGTTCAGAAAGGATTATGGCGAAAGACGATACTGGTGGATCAGCTTCTTCCAGACTTTTCTTTTGCAGGGTTTGCTCATGTGGCTCATCTCTGTTCCACTGCTGGGAGCGCAGTACCTCTCCGTCAACAGTCACCTGGGGGTCCTGGATTTTGCAGGAATAATCCTGTGGGTCATCGGGATAACATTTGAGACCGGGGGCGACTATCAGCTTGCCCGCTTTAAGGCTGATCCGTCAAATAAAGGGAAAGTACTTGATTCCGGCTTCTGGAAATTTTCACGGCATCCGAATTACTTTGGCGATACTGCCGTGTGGTGGGGTTACGGATTGCTCTCGATAGCAGCCGGCAGCTTCCTCCCGGCGCTCGGATCACTTCTCATGACGGCGCTGATCATAAAGGTATCAGGTGTGGCGTTGCTTGAAAAATCGCTTGTATCAGATAAACCAGGCTACAGGGAATATGTTGAAAGAACCAGTGCGTTTATTCCATGGTTCCCGAAAAAAAGACGGCAATTAACCAAATAACGATAACTCAATTGTTTTATATGAAAAAAATATCTGCAATTTCATTAATGCTGCTGTTTTGCGTTGCAGCCATGTCCCAAAACCCTGCCAAGCTTCCAGTCCGTTTGGAAGAGCTTACATCTCCGCAGTTCGTCAAAGCAGTAGAACTTTCAAAGGGAGTTTGTGTAATCCCGATGGGGATCATTGAGAAACATGCCACTCAGCTCCCTCTCGGATCTGACCTGTTTGAGGCGCGGGCAGCGGTTGAAGCTGCTGCCGCGAAGGAATATGCCGTAGTCTTTCCTCCGTATTATTTCGGCCAGATCTTTGAAGCACGTCATCAGCCCGGGACAGTTGCCTACAGCAATGACCTGATCTGGCAAATCCTTCAGGAAACATGTGAGGAGATGGCAAGAAACGGTTTGAAAAAGATCATCCTGTTCAGCGGGCACGGAGGAAACAACGCTTTCCTTCAGTACTTCTGCCAGTCACAGCTTGCATCTCAAAAAGACTATATCGTAGTTCTCTTCCAGCCTGGTGATGATCCGGTAATGGATAAGGAAATACAGTCATTAAAGAAGGCCATTAATGACGGTCACGCCGGTGAAGAAGAAACTGCAATGATTGACTTTATCAGGCCTGACCTTGTTGACCTCCAGGCATTAGGAGCCGAGTCCGGTGCAGATCAGGCCCGCCTGTCCCTGATGAAAAACGGTTATGTAGGCATATGGTGGTATGCAAAATACCCGAACCATTATGCCGGTGACCTTGCACAGCCCAATAAGAAACTGGGTGAGCTCCTTGTCGAAAAGGATGCCGTGCAGCTTGCCGGGCTGATTAAATACCTGAAGGATAATAATGAAATTGAGCGTCTGCAAAATGAATTTTACAACCGTGCAGAAAATCCTCTTAAAATGAAATGAGATGAAAAGACGAAATTTTATTCTCTCAGCAGCCTGTGCCGTACCTGCGATGACCCTTTTTCCGCCTGACTTGTCGGGCATCGGCAGAAAGAAGACCCCGGGCATGCTGGAAAAGAGATCCCTGGGAAAAACAGGGGAAATGCTTTCGATGATCGGCTTCGGCGGTATAGTTGTCATGAATGCAACTCCTGAAGAGGCTTCTTCGGCTGTCAGGCATGCGATCGACGCAGGAATAAACTATTTCGATGTTGCGCCTTCTTACGGCGATGCCGAATTAAAACTCGGCCCTGCTCTGGAACCGTACAGAAAAAATGTCTTCCTTGCCTGCAAGACCGGCATGAGAACAAAGGCCGAAGCCCGCAAAGAGCTTGAGCAGTCGCTTAAGAATCTCCGCACTGACCATTTCGACCTTTATCAGCATCATGCCGTCACAACACTTGAGGAGGTTGACACCATACTTGGTCCTGGCGGGGCGATGGAGACATTTGTTGAGGCGAAGGCTGAGGGAAAGATCAGGTTTATGGGGTTCTCGGCGCATTCAGTCGAGGCGGCTATGGCTATGATGGAAAGATTTGATTTTGACACAATCCTTTTTCCGTTCAACTTTACTGCCTGGAATGCAGGTAATTTCGGTCCGCAGGTGATGGCCAAAGCAAAGGAGAAGAACATGGGCATACTTGCACTTAAAGCGATGGCCAGGGGACCCTGGCAGGAGGGAGCTGACCGCAAAAAGTATCCCAAGTGCTGGTACGAGCCGTTGTCTGAGCCTGAAGATATCCTGATGGGACTGCGTTTCACCCTGTCTCACCCGGTGACGGCAGCAATTCCTCCGGGGGATGAAGGGCTGTTCAGGCAAGCCCTGGCAGTTGCTGACAGGATAACACCCCTCAGTAAATCTGAATTGAAGAGCATTGAGGAAAAAGCAGTGAAGGGTGTTCCGCTCTTCAGGCTTGAAGCCTCCTGATAAGTTTTAGTTCAGGAGCTGCTTCATGATGTAAAGTACACCGGGTTTCGGAAGAACATTTGCTTTCCGACCTGGCCCGGGCATCCGCCACAAACCATCCTCAAACCAGTGCCTGATTTCCTGTGCAGATAGAACAGGAAGAAACACCATTGGTGCCGGAACAAATTGTTTCATGGGTTGTTATTTTATTAACAACACATAAAATAATGGAGAAAGTTAAAATTGCTTTTTTTGACGCCAAACCTTATGATATTGAATCGTTCAACGAGATTAACTCAAAGTACGGTCATACAATAAAATACTTCAAGTTTCACCTGACACCTGACAATGTTGTTCTGGCCCAGGGTTATGACGCAGTGGTGGTCTTCGTAAACGACACCATCGATGCAGAGATGATATCGAAACTTAAGGAGTATGGCGTCAGGCTCATTGCTCTCCGCTCAGCAGGTTTCAATAATGTCGATCTTAAAGCGGCGCTGAACAATATAAGAGTGGTGCGCGTACCGGCTTACTCACCCTACGCTATAGCTGAACATAATGTGGCTCTTATGCTTACTCTCAACCGTAAGGTGCACAGGGCTTATTTCAGGACCCGCGATACTAACTTCGCGCTAAACGGTCTCATGGGTTTTGACATGCACGGAAAAACGGCAGGAGTGATAGGCACCGGCAGGATCGGGAGGGTCCTTGTGCAGATACTGAGGGGCTTCGGAATGGAGGTACTGCTCAACGACAGCTTCCCTGATGCGAAGTTTGCCTCAGAGACAGGGAGCCGCTATGTTTCCCTGGAAGAGGTGTACAAAAATTCGGATATAATCTCCCTTAACTGTCCGCTGACAAAAGAGACGGAGTTTATGATCAATTCATCATCCATCGCCTTAATGAAAAAAGGTGTTATGCTGATCAACACGGGAAGGGGAAAGCTCATTAAGACGGCAGACCTCATAGAGGGGTTGAAGAGCGGGCAGATAGGCTCTGCCGGTCTCGATGTCTATGAGGAGGAAAGCCAGTTCTTTTTCGAAGATCTGTCTGACAGGGTACTTGCCGATGATGTCCTGGCCAGGCTGCTGACTTTCAATAATGTCATCATCACTTCTCACCAGGGATTTTTCACCCGGGAAGCAATACATAACATAGCTGAAACAACACTGAAAAATATTGACGACTTCTTTGCCGGAAGGAAGCTTGAAAATGAGGTCTGCTTAAATTGCCCGAATTAAGTCAGGTGTCGCTCATTGCAGATATCAGTAATCACGCCAGTCATCAGTACCACTTGAACATTTTGAGGCCTATTCCGAAGGTCACAAAACCGATAAGGCTCATTATCACTGTCTTGTCAAGTACGGCGGCCACACCCGCGCCTTCATTTATGATACTCCTCATGCTGTCGGCAAGAAGCGTAAGCGGCAGATTCTGAATGAACGGAATGCTCCATTCGGGGAAGTTGTGATAGCTGAAAAAGATGCCGGAAAGTATCATCATCGGCATGTTGACGAAGTTGATAATTCCGTTCCCCACCTCGGTGTTCGATGTCCGTGACGATGTGATTATAGCTATCCCCGTGAATGCTATGTTCCCTGCAACAAAAACCATTATCAGTGCCGGCACACTCCCCTGGATCTGAATGTCAAAATAGAGCCAGGCAAACAGCATCAGCAGCGCGGCTTCGACGAAGTTCATCGTGACCCGGGCGGTCATCAACCCCAGAAGGATATTCTGCCTGCTGACGGGTGTCACCATCATACGCCTCAGCATGTTTCCCTTTCTTCTTTCGATGATGGTCCAGCTCATGCCCCACATGCATGCCATCATTATGTTCATGGCAATAAGTCCCGGAACAAGAAAATCAATGTACCTGGTTCCCTTCACCTCGAGTGTGACCGTGTTTGCGCCAGAGAAGGTGTCATCCTCATGTCTCTCGCCCAGCAATGTTGCTATCTGCAGTTGCAGAAGCCTTGCCTCCGGATTGGCCGGATCAAGGTAAAAGACAGTGCTGTCACCCTTGTTATCCATCATGAGCTGATAGATTCCACGCTTCACCCCCAATGATGCATCAAGGGAGTCGAGCGGTTGAAACCTGAATATATTTTTCCCAAAGACCGGGTCATTGATTGTAAGCAGGAACCTCCCGTCATCGTCCCTCTCAGCATGGTCCTGCAAAAAAAGCGACAGCTTGTTGTCTTCCCGGAAATTTACTATTGCTATATCTTTTTTGGTTTCTTTCTCCCCGGTAAAGGCAATTCCAAGTCCCCAGGCCATCAGGATAGGGAAGCCGATACCCCAGAAAAGCACGCCCGGTTCACGGAGCAACTCCTTGAAATGAATTATTATCAGCTGCCAGAGTTCGTTCCTTCTCATATTCACTCTGCTTCTTCATTCAGGCGCCTGCCGGTCATCGACAGGAATACATCATCAAGCGTCGGCCTTATATGCTCAAAGTCGATCAGCTTCAGGTCATTCTTTTCAAGGAATGAAAACAGGAGCGGCATGCCGGTTGCTACATTATGCATCTCACATCTGCCTTTTCCTTTTGTCCTGTCCCATTGAATGCTCAGGCCATTTTGTTTCATCGGGGGATCATCAGGGACAGTTCCGTCAACAGTAAATACAGCCACATCAGGCATGTTCATCCTTCCCAGCAGGGTTGCGAGCGAGCCCTCTGCCAGGAAGCGGCCCTTATCCATAATTATGATCCTGTCGCAGAGCTGTGTCGCCTCCTCCATGTAATGTGTTGTGAGGATGAGCGAAGTCCCCATTTTGGCCTTAAGCTTCAGCAGAATATCCCAGATCTCTCTCCTTGCGGAAGGATCGAGTCCTGTTGTTGGCTCGTCAAGAATAAGTATCTCCGGGTCATTCAGCAGAGATATTCCCAGTGCAAGCCTCTGGCGCTGTCCGCCTGAAAGATTTTTTGTGTAGGCATCTTTCTTGTCCTCGAGGCCGACAAGGTGGATTACCTTGCCGATCTTCACGTCAGGCTGTTTATAGAAGCTGGCAAACAGTCGGACTGTCTCAAGCACTGTTATCTTTTCAAGAAAGCGTGTCTCCTGGAATGATATTCCGAGGATGCCGTACAGCGCCGACCTGTCATCATTCAAAGAACGACCCCTGATAAGGATTTGTCCTTGATCAGGGGTCCTGATGCCTTCGATCATTTCTACCAGGGTGGTCTTGCCTGCCCCGTTTGGTCCAAGCAGTGCTACATATTCTCCCCTTGCAAGTGAGAAATCGACACCGTCAACAGCCTTTACCTTTTTAAAATGTTTGTGAAGACCCTTTGCATTTATGAGATATTCTGACGTCATATCTTCCTGCCTGAAACAGGATGCAAGGTAGGAAATCGCCGGAGACTACTTTATGGCTTCGTTATAAAGTTCCGTAACTTTCTTCCAGTTTACAACATTCCAGAAAGCCGAAACATATTCCGGCCTGCGGTTCTGGTACTTCAGATAGTAGGCGTGTTCCCACACATCGAGGGCAAGTATCGGTTTGCCGCGTTTTGCAACGACATCCATCAGGGGGTTATCCTGGTTGGGGGTCTGTGAGACGAACAGTTTGCCGTCGGCGTCAACAGAAAGCCATGCCCATCCGCTTCCGAACTGTGTCTTCGCTGCCGTCTCGAAATCGGATTTGAACTTGTCAAACGACCCGAAAGTATTATTTATGGCTTCCAGCAGGGCTCCTTCAGGCTGACCGCCTGCATTCGGACCCATTACCTGCCAGAAAAGACCGTGATTGTAGAGGCCTCCGCCGTTATTGCGAATAACTGCCGGCATCGTACTAACCTTTGAAAAGATCTCTTCAAGGGAGAGGTTATCGATCTTGTTCTCTGTCGCTGCCTTGACAAAATTGTCAAAGTATGCCCTGTGATGCTTTGAATAATGTATCTCCATCGTCTGGGCGTCAATGTAAGGCTCCAGTGCATTGTATGCGTACGGAAGCTGCGGGAAAGTGTATCCTTGTGCCATTGTGTTGTTATTGGTTAATGTTATGCTTAGAATAAATGTGAGAATTAAGAATGCCTTTGTCTTCATGTTATTAATTTTCATCTAAAACATCCTCCCTGCAAAATTGTTCACATTTTAATTTATTAAATTTGGATGTTTCAATGTCTTTTGTTTTAAACGAATCAGTAAACACTAAAAATCAAAAACTATGAAATGGCAGGGACGGCGTGGCAGCGACAATGTAGAAGACCGGAGAGGTATGAGCACCGGGACCAAGGTTCTTGGCGGAGGCGTGGGCACAATAGTCATTGTACTGATTGTTTTGCTCCTTGGAGGCGATCCTTCAAGCATACTTGACCAGTCAGGTTCCCAGACGACATCAGGGCCCGTTGAGGCTACCGAAGAGGAAAACCAGATGGCCCAGTTTGTCTCCGTTGTGCTTGCCGATACAGAGGAGATATGGACACAGATATTTGCCCAGTCGGGATCGACATACCGGAAGCCCACGCTGGTGCTGTTCAGGGATCAGGTGCAGTCGGCATGCGGATATGCCACTGCCGCCAGCGGCCCTTTCTATTGCCCCGGCGATGAAAAAGTCTATATCGATCTGAGCTTCTGCGACGACCTGCAGGCAAAATACGGGGCATACGGGGATTTTGCAATCGCATATGTAATTGCTCATGAGATAGGACATCATGTGCAGAACCAGATGGGAATACTTGAAGAGGTGACCCAGGCACGTGCCCAGGCGAGCGAGGTAAGAAGCAATCAGCTCACTGTGAGGCTGGAGCTGCAGGCAGATTTCCTGGCAGGAGTATGGGCTCACTATGCCGACAAGATGCTGGGCTCCATCGAAGCGGGTGATATTGAGGAAGCTCTCCGCGCCGCTTCTGCCATTGGCGATGACGTCCTTCAGAAAAAATACCAGGGACGTGTTGTTCCTGATGCATTCACCCACGGATCTGCAGCACAGCGCTCAAGCTGGCTTCGCAAAGGATGGGAGACAGGCGACATGAGCCAGGGAGACACATTCAACAGCGCCATTTAGGATTATGAAAAGAATCAACCTGTTGACAATGAGTATATTACTTGTTGTCTATGGACTGCTTGCCCCACAGGCATCTGCCCAGTCGTCAGTTGTTACTCCTGAAAAGTATTTCGGATTTGTTCCGGGTTCCGATTACATGCTTTTCAACTATGAGGAGCTGATAAACTATTTCATGGAGATTGACAAGGCTTCACCGATGCTGAAGATGATCGAGATCGGACAAAGCCCGATGGGCAAAAAAATGTACATAGCATTTATCTCGTCCGAAAAGAATATAAAGAATCTTGACAGGTTGAGGGAGATCAATAAGGCGCTGGCACTTGACCCGGACCTGTCGGTAAACGAGCAGGCTGATTATATTAAGGAAGGAAGGGTTTTCGTTCTTGCAACCCTTTCGATGCACTCTACCGAGGTGGCTCCGAGCCAGGCAGCCCCGCTGATCGCTCATGAACTCATCACCACCGATGACCCGCTGGTAAAGCGATACCTTGAAGATGTTGTTTATATGATCGTACCCAATCATAATCCAGACGGTATGGACCTGGTTGTGGAGAATTATAAGAAATACAAGGGCACACAGTATGAGGGAGCCTCTCTTCCTGGGGTTTATCATAAATATGTGGGACACGACAATAACCGCGATTTTGTCAGCCTCACCCAGGAAGATACAAGGGCAATCTCGAGGATTTACAGCCTCGACTGGTTCCCTCAGGTGGCTGTGGAGAAGCATCAGATGGGATCAACAGGTATCCGGTATTTTGTGCCACCGTCGCATGACCCCATCGCTGAAAATGTCGATGCAGAGTTATGGGCCTGGATGGGAGTGTTCGGAACGAATATGCTCCGCGACCTTACAAACGAAGGACTTGCCGGGGTAGGGCAGAAACAGATATTTGATGATTACTGGCCTGGAGGCACATCTACATCCAGCTGGAAAAATGTAATTAGCATGCTCACGGAAGCCGCAAGCGTAAAAGAGGCAACCCCGTTATATATTGAGCCCGGAGAACTGCAGGCCAGCGGAAAGGGACTGGCAGAATACGAGAAGAGCGTCAGCTTCCCTCTCCCATGGAAAGGTGGATGGTGGCGGCTTGGTGACATCGTGAAACTGGAGATCGGTTCAACATTCTCAATCATCAAGACGGCATCACTGCTTAAAAACGATATCCTGAAGTTCAGAAATGACCTGTGCAGGAGGGAGGTGGAGAAAGGCAAAACGGAGCCTCCGTATTATTATGTTGTTCCGGCGGAACAGGCTGACCAGAGTGAACTGATAAGCCTTGCAGCCCTGATGACCGAGCATGGGGTGAACGCTTTCAGACTGTCGGGGAATTATACCCTTGACGGCATTAATCTTAAAGAGGGCGACTTAGTTTACCCGCTTGCACAACCGTTCAGGGCATTTATTAAGGAGGTGATGGAAAAGCAGGAGTTTCCGGTGAGACATTACAGCACCGGCGGCGAAATGATCCGTCCTTATGACATCACGAGCTGGTCGCTTCCTCTTCACAGGGGACTTGTCTCCCATGAGATAAAGAGCCGTGACCTTGCCTTCGAAAAGTTACTTAAGCCACTCGCCGGAACATATTATCCGCTGGCAGCCGCATATAAACTGCCGGCAGTGTTTCCTGCAACAAGCAACGGAAGCTTCAAAGCAGCATTTATTGCATTGCAGAAGGGAATGAAGGTGAGCCGTCTGAGCACGGAGATAAAAGCAGGCGGGAAGGTGTTCGCCAAAGGCAGCTTCGTCATCCAGGGCGGTGATGAAACCCTCCTCAACAGTATTGTGAAAGAATCGCTCACAGAACCGGCATCTGCTGTTCAGGTATCCGGTCTTCAGCTTAATGATGTCACGATGCCGCGGGTAGCGCTGGTGCAAACTTACTTCAGCGACATGGATGCCGGCTGGACCCGCTACCTGTTTGACACATATAAACTGCCTTACACTGTTATCCATCCTGATGAATTTGAAAAGACCGATTTCACAAAGGACTATGATGTTATAATCTTTCCGTCATCGGGAAAGGCAGTCCTCATGAACGGCAAGCCCGGAACGGAAGGCTCTGTTTACATGAGCAATTATCATCCTGATTATCAGAAGGGTATGGGTAAGAAAGGACTGGAAAAACTGCTGCTTTTCATCAATAACGGAGGCAGGGTGATTTCATGGGGACAGTCGACTGACCTCTTTGCAGGCATGCTCGAGATAACTGACGGTGAGAAGAAGGAAGAGTTTGTCCTTCCGTTTACAAATGTTGCCGAGCAGGCGCAGAAAGAGGGGCTCCTCATTCCGGGTTCATGGGTTCGGATGACTGTGAAACAGGATCATCCGCTAACATACGGTATGCCGGCAGAGACAGGGATATTCTACAGGGGACAGCCTCTGTTTGCTACAAGTGTGCCGCGTTTTGACATGGACCGCCGGGTGATAGGGGTTTTCCCTGACGACGATCTGATAATAAGCGGTTTTGGCGAAAACGAAGAAAAGATTGCTGATAAGGCTGCCATGCTATGGCTCAGGAAAGGCAAAGGACAGATTGTTCTTTATGCTTTCAATCCGCAGTTCAGGGCCTCTACACCTGCAACATACAAACTGTTGTTCAACGCTCTTTTTCTTCCTCCGACAGAATAGGGCACAAATCGCTGACAAAAAGGTGCAATGAAGCTTTCATCAGTCAGATAATGGGGTTTAAATGAAATATCCTTGTTTGGAAGACGTTTTTCTATTTTAGCCTTTGAAAACACGTTAAAGCGATGAAGAAAGTTCTGATTCTGATAATCTTAATCTCGACTTCAATAATTGTCAGCGGAGAGGAGCCATTGCCCTCCTTGCTGTCTCAGCAGGATTACCCGGGCAAAGTCCGGAAAAACCTTAAGCCGAAATCAGCGGCGGCAAACTTCCCGAGATGGGCAGTGCATTCTAATTTGCTTGGGTTTGTTCAGTTCGGCCCTGTTGTCAGCGCCGAATACAATTTTACAAGACACATAACTCTTAATGGTCATGTCAGGTTTCCGTCCGTAGGCGCCCTTACAAAGATGATTTATGAGGCTGATGTCGATCGCGGGGGCAGGCCTGACAAACTTTCCGGCATCGCCTTTGGCGGCGGACCAATTTATTTCTTTACCGTGAAGAAGGATAAAGCTTACGCAGGCATCCTTTTCGAATATGAGATGGCAGATGCGCTTTACCAGGAAGATTATGTCAATGAGTGGAGTCAGGATAACAAGAAGATGATACTCATGCTCAACAGCGGATACAGGTTCAGGTTTGGTCAGAAGCTCATCCCGGGGTCGTACAGGCAATTTGATAAATTCATCAGGGAATCATTATTTGTAAACACCGGGATATACCTTGGGGCAGAGCGGAATCAGTATGTCTGGCAGTATAACGATCCTGAAGCCGATAATACTGATCCAACGCCTCGCGAGGGCACAGAAATAAAACCTTTCGGGATGCTGGAGGTTTCAGTGGGGATTGAATTCTAGTAGCGGATACTCTACCGCACTGAGGGATAGTGATCCTGAGTTGGGGTTGACTGCAAATAAAAGCCTGACATGCGCCTGGCTCATGCCAGGCTTTTTCTTTTTTAGTATATAGAATTAAACCTCCTATGAAATTGACTGTTGCTGACCGGACGTCAAAGCATGAAATTTATCGGGGGTGGCCACTAAAATAGTTGTATTTAGTTGAACTAAGGCGTAATTTTGATAAAGTACTAAACAGAATTCTGATGTCAAGCATAATCCCGGGCTACGAATATGACGTCTTCATCAGCTACCGTCAAAAGGATAATAAATACGACGGCTGGGTGACCGAATTTGTCGACAACCTCAAACGCGAGCTCGAATCAATGTTTAAGGATGAGGTCAGTGTTTACTTCGACATTAATCCCAGTGACTATCTTCTGGAGACATATGATGTGGATGCTTCCCTGAAAGACAAGCTGAAATGCCTGATCTTCATTCCGATTGTTTCACGCACTTACTGTGACCCAAGGTCATTTGCCTGGGATCATGAGCTGAAAGCCTTTGTGAGCAAGGCTTCAGCTGATCAGTTCGGGTTTAAAGTGAAGCTTCCCAACGGTAATGTGGCAAACAGGGTGCTTCCGATACGGATTCATGACCTGGATGCTTCTGACACGATGCTTTTTGAGGCGGCAGTCGGAGGGGTTATGAGATCCATTGATTTTGTCTATAAAGAGACCGGGGTGAACCGGCAGTTACGGGCAAAGGATGATGATATAATTAAAAATCCGGGGCAGGTCCTTTACCGTGACCAGATAAACAAAGCTGCCCTTGCAATAAGGGGTATCATTGAAAGTATGAAATCGCCTGCCGCTCAGGAAAAGGTAAATGAGAAGGAGATTCAACCCGAGGCGGAAAGCAAGACAAAAGATACTTTGTCCAAAGAGCCGGTTTCAGTTGAAAAAAATGAAATAAAAGAAAAATTTCAGTTTGACGAAGTTAAACCTGAGCAGGAAGGGAAGTCGAAACGTTTGCCGTTCAAATCAAAGATTCTGGTACCAGGTGTTCTGATGGTTCTTGCAGTTCTTTTAGCAGCATTCCTCATTCTAAATCACCGGTCAAAAGTGAAATGGGCGAAGGAAAAGGCCCTGCCTGAGATTGAAAAATATTTTAATGAACTTAATACGACTGAAGCTTTTAACCTTGTGCAGAAAGCAGAAAAATATATTCCGGATGACCCAGCATTAAAAAACTGGGCTTCCCGTATTGTTAAGAAAGTAACCATTTTAACTGATCCTCCGGGGGCAGATGTTTATATAAGGGAATATTCAGATACCAAGGGGCGAATGGAAGAAAATTGGCACAACACCTATTGACAGCATGAAGTTTCCATGGTTTACATTTTACCAGGTAAGATTGGAAAAGGAATGGATATGATCACATTCTGGCTGTTAACAGAAACTTCTATTGACACTTTGTACAGAAAACTCATGGAAGCAGGAAAAACACCACAGGGTATGGTATATGTGGATGGATTACTGGGATGAGGAGAATAATACCTTTAATAAAAAATATGGATTCTTCATGGACAAATATGAAGTAACCAACAAGCAATACAAGGAATTTGTCGATAAGGGGGGATACAGGAATCGCGACTATTGGAAAAATGAATTCACAAGGAACGGAAAGCCTCTTAAATGGGAAGAAGCAATCGCTGAATTTACAGATAAAACCGGCCGGCCCGGACCTTCAACCTGGGAAGGTGGTGATTATCCTGACGGACAGGATGATTATCCGGTATCAGGAGTGAGCTGGTATGAGGCTGCAGCTTATGCCGGATTTGCAGGTAAGGAACTGCCAACTGGAGACCACTGGGATAGCGGGGTCGGATTTTACTGGACTTCATTTTCATGATTGGATGGGCGCCAGTATATTTCCATTAAGTAACTTCAATGGGAAGCATACTGAACCTGTTGGAAAAAATCCAGGGCTTACAGCTTTTGGATTATCTGATATGGCAGGAAATGTAAGGGAATGGAACTGGAATGAGACAAGTATTGGCAGGATTATTTCAGGAGCAGGATATGATGATGCCACTTATTTGTTTACAGATTCCTGGAATAATCTTCCTCCTTTTGACCGTTCACCGCAAAATGGATTCAGATGTGTTGAATATATCGACAAAGAAAAAATTCCGGTAAGTGCCTTCAGATTTATCGATCTGAATGCCGGATTAAGCCGTGATTATTCCAAAGAAGTGCCTGTATCAGAAAGTATTTTTAAAGTCTATAAAAACCAGTTTCTGTATGATAGTACTTCCCTTAATGCTGTTGTTGAGGAAAGAATTAATAGTGCTGATGACTGGACAGTCGAGAAAATCACATTCGATGCAGCTTATGGCGGTGAAAGAGTTACCGCCTACCTTTATCTTCCAAAAAACACTCCTCCTCCTTACCAGACCTTGATTTTTTTCCCAGGTTCCTATGCTGAGAATGAAAATAAATTTGACATTGACGATACATGCTGTCATCTTGGTTTTTCGATTTTGTTCTGAAGAGTGGACGTGCAGTATGTTTATCCTGTTTATAAGGGAACGTTTGAAAGAATAGATGGGCAAAACCCTCCCTATAGAAGTCATCAGCACACAGAAAGGTTGATTATAAATGGGTCAAAGATTTCAGCAGGACCATTCGATTACCTGGAAACCAGAAAAGACATAGATGCAACCAAACTTGGTTATTACGGACACAGCTGGGGAGGAATATCTAGGAGGAATTATTCCGGCTGTGGAAACACGACTTTCAGTGAATATATTAATTGTTGGTGGATTCTTGTAAAACTCTTGCCGGAAGCTGACACACAAATTATATCACAAGGGTAAGAAGTGCCGACTCTTATGTTAAATGGAAGGTATGATCATAGTTTTTCTGACCTGGAGACAACCTATCATACCTTTTTTAATTTTCTGGGCACTGCTGAAAAGGACAAACGTCTGTGTATTTACGAAACAGATCATTATGTCGCAAAAACGGATATGATCAATGAAGTACTGAACATGGCTCGATAAATATTTTGGCCCGGTGAACTATCAGCCAGTCAAATAGCAAATGCCAGGCATTATCCCAGGAATTCAAAAATATCCTTCAGAAAGTGGTTAAAACATGAGGTTTCATGTCAACCTTTGTCTGTCATAAAATCAAACGCTCCCTTTCTTAAATTAATTCCATATTCGAGCCAGGCTTTCAGGCAGGCAAGAAAGTTAGCCCAGCCCTCCGTGTTGCCTTTAAGCCATTTGATACCTTCCGGGTCATTTCTCCTGCCTTTTTCAGTAATGGTCACGAGGGTGGCCTCTGAACCCCTGGGGGTAAGTGTCATTTCCACAAGAAGTTCAGTGTTGTCAAGATCCCAACAGTAAGATATGTACTTGTCTTTTTCTATTCTTCCGACACGAACAGGAAATTCAACTTCAAACTCAGGGAACTTCCAGATAACCTCCTTGCCATCCTCCATTCTGCCACTGCCCTTGGAGATAAAATAATTTGACATTTTGACGGGATCAACTATTGCTTCAAATACATCATGGGCAGGTTTCAGGATTTGAAGTGCAGTCTTAATCTCAAGGATTTGATCGTTCATATCGGATAT
Source organism: uncultured Bacteroidales bacterium (assembly GCA_963844935.1). Lineage (GTDB taxonomy): Bacteria > Bacteroidota > Bacteroidia > Bacteroidales > VadinHA17 > SR-FBR-E99. Next base: position 1,583,217 of record CAWJQH010000005.1, on the reverse strand, counting down.
TTTTTTCGGTTTACTGCATTCTCCCTGCCCCGCTACCAGCTTCCTGAGGCTCCGCCTCCGCCTGATGATCCACCGCCTCCCGAAAAACCTCCTCCTGAGCTGCCGCTGGACCCCGAGCCGCCCGATGTCAGCGTAAACCCTCCGATAGAAGCCTTTCCTTTTGTTCGCAGATCGCTCTGTGCTTTCTCATACCAGGGAGAGTTTTTAATTAACAACTTGGACACCGGGTAAACGATCAGGTATGTGAAGAAGCAGACCAGGGCGCCCTTTGTACCGACGATAACAACCGGGAACATAGCCCAGAAGGGTATCAGGAACAGGTACATGAACCATCCAAATCCGGGTGTCAGAATTCCCAGTATTGTGAACAACCCGATAATTCCAAAAATAAAAGCCCCTAAAAGGATGCGCATGCCGAGAGGCATATCCGGACTTTCAAGATCTGCAAAGTTCGAAGATTCCTGCGAACCGGTTGTTTCAGCCAGGCCTTCCACCATTGTTGGATCAGCACCTTCAAGAACAGTAATAACTGCATTCACACCCTCTGTAATTCCGGTGTCATAATCTCCCTCCCTGAACCGGGGTGCCATAATGTTCTGGATGATACGACCCGCCAGAACATCCGGTAGTGTGCCTTCAAGGCCGTAACCCACCTCGATGCGCATCCGCCTTTCATCCGGCACTACTACGATCAGGATGCCGTTGTCTTTGTCCTTCTGCCCAAGTTTCCATTCATTGAAAACCTTGTATGCAAAATCTTCTATGCTTTCGCCTTCCAGGGAAGGTACTGTCAGGATGACGACCTGGTTTGTAGTTCTGCTCTCATGATCTTTAAGCTTTTCGCTTAGTGCGCTGCGTGTGGCCTCAGAAAGGACCGAGGCATTATCGTTCACCCGGCCGGTCAGATATGGGATCTCAGCGCCAATTGTAATCTGATCTGTAGCAAAAAGCGCAATCAACAGCAGAGATATGTAAGTTTTTTTCATACGCCTTCCTCCTCAATAATTCTGTTTGACAGCTCGTTTTTGTCCGGGCCTTCTGCCAGAGGAGGGGAGAGAGCCGTGACTAGTTCATCCAGACCGGTCATCACTGCATTTTTTACCTCATTCCGGCTGAGGTGCGGGGTCATTTTGGAGATTACATCTTTCATGACATCAGCACTTAGCCATTTTCTGACTCCTGTGTCAGGAAGGATCACCACCTGATGTTCAAATTCACTGACAAGCAGCAGTATTCCTTTGCGGGCTTCAGTTGTAAAAAGTTCCCTGGAGAGGAAGAGTGATTCTGCGTACTGACGCGTCTCGGTCTCCCTTCGGCTTTTCGGGAGAAAAAGCCTCGCAAAGCTTTTAAATACTAATGTCAGCAGCGCCAGCAGGGTACCTGTTGCCAGAACTGCCGAGACTGACAACAGCAACATTGTGTCATTTCCCCGGTTATTCATTGCCAGGTCTGTTGTAACCACTGCCAACCCGGCTAAAGATGCACCTATGGCAAATGCCTTCCATGGAATTTCTGCGTAGTTATCACATCGCTTAACCGTGGCAACAACTATCTGTGCATTAGTTTGTATTTCAGCTTCAGCTATGCGTTTATCCAACAGGTCGCGATCGAAAGCAGACAGAATTTGTTTCATTTTATGTCCTGTAAGTATTTATAATTATCAGTTATTCAATTTATTGTATCAATAAGGTCAGCAATTGGCTTCACTCCGGAAATATTTGATCAGCAAGAATTCCGAAAACTAATCCGCATATGATGCATAATCCGGCAATAGCAGCAAGCATAATCCCGATCAAAATCTGAAAAACAGGCTTGGTTTCCCGGATCTGAATGAAATATTTATCGTAATCTACCATTTTGACAGGCAAAAGACGGAGTAAAGTGTTCTCGACACCACTAATGCTTGAACCTTCCGCCAGCTCCAAAACATATTTTCCGGCCGGTGCTGAAAAACGGAAGAGTTCCATCCTTGCTGTTTTGCCATTGTTTGTGTTTGGCCTTAACAACAAGGAGGAAAGCCTGATTGTTTCTCCGGTCGATTTATTGGTGATTTCAGGTCTGAATTCACCGAGGGGAGCTTTTTTGAAAAATTGTCCCTTATGCCAGATCGAGTAATGGCCTGATTCAGGAATTATCAGTTCGGCTGATTTCCGGGAATATGGTATTTCAAGAATGATATTTCCGCTAAAATTCTTCTGCAATATTTTAATTGACAAGATCAGAATGACTATCCCGAGCGGAATCATACAAAAGAATAAAGCCTGCATTTTATTTGGTTTATTCACTTGTTTTCAGTTCAAATAAAATTACTTATATTTTGTCAGAATACAGAAGCTCAAAACAACAATAATGTGCTTAATTTACCTCTGGCTGACAGTAACCTGCATAATTTACCAATAAGCCTCAAATTGTATAAAAATTAAATATTATAAAATGAAAGTGATAGCAATAAACGGAAGTCCTGACAAAAAAGGAAACACTTTTCATGCATTAAGCATGGCTGGCAAGGAGCTGGAAGCCGATGGTATTGATTTTGAGATACTTCACATCGGTCATAAGCTGATACACGGTTGCACAGCCTGTCGTAAATGTATTAAAAACAAGAATGAGAAGTGCGTCATTAAAACTGATGACCTGAATGAGTGGATACAGAAAATAAAGAAGGCAGACGGCATTATACTGGGTTCACCGGTCTATTATTCTGGCGTGGCAGGCACAATGAAAAGTTTTCTGGACAGGTTATTCTTTGTTTCAGGAGCAAACGGGAACCTGTTGCGCCATAAAGTTGCGGCTGCCATCGTGGCGGTGAGAAGAACGGGAGGTTCGGCTACCCTGGACAGCCTGAATCATTATCTCGCATATGCCGAAATGATTATTGCGACATCGAATTACTGGAATGTAATTCATGGCTCGGGTGCAGGTGAGGTTGCCAAAGATGAAGAAGGAAAACAGATCATGCGGGTACTGGGAAAGAATATGGCATGGTTGCTAAAAATGAAAAAAGCTTCAGAGAGCAAGATTGACCCGCCAAAAAAGGAGAAGAAAGAGTACACTAATTTTATCAGGTAAAAACAAGCGCCATGAAAAAAATAAATTACGCAAACGATGAAATTACGGTCGTATGGCAGCCTGAATTGTGCCAGCATGCCACACACTGTTTCAGGCAGTTACCTGAGGTGTTCAATCCGGCTGTAAGAAAGTGGATTAATCCAAACGGAGCCTCAACTGAAAGAGTTATTGAGCAGGTGAAAAAGTGTCCCTCGGGAGCACTTTCATTCTTTTATAACGAGAAAGGGAAATAGCATCAGAGAATATATTGATTCTCCTCAAAACAAGAGGGCCTGACTTTAATGAGGCAGTGTGATGTGGTTACTCTTCCTCGTTGCGGGATCGTGATCACTTGTGGGGGATGACGAAGGTAAAAGCCTGTCATTCGCTGCGCTCATGCCAGGTTTTTTCTTCGCGGGAGTGAGATTACTCCCTCTTCCGCTTTGCGGCATCGGTCGTGATCTTGAGTTGGGTTTGACTGCAAATAAAAGCCTGTCGCTCACTTCGTTCTCTTCAGGCTTTATTTTTTCCTTCCGCTTTTGACAGCAAGCTGTCAACGCGTCAGTAAAAAACAAAGCCTGCCGCATTCTGCGGGCAGGCTTTTATTTGTCGGGGTAGCAAGATTCGAACTTGCGACCCTCTGGTCCCAAACCAGATACGCTACCAACTGCGCTATACCCCGTCAAAGAATGTGCAAAAATAGAAAGATTTTCGTAATTTCATCCCCCGGATACTTTTTATTAATGCCGGGGAAACTCTTTGGCATCAGGTTTGTTATTAGGTAACTTATTAAAACATTAAACATGAAAAAGAGAGTAATAACCTTTGCCGCTATAATGACACTCATAATCGCTCCTGCATTCTCGCAGAAATCCTTTTATGATTTTACCGTTGAGACAATTGACGGCCAGCCGTTCAGTTTCGCTGACCTTAAGGGCAAGAAGGTTATAATCGTCAACACCGCTTCCAAATGCGGACATACCCCTCAGTACAAGGACCTCGAATTGCTTTATAAGGCTTATAAGCAGAAGGTGGTTATTATCGGATTCCCGGCCAATAACTTCATGAGTCAGGAACCTGGAACAAATGCTGAGATAATGGAGTTCTGCGACAGCAAATACGGTGTTACCTTCCCGATGATGTCGAAGATATCAGTCAAGGGTGACGACATGCATCCTCTCTATCTGTGGCTGACTAAAAAGTCAAATAACGGCGTCCTTGATTCGGATGTAGCCTGGAACTTTCAGAAGTATCTCATCGATGAAAACGGCAAACTGGTCGGTTATCTTAAACCCGCAGTGAAGCCGCTGTCAGATGAGGTTGTGATGTGGGTGACGAAGGGACAGTTCACGCAGGCGAAATAATTATATAATTCCAGCAGGGAGAGCGGCCGGGCAATCCGGCCGCTCTCTTTTTATTTTCCTGCAGAACCCTGCCAGAGACCCTTGATGAAAAGGTCAGCCCCGGCAAGCGACATCTGGGTGTTTTTTTCATGACCGTTCTCCCGGGCCAGCATTTTGTCTGTACCTCTGAGTATATTGATGAATATCGCAGCACAGTCCTCAACAGTGGCACCTGAGGGCAGGTTTAACTCCTTCCTGTGCCTGTAAAAGAACGGAGTGATGACTTTCTCCTCCTCCCTTAAAAGCCTCTCTTTCAGTTTCTCAACCCTGCTCATCCCCTGGGCAAAGTCTTTAAGTAACAGTGGATTGCGGATGCCGAGATCCTTCAGAAGCCTTATCCTTTCAACAGCGTAATTTTTCAGCACCGGTCCGAATGGCTCCTCAGAAGCGGCAATCTCCCTCAGAGGCCTGATTATCCGTTCCAGTTCACCTTCAACAACAGCCTCATAAATCTCAGCCTTATTGCTGAAGTACATGTAAACGGTACGCCTGCCGCGACCTGCAGCAGCCGCAATGGTCTCCATGGTGGTCTTGCGTAATCCGACCGTTCCGAACAACCGGGCGGCAACGCCTATAATCATATCGCGGGTGCTTTTTCTTGCCATTGCACAAATCCGGAATAATGTGCAAAGTTACTAATCAGAGAGAATTTTTGCATTACATTTATCTCTTTATTCTTCACAGGGAACTAAATGAGAAGATATTTTATCCTTTTACTGCTTTGCCTCCCTCCTTTATCCTACGGGCAGATAGTCCTTGATAAACCACTGAGCGACAGGGTTACCGGCTATGACATCAGGGCCGTTCTCAACACCGGAAAGCACACCATAAGCGGTGAAATGACAGCCTGGTGGGTGAACAAATCCGCAAAGCCTGTCGGCGACGCCATGCTTCACATGTACCTGAATGCTTTCAGCAGCAATAAAAGCTCATTTGCATCGGATGGGAGGTGGTCGGCTGCCGGTGATGATGGCTGGGGTTACGTGAAGATAAGGTCCGTTACTGATGATTCGGCAAATGACCTGTCAAAAAATATGCATTTTGTTTCACCTGATGACAGCAATATTTATGACCGGACAGTCCTGCAGATTACCCTGCCCGAGCCTGTCCTTCCGGGAGATACACTGAGTTTACATATGACGTTCGAGTCAAAGCTGCCTTCCCCGATAGTCAGGACCGGCTACAAGGATGATTTTTATTTTGCCGGACAGTGGTTCCCGAAGTTTGGCGTCTATGAGACTGCAGGTATGAGACAGCGGGAGAGTGACGGCTGGAACTGCCATCAGTTTCATCCCAACTCGGAGTTCTATTCCAACCACTCTGTTTACAATGTATCCGTTACCGTACCCTCTGACTATGTAGCAGGATCAGGAGGTATGCTTATTGAGGAGACCGACAACGGTGACAGTACAAAAACAATAAAATGGAGGGCGGAAGATATTGCTGATTTTGCATGGACAGCCTGGCCGGGATATAAGATTTTGAAAAAAAAGTGGAGGGGAGTTGATATAACTCTTCTGACCACAGAAAGGGGATTGAGAATTGCTGATAACCAGTTTACTGCAGTCATAAATGCTCTTGAATATCTCGATGCCCGGGTAGGTCCTTACCCCTGGCCTCACCTGACTTTCGTTGATCCGCCAGCCTCGGGTTTAGGCGCGGGAGGAATGGAATACACCACCTTGTTCACCTCGTCAGGAGGAGGAATGGTTCCTTCGTTCTTTAAAATGTCGGAAATGGTAACCATCCATGAGTTCGGTCACGCCTACTTCATGGGAATTCTTGCCAGCAATGAGTTTGAGGAGCCGTGGCTCGATGAGGGTGTCAACTCATACTGGGAACAGCGCATAGTTGATGCTTCCTACGGTGAGGGCTATGGTCTGGTCAGGTTGCCATTTCTTAAGATGTCAGATGCTGACCAGGGAAGGGTCAATTATATATCCAACCCATCAAAACAGGTTGCAACGAACGATCTTCCGTCGTGGATGTACCCTCACGGCACCTATGGCATGATGTCATACAGCAAGACTGCGGTGTGGCTGCATACCCTCGAGGGCCTGATAGGCACCGAAACCATGGACAACGTCTTCCGCGAATATTACAGGAGATGGGCTTTCCGGCATCCTTCCGGCCGCGACTTCATTGCAGTGGTGAACGAGGTGGTAAAAAATGAACACGGCGACAGGTTCGGGGAAAATATGAACTGGTACTTTGACCAGGTGCTGTACGGCAACGAAATATGTGACTACTCGGTTGCCGGTGTCACAAACCGGAAAATCAGGGACTATTCAGGAATTGTTGACGGTGATACAGTGAAATTTACCCGTGGCAGTTCAGTCAAGGACTCAGTTTATTTTTCGATGGTGGGCCTCAGCAGGCTCGGTGGCCTCACCCTTCCTGTGGATGTGCTTATCCATTTTGACAACGGGGATGAGGTTCTTGAACAGTGGGATGGTAAAGCCAGGTACAAGGATTTTAAATACACCGGCACCAGTAAGGTTGACTGGGTCAAGATAGATCCATACGATAAGATTGACCTTGACGTCGACAGGATCAATAACTCCTCATGCAAGGAGCTGAAATTCAATGCCCCGCACCGGATGACGGACAAATTCATATTTCTCATGCAGATGATGATCTCACTGCTTACAATTTAATTTTCCGGGTATGGATCTTATCAGAATACTTAAAAAGGGAGCCGTTGAGACGGCATCATCATTTAAACTCCTGCTTACTGTGTGGCTTATAACCCTGGTGATGATCATGTTTGTTGCTCTTCCCCTGAAGAGCTCCTTTAAGTCTGTCTTTGCCAGCAGCATGGCTATCGAAAAGCTCTCGGACGGATTTGACATGGGTCTTGCAGGTGACATGGGAAAGGCGTTCGGACAGCTGATGTCATCAGCCACCATAGGAGGACTTCTGTTGTTGCTGGCAGGATTTCTTCTGTTTACTTTTTTTGCCGGAGGCCTTTTTACACGGTTCACCACCGCATGGGGCGGATTAAAAGTATCTGCATTCCTGAAGGCGTCAGCTCACAACTTTATTCCTTTCCTCCTGATTGCACTGCTGATGGGCCTGATTACCGGCGTTTACACAGTCCTGATATTTGGAATACCAATAGGGGTGGCGCTGGCATTTTCGGGAGGTTCATCCCCGCTCTCAGGTCTCCTGAAAATCTTGTTTGTTATATGGGGACTGGGCCTGCCTGTCTGGCTTTTTGCAGCTGATGCCTCGCGCAGGTGGATAGCCGCCACCGGCTCACGTAAGGTCTTCAGGGCCCTCAGGGAAGGGTTCCGGGCTTTCAGGAAAAGATTCTGGATATCCTACATGACGGTGCTTGTGATCCTGATATTGAATGTTGTGTTCATATCCGGCTCCATTGTGGTTCACAGCTGTATCAATGCCTGAAAAAGGAATAATGATATTCCTGTTTTTTCTGGCCACACAACTCCTGTTCATTGTCAGGCTTTTCCTGAAGGCGTGGCGCTATGCTGCCGTATCCCAGCTGGCGGTGGATCAGAAAGTCTAGGATCTGTTGTCGGTTATCTGTTATCAGTTATCGCGTTACTACTTATCGCCTACCCTGCAGTCTGACAGCTCCCTATCCCGACATACTATGTCGGGACTATACGGTCGCTTCTCTCTGCCTATTGCCTTTTGCCTTCTTACTTTGAATTACCTGGCTGTTAAATCCGGGTGCAAATAATAATATGAAACCAGCCCATAATCAATTGTTGTCTTTACCCAGTGCCACAGTTCAATATCAGATTTGATCGATTCATTGAAGGGGATGGCATCAAGGTTACGGTACCGCATGTTGACGCTCATGCCGGGGTGATAGTTGCCGGCTCCTGTCGGCTGTGATATCAGAGGGTGGGAAAACGACTCCGGCCTGCACCATGCATACCCGAAATAATCCTCAGTGCCTGTCCCGATTGATGAAGGGAAAACCTCCCCGTCGACATAAATCTTCTCATCGCCTTCGCCCCACCAGGCCTCAGCGGTATTGATCACAACGATGCCATCGCCGGCATAAACACCTTTACCCTCCAGGCTGGCAAACGAAATATCAAAATGATTGCCTGTGCCTCCTGTGCCCGTGGCCCCTGCAGTTTCAATATTCCTGTATTCATTCCACGAGGCTCCGAAATGCATAGATGAGTTGTCCCATGCATACGGAAGAGTGGACACTTCCGCAAAGATAGCCAGTGAATCACCGGTTCCGTTCAGTATCTCTATGGAACAGCTGTCCCTGAAGGGCATCAGCCTTGAAACAGTCATCAGTCCCGTTGAGTCGACACTGCTGTAGTATGTCCTGTAAGGGTTAATTGAGTATCCGGTTCCGAAAAAGTTTCCGGCGGGCACGCTGACGGTCTGCCTTCCGTCGAACGATATGCGTATCACAGTATTCCGGAGCGCTGCGGCAGTGTCACCTCCTTCAATCCGGACAGAGAGTTTACTTACAGCTTTGCCCTTCTCGTTCAGCCTGAAAGAGGCAGATGTCCCCGTAGCGTATTTCCCGGATGAGAACCTTACATATTCATTTTCCTTTCCATCTGCTTTATCCGGGAGAAGTACTGATGTACATTCAGCGATGGCAAGAGTGTCAGATAAAAGCATCTCTTTTTTCAGGGAGACAACTCTAGCATCCTTTTCATACAGCCTCGTGCAGATATTATAATATATCGAGGGAGTATGCTTCTCCGGAGTAACAATAACGGCTTCATTTTCAAGGGTGATCTTGCAGCTCTTCGCGAAGGGCAGCGGGAGGTACAGGTTGTATCCCCTGGCCTGCAGTTCTGTTGTCGGAGAGACCGAGACACTCAGAGGTTCAGGGGCAATTATGCCGCCGCCGACCAGGTCAGGCGCCCTGCCTTCCAGTACCGGAGCCGGATTACCGTCAATGTAAACCCTGATGTATGATTCGAGGGCATCGGCATTTCCGAATGTCATCCACCACCTGACAACAGCGCCGGGACCATCAGCCTCAAACATCACATATTCATGCCTTCCCTCATTTGCTTCTTCCCTGATAAACTGGGTATAGTCGTCGTTGGCGAACCACCCTGAGCTGTCGGGATGAATGCTCCTTCTGTCATATGAGCTCTGTTGAACAAGCTTATAGGATGGTGCCGGAAAGCGGGTAATTGCTTCAGGGCTTGCCATCTCCTTCAGCAGCGAGCGAAGGGTTATGATCTTTTCATTCCTGCATGAGCCAAGGGTTAATAACAGGGCGCACATCATTAATACTGCGGAAGTGGCTGAGCGATGTTTCATTTCTTCAATGTTAAAGTCAAAAGTCTAAGGTCTGAAAGTCAAAAGGTCTGAAAGTCAAAAATATGCAAGGTATTTTACCTTGAGGACTGAATTGTAAAGTCCCGTTCTCAGACCTGGGACAGACATTATAAAATTATGAAAATTCAGGAACTTTTCATTTTGCCCGATTTTTCATAAATTCACCAATTAGTATACAATAACTCAATTATAAAGGATGAAACGGATAACGGTAATCTTGCTGGCAGCTGTGATGCTGGCCTCATGCGGCAAACAGGAAAAGAACTTTTTGCGTACGGATGGTACAATGATAGTGAACGGCGCCGGAGAAAATGTCCTCCTCAGGGGTTACGGCCTCGGCGGATGGATGCTGCAGGAACCCTACATGCTGAAACTGTCAGGCGTGGCAGTGGCGCAGTATGACATCAAAAACCGCATCAGTGAACTTGTCGGCGAGGAGAAAATGAATGAGTTTTACGATGCCTGGCTCGCCAGCATGGTCACGAAAAGGGATATCGATTCATTGAAAGCATGGGGCTTTAACTCGGTAAGGCTGCCGATGCACTATAACCTTTTTACACTGCCTGTGGAAAAAGAACCTGTCGGGGGAGAAAATACCTGGCTGGCAAAAGGTTTTGAGATGACTGACAGCCTGCTTGCCTGGTGCAGGGGAAACGAGATTTATGTCATCCTGGATCTTCACGCTGCTCCGGGCGGTCAGGGCAACGACAAACCGATTGCGGACATAGACACGACAAAACCAAGGCTGTGGGAGAGTGAACTGAACAGGCAGAAAACAGTGGCATTATGGCGTAAGCTTGCTGAGAGGTACAGGGATGAGGAATGGATAGGCGGTTATGACCTGATAAACGAGACCAATTACCCGTTGGAAGGCAACACAGCTCTCAAGGAGTTGTTCCTCGATATCACTGCAGCCGTACGTGAGGTTGATACAAACCATATCATCTTCATCGAGGGCAACCAGTTTGCCAACGATTATACCGGACTGACTCCGCCATGGGATGACAATATGGCATACAGTTTTCATAAGTACTGGAACCCGACCACGGCGGAAACAATTCAGAAATATCTCGATATCAGGGCAGAATTTAACGTCCCGTTCTGGATGGGAGAATCAGGTGAGAACAAAAACGACTGGTACAGATCCGCGGTGGAGCTCTTTGAATCCAACAATATCGGCTGGGCATGGTGGACGATAAAAAAAGTTGATTCCGAAAGCGGGTTAATGAATATTAAGATGCCTGATGGTTATCAGGAGATCATTGATTACTGGAAAGGGGAAGGGCCGAAACCTGATGCTGATAAGGCGTTCAAAACCCTGATGCAGCTCGCTGAAAACAGCAAAATTGAAAACTGCACCGTGAACTATGATGTCCTGAATGCATTATTCAGAAGGTAGGTCCCACTACTGCCTACTGCCTACTGCCTATTGCCTGATTCTAAGTATAAATACCCCCTTCAAAATAGGCCTTAATCCACTTTCCCGGCAGTAGCAGACTGAGTACTTTTGATCTTCCCAAAAAGGGTGAAACTCAGATTATGGAAGATCTCTATTCAATTCTCATGCAGGACGTCCGCTTCGAGGAGGGACTGAATGCCTGTATGAACTGCGGTGTCTGTACCGGTATATGCCCGGCAGCGGAATATTACAACTATGATCCAAGGAGGGTCGTAGACCAGGTACAGACCCGGAACAATGACATTATCCTGGAACTGCTTAAAAGCGAGACAATCTGGTACTGCGGACAGTGCATGAGCTGCAAGACCCGTTGTCCCCGCGGCAATACTCCCGGACTGGTCATAATGGCCTTACGCAAGGTTTCACAGCAACTTGGCTATTTCACGGAGTCAGAAAAAGGCAGACAGCAGCTGGCAATAAAAAGAACCGTTGGCGAAAACATTCTCAATCACGGATATTGTGTGGCTTCTTACCTTGTGACACCGGAAAACCACCCGGAACAGGGTCCGGTATGGGAACATGTCTATAACAACCTTGGCGATGTGCTTGCGCGCTGCGGGGGAGAACTGAACGGCAAAGAGGGCCCTACCCGCAAGATTACAGATGATGTCCTCCAGGAGCTGAAAAACATCTTTGATGAAACAGGGGCAACCAAACATTATGCAGCGATAGAGAAAGCTTCAGAAAGCAAAGCTGCTGAGCTTGGCATGGAGTTTAAAAGCCAGGGAACAGATTTTGAATATTTCAGGTATATAGTATCTGCTGAAAGCGGGGATCACCAGAAAGAAGAAATAAGGAGGGAAGAGTATGCAGCTGGCAGGTAAGCAGCGGATATGGGCTGAATATCAGAAAGAGGTTCCGGATGATCATTTCTTTTATGTAAGATCATGCATCAGGCAGACCTTTTTCCCGGGCTCAGAGCAGATATTTTTAAAGATCATGAGGGATGACCTGGGGAAGGATGTCATGGAAGATCCGCGGCATACTACATGCACCGGCATCGGATATCACGGGGATGTTGTTCCATTTGAAACGATTTCAACCGTTGTAGCCAGGCAATTTTCACTTGCCACGGAGGCCGGTTACAAAAACATCGCGATCTCATGTGTGACATCCTTCGGAATTTATACAGAGATACTTGAGACATGGAAGCATTTTCCGGAGCTTCTTGCCCAGACCCGGGACAGCCTTTACAAGGCTACCGGCCGTACGTTTGAGCTTCCGGAATCAATAGCACATGCCAGCGATATCATATACAAATTCAGGGATGAGATCGCACGTAAGGCAAAAGTCAATCTTGCAGATGTTACAACCGGGAAACCGCTGAAAGTGGTTGAGCATATAGGATGCCATTACGCCAAGATGTTTCCGAAACACGGATTTGGCGGAGCGGAATTTCCGCATGTGCTGATAGGAATGGTAGAATCATGGGGCGGTGAGATAATTGATTACCCTGAACGGCGTCACTGCTGCGGATTTGGTTTCAGGCAGTACCTGGTTCAGGCAAACCGCGGATATTCCTTGTCTGCCTCCAAAAAGAAATTCGAATCAATGGAACCGTATCAGCCTGATATGATTGTTGCCAACTGCCCGGGTTGTGCCATGTTCCTGGACAGGTGGCAGTATGTCATAAAGGAAACTGACGGAGTGGCTTACGGAGTATCAGATACAGGCATTCCCGTCCTCACATATGAGGAAATGGCAGGCCTGGTTTTAGGATATGACCCGTGGATACTCGGTATGCAGTACCATAATGTACAGTCATTGTCGTTGTTGCGCAAGATGGGCATCAAGGCCGATCCGGCACGCAGATTCCTGGCTAAGGACGGCAGCAGGCTGCCGGAACCGGCCAACCTGGTAAACGGATGAAAACCACTTCAAAACATGTTGTTGTTGCCGGTGGCGGCGTAGCCGGCATGGAAGCAGCCGGGGCACTGGCAGAGCTGGGTCACACGGTGAGCCTGGTGGAGAAGGAGCAGAACCCCGGCGGCCACCTGCTGCAGTGGCATGCACTGTTCCCCGATCACCGGCCGGCAGATGAAGTGAAGCACTATCTGAACAAGAGGATTGAAAACGAAAACATAACAATATTTACCGGTATAGGAGTAGAAAAGATCAGGCATCACGGGGATGAAGTCAGTGTAACACTTACTGACGGAACTGCCATCAACGCTGATGCAGCTATTATTGCCACAGGCTTTGATCTCTTCGATGCACGACGCAAGGAGGAATACGGATACGGCATCTATGACAATGTGATAACATCGGCTGAACTGGAAGATATGTTCACTGCCGGAAAAGTCACCACTGCTGACGGAAGGACACCTGCACGGGTCGGACTGATACACTGCGTCGGTTCACGTGATGAGAAGGTTAATAACAATCATTGTTCAAAAGTGTGCTGCGTGACTGCTGTAAAGCAGGCGATAGAGATCAGGAAGCAACTGCCTGAAAGCGAGGTCTTCTGCTTTTATATGGATATGAGGATGTACGGTCCTTATTACGAGGAACTCTATCGCGAATCGCAGGAGGTGTACAACGTCAATTTCATAAGGGGAAAAGTGTCAGAAGCCTCGGTTAACATTAACAACAGGCTGGTTATCAAGGTCGAAGACACGCTTGCAGGCCGTCCGCTTAAGATGGAGCTTGACCTGATGGTGCTTATGGTAGGGATGGAGATGTCACAGTCAGGTACCCGGCTGGCTGAGGCTTCGGGGCTGAAAAGAGGGATAAACAGGTTTTTTGAAACCGGTGATCATCATTTCGGCAACAACCTGAGCGGTCTCAGGGGAGTCTTCTATGCAGGCACATGTACGGCTCCGATGAACATCACAGATACAATTTCACATGCCCGTGCCGCAGTTGCGGAAACGGTAAGATATCTCAATAGCCGATGAGCGAAACACTGGAGAAAAAGTTTGGCTTCACAATTAATCCGAGCAGGCTTATCAATTATGATACGTCTGACCGGAAGGTAAGGGAATACGTTACCCTGAGAGAGCCCAGCTTCAGACTCTGTTTTGCTTGCGGGGGATGCACTGCAGCCTGCACGGCAGGTCAGCATACAACGTTCAATCTCCGGAGGATGAACAACCTTATCCGCAGGGGAGAGATTGCCCCTTTACTTGAAGAGGTGACCCGCTGCATGCTCTGCGGCAAATGCCTTCTCGTATGTCCCAGGGGTGTCAACACCCGCAATGTGGTTGCGGTGGCTGCGGAAGCTATCAGAAAACTTGAAAGAAATGAACTCTGAGCTCTTCATCCTTCCGTTTAACCTGGGCCTGTATTTCATACTAATATACAGCGTGGTGCGCAGCACCATCTGGTTCCGAAACCTGTCACGGCCGGACAAGCTGCGCCTGCAACGAGGTTTTTTCGGACTGCCCTTCATGCAGAGCATCAGGGAGATTTTCATGGAGAGTCTCCTGCACCGGAAGATCTTCAGGAGAAACCCTGTCCTGGGTTACATGCACATGAGCCTGGCCTTCGGATGGTTCCTGCTAATCGTTTTTGGAACAATAGAAGCGGATTTCTTCAGTGAGAAGCACCTCAATCCTCCGTCACATTCGATTTTCTTCCGCTGGTTCAATCCTGAACACGGTGCTTCCGGCTTTCCGGCAGTATTCAGTTTCTGGATGGACCTGCTGCTGGCATTTATCCTCTCCGGCCTGCTGCTGGCCATGATAAAGCGTTTCATACCAGGTATGATGGGCATGAAGAAGACCACAAAGCATACCTGGACTGACCGCATCACACTGTTGAGCCTGTGGCTGATCTTCCCATCACGCCTTATGGCTGAGAGCTTCACATGCGGTGCTCACGGCAGCGGTAGCTTCCTTACCGGTAACCTTGGGGCTGCCCTGGCATCAGTGCTTCCGGCGGCAGATATAGCTCCCTATTTCTGGTGGCTTTATTCACTTGCCCTGGGTACATTCTTCATCCTGCTTCCCGTCTCAAGATATTTCCACATACCTGTCGAGCTGTTCCTGATCTTCATGCGCAACTCAGGAATCAGGACAGGTGACAAATCTTCGTCATATACCGAGGTACAGACCCATGCATGCTCATCGTGCGGCGTATGTATCAGCACCTGCCAGATGAGCTATGCAGCAGGCATAAATGACATACAGTCGGCATATTTTATCAAAGGACTCAGGAACGAAAAGGATATAGCTGCCATTACCGCAAACTGCCTGATGTGCGGCAGATGTGAGGAGGTATGTCCTGTAGGGATAGAACTCGGACCCATGCGATTGATTGAACGCAGGCAGGACCGGAAGGATTTCGAGCCTGTGAAGTTTCCCGAAGGGTACTCCCTGACACGAAAAAGGGGCTTCATGGAAAGACAGACAACCCAGTCGTACAATTATCTTGTTAATGATGATCCCGTCGTTAAGGCTGATGTGCTTTTCTTCGCCGGTTGCATGACCCATCTTACGCCTGCGATTATTGTGGCAATGAAGAAGATAATGGAGAGTGCCGGAGTGAAATATCACTTTATGGATGAAGAGGGCGGAGTGTGCTGTGGCAGGCCGCTGATGCTTGCAGGCAGGGACAAAGAAGCACGGGAGCTGATTAATCATAATTCGGACCTCATATTTAAATCCGGGGCACGGATACTTGTCACCTCCTGCCCGATTTGCTATAAGGTCTTTAACGAGAGCTATTATCTCGAGACGCGCGTCATGCACCACTCGGAGTTTATCAATCTCCTGATTGAGGAAGGTTCCCTCCGTCTCGGCTACCTGCACCGGAAAGTCGTTTATCATGATCCGTGCGAGCTGGGTCGTGGCTCAGGCATATATGAGGAACCACGGACTGTAATCAACTACGTTGCTGATCTGCAGCAGTCGCAGCATGAAAAGAATATGGCTCTCTGCTGCGGCGGCAGCCTCGGCAACCTTACCCTTGCATCAGGTAAGCGGTCGATGATAGCTGCCGATGCTGCCAGGTTACTTACAGCCTCTTCACCCGATGAGCTGATCACGGCATGCCCCCTGTGCAAGAAAACCCTGGGACAGGCAACTGAAACAAAGGTGACCGATATTGCAGAACTTGTTGCTGCAGCCCTGCCCAAAACACTCCCAAAGGCGAGGACAAGGACTAAAAAAGTCCTTGCAAAGACCGGAAGTAACGGTTGATAACTTTTTTCAGCCAGGGCTAAATAACTGATTATATAGTATTTTATAATTGGAAGAAAGAGGTTTACTTTGCGGCCATAATTATTTTGAATACTCTGGAACGATTTTTGATTGACTTCAGACGTAAAATGAAATTATAGGATTATTTATAAGAAGATAATTTACCGGCATCAGAACAATAGTCATTTATGTATGTTTTATGTATGCTGGTCAAAAAGGATATTTAATAACTAAACCAGATATTAATTTTGACGTTTAAATTAGAAAGAATTTGAAAATGAAGGAATTTGTGAGAAGAATAGGAGTTATTGCAATACTCGCCATTGTGTCTGTGACTGGGTGCAAGGATAATAAAAGTACCGCAGTTGACAAGACCGGTAAGAATGACAATAATGTGGCCCGTGAGGGAGGAGTGACACTTTTAATTACAGATGCTGACCTGATCGAGGTTGATTCCAATCCCAGGTACAACACTGCCGAGTGGAACTTTACCGTGAAGGACGCGGGGCGTTATGATGTATGGCTTTCCAGCCTGACATGTGACACTTCCCATCTTCGCTTCAATGATCTGGTTACGATTACTGCCGGAGATGAACGCATTGAGAAAAAGCCTGTCGGCGATGAGATCGTGACTGATGACAAGAGTGTGAAGGAACCCTGGTACAGGGCAGACTCACATATGGGTTCCATATTTTTCAAAGAACCGGGTACCTACCAGGTACAGGTGATCAGCGACAGGGTGATGACCCACTCGTCAGATCTGTCCAAGCTCAGCGTTGATAAGCATACTCTTATCAACTCATTGATCCTCAAACCGATGGTTAACTAATACATGAAGCCCGCGAAACCGCGGGCTTTTTTTTCAGCTTTTCTTCCCGGTTTTCGCCTCCACCCAATTCCTCGCATTGACGAATGCCTTTATCCAGGGAGTGACATCGTGTCTTTTCTCCGGATAATAGGCGCACTGCCACGGGAAGTACGCTCTCTCGAGGTGGGGCATCATGGCCATATGCCTGCCGTCGGCTGAACATATGCCTGCAACGTCATACATTGATCCGTTGGGATTAGCGGGATATTGATTCCTGCTGTATTTCATGACGATATTGTATTTATCCTCCGGATAGGGGAAGACGAAACGCCCCTCACCGTGTGCAACCCATATTCCAAGCTCCATACCTGCAAGGTCCGACATCATCACCGATTTTCCGGGAAGGATCTTTACGCCAAGAAAGTCAAACTCGAATTTGTGTGAAAGGTTATGTTCCAGCCGGGGCATCTCTTTATGCTCCGGAACAATCAGTCCCAAGTTCTGCCATCAGCTGGCATCCGTTGCAGACACCCAGTGACAGGGTATCATCACGCTTATAGAAGTTTTCGAGTGCCGTTCGTGCTTTCTCATTGTATCTGAAAGCACCGGCCCATCCCTTTGCTGACCCGAGCACATCGGAGTTGGAGAAACCTCCTACGAATACTATCATATTCAGCTCCTCAAGGGTCTCACGGCCGGTGATGAGGTCTGTCATATGCACATCCTTCACGTCAAAGCCGGCGAGCCAGAGAGCATACGCCATCTCACGGTCGCCGTTAACTCCTTTTTCCCTTATTATAGCTGCCCTGATCCCGGTCTGCACTTTACGTTCCGGGCTTATCCCGAGGGCGCTGAATAATCCCCTGAAGTTCTTCAGGTTGTATTCAACGGCTTTACTTCCATGGTTGTCAAATCTCTCCTTTGCCAGTACCGGTCCGCTCTGCCTGCGGTCAAGCAGGTATGAACTCCGGTACCACTCAGTGCGGTAATGATCTATGTCAAAAACAAATTGCGCCGTGCCGTTCTCAACAAAGATCTTTCTATCCTTTACAGGGTGCCCGATATTACAGAAGCAGATCTCCCGTTCAAGCAGGAATTCTTCAATCTCATCCTCCTCACTGACCTGGATGATCACTCCGGGGTTCTGGCTGTAGAGTATCTTCACCGTGTCAGCCTCATTCATTTCGGTAAGGTTCACGGCCACACCTCCCTCGCGGTTGGCGAAGCACATCTCAAGAAGGGTGGTTATCATTCCTCCTGCCGATATGTCATGTCCGGCTATGATCTTTCTTTCCCTGATCAGGGTTTGCAATGCTTCAAAGACTGTGGCAAAATATTCAGGGTCACTCACTGTCGGGGCCTCGCTTCCCAGGCTGTTCAGTGTCTGCGCCAGTGCGCTGCCTCCCAGAACCGGCCCCGTGCTGCTCATATCAATATAAATAAGGGAAGTAAAAGGATCATTCCTAAATACCGGTTCGACTATATCCCGAATGTCTAAAACTTCAGCTGCTGAAGTGATTATCACAGTCCCGGGACTGATCACCTGGCCGTCAGAGTATTTCTGCGTCATTGAGAGGCTGTCCTTGCCGGTCGGTATGTTTATTCCCAGTGCCACTGCGAAGTCGCTGGCAGCCTTCACTGCTTCGTATAGCCTGGCGTCTTCACCCGGGTTGCGGCATGGCCACATCCAGTTGGCTGAGAGCGATACGCTTCTGAGGCCGTCAGCCAGCGGCGCCCATACAATGTTCGTCAGGGCCTCAGCAACAGACAGCACAGAGCCTGCGGAAGCGCTAATCATGCCTGCTGCCGGAGCGTGGCCGAGGGCTGTGGCCATGCCTCTTCTTCCGCGGTAGTCGAGGGCGATGGCGCCAAGGTCATTGAGCGGAAGCTGCAACTCACCGGCACACTGCTGCTTTGCCACACGGCCGGTCACTGAACGGTCAACCTTGTTCGTCAGCCAGTCCTTGCATGCTACCTCCTCAATCTGCAGCACCGCCCCGAGATATCTTTCCGGGTCACCGGGGTCATAGCTGATTTCGCGTAACGGCTGGGCCAGGGTAGTATCGCGCATCACAGTCCGGGGCGGCTTACCGAAGAAATCGCTCAGCTGTAAATCGATAGGTTTCTCGCCACTCAGCGGATTGAAGAATGTGAACTGATTGTCTCCGGTCACCTCACCGATTATATATATCGGAGCACGCTCACGCGCGGCAACGGCTGTGAGGCTCTCTGCATCACTCTTTCCTATGACCAGTCCCATCCGTTCCTGGGATTCATTGCCAATTATTTCCCGGGCTGAGAGTGTCGGATCACCCACGGGAAGCTTGCTGATGTCTATTTTCCCGCCTGTGGCCTCAACCAGCTCGGAGAGGCAGTTGAGATGCCCGCCGGCGCCATGGTCATGCAGCGATATGACAGGATTATTATCACTCTCACTCATAGCCCTGAGGGCGTTGTACACCCTCTTCTGCATCTCGGGGTTGGCGCGCTGCACGGCGTTAAGCTCAATTGTGCTGTCATATGCTCCGGTATCGACCGAAGATACGGCTCCGCCACCCATGCCTATCCTGTAGTTGTCACCGCCGAGCAGGACGATAAGATCACCCTTCTGAGGCACATCCTTTGCGCTGTCAGCCTTCTTTCCAAGGCCAATGCCTCCTGCCAGCATTATCACCTTGTCATATCCGTAGCGGCGCATCTCATCATGGTGCTCAAAGGTCAGAACTGATCCGCAGATAAGCGGCTGTCCGAATTTATTACCGAAGTCGCTTGCTCCGTTGGATGCTTTAATCAGGATTTCTTCAGGCGTCTGGTAAAGCCATTTCCTCGGTGTTGTTGCTTTTTCCCATCCGCGCGGTCCGTCGGGACGCGGGTAAGAGGTCATGTAGACTGCTGTTCCTGCTATGGGCAGTGAGCCCTTACCGCCTGCGATGCGGTCGCGTATCTCACCTCCGGTACCTGTGGAAGCACCGTTGAAAGGTTCCACCGTGGTGGGGAAATTATGCGTCTCGGCCTTTAATGAAAGGACCGATTCAATTTGTTTAATCCTGAAGAAGTCAGCCTTGTCCTGCGTTGCCGGAGCAAACTGTTCAACCACCGGACCGCTCAGAAATGCGCAGTTGTCTTTGTAAGCTGAGACGACATGATTTGGATTCTGTGCCGTGGTGCGCTTTATAAGGCTGAAAAGGGAGGACTGGTGTTCAGTGCCGTCAATGATGAAAGTTCCGTTGAAGATCTTGTGCCGGCAGTGCTCGGAATTGACCTGCGAAAATCCAAAGACCTCGCTGTCTGTAAGTTTTCTGCCAAGGGAATTGCTCAGTGCTGAAAGATATTCAACCTCCTCCGGGCTGAGGGCAAGACCTTCCTGCCTGTTATATGCCTCAATATCATCTATATCCCTGACCGGTTCCGGCTCATGATGCACTGTGAAAATATCCTGGTCAAGGTTGTGATAGACACGCTGCAGCATCGGGTCATGATCCGGGTTCTCTCCGCTGGCAGGTAAATACTCTTCAATCCTTGAAACACCTGTTATTCCCATATTTTGTGCCATCTCCACCGCATTGGTGCTCCATGGGGTTATCATCTCGCGACGGGGTCCGATGAATGTGCCGGTGATTGTTTCGGAAGCTGCCTGAACTGCATTGCCGTAAAGCCATGAAAGCCTGCTGATCTCCTCAGATGACAGCACCCTGTCAGTTCCTGTTGCTATAATGTTCTTTGAGGGGGTTTCGAAGAAAAGAATTGTTTTGCTTTTCATAAGATATTGATAAAGAGCATTATAATGTTGTGCTGCCAGTTGCTCTCCATGCATGTAAATATAATAAAACTCCGCGTGTCCCTGCTATTGACATTAAAGGCCGCAGGCCGGGTATGATCACCGGTTCATTTACCCGGTATTAAAGTATTCATATCGCCCGAAACTTCTATACAGCTATTTTTCCCGCTATCATCGAGCACCGTTTTTCCGTTCTTTTTTTCTGTAAGTACCAGGGTAACGTTGGCAGTCATGCTTTCTTCAATTCTGCCATCCATCAGGCCCCTTACAGGGGAAGCCAGGCCGGTTGCAAGGTCGAGCCCAGCGGTCATTCTAAATAAATAATCACGGTTCTCCATTTCCATCTCCAGAAAACTGTCGGTTACGTTTAATGTCCTCAGTGCTGATCCGTTATAGGTAGTGAACCTGATAAGGTGATCATTGAACCATATTCCGGAGATAAAACCGGTGAATGTGCCGGTGACCCACGGAATCCTTGCAACCGAAGCCTTGAACGAGATTCCCGGTTTGCTGAAATGATTTGTCTGTACCCAGACATATGCTGAGGGGAAGGTATGACCCCAGTCCTTCTCGGTATAACCCCTTCCGCCGGAGAAATCAATCAGTTCTCCGTTAATTTCCAGGTGACCTGAGATGCTGTGATCCATGCTCACAATGCCGTGGCAGCATTCCATGAAAGGGGCAAAAGCATATGGTCCCATTATGCCGGGTGAGTACCAGGGTTTGGGCCATGGCACAATCCCTGAAAATTCAAGGGTGCCTTTGACGGCGGGCAGATCAAGAATGATCCTGTTGGATGAAAAGTAATTTTTTCCTATTGAGACTTCAAATCCTTTTGCTGAAGGCACAAAGAGTGATGAACTGAAGGTATGATACTCTGATTTCTTCTCACTGCCATCGAGCACCTGGATAAATGAATGGCTGTTACCGGCTTCATCCATTCCGATACCGGGAATAAACGCAAAAGCTTTTGTCCCGGTTGCATTTACGACTTTGAAGTACCATCCTTCGAAGTATTTCCTGGTCATGCCCCAGCCCTGGTATTGCTCAGGATTAAACAGTGACCGTATTTGTTTTGCCAGGATCATATCTTACCATTCATCTGCAATGCCTCTCTGAATGTTGTCAGGGCCCTCTCTCTTGCGAAGTTGTGTTCAACGATTGGATCAGGATACTCTTTACTGCGGTATTCCGGTACCCATTTTCTTATATACAACAAGTCAGGGTCAAACTTTGTTGTCTGTGCTTCAGGGCTGAATACCCTGAAGTAAGGTGCGGCATCGCAGCCGCATCCGGCAGCCCACTGCCAGTTGCCGTTGTTTGACGACAGCTCAAAGTCGAGGAGTTTTTCCGCAAAGTACGCTTCCCCCCAGCGCCAGTCGATCAGCAGGTGTTTGGCCAGGAAGCTGGCAGTGATCATCCTTACCCTGTTATGCATGAATCCGGTTTCGTTCAGCTCACGCATCCCCGCATCAACGATAGGGTAGCCTGTTCTGCCGGTGCACCATTTTTCGAACTCCGCCTCGTTATTGCGCCAGATTATGTTATCGTATTTCTTTTTAAAGGCATTGTCGGTGACGTGCGGGAAATGCCAGAGGATGCTCATAAAAAACTCACGCCATATCAGCTCATTAAGCCATACGTCATTTAATACCAGGGCCGTCCTGACAAGCTCCCGTATGCTCACCGTGCCAAAACGGAGATGAACGCCCAGCCGTGTAGTCCCGTAAAGCGAGGGTATATCGCGGGTTCTGTGATAATCCCTTATAATATCAGTATTGACTTCGGGCGCCCTGAAAACAAATTCTGTCGGGTTGAACCCGATCTCCTCAATTGAAGGCAGCGGCAGGGATCCTGTTTTCAGAAATTTACCCGCCGGTTTCTCCGAAGGGTATTGTCTCAGATCATTTTCTGTCAGTGTCTTCTTCCATGCTCTTGAGTATGGTGTAAAGACAGTGTAAGGTGCTCCGTCGCTTTTAACGACTTCATCCTTTTCAAAAATCACCTGGTCCTTAAATGTATGAAAAGGGATACCTGATTCTTTCAGCATCCCGGCAACATTCCTGTCACGTATTACAGCATACGGCTCATAATCATTATTGGCAAAAACAGCTTTTACATCGAAGTCTGACAGTATGGTGCGAATTGCATTTTCAGGGGTGTCGTGGTATACTTTCAGTGATGTTCCTGCCGCGGTCAGTTTTTTCTGCAGGGCATCAAGCGCTCCGAGGATAAATGAAATGCGCCGGTCATGCCTGTCATCAAGCCTGTCAAGGATATTTATATCGAAAATAAAAACGGGCAGCACCCTGTAACCGGACTGAAGTGCATGCCAGAGGCCTGCATTATCTTCAAGGCGAAGGTCGCGCCTGAACCAGAAGATGGCTATCGGTTCTGTTGCCATCGTGTGAGTGATTTGGTCTTCAAATTTCCGGTTTTGTCAGTATTATCAGGCCTGAAGTTTTTGCTTTTTGCGAAGCATTCTGCGAAGGCGCGTGAAGATGAATATTATCAGTACCAGGAAAAGGGCGACAATAAAAAAAGGTATGACGAGGGAAAGAATGGATGTTCCCGTCGCCGCCACATTCTCCGCTGTGGCAACCACAGGGTTGCCGGCGCCTGCAGTCAGTTTGGTCGAGGTAAGCCTGGTCAGTGCGCTGCCGCTCTGAACGACTGCGGCGCTGCCGCCTCCGACAGCCGCCCCGGTGATCCATTTCATCAGATCACTGTCGATGGGCAGGACAGATGTCAGGAGCAGTGTCCCGGCACCTATGGCAAGAGGTGTGCTGACAGTGTCAAGAAGGTTGTCAACAAACGGGATATAGTATGCCAGGATCTCCACAACAGTCGCAGTTCCCAGAATGGCAATGGAAGGCCACGACGAGAGCCACTGAAAGCTTTCATTCAGTGGCAGTATCCCGGTTTTGGCGGCCACTGCAGCCACAAGCATCGGAACAAACACCCTGAAGCCTGCGCTGGCAGCTAACCCGATGCCGATCGCTACGGCTGTTATTAACTCAGTATTCATATGTCAATAAAACTATTGTGTATCTGCTTATTCCCTGACAATTTTATGTTTCTGCAACTTATTGCCTGTATTGAGTTCAAGGACATATATTCCCGGTTTAATGTCAGACATGTCAATCAGTCGTTCGTTGCTCCCCGAGTACACTGTCCTGCCATTAAGATCGTACAGTATCACAGAGAAATCATCTTCACAGATTATGTTAAGATTGTCGCTGACAGGGTTAGGGTAGATCAGTATTGCCGCTGCTCCCTCATCCTCAATTCCGGATGCTGTTGCCACGATAATATAACTTTCCTTAGTGATTGAGTTGCTCCCGGCAGTGTTTGTTGCTTTCAGTGTTACCTTGTAAGTTCCGGGAACACTGTAGCTGACAGCCGGATTTTGCTGGGCCGATGAAGCGGGTGTCGCTCCGTCAAAGGTCCACAGCCAGGAGTTCGGCTTGTTTCCTGAAAGGTCCACGAATTTTACCTGCAGAGGTGCGTTTCCGGTTTTCTTATCCACCGTAAAATCAGCAACCGGAGGCAAGATCAGGTCGCGGCTGCCTGTTGCGTAAAATACAGGCCATCTCGCATATTCAACCACAAGGGTAATACTGCCTGAGGGCGTTATTTTGTCTGATGCCAGGCCTATTGCAGCAACACATTCTACAGGTACACTATTATCATAATATATCCTGGTCAATGCAATTTTGCCATCGTTTTTGGAGAAGGAGGGATAGCCCAGGGTATTGTTCTGGACAATCCTGCCGGCTCTTCCTTCATTGAGGTCAGCCCCGTAAACATCATATACTCCATTGACATCATCGATATAATCGAAAGCGATGATCCATGGTGAGTTTTTAGAGAATACCGGATTGCCTACGCTTACATTCTCAGGAAGGGAGCCAAATAATTTAGAGATGGAACCGTCTCCGAAATTTCCTGTGTTGTTGTCCCAGACATTCATAAAACCGATGTCCCAGTAATAAATATCATCCCCTGTGCTTGATCTCAGGATATTGCATGCATCATAAATAAGGTATTCACCCGTGATGTCGAATTCGATTGCATCGGCGAACAGAACGCCACCTGCATCGGTGTTGGAATGGCTTGTGGTCGGATTGTATAACGGGAATTCCTTTGGGGGGGTGCCGTCAGTCGTGAGGTCGAAAACATAAATTGTGCTGTCGATATATTTCGATATGGCGGCCAGGCGTTTCCCATCCTTTGATATTGCAACATTATCCCAGTCCGGGGAAGGTGAAATGATCTGCTCCTGCGGGTTGGCAGGATCAAGGGTCATGTACCTTATATTATGATCTGTTGAAACAAAGAAGGCGAATGATCCGTCATCAGTGACACTGACCTTGCCCATCATTTCCGTAGTGCTCAGCGGAACCAGCTCCGTGCCGGTGACAGACGATCTGTACAATGTCTGCGTATCACTCTCATAGGTATCGTAACTCAGCAGATACTCCTGGCCGGTATTTACGGTATAATCAGGTGTCTTCTCAACCTGTGTCTCCTCCTGGATGCCTACCGCAGTAAAAGCATCACCTGCCTTGGTGACTTCCTGTGAAGTTGCTCCGTAGAGATCGCTTGCAGCCTGTATGACAGCTATTCTCCAGTCTATGAACTGGGAAGTGCTTGTAAGGTAATTATCCAGCGCCCTGTAGAAAACACGCTCTGCTTTTTCTTTTGTCACTGCAGTGGCATAGAGGTAATAGGCATAATTCCCGATCCCGCTGTTTATATGCACACCGCCGTTATCTTCACTGCCAAGGTACATCTCTGTCACTGTTTTTGGCTGCCAGTACGACTGGCTCAGCGATGTACCCATATTATGAGGATCAGCCATGTTTCTCAGCGCACCTGAGGGTGAAAGTGTAGTCTTTGTGACATCTTCACCTATCAGCCAGTCTTCACGGTCAACCATTGCGCCGAAGATATCGGCATAACTCTCATTCATGGCTCCCGACTGTCCGTAATATTCAAGGTTGGCCGTATTGGAAACTACCCCGTGACCGAGCTCATGTGCCGCCACATCGAGCGCCCCGGCGAGCGGGCTGAAGTACGTTCCCCCGTTGCCGTAGAACACAGCTTTCCCGTTCCAGAACGCATTCTCCATTGAAGAGCCGTCATCTTCGGTGACATTTACAAAAGAGATTATGTTCCCACCTTTATCGTTAAGTGAATTGCGGCCAAATGTCTCCCTGAAATAGCGAAAAGTCCGGGTTGCATTGTTATGTGCGGAAACAGCATTCCTCTGAGGCCATGTGTTATTTGCAGAGGTAACATATTTGTAATCGAGATTGGATGTGGATGTATAGTTGGCATCCAGCGTCATGATGATACCTTCCTGGGTGGAAGGGACATACATTGTTTCGGCGAGGTCCACAAGATAATAGGTGCCTGTCTCGAGATAAGTGTTTATGGTCTGGACGACGCCGTTAAGGTCAGTGGCAGTGGCAGTCACCGCTCCGTCGGAGTTGGTGTTGTTGTATTTCCTGATTAACTCACCAGTGGTTGCATCTATGAAGTATTTCCATTCCTCAATGAAGTTCGGCCTGATGCTCACAGCCCAGGCCAGCCGGTATTTATCATTGCCGTCGATCAACAGCACAAGCGAACACTCGGGTGAACTGTAATCAAGGAGCTCTTTTTCTTTCGGTGAAAGCTCCTTGTACACCGTTGCCCGGCTCACATCGGACACAACCTTCTGAACAGCGGTCGCGGCACTTATGGAGGGAGATGTTTTAGTATCAGCACCTGGCTTGTGAAAAGAACCCGTAAACCTTTCCCTGACACCATCGATATGCAGTGTTGATTCCGATCCGTAAATATTCACTCCCTTGTATTGCTGTAATATTCTGATATGCGTTATTCCCTGTTCGTCAGTTTTTATTTTCGAAATTTTGAATGTCTCCCTGAAATCACCTTCGCCGGAGAGTCCTTTTGTATCGTCAAGGAATTTATATAACCTCTCTTCCGGTGCGGCCTTTGATTCGGAGCTATTTCTCTCTATATAAACCGGACGGCCTTTGCTTCGGATGACATGGGTCACCTGCTCTTCCTTACCGGAGATCACCGGCGCTGCCATGGTCCTGATCAGACTGAAGGGGAAGGCATTTGACGGCATGATACTGCCGGCCGGTTTGATGCTGAAATTATTTAACCGGGGATCAACTGTCCCGTGCGATTGCTTGTCCCTGTATTTGAAGGTTTTACCCTGTCCGTAAGCAAACAGTCCGGGCAGTAAAAACAATATCAGCAGAGCGTAACTTTTCATTCTTTTGCCTTTACGATATCCATAAGACTGTCATACAGCGCCTTAAGCTGCGGATTCTGATCGTTGTCAGACCACCTTACTTCGTTCTGCCAGTCAGCTTTAGCGACCTTGATGAAGTAAGTCATGTTTCCCGGCTCATTAATTGCCAGGTCTCTGAAGCCATTACAGGTAAGTGAGCACTCTATTTCACTGACCCGATCCTTTTTTATCCTGCAAACCTTTTCCTTGCCGGAATCCTGAATTTTGTACACTTTCCCGTTTCCATAAAGCGCATATTCGACTGTCATGTTGGTGAATCCGCCTGTTCTTCCGAAGCTGATCCGGTCAGTTTTGTTGCCATTCGTGGCTGTTTCGGGAAATGCAAATGAATAAAGCAGGACCATAGAGATTATCATTATTCTCATAATGCAGGGATTTAATACTTTATCAGCCTTCAGATACAGAGAGACTGAATGCAATTTGCATACCCAAAGGTACGACATTCCCTACTTTTTAGGGCACCGGAACTGTGAGTTTTGACGGGCAGCTGAAAAGATTGCCTCTTCAAAATCGTAAAAGACAGAAGATGAGCTTTTTGCAGGGGCGTCAAACAGGCCGTTCGTGATAAGGATCAGGCCTGATTTGGTGTCAGGATCAAAGTAGAATTTAGATAGAAGCCCGTAGGCATCTCCTCCGTGCCCCATAATCGTGGAGTTGCCCTCGGGAAGAGAAACGGAGTGTGCATCTGTCAGGATGCTGACGCTCAGTCCCCAGCTTCTTTCCGGACCAACATCGGGATCACCGTTACTCCCGTTCCAGGTCCACTGAGGAGTGTGCATCAGCCTTATGCCCTTTTTTGAGATTATTCTTTTACCATCGAAGGTACCTTTATTCAGGTGGAGCATCATTACCCTGGCCAGTTCAAGGGCGGAAATCCTGAGCCCTCCCTGCGGAGAAAATATCGCAGCATTGGTACCGGTCCTATATCCCGAGAAATCACGGGGAGCTGAGAGCGTGCCTTTGTAGTTATCTGTCTGAGGCGCCCATTTGCCTTCTTCGTTCCTGTATATTACGGCAAGATTGTTTATGTCAGTGACACCTTCCGCAGTATATGACCCCGTTATGCCCAGGGGAATGAAGAGATTCTCACTCATGAACTCATCAAAATTCTGTCCGCTGATCTTTTCGATGAGTGTACCGGCCAGGCCGAAGTTTGCATTGCAGTATATGAAATACTCCCCGGGGGGCTCTTTTCTCCACATATCTTCTGTGTAATAAAGGCCACCCGGCACCAGCAGCTGGGAAAAATCAAGAGGATTGCTGACGTTATTGTAGTTGGCCATCAGGAATTCTTCATATCTGCTTCCGTCATTTATACTGCTCGTATGCGACAGCAGCATCCGGATAGTGATGGGCCGGTCAGGGTGATTTGGATTACGTAAAGTGAAACCCAGGTACTTGCTGACATCGTCATCAAGCTTAAAAAGTTTTTTGTCGTAAAGCTTCATCATGGCCGTGGTCATGACGAGTTTTGATATGGAGGCGATCCTGAATTTGGTGCTGTCATTGACGGGCAGATTGCGCTCATAATCCCTCAGCCCCGCATGAAAAGCCCCTGAAATCTTTCCGTCACATACGGTCACAACAGAGAGACCCATCAGATTATATTTATTCCTGATATCATCCACTGCCTGCTGCATCTGACCGTTCAGTGCCTGAAGTGAACCCAGAAGAATCATTGCCATTACTGTTTTTTTCATCATGAACTGTTATACCCGGATCACCGGTTATTAATCACTGCAAACTTCAACGAAGACATGCCTGAAGGTGTCTGCAGTACACAAATATAAGTACCTGCACCCAATGTTTCATATCTTACCGGTTCGTCGTAGTAGCCTGCGTCCATTATACGGTCTGCGAGTGAAGCTAAAAGCCTTCCGCCGGTGTCATAGATCCTGAGGGTGACATGGCACCTTTCTGAGATGCAGTAACTGATAACAGATACATCCGTGACAGGATTTGGGGTTATCTTCATGATTTTGCTCACCGCAGGCTTGTCGGTGAACGGATTGGGGGTCATGTTTATGTCGTCGATTGCCGTTGACCCGCCTGTCGAAAAGGCTGCTTTAATGCCATCCCATATTTCATCTCTTCCTGCTTCATAGCTTAATGCCCAGATGCCGATGCCAGCCAGGCCCCTGTTTTTTGCAAGTTCATACTTCAGGGCAAGACTGAGGCTGTCGTCATACCAGAGCTGCCTCCACTCTGTGGAACTGAAATAACTGAACCACGGTACTTTAACAATAGCGTCAAATGTCTTTCCGTAGGTGTCAGCCAGCTGTTCAGCAGAATTATAGGTGCGGGAGGTGCCTTTTCCGGTTGCTGCTGCCTTTCGTGCGCTGCTTTCGACAGGCCAGTCATAGCCGTACCACGGCACACCGAGGAGAAGCTTACCTGGAGGAACTCCCACGGCGAGATACTCTTCATCTATGCTTTGCGTGACATCGTAAGTCTCCCCGGTCAGTGGTGCGACCGGTCCTGCAGTTGTTGAGCCGCTCCAGTAGTAGTTATATCCCATCATGATAATATAATCGCAGATTTCGGCAAGCGATTTCAGGTCGGCACGACCGGACCAGTTCACTGCAGGTGTGGCCAGCGAAATCTCCGCTCCGGGAAGCTCTGCTTTTATCCCCCTCACAGCCCGCCTGCAAAAGCTTACCATGTTTTCCTTCATCGTCTCCGGCACACTTTCAAAGTCGAAGTTGACACCGTCACCGTTTCGCGCCTTAAGCTGGTTAATAAGAGTGTTGATGAGATTCCACTGTTTGATGGTGTCAGCCAGGATGGCGGTATTGCCCAGTGTCCCGAAATTGGTTACGGTAAGGGTTACCTTAACTCCCCGCTGGTGAGCATAGTCTATAACCGATGTGGTGTCCCATCCTCTCAGGGTAGTAAACCCTCCGGTTGCAGTGTCAACCTCATAACTGAAGTATGCGATGTGCGTAAGAGCCTCATAATCATATGACAGGTATGCAGTTGCGCTGGCCCAATATGGGTGCCATCCGTAAACCATGTGCGTAAGGTTGCCTGCAGCCCTGCTTTTAAGCATAACAGGCATTTCTTCAGATATCTCACCGGCAGGTTTGACAGAATTGAAAACAGATGCATAATATTCACTCTCAGCCTGGTGAATGCCAACAGGAACGGTTTCAGGCTCCTGTGCCGGAACAACTGCACATGCCATCGCGTACAGCAGAACAGTCAGTGTTATCTTGATCCTCATTCAGAATGAGAGGAAGGAATTGTTTCAGGCAGTCTTGAAATACTTGTTGTATATTTCCATGTTGCGCTCGAGGAGGGCCACGGAAAGCTCGTATGCCTGCACGCTGTCCTGAATCTTCAGCGCTTCGATGAGCTCTTTCTGGTATTTCATTGTGTATTCCTTCTCACCCTCGATGTTACCGTAGATCAGGTTCCTCATCCTCGGCAGGAGGGAATAAACCGGCTCAAGACTGATGATGACAATCGGATTACCAGTAGCCTTCGAGAGGTTCATGTGGAAGCGGTTGATGAGGTCAACCTCAAGCTGCGTGTTGTCAGGATTGCATTTCTCCAGTTCACGCTGGTTCTTTTCAAGGATGCGTATGTCTTCATCCGTCCGGTTACGGGCCGCAAGCCTCGCCACCTCGGGTTCGAAGAGACGTCTTACTTCTATTATCTGGAGGATAAGATCAGAGTTGAACCTCAGGTCATAGAAGAGATGCAGGGAATTGATCGCATCCTCAATCTTCAGCTCGGTGATATACATCCCGCTGCCTTTTCTGATGTCTATCAGTCCCCGTGCACTCAGGCGGCGCAAGGCCTCCCTCAGGGCTGTACGGCTGACGGCAAACTGTGCGCACAGTTCTTTCTCTGTCGGCAGCTTGGAGCCGGGAAGTAACTTTTTCTGCCGTATCGCTTCCTCGATCCTCCTCTCAATCTTCTGACTGAGAGTAAGCCCCGAACCGATCTTGCTGAACATGTCATTGGTCATATTGCCAGGTATTAATCAGATGAACTTCCCCTATATAGATTCTAAATATATTTATGGTTATTGGTAGTTTTCCCTGTAAAATTCCAGCGCTTTTTTGACTGATCCGTGCTGTAACAGAAGTATGCGGGCAGCCTCTCTCTGGATATTAAGCTCCTCAACTATCATCCTTGTGCCCCGCTCGATCAGTTTTTTGTTGCTAAGCTGCATGTTCACCATCTTGTTGCCCTTGACCCTCCCCAGCTTGATCATGAGTGTTGTCGTTATCATGTTCAGTACCATTTTCTGGGCTGTGCCGGCCTTCAGCCTTGTGCTTCCGGTAACAAATTCCGGTCCCACCACCACTACTATCGGATATTCAGTTACCTCTACAATTCTGCCTTTCGGGTTACATGTGATGCATCCCGTCAGGATGCCGTTCTCACGTGCCTTCTGGATTCCTCCGATGACATATGGCGTGGTGCCTGATGCTGCTATGCCTATGACAGTATCCTTGGTGTTGATATTGAATATCTCGAGCTCTTTCCAGGCCTTGTTCGGGTCATCCTCTGCCGCCTCCACCGCCTTGCGAAGGGCAGTCTCGCCTCCTGCTATCAGGCCTATCACAATAGTGTCGGGTACTCCGAATGTAGGAGGAACCTCCGATGCATCAAGCACGCCCAGCCTGCCGCTCGTTCCGGCACCAAGATAAAAAAGCCTGCCTCCCCTCTGCATCCTGACAAGTATCTTGTCGATGAGGAGCTCAACCTGCGGGAGAGCCTTCCTGACAGCAAGATGTACCTTCGAATCCTCCTTGTTGATATTTGTCAGCAACTCATTGACAGTCATCCTTTCAAGATTGTCAAAATTGGAGGGAGACTCGGTGATGCTTAACGCCTGCTTGCTGTAATCATGCTTACCCATACTTTTAGATATGTGGATTCTGAATGTGATACCTGACAAGATTTTCCATCGGGGTCAGGGTGAACAACCCGGACTGAAGCCGGTACTTTGTCAACAGTTCCTCAAGGAACGGCCTGAAATGATATGCGATACTCCCAGTGAAATGCACCGGGAACTTTCTGGCTTCAGGGTACTGTAGCACATTGCGTATCATGAACTCATCAAAGCTGGATGTTATTATCGCCTGCAGCTCGGGGACATGAATGTTATCTGCGATGAAACGGGTGAACTGGCCCAGGAACCTGTTCGGAAACGGCATGTTGTACACATTGTCCAGTATCCCGGCAGGAGTATATGGATATGCTTTGAAAAAGTTCTCGATTACAATGCCCGGAAGCTGCTTCTTCAGAACACCTGATACAAGCTTCCTGCCAAGCACTGCGCCTCCTCCCTCATCGCCGAGAATATATCCAAGCGGCGATACGTTCGACACTATCGCTTTGCCGTCATAATAGCAGGAATTTGAACCGGTACCTATTATGCATGCTATGCCGGGATCAGTCTGGCAGAGCGACCTTGCTGCCCCGAGCAGGTCGCTTCCGATGAAAAGCTCACCGGTACCGAAAAAACTGACCATGGCTCCCCTTACTATCTCAGCCTTGGCGGGACTGCTGACACCTGTGCCATAGAAAAAGATCCGGCTTGCCGTGGAGCCTTCCATCTCAGGTATCTCTTTCCTCAGGAGGCTGACAATTTCTTCTCCTGTCACAAAGAACGGGTTAATGCCTGAAGAGATGTATGATCGCCCGGCAACGCCGTCAGTCACTTCTCTCCATTCAGTCTTTGTCGAGCCACTGTCTGCAATAAGTATCATTGTCAGATAAGAATTGATATGTGGTTATTCTTCAAATGATTAAACAGATTAAGGAAACGGACTGGCTTCAATTCCGCTTACTTATAACAAATGTAAATAAATATATTAATAAAACCACTTTTTGTAAGATGTCTGACAAGTTTTAAAAAACTTTCTATTTTTGAATCATAATTACTATATTCAACAAAATCATTTCAGCGATGCGGACATTCCATCCTCTGACATTAATTTGGCTGTGTGTGATCATTCTGGTCAGTTCGCCCCGGGCATCAGGCCAGTCCGCGGTCAGATTGCAGAAGGCTGCCGAGGCCAGGCTCAGCGGGTGGACCAGCCCGGTGACAGAGTGGTATTATCCGGGCGATATGCGCATTGACTCGCTCAAGGTGCTTCCGGAAAGCAGGGAGCTGAAAATCTGGTTCCCGGTTGCAATGTCATTCAATCCTGTCAGGGAGGAAACCCTCAGCCGTCTCAGGGGTTCCCTGGCGGCAGCGCTTGGTAAAAAATTCAGGAACTATACGGTTAAAATATACACTAACGGGTTTGAACCTGAGCAGCTTATCCCGAATTATTTCAGGCACAGCATTGCCGCCGACACTTCCCGAATACCTTACCAGATTACCAAAAGACCGGTGCTTATCGACCGGGTCAGCGGCGTTCACCCCTCCAGGGGACTGAATGACAGGTATATTGCCCTGTGGCACAGCCACGGATATTATTTCGATATGCCGCTTGACCGATGGGAATGGCAGCGGGCAAAACTCTTCGGCAGCGTTGAGGATCTTTCGGTTATGGCGTACGTAATTCCTTATCTGACGCCCATGCTCGAGAACTCGGGCGCAACAGTATTCCTACCCCGTGAGAGAGATATTCAGGTCAATGAGGTTGTGGTTGATAATGATATTTCATCACCCCGTTCAGAATTTGTCATACATGTTGCCGGAAAGGCGGAACCGGCAGGACCGGGTTTCCTCATCAGGGACACACTTTTTACAGGCGACAATCCCTTCCGGATGGGTACTTCCCTGAGAATCTCTGACGGGGATGCAACATATATACCTTTTATACCTGAAAAGGGGTATTATTCCGTCAGCGTTTCCTATCCCCGGCTGAAAGACAATTCAGAGAATGTACGTTACCGCATCAGTCATGCGGGAGGCACCACTGACTTTATGGTTAACCAGACCATCGGAGGCGGAACATGGCTCTATCTGGGCAACTTCCTGTTTCATGCAGGCGCTGACCAGGCAACAGGGTCTGTGACGGTGATGTGCGAAGAAGGAGGGAATGCTGCCCTCGATGCCGTGCGTTTTGGCGGAGGAATGGGTAACGTTGCACGCAGGCCTTCCTCAACTGTGATATCAAACCAGTGGTCACTGAATGCAAATGCGGCGGCGGCTGCTGCCGGCACACCGGCTGATACAGTTAACTATACCTGGAAACTGAGCGGCAAACCCAGGTACCTGGAGGCTGCACGCTACTGGCTGCAGTATGCAGGCATGACTGATTCACTTGTTTACAGTCCCAGCAAGGGGAAAAACGATTATAATGATGATTATATGTCACGTGCCGAGTGGGTTAATTACCTGGCCGGCCCGGCTGACACATCCGGCCCCGCCGGAGCTGGCATCCCCCTCGACCTGTCACTGGCTTTTCACACCGATGCCGGGATCACCCCGGACGATTCCATAATAGGCACTCTTGCTATTTATTCCACTGCATCAGGAGAAGGTAAATTCCCCGATGGTACCAGCCGCCTGGCCAGCCGCGACCTGTCTGATATTGTACAGACACAAATAGTTGAAGATATATCACGGTTGTTCAATCCTGACTGGACGCGCAGGGGCATATGGGACAGGTCCTATTACGAGGCGCGCAAACCCGCTGTGCCGGCAATGCTCCTCGAGCTGCTCTCTCATCAGAACCTGGCAGACCAGAGCTACGGACTGGATCCCAGGTTCCGGTTCCATGTCAGCCGTGCCGTTTACAAGGGGATACTGAAGTACCTGTCGTACAATTCAGGAAGTGATTTCGTCGTTCATCCTCTTCCTGTGACACACATGTCGCTAACTCCGCTCGGCGGAAAGAGGGTGAGGCTGAGCTGGGAGCCTGTTGATGATCCTCTTGAAAAGAGTGCTGCACCGGATTCTTACAGGATCTATACGCGAAGAGGTGACGACGGATTTGATAACGGCATGACTGTGACGGGAACGGCAATTGAGATTGAACTTCCTGCTTATGATACAATCTTCAGTTTCAGGGTCACTGCCGTCAATGACGGGGGGGAGAGCTTCCCTTCCGAGATACTGGCAGCCGGCTTCATCTCCGGTTCCCAGGGCACAGTGCTTGTGGTCAACGGTTTTGACCGTATCTCCGGACCCGCGTGGTTTGACAGGGAAGGGATGGCAGGCGTTGAATGGTGGAATGACCGGGGAGTGGCTGATCATTACAATTTTGTCACTACCGGCGATCAGTATGACTTTTACCGCAGGTCGCCGTGGACGGATGACGATAACGCCGGATGGGGGGCCTCATATTCTGACAATGAAGGGAAAATCATTGCCGGCAACACCTTTGATTACCCTTATATTCACGGCAAATCGATAATGGCTGCGGGGAGATCATTCATCTCTGTAAGTGACGAGGTTTTTGAGGATGAAGGATTTGACTTTGCTCCTTACAATGCGGCAGACCTGATCTTCGGAGAAGAGAAGACTACAATTTCTGCCGCAGATTCTTCACGGAAGGATTTCCGGATTTATACTCCCGGTTTCATAAACGCTCTTGAAAAAATGGCTGAAGCCGGCGTGCCGGTCTTTATGTCAGGGTCATACACAGGAACTGATTTGCAGATGACGGGAGATACTGTGACAATGGCCAGGGTGAAGAAGGTGCTGCATTTCAAACACCGCACGGATCATGCAGTCAGGACCGGACATTTTTATGCGACCGACATGGCACGCCCGGCATTCACCGGCGGCTACGATTTCAGCGCCGCTGACGGTCCGGGCATATATGCTGCCGAGGCGCCGGATGCAATCGAACCTGCAGACAAAGGATCAGTGACGGCATTCCGCTATTCTGAGAATAACACCTCCGCGGCAGTGATTTACAGGGGGACACCGCGGACAGCAGTGCTTGGTTTTCCGTTTGAGACTATCATTTCTCCTGCAGAGAGAGATGAAATTATGAGACAGATATTGAATTTCCTGACAAAATAATAACCAGAAATCATGGATAAAACAGTTACATGCTTTTTACCTTTTTCTGAAGGTGAATCATTGAAAACGACAGTCTCCTCGCTGAAAGCGTCCGGGGTTGTCAGTAAGATCTTCATAGTAATTCCCCATGAGCACCCCGGCATGCTTGACGGACGTTGATGCAGATTACCTGCGCTCGGAAGGCTTTTCTTCCACTGATGCACTTAAGAAGATGGCTGCTGTTGCTGACAATGATTATGTTATGACCTACAGCAAGGGCTTTCCGCTTGACCTCGGGAAGTTTGCCCTGAAGCGTATGATGCAGATCTGTGACAACACAGGGGCCGGTATGGTCTATTCGGATTACTTTGAGAAAAAGAATGATGCACTGTCTCCTCACCCGGTTATTGACTACCAGGAAGGCAGCCTGAGGGATGACTTCAACTTCGGCTCAGTCATACTGTACAATGCCGGAGCCTTTACACAGGCAGTCAGCCGTATGGACGAGAATTACATTTTTGCCGGTCTGTATGACCTGAGGCTGAAGATATCACAGGGTTATTCACTGGTTCATATACAGGAAATGCTCTATACCGAGGTGGAGACCGATATCCGCAAGACCGGCGAGAAGCAGTTTGACTATGTCGATCCCCGCAACAGGGCTGTGCAGATTGAGATGGAGAAGGC
Source organism: uncultured Bacteroidales bacterium (assembly GCA_963844935.1). Classification (GTDB taxonomy): domain Bacteria; phylum Bacteroidota; class Bacteroidia; order Bacteroidales; family VadinHA17; genus SR-FBR-E99. The sequence continues at coordinate 1,546,341 of CAWJQH010000005.1, read as the reverse complement.
CTGCACACACCATCTTAAATGCATCAATGCCTGGCTGAAACCGGTCTTCCGGGAAATAAACTTTGAAGATCAGGAATTTGAATTTGACGCATCAGTGGTCATACCTGTGAAGAACAGGGTCAGGACCGTCAGCGATGCAATCAGGTCAGTCCTGAGCCAGAAAACAAAATATAAATTCAACCTCATCATAGTTGATAACTACTCAACCGACGGCACTACCGATCTGATCAGGTCATTTGCAACTGACAGCAGAGTTGTGCATATCATTCCGGAAAGAAAGGATCTGGGCATAGGCGGGTGCTGGAACGAGGCCGTGTTCAGTGAAAAATGCGGCAGATTTGCAATACAGCTCGACAGCGATGACCTTTATATAGATGATAATGTGATCACAAGGATCGTTGACGGTTTTTATGCCCAGCAGTGCGCCATGCTCGTGGGCTCCTACAAAATGGTGAACTTTGACCTCCAGGATATACCCCCCGGACTGATTGATCATAAGGAGTGGACACCAGACAACGGACGCAACAATGCCCTGAGAATTAACGGCCTCGGAGCGCCAAGAGCGTTCTACACACCGGTGCTGAGGACAATCAGGGTGCCCAATGTGAGCTACGGCGAGGATTATGCTGTGGGCCTGGCCATCAGCCGCAATTACCAGATAGGACGCATCTATGAGCCTCTCTACCTCTGCCGCAGATGGGATGAAAACTCGGATGCTTCCCTGGACGTGAACAGGATGAATACATATAATTTATATAAGGACAAAATCAGGACCATCGAACTTGTTGCACGAAAACGGATGATGGGCAGCAGCAATAAATAAGCAGTTGTATGAAAGATTATTCACGGGATGTAAGCGATCTTTTTGACAGTCAGCTGAAGGAGTGGGACCTGGCGCGCGATAATTATCGCCAGCTCGATAATGTTAAAGTCAGGAAGATCTTCTTCGCGGAGTTTGAAATTGCAGTACAGTTCAATCCCGGCCGCATCACCTCATCTGCCGCAAAGGTAGATGCACAGTCCATAGAGGCAAGACCGTGCTTCCTGTGTGAAAAAAACCGCCCGGCACAGCAGCGCGGCATCAGGTTTGAACAGGACTTTACAATCCTCATTAATCCTTTTCCAATCTTCAGAAGACACCTCACAATTGTCTGTGACACACATACCGACCAGCGCATTGCGGGAAATTTTCTGACCATGCTCGGGCTGGCTCAGGCATTGCCTGAATACGTCATCTTTTACAACGGGCCGCAGTGCGGAGCTTCAGCACCTGACCACCTGCACTTCCAGGCAGGGAACAAGGGATTTCTTCTGATTGAGGACGATTTCAGGAGCAGAGGCCTTTGCAGAAAGGTGGAAGTTGATCAGGGAACGGAGTTATGGTCGTGGCAGAAGTACGGCAGAGGTATTTTGACCCTCAGGGGGCCCGATAAGGGAGCTCTCACCGAGGCCTTCGGCAATTTCTATGCGAGATTTGCACTTACCCAGCCCGAGAAGCCTGAGCCCATGCTTAACATCCTGGCTTCATACAGTGATAACATGTGGATCATCCACGTGATACCCCGAAAGGTGCACAGGCCGGCGTGCTACTTCGCAGAGGGTAATGACAGGATCCTGCTGAGCCCCGCCTCCGTGGATCTCGGCGGGGTGCTCATTACACCGAGAGAAGAAGATTATGTTAAAATTACGTCGGCTGACATATCCGCCATTTTCATGCAGGTATGCCTTAATGAAAAGGAGATTAAGTTATTAACGGAAGATATTTTACTTTGATGGACAAGGTACCGGAAATCAGTGTTGGAATAGTATCCGGAAGCGGACTTACATTCACGCTTAACGGACAATATGCAGTTGGCTCAGGCGGCCGGAGCGTTTCAGGACAGTGGACTGCCTTGCTTCAGGATGGCAGGATCATGCTCAGGGATAAGACCGTCCTCGTTGAGGCAGGGGATGAGATCACCCTTGTGCCTGCAGATCCGGCGATTGACAGTTTCACCCTCCACGCCGTCACAATCGGCGTCGCTTTTCACTGGCAGCGCAACGAAGACCAGACTTTCCGGGGCAGGCTGAAGTTTATTGTTGAAAATGACCGGATCACTGCAGTCAATATCCTGTCTGTGGAAGATTACCTTTTAAGTGTGATATCGTCGGAGATGAGCGCCACATCATCCGCGGAGCTTCTGAAGGCACATGCCGTGATCTCAAGGAGCTGGCTGCTTGCTCAGATGGATAAGACTGCCAGGCTTAAAGCAGGGGAAGGAAAGTACACAACCAGTTTCATCACTGATACGGAAATTATCAGGTGGTATGACCGTGAGGATCACAGTAACTTCGACGTCTGTGCGGACGATCATTGCCAGCGATACCAGGGCATCACCAGGGCATCGACCCGGATTGTTGAGCAGGCTGTGCATGAAACATCCGGGGAAGTGCTCATGTTCGAAGGGCAAATATGTGATGCGCGTTACTCCAAGTGCTGCGGCGGCATCACCGAACTGTTTGAGAATGCATGGGAGCCGGTGAGCCATCCCTACCTTCAGAAAATCACCGACAGCAAACAGCTGACTGTCGGTTTCAATGACGAACTGACACAGGAGACGAATGCCGTGAAATGGATCAGGGGTGTTCCTGATGCTTTCTGCAACACAAATGACAGGAAGACCCTCTCGCAGGTGCTTAACAATTATGACCAGGAGACAAATGACTTTTTCAGATGGAAGGTCACTTATCCGCAGAAGGAACTGAGTGCCCTTGTCAAAGAGAAGACAGGCATCGACTTCGGACTGATCACCGATCTTGAACCTGTGACCAGGGGCACCTCCGGACGCATAATCAGGCTTCGCATAAAAGGCGACAGGAAGACAATGATCATCGGCAAAGAGCTGGAGATCAGAAAGGCGCTGTCGAAGACACACCTTTACAGCTCCGCTTTTGTTGTTGATAAGGAAACCGAAAGAGGGGAGACATACTTCACCCTGCACGGCGCCGGATGGGGCCACGGAGTAGGGCTGTGCCAGATAGGTGCAGCCGTCATGGGCGCCTCAGGATATTCGTACAGGGAAATACTCATGCATTATTTCAGGAATGCAAGCCTGAACAAGATCTACTGAAATGAAAAGATTAACCCTGGCGTTGACGCTTCTTCTTGTAATGCTCTGGTCTGCCGGCGCACAGTCGTGGATCAGGATAAACCAGCTCGGTTATCTCCCTAACACTGTCAAGGTGGCCGTTTATATTTCGCAGAACCCGGGTACGCCACCAGATTTCACGGTGTGTGACGCCCTCACTGACAAAGTTGTTTTTAAGGGTAAGGCAACCCTGTATGACGGTGCAGTGTGGGGGATGGCATCTGCTGCACGACTTGACTTCACAGGACTGACTGTCCCGGGCGGATACTACATCAGTTATGGTAACACACATTCCGAGACATTCCGCATCGATGCCGGGGTCTATGACGGCACAGCAGATTATATCCTGAAATATATCAGGGCACAACGGTGCGGTTACAACCCGTTCCTTGCCAACTCATGCCATACACATGACGGAATAATAGTTGATCACCCGACCCTGACAGGCACCCCTGTAGATGTCGTAGGCGGATACCATGATGCCAGCGATCATCTCAGGTACACTGCTACAACAGCCACATCAGTTTACCAGATGATGTTTGCATACAACTGTTCACCTGAGGTTTACGGTGATAAGTATGATGCTGCCGGCGCTCCGGGCAGCAACGGTGTACCCGATATCCTCGATGAAGTCAGATGGGGCCTTGAGTGGTTGCTTAAGATGAACCCTGACAGCGGGGTCATGTTTAACCAGGTGGCCGATGACCGTGACCACAGGGGATTCCGCCTGCCTAACCTCGACAAAGCCGACTATGGCCTCGGACCTTACAACAGGCCGGTTTATTTCGTGACCGGAAAGCCGCAGGGACTTGCCTCCTTCAAGAACCGCACAGAGGGTGTCGCCTCAACGGCAGGCAAGTTTGCCTCGGTATTCGCCATGGGAGCAAAGGTATTTGCTGACAGCGACCCTTCATTGGCAGCCGCGATGGCTTCCAGGGCGGCTGATGCTTTTGAGTTCGCCCTCACTGAGCCGGGAGCCACACAGACAGCCTGCAATGTTTCGCCCTATTTTTATGAGGAAGACAATTACGTGGACGACATGGAACTGGCTGCATGGGAGCTATACTCCCTTACCGGCGATAAGGACTTTCTTGTTCAGGCCGACTACTGGGGAATACTCGAACCATACACTCCGTGGATAGAGAAAGACACTGCAAGACACTACCAGTTCTATCCTTTTGTTAACCTGGGACATGCAAATATTGCCCTGTCGGGAACGGAATACTCGCAAAGATACCTTGACTTCATGCGCAAAGGGCTTGATATAATCGACAGGCGTGATGCAAATGATGTCTTCCAGGTAAAGATACCTTTCGTCTGGTGTTCAAATAACTATGTATCAGCAGTGCTGACCCAGTGCAGGCTGTTTAATGAAGCAACTGGTGACAGCCGTTTCCTGTATATGGAAGCAGCCCTCCGGGACTGGCTCTTCGGATGCAATCCTTGGGGCACCTCTATGATTTGCGGCCTTCCTGCCGGCGGAGACTATCCGCTCTGGCCGCACTCAGCTGTTACGGTTTACCTTGGAGAGACCACCTTCGGCGGACTTGTTGACGGGCCCGTTTATAAGGGTATTTTTGACAGCCGGCATGGCCTCACTCTTCTAAAGCCTGACACCTACGCTGCGTTCCAGAATGGGAATGTTGTGTATCATGATGATATTGGTGACTACAGCACGAACGAACCTACCCTCGACGGTACAGCCGGCCTGAGCTATTACTTCTCGACCCTTGAAAAGGAAGGCCGGGCAATGAGTAAAAAGAACCCCGGGGATATTATTGATGACAACGGAGCGCTGATCAGAAAAGGATCAGACGCAAAGACTATACACCTCATATTTTCAGCTGATGAGTTTGGCGATGGCTTTGACCATATCCTGAATACCCTTGACGACCATGCAATAAAGGGATCTTTCTTCCTGACCGGGAATTTCCTCAGAAACAAAAAATATTCAGCTGTCACAAAGCGGATAATTTCCGGAGGGCATTATATCGGCCCTCACTCTGACGGCCATCTCCTTTACATCCCGTGGGAAAACCGTGACACCCTGCTGGTGACAAAGGAGCAGTTTTACACTGACCTTAAGAAAAATTGTGAGGAACTAAGAAAGGCAGGCCTGAAGAAGCAGAGACCGGAATATTTTCTGGCACCCTACGAGTGGTACAACAGTGCAATAAGCAGGTGGACTGCTGAGGCAGGACTTCACCCTGGTGAACCTGACACCGGGTACTGGCACGGGAGCAGATTATACAACTCCGGGGATGAAAAACTACAGGACTTCAGAGGAATTAATAAGCAGGCTTTACAGTTTTGAGGCGAATTCGCCTGACGGCCTTAACGGTGCCCTGATACTGATCCACCCCGGCACTGACCCTGAACGCACCGATAAGCTGTACCTCAGGCTGGGTGAAATCATTGAGTATTTTTCAGAAAAAGGATATACATTTAGTAAGTTATAATAAAGCATGGCAGCACAGGATAAAAACCGATCGCCCTGGACATGGGTTCCAACCCTCTATTTCTATCAGGGTATTCCCTACAGCATTGTGATGATCACATCCGGGCTCATTTACAAGACCATGGGCATATCCATAGCATCCTTTGCTTTCTGGACCAGCCTGCTTTATCTGCCCTGGGCCGTAAAACCGCTCTGGAGTCCTTATATAGACGTGGTCTCCACCAAACGCAACTGGGTAGTCTGGACACAGCTTCTGCTCGCACTGGCATTCATCGGGGCCGGTATGGCGATGCCTGTCAGGTTCTTCTATCCTGTTACAATCGCGATATTCGCCCTTATTGCCGTTTCATCTGCAAGTCATGATATTGCTGCGGACGGATTTTACATGTACGCCCTCGATCAGCATAAGCAGGCTTTCTTCGTGGGCATACGAAGCACATTCTACCGGTTTGCAATGCTGACGGCACTGGGACTTGTCCCGCTGGTGGCCGGACTGATACAGAAGAACACCGGTCTTGAGCCGGTGCCTTTTGAAGCAAGGTCAGTGCCTGCAAACTCCTTCACTCAGTTTGACCCGTCATTAATAAACATTGCACCTGCTTCCGGTGAACCGAAAATACTTCTTTATCCTGACGACATAGCAGTGCCTCTTTATGAGGCCGGCAAATCAGAGCTTGATTCCGCGGTAATTTATGTTGCGTTGTCTGCACCACCTGAGGAGGGGGAGACAATCGTCGTCAATATGACACGTAAGGGTGGCAGCAAGGATATTGACATTTCAAAGAGCCAGACCGGCAGGTTTGAATTCAACAGCGGGAACTGGAATGTGCCGGCTGCACTTTCCCTTAAGGCACACCATAACCTTACCACCGAGACCAGGTCGGAATTCAATATCACGGCCGGCAATATTGCATTCAGCTGGACTGTATCCCTGGCAGTGCTGGGCATCGTGCTGCTGCTGCTGGCATTTTACAACCGCTTCGCGCTGCCTCATCCGGATGAACAAAGTACAAAAGAGAAAGTAGGCTGGAAAGTTTACAAGGATGTGTTTGTCTCCTTCTTTACAAAGCCGGGCATCATACCGGCGCTGATATTCTTCCTTCTCTACAGGCTTGGCGAGGCACAGCTGGTTAAGGTGGCCACACCCTTCCTGGTCGATTCAAGAAGTGCAGGAGGCATAGGTCTGACCTCGGCACAGTATGGCATTGCCTACGGGACAATAGGAATGCTCTGCCTTACAGCAGGAGGGATACTGGGAGGAATTGTGGCTTCGAAGTTCGGACTGAAGAAACTGATCTGGTTCATGGCCCTGGCAATGAACATTCCCATAAGTGTCTATATCTTCCTGTCGTCAACCCAGCCGATGCCGGGCAACATAGGGATCTATGTTTCAATAGCCCTCGAACAGTTCGGATACGGCTTCGGGTTCACGGCTTACATGCTCTATATGCTGCATTATGTGGGAGAGAGCAAGTACAAGACCGCGGAGTTTGCCATCGGTACATCCCTGATGGCCCTGGGGATGATGATCCCGGGGATGATATCCGGGAAGATGCTTGAACTGCTTGGCAGCTATCAGCACTTCTTCATCTACGTGATCCTCTGCTCCATTCCGGGGATCATTGCGATCAAATTCCTGAAGATCGATCCGGCCTTTGGATTGAAGAAGAAAGAATAGCCCTGACTGATGACACTGTTATGATGGAGGAGAACAGGTTCGAACGGCTGAGGAAGGAGATCGGCGGCGATCTCTACACTGACGAAACGCAGCGTATCCTCTATGCCACCGACGCCTCTGCATACCGTGAGATGCCTTTGGCTGTGACCCGTCCGGCCGGCAGTGACGATATTAAAAAGATCATATCATTTGCGCGCAGTGAAGGAACCTCTGTCATACCGCGCGGGGCCGGAACATCGCTTGCCGGCCAGGTTGTAGGCGCGGGTGTCGTGGCCGACATTTCGAAATATCTGAACCGAATATTGGAATTCAATCCCGGGGAACGCTGGATCAGGGTTGAACCGGGCGTGATCCCGGGTGAGCTGAACAAGTACCTTGCCCCGTACAAACTTCAGTTCGGGCCCGAGACATCAACGGCAAACCGATGCTGCATGGGAGGCATGCTGGGTAACAACTCATGCGGCCTGCATTCGCTTATCCACGGCAGCGTCAGGGATCATATTCTCGAAGTGGAAGCAATGCTCTCCGACGGGTCTGAGGCTCTCTTCAGATCACTGACCACTGATGAATTCAGGGAAAAGTGCGAAGGAGACCCTGACCTCCTGGAGACACGCATTTACAGGAACCTCCGGGATATGCTTTCCGACCCGTCCAATGCAGATGAAATAAGGAAGGAGTATCCCCACCCGAAGCTCCGGCGCCGCAATAACGGCTACGCCCTCGACAGCCTGCTTGAAACGGACCCCTTCACCGGGAACGGCGAAAAGATAAATATCTGCAAACTCCTTGCAGGGTCGGAAGGCACCCTGGCATTCACCACATCAATGAAAGTGAACCTTGTTCCTCTTGCTGAGGGGAAGACCGGACTGATGTGTGCACATTTTTCGAGCCTCCAGGATGCTGTCAGGGCAAATATCATTGCTTTGAAACATGGTCCTGCAGCCATTGAACTGATTGATGATTATATACTTAACTGTACAAAGGATAATATTGAGCAAAACAGGAACCGCTTCTTCGTTAAGGGTGATCCAAAGGCTGTCCTCCTTATTGAGATAACAAGGCCGACTCTCCGGGAGATAGAGAAAACCGCCTCTGCCATAGAGCAGGATATGGTCAGTGCGGGGTACGGTTATCACTTCCCTTTATTTACCGGTGCGGATGAGATCGCCAGGGTGTGGGAACTGCGCAAGGCAGGGTTGGGAGTTTTGCTGAATATCCCCGGTGCAAGAAAAAGCGTGCAGGTCATTGAAGACACTGCAGTCCTTCCGGAGCTTTATCCTGAGTTTATAGAAGAAGTGGGTCAGATGCTTGAAAAACACGGCATCAGCTGTGCATATTATGCACATATCGCCACAGGTGAGATGCACCTGAGTCCCCTGCTTGACCTGGGCAACCCTGATGATGTACAGATCTTCCGCAGCCTGGCCGGTGACATGGCCCGCCTGGTGAAGAAATACCGCGGCTCGCTCAGCGGGGAGCACGGTGACGGCCGCCTCAGGGGTGAGTTCATCCCGCTGATGCTTGGCGCACATAATTATAGCCTGCTCAAGGAGTTGAAGAAGACCTGGGATCCGTACAATGTCTTCAATCCCGGAAAAATCACAGACACTCCGCCTATAACTGATAACCTGAGATATTCGTCAGGAATAAGGACCAGCATACCCGGACTGGTGTTCGGTTTCCCGGAAGAGAAGGGACTTCTGTATGCGGTGGAGAAATGCAGCGGTTCAGGCGACTGCCGGAAAAGCGCTGCCATGGGTGGCACCATGTGCCCCACTTTCATGGCTACGGGTGACGAGGACAAGTCGACCCGGGCCAGGGCAAACATTCTCAGGGAGTTCCTGACCCGGCCTGATAATGGAAACCGTTTTGACCACGAGGAAATTTACCGGGTGATGGACCTCTGCCTGTCATGCAAGGCCTGCAAATCGGAGTGCCCCTCCAATGTTGACCTGGCCAAATTCAAGGCTGAGTTCCTGCAGCATTATTATGATATCCACGGTGTCCCGTTCCGGGCATGGCTGGTAGGATGGCTGCCGGGGTTGTATCTGCCGGGGATGATGATGCGCCCGGTGACAAATTTAATTACATCCACCTCCCTGTTTAAAAGAATGATCGGCTTTTCTGTAAAACGTTCTGTACCCGCCCTTTCACCATTCACCCTGCGCAGCTGGCAGAAAAAGCATAAAACCAACAGGCCGCCTGATGAGAGTTCTCAAGGGAACCGTATGTCTTTTCGCTGATGAGTTCACCAACTATAATGAAAGCGATATCGGGATAAAAGCTGTGATGCTTCTCGAAAGCCTGGGCTATAAGGTCATCATTCCGCGTCACAGGGAAAGCGGACGCACCTTCCTGTCGAAGGGAATGCTGAGGTCGGCAAAAAAGGTGGCAATTAAAAACATCCTGATGCTTCGTGACACAGTGAGTGAGAGCCAGCCTTTGTTGGGCATCGAGCCGTCAGCCATCCTTGCATTCCGTGATGAGTACCCTGAGATGGCAGGCAGTCAGTATGAAGAGGCTGCAAAATCTATAGCCCGCAATTCCTTCCTCATAGAGGAGTTTATTTGCAGGGAGGTCGACAAGGGAAAAATAAAGCCTGACGAGTTCACTGACAGGCCATTGAATATAATGCTTCACGGCCACTGCCAGCAGAAGGCTGTTGCTTCGACGGCCACGACACGCCGCATGCTCGCACTGCCGGCAAACTATCATGTTGAGGAAATCGACGACGGATGCTGCGGGATGGCGGGAGCATTCGGGTACGAGAAGGAACATTATGACCTGAGCATGAAAATAGGGGAGATGGTGCTCTTCCCGGCCGTAAGGAACGCCGCCGCGGATACCGTCATCGCTGCCCCGGGAACTTCATGCCGCCATCACATCGCTGACGGTACCGGGAGAAAAGCACTTCATCCCGTTGAGATAATGTATGATGCACTGATAAAAAAAAGCTTGCAATAAAACCAAGGAAATGAGCACAACAGGATTTACCCCGGTGGAAAAGTCGTTCTTCCTGCAATCGGGAAGGAAGCAAATGACAACTAAGTTACCGTACATAGTTGTAAGTAATTTCCCAAGCCTCGGGTTACTCACTTCCCTGAGATTTCTCGAATGGGCGGCTGACAATCCCAATGGAGTAATCAGCCTCCCGACAGGCAAAACACCGGAGTATTTCATCAAGTGGACACAGTATCTCCTGAAAAACTGGGATAATCAGGAGGGTAGGAAAATACGTGAAAAGAACGGATTGCTCCTTGACAGGAAGCCATCGCTTAAAAACCTGCATTTCGTTCAGATAGACGAGTTCTACCCGATCAATCCGAGGCAGCATAACAGCTTCTATGATTATGTAATAAATTTCTATATCAGGGCATTTGACCTTGACCCGGCAAAAGCGCTCCTCATCAATTCTGATGAAATAACACTGGCTGAGGGGAAGCATTACAGTGAAGTATTCCCTGACAATCTGATTGACCTGACACTCAGGAACAGGGAAGCAATGAATCCTATTGAAAAGCTTCAGCAGGAATTTATATTTCAGATTGACAACTGGTGCACCAATTATGAAAAGAAGATACGTGCCCTGGGCGGAATAGGGTTCTTCCTCGGAGGGATAGGTCCAGACGGCCATATAGCCTTTAATACAAGGGGCACTGATCATAATTCGACAACAAGGCTTACGCCTACGAATTTTGAGACACAGGCAGCATCGGCAGGTGACCTCGGGGGTATTGAGGTTTCAAGAACCCGCCTTGTAATCACTATCGGGCTCGGGACAATAACATTTAACCCTGAGGCTGTCTCAGTGATCTTTGCTGCCGGCGATGCAAAGGCGCTGGTGGTAAAGAATGCTCTTGAGAAAAGCCCTGACAACCTGTACCCAGCCAGCGTCCTGCAGAATCAGAAAAATGCCCGGTTCTATATCACCGAGGGAGCTTCCGTACAGCTGCATGACAGTATAGAGAAATATTACAGGGAAGGCGAATGGACATTTGAAAAAACCGAGAGGGCGGTCTTTGACCTTTGCCAGCGGATCGATAAATACGCCCATAAACTGGTCATTGAAGACCTTGAAAAGGATGAGTACTGCTCAATGATCCCTGATTTGAGCATGGACAGGGTCACTGATGTAATTGAAGCGACAAAGCAAAAGATAGAGGCCGGACTGAAGAGGGAAACCAATACTGTTTTTCTCCATACAGGGCCACATCACGATGATATCATGCTGGGTATATTCCCCGCAATTATACCTCAGCTGAGGGAAATAACAAACAAGTTTCACTTTTCAGTGCTTACCTCAGGTTTTACCGCGGTAACCAACAATATGCTGCTGCAGATCCTCAATGAAACCCTGTATCTCATTTCAATCAATAAGATACAGATGCTGAGGTATGACGACTTTTTCGAAAGCGGGTATAAATTCAAGTGGGACAAGGATGTAAGCCATTACCTTGACAAGGTTGCCGATAAGGATGAGGCAGGCAAATCCAGGGGTGTCTGCCACAGGATAGTAAGGGCAATGGTCGAAATATATAAACTGAAGTCAAAGGAAGAGCTGATCGGCCAGATACAGAAGAATATCGACCTTATCAATGAAAGCTATAACGGTGAAAAGAACCCGCCTGATATACAGAGACTTAAGGGTATGCTCAGGGAGTTTGAAGAGGAGCTCGTCTGGGCGCACTACGGCGTTCCGGTGAAAAATATTGAACACCTCAGGCTTGGCTTCTATACGGGGGATATCTTTACCCAGCAGCCTGACCGCAAAAGGGACGTTGAACCGATACTCCAATTGCTCAGACGCATACAGCCAACAGTGATAAGCCTTGCATTCGACCCCGAAGGATCGGGACCTGATACCCATTACAAGGTGCTGCAGGCTACCGCTGAGGCGCTGAAACAATGGAGCCTGGAAAAGGATCTTTCGGAACTGAGGGTCATTGGCTACCGTAATGTATGGTTCAGGTTTATTCCTTCCGAAGCCAATGTCTTTGTGCCTGTTTCACTGAATTCAATGGCCGTGCTTAACCAGTCGTTCCGCGATTGTTATGTCAGCCAGGTAAATGCCTCATTCCCCAGTCCTGCATATGACGGGCCCTTCAGCGACCTCTCCCAGCAGGTGTGGGTTGAACAGTTCAAACAGGTGCAGCTGATACTGGGCAAAGACTTCTTTTACGAAAACGAAAGCCCGAAGATAAGAGGCACGCACGGAATGGTGTATTATAAGGAAATGCGCCTTGGCGAATTCCTGAAACACGCACGTGAACTTGAAAAAAGTGTCGAGGGAGAAACCCTGTAGCTGGCAAATACTGTTCGGAACCGTTTATTAGTAGAGGAAATATTTTGATGCCACGGTCCTGTAGGCAGGGATATCCCGTGACCATATCCCTGAGATGTCGCTAACGAGGTATGACTTTTTAAACAACAGTCTGACGCTGTCGGTGCCGCACACCTTATCGAACATCTGCAGCCTTGAGGCATCGGCAAAAAGATCTTTTTCAGGCCACAGGCGGTGAATTTCCTGCATGATATAGAATTGAATCAATGTCAGCGGGGCATTCTCAGGGTCAATCATATGGACCTGAACGCCATGAACAAGCTTGTCTTTATAAGTGCCGTAGCGCGGTGTGTAATGAATCGGCCTGAAGATGATGCCGGGCAGTTTTAGGTTATTCAGGCTGCCGGCCAGCAGATCAGCATTTATCCAGTCTGTGGCAAAGAGCTGGAAAGGCAGTGTATAACCCACTCCCTCGTTGATCGTGTGCAGTTCACCTGCAATTCCGGTTGCAGCGTAGAACAGCGGGGTCTCTCCGGATGGCACCTGCGGCGATGAGGGCACCCATGGAAGCCCTGTCTCAGTGAAATACATATCCCTGGTCCATCCCTTCATTTTAACCACTTCAAGCTGGCATTTCAGGATTCCCTGGAGCATTTGCTCCCCGTTAAGGAACATTGCAAGCTCACCCACTGTGAGACCGTGTATATAAGGTATCTCAAACTGGCTCACAAAGGAGATGAATCCCGGCCGGGTGACAGCACCTTCCATGCGGATGCCGCCAAGCGGGTTAGGCCTGTCAAGAACCACCACAGGGATGTTGTTCTCTGCCGCCGCCAGCATCACCAGGCCGAGGGTGCTTATAAAGGTGTATGACCTGGATCCTATATCCTGTATGTCATAAACAAGCACATCTATCCCCTGAAGCATTTCCGGCGTCGGCTTCCTGGTCTTTCCGTACAGGCTGTAAACAGGCAGCCCGGTTGCCGGATCAGTCTCTCCCTGCACCAGCGCCCCCGCGGTGAATTCTCCCCTGACGCCGTGCTCCGGGCCGTAAAGGGCAACCAGTTTGACGCCGGGAGCATTGAATAATATATCAATAGTTGACCTGAGATTGTGGTCAACACCCGTCGGATTGGTCACCAGGCCGACCCTCTTGCCTTTCAGAATTCCAAAATCGCTCTTCACCAGCTGCTCAATTCCGGTCTCAACTGTCTGACCACTTAATACTCCCGCGCCGGCAATTGTCATAACGAAAACTATCAACGGTCTGACTATCCTAATTAAGTAATTCATATACTGCTTGTTTATTTCGATTTCAACTTTAAGTACTTCCAACTTTTGCTCACCCCAAACTTAAGCTCACTTCAACTCTGGCTCACGCAAAACCATAACGGGTCCAAAATAAATAAATTCATCCGGGTATTGACTTGAATATGATAAATTTTTATATTTGAAGTTGTAAGATGTAATACAACTTTTCATGAAATCCCTGAAATGCCTGATAATCATATTGTGTGCGGTTCAGATTACCGGATGCCAGAATAAAGAGGTTCCTTCGGGCCTCCAGTCTCAGCTTGACTCCATCTCAGCAGCGATGGTCCCTCAGCATGCGGAAGCCATCTGTGATCTTTCCCTTGTAATGAATAAGGGGAAAAACATAACCGTCAGGGGTGAAACAACTCAGCCCGAAGTAAAGGAAAAGGTTTTTGAGCTTCTCAGACAGTCAGGCTATACATATACTGATAGTATTACTGTCCTGCCTGACACCTCCGTGGTTAAGAAGCCCTGGGGTCTTGTAGCGGTAAGTGTCTGTAATATAAGAACAAAGCCGGCACACAAAGCTGAGATGGCCACCCAGGCACTTATGGGAACACCGGTTAAGATACTGAACAAACGTGGAGGCTGGTTGCTTGTTCAGACACCTGACTCCTACACGGGATGGACTGATGATCCCGTTGCAGAATTAAGCGACAGTGAACTGGAAAACTGGAAAAACAGCGACAGGATCATTTACCTCAAAAACACCGGTGTGATCTATGACAGTAATGATCAGGTCGTGTCAGACATCGTGTTCGGAGTAATTCTGCAGAAAACTGGTGAACAGAGAGATATAATTAAGGTCTTGCTTCCTGACGGAAGGGAAGGAGAGGTTAAAAAGAGTGACGTTGCCGATTTAAGGTCATGGGCGATGAATGTTCAGCCTGATGCCGGCAAAATGACAGAATTTGCACGCTCATTCCTCGGAACGCCATACCTCTGGGGCGGGACATCAACAAAGAGCGTCGATTGCAGCGGCTTTACAAAGACTATATACTACTCCGCGGGAGTGATACTCACACGTGATGCCAGCGGACAATACAGGTACGGCACTGAAATAAGTATTGAACATCTCTGTGATTCACTTGAACCCGGTGACCTGCTATACTTTGGGAGGGAGAGGGACGGTGTTGCGAGAATTACTCATACCGGCATGTATATAGGTAATACGGAGTTCATCCATTCATCCCGCCTTGTCAGGATCAACAGTTTCGATTCGACAAGGGTAAATTACAGTGAATACCTGCTTGGTATTTTGCAGGGTGCAAGGAGGATCATAGGCCTCTCTCCCGCAAAGGGATTTGAACGGGTTTCACAGCATAGCTGGTATTTTTAATATGAAGAAAAGAGATTTCATTAAAATCGGTGGACTTGCAACCGGAGTGCTACTGACCGGATGCAAAGGCTCAACAGCTGATTTGTCAGCAGGAGGAATCAGGACAGCAAAAGCAGGCAGCACCGGGCTTAAGCTCAGTTTCAAACCTTATGAGCTTCAGCTGAGGCATGTTTTTACGGTGGCGGCAAATTCCAGGACAACAACACCTGACATACTGACTTCAATTGAGTATGACGGCGTCGTTGGATTTGGCGAGGCCTCAATGCCACCCTATCTCGGAGAAAGCCTGCAGTCGGTAACAGAGTTTCTTACAAAAGTCAACCTTGAACAGTTCAGGGACCCGTTCCTGATTGAAGATATCCTGGATTATATAGACGGTATTATGCCTGGCAATCACGCCGCCAAAGCGGCAGTTGACATTGCCCTTCATGACCTGACCGGCAAGCTGATCGGCCAGCCATGGTTCAGACTGTGGGGGCTTAATCCCGGAAAAACACCCGACACAAGTTTCACTATCGGCATTGACACTGCAGAGGTGGTGAAACAGAAAACACTGGAAGCCAATGCCTTCAGGATACTCAAGGTCAAGCTCGGAAGAGATAACGATAAAGAGATGATAGAGACAGTGCGGTCGGTAACCGATGTGCCTCTGTACGTGGATGTCAACCAGGGCTGGAAGGACAAGAATCAGGCATTGGAGATGGTTCAGTGGCTGAGCGAAAGAAACATTCAGTTCGTTGAGCAGCCAATGCCAAAGGAACAGAAGGATGACATCGCCTGGCTGACTGCAAACAGCCCCCTGCCAATTATTGCTGACGAGGCTCTTCAGACTGTGGAGGACCTCCTGCCCATGAAGGGGGTCTATTCAGGTATCAATGTCAAGCTTATGAAATGCGGAGGAATGAATGCCGCCTATAAGATGATCACTATGGCAAGGCAGATGGGTATGAAGGTATTGATCGGCTGTATGACAGAAACATCATGCGCCGTCTCTGCTGCAGCTCAGCTGTCACCCCTGGCCGACTGGGCTGACCTTGACGGCAACCTCCTGATAGGCAATGATATATATGAGGGAATGACAATTGTTGACGGCAAGGTTACCCTGCCTGACAGACCCGGCATTGGAATTATAGAAAAAAAATGAGAACCTGTAATACACCCAGAGAAGAAAAAATGTATCTTCCGGTGATGATCCCAATCGTGATTTTCCATTCAATATAATATAACCTAACCAATACTATTTAACCCTAAATCCAATCACATGAGAACAAAACTATTAACGTTGTTTGCGGTTTTGGGATTGATGCTTTCCCAAGGCATCATGGCACAAACCAAAACCGTGACAGGAACTGTCACAGACGCCGGCACCAATGAGACGATGCCAGGCGTGAATGTGGTAGTTAAAAACACAACCGTTGGGACGATGACTCAGGCGAATGGCACTTACTCAATAAGTGCGTCGCCGGGCGATATCCTGGTCTTTACCTTTGTCGGCTACTCGCCGCTGGAGGTTACCGTAGGATCCTCGAACAGGATAAATGCAAGTTTGGCGCTTGCACCCACGGAACTTGGAGAAGTTATTGTAACCGCCGAGTTTGGTATGAAACGTGTTTCCAAAGCCGTAGGTTCATCCGTTCAGAATGTAAACGCTGCAGAAATTGCAGTATCCGGCCGTGACAACTTCGTCACAGCACTCCAGGGACGCGTTGCAGGCATGAGTGTCGGAAGTACCAGCGGGTCTCCGGGTGCATCATCGAACGTTATTTTAAGAACTGTCACATCTATTTCCGGAAACAACCAGCCTTTGTATGTTGTTGATGGTGTTCCCATGAACAACTCGACATTTGACCCGGTCGGCTCGACCAGCAGTGCGGTAGAATATTACACTCCCCGCAACATGGACTACTCTTCACGCGGTAATGACCTCAACCCTGAAGACATAGAATCAATGACTGTCCTGAAAGGAGCTGCCGCTGCCGCACTTTACGGGTCGGATGCCTCAAACGGAGCTATAATCATTACTACCAAGAAAGGCACTGCCGGAAAGGGCAAGATAGTCTACAACAACTCCTTCCGGTGGGATCAGGCTTACGGGTATCCGGACCTTCAGGATAAATTTGCAAACGGTTATTACGGAACGACCAACTATGTTGACCCATACCGTTTTGGAGGCCCTATTATAGAAGGACAGGAACTTTACAACAATATAGCTTCCATTCTGCAGCCGGGCTTCACACAGAAACACAACATATCGGCTGAAGGAGGAACGGATAAAGTGACTCTTCGTGCATCAGTGGGATACCTTGATCAGCAGGGAGTTGTCAAAACATCGGACGCAAAAAGGTTTAACGTGACTTTGGCAGGCAGTGCTACCGTCGCTAAATGGTTGTCCATTGAATTATCGATGACTTACGCTAATACTGAAGTCAATAAAGTGCCGATAGGAACAGAGGGCCCGCTGTACGGGGCAATGATGTGGCCGGTGGTTGATGACATGTCACAATATCTTGCTGAAGACGGAGCTCATATGTCAAGGCCGATTTATTATCTTGATGGCGACCTTTTAAATCCGCTGTTCGGTTTATATAAGAATAAGTTCCTTGACGAATCTGACAGGTTCCTTTCCAATCTGTCTGCCAACTTCACTCCTATAAAAAATACTTTTTTAAGGGCTCAGGTTGGATGGGATGTGGGTATGCAGACTTATCTGAGCTCGCGGCACCCTTATTACTCCACAAATCAGACGGGAACCGGCTACTATAATATGACTTATTCAAACTTCTCTGACCCGACACTGAACCTGATTGCCGGGTACACAAATAGCTTCCTTGCCGACAAGCTGTCTCTTTCGGTTCAGGTAGGATATCATCAGCTGGAGAACGGCATTAGCATGCTTTCTACTACAGGTTCCAAGTTTCTTGTGGTTGACTTTCAGTCAATCAACAACTGCGATCCGTTGACAATAAGCTCAGTGCAGAGAACCACAAAAAGAAGGATCCAGGCACTTTCAGGTCAGGTGGAACTGGGTTACCAGGGGATGGCTTACGTGACACTTCGCGGTAGAAACGACTGGTCCTCAACCTTGCCGGTTGAGAACAACCGTTATTTTTACCCTGCTATTGAGGGCTCTTTTATTGTTACTGAGCTTCCTTTCTTCCAGGATGTTAAATTTGTCAATTATCTGAAAATCCGCGGTTCTATTGCACAGGTTGGTAAAGATGCCGGACCGCTTCAGATAGATCCCATGCTGATTCCGACCGGTCAGTGGGGCGGAGGATACAAGTATGATTTCTATGCTCCCAACAAGAACCTGGTTCCTGAGATACTAACTTCAAAGGAAATTGGCCTTGAAAGCCGTCTCCTTGATAACAGGGTCAATCTTGATTTCACCTATTTCTGGACCCATAACGATGATCAGATCATAAAGGGCTTCAGGTTAAGCTATGGAACCGGTTTCGTTCTGAATACCCTGAACGTCGGTACATTTGAAACATGGGGATGGGAAGGACATATTGACGGAGATATCCTGAGAATGGCAAACAGCATACGGTGGAACGTCGGACTTAACGCTTCACATACCGATTCGGAAGTTGTTTACCTGCCCGCAAACGTAACTGAATATTATAATGCATATACCTGGAACTCCGGTAACATACGTAACGGTATCCAGCTTGGCTATCCGGTTACGACTTTTACAGGGAATGCATATAAGCGTAACGACGCAGGAGATATTCTGATTAACCCGACAACTGGAATACCCGTTGTCAACAGCACATGGAGTGTGATCGGGAATCGTGAACCCAAGCTGCGGTTTGGTATAACCACCGCTCTCAGTTATAAAGGATTTAGCCTGAATGCGATGTTCGCCGGCCGCTACAAGGCAACTGTTGTGAACGGAACGAAGCGTATTATGATGCAATATGGCCTTAGTAATGAATCTGTTGATATGAGGCAGAAAGATCCGGTGGTCTTTAACGGTGTATTGCAGGATGGCAATGAAAACAGTGCGAACCCAACACCGAATACTATCGCAGTCGACTACAGTCTTTACCAAACCACTTTTGCCGGGTATGATGAAGACTGGCTGGAAGACGATGTACATTATCTCCGCCTGCAGGAACTTCGGTTCAATTATAACCTTCCTGCCAAACTTCTCGCACGTACACCTCTGTCACAGGCTAATGTATTTGTTACCGGCAACGACCTGTTTGTATGGACCAATTATTCAGGCATTGATGCCGTTGGTAATACAGTATCTGCTGCCCTTGGCGGTGTCGGCGGCGAAGGTATGGATGTCTACTCACTGCCCAATCCAAGAGGATTTCAATTTGGCTTGCAGGTAGTTTTCAACAGATAATTGATAACAAGAAAAAACTGAAACAATGATAAAAAAGATATCAATTTCCGTTCTTCTGGCGGCATCGCTTCTTCTCCTTAATACAAGTTGTGAAGACTGGCTCGATGTCAACCAGAATGTGGATGCTCCTGCCTACGTTGAGGGTTACCTTTACCTGGCCGGCATCGAACAACAGTATCAGGGCTTATATTGGGATATACGTGCCGCAGGCCCGCTGACCCAGATGATGGGTACAACCACTTATACCTACTATGCGGAACATTACACCACTGTAGGTAATGATAATGGCGCTGAACAATGGAGGATGGTCTACTGGAATCAGGGAATGAACCTCGAAAACATGATCAATCAATCTGTAGCAAATGAGGAATGGACCCTGGCCGGGATTGGATATGCAATCAAGGCATTTTCATGGGACCAGATGACTAAATATCACGGAGAGCTTATCCTGAAGGATGCTTTTGTGCCCGGGCTTCTGTCGCACAGGTATGACTATCAGGATACGATCTACACTGCTGTGCGGAACTGGGCTTACAAAGCTATCGAATACCTTGAAATGACTGACAATAATGATTACGGCACCAGGATCAGCGGTAATGATTATATATATGGCGGAAAGAAAGACCTGTGGATAAAGTTTGCCTATGGCGTAATTGTCCGTAACCTTACATCACTGACAAATAAGACAGACTTCAGTACTGCTTATGCCCAGGAACTGATCACTGCTGCAGGCAAATCGTTCACCTCCAATGCTGATAATGCTACCCTGACAATCGGAGGAGGAGGTGCAACAGCTGCGAACAGTAACTATAACAATTTCTGGGGAACAAGCAGGGCAAACCTTTCACGCAGCTACTTTCAGCATGAATATGCTGTTCAGGTGTTAACCGGAACTGTACCGAAATATGACCAGACTACCGGTAATAAGATAGCATCAGTCCCGACAAATACTTATTATCCGTATCAGCCTGCCGACAAACAGATAATCTGTGACACCAACGTCATGGCTACCGGGCATTATGATCCGCGTGTAGCCGTCAAGCTGGGAACTACAAGTGATCCTACCTATGATAATATGGATGTGATCAACAGCATTAAACGAAATAAGTACTATGGCGGAGCATTTTCAAGCACCACCGGTCCGATCGGAACGGCACCTTCCTTTTATGGAAGAAATGCAACCGGATCCACAACTCTGGATGGCTCAGGAAGATGGCTGTACAGGGATGATGCACCGTATATCCTTATGACAAGTGCGGAGTTGAAATTCTGTCTTGCTGAGGCTTACTGGAAACTTGGGATGAAGGCAGAAGCCTTTGAAGCTTTCAAATCAGGTGTCAAAGCACGACCTGGAGTTCTCGGCAAACTATATCAAACCGGGCACAAAGGGAGCCACGGCAGGCGGCGATAAGATCACTAAACCTGTATTTGTCACTGCAGCAAATGAATACCTGGCAGGACCTTTTGTAGAAGGACTACCACTGGCAGATTTCTCACTGTCTCACATCATGATGCAGAAGTGGGTTGCCCTGTATCCCTGGGGTGCCCTTGAAGCATGGGTCGATGAGCGCAAATATCATTATGATATTGACTACAGTGGGGAATATCCTAAAGCCGATGACGGATATAACCTGAATGCAGTAACCCAGAAGTGGGATAGCGATCCTGATAAGGTTTACAAGGGATTTTATCTGGCCCCGGCTCAGGTTCAGCACAGAAAGGCGACTTACAATACATATAATCAAGGATCACCCTGCTACCGGGTCCGCCCGCGTTACAACTCCGAATATATGTGGAATAAGCCATCACTTGAGGGTTTGAAACCCATTTCAGGTACAGCTGATAACTACCAGTGCTCAATTCCATGGTTTGCTTACCCTGGTGAGATGCCAACTACCAAGTAATAATCAAATAATAAAGCCTACGATTATGAAAATAATGAAATATATAAGTCTGGTTCTGGCAATGGCTCTGACCGTGTCATGCGAGAAACACGTGGTTGATTACGATGCCACACCGATAGGGGATGTTGCAGAGTTTCAGCTTCACTATATGAATCCGGTTGCTGCCGCTGCCCCAAACTACATCATCAGGGTTGAGGTCAACGGCAAGATGGTGGCCAACGCTACAGCACCCCTTAATACATACAACGCCATTCCAAGCGGTGCTGCAGGGAGATTTTATAAAGTAAATCCGGGGAATGTAAACCTTAAGCTGTATTTGAAAGCAAAGCTTGAACCAAAAGGTGATTCTCTGGTGTATGATCAGAGTGTGACTATGCAGGCCGGAAAGCAGAATGTATTTGTCCACGACTTCGCCCAGCCGCCGGTTTGGTTCGATAACGGTTACCCCTATATTAAAAGGGAGACTGTGACCACTGACTCAACCGCCTGGATCAGGTTTTACAATTTCCTTTATGAGACTGCAGGTGTACCGACTACCAAGTTAATACAGTATCAGTACGTTAATACACGCACCAGCGCAGTTGTTAATATTGGTGAGCCGGTTGCTTTTGGCGAGGCTACAGACTGGGAACAGGTGACTGTGATCAAAGCAGCCCCCCTGGATGTATCCCGCACGGTAACTCTGAAGATGCAGGAAGTGGATGCTGATGGAAATGTAATAGGCGATTTGCAGATTATGAATTCCAGCGGTGCTTATGTAGCCTACAGTGGTACAGCATCTCTTACAATCGGTCGCTGGTATCACCACACTATGGCTGGTTTCAGGGCTGTCAAGTCACCCAATTCATCAGTAAGAATATTGACGGCATTATAGAAGAAGCTACCATTAAGTGGTAGAATTTGGGTTGGATAAAAGAGAGTGCCCCGTGTGGGTACTCTCTTTTACGTTTTTAAGGTAATGTGGTCAAAAATAGCCGGTGACTTTAAAGCCTTTTGAAGCCGCTTCTTTCAATCAGCGCATCAATAGAAGGTTCGCGTCCGCGAAAATTCCTGAAGAGTTCATCAGGCTCCCGGCTGCCGCCTCTCTCAAGAATATTGTGGCGGAATGACATGGCAGTCTCACTGTCGAAGATGCCCCTTTCCCTGAACAGGCTGAAGGCGTCCGCATCAAGAACCTCTGCCCACTTGTAACCGTAATAACCTGCTGCATACCCTCCTGAAAAGAGATGCGCAAACGACACACTCATACATGCCCCCTCAGCCGGCGGCAGGATCTCGGCGGCAGACATTGCTGACCGTTCGAAAGCCTGAATGTCACCGTCAAAAGGCTCCGCAAGCGTATGCCATGCCATGTCGAGCAGCCCGAAGCTCAGCTGCCTCATGCATGAATAGCCTTCATTATAAGTCAGGGATTCTTTCAGCTTAATGAGGATATCATCGGGAATCTTCTGACCTGTCTGATAATGAGCTGCCCAGGTGTCAAGCCACTCTTTCTCCCACGACCAGTTCTCCATTATCTGTGACGGCAGCTCGACAAAATCGCGTTTTACATTCGTGCCCGACAGACTCTCATAGGTGCAATCCGACAGCATGCCGTGCATGGCATGACCGAATTCATGGAGGAAGGTGTTCATCTCGCTGTGCGACAGCAGCGAAGGCCTGACCGGAGTGGGTCGGGTGAAATTCATGACAAGTGATACAACGGGAATAACCCTTTCATTGTTCTCCCTGCGCTGTTCCCGGAAGCCTGTCATCCACGCCCCGCCGCCCTTACCCGGCCGAGGGTGAAAGTCAAGCATAAGGATGGCCGTTATCCCTTTATTCCCGTCATGTACCTCGTAAGCAGTTACTTCAGGGTTATAGACAGGTATCTCTTTATTTTCCCTGAATGTCAGTCCGTAAAGCCTGGTGGCCAGACCCAGAACAGCATCCTTAACCTTCTCAAGGGGCATGAACGGCCTGAGCGCCTCATCATCGATGTTGAACCGCTGCATCCTCAGCTTCTCAGAGTAATAAGCCCAGTCCCACCGCTCCACTCTTCCCTGGTGGCCCATGGTGCGGGCATATTCTTCAATTTCGTTCAGATCACGTCTGCCTGCCGGGGAAGAAGCTGTCAGCAGTTCCCCAAGGAAGGCGTTCACTTCTTCGGGCGTCGAAGCCATGCGCTCCTCAAGTGCGAAGGATGCATAATCACGAAAGCCCAGCAACCTCGCAAGCTGCAACCGCAGGTCTGCCAGGCGCAGAACCAGTGACCTGTTGTCATGGTCATTGCCCCGGAAGGCACGGACAGCATATGCCCTGAAAATCTTCTCCCTGAGGTCGCGCCGGTCGGAGTATTGCATGAAAGGGACATAACTGGGAGAGTGTAGGGTGAAGAGCCATCCTTCCCTGCCCTTGTCACGTGCCGCGGCTGCAGCAGCCTCGCGTACCCCCTCCGGCAGTCCTGCAAGATCTTCTTCCGAAGAGAGGAGCAATTCATAGTCGTTGGTCTCCGCCAGGACGTTCTCCTCAAACTTCAGGGAGAGGGTGGACATCTCCACCGTAATCGCCCTGAACTTTTCCTTGTCCTCATCTGGAGAGCGCAGCACCACCGCGGATAAATCCCTTATACTTGCGGTCTAGAAGAATTAGTTGTTCCGGGTTAAGCCCCAGGGAATCCTTTTTATCATAGACAGTTTTTACTTTTTTGAACAGGGCAGGATTAAGCGATATATCATTTGCAAAATTGGTGAGCAGGGGTGAGACCTCCTGTGCGGCCGCCTGAAGTTCCGGGGTGGTGTCGGCGCTGTTGAGGTTGAAAAGCACCGGTGTAATACGGCCCAGCAGTTCCCCAGTCTTTTCAAGAGCTTCAATTGTATTAAGAAAATCAGGCTCAGCAGTGTTGGCGACTATGGCATCGATCTCACCCCGGGCAACCTCTATTGCATTTTCGATCGCAGGTTTGAAATGTTCAGCCCTGATCAGTTCAAAGGGTGCAATACTAAAAGGGGTGTTCCACTTAGCACAAAGCGGATTACTGGCAGATAAATCTCTGTTCATTTTTTCCGGATAATTGGCAAATTTAATAATTCGATGGTCTACGACCATCCAATTTTACCCGGATCATTGCTATTCTACAATAATCTGATGGCCTACGACCATCTTAATTGCAAACGTCGGATATTATATGCAAAGTGGATCCTCGTAGAGGATCAAACTATTGTAGGAAAAGCAACATAGAAAAAAGCAGATCCTCGTAGAGGATCCAATTATTGTGAAATCAGAAAGGCAGATCGTCGAGTTCCGGGCTGGGGGAGGGCGCATCCTCAAGCTTAATGTTGCGCCTGGGAGGCTGCTGGCCATCCTCAGCGGCAATGATGCCCCTTGTCACCGAGAGGGCGTTGAGGTTGGTGATGTAATTCACCATCCCGTTCTTTTCCCACCGGTTGCCTTTGATGCTGAAGGTGACAGTGACATCCTGCCTGAGCCATGATTTGTCTATGATCTCACACTTGTCCTGCGTAAGCTGGAACTTGATGAAGTCGACATAGGGCTGGCCACCGCCGCTTTCCTTATGTTCAATAACGAACTCCCTCTTGCGGAAGCGTTCATTCACCCTTATGACCTGGTAAACCTCTGCAACCTTGCCTGTGATCTGGTATTCCATTACTCTGACTCTGTGATGACAATCCTGTCAATCCTGTCACCTGCCTTAATCATGTCAATCACTTCAAGTCCTTCGATAACTTTCCCGAAACAGGTATGTTTTCTGTCAAGGTGTTTTGTGTTTGACCTGCTGTGGCAGATGAAAAACTGTGAGCCGCCTGTGTCTTTCCCGGCATGAGCCATGGAGAGGACTCCACGGTCATGATACTGTTTTGTTCCGGTGAGCTCGCACTTGATTTTGTAACCCGGTCCTCCGGTACCTACGCGCGGATCGCTCATGTCTTTTGAAAAAGGACAACCACCCTGTATGACGAAGTCGGGGATGACCCTGTGAAATGCCAGTCCGTCATAAAAGCCTTTTCCTGCCAGCGTCACAAAGTTTTCAACTGTGGCTGGGGCATCGTCATCGTAAAGGGTTGCCTTCATCACCCCTTTAGGGGTATGTATCTCGGCAAATCTCATTGTTTTACAATCTCGAGAAGCTCAACCTCGAAAACCAGTGTTGAATAGGGAGGTACCGGACCTGCGCCCTGCTCACCGTATCCAAGCTCGTAAGGAACATAGAATTTGAATTTTGACCCTACCGGCATGAGTTGGATGCCTTCCTGCCATCCTTTGATGACCTGGTTGACTCCAAACACTGCAGGTTCGCCGTGGTCGGCTGACGCGTCAAACTTTGTGCCGTCAGTGAGGGTGCCGGTATAGTTTGCCTTCACAACTTCTTCAGCTCCGGGTTTCGGGCCTGTACCCATTGTGATAACTTCATACTGAAGTCCGCTTGCCGTTTCCTGAACACCGTCACGCTTCTTATTGTCTGCAAGGAATTTTTCACCTTCGTCAATATTTTTCCCGAATTGCTTTTTCATCATCTCAGCCTGTCTTTTCTGCATATAGGTCATTATATAACCCTGTGCACCTGTTTCATCAAGAACGTTCTTTCCGTTCTCGGAATCTATCATTCCCTTGGCGAAAAGCACCGGGTCAATGTAAAGACTGTCATTACTGAGATAATAGAAATAACTTGCCACTCCCATATAATATGCAAGGGAGTCTTCCGGACTCTTCACTTTTGCACTGGTTATACCAGACCTGGTATTACATGATGTAGCTATAACAGCTGTCACTACAGCGAAGATTACTAAACCTTTGATTTTCATTGTATATGTTTTATATTTAAATTTTGGCAAAGATAATATTTTGGTATTCAACCACAAGCCCGATTTCACTCTTTTATGATCTCAAGAAGCTCGACTTCAAAGATGAGAGTCTCAAAGGGTTGGATTATGCTGCCGGCGCCTCTCTCGCCGTAAGCGAGTTCTGACGGAATATACAGCATGTATTTTGATCCTTCCTGCATCAGCTGCAGCCCCTCCACCCATCCTCGGATGACATTGCTTACCCTGAAGGTGGCAGGTTCACCGCGGTCATATGAAGAGTCAAATTTGGTGCCGCTGATTGTAGTTCCGGTATATTGGACTTTAACAACATCCTCAGGACCAGGTGTTGCACCGGTGCCCTGTGTGATGACTTTATACTGCAGTCCGCTTGGCAGTGTCACAACTCCTTCAGCTTTGCCGTTTTCACCCAGATACTTCTGACCTGCTTCTATCTGCGTTCTGTACTTGACCATCAGTCTTTCCCTTTCACGCTTCTGCATATATTTGACAATAAATGCGCTGGCAGCCGTGTCATTCATCAGGGCCTTATCCTTTGAGGCATCAGTCATCCCCTTTGTGAACATTTTTGTACTGATATTTATGCTGTCAGCGATGTAATATTTGTAATTGGCTACTCCCAGTGCATAGGAGAGGGAATCTTCAGGTGTAACGAGTTTTGATTTCTGCGCAGTCGCCGGAAGCAGGGTCATGGCCATAACAGCCATGATAATCATCATTCTGAGTTTTTTCATAACATTCTTCTTTAAAATGTGCAGCAAGCGGTTGCATGCAGCATCTTTTCATTTATTTTTTTAATCCCGCAAATATACCATAATTCATTTCTTCACCGCTCTTGTCATCACTCTTTTTCCCGGAGGACCCGGCAGGAGGGTCACCTCAAATCCAAGATCCTTAAGGGTCCTCTTCAGCTCTCCCTTTGCCGAGTAGGTTACAAAAACTGTCCCGGGGTGAGTGACGGCTGTTATCTTTTGCATCACCTCCCTGGTCCACATTTCCGGCTGTTTACCGGGACCGAAAGCATCGAAATAGACAAGGTCATAAAGACCATCGACGTTCATGGAGGTAAGGTCCATCATTCTCTTTTCCAGGGTGAACCACGGGGTAAGTTTCACAGGTTTCTCCCACGGTACGTTATGGATGGCTTCGAACAGCTCCCGGCCCCCGGTACCGGTCATTAATGAGTAATTCAAGCCGGGAAAGGAGGGAAGCGTCAACCGGGTATTTCTCAAGAGTGACGTAATTGACGGTCACCTGGTTGTCGCCGGCATGCATTGCCGTCAGCAATGCGTTGAGTCCCGTACCGAAGCCGACTTCCAGGATGCTGACCTTTTTGCTGTTCAGGCTTGCAAAGCCTGCGTCGATGAATATGTGTTTCGACTCTGTCAGCGCCCCGAAGTGGGAGTGATAATGCTCGTCAAGGTCCGGCACATACAGGGTGTGGGAACCGTCGGCGGTTATCCGGATTTCCGCCTTCATTGCCAATTTGAATCGTACCAACCGCGTACGTCCGTGGCTATCATCCCTGCCCTTCGTGCAGCCTCGATGCCCAGATCGCCGTCTTCGAACACCTCACATTCTGCCGGGGCTACATTCATCAGCTCGGCGCATCTTAGAAATGTCTCGGGATGGGGTTTATGTTTTGTCACATCATTGGCGGTGACCAGTATGTTAAAGTATTTGCGAAGGCCTATTATCTCAAGTGTCTTTTCCACGGCTTCGCGGTGTCCTCCGGTGCCGACTGACATCGGCATCTTCCCATAGTACTTCTGCACCAGGGCGATTACGGGTTCAATCGGGGTCACATTGTGCTGGATCAGGTAGAACTCATCAAGCTTTACCTTCATTATATCATCAGGGGATATTTTCCCTTTCATCCCGCTGTGTTCAATAATATCTTCGGCTATCTGCCATCCTGGTGCACCTGTATGATCCTGCAGGAATGCCGTGTCCATGCTGATGCCGAATTTCTGACAGGCTTTCTGCCAGGCCTGGTAGTGCCACGGCATGGTATCGGCGAGTGTGCCGTCGAGGTCGAAGATCAGTCCTTTTACCCCTGGGGTGATGTCAAAGGTCATTTTATGCTAAATGTGTGCAAATGTAACCAGAAAAAAATTGCCTGAGACATTCGGCTTAGCTTTTCCGTGATACACAATTATTCGACCCTCTACGAGGGTCAATTTTTTGATTTGAAATCATGTTCTACAATAATTTGATCCTCTACGAGGATCATAATATTGCATATTATCAGATGTTTACGTATATGATGGTCGTAGACCATCACATTATTGTAGAATATCGTGTCAGCAACGAAAAATCCGGATGGTCGTAGACCATCAAATTATTGTAGAATATCGTGGTGGCAAAAAAAATCCGGATGGTCGTAGACCATCATATTATTGTAGATATCGTGATTGCGACAAAAATCCGGATGGTCGTAGACCATCAAATTATTGTAGATATCGTGATCGCAAAAATCCGATGGTCGTAGACCATCAAATTATTGTAGATATCGTGATGCGAAAAAATCCGGATGGTCGTAGACCATCAAATTATCATTTTTTCACCGGCATAGCAATAAGTGTCTGAAGCTGGGTCGGATCTTTTATTATACCCGGATCATTAAGGTAGAACTCCCATGCTTCACCGGTCATTGCCAAATTATTGTCTTTTGCGTATTTCTCAAGAGCCTCATATGATCTCATCAGTTCATCATACGGACCGGAATGCAATCCCTTCAGGGCGGTAAAGGCTTTGTATTTTGCTGATACTACCTCTCCTGCACTCTTCCCTCCGGCAGAGACCGGCATACCTACTGTCATTTTCATTTTCCCCGTTGCGGCATCATAACCGGAATACAGCGCGAAGGGCATTCCCTGTGGCTGAAGGTTCTGTGCCTCAAGAGCTGCCTTCACCTTGCCCATGCACTCACCGAACATGGCAGGCATCTCCGCCATCGTTACATCCAGTGAACATGTCAATGCTTCAACAGCTGAAAATTCCTCAACGGCAATATCTGTCAGCTGGCTCATTACCACCTCATGGGTTTCAAGATAGTTTTTCAGTACGACTTTGCCGCCGTCAATGGTCTTTTGTATCATTCCCTTGAACATTGAGTTCATAATCCTCCCGACAGGTGACCCGGAACTCATTGTGATGGTCCAGGTGAGGCTTGTTCCTTTGTCGGTGGGAGTGAAGGTCCACTCCTCTGGGATAGTCATTCCCTTTGCAAATGACACGCTGTTAAGCAGGTACGATCCGGGCACGACAGAATCAACCACCATCATCCCTGTGCCGACCTTGGGTCCTTCCCAGTTATACTTTGAACCCACGTAGCCCGATTTGATATCGAATGTGGTCTGGGCAGCAGTGTCATCCTTGATCCATGGATCCCATGCTGTGCGGTCAACAAAGCCCGCAACAAAATGAAACACTTTGGCGGGAGGAACATTTATCTCTTCCGAGGTTGTTACGGTTACCTCCTTAGGCATAATATAACCTATGCCAACTATCAGTACCAGTAACACGAGGACCACAATAAGGATCCATTTCAATGCTTTCATCGTCTTTTGTTTTGGAGTTAGTTCATTAAACCAAAAATAATCCAAAAGGTTCAGAAAAGGGTAATAAACATCAGAGAATTATTCGACCCTCTACGAGGGTCAATTTCCTGTGTTGAGATCATTTTCTACAATATTTTGATCCTCTACGAGGATCTGATTCGAACATATTTATTGGTATTTACACACAAGATGGCCGTAGACCATCAAATTATTGTAGACAGACATGAATTGCACAATGCCGATGGTCGTAGACCATCAAATTATTGTAGGACATGAATGCCACAAATCCGATGGTCGTAGACCATCAAATTATTGTAGAATATCGTGACAGTGACAAGAATCCAGATGGTCGTAGACCATCAAATTATTGTAGGAAATTAATTACCTCGCTGGCAATATTTTCTCCCGTGAAGCCGAATTTCTGGTCAAGAGTGCCGTAGGCAGCCGAGAACCCGAAAGTCTCAAGCCCGAAAACCTTCCCTTCCGACCCGGCAAAGCCAAGCATCGTGACAGGCAGTCCAGCTGTCAGGCAGAAGACCGGTATGCCCGGGGTGATGACACTCTGCCGGTACCCGATATCCTGCCGGCGGAACAGCCCCTCTGAAGGAGCAGAGACAATCCTGGCTCTGATCCCCTTGTTTCCCAGGAGATTGGCCGCTTCCACCAGTGTCGCAACCTCCGAACCGCTTGCAACCAAAATCACGTGCGGTTTTCCCGGCGTGTCAGTGACGATGTAAGCGCCCCTGGCAGCCTTGGCTGCAGCATCAATCCTCTCCACCCCGTATCCGGGCAGGGTCTTGATGTTCTGGCGTGAGAGAATCAGCGCCGTAGGTGTCTTTGTATTTTCAAGTGCAAGCTTCCATGCAATATTCGTTTCAGGGGCGTCTGCCGGGCGCAGAACCAGCATGCTGTCGCCGTGGTGGTTCTTCAGGTGCTCCATCAGCCTTATCTGTGCCTCCTGCTCGACAGGCTGGTGGGTGGGACCGTCTTCCCCGACACGGAAGGCATCATGTGTCCATACATATTTCACAGGCAGGCCCATGAGGGCTGCCAGGCGCACGGCAGGCTTCATATAATCGGAAAAGACGAAGAAAGTACCGCAGACAGGGATGACGCCGCCGTGGAGAGCCATGCCGTTCATCACGGCGCCCATTGTCAGCTCCGAGACGCCGGCATGAAGGAATGCTCCGGTGAAATCACCCTTCTTAAAGGGTTTGCTCTTCTTCAGGAAGCCATCGGTCTTGTCTGAGTTAGCAAGATCAGCGGAGGCTACGATCATGTTCGGGATCGCAGCAGCGAAATGTGCCAGCAGCACACCGGAGGCGTTTCGTGTGGCATCATTCTCCTTCTGCGCAATGGCTTTGAAATCTATTGCCGGGACAACTCCGGAATAAAAGTCGTTAAGCATCCTGTCAGCTTCCGGGTTTGCATCAGCCCACGCACTCTTTTTCTTTTTCCATTCAGCAGCAGCAGCGGCTTTGCCGGCAACAGCTTCAGCGTAAAGCTGCTTCACATCGCTGAAGATCTCAAAGGGATTGTCGGGATTGCCGCCAAGATTAACTACGGATTTCTTAAATGAAGCGCCGGCATGTGTCACAGGCTGGCCGTGTGTTGAGGACTTACCCTCGAAGCTGTTGCCGGCTTCGTCGACAAGGCCTTTGCCCATCACCGTTTTTCCGATTATCAGAACAGGTCTCTCGTTTTCATCATCTGCCATCCGCAGTGCACCCCGTATCTGGTCGTGACTGTGACCATCGATTGTCATCACACGCCATCCCCATGCCTTGTATTTGGCAGCGGTGTCTTCCGATGTTACTGCAGAGGTCTCGGTGGACAGCTGTATACTGTTGGAGTCGTAAAACATTATAAGGTTACTCAGTCCGAGGTGCCCTGCAAGTCGTCCTGCGCCCTGCGAGATCTCTTCCTGAACGCCACCGTCTGAAATGAAAGTATAGATCTTATGTTCGAACAGCCTGCCAAAGCGGGTAGTAAGAAACCTTTCAGCTATCGCTGCACCGACAGCGATTGTATGCCCCTGGCCAAGCGGGCCTGAGGTGTTTTCCACAGCACGACTTAGGTCCAGTTCCGGATGTCCCGGGGTCACACTGCCCCATTGCCTGAACTGCATGATATCATCGACAGTGAAATGGCCTGTGAGTGTAAGTACGGAATAGAGCATCGGGGACATGTGTCCGGGATCAAGGAAAAAGCGGTCTCTGTTTATCCAGCGGGGATCAGCCGGATCAAACCGCAGGAACTCGGAAAAAAGTATATGGATGAAATCTGCTCCGCCCATCGCACCGCCGGGGTGACCTGAATTGGCCTTTTCGACCATCGCCATTGAAAGGATCCTGATATTGTCGGCAGCACGTTCGTTTACATTTTTAGTCATGACAGTATGTGACTTTTGGTTTAAGTAAATTTAATAAAAAATTCATGAGTGAAAGAAAAGTGAAAAGTTGACCCCCTCGTCTCGACGCTTTGGTATCACTCCCCTGCAGTCTGACCCCTCCCTAATCCCGCTTTGCGGGATATTTACGGTAGGGCCTCCCTTATCAAGGGGGAGAAATGTAATATTTTGAATATCAATTATTTCCCCTCCTTGTAAAGGATGGGAAACGTCTTATTTACAGCATTATATGCAACTTTATGCATTATAGGTTGAGGATGCAGTTTCTCCTCCGCGGCCCGTCCAGTTAGTGTGGAAGATCTCATCATCCGGTTTGTCGATGCGCTTATATGTGTGTGCACCGAAATAGTCGCGCTGGGCCTGCAGCAGGTTGGCCGGAAGCCATGCTGACCTGTAACTGTCAAACCATGACAGCGCAGCGCTCATCGCAGGCACTGGCACACCCTCGGTCACAGCACCGGCGATGACCTTCCGCCAGCTTTCGCTGTTCTCCCCCAGGATGGATGAGAAGTAACTGTCAAGGATGAGGTTTGGCAGCTGCGGATCCCTGGAGAAGGCTTCGTAGATCTTGTTCAGGAAGGCTGACCTGATTATGCATCCGCCCCTCCAGATCATGGCTATCTCGCCGTAGTTAAGGTCCCATTTGTATTCACCTGCGGCATTTCTAAGCAGATTGAAGCCCTGCGCATATGAAACTATCTTTGATGCATACAGGGCCTTGCGTATGTCATCGGCGAACTTCTTTTTATCACGAACTGCTTTTTTCGGAGGATTTCTGAACAGCGGTGATGCCTTTACCCTTTCCTTCTTCATCGAGGAGACGAACCTGGCAAAGACTGATTCGCCGATAAGGCTAAGGGGCACGCCGTGATCGAGCGCACTCGAGACCGTCCATTTTCCGGTACCCTTC
The DNA here is from genome assembly GCA_963844935.1 of uncultured Bacteroidales bacterium. Taxonomy (GTDB): domain Bacteria; phylum Bacteroidota; class Bacteroidia; order Bacteroidales; family VadinHA17; genus SR-FBR-E99. The sequence continues at coordinate 1,513,179 of CAWJQH010000005.1, read as the reverse complement.
TGGCCGGCGGAATCAAGTATTTTTGTGACAATGGGTTTGCCGTCAGTGTCTTTGTACCGCAGTATCTCGCCTGTTATCTCTATCAGATAAGAATCCAGCTCGGCCTTGTTCCACTCATCGAATATGTCAGCCATCTCATCGTGACTGAACCCTGCATTTATCAGCAGGTGGTAAGCCTCACATATGAGCTGCATGTCACCGTACTCGATGCCGTTGTGGGCCATCTTAACGAAGTGCCCCGCACCGTTGTCGCCTATCCAGGCGCAGCAGGAAGCTCCGTCAGAGGTTTTGGCTGAGATTGCATGAAATATATCCTTCACATGAGGCCATGCCTCTTTCGATCCGCCGGGCATGAGCGACGGTCCCAGCAACGCACCTTCTTCACCGCCTGACACACCGGTGCCGATATAAAGCAGTCCCTTGCTCTCGACATATTTTGTTCGCCGGATAGTATCGGGGAAATGTGAGTTGCCCCCTTCAATGATAATGTCGCCTTTGTCGAGCAGCGGGATAAGTTTTTCTATGAAATCATCGACGGGCTGGCCGGCCTTGACCATGAGCATCACCTTACGCGGATGGCTCAGGCTGGCGACAAGCTCTTCAAGAGTGTAGGCCGGAATAAATTTTTTGTCTTTGCCACGCCCGTTCACGAAATCAGTAACTCTGTCCGTCGTACGGTTAAAAACCGCAACTGTAAATCCCCTGCTCTCAATGTTCAGTACCAGGTTTTCTCCCATCACGGCGAGACCAATCAATCCTATATCAGCTTTCATCTTTGGTATAATTGAGTTATTGAATTATATTGAATCCTAAATCAGTAAGTATTCGTTTTGCTTCTTCATCGTTTACCCTGACGCTGAAAGATCCGAATTCTCTTCTCGTGCGGTAATTGTCGCGCAGGAACTCGAATTTCTCTGGGTTTGCACGGAAGAGATGATCATCCTCTTCAATGGGGTATGTATGGTTCACCGCCAAAGCCACCAGCCCCAGCGAAGTGTTTCTTGCTTCATGGCTCCGGAGGTCGATGACAGGCTCGGCAGGCTGCGGCAGCGTGTCAGGCTTCCAGTCGTTCAGGGGAATGTTCAGCGCTGCCGAGACCAGCCGGACAGCTGTTACCGTTGCGTTTGACTTGCCGTCGACTGAATAACCTGCTATGTGCGGTGTGGCAATATCAGCAAGTCCAATCAGCTTCCTGTCAGCCTCCGGTTCCCCTTCCCATACATCAAGTACCGCCCCGCCCAGGTAATCTTTTTCAAGTGCCCAGCGCAGGGCAGTGTTGTCAACAACCTCTCCGCGTGATGAATTGATGACGATGCAGTCTCTCTTCAGGCGTGACAGGTTCTCCGCATTGATCAGATAGTGCGTCCTGTCAGGTCCCTGCATTGTCAGCGGAACATGCAAGGTCAGAATATCAAATTCGGCAATAATTTTTTCCAGCGGAACAAAATCCTTGAGCCCCTCGCGTCTTTTCCTCGGAGGGTCATTCTGAAGCACCTTCATTCCTGCAGCCCTTGCCGCCTTCACAACCTTTGAGCCTACATTGCCGACACCCACCACACCGAGTGTGAGCGAGCCAGGGTTGAAAGAGTTCCTTGATGCAAGATAAAACAGGGAGGTCACGATGTACTGCATCACTGACCCGGAATTGCATCCGGGTGCATTCACCCACCTGATTCCCTGTGCCTCGAGCCATCCCGTATCCAGATGATCAAATCCGATTGTTGCCGATGCGATGATCTTTACTCGGCTTCCTTTGAGGAGCTGGCTGTTGCACTTTGTCCGGGTGCGCACTATCAGGGCGTCTGCATCAGCTACCATGGTACTGTCAATGGCACGGCCGGGACTGTACACCACCTGTGCCCAGGGCTCGAACACGCCCTTTATAAACGGAATCTTCTCGTCAATTACGATCTTCATTCTTCACCTGATGGCTTTCCAGAGGCCTGTGGCCGGGTTGGAGATGAAATAAAATTCTTCACCGTCAGCAGTTTTATGATGGCCCGTCATTATTTTTTCAGGGTTATACCTGGCCATCAATTCCTGCACGTTTCCAAAGCTGTAACCGACAGACTCCACCTCTGCGCGGCTGAGATGACCGGCGGCGTAGGTGACCCTGAACCTGTTCTCCGGCGATCCGTGAATAAGGTGTGCGGCAGCACTCAGGTTCTCCCTCAGGTCGCTGTTCTGATCGACAAAGGAGAGGATCTCCGGGGTGGTCCGGTAACCGTACTTTCTTATCAGTATGTCAATAGCCGGATCTTCGCCGAAGGTTCTCACGCCCGGAGCCAGCACAACGAGCTCCCCTTCATCAGCGATGGCCATGCGAGTGCGGTAGATGCTCTTGTTCCCCAGCCACGTGCTTTTAAACTCCTCCGGGTCAAGATAAACAACCACTTTCTTCAGCCTTTCAGGGAGGGTCGTAAAGTTGACCTCCCGCGACAGTGCGGCTGCCTGCCTGAAACATTCAATATCATCACCGATAAACAGTCCGCGCATTTTCAGAACTCCGTTCCCGTCAGGTGATACAACCGTAAGCATATACAGAAGCGGCAGCCTGCCGGAGGCTATCTCCGATGCCCTGTTGAGAACCGCCCTGACCGGGTTGTCGACTGTCCCCAGGATATTCTCAATGCCGTGAACGGCGCCAATGAAGTGGCTCTTGTTGATGGCTTCGCTGCCACCGCAGCCGACGAACACATTCTTGTTATAGTTGGCCATGCCTGTCACTTCATGCGGCACCACCTGTCCGACAGAAATAATCAGATCATGCTTTCCTGAAGCCAGCAGTTTGTTGACCTGTACCGGGTAGTCATAATTAAGTTTCCCGCCGGTAACTTCCGAAACAAATGATGACGGTACCCTGCCAAGCTCCTCTATATCAGTTCTCCACCTGTGCTCCCTGAATAGCGTTGCCGGTACAGTTCCGTACATTTTCGAGATTTCACCCTTCTCCATCGGCACATGTGTGCCAAGGGCTGGGAGAATATCCTTTACCTTAAAGCCAAGCTGCTGCCACAGTAATTCGGTGACCAGTCCTGCCCCTGAGTGAGCACGGGTAATATCCGGAGGGATGATCAGAACGCTCTTTCTGTCGCTGAAGAACTCAAGTGCAGTTCTTACAGCTGCACTGATATCATCTTTCTTCAGATCCCTTTCGGGACTTCCTGTTGCATAGCAGATCATCTTCTTCGGTTTTTTACCATGAAGGTTTCTCGGGAAGCAACTTCCGGAACTCCCTGATAAGGTTATCCTGGTACTCACCTTTGTAGGTACCGGCGATGAACCTGCCGAGTGCCTCCTCATAGAAGACCTTCCAAGAGCTGTTTTCATGGCCGGGATTTACGGGGAAAAAGAGGGCCCCGTTCTCGCTGGCAGCCTTAAGGTCACCCGGAGCATCTCCGATCATAAGTATCTTGTCGTCAGGATACTTTCCTTTTGCGGCCATTGTAATATGCTCCGTCTTCGTGCCAAGCTCCTGTCCGGCGATAGCCCTTACGTAGCCGTTGATGGCGTGTTCCTCCCACTCCCTGGCAAGCGCTTCGTAAGGCGTCTGTGAAACCACAATTGCATCAGCCAGTGTGCTGATCTTTTCAATCGATTTCCTGGCATAGGGAAAAGGAGGGGTATTCCGAAGCCAGTATGCTATGTCGTCGTTAACGGAGAGAGTCCATTTCAGGACAGGGTCAAGGGCCGGGTGAGGATTGTTCTGCACGTATTCCCTGAAGGCAGGATTACCCAGTTTTGTCTCTTTGCTGATCCACTCCCTGAGCGGATCCATATCCGGAAGCGCCACTCCAATCTCTTTTATCTCGGGTCGCTCTGACAGAAGGTCAATTACTTTTACCAGAGCGGGAAAACGATTGATACCCCTTGTTACGGAATAAAGGTTGACGAACTCCCATGTCTCACGTACGTATTTCGAGATGGCAAAGAGCCCGAACAGCTTTACTGCATTGGGAATAAAAAACTCTTTTTGTTTCACCTCCATAGTGTCAAACACGCATCCGTCAGAGTCAATGCCTATAAAGAATTCCTTTTCCGGTTTCAGTTCCTGCAATACATTCATGGTTCAAAAATTAAATTAAAGTTCAATATTTCAAGGTTCAGGGTTCAGGTTCGGGGATCGCCGGGGGCTCAGGTTTTTGTTTTTTTTACTGAACCCGGTCTTCCTGATTATTTTCCCTGCAGTTTATAGCCGGGTAGTTTTTTGTCAGCAAAAACAAGCTTCAGCCTGGCAAATCTCTGAATTCCGTTTATGACGGGAATGCTCACCCAGTCGTCTCCGATCAGGGGCTTTGCATAGCTGACAAAGTCGTCAGTCACATCATACCGTGAGGGTGCTATCCAGCTGACAGGGAAGGTTCTCTCCGAGAGCGCCACCTTATCGAGCGGCACCTTGTCATACCTGACACTGTATACTGGTCCTTCGTTCCGCAGTATTGTTGCCATCCACCCGTTACCGTCATGCAAGGCGATCTCCACTGCTTTGCGTCCGACGCTGTAAGCCTCATCGAGGTCGGTCACCGAAGCGTAAATCATGTTATGGCGCTGGTCAGTGCCGGGCACCTGTCCGCGTGCTGCTCCTGCCGCCTTTATTCCCTTTGAATTAAGGTAGTTTACAACTGCCTGCTGCACAGTGAGCTGGCTTGACCCGAACTGGGTGTGTCCGAAAAATCCTTCTTCTCACCGATGTCTCCCACGCTCAGTCCTTCGCTGACGACAACCATGCATCTGCCATCTCTTACAAGCTGGTCATTGACGTTGTCGGCTATCTCCTCAAGCGTAACGCCTGATTCGGTCATGTAGATCTGCAGGGGCATCTCTCTTTCCGGATCACCAAGCCGCGCTGCTGCGGGAATATAACCTATCTTCCTGCCCATAGCCTGCATTACCAGTACCGGGTCAGCTGGTGATGAACCTGCATTCTCCTCGTTGGCATTCTGAATCATGCATGCCCAGTAACGGGCCACAGAACCGTAGCCTGGGGTATGGTCAATGAGCCTGAATTCACTGTCACCAACGTCGTTGTCGATTGTCTTAGGCACACCCACGGCAATGACATCGAGTCCTTTCTGTGTGCACAGTGTGCTCACCTTCAGTGCGGTATGCTGTGAATCATTGCCGCCTATATAAAAGAAATAGCCTATGTCATGAGCTTTGAAAACTTCCGCGATACGGTCAAAATCAAGGTTCTGGCTGTCTTTGAGCTTATACCTGCATGTGCCGATGCTGCCTGCAGCAGGTGTAGTCCTCAGAAGCCCTATCTCGTCCTTGTCCTGTGCCGAGAGGTCAAGCAGTTCTTCTTTCAGCACACCCTCTATTCCATGCCAGCCGCCGTATATTTTACCGAAGCTTTCAGGGTAACACAGGCAAGAATCAATTATACCCCTGAGAGTGTTATTAATGACAGGGGAGGGGCCGCCCGACTGTGCTATGATCACATTTCGCTTCATAAGACAAAGTAGTCAGTAATTAAACAATGTAAAATCATCTCTGTTCAGTTATACTCCGCTGTAAGCGCTGAAGCCACCGTCGACAGGGATCACTACACCTGTAACAAAGCCTGAAATATCAGAGAGCAGGTAGAGCATTGTACCCACAAGTTCGTCCGGTTCAGCGTAACGGCCCATAGGTGTTGCCGCAATGATCTTTTTGCCGCGTGCAGTCATCTCACCTGTCTTCTCATCGGTTAAAAGGAACCTGTTCTGGTCTGTCAGCAGGAAGCCCGGAGCAATTGCATTTACCCTCACCCCGGAAGGGGCAAAGTGCACGGCAAGCCACTGCGTGAAGTTATTTACAGCCGCCTTGGCAGCCGAGTATGCGGGAATCTTTGTAAGAGGCCTGAAGGCATTCATTGATGATATATTCAGAACATTTCCCCTGCCTCTCCTGACCATATCTTCGGTAAAGACCATTGTCGGCAGCACTGTGCCCCTGAAGTTAAGATTAAATACACCGTCGAAGCCTGCTATGTCAAGTCCGAAAAAGGTGGATTCAAGCTCATTGTCTCCTGCCATGATGAATTCCTTCCTTGTGGTTGCTGTCGGTTTGTTGCCTCCGGCGCAGTTGATAAGAATGTCTATTGTGCCGAACGTTTTCAAAATCTCATCCCTGGCTTTAATCAGTGAACCCTTGTCTGTAACGTCGGCGCTCAGGCCAATGGCCCTGCAGCCGGTTGCAGCGGACACACTGTCAGCAGCCGCCACAGCCCTTTCGGCACTGATATCGAGGATGACCACAGTCAGGCCTGCCTTGCCCATTCCGCCGGCAAGCGACTGGCCTATAATCCCTCCGCCGCCGGTGATGACGGCAACTTTCCCTTTCAGATCGCTGAAATCAGTCATGTTGATATGTGTTTCTATTCAATAAACTATGGGTTTATATTTAGGCACAAGCGTTTTCATCACTATCCATCCGATGAGATATGCCACTGCGCAGATACAGAAAATTATAAAGTAACCGGCCCTTATTCCTTCAAATCCAAAGAACTTCATGGGTTCAGTGACATAGGTTGCGCCCTTTGCAAGCAATTCCTTTGTCATTACAGAAACGTTGCCATCCACCATTGCTGAACCGGATGAGAAGTCAAATAAAACGCCTGATCCTTTATTGATAAGAAACGCACCCAAACCTCCGGCCATACCACCGATACCTGTGATTGTAGCCACAGCAGATTTGGGGAACATATCGCCAATAGTTGAGAAGAGGTTGGCAGACCATGCCTGGTGAGCAGCGCCCGCAATACCGATAATGATGATCGGAAACCAGTAAGAAATATGTCCCATTGGCTGGGCCAGAAGGGCCAGAAGCGGGAAGAATGCAAAGATCAGCATTGCGCGCATGCGGCCTGCATAAGGGTTCATCCCCTTTGTGTCTACAAAATACCTTGGAAGCCAGCCTCCGATGATTGACAGCATTACAATTGCATAAAGAACAAAAATCAGCAGCTTGGCCATATTGGTGTCGGAGGTAAGCCCGTACACATCACTCAGGTAGGCAGGGGTCCAGAACAGGTAAAACCACCAGACACCGTCTGTCATAAATTTCCCGAAGGCAAACGCCCATGTCTGTTTATGCCTGAAGCATTCCTTAAACGACATTTTCTTCTCTGTCTTTTCTACTCCGTTGTTTGCTTTTGTCTCTGCTATCGAGTCCTGATTGATGTAATTCAATTCGGCTTTATTTACCCTGGGATGAACGGCAGGCTTTTTATACATGAATATCCAGAAGCCCATCCAGATAAAACCGATGGCTCCGATAACAATGAATGCCATCTCCCAGCCGTATTTTGCAGCTATCACCGGAATGGAGATCGGTGCAATAAGGGCTCCGACCTGTGCTCCCGAGTTGAAGATACTGGTTGAAAAGGCGCGGTCCTTCTTTGGAAAAAACTCGGCAGTGGTTTTAATTGCTGCCGGGAAGTTGCCTGCTTCACCAAGCGCCAGAACGAAGCGTGCAAAGATGAATAAAGTCACGCTCACGGATGTAATCATGCCGACATCATCAACCTTGCTGATTATGTTCTTTGCTTCCTCAAATCCGACAAACCACTTACCGGCTATAATTCCGGAGGTGGCTATTCCGCAAAAGGCATGGAGGACAGCCCCAACCGACCAGATGCCTATTGCCCAGAGAAAACCCTTTTTAGTATCGATCCAGTCAACGAACCGGCCTGCAAAAAGCAGGCATACCGCATAGAAGATTGAGAAAAGGCCGGTTATGGTTCCGTAATCGTTGTTGGTCCAGTGAAACTCGGGTGCAATAAAATCCTTCCATGTAAGTGACAGGACCTGGCGGTCCATGTAGTTGATTGCGACAGTAAAAAATAATAATCCACAGATAACCCACCTGTAGTTTGTCATTTTTGGATCAGCGGTTTTTTCAGGCATGGTATTATTTCAGTTTCTTAATTATATCCAGGGTGTTCCTTACATTTTTTGACAGGATTGCCCAGTCGCCTGCCTTCACAATCTTTTCAGTGATCAGTGTTGTTCCCATCCCGACGCATGTGACGCCGGCACTGAACCACTGTCTCAGGCTTTCTTCCGAAGGCTCGACACCTCCGGTAGGCATGATGCTTGTCCAGGGGCAGGGGCCCTTTACGGCTTTAACGAATGCCGGGCCGCCGACCGCGGGACCGGGAAATATTTTCACTATCTCAGCACCAAGCTCTTCGGCTTCAGAGATCTCCGTCACTGTTCCGCACCCCGGTATCCAGAGCACTTTCCGCCTGTTGCAGACCCTGGCTATTTCCGGATTAAAAATGGGTGAGACGATGAAGTCAGCCCCCATCTGCATGAAGAGAGCTGCCGTAGGAGCGTCAGGCACCGATCCTATGCCGATCATGAGTCCGGGATAACTGTCATTTGCCCATTTCTTCACCTCAGCGAAAACCTCATGGGCGAAATCGCCCCTGTTGGCAAATTCAAAGACCTTTACCCCGCCATCACAACAGGCTGTGATAATTTCTTTGCAGATACCGGCATCACTGTGGTAGAAGAGAGGCACCAGGCCTGTCTCAGCCATCGCGAGTGCCACTTCAATGCGTGTGAACTTTGCCATGCTTTTTTGTCTGTTAGTATTTCAGAAACCGAAATAGTTCTTTGCGTTGTAATAGGAAATATTCTCAACCATCGTGCTGATTGTGCTGAATTCAGAGGCAGGCATTTTCCCTTTCTCGATATCGTCACCAATCAGATTGCACAGCACACGGCGGAAATATTCGTGGCGCGGATAGGAGATAAAGCTCCTTGAGTCAGTGAGCATGCCCACAAACCTGCTCAGCAATCCCATCAGCGAGAGGCTGTTCAGCTGGTTAATGATGCCTGTCTCCTGGTCGAGAAACCACCATCCGGATCCGAACTGCATCTTACCGGCTACACTGCCATCCTGGAAATTTCCGATCATTGTTGCAATAAGTTCGTTATCGCGCGGATTGAGGTTATACAGGATGGTCTTTGCCAGCTTGCCCTCGATGTCGAGGCTGTCAAGGAAGCGTGAAAGACTTCTGGCAACCGTGAAATCGCCCATTGAGTCAAACCCTGTATCCGGACCCAGTGTGTTGAGAAGACGGCTGTTGTTATTCCTTATTGCCCCGTAGTGGAACTGCTGTGTCCATCCCTTCTCCCAGTCCATGAGGGCCATTTCGTAAAGCATTGCCGACTTGAACTTCGTAACCTCATCCAAAGAAAGATTGCGGCCTGATACCACCTTCCTGAAGATTACATCAATATCTCTTTCGGTATAGTCGTCAGCGTAGAACTGTTCAATACCGTGATCGCTGAGTTTGCATCCTGTGTCGGCAAAGAACTGATGTCTCTTCCTCAGGGCTTCAATAAGGTTATCGAAGTTTTTGATATCAATTCCTGATACCTCAGAGAGCTTCGAGATGTAATTTCTGTAAGGTTCCGGATCTTCTACCGCCATAGCCCTGTCAGGCCTCCATGCAGGCAGTACCTTGATCTCAAATCCTTCCTTCTTCAGCGCGATGTGATGCTCAAGGGAGTTTGCAGGATCATCGGTGGTACATATCACCTCGACATTGAATTTCTTCATCAGGCCACGCGCAGTGTAACCAGGCTGCTGAAGAAGCGCCGTGCACTGCTCCCAGATTTCCGGGGCGGTGGCGGGATTTAGAATTTTATCCACCCCGAAAACCCTCCGGAGTTCAAGGTGGGTCCATGCATAAAGCGGATTCCGCATTGTATAGGGCACCGTTTCTGCCCAGCGGTCATATTTTTCGCGGAAGGTTGTGTCTTTGCCCGTGACGAATTTTTCATCTATCCCGTTAGCCCGCATTGCCCTCCATTTGTAATGATCACCTTCGAGCCACAGTTGCCCGAGGTCGTTAAACCGCCTGTCAGCGGCAATATACTCAGGACTGATATGACAGTGATAGTCAATTATCGGCAAAGGTTTTGAATGGTCATGATACAGTCTCTTTGCAGTATCACTCTGCAGCAGGAAATCATCATGTATAAATTCTTTCATAAGCAGCTGTATTATAGCATTTTAATGAGTAAAGAGAGGAATGATATGACGATCATAGATATTCTCTCTCACACAACCTGCGATTACATCAGCATTTGATTCAAGTGCGCCGGTATAAGCTGTTCCGAGTTCCGAGGCCACCTTGTATCCGACATGAATCAACTGGCGGAATCCGGGATTGTAAGAAGGATTGCCCGGGATATGCCTGAGGGTATCAGCGTATTTTTCACTGCTCCATGTATCGACCTCAGCGGGAAGGGGCAGCAGTTCAGGCCTGATATCTATGACAGTGGCATAGGGAGCGCAGAGCTCTTCCCTTCTTTCGTAGGCATTACGGTAAATCAGCTTAGCTATCTCAAGGCCTTTTCCGCCGGAGAGAGCCAGCCCGATTACTTCTTCAAGCCAGGTTGTGCCGGCGGTCTTGAGATGAAGGCCGCATCCGTGTTTTCTGATGACAGATCCTATAATGGGGTAAATTGAGAACTTGTCGCTGCCGGAGTGCACACTCAGTTTCAGGGAGGCAGGCAGCCCGAATTTCTCAACTGCATAACTGATGACCAGGATATCCTCCTCAAACTCTTTCCCGAATCTGACCGGGTCACCCTCGTAGTCAACACCCTTGTTGAAACGCCCGGTGAACTTCGGGGCAATGGTCTGAACCGGCACCTTCAGATCAGCCAGTCCTTTCAGGATGAAAAGCATGTCGAGCGGCTTCTGCGGTTCATCAACCTCGTCCATCGACACTTCGGTGACAAAGGTCCCTTCGCCTTTAACAGAGGCGATATGATAATATATTGCCGCTGCCTCGTTTATTGCAAAAAGGAATTTCTCCGCGAAGCTCCTGAGATAATTCTCAGTAACTGTGAAGTGATCAGCAATGCCGGGTATAGCCAGTGATCCGCAGAGGTACCTGTGGCTCTCAACAAAGCCCTCGATGTCAGTGCCGGAAGCCTTCTTCCCGATATAATCCGCAACGTCAAGGGTAAAAAAGTCAGAGTTATCGATGAAGCGTCCCACTGTATTAAGATTAATATGGTCGGCATCAACAAAATAAGGACCTTCATAATTGAGTGCCCTGACTGCGGCATCAGCTTCGGCACGTGTATCTGACGGTTCCGAATGTACAATATTATGTTCCCTGTTCGACTTGTTCCAGACGGGGGTTATCTTTATTCCGAGAGTTTCTGATGCCTTCATCAGGGCTTCAAGCTGAGCCTTGCCCTGGTGCAGGAACCTGTCACCAATTCCGAACGAATACTTGCCTGTCTCTTTCATTGTACTCCTGGTTATGTTGTTCAGCTGTTTCGAAAAATAGCAATAAAAAACTAAATTAGGGTTTTAATTCCTTATTAATTGAGCAGCCATGAAGAAGTTTCTTTTCGTCATTATACTGATGTTTCCATCGCTTCTTTCCCACTGTCAGGAGAGGCATATTGTGGTGGCGGCAGACGGCACCGGTGAATTCACCACAGTGCAGGAAGCTGTCAACTCCATCAGGGCTTATATGTCTGACACAACCTTCATGTTCATCAAAAACGGAACGTACCGTGAAAAGGTGGTTATCCCGTCGTGGGTCACCAATCTGTTCATGAAGGGTGAGAGCGTTGAGAACACAATCATCACCTGGAATGACCATGCCAACATCCGCAATATGGGCACTTTCAGGACGTACACGATATGGGTGCTCGGAGCCGGGTTCACTGCTGAGGACATCACATTCGAGAATAACGCAGAGATGCTCGGACAGGCCGTGGCGGTGCACGTTGACGGGGACAGGGCTGTGTTCCGCAGATGCCGGCTGCTGGGCAACCAGGATACGCTTCTTACTGCGAACCAGGAGAGCAGACAGTATTATGAAGAGTGTTATATCGAAGGCACCACTGATTTTATCTTTGGTCCTGCCACAGCCTGGTTTGAGAAATGCCATATTCACAGCAAGAAGAATTCTTATGTTACTGCAGCCTCCACGGTGGAGGGGCATGAATACGGTTATATTTTTAACCGCTGCATTCTCACGGCTGCAGACAGCGTCACGAAGGTATACCTCGGCAGGCCGTGGCGCCCCTTTGCTGCAACGATTTTCCTCAACTGTGAGCTTGGCAGTCATATAGTCCCCGAGGGATGGCATAACTGGGACAAACCTTCCAATGAGCAGACTGCCAGGTATGCAGAATACCGCAATACGGGTCCGGGAGCCAATCCTGCCGCCCGTGTCAGCTGGAGCCGTCAGCTCAGCCGCAGGGAAGCAAAGGCTGTTACAGTCGCAAGGGTCTTTGCCCGGCATGACGGATGGAATCCCGTTAAGTGATAATCTAACGCCTGATCTTCTTTCCGTTGATATATACTTTCTTTAGCTTCACACGTTCAGCACCCGTGATTGCAGTGCCTTGTTCCACACCGTTGAAGGCGCAGTTCCTCAGGGTTATATCCGAGACGTTTACCGATTTGTCTAGACCTTCAATAAAAATCCCGTATTTGCTCTTGTTCGAGGTCACATTCTCAAGGGTGACATTTCTTACAACCGGCGGAAAATCCCTGACACAGGGTTCGCCGGGTTCATAGTTAAGAGTGATGTGGAGCACAGCCTCAGAGCATACTCCAACTTTTACATTCCTTACGTTTATATTCTCTATTACACCTCCACGGCACTCGGAAGTCTTTATCCTGATGACCCTCAGCAACTCAGGGCTGTCCATTTCACAGTTCTCCACGAAGAGATTTGAGTAGCCTCCTGAGATCTCGCTGCCGATCACAACACCGCCGTGTCCTGCAGCCATACGGCAGTCCCGGACAATAATGTTGCGTGACGGAATGTTCCATCTCCTGCCGTCATTGTTTCGCCCCGACTTGATTGCAATGCAGTCATCGCCTGTGTCGAAGAAGCATTTCTCTATCAGAACATTATTGCATGACTCAGGGTCGCATCCGTCGGAGTTGGGTCCGGCGCTTTTTATTGTGACTCCACGCACGATTAGACTCTCCGTTCTTACAGGGTGTATTACCCAGAAGGGAGAGTTTTTCAGGGTCAGGCCTTCAATCAGCACGCTGGTGCAGTTCATGAAGTTGACCAACTGAGGTCTGAGAGCCCCTTCGATACCGAAACAACGTTCCTCAACAGGAGTCTGGTTCTGTTCGTATCGCAATAACTCAGGTCTCCCGGCCAGTTTCTGGGAGTTCATCCCCTGCTTCCAGCCGTACTCAGGATTGCCGTTCATCCACCACCATATCTCATTCGAGGCCTGTCCGTCAATTGTACCCTTGCCTGTGAGGGCGATATTGGAAGCATCGATGGCATAAACAAGCGGGTGGATATTGTAACAGTCCATACCTTCCCATCGTGTCAGTACAGCAGGCATATACTGCTGATAGTCCGTTGAAAAGAGGAGGATACCCTTTTCGGCAATATGAAGGTTGACATTACTGAGGAGGGTTATAGGGCCGGTCATCCATTCGCCTTCCGGAACAAGGACCACGCCACCCCCTTTGTTGTGGCATTGCAGTATGGCTGCAGTAATTGCCTGAGTGTTCAGGAAAGAGGCATCGCCGGCCACCGCTCCGAAGTCGATTATATTAAGAGTATCAGCAGGGAATGATGTTTTTACTATTGCCCGCTCGATCTCTGCGGTCATCTTCCAGTTGTCACTGCCCGCTCGTGACAGCGGGGCAGTGGCCAACAGAAAAAACAGTGACAGAATAAACCTTGTCATAATTTAGTAACCTGTGTTTTGCCAGAAACCTTCGGGATCAGGTCCGGCAGTTTTATTTGAAACGGCATCCATCTGTGGCTGAGGTATCGGTCTTAATAGGTGGAAGTCCTCTATGTTAGGTGCGGCCGTCCCGTTATAGAGAGTAACCCTGCTGATAAGTGTCCCGGTACGCTTAAGGTCAAACCAGCGCTGTTGTTCACCGCAAAGCTCGCGAGCCCGTTCATCAAGGATCACAGCAATATCTTTGGCGGTCACCTGTGCCTGTTCGGCTGTGGTAAGGCTGTTATCCTGTCCTGCGATAGCCCGCGCTGCACGCAGATCATTCAGTTTCTGCATCGCGGGATCTGACTGTCCGGCCATCATATATCCTTCAGCAGCAATGAGATACATCTCGGAAAGTCTGAAGATGAAAGCATCTTTTGAACCGAGGTCCCTGATCACCGTTCCGGTATAATCATCAAATTTCTTAAGTGCGATGTACATACGGTTACCCTTGTAGTTCTGTGCACCGCTGGTGGAGGTTGCGATTGTCGGCGTGGTTGCAGCTTCAGTTTCATAAAGGGGATATACGACTGCATTACCGACATCAGTCCTTGAGAACAGAACATACCTGTCAGCAGCCCTTGCCACCTGTGCCGGAGTGACAGTCTCAGGACAGAGGTACAGCCCTGTGTCGCGCATCTGGGAATACCCTGTCGGGGGCGCAACGCCTCCTGCAAAAGCAGCAGTGAACTGGGGTGCAATATAATACACATCACGGAATGAGGCCTGGTAACGCTGGTCGGTCTGCCTGTTGAAAACATCAAGGAGGTAACCCGACGGGACGAACCTTGTAAAACCTTTTGAGTAAGGCTGGTAGCTTAATCCTACGTTATAGACAACACCTTTGTAAGTGATGTTCTTATTAGCTTCAGTATCAGTACGTCTCAGTATTGCTGATGTGGCAGGAACACTGTTCCATACGCCGGTGAACATAAGATGAGAGGCATTGCCGCCAATAGAGTTGGCAGCATTACGCAGTATCATTCCCGCCCATTGCATCTGGTTGTTGCTGGCATCAAGCTTCAGTCTTTTCGGCAATATGTTGTACGAAAGCTCAATTGAATAGTCAACGTGCCAGATGACTTCCCTGTTATTGACACCATCTTCATTTGCACCAAGCCAGCAATCCGCATAGTTTGCAAAGAATGAGGCTCCGCTTCCTGATATGACTTCCTCTGCTTCAGCTGCTGCAGCCGCATATGCCGCATTGTCACTGAACTTGCTGCCCTTGTAAAGGAGCAGCCGTGCCTTCAGCGCTTTTGCTGCCCAGAGGTTAATACGTCCTGTTTTTGCAGTTTTGGCTGCAAGGTGAACGATAGCTTCATCAACATCGTTCAGCATGAATTCATAAACATCCTCTTCAGAGTCACGGTGGGCGACACTTGAGATACTGTTAACGGCCTCCCTGTTTATCTGTACAGGGCCCCAGGTCTCCACCAGGTGCCAGTAATAAAATGCCCTCAGTGTCTTCAGTTCTCCGAGATAGGCATTTCTCTCAAGGGATGACAACACCTGTTCACTTGCATTATTCACTGCATTTATTCCGGTATTGCATACATTGACAGCCTGGTATAACATCTCCCAGTACTCGTCAAAGCATGCATTCATCGTCTCCTTCGTTGAGCTTGCAACTTCAGGGGTGATACCTGAGTAGTTAATGAGAACTTTCTGCCTGTTGTCATATCCTGTAAGCCAGGTATCGGTGCCTCCCTCACTCAGGCCTATTGCGGCTTCCTTGCCGTACCATCCTCTCAGGAAGGAGTAGCTTGCGGCAACAAGTCCGTCAATTCCGCCCTTCGAGGAATAGAGAATATCCTCTGTGTTGCTCGTACGGTTGTTTTCCTCGAGGAAGTCCGTACATGATGTGCCCGCTGCCATCAGCAGCGCAACCACAAGAATGAAATGTTTGTATGTTGTTTTCATGGATATATATTTTTCGGACAGTCCGTTAAAAATCAAGGTTAAGACCAAACACCACATGCTTGGCCATTGGATTTGAGATGCTTCCTCCGCGTTCGGGGTCATAGTTGTCAAGATTGCTCCAGGTAAAATAGTTCTGGAGTGAACCGTATATCCTGGCTCTGCTTATCCGTGCCCTTGAAAGAAGACTCTGGGGCAGATCATAACCAAGTGTCACCTCCCTCAGCTTCAGGAAGGAAGCCTTTTCGAAAGCCAGGGCGGGCATATCATTTTGCGAAGCGATACCCGGGCGCGGGAACTTTGCCTCCTGGTTCTCCGGTGTCCAGAAGTCAACATCAGGTGAACCGTCCTGTTCGGTGGGCTTGTATGCAGTGTTGTAGTCATATTTTATCCATTGCCCAATGCGTGAATAAAACTGACCTGAAAGAGTGAAGCCTTTATAAGAGAACGAGTTGTTCCATCCGATTATGAACTGAGGACTCTTGTTGTAAAGCCGTTTGTCAAGGTCGTTTATGGTATCGTTGCCATCAACATCGACAATTTTAATATCACCCGGAACCCGTTTAAAGACGGCAGCCTCGTCTGCTTCAGCTATTGTCCAGCATCCGTCAGCCTCATAGTTATAGAAAGCCCTGACCGGTCCTCCCACGACAAGCGCATTGTCAGGAATTGATACGTCCTGATCTTCCCCGCTGGCAAGTGCGACTATTTTGTCACGGTTCCTTGAGAAGGTAAGGTCTGACACCCAGAGGAAATCGCTGGTCTGAATTACCCTGGCGCTTACAAGAGCTTCAAATCCTATGTTCTCTGTTTCACCCACGTTGGCGAGAACCTGCGGATATA
This sequence comes from uncultured Bacteroidales bacterium, assembly GCA_963844935.1. Lineage (GTDB taxonomy): Bacteria > Bacteroidota > Bacteroidia > Bacteroidales > VadinHA17 > SR-FBR-E99. Next base: position 1,496,677 of record CAWJQH010000005.1, on the reverse strand, counting down.
CTGAGGTGGCCGGCAGGCCTTTGTAGAGCAGCAGATCAGAGGTCCTTGAATAGTAGCCATCAACCACGAAGGACAGTCTTCCTTTCCAGAGAGACAAATCAATGCCTGCATCAAAAGTCGATGTGGTCTCCCATGTCACCTCGGGATTGCCAAGGACAGCCGGCAATGTACCGTTATATAATGTTGAACCGAAAGTGTACGGAACCATTGTTGAGCCCAGCCTTGTTTTGGTCATATAAGGTTCAACCGCCGAGTTGCCTGCCATACCCCAGCTCAGCCTCAGCTTCAGCATATCAACTGCATCAGCTGATTCCATGAATGATTCTTCGGAGATTACCCAAGCTGCAGCCAGTGAAGGGAAGGAAGCCCATTTGTTACCTTCGGCAAGCACGGATGACCCGTCAGCACGCAGGGTGGCAGTAAACAGATACTTGTCAAGCAGTTTGTAGTTTACCCTCCCGAAAAATGAAAGCAATGAACTTTCAGTATAAATATCCTCAAGCTGACGGCCGGAACCAATAATATTCTGGAGGAGGTAGAAAGAGGTCTTTGTATAATGATCCTGTAGCCCGTACCCGTACACTCTGTGAGATTCATACATATCTCTTATTGCTTCCTGTCCGGCCAGCAATTGCAACTCGCTGTGAGTACCTATCAACGTTGTATAGGTAAGCGTGTTGTCAATTATATACTTCATTGTGCGGTCACTTTCATTGGACAGGTAAGAACCTCTGCCGGACTGATAGTTGGAGGTGCACATATAATCCTCATAGATTCCCTGGCGGCCTGACTGGCCGTCAATGCCGAATGACGTTTTAAACTGAAGTCCCTTGAAGATGTCCCACGCTACAAAAACATTTCCGAAGAGACGGCTTGAGAGAGTATTGTTCTCATAAAATCCCTCAACCTCATTAAGCAGAGGGTTTGTATGGCTGGGTGCCAGTTCGGAAGGCCGGTCAAGGATGGACCCGTCCGAGAGGTAAGGCTGTGCCATGGCGTGCATCTTGATAAGCTGGGAATAGACGTTGTCCTCCCTGCGGTCCCAGTCGCGGTAGGTGAACTGCAGGTTCGCCCCGGCAGTGAAGTTTGAGAATATCTTCTGGGTTACATTAACTCTTCCATTGTATCTTTTAAGGTTATCGTTTTTCAGCAGTCCGTTCTCATCCATGTAGCCCAGGGATATTATGAACGATGTTTTGTCAGTTCCTCCTGAAGCAGACAGCTCATAGTTTTGCGTGACTGAATTCTGCAGCATCATGTCAAACCAGTCAACCCCTCCTTCATAATAAAGATCAAGCACGGTCTTTTCCCAGGGTGATGTGAGCACATCTGAAAGCACATCTTCCGGAGGGTAGTCTGCAAGGTCTGTCTCACCCCATGAACTGTCAGCCTTTTCGGCTGAATAACGCAACCGTTCGGCCATGAACAGGTAATCCTGCTCGGCACTCATCAGCCTGGGAAGGTTTGTGGGAGAGTTAAATGATACGTAAGCGTTAAGAGAGACTGCTGTTCTGCCTGTGGCAGCAGCATCGCCTCTCTTTGTGGTGACTATAATCACTCCGTTGGCACCCCTGGTACCGTATATTGCAGTCGAGGAAGCATCCTTCAGCACTTCGATGGAAGCAATATCCGAGGGATTGATGTCAAGTGTCGAACCGTACTCAATACCATCGACCAGGAAAAGGGGAGAGTTGGATGCGTTTACTGACCGCACTCCGCGAAGAGTCATGTTAATTTCCGATCCGGTCTCGCCGCTTTCTCTCGTAACATCAAGGCCGGCAACTTTCCCCTGTATTGACTGCAGGGCATTACTTGATGCGGTCTTGACTATTTCTGCAGATCTGACTGAGGAAACCGAGCCTGTGAGGTCTCTCTTTTTCACGGTACCGTATCCTACTACCACAATTTCATCTAGCGCCTGGGTGCTCTCCTGCAAAACTGCATTGACGGTGGTCCTGCTGCCTAAAGTCTCGGCCAGTGTTTCAAAGCCGATAAATGAGAATTGCAGGGTTGTTGCCCCGGCAGGAACAGCAAGCGAGTAATTGCCGCTGGCATCGGTGAGAGTGCCGGTTGTGGTACCGGGCACACTTACAGCGACGCCGGCCAGCCGTTCACCTGCCGGTCCTGTAACGGTGCCCTGAATGGTCTTTGTCTGTGCACAGACCATCATGCCTGCAGATAATGCAATGGCACAAAGCACCAGTTTCCTGAATTTGTGATTCTTTTTCAACATAGGTTATGAGTTAGTGTTTTAGAATGATAAGGATATGAAATCGCAATATCAAAGTTAGGCCTGTCAACTTCCTGACAGGTACACTTTTTTGCCAAAAGGGTGTATATTTTGGCCGGGGTAGAAAGGGAACGGAAGGTGTATTCAGCTTATTCTGAGAGCCTTTCGAATTCGAGGCTGGCCATTATAAACGGACCCACACCTTTAGGGTCGTTGTCGCGAATCACCTCACCGATATAATACTCGTATGATCCGTCGCGATAGGGATCGCCACCGAGGCCGGCTACGCCACATATCTTCGTTAAAGTCACAAGGCCTTCACTGTCAACAGTTATGAAGTTATCAATCAGTCCGTTATAAGCTTTCTTTGCAGTGTCAAGGAACCGTGCATCAAGGTAACCGTTCCTCACACCTTTCAAAATTGAATATGTGAACATTGATGTGCAGGAGGTTTCAATATAGTTTCCGGGGTCACCGGAACGGTCAAGCACCTGGTACCATCCGCCCGTCTGCGGGTCCTGTATTTCCGACAGTTTTTCAATCATACCCTGCAGTATTTTGATCAGGTCGTCGCGTCCCGGCTGGTCTTCAGGAATAAAATCCAGGACATCGACAATTGCCATGGAGAACCAGCCCATGGCGCGTCCCCATGCGTGCGGAGCCTGTCCGGTTATGCTGTCAGCCCATGGCATTTTCTTCGAGGCGTCAAAGGCATGACGGTACAGTCCTGTGACAGGGTCATATGTATGCCTGGCCACAATGAGAAACTGGTTGATAACGTCCTGAAAATCCTCCGGCCGGTTATACCTTGCAGCATATTCGGCATAGAAGGGTGCGCTCATGTACAGGCCGTCAAGCCACATCTGGTCAGGATAGACCTTTTTATGCCAGAACCCTCCCTCGGCTATCCTTGGCTGTGAATCTAGCTGCTCCTTCAGGGTCCGGATGACCTTCTCATATCTCGGGTCTTTTGTGCGGTCATACAACATAAAAAACATCTTCCCGGGATTGATCTGGTCAAGGTTGTAATTCTCCTTCTTGTATTTATAGATGTTGCCATTCTCATCGACAAGGGAGTCGGCATAACCTTTTGCATAATTGTAGTACCGCTCGTCGCCGGTAACTTCACTGAGCCTCATGAACGCGAGCCCCATCAGTCCCTGGGTGTAGTTCCATTTCTTTTCAGTGACAAAGTCAACCATCCAGATTGACGGATTTCTCACCATCTCTGACTCAGCCATGCGTACTGACCACAGCGGAGAACTTAATCCTTTAGCCTTGCGGTCCGGGGTGTTCCCGCATGAAGTGAGTAAAATCACTGCTGTGAGAAAGGTTGCCGTTGCTGTAGCTGCTGTTTTCATGAATGATCTGTTTTTGTTGTGCACTTTCACGATCGCTTTTATTTTGCGTGCTTATCCCTGTATTCCGTCGGTGTCAAACCAAAGCGCTGCTTAAAGATGCGCGAGAAATAGTGGGGATCGTTACAGCCTACCATATAGGTCACCTGTGAGATTGTATATTCCCCTGATTCAATGAGCTGTGCGGCTCTTTTCACTCTCACCTCCCTGATGAACCCGATGGGAGAGAAGCCTGTCAGGCTCTTAAGCTTCTTGAAGAAGACAGACCTCCCGATGCCGATCCCTGATACGAGCTCCTCGACAGTCAGGTCAGCGTTGCTGATGTTCTGTTCCATGACCTCCATGACCTTCTTCATCAGCTTGTCATCGTATGGCTCTATTGCCGGAGCAGAGGGGCTTATCTCCATGGTCTTTGCTGTGCCTCCCGGGGGGAAGGCGGCAAGGTTGGCCATGAAAGCCTCCTGCAGTTTCTTACGCTGGCTCAGTATGCTTTCAATCTTCGCTCTCAGGTATGTTGAGCTGAAGGGTTTTGTAATAAAATCATCAACTCCGGTTTTAAGCGCTTCCACCTGGCTGTCAAGATCAGTTTTGGCTGTGAGCACCACTATGGGTATGTGGGAAGTGGTTACCTCTTCTTTGATCCGGCGTGCCATTTCAAGTCCGTCCATAACCGGCATCATAAGATCAGTGATTATTATATCAGGAAGCTGGCTGCGGGCAATCTCAAGGCCTTCACTGCCGTTACCGGCTTCAATTACATGAAAGCTGTCAGAAAGAATGATTTTCAGGAAGCTTCTCAGCTCCTCATTGTCTTCCACAAAAAGCAGTACCGGTTCGTCATCTTCCCTTGAGTCTCCGTCATTTTCCTCTTCGCCGTCCTGTGTGTCAGCAAGGAGTGACATTGCTGCAAGTGGGTTTTGTCCGTCGGCGACAACGAATTCAATGCTGTTGTCAAAGTGTGAGAAACCAAGTTTGAAGACTATACGGAAGGTAGCGCCCTTACCCTCCTCACTTTCTGCTGTCATCGCTGCCTGGTGCAGTTCAGCCAGTTCCTTGCTCAGAGAGAGGCCTATGCCGGTGCCGGGCTGAATTGACATTGTTTCCTTGTCGTCGCTGTCGAACCTCATGAAGAGATTCTTCATCTTCTCCTTTGACAATCCTGTGCCCTGATCAGCCACTGTGAGTTCAAGGGTGTCATCGGTCTTTTTTGTTGTGACTGTCACCTTTTTGCCCCTTGGGGTGAATTTAAGGGCATTTGTAATCAGGTTGAAAGCTATTTTTTCAATCTTATCCTTGTCGGCCCAGACGGTCTGGCCTTCAGTCTGATCAATGACCTCAAACTGTATCCCCCTGTCTTCAGCAAGCTTTCTGAAGTCTGAGCAGATGCCGGTGATGTATTCCCCAAGCGGGAACTCTTCGATCTTCAGGCGCATTTTTTTATTCTGGGCTTTCCTGAAGTCGAGTATCTGGTTCACCAGGCGCAGCATCCTTTCGGTGTTGCTCTGAACAAGTGTAAGCTGGTCTTTTACTTCAGGCTCAAGCTTGTTGTTCTTAAGTATATTAGTCACCGGTGACGAGATGAGTGTAAGAGGCGTCCTGAGCTCATGTGAGATATCAGTGAAAAACTTGAGCTTGAGATTGGTTATCAGCTTTTCAACCTCCACCTTGTGGCGCAGCTTGTAGAAAGTAAGGATTATGTAGATGGCAAGCGCTATCAGTCCCGTGACGACTACAGCAAGAAGTATTTTGGCAAGAGCGGTTTCCCAGAATGAAGGATTCACGGTGATCCTTATATTGCGCTGGTTGTTTACCCAGATCCCGTCTGAGTTTGTAGATCTGACCCTGAACATGTACTCTCCGGGTTCAAGGTTGGTATAGGAGGCACTCCTCTGACCTCGCTCAATGGACCAATCCAGGTCAATACCTTCGAGCATGTGGGCATACTGAATATTTTTCGGGTTGCGGTAATCGAGGGCTGCGTATTCGATATTGAGGCTCTTTTGTTTCGGAGTGAGTTCAATATACCACTCATTGTCAGCTTTGCCGGGTTTGCCGGGAGACATTTCGGAGGAATGAATGTCACTGCCTGAAACGGTTACACGTGTGAATACAAGCGGGGGAACATAGTCTGTCTTCCTGACCTGCAAGGGATTGAAAAGATAAATACCGTTATCGAAGCCGAACAATATTTCATTGTCCGATGTACGCAGCCCGGTGGCTTCCGAGAAGTAACTCTTCTCCACCCCGCTCTGGTCACTGTAGATCTCAAAAAACTCATCCTCCTTGTGGAATTTCAGGATGCCTCTTTCGCTGCTAAGCCAGAGATTGCCTCCCATGTCATCGACAATACTGAGTATCACATCGTCAGGCGCTCCCCTGCTGACGGTGTATGATTTGAAAGTTGGTTTCCTGCCTTCAGAAACCGGGCTAATCACCCTGTTCAGTCCACCGCCGAAAGTCGCTACGTAAACCTCACTGTCAGGCGCACAGTAAATATAATACACGTCATTGTTGGCCAGGCTTGTTTCATCTCCGGGGTCAAAAAAGCAGGAAGTGAACCTGATGTCAGAGGGGTCGGTGAATCTCTGGTCAAATATTACAAGCCCGCTTGTTGTTCCCACCCAAATGTGGTTATTGAGGTCGGCAGTGATGTATCTTACGCGTTTGTGATTTGAATACGGATATTCTTTAAGGAGGTTGAACGAGTTAATGAACCGGACCCCTTCACTGTTTTCTTCCATGTAGTTCAGTCCGCCGTTGAAAGTGCCCACCCAGATCCTCCCCGAGGGGTCTTCAAACACTGAATAGACGTTGTCATGGCTCAGGCTGAAAGGATCAGCCGCGTCGTGCCTGTAATTTATTATGCGGTAGCGGTCCGGCGGTCCCTGGCCGACTGGCTCAAGCCTGAAGAGCCCGCTGCCTTTTGATCCCATCCAGATAATCCCCCTGCTGTCCTGGGTGATTGCATAAACCAGCGCCTTGAAAGGGGGGCCCGACACAAAGGTTCCGTTCTCTCTCAGGTAGCCGGCGAGGTTCTTGTCATGGTCATACAAATATACGGTTCCGTCCCTTGTAGCGGCCCATAGGTAACGGTTCCTGTCTTCAAAGACAGCCCTGACCTCATTTTCCGAATGTGTAGCAGGCGCCTGCCTGGGACTAAGCACACTGAACTGGTTGGGGAAAAAGGAAACCTTTTCTATTCCCCTCTGGATTGTACACATCCAGAGGTTGCCCTGGTGGTCCGCGATGGCAGAGTGGATGAGGTTAGGAAAGCGCCGGCCGGTACTGCCTGGTTCGTTGAAGAAATACTCAAGCTTCTGCTCTGCACGGTTATACAGGGCAAATCCGCCTCCGCGGGGATAAACCCACAGATTGTTATTGATATCTTCAAAGATCGCGAAGCTGGGCAGCAGAACAAAAGGGTTTGTGGGATCGACCTTCATCCTGAACTGTTTCAGGGTCCCGCTTAAAGGATCGAAATGCAGCACTCCGTCTGCCGATGTCTCGAGCCAGACCTCACCGTACCTGTCGACGTAAACAGAAACCATCCTGTCAGAGGGCATGACTCTGTTGCTGCCGGTCTCATAATGCTTCTTCCCGCCGGTAAGCGGACTGTAAACAAAGAAACCGTCACCGGACGTAAGTATAATTATCTCCTTGGGATTCAGAGGCTTAATTGCAATGATATCAGATGTGATGCCGAAGCTGAGGCTTTCCGTCTCACCGGTTATTTTGCTGATCATCCTCAGGGTTCCGCCGGATTCGCCAAACCAGATCCAGTCGTCGAACTCATGAACACAAAAAAAGGAGGATAGTTTTTGTGTATCGTCATCAGGGGAGACCTTTTCAGGCTGTTCCTTTCCCTCCGGAAGGCGGAAGAGTCCGCTGCCGGTAAGTATCCAGACGCTGTTGAGGCTGTCGCGATAGATGAAGTTGACCCTGCTGGTTGATGATAAATCGTTGCCGAAGCCAAACCGGTCAAGCTTGAATTCGGGTGATGAGGGGTATGAGATGACCCTTATGCAGCTGCCTGCCTCCGTAGACATCCAGGTTTCACCGTCACCGAAATGGAAGATATGGTTGACAGGTGAGTAGTCCTCAGATCCCCGTGAACTGATCTCGTTGAAACTGACGAACTCTTCGGTGTGCGTATTCATACGGTGAACCTCACCGTCATTGTTCATCATCCAGAGATACCCGAGGTCATCTTCAGTAATACGGTCGACTCGGTTATTTTTTAACGCATATGTTGAATTAAACCCTGATTTGTACACCTTGAAGCCGTATCCGTCGAAGCGGTTGAGGCCGTCAAAAGTGCCGAACCACATAAGCCCGTCGCGGTCCTGGTGCATGGCCAGAACCACTCCCTCCGACAGTCCGTCACTGACCGAATAGTGTGTAAAAGCACACTTGGGCTGACTGAAGCCCCGGTGAAGTGTTGCCCCGCACAGGAGAATAACCAGTGCTGCTGCTCTGACTGACGGTCGCATTGGCGGTTATCCTATTTCCACTGCAGCGGTGCGCTGATTTTTTGTGAGAAGGTGTTCAGGTAGTCCGTCCACGAATCGTCTGTTTCAAATCCCCACTTGCTCCAGCCTGCTCCCGTATAATATATGAGAGGGGTACCCGGAGTATAATTTGTTACTATCAGGAGATGATCGTTCTTTTCCTGACGGGAGACGACCGGGGTGGTCAGCAGGGTGCCGACATAGGTTATGCCGCCTTCGCCTCCGTCAAGGCGATAGGCGATGGCTCCGCTTTCCGGGGCAGGCGAAAGCGGTGCACCTTCAGCTCTTTTGACTATACCTGCTGCAACAGGGAACTCCCCGGTCAATCCGGTAAACTCCTCGGTGACCTTTGTCAGCTGGCTGCCGGCGTCGAGCGAAATTTTACGTGTCTCTGAGACCATCACACCGTTAACCGGGAAGGGGGGATATTTCAGCCTGAATGAGGTGCGCAGCGGGCCGTTGTCAAGTGTCTCATAGCTTTCAAAGTTGATTGCCAGCCAGAGAGAGTCATTGACAAACGGAGCCATCGCCCCGGCACCAAGTGTCCGCCCTACCTTATAGCAGTCACAGCCTTCACCGTTGTCATCATGATAGGTGTTCCTTCCGGCGAGATAGTCGGCATACCACCTGTCAATCACCATCTTGTCCGTTCTCTTGATCCACACGTCGATGCCGTTGCTGGGGCCATCCTTGGCAATGAGGGCAGGACCGTAAATACGGAATGCAATACGGTCATTTTCCCAGGCATAGTCATCCATACGTTCTGGCACAAACCTGCCGAAAACCCTGGTATCATAGGTGCCCCTGACGCCTTTGCCGATGTAGTAGACGGCGTCGGAATTTGCTTTTACCTCCGGTTGGAAAATGATTGCCTGCGGCTGCACAAAGCCGTTATAGATCACCTGCGATGGCACTTCATTGCCTTTTGCATCCTTAACTATGATTCCTTCAGGGGCAAGATCTGCGGCATGAGTTTGTATGAAAGTAAGCGGAATTTCAATTATCTCGCCTGATCTGTCGATGCCAAGGGAATTGGTGACAGTGATCTTCAGGCTCTCCTTACCGCACCCGCACAGAAGCAGTGTGAGTGCCAGAAAAAATGACATTTTCTTCATATCAGGTTCTTTTCATTTACTTGGGTTGCTTGCCGATATATGCGAGAATGCCTCCGTCAACATAGAGGATATGTCCGTTAACGAAGTCAGATGCTTTCGAAGCAAGGAAAACGACCGGTCCCCGCAGGTCTTCCGGTGTCCCCCATCTGCCGGCCGGAGTGCGCCCGACAATGAATGAGTTGAATGGATGTCCGTCAGTTCGCAGAGGCTCGGTCTGAGGGGTTGCTATATAGCCGGGGCCGATGCCGTTCACCTGGATATTATACCCGGCCCATTCACAGGCAAGGTTTTTTGTAAGCATCTTGAGACCGCCTTTGGCAGAGGCGTAGGCAGAAACCGTCTCCCGGCCCAGCTCGCTCATCATCGAACAAATATTGATGATCTTTCCTCCGCCTTTTTTAATCATGCCGGGAGCGACTGCCTTCGACATAATGAACGGCCCCGTGAGATCGATGTCAATGACCTGACGGTATTCCTCCACATCCATCTCAAGGGCGGGTATCCTCTTAATGATCCCGGCATTATTGACAAGGATGTCTATAACACCGACTTCACTTGTGATCTTTTCGATGTGAGCTTTGACTTCCTTCTCATCAGTGACATCGAACAGGTATCCGTGAGCTGTGATTCCGTCGATGGCATACTCCAGAAGAGCAGACTGTATTTTTTCCTGGATACGGTCATTGAATACGATGATTGCCCCCGCATGTGCAAGGGCTTTTGCCATTGCCATCCCGATACCGTATGAGGCGCCCGTGACAAGTGCAATTTTTCCGTTAAGATTAAAAAGATCCTTATTCATAATGGTTTACTTATAAGTTCCTGTCAGGATCACCTGAGATCGGTCTGTCTGAAGAAGTCCTGGTCGCCATAATCGAGGTTCTCTCCGCCCATGCCCCAGATGAATGTATAGTTTGAGGTTGCTGTGGCTGCATGTATTGACCACTGGGGTGATATTACCGCCTCATTGTTCTTCATCCAGAGATGCCGTGTCTCGGTGGGTTCTCCCATGAAATGGCATACTGCGCTGCCATCGGGTACCTCGAAATAGAAATAAACCTCCATCCTGCGGCCGTGAGTGTGGGGCGGCATAGTGTTCCATACGCTTCCGGGCTTCAGCTCGGTCATTCCCATCTGGAGCTGACAGCTGTCGAGCACCTGGCTCACTATCATCTTGTTGATCACCCTGTGGTTGGCTGATTCCGCCGTTCCCATCTCCGCGATGACAGCATCTTTTTTTGTGACCTTCTTATCGGGATAGTTACGGTGAGCAGGCGTGGAATTGAAATAGAACAGGGCTGGATGGGTCTTATCATCGCTTTCAAAGATCACATCCCTGTCGCCGCTGCCAATATAGAGCGCCTCCTTGTAATCAAGTTCGTATAATTTATCGCCTGTCCTGACCCTGCCCTTTCCGCCGACATTAAAAATACCCAGCTCGCGTCGGTGCATGAAGAATGCGGCCTTGACCTCTTCCACCGCTTCAAGCTTCAGGGGCTCACTGACGGGTTTTGCACCTCCGGCTATCATACGGTCATAGAGTGAATAAACCATTGTTACCGTGTCATCAACAAACAGGGACTGCACGAGATGTTCTTTTCTTAAACGATCTGTATCCCAGTGTTTCACATCATCAGGATGAGCCGCATACCTGACTTCGATTTCGGTTTTCATAAATAGGGTGTTGGTAATTACAAAAGTCGTTTAAAATAAGCAAAAAAAGTGGAGAAATCGGGCAGAAAGGTGGAGAAAATGGCACAGAGAAGGAGCATGCAGCATGGGGCATGGGGCATGGGGGGATAAAGCAGTCGGCAATCAACAGTCCACAGTCGGCAAAGACTGAAGACTGGAGACTGAGGATTGGAGATTTAAAAAAGCCCCAGAGTTAGAACCTGAAACCGAATTTTATTTCCAGCCTGTTGTAGTAGTAATAGAAGTTTTCAGTCTGAGATGTTGAAGTGGTAACGATCTCTTTGGTGCTGAAATGCCTGTAGGCAAAGCTCATATAGGTTTCCATGTCGCTTATGGCGAAAGATGCCCCCATACCAACAGTTACCGTTGGTCCGCCCTTATATTCCCTGTCGTCGGTGTACCAGTAGTCCGGCGGGTAATAGCTTGACCAGAGAGGATAGTAGACTGTCTCCTCTTCATTTTCAGATATCATAACCATATACCCTGCCCGTCCGAAAATGAACGGTGCGGTGCGGCCCTCACGGAAACAGTACCTGAAGCCTCCGTAGAATGGCATGTAGGAGTGACCGATGAATTCAAGTCCTGACCCGGCTTCTGCCATATACCTGGTTCCAAAGGTATAACCCGTGCTGAATCCGAAAGAAAAGGGTGCAGGATACTGGCTGTTCTGCGGTCCGGCAAGAAAGCCTATTTCCGTTCCTATGCCGAAGCCTTGTTTCTTGCGTAAAACTGAACTGTTATCGTGGATGACGAAATGATCGACATCGGTGCTGTCAAATACAAAGAGGCTGCCGTCGGAGGTGCGAAGAGAGATTTTATCGCCGGAAACCTGTTCCATCTTCCCGAAGATCTGGCTTCCGTTTTTCAGGTAAAGCGCGTCTTTATTTTTCTGCGAAAAGGAATTTACGCTGATAATCAGCAGTATGACTGTAATAATGAAGGGTTTTTTCATGGTAATTGCGTTTCAGGTCTCAGAGTTTAGCATGATTTTTGTTCCGGTTAGCAGAACCAAAACCTGAATTATGAAAACAAAAATCGTTCCAATTTTGGCATTTTTTGTCCTTCTGACGGCATGCGAGGAGTCGGTATACCGTGAATTTAAAGGAAATGCTCCCGTATACATGTCATATGAAGTGCTCAGAAATTCAGTGGCAACGGAGGCAAACCGCGATCTTGTCAACCCGGGGAAAATATATTTCAAGGACGATTATATTTTTATTATCGAGAATCTTGAGGGCATTCATGTTTACGATAACACCAATCCTTCTGCACCTGTCCGCAAGACTTTTGTCAAAGTGCCGGGCGCTGTTGATATTTCAATTGCCGGCTATATAATATATGTCGACAGTTTTGTCGATCTGGTTGTTCTTGATGCGGAAGATATAAATAATATTCATGAGGTATCCAGGGTAAAGGATGCCTTCCCCTACCTGATCCCCGAAACGGACAATGATCTGCCGGTCGGCAAGATTGACCAGGAGAAGGGAGTGGTGACCGGCTATGATGTCAGGATGATCAGGGAGAAGGTTCAGATCAGTTATCCGCGGTATCCGGTAATGTATGACGGTTATATGGAGCTGTCAAATGCCGGAAAAACGGTTTCAGGTGTAAGCGGTTCCGGTGTGGGCATGGGAGGGTCGATGGCACGCTTCGCCATCACCGGAAACGTCCTCTATGCCGTGGGCGACAACACAATAAATGTATTTGACATCTCAGACAGGGTAAAACCGAAGAAATTCTCGGGCGTGGGTGCATGGTGGGGCATAGAGACGATGTTCCTTGCAGACAAATATATGTTCCTCGGGACAACAACAGGGATGGTGATATTTGACATTTCCATACCGCTCAATCCTGTCTACGTATCATTTTACAGCCATGTAACGAGTTGCGATCCGGTCATTGTTGACGGCGACATAGCATATGTGACACTCCGTTCGGGAACAGTATGCGGAGGCACAGCAAGCAGCCTCGATGTGGTTGACATAAATCCCATTACCTCGCCGTCACTTCTGCAGACTTATGCGATGGTAAACCCGTACGGACTGGGAAAGGACGGTGACCTGCTGTTTGTTTGTGACGGTACTGAAGGATTGAAGATATATAACGCATCAGATTACATGACGATAACGCAGCATCTGCTTTATAACTATCCTTCGCTGAAAGCCTATGATGTCATCCCGTTCGGTTCTGTGCTGATGATGATAGGGGACGACGGATTGTATCAGTATGATTATTCCGATCCGGCAGATATACACCAGATCAGCCATATTGAGGCAATAGGCAATGGGCAGTAGGCAATAGTGAGGGCATGGAGCACGGAGCATGGAGCAAGGGGCAATGGGCTTGGTGCATGGAGCAAGCGGCATGTTTAAGTCTGCAGTCGGCAATCTGCAGTCGGCAAAGTTTGGAGACTGAAGACTGAAGATTGAAGACTGAAAACCCTGCAGCTAGAGATATTTCCTGTCCTCATCCGGGATGTCAAAATACTTATCGTATTTGCCGGCATCCGGACCCTGCTCTTCAAGCCCTGTCGCACTAAGCTTGAAAGTGCACTTTTCGCCTCCGATGTTCGAAAAATAAATGTCAGACTGTTTCCCGTTTTCGTCTTTCATTATGATCCTCACAAGGTGGGGATACTTTGCACTGTTGAGCTGTGAGTGACAAATCGGACAATTGAACAGATACTCTGCACCGTCTTCCAGCCCAAAGGAAGGATGCGTGGTATTGGTGTAGTTGCCCAGCTCGGGATTAAGATAGACCAACCCTCTTTTGGAGCTGTTGATCTTCGTGGCAGAGATAATTATCGAAGTCTTAACGTTCAGAACTCCTCTGCATGCCTTGCATAAAAATTCAACTGCCATTTTATACCTCCTTCTTATTTACAAGTTCAATAATTCTGTTACCTGCATCACGGACAATGTAGGACAAATTTTCACCAAATCCAATTTTTTCCGGCTGAATTGCCAGAATTAATATCTCATTTCTGAAAAATTCCGATAATCTTTTCAGTGAAATATTGTGCGTATTGAATGTCATGTCATGCACGCGGTCAGGATGTATAAGTTCACAGGTGCCCGGCTTTTTATTCATGTCCACGCAATCGATCAGAACAAGGGTGTCATGATCGGTGGAGTTAATCTTGCCGATATAATTCTCGATACTTACTTCAGCCGTGATTACCTTAATCCGATTGGTTTCCTTAAGGCGGGTACTTATATATACACCTATCCCGTCATCCTGCCTGAGAATGTTCCCGATACCGACGAAAAGGATCTTCCGGTCTCTGCCTGTAAGCAGTTCAGCAAGCCTGTCAGACACCTTTAAAGAGATACTTGACTGTGATCTGCCTCAGGCAATTGGGGCAGATGATATTAAACATATCCTTTCGCTGCAGGGTTTCCTTTATCCCGGTGGAGAGATCCTGACCTTCAGCCAGCTTGAGTTTACTGTTAAGAATATTGAGATTAAGTATTGAGGAAAAAGCTTTAGGGCCGAGCTTACGGTGCATGAAATGAAGGTGTTCGACGGTTGTAATGATTGCGCCGCAGCTCTCGCACACGAGCAGTTCTTTTTCCTGGTACTCGACAATTGTTTTTCTGTCGAATGCCGCCATATCATAAATGGTATCCGAGAGTCTGACACCCTTGCCGGTAATGCAGTGTTCCTGGCACTGTCCGCAGAAGATGCATTTGCCGTAGTCTCTTCTGATGGTGCGTATCCTTTTCTCCTTATCGTCAGTGTTGGTTATCGCCAGTGGCGGACAGACATTTGCACAGGTCTCACACCCGACGCAGTTTGAATCGTCAACAACAGGCTTCCCCCTGAAGTCCTTGAAAGGGACATGTTCAACAGCAGGAAATTTCGATGTATATGCCGGCGTAACCAGCGATATAACTGCCTCTTTCAGCTCTCTCAGTTTCGGGTACCTCATTTCACGGCCTCCTTATAGTCATCCCTGACAGTTTTTTTGCCCATTTTGGTTCCGAAGTGATATGCTCCCCTTATCAGGGCGTGCGCTGCCACCGTGGAGGTGAAGAAGAGAATAGGTATAGCCACCAGGGCTTTCAGTCCGCCACCCCCTAAACCAAAATGGATGAGAACACCCAGAAGGATACTGCAGCAGCCCAGGGTCACGCATTTGGTAGCCGCCTGCAACCTGTTGTACATATCGGGGAGCCTCAGCAGACCTATGCACCCGAAGATGTTAAAGAGTACGCCTATCGATATTAAGATAATAGTAGCCATATCATTCATTCAGTTTTTTCCCGCTGAGGTATTTTGCCAGCGTCAGCGTTCCGATGAAACTCAGTATGATCCATGCAATCCCGATATCCAGAATAAAATCCTTGTCAGTCTCAATTGAGATTATGGCACAGATGCCGACAACGAGTATCCCGAAGATATCGATGCCCACCATCCTGTCAGGTATTGTCGGGCCCCTGATGATCCGGTAGAGGCAGGCAGCAGCAAGGGCTATCTGTATATAAAGCATTATGCTAAGGAAACCGTTCATTCCGCAAATTTTTTTATGTATTCTTCAAACCGTCCGGTTATCATTTTTGTATAAACTGCCGGGTCCTCTGACCGGATGTAAATCCAGTGTATATAAATGCTGTCGTCTATCACGTCCACAGTAATTGTTCCCGGTGTCATTGTAATTGAATTAGCCAGCAAAGTCTTCGCAAAATCAGATCTGAGTGAAGTCTTGATCTTCACTATGCCCGGTCTTATTGGCATGGCGGGGTGCAATACACGGTAGGCAACATCGAAGTTGGCTTTGATGCATGCCCAGATGAACGTGATCAGGTAGACTAAGAACCAGAACCAGCGGTGCGGCTGAAGGAACTTACCTACATTATGGAAGTAGTACCTGCCGAAGATAGCTGAAGTTATCAGTGAGGCAACGGCTCCTGCTGCAATATTCGCCGCAGTGAACTTGAGGGTGATCAGAAGCCAGAAGATCAGGGATAATATAAACACTGTCACATATCTCATATCACATGCCCGTTATCTGTGAGGAATATTTGATCTGGTCCATCAGGATGTCGGTCGCCGGTGTAAGTATCGTTTCACGCACGCCCGGAATGGCAAGAAGGCTCAGCAGCAGACAGATTGCAGCCAGGATTATCATACTGACAAGCATTGGTGCAGGCACCTCCTTTATGTCTGATTTCAGTTCACCCTGCTCCTTGTTGTAAAAGGCATAGCGCTGGAACTTCATGAAGGAAGCCAGGGTGATTATGCTCACGACCGCAGCCGTTGCAGCGAGGAAATAAAAATGGCCCATCACAGCTGCAACTATAATTATCAGCTTACTGAAGAAACCGTTGAACGGAGGTATACCTGATATAGCCAGCGATGCAGCAAATGATGTACCCGATGTTACAGGCATGCTCTTTGCCAGTCCTCCCATCTCTCTCAGATCACGTGTCCCGATCGAATATTCAATGGCACCCGCGTTGAGAAAGAGCAGTCCCTTGAATGCAGCATGATTAAGAAGGTGAAAGATGCCGCCTGAGATTGCCAGGGCAGCTACCTCGGTTCTTAATCCTCTAGCAATGAGTAACATACCAATGCCGACTGACATCACTACATACCCCATCTGGCTGATGCTGTGATATGCAAGCAGTCGTTTTATGTCCCACTGTCCGATTGCCAGAAATACCCCGACGACCATTGAAAGGGTGCCAAGGGTTGTTATCACAATTGCCATTCCCTCACTTATCTCAAACATGTTGAAGAATAGACGAATGATAACATAAATGCCAATCGCTTTGATCAGCACACCCGAAAGCATGGCCGAGATGGGTGACGGTGCTGATGAATGAGCATCAGGAAGCCATGCATGGAAAGGTATCATGGCAGCCTTGAGGCCAAAGCCGCTCAGCAGAAGTATCTGAACGAGAAGATAGTATTGTGCATCATGACCTTCACTGAATGCCGATCTGATGTCGGCGATGTTCAGTGTTTTGGCTTTCCAGTAAATAAAACCTATTGCAAAAAGTATCAGGAAGGATGCAATTCCTCCAAGGACCTGGTATTTCAGTGTAGCCTCAAGCTCATTCTTTTCCACCCCGAAAGCAACAAGTGCATAGGAAGATATAGTGGAGATCTCCAGGAAAACGAAGATATTGAAGATGTCGCCGCTGAGCACCACGCCGTTCATGCCTGCGATCATAAGGCAGAAGAGTGCATAGAAATAATTTCCCGAAGTATATCTCGCCATATAAGAGATCGAGTAGATGACTGACATGAGTCCGATACAGCTTATGACGCATAAAAGCAGTGCCGAGAAACCGTCGAGAACAAGATAGATGCCTATCGGGACGCTGTTCACCGACTCCCATCCGCCCACCTTGTAAACCGACACCGTTTCACCGGTGGTAAAGAGTGACCAGAAGCTGATGAAGGCGGTAAAGATCAGAACGACTGTAGCCAGATACTTGCTGATGCGGGTGGTGAACCTGCCCAGGATCATTGTCAGGAATGCTCCGGCTAACGGTACGGCCACGAAAAACGGTATCAGCGAATTCATCATTTACCCTTTTAAGTTCTTTATCTGCCTTATGTCGAAGGTTCCGTATTTTCTGTAGATCCTGATGATCACAGCCATCAGCATCGCTGTGGTGGCAAGTCCGATCACGATGGCTGTCAGCACCAATGCCTGAGGCAGCGGGTCGACATACGTTTTTACCGGGTCAGCCGGGTCGACGATAGGAACGACACCTCCGTCGACATACCCGATCAGGGCCAGGAAGAGAAAGCTGCTGAACTCCATTATCGACAGGGAGATAGCTATCTTGATCAGGTTTCTCCTGGTTATCACTCCGTAGAGGCCTGTAAGGAACAGTATAAAGCACAGAAGGTAGACAGTCATCTCAGTACCTCCTCTTTGAATATTATCAGTGCCAGGAATATTGTAAGGATGGAAGCGGCGACCTCAATTCCGACGAATATATTATAGAGGGGAAGAAAGCCCGCGCTTACCAGTTGTCCGGGTATGCCGTGAGGGAGCCAGTTTGCAAAGAAGGCATTTGCCCCTGCAAGAAGCCCTGTCAGAGCCAGCAGAAGAAAAACGAGTATTGAGAGGTTTTCATACAGGGTCGAACCGGATTCCTCCCTCACCAGGTTCAGGAAATCGCTCCCGTTGGCCAGGATAAGAAGGATGAAGGAACCGGCAAGGATCACGCCACCCGCAAACCCTCCTCCCGGTGTCAGATGGCCGTGCAATATAATGTATATGCCGTACAGAAAGATTATCCCTGCAATCAGCTGCGTTGTCTTTTTTACTATGATTGTCATCCCCTTCATCCGGCTCAATTCTTAATTCTTAATTCTTAATTCTTAATTCTCTCACTTCTTGCCTTTAATCCTCAAAATAGTCAGCACGCCCAGTACCGCTGTCACAAGCACCGTTGCTTCCCCGAGAGTATCATATCCCCTGAAGTCAAAGACGACACCCGTCACGAGGTTCGTGCTGCCGGTCTTATCTACGGCGCCGTTCACATATGCATCTGCCATCCTCATGGAGCCCTGGCCGAAATGATCAAGAGACGCTGATGCTGTCTTCAAGAACCAGAAAAGGATGAGCAGTATCAGAATGGCAGTCCCCGCTGTCACCCACCCCTGTGTGTCAAGTTTGCTGTACGCTTCCGTGCGGGAACTGTCAAGAACCACCGCCACCATCAGGATGAGTGTGATTGTCTCGACAACAATCTGCACAATAGCCAGGTCAGGTGCCTTCAGCAGCAGGAAACAGATTACGAGGCTGTACCCTACAATGCCGCCGGTTATCACTGCCGAAAGGATATCCTTTGCGTGAATGGCATAAATGGCGCCCAGTATCATAAATCCCACTATAATCGATATTGCCAGTTCCATTATTATCTATAGTATCACATCATTATCAGCAACATGATTATCAACCCGGCGCAGACCCAGATGACATAGGCGGGCAGCAAACCGGTATGAGCATCGCTCAGTTTTCCGCTGAACCACAGGACAGCATGTTTCGAAATGTCGTAGATGTCAAATGCCTTTTCTTCAGCTCTTTTATAAACGCGTGAGATGAAACTGAATTCGGTGAACGTCTTGTAGAACTCAGTAGCCGGGTAGGCTGTCCTGTCCTGCATCTTCTCGCCTCCGATGAAACTGTCTTCAGTCCTGAATTTTTTTCTTCCTGTTGCGAGGTAAACAAGCAGTCCCAGCAAAATCGATATCAGCACCAGGAGCGAGACGAAGGATGAGTCCCAGAAGCCGCTTAAGGCAAATGATCCTGTAACAGGCATGAACAGCTTCGGAATGACCCAACCTGTTGCGAAAACCCCGAATATGACGCAGAAGAGAGCCAGTGCGGCCATCGGCAGCCACATCAGAACAGGCGCCTCCTTTATATGAGACAAGGCAGGCTCTTCCCTGCCAAGGAAGATACCGCTTATGAATTTTATAAAGCTGGCCAGGGTCAGGGCTGAGCCAAGGACAGCCAGGCCGAGCCACACCATCCACAGATTGCTGGCGATGCCTTCACCAGCACCGAGGTCGATGATACCCTGGTAGATCATCCATTTTGATGCAAAACCGTTAAACGGAGGCACTCCGGATATCGACATGGCAAAGATCAGCGATGCAAAGAATGTGACAGGCATTGCTTTGGACAGGCCACCTAATTCACCGATATCGCTTTTGCCTGTCTGACGCTCCACCGCTCCTGCACCAAGGAACAGCCCGCTTTTATAGATTGCGTTGTTGATCATGTGAAAGAGACCTGCAGCAACGCCGATCACTGAACCGAGGCCAAAACCCAGTATCATATATCCTACCTGTGAGACAGCATGATAGCCCAGCAGACGCTTAAAGTCGTGCTGCATCAGCGCCATCATCACTGCGGTGATGATGCTGACCACACCTGCGATGATCAGGAGGAGCTTTATGCCTTCGCCCATGACAAAGAGATTTGTTGTCAGCCTGGCGAGGAAATAAATTCCCAGCAGCTTGTCGAGCGAGGCCGGAAGAAGGGCAGATGAAGAGGCCGGGGCAGCCTCCGAGTAATCAGGTACCCATGAGTGAAAAGGAAAGGCACCTGCCTTGGTGAAGCTCCCGACCAGCAGCGCCAGGAATGCTGTTACAGTAAGTATGTTATCGGTTCCCAGTGATATGCTGTTCATGCTAAGCGAGCCTGTCAGCCTGAACAGAAGAGCAACGCCGACAATCATTATTGTGTCTGATGCACCAATGATTATCAGGGTTTTCTTTGCGGCAGCCGAACTCTTTTCATTAGTTCCCGGTATCAGCTTATACAGGGTTATGCCCAGAATACCCCAGAATATTATGAAGAGAATAAGGTTGTCAGACAGCACGGCGCCGTAAGAACAGCCGACAGTGATCAGGAACCAGGGATAATAGTTGCTGACCCTGGCGGATCTGTTATAAGCCAGTGAGTAGATCAGTATAAGGACAGTTATGATACTTATGAAAAGCACGATGAGCTTGCTGAGGCCATCTACCGTAAAAGTCAGGAAACTTCCTGTCTCCGGCGACAGGTCCATATTAAACAGGGCCCTGCAACCTTTCATGATTGTATCTCCCTCCACAGTCATCTGCGAGGCTGCGGAAAAAAGTGAAACAGAGAGGTATCCCGCCACCAGGCTGACGGCAAGCGCCAGTATTCCTTTTAAAGTCAGGTACCTTTCAGGTATAAGGAAAAGCAGCAATCCAGCAGCCAGAGGGAGCATTATCATCAACCGCAGCAGTGTGCATGCGGATGGCTCAGCAAATATTGCAAGCGGCTCATTCATGACCGGCACCTGATTTTCTGATTTCCGCAGTTCTTTTCAATGACATCCCGATCAGCTCTTCGGCATTGAGCATTCTTTTACCTGATGCGATGTCATAGGCTGCTGCCATTCTCTCAGTGCAGCAGTAGCAAGGGTCAACCGCCGCCAGGGTGATTGTTGCATCGGCAATTGTCTGTCCGATGCAGGACTTTTTGAATGTGGCAATGTTTACGTAGCTCGGGGCACGTATCTTGTGCCTGGCCGGTGAGTTGGAGCCATCGGAGACAACAAAGTGAAATACCTCGCCCCTGGGGGCTTCTGCCCGGCCTGCCCCGATCCCTTCAGGTATTTCGTTCACCTTGATATTGATATCTCCTTCCTTTGTTTTCTCCAGGCCGTCAAGGCACTGTTCAATTATAGATGCCGATTCGTACATTTCAAGGAGCCTTACTTCGGCCTTGGCAAAGACGTCACCTCCTTCGGCGGTGATCACTTTCCAGTTAACAAGAGGATAAGCGGCATAAGGGTCATCCTTCCTTACATCGATAGCCACTCCGGAAGCTCTTGCAGTAGGCCCTACAGCGGCATAATCAATTACATCCTGCCGGGTGAGTATTCCAACGCCTTTGGTCCTGGCGTGTATAACCGGGTCATCCATCACGGCTCCGGCAAGGAGGTCTGTCTTTTTCCGGACATCGGCCATCACTTTTCTTATAGCTGCGATCTTACTATTCTCAATGTCACGCCTTACACCCCCGACTTTAAACATTGCATAGCTGTTCCGGTTCCCTGTTATCATCTCAAAGAGATCGAGTACCGGTTCCCTGTATTTCCACGCCCACATGAAAACCGTGTTGTAACCCAGGAAATGCCCTGCAAGACCTACCCACAGGAGGTGGCTGTGGATGCGTTCCAGCTCGCCGATTATTGACCTTATGTATTTAGCCCTGTCAGTGACCTCAATACCGGCAATCTCCTCCACGGCATTGGCAAAGGCAAAGGGATGGGATGTTGAGCATATGCCGCATATGCGTTCCACGAGGAAGAACACCTGGTCATATGTTTTCAACTCACTGAGTTTCTCTATCCCCCTGTGATTGTAGCCTGTTTCCCACTTGATATCCTTAACTATCTCTCCGTCACAGTAAAGCTTGAAGAGTTCAGGTTCTTCCTGCAGGGGATGATATGGCCCTATCGGTATGAGTGTTTTTCTGCCCATCTATCTGAACTCCTTTCTGTATGGGTAAACGCCCTCAGCCCAGTTGCCTTCCGAGAGCAGCTTCTCCTGGTTCGGATGGTGGAGAAAGTCAATCCCGAACAGTTCATGCATCTCTCTCTCAATCCAGTTTGAAGCGCTGAACATGTTGGAGAGCGATTCGATACGGGGTTTCTCCTTGTCCAGTATAACGTGCAGGCTGAGTATCAGTCCTTCGGCGTCAAAACTGAAGTGATAATAAATCTCAAAGCCTTTCCTGGTGTGTATCGCAGTGGCAATAATGAACCTGTAGCCTTCGCTCCTGTACAGATACTCAGCCACACCGGCAATGGCACCAGGCCTGATCGTAACAAAGCCACGGTTTGGTTTGTCCTGGCTTATGGCCACGGTGTCATCGTAGAACTTCTTCGAGATATTATTTATGGTCTCCTCTGCCTTCATGGTAAATCACTGTTTTTTCCCTGCCAGTTTTACTATTGCTCCTATAATTGCCTCGGGTTTGGGCGGACAACCCGGAATATATGCATCAACCGGGATGATGGCATCGACGGGACCGGCGAACGTAATTCCTTCGGCAAAGATGCCGCCTGTGCAGCCGCAGGCGCCGACAGCCACGACAAGCAGCGGTTTCGGAGCCTGGTGATATAATTCAAGGAGCCGGTCCTTATCCCGCTTATTAATCGATCCGTTAACGAGTAAAACATCAGCATGCCTTATGCTGCCCACCAGGAGGATGCCAAACCGTTCCAGGTCATGCCTGGGGGTAAGGCAGTCAAGGATCTCGATGTCACAGTTATTGCAGGAGGCTCCACCGAAGTGAAAGACCCAGAGAGATTTCCTGAAACAATAATCCTTGAACCCCACGGTTTCTGTTTTTATAATCCAAATGCAATCAACACAATAGCAATCACCACAATCAGGTTCATCCAGACGAAGAAGAAACCGGATGCCTGTTTTATCTTCACCCTCGGATTGGTGTTCTTTATAAGTACTAGAAGCAGTACCACACCGAGAATTTTAAGAACAGTCCAGAGAATATTAATGCCTGGTTTCATACCGTTCATCAGCAGTGCGACCAGGAAAGCCGGCAGGATGAAAAGCATAATGTATTTTGCCAGTTTGATCATCGCATATGGAGGACCCGAATATTCAATATATATGCCTGAAGCCAGTTCTGCTTCCGCTTCCGGCATGTCAAAGGGCACCATGGCCAGTTTGGCCTGGATGCAGAATATGCCAGCTATAAAGAGCAGGACTCCCGAAATACTGCCTATAAACGGATGGCCCGTCTGCTGTGTTTCTATAACCGTCTGCAGGTCAAAGTGCTGCCCGCTCTTCATAATGACAGCGGCTATTAAAAGAAGAAAGGTCAGTTCATAGCTGATGATCAGCTTCATCTCACGTGACCCGCCCACAGCTGCAAGCGGGTTGCCGGAGGCCAGCGAGCCAAGAATATAGGAAAAGGAGGGGAGTGTCAGAAGATAAAAGATTACAAGCATGTCACCTCTGAAGCCGGTATTTATATTGAAAAGGGGAAGAAGGATAAACACGCCGGCCATCGTTGCCCCGAACACGGCCAGCACCGGGGCAAGGAGGAAGACAAAGCGTGAACCATACCTGGGGAGTATGGTTTCCTTGACAAGAAGCAGTTTAAAGAAATCATAGAAAGGCTGAAGCAGGGGAGGCCCCTTGCGAAACTGTACCCTGGCGGATATCTTCCTGTCGAACCACGAAAGGAATGCGCCCGCAACTGCCAGGAAGAGCAGTCCCGGAAATATGAAAAAATAAAAGAGATTAACCGCCATATACTTTCTCTTTACTCTTTTTCAGTTGTGTATATGTACTCCCTGATGAGCACCTTGTCATTCAGCTTATAAATATGCTCCCCCGGTTTTTCATTCCCGTCAGTGAGCGTTGCTGTTCCCGGGGGGCACGCAGCAACAAATTTCCTGACCTGTTCATCGTCACACAGGTTATAGAAAAGGTCCCTGTTGCGGTGATGCTTAAAAAAGTCTGTCATCATTGTGCCGAACGGGCAGATTGTGACGCACGATTTGCATGAGACACACAGGTTGGTATGGCGCATTATTACCCCATCCTTATCTTTTTCAAGGGCTTCCGTGGGGCATACGCTGATACACGGGGCATCCTCGCACCTGCGGCAGGTGAACCTGAAGGTTGCCAGTTCGCGGATGGTCTTGAGGCCGTTTGTGTTCACAGTGTTGTAACAGAGAGCTTCGGGAAGCGCCAGTGACGGGTTTTCCGTCATGGCAGCCCTCAGTTTTATCATATCTATCAACACCTTCATAAATAACCTGTTCTTACACGTTAAGCTGGTTCATAAGCTGGAACCGGGTGTCACTGAGCCTGTGAGAGATAGTCTGGGCTATTTTCGACATTGTCTTAAATCCAAAGTCGCAGTCCTGCTCAATCTCAGCGTTCAGCTTCCTGGCATCAATGGCGATCACCCTTGCGGGTGTGACAGCCATTACCCATGCGGTTGAGATATAAGGAGGGAAGATGGCAGACCATGAGAAAAGCTGACCTTCCTCAATGGTTCCGAGATGGATCCTTTTATCCTTCGGCAGGCTGATGCCAAGGGACAGTGATCCCTGGAGGAGCACATAAAGCTCCGTCAGTTCATCATACTGTTCAAAGATTATCTCCTTCACCTTGAACTCCTTGACAGAAGAGACCGAGGCAATCTTATGAAGCTGTTCTTCAGTGTATTTTTCAAAGAACTTTATCTCTTTAAAATCCTTGGCTTCCATTTTTCATGATTTTTTTATTTAAATCACTTCCAGATTTCAGGATTATGCTTGATTTCCTTATAGGTGAAGACAGGGCCGTCTTTGCAGACGAAGAATTCACCCATCATGCAGTGCCCGCATTTACCCAGTCCGCAAGACATGTTCTTTTCCATCGAGAGGTATATCTGGTCGTCGCGGTAGCCCATTTCCAGAAGCCGTAATGTCCCGAACTTCATCATGATCGGAGGACCGCAGACCACAGCCACAGAGTTCTCTATCTTCACTTTTACCTTTCCGAGCAATGTGGTAGCAACACCAACAGGACCGTCCCAGCCTTCTTCTGACATGTCAACGGTACGGTAGGCTTCGAACTTTTCAATACTGTTGAGCCTGCTGAAGAGAGGTTTATATATGCAGTCGGTAGGGGTTTTGGAGCCATAGCACAAAATCACTTTTTCAAGATCGTCCTTCATGTGCTCAAGCGCAAAGAGCAGCGACCGTATCGGTGCCAGGCCGCATCCTCCGCCAAGTATCAGGACTTCCCTGCCTTCAAAATTCCTGACAGGGTAGCCTCTGCCGTAAGGGCCTCTTATACCCATCACCGCTCCCGGTTTGAGCTGATGCATAATATTTGTGACATATCCGGTCTTCATTACAGTGACCTCAAGCTTATCAGTGACCAGGGGCGATGATGACGGGGTGAAAGGTGCCTCTCCGACGCCGTCAACGGATAGCTCAATGAACTGGCCGGTACTGAAAACAAATTCCGTCTCCGGGATAAGCACAAAGGTCTTTATCAGCGGAGATTCTTCGATGACATCCTCAAGTCTTGCCCTTAACGGCTTATATATATTAGCAGTATACGTCATCAGGTCTGTCAGGTCAGTTCCATGAACAGCTCATTCTTGTTTATTTTACCAATGCATGCCTCAATGCACCGTCCGCAGCCGGTACATGCTATCGCGTTGAATTTTTGTGGTTTCCACACGTACTTGCACATATACCTGTTTTTAAAGCGGTGATGAAGTTCAAAGAGTGCATCCTCACCTCCTGCAACGCGTTCAAAACCCGGATACTGACATGCGTCCATCTGTTTCACCTTTTCAAAGTCAGGCTTGTCTATAAGAAGGAAGCAGCTGCATGTGGGGCAGATTGTAGTGCAGGCGCCGCACGAAACGCACTTTGAAGCATACTTAACCCATATGTCATTGCCGGCCTTCTGTACGATCTGCCCGGTAGCCCTGTAATCAGGCAAACCTTTGTTCCTGTCAGCCAGCGATGCCTCGACCGACTGATGTTTCTGCTCAATGAAGGAAGCGAGGCGGTTGTTCTCACCCGGCTGCTGAGGAGTGAACCGTGCTGCAAGCTCTTTGCCCTTTTCACTGATGACCCTCAGTAAAATGTCATCATGGTCAACAGCTATGGCAAGATCTGCATTATCAAGGGAATAGGGCTTCACACCATAAGAGAGACAATGACAATGATCATTTGTAGAGAAGCAATCAGATGATATCAGTACCGTACCGGCGCGGCGGTTCCTGTAAAACGGATCTGTAAATGTCTTGTCAAGGTATATTTCATCGAGCAGCCTGAGCGCTTCTATGTCACAGTTCGGAGCACCAACAATGATCCTGGGCTTTTCATTCTCCCTGGAAGCAGTGACATTTTCCCTTACGGGAAGGAAGAAATTCTTTAACGGAGTGACGGGTTTGGGCGTGTTATATGAAATATGATCAGCCTCATTAAGCCTGAATGGCTCATAATCAAGGCTGAATTCATCCTTCACCGGAACAAAAATGTCATACGACGCAAGCAACCTTTCCAGTGAACTGTTCCAATCTTCCTTTTTAATGTTTATACTGTACATTTTATGTGAGAAGATTTACAGATAAATTTACACCCATACCTGACGCAAGTCAAATTTTATTTTTAACGATCCTGCTGAAAATTATCTGGTTGATTGTATTATGCTATAGATCAATAAAATAAAATTATTTTATGTGATTTGGAAAAGTTGGTTTACCTTGCATTGAGAACCGGATGATAATGTTTTAATGTGAAACAATTCACAAAACATAATATCAGGAACAGTCTGAGGAGGATATTTCTTTATCACGGATTGCTGGTCAGACTTAATACTATGGGTGTCACCAGGGTCTTTTCACATACAATTGCACGCGAGACAGGAGTTACCCCTGAACAGGTAAGGAAGGATTTTTCAGAGTATGGCATCAGGGGCAACAGGAGAGGAGGTTACACAATTGAGACTCTTCTGCATGACATGGAGGCTCTCTTCAACAGGGACAGGATCAGTAATGTAGTTCTTGTCGGGATGGGAAACCTGGGGCTGGCTCTTTCCAGGTACGGACGGTTTGCCCAGCGCGGAATAAACATCGTTGCCACATTTGACATTGATCCTTTTAAACAGAAGACAAGGGCTGATACAAATGTCTATCCTATGGACCGTCTGCAGGAGATTGTCAACAGGTTCAGGGTCAGTGTGGCAATCATTACCGTTCCGGAGATATCAGCGCAGGAAGTGTGCAATGAACTTATTGAAACAGGGATCAGGGGGATTGTCAATTTCTCACCTGTACTGCTGAAGGTGCCGGGTGATGTTGTGGTAAGCAACGTCAACCTCAGCGATGAAATTGAGAGTGTAATCTGGTCAGTTCATAAACATGCAAAGGAAGAATCTTTATCATAATGGCTGCTGTCAGGACAGGGTATGAGATATCGGTCAGGGGACTGGTGCAGGGGGTGGGATTTCGCCCGTTTATATGCAGGCTTGCTTTCAGTCACGATCTGTCAGGTGAGGTAATAAACAGGACCGACGGTGTCACAGTGATCATCAAATGTGACCGCAAGTCAGCTGAACGCTTTGTAAGCGATATACGCGCCCAGGCTCCTCCGGCTGCCGTTATCAAATCCATAGAGATAAAGAGAAGAATGGTTGCCGGCTACAGCACCTTCAGCATTACTGCAAGCAAAGACACAGATGCCAGCATCACTGAGGTCAGTCCTGACATCGCAGTTTGCAGCGAGTGCCTTTCTGACCTTGATTCTGACCCGGAACGCATTGATTACCCGTTCGTCAATTGTACGAACTGCGGACCCCGTTTCACTATAATTAAAGCTCTGCCATACGACCGGGACAATACTACGATGGAACCCTTCAGCATGTGTCTCAGGTGCGCATCAGAGTACCATGACATCCTCGACAGGCGGTTCCACGCCCAGCCTGTCGCCTGTAACCGCTGCGGTCCTGAGTACTTCATGCATGAAGACGGCCATATTACATCAGGTATCAGCCAGATCCTGAAAGAAATAGCTGACCGCCTAAACACCGGAATGAGTGTCGCCATCAAATCACTTGGCGGATATAACCTGATGTGCGATGCACGGAATGAGGAGGCTGTCAAAATCCTCCGGCAGAGGAAACAGCGCGACAGAAAACCCTTTGCTGTAATGTTCAGGGATATCCCAGCAGTGAAAGAGTACTGTGTCGTCGGAAAAGAGGAGGAGGCTGCCCTTACATCGTGGCGCAGGCCGATACTTATCCTGAAACAGCTGAAGGAACTCGCACCCTCAGCAAGCAGCGGACTGGACACCACCGGGGCAATGCTCCCCTATATGCCTTTTCATTATATGCTGTTCAGGGTGATTGACACTCCTGCCCTGATTATGACCAGCGGAAACCTGTCTGACGAACCAATAATTACGGATGACCGCCATGCCCTGCATAATCTAATGCCTGTGACAGGTTTCGTTGTCAGTTATAACAGGGAAATACATAACAGGGCCGATGACTCTGTCATAAGGATAATCAATCAAAACACAAGCATTATACGGAGATCAAGAGGATTTGTGCCGCAGCCCGTGGATCTCATCAATGATGTTGAGGGAGTATTCGCAGCGGGAGCAGAGCAGAAGAACAGCTTCTGTATCGGGAAGGGATCGCAGGCTTTCATGAGCCAGTATATCGGCGACATAAAAAATGTGGCAACTTATGATTTCTACACTGAGACCTACAGGCTGTTCTCTTCTCTCTTCAGGTTCACGCCCTCAGCCCTTGTATGCGATATGCATCCCGACTACCTGTCGGGAAGATTTGCCGGATCACTGGCAGCAGAGACAGGACTTCCCCTGATCAGGGTTCAGCATCATCACGCTCATGCTGTCTCCGTGATGGCAGAGCATGGCATCACAGATAAAGTCATTGGTGTCTGCCTGGACGGCACAGGATACGGAACTGACGGAAATATATGGGGAAGCGAATTCATGATAGTATCTTCCGGGGATTTTGAGAGGTACACACACTTTGACTACTTCATGATGCCCGGAGGCGACGCTGCCGTTGAAGAACCCTGGCGCATGGCGATGTCATGCCTTTTTAAATATATGGGCAGCGATTATGACTTTCTGAAATTGAAACTCTTTCAGAGTGTCGATGAGAATAAACTTTCTGTTGTCAGGGATATGCTTGTCAGCGGTTTGAACACGCCTCTCACCTCAGGAGCCGGCCGTATATTTGATGCTGTCTCCGCACTCCTTCTCCTCTGTCCGGAAAAGACATTTGACTCTGAGGCTCCGATGCGTCTCAGAATCAGCAATAAGCCCCGGCAGGGATGACTTTTACCCGTTTACAATTGCTGAAACAGTTTCGTTGGATGAGATGTTCACCGCAATTGTGAAGGAACTTAAATATACTGATGCCTCCCGCATTGCTGCCAGGTTTCACAACACAATCGCAAAGATAATCCTTCATGTCTGCATTGAAATCAGAAAGGAAACAGGACTTAATTCGGTCGTCATGTCCGGAGGCGTTTTTCAGAATAAGTACCTGCTTGAGAAATCTTTGTATCTTTTAACCGTGAACAGGTTCAAAGCCTATACTAATAATCAGGTACCCGCGAATGACGGCGGTGTATCACTGGGGCAGCTTATGATAGCTGCAGAAAGGAGAGGATTGTGTGCCTGAGTATTCCGGCAAGGGTAGTCTCTGTAAGCGGAGATATGGCTGAGGTTTCTGTCGGAGGCGCACTCTTCAGCGCAGGCCTTCAGATGGTGGAAAACGTCGGAGTGGGTGATTATGTGCTCCTTCACGCAGGCTTTGCAATTGAGAAGCTCAGGGAGGAGGATGCGCTTGAGACACTGCGCCTCTTGAAGGAGATTGATGATACAATGGCTGAATGATCCGGCGATGAAATATGTTGACGAGTTCAGGGACAGGAAGCTGATAATGCACCTGGCTGATCAGATCAGGCGGTCGGCAACCGGTGACTATACTTTTATGGAGGTCTGCGGGGGCCATACGTCAGCTATACACAGGTTCGGCATACCTTCACTGCTGCCGCCGGGCATCAGGCTCGTCTCGGGGCCTGGATGCCCGGTGTGTGTCACTGCCGCAACATATATCGATCAGCTTATCGCCATCTCTTTTATAAAGGGTGTTGCCGTTGCCACCTTCGGCGACCTGATGCGTGTACCGGGCTCAGCAGGGTCACTCTCTGAAGCACACACTGAGGGGGCTGACATAAGGATTGTCCTTTCAGCCTATGAGGCTCTTGAGATAGCACGGTCTGAGAAAAACCTCAAAGTAGTCTTCCCGGCCATAGGCTTTGAGACAACGGCACCGGGAACAGCAGTGACAGTTATGAAGGCAGAAGAGGAGGGCGCAGATAACTTCTTCGTCCTGAATGCCCATAAGGTGATGCCTCCTGCAATGGAGGAGATAATAAGGGGGGGATCTAAGATTGACGGTTTCATCTGCCCCGGTCATGTCTCAGTGATAACAGGATCATCAGCCTTTGAGTTCATACCCCGGAAATACGGACTTGCCAGTGTGATAACAGGATTTGAGCCCACTGATATCCTCTCTTCAATACTTATGCTCATCAGGCAGGTCAGCAATCACGATCCCGGGGTGGAGATACAGTACAACAGGGCAGTGACCCGCACCGGCAACATAAAGGCACAGAAATATATGAATGAAGTTTTTGAGCCGTGTGATGCCGCGTGGAGGGGATTGGGAATTATTGCTTCAGGCGGACTGCAGCTTCGTGACAAGTATAAAAGCTTTGACGCCGGTGTTTCATTCGGTATGGAAGCGGATCATAATGAGCCTGACACGATGTGCATCTGCGGGGACATCCTCAGAGGTATCAGTACGCCTGCCGAATGCACGCTGTTTGCATCGGTCTGCACGCCTGACCGTCCGTCGGGAGCATGTATGGTATCGGCTGAAGGTGCATGCAACACCTGGTATAAATATCACCTGCATGAATGATAAGATTACTTTAAGTCATGGCAGCGGAGGCAGGCAGACACACGATCTCATACGCAGTGTCTTTGCAAAACACTTCGGAATGACAGGCCCGATGACAGATTCGGCACTGCTTTCCGTTCCCTCCGGAATGATCGCATTCACAACTGATTTGTACGTGATAAATCCGGTCTTTTTTCCCGGAGGGAATATCGGAAAGCTGGCCATTTGCGGCACTGTCAATGACCTGGCAGTATCAGGTGCTGACCCTGCATATATTGCCGCATCTTTTATTCTGGAAGAAGGTTTTGAGATCAGCGACCTGGAAAAGATAGCCGCATCGATGGCCGGTGAGGCTGAGACAGCAGGAGTGAAGATTGTGACCGGAGATACCAAGGTAGTTGAAAAGGGTCATTGCGACAGGATCTTCATCACTACAACCGGGGTGGGAATACTCAGGAACGATCATTTACATATAAGCAGCGGAGAACACATAAGGGCAGGTGACAGGCTGATCATAAACGGCCCGCCCGGAAATCATGAAGTGACAATAATCGCATCACGCAGGCAACTTTCATTTGATGCTCCGCTGACATCCGACTGCGCCTCACTGAACCATCTGATAAAAAAAGTCCTGGACCACTCCCCGGGTGTTCATTTTATGAGGGACCTGACCCGGGGCGGCCTTGCTGCAGCACTTAACGAACTTGCCGGGATGGTTTCATGCGGTATAACCATTGATGAGGCCCTGGTGCCGTTCAGGGAACCGGTCAGAGGTCTGTGCGAGATACTGGGCTTTGACCCTCTCACCCTTGCCAGTGAGGGCAGGGTGGTCATTGCAGCAGCAGCAGAGGAGGCTCAGAAAATATTGAATGTGATGCGTTCCGATCCCGCCGGAAGAGATTCTTCAGTGATAGGGGAGATAACCGCCGAAAAACCGGGCAGGGTAATAGTAAACAGTTCAACGGGAGGAAGACGCTTTCTGGATATGCCATCAGGACTCCTCCTGCCGAGAATATGCTGAAACAAATGAGATGCATGAGATAAAAATTGCAGAAGAGCTGTCTGTTATCGTCGTTGATAAGGCCAGGGAAGCCGGGCTGTCGGCTGTTGAGAGGGTGAATGTCTGCTTCGGGCAGCTTGTGCAGGTAATCCCTGATATATTTGAGTTCGCTTTCAGGGAGGCCGTGAGGGATACAGTTGCAGCGGAAGCCGCTCTGAGCATTGAGATCATTCCCCTGGAAATGAAATGCCTCTCATGCGGAGCGGAATATACCCCGGCGGAAAATTCCTCTTCATGCCGCCGTTGCGGATCTTTTGAAATTACTGTCGTGCACGGGAAAGAATTATTTATAAAAAGT
This sequence comes from uncultured Bacteroidales bacterium, assembly GCA_963844935.1. Classification (GTDB taxonomy): domain Bacteria; phylum Bacteroidota; class Bacteroidia; order Bacteroidales; family VadinHA17; genus SR-FBR-E99. The sequence goes on along the minus strand of CAWJQH010000005.1, from coordinate 1,464,409 downwards.
ATAGAAGGAGAATGACTATGGAAATCAGGATCATGAAAAATATTCTTGACAGGAATCAGAACAAAGCTGATGAGGTCAGAAACCTGCTCAGGGAAAAAGGAGTGAAGATGGTAAACATAATAAGCTCACCCGGCGCGGGAAAAACAACCTTGCTGGAGCGGACCTGCGAAGCCCTGGGAGAGAAGTTCAGTATCGGCGTTATAGAGGGCGACGTCACCACTGACCGTGATGCGCAAAGACTGAAGAAATATGATATACCCATAGTGGTGATAAATACTGAAGGGGGATGCCATCTGGACTCTCACAGCATATCCAAAGCACTCGGAGCATTTGATCTTGACAGGCTTGATATACTGTTTGTGGAGAATGTGGGAAATTTAATATGCCCTTCATCGTTCGATCTTGGAGAGGAGTTCAAACTGGCTGTTGTAAGCACTGCCGAGGGAGATGACAAGCCGGCCAAGTACCCCCTTCTGTTCAGTGAAGCAGGGGCGGTAATCCTGAACAAGACTGACCTGATCCCTTATACGGATTTTAATATTGAGGCATTTATAAAAGACCTGTCAGCCATCAATCCGCGGGTGCCTCTCTTCAGGATCTCCGCCACCAAAGGTGACGGACTGCCAGGCTGGTTTGAATGGCTTGAGTATCAGATCAAATCTTCCCCCGCAGGCTGATGCGTACACATTTTGTGCACCCTGCTGCACTCGTATATTTGTTCATTTCTTAACAATAAACATGATATAAGTAATGTTTTTGGTAGTGTATTGTTATTATTTTCACAGCCGAAAAAATAAGAAATCCCACAAGAAATAAATTATTAAAAATTAAACAGAAATGTATAATACCGGTAATCTTGTAAAAGATCTGGCCGAAAAACACGGCCGGAAGAGAGAGAGCCTGATGCCGATCCTTCAGGATATTGTCAGGAAGCATAACTACCTGACTGATGAAGCAATGGTAGAAGTAGCAACCGAGCTTGATATCTCGGCAGCTGAAGTTTACGGGACAGCTTCATTTTACACGTTCCTTGACACGGTACCCAGAGGCAAAAATATCATCAGGGTCTGCAAAACAATAACATGCTCAATGAAGGGGAAGAATGATATAATCAACTCCATCGAGGATATACTTAAGATTAAGGTTGGCGAGACCACCCCTGACAAGATGTTCACGCTGCTCGAGACAAACTGCATCGGGTGGTGTCACAAAGCTCCGGCGATCCTTATCAATGACATGCCGTACACTGACCTGACCCCTGAAACGGTTATTGATGTGATAAAAGGTTATATGCGTAAATAACTCAGAGAGAAAGAGATGAAAAACAAAGGACTTAGCAAGGTAGACCTCATATTTGAAAGTATTGATGCCAGGGAGGTACTGACAAAGGCTTTCGCCATGACAAGCGAGGAAATAATTCAGCAGATCCTTGATTCAGGACTGAAAGGCCGCGGAGGTGCAGGTTTTCCGACCGGATTGAAGTGGAAATATACTGCCGCTGAGAAAGAACCTGAAAAATATATCGTCTGCAACGCTGACGAGGGTGAGCCCGGCACATTCAAGGACCGTGAGATACTTGACAAGGTTTCCTACAAGGTATACGGTGGTATGGCCATTGCAGGTAAAGCCATGGGTGCTAAAAAGGGATTTATCTATCTGCGTGGCGAGTACAGATTCCTTTTACCGCAGCTTTATGTGGAGCTTCATAAGTTTCATAAGCTGATCAGGGAAATAGGATACGATTTTAATATTGAATACCGTATGGGCAGCGGAGCATACATCTGCGGTGAAGAGAGCGCTCTCTTTGAGTTGATCGAAGGCTTTCGCGGTGAACCACGCAACAAACCACCCTATCCCACAACAAGCGGGGTATTCTACAAACCAACCTCGATAAACAACGTGGAGACACTTGTCACAGCCATGATGATCATGAAGATGGGCGGTGCCGAATATGTTAAACTAGGTACGAAAGACTCACGCGGATCAAAGGTATTCTCCATCTCCGGAGACACGCCCATCCCGGGTATCTTCGAGCTGGAGCTGGGCATGGGCGTTCAGGAGTTCGTGAATGAATTTGGCGACGGCGATACCAAGGCTGTGCAGGTAGGAGGTGCGTCAGGGTTCTGTGTCCCCAGGAAGAAATTCGGAGAGACGATAATAGGTTTTGAAGGCGTTCCGACGGGCGGATCCATGAAACTTTTCAACAGCTCACGTTCAATGTACAACGTGCTTCACAATTACCTTGAGTTCTTTACAGAAGAATCATGCGGCCAGTGTACTCCGTGCCGTGTCGGCTGCCAGCAACTGCTCCTGGGTATTGAGAAAGTCAAAAAAGGCGAAGCAAAATCAACATATCTGAATGAGCTGGTAAAACTCGCTGACACAATGAAGGTGGCATCAAAATGCGGCCTTGGCCAGTCGGTCGGCAATGCCTTCAAATCGATAGTTGAGAATTTCAGGGAAGAGGTTATTTATTAAAAAAGAACGGAAGACTATGATAACACTTAAGATAAACGACCATCAGGTTCAGGTAAAAGAAGGAACAACAGTACTGGATGCTGCTAAAAGTTTGGGCCTCAACATACCCACGCTCTGCAATCATCAGGATCTGTGCGTCGCAGGCAACTGCCGCGTCTGTGTGGTGGAACAGAAAGGCGCCCGCACACTGATTGCCTCATGTGCAACGCCCGCCTCGGAGGGGATGGAGATCTTTACAAACTCACTCAAAGTAAGAAACGCACGCAAGCATATTGTTGAACTGCTCCTGTCAGAACACCGTGCAGACTGCACCAAGTGCTATAAGAACCAGAACTGCGAGCTGCAGACACTGGCAAACGAATATTCTTTCGGCGAGCATATTTTCCTCGACCTGGTTGCGGGCCATTCTTACAATATTGACAGATCATCACCGTCATTCACCAAGGATGACAGCAAATGCATCAGGTGCCAGCGGTGTGTGAGAACCTGTTCCCAGCTGCAGTATGTATCTGCTATTGCTGTGGCTAACAAAGGTGCGAAACAGAAGATATCCTCGTTTCATGACAGGCCTATGAGCCATGTAGTTTGTACCAACTGCGGACAATGCGTGAACCGCTGTCCGACGGGGGCGCTGACTGAAAAAACCTATATCGATCAGGTGTGGGATGCTATTTATGATCCTGACAAGCATGTGGTTGTACAGACAGCCCCGGCAGTAAGGGTAGCCCTGGGTGAGGATCTGGGTTATGACCCGGGACAGAGGGTGACGGGCAAAATGGTCAGCGCACTGCGGCAGCTGGGTTTTGACTCGGTGCTGGATACTGATTTCACTGCCGACCTGACAATCATTGAGGAGGGTACTGAGTTGCTTACCAGGCTGAAGAAGGTGCTGGTTGAAGGCGACAAGAAGCTTGCGCTTCCAATGTTCACTTCATGTTCACCGGGATGGATAAAGTTCATTGAACATAAGTACCCGCACATGCTGCCGAACCTTTCGACATGCAAATCACCGCAGCAGATGTTCGGAGCCCTGGCAAAAACATTCTACGCACAGAAACGCAATATTGACCCGTCAAAGGTGGTCTCTGTATCCATAATGCCATGCACGGCCAAGAAATATGAGGCTGACAGGCCGGAGATGAGGTCGAGCGGCTATAAGGACATTGACTTCGTTCTTACAACACGTGAGCTGGCAGTGATGATCAGGCAGGCAGGGATTGATTTCCGCACCCTTGAGGAGAGCACATATGATTCATTTATGGGTGCTTCCACCGGTGCTGCAGTCATTTTCGGAGCCACAGGCGGCGTGATGGAAGCTGCCCTGCGCACGGCATACGAGATTGTGACAGGGAGAAGTGTCCCGTTCAAGAACCTCGATATCATGCCCGTGCGCGGCATGGAAGGGGTAAAGGAGGCTACCATTAAGATTGAGGGCACAAAGGCGGAATGGAAATTCCTGGAAGGCGCTGAACTGAAGGTGGCTATCGCACACGGACTGGTGAATGCGAATAAGCTTACCAAAGCGGTCAGTACCGGCAAGGCTTCATACCACTTCATTGAGATCATGGCCTGCCCAGGCGGATGCATCGGAGGCGGCGGCCAGCCTATTCCAACAAACATGGATATCAGGAAGAAGCGTATGGAGGCCATCTATATGGAAGACACCGGCATGCCCGTCAGAAAGTCTCATGAGAACCCTGAGGTAGTCGCAATCTATAAGGAGTTTCTTGTAGAACCGAACGGACATAAGTCACACGAGCTGCTTCATACCCATTACGTACAAAGAGAATCTTATTGAAATATAAAACAAAGAACCCTCGCACAGGCGGGGGTTCTTTGTTTTTGCCGGTAAAATAATACCGCTTACTGATTATCCGGCATCTTCGGATAGAGATCTTCCACCCTTACTCTGTTTTCATCTTCAGATGCTACAGTAACAGCCAGGTCTTCCTCACTGTTGCTGAAGTACATGATGAATGCCAGTATGGGGAATACCGGAGTCACGAGTGCGGTCGCAAATGCGCTGAGCCCGATATACAACGGGTTCTTTGCCATCTCAAGCATGGCTGTGGCATCTCCCGGGTCGGAAAGCGCCTTGATGAAAGTGCCGGAGAATGGCAACATCACAAGGCCGCCTATCACGATGGCGATAACAATTACAATCAGTGCCAGCACAAGAACCCACGCAATATTCGGCCATAGTTTATTGTGGGCAAGACTTAACGACCTTGATATTATTGATCCCGGATTGCGGGTCTCGATCAGGGTTACAGGAAGCGAAAACATGGCAACTGTGGAGACATATAACACGGCGAAGAGCCCTGGCAGAACAAGCAAGACAAGCCCGATTGTTGTCAGCATGGCGCCGGCAATGCCGAATACGATGATGACGATAAGAACAGGAACAAGGGCAACCAGACTGCTCCTCAGCATTTTAAATATTGTATTTTCCTGACCGAGAGGTCTTTCAAGGATCCACGCGTGAAGCAATACCCCGAATACAAATGTTACCACCAGGAGCAGCGAGTAAGGTACCACCATGCCCTTCATCATTTCAAGGACCTGCTGTGGGTCACCTGTATAACCAGAGTAGAGCGATGACATATCGAATCCGGAACTTATAATTCCGGAGAGGAGTCCCATCAACACGGATATTATATACATGCCAACGAAATACTTTTTGTAAAAGGCCCACAGTTTTGACATGGCACTGTCAAGGTCGGTTGCTCCTGCCAGGGGATGGGTCCGGTAATCATTCATTGTATCTGGTTTTAATGGATCCGTAAAGATAAAAATTCAGTTCAGTATCTCAAGCATCCCCCTGATGTCAAGCTCACCGAACGGGTTGCTCAATTCCACAAAGGTCTCGGCAAGCTTCGATTTTTTTTCCTGGAGATGCTGTATCTTTTCTTCAATTGTGTCACCGGAAATATATCGGTAGACAAACACTCTTTTTTCCTGGCCTATCCTGTGTGCCCGGCTGAGGGCCTGTATTTCCGATGCAGGGTTCCACCACGGGTCAAGAATGAAAACATAATCAGCCTCGGTCAGGTTCAGTCCCACACCTCCTGCCTTGAGCGAGATGAGAAAGACCTTGATCGTGTCATCTTTCCTGAAACGGTTGATGACTTTCTCACGGTTCTGCGTGGAACCTGTCAGCATTGAATACCCGATGCCGTTTTTGGTCAGCCACCCGGGGAACAGTTCAAGATGCTTTACGAACGATGAGAAGATGAGTATCTTATGTCCTTCTGAAATGACACTCTCGATATTACGCGTCACAGTGTCAAACTTGCCTGATCCTCCGTCATAGGTCTCATCGGTAAGGAGCGGATGGTTTGCAATCTGCCTCAGCCGCATCAGTCCCTGCAGTACAATGATTGCCGACTTCTCCACGCCCACGCTTTCAATATTCTCGAGTATGCTGTTGCGCACAGCAGATTTTTCCCTCTCATAAATCGCCGATTGCTCTTCAGACATATCGCAGTGGACTACCTGTTCCGTGACAGGGGGAAGCTCCCTGACAACCATTTCCTTGGTCCTCCTCATGATGAAGGGCTGTATGATCTTCCGCAGTCTCTTTTCCTTGTCCTCTTCGTTATTCTTTTCAATGGGACTTGCGAATTCCCTCTTGAAGAAGGCAAGTGAGCCAAGAAGGCCGGGATTGACGAAGCTAAGCTGGGTCCACAGGTCGGTGAGTGAATTCTCAACTGGCGTACCGGTGAGCACCAGCCTGTGTTCGCCCTTCAGCTGCATCACTGCCCTGTAAATATTTGAGGACGGGTTTTTTATATGCTGGCTCTCGTCCAGGACAATATAGAAGAAGGTCATCGCGGTAAAAAACTGTATGTCCTGCCGCACCGTATGGTAGCTTGAAATAACGATGTCGTATTTTGAAAAGTGCGATGCAGACTTGAGCCTGCCGGTACCGTGATGGATCAGGGCTTTCAGGGAGGGGCAGAATTTTGCAATTTCGTTGTACCAGTTATGACTCAGTGAGGCAGGAACAATTATGAGCGAGGTGGTGCTGCCTCCGCTTCCGCTTCCGCTTCCGCTGCCGAAGATTGTCATCTGGCCGTCGTTTTTCATTTCCTCCGTACCCTGCCTGTACTCCTTGTTCCATTGCAGGAGAGCCAGGGTCTGAACAGTCTTGCCGAGGCCCATGTCATCGGCAAGACAGCCGCCGAGATTATTCGTCTGCAGAAAATGAAGCCAGCTCAGCCCTTCGATCTGATAGGGACGCATCTCGGTACGCAATCCTTCAGGTGAGGAGAGGACCGGAAGCTCTTCGGGAACATTGAGCTTTTCCAGCTTAAGGCATATGTCACAACCGGCACCGGACATCACCTCGCTGATGAGGCCGAAGTGCTGCTTGTGCACCATCAGGCTCTCCTCGTTGTCCCTGCCCATCTCAAAAAGGCTCCGGTAGCGTGTAAACCACTCTTCCGGGAGCACCGCCACCGTTCCGTCAGGCAAAGGGTACTCGCGTATACCATCCAGGATATTTTTTCTGAGTCGCGTGAAGGGAATACTGTACTGGCCAATCTGTACGACAGCTTTCAGGTCAAACCAGTCGTTGACAAGCTGATGGCTCAGCTTTATTTCGACGGGCTCAAGGCTGTAGGGACTGCCAAGGCTGCCAGTACGGAGCACGAGGCCGGCATCAGTAAGCCTTTTCCTGTTTATGGCCACGGTCTCGATAAGATCGTAAATGGCATCACCGTTACCTTCCTTGGTACCCGGCGTCATGAAATTTATACCGTCTTCCGAAAAAAGCCCTGCATCATCCAGCGCCTTCATGCACCTCTTCTCCCAGTCGCGGTCACGCTCTTTTCTCTGGAAGATGAACCTTCCGCCATCGTTCATGAATGACGTGAAATGTGTCATATCCTCAGGGAAGAAGACATCACGGTCATCATACCTGAACTTCAGGATGGCAACGGGAAGACCCCTGATGCCCTTTTCAATTGTAAGGTATGCCTGTCTGACAGCCTCCCCCTGCTCAATGACGAAACCCTTGCCGGTGACTTTGTGGTCATTAATAACCGATAGGACAAATGTGCTGAAGTACTTTTCTTCAGTTGAAGGATTGATTGTGATGCTGCTCCGTGTGAGGAAAGGCTTTAGTTTCGTGCCTTCAATGTCGGAGACGAAATAAATGAAGTGGTTTACCCTTATGACACAAGGTTTGTTCGAGAGAATCTCAACGGATGATTTACGTAGGTCTAATGGCTTGCCCGCCTCTTCGATGAACAGGCAGTAGCTGCTGCCTTCAGCGTACCGGTTGAAACTGAATACGGGCAAAGCGGGTTCACGGGCTATGACCAGCCTGTCTTCCGGATGGAGGCTCGTAATTTTTGTTTTTTGAAGGTAAACCGGTATCTCTTCATTCTGTGCAATATGCAGGCTGTGATGAATACGTGACTCAATAAATGGCTTGATGAGCTGTTCAAACTCAGCGTCAGTGACCTTCTCAACGAATTCCCTCGCATCACGGTGCCTGGAGAAGAGCTTGAAGAGGTTACGGTCGGAGTATTCATTTATCAGCCTCACCAGCTCACTTTCTTCATTGTCAAGCTGAGAAAGTGTCACCCTGTCGGGATGGGGCGACAACGGTTCGGTCATGCGGTAATAGGCGGCACCAGGTATCCGCTCAATAATATAGGGCAGCAAAACGGAACCCCAACGCCGGTGCTGTGTCAGCACAAGCACAAAAAGCCTTTCATATTCTCTCTCCCCGGCGGGCAGCATCTGCAAAAAGATAGAATCTGCAATGTAAAGAATATTTTAATAACTTGCCCTACTTGTTTGTAATCACTGAATAAAATGAAGAAGTTATTAATATTCAGCGCATTAGCCTTGAGTTGTTTGGTTGTGACCGCGCAGGAGATACCTCTTACGGGAGGGTGGAGGATGAAGAAAGCCTCAGACGTTACGGTGGACGGATCACAGCTGACAATGAGCGAGACTGATATGGCGGGCTGGCTGGTTGCCACCGTGCCGGGCACGGTGCTCACTTCGCTGATCAATAACAAGGTGATGCCAGACCCTTATTTTGGATTGAATAACGCAACAATACCCGATGTTTATACTGAAGGCAGAGATTATTACACCTACTGGTTCTTCACCAGGTTTTCTACCGAGAGTCTCGATTCCACAAAGCAGGTATGGCTTAATTTCAGGGGTATAAATTATTTCGCTGAGATCTATCTTAACGGAAAACATATTAACGATAAGAGGCATGAGGGCATGTTCCTCCGGGAGAAATACAATATCACTCCTTATCTTAACAGGACCGGTTCAAACCGTCTGGCTGTCCTTGTGGAACCTCCGGCCAACCCGGGCAATCCTAACGGAGGCCAGGGAGGCGACGGGATGATAGGGCGTGATGCGACAATGCAGTTTACGGCGGGGTGGGACTGGGTTCAGCCAGTCAGGGACCGTAACACCGGTATCTGGGATAAGGTTACGATAGAGGTCACCGGTGATGTGGATATCCGGAACGCCTTTGCCAGAACACGTGTGCCGGGTGCCCGCCTTCCGGGTGAACTGCAGGAGCCTGCCTTTGTAACTTTCTCTGCAGAGATCGAGAACCCTACAAACAAGACTATTGAGGGTGATGCAACTGTTTTATTCCTAAGCCGCAAGGAAAAAAAGAAATTAAAACTGGAACCTTTTTCGACTGTTTCAGTGATCTTCAATGAGGTGAAGGTGACAGATCCCCGCCTCTGGTGGCCGAACGGAATCGGACAGCCTGCACTTTACCCTGTCGTCCTTACCTTCGAGACGAAGGAAGAGGGCGACCTTGACAGGGAAGACTTTATGTTTGGTCTCAGGGAAGCAGGCAGCTATTTCGACGAAAAATCAGGTTCACGGGTCTTTACTGTCAACGGGCAGAAGCTGTTTATCAGGGGCGCCAACTGGATAGCATCGGATGCTTTACTGCGCCTGAGCCCGGAGAGGTATGAAGCCGAGGTGAAGATGCATGCCGAGATGAATATGAACATGATCAGGGTGTGGGGAGGATCGATAACCGAAAGGCCTGATTTTTATGATGCCTGCGACAGAAATGGCATCCTGGTGTGGCAGGATTTATGGATCACCGGCGACTGCAACGGAAGATGGCCTGATCCGTCAAAAGCTGAGACGCAGGAGATCAGGCGCGAGTACCCCGATGACGATTCTCTGTTTTTAAGATCGCTCGAAGATCAGCTCATGATGCTCCGCAATCACCCGTCGCTGTTTCTCATCTGCGGCGGTAATGAGTTTCCACCACCGCCCGGAATTGCCCCGGGGGTGAAGAAGGTTGTCGATGACCTCGGCGGACTTTGGGTATATCTTGACGAATCAACATCGCCTGACCTGCTCAGGAACACCAAAGGCGGCACTGCCGACGGTCCTTATAAAATCCAGGAACCGCTCTGGTTCTTCACGGAAAAAGGATTTTCCTTCAATCCTGAGATAGGATCGGTGGGCATGCCCAACATTGAAACGCTGAAAAAGATCATGGATGAAAAGGACCTTGTTCCTCCTTCCGGGGATACAGTCAATGAAGTCTGGAAATATCACAAGTACCTGGGTTACGGCGACATGATAAGCAGGATGGGGGAGGTGAAAGACCTGAAAGACTTTGTCACAAAGGCGCAGGTTGCCGGGTATGAACAGTACCGTTCACTGATTGAAGGACATAACTCCCATATGTGGGACTGGTACACAGGCGTTCTGGTATGGAAGAGCCAGAACCCGTGGCCGGCGCTTAAAGGACAGTTCTACGACTGGTTTCTTGACCAGAACGCAGGATTTTACGGTTTTAAGCATGCTGCAGCGCCGATACATCTTCAGTTTAATCCTGCTGACTCAGCAGTTTATATTGTCAATTCCACACCAAAGGAACGCAAGGGCATCAGGCTGGAGGCCCTGCTTGCTGATGAGAATGGCAGCCAGATATGGAAAAAATCTCAGGACGGCAGTGTACCGGCCAACAGCATCGTTAAGCTGTGGGATATTGACCTGCGGGGTACTCCCGCTAAGATACATATACTGAGGCTGAGAATCACATATGTCTCCACCGGGCTCCCGATGGATGACAACACTTACTGGATACCTTATAATGATGAGTGGACTGCCATCACTGAGCTTCCTGAGGCCAGGATTGTCGGACAGATGATGAAGAGCAGTAACGGAAAATTCACAGTCGATCTTGCAAACAGCGGCACTGTGGCGGCTCTCTTTGTGCGGATGAAGGTTATCAGAACCACCGACAGGGAGATTGTCACCCCTGTGTTCTTTGACGATAACTATATTGTCCTGCTGCCAGGTGAAAAGAAGAGCATCATCGTCGATACCTCCATGCTGACTGAGGAGAATAAAAGCACTCCGCTGGTTCTTCATCTTGAGGGATTAAACCTTCCGGTGCAGGTGATCAGATTATAACCTTCTGCAGATAAAATTCAATAAATGAAAATACTCACCCTCCTCAGTGAGGACCTGCACCGAGATGCCGCCAGGCGGAACGGGGAGGGGTCCTGTGCGTCACCTGACGGACAGGGGGGTGGTTGTCGGTATCAAAGGATTGGTGCATTTTTTATTTCTTTGCAACAAAATATAGAAATATGAAACATACTATAGAAGCAAAATGGCAGGGTAAGATGAAGTTCGACGCAGTGGTGAACGGACATCATCTGACAATGGATCTTCCGGAAGGATCCGGAGGTGAAGATGCAGGTCCCAGGCCGAAACCACTTATGCTTGCGGCCCTGGCAGGATGCACGGGACTTGATCTGGTCTCATTACTGAAAAAAATGAGGCAGGAACTTGAATATTTCAACATCATTGTTGAGGGTGACACCGAGGATGAACATCCGAATTCCTATGTTAAAATGCATATCATTTATGAGCTCCGGGGTAAGGATCTCGACCTGGAGAAGATAGAAAAAGCTATCTCACTTTCTATGGAGAGATATTGCGGTGTATCAGCTGTTTACAGGAAGGCGCAAGTCGTTCTGACGCATGAAGTCCGTATCCTGGATTAAGGTTTAGTAATTTATCTATCCTTCCCGGCTCTTGCTGCCTCGTAGTCAGGGGCATCAAGGAGGTCATTGAACTCCGCTGACGGCCTGATGCGGCCGAAAGAATCCCAGTACGCAGCTTTTGTCATTGATTCCCAGTGTATTGCTCCGTTGTAGTACTGGATATTATTGAATATTCCAAGCGACATCAGCATAAAATAAGCTGTGATAATTCCGGATCTGAGCCATTTCTTTCCTGAAGAGAAAGCATAAGCCAGCAATGCGGCGGCTGCAACAGCCATCAGTGCATAGCTGTCAATGAACGCCCGCTGGCCGAAGCCGCCACCGTACCACCAGCACCACCATGAAAATATTACGTAGATGTTCAGGGGTACAAATAATGTCACCGGCAGTGCGTGAGGCGAGCGGTTGCGCCACAGACTTATGATCCCTGCGAATGCGAAGAGCAGGAGGGGGGTGTATATGAAAAGACCCTTGCGCCAGCTGAAGAGGCCTTTGATTATTGCCGGGTCACCGAAGAAGAACCGCTCGTCACTGCCGTAAGAGAAATAGAGCCAGTGGCCGGTCATCTCCTTCCAGTATATCATCTGTGGCACCCACACCAGCAAAGCCGCCAGAACCATCGGCAGCAGGTATCTGTAATTTGCCGCCAGGTTTTTAAGTCTGGTGGCCAGATCCCTTCCCGTGATCACCCCGTAAAAAAGAAAGAATATTACGATGATAGTGTTTGTCGGCCTGACCAGGGATATCAATCCAAGCAGCAACCCCAAACGCACTCCGCTCCATGCCCTCCCGCTTCGCGGGATTGCCTCTCCGCCATCCGGCGGATCGTCAACATGCTCCGTACTCCTTGCCCCATGCCCCTTGCCCCATGCCCCTTGCCGCATGCTCCGTGCCGCATGCCATTGCATCGTGTACCATACAAATGCACTGATGAGGGCAAACGAATAAACGTGTGCCATCGTTCCCTGGAAGAGTGTGTACCAGTAGAGGTTTGTGCCGAAGGCAAATCCTGCCAGTACAAGTGATGCCACTTTATCTGAATAATGAGTGACCAGGATCCGTCTGAGGTATATTAATCCGGTGAGCAGGTAGAAAAGTGCGCTTATGAGAAGAAAGAATTTGTAAGGCTCGGAGTAACCACCTGCATCGGCGCCGGTTATAAGGGCTGTGATGTGCCCTGCAATGAAGAAAGGCAGCCACATCACGGACAGTCCCATTGTCGTCTTTATGAGGTATCTTCCGTCAGGACCTTTTTCCGGCCAGAAGAGGAACTTGTGAGGACCATCGTATCCGTCCGTAAAGCTCAGCGAAAGATCGTTATAGATAAAAGCTGCCGGCAGGTAAGCGTAGTAGGAGATGGCATCCCACTCAATGACCCGCTGCTCTTCCTTCCAGTGTTTTACATTCAGCATGTTGACGGTCATGAATGTTATTATTAAGGCCACGGTGACAGCTGAAAGCCATTTTTTCCCTGCCAACCCATACCCAAGTATCTTGTACAGTATGCCGGAGCCGTCACTCATCCTGAATTTCTTGCCTTCGGTTTTTCTTCTCGGGAGGTAACTTACATCGCATTCACCGTATGCAGCAGATCTGTCATTAAGAGACCGGATCGTCAGCTCCGTCTCAAATCCGAACCGTTTCTCCCGCAAATTCAGTCGTTCGAAAAGGCTTTTCGTGAAAGCTTTGTATCCGCATGTAAGGTCAGTTATTTGCCTTCCTGTGATCAGCGATGTAACAAATGAAAAGGTTCTGTTCGCAATTATGGCCGGCCAGGCATAAACAGGGTATTTCTGCCCTGACCTGAAACGCGTGCCGCTGACAATATCGAGATTTTCGCGGTGCATAATTTCCAGCAAAGCGGGAATATCAGCAGGATCAAGCTCAAGATCAGCATCCTGGATAACTATTGTATCACCTGTTGAAACTTTTACACCTGCTGCAACTGCAGCACCCTTCCCGCTGTTGGCGTTGAGTCTGATGAGTTTTGTTTCAGGACCAGCTGACTTATATTCTGCAACCAGTTCAGCTGATCTGTCGGTTGAACAGTCATCGGCAATTATAACCTCAATGCTTTCCACAAATTCAGGCATTGAGATACCGCCAAGCCTGCCGAGTGTCGTAGTTATGACATCAGCCTCGTTGTAAACCGGTATGATTATGCTGAGGTGCAAGGATATAAGTTAAAGGCGAAAGGTTAAAGTTAGTACAGATCAGTCAATAGGCAATAGGCAGCAGGCAGTAGAGGAGAAAAAATAAGAGTCCCGCAAGGGACTCAGTTATTCAGTTCCGACTATTGCCAGCTGTCAGATCGTATTGAAAAGTTCATTAGTTTTGATTCATGAACACCGAAGTCAATATTGACCTTTTATCTGTTTTTATTTTCCTTGGCGTTTTCCTGGGATTTCTGCTTTCATTTTTCTTCATTTTCAAATCCTCTGCCAACATAAAGGCCAACAGATACCAGGGATTAATGCTACTGTCACTTTCATTATGCATTTTCGAGCAATTCCTTAATATCACCGGCTATATTGTCAGGTTGCTTCCGGTTACAAATACGACAGAACCGTTGAATCTTGTAATCGGACCGTTACTCTATCTGTTCATCAGAAGGAGTATCGAACCTTCAGACAATAAGGGAGAATGGAAGCATTTTGTCCTTTTCATTTTTTATCTGTTCTACATATTTTTCGATATTATCCAGACGAATGAGTTCAAATACAATTCTTTTGTCAACAGTTATCATCCTGACTGGCCTCTTCTTGACGTAAAGCCAATCATATCAAATGATCCTCTGAACATTAAGAGATACCTGAATGTTGTCACGGCAGGCCAGATATTATTCTATGTGCTGGTCTCTTTTTCAGCTCTCCGGAGGAAATCGGCACAGGAGGGCAAATCAATATTAAGGACTGATGATGAGATGCTCAGATCGCTCAGGAACATGGTTTTTCATGTTGCAGCAATTATGACAATTTTCATTATCGTCAAGATAAAATTTCAGGCTGACCTTGGTGATTATTTTATAGGTCTGTATGTTTCTGTTTTTACACTTCTGACCACACTGAGGGTCATGAATGATTCGACTTATTTTGACCGAACCCGTTCATTTATGGATCTCTCAATGGAGAAATACCGGAAATCGTCACTGAATGAACAGGTTAAGCAGAGAATACTGAACAGTATCCTCAATGAATTTGAGAAGCAGGAATATTTTTCCGATAACCTGGCTTCGCTGTCGGACCTGGCAAGGAGAACCGGCGAAAGCCCTCATCATGTCTCTCAGGTCATTAATGAGAAGCTTGAAAAAAACTTTTTCGAGCTTCTGGCATCATACCGGATAGAGAAGGCAAAAAAGCTTCTTCTGGAAGACAAAAAGGGCAGGCTGACAATAGAGGAGATCTCGGAAATGGTGGGATATAACTCCAAAACAGCCTTTAACAACTCGTTTAAAAAACTTACAGGCAAAACTCCTTCGGAATTTCGTAAATCAGTAACATCCTGATATTAAGTTATGTAATGGGTGTTGCCGGATCATGCCGATAGGGATGTACATCATCCTTACCGGCACGTTCTTTATAAGGTGACCCCTGACTGTAGTTTTGATCCATCAAACCAAAACTGCAAAGCGATGAAACCATTTACAACTGATTTACTCCCGGCATCTGCCACCCCGGTTTATGATCTTGTTGAAGCCTGCAAGAAGGGTGACCAGAAGGCACAGTTGCAGATTTATAAACTTTATTACAAGGTGATGTATAATATCTGCTTCTATGTAATAAATGACCCTGCAAAAGCGGAGGAGGTAATGCAGGAATCATTCCTGGTTGCCTTTGAGGAGATACAAAGCTGCCCTGACAACGGCTGTTTTGTACCATGGCTTCAGGGGATAATTGAAAAGAAGCTCTTCTCATGATCATCGGGAACGCTGTTACATGTGTCTTCCAGCGTATGTCAAACAATACCTAATTAAGAAAGTCATGAAAGCATTATTACTTAATAAATATGATCAGGTAACACTCCTCTTCATAATAATGAAGATCAGTATGCATCTGCTTACAAATTCGGACTACGAACTTCACAGGGATGAGCTACTCTACTTCAACATGGCCGGGCATCTGAGTTTTGGTTATGCCACTGTACCTCCCATGACGGCTTTCGTTGCATTTATTGCAAAAATGCTGTTCGGCTATTCCGTTTCCGGTATCAGGCTTTTTCCTGCCCTGGCAGGCGCCATGACTATTCTCATCATGGCAAAAATCATAAAGAAAATGGGTGCCGGCATTCCTGCACTTGTCATTGCCTCGGTCTCTTTTTTGTTGTCACCCGGTTTTCTGCTTTTTGACACTCTTTTTACCCCGAACGTATTTGAACATCTTCTCTGGCTCCTTGTACTGTGGTTTTTGTTAAGGATGATCACTGAAGACAGGCCGGCACTGTGGATACCGACTGGTATTGTTCTGGGCATCTCTTTTATGTTCAAATATTCCGTCCTCTTTTTAATGTCAGGACTGTTCATCGCATTTATAGCCGGTCAGTCCAGGAAGTTTCTAAATACGCGATACTTTCTTTTAGCAATCCTGGCAGGTGTTCTCATCGTCACCCCGAACCTGGTCTGGCAGTATCTTCATAACTGGCCTGTAGTCAATCATATGGACGAGCTGAGCAGGACACAGCTGACAGGCATGACCCCGGCTCTGTTCCTTACCGATCTCCTTAGTCTTAACCTTGCCTCCACTGTTGTCTGGGTCACGGGGCTTGTATCATTGCTTTTTCTCAGGGATGAAAGGAGATACAGGTTTTTCGGCATTGCTTCACTTGTGACCATACTGCTTTTCATGATGCTTAACGGCAAAGGATATTATACACTCGGCATAATTCCCTTTCTTTTTGCCTCGGGAGGTTATGCCATGGAAAAATACCTGAAAGGAAAGCTTGTCATTCTGAGGAATGCATTGATGGTGTTTGTTATTGCAATGTCATTGACAGCCCTGCCGACAGGGTTGCCTCTGCTGTCTTTTGAAAAATACACGGAATACCGTGAGAAGACAGCATTTCTCACGATCTATCCTTTTTTCAGATGGGAAGACGGCAAGATTTACGAATTGTCACAGGTATATGCTGACATGACAGGGTGGTCAGAACTGGCCGGATACACGGCCACTGCATATTATATGCTTCCGATGGATCAGAGGGAGTCCTGCACTATCTACGCAGAGTCTAACTATGGTTATGCCGGGGCAATAAATTTTTATGGCAGGGAGCATGATCTGCCTGAAGCGATGACTTTTCACGAGAGTTATACCTTCTGGGCTCCGGACACAATTCCTGACGGGCCGGTGATTTACCTGAGCCCCGAAATTAATGGTATGCATGAACTGTTTGAAAGTGTAACTGAGGTTGGTTCTGTGCATGATCCTTACTTCAGGGAATCAGGGTTAAAGGTTTACCTGTGCAAAGATCCGCTGACCGATGTTCAGAAGGTTTACAGGATGAGGGCAGTGACTGAAAAAAGTAATTACAGGTAAATGCCCGGAACTGCACCCAGTCTAATTCCTGTACCACGAAAAAGCCTGCCGGTGAAGTAATAAATCAGGAGAAGTTTTGCTTAAATCTTAACGTTTTTGATTCTCAGCGCATTCCATACTACGGAGAGGGAACTGAAACTCATTGCCGCTGCAGCGATCATCGGGTTAAGCAGCGGTCCGCCGAAGAGGTGCAGCACACCCATTGCAACCGGGATGCCCAGGATATTGTAGAAAAATGCCCAGAACAGGTTTTGCCTTATATTGCGGATTGTAGCCCTGCTGAGTTTAAGTGTCCTGACCACGTCACGCAGATCACTTTTAATAAGTACAATATCGGCGGCTTCCATTGCGACATCAGTCCCTGATCCTATTGCAATGCCAACATCGGCTGCGGCAAGGGCAGGAGCGTCATTGATTCCGTCACCGACCATCACGACCGTTTTGCCCTCAAGCCCAAGCTTTCTTATTTCTTCAGCCTTATCGCCGGGCAGCAGTCCGGCTATTACTCCAGTAATACCTGCCTCGCCTGCTATATGCCTCGCAGTGGCATTGCTATCCCCGGTAATCATCATCACCTCATAACCCATCGCGGTCAGTTCCTGCACCGCTTCGCGTGACCCCTGGCGAAGCGTGTCAGCAACGGCAATCAAACCTTCGCATTTGCCGTCCACGGCAACATAGAGCAATGTTTTCCCTTCCGAGGAAAGCCTTACTGCGGTGTTGAAAGTTGCCTGCAGGTCAATTTTTCTCTCTTCCATCAGTCTTCTGCTTCCTGCCAGCAGATGGAGACCTTCGGTGAATGCCTCGACGCCATAGCCAGGCATGGCTGTGAACCTCTCCGGATCATTGCTTGCCACTCCGGTCTGTTCCGCATATGCTGTCACGGCCTTGCCTGCCGGGTGTTCCGAGCGCCTTTCAGCGGATGCCGTCAGCGCAAGAAGGCTTTTCTCATCAAGGGAGCCTGTCACTATAATGTCAGTGACAACGGGTTTGCCGGTGGTAAGGGTTCCGGTCTTGTCAAATACTATCATCGTAGCTTTACGCACAGTCTCGAGAGCTTCTCCGCTCTTTATCAGTATGCCCTGCCCGGCGCCCCTGCCGGTGCCAACCATGACTGCCACTGGTGTTGCCAGGCCCAGTGCACACGGGCAGGCGATGATAAGTACTGAGATAAGAATTGTGAATGCCAGGCGAAAGTCACCTGTGGCAATAAGCCATCCGCCCGCTGAGAGCACTGCCAGCGTCATCACCACGGGAACGAAGACGCCGGAGATCCTGTCAGCCAGCCTGGCTATGGGGGCTTTCGACCCCTGAGCCTCTTCAACGAGTTTTATAATCTGTGCAAGTGTGGTCTCGCTGCCTACCCTGGTAGCCCTGAAGACGACTGACCCATGCAGGTTGATGCTTGCACCCGTAACCCCCGAACCAATACTCTTTTCAACAGGTGTGCTCTCGCCGGTGAGCATCGATTCATCAACCGTCGTTTCACCTTCCAGGACTATTCCGTCAACCGGAAAACGCTCTCCGGGCCGTACGATGACGAGATCATCCGGCACAACCTTAGAGGCTGGTACAGTCTTCTCTTTACCGTCGCGACGTACGGTGGCAAGCTGCGGAGCAAGTGTGAGCAGCTTCTGAATTGCACTGCCTGCCCTGCCTTTTGACCGTGCTTCGAGATACCTGCCTGTTGTGATAAGGGTCAGGATGGCGGCAGCGGATTCGAAATAGAGATTATGAACATACTGAGTTTCTCCTCCGATAATACGTACCGTCGCGTAAAGGCTGTAAAGGAATGCTGCAGCAGTGCCCATGGCGACAAGGGTATCCATACCTGGGTTACCCCTGGAGAGAGTCTTTGTGCCGGTATGGTAAAAGTTCCAACCTGTAGCGATAACTGGTATTGTCAGGAACAGCTGGAGCAGGGCGAAGACAACCGGACTGTTCTCAGGGGAGATGGCACGAGGCAGAGAGACCCCGGCCATATGCGTCATTGTAAGTACCAGAAGCGGCACAGTGAATGCGGCAGACCAGATCAGCCTGCTTTTAAGTTTTTCCTGCTCTGAACGTGTGGCTTTGCGTTCCTTTTCATCATCAATGGCCTTATATCCTGCCCTGTCGACAGCCTCCATGATCTGTGTGAGAGAGGCTTGTTTCTCGTCATATTTGACTGTCAGCCGTCCTGTCGCGAGGTTTACTCCGGCAAAAGATATACCGTCAACCTTCTTTGCAGCTTTCTCCACGTTAACCGCACAAGAGGCGCAGTTCATTCCCTCGATGGTCAGCGTCTTGTCTTTCATTATGCAAATTTACTCCAATTAACATAACAACCCGGCAAGGGATAAGTTGATGCAGATAATACAATTCACTGGTAAGACGCCTGAATTGGTCCCCTGGTCAACGGGTGTCAGAGTGCCATGGATCAGTTATGATGTAAATCAGATGGTCATACTGAGATCGAAAAGGACCACAGGGGAATTCTCTTTCATTTTCTCAATTACTTCCGGCTCTTTGGAAAAGAGGTACATCTCGCTCCTGACCGAAATCCCGATGTATTTCTTCATGAACCTGAATACAGGATCGTTCTCCTGTGCATAGAGCATAATAATAGTGTACTCAGAGCCCAGGCTGATGTTGTTTGCATGCCGGAACAGAGTGTCGAGGGCTTCCTGACAATCGTCATGTGCATACAATACCAGTGAGAGCTGCCTGAGCGGCTCATTTAGCCTGATCGGATGGGGCACCCTCATGAAAAGTGACAGAAAATTCAAAAAAGCTGTTGCCACCCTGATGCTGAAATTCAGTTTAAGCACCTGATAACTCTTGTAGGTATGCTCATCCCATAGTGCCGTTACCGCCCTGATCCGGTCATTTTCCCTTGCGACCAGGAAGTGATCGAGGGAGAGTCCATTGATGGATCCAAGATAATTCCTGAAACGGTCTTCTGTTATAACAGGGGCCATACTGAAGCCAGAGGCATACTTCCGGTAAAGTTCTATTATCTCAGGGATGTCTTTCTCATCAGGCTTGTCAATTTTAAAACGTCTGTCAAGCTTCATTCTAAAGAGGGGAATGATATTGAAGATCCTGTTGGTACCCAGATACTGGCCTTTTGGCATGCCTCCCCTGCCACTGGTAAAAACCAGAGGGCGCTTGTTGTCTTTCAGGAAGTTTGCGATCACCAGATCAGTATCTGATTTCCGGATATGATCCACAGCAGTATTGAGGAGTTTGTAGGCTGTGGTACCGCTTCTGTAAGCTGCGTCTACCCTGAGGTCAAGCATGTAACCTGCCTTGTATGTTTTGTCAAGCACCCTTAAAGGGAAGTGAACGACGCCCACCAGCCCTATGACGGAGTCTTCCTTGCAGGCTATAAAGTGACATGCACCTGGGTCAAGAAGACGTTGAAGGGTGTTGAACCGGGGAGTGCGGTTGATGAAATATGTGATCATCCCTTCCTGCGGACATTTTTTTGCGAGACCGAGGATACTGTCGTTCTCACTGTCATCGGCAATACGGACGTGAATTGAACTCATTCAATCAATTAGTTACGTTTGTCAGGGTGACCTGTGACTATGTTGCCCGAAATACCCCTAACTCCTGCGGCCACTGGTTTAAGGGACGATAAATATATGAAAATCTCCGGATCGTTCCGTAGCCTGCCAAGGATGGGTTGAATTGCTTCCGGGTGGTCACTCATCCGGGGGTCTGCCGGGCAATTCACGCCCTGAGGGAAAGGACATAAGGGATTATTCGCTTCGCTCATGATCCCTGGGGGGGAGCCTGCAACACATGAATGACCTTTCAGGTCTTTTTAATTTTCCCTCAGGTGCTCCTGAAAGCAAGCTTTCATCGCACCTTCGGCAAAATAAAAAACCCCGCCGTTGGCGGGGTCATTCATGTGTTGCGGAGAGAAAGGGATTCGAACCCCCGGTCCAGTTACCCGGACAACGGTTTTCGAGACCGCCCCATTCGACCACTCTGGCATCTCTCCGGTGGTGCAATGCCATAATAACATTGCGGCAGCAAATATAATTACTTTTTGGTGTAAACCGCTGTTATCTTATGTGCACCACCAGCGGAAGACCATGCCGGTAAACCTAAAGGCCAGTCTGTGAAAATGAACTGTTTTATTCTTTTGTAAACCGCTTGATGGAGGTTGACACGGGAGTGATGAACCTTATGAAGTAAATGCCGCGCGGAAGCTGGCTCACTGGAATCCTTAAATGATCCTGATTGTCACAGGTTTCAGAAATGTGCTTGTTACCCATTACATCAAAGATCTCTATTCGGGTAACATTGACAATATTGTCAATGAAAAGATCAGAAATTACAGGCACAGGATAGAGCTTAATCTTCTGGGCAACATTTAATGTAATCGAATCGGGAGCAACGGTTCCGGTGTCTTTTGATACTTCTGTCATGGGAGTCTGGCCTGTGGCAACGCCAGTGGCAAGTATTGCTGCCGTGATGAGAATTACAAGATTTGTCAGGGGTAGAAGTCTCTTCATAAGCAACTGTTCTTTTTATTTATTATTACCAAAACCACCGCAGGGCATAAATTTAATAATACAAAGCTTATGTTAAACTCTGATCATTGTTCAAAAGTTTCATTTTTGAGTGAGTTATTCACATCTGCAGATTCATTTATCCGGACATGTATTTTATCACGGGAAACATTTCTCAAAAAAAATTAACTTAGCCGCCGCTTAAAAATGAAACATAAACAATTAAAAAACAATAGTGTGAAAAAAACAATTATCATCATGATGGCCGCATTTGCTGCGGTTATCTCATGTACGACAGAGAAAAAAGAACCGGGCAATCCGTTCTTCGCCGAGTGGCAGACACCCTTCGGTGTTCCTCCCTTTGACCAGATCAGGAACGGCCATTACATACCGGCAGTTGACTCAGCCATTGCACTTGCCAGAACTGAGATAGCAGCCATTACTTCCGGCACTGAGGCTCCGACATTTGCAAATACAGTCGCAGCCTTCGACCGCAGTGGTCAGCTGCTGAACAAGGTGGCATACGTCTTTTATGCACAGGCAGGCGCCAACACCAGCGACAGCCTTCAGGCAATCGAGATGGAGCTCGCCCCGAAAATGTCAGCCTTCAGCGATGAGGTGCTGCTTAATGCAGATCTCTTCAGGAAAATCAAAGCAGTATATGATAACAGGGCGAACGAACAACTTACCGACGAGGAACTTTTTCTTCTTGAGAATCTTTATAAAAGCTTCGTCCGCAACGGTGCCCTTCTGAACCCGGCGGACCAGGAGACACTGAAGAAACTCAACCAGGATATATCTGTCCTTGCAGTAAAATTCAATCAGAATGTCCTTTCCGAGACAAATGATTTTAAGCTTGTCATAGAAAACGAAGCCGACCTGGCAGGACTGCCTGAGAGTGTGATTGCCAATGCTGCAGAGATGGCAAGGGCTGACAGCCTGGAAGGAAAATGGGTCTTCACCACCCAGAAACCCAGCATGATCCCTTTCCTGCAGTATGCTGACAACCGCGATCTTCGCAGGCAACTGTACGGTGCATACCTAAACCGCGGCAACAACAATAACAAGTATGACAATAACCAGATCCTCGCTGACCTGGTCAGACTGAGGGCCGACAGGGCAAAACTTCTTGGATACAAAACTCATGCCCACATCAACCTTGAGAACAGGATGGCCAAGGCACCGGAGAATGTCTTCGCACTTCTGAACGAGCTGTTCAGCAGGTCGCAGAAGGTTGCCATTCGCGAGCGCGACGAGATGCAGAAGATCATCGACAGCGAGGGTGGCAAATTCAAGCTTGAGCCTCATGACTGGTGGTACTATGCCGAGAAACTGCGCAAGGCGAAATATGATCTTGACGAGAATGAGCTGAGACCTTATTTCAGCATCGACAATGCACGCGACGGCGTCTTTGCCGTGGCAAATAAGCTTTACGGCATTACTTTTACCCGTATTGAAAACGTACCTCTTCCTCACCCTGATGCACAGGCTTTCGAAGTGAAGGAAGCAGACGGCAGTCACCTGGGTGTACTGTACATGGACTTCTTCCCGCGCGAGAGCAAAAGCCAGGGTGCATGGTGCACCGGCTACCGTGATCACAGGATACTCGACGGCAAGGAGATAACCCCGGTAGTGTCCATAGTAGGTAACTTCACCCCACCGTCACCGGATTCACCTGCACTGCTGAGCATGGATGACGTGAACACACTCTTCCATGAATTCGGTCACGGACTTCAGAGTCTGTTCGCTGCTAATACCTATTCAACCACTTACCCTGCGCAGGACATTGTCGAATTACCGTCCCAGATAATGGAGCATTGGGCTACTCACCCGGAGGTGCTTAAAATGTACGCAAGACATTATAAAACAGGAGAGGTCATACCCGACGGGCTGGTTGAAAAAATAATAAACAGCAGTTACTTTAACGCCGGTTTTGACAATGTGGAGATCATGGCTGCATCACTTCTCGACATGGCTTACTATTCTCTCGAAGCGCCGGTGGTCATTGACGTGCAGAAGTTTGAAAAGGAGACGATGACGAAGTTAGGCCTGATCCCCGAAATAGAACCAAGATACCGCAGCACATACTTCCTTCACATAATTGACGGGTATGATGCTGGCTATTATGTATATACATGGGCTGCAGTGCTTGACAATGACGCCTTTGAAGCATTCAGGGAAAAGGGAATATTCGATCAGGCTACGGCTACATCATTCAGGACCAACATTCTTGAAAAGATGGGTATCATGGACGCCGAACAGCAGTACCTCAATTTCCGGGGCCGCGAACCGCAGATAGAGCCTATGCTTAAAAACAGGGGCCTTAATTAATTTTATTGATCCGGTATAAGAAGGGCTGTCATCCTGCCGGTGTGACAGCCCTTCTTTTCAGATGATATCCTTCTGGTTATGCGAATTTACAAAGAGGATCGTGCCGGTACTGTCATACCCATTAAGCACCGCTTCGCCAGTGTGCTTAAGGCTTTCCGCCCTGAAGCCTGTCATTACAAGTGCTGCTTTAGCTGATCTGAAATTGATGATGCTCCTGAGTGAGTCACCCGGTTCAATCCTGATGATTTCGACGTTCTTTTCAGTAATGGGAAGCCTGCCGGTCTTAACCAGATCGTTGAGTTCACGCTGAGTCTCAGCATACTGTTCAGGCTTGCATGTGCTGAAGATCTTTATGGAAGACTTCTTCCAGTCGGGGTGTCCCATGATAATAAAGCTCAGAAGAATGAGCAGGCTTGCATTCTCCGGCTCATCGAAGTCGATCCAGACATGAATGCCTTTTTTATATACCATCTCCCTCGATGCCGATGCAAGGAGGCAGATATCGAAGTCACCGGCCTTTATCAGCCGGATGTTTTCAATGATCTCCCCGAGATTATCCGGATTCTCCTTATCGTACTCAAAGACCACCATGTTGTTCTCCATGCCCGAGATACCCGGCACCTGAATGGCCTGAACAATGGCAGATGTGTATGAAGGGGAAATGATTGTGTCAACGTAAACATGGTTATGTGATGTCTCGTAAAGCTCGATGAGCTTCGACAGCTCTTCAGCAGCCTGCTGGCTGGTCGTCTTGGAATAATAACCTTCAATCCTGTGGAGGTATGTGCTGAACCCGTAGCTGTACGACAGCCAGTTAAGAAGCCTGAATGCCTGCTCGCGCTTGAAAGAGTCCTTTGAGATACAAATTACGCCGGGCCTCCACTCTTTTTCCTTCTTCTTGCTGTCTGATCTCTGCAGATAAACCTGCAGGTTGCGGTTTATCTGAAAGAGTGTGTTTGCAAACAACGATTCCAGTCCCTGGCGGTTACGGTGATAATGTTTAATAAAGGTATAGAGAACGATCACGAGCAAAACTGCCGTCAGTGCGTAGAGGGTGTTGATCCTGAACATCACAAGCATGGATACGACAAAGCCTGTCAGTGACAGGTACCAACGGGACCTGAACGAGGGCCGGTAGGAGGGGGAAGAGCCAAAATGATTCAGAAAGGATATCAGGCATAGCGATCCGTAGGTCACCAGGAAGAACATCGTTATAATCTCGGCCACAGCGTTTACACTTCCGGCAGAAACAAAGATGATCGCAATTATCAGCGTCACAAGAGTTGCATTAACAGGTTCGCCATCCCTGCTTCTTGCCGATGCCAGCCACCTGTTAAGCTTCATTGAAGGAAAGGAGGCATCATTGGCCAGGGCCTGCAGGGTGCGGGGCCCTGCCATGATTGATCCCAGCGCCGAAGAGAGGGTTGCTGCTGCAAGCCCCAGTGGCACAATAAATACTCCGCCGATAGCTATCCTGCTCATTATGAGCTGATGTTCAAGCATATCAGCGGGTGAAGCCGAGATGGCCAGTTTGTAAATGACACCTATATATATTATCAATCCCGTAAGAGTTGCAACTACAGTGCCCACAGGTATTGACCGTGCCGGATTTTTCAGGTCACCTGACAGGCCTACTCCGGCAGTCATCCCGGTGAAAGCCGGGAAACAGATGGCGAAGACGATAAAAAAGTCGCTCATATTTCTGATCTCTCCGGGAAGTATCCTTCCGGGAGCCATGCCACCGGGAGCAGGTTTACCAAGAAAGAACAGGAGCAGTGCGATGAATAGGATACCAATCACTATATAAAGAATTATTAACCCAGTATTTGCTCCCTTGCGAAGAATTATCAGCCCCATCACAAACATCACCGGCAGGCTGATCACCTGACGCGGCATGATTACAGATAAACTGTCAGCGAAGTAGCTGAACAGAAACTCAAAGAACTCCGTAAATGCAATTATGTAAAATGCTACACTGATTGCCTGTGATAAATAGAGGGCAATCCCTATTGTGGCCCCGATGTTGAGTCCGAACGACCGGGAGATTATAAAGTATTCTCCTCCGCCCTCGACACGTTTATTTGTAGCGAGTTCGGAGACAGCCAGGGCTGTCGGAATTGTGACAGCATGACCCAGCATGATCAAAAGCAAAGCGCCCCAGAAGCCAAGCGTACCGACGGCAAAGCCAAACCTCAGGAAGAGTATTGCCCCCAGAATCGTGGAGATAGCCGTGAAAATAACCGGCATGGTTCCAAACCGTTTTTTGGTTGATGATGCCTCCATAAATAACCTCAACAGATCTGAAATTCTTTCTAAAGATGTAAAAAAATGTCCAAAGGCCGTTATTTAATATCTTTGCGGCTGTGGGAGAATCAGTCAACATGGTACCATTGGCAGGCCTGAGCCTGACAGAAACGGAGGATCATCTGGCGCAGATCAAAATTGATCGCCGCTACAGCCGCCGGATACTATACTGGATTTACAAAAAGGGCATCAGGATTTTCGGTGAAATCAATGATATCCCCAAAGAGGTACTGTCAGTACTTTCAGAGTGCTTCAGCACAGGTCTCAGTGAGCCTGTTTCAAACGTTGTTTCCTCAGACGGAACAGTAAGGTATCTTTTTACCACAGATAAAGGCCTTCTTCATGAGTCAGTGTATATTCCTGAGGGCAGGCGTGAGACAGTCTGCATTTCAGTTCAGTCAGGCTGCCGCATGGGCTGCCGTTTCTGTGCAACCGGACAGAATGGCTGGAGGGGTAATCTTACAGCAGGGGAACTCGTAAACCAGGTTGTCAGATTGCCTCATAAGGTCACGCATGTGGTACTGATGGGAATGGGCGAGCCTGGCGATAATATAGACGAAGTAATAAAAGCGTTGAGAGTGCTCACTGCCGAGTGGGGCCTGGCAATCGGTAAGAGGAGGGTGACCGTTTCGACGGTAGGTGTCACACCTGCTGTTAAAAGACTGCTGGAAGAAACTGATTGTAACATCACCCTCAGCCTCTATTCTCCATTTCCTGAGGAGAGATTGGAGGCAATACCTGCAGAAGCTGTGTGGACTTACAGGGAAACCCTGGATCTGATGAAGACATACACGGCAGACCGCGACAGGAGGTTCACCGTCGCTTACGTCATGATAAAAGGGAAAAATGACACTGAAAAGCACCTTGAAGAACTGAAAGGATTACTTTCAGGAACAGGGGTCAGGGTCAATCTTCTTCCATATCACCCGACGGGAGATGACAGCGATTGCAGCAGTGACCGTGAGACTATGATGAGATTCAAGCATCTCCTTGTGACATCGGGCGTCGGGGCTTCGGTACGCAAATCAAGAGGTGAGGATATCGAGGCTGCCTGCGGAATGCTGGCAGCGCGCAGGACAAAACAAACCTGAATCTATTTTGCGGGGTTCAGCAACTGCAGCATGTATTCAGTGACAAACCCGCCATCGGTACGCACCCACTCTTTTTTCACTGCACTGCGCTCAAAACCGTGGCGCAGGAAGAGGTTCATGCTTTCCTCATTGCCTTCGAGGATATTGCACCAAATCTGGTGAAGGCTGAGTGTCTCAAAGACATATCTGATGATGCATTCAAGTGCTGCCGAACCATAGCCTTTTCTCCTGTCTCCGGGGTCAGCTATGAGTATGCCGACGCCGGCCCTCATGTTAAAATGATCAAAATCGAAGAGATCTATCGTGCCGACGGTTTTCCTGCCGGAAGTGACATCAATCATCAGCCTCAGCTGCCCGGTCTCGAAGAGGCTCTTGTGTGAATTGGCAATATACCGCTTCAATGTGTACCTGGAATAGGGAACAAGTGTGTTGCTCTGCTTCCAGATTGCTTCCTCATTCTCCCAGCTGTACAGGAGTTCCAGGTCTTCAGGTTCAACTGCTCTCAGCCTGACAATGTCACTTTCGAGAATCATCCCTGTAAACTTTCTTGACGAAGATGTCGGTCGGATATCCCAGTCTGAGCAACCTGGTCACTTCAGCGTAGGCTTCAGGCTTCGTGTCAAAACGTCCGGTGACGTACCGGTAGAACTTGTCCTGGCGGTTATAGAATACGGCTATATCCGCATACTGAAAGTATGCCGGATCAACAGGGTTATAGAGCGCCATTACCTGAACAGTGTAATAGAGAACTTCCGGGTCGACCTCCTCATCGGTATCACGTACATCTCTTACTATCAGATTCATAATGAGCGAGGAAGAATCTGTAAGGGTAATATAAGGCAGGTCCTTGGGGTCAAAACTGATTGTAACCGTATCTCTCGGCTCCTCTGTCGGAGGATTGAAGGCAACGAGGGTTATTTCCTTCTTCTTATAGGCAGTCAGTATCGAATAATAACCAAATCTGCCGCTGTCAAAAGGCTGAAATCCGAGATCATCATCAGTGGTGCTGACCGGATAGCCTATATTGACCGGTGTGCCCCATACGCCTGCTGCTGAAGCGGATTTGAAGATGTCATAGCCTCCGATTGATCCATGACCCTCCGAGCTGAAGGTGAGCGTAAGTCCGTCTTCGGAAATAAACGGGGTCTCCTCATTATAAGGTGTGTTTACTATGTTGCCGAGGTTTACCGGTATGCCCCAGTCGCCTGTCTGATCTCTTTCCGAGACCCACAGGTCAAGCTCTCCCAGTCCGCCCAGGCGGTTGGATGTAAAATAGAGTTTCTTTCCGTCGGACGATATGGCGGCATGAGACTCGTAGTATTTGGTATTTATGTTTTTGTTGAGGCTTACGATGTCTGACCATCTCCCGTTTTTGAAGGTCGTCATATAAATATTCCCGTCGTAATTGTCCCTCTTGAACAGGTACAGTTCCGTTCCGTCGCTGTTGAGCGATGTTGTATAACAATCAGGTCCCATTGCTGCCTCGATTGTAATATCGACCGGTGTGCCCCATCTGTCGCCCTCCTTCCTGGTGACGTAAACGACGGACTCCAGTCCGCGGCGTTCTGTGTAAGCCATTGTGCTGCCGTCATAGCTCACTACCGGCCTGTCGTTGACAGACCCCTGGTTGATGTATTCTTTCAGTGGTGTGATAAGCACGTTAACGGGAGCATTCATCTGCACCGAAGCAAGGTTGCAGGCCTGGATCTGCTGGTTGATGAACTCCTGGTTCGTCATCTCCCCGGTTTGGGATACAAGGTTTTTGAAGAACCGGTACGTATTCAGGGCACTGTCGAGACGGTTTGTTATCCTGTATGCATTTGCAAGTGAAAAGTATGCATCAAGAGGCGCTCTCTTCTCTTTGAGAAGGCCGGTCTTTGAGCTGTAGCTGGCATTTCTGACGGCTTCCTCAAGGAAAGGAATAGCCTTGGGCTTCTCATCGAAGATATTCAGATAGCAGTTGCCTATCTTGTATTTGATGTTAGCATTGCCTGGCTTAATCTCATTAAGTATCAGGTAGAGCGGATTTGCAAGCTCAAATTCACCATAGAGATAGTGTGATTTGGCTTCCAGCCATATTGCCTTTATCTCACTTTTCTTCTGGGCGCTGAGCGGCACAATTGCAAGCAGTCCTGCACAAAAAACTATTCCCCTTATTCCCATTTTCTTTTTTACTGCAACATTAATTCTTTCGGACCATCAACGTAGGAGATGAACTTTTCATTTGAACCTGATGTGGTAAATGTCCAGTTTCCCCGCACTGTTGTCCCTGTGTGCCATGGGGA
This sequence comes from uncultured Bacteroidales bacterium, assembly GCA_963844935.1. Taxonomy (GTDB): domain Bacteria; phylum Bacteroidota; class Bacteroidia; order Bacteroidales; family VadinHA17; genus SR-FBR-E99. Next base: position 1,434,855 of record CAWJQH010000005.1, on the reverse strand, counting down.
TAAAACCTCCCTTGCCTCCGTCAGTGGGGCAGAAGAAAATGTTATCGTCAGGGCTGTTGACAGGATAGCCAAGGTTCTGTGGTTTGCTCCAGAGACCATTGCTCTGCAGTTCGCTCCGGAATATGTCATAGCCTCCCATGTTATAATGACCCTGTGAGGCGAAAAAGAGCATAGTGCCCTTATTGATGAGGAAAGGCCTGTCATCGTTGAACGGGGTGTTTATCTCCGGCCCCATATTCACAGGTTGTCCCCATTCGCCGTCGGCCATCAGCTTAGAGATATAAAGGTCAAGGCCTCCGAACCCTCCAGGCCTGTCACTCGAGAGAATCATTGTGGAGCCGTCTTCGGTCATGAATCCGTGGGCTTCCCAGTATTTTGTGTTTATCTCTTTCTTAAGCTTGCGTGCCGGTTCCCAGCGGCCTCCGCTGTACTTACTGATCCATATGTCACTGTTGAGGTTGTCATCCTTTGAAAGCAGCATAACATCGCCACTGCCGGAGAGGTATGAGACATAATGATCGCCGTCGGACTGCAGTTCCGGCGTTACATTTACCGGTTGTGTCCATTCATTTTTTACAAGTTGTGAGACCATAATGGCATCATAAAACTTCATTGAAGTCATATACGCAATTGACTTCCCGTCAGATGAAACAACAGGAGAGAAGTTGTCATTGCTGTCATTGATCATATCCCCGAGTGATTCAACAGAGAATTTGACGGGCTCAGCCATAATTGCCGGTGCGTTGTTGCATGCAGCGATCTGCTGATCGACATACAGTATGTTTTCTATGTCGGAGGCGATCAGGGTCGCCCTGTATCTGCCGTACGCCTCCTTGGCCTTTTCAAACATGTAATTGATCCTGTACGCATCGCCGAGAAAGAACAGCGCCTCATACGGTGCTTCAACCTGCCTTAGTGAACCTTCACGGTATTTTGCAGCAATTTTCTGTGAAGCTTTCTCGAGGTACTCGATTGACAGGTTCTTGCTGTCTTCGATATTGAGATAGCATAATCCTATACGGAAGGCAATGCTTGCATTATCCGGCATGGAGGTGTAGATACCCTGGTAATAAGGAAGTGCGTCGGCATAGTCTCCTCTCATGAGGAAGTACTCTGCATCATAAAAAGCTTCCTGCAGTCTGGTGTTGTCCTGTGGTATCGCCGTAATGCCAATCGCCAGCAGGAACAGCAAAACTGTAAATCTCTTCATTTTCATCTCTGTATTATGCTTTATCTGTTTCTTCTTTTTTCTTCTTTCTCCTTCTCCAGAGGAAAAGGAAAATAATCATTGCCGCCAGGAGCAACAGCCACCAGAGGCAGCTGCATCCTTCGCCCCCGTCGGGCACCGAAGTCACGTCATCACCGGCTATCTCAGGTTTCAGGGCCGTTGTATCAGCCTTGCCTGTATCTCCTGCTGCCACAGTGGTTATTGTTGCTTGTGAGGGAGGCCGTACCGGCAATTCCTTATAAAGTGGTTTCTGAACACGATCACGGCCGGTGCGGGTCACCCGTACAGCTGCCGAGGCAGTGTTGCCAAAGCGGTCGGTAAGAGCGAAGGTAATCCTGGTGTCACCGCGGAGTGGTACAAAACTGTAAGTGAAGGTCGTATCGTTTATGCGGTGCTGTTCTGCATTCAGGGTTGAGTCAGGAGATTGTACCTTGATATCCAGGACCGACATGTTCTCAACGATCAGGCCGATAGGTACAGGATCGGCAGAGGTGACATTTATAACCGTATCGCCAAGCAGTTTCAGGTAAGCCGAAGCATCTGTGTTTTCAAGTGTCACTGGATCAATGCGAACTGTATCACTTTTATGGGTGACCGGCATCTCATAGGTTTGGGATACAGTCAGGGCATCGTCGGCAGTAAATGTGAACCGGTAAGATCCCTGCGGGAGCCTGAATGAGTAGAGTCCGGTGACCGGGTTTGTTATTGCAGAAATCACTCTTTTCGTGTCAGCATTGTTTACCGCAGTGACCTCCACAGTCTGCTTATAGTCGCTCAGGAGATTGCTGATTCCTGCTCTTCCGGTTATGAAAAAGTTACGCGGATTGAGATCTGAATAGATATCATAAGTCAGAATATCCATCTTTCCGTTACCTTCAGCGGTAAACCTGGAAAGGTAGCCCCTGTCGCCTTTTCCCACCGGCATGAAAAAGAGATCATCATCGGTTGTGTTGACAGGATAACCTATGTTGACAGGTGGGCCCCATTCACCCTTCTCATCAAGGTCAGACCTGAATATATCGTAACCGCCTATATTAAAATGGCCCCTGGAACTGAAAAACAGAGTTCTGTCGTTGTTTGCCAGGAATGGTGTCTCTTCGTTGTATTCGGTGTTGATGACGGCTCCCAGGTTCTTCGCCGGTCCCCAGTCCCCTGTACTGTCACGTTCAGAGACAAAGATGTCAAGACCGCCGATGCTTTCCTTCCTGTTGCTGGTAAAATAGAGCTTACTTCCATCCTGTGTCAGTGTAGCATGAGATTCCCAGTATTTGGTGTTGATGTTACCGTTCAGCTTTTCGACATCACTCCACGTATCGCCTGACAGCCTGCTCTGATAGATATTACCATCGAACCTGTCAATCCTGTAAAGAAGCAGCGTCTTCCCGTCCCCGGTAAGCGAGGATGTATAATAATCCTGGTCTATGCCAAGCTCAGGTGTAAGGTTAACAGGATTTGACCACTGCCCGTTTACTTTTTTTGTCCAGAAGACAGCATCGTAGAATTGCAGCTCACGTGTGAAGAGCATCGACTGTTCATCTGATGAGATCACCGGATTGAACTCGGAGAAACGCTGGTTTATACGGTCACCGAGGTTCTTCTCGACGACATAAACCGGTTTCCTCATCATTTCACGGGCATTGTGGCAAGTTTCAATCTGGAACCTGACAAGATTTGTATCATAGACCTCCGGATCCACATTCTGCAGGACCAGTTTGTAGGTTTCGACGGCTTTGTCAAGATCATTGGTGACACGGTATGCATTTGCCAGGAAATAGAGTGCGTCATACGGAGCACCTGTTTCGCGGAATTTGGACGGCCGGTAATCGGGATTGATATTCAGGGCTGCGGTTTCGAGGAAAGGTATTGACTTGTCTTTTTCACCCGGGGTGTTCAGGTAACATTGCCCTATCCTGAAATAATAATTGTAATTCTCGGGGTAAAACTGGAGCAGGTTAAGGTATTTGGGCAGGGCTTCAGCGTAATCTTCAAACAGTATATCACCCTCAGCAGAAACGAACATCTCCCGGAATTCGCTCTTTGTCTGACCCTGAAGAGCCAATGTGCACATCAAAATCAGCACAAGCAGGAGATATTTAGCTCTTCTCATTCAGGTGATACGTTTTCATAAAGAGACTAATATAAGCGAAATATTGTAAAAAGATGATATCCAGTATATCCCTTTTTAACAACAGGGCTTACTTTTTAATTAACCGCCTGATCCGAAGGGAGATCAATGCGCCTGATTTAATGAGTTTTACGGCCGCCCTTACCGGCAGGCGCCATCCGGGGCCCAGGTGCTTCAGTGCAAATATATTCATAGCGCCGTAAAAGTGCCTGAGCGAGTTCTCTTCGTCCTGCAGCGCACTTTTGCCCTTGAAATGAGTTATCCGTACATCGGGGAGATAGTAGTTGAAATACCCGGCTTTTCTGATACGCCAGCAGAGGTCTATATCCTCCCCGTACATGAAAAAATCCGTATCAAAAAGACCCGCGGCATCAAGCGCATCACGCCGCAAAAGCATGAATGCACCTGTCAGTATATCAGCTTTGCATATTTCGTTCTCTGACAGGTGACCCAGATAATAGGCATTGAAAAAGGCAGAACGGGGAAAAAGCCTGCCCAGGCCCGTGAACCTGAACAGCGACGCAAGAGGGGATGGGAAGCCCCTTTTTGATTCGGGCAGGAAGGCCCCGTTGCCGTCGGTCATCCTTGCGCCTGCTGCACCTGCATCAGGATAGTTGTCCATGAACGCAAGTGCTTTCCTGACTGCATCAGGTTCGACAACAGTATCAGGATTGAGGATCAGGATATACCGGCCGGCCGAAGCCAGGATGCCTTTATTGCATGCTGCCGGGTAACCTTCATTCCTCCCTGAGGCAATGAGCCTTACATCCCTGAACTCATCCCGCACCATCTCTGCCGAACCGTCAGACGAGGCGTTGTCCACAACAAATATTTCACAGGTAATACCCTCTGTCGCTGTGACCAGTGAGACCAGCGCCTGCCTCAGGTAAGCGGAGACATTATATGATACGATAACTACAGAGAGCTCCATCTTTATCAGAGGGTTGCCATCTCCTCCCTGATTGCGTCTGCGAGCCTGCTCACACCCTTGCATGTATCCTCCGGGCCGGTGTAGGAGAAATTGAGGCGCATAGTGTTCTGACCTTCGCTGTTACAGTAGAAGACGGATCCGCAGACAAAAGCCACATTCTTTTTAATCGCTCTCTCAAGAAGCTTTGCGGCATCCATCGAAGGCGGCAGGGTGACAAACAGGAAAAGGCCGCCTTCAGGCTCTGTCCACCTGACGCCCTCAGGCATGAACTCACGTAAACACCTGAGCATATGGTCACGCCGCTCACGGTACAGGTTAATCGTCTTCTTAAGATTGACATCAAGAAGTCCCTTTTCCATGTACATGGCTGTGATCTTCTGCACGAAGGCAGGCGAACACAGGTCGGCCGACTGCTTTGCGGTTATGATTTTGTCGATCAGGACAGGATGTCCTATAACCCATGCCAGGCGGAAGCCCGGAGCAAGTATCTTGGAAAAGGTATTCAGTGTGATAACCCTGCCCGAGGTGTCAAGTGATGCCATCAGCGGCTGGGGCGTTCCCTCAAAGCGTACATCACGGTAAGGACTGTCTTCTACAATGAGAAAATCGTATCTCTCCGCCATGCGTATTATCTCAAGACGGCGTGAACGGGGCATTGTCACGCCGGTAGGATTCTGGAAATCGGGGATGACATACAGGAATTTAAGTATGCTCCCTTCCTCTTTCAGTTTAATGATTGCCTTCTCAAGAAGATCAGGCCGCATGCCATTGTCGTCAAGAGGTATTCCCCTGAGACGTGCACCGTAAACTGTAAAGGCATTCAGCCCGCCAAGGTAGGAGGGTAATCCGCATATTACGAAATCACCAGGATTGATAAAGATCTTTCCGGCGAGGTCGAGTGCCTGCTGTGAGCCTGTTGTGATTACGATATTGTTCAGCGCCAGGCTGAGACCATCTTTCTTATGACGCTCTGCCAGCAGTGACCTTAGCTTGTTGTCACCGTCAGTGGTTCCGTACTGAAGGGCTGCAGATCCGTCCTGCTCAAGTACTTCCTGAGTTATTTTTTTAATGTCTTCTATCGGAAATGAATCCGGCGAGGGCAGTCCGCCGGCAAACGAGATCATCTCAGGCTTCTGTGTCAGCTTGAGGATCTCACGTATTGCCGATTTCTTCATCTGCTGCGATGAAACCGAAAAGAACCTGTCAAATGTCTCTGCCATGATCGCCTTATTTTTATCAAATTAAGCAATATTTTAATAATTAAAAAATGATAAATGAGATATAACGGACTGTAGTCCCTCATCCCTGGGACGGGAGCGAGAAAAGCCGGCGGTTGACGATAGACTGACCAAGGGTGATCTCGTCTGTGTATTCGAGAACATCACCTATTGCCACACCCCTGGCCAGGGTGGTGATTCGGACATTGTACTGCGAGAGCCGTTTATAAATGTAGAAGTTGGTGGTGTCGCCTTCCATTGTGGTGCTGAGGGCAAGTATTATCTCAGTTGCATACCCTTCACGGACTTTTTCTTCCAGCCTGTTGATTGTGAGGTCTGAAGGCCCTATGCCGTCCACGGGCGATATGATACCGCCGAGTACATGATAGAGCCCCTTGAATTGCCTTGTGTTCTCTACAGCCATCACATCCTGCACGCTCTCCACAACGCATATCAGCGACCTGTCTCTCCCGGGGTCACTGCATATATCACAGACCGGAGTGTCACTGATGCCATGACAGATGTTGCAGTAACACACGTCCTCGCGCAGCCGTGTGATTGTCTCGCCAAACCGTTTCACCTCAGCCCTGTCGCGCCTGAGAAGGTGCATGACCAGCCTGAAGGCAGTCTTGCGGCCTATGCCCGGCAGGGAAGAAAACTCATCCACTGCCTCCTCCAGGAGCTTTGAGGTGAACCGTGTCGGCATAAAAATGCTTTGAGGCAAAAATAGTTCAATTATTTCCCGGAATCCTGACAGGGAGGTAATTTTTATCTGCAATCTTTTTATTATCCTTGCAGACATGTTTTCCCGGAAATGACACCAGCACTCATACTTTTTATTTTTCTCATTTATACTGCCGTGCTTTTTGCAGTGACATGGGTCACCGCACGCAAGGCCAACAACCAGTCATTCTATATCGGGAACAAGGTCTCGCCCTGGTATGTGGTAGCTTACGGAATGATAGGAGCCTCACTGTCAGGCGTCACTTTCATGTCCGTTCCGGGTTGGGTCGGGGAGACGCAGTTCAGCTATATGATGGTTGCCTTCGGATACTTCTTCGGGTATGCCGTGATCGCCCTTGTTCTCCTCCCGCTTTACTACAGGCTGAAGCTCACCTCCATCTACAGCTACCTCGAACAGCGTTTCGGCTTCTGGTCTTATAAGACCGGCGCGGGATTCTTCATCCTGTCGAGGGTGCTCGGAGCATCCCTGCGGATGTTCCTTGTTATTTACGTACTGCAGATATTCGTCTTTGACGCATGGAACGTCCCCTTCTGGGTCAATGTGGCCATTTTCATTATCCTGATTATTCTGTATACGCTCAAGGGAGGCATTCGAACCATAATATGGACTGACACGCTTCAGACAACATTTATGCTCCTTGCCGTCATTCTTTCAGTGATTTATATAAGCAGGGAACTGGGAGAGCCTATCTTCAGACTGGCACGTGATGTATCTGACAGTGACATATCAAGAATGATAATCACTGACTGGCATCATCCGCGATTCTTTATAAAACAGTTCTTCAGCGGTATGTTCATTACAATAACAATGACCGGGCTCGACCAGGAGATGATGCAGAAGAACCTCAGCATCCGAAACCTGAAGGATGCCCAGAAGAACATGTTTACCTTCAGTACAATAAACCTGTTTGTCGTATTTCTCTTCCTGATACTCGGAGCTTTCCTTTTGATTTATGCAAGGCAGGAAGGAATATCTGTTGCAATGTCCGATGATCTTTTTCCCACAATAGCCCTCAACTATCTTGGCCCGGCTGCAGGAGTTGTATTTCTTGTGGGACTCATCTCGGCTGCTTTTCCAAGTGCCGACGGTGCCCTTACGTCGCTGACAACCTCCTTCAGCATCGATTTCCTCGGGCTGGAGAAAAGGAAAGACATCGATGACAATAAGAAAACCAGGATAAGGTACGTGGTGCACCTGTCATTTGCGGTCATATTCTTCATCTGCATTCTTGTTTTCAGACAGATGAATGACAGGGCCATAATTGACAAACTCTTTACAATAGCGGGTTACACATACGGACCACTGCTGGGTTTGTTCACCTTTGGTCTTTTTACGAGCAGGAAGGTGAATGACAGGGTGACACCGTGGATAGCAATCGCATCACCTGTGTTATGTTATATTCTGAACATCTATTCCGAGGAGCTTTTCAACGGCTACAAATTCGGGTTTGAGATGCTGCTTGTGAACGGATTTCTGACATTCATGGGGCTGCTGCTCTTCAGCAGGAAAAGTGATCTAAAGGCGCCCTCCGGAGACTGAACCGGTGCCGGTTGTCGGGTTCGTTGTCCCCGAGCCATCCGTGCCTTCCACGCCTTCTTCCTCTTCTTCTTCCTCACGTTTTGGTTTGACGATCACTCTTATTTTCTTGTAAGGGATTGAGAAAGAAACATAGTATTCAGCTCCCGTTGTCATACCTGAGGTGGCATCGCCGTAACCCGGCATCCACATCGGTTTGAGGTCCTCCCCGGCACCAGCGCTGATGAGTAACCTCATATAGACATTCCATCCTATAGTGACACCTTTGAACAGCTCGGTACGCACTCCCGGTGTGATCTCGAGATAATGGCCGGTGTGGTGGGAAAGAGGGATGGATGATTCGCCTTCTCCCCATTCATTGGTGTATTTGATGCCTGAAGCTTCCTGGCTGTAAAAGCTGAGCCCGTACCTGAGGCCAATCCCTGCATAGTATTTGCCCCGGGCTGTTTTTGGCTTCATGAAGTTGTAGCCTGCGCCGATTACAACGCTGGTGCCCGTACTGCTGAAATTGTAGTTGTACTCAACCGATGAGAATGACGTGTACCTTAATCCCGCATCAAGTGAAACAGCCTGGTTGAGATCCAGTGAGGCCAGCACTCCGTAGCTGCTGATGTCATTGTTCAGCAAATGCATGACAGGTCCTCCGATATCAAATCCTGCCCGGAAATGCAACGGAACCGTGACGGTATCCTGTGACGCCACCCTGCTTCCCATCAGGAGAAAGAGACTAATAAAACAGATTAAGGTTCCTTTCGCCATTGAGGTTTACGCTTTTGTTCTCAATAATGAGTGTATCAATAATATTGTGGGTGGATCTCACTCCTGTCAGTTCACTGATGAATGTGTATCCGCATTCAGCAGAGACGAGGTGAGGATGACGGGTGTAGTTTATTACTGCGGTGTCTGTAATCCCGTCAAGTACAATATAAAATACCGAGACGTCATCGCCAGGGTCAAGAGGCAGGGAAAATGATGAAACACTCTTTACATCCAGAAAATCGATTGTGTCAGTGGCTGTGATACCTGTAACAACAATACTTGTGGCTTTGACTGACACCCCCGTTCCGCTTTCAAGAAGCAGGGTGTTCATCATCGGGTCTGTATTGTCGTAGCAGGCCTGCTCCGCACATGATTCCGGAAGCAGAACAATCAGCATAACCGCGCTTACAACAGATATAAACCTTACCACTTTCATACAGGTGTTTCAGAAAGCTCTTTTAACGAGTAAAACAGCTTTTTCGACTGCTTCGCCGAGACCCTCCGGTCTTTTGCCTCCGGCGGTGGCAAGGAAGGGTTGTCCTCCTCCTCCTCCGCTTATAAACAGAGAGACGGACTTGATGATCTCAACAGCACTCAGTCCCGAAACCCTGATGACTTCTTCCCCAAGGCTGACCAGCAGTGATGCCTTGCCTTCACTCGAAGATCCGATTATTACTGCACTGTTGCTGTCTGACTGCCTGATCTGGTGGGCGATATTTTTTAGTGTCTCTGCCGGCATTTCTTCCAGGACCCCTGAGTAGATCTTGCAGTCGCCGGCTGTGACGGCCTTGTTTTCAAGCTCCGTGCGTGCCGCAGTGGCTGCCGTGTTCTGCATTTTTTCAATTGTACGTCTCAGGGATGTGTTCTCTGCCATCAGTTTTGAGATGTTGGAGGCAGGGTTTCCCGTGCTCCTCAGCATGAGAGTTATCTCGTCGAGGGTTTTAAGTTTCTCATTCACGTAAGACAGCGCCAGGCGTCCCGTCACGGCTTCAATCCGTCTCACACCGGCAGCCACGGCACCCTCCGAAATGATCTTGAAGAGACCTATTACAGAGGTATTGCTGACATGGGTGCCACCGCAGAGCTCCACTGAATCTCCAAAAGTCACGACCCTGACCTTTTCACCGTATTTTTCACCGAAGAGGGCCATTGCACCCATAGCCAGAGCCTCCTCCATCGGTGTGTCATCATACACTACCGAGACTATGTTCTTCATGATCATGTCGTTGACTTTCTGCTCCGTAGCTGCGATCTCCTCAGTTGTCATCTGCCTGAAATGGCTGAAGTCAAACCTGAGCTTCTCCGGTGTCACAAGGGATCCCTTCTGTTCAACGTGCTTTCCAAGTACCTCACGCAGTGCGTGGTGCATAAGGTGAGTTGCTGTATGGTTGTTGGCGGTCTGTTGCCTTGCTTTTCTGTCGACTGTGGCTGTAAAAGGCTGCGACGGGTCTGATGGCACTCTTGAAGCCAGGTGAATGACAAGGTTGTTTTCCTTTACAGTATCACTAATTGCGATCTTTTCATTACCGGCGGTGATAAATCCCTTATCGCCTGCCTGACCGCCTGACTCGGCATAAAAAGGTGTCCTGTCAAAAACAAGATGAACCAGATCCTTACCCCTGGCATTCACTTTCCGGTACCTGGCAATCTGTACGGTGTCTTCGGTGCGGTCATATCCTGTAAAGACGGTTTTGTCCACATCGCTGATAACCACCCAGTCTCCCGCAGTGACGGCAGCATCATCTCTTGACCGGCCTTTCTGGGCATTCAGTTCGCTGGTGAATGCCTCCTCATCCAGGGTCATTTTATTCTCCTTCAGAATGAGCTGTGTCAGGTCTACAGGGAAGCCGTAGGTGTCAAAGAGCTCAAATGCCTCGCTTCCCGGAAAAACGCTGCGGCTTTCCTTTTTAAGTGCTTCCACCCTCCGTTCGATCATCTTAAGTCCTTTGCCGAGGGTTTTCAGGAAAGCCTGTTCCTCTTCGAAGATAACCTTCGAAATAATCTCTTTCTGGGCAGACAGCTCAGGGTAATGTTTGCCCATGGAGGTGATGAGGGCAGGTATAAGTTTGTAGATAAACGGTTCGGTCATTCCCAGGGAGGTGTACCCGTATCTTACGGCCCGGCGGAGAATTCTCCTGATAACATACCCGGCCTTGTTATTTGAAGGCAGCTGGCCGTCGGCGATCGAAAAAGCCACCGTGCGCAGATGATCGGCAATGACCCGGTGAGCTATGTCCCAGGCTTCCTTTTCACCGTAGGGTTTATCTGTTATTGCCGCAGTGCTTGCGATCAGCGGCTGGAAGATATCAGTATCGTAGTTCGACTTCCTGCCCTGTATCACCATGCAGAGGCGTTCGAACCCCATGCCCGTGTCGACGTGCCGTTCAGGCAGCAACTCAAGTTCACCGCCTGCCTTGCGGTTGTACTGTATGAACACAAGGTTCCATATCTCAATCACATGGGGGTGCCCTGAATTTACAAGCAGGTGACCCGGCTTTGCCTGGCGCTCGCTGTCAGACCTCAGGTCGACATGTATCTCCGAGCATGGGCCGCACGGGCCTGTCTCACCCATCTCCCAGAAGTTGTCCTTCTTTGAACCTTCAAGAATGCGGTTTTCCGGATTTGAGAAACATTTCTTCCACTCTCCGGCTGCATCATCATCGCGGGGCACTTTTTCCTCACGGCTGCCCTCAAAGACAGTTACGTAAATCCTGTCTTCAGGGATATGCATGCGGCCTGTAAGAAATTCCCATGCCCAGGCTATCGCTTCCGTCTTGAAGTAATCGCCGAATGACCAGTTTCCAAGCATCTCGAACATTGTATGATGATAAGTATCGAGGCCTACTTCCTCAAGGTCATTATGCTTGCCTGACACGCGGAGGCACTTCTGCGAATTGGCCACCCTCTTGTACTGTGCCGGCTGGTTGCCAAGGAATATATCCTTGAACTGGTTCATGCCTGCATTTGTAAACATGAGCGTCGGGTCATTCTTGATCACCATCGGCGCCGAGGGTACTATTTTATGCTGCTTTGAACTGAAAAAACTCAGAAATTCCTCTCTGATCTCGGTGGCCTTCATCATAACTCCTCACACAGTGTTAATTTCAATTATTCCGGGGTGTGTAAAATTAATTCAAATATTCTACGTTTGATAAATGTCAATGGAAATAGTCTCAACTTTCTGTGATACTGATGCTCAAAAGGAATAAATACATTTTTGATACATCTGACCTTCGTTTTCTCCAGCATAAACGCAAGTGGGGTGAGAAGCTTATCAGGTTCTCGGTATTCTTTGTAGTATCAGTCTTATTAACAGTTTGTTACAGTTTTGTTTTCCATCGCCTAGCCGGCTATCCCAACCAGGAGAAACTTGAAAGGAAAATTGAGGAGATAAAGCTTGATTACTCTCTTCTGGAACGGAAGATTGACTATTCGTCAGCCGTAATTGCCGACATGAGATCGTCGGATAATAATACCTACCGTTCCATCCTTGACCTTGAGGAGATCCCTTCCGATATATCTGAAGGAGGAGCAGGAGGTACCTTCAGGTTCGGTGACATGACAGGCTACGCCAACACAGATATGATGATTGGCATACGGTCGAAGTTTGAGGATCTCAGGACCGAGACAAATATCCAGTACAACTCACTGACCAGCCTCACGGAAGCTGCTGCTGACTGGAAGGATATGTGGGCTCATCTGCCGTATATCAGGCCTGTCAACGTGACAATGAGACTGGGTGACGGGATGAAGTTCAGGGAGCATCATCCGGTGTGGGGATCACCCCGCTGGCATTTTGGCCAGGATTTCTGCTGCCCCATTGGTACGGAGGTTTATGCTACCGGCGCCGGCACCGTCTATTATGCCGGCAACCAGAATGACGGTTTCGGAATTAAGGTCGTGATTGACCACGGTTACGGTTACAGATCCATCTACGGTCACCTGAGCCAGCTGACCGTCAAAAGGGGCCAGAAAGTCAAACGCGGAGACTTCATCGGGCTGTCAGGTACTACTGGTACCTCAACGGGACCGCACCTTCATTACCAGATCGACCTGTACGGCTCACATGTGAATCCGCTCTGGTATTTTGAGGACGGCCTTTCAGAGGATGAATATTTCGAAATGCTTGATTTCCTTACCAAACGGTAAGAATCGCCAAAACCACTCTTTTCTTAAGCTGAAAGTATTTTTGTATTTTGTCTATAATTTCTTATGTTTGCATGGCACTTAGTTTGCCGTCACAACGGATGCCAAAGACAAAGTATAAGTTTAACCACGAGACACTCAGCTTCGATAAAATGAGGCTGGGTATCAGACAGCTTCTTCTCCGGCTCTTCGGTTATTTCGTAGGTTCACTCTTTCTGGCGGGCCTTTACGGTTTCATATTTGCCTTCGTCTTTGATTCTCCCAAGGAGAAAACCCTCAAGCGTGAGATTGAACAGCTTACTCTTCAGTATGAACTGATGAACAGGGAGATGGATAACGTTGAAAAGGTGCTCGGCCATCTACAGGAGACTGATGACAATCTCTACCGTACCATTTTCGAGGCTGAACCCGTGCCGTCATCATACCGTGTCGGAGGTATCGGAGGGGTAAACCGTTATGAGGAACTGCAGGGCTTTACAAATTCACAGCTGATTGTTGAAACGGCAACAAGACTTGACAGGATCAGGAAACAGATATATGTCCAGTCACAGTCTTTTGATGAGCTGATTGCCTATGCTAAGGAGAAGGAGGAAATGCTGAGCAGCATACCGGCCATCCAGCCTATCTCAAATGAAGACCTGAAACGTACTGCCGGTGGATACGGGTACAGGATACATCCCATCTACAAGATCTCAAAGTTTCATGCCGGAATGGACTTCACCTCACCAACAGGTACAGAGGTCTATGCCACCGGCAATGGCGTTGTTACAACGGTTAAATCGGCCCGGCGGGAACTGGGGAATCATATAATCATCAACCACGGTTTCGGTTACGAGACCTACTATGCCCACCTTGACCACTTCAATGTAAAGGAAGGACAGAAGGTCAAACGCGGCGATATAATCGGGTTTGTTGGCAGCACAGGCCTGTCAACTGCGCCTCACCTGCATTATGAGGTGAAGGTCAACGGCAATAACGTGGACCCGGCACTCTATTTCTTCAATGATCTCACCCCTGGTGAATACGACCGCATGCTGGAGATCTCAAGCAAGAGCGGACAGTCGTTCGACTGATTAAGCACATCTGGCAATGCCGTACAGGGAAAAAAAAGTTGAAAAACTGTATTACCAGATCGGAGAGGTAGCTGAGATGTTCTCCGAGCCTGTCTCGACAATCCGTTTCTGGGAGAAAGAGTTTGATATCCTCCAACCGAAAAAAAACAATAAGGGGAACAGGCTGTTCCTTGAAGAGGATATAAAGAACCTGAGGCTGATATACCACCTGCTCAGGGAGAGGGGCATGACAATAGAGGGCGCAAGAAAATATCTGAAAAACAACCGCGGGGATACCGATTATCGCCTGGAAATCGCTGACACCCTTCGCAACATAAGGGATATGCTCACCGATATCAAAGACGAAATAAACTGACAGTATGGCGGCTACGCTGGGAGAATTCACGCGCTGGCTTGAAGAACTTATTCCTCCTGCCTTCCAGGAACATTATGACAACAGCGGACTTCAGGTCGGAGATCCGGAAGCGTTGACCGATTCGGTCCTGCTGACAGTTGATGTCACCGAAGAGGTGATTGCCGAGGCCATGGAACAGGGCTGCAACCTTATCATCTCCCATCATCCCCTCATCTTTGCCCCGCTGAAACGTATTGCCGGCGGCAGTGAGACCGAGCGCTGTGTTGCTTCCGCTGTAAGAGCGGGCATAGCAATCTATTCTGCACATACGAGCTTTGACAATGTATCATGGGGTGTAAGTCGCATACTCGCTGAAAAGATCGGACTGACGAAGATCAGGGTGCTTGCTCCCCTGAAAGGAAAGCTTTCAAAGATTGTCACTTTTGTCCCTGTCTCCCATGCAGGCAATGTAAGGGAAGCGCTTTTCGCCGCAGGTGCAGGCCACATTGGCAATTATGACCGATGCAGCTTCAGCGTCTCCGGCGATGGCACATACAGGGCAGGAGAGGGAGCCAGTCCTTTTGCCGGACACGTGGGAGAGGATCATTCCGAGCCGGAGGTCAGAATAGAGGCTGTAATGCCGTCACATCTTTCCGCTGCTTGTGTCAGGGCTCTGCTGGCAGCACATCCTTATGAGGAGGCTGCATACGATATCGTCGCCCTTGAAAATGAATATCACGGCGCCGGCGCGGGCGCCATCGGCACCCTGCCCGCCCCGCTCACCGCGACTGCGCTGCTTGAGAAGCTTAAGGAACTTACCGGGATACCGGTAATACGCTACTGCGGCGACCCCTCCCGCACTGTAAGCAGCGTTGCCGTGTGCGGAGGCTCAGGCTCTGACCTTATCAGCACCGCCGCCCGCGCCGGCGCCGATGCATTCGTCACCGGCGATATCAAATACCACGCCTTCCGGCAGGCTCCCGGCAACATGATCGTGGCCGACATCGGACATTATGAGAGTGAAAAATTTTCTTTAGAGCTGCTGCACGGCCTGATTAATAAAAAATTTCCTAAATTTGCACTCCGGTTTTCCGGGATAAAAACCAATCCGGTCAATTACCATTGAAAAATAAATATACTGATGAAACAGACCAAAACCGCCGAACCCGAACTTACAATAGAAGAAAAACTCAGAGCACTCTTTTCACTGCAGCTTGTTGATTCGGAGATCGACAAAATCCGCACGCTCAGGGGCGAACTTCCTCTCGAGGTGCAGGACCTTGAGGATGAAGTGGAGGGGCTGGAGACCAGGATAAACAATCTTAAAAGCGAGATCGCTGAGCTTGAAAAATCAATCGTAAGCAAGACAAACGAGATCACAACCTCGCAGGGACTCATCAAGAAATATGAGGAGCAGCAGAATAATGTCCGCAATAACCGCGAATATGATTCTCTCTCCAAGGAAGTCGAATTTCAGACACTTGAGATTGAGCTGTGCAACAAGAAAATACGCGAGTTTACCGTACAGGTAGGTGAGAAAAAGGAAGTCATGGCAGAGGCTCAGGCAGCACTAGATGAGAGAAAACGCGACCTTGACGGAAAGAAAGGCGAGCTTGAGGATATAACCCGCGACACGCAAAAGGAAGAGGAGCAGCTGGATGAAAGGTCGAAAATGCTCCAGACAAAAATTGAGGAGAGACTCCTGACCGCCTATAAGCGTATCCGCACAAATGCCCGTAACGGACTGGCTGTTGTTTCTGTCCAGAGAGATGCATGCGGCGGCTGTTTCAACCAGATACCCCCGCAGAGACAGCTTGACATCAGATCGAGGAAGAAAATCATCGTCTGCGAATATTGCGGACGTATCCTCGTCGACGACGAGATCGTCAACGAAAAAGCATAAACGGATTAATATTTATATGTACGTAGAGACAGGTCTGAGACCTGTCTTTACGTGACATGTTTTATATATTTGTATCTGGTAGATATCTGTAATTATGAATGATTTCAAGACCCAGATCCGTGAGGGCATTCCCGGCCACCTTCCTGAATTAAAACCATACGACCCCACGGTCAATCATGCTCCGCGCCGCCGCGACATTCTCACAACCGCTGAGAAGAAGCTTGCACTGCGCAATGCCCTGAGATATTTTCCGGTGAAACTGCACGGTGTCCTTGCCCCGGAGTTCGCTGCCGAGCTGCGTGAGTACGGACGCATTTACATGTACCGTTACAGGCCTTCGTACCCGATGAAGGCAAGACCGGTGAACGAATACCCGCATAAGTCATTGCAGGCTGCTGCAATTATGCTGATGATAACCAATAACCTTGATCCTGCGGTGGCCCAGCACCCGCATGAGCTTATCACATATGGCGGAAACGGCGCCGTCTTCCAGAACTGGGCACAGTACAGGCTCACCATGAAATACCTGTCTGAGATGACTGATGAGCAGACGCTGGTGATGTACTCAGGGCATCCCCTCGGCATCTTCCCCTCGCATCCGGAGGCCCCGAGGGCTGTGGTTACCAATGGCACTGGTCATACCCAATTACTCTTCCCACGAGCACTGGGAGAAGTTCAACGCAATGGGTGTGTCGCAGTACGGCCAGATGACAGCCGGGTCATATATGTATATAGGTCCCCAGGGCATTGTGCATGGCACGACTATCACCCTGCTCAATGCAGGCAGGAGACTTCAAACAACGGCTGACGGGCAGAAGCGCACAAGGTTATTCATTTCTTCAGGCCTTGGGGGCATGTCAGGCGCTCAGCCGAAGGCAGGCAACATAGCCGGAGTGGTCTCGGTAATAGCCGAGGTAAACCCCAAGGCCATCATAACACGTCATTCACAGGGATGGGTAGATGAGGTTTTCGATGACCTCACCGGACTGGTACAGCGCGTAAGAAAGGCATGCGGTTCGGGTGAAGTGGTTTCCCTGGCTTACCAGGGAAATATAGTTGACCTGTGGGAGCGCTTTGCCGATGAGGAGCTGTGGGCCGATCTCGGCTCTGACCAGACCTCACTCCATAATCCATGGGCAGGCGGTTACTATCCAGCCGGTATCACCTTCGGCGAAGCCAACACAATCATGACGGCTGACCCTGACAGGTTCAGGGAGCTGGTACAGGCATCGCTGCGCCGCCAGGTTGAAGCCATAAACAGGCACACGGCGCATGGCACATATTTCTTCGATTACGGCAATGCTTTCCTCCTCGAGGCGTCACGCGCAGGAGCTGATGTTTCAGACGGCATGGACGGTTTCCGATACCCGTCATACGTGGAGGATATCATGGGACCGATGTGCTTTGACTATGGCTTCGGTCCCTTCAGGTGGGTATGCTGCTCCGGTGACCCTGCCGACCTTGCCGCTACTGACGCCCTGGCTGCCGAAACACTCGAAAGGCTGATTAAAGATTCTCCTGACGATATTCATCTCCAGATGTCGGACAATATTCACTGGATACGGGAAGCTGCACGTAATAAACTGGTAGTGGGTTCGCAGGCACGCATTCTGTATGCCGATGCCCGCGGCAGGACTGCCATAGCAGGAGCATTCAACGATGCCATAGCCTCAGGTGCCATAAGCGGACCGGTGGTCATTGGCCGCGATCATCATGATGTCTCAGGCACAGATTCACCCTTCAGGGAGACATCCGATATTTATGACGGATCGCGTTTCACTGCTGACATGGCAGTTCAGAATGTTATCGGCGATGCCTTCCGCGGCGCCACATGGGTTTCACTGCATAACGGCGGCGGAGTGGGCTGGGGAGAGGTGATCAACGGCGGCTTCGGGATGGTGCTGGACGGCACTCCGGCAGCGGGGCGGCGAATCAAATCGATGCTCTTCTGGGATGTAAATAACGGCATTGCACGCCGCAGCTGGGCCAGGAACAAAGGCGCAATATCATCAATAACCCGGGAGATGGAACGCACACCGGGACTTGTGGTGACAATGCCATCACCGGCTGACGACAGCCTTATTGATTCGGTAATAGATTAAAAATTGTCGGGAATACGGTCAGCGATAAGGCAGACAGCCATCGCCGCAACGCCCTCGCCACGGCCTGTAAAACCCATCTTCTCCGTGGTTGTGGCTTTAATTGATATGGCATCAGGCGAAACACCCGTAACCTCTGCCATAGTCTTCCGCATGGAACTGATATAGGGAGCCAGTTTTGGCGTCTCAAGACAAACCGTACTGTCGATGTTTACTATCCTGTAGCCCTTTTCGCTGATCATATCTGCAGTCCGCTTCAGCAATATCTTACTGTCGATACCTTTATATTCATCCGATGTGTCGGGGAAATGTGTTCCGATGTCATTCATACCTGCAGCTCCGAGGAGTGCATCACAGATGGCATGGATCAGCACATCGCCGTCAGAGTGAGCCACACAACCCCTGGATGAGGCAACATGCACACCGCCTAACCAGAGTTCACGGCCATCCTCAAGGCGGTGAAAATCAATGCCCTGTCCGATCCTCTGATGAAGTGTCATAGGTTATTTCTTGCTTACGTTCCGCAGTGAGTCAAACTCAAAGCCGAGAGAGAATCTGAGTGTTCGTGCCAGCGGATTATTCTGTGTTATCGGAATAAGGTATGAAAAGTCAAGCGAGAATACACTCAGCCTGAATCCTGCTCCGGCAGTGAAATACTTCATATTGCCTTTGCAGTCTGCCTGATTGTAATAACCAGTCCGCAGCGCAAATTGCTGGTTATACCAGTATTCAATGCCGATTGATTCTGATATCTCATGCATTTCCTCACCGAATCCGTTGGGAGCATCATAGAACGACTGGAAGATAGCTACCGGAACTGAGACATTCGGGTCCTTGCCTGCAACTATTTCCCCGTCTTCATAAACGGGAGGCGTGGGTACCAGCAGTTTGTTAATGTCAAATGAGATCCCTATTGTGTTGTACCTGTCAAGATCAACCATGAATGTGGTTCCCAGGCGCATGTTCATCGGAATGAAATCAGGATCTTCGTCGGATGTGTAGCTCATTTTCGACCCGATGTTTGAAAAATTCAATCCGGCAGAAATTTTTCCTGTCTTCGAACCCAGCTTTAAAGGGGTTGTATAATAAGCGGAAGCATCAGCTGCAAAAGCTGTGCCGGCTTTGGTCTCCGTGCTGCCGACATATTGTCCACCCGTGATATTTGAATAAATGAACCGCAGTGCAACACCTCCTGACCAGTGCTCGGAAAAAAGGCGGGAGTAAGCTGCGTCAATTGAAAATTCGTTGGGATTATGTGTGCTCTGATAGTTGCCGTAGTCGTCAGTGAACTGTATCTCTCCCAGTGAAGAGTACATCAGGCTTCCGGCAAGTACCTGCTTGCTGTCGATTCTGTAGTAACCTGTCAGCAGTGCCAGGTTAATATCCGGTACGAGAGCCCTGAGCCATGGTGAGTATGACATTGCGAAACCGCCGTTACCGTCTATAAATGCATATTTTGCAGGGTTCCAGTGCATGCTGTAAAGATCAGGCGATGTTGCAACACCGGCATCACCGATTGCTCCCGCACGGGAGTCAGGCGCGATTGTAAGAAACGGTACCACCGTCTGAATAACATTCAGTGGATGCTTGTCCTGTGCTGCAAGTGGCATCAGCGGTGCCGTCAATAGAAATATAGTACTGAATATCAGCGCCTTGTTTTTCATGTTCAGTCAGAGTCAAAATTTGTGCAAATATATAACAAAAAAAAGGCCGGATTATTGTGTCGTTTCACAAAATGATAATCCTTCCTGTGGCAGAGGCTCTTTCACCCTCTGAAGTGACAGCTTCGGCACGCCACAGATACATCCCCCGGGCCAGCCTGCTGCCGTTTTCATTGCAGCCGTCCCAGGGTATGTCCGGCAGTGAGTATCCGGTGCTGAAAAACTGTTCCCTGATGATCCGCACCGGGGTGCCACCGGTTGTAAGGATTGTTATTGTGACATCAATCCCGGTGTCAGGCCTGTTGTGCCCGGCGGTAAAGGTTGTATTGTCAGTGACAGGATTGGGATAGCTCAGCAGGTCTGTCAGCCTGAATACACCACTGGTCTCAACAACAAACCTGAGGGTGGCCGTTGAAGGATTATTCAGATTATCCCACGCCCTGAGTGAGACAGTGTGTTCACCCTTTTCACTGATTACAAAGGGGTAGGTCAGGCTGCCCGAAGTGTGCACGCCGATGTCTGCACTGAACAGTCCGTTCAGCACCACAGCATCCGGCATATTATCATCGATCCAGGCAATGATATCATGTCCGATGCCTGTTCCCGTGGCATTTACACCAAACTCATCACTGATAAGCGCAAGAAGCGAGGGTGATGTGTCTGTGATCCCACCATCCCTGAAGAGGGTGTCATTCATGAAAAGCTTAATGACCGGACCTTCAGTGTCATTAATATTTATGTCTGAAAATCCTCCGACGACTATTTCGGAGTAACTGCCGTTGATATCCCCGCTGCCATCATGGGCATAGTAAGTGACTAATCCTTTGCCGTATGAATAATTTATGTCAAGGGGCACGATGAATGAGAAGCTGAATTTTCCATCATTAACAGCTGTGGTACCTCTGAAGATCACATTGCCTGTCACAGGGAAGCTCATCGGCGACCCTCCGTCGTTGGCAAGGGTGCTGACTGAGCTGGTTTTATCGTACACTGCAGGTTCCACCACTCCGTTAAACGCTTCCATGATGTTGCCGTCAATGTCTTCTATATGGCCACTCACGGTTATCAGCGACAATGCCTTGACCGTGTCCGTTGCGAACTCCACGGAAATGCTGTTAATACTGTCAGTGACAACCCTTCCCTGCACCGGCCAGGCAATCCTCAGAGCCGGATCACCGAGCAAGAGGAAGTTGCGCTTGTTCATCCCTGGGCCGGAGTTGACCTTGGCCAGCCTGATTATGTCGCCCAGTTTCATCGATCTGCCGTCCGGTGCCGTGGAGAAAATATAGTCGTAGATCCTGCGGTTAAGCATATAGTTAGGTGCAGAGTAAACGACTCTTGTTGTACTCATCAGGCCTATCCCTCCTCCCTCGGGATTAAGCAGCACCATCTCTCCGGCAGAGGTCCTTGACGAGATGAGACCCGTCGCCTGGTTGATATCCACATCATCAAACCTCGAGAATTCACACGTGGCTGTGATGAACAGGGGTAACATGTTTTTGTTCTTCCACGAATTTATGTCATCGGTCCTGACCACTCTCTCATGTGCAAGTCCTGATTCATTGCCGTGGCCAACATAATTTAAAATCAGGCACCCTGCAGCTATCCTGTTATTGATGGCCTTCTCCGCATCAGGATATGAGTTACCCGTCGCTGTCGTAACCTGCCTGTAGGCATCGAGATAAATCTTTTCGGCGGTCAGGGGCGGAGCTGCTTCCATGGCTGCAACAGTGAGGTTCTCGGCATCCATCATGTGAAGGTTGGCATCCTCATCATCGGCCACCATGCACAGCACATTGCGCCATGAACCCATTGCTGAACTATCGGTGTAAGAGGCGATTTTGCGCACCATGACCCCTGCGGCAGCGGTGTCAGCCGCAGGCAAACGCCCGATACCTATATCCAGAAAACCGTCTGCCTCACCCTCTCCCTCATCAAGGAGGCCGTAGAAGTCGTCTGATGTGAATGAAAGTACCCCGACGTGAGAGTTGACTGATTGCCATGTGGGGATATAAGAGGTATTCTTCGGCGGAGGAGTTTTGTTTTCATATGATCCGTCACCGAAAAGGAGGAGGTACTTCAACGGTGAGCCATCTTCAGTTCCCCTGATGTAGATCATCCTGATGAAATTCCTGATGGCAGCAGCATCGGGAATCCCGCCTGAAAATTCATTGTAAATCTGTCCCGGTGTCACTATTATTGAACTTGTACCGTCATCAGCCAGATGGAAATCGGCAATTCGCTGCGCATATTCTTCAAAGAGCGGATGTGTCACGATAATCATATCGGCCGGACCGAGCGAATGCAGATCCTGGTTGGGGACGGGGTCCTTGCTTATTGAAGGGCGCAGAACCTGGGAGGGGGCGAAGGCAACAAACCTGCGGAGGCTGTCAGTGGCGGCGGTGAATATTGTGCTGCCGGTCAGGGAGGTTGTCTCCATAATTTTTGGTGCAAAGGGGTCGGTAACATCCCAGACCTGAAGCGCCGGCGATCCTGAGATGGTGAAGCGCGTTACCTCTTCAGGGCCCATGTTCCTGCTGTCGGATATAAAAAGCTGTTTATCAGTGTATTTCAGCAGGGCTCTGGCAAAGAAATCAATATAATCTATATAACCTGTCGCTGCAAGGTTACCGTTATTAAGGAAAGTAATTGAAAATACCGGTGCGGAAGAGGCCGGAAGGCACGAATCCACCTCTGAGACAATGTTCGCATAAACCCCGTTAAGGTCAGTCATGCTGACCGGCGGAACAGGGACAGTTTCCAATACAGTTGAGCCCTGTTTGAAAATAAATGAGCTTTCAGTGTCAGAACGGCCCAGTACCCTTAAACTGTATCTGATCTGTTCAGTGGTGATGAGGTCTTCAAACGGCGTATATATGGCGTTTTCTGTGCCGGGAATGACCTGCTGGTACCATTCCCTTCCTGACCTGATAAGGTTTACTGTCTCCTTCTCATGCCTCCACATGACATCTCCCGTAGAGGATACCATATTGTGGGGTTGAGAAGGTGCCGCCTCACCGGTTACATATGCTGCCCCTCCCGGCACGGATGTGATGAAATACCATGCAGTGTCTGAGTAATGATGCCTTCTGTATTCGTAGCTGCCATTTGTCTTGTCGTAAATCCACCTGTGGGTGCCTTCGGCATAAAAGAGCAGGTAGTCGCCCTCATTGAAAATGCCGTCGGTTCCGGTCTCAGTCTTATATGCGATCTTTTTAAGGTCGTCCGAGGCGCTGCCGTCGTTATAAAAGGAGAGCTGGCCTGTGTTGTTACCGTACAACACTGCTGCTGAAGGGTCGGTAAAGCCCATTTCCCTTATCTGCGAGTAGTCGAGCCTGTAGATCCCCGCCTCAGTCACGGCAAGCCTGATCCATCTGCCCTGTTTCAGCAGGGATGAGTGCACGTAATCCTGCCCCGCAGCAAACAATAACGGCAGCAGGGCGAACGCTGTGACCAGGAGCCTTTTTATTCTCATCAGCGCAAAGATAGTTAAGAGGATTATCTTTACTCCCTGAAAGACGGGTACTCAGACAAAATATTAACGTTGCTGACCCGTTGATATTGCTGAAAACGAACCATGAGCCTCAGGAACTGGATAACCATACTGGTCTTTGTTTTTTGCTCTCTGACCCTGGGTGGTCAGGACACCTGGTACGGTAACATCTCGGGGATGCATTTTATGTATAACCCGGCATATACCGGCTCATCAGGTTTTCCGGCTATGAATTTATCCTGCTACTCTTTCCTTCCGGGTAACAACTTTGCCCTCAGGTCAGGGTATGCCTCATTTGACACATATTCCCCGGGACTGCATGGCGGGGCGGGCATATGGCTTTCTGACGACATGCTTGGTGAGATTATGAATGACTTCAGGGCAGGGGCAACCTATGCATATCACCTTCAGGCGGGAAGAGATCTATTTTTTAAGGCAGGCCTCACGGCTTCTTTCGTGCACCGTGGAGTAAAAGCAGGAGCAGTAATTCTTCCTGACGACATTGATCCTTTCAACGGTTTTCAGGGAACACAATCAGAGATTATAGCCGATGGTGCCGTAACGGTTTTTGATATCGGCACAGGCATTACCTTTGAAAAAGGACCATGGTACGGCGGGGTCTCCGTCATGCATCTTACCCAACCCTGGCTAAGCGAAAGTCACACCAGTGATGACAGGCTCAAACGGCTTTATACTGTCACCGCAGGAACCTCTTTCAGTGACCGGCGGGGAGAATTCAGCCTCAATCCATCAGTGACCCTCCTTGCCCAGCCAGGGAATGTGATTATTTATTTGGGAACAGAAGCTCTTTACCGAAGCCTGATGGGCGGAGTAGCCCTGTGGCATGCTGCCTCGGGTTTTACTGCGGCAGAGCCGTCGATTGGATGGGATACTGGATCGGCAAAGATCATATTGTCATATAGTTACGTGCTGGCCGGAGGTGATTCGGCAATTAAAGGTACGGCGATTGTGAAGGCGGGACTTGCGGTTAGTTTCAATAATGTTGAAAAAAGTAGAGCCATACACATAATAAAGTTACCTGATTTGTAGTTATTTTGATGCAGCGTTTTGTTTTTGACTAATATATTGATTTGAAAATTAACCTAGTTAACATAATTTGATCATGTATAAACTGAGAGCTTTACCGGTTTTTGTAGTTGTTGCGCTCTTCCTGTTTTCTTGCAAGGGAGCAAAGCAGGACAATGTATCTCCGACGACAGGCTGGAGTTACCGGGATCCTAAATCGGGTGATGTGAATGACCTTGGCTATCCCATAGGGGAAGCGTCAGAACAGGTCACCGGTCCGAACCTTGTTCTCATCGAAGGCGGAACCTTCACAATGGGGCGGGTTGACCAGGATGTGATGTTCGAATGGAACAACTCACCCCGCAGGGTCACCGTATCATCATTCTATATGGATGAGACCGAAGTTACCAACCTCGATTACCGTGAATACCTCTTCTGGCTGAGACGTGTTTACAGTGATTATCCGGAAGTACACCGTCGCGCTCTTCCTGACACCCTTGTATGGAGAAGCCCGCTGGCCTTCAACGAACCGTATGTCCAGTATTATTTCAGGCATCCTTCCTACAACACTTATCCGGTAGTAGGTGTTAGCTGGCTGCAGGCCAATGACTATTGCGTATGGCGTACTGACAGGGTGAATGAGCAAATTCTCCTTGACAGCAAATGGCAGGAAGCCAACGTTGAACAATCCGGCGCCAATAACTTCAATACCGAATCTTATTATGCTGCACAATATGAAGGAGTACCCGGAGAAAGGGTTGATGAGCTCCATGCACGTGTTCGCCTTGAAGACGGTATCCTGTTGCCGCGTTACCGTCTCCCGACGGAAGCAGAATGGGAATTTGCTGCCTACGGCCTGAGGGGCAATACCTTTGAAGAAAGGATCTATGAAAGAGCTATTTATCCGTGGGACGGACATAACGTTCGCAACTCGGCACCCAAATACAGAGGTGAGTTCATGGCCAACTTTGTCCGCGGACGCGGTGACATGATGGGTGTGGCAGGTAACCTGAACGATGCCGGTAGCATAACAGTTGACGTGAGGTCATACTGGCCCAATGATTATGGCCTGTACTGCATGGCCGGCAACGTCAACGAATGGACACAGGATGTGTATCGTCCGCTCTCCTCAGAGGATGTAGATATGTTCAACCCCTTCAGAGGTAACGTATTCACCGACCTTCGCCGTGATGCAAACGGCCAGGTGGTTGAGAAAGACAGACTCGGCAGACTGCAGATTGACACTGTCAAGCCTGACGATGTTGCCAACAGGTTCAACTACCAGAAATCGGATTACAGGAACTACCTCGACGGTGACGTCATCTCCAGCATCTCCTCAAGCCTTGAATGGTCAGGCAATGCTGAGCTGCCTCAGACAGAAAGGATGTATGCACAGAATGAAACTGACAACGACTATGTTACCCTTATCAATGACAAGGCAAGGGTAATAAAGGGAGGATCATGGAAAGACAGGGCCTACTGGCTCAATCCTTCGACACGCCGTTATCTTGATCAGGAAGCATCACGCGATGACCTTGGTTTCAGATGCGCTATGATCAGGGTCGGAAGTCCTTCCGGATTATAATAATCTGACTTTAAAATGATACCGGGCCTCATTATGAATAATAATGAGGCTTGTTTTTAAATAACCATGGAGCTGAACGATTTATATTCCATCGTCCGCAATTCTGAAGGTATTGCAACAGATTCAAGGACAGTCCGCCCGGGTCAGGTTTTCTTTGCCCTCAAAGGACCTGCCCATGACGGTAACACTCACGCTGAAGCCGCCGTCCGCGCCGGCGCAACAGCAGCAGTCGTTGATGATCCTGCCCTTAAAGGAGAGAAATTCATACTTGTGGATGATGTCCTCGTGACACTCTCCCTGCTGGCCACGAGGCATCGCAGGGGACTGACCGTTCCCGTAATCGCTGTCACCGGTTCAAACGGGAAGACCACAACCAAAGAGCTTATAACCGCGGTGCTGTCGAAGAAAAAAAGAGTACACAGCACAACAGGCAACTTCAACAATCATATAGGGGTTCCGCTTACGCTCCTCAGCTCACCTCATGACATGGGTTTCATGGTCGTGGAAATGGGAGCCAACCACAAGGGAGAAATTGCCGGTCTTTGCCAGATTGCTATGCCAACACATGGCATTATAACAAATATAGGCAAGGCACATATTGAGGGATTTGGATCGTTTGAAGATGTGAAGGCGGCCAAATCGGAACTGTACAGATGGCTCGGCGGAAGCGGAGGCACTGCACTTTATAACGATCAGAACGCCATACTTAAGGAGCTTGTGTCCGGAACGGTACGAAATGCTGTTCCCTACTCCCGTCCGGCAGGCAGCAGGCTGCATCTTGAAGTAGCACAGACAGAGAGCATGTTTCTTGCTGTAAAGGCAGTGTACGAAAAGCATGATTATGTTTTCAGCACCAATCTTTTCGGGTCTTACAATATTGATAACGTGTGGGCTGCCATTGCCACAGGTCTCTGCTTCGGTGTCCCGCTCAGTGATATAACAGATGCCATATCATCATACAAGCCTGTCAATAACAGGTCACAGGTGGCTGATACCGGAAGGAATGTACTTATATGTGACTCCTACAATGCCAATCCTTCGAGTATGGAAATGGCAATTTCGTCATTCGCAGCCTTGAAGGCCGAAAGAAAGATGGTGGTCCTGGGCGATATGCTTGAACTCGGCCCGGAAAGTCAGTCGGGACATGCAGCCGTAATCAATCAGCTGAAAAGTCTCGGTGATACGGAAATAGTCCTTATAGGTCCTCGCTTCCGTGAAGTTGCAGGCGATATCCGGGCACGCCTGTTCGGGTCATCCGATGAGATGCGTGAATGGCTCGGTGCTAACAGCCCTGAGGGCTATACAATACTTGTTAAAGGTTCGAGGGGTATGGCGCTGGAAAAGATCTATCCCTTACTCTGATCTGCCGGTAAGATTGATCACTACGATCTCAGGCCGCGTTCCTATGCGCATCCTGGGGCCCCAGATCCCGAATCCCGATGAAACAATTGCATGTGTTTTTCCGAACATGGCATAACCGTGATCCAGTTCGAACATTTTTGCGGTGATATAAGTCAGCGGCCAGATCTGACCCTGATGCGTGTGACCCGAAAGCGAAAGATCGACAGAAGTTGCTGCGAGGTCCGACAGTCCGTATGGCTGGTGATCAAGCAGGATAACCGGCCTGGCAGGGTCGGTCATTCCCAGCAGGCTGTCAAGCGATGCCCGCCCGTTGCTGAAGCCCTGATTGGCTGACCTGTCAAGCCTGCCTATTATCTGCACTCCGTTGGCGAGGGTCACTACCTCATCCTTGAGAACCCTGATACCTTTGCCTTCAATATACGGTACTGTCTTTCTGATGTCTCCAATGTACTCATGGTTTCCCGTGATGGCGTACCTGCCGAACGTCAGGTCAGGCAGAGTGAGGTATGAGAGAAGGTCACCGCGCAAAACCGGTCCTATGCTTCCGTCGATAAGGTCACCAAGGAAAAGAACCAGGTCAGGCTTCTCTTCCCTGATCATCCCCGACAGATGTCTCATGCTCCTCTTCCTGATCACGCTTCCGAGATGTATGTCCGACACAGCCACTATCCTCATTGGTGCGCCGCCGTTCCCGAAGCTCTTGTCAATTTGGAGATCATAACGGTTTTTCACAGGACTTACCGCTGTTATAAATCCAACCACTATAAGGATTCCGGTTGTGACAGTTATACCTGTAAAGAGCCACAACCTCAGCTTTGGCATGCCTGCATCCGGGATCAGGTGAAAGGGTTTCTGCAGCAGCAGCAGTATATCTGCTGTCAGCCAGATGAGGATGCCGTAAAGCATAAAGGCCATCCAGAATCCTCCGACGATATTAAGAATGTCGGTAAAAACACTCGTGAACCTGTATTCAAGAACCTTGCCTGCTATAAAGGATGAGGCAAGGATCACAAAAATGACTGTATATGTTCTGATATTGTAACCTGCCCCGGCAAGTGCACGCTGACCCTTTATATAAAGGTATAGATTAGTCAGAAAATAGACTGTAAAGACTATTATGAAGAAAATTGCCATTTGCTGCCTTCTTGTTAATGCCACTTCAGATCGTTGAAATTTCTCCTGCCAAGTATATAATACTCAAAAACGAGTGA
Organism: uncultured Bacteroidales bacterium; assembly: GCA_963844935.1. GTDB lineage: Bacteria > Bacteroidota > Bacteroidia > Bacteroidales > VadinHA17 > SR-FBR-E99. Next base: position 1,406,421 of record CAWJQH010000005.1, on the reverse strand, counting down.
TTTGTTCATCATTGTATGAGGAGAATTATACATATCAGGGTGAGATGCAAGGGTTCTGAACGTCTTTATTGATGTCCTTGCCCTGTGGAAATCCCTGTGAGCCCGGACCACGGCTCCGAAGGCAGCGCGGCCGGACCGGAAGAGAAGCATAATGGCAGCCAGTCCGTCAAGAACCTGCCGCAGGAATATGGTACGGTGCAGATGTCTCGAGGGGAGGTTCTTTGCCAGCATCAGGAGGCTGTTACGGAAATTAAAGTATATTTTGTCTGGTGAGTTATATTTCAGTGTCCCGCCTCCGACATGCCATACTACTGCATCGGGGACATAGCAGATGATGTAACCGGCATTCTGCATTCTCCAGCACAGATCGATCTCCTCCATATGAAGAAAGAAGGCGTCGTCAAAGCCGTCGCACTGGTCAAAAGCGGAAGCCCTGACGGCCATGCATGAACCTGATGCCCAGAAGATCTCACGGGTATCGTTGTACTGCCCGCGATCTTCCTCGACACTGTCGAAGAGGCGCCCCCGGCAGAAGGGGTAACCATGCCTGTCGATAAATCCTCCTGCAGCGCCGGCATATTCAAAAAACGAAGGCTTATCAAAAGCCCTGATCTTTGGCTGACATGCTCCAACCCGCGGATGCATGTCCATAAATGTCGTCAGCGTCTCAGACCATCCCTTTTCGACACCTACATCCGAGTTGAGGAGAATATAGTACTCTGCCTCAACCTCCCTGAGGGCTCTGTTATAACCCCCTGCATAACCCCAGTTCCTTTCCAGCCTGATGACCCTCAGCCCGGGATGGCTGTCTGAAAGCCAGCTGACAGAATTGTCGTCCGATCCGTTATCAGCTACTATTACCTCAGTATCACCGGATACGGTATTCTCAATGACACCGGGCAGGAACTGCTCGAGAAATTTCCTGCCGTTCCAGTTCAGGATGACAACAGCTGTCTTCATCATTTTGACAAGGGTTTTTTATATTTCCACCGCCGGTGCGACCAGAGCCAGTACTCGGGTTTTTCCCTGATCACTGCCTCAAGCATCTCTGCATACCGGGAAGTGACGAAGCCGGGCGCCTCTTTCCCGGGATGGTCTGTAATAATCTCAAATGCAACCTCGTAATAACCTCTTTTTATTTTGGTTATATTCACGAAGATCACCGGCATGTCATACTTTACGGCCAGTTTCTCAGCGCCGCGGAAAAAGCCTGTCTCCTGGTTAAGAAAAGTGGTCCAGTATGCATGCTCATCAGGCGGTGGCGTCTGGTCTGCAATGAATCCGGAAATAGTAAGGATCTTTTCGTTCCTGAATTTTATAAGATCCCTGAGAATGTTTTGCATCGGCGACGCCCACACACCGAATTTTGTTCTGAGGTTCAGGACAAACCGATCGAAATATTTGTTTGTCAATGGCTTATAAATCGAGAGTACCCTGTAGGGAATAACCAGCGGCACCGCTGAAAACCACTCCCAGTTATTATAGTGACTGCATAGTGCTATTACGCTTTTCCCCTCCATGTACAAGCGGTCAACACCCGCCGGATCCCTGACAATGAGCCTTCGTGAAATCTGCCCGGGGCTCATATGCGTGACTTTCAGCGTCTCTACGATCAGATCGCAAAGGTGCCTGTAGAAGCGGCGCTCGATCTGTATCCGTTCAGCATCGCTCTTTTCCGGAAATGCATTCCTGAGATTTGTGGCTACAACCTTCCGCCTGTAACCTGCCATGTAATACAAAACAAGGTAGAAGAAGTCCGAAAAGAGATACAATACCCGCAGTGGAAGCAGTGTAATGAGATAATTTATCCCGAAAAAGATATAGAACCCTATCGCTTTCATCAGATTCCTGTTTCAATAAGCTCTCCGGTCATCGAGGCATCGTCACGCAATGCTGCCAGCTTCACCCGCCTGACGGTTCCCGGAAGGTCTTTCCTGTATGGTACCAGTGTCCTTATGTAGTTACCCGTCAGCCCTGACAGCATGCTGTCGGCGCTTCGTTTTTCAAACAGCACATCATAAATATTGCCTGTGACAGACTGCATAAACTGAATACGTTTCTTCCCGGATAGCTTTATCAGCTGCCTGCTCCGGCGTTCCTTTTCAGTAGCTTTTACCTGTTCCGGCATCGTGGCGGCAGGGGTGCCCGGACGGGGGGAAAAGGCAAATACATGAAGATATGAAAGAGGAAGGCTCTCCAGGAAACTGTAAGTCTCACCGAAATCCTCTCCGGTCTCACCGGGAAATCCCACTATTACATCTGCTCCGATGGAAGCATCAGGAATCAGTTTCCTGACCTGGAGTACACGGTCACGGAAAGTATCCCTCCGGTAACGGCGGCGCATAAACCCAAGTATCTTATCATTGCCGCTCTGGAGAGGCATGTGTATATGTGGCATCAGCACCGGTTCGGAACTGATCAGATCAATAATGGTATCAGTGAGAAGGTCAGGCTCGATGGAGGAGAGCCTCAGCCGCTCAAGTCCCCCGATAAGCACCAGCGACTTAAGCAGGTTGTCAAGTGATTTGCCGGTGCTTTTACCGAAGTCGCCTACATTGACCCCGGTAAGAACTATCTCCTTTACGCCCGTGGCGACGATCTGCGTTGCCTCCTCAACAATCTCGCTTATGAAGGGATTACGGCTCTTTCCTCTTGCAAGAGGCACGGTACAGTACGAACAGCGGTAATCACACCCGTCCTGTACCTTCAGGAAAGACCGTGTGCGGTCACCTGCAGACCATGATGAAATAAATCCTTCAGTGTCGACGCTCTCACATGAATGTATCTCGGGCGCTTTTCCTTTGCCGAGGTTGTCTATGTAAGCTGCAATATCGAATTTTTCATAGGTTCCGAGCACCAGGTCGACACCTTCAATCGATGCCACCGCCTCCGGCTTCAGCTGGGCATAACAACCTACAACAGCCACAAAGGCTTCCGGGTTCCTGTGGATTATCTTACGGACTGCCTGGCGGCATTTACGGTCTGCCGTATCTGTAACGCTGCATGTGTTTATGATGAAGACATCAGCATCACTGTCAGGAGAAACTCTTTCATACCGGTCATCGGCGAATGACCGTGCAATGGTGGAGGTTTCCGCAAAATTAAGCTTGCATCCCAGCGTCTGAAACGCTACTTTCTTCTTCAAATCTGGACTGTTACTGTTCCGGCTGCTAAATTAGCAAAAAAGCCGGTCTATAGCAGCCTGCTCGCCAGTTCTGCCAGAAAGCTCCTCTCTCCCTTGACCAGATGGACATGAGTGAAAAGATCAAGTCCTTTCATCTTGTCAGAGAGGTAGCTCAACCCGTTGGAGCCTGAGTTGAGATACGGGGAGTTCTATCTGTTCAATGTCGCCGGTGAATATCATCTTCGTGCCTTCACCTGCCCTGGTTATGATTGTCTTGACTTCATGAGGAGTAAGGTTCTGTGCCTCGTCGACGATGAAGAAGATGTTTGAAAGGCTGCGTCCCCTGATGTATGCCAGCGGCGTGATGACGAGCTTTTCATCCTTTATCATATCATTTATGCGTATGAACTCCGGGCTCTGTGAACTGAAACGGTGCTTGATAACAGTCAGGTTGTCAAAGAGAGGCTGCATATAAGGATCCATTTTTTCCTTCACATCACCGGGAAGGTATCCCATGTCACGGTTTGCAAGCGGCACAATCGGCCTTGCAAGGAAGATTTGCTTATACCGTTTGTACTGGTGCAGCGCAGCAGCCAGTGCAAGCAGTGTCTTGCCTGTACCTGCCTTACCCGTGAGCGAGACAAGCTGTACGTCAGGATTGCACAGGGCATCAAGGGCAAAAGTCTGCTCGGCATTGCGCGGATCGATGCCGTAAGTCGTCTGCTTCAGCACCCTGACCAGCATCTTGGTAACAGGATTGTAGTGAGCGAGAGCACTTGAATTGCTGTTGCGCAGGATGAAAAAATGATGACCGGGCTCCTGATCCTTCACTTTCAACTCCGTTGCCGGCACACCCTCAGGCTGCTCATAAAGCTTGTTTATAAGACCGTGGTCAATATTTTCGATTGTCTTTATGCCCTTATAAAGATCGTCAAGGTTAGCCACCTTGTCGTTTTGATAATCTTCTGCCCTTACGCCCAGAGACTTGGCCTTCATTCTCAGGTTGATGTCCTTGGTGATCAGCACCACCACCTTATCCTTGTTCTGCTGGGTGACAAAATCGGAAATGGCAAGGATACGGTGATCCGGCGTCCTCTCGGGGAAAGATTCTGACACACGTTCGGAAAACTGTTTACCTGTTTCAATATGAAGGGTGCCCAGACCTTCTCCAAGGGGGATGTTGCCAGTTAGCAACATGTCTCCCGAAATCTTGTCAAGCTCACGGGTGAACTCGCGGGCATGAAAATTAATCATGTCATTACCGCGTTTGAACTTATCGAGCTCCTCAAGAACTACAATGGGAATTACAACATCATTTTCCTCGAAGTTGTAGATGCATGTGAAATCATGCAGTAACACGTTGGTGTCGAGAATAAAAATCTTCTTTTGTTTTTTCTTTTTCGCCATAACAGAATAGGTTTAAATCGATAACAATTCCGGCGCAACTGTCATCATGCGCACAAAGATAGCCGCTCACCCTGCTGTCAATAGGCAGTTTTAGTAAATTTGCAAACAACCGGCATAAGGTTATTAACATGACATACAAGGAAACCACGGATTATCTGTACAGTATGCTGCCTGCCTATCACAGAATAGGAAAAGCGGCTTACAAGGGAGACCTGAACAATACAACCGAGCTCGATGCCTATTTCGGCCATCCACATAAAAAATACAGGACAATTCATGTTGCGGGAACCAACGGAAAGGGTTCGGTGTCTCACATGCTTGCATCAGTATTGCAGGAAGCAGGGTTCCGGACTGGCCTCTATACCTCACCGCATCTCAGGGATTTCAGGGAACGGATAAGGCTGGACGGGCAGATGATCAGCGAGGAAGAGGTCATTTCCTTTGTTGAAAAACATGATCAGGCTGTCAGAAGGATCGAACCTTCATTCTTTGAACTTACAGTTGCGATGGCTTTCGACTACTTTGCCAGGATGGAAGCTGATGTCGCCGTTGTTGAGGTGGGAATGGGCGGCAGGCTCGACTCTACAAACATAATCATGCCTGAGCTTTCAGTGATAACTAACATCGGGCATGATCACATGGAGTTCCTTGGAGACACTCTGGCGGAAGTTGCGGGAGAGAAGGCCGGTATTATAAAGGAGGGTGTGCCGGTGGTAATAGGAGAGACGCAATCAGAAACCGGTGATGTGTTCGCAGCAAGAGCTGCTCAGAAGAATGCTCCGTTGTCATACGCAGACCGGGAGTTCCTCTGCACCCTTGGTAAAATGAATACAAAAAGCGGTGTCAGGGAGTATAAGCTGCAGGATCTCATGACCCTCGTAACGACAACAGGCACAACACCGCTGGGTGGACTTGCACAGCAGAAGAATATTCAGACCGTGGCTGCTGCAGTCAACATCATGTCAGTGACTTTTGGCCTTACCCGGGATCATTTTGTAAAAGGGGTAGCCAATGTGATCACCAACACCGGTCTCATGGGACGATGGCAGGTCCTTTCGGAATCGCCTCTCACAGTCTGCGATACGGGTCATAACCGCGAAGGACTGGAATATGTAGTCAGGCAGATAAGTTTAACTCCCAAAAATAAGCTTCATATGGTCATCGGGTTTGTGAACGACAAGGACCTGTCGCTGGTTCTGCCTCTTTTACCACGTGATGCCGCATACTATTTCACAAGGGCTTCTGTTCCCAGGGCGCTGGACGAAAAAGTGCTGTTGTCAGAGGCCGGTAAATACGGGCTTTACGGCGCCAGTTACGAAACGGTTGCTGCTGCACTTGGCGCGGCCAGGGCCTCTGCCGGTGAGTATGATATGATATTCATCGGCGGGTCAACTTTCGTTGTTGCCGAAGTCGTGTAGCATGCTGCAAGGAGCAAAGGGCATGGAGTAAGAAAAAGAAATCAGTGTTACTCTGTGATAAACTCTGTGTAACCCTGTGGTTAACCCTTGACTGCAAGACTTTAAGGCCGCAGGAATGCAGAACAATCTTCTAGACAGCTTCGATAGTCGAAGGTGGTTTAGTCGCTATGTTATATGTGACCGATACCACTCCCGGCACAGCCTTCAGTATTGCATCAGCTAATTCTTCCAGGGTTTCAAAAGGCAGCCTGGTGGGTTTTGCCTCTCTCGCATCAATGCTGTCCCAGCACCGCACCTCTATCTGACGTCCGAAGTCGCGCTTGCCGTGGCGCATTCCCGTGACACGGTCGTCGTGCAATATGGCCATGTACTGAAAGGCACCCTTATCAGCAAGCAATTCTTCGACTATTGCGGTGGCCTTGCGCACAATGTCGAGCTTCTCCTGCGTCACCTCACCGATGATACGCGCAGCGAGCGCCGGTCCGGGAAAGGGTATTCTGTTGAACATCTCCTCCGGCAATCCCAGCGCCTTGCCGGTCATCCTAACTCCGTCCTTGCGCAGCTGTATCAGCGGCTCAAGGATCTGGTAACCAAACGCTTTCTGAGGGTCAATGCCCAGCTGGGCAAAGACATTGTGCTGTCGTTTTATGCCTGCAACGGTCTCATCCACATCGGTGAGGATAGTGCCCTGCAGGAGAAATTTTGAATTGCTCCCTGCAACAATGCGTCCGAATACCTTTTTATAAAAAGTCTGCGTAATGGCCTCCCGCTTCTGCTCAGGGTCGGTGATGCCCTGCAAAGCTTCAAGAAACTCTTTCTGTGCGTCAATGATCTCCACTGCGACGCCGAGTTTCCAGAAAATATCCGCTACTTTTTTTGCCTCGCCTTCCCGCATCAGTCCGTTCTGAATGAAGACTGTCCTGAGCCTAGTGCCCAGCGCCCGATGACCAAGCATCGTCACAACAGATGAATCCACACCTCCTGAGAGGGCATTGATTGCCGTTCCGCTACCTACGGCAGTCCTGATCTCATTAACCTTTTCAGTAATGAATTTCTCCGCATTCAGGTCCTTCACTTTAATTTCCTTGATCATCTCCGGTGATTATTGGTTGTTAGATACAAATATAGGAAAAAGCATTGTGCGATGCCCGACCCGGGCGTCGCTCATGTCCCGGTTTCAAAGCCTCAAAAAAGTGAAACTCAGCATAACCCTGTGCAACACTGTGGTAAAACCTTAATAAAAATAAACTTGACTCGCATCTGACTGATATGTAAATTTGGTCTTCTTAGCTTGTATTCTCATTTTTTTAGTTGAAGGAGGTACCTGAAAATCCTTAAAAGAGTAGGGAGTGTAAGCTGAAAAACTTAAGAGTAAGCACCCTAAAACACACGGACTATGAAAAAAATTTTACTGTTATTTGCAGCCTTCTGCCTTCTTGCTTCCGGCGCATTAGCTCAGGCGCCACAGCTGGTCAAAGGTAACATTATGGCAGGCGTTACTTCTTCCTTATCTGTGGGAGGCTCACAGGACTCTCAGGTTTTTGGCCTCGCTTTCGGGACAGAAAAGTGGGGGTATGGATCTGATAGCCCCGAGGCTGAGTACAAATTTACAGCGTACAACTTTCTTCCGAGAGGCGGGTACTTCATAATAGACAATCTTGTTGCGGGACTGGAAATTGTTTTAACCGGTTATTCGGAAAAGGATGTTGATGATGATGACACATGGAAAGAATTTACATTTGGTATCGGACCGTTTGTCAGATATTATTACCCTCTCGATAAAGTTTATCCTTTTGCCGAGGCAGAAGCTTTGTTTGGAACGTGCAAGGAAATATATAATGATGAGGAGGAATATAAGGACGCCCTGACTATGCTCGGTATTTACCTTGGTGCAGCACTGCCCCTGGGAGACAAGGTAACTATTGATGCCTCTGCCGGTTATATGCGTGCTTCTTATAAATATGACGCCACAGGAGAATATGAAGGGGGCACAGATATAATCAGCGGATTCGGAATAAAAATAGGTTTCTCAATTTTCCTGTAGGCCTTTTCTGAATCCACTGCCTTAAAACATATGCTTTTACTGCTTTAAACCGGGTTCCGGATCTGTGCATAAGGTCCGGAACTCTTTTTATTACCGGCCGGGGGCACGCAGCCAGGGACAAAAGGCATGTTGACGAATGAAGTGAGGCAATCCCGCGAAGCGTGAGAGCAAGGAGCATGGAGCGTGGAGCATGGAGCAGTCAGCAGTCAGCAGTCAGCAGTCAGCAGTCAGCAATCGCCAGTCGCCTGAGGACTGAGGACTGAAGACTAAGGACTGTTGACTAAGGACTGTTGACTTTCCGACTTTCAGACTTTTTCCCTACCTTAATCCCCAAATTCAGCCAATATGAAATTAAGGATTTTGTCAGCGCTTTGTCTCACTGCGGCGATAGTGACAGTAAATGCTCAGGAAAGCAAGAGACTTACCATCCTGCATACGAACGACTTTCACTCACACCTGCAGGGATATGCACCTGAGTCGGCATACACCCCCCTTGTCACTGACGGTGACCCTACCGTGGGCGGATTTGCAAGGATAGCAGGAATCATCTCTGAAACAAAAACCGAAAACCCGAATTCAACCCTGGTGCTTGATGCAGGCGACTGCCTGATGGGGACACTCTTTCAGGCGGTGGAACCGGAAACCGGATTCCAGCTGAACCTGATGAAGAAAGCAGGCTATGACGTCGTAGCCCTGGGGAACCACGACTTCGACTTCGGGTCTGAAAAATACGCGGAGATAGTAAGAAGCGCAGTTGCCAGGGGCGGGATTCCGGTCATGCTCGCGGGTAACGCGGTCACTGACCCTGAAAACCCTGCAGATAACGCATTCGAGTCCATTATTAGTGACGGACTGATAAAAAAGTACATCATCACAGAGAAAGAAGGCCTTAAAATAGGAATCTTTTCACTTCTGGGAAAAGATGCAGATGAATCAGCTCCCTATGCCGCGCCTGTGACCTTCGACAAAATTATCCCGGCTGCAAAAAAACTTGTTAAAGAACTGAAGAAGGAAGGCTGTGATGTTATTATATGCTTGTCTCACAGTGGTATTTATAAAGATAAAAAAGGGGTCTGGACCGGAGAAGATGTAAAGCTTGCACAAAAAGTAAAAGGTATTGACCTGATAATCTCCGCACACATACATGTCCTCCTTGAAGAGCCCCTGGTTGTTAATGGAGTTCCGATTGTGGCGGCAGGCGATAACGGAAGATATGTCGGCAAAGTTGAGCTTCTTGCCGGTAACGGCAGCGTGAAACTTGACAGATACGAAGCCATTCCCATGAACGACAGGATTATATCCAACAGTGAGATACAAGCGGAAATAGTTGCGCAGCAGCAAAAGATAAACGAAGTAATATTAAATCCCCTGGGGCTGACCTATGATATGCCTGTTGCCGTTGCTCCATATACGCTCATCTACAGTGAATTCGCAGATGCTGCAGGAAGCAACCTTGGTCCGCTTGTGGCCGATGCAATATACAGTTATGTAAACAGTGAAGGTCCCGGCACTGACATTGCCATTGTAGCTGCAGGCGTCCTCCGCGACCCGATCCAGCCTGGAATCCAGAGCATAGCTGATATCTTCAGAGTGATGTCACTGGGCTCAGGTAACGATAAAGTGCCTGGTTATGCACTTTCACAGTTATGGTGCACCGGAAAGGAGCTTAAGAGTATAGCGGAAATACTGATCTTCTTATCAGCATCAACACCGTCTAATTTCCCCTATTATTCCCATCTCCGCCTCGAAATTGACCCGGACGGCCGGCTTTTTAACAAGGTACGGAAAATAGAACTGACCGATCATGAGGGTAATGTCACGGAAGTGAACACTTCAAAAAAAGATACAAAGCTTTATTCGGTTGTGGCTAACTCTTATATGGTAGATAATCTTCCTTTAATAAAGAAAAAAACATTTGGATTGATAAGCGTTGTACCTAAAGACAAAGAAGGGATCCCGGTAACAGATTTCGGAAAAGCTGTAGTCGATTTTAATACTTCAACGGCCGGTGTGCAGGAGGGTAAGGAATGGCTTGCACTTGTGAAATACCTGCAGCAGTTTGCACCTGCTGAAGAAGGAGGGTTGCCGGTAATAGAGCCCGGGTATAAGGATCCGGCAAGATCCATTGTAGAAGTCAGCAGGAAAAAATGATAAAGGCAAGGCGCATTGATTTTCTTGTCAGTGTCTTCAGCACTGTTTCCGGGAAAGGTCTGAAGAGTAATTTCCACAGGGTATTGATACCGTTTGGTTTTGCCCTGTTCTTATTTCTGCAGCCATCAGCAGGAAGTGACTGCACCAGCAACACCATTTACAGGGGCTATATCAGCGGTGACATTGAGTTGTGGAAAAGAGGCATGTCCGAACTGCAGGAGGCATACCGGAAAACACCTGAGCCATGCCTGCTCCTCACCCTCACGGAAGCGAGATACGGCTATATTGGCTACCTTCTCGGATTGAATAAAAAGGACGAAGCTAAACCACTTATTGAATCATTTGAGACGGATATCGACAGCCTTGCAGTTTTTCCGCAGTACAATGCTGAGACAGAGGCTTTCAGGGTCGCCCTCCTTGGCTTTTGGATGGAACTGAACCCGGCAAAAGCAGTGACAATGGGAACCAGGGCACTTAAACAGCTTCAGAAGGCAATGGAAACAGACAACACCAGCCCTGCCGTATGGATAGAAAAGGCTAACGCTGAAGCCAGTATGCCTGCATTTGCAGGCGGATCGAAGGAAAAAGCTGCTGCATCATTCAGGGAAGCGCTGCGATTATTTGAGGCTGACACATCACTGTCAGCATCCAGCTGGAGATATATAAATACTATAGTCCTTCTGGGCCAGACACTTGAAAAACTGGAGGATTATTCAGGAGCCCGGCAGGCTTATCTGAAAGCCCTTGCCATAGAACCAGGCTTCCGCCGGGTACGCGATGAGCTCCTGCCGGCTGTGGAACTGAAGATTAAATAGGCGGATTTTCTATGTGGCACCTTTTCATTGCCGTCCCGGACCTGTCTTAACCTGTGCTCTCCTGAACAGTATTATGGTTCTGGGCAAGTATGCATGCAAAGTGGTTTTCCAGGTGTCTCCTCATTCCTTCGCGGAACTCATCGGGAGTACCATTCCGGAGCAATGAAACAAGCTCCTTGTGTGATTTATATTTCTTCCGTTTGCCTCTTACCTTAACCAGTCCCGTACTGTAAACCCACTGAAATGCCGGCAGGATAAGATTCTGAAAATCCTCCAGCGTATCATTTCCGGTCATCTTATATAGTTTCCCGTGAAATCTGAGCTCGTGGTCAACATCGAAAAGCATGATGTCAGAGTGGTCAGGTTCGATCCTGACGATTTCTTCGAGTTCGTCAACATCTGCCTCCGTCTTCCTTGCGAAAATGAAATCGGCTATCCCCACTTCCAGGACGAGGCGGATCTCAAAGATGTCCATCAGTGTCTTTTTGTCGAGTATTCTGGGTATCAATGATTTGCCCAGAATGGCTGACAGGTCTGGACTTCTTGATTATTGTCCCCTTATGTTTTTTCAACTCAATCAGCCCCATTGTCTTGAGCCTGTTAAGCGATTCCCTGATGACAGTACGGCTCACACCCATGAACGCGGACAACTCTGTCTCCTTGGGTATTGAGTCACCGGGTTTCAACTCCTTATTGAGAAAAACCTCAATAAGACGTTTCTCAACCTTATCCACAAGGTTGCGCGAACCTGATTCTTCAGACTCAAGCCTGAAATCCTTGCTGTCCATTAATTACTTCATTTAGAATAATCCTGCTTTAAAAAGTAAAAATAAACCAATGTGGCACACTCTGTTTGTTTTTCGAAATCTTTTTTAAAGCTTTGCAGTTATGAGAACCGCAATGGTTTGTACAGCCTTACAATAAATTACTGATGAATTTTGAATTGAAAGAAACCTTTCTCACTTGCTGGAAGAAATATTTCGGCAATGCCGAATTGCCTATCGTATTCTGGTACACCTATGCTGACGGCGGTGCAGACTGGGCAGAGAAACCTAAAGTGTGGAGCTGCATAATATGCGAACTGGCAAAAGTCCGCAACGGGAAAACACTTGTTTATAATGCTGAGAGGGTAACCTGCGGCGGTGGCAGGAGGTACCTGGGATATACCGATAAAATGAGGCCGGGATTTGAGTATTTCCTTTCCTGCGGAAATGAAAAGACGGAAGGGGAGAGGTACCTGCGTGATCCGTCCCTGGTCAGGGAATTCATGAAACACCAGAAAATACTGCCTGTCTCCGGGATGAACCTGGTATTCAAAAGATGGGATAAGCTTGAAGAGAAAGATGAACCTGATGTTGTGGTTTTCTTTGCGACGCCGGACGTGCTCTCAGGCCTTTTCACCCTTGCCAATTTTGACCAGTCAGAACCAAACGGGACTTTCACTCCCTTCGGGTCAGGATGCAGTTCAATAATCCATTATCCTTATCTGGAGAGCCTTGCTGAGAGGCAGAGGGCGGTGATAGGAATGTTTGATCCTTCTGCCCGGAAGTGTGTCCCTGAAAACACACTCACCTTTGCCGTACCCATTAAGAGGTTTGTAAAAATGATCGGATACATGGAGGAGAGCTTTCTTGTCACTGATACCTGGTCAGCGATAAGAAAACGTCTGTAGCGCGCCCGGCCCGGGTGTCGGACCGGCATTGATCAGAATACCGAATCATCGACCGGACCGGGTGTCATTCCGGCTGCAACCAGGTAAAAAATGCGCCTGCTGATTTAATTGTCACATCTGTTCCACCCGGCAAAAATGTTTTTTATCACCCGCCTCATCTGTCCGTGCAATTGAACACGACATTTATCCGTTATTAATATCAATCTGTTTAACCCATATCTGCTATATACATTTCAACAGTACTTGCTCCATTATTTTATAACCAGGTTCTACCTATATATTATTCCTATGCTTAGACGAGCTTGTTTTCTTTTTGTGCTTTCTGCTGCTTTATTGTCCGGATCCGGAAAAACAGCGAACGCGCAGGGCTGGACATTTACAGAAAGTGTGCAACAAACAGGCAGTTGCATCCCCTATGTTCCATTTCCTTTTATTGTTTACGCAACCAGGGAAGCCTGTGAGTATAACAGACAGGCGGAAATTAACAACACTGAAGGTTGGGATACATGGGAAGGAACTTGCATCACCATAGTCACCTGCACCCCGTGCGTCGGTTCTGATATCGGGGGTCCCGGTACGTCAGGATCAGGCGGCAGTACCATTTTGGGAGATCCGGGAGCTGTAAGTATTACCGGACTGCTAACAGGCAATGCCCTGTTTTCGCCGCACGACACAAGGGACATTGAGAGCTGGGTCAGTGATTACATGCAGAGAATGAAATCGATGGGTATCACGGGTGACGGTATGAATATGATTACATCCGGAGATGTCCCTATAACAGGCAATCCCGGTTTTGATAAGTTTTATACCGAGCAGATGATGCAGTTTCAGAAACCTGAACAGGGAGGAACCGTTTATCTTAATGAAGGCCAGGAAACAATTGATCCCAACGACCTCAAAGATACAGGGAAAGGGATTACGGATCCAAAAAATGCAACTGCTGGCCTGGGAACTGTTGTAGCGATTTCTTCCCTTAACCAGTGGTATCATATGGAGCCATTGTCGAACGGTGGCATCCCTCCGGTGCCGGTAAGCAATAATGATCCCAATGTCCGTTATGAACATCCGAGGATCGAGGCGGCAAGGGAGGCCGGAATAACGCTGGCCGGCTGGCTGCCTGATGGCGCAGCATATCCCGGAATCCTTGCGGTAAACATCTGGGCTGAGAATGCCAAAGCGATACAGGATATAAGGGACGGCAATGCCCCCCAGGATGCATGGACAAGTATATCAAACGCATACCAGAATTCGTTGACTGACATAACGAATCAGGCTGTTGGAGATGTTCAGGGAAAGCTTGTTGACAAAGCCCTGGATATCATAAGTCCGGTCAAGGGTTTCTCGGAACTGGTCTCAGGTGCTTCTGATCTTAACGGAAAATGGCAGGATCTGGGCGGCGAGGTAGCCGGTGGCGAAGGTGACGGGATATTTGGAAATATCACAAAAGCTGCCTTGTGGTTAGGTCAGGCTCCCTCCGGCACCGGACTTTAAATATACTGACATAATAATTTAAAGTATGCAAACTATAAAACAACTACTGTGTTCAGCTGCACTGCTATTCTTCTCATCATTATCAGCTGCCGGCACGGGCAAAGATTCATTGCGATTTGAAGTGCTGCTGAACAGCCAGATGCTTAAAGCGGTTAATCTCGAACCGGATTTCATTCGCTCAATCGGTATTACCCCTGAACGCCATGTCCTGCTTTCCACAAAAGACCAGTTATACCTGCTGGGGTGGGGAGGAATTACTCCGCTTGGCAAATCTGTATCCACCGGATCAATCAGGTCTTTCGCTTTTTCCCCGGACAGCCTCCTCATGGTAGTTAAAAATGATGAGATCTGTTACTTCGATTCCAACAAAGAGCTCAAAAAACTCTTCAAACTGCCAGGTAAACAAATGGCAATCAGTTCAGGCAAAGATGCAATGTATATATATGATCAGAGCTCCAATGCAACAGGTAACATTGTTTATGTCATCACACCCGGAGGGAAGTATGCAGTGCTGTTTGAGGTATCATTGCCGGTAAATGCTGTAGAAGAATTGGACAGTTCCCTCATTTTTGCCAGTGGGAATATGGTCTATCAATTTGATCTGAAGACAAAGAACTATAAAGTACTTTCATCGCTCGCTAAAGAAAAAACAATTATCTCAGTGACTTCTGATCCATCCTGCGGCAGGATCTATTTTTCAACCGACCGTGCTATTTATGCTGTCAATGATACAAGTGCCATAACCGTTTCAGAAGGAATGGGAGGCATTCTGAAGTTTTTCGATGACGGACTTGTTGTTTTTGACCCGGCTAATAAATTCCTGCTTAGAATTGCCGGCATCGAAGGGGAATTGGAAAATGCACAACCCTATAAACCGGAAGAGGTACAAAAACCGGAAGACGGAGTTTTGCGGAACTCTAATATCATCGCTCTTGCGAAATCTGAATTTTCGGATGCTCTCATAATTTCTATTATCAGGCGGTCAAAAGCTGACTTCAACCTGAGTATCGACTCGATGATTGATTTGTCAGCAGAGGGCGTCTCTTCTGATGTGATAATGGAGATGAGGCAGGCAATGAAGCGTCAGTCACTTGAACAACCGAAGTAATAACATGAAATCAATTATATCAATGAAAAAGCATATATCTCTGATTTTGACCGGATTGTTTATAGCAGTCATGGTTAATGCACAGGCTCCTGAGACACTGACAAACAGTTCTGTGATAAAAATGTCAAAGGCAAATCTGTCAGATGAACTTATAACCGATATGATACAGAACTCTCCGGTTAAGTTTGACCTTAGTGAGAGCGCACTGAAAAAACTGGCTGGCGAAGGCGTTTCAACATCTGTAATTCAGTCGATGAAAAGTGCAGGAAGTGCCGCAAAAACTCCGGCTGAGAAACCCGCTCCTGTGCCTGATAAGAAAGCAACGCCGGCTTCGGGTGAGGCGCAGCAGGCACCAGTCGAACCTGCCGCCGCATATGTGCCTTCATCGGTGAAAGAGACTGTGTCTGTCGAAGCCCTCAATTATGTGGCACCCCTGACTGAGCTGATTAAGTTCAATGAGACCAAGTTTAAAGGTCTTGAAACAACCATCATTGAATGGGACAAGCAGGTAAGAGACTATGTGGCTGATGTCAACAAGGTCAAGGGGCAGATGCTGCAGGTCGAAAATGAGCTTCGGAAACTTAAAAATGCGGATACAAAAGCCTACAGCTCCGACATTGTTTCACTTAAAGGAAAACTGGAGGCATACAGAAAAAACTATCAGCAGTCGAAGGACATTATGCTGAAAGGGGGCGATAACATTGTGAAAAAGCTCGGGACCCTCAGCAGCGATGTTACCGGTGATTTAGGTAAAGCCTACACAGATGCAGGTCAGCAGATTGGATCAGCAGATTCAGATCCTGCAGCAGGCGAGAAAACCGTGACTGTGAATTACGCTGTGAGAGAAATTAATTATAACGCTGTGGGATATATCGTGTTTCTTACTGAAATGCTTGCCTGGCATCAGAATGAGATCAGGGAACTGAACACCGTGATCGACGACTGGAACCCGCGGGTAACAGAAACAATTATAGAGGATGCACGGCTGAAGAGCCAGCTCGATCCTCTTGAAAAGAAAATTCAGGAGCTAAGTGCAAATTCAAAACAGAACAAATCTGAAATTTCCAACCTGAAGAAACAGGTTTCTGAAATTGAAAAATCAAGGAAAAAGGTTGCAGATAAGATGAAGGACGACGCTAAGGTCCTTGCCTCTTATCTTAAGCAGATGAGCCAGAAAAATCAGGATGCCGTGAAAGAAAGGTTCACGGATATAATTGAGAACATAACATATTCCTTCCAGGAAAAACTTAGTCTGTAAGCTCCGTATGTGCGAAACTATCAAGAACTTGAAAATCCCGGAAGTGCAGAAGAAAGCCTGTATCTTCCTGATCATGGTGGCGATGTTGCTGCCGGCGGTAAAAGTTTACGGTCACGCTGATGATGACAAATCTTCAGGGTTGCCGGACAAAGCCGGACCTTCACTCGATGCTGCGAGGGCTTATGTTATCTCTGAGGATTTCAGTAAAGCTGTTTCAGCTTATGCGGTTCTCCTTCAGAAAAATTCAACCAGCGCCTCCCTGAATGCAGAGTACGCCTATGCTCTCGCTCTTAATGGAATTTATGATGCGGCCCTTGCGCGTCTTGACCGTGTTTGGACTCCAAATGCCGGCAGCACGGATGTGAACTTCTTCACTTCGCAGGTCTTTGCGCTTATGGGCTACGATATGCTGGCAGTTGAGTTCGGTAACAAGATTGCAGCGGGAAGCACTCCGGCATGGATCTCCTCGGCGGCACCCGGGTTCCTGCAGAGTTATGCTGACCGCATGCCGGGAGACAATATGTCTGAAAATGGCGATGTGGTTGAAGACTTTAACCGCGCGAACAGGCTGACTGCACAGAACTATAACCTGATGTCGATTGCAGTGTTTGAGGGAATAATCACCGGTTACCCGGGTGAGTACCTGCCTTATGTCGGCTCAAGCATTGCCCTTGAAAAAGCGGGAATGTACGAAAAGTCGGCACAGGCAATGGAGCAGGCTCTTGCCGTTATAGGTGATAATGAGGAACAACAGGAGGCCAGGCAGATGCTGGAGGCCAGGCTCAGTGACCTGAAAGGCAAGTCCACCACGGAAGGAAAGAACAGCAGCACAAACCTTACAGCAACAGCAAAACCTGATGCCAAAGGGAGGCGCATGCTGGCCTATGCCGGCGGTATGATCTCACCCTCATATTTAAGCCTGACGGGAAGATTCGGAACTTTCATATCAAAAGCAGGAAGTCTCTCTGCTGACATTGGGGTCTCTTCAAGCGGGGGAAGCGCATCGCTGAACCTGGGAGTAATGAATTTCTTCCGCCAGAAGATCTTTGCCGGCGGATATGGACTGGGCGTCGGATTTGGTGGCGGATCCACAACATTCAATATAAAAATATCAGTAGGGTTCAGTATAATGAATAAAGAAAAAAGTTCCAGCTGGGATATCTTTTTTGACGGTCAGCAACCTCTTGCCCCTGAAGGAGCTGCGACTGTTGTGGGCATGTCAATAGGACGAAGCATGTATTTCGGTTCAAGATGATGAAACAGATGAAAAGATTACAAACGGCAATAGTAGTTCTGCTTATCGGCTCACACGTGATCTTCGGGCAGGATAAGAATGCGAAGCTTGATATCGTTCAGATCAGACGTTCTGGCGAAGTACTCTGCATATTTTACAACAGCTGCCCTGGATAAATCAGGACAGCTCAGGCTGACAGCCGGGGCAGGTTACGGAAAGCTGGCACCATCCGATAAAAAGGATATTATGAATATCATATTAAGATCATGGCAGGAATCACTGGTGATTCTGCAGTTTAAGTCCAGGCGTGAACTGTGGGGATGGAACAGCGAAACAAACGATGGGCAGCTTATTGAGACCTGGAATTTAAACCCTCAGCCTCGCTCTGTGGAACCACAGTTGATGCAGTCAGACATCGCGAAGCATCCATGGTTCTTTTATATCGGAGGTGCCTCCCAGATGGATTCGTTTCAGAATATAAACGGCGCACTGAGCGCACGTCTTGGCTTTTTCCTTCTACTTAACAAGCTGGATCTGGCAGCCTCCGTGACAGAACAGCTGTCGGGCAACATTGAAGATGAAAGCTCTTCCTTGACGACCAGTATCGGGCTGTCGAGCAAGTTCTACTTCCCGATACAAAAACATAATATAAGCCCCAACCTGGGTGCTGAACTTGCAGTGACGATCCCATCGGAAGGTGAAATGGCTTTTACACCCTATTTTCTTGCAGGGGTATGCTGGTTTGTGGGCCCCGGAAGCCTCGATGCCGGATTAAGGATAGGCAGCAGCTCCATGCTGATGCTTGGCTATACCCTGATCCCGAAATTTAAGTCAGGAAAATGACATCCTATCATTTTAGTGAGGCTCACTGATAAAAAAAGGGCACCCGTCAGGAATGCCCTTTTGCTTTTAAGGAATGATATCATTGGCCCTCGTGGTAGACAAGGTTCAGCAACGCTATCGTGTACTGTTTTGGGGAGACAGAATAAGTCACACAGTAATTTGTCGGGTAATAACCGTCTTTCTGGAATGCATCTGGCTGCCTGATATTAATAATCTCGTCAGGCCTGGAAAGAAGGTAATCACGTGTTACCATCGGTTCCCAAAATATGAATTCGCCGTCGTAGGAGCCCCAGATAAAAGTCCTGGTGAAAGTTCCACCATTAAATTCGGCGGATGTTACATCCACCCAGTGTGCACCCATCTGCGGGACGACTCCCGGAGTCTGCATATAAAAATCAGGAATGTACTGTGGAGCAGGCGCCTCGTCAAATAATGGGGGAGCAAGAGGAGGGATGGCCATGCGCTGTTCATCAGGTATAATGTAAAAATGAACATCAAAATGCGGCAGGTCATACACATGCGGCGGTTCATGTCCCTCAGGATTCCAGTCAAGCCCGACCAGGGTGTAAAAATTCTCACCCTTGTTTTTGGGCAAGGTAAAAGTGAACATTGCCGGTTCGAGGGGGAGATTCTCCAGCGCCTTTTCCGACAGGTTGACGCCCACCGCAACGGGCTCACCGTTTAAGTTCTCCGTAACCCAGGCCCTGCCAATACCGTTCCCTATCGGAAGAGTAGGGCTGTAAAAAGTCCGGTCGGGATTATTTGATATTCCGGCCTTCTTGAGCACGACTGTGTTTGATTCAGTATTAAACTGATCATCTTTCTGGCAAGCCTGCAGTAATAATATTGCTCCTGCTACCAGCAACACACCGAAACTGTTGTAAGTTTTTTTCATGACACTAAATTAAAGTGGACCTTACTCGTCTGGCTTTTCAGTTCTGCCCCGGTTATTTAAAGTGGTTTCACGGCTCCACAAAAATCATGATTACTGATTTTAAGCGAAAACAACTCTTCTTTTGATTTGTTCACTGATGAAATATTTGTTGGTTAAAATTTTGAATTTTTTAACAAAACAGAAATAATAATCCCTTAATTTTTTCTCATTTGGTACTCTGAGCAAAGATTTTGGGACAAATGGAGTAGTCGGGTTCTTTCCTGATAGCGTAATTTTGATTCATAATTCAATTATTAACCAAAATCAGACGCTATGAAAACACTCAGATTTCTTGCTGTTTTAGTTTTATTTACGACCTGTATTCCGGTCATAAACTCACAAACCGTGACCGAAAAGAGCAGGACTGTTGATTTTGAAGCCCTGGCTCAGAAGATTGTGAACCAGTGCGCCGTCGTTAAGGAAGGGGAGGTCGTTTTAATCACCGGAGGGGTGAAGGATATTGAACTTCTCGAGAATATTGCCGTAAACGTAAGTAAGGTGGGGGCATTTCCTCTGATAACTGTCGGCAGCGACAGGCTTACACGAAGATTCTTTACAGAAGTTCCTGAAAAGTATGATACTCAGTTTCCCCTTCTTAGTATGAAACTTCTGGATTTTACGAATGTGGTGATAGGTGTGTCATATGGAGAAGACCCGGCTCTGCTCGCAGATATCTCACCTGAAAGGATGGCGGCTATAAGCAACACAAACTTGCAGGTGAATGACCTGGCAGTAAAGAAAAACATCAGACAAGTCAGCCTGGGCAACGGACTTTATCCTACCGAAGCTCTTGCAAAGCAGTTTGGTATGACAAAGGCCGAATTGTCAGATATCTTCTGGAAAGGAGTTAATACTGATTATTCAAAACTCACAGCTACGGGAGAAGCTGTGAAAGCAGTACTCAAGGCCGGTAAGGAGGTTCAGATCACCAACTCCAACGGAACTGACCTGAAGGTGCGCATTGAAAACAGGCCGGTCTTTGCAAGTGACGGCATAACCTCTGCCGAAGATATGAAAGGCGGACTGGCTGCAATGCAGGTGTACCTGCCTGCAGGTGAAGTTTTTGTGACACCAGTCGCGGGAACAGCTGAAGGGATCGTTGTAGTTGATCGCGATTTTTACCAGGGCAAATTGATCGAAGGTATTACACTGACATTTAAAGGAGGCAAGCTCATCTCAATGACAGCAAAATCAGGTCTTGAACCTCTCAAAGCAATGTATGATGCTGCCGGGACCGGCAAGGAAGAGTTTTCCTTTATTGATATTGGCATTAATCCTGACGTTAAGACCAAGCCTGGCAGCATGTTGATTAGCTGGATACCATCCGGGATGCTGACAATCGGTATCGGAAACAATATCTGGGCAGGAGGAGAGAACAAAACCCCGTACGGATATAATTTCTTCATACCCGGAAGCACTGTTAAGGTTGATGGGAAAACACTGGTCGAAAACGGAGTGCTGGTTAAGTGAGATATATAGCATTTAAAAATATACTGAGTAAGAAAGAGGGGTACTGGAGTGCCCCTCTTTCTTTATGTTTAAATAGTTATTCTTTGTCATGGTAAAAAAGATTCCATATTGCCAGACCGAAATAAAATTTGTTTCATTTATGCAGTAGCGTACCTTTGAACATAGAGAGTGCTGTATTGTTAGTAAAAGAAAACTTGAATCAAAAAAACGCAATCATGAAGAAGCTATTAAGTATTATTCCGGTAACCTTTGCATTACTGATGACAGGCAATGCATCCGGTCAGGGTTTTGTGGAGACGGTTGAAGGTCTCGCATTTGACGCTCTATTCGGTAACGAATGTGTTGTGAATCTTGCATCAGGAGAAGAGATCACCGGTAAGTTCTCCAGTGGTACATATGTCACTAACGGACTGACAAAAATCACTGTTAAGCTTGAGAATGGCGAAAAGGTAAAGTTTGTGCCTGAACAGGTTGTTGCCATGCGTATAAAATCTTCGGATCTACTGAAGCTCTCCATGATTTCGGAAGCAGGCAGCTCGATAAAAGAGCTGGCTAATACAGACTTTAATGATATTGTGAACCGTGAGTGGGTTGTGTTTGAAACGGCCATGACACCTAAGAAAACAGATACATACAGGCTGCTGCAGCTCTTAAATCCGGGATTTGACAGCAAGATCAAAGTTTTTGCAGAACCAAGTTCAAAGACAGGTGGACTTAATGTTGGCGGAATACAGGTTACTGGCGGTGAGGACAAAGCATACCTGTTTGTCAAAGGAGGAGAAAAGGCTGTAAAGGTGAAGAAAGGCTCATATTCTGATAATTTCCAGGAGCTCTTTGCTGATTGCCCCGAAATGGTGACTGCTTTTCAGAGTGGCAAGATCAAGTGGGACGATGTTGCAGTGCATGTATTTGCGTATGATCAGGCATGCAAATGAAGCCGGAGGTGCCTGATGTGGACTGAATTGCCTGCAATGCCTGGAGTGAGATAAAGTTCCTGCATTGCCCGAAGTGCAGGTTCTCACTGAAGAAACTCACAACCTTTAATCTTAATTATTGAAAAAATAAGTAACAGGAACTGCAGTGAAGAAGAATGAAATTCCGCGAAACATCGATGATTACATCGCGGGTTGTCCTGAGCATGCCAGGGAAAAGCTGGAAGAGATCCGGGCAACCATCAGGAAAGCTGCTCCGGGTGCTGAGGAAATAATCAGTTACCGGATGCCGGCTTTTAATCTGAACGGGATCCTTGTTTATTTCGCGGCGCAGACCAGGCATATAGGATTTTATCCGACATCCTCGGGAGTGACAGCTTTTAAAGATGAGCTTGGAAGTTATAAAAGTTCAAAAGGCGCTATCCAGTTTCCGCTTGACCAGCCGCTGCCGCTTGAATTAATTGACAGGATTGTAAAGTTCAGGGTCAGGGAGAATGCGGAACGGATAAAATCAATAAAAAAGAAAATGTGAGGCCATCCTGGTCTTTAATTATTCGACCCTCTCCGAGGGTCAGAATACCTTTTATATCCGATATTCTACAATAATTCGACCTTCTACGAAGGTCAGGATGGTCGTAGACCATCAAATATATTGTATTTGAAACCATCTACGAAGGTCAGAGGTGTTTTTCAATTCCTGTTTCTACAATAATTCGACCTTCTACGAAGGTCAGGATGGTCGTAGACCATCAAATTATTGTAGAAAATCCAAAAGGTGGTACCAAACCGGATGGTCGTAGGCCATCAAATATTTTATTTGACCATCTACGAAGGTCAGAGGTGTTTTTCAATTCCTGTTTCTACAATAATTCGACCTTCTACGAAGGTCAGGATGGTCGTAGACCATCAAATTATTGTAGAAAATCCAAAAGGTGGTACCAAACCAGATGGTCGTAGACCATCAAATTATTGTAGAAAATCCAAAAGGTGGTACCAAACCGGATGGTCGTAGACCATCAAATTATTGTAGAAAAGGTTATTAAGCCCAACGCCGGATGTTCGTAGAACATCAAATTATTGTCCCTACCAAATAAATTCATTAAAAATATATCATATAATGCATTGTAAAACAATGTGTTATAAAATAAACTAAAAAAATAGTCATTTTTTTGCAAAAATAGTTGCATAACTATAAATATAGTCATATATTTGCATTGAAGGATTGACACAAAACAAAAATGAAAAACATGCAACTTACAAAGGCGGAGGAACAGGTGATGCAAATCCTGTGGGATATGGAAGAGGGTCTTGTCAAGGATATTCGTGACCGGTTCAGTGACCCGAAACCGGCAAGAAACACCGTATCCACAGTGGTAAGGATACTGGAGAAAAAGGGATTTGTGGGGCATAAATCGTACGCTAATGTCCACCTCTATTTTCCCCTGGTACCCAAGAGCGAATACTCCCGCAGCCAGCTTTTCGGACTGCTGGAGGGCTATTTCGATAACTCGTTCCCGGCTATGGCCTCATTCTTTGCACGTGAGAAGGACCTGACCATCGCTGATCTGGAGGAACTGTTATCCGAAACCAAAAAAGAGTTGTCATTAGCTAAGGTTTAAGAAAGATGGAAGAGCTTGCAACCTATCTGTTCAGGTCAGTTATCTGGATTACCGGATTTGGCCTTGTTTATGTGGTTTTCCTTCAGAATGAGAGATTCTTTTTTCTTAACAGGATCTACCTTGTAACGGGAATTATAAGCTCGCTTGTATTTCCTTTTGTGACAGTCCGTTATGTGATTTCAGCTCCTGCAGTGCAGGCTGAAATAACAGGCGGAGCTGTCTCCGGTGCCCTGGGCGGAGCAAGCCCCGGAGCCGGCACAGGAAGTCTGATAATGGTGGCTCTGTGGCTTGCCGGTGCGCTCTTTATCGGTTTACGGCAATTGGTCCGGACACTGGCTGTCGCAAAAACCATTAACAAATCGGAAAAGATTTCATCCTATCCGGTCAAACTTGTCAGGTCGTCTGATTATGACACTCCTTTTTCATTTTTCTCCTGCGTCGTTGTCAATCCTTCAATTAAAGACATTGAAGCAAGGGAGATAATGAATCATGAGATGGTGCACGTCAGACAGATGCACTGGCTCGACCTTTTGCTGTCAGGATTGCTTTGTACAATTCAGTGGTTTAACCCGTTAGCCTGGATCTATTCCAGGCTCATCAGGCAAAACCATGAGTATCTTGCTGATGAGATGGCGCTGCAGCGCACATCTGATCCTGCGGTGTACAGGGCAGCACTGTTGAACCAGATCGCAGGTTCGCCTGTCATCGACCTGGGTAATTCATTTAATTATTCACTCAACAAAAAACGATTTAAAATGATGAAAAATATTATCAGTTCACCTTACAGGAAACTCAGACTGCTTGCAATACTGCCGGTGTTCGCACTGGTACTGTATGCGTTTGCAGAGCCTGAGTACAGGCTGGCAGCCGCTGACCAGGGTCAGGCTCCTCCTGATGCATGTTATTTCCTCCCTGACAAAGGAGATTAAGGGTACGGTCGTTCAGGAAGACGGAAAACCTCTTGCCGGAGCAGCCATTGTCGTCAAAGGCACTACAATGGGTACAATGTCAGATGAAAAGGGGAAGTTCAAACTTGTAAACGTTCCGGATGACGGAGTACTGGTTATCACTTATGTTGGCTTTGAGTCAAAGGTTATGAAGGCTGTTTCGGGTACGGACATGACCGTAAAGATGGTCAGGAAGACCGTTGAGATTGACACGGTACAGGTTCCGCCACCGCCTCCGCCGCCGCCGCCCGGATCAAAACAGATGGCAGTAGCGCCGCCGCCGCCGCCTCCACCACCACCACCGGCACCTGCAGCCAAGGCTGCAGCAGTCAGCGGAACAGGTGAAGAGAAGTATGTGATGATTGAGGAGATGCCGGAATTCCCTGGAGGAGAGGAGGCTATGCTTGCATGGATCGGAGGCAACATTAAATATCCTGCTGAAGCAGTAAAGGAAAAAATATCCGGACTTGTTATGGTCAGTTTTACGGTTAGCAGCACCGGCAAGGTAGAGAATGTGAAGGCTGTCAGATCGGTCACTCCGTCCCTTGATGCCGAAGCAGTAAGGGTCATTAAGAGCATGCCTGACTGGAAACCCGGTAAACAGAATGGTAAACCCATTGATGTTGAATTCACAGTTCCGGTGCAATTCAAGCTGGATGGTAAAACATCCCTTAAAGTAACGAAGTAGTCTTTCCTTAGACGAACGGCAGGGACATACAACAGTGTGTTCCTGCTTTCTTTTTCCGTACAGTTTTTAAAATAATAGTGCTGTTTTTACCATTTTAATACTGTATTTTTGATAACGGTATCAATCACCCATGCAGGGATTTTAAATGATTTTGTTAAACAGCGGTATAGGTAACTACGTTTTCAGCAACGGTAAACAATATTCCTATTTCGGAGGCAATAATTATCTGGGCCTGGCTAATCATCCGGCAGTCAGAGAGGCGGCCATAAAGGCTGTTGAAAAGTACGGCGTCAATTTCTCCGCCTCGAGGCATACTACCGGAACGGCGGACATCCATCTTGAACTTGAAAAGACGCTGGCTGTCTTCAAGGGCAAAGAGGATGCGGTTGTCTTTGCGTCAGGCTACCAGGGTAACAGCATTTTGCTTGAATTACTGAAGGGCAGTTATTCGACAATCTTTATTGACCAGTCTGCTCATGCCAGCATCATAGCTGCCATACCTGCCGATGTGGTTAAAGTGATGTATTACGACCATTGCGATGCAAGCCACCTTGAAAAGTTGCTGGACTACAACAAAGGCTCTGATCCGCTTGTCGTTACGGATGGCATCTTTGCACTCACGGGAGAGATCGCACCCCTTGACAAGATATATCCGGTAGTAAAAAAACACAACGGCATATTGGTCGTTGACGATGCTCATGCGACAGGTATTCTCGGAGTTACAGGAAAGGGAACTCCCGAGTATTTCAACCTCCACACAGAGGAAAAGATTTTCCAGACCGAGACGATGAGCAAGGCACTGGGAGGGTATGGTGGTTTCATCTCGGGATCACGTGATCTTACGGAAATGATCAGGGAACGGTCAGCTACATACCAGGCCTCCACGGCTCTGCCTCCGCCCATAGCAGCGGCAGGAATCGCTTCACTGAAAATCATCCGCGAACATCCTGAGCTTCGCACCGGCCTGCTTGAAAAAGCAGGAAAACTCAGGGAGGAAATTGGCAGGCTGGGTTATCATACAACGCATTTCGATACTCCTGTCATACCGATAATCCTCGACAGCCCTGAAAGAGCAAAAAGCCTCTCCTCTTATCTTGAGGAGAATTGTGTTATTGCACCTTTCATGAACTATCCTGTCAAACAGGAATTGCACCTTGTGAGAATTGCCGTCTCCTTCAGTCACACGGATGACCAGATCGGGGCTTTACTTATACTGTTAAAAAAATGGAAAGCAAAATGAAGAAAATAAAGATCAGGAAGGTTTTTGTTGACCCGGTCAACGTCGATCTTGATGAACCTTTCAGGATTGCCATCGGGACAAAGTACAATATCGAAAACGTGATAGTGACTGTTGTGCTGGATAACGGCATTGAAGGCTATGGCGAAGCGGCTCCCCTGGAACCCATCAACGGTGAGAATCAGGCCACTGTGCTGGCTACACTGAATAGTTGCATCGACTTTATAAAAGGCAAGGAGATCACTGAATACAGGGCCATTTCCAAAACCCTCAGAGGCGTTTTCTGGGCACAGGTCACCGCCCGCTGTGCCGTTGAGATGGCGCTGCTGGATGCTTATACAAAGGTTCTGAATATCCCTTTGTATCAGTTCTTCGGGGGCTCAGGAAACAAGGCCGAAACAGACTATACGATTGATATTGTTCCGCCGAAGCAAGCAAAAGCCAATGCAATCAAGCTGGCCAAGGCAGGCTACCGGATTCTTAAAACCAAGGTTGGCAAGAACCTGGTGGATGACATCGACCGCCTGCTGGCTATTAAGGACGGAGCCCCGGGTTGCGGGATAACCCTTGACGCCAACCAGGGATACTCTCCGACGGAAGCCGTTCATTTCCTCAATGAGCTGGAAAAGAACAATATCCGCCCGGTTATGTTTGAACAGCCGGTGATAAAAAGCGACCTGATGGGAATGAAGTTTGTAAAGGATCACACTTCGGTGCTGGTGGGCGCTGATGAATCAGTCTTTACAAGTGCTGATGCCATCAATGTTGTCCGCACAGGATGCGCCGATGTAATCAACATCAAGCTTATGAAGTCAGGCATTATCGAAGCGATGGATATTGCTGCAATTGCCCGAAGCGCCAATATCAAGCTGATGATAGGGTGCATGCTGGAAACAAAACTTGCGCTGGGATGCGCCGTTCATTTTGCGGCAGGACAGGGTTGTTTTGATTTCATAGACCTTGACCCGCATATTGACCCTGCAAGAGAACCGTTCACAGGAGGTCCGGTCTATAAGGCGCCTAATTATACATTGCCGGAAGATCTTCCCGGTGTCGGTTGCAGGAAAAGATAAAACTGATTGCGGAAGGATATCTCCCGACAGGGAACTACTTTAATTTTCTCATCTGGACAAGCGACAAATAGCGGCTCCTGGCTTCTTCAACATCTGCGTTGAGAGCTATATATATCCGTGTTCTGTGGTCAATAACGACTTCCTTCAATTTGGAAAGATCGGGTGATTTGTAAACGATTGGTTTCTTCTCGATCATGATTTATTTACAGCTATTATTGTCACTTTCGCTCAAGATACGCTTTATTATCGGGATATTGCATTTATTTTCAATAAATTATATATTATTTAACAATCCCCGTGCTTGAAATGTTCAGACTGGAAAGACAAATCGCCCGACAGGGTTGGCTGCTTTCAGAAAAAAGGGATTAAGCAGAAAAGAGCCCGCAGGGGTGATTTGCTAATTAAGTTCCAACCGCTGGAGATAAATGCAGTCAAGCAGGAAATCATTGATATAACCATCCATATTGCGGTTGAAATCATCAAACCTGACTGTTAAAACGTTTTCGCCGTCCTTGAGCGTAACATGCTCAAAATTAGTAAGTCCCCAGTTTGACCACTCATCTTTTCCGCGCTGAGGAAAAATCAGCGGTCCCGCGTATAACCCGTTCACGTAAAGTGAGCGTATCCCGCAGTTGTTGTCTGTGTTAACCGGCCCCGTGCCGTTCGCATACCTGGCCCTGATTGCATATTTGCCTTCAGTTGCCTTCAGCTTGATAACAAGGTCCTTTTTACTTGCAATTATAAACGGAACATATCCTTTCCCGGAAAAACCTTCCACCTTGTTTTCTCCTCGCACGTTGAAATCCTCAGCCTCAATAACTGTTTTCATGGATTCGGGCACGATATTTACCGGATTGCTCAGGAAAGATCCGGTACCGGTGCTGTCAGCCGACATAACCTGGTACTCTGCCGGCTGGCTCTGATCAATGTTTTCAATGAATGTCCCGGAGGTGGATTTCCATTTGATGCCATTCATAAAAACATGATAATCCGTGGCACCCTGAACCGACTTCCAGGTCAGCTGGTTACCCTCAGCAGACAGCACCGGTGTCTCAGGAGCTGTATGGTTGGCGACCGTTGCGAACTGGCGGATGCCATCTTGTCCGTTCATTCTGATCTCAACGGTGTGGGTGCCAGTTGTTGCAGCAGGTATGATATGGTCAGTAACTTCTTTCCCGTCTATTTTGAAAGAGCTGATTGCATTACCATAACCCTCCACGGTTATCTCGTAGGTTCCCTCGCGGTATCTGAATTTTTTTATTGTGTAAGTGCCCTTGAAGCTTTCCGGAATAACAGGATTGAAAATCAGCCGGTCGGCCTCGAATTCCATTCCGAAGATAACCCGGTAATGCATTGCCAGCATTGCGGCTACGCTCCACAGTTGCCTGTCAGAATTGATTTCCGTCCCGGCAAAGTCGCCGGTTTCGCCTACGAAGTTCTCCTTGTTAGTAAGGAACAGGGCGGCGGGACGCATAATGGAAGCCAGACCGAATTCCACAGCGTTGCTGTGACCCTGTGAAGCGTTGGCCATGGTCCAGAAAGCCTGTACAAAAGGCCATATTCCGTTGTTGTGGTAAGGCGGGATGCCCGGGATCTGCGGGTAGATACACGGAATACCGTACTCAATCACCGGTGTGTTTTCGAGAACAGCTGTTTTTTGTGCTTCGTCGGCGATATCAAAAAGTACGGTGAATGCCTCACCCAGGGCTTCCGAACGTGGAGATAGCGACCGGTGAAGCTGGCCGTACAGATATTGACCGTAGTACCCTTTTTCAGGCTGCCAGAGGTACTTGTTGATGCCTTTGCGTATTTGTTCTGCCTCGCCTGACCATTCATTGTCCCTGCCCAGCACTTCAGCCATTTTCCCGAGTGTTATAAGCGCCTGGTAATAGGCTGCATTTGTCCCGAGGTTCATCGAAGCATAGATATCGGCAGGCTCCATCCATAACGGGTAGGTCTGCTTGCGCCAGTCGAGGAAGGAAGATTCGCCCCTTACAAGTCCTGTCCATGGATCAAATATTGTCTTCCGGTCATCCTCAACACTGTTTTTCAATATCCGGAAGGCCTGTTCAAGCCATTCCCTGTCCCCGGTATATTTGTATATCTCCCATGCAGCAATGCCCCATACAACCCTGTCGGATGAAACCGGCCATGCGCCGCCGGTGCCTGTATCCTGTATTATCCTGTCGTTAGCCACTTTACGCATCAGGCTGATCTTGCATCGTTCGGGATCGATGAAGCTGAAGGCAAGCACTGTGGCATAGCTGACGTCGCGTGTCCATACGCCGGCCCACTCCTTCCCGGTACGGAAAGTTCCGTCTCGTTCCTGTAACATGACCATCTCGTCGAGTGACATGTTATACAGGGCATTCAGAAGGACTGATTCGCTTGTGAACTCAGGGTATCCGGAGATATCATTCTTCAGCTTCCATTCTGATGATGTATGCGCTGAAGGGTCATAGACATTGAATATCATTTCATTCTCAAAGATCCCGTCGCCGTCAGGGTCCTCCATTTTTAACTGCTGGTTGCCTGCCAGGTTCTCAAAGTCCCAGCTCAGGGGATAGGTGTCGCCTGCGATGAATAGACCTTTAAAATCTGCTTTATAGATACGGTTTCCAAGTAAATCGTCATAATATCCCTTTTCCTCAAATGCTTTCAGCACACTGGAGAAATCGATCCTGAACCTGACCCTTGTATTGGGAGGCAGCGGCTGTGATGCTTCCTTTTCCGTCCTCAGGGAAGATTTTTGTCCGAATGTTATATCAAGAACAACTTCCTCCTGCGCTTCCGGAAGGATATTGGCTTCGTGGTTCACACCGAAAGCAAGTTCATTATCGCGGCCGTTTATGCTGAATTTGAATTGGATTACCGGATCGATGTTTGCCTGAAGGCTTACGTAATCTGACACCAGATGCTGCGGGTTCAGTGCCGTAGCCCTGAACTCTCCCTGTTCCACACGGTCAGGAAAAACAGCAAAGGCATCGGACACATAAAATGGTTTGTCTTTCTGATTACACATCGAAAACAAAATGGTAACAACGCATAACAAAATTAGCATCAATTTCCGGATCATATTTTTTATGTTGAATGAATAACCTCCAATAATCTGCTCTGAAGTTAGTCATAGATGTATATCTTAGCAATTCAATTTTCAAAATAAATAGAGAAATCAGACGTCATGAAATACAGAAAACTTGGTGTGAACGGACCGGTTGTATCAACGGTGGGCTTCGGTGCCTGGGGCATCAGCGGACGCGACTGGGGAAAGACCGATGACGACAGCTCCAGAAAAGCCATTCACGCCGCCCTCGACGCAGGCGTGACTTTCATAGATACAGCTGACGTTTACGGTTTCGGACACTCTGAAGAACTGATCAGGCAGGTGCTTGATCAGAGATCTGACAGGGACAGCATAATCATTGCCTCCAAGGCCGGGAACAATTTTTACCAGTTCCTCGGGCAGGATCATAATGTGACTCCCATAAAGCATGATTACTCTGTTCAACACCTTGAATTTGCAGTTGAACAGAGCCTGAAACGGCTTAATCTGGAAGCCCTCGATATACTTCAGCTTCACAGTCCGGGGCTCAGTATTTTGGAAACGGATGAACCGTGGCTGGCCCTTGAACGCCTGAAGAAATCAGGCAAGATTAAACATGCCGGATGGAGCGTTCAGTCGTTCGAGGAGACATCGCAGGCTCATATCCTTGAGAGACATCATGAGCTCCTTGATGTAATCCAGGTAAGATACAACCTGCTTGAGAGGCGGGCGGAGGAGGTTCTCCTGCCAATGGCTCTGAAGTACGGGACAGGTGTCATTGTCCGTATTCCTTTGCTGTTTGGCCTGCTCTCAGGAAAATTCAAGGAAAAAACCACTTTTGGCGAGAACGATCACCGCAGGTCAAATCTCTCTCCTGAAAAACTTTCAGCCTACCTCAGGGAATTTGAAGCATACAAACCCGTCTTTGGCAAATATCATGATTACAGCACTGCCCAGCTGAGCCTGAGATTCTGTATCTCTCACCCGGCGTGCCATACGGTGATTCCCGGTGGGAAAAACCCGCAGCAGGTTCTGGAGAATGTCGTTGCCTCTGATCTTGATTTTATTCCTTTCAATGCATTTATTAAATAGGTCAGGCACTGCAGGAATGAGAAGAAAATGGCAATGGTTTGCCCTGTTGCTCTTTACTGCTTGCACTCTTGTTACCTGCATAGATCCTTACAGCCCGCGGCTTGATAAATTCGAATCGCTTTTGGTGGTGGATGCACTGCTGACCGACGAGAATAAATCCAATTACGTTCGCCTGTCCCGGACCTTTGACACCCTTGGCAAAGAGCCTGAAAGGATCTCAGGAGCCCTGGTGACGATAAGGGACGATCTTGGAAACAGTACCGTTCTGAATGAAGGAACAGCAGGAGTGTACCGGACCGACAGCCTGATTTTCAGGGGCGTAACAGGCAGGACGTATACGTTGCATATTTTGACACAGACGGGAGAGGAGTACGAATTGGACCCCTGTAAAATGAATCCGGTGCCTGAAATAGACAGTCTTTATTATGCAGGGGACCGGGTCATGTCAAAAGAGACCGGAGAGAACATTGAAGGTGTCAGGATTTATATTGATTCCAACGGTGAAAGCGCTACTGGTTATTTTCGCTGGACTTACGAGGAATGGTGGAAATTCAGCGTTCCTGAAGTGAAGGAGTACGACTTTATAAATGATTTAACGATCCCTCCGGTAGCAGAAGTAAAAAAGATTTGCTGGGGTAATCATAAGTCGGATGAGATCATTATCGGGTCTACCATCTCTGCAGCTACAGATGCCATTGAAAAGAAACCGGTTCATTTTGTCGCCTCGGAAGAAACCGATCATCTGCTCATACAGTATTTCATCGAGGTCAGGCAGCTGTCCATCTCCCGGGAAGAGTATGCATTCTGGGAGCTGATGACGCATCTCGGGGAAACCGGGGGAGACATTTTTGACCATGCTCCCTTCCAGGTTTTCAGCAACATAAAATGTATCAGCAACTCCGGAGAGCAGGTTGTGGGATACTTCCAGGTCGCAGGTGCCAGGCATAAAAGTATGTATATCACGGTAAATGACGTGATTGATCTTGGTCTTCCTTTGTACCGGTACAAGTGTGAGATGTTTGAAAAGGGACTCATAGATTATCCTCCTCCTATTTTCCCGGGTGGAGGAATTTGGTGGGATGACATTTATTCAGGATTTACAAATTCCGGTTATACCTTCATAAAACCGACTTTCACTCAGGACGGGGAGCTTTTGAGACTTGTATTTGTGCGGCCATTCTGCGCTGATTGTACATTAAACGGCAGCCTGAATAAGCCTGATTTCTGGATTGACTTTGAATAAACCCGGCTAACATCATAAACAGCTCCGGGAAGTTTCTTTTTAGCTATATTTAGCTATGGATTGAAACCCCGGAATCGTAATTTTGAAACATGAAAAGGCTCCTTTTATTGGCTGCATTGATCCTGGCTGTTATTCTCCCTCTGGCCGGTCAGCGGTACAATGATGTGACAGATACCTACGGGAATCGTATTCCGGGTTCTGGTTTTGTCAATATCACTGAAGTCTCCGGATCTTCTTTTGGCCTCAGGCATACCGGCTCACCAAATGAGGAATATTACTTTGGCATTACTGATATCTTGGGTTATCAGATAGATAAGCACTTTTTTGCCGGAGCCGGATTTGGTTTTATGGCTTATGACAGCAGCAATCTGTATCCTGTTTTTATAGATTTGAGATATACCACATGCTTCAGACATATTAATCCGTATATTTTTTATGACTCAGGAATTCTGATTGATTTTGGAAATGTGGCTGACGGATCGCAGATGTTTATTAATCCGGGCGTTGGACTCTCCTGGTCATTTTCTCACAGGATTGAAGGCATCTTCGGCGCCGGATACATATTGCAGATGCAGCCAAGCCACAGAACATCCTTTATCAATCTTAAACTGGGACTGATCTTCAGGAAGCATTCAAGATCCGTGTGAGTTTGTGAATCTCGACCTCGAAAGCAGACATTTTATAAGACTCTGACTTTTATTAGAATTTAACAGTGGAATGCCTTCTTTATCTGGCTCAATACCCACCCTGAAATTAAATCGGACTTCTTCGCTAACAATAAGTGATTTAAATTGTTTAATCATTGTTTAAACAAAATTATTAACTAATAAGTCTTTGAGAATGAAAACGATTAGGTTTTTACCAGCAGTTTTGGTGGCAGCCATTTTAGTTTTCACTCTTTCATGTCAGAAAGAGCCCGACAATGCGCTACAGCCACAGGAAGAAACTCCGACAGTCTCTCTCAAGTCAGCAACTCCGCCATTCAACCTTGAAGTCATCCTTCGTGGCGAAGAAAAAGCATTCGGTCATGTAAAATTCCGCCAGGATCTTGACCTTCCAAAAGTAGTTTTATTGGGTGTATGGGTTCGTGATCTTGAGCCAATGCACTCTTATTATCTTCAGCGGGCTGCGAATGCCTTTAATGGTGATTGCCCGACTACAGGTTGGCTTACATTGGGCGAGGGACCCGTCGCAACACCTTTTACTACCGATGAGGAGGGTACAGCCAAAGTAGATTTTTGGAGAAGTGTCTCAGGCGCTGTGGGGACTGTTCCGGGAGACCATTTTGATATTCGCTTCAGAGTGGTTGATGCAGCCAATATGAACGTAGCAGTATTGGAGAGTAGTTGTTATGATTATGTGATCAGGTGATTTCAGATTGACATTGCATAAGATTAGCCCCGGGAAATCAGCTTCTCGGGGCTTTTTCTTTTGATTCATGTTAATATGATTAAATCTTACCCGCTAAAACCCTGCCTTTGTCAAAATTGCGACTTTTTGAATAATAAATATTCTGGTTCTCTATTATTCAGATAATTAATACTATAGGCTTCTTCATGACTTGAAATTCCATTTTTCCCTTGATTTCTGGTAAAAATTGACCTGTTTTTGACCAATTACCTTATTCCGGGTGTCAGTCGGTTTCAACTATAAACAAACCTCCGTAATTTTTTGATAAAGAGTCTTTTCGGCTCACGCAAAGTCCCACCAATTGGGCTTTAGCTGCTTGTGCTCAGTGTACTTATGCAGTACCTTTGACACGAAAGTTAATACATACAGACATGAAGACATTTTATCAGATTTCTTCAGGTTTTGCAGGAATAACTGTAATCAGGAAAAGAATTGAGGAATTTAATTTCAATCATCTGAAATTTAATTCTGCCCTGCGCATTATTCTTGTATGGATAATATTTCTGCTCAGTTCTTTTAAGGTTCCGGGTGGAAAACCTGTGTTGACAGAAGAGATGAGATTTCAGACTGAAAGAGCTTTCTTTTATTATCAGATCAAGGGCCAGCCTTTCAGCGAGGATTTATTGAAACAATGCCTATATTATGAACGCATTGAATATCAGGATATAGTCCTTCTGCAATCACAGCTTGAAACAGGATATTATACCTCTGATGTTTTTTTAAACGGGAATAATTGTTTTGGCATGAGATTCCCTAGAACCAGACCAACAGTCGCGACAGGTACCTATAAAGAGCATGCACAGTATTCTCACTGGTCTGACTCTGTAATAGATTATGCACTGTGGCAAAAATATTACGTGTCAAGAGGGTACAGAATAGGAGGAAGCAATGACGATGCTTTCTACCTGGTATTTCTAAAATGTGTCCGCTATGCGGAAGATCCGCGTTATGTCTCCAAATTGGTGGAAATGTCACGAAGGGATCTGACCTGAAAACATATTAATTCATATTTTCTTGTCCTGACGCGGGCAAGTTCCCAACGAAAGTCAATGCTTTTAAAAAGCGTTGTTTCTCTTCATGGTCCTGATAATTTAAAAGAACCATTAGTCCAAGTTGCATTTTGGCACACTGAGAACATTCTTTGGGACGCATAGAACAATCCGCTAACGGAAAAAGATCGAACTTGCCTTCAGGATTTGTCTATTGTAACTAAAGTCACAGAACCTGAAAGAAGTAGGCAATATGAAAAAGTTAACTATGGTTTTGCTGCTTATAAGCATGGCGATTTCAGCAAGTGCTCAGTGGTATTATAAAATGTATGGTGTTACAACCATGGATAGTCTGACTGAAGCACAATTAAATTTGGGCCTGCAAAAGTCCTTGAGCACAGCAAAAACCGGTAAGATTATGACAGTCGTCGGTGCCGGCATGATTGTAGGTGGTTATGCTCTGGCTTTGTCAAGCTTCAATGCTGATGATTGGGAAAGTGGTGTGAGTCAGGGTCTTACAGGCGGTATGCTGTTCTACGGAGGAGTTATTGTAGGAGGGATAGGAGTAGGGCACTGGATAGTAGGATCGTCCCGAAAAAAGGACATACAGCTTGTGCTGGTTAAATTCGAAGGTTCTGCATCAATAAATGGTGTTGGTATAACAGTCTATTTCTAAGGATTTTCAGAAATAAAAAGTTTTACTATAGTATTGAATAAAGCTATTGCTGGCTACCGGACATCAGACCGTAAGACCTTCAAACCGTGAGACAAAGAAAGAGCCCCGCATCGAGGGGCTCTTTCTTCTTGTGGGCGATGTAGGGATCGAACCTACGACCCCCTGCTTGTAAGGCAGGTGCTCTGAACCAACTGAGCTAATCGCCCGAAAAGCGAGTGCAAATATAATCCACATTTTTAATTCTGCAAAAGTTAATGCCAATTTACATGAGGCGTCAAACTGACCCGCTTTTGTCAGCGAAGCAACCATCTGACTGACCTCGGAGTCATGTTATTAACTCTGTTAATTACACAAACCATGGCAATGACACCAATAATCGAAATTTATTTATATTAGCTTTCGGTACTTTTTGACTTTAAATGAGTTACGATTTGCCTGCAATTACTTTCAATTCGTTACTCAACTGTTTGATAAATAATATGATAAGTTTCCTGAAGCATGACCCTGACTGACATGAAACGAACCCGCCTGTTACCTCTGTATCTTCTTCTTACCCTGCTGTTGCTGCCCCTGCACACTTACCCACAGGTAGGCCCCGGAGGCGTGGGCAACTTCACAAATACCCAGTTATGGCTCAGATCCGACAGCCTGATTGCCATCCAGCCCCTCTATTTTGTGACAAGCTGGCAGGACCTCTCCGGGCACGCACGCGATTTTGCACCGGTCCTTACGGGACAGACTGTCCCTTCACTTACTCTGAATGTCATTAACGGTTATCCCGCAGTAACTTTCAGTGACCAGGGAGGCGTCGGCGGTGATTTTCTCGGATATAACGGTTCGGTTGGCATCTCAGGGTCCGATGCTGCCACAGTGGTGATAGTCGCACGCAATACAACCGTCGCTGATGAACAGAACGGCGGATTATACCTGGGGCAAAAAAATATAGGAGGAGCCAACGCCGTCAGAAGCTACGGAATTGAATATGCCGATGCCGTAAGGTTCAACGGACAGAACCAGGTATTCAATGACGGACATACCTCAGGCGACTGGAAGATAATTAATTATACCAATCCTGCAGGAGCTTCAGTATCAGGTTATCAGGCATACCTGAATGCCACACTCCTGACGGGAAGTTCGGCATCTGCCGTCGTACCCGCACTGGTTTCCAATTTTGCGCTTATTGGCGCCACTCAGATTAATGGGGTATATAATCCAGCCGGGTATTTCAACGGCGACATAACCGAGATTGCAGTATTCTCGGGTCAGCTCAACGATGCTGAACGGATCATCCTGGACAATAACCTTGGTGCCAAATATCTTATTCCTATTGCTGACGATCACTATTCATGGGAGATGACCCATTCGCATGATGTCTCAGGCATAGCTGCCTACAACGGCACAGTCTTCACCAATGCATGGTCGACAGGGCAGCTTTCAATAAGTAATCCGACCGATCTGTCCGAAAACGAATATCTTTTATTCGGACACAACAAGGCAAGTGCAAAAACGTGGACTCCCACGGGTGTACCTGCACCGGGTACATACAAGCTGATGAGGGAGTGGAGGATTGATGAGACCTCCGATGTCGGCACCGTGACTGTCAGCATACCGGCAGCATCCCTGCCGGCATTCCCGGCAGGCTATTCCCTTGTCGGGATATTGACAGATGCAGACGGCGATTTCACCTCCGGTGCAACGATGCACCGGACCACGCTCACCGCCGGAGCTTATGATGTCAGCCTTAATCTGGCTGACGGACAATTTCTGGCAATCATAGTCTACCGTCCCGAGGTGAACTACACAATAGCATCAGCCTCCGGCCCGGAGAGTGT
Source organism: uncultured Bacteroidales bacterium (assembly GCA_963844935.1). GTDB lineage: Bacteria > Bacteroidota > Bacteroidia > Bacteroidales > VadinHA17 > SR-FBR-E99. The sequence goes on along the minus strand of CAWJQH010000005.1, from coordinate 1,368,671 downwards.
CACCAGCGTCACCGTACAGGCATATCTGAATTACCCGCACACGGCCGATGTGTCGTTCGACTTTGCCGTCACTGGGGGAACAGCAACCAGCGGTACCGATTATACTCTTGTTCCCGGCACTGTCACTATACCTTCAGGCTCTGTGACAGGCACATACAATATTACAATCATTAATGACGCACTGGTTGAGCCCAGCGAAACAATCATAACCGGGCTTTCCAATCCCTCGGCGGGCGTGTCCATCGGCACTCAGAACAGCTATACCTATACAATTCTCAACGATGACAATATCTACGTCTCATTCTCCTCTGCAACCGCTTCGGGACCGGAGGGTAATGGTCCCGGGACTGTATCTGCGCCTCAGATAGTCGTTAGCGGAGGCAGCACTACTGTCGCCGGAAGCCTCATCTTCATGGTCACCAACGGAACGGCAACATCAGGAGACTGGTCACAGACATCAAATACAATTACGATACCTGCAGGCGACTACACGACACCTGTTTCAATACCTCTCTCTGCTGCGAATCTTACGATACTGGGTGATCTGCTTGTTGAGAATGACGAAACGATCAACCTGAGCATGAACACATTCGTTAACGTTCTCGCCGGTCCTGTCTTAAATTGCGTGTACACGATAATCAACGACGACACCTCCACTGCAAGTGTGGCAACATCGACCCCGCTAATCGCAGAAGGCGGTCCGGGCGCACCGGGCACAGGTACTTATACCTTTACCTTCTCAAACCCGGTGGCTACAGCGAGAACAGTGTCCTATTCGGTCTCCGGCACCGCCACCTCCGGGGACAGATTTCACTGCCCTGGCAGGCTCTTTCGTAATGCCTGCCAACTCAGTGACATACAATCTTAATCTCACCTCCGTGTCGGATCTCATAGTTGAGGGAGACGAAACGGTCACCGTTACAATTACCGGTATATCGGGTACGCCGGCACTGACAGTCAATGCCACTCCTGCAACCATTACGATTGACGACGATGATCTCCCGTCAATCATGTACACTCCGGCTTCGGTCACAATGGCTGAGGGAGCCACTGCCACAATAGATGTCTGGCTCTCCAATGCCCCGGCAGGATCTGTAACCCTGAACATCTCAACCTTGCTTGCAGGTTTGCTGAATATCAGTCCTGTGACTATGACGTTCAATACGGCCAATTACGCAACGCACCAGATAATCACTATTCAGTCTGTTGATAACAATGCAATGGGTAACCAGACCGACGCTGTGATCATCTCGGTGAATGATGCCCTTTCGGATAATCCTTTTGATCCGTTGCCTGACATAAATATCCCGGTTAACATCACCAACAATGATGTGGCTGCACTTGTCATCAATCCGACGTCAGTTACTGTAGCTGAGAACGGCACGGCAACATTTACCGTGTCATTATCAGCCAGGCCTGCAACAGGTAATGTGGTTGTCGATCTTGTGAGTAACAATACGGCGGTTGCCACAATTAACCTCCCGCAGCTGACATTCACAACCGTTAACTGGGGTGTTCCGCAGACAGTCACCGTCACCGGTGTCAACAACAACACTGTTCCAAACACCTCCACAACGATCAGCCTGACTGTAAATAATGCACTTTCAGATGATACTTTCGACGGGGTTACCGGTACAGTCAATGTTAATGTCACCAATGACGATCTTGCCGGTTTCATAGTTAATCCGCTGGTTATTAATATAACCGAAGGAGGTCCGGCCGGTCAGTTCACAATTGTGCTGACAGCCCAGCCTCTTACCGATGTCGTTTTTGACCTCGTCAATGCTGCACCTGTCAACACTGTTCACGCTGCCCAGGTCACATTCACCACAGTCAACTGGAACATACCCGTCGTGGTCAATGTTACTGCCGTTGAGGATGCCCTCGATGCTGACAGAACTGATATCATCGCTGTTACTGTCAACCAGGGTCTGACCGATAACAGCTTTGATGCTCTCGCTGCGCAGAATGTCACGGTCAATATTCACGATAATGACCCGCCTGTGATAACCGGATGCCCGGCCAGCATTGTTGCCGGCAATACTCCCGGTGCATGTTCGGCTGTCGTCAGCTGGACACCTCCTGTCTCAACAGCACCAATGGTCTCAAGTCATCTTCCCGGCGCTGTATTCCCTGTCGGGGTGACTACTGTCACCTATACCTCAACCGATGCTGATGGCATGGTCTCCACCTGCTCGTTCACCGTTACAGTGAACGACACAGAGTCTCCAGTTGTTACGTGTGTCAGCGCAACGGTGACCCTTGATGCATCAGGAAATGCCACCATCGTTACCTGCCAGTGTCCTTGCCGGTCCGCCAACAGACAACTGTTCGGTGGCTTCGGTTACACTTAGCAAGTCTTCATTTACCTGTGCTGACCTTGGTATTTCCACCGTCACTGTCACAGTCACCGATGCCAGCGGCAACATTTCAAACTGCAATGCCACCGTAACTGTAGTGGATCCCTTCCCGGCATCCGTTAATGCCGGATCTGACGGAACGGTTTGCATATCGGCACCAACTTACAGCATCACCGGTGCCATTGCCGTAAATACTTCAATTCTCTGGACTACATCAGGCTCGGGCACATTCAATAACCCTGCTCTTCTGAACCCGGTATATACCCGTGGCCCGACCGACATCACCAATGTGACACTGACACTCACAGGCACTAAAATCAGCGGCTGTCCGGTGGTTCTCACAGATAATATGGTCCTCACTTTTGCCGGGGTACCAACCGCCGATGCCGGTGCAGACAAGGATCTCTGTTCAGGCACTGCAACCGTCTCACTAAGCGATGCTTCAGCAATGAACGGTACTGTTTCATGGACCTCATCAGGCAATGGCACATTCAGCGATCCGTCGCTGCCAAATCCTGTTTACACTTTCGGTTCGGCTGATACAGGCCCTGTGATCCTGACAATCACAGTCACGAGTCCTGCCTGCGGCGTTGTAACAGATAATGTGACCATTACCTTCACCAGTGCACCTGTCGCCGATGCCGGACCCGGCGGAGCTCTCTGCCGGACAGAGGCAGGCTTCCAGGTCACAGGCGCCTCACACGGTGGCGGAACAGTCATGTGGACCTCAAGCGGCAACGGCACATTTGACAATGCCACCATTGACAATCCATTTTACACATTTGGAACAACTGACTACTCCAGCGGCACTGTGACACTGACGATGGAAGTCACCGGCGGCGGATTATGCGGAACAGTTTCATCATCGGCAGTGGTGACAATCCGTCCGCTGCCTGTAATACAGGTCACTCAGCATGACAACATAACCTGCACGGGTCTGACTGACGGAGAGATACATCTTGATGCCACCAACGGTCAATCGCCTTACACCTACAGTATCGACGGGTCACCCTTCCAGGCATCGGGTGTTTTCACCGGGCTTGCTGCCGGCTCATATGATTTTGAGGTGACGGATGCCTACGGCTGCGTTTCTGACACTGCTCTTACAGTCATTGAACCGCTGGCTTTCAACACAACGCTTGACAGCACCAGCAACATCTCCTGCAACGGAGGCGCTGACGGCGCAATTTATATTACTCCATCCGGGGGCACGGAGCCTTACAGTATTAGCTGGACAGGCCCGTCAGGCTGGACAGCCTCCACGGCTGATATCACAGGCCTCGCAGCAGGTGCTTACAGCCTGACAATCACTGATGCCAATGCCTGTGCCAGCTTCAGCTTTGACGTGACCCTTACCGAGCCCGCGGCACTTGTAATCACCGGTGCAGTGCTGTCTGATTTCGGAGGGTACGGAGTATCATGCCCGGCTGCGGCAGACGGTTCGGTCACTGTAACTGCTTCGGGCGGCACTCCGCCACTGGCATACCTCTGGACCGGACCTGGAGGCTTTACATCGTCCCAGGCAAATATAGCCTCGGTTCCGGCCGGTACTTACACGCTGACAATCACTGACAGCCAGGGTTGTGTTATTACACATGATTACACCCTGACTGCACCCGAGCCCATGGTACTGACGGCTGCAACTGTAAACGGCTCCTGTCCTGATACCCCTGACGGAAGCATCGATCTGACTGTTGACGGTGGTGCGGGGACACTTATTTACCAGTGGGATGACGGAGCAACGACACCAGACCGGACAGGGATACTTCCCGGAGATTACACCGTCACCGTGACTGACGATAACGGATGCACCGGGGAGCTGACTGTGACCGTCGGTGTGACCGGGCACGATTGCCTGACTGTCTATGAGATAATAACCCCCAATGCCGACGGCCGGAATGACACATGGAAACTGCGTAATGCAGAACTTTATCCTGATGCTGAAATCTTTGTTTACAACCGCTGGGGCAGGCTGGTGTTCCATACCCGAAACGCCACCGATGAATGGGATGGCAGATCTGACGGCAAGCTGTTGCCGAATGATTCGTATCACTATGTCATCCACCTCAACGACGGTTCTGAACCGCGTACAGGAGTGATCTCAATTATTAGCAAATAACCTGGTTACTGAAAGGAGATATGAAACGTCTGAGAATATTAACAGTGATCGGCCTTCTGGCAATAATGCCTTCCGTAACAGGTCAGCAGTTCCCGATGTACAGCCAGTATATCATGAACGGGTTCCTGCTTAACCCTTCATATGCCGGCAGTGACTTTTATACGACATTCGGGCTTACCGTGCGCGAGCAGTGGCTCGGTATTCCTGAAGCTCCAAGCACCTATGCAGCATCCTTCCAGACCAGGATACTGAATGACAGTTACATCACCAAGTCCACTACTGTCAGGAAAAAGATTGACAGACCCACCAAGGGCGGACGGGTAGGCTTGGGAGGATATGTCTTCTCTGATCACAACGGTATCATGCACCGGACCGGATTTCAGTTTGCCTATGCCTATCACCTGCCCATCGAAGAGGAGAAGCAGCTTTCCTTCGGACTGTCATTGAGTGCTTACCAGTATTTTGTCGACATCAACGGCGCCGTTATCGAAGACGAAAGTGATGAGTTCCTTGCAAACTATGACCAGGTGGTCTATATCCCTGATGCCAACTTCGGCGTCAGCTATATGACAAGGAGGTTTTTTGCGGGCTTTGCAATGACCAATCTTTTCAGGGGATCGCTGATGATAGGCAACGGGGGAGAGAATGGCAACTCGCAGCTCGGTCATTATTTCCTGACGGCAGGGGTCAAATTCTATCCCGGAAGCACAGACTGGATCATAGAGCCTTCTATGATGCTGAAGTCGTCAGACATGCTTGCAAAGTCGATACAGCTCGATCTTACCGCAAGGGTATATTATAAGGAGGATTACTGGCTGGGTGTCTCGTACAGAACGAATGACGCTGTCGTACTCCTGGGCGGTGTCAAGGTTGACAGGTTCTATCTCGGTTATGCCTTTGACTTTACATTGTCTGACATCCGCAGCTATACATACGGTACACACGAACTGACCGTACTGGCTCGCTTCGGTGACAATCCGAGGCGGTACAGATGGATCAATAAATACTGATGAGGCAACTCATTTTGATTTTATTAATTGCCGCAGCTCTTTCCGGTTGTGACCCGCTTGCCAATCCTGTTACCGGGCCGGTTGCCTTTTCATCCGACACTGTTTCCTTTGACACTGTGTTCTCATCTGTCGGATCAGTTACCTTGGAGTTCAGGGCGATCAACAGGGGCGATACCCCGCTGCTGATTGACAGGATATACCTGGGCGGCGGCACGGGTTCACCGTTCAGACTGAATATCGACGGAGTTCCGTCTGTGAGCAGCGGGGAGATCATCCTGGCAGAGGGTGACAGCCTGTTCGTTTTCGTGGATGTGACAATTGATCCTGCCAACGAAGATAATCCTGTTGCTGTTCTCGATTCAGTTGTATTTGAATCAGGAAGTTTTACTGACCGGGTAATACTGGAGGCGTGGGGACAGGATATCTGGCTGCTGGAGGATGAAACAACCGGCAACGCGACATGGCTTGAGGGAAAGCCGTATGTGATAAGCGGCTCATTCCTTGTCGACACATCCGCCGTACTTGTCATGGGCCCGGGGACCAGGGTGTATCTTTCATCATAATGCAAAGATGACGGTTGCAGGAACCCTCATCACAATGGGTGATGTGGAGAAGCCTGTCCTTTTTGCCTCTGAACGGCTTGAACAGGCATATAAAGATGTACCGGGATACTGGAAGGGTATTACCTTCCTCGATTGCAGTAAAATCAATGTTCTTGAGTCCACTGATATAAGAAATGCAGAGATCTCTGTCAGGTTGGCTGGCAGTGCAACAAATCAACCCGATATCCTTATGTTTAATGTCAGCCTGATGCATAACTCTGTGGCATCCTTTGTAGCCACTAACGCTCAGGTACTGGCTGTCAACAGCCTCTTTGCCCATTCCGGTTTCAGCACGGTGTCACTGACTGAAGGAGGCACTTATGAATTTATTCACTGTACCATGGCAAACAGGTGGGAGTACAGTTTCCGTTCAGAGCCGGTGATGTTCATCGGAAAGGGGGCAGGAGAATTGCCGGAGGTTTCTGTTGTCAACACGACTATCACCGGTACACTGGATAATGAATTGTATATTGATGCTGTGCCCTCGGAGGTGACCGGAAGCTTTTATGCCGACAGCTCACTTATCAAAGTCGATACTACAGGCAGTGCCTGGTATGTAAGAGGTCTGTTCAAGGAGGTTCAAACTTCACCTCTGCCCCGGTATATTGACGAGAGCGCTTATGATTACAGGCCTGACACACTCTCACCGTTGCTCGATATTGCCGGCCGAAGTGAATCCGTCAGATGGTCCCGGGATATAAGGAATATGCCCAGACCGACAGGCGCCGGCCCTGATATCGGGGCGTATGAGAGACAGCCGGGGGAGAAGAAACAGGAAGGAGAAAGGAATTAAAAATTATGAATTAAGAATTAATAATTCTTTGATCCTTAAATATTTATTATAATTGACTATCAGACCTTCAGACCTTCCGACATGAGACTTTTTTTAGTCATATTGTTGATACTGACAGCAGCTGCCAGGCGGGCGGAGGGGCAGGAGTTCGGGGTGATGTTCTATAATGTAGAGAACCTGTTTGACACAGCTGATGATACCCTAAGGATGATGATGAGTTCCTGCCTGAAGGAAGCCGGCGCTGGACAGATAAAAGATACTGGCAGAAGATAAACGCCCTGTCGCGTGTGATTGCGGCGGCGGGAGAATGGGAACTGCCGGCGCTGATAGGCCTGTGTGAGGTGGAAAATGAAAAAGTGGTCAGTGACCTTGCATACAGGTCACTGCTTGAAGGGGCTGACTATAAAGTGATCCACAGGGAATCACCTGACGCCCGGGGCATCGACCTTGCGCTTTTATACAGACGCGACCTGATAAGGGTAGTCGACAGCAGGTCATGGATACCGGAAGGGCAGGAGGGAGAAGCTTTTAATTCGAGGAACCTTCTTTATGCAAAAACCGTCATGGGCAGAGACACGGTTCACCTGATACTCTGTCACTGGCCTTCCAGACGGGGAGGGTCACTGGCAGCTGCAGACCTGCGGGAGAGCGTTGCCAGGCTGGCCAGGGCAAAAACAGATTTATTGCAGGCTTCCTGCGGCGATACAGCCTTGATAATAGTAATGGGCGATTTCAACGCCACTCCCGATAACCCTGTTATGCAAATTATAGCTGATGATACTTCCCTGGTGAATTATGCCAGGGGATCAGCAGAAAAAGGCACAGGATCATACCGTTACCAGGGCAGATGGGAGATGATAGACCAGATACTTGTATCGCGTTCAATGACAGATCCAAAGGCAGAACTTTATGCTGACCCACTATCATTCAGGGTGTTTGACGAACCGTTCCTGCTTGCAGATGATCCCGATTACCCGGGAAAGAAGCCTTTCCCGACATACGGTGGTTACAAATGGTCAGGTGGCTATTCCGACCACCTTCCTGTTCTCATCACCGTAAAGAAGGAAATTATTCCTTTGCAGTAAGCCCGAGTTCCCTGCCCTTGCTAATCATAAAATCCCATGCCGCTTGGCGTTCATTGGGTATTATTCCGTCGAGGATGGCGTCCTTGATCGCAGCTTTTATTACCCCCACCACCGGTCCGGGAGGGATGCCGAAAGCTTCGATTATTTCATCGCCCTGCACCGGCGGCTGAAAAATTCTTACAGCATCCTTCTCCTCGATTTCGCGAAGCTTGTTTCGCACAAGGGCGAAGTTCTCGCGGTGCTTCTGAACCTTCATCCTGTTGCCGGAGGTGATGTCTGCCTCGCAGAGCAGCATAAGATCGTCAATGTCATCTCCTGCCTCGAAGAGAAGCCTTCGCACAGCCGAATCTGTCACCTCATCCTGAACGAGGGAGATGGGTCTCAGGTGCAGGCCGACGAGCTTCCTGACGTACTTCATCCTGTCGTTGAGAGGAAGCTTCAGGCGTGCGAAAATCTCCGGAACCATTTTGGCGCCGACGAACTCATGCCCGTGGAAGGTCCATCCTGTGCCCGGCACAAATTTTTTTGTCACGGGCTTTGCAATGTCATGCAGGAGGGCTGTCCATCGCAGCCAAATGTCGTCACTCTTGGCAGCCACGTTATCGAGCACCTTCAGGGTATGGTGAAAATTATCCTTGTGTCCTTTACCCTCCTTGTCCTCCACGCCCCTGAGACGGTCAAGCTCAGGCAGAATAAGGCTGAGAAGGCCCGTTTGCTCAAGGAGGAGGAACCCTGTTGAGGGAGTTTCAGATGCAATTATCTTATTCAGTTCGACGGTTATCCTCTCGGCTGAGACTATTTTGATCCGGTCAGCATTGCGGGATACGGAGACCAGAGTTTCGTCAGAAATCGTAAATCCCAGCTGTGTTGCGAACCTGATGGCTCTCATCATCCTAAGGGGATCATCCGTAAAGGTCATGTCAGGGTCAAGCGGGGTACGCAGAATTTTATTCCTGATGTCATCCATGCCGCCGAAGGGGTCAACCACCTCGCCGAAGCTGTCCCTGTTGAGACTTATTGCAAGTGCGTTGATTGTGAAGTCGCGCCTGTTCTGGTCGTCAACGAGGGTGCCGGGCTCAACAGCAGGCTTCCGTGAACTCTTTTTGTATGATTCTTTCCTTGCTCCGACAAACTCAATATCGGAGTTTTTATAACGGAACATGGCGGTCCCGAATGTTTTGAAAACAGTAACATTTATATCAGGATTAATCTCAGCGGCCACCGCTTTAGCCATCCCTACGCCGTCGCCAAGCACCACAATGTCAATATCCATGTCGGGATTATCCCTTCCCATAATATGGTCGCGGACATAACCCCCGATTGCATATGCCTCAACATGCTCCCTCTCTGCCACCCTGGCGACAATTTCGAAAATCTTTTCCTCAGGTATTATGTTCATAAACTCACATGACAATTTAACCGCGACCACGACAAAATTACAATTAATAGCCTAAATTGAAGAAAAAATGCTGTTTAGCCCGTACAGGCATGACTATTGCATGTGAATGAACAATAAAATAACATAGTTGTTTAACGATAAATAAACAATAAACAGAAATGGCAGAACATTTGACAAAAGAAAGCTTCATGGAGAAGGTTTTCAATTATGAACAGAACAAGGAATGGAAATATACAGGGGACAAGCCCTGCATCATAGATTTCTATGCAGACTGGTGCGGACCGTGCAAGATGGTGGCGCCTGTCCTTGAGGAGCTGTCAAAGGAATATGACGGAAAACTGTATGTTTACAAGATCGACACTGAAGCTGAACAGGAGCTGGCTTCAGTTTTCGGCATACGAAGCATACCGTCACTGTTGTTTGTTCCTATGGAGGGGCAGCCTCAGATGGCTATGGGCGCCCTGCCAAAGGATGCCTTTGAAAAGGCCTTTAAGGATATTTTCGGGATAGAAAAAAACTGAAAAAGCGAAAAGAAAAAATATTTTATCAAAAAAATCATTTTTTTTGATTTTTTTCAAAACAATTGTTTAACTTTTACGTTTGATATTAAGAAGGTAGTTTTCTTACAGAAGAGTTAGTTTTCTGGAATTTAGGTTAGGGTTTCGAGTTGAAGCCCCGCTGCTGCGGGGCTTCCTTGATTTATGACCTCAGGTCATTCATGATGCCGTCGATCTTTTCCCCGGTCTCCCTGAGTCTCTTCCGGCAGATCTTTATCAGTTCTGCAGCTTTCTTAACATCCTCCGAGAGCCTGTCAATATCCGGCTCACCCTCTTCGATGTTCTTCAGGATCTCTTCTATGCCTTTCACAGCTTCGTTGAATCCGATCTCTTTCTTTGCCATATCTTATTCTTTTTTGCTGGTTTCCTTTACAGTGCTGGTTGCGTGACCCTGTTCAAAGTGAGTTACTATTGTGTCACCCGGTTCAAGAGCAGCCGGTGAATGTAATATTCTTCCGTTTTTTGTTGTCAGGGTAAATCCACGTTGCATGACACCAGCCGGGTCGAGGTGACGGAGGGCGCTCTCTAAACGCTCAATTTTCTCTTTGGCAGTACGCATAAGGTTATTCTTCGAACGGAGAAGTGTCTCTGCATGATAACCGAGTTTTTCATCTTTCACCCTTACGATCAGCCGGGCAGTGGCGGCGGTACGGTTCTGAAGCGAAGAGAGCTGTTCATCTGCTGAGGAAAGCAGGCCGGCGGCTTCATCATGAAGTGATGATGCCATGCCGATGACCCTGTTTTCGCTGTCAAGGGTCTGCTCAACAAGGAAATCAGCAACAGCGGTGGGCGTCTTGAACGATCTCCATGCCACCATGTCAGTGACTGTCAGGTCCTTCTCATGGCCTATGCCTGTCATGACCGGAAGGGGGAACTGAGTGATGTAAAAGGCAATATCATAACTGTCGAACCAGCTCAGGTCTGTCGCCGATCCTCCCCCGCGGATGATCACCGCAGCATCATAAACACCCGCTGCTGCCGGGATCCTGTCGAGAGCCTCAATCACTGATCTTTCAGTCGTCTCACCCTGCATGACAGCTTCGAAAAGCACGGGTTTAAAAACGTATCCGTAAGGGTTGTTTGTCAGGTGATCGATAAAATCCTGATAGCCGGCTGCTTTGGCTGAAGAGATGACTGCAATATTTCTCGGATACGGGGCGAGATACAGCTCGCGGTTCATCGTCATCACACCGTCGGCTGTCAGCCTTCTGATGATACCCTCACGTCTCAGCGCCATATCACCGGCGGTGTATGATGGGTCGATATCAGAGATATTAAGGCTCAGTCCGTATAGCTCATGGTACTCGACAGTAGCTTTGAACAGGATCGTTATTCCGGCCCGGAGTGGTATGCCGGCGGAAGCATTGAAAAATGTATTCAGCGATCTGAATTTTGCTGCCCAGATTGTCGCCCTGACCCTTGCGGTGACCCTGCCTCCGGGAGTATCATTGTCGGTCAGCTCAAGGTAACAGTGTCCTGCGCTGTTTGTCTTAATCTCGGCGATCTCAGCTATGACCCAGTAGAAGCCCGGGAGAGACTCATACAGCTTGTCACGGATCACTCCCTGGAGTTCAGTGAGAGTTATCTTTTCACCGGCATTCATCTTCTTAACCGGATCATTTTAAATACTTCCCCTCCTGCGTCCGTTCTGACCTTCAGATAATATACTCCCTGTGCCAGGGTGCCAAAACCGTCAATAATGTAAGACCGTGAGGCATAGACGGGGAAATCCTTGCTGATCATTAGCCTGCCGCTATAATCCATCAGACTGACTGACAGATGACCGGGGGCTTCGCGAAACCACAGGCTGATCTGGTCAAAGAACGGATTGGGACCAGCTGTAATATTTACTTCGGGTTTGAAGGTAAGCTGATCCTCCAGTTTCTTAAGGGCGGAAACAAAATCGGGGAGGCCGTAACCGTAGAGCGAATCAGGGTTGTTGAACCTGTCGCAGCTCTCACGGACAGAACTTATTATATCGGCGGCAGTTGCACCGGGTACCGCCTGCATCAGCGAGGCACAGAGCCCGCTGATTACAGGGCATGAGAATGAGGTTCCGCTTCCGGTGTGCCACTGGCCCGGTACAAACTGGATCGGCAGGTTCACACCCGGGGCAACAACATCAGGCTTGACGCGACCATCGGCTGAGTATCCGGCAGAAGAGAAGCCGGAGATCGTCAGATCCTGGAATACTGCTCCGATGCACATGACACTGTCGCCGTCCGACGGCGAGAGAATGCGTACCCACTCCTTGTTACGCTCATTGCCGGCACTGGCAACGACAAGGATACCCTTTGATGCGGCAGCGTCAGCGGCACGGGTAACAAAAGCTGTGTTGCCGTCAAATTCAGGGAAAGAATAGTCCATTGCCGGATCGTCGAACGTGGAATAACCCAGTGAGGAAGAAATTATGTCAGCTCCTGCGCTGTCGGCATATTCCGCAGCTGCAACCCAGTAATCCTCTTCTACCGGAAACTCGGATGCGTCATCCTCAGTGCGCAGAAGCAGATAGTCTGCGCCAGGGGCCGTACCCGATATTATACCGGGGATGGAACCTGCCAGAATTGAAAGCACCGAGGTGCCGTGGTTATGATAGTCATATACGTAATCCGATCCGTTGACGAAATCGCGGGTGGCCACGATGCCTCCCCGGGCAGAAAAGCGGCTCAAGCGACTCTATCAGGTCAGCGTTAATGAAACCGGCATCAAGTACGGCAATGAGTATATTTTTGCCCGTGAAGCCTGACTGATGAAGAGGCACGCCATTCAACGGAACATTCGGATCGTAATTGTCAGTGGTACGACCGGGTGATGTGACACCGAATTTTCCGGTGTTGCCTTTTACAGGACCGGCGGGGTTCTTAACCGGCAGCACTTCTTTAACATATGGCAGGCCGGCGAGGGCATCTGCTTCGATCTTTGATGGTGAGGTGAAAAGGGCGCTGTTCATCCATTTTGAAGCGCATTTAAAGGTCAGGCCGTACTGTACGACCGCAGCAATATAACTCTCATTTACCGGGAGATCGCTTAAAGTCAGCGGTGCAACCCCGCATTTTTCCCTTCGGGCAATGGCAGCAGGAGAGAGCAGGTCTTCAGGGGCATAATCCCCTGTACCGGCATCGCCTTTATCATTGAATGTGACGCGGTAATAGTATAAGGATGATTTATCAGCGCCGGGTTCAGACCCTGCACACGGAATGGCATAGCTCAGAAAAAGAATGCATGCCGTCAGGATGAATGACCTTAATATCATTTGATAATATTCCCGTTGATGTCAGGTATTTGAATTTTGCCCTTATTTTTTTCAAGATCATCGAGCAGTTTTGTTTCCTTATCGGCGAGTTTCGGATCAGCCAGTTTGCCGTTTTTATATGGCAGGACCTGTTGCAGGGTTCCGTCCTCGTTGAGGATCATCCAGTCGCCGGTGCGGACATCATCTTTATACCTGCCCTCATATTGCCGTTTACCGCTTGGATAGTAATATGAGAATGGCCCCTCAAGTTTGCCGTCGAAATATTCGGCTCTAAGGCACACTTTTCCGTCGGGATAGTATTGCAGCCACTCACCTGTTTTTTTACCGAAGTCCCATGTTAAAGTTTCAGCCAGGGTGCTGTCGGGATAAAACTTGCGGGCCAGTCCGTGCCTTGCATCCTCATAATAATTTTCATCCCCTATGAGGTATGACGGTTGCGTTGCTGAATAGAATTTCCACAGTCCTTCTTTTTTCTTTGCCACATACAATCCCTCAGCTGCTTTTTGTCCGTCCGGGTGAAAGAAGACGGCCTGTGCCTCATCCTTTTTATCCGAATAAGTCAGCTCTGACTGCAGGACACCCTTTTCATTGTATCTTTTAAAAAGACCCACTGGCTTGTCATCCCTGAAAGTTCCCTCGTACATGATTTTGCCGTCGGGGTACTTTTTTACCCAGGGGCCCTGCTTTTTGCCGGTTGCATCTGTCACATTCTGTGCTGAGGTGATAACAGGCATAAGAAGCAACAATGCGATTGAGAGATATTTTGCAGTCATATTTTCAATTTGATACAAAGATACTTACTCTGCTTAATTCTTCCATTGTCTGCGGGTACAATAATTTGATGGTCTACGACCATCTGATTTTTTTTGATATCGCAATATTCTACAATAATATGATGGTCTACGACCATCTGATTTTTTTGATATCGCAATATTCTACAATAATATGATGGTCTACGACCATCGGATTTTCTTGGATATCACAATATTCTACAATAATATGATGGTCTACGACCATCGGATTTTCTTGGATATCACAATATTCTACAATAATATGATGGTCTACGACCATCGGATTTTCTTGGATATCACAATATTCTACAATAATATGATGGTCTACGACCATCTGATTTGCATATGATTAATGATTAGTAAAATTAGATCCTCGTAGAGGATCATATTACTGTAGAAAATGATGTTAAACGAAAAAATGACCCTCGTAGAGGGTCGAATAATTCTATTTTCTAAATCAATTTACACAAAAAAACCGCCTCGGAATTATCCGAGACGGTTTTTGATAAACGTTTGTCAGGTTATTTCACCTCTTCGAAGTCAACGTCGGTGACCTGCTGGTCGTCACCCGGCTTCTTTCCGCCGGTATCATCACCTCCCATGGGGCCCGACTGCGGACCTGACTGCTGACCGGCCTGCTGACCCGGGCCCTGTGCCTGCTTGTACATATCCTCCGAGGCTGCCTGCCATGCAGTATTGATCTCTGCAAGAGCGCGGTCGATGGCGGTCACATCCTGGCTCTTCTGAGCTTCGCGCAACTGACCAAGGGCATTCTCTATGCGACCCTTCTTGTCAACAGGTATCTTATCACCGAATTCCTTCAGCTGTTTCTCAGTCTGGAAGATCATGCTGTCAGCAGCATTGACCTTGTCAGCCTTCTCCCTGGCAATCTTGTCGGCGCTTTCGTTAGCCTTGGCTTCCTCACGCATGCGGCGTATCTCATCATCACTCAGTCCTGATGAGGCCTCGATACGTATCTTCTGCTCCCTGCCTGTTCCCTTGTCCTTGGCGGACACATTAAGGATACCGTTGGCATCTATATCGAAAGTTACTTCGACCTGCGGTATACCCCTCGGGGCCGGTGGAATTCCGTCAAGATGGAAGCGTCCGATTGTCTTATTTCCCAAAGCCATGGGTCTCTCACCCTGCAGAACATGTATCTCCACTGACGGCTGGCTGTCGCTGGCTGTGGTGAAGGTCTCAGTCTTGCGGGTAGGGATGGTGGTGTTCGACTCGATCAGTCTGGTCATCACGCCGCCCATTGTCTCAATACCAAGCGAAAGAGGAGTAACATCGAGAAGAAGCACATCCTTTACCTCGCCAGTGAGAACACCGCCCTGGATGGCTGCGCCAACGGCAACAACCTCGTCGGGATTTACACCCTTTGACGGCACCCTGCCGAAGAACTTCTCAACGATCTGCTGTACAGCCGGTATACGGGTTGATCCTCCTACCAGAAGCACCTCATCAATGTCTGTCGTCTTCATGCCTGCATCGTCGAGGGCCTTGCGGCAAGGCTCTATTGTAGAGTTGATAAGCTTGTCAATCAGTTTCTCAAACTGTGCCCTGGTAAGTGTTTTCACAAGGTGTTTTGGAATACCGTTGACAGGCATGATATAAGGCAGGTTGATCTCTGTGGATGTAGCGCTCGAAAGCTCAATTTTTGCCTTCTCTGCCGCTTCCTTAAGTCTCTGCAGTGCCATCATGTCCTTGCGGAGGTCAAGACCTTCCTCTTTCTGGAACTCATCGGCGAGCCAGTCTATGACGATATTGTCAAAGTCGTCACCGCCAAGGTGAGTGTCGCCGTTGGTGGATTTGACTTCAAAGACACCGTCGCCCAGTTCAAGAATGGATATATCGAAGGTTCCGCCGCCAAGGTCGAAGACAGCAATTTTAAGATCCTGTGATTTTTTGTCAAGGCCGTATGCAAGTGAAGCAGCCGTAGGCTCATTGATTATCCTCTTTACTTTCAGACCGGCTATTTCGCCTGCCTCTTTCGTTGCCTGCCGCTGTGAGTCATTGAAATATGCCGGCACAGTGATGACAGCCTCTGTCACTTCCTGGCCAAGGTAATCCTCAGCGGTCTTCTTCATTTTCTGAAGCACTATGGCTGAGATCTCCTGGGGTGAGTAGTTGCGGTCGTCGATCTTCACCCTGGGGGTGTTGTTGTCGCCGCGGATGAGCTGATAGGTCAGCTTTTTCATCTCGTTGGTCACCTCATCGAAGTTCCGGCCCATAAAACGCTTGATTGAAGATACCGTCTTGCGGGGATTGGTGATAGCCTGCCTTTTTGCAGGATCACCTACCTTGCGTTCGCCGTTCTCAAGAAACGCCACCACTGACGGGGTGGTTCTTTTACCTTCACTGTTGGGTATTACCACAGGCTCATTGCCTTCCATCACTGAAACGCATGAGTTGGTGGTCCCAAGGTCAATACCAATAATTTTTCCCATTGTTATTCTGTTTTATACTTTAATTTCTTTAGCAATATCACAGGTATGACAATGTTTATGCCACGTACTTAATTACCGCCTTATTATGAAATTATGTCATGATTAACCAAAAATGGAATTTTACTCCCTATGACAAAACGGCAGAATAAGGTCAAAAACCTCCTGCAATGGATATTCATTGTCTTATTTTGTAGCTTTGCACATTACTTTAACAAACAGAATTATGCCGGAACCAAAAGTTGCTAAACTGGTAACCACCCACGTGCTTTATGAAATGAAGCACAGGGGGGAGAAGATAGCCATGCTCACAGCATATGACTATTCGATGGCAAGGATCCTTGATGAAGCGGGTATTGATATCATTCTGGTGGGAGACTCGGCCTCCAACGTGATGGCTGGTTTTGATACAACACTGCCAATCACCCTTGACAACATGATTTACCATGCGGCCTCTGTGGTCAGAGGCGTAAAGAGGGCGCTTGTTGTCGTTGACCTTCCTTTCGGAACGTACCAGGGCAACTCGCGTGAGGCCCTTGCCTCGTCAATTAGGATAATGAAAGAGACCGGTGCGAGTGCTGTCAAGATGGAGGGCGGGCGTGAGATCACCGAATCCATTGAACGCATTCTTTCCGCCGGCATACCAGTGATGGGTCACCTGGGGCTGACGCCGCAGTCGATACACAAGTTCGGAACATATGTTGTTCGTGCCCGTGAAGAGGAGGAGGCAAGGAAGCTCAAGGAAGATGCCAAGATCATTGAAAAGTCGGGATGTTTTGCAATTGTTCTTGAGAAGATCCCGGCTTCGCTCGCCGGGGAAGTGGCTGAGGCCGTCAAAGTGCCGGTGATAGGCATAGGCGCCGGACCGCAGGTTGACGGACAGGTGCTGGTGCTGCATGACATGCTTGGTATAAATATCGAGTTCTCTCCGCGCTTCCTCAGAAGATATCACAACCTGCATGATGAGATAAAAGGCGCTGTCATAAACTACATAGCTGACGTAAGATCACGTGACTTCCCTAACGAAAAGGAGCAATATTAAATGAGACAGAATATCCCGGCAGTACTCTACGAAGACAATCATATTATAATAGTCAACAAACGCTCTTCTGACCTTGTGCAGGGTGACGGCAGCGGCGATGAGCCGCTTGACGATATTGTGAGGGAATATATCAAGGAAAAGTACAAAAAGCCCGGGGATGTTTTCCTGGGGGTCGTACACAGGCTTGACAGGCCGGTGAGCGGGTGTGTCGTCTATGCCCGTACCTCCAAGGCGCTGTCAAGAATGAGCGAACTGTTCAGAACCAGGGATGTCAGGAAGTGCTACTGGGCACTCGTTTCTGACCGGCCTCCGGCTGAAGAGGGTACTCTGCGCAACTACCTCAAGAAGAATGAGAAGCAGAACAAGTCATATGTTTATAATACTGAAGTAAAGGGTTCAAAGGAGGCTGAGCTGTCGTACCGTGTCCTTGGACGTTCCGAGAAATATTACCTGATTGAGGTGGACCTCCATACCGGCAGGCACCATCAGATAAGGGCGCAGCTTGCTGCAGCGGGGTGCCCGATAAAGGGCGACCTTAAATACGGGTCAAAAAGATCAAACGATGGCGGAGGCATATCGCTCCATGCCAGAAGTATCTCTTTCATGCATCCTGTTAAAAACGAGGAGGTGAAGGTGGTGGCTCCCCTGCCCGCCGAGAAGATCTGGCAGTACTTCGCAAGTTTCTGACGCAGGACTGTATAAAAAGAGAAGAGATGCCTCTGCCGCATCTCTTCCCAACCTAACCCAAAACTAACCTAAATCAACCAACCTATGAATGCTGCTCCCCGGTTGAGGGGCTTAGCAGCGGGAAAACTATTTCTTCAGTAAGATCTGCCTTACCTCGTCAAGGATAAGATCAGCTTCTTTTATTTTTTCCTTTCGGCGCCCTGATATTGACTGTGATACCGTCAACTGTTATGTGGTAGCTGACACCCTCCTTTGCCTCCTGATCGCCTTCCATATTCCTCATATGCCTCACTTCCATCTGTTCCGGACCGCCCGGTCTGCCATCTTCTTTTTCGATGAAGATCATCTTGTTGCCTTTTCCTGAGCCGTGCATGACCTGTCCTTCTTTTGTGGTGATTATAATATTCTCACCTTCAAAATTCAGAGTGTCATAAGTTGTGATCGTCGTATCTGTCTTCACTCCGTTTTCATCCACAGTCACGACAGTTATCACCTTCTTTTCCACCTGTTTCTTTTCCTGTGCGGACACTGTCCCTGCCGCAATGAAAAGAACTGCCAGGATGGCTGTTGCTGTTCTTAAGTTTTTTCCCATTCGTTTCGTGTGATTAACGATACAAAAATAAGCCTAATAAACGCGTCGGTGGTTAAAGTGAGGTTAAAACTGGTTAACAAAAAGTTAAAACGACTTTAAGGCTTATTAATATACCTAATTTTGTGTCATGAATAAACGGAGGTTCATAAGCCTGATAGCGTTAATGGTTTTGTCGGTCATCGCGATCATCTGGGTTCAGGTGACCTGGATTGGCAATTCAATCAAGGTACAGAATGAGCAGTTCGACTTTTTTGTAATAAACAGTCTCCGGAGCACTGCCCAGTCGATGGAAACATCGCGTCGCCTCAGCTTTCTCAATGAAATGTTCCTGAGGGGGTATTCTCAGGTGCCCCGTTTGCAGAACTACACCCCGGCAGGGCAGTCTTATTCAAGCAGGATGACAATCGAAAGCTCATCGGCTTCTGATAACGATTCGGTTGAGATATTCATTGCCACAGATAATAACCCACCCGTGAAGATGACGGTGCCCCGTGATGCAGCCGGACAGACGATAGAGCAGAGCGTGGTGGTCAGATCTGATGAATATGCAAGGTGGGTCCAGCGGCGGGCCGGTGAGTTCCAGTCGATGAGCGGTCAGCTGCTCAGCGAGATGTTCGACTGGGAGGAAAGCCTTCAGATAAACAAGGAAGAGCTGTTGCATACCCTTCAGGGCGAACTGAAGGCATCAGGCATTGAAACACCGTTCGAGTTTGCCATTCTCAGGGCTGACACCATAGCAGACGGTGTTTATTCGAAAGTCAAAGTAAAAGAGTTCGTGGAAAGTCCCTATAAGGTCAATATCTTTTCTGACGGCCTTCTGAGAAAAGGTGAGACCGTATCTGTCGTTTTTCCGCGAAAGACGAATTATGTTCTCGGCTCGATGGGCCTGATGCTGGGAGGATCAGGGCTATTCCTCATAATAATTATATCGACCTTTGCCCTCAGCCTTTATTTTATCCTCAGGCAGAAAAAGACCTCAGAGATGCAGGCTGACTTCATCAACAACATGACTCATGAATTCAAGACCCCGATAGCTACAATATCCCTTGCCGCCGATACTATCTCCAACAGCAGGGTGATAGCTGATGAGGAAAAGGTCAGGCATTTCATAGGGATGATAAAGAAGGAAAACTCACGCATGAACAGGCAGGTGGAGACGATACTGCAGATAGCCACACTTGACAGGCATGAGACCGATTTTAAATTCACGGAGACTGATCTTCATGAAGTGATCACCCAGGCTATCGAGACCATTGAGATACAGGTAACCGACAGGGGCGGGGTGATTAACCGGCACCTCGAAGCCGGCAGGAGCATTATCACCGGTGACGGCGAGCACCTCCGCAATCTCGTGCATAACCTTCTGGACAATGCAAACAAGTATTCGGAGAAGGAGCCGGAGATAACTGTGAGGACAAGGGATAATGAAAGCGGAATTTTTCTCATTGTCGAGGATAAGGGGATCGGGATGAGCAAAGCGGTGCAGCATCGTGTTTTTGAAAGATTCTACAGGGAGACGACGGGAAACATACACAATGTAAAGGGATTCGGGCTTGGGCTGAACTATGCCAAGGCGATTACCGATGCACACGGGGGCACGATTTCTGTCGAGAGCGAAGTGGGGCACGGAAGCATTTTCACTGTATTTTTACCTTTTAACGGAGAATCACGGGCATGAATAAAAAAAATCCAAGGATCTTCCTGGTCGAAGACGACCTGAGTTTCGGGTCAGTCCTGAAATCTTATCTGGAGATCAACGATTACAGCGTTGATCTTGTCGACGACGGCAAAGTCGCCGTAGACACTTTCCGCAGGGGAGTCTATGATCTTTGCATCCTTGACGTGATGCTTCCGCATGTCGACGGATTTACTATTGCATCGGAGATAAGGAGTATGAACTCGGTTATCCCTATTGTTTTCCTTACGGCAAAGAAACTGAAGGAGGACCTCTTGCGGGGCTATGGCATAGGCGCAGATGACTACATCACAAAGCCCTTTGACACCGACATATTACTGCTCAAGATCAAGGCTATCATAGCACGAAGGGATATTCAGGACGGGACGAAGGACATATACCAGATCGGGAAATTCATATTTAATGCCAGACTGCGGACACTCACAATCGGGGATCAGGAGAGAAAGCTTTCACCGAAGGAGGGAGAATTGCTTGAAATGCTTGCACTGGCGCCAAACTCGCTCGTAAGCCGGGAGGCAGCCCTGAAAAAGATCTGGGGCACGGATGATTATTTCACGGCGCGAAGCATGGATGTCTATGTGACGAAGCTGAGAAAGTACCTGGGTGATGATCCTCAGATCGCGCTGAAGAACATACATGGAAGCGGGTTCCAGCTGGTGGCGGGAGAAAAGAGTTAAAGTGATAGCATGTTGACGATCCGCCGAATGGCGGAGAGGAACCGGAGCGCAGCGGAGCTCGGCGCAGCCAAATCCCGCGCAGCGGGACGGCAAGGGGCATGGAGCAAGTGGTAGGCGGAAAAACAAATCGCAAATCGCAAATCGCAAATCGCAAATCACCCCAGGTTTGATTTTGTAAAGCGCAGGGGCAGTAGTGATTCAGCGCTGTCAGTCACCAGGACCTTGTCACTGCCTGCAAGTATAACTTTTATAGGCATGCCGTGTCTCTGCTCTTCCTCAACGAGCATCTGCCGGCAATTTCCGCAGGGGGGCACCGGCTCACGGGTCAGCTTGCCGCCTGACAGAGCTGCGATGGCAATGGCCAAAGGCCTCTTTCCGGGGTAATTTGAAACAGAACATGAGAGGGCTGTCTTCTCTGCACAGCTTCCCGAGGGGAAAGCGGCATTCTCAACATTGGCTCCCCTGACAACGGTGCCGTCATCAAGCAGGATGGCTGCTCCAACCATGAAATGCGAATAGGGAGCATAGGCAGCTGAGGCTGCAAATACAGCTTCCTCAGCAAGAACTCTGTCAGCATCCGGCAACTCATTGCTGTCGTGATACTCCTTATATAACACCCTGATTTCTCTTTCTTTCATGGAGGATGACGGTGATTCCGGAAGGGTAAAAGTAATAATATTTTTTCTCAGGCGTTAGAAATTGCAGCGGCTGACAGCATTTTTATATTTTTGCCAAAACTGTTCTGATGAGACATTTCCCGATATATATATTTGTTATCCTGATCATTTTACTTTATTCCTGCAGTCCTGCACGAAAGGCTTCAAGGAGTGGTTCACCCGTGACCTCTTCCCCAACCTACGCAATGGATTATGTAAACAGGTACAGCGGCCTGGCTGTAAGTGAAATGCGCAGGACAGGAATTCCGGCAAGCATAACACTTGCCCAGGGAATGCTTGAATCCAACTACGGGCGGAGCACACTTGCCACAAAGGGCAATAACCATTTCGGCATAAAATGCCACAGTGACTGGAAGGGGAAGAAAATTTACCATGACGACAACCGCAAAGGGGAATGCTTCAGGTCTTACCCTACAGCAGAAGACTCATACAGGGATCATTCGGATTTCCTGACTACCGGCTCGCGTTACAAGGATCTTTTCAAGCTCAGCAGTACTGATTACAAGGGCTGGGCACACGGACTTAAAAAAGCAGGTTATGCCACAGATCCTAAATACGCGACCTTACTTATCAGCAAGATTGAAGATTACGGACTGCATGCCTATGACACCGGAAGCGCTACGCCGGCATCAGCTCAGGCATCCGCCGCGCCGGACCTTAAGCAAACCACAGGCCAGCAGCCTGCAACAACAGTTCCGAAGCAGACCACAGGCCAGCAGCCTGCAACAACAGTTCCGAAGCAGACCACAGGCCAGCAGCCTGCCGCAGCGGTTCAGAAAACGGCAGATTCTGTCCTGATCCCGGAGGCCCGGACGTCAGCTGAGCCCGTCCCGGTTCAGCCGGAAAATCAAACTCCGATCAAGGTCATAAATCTTAATACCGGAAGAAAGGTGCTTGAGAATAACGGCGTACAGTATATTATTGCCAGGGAGGGAGATACCTTTAAATCCATTGCTGAAGAGTACCAGCTTCTGGCGCTTGAGGTAAGCCGCTATAATGACCTGCCGCCCGATGCGCCCCTGAAACCGGGCCAGTTCATCTACCTGCAGCCAAAACGCAGCAAAGCGGCTGAAGGTAACGCAATACATACCGTGAAGGCAGGGGAAACAATGTATATCCTGTCACAGAAATATGCAATCAAACTTTCATCGCTCTATAAGATGAATGTGATGGACGAGGGAACAGAATGTGTCCCGGGCCAGAAAGTCAGGATCAGATAATTCTTTTAGTTTAAACTGCAACCCATCCGGTCAGGTCGAAGCCCCGGATAAATTCCGGAGTGGTCATTCTTTTGCGACCCTCTGGCTGAAGCGAGATTATTTCGACTTCGCCTGAGCCGCAGGTGAAGAAGAGCCTGGATTTCTCCCTTAAACTTATAGTTCCGGGCTTTGCCTGCCTCCCCTGCGTTGCGGTAGCACCTTCACTGTCAATCCTGCTTTCAAGAAGTTTAAGCCGCAAATTCCTGTTTTCCGATGTGAGCGTTGTCACTGCTCCGGGAAAAGGCGAGAGGCCCCTTATCTTATTATGGATCCTGATGGCCGGTTCTTTCCAGTCGATAAGAGTGTCGGATGGGAGAATCTTGGGTGCGGTATGAAGGATGGCGCCGGGCTCTGCTGATTGGGGCACAGGCTTAAGCTTCCCACTGTACAAACCTTTTACCGTTTCAACAACAAGACCAGCCCCGATTGTCATCAGGCGGTCATGCAGACTCCCGGCATTGTCAGCAGGGAGTATTCCGGTTTCTTCCGACAGCAATATCCTGCCTGTATCTATTTCCCTGTCTATAAGGAAGGTAGTAACGCCCGTTTTCGTTTCACCGTTGAAAATGGCGTGGTTAATGGGTGCTGCACCGCGGTATTGCGGAAGGAGGGAAGCATGGAGGTTAAAAGTGCCGGATGGCGGAATGCTCCACACCTCTTCCGGCAGCATCCTGAAAGCAACAACGACAAAAATATCTGCATGCAGGTCTTTAAGAGCACCAATAAAGCCGAAGTCACGCAGCCGTTCAGGCTGAAGCACCGGTAACCCGTTTGAAAGTGCATAATCTTTCACAGGCGAACCGGCTATCTTCCGGCCGCGCCCTGCAGGCTTGTCAGGAACCGTTACCACACATACCACCGGATATCCTTTCTCGTGCAGGGCACGTAGGCTGGCTACAGCGAACCATGGTGTTCCCATGAACACTATCCGTGGAAGTGTTTCAGTCATTTTCGCCTTTAATGGGCGTCTTGTAACATGACATGCTGTGCCCCATTTTTGTAGCCTTTGTCTCCAGGTAAAACGAGTTGTAGGGGTTTGAGGGGATGACGAGAGGAACGGTTTCAACGATTGAGATACCGTACCCTTCCAGTCCCGCCCTTTTAACAGGGTTGTTTGAAATGAGCCTTACCTTGCCCAGTCCGATGCCGCGCATGATATTGGCTCCAATGCCGTAATCGCGCTCATCCTCACGGAACCCCAGCTCGATATTTGCTTCCACGGTATCACGTCCCTGTTCCTGCAGCTTATAGGTGCGTATCTTATTTATCAGCCCTATTCCTCTTCCTTCCTGGTTGAGATATATGATGGCACCCTTGCCGGCTTCGTTGACCATCTGCATGGCCTTATGGAGCTGCGGACCGCAGTCGCATCTCTTTGAAGCGAAAATATCGCCCGTGAAGCATGACGAGTGCACCCTTACAAGCACAGGTTCATCTTTTGACCATGTTCCCTTGACCAGGGCTGCATGCTCAAGACCGTTGCTTACCTGCCTGAAGGGTATAAAGTCAAAATCGCCATACTCTGTGGGCAGCTTGACCTGCTCGCCCATCTCGACTATGGATTCAATGCCGAGACGATACCGTATGAGGTCAATTATGGTGATTATTTTTATGCCGAACTTCTTTGAGATCTCA
Organism: uncultured Bacteroidales bacterium; assembly: GCA_963844935.1. GTDB lineage: Bacteria > Bacteroidota > Bacteroidia > Bacteroidales > VadinHA17 > SR-FBR-E99. The sequence continues at coordinate 1,343,987 of CAWJQH010000005.1, read as the reverse complement.
ACGAGGTCAGGCAGGCGAGCCATTGTTCCGTCCTCATTCATGATCTCAACAAGCACGCCTCCGGGTCGCAATCCGGCAAGACGTGTCAGATCGACCGTTGCCTCTGTGTGTCCTGCCCTCCGCAGAACACCCTTTGAACGTGCCTTGAGCGGAAAAATATGTCCGGGTCTGCCCAGCTGCGATGGTTTGGTTGCAGGGTCGACCAGAGCCTTGATTGTCAGAGCCCTGTCACGGGCAGAAATGCCTGTGGTGGTCTCAGGACTCAGCAGGTCGACAGAGACAGTGAATTGTGTTTCATGGAGAGAGGTATTATGACCCACCATCATGTCCAGATCGAGCTCATTGCATCGTTCCTCGGGAAGAGGCACGCATATCAGGCCCCTGCCTTCCTTCGCCATGAAGTTCACTATTTCGGGGGTAACAAGTTCAGCCGCACAGATAAAATCACCTTCGTTCTCCCTGTCTTCGTCATCGACAACAATGACAATCCTGCCCTCTCTTATATCCTCGATGGCTTCGTTGATAGTGCTCAGGCTGTTTTCCGGTGTCATTTCAGACACGTTTTGTGGGTTCCCATATTCCATTTTTTATTCCTCGTACCGCCTTCACAAACCCTGCTGTCAGCGCCGCATTCATTAGCAGGAACTGTGTCACGTACCGTGGTACTTGAAGTGTCCTGCCGAACCTGTCGAACATCAGATCAAGCGCTGACAAAAGTATTAAAATTAGCTGAATGGCTGCAAGACAAAAGTATAAAACAGAACGCCCTGAAAGAATGACCGTTGTCATAAAAAAAAGAGCAAGGAACAGCGGCGTGAACCATCTCAGCACCTTATGGGAAAAGAATGCGAATGAGGCAGTTACCCTTCCAGACGGGAACGGTCCGAAGCGAAACAGGTTCTGGAAAGAGCCTGCGGCGATCCTTACCCTTCTCCTGTACTGATCCGCGGGATCAGGCTGTGTGTCTTCCGATACAACAGCATCCGCGGCATTGAACGAGGCAAATCCTTTCCGCATTACAGTCAGTCCCACATAAAGATCATCGACAAGAGTGTTTTCCGGTATTACAGGAAAGAGCTCGCGCCGGACGGCATAACATCCTCCGTACGGGCCTGTCATGGCTTTCCAGACCTCACCCTCGGCTCTCCGCAGTGAGGTCTCGAAGCTGGTGTAAAGGTTCTCCTGTCTTGTCATGCCATGGCCGGTCGATTGAGGCGGAACGACTGTTGCATCGCACAACCCGGTCCGTGCTGAGGCGAATTCTGATGCCAGGAGCCTCACCGTCGCGCCGGAGAATATGACATTCGCGTCCGTGATGACAAGAATGCTTCCACCTGCCATTTTTACCAGTTCATTGAGCATGGCAGCCTTGCCTTTTCTTACATTATTCCTGTAATATTTTATTCTGCTGTCCGAAGCGGCATATTCCCTGATGATTTCATCCGTGCCGTCGACGGAAGCATCTGATCCGATAATGAATTCAATCAGGGCAGAAGGATAATCAGATAACAGGAGGCTGGAGATTTTTTCCCTGATCACTTTCTCTTCGTTAAAAAGTGACATGATCACAGAAACGGAGGGAAGCGGGATTGCAGCTTTCAGGCTATTATCCTCCATAGTATTTCGTTTCCGGTGAATGCATGCGAGGGTAAAAACCAGTGCCGGATATAACAGATAGGTCCATGCCAGCAGTGCAACAGCTGCCATCAGTATTGTTTCAGCGGCCATCACAAAGCTTTTTATAGAATTCCAGCAACAGTGATGTCTGTTTCAGGTTGTCAAACCTGTCCCGGACAAGCTCCATGGCCCTGGCACCGATGGAAGCTCTAAGGCCGGGGTCGCTGAGGGCTGAAACCAGTGCATCGCCGAATGAAACTGCATCACTACCGATGAGCAGCTCACGGTGATCCTCAACGGGCAGTCCTTCTGCCGCCACAGGGGTCGCTACAACTGTTTTGCCGAGGCTCATAGCCTCTATTATCTTCATGCGGAGGCCGCTCCCGGCAAAAAGGGGTGCGATCATGACCGTCATTGATTCCACGAACCGGTTTGCATCTTCAACCTCACCTTCCAGGAAAATGTTCTTGCCGGATGTCCGGGTTTTTACATTTGGGGTAGCGCCTCTGCCTGCGATGTGAAGCGTCGCATCGGGCAGCGATCTCAGCACGCGCGGCCACACTCCGGACACGAACCATTTCAGACCGTCAAGGTTCGGCTGCCAGTTGAGGGCTCCGATGAAGCCAACCCTCATTCCTGTGCTGACAGTTTCACTGACAGGTTCAGAAACAGTAGCTCCGGTTTCAGACAGCATCATCGGTTTGTCAGGGGCAGCAGATTTGAACCATTGAAAATCAGGCTCACTGATCGGAATTATTGCATCAAAAAGTTTTAATGCGAACAGTTCCCGTTTCCGTAATCTTCTGGCAAGGATCTTAAGATAATCCTTCTCAACCGGAACAGTCGCCAGCTCAGCCATCATCTCCCTGATGCGGTGCTCGACATTATGTGCCCTGAGTATAAGGGGTGTATCTGTGATTGAGCGAATTTCATCGATATAATATGAAAAGAGCAGTCCCTCACACTGGATGATGTCAAAGTGTTCCCGGAGCAGCAGTGAACGAAGGGCTTCCGAGTACTGCTTCGCGCGGAAACGCTGAAGGTCATAGGGCTCACCGGAAAAAAGCAGGTTACCCAGCATTCTGACCGGCCTGATCCTTGTGTCGACGGTTACTGTCTCATAGTAATGCAGCCAGGCTGGTGGTTTAGAAGAGGGACCGGTACCTGCTCCGTGTTTTTCAGTCCGCATAGCCAGCACGGAAACAATCGCCCCGCCGGCAGCCAGTCCTTCAATGCACCTCATGGTTGCCACTGCGCCACCGTCATGCGGGGGCCACGGCGGCTTAGGCGACAGGACCAGTATTTTCATTTTCCCTGTCAGGTTTTATCCCGGTAAAGAAAGCTCCTATTTTTCTGAAGAAGAGAAAATATGTCTCCGCATTCATTATAGCGGCGTCAGTTGTAGCCTTATATGTCAGGAAGATACCTATCGGCAGGAGTATGATTGTTGAGGCCAGCATTCCGAGGGGTACGTTAACGATAAGTTCTTTTGCGAACTTCTCCCCGGTAAGGGATATGACATAATAAAAGACGAAGAACAGAACAGAAATGACGGCAGGGGTTCCAAGTCCTCCTTTTCTTATGATAGCACCAAGCGGTGCACCAATGAAGAAGAATACAAGGCAGGCGAAAGGAAGGGTGTATTTCTTGAACAGCTCTGCCTCGTACTTTCTAAGGTTCTTAGCCTCAAACAGAAGTGTTTCGCTCATTTCCGTTATGATGGCAATGCCATCCCTGGCAACGTTAAGGGCCCTGTTGATAGCTGCAGTCTTGTTCACGATAGTCATGGTGTCAAAAACTGCGCGACAGTTAAAATTCTCAAGTTTGGCGGCGGTGGCTGTATCACCGTTATAGCGAAAGCCTCCTGAAAAATACCTCTCAGCCGGAAAGAGCTTTGTTTCTGCAAAGTCTTTGAAATATGTGCCTGACCTTGTCTCGTACCTTTCTGAAAGAGAGTCAACGAAAAAGCCAAGCTGGCCGGAGTTCAGCATTGAGTAGTTTGACCTGAAGAGGTCCATGCCCGATCTGTCGAGGCCGAAGCCGGTCAGCTCTATGACCATGGTCTGTTCAGAGAACTTGTCGCGCCTGAAGGGATATTTCCTTTTTTCCTGGGCAACGTCTTTCTCCTCGATATCGTTGTAGGCATAACCGTTAAAGAGTGTAAGTATCATTCCGGTCTCGTCCGGCGTGATTGCCATGTATCCTGAATCGGCGTAGATCATTGATGTATTGCCCTGGCCCTGCCGGTGATCATATATATAGACCCTGTCGAGCCTGTTGGTCTCCGGGTCCTTGTCGGATATTTTTATGCTGAAACCGTCAATGCCGTTGTAGAAAGGTCCTGCCTGGATACTCAGTTCAGGGCGTTTGCGCCTGATGTCGTAGAGCAGGGTTCTTGCCTTGCGGTTTGAAAGGGGGAGAATAAAGTCAGAGAAGAGGAATGACGCTACGGCCAGGAATGATACCAGCACAAACAATGGGAGCATGATACGCTGCAGGGGAACTCCTGACGATTTCAGTGCTGTCAGTTCAAGGAATTCTCCCAGGTTTCCGAAGGTCATCAGTGATGCAAGCAGTATTGCAAGAGGCAGGGAGACAGGGACGAATGTAAGGGAGAACTGAAAGAGGAGTTCGGCAAGGACCTTTGGTTCGAGGCCTTTGCCTGCCAGCTCGTCAACGTACATCCACAGGAACTGCAGTATAAAGATTATGAGCACAATAAAGAAAGTCAGAACCAGCGGTCCGATAAACGATCTGATCATGAAAAGATCGATTTTCTTCATTGTCCATGGTGTTGTGCAAACGTACGTTATTTTTGAGAAAGATGCAAAGCGCTCTCATTCTGTGAGGCCGAGCACCTTTTTAAGGTACGAGATCTGGTTATCCCACAGATCCTTTGCATCCTCGATCTCATCATCGTCAGCGTGGTCGGTGATCATGAGCGCTGTGTCGTTGGTGAGTTCATGGATGACTATTTTGAATTCGAAGTAGTTGTTTTCAGTATCTGCAAAATCCAGCCATTCAAACCGTACGCTTTTATTTTCCCTGATATGTGCCAGTCGTGCCCGGGCTTCGACTTTAGCCCAGAAAAAAGTAAAGACGTCACCATTTACGGTGACGTTATCAGCAAACCATTCGGCCAGTCCTTCCGGCGTGCTCAGCCGGTCGAAGAGAACACGGGTAGGGGAGTTCAGGGTATATTCAAGTTCGAATCTCGATCTCATTATTGGAAATGTGACTGTGATGCAATATAAAAATAATAGCTGAAAAGAAAAAGTTTGACCGGCAAAATGAAAAAATATTTATATTTGCACCCGCGTTTCAGGAGGCGTCCCGATCAATAATCGTGTGGTCGGGAGTTCATTAAGATATTATTTGGCGAGATAGCTCAGTTGGTTAGAGCGCATGATTCATAATCATGAGGTCGAGAGTTCAATTCTCTCTCTCGCTACAAAGAGTTCGGTTAATTAGCCGGACTTTTTTTTTATCAATTGGATATTGTTACCTCCCAGACACCGGGCTCATTGATTCTGAAGTCAAAAATGACATTGAACTGGGAAGTTCCAAACTGAGTTCTGGAAGTGTAGCTGACTTTCACATCGAGCGGAAAGAACACTTTCTCAAGCCCGTAAACCCTGTCGGTACGGAATTCATCCCCGCTGCTGCTGGAAATAGACAGGTTGGAAACACTCCTGTTGTCGGAGCCTCCCTGTAAAATCCTGATCCTCACTTCGTCAACTGCACCAACAGATTTGACAATATTAGAGCGCGAAACACTCTTGGTACGCTTTATTTCATACGGCGGAATAAGCTTTTTACCGGCATATATATCATCCTTCCAGTAACCGGTGACTGTAGAATCCCGATAAACCATTTTGCCGGAACCTTCCCTTTTGCCGTTTTCCCAATGGCCTTCGTAATATGTTCCGTCTGCCCATTTATAAGTTCCTTTCCCGCTGGGCATGCCTTTATCGAATTGCCCTTCATAATAGTCGATGCCCTGTGCCACTCCTTTTCCGTCTGCCAAGCCGTTTTTGCAGCCACCCGAATAGGATTCCGAGATTTCAGGTTTGAGTACTTTGCAGTCGGTTTGCTGCGAATTAACGATGTTTCCCGAAAACAAAACCAGTATAAGAAAGAATCTGTATGCCATTTAATAAGATTTCAGAATTGATAATGTTCTGCCCGATCAAAGATATGACAATATTGTGACTTCAGCCAGTGGGTAAATACAGATAACCTGCCCGCCTTCATTGGCTATTGAGTCTGGTATTCCAGATCATGAACATTGGACAGGTTTTATTGTTATTATATCGTTCTTTGAAAACTGTCGTTCAGAAATATAGGCTTTCATTTAAGGCAAGGTATTAATTAACATCTAACAATATGAAAACAATTATTATTGCTTTGTTCATGTTCGCTGGCCTTCAGGCCGGTGGCGTACCGAAATCAGAAATTCAGGCTTCTGATCCGGAGAATAAACTTGAAAGTCCTGGCGGCAGTCAACTCATCAATGACTGGATCACGGTTCATCTGAAGACTATCGCGACCTGCAAGATTCCTTCGCATCATAATCGCCAGCTGGCATATACCGGTGTAGCCCTTTATGAATTGATTGTTGGAGGGGACAGTAATTACCGGCCACTTGCCGGGCAGCTCAACGGTTTTCAGCCATCGGTAACACCACCGGAGACCGGGAGTATTTGCTGGGAAGCCAGCGCAAATACTGCCATGGCAACAATGTTCCGGTTTTTTTATCCTCAGAACCCGGCAGACATAATGCGGTTCGATTCTCTTGAGCAGGCTAACAGAGACAAGTTTCTCAGTGAGGGTAACAGTGAGGCCTCTGTTGCTTCAGGTGCAGAATACGGATTACAGATAGCACGGGCAGTTATAGAATGGAGCAGGACTGACGGCGATGACAGGGCGAATGCCGCCTACACAGTGCCGAAGGGACCAGGATTATGGGAACCTACGCCGCCGATGTTTATAGCTCCTATCCAGCCTTATCTGGGCGATGAGCGCACCATGGTAAAAGGCAGCATCGACAATGCGATGCCACCGGCTCCGCTGCCATTTTCAACTGAAAGCCAGTCTGCTTTCTACAAAATGAATGAAGAGGTTTACCTTGTAACTCAACAGATGGATGATGAACAGAAAGCCACCGGTCTCTTCTGGGATGACTTTCCCAATGGAAAAACACTCACCGCCGGTGGGCACTGGTCTTCAATCCTGAAAACTGTGATGACTGACCTTAATGTGTCATTGATTGAAGGTGCACACCTCTATGCCGCATTGTTCATAACCGAGAGTGATGCAGCTATCGGATGTTTCAAAGCCAAGTACACATATAACCTGATACGACCTGTGACCTACATTCAGACGGTCATGAAGCACAGCGACTGGAATCCGCTTATCATCACTCCGCCGCATCCTGAATACCCGGCGGCCCATGCTACTGTGTCGATGTCCGGCGCAACCATCCTGACAAAAATGCTGGGCGACAAGGTATCATTTACAGATAATACATATGCCTACAGAGGATACAAGCCACATCATTTTAATAATTTTACTGAGGCAGCAAGGGAAGCAGGAATGTCAAGGCTGTACGGTGGTATTCACTACCAAAAGTCTATTGAGGCAGGGTTTACACAGGGAGAAAAAATTGCAAATAATATCAATGATAAACTGGTTTTCCTGAATTAGCTGATTAATTTTACCACAGTCATCATAAACCGGATATTATGGAATACTATTTCAGCAAAACACTTAGTGTTACATTTGACGAAGCTGTCAGGGTAATCACTGAAGCACTTAAAAGCGAAGGATTTGGAGTGATTTCGGAAATCAACATGCATGAAAAGCTGAAGGAAAAGCTGGGTGTCGATTTCAAGAGATACAAAATACTGGGCGCCTGCAATCCGCCCCTGGCATACAAAGCACTGCAGGCGGAAGAAAAGATAGGTACTATGCTTCCCTGCAATGTCCTCGTAATAGAGCAGGGGCAGAATACAATTGAGATAGCTGCCGTCAATCCTGTCGCTTCGATGCAGGCAATTACAAATCCTGCCCTGGAAGATACAGCACTTGAGGTGACGAATAAGCTAAGGAGGGTAATTAATAACTTATAAAAGGATTGACAGCTTCAGAGGAGAAATTGTACCGGCAGGCTTACAGGTTAAGCCTGTTTACAATTTTTTATAATATTATCGAAGGCCTGGTATCGATGATTCTGGGATATGCAGATGAGACCCTCAGCTTGTTTGGTTTCGGCGCAGACAGTTTCATTGAGGTTTTGTCCGGCATTGGCATAGCCGTAATGATACTACGCATAAAAAATAATCCCGGCAGTCCTAAGGGCTCCTTTGAGAAAACAGCATTAAAAATAACAGGTACCGCATTCTATCTGTTGTCGGCAGGTTTACTGGCAGGCATAATAATAAATCTCATAAGCCGGCATAAGCCGGAAACAACGATCTGGGGAGTGGTTATATCACTGGTCTCCATTGCAGTGATGGCCTGGCTCATGAATGCAAAAAAAAAGATTGGCAAAAAGTTAAACTCAGAACCCATCATTGCTGATGCCAATTGTACCAAGGTATGTGTATATATGTCGCTGGTTTTGCTCGCATCAAGCCTCGTTTATGAACTTACAGGTTTTGCCTACGCAGATGCGATAGGCGCGGCTGGGCTGATTTATTTTTCCGTTACTGAAGGTAAAGAGGCTTTCGAAAAAGCAGGAGGAAAAGAATGCGGCTGCAATGAACAAATTCCTGAGACGAAAGAATAGCTTACCCTCAAATTATCCTTAACATTGTATCATAATATTTCACAGTAATCTGTGTGTATAATGAAGACCAGGGGGCTGTCAGACTTGCTTTTTTTACTGATGCTGACATTTTTACCTTACGGATGTGCCAGGGAAACTTATGATGTTCCGGATCCCGAAAGGGAGGTTTTTAATTTTATGGTCAGCGAAGCGCAGCGACAGAGAATAAATGAAAGCCGGGGGGAGCGGTATGAGATTACTGATCCTGTTCCTGATCTTCAATTTGCCGGAGACATGTACCCGGTAGACAGGTTCGAGATCAGGGGCGATAACACGGTTAATTTTACCCGGAAAGGCTTTGGTGTGAATTTGGGTCGTAAGCTCTCATTCCATAACCCGATTGAACCTGCGGAGAGAAAATATGAGGAATTTAAGCTGCTGGCGATGGTTTATGATTATACATATATCGAAAACAGCACAGCAGCAGAACTTTTCAGGGAAGTCGGCCTGTGGCCGGTCTACAGCTTTTTCACAGAGGTAAAATTAAACGGTCACACCCAGGGGCTGTACCATTTCATTGAGGATCCGGTTGAATACTTTATCGAACAAAAGAATGCTGCATTCGTTGTGCGCCGCGGTTATGACCATGTCGTAAAAGGGTTTTTCATGAATCCGGATTTTCAACAGAACGAAGAGAAGTATTACAACCTGCTGGACATGATATACTCGATGCTTCCGGAATATTCAGGCCGGCAGTTGTATGATACTCTTTCAGCTTACATCGATATGGAACAGTATTTTACCAAACTGAGTATCGACCTGCTCGTTAAAAACGGTGACTATACCGATGAGGTCTTTTTCTTTTCGACTGTCAGGGATGACAGGGAAGTACTTGGAGTGTTTCCATGGGATTACGATGATATTTTTGCCGATCAACCGCATGAGATAGGCAATGATTGGGCTCCTGGAACAGTTTTTGGCCACAGGGCATATTTCAGCATGGATGACATAGTTGCCGATGTGGGCTCAAAACTGCTTTATTCAATTGAAGATGATCTCGATTATAAGATTGCAAAGGACAGCCTTATCTATCAGCAATATCTGAAGACACTTCGCGCTGTAATAGAAAAAATTGATGCGGCGGCCATCGATAAGGTTTTTGACCACACTTACGATCACATTGCCCCGTTTTACAGTAATGATTCGATCGTGAAGCAATCACGGTATGATGTTGACGAGACTGATTATGATCTTTTTGTAACCAACCTTGGCGAAAAAAGAGAAATGATGAAGGAGAGAAGAGCCTGGATTATCCAGGAGCTTGACAAACAGCAAAACCGGTAGATATGAGATTCAGATACCTGCTGCTGAGTTTTATTTTTTTGCTTCCTGTTGCCGGCTGCAAAAAAAATACGGATAAAATCCCTGAAGGCTGCATTAACCTGTCGGAGTTGCAAACCAGGCACGATTATTATCTGCCGTTTGCAATTCTGAATGATACCAATAACATCCGTCTTGCAATACTCAACAACGACACAGTCAGTTTAAGATCAGGTGAATACCTGGAATTCACGGACAACGGATTTTATGAACTGATCCTGATATACAGTTCTTCACAACAGGCGAATGATACCGTTTTATTTACTGTAACCACCGAAGAAAGGGAGCTTTCCGAATGGGGCATCAAAGCATGGGTGCCGGCTCCGTATAAGACCGCGCTGCTGGGATCCGAAAATGTTGAACTGATCTACCCTCACAGATATACTGATATGATTAAAGTTCCTTTCATTTTCTATGTCAGGGAATCTGGTGCCGTCAAAAAAATCTATTGCCAGGGTAATTGCATGGCTTCGGGCGACGCTTTCAACATCAAGCAGGGGGTTGGCTCTGTGAACATTGCTGCATCTGCAATCTCAGGCAAGGCTGATTTTGTCGTTGGCGGCAAAAAGTTCAGTGCGTCGCTTACAAAATTATCAGGCGCCGGTCTTGAGCTGAGCGGCACAATAAGCTCACTCCTTGAAATTCCGGCTAACAGTCTTGTAAGGATCTCCGGGAATTTGAATATTTCTTCAACAGGATCCCTGACGGTACGGGAGGGAGCAGTAATACTTATTGATGAGGCTGTTGATATTAATGTCAGCGGCCCGGTAGTCTTTGACGGCACAGCTGCAAATCCGGTCTTTGTTACATGCAGCCGGCAAGATAAATTCTGGGGAGGATTTATCACCAGGGAATCAGGAGGAACCATTGAAGCGCATTACACTGTATTCTGCCAGAGCGGATACCATGATTCGGAGGATTATGCCTGGGGCCATGCCGGGAGACAGGCGCTGTTCTATACGGAAAACAGCACCCTTGATCTCGATCACTGTTTCATGACAGATCATATCGGTCAGATCTTTTATCCGAAAAATGCAACGCTTACATGCGATAACATCCTGGTGCAACGGGCAAAAACAGGAGGACAGGTTAACAACACTGATCTGACCCTGAGAAATTCGGTTTTCACGGACTTCCCTGACGATTCCAATGTATTTACGGACGGAGATAACGATGCACTTTATCTGAATGCATCGGATGCTTTAATTACAAACACTGTCTTTATGTTCGCTAAGGATGACGGATTGGATTCCGGTGCTGACGGCGGGGGTGATATCACTGTTACAGACTGCAGTTTTGAAGCATGTTTTCACGAAGGGGCGGCATTGTCAAGTGTCAGTCCCGCAGTTAAAAATCATGTTTTCAGCGGGTGTGTTTTTACAAACTGCGGTCAGGGACTTGAGCTTGGTTACAGTTCTGCGAATCATTCTGTCGTGGCAGATGACTGCATGTTCTTGAATAACGGTACAGGCATCCGCTACGGAGATAATTATGACTGGTCAGATGTCAACGGCAAAATGCTTATCAGGAATTCATCTTCGCTGAACAATGATAAGGATGTCTGGAACATGGTCCGGATGACCTGGAGTCCAAAACTCGAAAACCTGAGTTTTGAAAACACCGTGGTTTCGAAGTACTGCCCTCAGTATCCGGAACTCGGAATAATGAATAAATCCAAGCGGCAATAATTTCCTATCCCTGTGGCCCCCTGATAAAGCCTGCCTGCTTTCCACGGGCAAGTATTTCATCAGGATCGATTATTCCATAAAGCTGTATCAGTTTTGCCACGACACCTGTCCACCCTGTCTGATGGCTTGCACCCAGTCCTGCGCCGTTGTCACCGTGGAAATACTCATAGAACAGAATATAATCGCGCCATTGCGGATCCGTCTGGAACTTCTCCGTCCCTCCGAACACCGGTCGCCGGCCTTGCTCGTCGAGTGTAAATATCCTGGTGAGCCGGTTGCTTAACTCCTTGCTTACCTCAAAAAGGTTCATCAGGTTTCCGGAGCCTGTCGGGCATTCAATTTTAAAATTATCGCCGTAATACAGGTAGAACTGCTGAAGTGCCCTGACCAACAGGGCATTTACAGGCATCCATATAGGCCCTCGCCAGTTGGAGTTGCCGCCGAACATTCCGGTATTCGATTCTGCCGGCAGGTAATCGACCCTGTATTCCTGTCCGTCAGCATACAGTACATAAGGATTTTGCTTGTGGAATTTGGAGATCGAACGGATGCCATACGGACTTAAAAACTCCTCCTCATCAAGCATCCTGGTCAGGATCCTGCGAAGGCGTTCGGGATTGACAAGAGCAAGGATCCCGCGTTCGGCCACACCAAAATGGCCAGGTCCAGTAGGGTGCATTGATTCTTTAAGTTCAGGCATCCTCCTTAGGCGTTCCAGCAGACGGGCCATTGCATTCGGAACTTTTTCCCGATGCTCCTTTTCAATGACACTGGTAGCGCACAAAGGCAGAAGCCCGACGAGTGATCTTACCTTTAGCCGTTGGGCACTGCCATCAGGCAGCCGGAGCAGGTCATAGTAAAAGCCATCCTCCTCATCCCACATTCCGTCCGTACCAGGCTTGTTCATGGCACTGGCAATGAAATAAAAGTGTTCAACAAACTTCACGACCAGATTTTCATAAAAAGGGTCGTAGTTGGCCAGTTCATAGGCCATTTCAACCATGTTCTGGCTGAAAAGGGCCATCCATGCCGTTCCGTCAGCCTGCTCAAGGCTTCCGCCTGTGGGTAAAGGAGCGCTGCGGTCGAACACACCGATATTGTCAAGACCGAGAAAACCGCCCTCGAAAACATTCTTCCCGTACCGGTCTTTGCGGTTCACCCACCATGTGAAATTAAGCGTCAGCTTGTTGAACATAGACTTAAGGAATTCAACATCGCCCTTGCCCCGCGCCGCTTTATCAGTATTATAGAGAAACATCGATGCCCAGGCATGGACAGGGGGATTAACATCGCTGAAATTCCATTCATAGGCCGGCATCTGCCCGTTGGGGTGAAGGTATAAGCTGTTTAACATCAAATCCATCTGCGACTTGGCAAAGTCGGGATCCACGATGGAAAGCGGAAGGGTATGGAAGGCAAGGTCCCAGGCTGCGTACCAGGGATACTCCCATTTATCGGGCATGGAGATGATATCCGAATTCAGCATGTGGTACCAGTCCGAGTTCCGTGCGTTACGGAAACCTTTGTGCAATGGATTGGAGTTGTGCTCATCAAGCCAGTTGTCACCGTCAAAGAAAAAATACTGTTTGCTCCAGAGCATCCCGGCAATGGCCTGACGCATTACAATGGCCTCATCCTTGCTTACAGAGGGTGGAGTTACTGCCTTGTAAAACTGATCGGCCTCACGCAGCCTGTCCTCAAAGACTTTATTAAATTCTTCACCAAAGACTTTATCTGTACCGGCGGGTGAGTTCATTGTGAGTCTGAGATTGATCACTGCTGACATGCCGGCACCGATATTTACCTGGTAGTGCGCGGCAACTTTTGTGCCCTGTTTTTCAGGGTTCACAGCCTCCTTTTTCCCATAAATCACACAGTCATTTATCCCGTCCTTAACATAGGGGCTTTCATTCTTTTGTCCGGGGAAAAGCTTTTCATGGTTGGTCTCATTTTCGGTGAATAGCAGGGGCACATCGCCCTCGCATGAAAAGAGCAGCTCTCCCAGCTTCGAATGGGAAGCCACCGCCGAACTCGTTCCCTCCCCTGATTTTACTTGTTTTATAACCGGTTTTTGTGCTGCCCTGTTCGATTCAGCAATCCACGCTGACCAGTCATTCCGGAACCAGAGGGTAGGAAGCAGATGAAGCCCGGCTTCCTCCGGCCCCCTGTTTACAGCTGTTATCTTCACCAGGATGTCTTCCGGACCGGCTTTTGCGTACTCGATGAACACATCGAAATAGCGGTCCTCATTAAACACACCCGTATCGAGAAGCTCGTATTCCATTTCCTCACGGCTGCGCTGCCCGTTCTGTCTCTCGAGGTCACTGTAGGGGTAAGCTGCCTGCGGATATTTGTAAAGATATTTCATGTATGAGTGGGTGGGTGTGCTATCAAGGTAGTAGTAATACTCCTTCACATCCTCACCGTGGTTACCCTGACTGTTTGTCAGTCCGAACATCCGTTCTTTCAGAATGGCATCCTTCCCGTTCCACAGGGCCAGAGCAAGACACAGATGCTGTTTGTCATCAGAGACACCTGCAATACCGTCTTCGCCCCAGCGGTATGCCCGTGAGCGAGCATGATCATGTGTAAAGAAGTTCCATGCGTCACCGTTCTCACTGTAATCTTCCCGTACGGTGCCCCACTGCCGCTCGCTCAGATAAGGCCCCCATTTTTTCCAGGAGGCTGTTTTTTGCCTGTCCTCAATCAACCGTTGTGTTTCGGCGACCGGTTCTGCCTGTACCCTCTCTTCTGTTTTTGCAGTCATATGCTGATGGATTTAACTTCTTTATAAAATGAAGACCTCAAAATGATGCTCACTTTTCTCCAGGGTTAAATGTAACAACCGAGCCGTAGGTTTGATGAAAGCCCCACGGACCGGTTAAGAAAAAAGTGACCGGCAGCTTTTAAAGCTTCTCAAGGTATTTTTTCTTCAGTGATGTGAATTCTGTAACTGTTATTATTCCACTATCGAGGAGTTCCTTAAGCTTTTTTAAGTCGTGTACCGCAGTTGCCTTAATGATCTCCTCTCCTGTTAACATTTCCACCGTTTTCTTCCAGGCTAATTTCATGCTGTCGGTGGAAGCTGCAAGCCTTTTGTTTTCAAGCAGCAGAATAGCGACACTGTCAGGGGCTGCAGGTCCTTTAGGTTCGACCAGGAGAGGAACCGGGGCCGGAGCACTTGTTGCTGCCGCAGGTGCCGCGGCCACCAGTACTGATGTTGTATCCCCGGGAACCTTAAGAGAATCTGTCACCACAGCATATTTTGATAACTCACCGGAAACGGAGTCGAGCTGCAGACTGAGGGTTTTTGTAAGCGTAGTGAGTGAATCAATCTGAGCATCCCTTGGATCAACATCTTTTGATTTCTTCTTCCCAAGAATCTGGCCGTATGCCTGAAAGGTGGTCAGCAAAATAACGAGTGTAAATAATAATGCTCTCATAATATATTTTATTGGTTGCTGTCTGTTGAATGAATTTAAATATTGCCTGAAATTGATAATGGATCAATAGCCTGAGACTATTGATCCACGATTTATGAAGACTTTATTTCTTGACTTTAGTAGTATCAACTGGTTGTGTCGCTGCCGCTGGTGCTATTGGCGGCACCTCAGTTATAGTTTCTTTTTTTACAAACTCTGCATCTTTGTCAAATAAAAGTTTTAGTTTCTCTGTACCTTTTGAGACATAAACATCACAAAAAGCCATCTTACCTTTTTTATCCTCTCCCATGACAGCTTTATCCATCATCCAGCCATCATAATTTTTTGTAACGTACTTTTGAATGTCTTTGGGAAGGTCCTTGTATTGTGCCTCAAATTGAGTCTGAGCAAAAAGAGACATCCCCAAAAATCCAATTACGAGAATTAATAATACTTTTTTCATGTCATTTGGTTTAAATTAATATCAATCTTTAATATGAGCTTCTATTCAGAGATATCTGTTCATCCAAAGTTACTTAATAAGATTTTGAATCTATATAGTACTTTGGTGCTATTGACAAAGTTACTAAACAGGTTTATCTTTGATATACTTAATGATCGGTAATTTGCATTTCACAGATTGGGTTTGGGTTAGTTCAGGGTTGAAAGATTGAGTCCATGGTCCGCCATGGGCTCTTTCAATTTAAAGGAGTTTTATTTGCCTTGGCGCGTTAAATTAAATTCGGTGGTATGTCAGGCAAAGTTGACATGATCTTAATTATGTTCCCGCATAAACCAACATGGAAAGTCCTGCGAGATATGCAAGAAACATAAAGAATATCAGAGCATTAACCTGTTTTGTTGCTCCTTTAAATTCTTTCCAGACAAAGACACCCCATAGAGCTGCAATGAGTGTTGCACCCTGACCAAGTCCGTAAGAAATTGCAAATCCTGCTTTCCCTGAAGCAATTATGCTCATGGCCATCCCCAGGTTCCAGATAACTCCGCCCAGGATACCGGTAAGATGCACGCCAAGGCTTCCTTTGGCATAGTCACTGAAAGCGAGGGGAGTTCCTTCAAAAGGTTTCTTCATCAGAAGATAGTTAAAAAGAAGATTGCTGACTACGACGCCGATTGCGAAGAAGAAAACGGCAGAGTAGGGGGTAAGCTTACCCGGTTCGGGCGTTACGAAATCAGTAGCCATCGAGCTTGCCACGAATCGGTAGAAAAGTGCCATAAGGATACCTGCTGAAACCGAAAGCAGTATGCCTTTCTTTGAAACCTGTTTTAGTGTGGTACTGTGTTTTTTGTAAGCAACAGCATCTATTATGATTGCCGCCACTATGAAAGCCAGTCCGATAAAAAGAATAAGCGGGTTACCTTTCGGCACGGCAATATAGTTAATGACTACGCCCAGGGCAAGGGCAATTCCAACCCCGACCGGAAATGCAACTGCCATTCCTGCTATTGCCATAGCAGCAACGAGGAGTATATTTGATGCATTGAAGATTACTCCTCCCAGCAGGGCGTTCATTATATTCCCGCCTTCCGCTTGTCTTATATCATCAAGGAATCCCCTGCCATTTTCCCCGGTGCTTCCAAGGGTGAAGCCTAACAGCAATGCGAACAGCAGAATTCCCAGGACATAATCCCAGTAAAAAAGTTCGAAGCGCCAGGACTTGCCTGCCAGCTTCTGTGTATTGCCCCATGACCCCCAGCACAGCATTGTTACAATGCAGAGGATGATTGCCAGTGAATAACTTTGTGGTATAAACATTTTTTTAAGATTAAGTCTGAAAATCTAAAGTCTGAAAGTCTCAAATCTTCTTTGCTTGCTGCATCTTTTGCCCGTTATTCGAATGAAAATTTAAAAGAATCACTCTTTTTTGGAGCAGTTTTAAAGATGACGGCCGATGTAACATAGACCCTGGTCCCTGTTGACTCCGGTCGCTTCTCTCCCTTTACGACGAGTCTGACCTGATGGTCCCCGGGCTGCAGATTAAGAATATGCCAGATACTTTCAGTATGCTGCTGATCGGCAAAGTTCGTAGTAAGTATCTATGCTGCGGTGGAATACACCATCAACATATACATCTGCTTTCCCTCCGTCCTTAAACCAGTTACCTACAAGTGATATACCGGTGCCGTTAAATGCTATCTCAAGCTCATCCCCTGATTTTTCAGCAAACATTGATTGTTTAATTACCTGCTTATCCCATCCTGTAACTTCGAACGGGTTCCACTTACCTTTGAAAATCCATGCCTTCTCATCGAAGATTGAGATCCTCTTATCAAAAACAAGATCAGGAAACGACACTTCCAGTGCGGGCTCTGCAGGTTCCTGTATCTTGACTTTGATCTTTCCGTCAGTAACTGTTCCGCCGTTTTTAACAATGAGATCAAGCGCATACTTGTCTGTGCTGCTGACAGCCGTATTAAAGGAATATGATGTATGTATGAAAACAGAATCACTGACTGCTTTGACTCCTTCCTGCATTTCACGGGGCAGGCCGCTGAAGCCTTTGATAACACCAAGGACTGCCATGGCATTTGAGGGATTGCAGTCGGAATCCTGACCGCACCGGGTTGATATCTCCATAGTTTTCATGGGGTCACCCTCTCCGTACAGTAAACCCATTACAATATATGCCCCGTTAAGCTTTGCATCAATATTAAAAGGTGAACCTGCCCCGCAGATATCAACATCGCCCCATTTGGTTTCAAGTTCTTTCCATGCAGCCTGCCAGTCATCCGGATATTGCCGGTGAAGTATAATCACATCCCTGACTGTTTTGTAGTAGTCGCTTCCGGAAGGAATTGACTGCGCTGCTTTCTCAATGATCTTCGGAACATCTGATTTAAAAAAAGCCTCGGAATACAGTGCCGCAACAAAAATGCCTCCGTATAATCCGTCACCGTAATTCATTATCCGGCCTGTTTTGTCTGCTATTTCCGAAGCTGTCTGGGGCATTCCCGGGCACATAAACCCGATGTAGTCAGATTCAATCTGAAAATCAATGTCATCTGCATGAAGATTATACTCAGGAGTTCCGGACAATGGAGCAAAGATGCTGTCATACCAGTTCTTCCTTGCCTGCATATTGGCATGCCATAACCCATAACCGGCCTTAGCGAACATCTCCTGGTATTTTTTTGCAGGGGCATCGATTCCGTATTTATCCATAGACATCAGGAATGTCAGCTGAACGTATATATCGTCCTGCCACATACTTCCTTTGATATCAGATGGTTGCCACTTAATAGAATCCATGTACATCTTACCCTGAGCCCTGAATTCAGTAGGAGCACCGTACGTTACACCTATCATCTTGCCTGCCCAACCGCCCGCAATCTTGTCCTTGAGGATTTCAGGAGCTATTGATTTAAACTCGTCAACTGAGCTTTTACAGGATACTGCCATAATGATCAATGCTGGAAATAAATACAGCAGAAAGGTTCTGAAAGTTTTCATTACTGCAATGCTTAATTAGTTAATTGTCAATTTCTTTCCTGTACGGTGCCGAAGACTGGGCACCCATACGTGTAACTGATACGGAAGCAGCTTCGTTTGCAAACATCACTGCTTTTTCGAGTTCTTTTCCTTCTGCCAGGGCAACGGCCAGAGCCCCGTTGAAAACATCACCGGCAGCCGTAGTGTCCACAGCCTTTACTTTCTTTCCGGGGACCATTCCCGTAAAACCGGCGGACTTGACATAGGCTCCTGCAGCACCCATTGTGATTATTACATTTTGAACCCCCATTTTCTGTAGTGTCAGTGATGCGGTCTCAGCTGATGAGATATCTTCTATCTTAACTCCTGACAGTATTTCTGCTTCAGTCTCATTAGGGGTCAGCAGCCATATATTTCTGAGCAGGTCATCTGACAGTCTTTGTGCAGGGGCGGGATTAATTATCACCTTTATGCCCTGAACTGATGCGGCAGAGGCGCAATGTTCCACTGTCGCGATTGGTATTTCCAGTTGCATAAGGAGGATGGAGTACTCACCCGTTCTAAAAATGCTGGCGGGAATATCATTCTGAAGCAGGTTGCCATTGGATCCCGGGGCCACAACTATGCTGTTTTCTCCGGCTGAATTGACAGTAATAAGAGCAACACCTGACGGCAGTTCATTGTCTTTGACGACAAAGCGGGTATCTATGCCCTCTTTCATCAGTAATTCCATCGCCTGGGCACCAAACAGGTCGATCCCGCATTTGGTTATTAAAGTTACCTTCCCGTTAAGCCTTGCTGCCGCCACTGCCTGATTGGCTCCCTTTCCTCCCGGGTTCATGAAGAAAGTACCACCGAGGATTGTTTCACCCGGTACGGGGATTTTTTTTGTCTTAATCACCATATCAGTGTTGGAACTGCCGATGACCAGGATGTTATTTTTACTCATTATTCCGGATTGTATTTTTAAGATTATATTTTGTTTGTGTAGATAATAATCAAATCTTCTGACCAGGTGATCAGAAGAACTTAAATTCCGACACTAATTTGCATAACACAGAATATTAAGTCAATAGGAACAACTTTCCTCGTGTCTCAGTAATCCAAGGTGCAAATTTACCAATAGAAATATTTATGATTGCAAAAACAGGGTATTTTCCCGAAACAGTGATTCAAACACTTTCCTTTAGGAAGCTTTGGCCAACAGCGTTTTTCATGCAATTCCTGTGGCGTTGTATCTGTGGACATAGCCTCTCAATCATGGCGCTTGCCTTATGAATAATCAGGATGTATCTTTGCTATGTTTTAAAGTGAGATTGATCAGCGGAAGCCAGAGTTTGGCTTTAAATTGACCGGGTTATTTGTTATTACAGAAACTACTCGCTGATTATGATTGTTACATGTGTTTATGTCAATGTCAAGCCTGAAAATGTACAGGAGTTCATTAAGGCAATGACTGAAAATCACAAAGCTTCCGTTCAGGAATCCGGTAACTTACGGTTTGATGTGCTTCAGAATGCTGAGGATCCGTGCCGGTTCATGATCTATGAAGCCTATGAATCCCAGGAAGCTGTCGATCTTCACAAAACTACGCCACATTATATCAAATGGCGCGATACGGTGAAGGACTTTATGGCTGACACCCGGCAGGGGGTGAGGTATAATATTATTGAACCATCTGACAGATCGAAGTGGTAAAACCTTTTCAGTTTACGCGATTGCCTCTGATTTGTTTCGGAAGAGGCAAATTATCTGACCTTCCGGGTATTGTTGGGAGGTACGGCAGATCCTGTCTGCTGGTGACGGGAGAAAAGTCGTTCATCAATTCGCCTTATGCAGAATTTTTGTTTGGTCAGTTTGGAAAGGATAATATTGAGGTTCATCATATCAGGGTAAAATCAGAACCCTCACCGGAACTGATTGATGAAGTCCGTAAGTAAATATTCGGATGAAAGAATTGATGCTGTAATCAGTATTGGCGGAGGCAGCGTAATAGATGCAGGCAAAGCTGTCTCTGCCATGCTTGGCAAAACCGGCTCAGTCGAGGAATACCTGGAGGTAGTCGGCAGTAAGGAGCATCCCGGAACCAAAGTGCCGTTCATTGCAATTCCGACAACATCAGGGACAGGCAGCGAAGCAACAAAGAACGCCGTTATTTCGAAGGTGGGTAAAGACGGTTTCAAGAGATCGCTGCGTCATGACAACCTTGTACCAGATATTGCACTTATTGACCCGGAACTTACCCTGAGCTGTTCGCCGGATATAACGGCAGCCGCAGGCATGGATTGCTTTACGCAGCTGGTCGAGGCTTACCTGTCCGGCAGGTCGAATGAATACACTGATGCCCTGGCAACAGAAGGGTTCAAAGCTGTAAAACGGTCACTGCTCAGATGTTTTACCAGCGGTGAAAACATTGATGCCAGAACCGATATGTCTTTTGCAGCACTAACCTCAGGGATCTGTCTTGCCAATGCCGGCCTTGGAGCCGTTCACGGCCTGGCGGGCACGATAGGAGCAATGTTTGATATTCCTCACGGAGTAGTCTGCGGCACGCTGATGGCTGTCGCCAATGAATTAAATGTGAGAGAACTGCGAAAGGCCTCTCCTGATCACCCGGCACTGAAGAAATACGCAAACCTCGGCAGGATCTTTTCTGAAACAGAAGGGAAGGACGATGATTATTATATCGATAGTCTTGTTGATTTACTGCATTGGCTCACTGAACAGTTGAAGCTTCCGCGCCTGAATAAATACGGGATCATGAAAGATGATATTTCCGAAATCTGCCTGCAGACAGATACAAAAAATAACCCGGTAAAATTATCCGCAGAACTGCTGGAAGAAATTCTAAACAGGAGATTTTAGCAAAAGAGAAGCCGGAAAGCCTCAACCTGTGGTATTGTTTGTTGTTATTACCTTATATGATCATATCCCTTAGGCAGTCAACCATGGGTTCACTTGCGAAACCAATATTTAAGTACTTTTGCGGAATCTCTTTCCGAAAAGGGAGGGCCTGAAAAAATTTATTTTAAATAAATAGTAATCAATACTTTATGGCAAATTTCTATAACCAGGACATACACGAGGTAACCTCTCAGCTCAAAACAAGCGAAACGAGCGGACTGACAACTGAGGAGACAAGGAGGAGGCTTGAGGAATTCGGCTATAACCAGCTCGTTTCAAAAAAGAAAAAGAGTTTCTTCCAGATGTTCATGGCCCAGTTCAAAAACTTCATGATCATTATCCTGCTGATAGCTGCAGTAGTATCCGGAGTTGTTGGCGTAATGGAAGATGAAGGACTGCTCGACACCTTCGTGATCCTGGGAATTCTTCTCTTAAATGCCCTCATTGGCGCCACCCAGGAAAAGAAGGCTGAGACATCACTGGAAGCCCTGAAGGACCTGGCGGCACCTCTTTCCAAGGTTCTTCGTGACGGGGTGATATCAGAAATAAACACGAAAGAGCTTGTGCCAGGCGACCTGGTCATACTTGAGACTGGCGCTGTGATACCTGCCGATCTGAGACTGATAGAGGCTGTCAACCTGAAAATACAGGAATCTTCACTTACCGGAGAATCTGTTCCCTGTTGAAAAGCAGACCGCCACGCTTGCAGGTGACGAAATAGCACTTGGCGACAGGGTCAACATGGCTTTTTCGAGCGGTATGGTTACTTACGGCCGCGGACGGGGCGTAGTTATTGCGACGGGGATGCAGACCGAGGTCGGGAAGATAGCCCATATGCTGGAGCATTCCATCGAAACAGAAACCCCTATGAGCCGTCGTCTTAATCAGCTTGGCAGGCTGTTGGGAATCGTTGCCCTGATCATTTGCGGTCTGATCTTCCTGGTAGGTATTCTTTACGGCAATTCAATAATGAATATGTTTATGACGGCTGTCAGTCTTGCCGTGGCTGCCATCCCCGAAGGCCTTCCGGCTGTTTCTACAATCGTGCTCGCCATCGGTGTGCAGCGGATGGTCAAAAAGAATGCTATAATCCGAACGCTGCCTTCAGTTGAAACACTGGGCAGCGCTACGGTGATCTGCTCTGACAAGACCGGAACGCTTACACAGAACAGAATGACCGTCGTTGAAGCCTACGTCAATCATACAAAACATGTTATAAACAGGGCTTCTCCCAACACTACGCTCAATGATGAGGAAAAAAGGCTCCTCTCAATCTCTGTCTTATGTGCTGATGCCTATATGAAGAAAAATGAAGACGGGAAGTTTATTTTTTCCGGTGATCCGACCGAAACAGCACTTCTCGATTTCGGAGTGCTCTACGGTTTATATAAGGATGAAATGGAAAAAGCCTCCCACCGGGTAGCAGAGATACCATTTGATTCGGAAAGAAAACGCATGACCACGGTTAACAGGATGGCAGACAATGGCACAAGTGTCAATGTGAAAGGCGGTCTTGATGAAGTCCTGAGCGTGTGTGACAAGATAGTTATCGAAGGGGTTGTCAAGCCTTTGACAACTGCTGATGTGGAAAAGATCCGCGACGCAAATGAAATGATGGCCAACTCGGCATTGCGCGTGCTTGCGATGGCATACAAAGAATCTCCTGAGGCGCCTCAGCAGGTGACAATAGGTGATCTCGAAAGCGGACTTATCTTCACAGGTCTGCTCGGCATGATAGACCCGGCAAGACCTGAAGTTCTCGATGCTGTGGCCAGATGTAACACAGCTGGTATCCGTCCGGTAATGATAACCGGCGACCACAAAACCACGGCCCTTGCAATTGCACGCGAAATTGGTATATACAAGGACGGCGATGTGGCCATTACAGGCGCTGAGCTGGAAAGACTTACTGACGACGAGTTCAATGAGAATGTTTCAAAATACTCGGTCTATGCCAGGGTAGCCCCTGAACATAAAGTACGCATTGTGAAAGCGTGGCAGGGCCACCATGAGGTGGTAGCTATGACAGGTGACGGTGTCAACGATGCTCCCGCCCTCAAACAGGCTGACATCGGAGCAGCAATGGGCATAGTCGGAACCGATGTTGCAAAAGGCGCCGCCGACATGATCCTCACCGATGACAACTTTGCCACTATCGTGTCCGCTGTCGAGGAAGGACGGAGGATATATGATAATATTC
The DNA here is from genome assembly GCA_963844935.1 of uncultured Bacteroidales bacterium. Lineage (GTDB taxonomy): Bacteria > Bacteroidota > Bacteroidia > Bacteroidales > VadinHA17 > SR-FBR-E99. Next base: position 1,320,556 of record CAWJQH010000005.1, on the reverse strand, counting down.
TCAAGGTAATTCAGTACCTGCTCTCAACAAACGTGGGAGAAATATTCCTGTTGCTTGTAACTTCAATATTCAATATGGGTATTCCGTTGCTTCCAATTCATATACTATGGGTCAACCTGGTCACCGACAGTCTTCCTGCCCTGGCCCTGAGCGTTGATCCGCCTGAAAAAGGGATCATGAACCGTAAACCCAGAAATTCAAAGAAAGGCTTCATGACCAAAGGTATGGTATGGAGGGTTATGTATCAGGGAGTAATGTTCGGTTTAATTCCTCTTGTTGCATATATAGTTGGTCTCAGGGACGGAGGAGAGCCTCTGGGGCGTACCATGGCCTTTGCTTCACTTATGTTTGCAGAGCTTGTTCATGTGCGTAACCTCCATTCGAACAGCAGGTCATCATTTGCTACAAATCCGTTTCATAATAAACCACTGATAGCCGCAATAGCAGTATCTGCCGCAATGGCCCTGATCGTACTTCTTGTCCCCCCGATACGTGAAGCTTTCAGACTGGAAGCAATGGACAGGGCACACTGGCTGGTGGTGGTTCTGTTGTCGCTGGCACCGATTGCAATAGTGGAACTGTTTAAACTGTTCAGGATAAATGGCGTAAAGAGTGACATGGAATAGTCACGCGATGAAGAAGGAAAAGAAGATCTTCGGCTTTAACAGGAACATTATTTTTACAGGCCTTACCAGCTTCCTGACCGACACCTCGGTCAAGATGGTCTATTCGGTCATGCCGATGTTCCTGATGTCTTTAGGCGCTTCCAAGACCAGCCTGGCACTGATAGAAGGCATCGCTGAGAGCACAGCATCCCTTGTCAAGGCATTTTCAGGCTTCTGGAGCGACAGGATCGGTAAGAACAAACCCTTCATGCTCATAGGTTACGGCCTCTCTGCATTAATCATCCCGCTTTACACATTTGTTGTTTCTCCAATGCAGGTCCTTTACCTGCGGTTCATTGAGAGGTTCGGAAAGGGAATAAGAACTGCTCCGCGCGACAGCCTGATAGCCGGCTCGGTCACAAACGGAGAGACAGGCAGAAGTTTCGGCCTTCAGAAAGCCATGGATAACAGCGGTGCCATAGTCGGTCCGCTTGCTGCATTTATTCTGCTGGTATTCTTTCCCGAAAATTACAGGCTTATTTTCCTGTTGGCAGGAATACCTGCGGTCCTGAGCATCCTGGTGATAATCCTTGGCATTAAAGAAGCAAAAAAGGACCAGGAAAGCCTCTTTAAAAAATTTCATTTCAAGGACTTCCCTGCCAGATTCTGGCTCTTCCTGGTAATTGTTTTTGTATTTACACTCGGCAATTCAACCGACGCATTGCTTATGGTGAAGGCGAATGAAGTGGGAGTAAAGGTGGCTTTTATCCCTCTTGTATATATGATCACAAGCATTGTCGCCGTGCTCCTTGCAATCCCTGTCGGATCACTTTCGGACCGGATCGGGAAAGAAAAGATTCTTGTAGCCGGCTACCTGATTTATGCAATCGTTTATTACGGTTTCGGTGTAACCTCACATGCAGGGGCCATAGTGGCTCTCTTTGCCATGTATGGATTGTATTCGGCTGCAACTGACGGGATACAAAAGGCATTTATTTCAGATATTACTGACAAAAACAGACAGGGTACCGGGCTGGGTATCTATAATGCCCTTCTTGGTATCACTCTTTTGCCGGCCAGCCTTATTGCAGGAGTGCTTTATGATAAGGTTAATTCAAGGGTACCCTTTTATTTTGGCGCTGCAACGGCGCTGTTATCAGCAGTCCTGATGATTTTCTTTGTCCGCGGCCGGAAAGAGCGGACAATGAATTGAGAATTTATCTTTATTCGAGTCGCAGGGCATCAGCAGGGCTGTAGTTTGCAGCTTTTTTTGTCTGATAAAGTATTGACAACCAGCCTATAGCCAGAGTAGCCAATGTGGCAATTATATAAATCAGCGGACTGACTTTAACTTTGCCTGCAAATCCTTCAAGCCAGTATTTCGAACCGAAATAGGCAACAGGGTACGCAAACAGTGAAGAAATAAGGATGAGATAAACAACTTCTCTTGATAACAATCGGAGTACCACCTGAGCTGAGGCTCCGTAAGTTTTCCTTATGCCTATTTCCCGTGTCCTTTTATTTGTGATATAGGTAATGAGACCAAGAAGACCCAGGCAGGCTATGAATATTGCCAGCACAGAAAACAGTACAAAGATTTTACCTGTTTTCATTTCTGATGAATACAGATTGTTCCATGAATCAGTGAAAAAATCATATTGAAAGGGTTGGTTGGCAGTAAAAGTCTGCCATTTTTGTTCAATAGACTTTAATGTTTCCGGAACATCATTTCCCGAGAGTCTGACAGTGGCAAACTGATCTCCTCCGAAGTTTCCGAGGACGGTAAAACAAACTGGTTCAATAGGGGTATGCATCGATTTAATATTGAAGTCCTTCATTACCCCGATGATCTTTAATCTCTGAAATTGCTGAGGGCCCTGTGGTTGCAGGATATATTTTCCTACCGGGTCAGTCAGGCCTAGTGATTTAACTGCCGCCTCATTAATCAGGATGGCAGTTGAATCTTCTCCGTACTCACGGGAGAAGAACCTGCCGGCGGCCAGCTCAACGCCGAGTGCCTGTGCAAAGTCGAAACTAACCTGCGTCTGGTTTATAAGGTAAGTGTTCTTTTCAGGATCCTCATCGAGAAGGAATGCATTGTTATTGAAATTGGTACCGGGAACGGCCCGGGAAAAGCCAACGTTTTCAACCCCCGGGATCTGCAGCAGCTGATCGCGGAATGCCTCCCTCTGCCTGAAAAATGAATCGGACCTTCGGATGACTATCAGGTTTTCCTTATTGAAGCCAATATCCTTCTTTGTTACATAATTGAGCTGACGATAGACAATAATTGTACCGATTATGATCACAATTGAGATAGTGAACTGGATCACAACCAGTAAACCTCTCATGTTCTTTGACATAGATCCCGGATTTAATGTGCCCTTTAATACTTCAATGGGATTAAATGAGGCCAGTACGAATGCCGGATAGGCTCCTGAAGATACTCCTACCAGGAGGACAAGTACAATAAGAGATAGTATTCCGGCGGGATTATCAAGGATGCCTCCAGACAGCTCTTTGCCTATCATCTGATTAAAAGAAGGTGTAAGTGCAGAGACCAGTATTACCGCAATGAGAGCAGCAACAGTCACAATCAGCACCGATTCTCCAAGGAACTGAAACACCAGGCCCCGCCTGTTTGCTCCTGCAACTTTCCTGACGCCTACCTCTTTGGCTCTTGTCGCCGATCTTGCAGTTGCCAGGTTAACATAGTTTATTATGGCAATTATCAGGATAAGCAGGGCTATCACTGCAAAGATATAAACAGTACTTTCTGACCCCAGAGGTTCGAGACCGTATTGTGTCGCTCCTCTGAGGTGCAGGTCCCTGAGCGGTTCCATCACATAACTGAAGGCATTTCCAGCATTCAGGAAATCTTCGATGGAAATACCCAGGGCTTCAGTTATCTGAGGGCCCACGTATTTTGTAACCATACCCTGTAATTTCTCCTCCAGGATATCCTTGTCAGTCCCATCTTTAACCACAATATAGGTATAAAAGTTATGGTTTATCCAGAACTGGCTGTTTGCCTGTCCGGGGTAAGAGCTCATTGATGCCAGCATGTCAAATTTGATGTGGGAGTTATCCGGGACATCCTGTACCACACCGGTAACAGTGTAAATTACTGTGTCAGCCTCAAAGCTCATCTGCTTGCCCATGGGGTCCTGTTCGTCAAAATACTTTTTTGCATATTCTTCGGTCAGTATGACTGATCTGGGTCTTGCCAGTGCTGTTTCAGGGTCTCCTTTTAGTAATCTGAAGTCAAAGACAGAAAAGAATGATGAGTCGGCGAAAAGGACACCGTCTTCATTGAATCTGTTCTCGCCGTATTTTATAAGCCAGTCACCCATGCTTCTCACCCTGGTAGCCTTCAGCACTTCCGGGTAATCATTGATCATTGCCTGTGCCATCGGTGCTGCAGTAACAGCCTGATCGAGCTCCCCTCCAGACATTATTCCGACTACTTTCAGCCTGTATATATTCTCATAATTCTGATGGAACCTGTCATAGCTCAGCTCGTGGATCACATATAATGTAATGAACATGAAGCTTGTCAGTCCGATTGCAAGGCCGGACACATTCATAATGACATATCCGCGCTGCTTTTTCATATTACGCAGGGCATTGATAAAAAAATTCTTCAACATTGCCGGAACGATTAGGTTTTACTTTGAATCTCAAGCTAAAGACATGATGTTACAAGTTTTGCTGCACAGGCAGAACAGAAAACTGTCTTGCATGTGCAACAGTCAAAGAATTTGACAGTCTTTAACAGAGAATATACCCCGGACCATGATCAGAAACTTCTTTCTTACGGCAGTCAGGAATATTTCAAGACACAAAGGTTTTACCTTTATTAATATAACAGGACTGGCTATCGGGTTAGCGGCATCATTACTGATCCTGCTCTGGGTTCAGGACGAACTGAGCTATGACAGGTTTCATGAGAATGCCGAAACCATTTACAGGGTAGAGGAAGATCAGTTTTATTCAGGAGAGAGGTATCATGTTACGGTTACGCCGCATCCCAGCGGACCTGTCTGGAAGGAGAGGATACCTGAGATCATTGACCAGACCCGCATCAATAGGCTTCCAAGGTTATTATTCCGTAATGGAGATAATGTCTTCTTTGAATCATCAATTGTGGCAGCTGATTCAGGCCTTTTTAAAATATTTACCTTACCGTTTGAGAATGGAGATCCCGAAACAGCGTTAAGTGATCCTCATTCAATAGTCCTTTCAGAGAAACTTGCAGAGAAATATTTTGGTGACGCCAATCCCCTTGGACAGACAATAACCCTGGAAAACAAGTTTCAATTTATGGTTACAGGAGTTATGAAAGATATACCTGGTAACTCGATCTTTTCTTTCCAGGGTGTAATACCATATTCTTTTCTGAGGGAGATAGGCGCCATGAGCGATTCATGGGGTAGTAATTCAATCCTGACATTTGTGCAGATCGCAAAAGGATCTGACATTGAGAGCATCAATAAGAAACTTACAGATGTTGTCCTTGAACATAGTCCCGAAACGACTACTAAATATCTGCTTTTTCCTTTTCCCGACATTCACCTGCACGCTCAGTTCGGGTATGGAGAGAACCGGGGGCCTGTGATTGCGATCATGATTTTTGCACTTATTGCGGTTTTTGTCCTTCTAATTGCATGTATCAACTTTATAAATCTTGCAACAGCGAAAGCTTCATCAAGGTCGAAGGAGATAGGCATAAGGAAAGTTGCCGGAGCCGACAGGAAGAGTATGATATTTCAGTTTATGTCAGAATCCTTAATTCTTGTTACAGCTTCAATGTTCATTGCCCTTCTATTGGTTGGATTGTTCTTGAATACATTTAATAATGTTTCCGGGAAGAGTTTTACTCTTTCAGATCTGCTTCAAATCAAATTCATCATCAGTTTTATTGCAGTTGGCTTGCTTTCAGGCTTTTTATCAGGCATTTATCCTGCACTTTATCTTTCCTCATTTAAGCCTGTGTCTGTACTGAAGGGAGAGACGGTTTCAGGAAAGGGCAACGGAAGATTAAGGCAAATTCTTGTTGTGATCCAGTTTTCTCTTTCGATATTGATTGCCACAGCTGCAATTTTCATGAATCAGCAGCTGCGGTTCCTTCAGAACAAAGACCTGGGGTTTGAAAAGGAAGACCTTATCTGTATCCCGATGTCGCAGGATATGAAAAGTAAATATTACTCCTTTAAAAGCGAACTTTTAAAGGAGACACTGATCACAGGTGTGACAGCCTCCCGGGTAAATCCGGTAATGATAGGCAGTAACTCAGGAGGAGCCAGCTGGCCGGGGAAGGACCCTGAGAAAATGGTTTTAATCGGGACAAACGGTATTGATTACGATTACCTCGAAACAATGAAGATGGAACTTGTTTCGGGAAGAAATTTCTCCAGAGACTTTCCCGGCGATATGGCCCGGGATACGACGGGCAATTTTCTGGTTAATGAGGAGGTTGTTAAAATCATGGATATAGGAGACCCGGTCGGTAAAAGCTTCAGTTTTATGGGTCTTAACGGAACCATTGTTGGGGTGCTTAAGAATTTTCATTTCAAGGGGGCTGATCAACCTATCGAGCCAATGGCCTTTGCACTTGCCGGCACAAGGTTTCTTGATTATATCCTGATAAGACTGACACCTGGTAAAACTGAGGAATCCCTTAAGTCCGTTGAAAAGGTATGGAATGAGTTAATCCCGGAATTCCCGCTTCAGTACACTTTTATTGAACAGGACTACGAGAACCTGTTCAGGTCTCAGATTCGTCTTACCGGATTATTAAAGTATTTTACGATGCTTGCACTTATTATTGCCTCTCTTGGACTTTACGGATTATCAGCATATTCAACTGAGAAGAGGAGTAACGAGATCGGCATAAGGAAAGTTATGGGAGCCGACTCTTCCTCGGTAATAATTACCATGGCCAAAGAGTTTCTTGTCCTTGTGCTGATTTCAATAATTATTGCACTGCCGGTTGGCTGGCTGGTAGTTGTAAACTTACTTAAGCAATTTGCCTACAGGATTGATCCGGGTGTAATTGTATTTGCGCTTATAGGAGCAGGAGCTTTGATAATTGCCTTGCTTACCGTAAGCTTTCAGGCCTTCAAAGCCTCGCGCATCAACCCCGTAGAAGCTATTAAATCCGAATAAATAAATATTCAAAATTCAAATTACAAAATATGTATAACAATCTGATCAGGCACAGTTTAAGGTCATTTAAAAGACAGCGTGCATACATAATCATCAATATCCTCGGACTCTCAATCGGCATTGCCTGCAGTCTGCTGATCGCCCTTTTTGTGATGAATGAATTAAGCTACGACAAGTTTAACGTTAAGAAAGACCGTATCTACAGATTGATACTTGACGGCAAAATCGGAGGACAGGAGATAACCGGTGCATATACAGCCTCAGTTATCGGACCAACCATGGCAAGGGAATTCCCCGAAATAGAGGATTTTCTCAGAATGAACGGATGGGGCCCTACAGTTATTGAGTATAACAATCAGACTTTCACCGAAGAGAACCTGATTGAAGCAGACTCGTCTTTCTTCAATTTCTTTTCTGTACCGGTTCTCAAGGGCGATCAGGCCAACCTGCTTAACGCTCCGAGAAAGGCCGTCCTCTCAGAGACTACCGCCAGGAAGATCTTCGGAGACGAAGACCCGATAGACAAGACCATCAAGATCGGATCGGACAGCATCAGGTACACTGTGTCAGGTGTGATGGCTGACATTCCGGAGAATTCTCACTTCGATGCCAATATACTTCTGTCTTTCATGACCAATCCCAGGTCGAATGACCCGACGTGGCTGAACAACAGTTTTGGCACTTACATTCTGTTAAAACCAAACACGGATTACCTCACCACTGAACAGAAAATACCTGAACTCCTGGCTGAACATGTCGGGCCAGAACTTCAGCAATTTCTGGGCATTACAATTGATGATTTTTTTGCCCAGGGTAACAGATACAGGTTTTTCATGCAGAACCTTACCGATATACACCTGGATCCCAATATTCAACAGATATTTAAGTCAGCCAGTGATCCTAAGTATCTGATAATTTTCGGCAGCATTGCCATTCTGATCGTGTTGATCGCTGCTATCAATTTCATGAATCTCTCGACCGCACAGGCATCGCGCAGGGCAAAGGAGGTTGGAATCAAGAAAGTGGCCGGTTCAACCCGCCGGATGCTTGTAACGCAATTTCTGACGGAGTCCTTTATTCTCTCCTTTATATCGCTCCTGCTTGCCCTGATAATTATAAGAGTGACACTTCCCTATTTTAATAACCTTCTTGATACGCAACTGAAGCTGAATTTGTTCATCTCCTGGTACACCATTCCGGTACTTGTCGGATTTACCCTTTTGGTCGGACTGCTGGCAGGCAGTTATCCTGCCCTGTTCCTCTCATCATTCAATCCTTATGAGGTCCTGAAAGGAAGTGTGAAAAACAGCATGCGGAACGGACGCCTGAGGAGAGTATTGGTCGTATTCCAGTTTACCGTATCGATTCTGCTCATTATCGGGACGATGATCATGTACAGACAGATAAGGTTCATGCTCAACAAGGATGTGGGATTCAACAAGGAACAGCTGATTGTGATTAACAGGGCAGAAGCCCTGGGAACGAGAGTGAAATCGTTCAAGGATGCAGTGAAGGAGATTCCCGGAGTCATTAAGATTGCCAGTTCCACTGCTGTACCGGGCAGAAGCAATAACAACAACGGCTATATGCTTGAGGGCAGGAAGGAAGAGACCTTCCTGCTGCAGACAAACTGGGTCGATTATGACTACCTGGATACTTATGGTATGACCCTTGCCTCAGGAAGATCATTCAGTGAGGAATTTACAACTGACCGCGAGGCTTGCATGATCAATGAGAGTGCTGCAAAAGACTTTGAAATCAATGACATTGCAAACACAAGATTCATAAGACCCGACAACAATGGACTGAATTACCACCAGATTATCGGGGTAGTCAGCAATTTCAATTTCGAATCACTGAGGAACCCGATTGGTCCTTATATGTTCCTTTTTAAAGGCGATAACATTTTGTGGGGCTATCTCACCGTAAAACTCTCTGCTCAGAATTACGCCACCACGATAACTGAAATAGAAAAAGTATGGAAAGAGTTCACTGCCAATAACCCGCTTCAGTACTATTTTGTTGACGATGATTTTGAGCAGATGTATATTCAGGAAAAGCAGAATGCCCAGATGGCAGTAATCTTTTCAATACTTGCCATTTTCATTGCCGTGCTGGGACTGTTCGGACTGACGTCATTCACCGTTGAACAACGCACCAAGGAGATAGGGGTGAGGAAGGCTATGGGGTCTTCTGTTTCAGGCATTTATCTTGTGATTTCAAAAGAAGTCATGGTTCTCGTAAGCATTTCGGCACTGATCGCCTGGCCATTAATTTATTATATTGCAGATAAATGGCTGGAGAACTTCTATTACAGGATAGATCCGGGGATGCTTACATTTGTTGCTGGTCTTTTCATAGCGATGGGCATTGCTCTTCTGACGATCAGCTTCAGGATCATGAGGGCTGCAAGGGTCAATCCGGCCCAGTCACTTAAATATGAATAGATCAGCTTCCTGTAATGTTTAAGAACTATCTGACCGTCACTTTCAGAAACCTGATCAGGAACCGCCTGTTCACCCTGATAAACATTTCTGGCCTGGGAATCGCACTCTCAGTCTGTATAGTCGCATTTTTCAATCACATGTTCAATTATGAGTTTGACAGGACTCATGAGAATTTCGATGAAATATACCGTGTCACCTGTTTCAGGGACATGGAAGGAAGAGAGCAGGAGTACGGAGCGGTCCCGGCCACCCTGGGGCTTGTGGTCAAAAAAGATATTCCGGGAGTAGAAAAGTCGGCACGGGTAATGAGAGCCGGATCAAATGTCAAGGTGGGGGATGATATTTACTCTGCCCAGATTTCATTTGCTGACCCTGAGTTTCTGGAGATCTTTACTTTCCCTGCAGTGAACGGAAGCATCAGGTCAATTGATGATCACGGGAGTGTCCTGATAAGCAGGAGCATGGCCGAAACACTTTATGGCAGGGAGGATCCTGTCGGTAAGACATTGGCCCTCATGAATGAACAAAATAAAGAGTTTACATATACAGTAGGTGCCGTGTTCGAAGACCTGCCGGAGAATTCAAGCTTCAGGCTGGACGTCATTTCGCATTTTGATAATTTCCTCCTGATGTGGGAAAGAAATGACGCTGACTGGAAGATCATGACGCATGTTTTTTTTATCCAGGTGCCTGACAGGTCTGTCTTACCCTCCATTACTGCTTCGTTAAAGAGCTATCTGCCGGTGCAGAACAAGGCCAGGGAGGATTTCAGGATTAACAGGTTCAAGCTTGTGCCGCTGAAGGATGTGGGGGCAAACAGCCGTGAAATATGGTCCTCAGCGCTTTTTCCTTCCCTTCACCCCGCAGCCCTCATAGCGCCATCAGTCATGGCCCTGTTCATACTGCTGATTGCCTGCTTCAATTTTGCCAATACCTCTATCGCCACCTTCAGTAAAAGGATGAAGGAGATTGGCCTGAGGAAGACTTTCGGAGGGCAGCGAAGGCAGCTCGTTGCACAGTTCATGGTAGAAACCCTTATAATTTGTTTTCTTGCCTTGCTTTTGGGCGTCGCCATTGCCAGGTTCCTGGTACCGGCATACAGCAGCCTCTGGTCTTATATGTCCATTGAACTGACCCTGACTGAATACCCGGTCTTCTGGATTTTCCTTATTGTTCTTGTCTTATTGACCGGGTTCGTTGCAGGGGTCTATCCGGCACTGCATGTAAGTGCTTTCAGCCCGGTTAATGTATTAAAGGGAACCAGCTCCTTCAGCGGATCAGGTAAGCTTGCGGGCATTCTCCTTACGTTGCAGTTTTCAATTTCGGTAATGGCACTTGTTATGGGCATCGTGTTTGCAAAAAATGCAAGGTATCAGGAAACACTCGATCTCGGATATGACAGGGACAAGCTTATAGTTGTTCCGGTTGTTTCGGAATTGTTCACCTCATTCAGGAATGAGATATTAAATAATCCGAAGATAATTTCTGCGGAAGGGACTCAAAACCACATAGGATGGGGGAGCTACAGAAGACCTGTGAAATATCAGCAGACACAGCTTGAGGTGGATGTGCTGGACATTGGACCCGGCTATGCTTCAGCAATGGGTCTCCGTCTTATTGACGGCCGCCTGTTTGATGAATCCAGAAGTGCAGCTGACAGGTCAAACGGATCAATCATTGTCAATCAGAAGTTTGTCGCTGACTTCGGCTGGAAGGAGCCCATTGGCCAGACTATAACGATGTATGATACCACCAAGCTGACGGTGATAGGTGTGGTGGAGGATTTCTACACAAACGGACTGTGGGAGGTTATTGACCCTGCAATGCTGCGGCTTACCAAGAACGACCAGTATTGGAATCTTGCTGTCAGGGCTGAGCCGGAAGACCTTGCCGGTGTTCTTGAATATATCAACGATGAATGGAAAAGCATGGGCACAAATTATCTCTTCAGAGGTATATTGCAGGAAGATACGATGCAGGAGGAAAAGGATATCAACGGAAGCATAACAAAGGTCAACCTCTTCCTTGCTGTAACAGCCACGCTGCTTTCTCTTATCGGAATGTATAACCTTGTCTCCCTTGATGTCATCAGGCGGACGAAGGAGGTGGGTATAAGGAAGATACAGGGAGCACCGGTGCCTGTACTAATGTTCCTGCTAAGTAAAAAGTTCCTTATTGTCCTGGTTATTGCATCTGTTGTGGGGAGCGTCGGAGGGTACTATATGTCGGAATTGCTGCTCGACAGCATCTGGGATTACTTTATTGAAATCAAGGCCGGCATCTTGCTTCTGGCGGCACTTATTATGATTATGGCTACAGTACTTACAATAGTGATTAAGGTAGGCAGGGCCGCGATGCGTAATCCGGTTGATTCACTCAGGTACGAGTAGGCTAATAAGGCAATAGAGAAGCGACCGTAAAAAAATGATCCGGTGGATCATTTTAGGGAGCTGTCAGATTGCAGGGCAGGAAGTAATGGAGAATTAAAAGTTAAGAATTAAGAATTAAGAATTTGAAAATCAGATAAATCGCAGATCGTAAATCGCAAATCGCAAATCCTTCAGACCCTCAGACTTTTTAATACATCCTGTTAATGAGCTGCCCGAATTCGTCACGCTTCCTGAGAGGAAAACTGATACACCGGCCATCCCTGGTGATGACATTCAGTCCCTTGACTGAGAAGAGTCCCCTGTTGAAATATATGACCTCAAGGATGTTTTCAAACATGATCTCAAGATTAAACCTCTCGGTCTCTTCTTTCAGCGTTTTGAAATATAATCTCTGGTTGGTAACAATCAGTTTACCTTCGATGGTATCGTTGCCGACCACCTGGTTTGTGTCACCGGCTTTTATCACCACCTCGTTCGGATTCAGTTTTACAGTCATCTCTCAGGGTATTATGGTTAAAGTATAAAAATCTTACAGTATGAATTCTTTACACTTTAAAGACGTCTGAATTGATAAAACGTTGCATTGAGAAGGATGGTTTAAATTTGAATATATGAAACAGTATTATTTTAAGATAGCATTCAGGAACATTCTGAAAAACAAGCTCTTTTCAACAATTAATATAATAGGTCTTGCTGTTGGCATCACTGCCTTCCTCATGATTCTGATATACGTGCGTTATGAGAGAAGCTACGACACTTTTCATAAGAACAGCGACAGGATCTACAGACTCCTTTACCAGCGGTCAAGCGCCGAGGGAGAGACTGTGAAGTTTGCGTCATGCTGCCCTCCTGCGGCAATCAGGATCAGGGAGTTGTATCCTGAGGTTGAGACTATTGCCAGATTGTTCAGGTACAGAGCTACAGTAATCTTTGGCGAAAGGAAGTTCTACGAGGAGCGGATGTATTTTGCAGAGCCTCAGATATTTCAAATATTTGACATTGAAATGATTACGGGTGATCCTGTGACGGGGATCAGGGACGCAAACTGTGCCTTTATCTCTGAATCATATGCAAGGAAGTACTTTGGGGATGATGATCCGATGGGAAAGACTATTACGATTGACAAGGAGATGAGCTTCGTCATAACAGGCATTTACCGTGACCTGCCTGACAACTCCCATATTGACATTGATCTTATGCTTTCATGGCCCAATCTTTTAACTCACTATGGACCTGACATCGAACTGTCATGGGGAGATACCGGATTTTTCACCTACTTTATTTTAAAGCCATCTGTCAGTCCTGCCGAATTTGAGGAAAAACTCAAGTCGCTTGTTGAAAGCGATTTCGGAGAAGCGCTGAGACACTATAAGCTTACCCTTGATTTGAAGGTCCAGCCTCTTACTGACATACATCTTAATTCGGCATATATGCAGGAGATCAAGGTGAACGGTAATAATGACACAGTGAACTTACTTAGTGTAATTGCTGTCTTTATTCTGATCATTGCCTGGGTTAATTATATCAATATAACAACGGCAAGGTCACTTACCAGGGCTACCGAGGTTGGTTTAAGCAAGGTTGCCGGGGCTGCCAGACGGCAGCTTACAGGGCAGTTTTTTATTGAGACCCTCATGATCAATGCTGCCGCTTTTGTGGTTGCCCTGTTTCTGATGGTATTGCTTCTGCCACTCTTTTTCAATCTTACAGGGATCCCGGCTGAATATGTAATCTGGAAAGAAAGCTGGTTCCCGGTCACAAGTTTAATCCTCTTTATTTCAAGTATTATTCTTTCAGGAACGTACCCCGCATTTGTTCTTACCTCATTCTCAACATCCGAGGTGCTCCGCGGAAAATATATTCATTCAAAAAGCGGAATCTGGATCAGGAAGGCTCTGGTTGTATTCCAGCTCACCATGGCTATATGCCTGATCACCTGCACTCTGCTGGTCTTCAGGCAGGTGAGATACATGCAGAATCTTGACAAAGGAATAAATATCACTGATATTCTTGCTGTCAGGGCACCGCGCATCAGGGATGCTTCATTCGGAACCAAATTGCTGACTTTTAAGGAAGAACTGCTTAAAAACGACGTCATCACCAGGTTCAGTGTAGGAACAGAAGTGCCGGGCCGCCAGATCTTATGGGATGCCGGCGGAATATTCAGGGTCGGTTCAGACCAGAGCAAAAACTATCAGATTGTGGGCATTGATTACGATTACCTTGGTATACTGGAGGCAAATATAATTGCAGGCAGAAACTTTGACCGCTCGTATTCCGATTCCTCGTCATTGATACTTAACGAGAAAGCGGTGAAGTGGATGGGCTTCTCATCGCCACAGGAAGCTGTTGGTCAGAAAGTAAACTACTGGGATGAGATATACACGATTGCAGGCGTGGTTCAGGATTACAGCCAGCAGTCGCCAAGGGAAGCTTTTGAACCTCATATATTCAGGTTCATGCCTCATGGACGCGGCGTAAGAGGCTTCTTTATGATAAAGATCATTCCCTCGGCAGAGGAGAGAGTTCTCGGGATTGTCGGGGAAAAGTTCAATCAGTTTTTTCCTGATAACCCGTTTGATTACTTCTTCCTCGAAGATTATTACGAGCAACAGTACAGAAATGAGAGATTGCTGGGAAGCGTCTTTGGAGCTTTTGCCATACTCTCAATTATTGTAACCTGCCTTGGGATCTTTGGACTGACATCATTCCTCCTGCTTCAGAGAACCAGGGAGATAACCATGAGGCGGGTAATGGGATCAACTGTTTCAGGGATTGTAGTATTATTCTCGAGGGACTTTGTAAGGATCACCATATTGTCTTTCATAATTGCCGTACCGGTTTGTTATTACTGGCTCACCGGTTGGCTTAAGACCTTTGAAGCAAAAATGGATGTCTCACTGTGGTCCTTCATTTTGCCTTTTCTGGTTACACTGGCATTAACACTGATTACTATAGTGGCAATTGTTGTGAAGACAACTTCCATAAACCCTGCAGAGAATCTCAGGAGCGAATAATTAATTAAAAATGTCTATTATTTTGACACATTAAACATTTTTTGCCGTCTTTTGATAAAAATGAGGAATGAATAACGGAACCATTCTTATTGTTGATGAGGACAAAGGGGTATTGAAAACCCTTAAAAGTATTATGAGCGGGGAGTATGAACGTGTCCTTACGATCAATGATCCGAACAGGATACCGGGGTTGCTGGAGGGGAATGATGTTGATGTTGTAATTCTCGATATGAATTTCAGGGCTGCGGTCCATAATGGCAACGAAGGACTGTTCTGGATGCGTGAGATCTCTGCTTTTGACAGTACGATAAGTGTGGTGATCCTGACGGCCTCGGGCGATGCTGAACTGGCTGTCAGGGCAATCAGGGAAGGCGCAGTTGATTATATACTTAAACCCTGGGACAACACACGGCTTATTACTACTGTTAACGCAGCATGGAAGCTTCGGGCATCGAGGCTGGAAGCATCAAACCTTAAGCAGGATAATCAGCTTCTTAAGCGGGAGATCAACAGGGGAGGTGAAAAGATTGTCCTTGGGGCTTCTCCTACGATGATAAATGTGATGAATATTGTAGGAAAGGTAGCAGCCACGGAGGCGAATGTGCTTATCACCGGTGAAAATGGAACCGGCAAGGAGCTGGTGGCAAGAGAGATACACCGGCTGTCAAAACGGTCGGGAGAGTTGATGGTAAATGTGGATATGGGCTCGATCACGGAGACCCTCTTTGAATCTGAGCTCTTCGGTCATGTTAAGGGAGCATTTACCGATGCAAGGGAAGACAGGAAAGGCAAATTCGAGCTGGCTGACAAAGGAACCCTGTTTCTTGATGAAATAGGGAATTTGTCTTTGCAATCTCAGGCTAAGCTCCTTAGTGTTTTACAGAACAGGCATATAGTCAGGGTCGGGTCAAATAAGCAAATTCCGGTTGACATAAGACTAATCAGTGCCACTAACTGTGATCTTCATCAGATGGTCAGTGAGGGTAGATTCCGTGAGGACCTGCTCTACCGGATAAATACAATAATGATAGAAGTCCCTCCGCTGCGTGACAGGGTGGATGATATACCTATCCTGGCAAATCACTTCCTGAGAGTTGACTGTGAGAGATATGCCAAAGGAAGGATGAAGATCAGCACATCCGCGCTGGAAAAGCTGGCGAACCACGACTGGCCAGGTAACGTCAGGGAGCTGCAACATGCAATTGAGAAAGCAGTAATAATGAGTGATTCCGATGTGCTTAAACCGGCTGATTTTGTATTCAGTTCTTCTGTATCAAGAGCCTATCACGCTGAAATGACTCTTGAAGAGATGGAGAAAAAAATGATCACTGACAGCCTGAGGAGATACGGTAATAACATCAGTATTGCCGCTGCGAGGCTTGGAATCACAAGACAGACCTTATACAACAAGATAAAAAGTTACGGCCTGTAAGATTTTATAGAGACCTTATATATGGAAAATGTCAAGACTTTCTTTAGTAAAAACATTTCATTGCCGGCTCTGATCCTGGTTATGCTTTTAAGACAACCGGTTCTATTCTGTCAACATGTAGATAATCAACCTGTTGAAGATGTGTTCAGGGTAATGGAATTGGTCGCGGAAAATAATGATAATCCGCTGTGGCCAGGCTTCAAGGTTTCTGAAATTCCCGTAATGGTATACGATAGTATCAATACCTGGCTCTTCCATGCTGAACTGGCACCAGACGGGTTTACAGAGGTGAAGGAACATCCCGGCATCTACATGTTCAGTGGCCAGCACCCTGTTGTAAGGGGCAATTCAGTTACCAGGTTGGGAGATAAATGGATTGCAACCAGTGTTTTCAGCAGTTATGCCCGTCGGACAGGCGAGAAATACGATGCAGGAGACCTTGCAGGCATTATAGTCCACGAGCAATTTCATATTTTCCAGAGAATCAATCACCCGCGCTGGCAGCAAAACGATGGGTTGCTGCTTCTTTACCCCGCTGAAACTGTGGAAGCACTTTTCCTGAGGAGGGTTGAGAAGGAAGCCTTTAAGCGGGCAGTCCTTTCCAACAACACCGGAGAGATCAGCGGGTGGGTTAAAGAGGCGTTAAGATACAGGGACCAGCGATTGAATATGATCAATCCGGTTTTCGGGCAGTACGAAAAGGAACTCCAGCGAACAGAAGGCCTTTCAGACTACATCGAAAAAGTAGCCAGGGAGCTGGACCCGCTCAATGCCTCGGATATTACAAACGGGATTGCTCCCGCAGGTGTCCGCGATCTGGGTTATGTAGAGGGAAGATGGATCGCCATGATCCTTGATAAGATAAATTCCGGCTGGAAATTGGCCCTGGAAGAAAACGATACTCTTTATCTTGAGGATATTCTGGAAAAATCGACAAATTACCAGCCGGGTAACACAACAAGCTTCAGCAACGATGAAATAGAAAGTATCAGGGTAAACGCAGACAGCGACTTTTTAAAATGGCAGGAGAAGAAAAAGCAGGAAACAGAACAGTTCAACGATCTGCCAGGTTACAGGGTGGAGATAAATGCATCGGCAAACCCTCTTATCATAAGAATATTTGAGCCTCTTGAAATTGAGATCCTTGGTGATCGCAGTGTTTACCACAGGCTTATCTTCTCAGCTGGCAATGAAGCCGGTACCCTCCGCATAATGAATCAACCATGCATTTCATGGTTCGATAACTCTCTGCGCATAGAAAAGCTGGTTTTAAACGGGCTTAATGAATCTCCCGCAATAATTGAAAATGAGAACAAATTTGTAATAAAGAGTAACAATATTTCTATTGATCTGAAATACTCCCATATAAGTATAAATGGCTCATCTTATATTCTTGAGCTCTGATTGTAATATCAGGAGACTATGATGACACCAAAACTATTCATTATCTTCAGTTCACTGGTTCCGGCTTCCCGTTCACTTATTTCTTCAGTGCAAAATCGACAGCTGCCATAGCGTGTACATTAAGAGTGTTAATGACTGGAATATCGATATCTTCCTGTCTGAGGAGAAGCGGGATCTCCGTGCATCCGAGAACGATACCCTCGGCACCTCTCTTATTAAGCTCTTTGCATATTTCAATTAAACGATATCTGGAATCATCTGAAAAAACACCCCTGAGCAACTCATCGGATATTGTCTTCTGAATGAAATCCCTGTCACTTAACTCCGGGACCAATGTATCAATTCCCTTCTCTTTAAGCCTGGATTTATAGAAGTCCATTTCCATGGTCTGTTTTGTGCCAAGCAGGCCGACCATACTCATCCTCTTTATCCTGATTTCATCGGCAGTGGCTTCTGCAATATGAATGATGGGTATATCAATTTCCTGTTCCAGTCTTTCAACAAACTGATGAAGGGTATTGGCGCACAAAATAATGAAATCGGCGCCTGAACCGGACAGTTTCAGTGTTGCATCAAGGATAAGGTCATAGACGCCGTCTTTGTTGTTTTGTTTGTTGAAGGCATCTATTTCGGCATAGTTTATTGAGTACAGGATACACCTGGCAAATTCCAGTCCACCTGATCTTTTGTTGATCTCCTCATTTATAATTCTGTAATATTCTGCACTTGATATCCATCCTGTGCCACCTGCCAGTCCGATTGTTTTCATTATTCTTCTGTTATTTCAGCAGGCACAAAATTAGTAACATAATTCCGGCTATTCATACCTGATCATCACCGCAGGATTTACCCGTGACAGTTTAATTACGTGGTAACTTACAGCTATCGCAGAGATAAGCAATGAAACAATAAGTGAACAGAGGAAAACCCCGGCTCCTATATTTACATGGTAAGCGAAGTTCTGCAGCCATCCGCTCATCAGGATATAAGCTGCCGGCCACGCAAAAATAATTGATACAAAAATCCATCTGGTCATTTCGGTTGCAAGCAATAATATTATTCCCGACTGTTGCGAGCCCATTACCTTCCTGATTACCATTTCCTTTACCCTGCTTTTTGTCGTGTAGGAGGCAAGACTGTATTGCCCCAGGCAGGTAATGACTAGAGCAAGTATTGTTGAGAAAATAAGAATAGCCCCCAGCTTCCTGTCAGAGCTGTAAACTTCATCTACCCGGTCGCTGAAGACTGAGACCCCGTTTATATAATGCGGAGATAGCTCTTTTAGCTTCTTTTCAATATATAAGCTTACCTCGGAAATTGTGCCGGGCTTAACCTTAATGGAAATGAAAGATGCCTCTTTAAACTCCCTGCAGCCGATCGCTGATATGGCGAGGGGCTCAACCGGAAGGTGAAGGGAATGGAAGTGGAAATCTTTTATTACTCCGATTATAATTCCCTCGCCCTGGTTGAAACTGATCTTCTGACCAACCGGATCATTCCAGCCAATGACTTTTACAGCAGTCTCATTAATGATAAATCTGTTTATGGTATCTGCAAAAAAATCATTGGAGAATCCTCTTCCTGAAACAATCTTCAGGTCGTAAAAATCAATGAAATTATCTCCTATACCTGCTCTGAAAATACCCGGATTATAGTCAGATGGCTTTCCCTCCCAGTTTCCCCTTGAGTTTGAATAAATTGTAACCGGAAGATTGGCAGAGGCAGTAATATCAAGTATTTTCGGGTTTGTGAAGAGTTCGCTTATAAGAACCTGAGGATGCTTCCTCAATGCAGGATCATGTATGTTCACTGTTATTATGTTTTCCTTTTCAAATCCGGGATCACTGTTCTTAATATAGTTTAGCTGCAACATTACTGTAATTGCAGAGATAAGTGCAATTATTGAGGTTCCGTACTGCAGTACTATCAGGAAATTTCTGAGATAGCCGGCTCTTCTTCTCCCGCTGGTATTTTTAAAATCAGCTTTTAAAAGACTCAACGGGCTCAAAGAGGCAAGGTGAAAGGCCGGATAAGCCCCGGACAACAGCCCTGCAGCAAGCATGATTGCAAATATCCTTGACAGGGTCTGCGTTTCAAGGATCATTCCGAAATTTAAAGGTCTGTCTGTGAAGTCGCTGAAAACCGGCAGTAAAACCCATACAATCAGCAGTCCAAGAACAAGACCTCCCAGGGAGAGAAAGACAGACTCAGCGAGAAACTGAATGATGAGTTCGGCCCTGCTGCTTCCCGAAACTTTTAAAATACCTATTTCCTTTCCCCTGTTGATGGCACGTGCCGTAGCCATATTCGTAAAGTTAAAGCACGCAATCAGTATAATAAGCAGTCCGATGGAAGTTATCAGATATATATACCTTATATCGCTGTTATTGCCGGGTTCAAAGTTTGTTTTTCCGTCAAGGTGTATTTTATTGAGAGGTTCCGGAACCAGATTCATTTCAAACAACTGAGGGGTTGATCTGGTATAATTTGTATATAAATCATTCAGCTTGATTCTGACGGTTTCCGGGTCTGCATTGTCAGCCAGAAGAATATAGGTTATGTAGCTGTTTGAGGCCCAGTTTTCAACATTTTCCTTACCACCACGCATACTGTACAATGTCTCAAATCCGGTCAGGAAATCAAAGTCGAAGTGGGAGTTGGGCGGAACATCTTCGAGAATTCCCCTGACAGTGAAAGAGTATTTATTGTCAGCTATAATGATTTTTCCGACAGGGTCTTCTTCTCCAAAGTATTTTGAAGCCATCTTACGGGTAATGAAAAGCGCGAAGGGCTCTTTAAGCTCTTCGGAGGGATTGCCTTCAATAACCGGGAAGGTGAAAATCTTCAGAAAGTCGGTGTCGGTATAAAGAAACCCATTCTCATTAAACAGTGATCCGTTGTACTCGAGGGTATGTGAATTAATTTTGCATTTTGTTGAATATTTTATCTCCGGCAAGTCCCTGGAAATAGCCTCCTTCAGTGGACCGGCGGTCACTGCAAACCGGTCTGAACCCATGTAACTGTGCCCTTCCTTCTGGGTGATGATCCTGTATATTCTGCCGGCCTGTTCATGGTACCTGTCATAGCTGAATTCATACTGAACATATAAAAGGATCAGTATGCTGCAACTGAGTGCAACTGCAAGACCTATTGCACTGATAACTGAGTGTTGACCCTGTTTGATAATGCTTTTAACCGAAAGTCTGAGGCAATTCTTAACCATTGTTTAGCCCTGTTTTTCAGCTGCCAAGCCTTTTCTTAAAGACACTTTGAAAATCACTCTGCTGCATAAAAAGAAAAAGAGGGAGCATGAAAATGACCCCTCTTTTTCCGTTTCAGGAAAGATATCCGGATTAAGCGTGTTTTTCCGATACTACCTGTCCGTCAAACAGGTTGACTATCCTGTGGGCGAAGCCCGCATCATGGTCTGAGTGGGTGACCATAATGATTGTCGTGCCTTCCTTGTTTAGTTCGGTGAGCAGGGTCATTACCTCCAGACCGTTTTTTGAATCAAGGTTACCTGTCGGTTCATCCGCAAGTATCAGCTTGGGGTTTGCCACAACAGCCCTGGCTATGGCCACCCTCTGCTGCTGACCACCGGAGAGCTGCTGGGGAAAGTGCTTTGCACGGTGATCTATCTTCATCCTGACGAGCACATCTTCAACCCTTTTCTTTCTTTCTCCTGCTTTCATCTTAAGGTAAATAAGAGGCAGTTCAACATTCTCATAGACGTTGAGCTCATCAATGAGGTTAAAGCTCTGGAAAACAAAACCGATATTGCCTTTACGGAAGATAGTCCTGTCACGTTCCTTAAGCCTGGCAACCTCGGTTCCGTTAAAAATGTAGCTTCCGGATGTCGGATTATCAAGTAATCCAAGAATGTTCAGGAGGGTTGATTTCCCACAGCCTGATGGTCCCATTACTGCCACATACTCACCTTCTTTGACATTCAGGTTCACTTTATTCAGTGCCGTGGTTTCTACCTCCTCGGTCCTGAAGATCTTTGTTAATTCATTTGTGTTGATCATGACTTTATTTTTTAATGTTATCTGGATTTCTTAAAAACAAGTTTTTCATTTTTCCCGAAAGTCTCATAGCCTGATATAATTACTTTTTCACCTGGCTGGAGACCTTCAAGGACTTCGTAATACTTTGGATTTTTTCTGCCTATTGATATGTTTCGCTTGGTAGCATAGGACTCAGACGGGTCAAGGACATATATCCATTGTCCTCCTGTTTCCTGGAAGAAACCGCCTATCGGGACAAGGACCGAAATTTTAGGCTGACCCAGCTGGAGGCTTATATAGTATGTTTGTCCGGTCCTGATATTTTCCGGAATGCTGTCCTGAAATATCATGTCAATCTCGAATGTCCCGTTCCGGACTTCGGGGTACACCCTTTTCACAACAAGGTCAAATTCACTGCCCTGCCGGTCAAGCTTGGCGGTCAGCTGTGTTTTGACACGGTCAATATAGTGTTCATCAATCTGTGCTGTGACCTTGAATGATGTTAAAACATTTATCTGGCCCATATTTGCCCCGCGTGAGATTGACTGCCCGATCTCCGGAACCAGTAATCCAAGCTGGCCGTCAACAGTGGCCCTTACATTCAGGTTCTCCACCCTCTGCCTTACAAGCGCCAGGTTCCTGCGCATATTTTCAAGGTTGTTGATCATATTATCGACCTGGACTGACCGGAAAATCGAGTCCTGTTTCTGGCGCTCGATAAACAGGTCCCTGGACTGACGGGCCATATCAACATCCTCTTTTGATCTCGTAAACTCTTCCCTGGAAATGAGACTGTCTTTCATAAGGATGACATTCTGGGAATAATTACGTTCCTTTCTCTCAATATCATATTTAAGATTGAGCAACTCCCGTTTTATCTGTAACCTGTCCTGTTCCATGGCTATCTGCGTATTCCTCAGGAAATTCTCCTTTTCAGCAAGCTGTGCTTCACTGTCGAGGATATTCAGATAGAGATCCGGATTTGACAGCCTCAGAATTATATCTCCTTTTTTCACCATTGAGCCCTCCTCAATAAGTATCTCTTCGACGCGTCCGCCCTCCTGGGCATCAAGGAAGATGATGCTTATTGGCTCGACCGTACCCGGTACCGTTATATAATCGTTGAACTGAGCTTCAGTCACGGATTCAATTATCAGTTTGTCTTTTTCAACTTTGTATGTTGATGTCCGGTCAGCAAAAAAAGCCATGTACATGAGCGTTAAAAAGGCGACTGCCAGGCCGGCATACCAGAAGTGTTTTTTTTGCAGGCCTTTCTTTTTTGGAATAGGTTTATCCATTTTCTCAATCGGGGTATCCATCGTAACTTATATTTGAGTTTAGTTGCTTAGAATGTATTCGTAATCGCCAGTAGTAATGAATTGTATTGTGAGTTTTCTGAACATTACCTGCAGTCTGGTTCTCAGTGCTTCAGTCTCTGCCCTGAAAAGTGTTACCTGTGCAGCTGCGTAATCGGTCACATCAACCAGGCCTGATTCAAATTTCTTCTCTATCGCAGCAAATGATTTTTTATTGAACGCAAGGTTGGCAACAGCTGCTGCATTTTCATCAACACCCCTGTTGAAATCGAGACATGCATTTTCGACCTCGGAGTAGAGATTGTTCTTCTCAAGTTCGAGCTTAAGCTGCGTGTCATTCATCCTTATCTTTGCCAGCCTGACATTCCTTCCGTTTACATAATTATTGAAGATCGGTACCGCCAGGGAAAGATAAATGGCCTGGCTGTTGTTGTTCTTCAGCTGATCGGAGAATGAGTCCTGGGTTGGCGTACCTTCGTTTAATCTCTGATAATAACCGGTATATACTGTTCCTCCCAACTCGATGCTTGGTGAGAGAGACCCTTTTGCTGCTGAAACCTGTTTCTTTGAGGCTTCAAGTTCAAATTCTATTGCCCTCAGCCGCGGAAGAACAGAGGATGCGATGCTGAAGATACTGTCAGGGTCATAATCAGGAGCAGTGATCATTATGGTATCCAGGTCAGGCAGAATAATATCGAAGGCCGTACCCGCTTCGAGCTGAAGCATCTGTTTCAGCGTTGTAATAGCCTGGCTGGTATTGTTTTGCGCGATTGTGTAATTAAGCCTGTCTGTTGAGGCCCGGCTCTGCATCTCATACTGTTTTGAGACAGCTTCCTTACCGGTTTCAACCATTCGCCTTATCCTGAACAGCTGTCTCTCCGAAAGATCAAGCTGAGCTTTTGATGCCCTCTCCACACCTTTTGCATAAAGAGACTGGAAGTATTGGGTGGTTATGTCAAGAATAAGCTGATTCCTGGCAATCTTCTCATTTTCCAGCCCGGCCTTCATCATTAACTTGTTGGCAGAAATGGAATTAAGCGTTGTAAAACCGCTAAAGATCTCAACTGATGAATTCAGGTAGTATGAGTTGCTGAAGTTCTGTTCAAACGTAATAAGGTTGGTCACCGGGTCAATTGACCTTCCGAAGCCGAGCTGGGCGTCTGAACCGAAATTCAGTGAAGGCAGCACATCCAGCTTTGTCTTGAGAAGGTTAACCTCGCTGGTTTCGGTCTGAAGTCTCTGCCGCCTGAGTTCAATATTGTTCTCAATTGCATACGTAACGCAATCTCCCAGTGTCCACTTCTTTTCCTGCGCCACAACCTCATCAGTCATCGCAATTCCTGCAATAATTAATATGAAGATCACTCTTTTCATATTCTCAGCTCTTGTTTACTGTTGTCTTTGAACCAAGGATTATGCCATACATTCAAGTACAATAAAATCAAATAGATATGATTAAACCATATCAGCCAGGTGTAAAATAAATTTACATTTCACTGTCTAATAGTTTAACATTTTACTGATAATACTGATCTGAATGCCGTGAAGGAAATCCGGTGACTTTGGAAGGATCACAGATACGGCTTAACCATTTAATTGCTGTTAAATCATGTTAATGTTATGCTAATTCTATTCCCCGTCAGCCAAATATTATTTTGTTTAATATTACTTTCGATTAAGAAATAAAAAAAACATGCTGAGGAATCTGATTAAGACCGCGGTCAGGCATGCTGTAAAGCATCCGGGTTATAGTTTTCTGAATATAATTGGGCTTACCCTTGGTATTTTAAGTGCCCTGTTTCTGATTATTTATGTCTCTGATGAAGTGAGTTATGACCGTTATCATGAGAAGGCTGACCGGATTTACCGCGTTTCATCAAAGATTACCGAGCCGGATGATCAGTTTACCTGGATCGTTGCCCAGATTCCTTTCGGACCCCAGGTGGCGCAGGATTATCCGGAGGTGGAAGCTTTTGTAAGGTTCATACCAATGAACCGGACTTTATTCAAATATGAGGATAAGGAATATAATGAGGAGGACTTTTACTATGCAGATTCCACACTGTTTGATGTATTCACCTATAAGGTTTTAAAAGGGGAAGTAAAGTCGGCGCTTATTGAGCCCGACAAGATAATCCTCACTGAAACAGCCGCCGGGAGATATTTTGGCAGTGAAGATCCGATAGGAAAAACAATAGCCTCGGGAAATAACAGCTTTGAAGTAACGGGAGTTATAGAAGATGTTCCTTCCAATTCGCATTTTCGTTTTGATGCGGTGGCTTCAAGGAACAATCTTCCCAAACAGCTCGGATCGTGGGGCAACTTCGGAGTATTTACTTACCTGTTATTCCCTGAAGGCCTTGATGTTAAGGAATTTGAGAAAAAGATGCAGGCAATGTATGCTGCCTATATAGAGCCGATTTTTGGTCCGATCAACATAACTGTGGAGTACATCCTTGAGCCTGTTACCGGCATCCACCTTAATTCGACCAATCCGGGTGAGCCTGAACCCACCGGCAGTATTACCTATGTTTATATCTTCGCTATAGTTGCTCTTTTCCTGGTTCTTATTGCAGCCATGAACTATATGAACCTGGCCACGGCACGTTCTGCAGGACGGGCACGCGAGGTAGGTTTGCGTAAAGTTGTGGGATCCCGGCGAAGTCTGCTTATAATGCAGTTCCTGTCAGAATCTATCCTGTTTACTGTTATTTCCCTTCTGATCAGTATAATCGGGTTGATTGTTCTTCTGCCGAAGTTTAACCTGCTTGCCGGCAAGTCATTTAACCTTAATGTTTTGTACAGCCCTGAAGTAATACTGGGCCTGCTTGGCATCATCATTCTCGTTGGCATCATCGGCGGCAGTTATCCTGCTTTCTTCCTTTCAAGATTCAGTCCTGTCACCGTGCTCAAGGGCGAAGTTACCCATGGCTCAGCAGGCAGTTTATTCAGAAAGATTCTTGTTGTTTTACAGTTCACCGTCTCGGTGGTAATGATAATATGTACTCTAGTTGTTTTCAGACAGCTTAATTATCTGAAGAATATGGATCAGGGATTTGACCAGAAGAATGTTGTGACCCTTCAGCTGAACGGACCGATGGCACAGAAGTACCCTGTGTTGAAACTTGCCCTGCTTGAAAATCCCGGTATTAAATTTGTCGGCGGATCAAGCAATCCGGTAGGAGAGGGTTCCGGTAAGCTTTTAATGAATGTCGAGACTGATCAGGGGATGTCACCGCGGGGAGTAAATCTGGTTGCAGTCGATCATGATTTTGTCGAAGCCCTGGGCATTAAAATCAAGGAAGGACGTGAATTTCAGGCAGATATGCCTTCCGATACACTGACCGGGGTGGTGGTGAATGAGACATTTGTAACGCGGATGGGATGGAGTGATCCTATTGGGAAAAAGGTCGAGTTTGGTGACGAAAATACACTCAGGGCCAGGGTCGTGGGTGTCATGAAAGATTACCACCAAACCGGCATGTATAACGAAATAGAGACCCTGCTTTTAGTTTACCGTTTAAATAACCCGATGGTATATGTTAAAATAAGTGACAATAATATTGAGCAAACACTCGGTTACATTGAAAAAAGCTGGAAGGAAATCTTTCCGGATCAGCCATTCACATACACGTTTCTGACCGAAAGGTTTAACATGCAGTTTGAAGCAGATGAAAAGAGGGGCCTGATTTTTACCATCTTTACTGTTCTGGCAATACTTATTGCGTGCCTTGGCCTGTTTGGACTGGCATCTTATACAGTTGAGCAACGCACAAAGGAAATCGGTATCAGAAAAGTCTTCGGGGCTAATGAGGGTGTTATCCTGAGGTTAATTTCCAGGGATTTTCTGATCCTGACGACAATAGCTATCATTATTGCAATACCTGTTGCCTGGTATTTTATGAGCAACTGGCTTGAGAATTACGTTTATCGTTCGAATATCGGGGCGCCTCTTTTAATAATTGCAGGTTTACTCACGATCCTGATAACCTTTTTAACTATCAGTTACAAAGCATACCAGGCGGCAATAATGAATCCGGCCGATTCGATCAAGACTGAATAGCTTACCTGTAACTGCCAGGGGTCAATGACCCTCATGGCGGTGTCCTCCTTCTATGATCTGGTGTAATGTCCCAGGAAAGTGGGTGTGTTCTACATAAGAGCAATGGAGGATTTATAAGGAAGCCGAATATCCCTGCGCCGACGAGGTTCCAGAAGGCCACAGCAATGAAGCTGTAGATTGGCCATTTATATGCTTTGATCCAGTCTGTGCTTCTGCTTAGCTTGAGATTGTCGTAAGCCTCGAAGCCCATCATGACCAGAGGCACCACTTCAAGGGCGCTGAAACTGGCTCCGAGCGCCAGTACTGCCGTGGGGGTGCCGGTAAAATAAAGATGATGAAATGTGCCTAAAATACCACCTGCCAGGAAGACGATTGTTGAAAACAGCACCGCCAGGTTGCTGTCGTTGCTTTTATTATATGCAGCCTGACAAACAGGAAGGCGATGATCACTGCAGCAAAGACCTCAAAGAATCCTTCGACCCAGAGATGGACAACCCACCAGCGCCAGTATTCGGCCATCGCGAGGTTGGTCTGCCTGCCCCACATGAGTCCTGCACCGTAAAATGCAGCAATGGCTACCGTTGATACCAGGAAGAGGATAAGCAGGTTACGGCTGTCAGACCTTTGTTTCAGCGCCGGCCAGATAGCTCTTCCCATCAGCAGAGCCAGATGACCAGCCCGATGAAGAGAAACAGCTGCCAGAAGCGGCCAAGGTCAACATATTCATATCCCTGGTGGCCGAACCAGAAGTTGTTTAACCAGTCCGAGCTTCTGCATCACCCCCATCCACTGTCCGGCAAGCGAGCCGAGCACAATTACAAGGAGGCACCAAAGAGCAGATTGACTCCAAGACGCTGGTATTTTGGTTCATGCCCGGAGATTGCAGGAGCATAGTAAAGGCCTGTGGCCAGCCACGATGTTGCAATCCAGAAAATTGCAATCTGTACATGCCATGTGCGTGATATGGAATAGGGAAGGATTTTTGACAGGGGCAGACCATAGAATGCCTGGCCTTCAACAGTATAGTGTGCAGTGATTATTCCCATCACCACCTGAACAAGCAGTAACAGCTGAGACAACCCAGAAATACTTCACGGTCGGATCAAAAGTATTCTTTATCTTAATCACCTTGACTGACGCCTGCCGATCCACCTTCTGTGATCTAATGTCCTGCCTCAGGAAGCGGGTGAATCCAACTTATAATTACTTCCTGATGCTCCAGCCAAATTTAAGTCCGAAGATGAACCCGGCCAGGCCGACCTTCCGAAGAAGAGTAAAACAGTGAATGAGACCGTCATCACGGCAAGAAAACCCAACCATAGCTTTTTTGTTGTCATAGCAGCAGTTTGGTGTTAGGTAAATTATTATTACTTGTACTTATTTTCAAGTCTCTCTATTTCAAAAATGTATTCAGGAATACCGCCTCCGTTTTCAGTGGCGGGGGTAACGCCTGCGTAGAGGTCAAGAAGTGTTTTATGATCCTCTTCTGAAAGTACCTTTTCAGCCATCCGGAAGAGGATGTTGTTCTCTTTGGAGATGTGGTTGCGAAGGAGATTTACGTAACCGGTCATATTGATGAATACCTGTTCCAATGCGGGTATGGCGCCTTCTTTATATAGAGCAATGCTTTCTGCCATTCCCTTTACAAAGTTTCTTCCCTGAACATGTTCGGAAAGCATGACTGCCACCGGTCCCTGCCGGGGACTGAACCCTTTGCCTTCAAGTGCGGGGAAAAGAATTTTTTCTTCCTTTTCATGATGGAATCCGTCCGCATAATTCCTTATTAGGAAGACCACTGTTTCAAGATCAGAAGAATCAGGCGCATCTGTTTTCGTGATTTTTTCCATTACGTCTGTAAGACGAAGGATGTGAACGTGATCGTTTTCAAGATCTTTTGTTGCTGTATTCATGATAATAAAGTTACAAACTATTAATTATTAGTTGTTTAGTCCGTTTGCTAGTTTCAGGGCTGCCGGGTAGAGAATATTATTTTCAAGATGAACATGTGTGTGGAGATCATCTTCAAACTCTTCAAGCAGCTTCATTGTGACTGCATACGTATTACAGGAATCAGAAGGGACAGAGTATCCGTTGGTCAGCTCATTGATCCGGTCCATGGCGTTGCCGGCAAACTCGTGTTCACCTGTCATCCTTTCTATTTCCGATCTTATTAGAGTCTTTGTGGCCGGGGAGTTGTTAACCTGCACTTGTTTAATCGCCGGAAAAAGAACAGTCTCCTCATTTTTAAGATGTTGGAGAAGCTCATTGTTTACCTGTGAAAAAAGGTCTGCAACCTCATACAGCTCCTTGTGCCTTTCGCCATGGACTTCAAAGATCTTTCTGGTATAGAACGTCAGGTCAGGAAGGGTTTTCGTAACATACTTATGATGAGTGTTAACTATATAGTCTGAAAGAAAGGATGGGGTCCACTCTTTATAGTTATTGCCTTTGTCATCACCGGACTTTTCGAGTTCAAGAAGCTGGTTAACCAGATTATCAGGGTCCTGCTTTTTTTCAGCACAGGCTGACTCCAGGCTTTTTTTCCCGCCGCAGCAGAAATCGATTCCTGCCTTTTTAAATATTGCAGCTGATCTGAAGTCTTCCGTTACGATTTCACCAAGCGTTTTTTTTAACAGGCTCTCTTTTTTCATATCATGTATCTGTTATAACTCAGGTTACAAATGTAATTAAATATTTTATAAAAAGACAAAAAGGTCCTTTTATACTTTTAAAACACAATATTCATATCTTTGTTCAATAAACAGGAAAAAATGTTTAAAAAGGAAACCGAATATGCGCTCAGGGCGCTTGTCTACATCCAGGTCGAGAACAAAAAGGGCAGGCAGGCTGGAATAACCGAGATAGCCAGGGAGATTGAAGCGCCTCAGTTTTTTACGGCAAAAATTCTGCAGAGGCTTGTGAAGCATGGGTTTGTTATGTCACGCAAGGGCAGGGGCGGAGGTTTTTTCTTTGACCCCGGAAAGCCAACCATTCCGATAAGGGATGTTATCATAGCTGTAGAAGGAGACGAGATATTCAAAGGCTGCGGATTTCGGACTTAAGTTCTGTGATGAGAATAACCCCTGTCCGCTGCACAATCGTTATGCTCCGATAAGGAACCGCATCAACATGCTGACGTCACGCGAGACAATTCAGTCATTGGCCAGAAAAACAAAAAGCTCCGGGAAGAAGTGATTTGTATTATATTTATATCTGAACTTTTAACGGTTTTTGTGGTTTCATTTTAAATATAAATGACATGTCAGAAAAGAACATTAACAGTCGTCGCGAGTTCCTGCAGAAGATGATCGCCCTTTCGGCGCTTATAGGGGTTGCTCCCTACGCTGATGCATTTGGAAAGCCTCTCTTTGACCTGAAAAAGGGTAAACTGCCCCTGCGTCCGCTGGGAAAGACCGGGCACATGGTGGGCATCTACAGCCTTGGCGGACAGGCATCCGTTGAGGTGCCCGGCAGGGAAGACATAGCTGAAGAGATTATAAACAGGGCTATTGACCTGGGGATAAACTACATTGATACTGCTGCTGCCTACGGAAGGGCAACTCCTGAAATAGCAAAGGAGGCTGCAATGGGTACAAGCGAGCGCAATATCGGGAAGGTGATGAAATACCGCCGCAATGAAGTCTTTCTTGCTTCAAAAACCCATGACCGGACCTATGACGGATCAATGCGCCTGCTTGAAAAATCGCTGAAGCAACTCCAGACTGATCATCTTGACCTGTGGCAGATACACAATGTCAGATTACCTGAACTGGAGACGCTTGACAAAATCACCGGTGAAGGAGGCGTACTGAAAGCTATGATCAAGGCACGTGATGAAAAGATGATCAGGTTCATAGGCTTTACGGGTCATGAAGGACCTGATGTGCTCAACGCCCTGGCTGAAAGATTCCCGTTTGACAATGTGCTGGTGGCAATCAATGCCGCCGACAAGCATCATGACCCGTTCATTGAAAAGTTCCTGCCCAACGCCGTAAGCAAGGAAATGGGTATTGTCGGCATGAAGATCCCTGCCCGCGACCGCATCTTTTCAAACGGAGGAATCATCACCATGAAGGAAGCGATGGAATATGTCATGACCCTTCCTGTCAGCACCATAATAGTAGGAATAGATAAGATTCCGGAGCTTGAAGAGAACATCCGGATAGCACAGCAGTTCAGGCCGCTGACGGCAGATGAAATGCTGGCAATCGAAGCCAAAACCAAACCGCATTACAAGGATATGCTTTTTTTCAAGAACCTCTCGGAATGGCCCCCGGAGTGGTAAAACTTACAGTGGAGAGCAGCTCTGTTTAA
Source organism: uncultured Bacteroidales bacterium (assembly GCA_963844935.1). Taxonomy (GTDB): domain Bacteria; phylum Bacteroidota; class Bacteroidia; order Bacteroidales; family VadinHA17; genus SR-FBR-E99. Next base: position 1,289,393 of record CAWJQH010000005.1, on the reverse strand, counting down.
ATGCCAGGTTTGTATTTGGCCAGTAATTGACCGGATAATAACAAAAAAAAGGGGCCCGGTTTCGGAGCCCCTTTTTTTATTTTTCCTTTGGTTTTTCAGGAGCGGAAATCTCCCCGTTGTAGGATATGACGCTTCGGTTATTACTGGTGATCGAGAGTGACGAGCTTCCCTCGGAACTCACCGATAATGACAGCCGGTAAGTATCATTCTCACCCTTGACCTCAGCATTGACCTGGTAACCATTCTTCTTTGCAGTTACAGTGTATCCCTCAGGCTTCCCTTCAAATTTCATTCCTCCGTCACGGCCTCCGTATGCAGCAGAACCTGTTACCCTGCCGAAGTACGGCATGTCGCTTTTAATCAGGTCAGGATGAAATTGCACCGAACCAGGATTGGTGGTGAGATTGATTGATCTTCCACCCTGAGGCATGGCTGTTCTGGCCGTAAAGAGAAATTCCTTCGAATTTACCAAAGCCTCCGTCTGTTTCTGTTTTTCAATCTTCTTTTCTGCTTTAAGCTCTTTTTTGGTCTTCTCCTGCGAGAAGCCTGCAGTAGTTATCAAAGCGGACAGCGCCAGAACAAATACGATCCTTGTTTTCATGATATCAGAATTTTACGATATCTGAGCATTACGGAATATATTCCGGAGGCTGAAAGGTAAAGCCCAGCTGGCGCAGAGCGTCGGCTTCATTGTAAAAAGTCCTGCTATGCATAATTTTCCCGTCTTCGAATCTGTAAACTACATTAACCCAAAGGTTTATCGGGCCTCTTCCGTCTTTGTACTTAATCGTGAGATATGCCCAGTTCAGGACCCAGTCGCCGGCAGCGTCACCCTCCTTAACGGTTACTGCAACTTCCTGGTGGCGGGTATATTTAAAGGATTCATAGAGGTTTTCCGCATTGTATTTAAAGTTGCTGACTGCTACTTCCTTGGTGATTGAATCGCCCACAGAAGGGCCGTAGCCCATATAATTGTCAGCAAGAAGAGCTTCCACCGTTGAGGCGTCCAGGTTTTCCACAGCCTCCATGTATTGACGGGCAACAGCCAGGTTTTCACTTTCCTTTTTAGCATCCGGAGAAGAGCATGACACCAGGCTGATAATTACAGCTGTCAAAAAAATAAGCTTTTTCATTCTGCTTGTTATTTATGTTGTGATTATTTGATAGTGTATCCTTTTCCTTCAAGGCAGACTGAAAATGCTTTCACAAAGCTGTCTTTCATTGCCTGTTCCGAAGCGGCTGCACTGGCCTCTGCCTGCTGGTTTGCCTGAGCCTGAGCCTGTTTTCCCGATCTTCTTCCGGCCAAGGCACCTGCAGTAGCGCCTATTGCTGCACCCTTGCCTGCATCACCTGCTATTGCACCTATCGCTGCACCTGCTGCAGCACCTTTGGCAGCACCAACAACGGCACCGCCGGTAGGGCCAGTCTGAGGCGGAGGAGCTTCTACTTTTGGCAGGTTCAGCGGATCAATGCCCGACTGTTCGATTGCCCATTTATAGCATTCAAATTCATCCTCCTTCTGCTGTTGCTGACTTTGCCCCTTGGCAGGATAAACATATAATTTCAGTCCCTGTGACATCTGGTTGTATGTCATTTTTGATGTATCGGGTACTGTGGGTGGAGGTGTCGTCTGGGCAAATGCTGTAAAGGCAAATGCCATTAAAAGAGCCGTCGACAACAGGCGGCTAAATGTTCTGAAAACAAAACTGGATTTCATCTCTTTCTGTGTTATTAATTTACGATTGATATATTAATTGTGTCCCTTGTGCTATTGATTGCTGTCCTTAATGTATTCATCATGAAGCTGCTTATGCAGCGAAATAACAGGCTTCTGACTCAGCCTGGCCAGTCCTGTTTCTGGACGGTCAAGCACAAATATCAAGAACATGACCACGGCAAAGATAACCGAGATCAGAAGGTTGATCCTGTAGCTTCCTTTTCCTGAAATCCCGAAGTGATAACCGAGAATAAGCATTGAAAAGAATGCTATTATCAGTAATGCCCATGTCACAACAGCTGGTATACGATATTCAAATGTCATTGTTACCCGCTGATTAAAATTATCAACCAGGTCATTCACTGATGAAGTGAACAAAGCGTACACCTCTGAGCTGCGGTCCTGAGCAGCCAGTTCTTCAGCGCAGGTCCAGAGACTGTCAAGTATCTCCCGCGATCGCGACATGCTGTATTCGGATTTTGAGAAGTCTTTGGCAAGCTCGGCTCGGACATCGATGTATTCAATAAGAAGTTTTTTGTTTTCGGAGCGGTAGGGTTCGGGCAGTAATCCTGACCGCAGATACGTGGTTCTGATGTTGGTAACCTCCTCAAGCAGCAGTTCCTTCCGCTTGTCATAGCGGTTGGAGACAATCTGAAAGGTAAAGGCAAGCATGAAAGCAAGCAGTGCAAATGCTGTTGCGACTACAGTACTCACTGATCCGGGTTCCATATTGACCTCTTTTTTCTTACGCCGAATGCCGTATAACTGGCCGATGATTATAGGTATCAGCACGACGAGCATCGGGACAAGGAACATCCCCAGTATTATTACAGGATGCCGGAAATTCATAACAATATATGGTGATATGTACAGAACATTAATTTATGGTCTGATTCGATGCCAGAACTAAATTAAATTTACGATCAAACTTACGCCAATATTTTCAACTGCGGAATACCGCAAGGCAGCTTTTTTATAGCTATCAATGAGTATTTTTCATCTGGGCAGACTTTCAATCCGGTCGCCGGCCTATTTTGCCATTGGCCCTGCAGGTACTTCTTCGACCTTTCTTTCCCGCCTGCCTGTAATGCCAAAGAAATATATCAGAGAGAGAGAAATGATTATCATGCCAATGATGGTTACCCAGTCAGGGTTCTCATCGGGGACGATTATCCAGCTAAGTATGGCTCCGAAGACAGGGATAATGAATTTCCAGAGGTTCAGATCAGATACTTTTACTTCAGGACGTTTCAGCAGAACATACCATTTGGAGAAGGTAAACGCCGACATGAATGCCAGCCATATCAGAACCAGCCAGTAACTCAGCGGGAAGTCAGGTTTTGCCGGGACATCCTCAACGGCAAATGAAAACAGGAAGATGATGAGTCCTCCAATCAGCAGTGAGAATGAACTCAGCACAAGCGGATTCATGTTTTTGCCGTTCTTTGAGATCATGACATTGCTGGTTGCAGTGGAGATATTGGCAATGAAAATCAAAACTATACCGACAAGTTCCGCCGGGCCGCTGAAATTAAACCCCTGTCGTCCGGCACTTACCAGCACAATACCTGCGAGTCCCAGGATTATTGTCACAACTTTTGCCCGTGTGAACCGCTCTTCCCGGATCAGGATCCTTGAAACGATAGCTGTCACAAAAGGCTGTGAACCCACTATCACTGCTCCGATGGCTCCCGGTACCTTTTCCATGCCGATATAGAACAGGGTATAGTTGATGAGGGTCTGAAGCACTGTCACCCAGATCACAAGGCTCTTGTTTGCTTTCACCATCCTGATATATTCACCAGGCCTGAGAGTAAACGGCAGTATCATGAGACCTGCTATGATAAAACGTGATCCGGCAAAATGCAGGGGTGTGGAATACTGAAGGCCAATTTTAATAAAGGGATAAGCTGTCGACCAGAGCAGGCAAGTGATAATTGCCCAGGCGATTGTATTGGAGTGCTGCTTTATCATCTATTGCAGAAAAGTGAGCAAATATCGGAGTTTTTTTGTTTCGCTGATTGATTACATTTGTGTAAGAACAAAATAATGGCAACTCCGGAGGATTATCTGGCAAAGAAACTGAGGGAACATGGCGTCCGAAGGTTTTTCGGCATCCCGGGCGGACCTTCCATCCCTTATATGGAAGCTTTCAGGAAGGCCGGGATTGATTTCATCCTCACCTCTCATGAAGGTTCGGCTGCTGTCATGGCGGATGTCACGGCACGGCTGACGGGAGTGACAGGTGTCTGTCATGCCACCTTCGGACCCGGCGCCACCAATCTCTCGACAGGTGTGGGCGGAGCCCTCCTCGACCGGTCGCCTCTCCTTGCGCTTACCTCTGAAATGCCGGATGCGTGGATTGGACGCACCGCTCAGATGAACATCGGTCATCAGGCATTATTCAGGCCTGTCACAAAAGCCACCTTCAGGTTATCTGCCGGAAACGCATCCGGCGTGATCAGGGAAAGTCTGGAGATTGCAAACAGCGAGTACCCCGGGCCTGTGCATATCGGATTACCAGCTGATCTGGCAGGAAACAGTTTCGCCGTGCCCTTGAAGAGAGACAAGGCTGCAGGCCGGTCGCCCGGGTATCATACTGATGACCGTGTAAAGGTTCTGCTTGCCTCCTCGCGCAGGCCCGTCATTGCGGCGGGACTGACGGCCATGCGCAAAGGTGCAGGGGATGGACTGATAAAGTTCCTTGAGACCTGCAAAGTGCCTGTCGTTGTCACACCGATGGCTAAAGGAATCATTCCCTCCGGACATCCCTGCTACGCCGGAGTTCTTTTTCACGCTCTCAGTGACAGGCTGAAGAAACTGACCCGGGAGGCGGATCTTGTAATCGGGTTAGGGTATGACCCGGTGGAATATAATTATGAATCATGGTTGCATCGCGTGCCCCTGGTTCATATTGATACCGTGGCAGCCGATGTCCTTCCGGAAGGAGCGATGCAGGTCGTTGCCTCACCTGAACACTGGATTGAAATACTGGAACCGCTGCACAGTTCACCTTCCATGGTCTCCCTGGCCGGCGAAGCAAGAGATAACATCACCAGGGAATTAAAATCTGCAATCACGGGATTCACACCGGTTACCGTACTTTCTGTACTGCAGCAGATGCTGCCTGAAGAAACGGTTGTGACGGCTGATGTAGGTTCTCATCTTCACCTGATGGGTCAGATGTGGGATGTGACCGGCCCCGGCAAACTTATCATGACCAACGGCTGGTCATCGATGGGGTTCGGTCTCCCGGCAGCCATTGCCGCAGCCCTTGTAAATCCAAATGACCCGGTCGTTTGCGTTACAGGCGATGGCGGCATCATGATGAATGCCGGCGAGATGATGACCGCGCGCAGGCAGGGACTGAAAATAATTGTGGTTGTGCTGGCCGACGGGGAGCTCAACCTTATCAGAATAAAGGAGTCGTGGAAGAATGTCAAACCTTACGGGACAAAACTTTACGCAGGGACCCTTTTCGGTTCCGATACATTCCTGGGTGCGGAGGTGATCCGTGTATCTGACCGCAAGGGCATGCAAAAAGCTGTCAGCAGGGCGTTGCTCTCTGACAGAAGCGTGATTATTGAAGCAGCTGTTGATCCGGCCGTGTACAACGACCTGATCGTTAAATCGTAAACAGGATTATTCCTTTTTCTTGGCTGCAGGTTTCTTTGCCTTTGCAGCAGGCTTTGCTTCCTTTTCAGCCGGTTTTGCTTCCTTCTCAGCTGTTTTGGCGGTTTTTGCAGCAGGTTTTGCGGCTTTTGCTGCCGGTTTTTCTGCCTTTTCTGCCGGTTTGGCTGCCTTTGCAACCGGTTTTTCTGCCTTTGCAGCAGGTTTCGGTGCATGTTCAGCAGGTTTTACATGCTTTTCAACTTCTTTTGCAGCCTTTTCAGCCTTCTCGACCTTCTCGACCTTTTCAACCTTTTCAACTTTCTCAGTTACCGGTTTAGCCGGGGCCTTCGGTTTGGTTGTCTTTGCAGGAGCCTTGACGACAGCGGCAGTTACTTCCGGTGCTGGTGCCTGTACTGGAACTTCAGCCACAACAGGTGCCTTGACCTTAACTTTAGGAGCCGGTACCTGAACAGGTGCCGATGCCACTACCGGAGCTTTAACTTTTACTTTGGGAGCCGGCACAATAACAGCCTTCTTTCCCTTTTTCTTCCGGCGGACGCCATAGGTGCCTCTTATAATTTTGCCTCTCTTTGATTTCTGATCACCTTTACCCATGATATAGTTTTATTTAGTAATGAAAATTAAAGTTTTCAGCTGACAAAAGTAGTAAAATTTGGGTCGTTATAAATTTGTGTTAATAAATATGGTTGTCAGGGGAGGTGCTTACGCGCCGATTTCATAAATTTGCGTATATGGTAAACAGGAAGCTCAGGATATATTCACCTTCCATTACTCCGAGGCTTGAGTATGTTACCGGAGTGATTTTCACATCTGTCCTTGGAATTGATTATGAGATCACAGACGACAGGAGAAAAATCGGTACCGGTCCTTCCATCTTCTATTCGGATGAGAAGGTGAAGGATCAGTTCGTGATCCGTCCCTCAGGCCTGCTTGGCGCTGCAGGAGTGACGCCGCTTGTGCCTGACGTAACGCGTATAGGAGACATGCCTGTGCTGTTTGCCTCAGACGAAGGACATTTTCCCTTTGATATTTTCTCTGCAGCATTTTACATGCTTTCAAGGTACGAGGAGTATCTGCCCTTCACCAATGATGTCCACGGAAGGTTCCCCGGATCGCAATCGCTCGCTTACCGCGGAGGTTTCCTGCAGATGCCGGTTGTGGATATATGGGCGAGGTTTCTTGCCGTCGCCCTTGTAAAGCGTTATCCGGTGATAACAATCAGGCATAATGACTTCAGTTCCCTCCTCACTGTGGATGTCGATCAGCCATTTGCCTATAAGAGCAGGGGTTTTCTCCGAAGCGTGGGAGGTCTCGTTAAAGGCATCACCGGCACGGGAGCTAAGCCGGCAGACCGCATCCGTACAATGACCGGGCAAAAGGATGACCCTTATGACACATTCGGCTATATTGATGAACAGGTTAAGATTCACGGGTGCAAAGCACTTTACTTTTTTCCCACCGGTGACCAGGGCCCTTACGATCATAACCCGCACTACAAGGACCACGATTATGTCTCTGTAATACGGAAGTACGACACCATGACCGGCAGCGGACTGCATCCCTCGTACCGTTCTGCAGGCAGACCGAAGGTACTGAAGATGGAGGCTGACCGTTACAGGCATATAACCGGTCATAACCCGGAAAATGCAAGGCAGCACTGGCTCCTGCTCAGTATGCCTCATACTTACCAGGCTTTCGGGAATGCCGGTATCAGGAATGACTACACAATGGGCTTTGCCGATGAACCCGGTTTCAGGGCAGGCATAGCCCGTCCCTTTTTATTCTATGACCTCTCCCGTGAGGAGATCACCGGACTGACCGTCGTGCCATTCCATCTGATGGACGGAACGCTGAGACAGTATATGCACCTTACTCCCGAGGCTGCAATAAAAGTCATCAGGAAAATAATAGAGGCATCACGAAACGTGGGCGGCCATTTCGTCTCCGTCTGGCATAACACCTCCCTCACCGGCAGTAACGGATGGGAAGGATGGAAAACGGTGTTTGAAGAAACACTGGTTTTGCAGAAACCATGATTGCTTACCTGAAACATGAGGAGATCGACCGCAACAGGTGGGACAGCTGCCTGGCGGAGATGCCCGGGGTGAAACCTTATGCCTGGTCATGGTATCTTGATATCATGGCACCGGGTTGGGAGGCTTTGATTGATGACGATTATGCCTCTGTCTTCCCTTTACCGGGTTTCCGCAAGTACGGTTTCAATTACATTGCAACGCCTTTGTTCCTCCAGCAGCTTGGAGCATTCGCCCCTGACGGTGATGAGGAAAGGAAAGCAGAAGAATTCATTTCATTCATACCAGGGTCGTACAGGCTGGTTGATCTGAATATCGCCCAGAAGATCAAAACAGAAAAATACCGGGTCACCCCGCGCTCCAACTTTGAACTCAGGCTTGACCGTCCCTATGAGGAGATATGGTTCAGTTACATGTCTGACTGCAGAAGGAATATCAACATTGCCCGCCGTTTTCCGCAGGAAATTGCTGACGATGTCATGCCCCAGGAAGTCATTTCCCTCTTCAGGAACAATATCGGAAAAAGGGCGGGAGTGATCAGGGATGCCAGCTACAGGCGGCTGCACACTCTCATGGATCATTGCACCGGCACAGGGAAGGGGAAGCTGCTCGGTGTCAGATCGCCGAAAGGAAAACTGCTGTGGGGTATTTTTACAATAGACACCGGTGACCGCATAACCCTGCTCTTTACAGCGGGCAGCAGGAAGAGCCGGGAGCTCCGGACCTCATACCACGTCATTGACCACATAATTAAGGCAAATTCCGGTACAGGCAAAACGATCGATTTTGCAGGGTCTTCAGTACCTTCAATAGCTATCTTCATGAAATCATTTGGCGGAACAGACAATACTTATTACCGTCTTTACAGCAATATGCTTCCATGGCCCGCGAGGCTGTTCAGGTAATCAGAACAGGAGCTCGATCACTTCGTCAGGACCGCCTGTTTCTACCATCTTGCCGTTCTCGCACCGCATGGTCCTGGCAGGAAATTTTTTCACGAGAGAGTATTTATGTGTTGACATCACAACGGCTCTCCCGTTATCGCTTATGCCGCGCAGAAGGCGGTGAATATCCTCCGAAGTCTCAGGGTCGAGGTTACCGGTCGGTTCATCGGCAAGGATGATCTCGGGGTCATTGAGCAGGGCACGGGCGATGACAACCCTCTGCTGCTCACCTCCTGAAAGCTGATGCGGCATCTTAAACCCCTTGTTCTGAAGGCCGACCTTTTCAAGCACTTCCCTGATCCGTTCAGCTGTGGCAACCTTGTTTGTCCATCCTGTCGCCCTGAGGGCAAACTCAAGATTGTCATGCACTGACCTGTCAGTCAGCAGCTGAAAATCCTGGAACACTATTCCCAGCTTGCGCCGCAGGAGGGGTATATCACGTTTCTTCAGTCTCCTGAGGTCGAAGCCTGCCACCCATCCCTCGCCTTCAGCGAGAGGCAGCTGTGCGTTAAGGGTGCGTATGAGCGAAGTCTTGCCGCTGCCCACCCTGCCGACAAGATAAATAAATTCTCCTCTTTCCACCTGCAGGTTGACATCAGACAGAACAAGGTGATCCTGCTGCATTATTGAACAACTCTTCAGCTCTATTATCTTATCAAGCGGGGCAGCCTCTTCCATCAGTATCACTTTTGACGCAAAATAAAAAAGAATTAACAATCAGCGGCAGCCATGTTGATAAAATGACCATTAAAGGGATTTTTCGACAGTTTTATAGTTGTATTTTTGCTGCTGATGAATTTGCACTGAAAAATCCGTGCAAAATATTGTTAATAAGACAATTACCGGCAGAACGACTTCCGCAGGTGTTTTTTGTATTAACGAAGGCTTAAGAAAAGGGAAAGTTATGAACAGAAAGATATTGATGATCATTGTTATAGCAGCCTTCACCGCCGGTGTGGCAGTGAAAGGGCAGTCATCCTTCTCAGGGGAAGAGCTTAACTCTCTGCTGAACAATGGGTACGAGATGTATGGCAAGGCAAAGTATGCTGCAGCCATCGAGCTGTTCGACAAGTGGCTTGCATCCGAAAAAACCGGCACCAGGCAGCAAAGAGCTGATGCAGAGTATTTTGCTGCCCTTTCCGCTATGCGCCTTCTGAGTCCTGACGCTGAATACAGGATGCAGAACTTTATAATCACCAACAGCGAGAGCCCGATGCTTAACCAGGCTAGGCTCGAATCAGCCCTCTATTGCTATCAGCAACGCAATTATTACTGTGCCATTGAATGGTTTGAGCAGGTTGACCGTATGAAGCTTTCCGATAAGAACCTCGCGGAATACATATTCAAGCTGGGATACTCCCATTATATGAAGGGAGATAAAAAGAAAGCCTCAATGCTTTTTTCCGAACTAAAGGATGCCGAAACCGATTACACTGCTCCGGCTATTTACTATCATGCCTGCATAGCTTATGAAAACGGCTTTTACGGTACCGCCCTCGAAGGCTTTGAGCGGCTTGTCGGGGATGAGACCTTCGGCGGTGTGGTGCCATTTTACATCGTTCAGATTTACTATCTCGACAAGAATTACGACGGGATTCTTGCCATGGCACCGTCACTTATCGATCAGGCCGGAAAGACCCGCGAAGTCGAGCTTTACAGGTTTATAGGCGATGCCCATTTTCAGAAGGGAAACTACAGCGAGGCTGTTCCATGGCTGGAGAAATTCATCAAAAACACAAAGCTAAGCGACAGGAACGACAAGTACGAGCTGGCATACAGCTATTACCAGACTGGCGAAATTGCCAAGGCAACCGACCTGTTCACAATGGTGGTCGGCAAGAGCGATATACTGACGCAGAATGCCTACTATATGCTGGGCTCATGCTACCTGAAGAGCGGGGACAAAAAAAGAGCCCAGCTTGCTTTCTCGGCAGCCTCGGGAATGAATCACGACCCTTCAATACAGGAAGAGGCGCTGTTCAATTTTGCCAAGCTGGCATATGAGAACTCATACTCACCTTTCGGCGAAGCAATAGAAGCGCTTCACAGTTATATTGAGACATATCCGTCTTCCGACCATACCACTGAGGCATACAATTACCTGGTATCGGCTTACATGAGGCTTAAAAATTACCAGGCGGCACTGAACTCCCTTGACAAAATAACGATCAAGGACGCCACGCTGAAGGAAGCCTATCAAAGAGTGGCATACTACAGGGGTATAGAACTGTTCAGCAACAAAAAATATTCTGATGCAGTGGCGATGTTCGATAAATCGTTGAAATATAAGGATATGGATGCTGCCATCAGGTCTCAGGCACTCTACTGGAAAGGGGAGTCCAACTATCGCCTGGGGAATTATGAAGCGGCACGTAACAACTGGGAGATGTTCAGGCAGATGCCCGAAGCAGCTTCCCTGTCCGAGTATGAACTTATCGACTATAACCTCGGCTACGTCTTTTTCAACAACCGTGACTATGCGCAGGCATTGCCTCTCTTCCTCTCATTCAACAATAAGGTCAACCAGGAGACGCGCTCAGACATAGCTGCCGATGCACGCAACCGCATTGGTGACTGTTATTATATAAAGGCGGATTATACAAGCGCCATAGCATATTATGACAAGGTAATTGACTATGCAAAGCTTGACGCTGACTACGCAATGTTTCAGAAGGGTTTTGCACTGGGACTGAGCAACAGCAATGCAGCCAAAGTAAGCACGCTAACTTCTCTCATTGAGAAATATCCGAAGTCGGCTTATGTGCCCAATGCATTGTTCGAAAGGGGAAGAGCGTACGTAGCGCTCGACCAGCCTGCCCTCGGTGAAGCTGATTTCACGAAAATAATCGCGTGGTACACAAGCAGCCAGTTCGTTCCCCCTGCCATTGTGCAGCTTGGCCTGCTTTATTACAACGCCGGTGAAAATGAAAAGGCAGTTGCTCAATTCAAAAAAGTGATTGAAAATTACGGCAACACCCCTGAAGCACGCAATGCCGTCAACGGACTGAGGAATGCCTACACGGAAATGGACGATGTGGAATCTTATTTCGCCTACATGAAGAATGTAGATGGTTTCGGGGACATAGACGTCACGACTCGTGATTCCATGACGTACGTTTCCGGGGAAAACCAATATATAAAAGGTAATTGCGACAGGTCCAGCGAGATATTCAGAAACTACCTGAAGGAGTTCCCGTCAGGAAGCTTTGCTACAAATGCAAGATTTTACCTGGCCGACTGCCTTAACAAGGCAGGCAAGACCGATGAAGCCCTTGATCTCTACCTGAAAGTCGTCAGCGTGGGCAATAACCAGTTCATGGAACAGGCACTGCTGGGCGCTGCCTCAATCACCTACGGGAAGGCAGATTTCAGCCGCTCATATTCCCTCTACGAAAATCTCAGTCGTGAAGCTTCAAGTCCTGAAAACCGGATGTATGCCTGGCTCGGTATGATGCGCTCAGCCGTAAAGATTGAAAATGATGAAAAAATAATCTCCTCAGCGGAGATGGTGCTTGGTTCCGACAGGCTGACTGAAGAGCTGGCACGCGAAGCGACCTTCGTAACTGCCAAGGCCAACCAGCATCTTGGCAACCGTGAAGATGCACTTGACGACTACCGCAGGGTCGGGACCGAGGTGGCGACGGCATACGGAGCTGAGTCAAAGTACCATGTTGCTGAGCTGCTGTGGCTCGCAGGCGACGTGAAAGGGGCCGAGAAGGAGGTAAACGAGTTCATTGATATGGGGTCTCCTCATGTTTACTGGACTGGAAGGGTCTTCCTGCTCCTTTCAGACATATCGGTCAAAAACGGTGATACGTTTCAGGCCAAGGCGACACTTCAGAGTCTAATTGACTACTACACGATCAAGAATGACGGGATCATTGATGAAGCACGCACCCGGCTTGCCGCACTTAATGCGGAGAAACCTGCAGCTACTGAAACGACAACACAGAACTGATCAGCGAAACAACGACAAAGCGATGAAAAGAAAATCATATATAACACTTGCGGCACTTCTCATATCTGTGATAACCGCCGGTCAGACACAGGAAGACACGATTAAAAGGTCAGTTACACTTTACAATCCTTATAAGCCGACACTGCAGGATGCCACCAAACGGGCACTGCTTCCGGCGGCTGCCGACACTGCAAAAGTCGATGTGGCATTCTCCTATGACTTCACACCGGGGACATTCATCCCGCAGTACAATGTCAGCACAATAAAGTCTGCCGTGCTGTCACCAGATCCGCTGCCGGAGCTCAGGAAGGGATATGTCAGCCTCGGGTTTGGCACGTACCTGTCGCCGTTCCTTGAGATAAGCCTGTCAAACGGCAGGTCAAGGAAAGGCACCATAGGGCTCTTTACGAGAAGCTATGCCTCCGCGGGTGAAATGGAACTTGAAAACAAAGACGTTGTCTATGCAGGTTTCATGGATAACCAGGCAATCCTGTACGGAAGAAAATTCTACAGCAGGAGCAGGCTGGATGCCGATATCGATTTCAAGCAGATGTCGAGGTTTGCTTACGGATATAATCCTGAAGTAACCGGTCATCATCCGGACAAGAATGACATAAGGTCACTCTATTATGATGTCACCGGCACTGTCAGGTATTTTACAATGGAGCCCGATTCGAACGATCTCAACTGGGATGCCACACTAAGGTATAACCTGTTCAACCGTGCCGACAACGGCACACAGAATAATCCGGGTCTTACGATGAAAGCCGGCATGAACATGTTCGGTTTTTACGGTGCCGCCACCGTCGATTATGACCTGTGGCTATATTCAAAAGCCATTGACAGCAAGTCGAGAAACCTTTTCTCCCTGGCACCGTATATCACCAAGGGCACTGAGGACTGGAGGTTTCGGTTTGGCCTGAAGGCTTATTTTGATATCAAGGAAAATAATGACCCTCTCAGCGGAGGAGTGACGAAGGCATATACTTACTTCTATCCGGATGTCTCCTTCACATTCAGGGTGATACCAAATTTCCTCAGGGTTACTGCATCCATTGACGGTTCTCTAGAAAACAACCAGGCTCAGAATGCGGCATATGTCAACCCGTGGCTGATGCCCGGTGACACGCTATTCACGCTCCGCAACACTGACAACCAGCTCCGGATCATGGCAGGACTGTCAGGCAGCATGAATGTTTCTGCGACCTATGCACTGGACGTCAGCTATACACTGTTCAAGGATCTCCTGCTGTTTATGAATGATACGATCGGCGTAGGTAACTATTTCGTGCCTGTCTATGACGACGGTCACCTGCTGAAAGTGCATGGGGAGACAGCCTTTCCGGTGAATAACCAGCTGACCTTTTCACTGACCGGTAATTATTACGGATATAATCTTTCGGCTCAGCAGTATGCCTGGCATAAGCCTGACTGGGACGGATCAGTCAGGGCAGATTACAATCTCAGGAACAAGATTGTTGCATCGGCCACATTCTCACTCATCGGACAGCGGTACGCAAGAATTGCGGCCCCTGAGAATACGGTAAAATTCAATGTGCATCCCAATCTGAACCTGGGGGCTGAATACAGGTACACACCTGCCCTGTCATTCTGGCTGAAGTGCAACAATATATCATATAACCGGTATTACGAATGGAACTATTATCCTGCCCGTAACTTCATGATCCTTGGAGGTTTCACCTACAGCCTGTAAATTGTCGGTAAACATTTTAAATTGTTCATATCTCTTTGATCATATTGTTACCTTTTTTGAGGTAAAATCCGTACTTTTTGCTACCTTTGTACGATTTAATAAATCACATATTTTCAACTGATTAACAGTAATTTTTTCCATTTAAAATTTTTATGAAATGAGTAATGAGGAACTGAGGAAGAGGAGTAAGGAACAGGATGATTATTCAGCCGACAGTATTCAGGTGCTTGAAGGCCTTGAAGCTGTAAGGAAGAGACCTGCAATGTATATTGGCGATATTGGCATCAGAGGGCTGCATCATCTTGTTTATGAGGTTATTGATAACTCAATCGATGAAGCGCTCGCTGGCTTCTGCACACAAATCGATGTAACAATCAACGAAGATAATTCGGTCACTGTCATCGACAACGGCCGCGGAATACCTGTTGACATAATTGAAAAGGAAAAGAAATCAGCCCTGGAGGTCGTTATGACCGTGCTGCATGCCGGAGGTAAGTTTGACAAGGATTCTTACAAGGTGTCAGGCGGTCTTCACGGTGTAGGGGTATCATGTGTCAACGCACTCTCTTCTAAGCTCACTGTTGAAGTCCTGAGACAGGGTAAAAAGTGGTCACAGACATATGAACGCGGCAAGCCTGTCACCCCGGTAACGCTTGTGGGAGATTCAGAGGGTTCTGGCACGATCACCACCTTTATGCCTGACAACACAATCTTCCAGGTCATTGAATTCAAGTTCGAGATCCTGGCTGCCCGCCTGAGGGAACTTGCTTTCCTCAACAAGAATATCCTGCTGACCCTCACCGACAAGCGTGAGATTGTTGAGAACGGAAACGGTTCGCACCCTGCGACAGAAAATTTCTTTTCCGAAAGAGGCCTTCAGGAATTTGTCGAGTATCTTGATGTCAACCGTGAGAGACTGATTGATAAAATCATCTATATCGATTATGACAAGGGGGATACTCCAGTCGAGATTGCACTCGAGTACAACACCTCGTTTTCAGAGAACGTACATTCCTATGTAAACAATATCAACACAATTGAAGGAGGAACCCATCTGGCAGGCTTCCGCAGGGGACTTACCCGCACCCTGAAGAAGTATGCTGAAGATTCCGGTATGACTTCCAAGCTGAAGTTTGACATTAACGGTGACGATTTCCGTGAGGGGCTGACATCGGTCATCTCGGTTAAGGTGGCTGAACCCCAGTTTGAGGGACAGACAAAGACGAAACTTGGCAATTCGGAGGTGATGGGTTCTGTTGATGTCGCCGTCAGCACGGCTCTTTCCAATTATCTTGAAGAGAATCCGAAGGATGCCAGGGCGATTGTGCAGAAGGTTATCCTTGCCGCCACAGCCCGTCACGCAGCCCGCAAGGCGCGTGAGCTGGTGCAGCGTAAGAATGTTCTTTCAGGGTCAGGACTGCCGGGCAAGCTGGCAGACTGTGCCGACCGTGATCCCGCTGTCTCTGAGATCTTCCTTGTCGAGGGCGACTCGGCAGGCGGAACAGCCAAACAGGGTCGCGACCGCCGCTTCCAGGCCATCCTGCCGCTCAGGGGAAAGATACTCAATGTCGAGAAAGCAATGCAGCATAAGATCTTCGATAATGAGGAGATCAAGAATATCTTCACGGCGCTGGGGGTGAATATAGGTACTGATGATGACAGCAAGGCGCTGAACACCACCGGCCTAAGGTATGCCAAGGTTATTATAATGACTGATGCTGACGTGGACGGTTCTCATATCACGACCCTTATTCTGACTTTCTTCTTCAGGTACATGCATGAACTCATAGAGAACGGTCATATTTACGTTGCCACCCCGCCGCTTTACCTTGTCAAGAAGGGCAAGCTCGAGAAATACTGCTGGACTGAGGAGGAGCGTGAAGCTGCCGTGCAGGAGATGGGGCAGGGCAAGGATGCAAGCGTTGGCGTTCAGCGTTACAAAGGTCTCGGAGAGATGAACGCCGAGCAGCTGTGGTCTACGACTATGAATCCTGAGACCCGCACACTGCGACAGGTGAATATCGACAGCGCCGCCGAAGCTGACCATATCTTCTCAATGCTTATGGGCGACGAGGTGCCGCCGAGGAGGGAGTTCATCGAGAAGCACGCGAAGTATGCCAATATTGATGCTTAGGACTAGGCATTAGGCAATAGGCAATAGAGGGCCGAGCGTTAAGTCCCGACATATTTATGTCGGGATAGCGAAGGAGCCAGATTGCAGGGTAGGCGATAAGTAGTGAACTGACAACTGATAACCGATAACAGTGATGCCGCAAGGTAGCCAGCCGACATTTAGGAAAAGCCTGACACTGGTTGACTCTTCTGCCATCATTATCGGTTCAATGATCGGCTCAGGTATTTTCATCGTCAGCGCCGACATGGCCCGCACACTTGGCTCACCGGGATGGCTCCTGGTGGCGTGGCTCATCACAGGCTTCATGACAGTCATGGGTGCTCTGAGCTTCGGCGAACTGGCATCGATGATGCCTAAGGCAGGAGGTACATACGTTTATCTTCGTGAAGCATATAATCCTCTCGTAGGCTTCCTGTACGGATGGACCCTGTTCCTGGTTATCCAGACCGGAACCATAGCAGCCGTGGCAATGGCTTTCGGCAAGTTCTTCGGCGTGATCATACCCTGGATCAGTGAAACCAATATACTCCTTGACCTGGGACCGGTAAGGATCTCTTCGGTTCATTTGATTGCAATCGGCTCGCTGGCCCTCCTGACGTGGATAAATTCAAGGGGGATAAAAACAGGAAAGTATGTGCAGAATACATTTACTTTTATAAAGGTGATCATACTGATTCTTCTGCTCCTCGCAGGTTTTTTCTTTGCAGGTTCAGAAGGTTTCAGGGCCAATTCAGACTATTTCTGGCAGGCAGCATCCCTTGATAAAGCAACGGGGATTCTTACTCCCGTTACCGGCGGGATGATTGTGGTAGCGCTGGGGATGGCTATGGTCGGCTCGCTGTTCACCTGTGATGCGTGGACCAACATCACTTTTGCATCGGCTGAGGTGGTGGACCCGCGGCGCACGCTGCCGCGCAGCCTCTTCTGGGGCACGCTGATTGCATTCACCCTCTTTTTTCTGTCCAATATCGTTTATATTAAGGTGCTGCCTCTGCGAGGTATTCCCGGAGGCGCTGACGTAATTGAAAGAGGGATGGCTTTCGCTGCGAACGACCGCCTCGGGACGGCTGCAATCTCTTCCATTTTCGGTGATTATGCCGCCCTGATAATGGCGGTGCTGATAGTCATTTCCACCTTCGGATGCAATAATGGCCTTATTCTCTCAGGAGCCCGGGTATATTATGCAATGGCGACAGACAGGCTGTTCTTCAGAAAAGTGGGCGATCTGAACAGAAAGGCAGTACCGGGTCCCGGACTGTGGGTGCAGTTTATCTGGGCGTCAGTGCTTTGTCTCTCGGGTTCATATTCACAGCTTCTTGATTATGTTGTCTTTGCTGTGCTTATCTTTTATGTGCTGACAATCGCAGCGGTATTTGTACTGCGCTTCAAAAGGCCTGATGCGGAGAGACCGTACAGAGCATTCGGATATCCTTTTATCCCGGCTGTTTATATCATCCTGGCCGTAACCATAATGATCATACTTCTTATTTATAAACCGGCATTTACATGGCCCGGACTTGTTATAGTCGTTATCGGTATACCCGTGTACTATATCTGGCGCCGCCTCAACAAACAAACATAGAATGGAGATTTTTCAGAATATTTTTGAATGGTACATGGTAAACCTGAATTACTTTACTGTTTTCTTACTGATGTTTATTGAGAGCACTTTTCTGCCGCTGCCGTCTGAAATCGTAATCCCTTTTGCTGCCTATAAAGCTGCAGAAGGGACTTTATCTGTTGGAGGGGTAGTTCTGTTTGGAACCCTGGGGGCCCTTGGAGGATCACTTTTCAATTATCACTTTGCCTTATGGCTCGGCAGGCCCATTTTATACAAGCTGGCCGACACAAAGTGGGCTCACTGGCTTTTTATTACCGCTGAGCATCTGGAAAAAACAGAAAAGTATTTCATCGATCATGGCAAGTCATCTACCTTTATTGGCAGACTTGTCCCCGGAATCAGGCATCTTATCTCCCTGCCTGCTGGCCTGGCTAAAATGAAACTTGGACCGTTTATATTTTACACTACGCTTGGTGCCGGTATCTGGAATATCATCCTCGCCCTGGTAGGATATTTTGCCTATGATATGCGTGACAAGATCTTTCCATACCTTGACAAGATTATGTATGCCATGGGAGCTCTCTTTGTCCTATGGCTCGCAGTAAAGGGTATTAAAGCATACAGAAAAAAGAGGGGCGAGGCTATTCAGTAAGCTCACCTGCAAGTAAACGCAATCCTATTTCAGATACTTTCGCCTGGAAAAGTGCACTCAGCCTCCTGTTGATGGCATCAAGGTACTTGTTCTGGTATTCCCTGAACTCAAGTCCTGACAGCGACCCCAGACGGTAACGTTCCATTGCTATCTCGAGGGAGTTGCGGGCTACCTCAGCGCTCTCGGTCTCGAACCATGTCACGATAATACTGTTCCTGTATGTGTTGTAGAGCAGGTCAAGATCGCCCAGTATCTCATTTTCAACATCCAGGTATGCGAGTTTGCTGTTCTCAATCTCAAGCTTTGCATTGGATATCCTTCGCTGCGTCTCGAAACCAGTAAAAATATTCCATGTAAGGCCAAATCCCCAGTTCAACCCTTTTACCTGGCTGTAATAGTCTGCTTCCCACGGATTTTCATTTCGTGTGAAGTTATATCCGGTGCTGAAATTCAGCGAGGGATAACGCAGCGCCCTGACAGCATTGAGATCATACTGAGACAGCTGTTCGCCCTGACGTGCGAGGATAAGCTGGTTGTTATACTTAAGTGTGCGGCTTCGCAATGAGTCAATATTCATTTCGGGGGCAAGGACAATTGTGTCCTCGACGCTGAAGGTGATCTCATGCCCGGCATTCAGCTTTTTGGCCAGCAGGATATAAGAGCTTGTCACTGTTTTTTGCTGTGACAGTACTGTTGAACTGTCAATGTTAAGGTCGATCCTGGCCTGCTGAAGCTCAAGCCCGGAGATAACCCCCAGCAAATATTTCTCCTCAGCGGTCTCATACCTTGAGCGGGAGAGGGCAAGGGAGGTCCGGACCGACTGAAGCCTGTTTTCCTGAACAATAATATTGTAGTATTCAGTACAAACCGTCATAACAAGATTTTCAACATCTATTTTCAGACCCTGGTTGCTCATGGCAAGCAACTCTTTTTGCCTGCTGTAGTCGGCGAACATGCCGAAGCCGTCAAAGATTGTCCATCTCAGCGAGGCCCCAACGTTGTAATAGTTGGTCCTTGAATCTTCATATTCAGTCGAGGATGTTTTATTACTGCTGTTTGTCTGCTGCTGTCTTGCTGAGGTTTCAAGAGTGGGGAGGAATGGTGTCGGTGTGACATTGTTCTCTGCAATAGCCAGGTCATTTCTGCTGATCTTGAGAGAGTAATTATTTTCCAGGGCCTGCAT
This sequence comes from uncultured Bacteroidales bacterium, assembly GCA_963844935.1. Classification (GTDB taxonomy): domain Bacteria; phylum Bacteroidota; class Bacteroidia; order Bacteroidales; family VadinHA17; genus SR-FBR-E99. The sequence continues at coordinate 1,269,864 of CAWJQH010000005.1, read as the reverse complement.
AATGGCCTCATCAAGGGTCATCAGCTTTTGCGCTCCCGCGGTGAGGGGCAAAAGCAACATTGACAGTATAACGCTAAGCCTGAGGTTTTTCATTGACTTTATTTTCAATGTTCTTCTTTGCTGCAAGGTAACTGTAAATCGCAGGTACCACAAAGAGTGTAAGGAAAGTCGCAAAGAACAGCCCGCCCACCACCGTGACACCCATTGACACGCGGCTTTCAGCACCGGCGCCCCTGGCAAGAGCAAGAGGCAGGATGCCCAGTATTGTCGTCAGGCTGGTCATCAGTATCGGACGGAAGCGTGATACGGCAGCTTCCCGTACGGCTTCCATGATATTCAGTCCTGCTATCTGTCTCTGGTTTGCAAATTCAACAATAAGAATACCGTTCTTGGCCACCATTCCGATGAGCATGATCAACCCTATCTGGCTGAATATGTTCAGTGTCTGACCTGTGACAACCATGATGAAGAGCGCACCGATAAGAGCAAGCGGCACGGTTACGAGTATGATAAGCGGGTCACGGAAGCTTTCAAACTGAGCGGCCAGCACAAGGTAGATCAGAACAATAGCCAGCACAAATGCAAAAAGAAGGCTTGAAGTACTTTCTACGAAGTCTTTAGAATCACCCGAAAGGGTGGTGCTGAAGTCATCACTCAGTACCTTGTCAGCTATCCTGTCCATCTCTTCAATTCCTTCTCCCAGGGTGTATCTGCCTGCCAGTCCTGCCGAAACAGTAGCTGAGTTGAACCTGTTGTACCTGTATAACTGGGGCGGAAGGCTGTTCTCCCGTACAGTGACAATATTGTCAAGCTGAATAAGCTCGTTCCTGTCATTGCGCACATAAACGTTTGTGAGGTCAGAAGGGTCATTCCTTTTCGACCTGTCGAACTGACTCAGGATCTGATACTGTTTTCCGTTAAGAATATAGTATCCTATACGCTGTTCACTCATTGTCAGCTGAAGTGTCTGCGCAATAGACTGGACGTTAACACCCATCATTGAAGCCTTTTCCCTGTTTATCAGGACTGTAAGTTCGGGTTTGGTGAATTTGAGGTTCACATCACTGGCAGAGAAGTAAGGGCTCTGGGCAACTTCCGCCATAAAATCAGGAATGACCCTCTTGAGGTCATTAAGGCTCTTGGCCTGTATCACATACTGCACAGGGAGCCCTCCCCGGCGTGATCCGAACGTCTGCTGCTGTGATACGATGGTCCTGGCGCCTGTCTGCTGCCGCACCAGCGGTGAAAGAGAGGCAGCTATTTCCTGCTGTGATCTGTTACGGTCATCAATATCTTTGAGACGTACCCTGATGTTTGCAGAGTTTCCGCCCACCATAACCATTATGTTATCCATCTCGGGAACATTTTCTGCAACTACGGGTACGGTTTTATCAGCGTATCTCAGCATATAATCATAGGTAGTTCCCTCGGTGGCAGTGGCATTGATGCTGAAGTAACCCCGGTCCTCGAGCGGAGCCATTTCAGACGGCAGGAGGGTCCAGAGCCAGACTATTATACCGCCGGCCACTCCAATTATGATCAGGGCAAAATATCTTTTTTTCAGGAATGCCGAAATGGCTCTCCTGTACCAGTTCTGCATTCCCGAGAAGAAGGGCTCACTGGCTTTGTAGAACCGGCCTTCGAGGGCGTTCTTCTTCAGGAACCGCGAGGAGAGCATCGGTGTGAGCGATAATGCCAGGAAGGCCGATATCGTAACCGAGCCGACGATCACAAGACTGAACTCACGGAAAAGCCTTCCGGTAACACCCTGAAGAAAGACTATTGGCATGAAGACAGCAACCAGGGCGACTGTGGTGGCGATGATTGCAAAATAGATTTCACTGGAGCCCTTGAATGCTGCGTCCATGGGAGACATGCCGTGCTCGACCTTGGTGTAGATATTTTCAACCACCACAATGGCATCGTCAACGACAAGGCCGATAGAGAGTACAATGGCAAACAGAGTCAGGATATTGATTGTAAATCCTGCCAGGTACATTACGAAAAATGTGCCCACCAGGGCTACCGGAATAGCCACAACCGGTATCAGGGTAGTCCTCGAGTTGCGCAGGAAGAGGAAGATTACAAGCACCACGAGAAGGAAGGCAATAAAAATTGTATGCTCAACCTCTGTTATCGATTTCCGGATGTAAATGGTGTTGTCAAAAAGCACTTCGGCAATTATATCCTCAGGCAGGTCCTTTTTAAGGTCCTCAAGCAAAATCGTAGCATTGTCAACAATGTCAATATAATTGGCGCCAGGCTGGGGTACAAGAACTACGTTTACGCATGGAACACCGTTGACTTTAAGTATCGACCTGATATTCTCCGCATCGACCTCGGCGGTACCGATATCCCTGAACTTCACAACCCTGTCACCTTTTTTGCTGATGATCAGATCATTGAATTCTTCTACCGTCTTCAGCCTACCAAGTGTTCTTATTGTCAGCTCGGTATTGTCTCCCTCGATGCGGCCTGACGGCAGTTCGACGTTCTCCCTTGTCACGGCGTTGCGCACATCCAGGGGCGTAAGTCCGTATGCAACCAGGCGTCCGGGATCCATCTTCATCCGGATTGCCAGTTTTTTAGAACCCCATACGCTAACGTCACTGACGCCTGAGATCGTCTGCAGGCGTTCCTTGAAATTGATCTCCGCAAAGTTGCTCACATCGATTATCGAGCGCGATTTACTCCGGAGGGAGACGGCAAAGATTGGCTGGGCATCAGCATCAGCTTTCTGAACCACCGGTGGGTCAACTTCCTGAGGCAGACGGCGCATTGCTCCTGAGACCTTGTCACGCACGTCATTGACAGCAGTCTCCATCTCCACCTCAAGCTTGAACTCCACTGTGATGCGGCTCGAGCCGTCACTGCTTGAGCTTGATATCGAGCGGATGCCCTGAACGCTGTTGATGGCTGACTCAAGCGGTTCGGTGATCTGTGTCTCAATCACATCCGAGTTGGCACCGGGAAAAGAAGTGGAAACGGTCACTATCGGCGGATCAACGCTCGGATAATCGCGAACCCCCAGGAAAGTGAAGCCGATACCACCGAGAATGAGTATTACAAGGCTCATTACCGTTGTCAGTACCGGTCTTTTTATACTTATTGAGGATAGGCTCATTTACTGCAGGTTAATTGATTGATGATAAGGCGCCGGTAGTTAGTCTGTAATATTCACCCTAACTGCCATACCTGGTCTGAGCTGCATCAGTCCGCTTGTAATGACAGTATCACCCACGCTTATCCCGGAGAGTATTTCAACCATATTCTCCGTGCGGTTGCCTGATACAACAGGCACGAGGGATGCTTTCCCGTTCCTGTAAAGCCAGATCCTCTTTTCATTCATTTCCGGTACCACTGATTCAGACGGGACCTGAATTGCATTGTTCTTTTCATCGGTTATCAGTGTAAGATCCGCAAACATGCCGGGGACAAGCCTCTTGTCGCGGTTGTCATAGCGGGCACGGAGACCGATTGTACGGGTGGTTTCATCAACGCGGTAATCGATTGCATATACATAAGCCGTGAACTCTTCTGTGTATCCCTGTGCATTGAATGCAATTTTTTTACCCATCAGGGGCTGGGACACATATTTCTCAGGGATTGCAAATTCAAGCTTCATCTGTGAGTAATCGATCAGGTGGGCTATCTTGACCGAGGGCTGCACGTATGTGCCTTCGCTTACATACCGGAAACCTATCACCCCGTCGAAGGGAGCCCTGACCTCTGTCTCGGCTATCCTGACCTTAAGCAGGTTGATGTCGGCAAGAATTACGTTATAGTCGGTCTGCAGCTGGTCAAAAGATTCGCGGCTGACGGCATCCTTGGAAAGCAGGACCCTTTGCCTTTCGAGTTTCTCGGAAAGCATCTTCTCCTGTATCTCCGAACGCTGAAGCTGTGCCTGAAGGTCCTCATCGTATATTTTTACCAGTAAGGCGCCCTTCCTTACCGCGGATCCCTCCTTAAAAAAGACACCCGTGACTTTACCGGCGACCTTGCTGACGATGTCCACCTCTTCATTAGCCAGCAACGTGCCTGCTGACCTGATGCCGTTGGTAAGGTATGATGGCCTGGCTATTGTTGCTGACACAGGCAGAACCTGTACTGCCTGCTGTCCTCCGGGACCCTGGCCCTGTCCCTGGGCAGGAGCCGCTGCAGCCTGTTTCTCCGGATTACCCTCCCTCTTGCCGAATAACCCGAATCTCGGGCCTGCAAAGCCAATAACAAGCACCAGGGGAATGCTGATCCACAAAATCACTTTTGTACTCTTCTTCATTCTATTGACGATCTTCCTGAATTGATCCGCAAAATAAGCGGTTTATTTCACTCAGAATGTTAAAGTATATTAAATCGGAAGACTCGCTGTGCTTCAGTAAGTCAGGATCACCTCTTCCATTATCTTCTCCATCCCGTTGGTGATCCGTCTCCACGGCACGGTGAAACCGTTAGCTATCATTGTGAAGGCAATCGTTCTTCCGCCGGCAGTTGTGACAAAACCGGCAAACGATCTCACTGAACCGATGGAGCCTGTCTTGGCTGCAACCCTTCCTTTAAACACATCATCCCTGAAATAGTTTTTCATTGTCCCTGAGACGCCCGCAGCAGGCAGGGAGGAGATGAAAGCTGACGAGTCCTTTCCGTTGTACATATGCACCAGCAGCCTGACGGTCATCAGTGCACTGATATTGTTATTGGGTGACAATCCCGATCCGTCGAGCATACGCGCTTCATACGGCTCGCAGCCGATTGAGTCAAGAAAATTGTATATTACTTCACCGCCAGCACTGAATGAGCCTTCGCCGCCAATGACATATCCGAGGTGTTTCCTGAGCTGTTCCGCATACAGGTTGACACTTTCATGATTTGTTACTTTAATGATTTCTGCAAGTGTGGGAGAGTGGGTTATGCAAACCGGTGTCATGCCTTCCCGGTCAACTGTCACCCTTGAAGCAGAAGGGCTGCCATCGATTTTTATACCGGCATCTCTCATCGCATCATCCAGGAGCCTGATCAGTGTCAAAGGAGGATCAGGCATCGATGCCTTTAAAAAAAAGCTGCTGTCAGCAGGCACGGTGCCTGATATCCAGGCTTTATTGGAATAAGGGGCGCAATAGACATCTCCGTTGTCGCTTTTGCCTGATGAGGTAAGGTAGTTTTCAATATGAATATCCCTGCCGTATTTTTCCACTGAATTTATGACAGCCGGTGAACCCTCCGAAAAGCCGGTTATATATATTTTATACTCATTGTCATTGAAGTTTATATCGTAAACGCCGGCACCGTAATAATTACCCAGATCGCCCCAGGACCATCCGCCAGGTGCGGGATTCTGATCATAGATTGACTGTGAGGCTGCCACACGGCCCTTCACGCGTCGCAGTCCTGCAGCCGAAAGAGCAGACACCCAGGCTGCAGTCACATCGCCGTAGTGATCACTGAAGTAATCTGATCCCAGCGACGGGTCGCCACCGCCGCGGATAACGATATCACCGTCAAGAACCCCTTTCCTCTTATTGAACCTGCCGGTCATATAAATTTCAGTGGCGAACCGGTAGTCGCTTCCCAGAAGCGAAAGTGAAACTGAAGTGGGGTACAGTTTCATCACCGAGGCTGATGCGAGGTTCCGGTCTGCGTCATAGCTGAAAATCACTTCGCCGGTTACGGCATCAGCATAGCAAATTGAGTATGAAGTGCCTGTAAGGGTTGTGTCAGCCAGCATAGCCTCAAGGGCTGTTTGCTGACCGCAGAGACAGGTGGCAGTGACTGCAGAGAGAAGAATTGCAGTCAATACTTTGATTTTCATATTTTTTTGTTTTGTTCAAGTGTCGACAACAGACCGCAGGCAGCGCTTATATCCTCGCCGCGGCTGGCACGCACGGTGGCTGTGATGCCCTTCGCATTCAGGCTGTCGCGGAAAGCCTCGATCTCCCTCAAACCCGGGCTGCTGTATTCTGAACCGGGGATTGTATGGAACCTTATCAGGTTTATGCGGCACCTGATGCCGTTCAGGATCCTTGCAAGCTCTTTTACGTGTGCAGGAGTATCGTTCAGTCCCTTGAACATTATATACTCGAAGGAGACCCTTCGCTGTCTGCCGAAATCGAAAGACCTTATTATATCAAGAACTTCCTTTACCGGATGCGCTTTCTGCACAGGCATCATCGCCTGCCGTTCTTCGTCGAACGGACTGTGCAGGCTTACTGCCAGGTTACACCTGGTTCCTTTAAGGTACTCCTGTATCTGGTCCGTGATGCCGACAGTGCTGACAGTTACCCGCGACGGGCTCCATCCGTAACCCCAGGGTGAGGTTATTATCTCCAGGCTCTTCAGGACCTCGGCAAGATTGTCAAGAGGCTCACCCATGCCCATATAGACTATATTACTGAGCGATGCGTGTTCCGGAATACTGCGGAACTGGTTAAGTATATCCCCGCTTGTGAGGTTTCCCTGGAAGCCCTGCCTGGCTGTCATGCAGAAGCGGCAACCCATGCGGCATCCCAGCTGCACCGACAGGCATACTGTAGCACGTTCACGGTCAGGTATATATGCTGTTTCGATAAACCGGTTTTCAGCTACGCGGAAGAGATATTTCTTTGTACCGTCACTGCTTTCTGCAACCGATGAAGGAGGGGTGAGGCCTGCTTCATATTTCTCAGCGAGCAAGCCCCGTGCCTTCAGCGAGAGGTCAGTCATGGATTCAATATCCGAAGCACCCCGGGAGTAGAGCCACCCTGCTATCTGCTTTGAAGCATAAGGAGGGAGGCCCGTGGCAGCTGCCACTCCGGCCAGCTCCTCAAGCGTCTTTCCAAACAGTTTTTCCTTTTCCATCAGAACCTTTAACCGGTTACTTTTAACTGATTATTCATATCATCCGGCTGGTCAAAGCTCAATCTCTCCGGTGAAGACAAATGTCGCCGGACCCCTGAGAAGAATATCTGTCGCACCGTCTTCCGTCAGGGTATAGCTGACTGAAAGTATCCCTCCCCTGACATGGACGACCGGATTTTTTGTGACAATTTTTCCGGTCATGGCTGACGCAATGACAGATGCCGTGACGCCTGTACCGCAGGCAAATGTTTCATTTTCAACCCCGCGTTCATAGGTACGGACTTTTATACTGTCCCCGTCGATCTGGATGAAGTTGACATTCACGCCATCAGGAGCATAAGGCTGCGAATAGCGTATTCTTCTGCCTTCTGCCGGTACATCTATTTTATCCGTGTCCCCTGTAAATACTGCCAGGTGGGGTACTCCCGTATTGATTACAATACCGTCAGCGGTCTTCTTCGCACCGTGAACATCAATTATTGATATTTCGATCTGGTCATCTCCCAGGCTTCGTGCCTTGTGAGGGCCGTCATCGGCCATGAACGCAAGGTCACGGAATCCGGTCAAATGTTTCATGGCGAAGTGTGATGCGCAGCGGCCCCCGTTACCGCACATTGATCCGCGTGTTCCGTCGGGGTTTATAAAGATCATTCTGAAATCGTAGCCGTCACAATCCTCAATCAGAAGCAGACCGTCCGAACCTATGCCAAACCTGCGGTCGCATAACCTGCGTATCAGCTGACTGTCGGAGGGATCGATCTGTTTCGGGGAGTTTCTCACGATAATGAAATCATTTCCCGCCCCCTCATATTTGTTAAAGAGAATTTTCATAGCGTTAAATTGATGTTAATTATCATAAAATGGAGCATGCAGTCCGTTAAAAAGGCGAAATTTTGCAAAACAATTTAACAGATTCAGGGTTGTAAAGATATTAATCTTTTACTGAGGCACGTAATTTGAGTGAGAGGATGGGACAAAGTTCAGAACAAGATTAAAGATAGTTGCTATGAAAGGAAAAACACTTATTGCCACATTGTTTATTGCAATTCTGGGAGCCCTTATCGGGTTGTTTGTTTATACAAGGTTCCTTGACAGGGACAGGCTGGTCACGGTTGAGGACAAGGAGAAGAAGGATATGGCTGAAAATGCCATGTACACGTCAATGGTACCGCAGACCGGGTCGATCGATTTCACTTTCGCGGCTGAGCATACTGTCCATGCCGTAGTACACGTCAAGACCAAGACCACGGTAAGCTCTTCCTATGCAAATCCGCTTTATGAATTTTTCTACGGTCCGGGCTCTGCCGAGCCCCGGGAAGTACGCGGAGCCGGCTCCGGAGTGATTGTAACTGCCGACGGGTACATTGTAACAAACAATCATGTGGTCGAGGAGGCTGATGAGGTGGAGGTTACTTTAAACGACAAACGGACATTCACTGCTGAGGTTGTTGGCCGTGATCCGAGCACTGATATCGCTCTTATTAAGATAAAGGCCACAGGGTTGAAGTTTATAGGGTTCGGTGACTCAGACGCGCTCAGGCTGGGTGAATGGGTTCTTGCAGTGGGGAATCCTTTTAACCTTACTTCCACGGTGACTGCAGGGATAGTAAGCGCCAAAGGCAGAAGTCTTAATATGATTGATAATCAGTACCGAATAGAATCATTCATACAAACTGATGCTGCTGTTAACATGGGAAACAGCGGCGGCGCACTTGTAAACACCCGGGGGGAACTTATTGGTATAACGACTTTAATTTATTCGCCCACCGGATCTTATTCAGGCAACTCATTCGCCGTGCCGTCATCTATCGTAAAGAAGGTTTATGAGGACCTCAGGCAGTACGGCGAGGTACAACGCGGACTGATAGGTGTCAATATCAGTGATGTAGATGCAACAATAGCAAAGGAGCAGAATCTGAAGGAGATAAAGGGTGTGTACCTGCAGGGAATTGTGCCTGACGGTGCAGCTGCCGCAGCTGGTCTCCGCGAGCAGGATGTTATAACTGCTGTCAACGGAGAACCTGTAGAAACTACGGGCGATCTTCAGACAAAGGTTAACCGTTACAGGCCTGGCGACAAGATTGAGGTGACCTATCTCCGGAAAGGCAAAGAGGACAAAAAGACGGTTGTGCTGCGCAATATTGCAGGGACGACCGGCGTTGTAACTCCCGGTACCACAAGTACTGATATTTTCGGAGCAACATTTGCTCCTCTGACTGCTACGGAACGAGACCAGTTTAAGATTCAGAACGGTGTTAAAATAACATCAATAACAGACGGACGCCTGCGCGACCTCGGGATGGCCAGGGGAACAATCATCGTGGATGTGAACGGCCAGAAGGTGAACAGCGCTGCCGATGTACGCAGGGCAACAAATGATGAGAAAAGCCTTACATCGATTGAAGGATTTACAACAGACGGGACCTATTTCAAATACCAGACAAGGAGATAGGTGCTTATTTAATATAAAACACAGCTGATCAGGAAGTTGCTGACTGCAATTTCCTTTAGCTGTTTTGACATTTTATTATTTGTTTATTAACCAGCAAAGAAGTATCTTTGCGAAAATTTTTTCGAAGGGGTAAAAAGAATGAGACAACTTAAGATTACCAAATCCATTACCAACCGTGAAAGTGCGTCGTTGGACAAATATCTGCAGGAGATTGGTAAGGAGGAGTTGATATCGGTTGAGGAAGAGGTAGAGTTAGCGCAGAGGATCAAAAAGGGTGACAGGGCGGCGTTGGAGAAGCTTACAAAGGCAAATCTTCGTTTTGTTGTCTCAGTGGCCAAACAATACCAGAATCAGGGACTTAGCCTTCCGGACCTCATTAATGAGGGGAACCTCGGCCTTATCAAGGCGGCAGAGAAATTTGACGAGACCCGCGGATTTAAATTCATATCATATGCGGTATGGTGGATAAGGCAGTCTATTCTCCAGGCTCTTGCCGAGCAGTCGAGGATAGTCCGTCTGCCTCTCAACCAGGTCGGCTCACTGAATAAGATCAACAAGGCTTTTGCCCGGTTTGAGCAGGAGAATGAGCGTACACCGTCGCCGGAAGAGCTTGCAGAGGTGCTTGACCTGCCAAAGGAAAAGGTAGCTGATACACTGAAGGTCTCCGGACGACATGTTTCTGTTGATGCTCCCTTCGTAGAGGGTGAGGACAACAGTCTGCTCGACGTGCTTACCAATCTTGACTCACCTATTGCAGATAAGCTCCTTATTGATGAGTCACTGTCGAAGGAGATAGACCGTGCCCTGGCTACACTGACAGAGCGTGAGAGGGATATCATCCGTTATTTCTTTGGCATCGCCTGCCAGGAGATGACCCTTGAGGAGATCGGCGAGAAATTCGGTCTCACCCGTGAGAGAGTGAGGCAGATAAAGGAGAAGGCTATCCGCCGCCTGCGCCACACATCACGCAGCAAGCTGCTGAAAGGATACCTCGGATAATTCCCGGGCTGAAAATCATAAAACTTACTTACAGATTTAAAAGAGAATGATCCGCCTCAACGGGCGGATCATTCATTTACCGCTTACAGCGGAATTTGGGGGGGAAGAATTGTTTTATGTGCTTGCTGCCAGACTTATTCTGTCAGGTGCAGCGGTAACACTGCGTAAAAATAGCTCTTTAGCCGGCAATTATTTGTCCTGTGAAGTTCCAGCTAACAAATGGCAGTATCCATACAACAGACAGTGCCTTCCGGCCAATAAAGCCCTCTATTTTGCGGCAAATCTACGGGCAAACTCAGCCTTGTAGGAGTCACCCAGATAGGCCTTCAGGCCTTCGGCGAGATTAATCTCTCCGTGCCGAGTATAGCCAGTAATATATTCAAGATTAACAAGATATGAATGATGGACACGCATGAAACCCTGGTCTGCCAGCAATCCTTCGAAATGCTTCAGATTCCTGGAACTGATGACCTTCCGTTGTCCTGTTATAAAGAAATTTGTGCAATAACCGTCAGCCTGGCACATTATTATTTCAGGCACCCTCAGGACCTCGAAGCCCTTAAGGTTGGGTATGATAAGTGACGACTGCCTGGTTGAATCACTCCTGATATTCTTCATCAGGGCATTGACAATTTCAGAGCTGATTCCTCTGTCTGTTGCTGCCCTGACTTTCGCCACGGCATCTACCAGCTCATCGATCCTGACAGGCTTAAGCAGGTAATCGACAGCGCTGAACCTGAATGCCCGGATTGCATATTCAGAGAATGCTGTGACAAAAACAATTTTAAAATCGATCCTGTCAAACATCGCCAATAAGTCAAATCCCTTTCCGTCGGACATCTGTATATCCAGAAAAACAAGATCCGGGGAGGTCTTTCTTATGGCGCTGTATCCCGTCCTGACAGAGGATGCTGTTGCAACTATCTCGACATCCGGGCAATATTCCCTGAGGTAGTTCGAGATGACCTCCCGGGCCGGTCTCTCATCATCAATTATTACGGCACGCAGCATATCATTCAGTATTTATACTTTCCGTTCAACACAGTTTCGTTATCCCCGTTCGGGCAGTTCTATCTCAATTCTTGTCCCTGTTTCATCACGGTCAGGATAAAGGTCAGCCACCCTTATCTGGCAACTGGTCCTTTGCAGGCTGTTTATGATCCTCAGCCGTTCAATCGCAAGCGCCATGCCCCTCGACTTCTTTCTTTCGTTCCTGTCTTTCTGCTCTGCTGATTTCTTTCTTCCGATGCCGTCATCCTCCACCGTGCAGATAAGTTTTCCATCCTTCCTCCGGGTAATTACCCTGATCATTCCCTTCCTGCCTTGCAGCCCCATGATCCCGTGCCAGATGGCATTCTCGATGAATGGCTGAATGAGGCCAGGGGAGACGCTGATAGCCTCAGGTATTATTTCCGGATCAGTCATTATTGTGTAGTCAAACCTGTCACCGAACCGGAGGTATTCTATTTTAAGGTACTCTTCTATCGACCCCAGTTCATCGCTGAGCCTGACAAAGTCCTCATCCATGTTGTTGAGTGTCGTCCTGATCAGCCTGGAGAAATCTGCAATGTAACTGTTGGCCGAGAGACTGTCGTTATTTGATATAAAATAGTTGATCGAGTTAAGCGAATTGAAAATGAAATGCGGGTTCATCTGCCCTCTCAGCGCCTTTTGTCTCAGTTCGTCCCGTTTTCTTTTCTCCCTTTGCCTGAACCTGCGGATGATGTACATGACCGCAAGAACCAGAATCAGTACTATCAGGGCTGGCATGCCGGTACGGAACAAGAGAGTCTGATAAAAGAAAGGCTTTATCCTGATAGCCACTGTTCTCCGGTTGGACCATGCTCCGCTGACATCCGTTGCCTGTATCTCAAGTATGTACCTTCGGGGCTTCAGGTTTGAATAGCTGATGTTCCTGTCAGCGTGGTCGGTGTATGACCATTCTGATGATACGCCTTCGAGCCTGTACCTGTACCTTATCTTTTCAGGGTGCCTGTATTCAGGTACCACAAATGAAATATGAAAGTCATTCTCTCCCTTTTTAAGGATTATTGTGTCAGCTTTGTAAACCGGTTCATCAAGGAGTCTCTTCTCAGCATTGACTTCAAGTTCGGTGATCAGGATCCTGTTCTGTGCGGCAGTCAGCTCCGGCTCAAGCAGCTGTCCCGGTCTGAATTTTACAGCACCGTTGACACCTCCGAACCAGAAAGTGCCATCCCCTGTTTCATAAGATGCGTCAGAGTTGAATTCATGGATATTCAGGCCGTCGTTCTCACTGAATGACCTGATCAGACCTGTACCCGGATTTATAACAGATATTCCGTCGTTTGTGGAGACCCATATGTTACCTGCATTGTCCCTGAGGAGGCTGTAACAGGTGTTATTCGAGAGTCCTGAGGAGGTTGTATAAAACTGTCTGATGCCTGTTGCCGGATCATAATGACAGACACCTCCGCCAAGCAGTGCAATCCAGAGGTGGCCATCCTCATCCGGGCATATATCCTCGATATTGCTGACAGCCCTGGATAATCTTATGAATTCATAATTGCCACTGCCAAGATCATATCTGCATAACAGGCTGTGGCTGCATCCGGCCCACAGAATCGCGCTGTCACGATAAAAAGTGAATACGCCCACCGAGTCAGGAAAGGAGGACAGTCTTTCGGACTTTCTTCTGACGGGGTCATACCTGACGATCCCCTGGTCACCGATGAGGATATTTCCGTTGCTGTCAAAGCATGTGGTATGCACCATGTGCGACGGGGTATGCCTGTCTATCCGGCCGGTGGCATTGTCTATATATATCAGGTCATTAAAGAAATAACCGACCCAGATCCCTTCCCTGCCGACCAATAAAGACCTGGGATGCCACAGCTTCAGCTGGTCCTCGTTGCTCAAGGGGTTAACGCGGGTTACGGATCCGTTTTTGTCAATACGTATCAGGTAATTCCTGTCTCTGGCTGCCAGCCACATGTTTCCCTGGTTGTCTCCCGTAATTCCAAAGACATTGAGTTCACCGTTCTTCGCGGGTATGGGATTTATGTGCGTAAAAACATACGGGATGATTGCGACCTTGCTTATGCCGTCAGGTGTTCCGCCGACAGTTTGTTGTGAGATCCAAATTGATGACGGATCATTTGCCAGCACCATCAGGGGCATGCCGCATTTTTCCGGCGGCACTGTCAGAACACTGTCAATCCGGGGAAGCCAGATACATATGCCTTCTCCGTGGTTATAATACATGACAGGGAGGCTGTCAGCGAAGTGCAGGCTGCTTTTAGCGCCCGCGTATTCCCTGAAGAGACGTTTGTCTTTTTCATACCTGAATAACCCGGTCGTGGTGGCCAACCAAATGTTGCCATCCCTGTCACGGGTAACCCTGCCCTGACCTGACGTTGCGAAAAAAATCCCGATCCTGTCATTTCTTCTTTCAAACCGGTTGATGCTGCTGACGATTGCTTTTCCGTTACCGCCGTCATCACCTTTTATGAGATTGAGCTCAATGATTGATGGTCCTGTCAGCCAGATATGGCCCCAATCCCTGTCAAAAACCAGGTTATTTATGCCATAGGCATAATCCAGGCTGTCTGACTTATCTCCCGAAAAAGTGAAAGAAAGGGTTTCTCCTGTTATCGCGTCATATTTCAATAAATTATCCTTGAGAAGGAAATAGACGCAGCCGTCAGGCCCTGTACTAATGGCATATACATCTGACAGGGGGTGATTCTCAAGTTTATTTACGATAGTGAACTCGTCAGTTGCACGATTCAGGGTGCTTATCTTACGGTCATCAGTAACCACCCACAGATTGTCGCGGGAATCAATTACCACCCTGGAAACAGAAAAATAAGGGATTGTGGTTGAATCTTCAGGGTTGTGGTAGTAGTTTTTGTAATCTGTGCCATCATACCTTGTCAGGCCATCCCATGTAGCCATCCACATAAAACCGCTGCTGTCCCGGACGATGTCCCGGACATTGTCATGAGCAATGCCGTCTTCCGAATTATAGTGTGTGACAATTGTCGATTGTGCGATGAGATTTGCCTGTGGAAGAAGCAGCGAAATAACAATGAGAAAGGAGAAAACAAGCAGGTATTTTTGCCTAATGCTGTGCATGGAACCGGAGATGTACAAAAATAATAAAAAGATGCATTGCACAACTTGCTGACAATTAGGGTACTGTTAAAAGCTTTCGCGGTGACATAAATGATGAACACGAATCATTATTTTTGTCTGTAATTCAAATCATGGAATTCAGACTGGAATCAGATTTCGTTCCCACGGGCGATCAGCCTGAAGCTATACGTCAGCTGACGGAAGGTTTCAGGCAGGGTGTGCCCTTTCAGACCCTGCTGGGCGTGACCGGATCAGGCAAGACATTTACGATAGCCAATGTAATTGAGCAGCTTCAGAGGCCGGTGCTGGTGCTGAGCCATAACAAGACACTGGCGGCACAGCTTTACGGTGAGTTCAGGCAGTTTTTCCCCGGTAACGCCGTCGAATATTTTGTTTCCTACTATGATTACTACCAGCCTGAAGCCTACCTGCCGGTTACGGATACATATATTGAAAAAGACCTTGCCATCAATGATGAGCTGGAGAAGCTGCGTCTGAGCGCCACTTCCTCGCTGCTCTCCGGCAGGCGTGATGTCATTGTTGTCTCCTCCGTCTCCTGCCTCTTCGGAATAGGCAATCCTGATGACTTCAGGTCGAATACGGTGCATGTTATACAGGGGAAGAAAATGGGCCGCAACCTGTTGCTGAGAAAGCTGGTAGACAGCCTGTACGCGCGTAATGAGATTGAATTCAGGCATGGTACTTTCAGGGTCAGGGGAGACACGGTGGATGTTTTTCCGGCTTATGCCGATATAGGTTTGAAGATAGTATTCTTCGGGGATGAGATAGAGGAGATCTCTACCTTTGATCCGCTCAGCGGGATCCGCAGGGACGAGCTGAAGGAGTATGTTATTTATCCCGCCAACCTCTTCGTGACGACACGGGAACGCATTAACCAGGCTGTAAGTCAGATACAGGATGACATGGTGCTTCAGTCGAAGCACTTCAGGGATACCGGAAGGCCTGAGGAGGCTAAACGCATTGAGCAGAGGGTGCAGTATGATCTCGAGATGATAAAGGAACTGGGATACTGCAGCGGCATTGAGAACTACTCACGCTACTTCGACGGGAGGGAGCCGGGTACCAGGCCTTTCTGCCTGATCGACTGCTTCCAGAAGGATTTCATCACAGTGATAGACGAGAGTCATGTCACCGTGCCGCAGATACGTGCCATGTACGGGGGTGATCATTCGCGCAAGCAAACCCTGGTGGAGTACGGGTTCCGTCTTCCCTCGGCCCTAGACAACAGGCCGCTCCATCTTGAGGAGTTCGAGTCGCTGACAGGGCAGACGATTTATATGAGTGCCACTCCTGCTGATTATGAAATGCAGAAGAGTGAAGGTATCTTCGTCGACCAGGTCATCCGTCCGACGGGACTGCTGGATCCTCCTATAGAGGTCAGGCCCAGTCGTAACCAGGTTGATGACCTGATGGAGGAGATCCGGCACCGTTCAGCGGCAGGAGAGCGGGTGCTTGTCACAACCATGACTAAGCGTATGGCGGAGGAGCTGAATACATATCTCGGCCGGTTTGACATTAAATGCCGGTATATTCATTCCGATGTCGAGACGCTGGAGCGTGTCGCGATCCTTGAAGGCTTGCGGTCAGGGGAGTTTGATGTGCTTGTGGGGGTGAACCTGCTGCGCGAGGGACTTGATCTGCCAGAAGTATCCCTTGTGGCTATTCTTGATGCAGACAAGGAAGGCTTTCTGCGGTCAGGCAGGGCACTGACCCAGACAGCAGGACGTGCCGCGAGGAACCTGAACGGACTTGTGGTGATGTACGCCGACAGGATAACAGGGGCGATGAAGCAGACAATCGACGAGACGAACAGGCGCAGGGCAAAGCAGACACTGTACAACGAGGAGATGGGCATAACACCCCGCCAGATAGTGAGGAAGAGCGGAACCATGCTGATAGGTCTCGGCCGCAAGGGTGAACCTGTCAGGGCATATACAGGTCCCGAAACGATTGATATGGCTGCTGATCCGGTGATAAAATACATGTCGAAGGAGCAGCTTGAGAAGGCAATGGAGAAGACCCGCAAGGCAATGGAGAAGGCAGCGGCAGCGCTTGACTTCATTGAGGCTGCCCGGCTGCGTGATGAGATCGAGGGTCTGCGGCGGATGGTGCAAGGACGATAGGATGGGGCATGGAGCAGGGAGCATGGGGCATGGAGCAAGGAGCAAGGGGCAAGTGGAGCATGGGGCAGGGGGCAGTTGGACAATAGAACTATAGAATTGAGAGTTATTATATTAAGAACCGATAACCGATAACCGAAAACTGACACCCGACAACATCGCATGAAGAGGCTCTTACCATATCTGTTTTTATTGCTGCTGGCGCTTTCAGGGTGCAACCATGAACCTGAGCCGGCAACCGGTGAGGTAATCATCCTTATGTACCATCGTATCTCGGAGGGTGAGCCCGGGAACCTGTATGAGCGAAGCGTTGCAGATTTTGAAGATGACCTGGTATGGCTGAATGAAAACAATGTTACTGTAATTGATTTTGGGGAGCTGGAAAAGATAGTCTCGGGAGAAAAAAAACTTACTTCGGACGCTGCCATTATCACGTTCGATGACGGAGACCACTCGTGGTACACGCTGGCATTACCATTGCTGAAACAGTACAGGATGAAAGCCACATTCTTCCTTTGGACCTCGAAGATTGGAATGAATTCATTTCTGACATGGGATGAGGTGGAGCTCATGAGCCGTTATATGGACAGTAACGGTGAAAATCCTTTTTCATTCGGGTCTCACTCAGCGTCGCACCAGTATCTCCTTGCAAAGAAGGCGGCCCTGGGTGCCGGCGCTGCTTACGATGCCTACCTCGATGAGGAACTTGGCGGATCAAAACGTATGATTGATGCTCATATTCCCGGCAGCGTCAGTGCATTTGCCCTTCCGTTTGGCGACGGCGCAGGTGATCCGGATATCATTGCCGGAGCTCAGCGTAACGGATACCGTTACATACGCACCTCAGAACGCAACGTGACAGGCTCGTCGGCCACTGATTTCTACCGCCTCCCCAGCCTCCCGATACTGAATGACACTCCTTCGGATCTTATTGGCTATTATCTTGGAATCTAAGAACTTCGGATGATTTTCAATTTAACCGACAACTGAAAACCGAAAACCGAAAACGGAAAACAACCGACCACCGACAATCCTATGACAACAGAAAGCAAAAAAGAGTGCTGCCCTTACCGGTCACATCCATGGCACGGGATTGACATAGGGGAGAATGCACCCGCAACAGTCATGACATATGTTGAAATGGTGCCCACAGATACTGTCAAGTATGAAATGGATAAAGCCTCAGGTTATCTGAGGCTCGACAGGCCGCAGAGATTTTCGAACGTCGTACCGGCCTTATACGGCTTTATACCCCGGACACTGACAGGTGAGGAGGTAGCCCTTCGCTGCATGAACCGCACAGGACTTACCGGCATCAAAGGCGACGGTGATGCGATGGATATTTGCATTCTGACAGAGAAAGACATTGCCCACGGTGATATACTTGTGCGGGCAAGACCAATCGGAGGATTCCGGATGATTGACGGTAATGAGGCCGACGATAAGATCATATCCGTTCTTGACAGTGATGCTGTCTACGGCGGTTATAACGATATAGCCGATTGCCCTCCGGTAGCCATTGAAAGACTGAAGCACTATTTCCTTACCTATAAAGACCTGCCCGGAGAGAAGCGGCATGTTTCAATTGAGGAAATCTACGGCAGGGAGGAAGCTCAGGAGGTGGTCAGGAGATCAATGACTGATTATGACCGGGCTTTTCCTCAGTACAGGACTGATATGCCTCCAGCGAAAAAGTAAGGCACCTGGTTATTTGATAAAAAGCCGTTTGTCGAACAGAAACGGCTCTCTGCTGACTACCCTGATCCTTGCTGCCGCTTCGTGCCCCGGATTGATGAGGAAATTATATTCACCCTGAACAACGACCGAAGGCACTTTCAGCGCCAGGAATTTGCCTTCACGAATAAACCTGTCGCCCAGCTTCTGGGTTGAGTCAGGATGCGGAAACGAACGCCAGTCGGCCGGAAGATCAGATATGCCGGCTTCAGTTATTAAATCATCGGGAATCTCCAGTGTCACCAGTTCATAATCTGCAGGTACTATCCCCAGCGGCAGGTGAACAGCCACCTCAGCGGTACACAGGGCGCGGCTGGTGCTTGTATAGACCATGGCGACACCCTTGCTGTTCCAGCGACCTCCTGACTTCTCAGCTCCTTTGCCCGAAAAATCGGCAGAATACTTCGACTTGCTGAGCCTGTAGACAATCATGCCAGGATACCGTGTTCAATGCGGGTCAGCTCATCCTTCAAAAGATCTATCCCGAAACTGCTGTCAAGGAGTTCTTTTGGCCTGACATTACCGAGAGACAGATTTTCCGTGTTCAGCCACAGATTGAATTTTTTTTCGTCTCCGAAGACCTCCCTGCCATACCTTATTAATAGTGTGACCTGGACAATCTTTTCTGACTGCAGCGTATCGAATGCTCTTTTACCTTTTTTGTACCGCTGGAGAGTACGTTCTGAAAGATCAAGTATGTCTGACCATTCCTTCATTGTCAGAGGAACATTCTTTGCAGCGCTGGTAAAACTGTTGTAAGCAATTCCCTTACGTACTTCCCTGATGACAAACAGTATTGTGTTGTCATCAACATTGTCCATTGAAACATCGGGTAAGAGAGACATAGCTTTCGTCATGACTGATCTGTTTTTTTCAAATATACGAAATATGTCATAATAAATACGACAATTGTCGTAAATATTTGCAAGTTTAATCCATAACATTTCAATAATCCATGCCCGGAAAAGTTTTTTAGTATAATGTAATGTGCATATTCAGAGCAGCAGAAAAACCCCTGAAATGGGGGCCGGTATGGGTATGACCACAGTTACGCTTCGGAAAAATGGCAATTTCAGCAATTCGGTGACGAACGCACGAATAAGTTGATAATCGTACTTTAGTTTTTGATGAAGGGTGCATGTACTTCGGGCAGCAATCTCTATTTTTGGATATGTTTAATAATTAAAATGATAAATATTTTTTGTTGCTAAGGGAAGAAGGCCATGAACGATTTTAGAAACCTGACAATTGAGAAAACACTGAAAACACCGCAGATAGAACTGAATTATTCTTCCGGTGAACTTAAACTGGCCGGTAAATCCTTGCCTGAGCATGCCGGAAAGATCTATGAGCCTGTACTGAACTGGGTGAATAAGTATGTTCTTGATCCGAAACCTGTAACGAATTTGAGACTTAGCCTGGAGTATTTCAATACGTCTTCCTTATTGTGGATCTCAAAAATTGTCAAGGCCCTGACAAGAATTAATAATGAAGAATACCTGCTTCTGGTCCATGTGTACATCCCCCTTGAAGAGTACGATGACATGAAAACCCTGACTGAAGCCAAGGATGCCTTCAGTCCGATTACCGATATTCTCCAGGATGCAATACCCAGTGTGAGACTGAAGCTTTATGCCACTGACCAGGCATCCCAGGTTGTAAGGGATGCACTGGTGTTGTTTTAATATCATACTGTCACTGTGATTTTTTACAAGCCCCGGCGATACTAACCGGGGTTTTTATTAATCTTTGCATAAACAGGAAGCCTGTGATTACTGTCAGTCATAATTATTCAATCAAGAATATACGCCGTACAATCTTCACGCCTGACAAATCAAGGAGCAACCTCCTTGCCTGTTTAGTATTCTTCATATGCCTGACCGGGAATACGGAAGCGCAGGTTCAGTTCAATCTCAATTCGACCTATAAGTATCTGAAGGGCTCATCTGCCTCCACCCTTGCCGGTAACTGGATGACAGAGGCTTTCGACGATTCGGGCTGGAGTTCAGGCAGTGCCCCGTTCCGTTACGGCGACGGCACAGGGGGAACAGTGCTCAATGATATGCTGAACTCTTATCCGACGGTGTACCTTCGCTCGTCATTCAATGCATTTTCGATTGACAGGATCAAAGAGATTTCCCTGACAGTAAATTATGACGACGGGTTTGTAATATGGATCAACGGTGTTGAGGCTTTGCGACAGAATGCACCTGCCGGACTGACATCGGCCTCACTGGCTACTGCTAACCATGAATCGGGCACCGTCGTCACGTATAAACTGGACTCTTCTGATGTTCACCTTGAGGAAGGAGAAAACCTGCTTTGTGTACAGGGGCTGAATGTTGCACTTAACAGCTCCGATTTTTATTTCGATGTGGGGATCAGCGCTTCACTATCTCTGGCGGAAGTGTCAAATTCACTCGAAATTACGTTCGACCACGAGGCGGGTTTCTTTAGCGATCCCTTTACACTGGCGCTTCAGACAGACGCCGCAGGTCACGGTATCATCTATACATTGGATGGAAGCAATCCCCAGACATCCGCTACGGCAGTTCAAGGCGGTTCAACTGTTGCAATTTCAGTTGACCCGGAAAGCACTGCCGGAAGGGCAAAAACTCCGGTCTTCATTGTACGTGCCTCCCTTGCTATGGAAGGATTTACACCATCCAGGCCGGTGACAAAATCATTCATTTTCATTGATAAAGTTTTGAAACAGGGTCACCCCGGTGGTAACTGGCCGACATCCTCCATAAATGACCAGGTCATTGACCTGGAAATGGACAGTGATGTTGTGAACGATCCGAGATACACAACACAGATGGAGGAGAGCCTGCTGGAAGTACCGACTATTTCCCTGGTAACTGATAATGCTGATATGTTCAGTGCTTCATCAGGGATTTACGTGAATGCATATTCACACGGTGAACAGTGGGAGCGAGAGTGCTCCCTGGAATTAATTAATCCTGACAAATCGGCAGGATTCCAGATCAACGCAGGAGTGCGCATCCGGGGTGGCTACAGCCGGCAGGGCAACAATCCCAAACATGCATTCCGCCTGTTTTTCAGGAAGGAATACGGTCCGGGCAAACTCGTTTATCCTCTTTTCGGGGACGAGGGCGCTTCGGAATTCGATAAGATCGATTTGCGGACAGAGCAGAATTATTCCTGGAGCCTGGACGGCGATAAGCATAACACCTTCCTGAGAGACATTTTTTCCCGGGATCTGCAGCGCGACATGGGGCAGCCTTACGCCCGCGGAAGATATTATCATCTCTATCTCAACGGGATGTACTGGGGACTGTATCAGACTGAAGAACGTCCGCAGGCCGACTATGCAGAGACATATTTCGGTGGTAATGAGGAAGATTATGATGTTATTAAGGTTTCTGTTGAAACCTGGCCTTATTCCAACGAGGCAACTGACGGAACAATGGCACCGTGGCAGGATCTGTGGAACAGATGCAGCAAAGGCTTTAAATCGAACGCTGATTATTTTGCCCTGGAAGGCAAGGATCAGTACGGCAAACCTTTAAAAAATACCAGGGTATATGTCGATATCGATAACCTGATCGATTATATGATGGTGATCTTTTATACAGGCAATGTCGATGCCCCTGTATCGGCATTCAGCTCGAACGGTATGCCAAATAATTACTATGCCATCTCCGACAGGGAAAACAAGGGCAGAGGTTTTGTTTTTTTTGCTCACAACTCGGAACATTCGATGTTAATCCATCCGATTTATGTTCACAACGGAATATATGAAAACAGGGTGACAATCAATGATCCGGCAATGACCGCATCAGGTGCAAATAATTTTCAGCCCCAGTGGCTGCATCAGAAACTTACCGAAAATTCCGAATACCGTCTGCGTTTCGCCGACAGGGCATACAGGCAATTTAATTCAGGCGGGGTCTTTTATCCTGATAATTGCCTCGAAAGATTCAGGGTACGCAAAGAACAGATCGATACCGCAATCATTGCCGAATCAGCACGATGGGGTGATGCTAAGACCGTCAATCCCAGAAACAAAATCGACGACTGGCTGCCTGAAGTGGCAGATATCGAAAATTATTTCTTCCCGGTGCGTACCGGAATTGTAATTAACCAGCTAAAAGCGGCAAGCCTCTATGCTTCCCTTGAGCCTACTGTTATCAGGGAAAACGGAACAGCACTGACTGAAGATGTTACTTTCTCGTCCCCGGTTGTCATTTCGCTTGTAAACCCAAACACTCAGGGAGCGATTTACTACACGACCGATGGGAGCGATCCGCGTGTTATTGGCGGAGCTGTTTCTTTAACAGCAATCCCGGCCCCGAATAATACCACGCTCAATATCTCTGCAACAACCGTTCTGAAGTCGCGCATTGTCAACGGCCAGACATGGAGCCCATTGAAGGAAATCAGCTTTTCCTCAGGCAATGAAGATTATTCAAACCTGAAAGTGACAGAGGTGCATTATCACCCTGCCGACCTGATCAACGGGACGGACACTGTTGACGGGAAAGATCTTGAGTTCCTGGAACTGAAAAATACGGGAAGCAGCGCTGTCAACCTCTCGGGAGTGACAATTGATACGGCGGTTTATTTTACTGTGCCGGAGGGGTCGATACTGCCGCCGAAAGCCTTTTATGTTGTGGCATCGAAACCCGGAGCATTTTATGAATACTACGGCATGAATGCAAGCGGTAACTTTCAGGGCAACCTTTCCAATGCCGGCGAATTCATTCTCATCAATGACAGAACTGCCCGCAAAATACTCTCCTTTTCATACTCAGACGACTTCCCGTGGCCCTTAAGTGCCGACGGTGACGGGAATTCTCTTTCTGCAAACACACCACTGCCGACCGGAGACCCGAATGATTACGGATACTGGAAGAGCTCGATTAAGATTGGCGGTTCACCATTTGCAGATGATGAGACATCAACCTCTGCCGGAACGGTGCCGGATGATCTGACCAGGGGCCAGCTGGCAATCTCTCCGAACCCGGCATCAGATGTTGTAACCATTCATATTGATGAGCAGGTTTCGGGTACTTTCACCCTGACGGTAACATCACTTGACGGTAATACCGTTCTTATAAGGGAACTTGAAAACGATACGCAGCTGAGCCTTCGGGAAACAGGAATTGCTCCGGGTGTGTATATCGTGACTGCTGAATACCAGGGTGTGCGCAGGGCAGGCAAGCTGGTTTATACTTCACCATCAGAGCTGCCTCGCAGATAAATTGTCAGTATCTTTGATGCTTAAATATGCATCTGCCGAATGAAAGCATTCTTTTACGGGTTTATTTTTCTGACGAATATATTTTTCGTGAACAGTCATGCAGACTGTCAGAGCGGGAATACTGTAAAGAGAATTGAGTATGATCTGTCTGCTCCCGACAAGGTATATGTTCTGCCTCCCGCTCTTTATGAAATCTCGGGTATGACTGAGACGGATGCTTCAACGATTGCATGCATCCAGGATGAACACGGAATTCTTTTTTTCTACGATATAAATAAAAATCAGATAGTCAGGCAATTTGCCTTCGGGTCAGTGGGGGATTATGAGGATATAGTCCGGGTTGAAAAAACGCTCTGGGTAATGCGCAGTGATGAATTACTGATCGAAATCAAAGATTTCAGCTCCGCCAATTTTAAAAGCGCTTCTTATCCGACCGGCATCCCCGGCAGGAACACTGAAGGCCTCTGTTATGACCGGAAGAATAACAGACTCCTTATAGTGCCTAAAGAGATCTCTGATGATAATCCGGAAAACAAAAACAAACGGTTTATATATGGTTTTGATCTGGGTTCAAAAAAGCTGATCAAAGGTGCTGTTTTGAGGCTTGATATAAAGATGATCGAAAGATTTGCCATTGAAAACAATATCAGGGTGCCAGTGAAGGGCAAGAAAGGTGAGGAGAAAAAACCTGATATTAAGCTGAAGATCTCCGCAATAAGCATTCACCCGATATCGGGCAGGTTATACGTATTATCGGGTACGGAAAGGCTTCTCCTGGTTTTTGATATGAACGGCAATATTGAATACCTCGAAAGACTGGACAAAGATCTGTTTCCACAACCTGAGGGAATCACCTTTATGAAGAACGGAGACATGTTTATTTCGAACGAAGGAAGACACGCAGAAGCAACGCTTATCCGGTTCAACTATAATCTGTCCCTTTTGCCTGATAAAGAACCTTTATAGAAGCAGCCTTCCCTGTAAATAAGCATTGCACCCGGCTGAGCATACATTATGCCGGCATCAATTCCCAGGATTTTATTGTTGAAAAGTGACTTGATATCCTTATGGGTGCTGTGTCCGACAACAATATGAGCTTTATCATAGAAAAGCAATATGGAATCAAGGCTGCTTTCCGTGAAAGTCGAATCCGTAAAATATCCCCGGTACCATAATGGCCCATTGTCTCCTGCTAAAAAAATCAGTTCTTCATTTTCTCCGGCGGACCATATGTCCCTTCCAACGATGCTGTCAGAAAATTCCTGGTTGATTTGTTTGATATTCAGATTCCTGTGAACCAGGTCAGGTGAAATTCCTCCGTGAACAAAAATGATGTCGTTTATAGTAACAATTACCGGTCTCGAGCGGAGCCATTTACCCAGAACCGAGTTTTCGGAGAAGAGGTCAGAATACTTTATACCTGTAATTGCCTCAACATCCTTATATTTTGGATTAATGAACCTCAGGTCCTCCTCAAGGATCATCAGCTCATGGTTTCCAAGTATGAAGTGGACCATCCCGCCGGCTCTGGCAGCCTGTTTCTCCAGGCTGAAAAGGTACCACAGGACTTCTGTTACCATATCACCCCTGTCGAAAGCGTCACCAAGATAAACCAGGTGTCCCCTGCCAAATTTCCAGTTCAGGCTCTTGTCGATTATCCCGTTAGCCATCAGCTGATTCAGCAAAATGCCGTACTGTCCGTGAACATCGGTTATGACAGCAATACTGTCGACCTTTTTGAAACTCTGGCGGTAGTCAGGCTTTTCACTGAACACCTTCATAATTTCGTCGTAATCAGCTGATTGAATTTGTGAGATCTTTACCCCGGAACGGTCTCCGGGCAAAAGATATTTCTCCCTGAGCAGACTGTTTTCAATCCACACGACTTTAAGGGTATCATTCAAACGTGAAATATAGGGGCCGTCATTAATACCGAGGCTGTCTCTTCCTTCTGAAAGGGAGGCTGCAGACAGGACCGGACTGATCAACACGCATATTACCAGGTATACCAGTTGCCTCTTCATACCGTACTATTTTAATTAAAATCGTTTATCATACATGGAATACAATTTGACTCCTGATTTTGTTCCGGAAAGTTAATATTTCTTCCCGGACCAGGTACTTTCAGTAATTTCTTATTATTTGCACAGTGAAATCACCCCTGTAAAACAATTGTGCATGTATTAAACAGTTAAATTCATTAATGTAATTTTGGATCTTACTGGTTGTTTTGCCGGTCATGAACACAGAGAGATTATTATTGTTATGTTATTGACTTGAATTACAACAATTCATATATTTACTTTAAATACAGGAAAATCAGGCATCAGTCCGGACAATCATCTCTAAAGTTGTTTTTATGAAAAAGAGGGTCTTCGATCGCAGTCATTTAATTGTTTTTTTTGTTTTAATTCTTGTTTGTCAGAGCAACAGTTCCGTTGCACAGTCCTTAACCCGGGATACTTCAGATACCCGTTTCGGGCTCTTTGAAGACGAAACGCCCCTGGAGATCACACTGCAGTTCAATCTTACCACTTACCTCAGGACCAAACCGAAGGAAGATTACATGAAAGGCAAGATTACCTTTCATCCCGGCACTGCAGATTCCCTGACGAGGGACATAAAACTCAGGACCAGGGGGATATTTCGAAACGTTGAGTGCTATTATGCTCCATTGGAACTGAACCTGAAAAATGCAGATTTCGGGTATTCAGACCTGGACAGTATCAGGAAGATCAAAATGGTGTCTCAGTGCAGCTCGGGCAGTGTAAGTGAAAAGTATGTGCTGAAAGAGTACCTGATATACAAAATGTTCAGTGCCATGACTGATACCAGCTTCAGGGTGAGACTGCTGACAATCAACTATGTGGATTCGGAAAACAAGAAAAAGCCTTTCACTCAGTTTGGGTTTATTATTGAACCGGTGGATATGCTGGCTGCCAGGACCAATTCCGTTGAGATCGAATCGCGGGCTCTGAATCAGAAAACCATCTATCCCAATATTATTGACAGGATTGCTATTTTCAATTATATGATAGGGAACTTTGACTGGGCAGTGCCAAATCAGCATAACATAAAAACGTTTAAATCGCTTAAAATTGACAGCGTCTACCTCGCTGTAGCAGTGCCGTATGACTTTGACTTCACGGGACTGGTGGATGCCAGTTATGCAATTCCCGATGATAAAATAACCGGTACCACTTCCATCCGTGAACGCATTTTCCTCGGAGTGTGCCGGAGCAGGGAGGTCTATCAGAAAGACCTGGAAGAATTCCTGCAGAAAAAAGAAGTGTTTTACGGGATAATAAACGAATTCCCTTACCTGGATGAGAAGCAGAAAAAGGATATGATATATTATCTGGATACGTTTTACGAACAATGTACGGGCAAGCAAAAGATTCTGAATGTCTTCCTGAACAGCTGCAAGAACTTCTAATACATAAAATCCACGACTATGACTACAGGTTTCTTTAACTTGAATAACCCGGACTTTCTGGCAATTATCGAGAGGTTTGCAATCAACCTTATTTTTCTTTTCCTGCTCCTGAGGGTAGTATATTACAGGTTCTCCAGAAAGGCAGACTACCTGTTCGGCTTTTTCATGATGGGAATAGTGATCTTCTTCATAGGTGCCATGCTGAAGATAGTGTCAATGCAGTTTCAGATGGCCATCGGACTGTTTGCAATCTTCACAATCCTTAATCTGCGCACAATAAGCTTTGACGTAAAGAACATGGCATATCTTTTTGCCGTCATTGCAATTTCTGTCTTAAACTCTATTGATCTCAGGGGAGAGTTTCCTACCCTGGGGATCCTGGTTTTTGACATGATAATCATTGGCTCTGCATTTGTTCTTGAGGCACTGCTCGAAAAAAAGGACAGGTACATTTCGCATCCTATTGTGTATGATAACCTTGAAATGCTCAAGCCAGAGAATAAGAAGGAACTTTTGGCCGATGTTGCAGCAATAACAGGGCTCGATGTAAAGAAGGTCAGAATCCGCAGGGTTAACTACAAGGAAAAGACTGCTGTGCTGAATGTCTATTATGAGGGCTGAGCCTAAAGTTGCTTGCATTCCTCAAGCAGGAGGTCGATCAGGTTGTCAAGTGACCTTGGTTTTTCCAGCTGAGAAAAGAACTGATCAAGAAAGGTAATAATATCCCTTTTTGAGGCTTTACCCAGGTATGGGTAATTATCAACTACCGAATAGAATTCATCCTTTTTATCCAGGAACATCATAAGTTCTGCCTTATATTCCTCCCTGGTCCGGCAGATACCTGTAAACATACGGTCGCGGTTTGTCTCGATTCCTATTCCGGGTGGCGGGATCGCATAATCGGCGTTCACGATACCGGTAAGGTCAAAATCAAACGGAACTGGTATGCCAAATCCGGCAAGATCATATTTCGCCGATGAAAAAACAGAAATATTATGCTGACCGGGTACTGACCAGTCCCAGTTGGCAACCATATAATTGAAGATTGCAATCCGGTCTATCATTAAAGGGTGCATATTCTTCTGTGTCAGACTTCTTGTTTTGACCTCAATAATGTCTGTCCGTTTCGCCAGGAGTTCTTCCGGTTCGATGAAAATCCCGTACTGAACAACCGGTTTCTTTTGCTTTTCCGTGTCGATATAATTGACCTTAAGCAGTCTGACCCGGAAGCATGTGTCGGTGATAACATTATACAGTTTGTAAACAAGGCATTCCTTAATTACATAATCATCATACAATGCTCCCGACTGGCATTGGTTGACGAGCTTCATTTTCTTGATCCTGGCCGAATCGGAGACTTCATAAACCGGTTGTTTGAAAATGATCCGCATCGGCGGGAGCCGGCATCTCTCGTATCGCGATTGCCCCCGGTACTTTATTGTAACCTTCCTGTCCAGGGTATCTGTTTCACTGAAATGAAAGGTCATGATCCCGTCAAACGACTGGTTCTTGTCCGGCTTTTTAAGGAATCCGGACAGATCAAACCGCAGTGAGACCTCAAGAATGTCATCCTGTTCAAAAAGCGAGAGGTACCTCCTGGCAGATTTCTCCTCCTCCGGTTTCCCGTTGATTGTATCTGTCTGACTGTAAGATGGTAATACAGACAAAACAAAGAGTGTAAGAATAAGAACCGTTTTTTTCATTCTCAAATTTAAGCCTAAAT
The DNA here is from genome assembly GCA_963844935.1 of uncultured Bacteroidales bacterium. Taxonomy (GTDB): domain Bacteria; phylum Bacteroidota; class Bacteroidia; order Bacteroidales; family VadinHA17; genus SR-FBR-E99. The sequence continues at coordinate 1,241,205 of CAWJQH010000005.1, read as the reverse complement.
AGGATTGATGTCAAGAGAAAAGAAGGATTCCCGGAGTTATAATTGCAAGAAAATTCATCTCTTCATGCCCTCCTGAACATTGATTGCAAAGGACCCTTAATTGATAACCGGCTACTAAATACTGTGCCGATATTGTAACAGAAAGGGCAGGACGTCCGTTTAACAATTGCTACGTTTGAGAGTGAAGTATCACAGAGTCATGAAAAAATGGTGTCTGCCAGCCTTTTTTGTGGTTCTATCGGTTAACATTTCGGGGCAAAATTGTACTATTATTTCAAAGGCCAATAACATTACCCCGGATAAATTATGTTCTCCGGTAACCGCAACATGGGATGTAAGTTATACAGGTGTCACTGATGCCGGCACACCGGTCAGTATAAGATTTGACTGGAATAACGGTACAATAGTAACTGTACCTGCATTTCGCGTCGGCCCCGGAATTTTCCGGGCGACAGCCACCAATACATACACATCCAGTGGAGATATATGCAATTACCATCCCCAGGCAACCCTGATAGTTAACGGAGTGCTCTGCACTTCATCCGCCCAGGAACAGATTGTGACGGTATGGGATGATGACGATCATAATGGCGGAGAGATGCATATTAATCCCGAAGTTTATCCGATTTGCTTCGGGAACAGTGCAAATGTCCGTTTTCAGGACCTGACCCTGTTCAACTGTGTTCCGCCGCAGGAGAGAGACAATCCTAATGTCAACACGAGGTGGATACAATGGATATACGGAACTGATATCACAATGACAGGAATACCGGTTACGGTAGACGGGAGATCACGTACTTTTCCCTATACCGGTAATGTAGTTACATTGCCGGGTCCGGTCACTGGCTCAGGCGTGTGGTCGGATGTCCTCAACGTTGCCAGTGATAAGTTGATAGGGCAGTATTTTGAAGTAACCCTGCGTAACTGGAATTACTGTAATCCCTATGATGATCCCACTATCCCCGGAGGCCCCCGGGACCGTCTGAACGGTGATCATCCGCCTGTGGTAACAACTGCAATTATTCTGATTGTACCCTATCCTGACGCCACAATAACACCTGTCGACACATTATGTGCAAATGCCGCTCCCGTCACCCTGACTGCCCATGACCGGGGCGGGGTCTGGTCAGGAAACGGGGTCACCGGAGACATTTTCGATCCGTCATTATCAGGACCGGGAGACCATACAATACAGTATGAAATCATAAATGCCGACGGTTGCCGAGATGCCGATCAGACAGTAATTACAGTTGTACCGGTGCCTGATGCAACTATTCTTACAGAAGGAATTGTCTGCTCCTCAGACCCGGAGCTGACCCTTGTGGCGCGTGATACAGGAGGGGTCTGGTCAGGACCCGGAGTTGTGGGAGACATTTTTTATCCTTCACTGACCGGATCGGGAAACCATGTAATAACCTACAGCATAACTGATGCTAACGGGTGTTCGGATTTTGATGAAACTGTTCTGACTGTCGCAACACCTGACGCCACAATAACACCTGTGGATACGCTTTGCGAAGACAGCCGGGAAATAACACTGACGGCTCATGACCTGGGCGGAATATGGTCAGGACCGGGAGTTGTGGGAAATACATTCAATCCTGTGCTTGCAGGTATCGGGAACCATCTGATCATATACAATATAATAAACCCGGATTGTATGGATACAGACAGTACCATCATTACCGTCATGCCTAACCCTGCTATTACAATAGCTGAAGTGGATCCGCAGTATGTTAACAGTCCTCCGGTAACATTATCTGCTACCCCTGCAGGAGGGATATGGTCAGGCACAGGAGTTGCAGGAAATATTTTTTATCCTGATGCTGCAGGGATTGGCACCCATGTCATTACGTATGAAATACCGGCAGACCGGTGGGGTTGCCAGGCAAAGGATTCCGTGAATATAAGCGTATCTATGCCGCCAATGCCGATTGCGGATTTCTCTCCTGACACGGTTGGCTGTTCCCCCCTTACAGTTCAGTTTACTAACCTGAGTGTCTACGGCGAATCCTATGTATGGGACTTTGGTGACAATGTTTTTTCAACTGAAGAAAACCCGGCTCATACATATTATGTACCAGGCAATTACATAGTTAAGTTAACCGTGTACAATATTGCAGGAGAGACAATCCACAACGGAATTATCAGGGTGTTCCAGAATCCCACGGCAATTTTTGACGCCTACCCGACTAATGTCGTTAACAATGAGCAGGTTGTTGTTTTTTACAGCTACTCATATTATGGTGACTCTTATTTATGGGAGTTTGGCGACGGCCTGACCTCCACAGAAGAAAATCCTTTTCACAAGTATGAAGCCCCGGGAACTTACACGGTTAATCTTACGGTAACTTCGGCAGAGGGATGTGTCGATTTAGCCATGCTGGAGACACCGGTCATCGTTGAATGGAAGACCGGCCAGCTGAAATTTCCCAATGTGTTCAAATGGAACGAAGCGGGACCCACAGGGGGGCAATGGAATGAGGGCCTGTATCCGGAAATGGACTTTGTTTTCAGGCCGTTTTTTGAGAATGTGATTGAATACAGGCTTCAGATATTTAACAGGTGGGGGGTGTTAATCTATGAAAGTGATGATCTGCATAAAGGGTGGGATGGCTATTGTGAGGACGGGCGTCTTGCCTTCACAGGGCGTTTATGTCTGGAAGGTGAACGGCAGATATGCTGACGGCTTATATTTTGATATGGCCGGTGATGTAACGTTTTTACATTGAGGTACCATCAGAATAACAGAGTCCCGGGAGGTCAATTCCCGGGTTTCTTTATTTGATTTGATAGACGGTCAGCCTTGTAAACCAGTTCGTTTTTACTTGCACCTCCTGCCGCGGAGTTGACTGAGAAATATATAATTAATTGAAAATAAATAAAATATCCCGATAATTAATCGTATATTGGGCCAATTAACTAAAACAAATAATGAGTAAAGGAACAGTAAAATTCTATAATGAAGCCAGAGGTTTCGGTTTCATTAAAGAGGAAGATTCACCAAAAGAGTATTTTGTACATTCAACGGGAGTAAAGGGAACCATTAAAGAGAACGATGTGGTGACCTTTGATCTGGAGCAGGGTAAAAAAGGATTAAATGCAGTAAATGTTAAACTTGCGTAGTTTATCTCTTATAGTCATTTAAGAATTTGGTCCCGCCAGGTGCGGGACTTTTTTTTTGAAAATTCAAAAAACAATATGGAAAGAAAACCAGTAGTATTCAAATCACCCGACCTTTCGAAGTTGAAGGAAGTTATAATTGACCACAGGACAAGAATATATATAGCTCTCGAAGCAGATGTTGAGGAGGCAAGAACCCGGTACCTGGCAATTAAGAACAGGAAATATTGACCTTTAGATCATCTTTGGCCCAATAATAATTACCGGACATGTTGTGAAAGATTTTGGCACTGTGCAGCCAAAATTGTCATAACTTACATTTCTTATTAACTCCTCTTTCCCCGGATTATGAAATCAATGGTCCTGACCGGCTTGAAGCGGATAGAGATTGCAGACAAGCCAATGCCGGAGCTGAAGAATCCTGATGACGTGCTTATCAGGATGAAAGCAGTCGGGGTATGCGGGTCTGATATTCATTATTACCGCACCGGCAATATCGGAAGCCAGGTGGTGCAATTTCCATTCACCCTCGGACATGAGGGAGCCGGTGTAGTAGAAAAAACAGGTCATGCAGTCAGAACTTTGAAACCCGGAGACAGGGTAGCCATTGATCCTGCCATGCCATGCCATACTTGCGATCAATGCAAAGCCGGACGCCACCATACCTGCCGAAATCTTAAATTCCTCGGATGCCCGGGGCAGTCGGAAGGGTGCCTTTCTGAGTTTATTGTCATGCCCTGGGCAAGCTGTTTTCCGATACCTGAAAACATGACACTTGATCAGGCAGCACTTTCAGAACCGCTTGCCATTGGCCTTTATGCCGTCAGATCTGCCGGCCCTCTGGCAGGTAAATCCGTAGCAATCCTTGGTCCGGACCGATCGGTATAAGTGTAATGCTTTCTGCAAATGCTCTCGGTGCTGAGAGAGTTTACATGACTGACAAAATAGATGAACGTCTGGCTCTTGCATCTGAGATGGGTGCACAATGGACCGGCAATACTGAAAAATGTGATATTGTCAGAGAGATCTTATTGGAAGAGCCTAAGCAAATTGATGTTGTCTTTGAATGCTGCGGGCAGCAGGAGGCAGCAGATCAGGCCGTACATCTTTTAAAACCAGGTGGCAGACTGATGATCGTTGGAATTCCATCTTTCAGCAGATGGGGTTTTGACGTTGACGACCTGCGGAGGAAGGAGATTTCAATTCTGAATGTCAGGCGCCAGAACGGGGTTGTGCGGGAAACCCTTGAGATGATAACTGACGGCCGGTTGAGTCCTGACAGGATGCAGACGCACACCTTCAGTCTTGATGATGCCGGAAAGGCTTTTGAGCTGGTTGCCGGGTATCGGGACGGGGTAATGAAAGCCATGATACATGTCTGATTGGGAGTGACATGTAAGCTTACCCGATCTGGGGCTTTTTGTTGATTTTGGCACACAGAGAACAAATTTTGGAACGCTAAGCAAAGTCCGTTACAAAATATAGGTCGAACTTTGTATTTGTATCAGGTTAGTAAATCATAGGGCTGGATTTATATCGTATATATTTTTCATTACTAACTAAAATCTACCAGTTATGAAAACAAAAAAAGAAATTGTATTTCTTGTTGCAGGCATTTGCATGCTGATTGCCTGCTCAAAATCAGACCAGTCAATTTCTGATCAGTCGGATTATTATCTGAAAAAAGCTCCAGCCAATTGTGGTGAGGTAATTTTGGTAGAGGCAGTCAGTGGCACTGATATCACCGATATCCTTAAGCAGGCATTTATTGATGCCAAATTAGCAGGTCCCGGATCTGTTGTACAGCTTCCCGAAGGGGAATTTTACCTCGGTTTTATCGAGGTGCAAGATTTCTTCGGATCGTTCATAGGAGCAGGGAAAGGAAAAACGATAATCATTGCAAATACAGGACTTGACTGTGATGCTATTTGGAACAGCGGCCAATTTCCTTTCCTTATTAAATTCATCAGCGGTGATGTAAAATTAAATAATATGACCCTTCAGACGCCCGCGGGAGGAGCATGCAGTCCAGATCTAGCTTTGTATGGGCTGCTGCTTTTTTCAGATTACAGTTATGGTTTTGACCCTGATCCCGAAAACAGTTATATAAAAGCATCAATCGACAATGTCGAATTTATTGGTCGTTGGTATAACGACGACTTTAATTGCTACTTTGGTTTGCAGGCTACTCAGGATGACCTCAGTGCTTCCTGGAGGCGTTCCAATATAGATATTACAGTTACCAATTGTACTTTTGATACTTTTGGTTATGGAGCAAGTATGTCCTACATTAAAGAAGGCAAACTTGTCAATGGTACCAAAAATAATGGAAATTTTTACACAAACTGCCTTAAATCTGCCTGCTTCTGGGATGATATTAATGTGGAAATATCAGTGACTGACAATACATTTAATATACCAGAATGGTCTTATGGTCTGGATGTAGATAACTATCCTTATGGTCCAGAAACTCAGACTAAATCACCATCGTTATATATTGAGGGAAATTCATTCAATAAGAAAGGCTACTACATGAGTATATGGATTCATGACCATCAGTTTGCATTATATCCTGAGATTAATCTTCCGATGCTTGCCTTAATAAAAGGCAACCAGTTCTATGCGGATAATGCAGGTGGAGGTATCTTCTTGCGTGAAACCCAAAATGCTGTAATCCGCAACAACATATTCACCGGTATCAGCAATTACGGGATACGGGCAGAAGCATATTGGCCAGACATTTTTAATGAGAATGGACTTATTCTCGGGAATAACTTTTCCAATGCTACTTTCAATCGGGCATCAATAATTTTAGACCCAACTTCCAGAAATTGGACAGTCGTAGGTAGCAACAATAAGGATGATGTAATTAATCAAGGTATAAATAATGTTATCACAGGGATGAATGTTAAAACTTTTGATGGTTCACTCGGGCAAACTATCAAAGATAATTATGCCTTTTTGAAAACTAAACACTGAAGGATCGCCGCTTAATAAAACAGTATAACTCAGAAATGATAAAAATAACGTGAAGATGTAATAAAGTAAGCCCCCGGAGATGATGTCCGAGGGTTTACTGTTTTATAGAGCGAACAATATACTGAGTATCAAGATTTACTTCCTTTCGTCCCTTGAAGCTACTTCAGGTGGCTTTTTGTTTGATTTTGGCACACAGAGAACAATCTTTGGGACGCATAGAACAATTTGTCATAAAAAGTAGGTCGAACTTTGTATATTAAATTAGATATCATTATAAATTTGACTAGGGCAATTACATAGTTTACCTTTGATATTCAAACAAATAATCCTCAGATGCCAAGCATCATCGAAGGATATAATTACGACATCTTCATCAGCTACCGCCAGAAAGACAACAAGTACGATGGCTGGGTAACTGAGTTTGTTGACAACCTCAAGAAGGAACTGGAAGCTACATTCAAGGAAGAGATCAGCGTTTATTTTGACATCAACCCTCATGATGGACTTCTTGAGACACATGATGTAGATGCCTCCTTGAAGGATAAGCTGAAATGCCTGATCTTTATTCCAATTATCTCGCGTACCTATTGCGATCCCAAATCATTTGCCTGGGAATATGAGTTTAAGGTATTTATAGAACAAGCCTCTCAGGATCAGTTCGGACTAAAAGTAAAATTGCCAAATGGCAATGTTGCAAACAGGGTATTACCTGTTCGTATTTACGAGCTGGATTTTAATGACATCAAATTATGTGAATCATTAATTGGAGGAGTTCTGCGTGGAATTGATTTTATCTATAAGTCAGCGGGGGTCAACCGACCTTTGCGGGCCAATGAAGATCACCCGCACGACAATCTCATTAAAACCTATTATCGAGATCAGATTAACAAAGTAGCAAATGCAGTAAAGGATATAATCTATTGCCTCAACCCTGAGTCGAAAACGCAAATCGCCCAACAGGAGCAACCTGTTATTGAGTTCCAGGACTTCAAAGAATCAGTTCCTGATTTATCTGCCGGCCATTTTACAAATGAAAAACCTTCTGAACCAATTACCGAAAAACTTGCTCTTGGCAAGAAATGGGCCATAACACTTTTCTTAATTACCTTTATTTTTGGAATTTTAGGTTTATGGGGATGGTTAAGACACGGTTCAGATAGTTTTAATAAAATTACCACTTATTCAACTATTCCAGTTGAATCCATCTTAATGGACGGGGGGGGGCAATATCCTTATTTTTCCATCTCACCCGATGGCAGAACTATTGCTTACAGTTCTGATAAAGGGATACAATTAAGATCTCTTACAGACTTTTCGATGAAATTATTGGAAGGAACTGAAAGAACAACTCAGGTTGCATTTTCACCTGATGGACAATCATTGGTCTTTGAAAAGGACGGTCACATTTATAAGATTGGTATCACCGGGTCCCCGATATCTTTGGTATATTCAAAGGGAGCAGGTCCAGGTTTGTCCTGGGGAATTGATGAGTATGTTTACTTCTCTCCTGGGCTTGGTTCTGAAGGTATCTGGAGAGTCTCAGTTAATGGTGGAGAACCCAAACAAATAACATATGTAATAGATAGCCTTGGAGAAAATGCACATACATGGCCGCAGTTATTGCCTGATTCCAAAACACTTCTCTTTACTGCATTAGGTCCTAGTGGAGGTTCATTAGACTCCAGGATTGTCATTCAGCAACTTAATTCCGGGAAGAGAAAGGTTTTAATTGATAAGGCAATTTTTGGACTTTATCTCTTCAATGGGAACCTTCTTTTCGGTAATAATGAAGGAAATCTCTTTACTCTTCCGTTTGATCTTCGCAAATTAAAAATCAAAGGTGAACCTACAGCGGTGTTATCTGGTGTCAATACCGCCACTTGGAGTGGCGCTGCTTTTATTTCAGTGTCTGAGACTGGAAATCTGATATTTCTTTCCCGAAATAATGGTGTTTTAAATGTTCTTGATGTAGTAGATCGTTCCGGGAAATTAATTGAGAGAGATTCAATTCCCACAATAACTCTTGAAAGGATGGGACATGGATGGTTCAATATAAACATTTCACCTTTCGGTAACTTATTAGCCTGTACCGGACGATCATTTGGCAGCATAGACGTCTGGTTGCTCAACCTTGATACGGGGGATCCAGAGAGAATAACTTTTGACCCTTCGGAAGACGAATTTCCAGTGTGGTCACCTGATGGGAATTGCATTGCATATTCCTCTGCCTTGACAGGAACTACCAGACGACTGTATATTAAAGACCTCCGTAGCGCAGGAAATCCACATTTGATCCGAACATGGCCACGACATATTCATTTTACTTCATGGTCACCAGATGGCAAATGGTTAGCAGCCTATGATTATAATTCAACTAATGGGACAGATTGTTTTACTATATCAGTTGATTCCGGGAAATTTATTTCCATTGCTGTCAGTCAGGCCAATGAATCTGGTGGACAATTTTCCCCTGATGGCCGATGGCTAACTTATCAATCAGATGAAAGTGGCCGTTCTGAAATTTATGTTGTCTCTTTTCCAAATCTCGATAGCAAAAGACAGATATCTATTGACGGCGGGAAGTTCCCACAATGGGATCCAAGCGGAAAGTTTATTTATTACCTTAATAGTGATTATATAATAGCTCAGCCGGTTGAAATAAGCAATGAATTTAAAAAAGGGAAACCTGTAGGGCTTTTCCAGGCGAATGCTTCGAATTTTGATTTATCTCCTGACAGCCAGAGCTTCTATCTCATGAGAAAAAATAATAATAGGCCTAATCAGCCTCTCTACCTGATCACAAATTGGTTTGAAGTATTGAAGACTGGAACAAGTAAATGACTTCGTAATTTTAGTTGGTCCAGATTAGTAATCCATTTAGTCAGTATAGTATTATCTATGGTTATGCAAAATAGTAAGTAGACCAATTTAAATAGGACCTGCTTATAACACGGACATTAAAGGTAAGTTGTTTGTCACACTTTTTGCTGTAAGATGAAACATCATTTAAAATAAGCCCTCGGATCCCGAGGGCTTTTCTTTATGCTGCAATAGAATGAATAATTCTAAACATGTACACGGGCCTACTGGGGAGGTAACCTTTTGCCAGTGAGGGGCACAACCTTTTATTGAATCTGATTAATGCAGACCCCACCCCCTTAAAGCACTCCAAAAGCATTGATTGATAAGAAACAATTTAGGGTATAATTACTCTGTTCACACACAAAGCTACCAAGGTAAAGTTACCAGGGTATATAAACAAACCTACCAAAAGCATTAAAAAGTACTATCGTAAGTAACATCGACAGCCTACCGGTAAGGGTGTTCGGATTGTGATCAGGGGTCTCTCTATTTAAAGCTGAACTCGTCGAGGTTTCGATATTTGAAATCGCATGTACATCGTACCGGAGAACGATAAAATAAGGGATTAAGGAGAGGTTATTATTGATTCATCGTGTTGATTTACTGAGGGATATATAGGATTTGGGGTAGTGGAATACGAGAGCAATCTGTACAAACCATATATTGCTGTTTATTAAGCAATTAAATCAATTATTGGATTACTCAGGCTGTGCCTTCGTGATCCCGGGTTTGGGGGTGACAAGAGCAAAAAGCCTGCATCATTAGGGGATTGCGCTCACTGCGTTCGCGCGATCCCGGGTTTGGGGGTGACAAGAGCATAAAACCCTCGTCATCAGCCAGATGGCTGATGACGAGGGCATTTGTTTTATGTGCTCCTTGCTGCAAGCAGCAGTCGCCCAAAAAACAAATACCCTCCCTGCCGATGGCAGGAAGGGTTTTATGCTCAGTCGGGATGCCGGGATTTGAACCCGGGGCCCCTTGCCCCCCAGACAAGTACTCTAACCGGGCTGAGCTACATCCCGTGCTGTGAAGAGGTGCAAAATTAACCAACTATTCCGATTATGCAAAAAAAAGGGGTCGATGTCAATAACCTGACATTTTTCCCTTGTTGCACGCATCAGTTAATTTTTATATTTGCTGATCAAAATATAAAAACACTAAAAAACCCTGAATATGAACCAGGTAAACAGACGTAACTTTCTCCGGCTTGCAGGTGCCGGCGCTGCAGCAGCTGCAACAGCACCTGTTGCAAATGCATTGGGCGCAACACCAGGTACCGGTAGCCAGTCACAGGCCAAACCGGCAACGAACATAGGCGACGCCCTGAAAGTGCCGCGCAATGAAAGATCAATGCCGGGCCTCTTCCCGGGACGGGTGGCTGTGATCAAAAACAGCAGGTCAGTGAAGGAGAACACTATCATAGAGCAGGAAGTGCACGATATGATCGCCCGCTCAATGCTGGAACTGACAGGGGAGAAGAAACTGAAGAAAGCCTGGAGGAAATTTGTTTCACCAGGTGACAGAATCGGGCTGAAGATCAATCCTGTGGCCGGCAAGAGCCTGACCACCAGCCACGAAGTTGTAAGGGCAATAGTTGCACAGCTCGAGGAAAGCGGAATAGACAGATCAAATCTGACAATCTGGGACCGCCGCGAGTTCGAACTTACCGATGCAGGTTTCACCCCTGAGAATTATCCCGGCATACGGATTGTCGGCACCGAACAGATGGATAAGGATGGTCTTTACTACGGAAAGGACGGAAAACTGTACGGTGAGCATATGATAGACCGCGACTGGTATTACTGGGCGGATGTGGAAGGCGAGTACGATGAGTACACGATGCCTTACATGGTCAACGGTGGGAAATACTCATATTTCACGAAGATTGTCACTCAGGACCTCGACAAGATCATCAACGTACCCATCCTGAAAAATGCAGGGGCGACAGTGACACTGGCGCTGAAAAACCTTGCTTACGGATCAGTATCAAACACCGGCAGGCTCCATGCAAAACTATGGAGTGAGACCTGCGCAGAAGTATGCGCATTTGCGCCTCTGCGCGACAAGGTGGTACTGAACATTGTCGACGGCATCAAAGGCTGCTTCAACGGCGGTCCCGGCGCAAACCCTCAGTTTTTCTGCGATTATCACACCATCATCACGGGAACCGACCCTGTGGCAGTAGACAGGATAGGCTATGACATCGTGCTTGCCAAAAGAATAGCAGAAGGACTTCAGAAGGAAGGGGCGGCATCGGCTCTCGAGTTTATGCTGCAGGCCGAGAAACTGTCTCTTGGCATAGCTGACAGGGCAAAGATTGATCTCAGGGAAGTATTATTGGGCTAGAGATCTGAAAGCGATATTTATGTTTCCGAAGAGAACGGTTATAACATTTTTTGCAGCCTGCCTGGGAGTTACGGCAGCAGCCCAGGCATCGCTTCCCTCCGGAATCCTTGCTGATCTTCCCGGAATTGAGACTGCAAAGACAAGGACATTCACGGCAGAATCATTGTACGGCTATATGAACGGCGGTGCAGAGCTGTACCTCGAATACGGCTTTGACACTCTCGTTGTCACTGAAGTTGTCTCAGGCGGGAAAGATATCAAGATCGAGTTTTATTGCATGAGGGACGCCGAAGCAGCATTCGGTATCTTTTCCGTGTCACGGTTCCGGTGTAACGGAGGACCCCGGCTGACAGACCATCAGTGCCGGTCGGCGTACCAGCTCCAATTCTGCAAGGGGAGGTACTATGTCAGCATTATCAATGATGCAGGCACCGAAGGAGAACAGAAAACTGCAAATGAAATTGCCGCAATCCTGATAAGGAACATAGCTGACCATTCCTTTGACCCTGTTCTCTTTTTTAACGGCGGTCTGGATGATGAGACAATGAAGAGTGCGGTGCTCATCAGGGGACCTCTCGGTATATACAACGGTATACCGTCACTTATTGATGCACTCGGGGATGTAACCGGCTACAGTGCCCTCATCATCAGGAAAGATCAGAAGACCATCGGATCGCTGCGTTTTGACACACCCGCAACAGCAACTGAGTTTTTAAAAGGTATAAACAGCTGCATGCCGGCTGATACGAGTTCAATTAACAACCAATCAGCCGTTGCTGTTATATCACCACAACAAATTATTGTTACATTTTAATTCGGGTATATAAATTATTATTTTTGTCGTCGCATTAAAAGAGGATACAGGATGCAGTTATTCAAACCGCTTGAGACCGGTAAAGGGGAAGATAAATCTGGTGAAAGCACGACGGAGAAAGTGAAATGCCTTATAATAGGTTCTGGTCCGGCCGGTTACACTGCAGCTATATATGCTGCCAGAGCCAATCTCAAACCGGTTCTGTACACAGGCCTCCAGCAGGGAGGTCAGCTCACGATTACCACAGACGTTGAGAATTTCCCCGGGTATCCCGACGGAGTCACAGGCCCTGAGATGATGGAGGACCTGAAGAAGCAGGCTGAACGGTTTGGTACAGAAATACGTATTGGTATCGCCACGGCAAGTGATTTCTCAGGAACTCCCCTGAAAGTTATCTTTGACGATCAGGTTGAGATAGCGGCTGAAGTAATAATTATTGCCACCGGCGCCACTGCCAAATACCTGGGTCTGCCAGCAGAAAAAAAATATTCCGGCATGGGTGTCTCAGGGTGCGCAACCTGTGACGGGTTCTTTTACCGTGGAAAGGATGTCGCCGTTGTCGGCGGAGGTGACACGGCCTGCGAAGAGGCTTCCTACCTGGCAGGACTCTGCCGTAAAGTATATATGATTGTCAGACGTGATGTTCTGCGTGCAAGCAAGCCTATGCAGCACAGGGTGATGACCGCACCTAATATTGAAATCCTCTGGCAAACCCAGGTGACGGACCTTTTCGGAACGAACGGCGTCGAGGGTGCCGTTCTGGTGAGGCATAAAGACACGCCTGAAGAAGAACAATTTAATCTGAAGATAGATGGATTGTTTCTGGCCGTAGGGCATTCGCCCAACTCTGATATTTTCAAGCCCTGGCTTGAGACGGATGAGACAGGTTACATAATAACCAGGCCAGGATCAACTTGCACACGGGTGCCTGGCGTATTTGCCGCCGGCGATGTGACGGACAATGTTTACAGGCAGGCAGTGACAGCCGCAGGCAGCGGCTGCAAGGCTGCCATCGACGCAGAGAGGTATCTTGCAAAAATGATATAATTCACCGGAATCAGAAACGAACAGGGAAAGAAAGGGAACACGATGAGGAATTTTAAGAAGACATTTCATATCAATGCCGAACCGTCAGATATTTACGCGGCACTGACAAATCCATATACAATTGAATTATGGTCGGGCTATCCTGCCCTCATGGTTGCAAAACCCGGAGAGGAGTTCAATATGTGGGACGGGGATATATGCGGTAAGATAATTGATCTGATACCTGACCGCAAGGTTGTGCAGGAGTGGTACTTTGGTGACAGGGATGTACAATCAATGGTTACAATTACAATAACCGCCAACGGTGGAGACACGGCAGTCGCTGTCGAGCATACAAATATTCCGGTTGAGGATTACGAAAATATTGCCGAGGGATGGAATGAGTCCTACATGGGAGCTATAAGACGATTCTATAACCCCAATTTCTGATTTCTCAGTACCTCTTTCACGTCTTCAAGGCCTCCGACAATCAGTCCCGAGATGCCGGTGTAGCATTTGGTGACTGATCTGTCTGATACTTTTTCCGCCCAGCGTGGAATCCATGTGAGCATCTCATCTTTTATAAACGCTACCAGGTCTTTACGGATCATCTCCCTGATCTCGTAATCATCTTCCGTAAGATATTTCTCAATCAGCAGGTTCACGAAGAGAAGCTGTATCCCCAGATGGTCGGCTTCCATGTCGCATTCTTCAGTCCTGCGGTAGCCGTATCTGTGGTACATTTCACTCAGCCTCCGGTGATATTCGCCAATATCTGTGCCGGGATTGAACCAGCGGGAAGCAGCTGGATATGCCGGTGAATTTTTGCCGGCTGACAACAGTGTGTCATAGTTATTACCCACAGTGAGATGGCATTGCTGCTTGAACGGGCACGGCGATCTGAGAAGGCGGCTTGCCTCAAGGTAGTTTATGTTTTTGCTGTCGACGGGCAGGTTTCTGAGCATGCCGCTGTCGCATAAATGGGGAAGGCCACTCTCTTCAGGAGAGATTGAGACTGATCCTCCCAGAAACATAAACATGGCAGTATATGCCTGCAAGAGTTCGTCCGGTGTGCTTATGCCGGTGTAATAGTTGTTCATCAAGGTCAATGGGTCATTTATCTCATTAACATTGATACAACCGAAATGTTCATGATGGGATTGGGATGGCATATTTTATTTGATGGTCTACGACCATCCGGTGCAATTTACCACGTTCTTTTCTACAATAATTCGATGGCCTACGGCCATCTGATACCGAAATAATTATGCATTCTGCATAAACAGACGGATAACAAAAATCAAAAGGATCTTCGTAGAAGATCAAATTATTGTAGAACAATAGATTATAATAAAAAAAAGACCCTCGTAGAGGGTCAAATAAAAAGATAAATCCGATGCGGCTATTATTATTTTTTCACCTTTTCCAGCCCCTCGAGCTCCTCTATTCCCATGCTGTCTGACAGGCTGGCTATTGTCTTAAGGTCAAGGTCACCCCTGATCGACACCACGGAGCTCCCGTGGCCACCGGTAACCATCACCAGTTCCGCAATCCTGCCGCCGACCTCGCGGATCATGAACCTCACCTCGCCATCCTCCTCCCTGACTGTCATCAGCTCCTCAAAGCCCGTCCTGTTAAGCTTTGGCAGCAGTTCGCTGCTGAAGTTCAGGCCGGAAACGTTCTGTGCACTGTCGATGGAAAGTATCCTGATGCTCTTTATCCGCGTGACAAGATTCTGGAATTCCTCATCCTCTGTGTCAAGCCGTGCCAGCAGGCTGAACATTTTTGAAGAGATATAGACGGAGGTAAAGCCATCCTTGCCGTCATACCTTTCGAAAAGTTCGTCGACCGGACTTTTCTGGCAGAAGGCTGACAGCGGCAGAGCTGCGAGGATTATATACAGAGCCAGTTTTTTCATTTCCTGTGTATTATTTGTTGTTCGTTGTATTTGTTGTCGTGTTCAGTCCGTTGAGGTAGCGAAGCTTATCGAGGTTTTTTCCCACCGCTTTGTTCAGTTTACCAAATTCGCTCATGGCTTCTGGTTTCACGCTCATTGCCCTCATCGAGCCCAGCGGTTCCGTGCCTGTATTCATATTTTGCGAGACGGTGGTCAGGATGCTTCTTACCTCTGCCATCGCTATTTCCGGATCAGAATAGGTATCGCGCAGGCGGTCCGGCCGGAGGTAATCGAACAAAAGGTAAGTACCGATCAATAAAACTGCCGTGGCAGCGACAGTAATACTGTACCGTAGCATCTCCTCACGGGAAGTCATTTTTCTCCCCGGGTGTGTCACTCCCTCAAGCTTATTCAGAAAATCAGATGAAGGCTCTGGCACGACAGTCCCGAATTCAGCAATGTACTCCGCTTCAGGAAACATCGATGCCACGGAAGGATCTGCGAGGTACTCCTTCAGCATCGCCTCCTCCTCTTCTGAGGTATTTCCCTCGTAGAACTTACCGAGCAGCTCTTTTATCTTCTCCTGTTCCATAATTATATATTTTCTCCATTTCTTCCCTTATGCTCTTTCTTGCCCTTGACAGCATTGTCCTCAAAGTACCCACGCTGGTCTGCATGGCTTCGGCAGCCTCCTCGTAGGAATATCCTTCGATGTCTCTCAATATGACGGCGCTCCTGTAGGGTTCCTTCATACGCCTGACTATTCCGTCAATAAGCGCTGCAGCTTCTGAACCGTCAGACTGGCTCAACATGTCGTTTCCAGTTTCCATCACTTCCTTCGCCCCGCTAATGTCATCATGTATTATCCTTTTTCTCCTGCGCAGCAGATCGATGCAGTAATTGCGGGTGACTGTCGTGCACCAGGCTGAAGGATTTTCATACCCGGCTGCTTTCTTTCGCTCCTCCCAGAGTTTCATCATCACCTCCTGAACGGCATCCTCAGCCTCCTCCCTGTTGCTCAGGTAGCGGAAGGCGAGGGCATAGAGCCTTCGACCTTCCGGTAAAAACACTTTCCTGAACTCTTCGGGGGTCATTCTTTTCCAGCGTGTACCCCAAAGTTACCATTTCCCCGAAAATTCAAGCATCTCGAGTTCGGCAAGGCCTTCATCTTCCGTAAAGCGGTCCACATCATCCTTTGTGAAGTTGCCCCTTACCTGGATGACGGTCTCGGTGTCGCCTGAGGCAACCATGAGGAGTTCTTTTATCACATCCCTGTCAGTTCTTACCAGGAAGAGCAAGTTCTCATCAGGGTTCTTTACTTTCATCAGTTCCTCATATCCGCCCCTTCTGATAATACCTTTCAGCTCCGAATAAAAGTCCGGGCCGAAGAAATCACTGTCACCTTCCCTGCTTACAATTCTGACTGAGGTTATCTTCTGATCCAGGCCTGCCAGGTCAGGGTCATCGTCTAAATTCTTCAGCAGTCCGAAGAGGTTGCCGCTGATTGTGACAAATGTGTAACCCTCCTTGTCAGAGTAGCTGTTGAAGAAATCATCAAGGGCATCTTTCTGTCCAGATAGCGTGATTGCGAAGGCTGCAATGATTAAGGTTAAAATGATTCTTTTCATGACTGTCCGTTTTTAAGGTTTATTAAAGTGATTTATATCTATGACGAAGATGCCGGCAAAACATTACAGGTGTATTTGAATCTTTTTTAAAAACATGTTGATATCTGTTGTGATGGCCGATAGACAGGGCATTGCAAAAAAGTTACTTTTACAAAGGATATTCTTATATATATTTACCGAAACCATTATGCGTATTAAAATTTTAAATCCAACTCAATACATTATTATATGAATGCATCTGAGGCTGTTACTGTTGCCGGTGAGAAAAACCTGAAACTCCCGGAGGAAATCATTGAACTCATTAACGCGGCTCCCAGGGCGCTCTTCTTCAACTCACCGGAAGAGATCTTCAATCAATCGATGGGAGGGGAAGCCAATCTCTCCTATGAAGTAAAATATGATATCCCCGGAAAGGGAGAGGTGACGGAGGTCAGGCTTCACCGGGTTACAAACGGGCTGTCGGCAAACTATACCGACCCTTATATGCGGAGGCGTGACCCTGACACAATGCTGATCGGGGATTCCCAGCCGACGGATAAGAAGAGGTTTGCAGAAGAATTCGGATATGATTTCAGCACCCTCAGGAGTGACACTCTTGAATGGCTGAAAGGCCGGGAGATAGGCATATTTCTCTGCTTTGCCGGTAACTACCCAATCGGGGCAGGCGGTATTGTCGTCACACCGCTGAATGCCTCGTTCTTTGCATTCGGATTATCCCTCCTTCAGAAAATAGTCCCTGTCTTTGATCTCCCGGAGGGTTTTAAGGTAGAATCAGTCGTTTATGTGGCACCGCCCTTCAGGCATACTCATTTCGGGGGCAGGCAGATAGTTGTTCACAACAGGCTTGAGGGCCTTCATGAGATGTTTGCCTATAATCTCTACCCGGGTCCCAGTGCCAAGAAAGGCTTTTACAGCGTGCTCCTTGCCAAGGGCGAAGCAGAAGGATGGGTGACGGCACATTGTTCGACTGTACAGGTCGTCAGTCCGTATGACAATATCACAACCTTTATGCACGAAGGTGCAAGCGGCGGGGGCAAAAGCGAGATGATACAAAACCTGGTGCGCGAACCCAACGGCCAGATCATGATAGGGCAGAACATTATCACCGGAGAGAGGAGGGTGATTTCCATTCCGCTCTTCTGCTCATTTAATGCCGTCACCGATGATATGGCCCTCTGCCATCCGTCGTACCAGCAGGCCAACGGCAAGCTGACCGTTGCCGATGCCGAGAACGCCTGGTTCATACGCGTTGACGGGGTGACGGGGTATGGCGATGATCCATTCCTTGAGAAGATAACAATCAATCCCGGAGAGCCATTGCTATTCCTGAATATAGACACCAGGCCTGACGGCACGGCACTAATATGGAATCATACCGAGGATTCTCCCGGCAAGCGTTGTCCCAATCCGCGCGTTGTCCTGCCCAGGCGTATTGTGCCGGGTGTAATAAGCAAGCCGGTGACAGTCGATGTCCGCAACTTTGGCGTTAGGATGCCGCCCTGCACAGCTGAAAAGCCCTCTTATGGCATTGCGGGACTGTTTCATATTCTTCCCCCGGCGCTGGCATGGCTGTGGCGCCTTGTCAGCCCGCGCGGATATGCCAATCCCAGTATCACCGGCGGCGGCGATATGGAGAGCGAGGGCGCCGGATCATACTGGCCATTTGCGACAGGCACGCGGGTGAGACACGCAAATCTTCTGCTTGAACAGATTGTCAACACACCGAGGGTACGCTATACCCTTACCCCAAACCAGCATATAGGAGCCTGGAAAGTGGGCTTCAAGCCACAGCTTCTTATGAGGGAGTATCTCACGCGCAGGGGGAATGCCAGGCTGAGGATCGACCAGTACCAGACTGCCCGCTGCCCATTGCTTGGCTATGAGCTTAATTATCTAACTATTGAAGGGTCGCGCATACCTACAAGATTCCTGAAGGTGTACAGTCAGGCGGAGGTAGGAGAAGAGGGTTATGACGCCGGTGCGGAAATACTTCACGGCTTTTTCAGGAAGGAACTTCAGGCTTTCCTTGTACCTGAACTTCTTCCCCTGGGACGGAAGATCATCAGTGCGTGCCTTGACAATTGTTCTGTCGAGACCTATGCAAAGATATTACCGATGGAGTACCAGTACTCCTTCCTGAATATCAATGATCTGGAGGAGAAAAAATAAATTTATCAGTTCTTGAAATCCGCCATCGTGTCGGTCGGATAGACGCCTGCCTCAAGCTTCTTTTTAACCTCCTTGAAGCAATCGATTGTGTATTTTACGTCTTCCAGGGTATGCGCAGCGGTGGGTATGATGCGGAGCATGATGACACCCTTAGGCACAACGGGGTAGATGACCACTGAACAGAAAATGCCATAGTTTTGCCTCAGGTCCTTGATAAGGTGTGTCGTCTGGGCTATTCCTCCCTTGAAGAAAACAGGGGTGACGGGCGACTGTGTTTTGCCGATATCGAAGCCTGCTTCCCTGAAACCTTTCTGGAGAGCCTTCGCGATGGTCCACATTTTTTCACGGAACTCCGGATGTTCCTTCATCATCTCAAGGCGTTTGATAGCACCTATTGTCATTGCCATCGGGAGTGACTTGGCATAGATCTGCGACCGCAGGTTGAACCTGAGGAAGCTGATAACGTCCTTATCGCCTGCCACGAACCCGCCTATTCCTGCAAAGCTCTTGGCGAATGTTCCGAAGTACACGTCAATCTGATCCTGGACGCCGAAATGTTCACCCGTGCCGGCGCCTGTTCTGCCCATTGTGCCGATGCCGTGTGCATCGTCAACCAGCAGGCGGAAGTTATATTTCTTCTTGAAGGCCACGATCTTGTCGAGGGCACCGAGGTCACCGGCCATGCCGAAGACACCCTCGGTGATAACGAGGATACCGCCGCCGGTCTCATCCACGACCTTCTGGGCATGCTCAAGCTGTTTTTCGAAGCCTTCCATGTCATTATGAGGATAGACGAATCGCTTGGCAAGCACCATCCTGAGGCCATCCATTATACATGCATGTGATTCAGAGTCATAGACGATGACGTCATGCCTTCCGGCCAGGCAGTCGATGGTTGAGACCATACCCTGGTATCCGTAGTTTAGCAGGTATGCAGCTTCCTTGCCAACGAATTCAGCAGCCATCTGCTCGAACTTTTCATGCATGGAAGTCTGTCCTGACATCATCCGGGCACCCATGGGGGATGCAAGCCCGTATTGTGCTGCGGCCTCGGCGTCAACCTTCCGTATCTCAGGGTGGTTTGCCAGCCCCAGGTAATTGTTCAGGCTCCAGTTAAGCACTTCTTTGCCCATGAATTTCATTCTTGGGCCAATCTCGCCCTCAAGCTTCGGGAACATGAAGTATCCGTCGGCCATCTCCTGGTATTGTCCCAGCGCACCACGGTTCTTTCTGATTTTGTCGAAAATATCCACGTCAGTCTGTGTTTTAATTATTGCCGGCAAATTTATGCAAAACATATCTCAGTCGCGGTACCTATTTATACCTATTTGCATCAACATATTAACACTTCTTTAACCACATTATCCGTTTAATAAGAGCACTTTTGCACCTAAATGGAACTTCGGATTGAAAAAAATACTAATTTTGCGCAACATTTCAGAAATGAGGATCAGGCCTATAACAGTTATTCTTCTGGCGCTCACCGTTACATCATGCGGTGAGTACGAGAAGCTTCTCAAGAGCAGCGACTATGAGCTCAAGAAGCAAAAGGTCTTTGATTATTATGACGACGGCAAGTACACAAAGTCGATAGAGCTGCTCGAACAGATACTGCCAAGATACAGGGCCACGGAGGATGCTGAGCAGCTTAACTGGATCAATGCACAGGCTAACTACAAGATACGTGACTACATGATGGCCGGCACTTATTATCAGAGCTTTGCAGATACATACCCGGGAAGCAACAACGCCGAGGAAGCCTTGTATCTGGCTGCCATGTGCGATTATTACATGAGTCCGAAGCCGGAACTTGATCAGGCCACTACAAGAAAAGCCATTGAGAGCTTCACGATCTTCCTGACAAGGTATCCTGCGAGCACAAGGGCTGAGGACAGCAGGGCGAAAATAAAAGAGATGGAGGAAAAGCTCGTGGAGAAATCCTACATGAGCGGAAGGCTATATTATGACCTGAAGCAATACCGTGCCGCAACCGTCTCGCTGTCAAACAGCCTGAAGGAATATCCTGATACAAAATACCGCGAGGAACTGATGTTCCTTAAGCTTGATGCGCTTTACATGTATGCCCAGAAAAGCATCCCGACAAAACAGGTGGAGAGGTATCAGGCAGCGCTGGACGATTATTATTCATTCATTGAAGAATTTCCGCAAACCAAATACTCAAAAAATGTGGCGAAGATCTTCCAGACAACAACAAAGTTTCTCAAGATTGATACCACAGGAACACAAACAGTAAGTAACTGAATTATATAAACAGATATGGATTATAAAAAGACATCGGCATCTTACACAACCGTTACAAGGGATGTTAATAAGTTTGACGTCACTACCGGAAACATTTACGAAAGCGTTATCATCTGCACCAGAAGGGCGAACCAGATCAGTGTCGAGATGAAGCAGGAGCTTAATTCGAAGCTTGAGGAATTTGCCTCGTTCAATGACAACCTTGAGGAGGTCTTTGAGAACAGGGAGCAGATAGAGATTTCGAAATTCTATGAGAGACTGCCGAAGCCCACCCTCATCTCACTGGCTGAGTTCGAAGACGGTAAGATCTATTACCGCAATCCCGAGAAGGAGCAGAAGCAGAAGAAATAAATACACAATATGCTAAAAGGCAGGAAGATACTGCTTGGAGTTACCGGAGGTATTGCAGCTTACAAGGCTGCAACTATCATCCGGTTATTCGTTAAGGAAGGGGCAGAAGTGAAGGTCGTGATGACACCTCTTGCCAAAGAGTTTATAACGCCTCTCACCCTGGCCACGCTGTCGAAGAACCCGATCCTGGTCGATTTCTTTGATCCGGAGGACGGACGCTGGAACAGTCACATTGATCTCGGCCTGTGGGCTGATGTTTATCTCATTGCCCCTGCCACTGCAAACACAATAGGTAAAATGGCTGCCGGCATGGCAGACAACCTGCTGCTGACAACGTATCTGTCATCACGGTGCCCTGTTTTTCTGGCCCCGGCGATGGATCTTGACATGTGGTCCCATCCTGCAACGGTCAGGAACATTGCGATGCTAAAATCTTTCGGCAATCATATAATTGAACCCGGCACGGGGGAGCTTGCCAGCGGTCTGGACGGCAAAGGACGCATGGCCGAGCCTGAGGTGATAGTGAAGGAAATAAAAGAGTTCTTCTCAAAAAAAAAAATAACTGAACTGCCTCTCCGGGGCAAAAAGGTTTTTATCAATGCCGGCCCCACCGTGGAGCCGATCGATCCTGTCCGTTTTATAAGCAACCATTCATCCGGACGCATGGGCATAGCCCTGGCTGACGGTGCTGCCGCGCTGGGAGCGAAGGTGACCCTGGTGTTAGGACCGGCCGCACTGAAACCCTCCAATGCCATGGTGCAGACTGTCGCTGTCACGACTGCTGCCGAGATGACCAAGGCTTCGGTAAAGGCTTTCCGCGAATGCGATATAGCAATACTGGCTGCCGCCGTGGCCGACTTCACCCCTGAAACAATCGCAGGCACCAAGATCAAAAGAGGCAGCGGCGAAATGGTCCTCCGGCTCAAACCCACCGAAGACATAGCCGCGCTTCTCGGAAGCCGGAAAAAACCGCATCAGTTCCTTGTAGGATTTGCCCTCGAAACCGACAATGAGGTTAGCAATGCCACCGGCAAGCTTAAGAAAAAGAATCTTGACCTGATCGTACTCAATTCGCTCAGGGACGAAGGCGCCGGTTTTGGTCATGAAACTAACCGGATCACCCTCATTGACCGTAACAATAATATTGATAAATTTGAGTTGAAAACAAAGGGTGAGGTTGCCTCAGATATTCTGCATAAGATCATATCCCTTCTGGACTGATTTGACTCGTATGGCTCAATCCATTAAAAGCAGGTTTTTGTTAACAGCATTGATGCTGATCCTGACGGCTGCTGTCGCCACTTCCCAGGAACTTTACTGCAATGTCC
Source organism: uncultured Bacteroidales bacterium (assembly GCA_963844935.1). GTDB lineage: Bacteria > Bacteroidota > Bacteroidia > Bacteroidales > VadinHA17 > SR-FBR-E99. Next base: position 1,218,420 of record CAWJQH010000005.1, on the reverse strand, counting down.
AGGTATCTGCCCAGAAGATACAGGGCTCCAACAGGGAGATATTCGAGAGCATGCAGCGCGACATCTATGAATTCATGAACAGCATGGTCTGGACAGATAATCTTTTCAGCTATGCGGAAAAGATAGAATGCAACATTCTGATCAATCTTGATGAGCAGTTTTCTGCCGATGAATTCAGCGGCACCCTGCAGATACAGCTCAGCAGACCGGCCTTCAACACGACATATGAATCGACTGTCCTGAACTTCATGGACAACAATTTCCGGTTCCGTTATGTGGAGTTTCAGCCGCTTGAATTCAATCCAAACGCCCATACAAACAACCTGGTATCGGTACTTGCCTACTACGCGTACATTTTTATCGGAATGGATTTTGACACATTCTCACCTGAAGGAGGAACTCCCTATTTCCAGGTGGCAGAGAAGATCGCCACGAATGCGCAGGGCGCTTCTGAACCCGGGTGGAAGCCTTATGACGGATCAAGGAACAGAAACCGCTACTGGCTTGTCAAGAACATTCTCGACGATGAATATTCAGGGGTCAGGCTGTTCGTTTACCAGTACCACAGGAGAGGCCTTGACAGGATGGAAACCGATCCTGCCCAGGCAAGGACCGAGATAGTTGAGAGCATCGAGCTTTTGCAGCAGGTCTACCGTCGCCGGCCCGATCCTTACATGTATTATATGTCTGTCATCGTTGAGGCTAAGGTGAATGAACTGATCAATATCCTTACCCCGGGATTCCCCGAAGAAAAAAACAGGGCTGTGCAGATGCTCATTGAGATTGATCCGGCCAACGAAACAAAGTATAAGCAGATTATTTCGGGTTCTGTTTAATAACCTGATCATGCTCCGCAGACTGACAGTAAAAAACTATGCCATCATCAGGGAGCTGGACATGGGCTTCGGTGAGGGTTTTACCATAATCACGGGTGAGACAGGAGCCGGCAAGTCAATTCTCCTCGGTGCCCTGGGCCTTGTCCTTGGCGACCGGGCTGACACATCTGTCCTGCTGAGCAAGGATGAGAAATGCGTCGTTGAGGCCGATTTCAATATCCGTGGCTACGACCTCGAGGAACTTTTTGAGAGCAGCGGGGTGGATTACGATGAAGATGCAATTCTGCGAAGAGAGATTACCCCTGCAGGTAAATCGAGAGCCTTCATCAATGACACGCCTGTCACACTTAGCATTATGAAAGAGCTGGGCGACAGGTTGATAGATGTTCACTCGCAGCACCAGACACTCCTTCTCGGCACCAGCATGTTCCAGATGCGTGTCATCGACGCCTATGCGGGCAACGGTGCTCTTTTCAGGGACTATTCCCTTACATATAAGAAATATCTCTCTGCCAGGCATGAGTATGAAACCATTGCCGAAGGCGCCGGCAGGCAAAAGGCTGATCAGGAGTATTATGCCCATCAGCTGGAGGAGTTCAGAGCCGCCAGGCTTGTTGCGGGAGAACAGGAAGAACTGGAAAAGGAGCAGGAAATGCTCTCGAACGCCGGGGTGATCAAGGAGGCGCTGACAGCCGCTACAGCGGCACTCTCGGGCGATGATGTCTCAGCGCTCTCACTTCTGAGAACAGTGCGCAATAACCTGTCAAGAATTGCATTGTGGCTGCCGGAGGCAGGTGAGCTTGAGAAACGGCTTGAAACATCGATTGTCGATCTGAACGATATTGCTTATGAGACGGAGAAGCTCAACGGCAGAACGACGGCTGATCCGGGCAGGCTTGAGTATGTGGCAGGGAGACTTGATCTTATCTACTCGCTTATGCAGAAGCACAGGTGCAAGGACCTCGGGGAGCTGCTCGTCAAACAGAAGCAGGTGGAGGAAAATGTAGTTTCCCTGGCGGACATCGATGAAAGGATCAATGATCTGAAGAGGAACGCTGACGAGGCTTATACGCAGGTCCTGAAAATCGCCGGGCAGATGTCGGCCGCGAGGCGAAAAGCCGTTACACCTATGGCAGGTGAGATAACCGGTATGCTTCGGCAGCTGGGAATGCCTCATGCGCGTTTCGAAACACGGATCAGCAGCCTGAGTACTCCCTCATCATCAGGAACTGACAAGGCAGAATTCCTGTTCAGTGCAAACAGGCAGGTAGAACCTGAAGAGCTGTCGCATATAGCCTCCGGCGGAGAACTTTCACGATTGATGCTCTGCCTCAAGTCGATCCTTGCCAGCAGCTCGGGACTGCCGGCCATCATATTTGATGAGATAGACTCCGGTGTCTCAGGAGAAGCGGCATCAATGGTGGGCAATATCCTGGCCGACATGGGCAGGAGCATGCAGGTGATTAACATCACCCATCTGCCGCAGGTGGCTTCACGCGGAAGTGTCCACTATCATGTTTACAAGGAGGAGAGCGACCACTCAACAATTACCCGTGTCAGGTTGTTAAATGACGACGAGAGAGTGACTGAAGTAGCCCGCCTGCTCAGCGGCAGCACGATCACTGAAGCAGCCAGGCGCAATGCCCGTGAGCTGCTGAAAGGTAAATGACACTTTTAAATAAGTAAATACAAAAAGACCATGAGTACGATCACCAACCTTCTCGAAGGAAAGAAAGGAATTATTTTCGGAGCCCTGAATAATAAGTCCATTGCCTGGCATGTGGCAGAAAAGGCTCATGCCCAGGGTGCAAGAGTGGTGCTGACAAATGCCCCGGTAGCCATCCGTATGGGAACGATAGCCGAACTGGCGGAAAAGACCGGCAGCGAGGTGATCTCCGCCGACGCCACGAGTATGAAGGATCTGGAGGTACTGTTCATGAAATCAATGGAGATCTTTAACGGGAAAATCGACTTTGTGCTGCACTCAATAGGCATGTCACCGAACGTGCGCAAGGGAATTCCCTACGCAGAGATCAGTTATGAGAATATGCTCAAGACACTGGATATTTCCGCACTCAGTTTTCACCGGATACTGCAGACTGCATACAAGCTAGACGCCATCACGGAGTGGGGGTCGGTTGTAGCGCTTACATACGTTGCGGCCCAGCGCACGCTGGCAGGGTATAACGACATGGGTGATGCAAAGGCACTGCTTGAGTCCATAGCAAGGAGCTTCGGTTACATATATGGCAAGGAGAAACATGTAAGAGTAAACACGGTGTCACAGTCACCTACAGCAACCACGGCCGGAGAGGGCATTTCAGGGTTTGATTCTCTGGTCGATTTTTCTGACCGTATGTCGCCGCTGGGAAATGCAGACGCCTCAGACTGTGCTGATGTGTGTATCACGCTGTTCTCCGATCTGACAAAAAAGATTACAATGCAGAATATCTTTAACGACGGAGGATTTGCCAGCATGGGTATGAGCCAGAGAGCTATAGAACAGTACCGCAAGAGCTTTGAGGAGTGCCCTGATAAGTAAAAAAACTTACAGGGAATAGTATAAATACCTCTTTTTCATTCATACTGCCGTTTGAGCATGGTGCATTGTATATTTTAGGCGGATAAATTCTTACTCCAATGATTAAGCTCATCATCCTGGTTATCTTCTTTTTTACCTTTCCCCTGGTAATAGTCTTTATCTGTAAGAAATGGAGTCTTCCCCGGAAGATTGGCACTATTGGTTTAGCTTATCTTTTTGGTCTTATTATAGGAACAGCCGGGTTAATTCCAAAAGGAAGCGAGGGATACAGGCATGCATTGCATCTTCAGGGTAACGCAGCACTGAATAAAGCAACTCTTGAGACACTGATATCTGAAGGAAAGGCAGTTCCTGAAGATATCATAGTTAATAAAATGGCCGGAATTCAGGAGAATATCTATATTTTATCCCTGTTGGTGGCATTTCCGCTTTTGCTCTTTTCACTTTCCCTGAAGCGCTGGCTGAGGTATGCCAAAAAAGGTTTCCTTTCAATTGTCCTGGCTCTGATTGCCGGTATTGTCATGGTAACGGCGGGATTTTTTATCTGGAAGGATGCCTTTCCGGATACATGGAAGCTTGCAGGTATGTTTGAGGGTATTTATACTGGCGGATCCCCCAATTTTGCAGCTCTTAAACTAATCCTTAATGTTGATGCTGAACGCTTCGTGGTTCTCTTAACATATGATACGGTAGTTGGTGCAATCCTGGTCTTATTCTTTATTACCGTGGCACCACGTATTTTCAGGTCATTTCTTCCAAGATTTAAAGGAGAAAACGGAATCAATCCTGATGCCGACTTAGTTAAAAAGGAGACAGAGGGCCTTGACGATTTCTCAGGAATGCTTAAAAAGAAAACGTTTATCCCGTTGCTGAAAGCTCTCGGTATCAGTATTATAATTGCCGGAATAGGGGGATTACTGTTCTTTGTTGTGCCGGAGGAATACAAACAGTATAAAATGGCAGCTACAGTACTTTCTATCACAACACTCGGAATACTTGCCTCACTTATTAAATCAGTTAATAAGATTGAAAAAACATTTCAGCTCGGCATGTATCTGATTCTTGTCTTTTCGCTTACTGTTGCCTCCACATCTGATCTCAGGACGATGTTCGGGAAAGGGATGTGGGACCTGGTTCTGTTTATTTCATGGTGCTATTGGGGATCACTGTTGCTGCACATTCTCCTTGCAAAGATATTCAGGGTGGATGCCGATAACTTCCTTATTACATCGACAGCCTTTATCTTTTCACCTCCGTTTGTGCCGCTTGTAGCCAACGCACTTAAGAACAAGGATGTGATTGTGACAGGTATTGCGGGTGGTGTTATAGGATATGTTCTGGGTAACTATTTTGGCACTACCCTGGCTTTTTTCCTGCAAAGATTTTAACCAGTATAAAAAAAGCCGGCATGAATGAAGCCGGCTTTTTTATTTTGTGAAGATAAATCCTAGAACAGGTAGTTCAGCCCCATTGCGAATCCGATGTTGCCATCCTGCTCGTTCAATGCCTTGCCGATATCGATTGAGATCACAAAGTTGCGGTTGATGACCGGCAGGATGCTTATACCCACTGAATGGTGGATTGATTCTCCTCCGGGGTTAAAGAAATCAGCATATTCGTAGTTCTTCATATTTGCGTTAAAGACGCTCTCAAGATCGTCAGGCAGGCTGATTTTTTTTGTTACAATTCCAAAATCATAGAAGGCATTAAGCCCGATATAGCACTCCTGGTTGAAAAGCGTGAAATGAAACGGTTTCCACCGCAATTCGATATTACCGAACGCGAAACCGTCACCAACAACCCTGTTCCTGAGCACTCCCCTGAGGGTGCTCGTGCCACCCAATCCTTCATTTGTTGCACCTGTGAGCATGGAAGTGATCACCTGCGACTGATAGAAATAGGGCACGTTTCCGGTCAGGGTGGTCTGATAACCCAACCTGTAAACCAGTGCAAGATCTTCCGGTACCAGGGTAAAATATTGCCTGTGGGTTATATAGAATTTTGAGAAGCTCCAGTCGTTCCCGAGAAAACCGGGAGCTATTTCCAAACCCAGCTCCGTCCATATACCTTTCATCGGGTTAGGCCGGTTGTCACGGCTGTCCCACACAACACCGCCTTTGAGCGTATTGACCCATCCGCCGTCAGCTTCGTTGGCTGAGATGATGCCCAGTGAGTCCCTGTAAATTTCGTACAGTCCCGGTTCCTCTGTCACCGGAGGAAAGGGATCGTCCCTTCCCTCGTTAAACTTTTCAATATTAACCGAAGAAATGCTGAAATTCTGAAAAGCAAAACCGGCACTCCACTTGACATGCTCCCCTGTCAGTTTACCCTGAATATCTGTTTTGATTCTGAACTGGTTCCTGTCCATACGATAGAACATGCCTGATTTATACAGGGGTGACTTAGCATCCATCCAGGGCTTGTTGAATACTGATTTATAACCGTTAAATCCGTAAAAGTCATTTGCCTTGTCCGGGAGGTAACTCAGGTCAAACACAAGGTGTGTGTTTGGTATAAGATGGTTCGATTCGTACATGAATTTGTAGATGGCACTTCCTTTTGTGAAACGCGACACCTCAGTATAGGTATGGTCAAGGTATTCCGGATAGACGCTTGGATTGCCATAATTGTACAATTCAAACAGGGCGCCGTACTGAAATCCGAGATTGGAATCATACGTAACTGCAGGCAAAGCGCCGCCGAATTTCCATCCGACTTTTTCCTTTACCTTCTTTTCTTTTTCCTGCCCGTATGCGGTAAGCACCAATAAAAAGATGAAAAGAACTGAAAAGAGCTTTTTCATGGGTCATGGTTTTGGTTAGATGGCGATAAAGATAAGAAAAATGGAAACAGTGGACTCTTTTTTTAATATTTGCTACCTTAGCGAACTCTAATGCGGGTGCCATGAGCCTGATAATATATAACACAGGTATGCTTGTGCAGGTGCGTGATGAACCTGTTGCGTTCGTCGCGGGAGGGGATATGGCCCGCCTGCCCGTTCTGGAAAATGCCTGGTTGCTCATCGAGAATGATATTATCGCCGGCTATGGCCCTATGGATAATATGCCCTCATTCAGCAATGCCATAAACAGGCTCGATGCCGGTGGCGGATATGTTTTTCCGGCTTTTTGTGATTCCCATACTCATCTTGTTTATGCCGGAAGCCGGGAAAAGGAATATACTGACAAGATCAGGGGTCTCTCATATGAGGAGATAGCCAGGAGGGGAGGAGGCATACTAAATTCCGCGCAGCTGCTGCACCAGACAGACGAGGAAGAGCTTTTCAGGCAATCGATGGGGCGTGTCATGGAGATCATTTCATTTGGCACCGGCGCGGTAGAGATAAAGAGCGGATATGGACTCACCACGGAGGATGAGTTAAAGATGCTGAGGGTCATACGAAGAATTAAACACGAATCACCTCTTACAGTAAGGGCAACCTTCCTCGGTGCACATGCCATACCGGCACTGTACAGGGATAACAGGAACGGTTATATTGACCTGATAGTAAATGAGATGATTCCTGCAGTTGCAGCGGAGCGGCTGGCCGATTATATCGATGTTTTTTGCGACAGGGGATTCTTTACCATTGAGGAGACAGAGCGTATCCTTGCCGCCGGCACCCGGTATGGTCTCCGTCCCAAGATGCATGCCAACGAGCTTGACTATTCAGGGGGGATACAGACTGGAGTAAAATTTGGCGCACTCTCAGTCGATCATCTTGAGTTTACAGGTGATGCTGAGATCGAGGCACTCATTGGCAGCGGCACAATGCCGACACTGTTGCCCGGAGCCGCATTCTTCCTTGGCATGACTGATCCTCCGGCACGTAGAATGATCGATGCAGGACTGCCGGTGGCCCTGGCAAGCGACTACAATCCCGGTTCATCGCCCTCGGGTAACATGAAGCTTGTTATGTCGCTTGGGTGCATCAGGATGAAGATGCTGCCCGAGGAGGTGATAAACGCAGTTACTTTGAATTCAGCCTATGCAATGGGCTTGTCGGAGACGCATGGGTCAATTACTGTCGGGAAGAAAGCCAATTTATTTATAACTAAAAAGATACCGTCATACGAGTTTGTTCCGTATGCATATGGCAGCAACCTGGTAGAGAAAGTAGTACTTAACGGAGAGATAATAAGGCAATAGGCAGTAGGCAGTAGGCAATAGTGCGGTAGTTAAGAATTAAGAATTAAGAATTAAAAATTTGATAATCAGATAAATCGAAAATCGCAAATCGAAAATCGCAAATTCTTTTGATTTTAGTATCCGATAACCGACTTCATAAATTACATGAGCAATAACAGACTGATTGAGTGCGTCCCGAATTTCAGCGAGGGGCGTGATATGGAGGTAATAAAACAGATCACGGATGAAATAGAATCGGTTGCCGGGGTGCGGCTGCTTGATGTGGACCCGGGCAGGGATACCAACCGCACTGTGGTGACATTTATCGGGGAGCCGGAACCGGTCTGCGAAGCCGCTTTCAGGGCAGTGAAGAAGGCAACACAGGTGATCGATATGTCAAAACACACCGGCGCGCATCCCGCGCATGGGAGCTACCGACGTCTGCCCGCTGATACCGGTGGCAGGTATTACAATGGAGGAGACAGTTGTTTTTGCACGCCAGCTCGCAGAACGGATAGGCACCGGACTGGATTTGCCGGTATTCTGCTATGAGGAGGCAGCATTTGCGGAAAAACGAAAGAACCTCGCCAGCGTCAGAGCCGGCGAATACGAGGGGCTGAAGGAGAAGCTTCTGGATCCCTCATGGAAGCCTGACTTCGGTCCCGCACGGTTTGATGCCGGTGCCGGTGCCGTAATTGTTGGTGCCCGCGATTTCCTTGTTGCCTTCAATGTAAACCTTAACACAACCTCAGTCAGGCGTGCAAATGCAATCGCCTTTGACGTCAGGGAACGCGGCCGGGAAAAAAGAGAAGGTGATTTAGTGACAGGTAAAATAATAAAGGATGCTGACGGGAACCCGGTGATGATACCCGGTTCCCTGAAGTCAGTCAAGGCCATCGGTTGGTACATACCCGAATACGGATTTGCTCAGATCTCCATGAATCTAATTAATATAGGTGTCACCCCCGTCCATATTGCTTTTGACGAGGTATGCAAAAAAGCAGAGGAAAGAGGAGTGAGGGTCACAGGTTCGGAACTGGTCGGCCTGATACCTCTGAAGGCGATGCTTGATGCAGGCAGATATTTTCTGCATAAACAGCAGCGCTCCGCAGGAGTATCAGATGCAGAACTGATAAAGACTGCCGTGAGATCAATGGGTCTCTCTGAACTGAAGCCCTTTAATCCGGATGAAAAAATAATTGAATATATGCTGCAGGAAAAGAAACAGGTGAAGCTGGTCGATATGACGCTATCTTCGTTTGTATGGGAGACCTCGTCTGAGTCTCCGGCCCCCGGAGGGGGATCAATATCGGCTGCCATGGGCGCCATGGGCGCTGCACTCGGAACCATGGTCGCGAACCTGTCAAGCCACAAGAGAGGCTGGGATGACAGGTGGGAAGAGTTTGCCGGCTGGGCGGAGAAAGGGGCGCAGATGCAGAAGAGGTTACTTGAGCTTGTGGATGAGGATACTGAGGCCTTCAATTCAATAATGAAGGCTTTTGAGATGCCTAAGGGCAGTGAGGAAGAGAAGGCTGCCAGGTCGGCAGCAGTGGAAGAAGCAACAAAAAATGCATCAATGGTTCCACTGACCGTTATGAAAGAGGCCTTTAAAACATTTGAGCTGCTGGAGGAGATGGTCATGAAAGGCAATTCCAACTCCGTCACCGATGCCGCAGTCGGGGTGTTGGCCACAAGAGCTTGCATTAGAGGCGCTTACCTTAATGTGAGAGTCAACGTTTCAGGACTGAAAGACCGTACATTTGCTGAAAAACTCATTGCCGAAGGCAGGGAAATAGAAGCGAACGCCGCCGCAATTGAAGATAAAATCATGAGTACAGCATCAGCAGGATTATAAATAATTAGATAGTTAACATTTGTTAATTAAAAAAAAAGCTTTATTTTGCGTCACTTAGTTTGAATATTAACCCTTTCTAACCTAAATTACTTATTTATGAAAAAGATCCTAATGCTTTTTGTACTGGTACTGACCACTACAGCGCTTGCGCTTGGACAGACAGTACAGGTTACGGGTACAGTCACAAGCCAGGAGGATGGCCTGACAATACCTGGTGCATCGGTTACAGTCAAGGGTACCACTATCGGTACTTTGACGGGCGCTAACGGGGGGTACAGCTTGTCTGTTCCGCAAGGCGCCACTGCTCTGGTCTTCAATTTCATCGGTATGAAGAAATTGGAGGTTCCAATTGAGGGAAGGACAAAGATTGATGTGATCCTTGAGCCTGACCTTGTAGGACTTGATGAAGTCGTCGTAACGGCGATGGGTGTCTCACGCGAAAAGAAATCACTGGGCTATGCAGTTCAGGAGGTTAATACAGAGCAGATAGCACGTGCCGGAAACCCGAACATTGGAACCGCCCTCTCCGGCAAACTGGCTGGTGTTGAGGTAAGGCAGTCATCAGGTATGCCGGGTGCTCCTTCAACTATATTCATCAGGGGTGCACGTTCCTTCAGCGGAAACAACGAACCTCTCTATGTTGTTGATGGTATGCCAATTTCAAGTAATTCTGACTATGGTCAGGGTGTTACCGGGGCATATTCATCTGAGAGGGCACTTGATATTGACCCCAATAATATTGAATCAATCAACGTTCTTAAGGGCCAGGCTGCCGCAGCACTTTACGGCATGCGCGCTTCAAACGGTGTTATTATCATTACAACCAAAAGCGGAAAGACAGCTGCCAAAGGTGTACCGACAGTAAATATTACTTCTTCTTACACCTCTGATCAGGCAGCAGTAATTCCTGACGTTCAGCAGACTTATGCCCAGGGAAGTTACGGTAGCTTTGCCGCCGCCAACTCATTTTCATGGGGTCCGAAGATCACCGATCTTCCAGGAATTCCCACTTATGGAGGTGACAGCCAGGGGCAACCCGGAAAGTTTTTTGATCCCTACAAGGGTATATGGGTAACTCCTACCGCATACAATAATCCCGAGGGATTTCTTCAGAAGGGTTCGACCTGGTATAACGGTGTTAACGTAAGTAATTCAACCGCATTAGGCAACTTCCTGATCGGTGGAAGTGCAACCAACCAGAGCGCAATCATTGAAAGCTCAGGAATGGAGAGATATACGGCCAATGCCTCCGGAACCGTTAACCTGGGAGACAAATGGAAAGCCGGGTTTTCAGGCAATTATTCAGATGTCAGCCTTCAGAAAATTCCTTCAGGTAATGACAGCTGGCTGTTTACTGTCTACGGTGCTCCGGCATCATTTGACCTGATGGGTACACCGTATCATCAGGAAGGCGCTCTGGGCGAGTATCGCCAGATCTCCTACAGAAGAGGTTCTGTTGGTGAAAACCCTCGCTGGGCTGTCAATAACAACAAGTTCCTTGAGCAGACAAGGCGTTTCTTCGGTAATGCCTTCTTTGAATATGATCCTATATCATGGCTGAATGTCAGGTACCAGCTCGGTATTGACAATTACACGACTGATAATGAAAACGTTTACGAAGCAGGCAGTACTGCAACAGGTCAGTTACTTCCGACTGCTTCTCAGTACCCGAGACCTTCAAACCCGACTTATGCATATGTAGCGCCCACCGGTGGCAGAATCAATAATTACGGTGTCATGAGGTCCACGGTAAACTCGCTGCTGAATATCACATTCAACAAGGATATCACACCGGACCTGAATCTGTTGGTTATTGTCGGTAATGAGTTCAATGATTCACACAGCAGGTCATGGGAAATGCAAGGCAGCGGATTTGTAGTACCAGGCTGGCAGAACATGTCCAACACTACTACGCAGACTGCTGATGAGGCAAAAGGCTGGGGCAGAACAGTAGGTACCTACGGTAACCTCGCACTGGCATGGAGAAGCATGCTCTTCCTTAACGCAACAGGCAGGTATGACATTGTGTCAAGCATGCCCCGTGATGCCCGCTCATTCTTCTATCCGTCACTCTCCCTCGGATTTGTTTTCACAGAACTTGCAGCGCTGAAGGATAATAAGATCCTTCCTTACGGTAAGGTCCGTGCTTCTATTGCACAGGTCGGACAGGCTGGTACATACAATGAAACAATATACTATCAGGGCGGAGCAGGAAGCGGTTTCCTCGTAGATGGGGTAACCTATCCACTTGGAGGTGTATCAGGTTTCAGGCCAAACTCAACTCTGTATGACCCGAACCTGAAACCTCAGAACACAAATAACTGGGAAGCAGGTATCGAACTGAAGTTCCTTGAAAACAGGATCGGACTGGATTATACCTATTCATACCAGGACGCCACTGACCAGATATTCTCTGTTCCCATGGCAGGTTCAACAGGTTATGGCAGCTTCGTGACCAATGCCGGTGAAATGACATCAAAGGCTCATGAGCTCGTGTTCTATGCCTCTCCTGTCAGGACAAAGGACTTCGACTGGACAATTGATATTAACTATACCAAGGTTAAAAACGAAGTTATATCACTTGCTGAAGGTATTGAAAGCGTATCCCTTGTAGGTTTCACTACTCCTTACGTAGCAGCATTTGCGGGTCAGACTTATCCGACAATTTACGGTGAGACAATGGCCAGGGATGAGGATGGAAACATTCTGATCGATGATGACCCCGAGAGCTGGTCATACGGTATGCCGATAGCAGGCGGTTCAGGGAAGATCGGTGATGTGTCTCCTGATTTCACAGTGGGCATGACAAATACCTTTACTTATAAGTGGTTTAGCCTGTCCGGACAGCTTTACTGGAAGCAGGGAGGAGATATCTACTCAGGTACAAACCGCCTGATAGCCCTTTACGGATCAGCAGCATATACAGAAGACCGTACAACGGAAATGTCTTACGAAGACATGGAGAACTCCAAGGGAACAGCTGTACTGGCTTCAACAGGACAGCCAAACAATATAGTACGCGGCGGTCCGGATGATATAGACTGGTACCAGGACTATTTTTCCAATGTCAGGGGCTCGATAGATGAGATGAACGTATATGAAAACTCATATATAAAACTCAGGGAGGTTTCACTGAACATTGCACTTCCTCAGAGCATCCTCACTCCGATAAGATTAAAAGCTGCATCTATAAGCCTCATCGGCCGTAACTTCCTGCTCTGGTCAACCCTTCCCAATGTTGACCCGGAGACTTCCCAGGGTACAGGTAACGGGCAGACCGGCTTTGATTACGTGTCATTACCGCAGACTAAATCATACGGTGTTACGCTCAATCTGACATTCTAATTTACCGAACAAATACAAAAGCAATAGAATATGAAAACATTCAAAATACTGCTCATAGCTTTAGCTTCGCTGCTCATCACTTCGTGCAGTGAAGATAAAATGGATGAGATCAATCAGGATGTCAACAACGCACTTACTATGAGTGCGCAGAGCGAACTTCCTGATGCCATTCTGAAATCTGCCTTTGAAACTACCGGCACTGATATTGCCTGGTATGCCACAGTGTACATTGAACATAGCGCTGGTACATGGGCTCAGTCAGCCGATGCTGACAGACGTATAGGACAGGAATCCGGTACCCTGTTTAATAATAACTGGAACAGCCTTTATGATGTCCTCATGATACTTGACGACATGCTGAAAAAGACTGATCCCGAAACAGGTGATGAGGTTAACCCTTATGCCCGCGCCATCGCCCAGATACTTACAGCTTACAACCTTGCAGTGCTGACTGATATGTGGGGCGAGGTTCCCTGGACAGAGGCAGTGAAAGGTGCGGAAAACCTTCAGCCTGTTTACGACAAGCAGTCAGAGATATATCCAAAGATCATTCAATACCTTGATGACGGTATCGCTACAATGAATACGGTAACAACCTTCTCAACCGTTGGTGATTATATCTACGGAGGCTCATCTGCCACTGCCAAAGCCAAATGGATCAAAGCTGCCAACTCACTGAAAGCGCGTTATCTTCTGAGGCTTACAAATGTTGACGCTACTGCGGCTTCAAAGGCACTGGCAGTTATTTCAAGCGGTTTTGCAGGCAATGCTGACAACTTCGTGTTTGCAAAGTATGAGGAAGCAGCCACTGCTGAAAACCCATGGTTTCAGTTCCTTGCTGACAGATCACACCTGTCGGTCAGCCAGACGCTTTACAACCTCATGACCACCAGAAGTGATCCAAGGATACCCACATATTTCCTTCAGGTAGGCGGCGTTTATAATCCTGCTCCGAGCGGTACGGCCGTTGAAACACAGGGTGGTGTCTATTCAACGTCTGCAATTACTGCTGATGGTCCGACTGTACCAACTCCGATGATGACATACCATGAGCTTAAATTCATCGAGGCCGAAGCAAAATTCAGAACTTCTGACGCAACATGGCAGGCATCACTTCAGGCGGCTATTGAGGCTAACTTTGTGTTCCACGGCCTGACTCAGGCAGCGGGTACCACTTATTTCACAACCAGTGTGGTGCCTTTGCTTACAGCCGGCAACGAACTCAAGGAAATCCTCACTCAGAAGTACATCGGTTTGTACGAGCACGAGGCAATTGAAGCATACAACGATTATCGCAGGGTGCCTTCATTCCTTACTCTTAACAATCCCAACAACCTCACATCAACAGGAGGATTTGTATGGAGGTTCCCATATCCGACAAGTGAGATCTCAGCCAACTCAGCCAACATACCCGATATCGATGTCTTTACCGACAAGGTATGGTGGGCTGGCGGAACAGAAAACTAGAGATAGTTGATACTTTAATGAAAAGAGTCCCGGTTCGCGGGACTCTTTTTTTATCTGGTGTGGGACTTCTTTTCTATCTGCGGCGGCGGAAGCGTCTGTTGTCTTCCATCCTTTCCTTCATCTTCCGGCTCCTGGCCTTCATTATAATGTACAGAGCAAAGAGCACCAGGACAACAATGATTATTGCTCTGAGATTTCCCTGGTCCATCACAGCATTCGTTTTATCAGCCTGAGACGGTGGGTGTAACTGTTTGCTTCATCGCGCCATATACCCTGATGATCGACCCTGTCGCGCCTTACCCTTCCGGCGGCGTGTATGATCGTTTCTTTTGAGATAAGTATTCCTGTGTGGGAAATATTATCCGTGTCAGCCGAGAAGAAGAGTATATCTCCCGGTTTTGCGTCACTGATGAAATCGACGGTGACGCCTTTCTGAGCCTGCTGCGAGGCATCGCGGGGTAAGGCTATCCCATGCACTTTGAAGGCAATCTGAACAAGTCCTGAGCAGTCGATACCCATCGGTGTCCGTCCGCCCCACAGGTAAGGTGTGTTCAGGAACTGCAACGCTGTTTCCACCGGTGAGGCTGCCGGCACGAGCTTCCCTGGATCCATGCCTGGCAGGCCATAATTCTCACCGCCAACCCTGAATCCGGAGAAATCATCCATTAGTTCGAATAACTCGCTTCCCGTTAATATTTTCATCCGGCTGCTATCCTCCCTTATACAATCCATTTCATGACCTGCTACTATGCCGGGTGTCTGTTCATTCCACCTGACGTAACCGTACTGGGTGGAATCGATCCACCCGTTGTATGCATCAAAAAGTGTCTCTATCCTCTGCCAGGTACCCGAGCTCTCGACAATACTGAACCTCTCCCCGAAAAGAAGCTGACTGACCATTTCTGATCTGTGCGAGGGGGCCCCTCTCATTGGGATGTAGGTATTTGTACAGATGAAAAGGTCCATTCCTTTATAGTCTTCAGTCTTCAGTCCCTCAGTCTTCAGTCCTCAGTCTTCAGTCTCCAATCTTTGCCGACTGCGGACTATGGACTGCCGACTATCTCATGTCAATCACATCAACACCCTTATAGTCTGCAGGATTGAATGTAAAAAAGTCCGTGTCAGGCTTAAAGGTGAGGTCATACTTATCAGCTATGAGCGTCATTGTCACACCGTCCTTGGTCTTGTATTCAGCGCCGTTGAGATCATACCGCGTCTTCCCAATCTTAAGCCTGATCCTGATCAGGTCACTTGTGATTTCTTCGGGATAGAGGTCAATGACCCACTCGTCTGAAGTCTGTTCAATAAGCCTGATCTTGTAACCCTCCTCATACATAGTGAAGAGGAGAGATGGCCTTGTAATGAATGAGTTGTCATCCGGATCAGTCTCTGTAATAGTTACCTCGTTCACGTCAGGCGAGTAGTTCCATACATTGCTCCCGTCGGTCCAGATATTGTAATCGTCCAGCTTTAGCCTGTACCTGTCGCCAGAAATAATTGCTGATCCTGACATGGTTGTAACGTCCCCGGCCTTGCTGTCGTTGGTCGTCAGCCTGAAATCCATTGTCACCGAAGGTGCCTGGGTGGCCTTCCTGCTGAAGTCAGACAGTACCTGCAGTGCCTCAGGATCTTTCTGGGCAGACAGGGTCAGTGTGAACAGGGAAAGTAACAGAATTACAGTTTTGTTTCTCATTTCAGATTATATCTTCATTGAGCTTCTTCAAAATCTGTTCCAAAGTTTGCGGATCCTGCACAACCACATCGCGGGCCTTGCTGCCTTCGAACGGTCCAACGATGCCGGCCGCTTCGAGCTGGTCTATGATCCGACCCGCACGGTTGTATCCAAGCTGCATACGTCTCTGTATCAGATGAAGTAGAGCCCTGCTGGTGCTGTACAACGAGCCTGGCGGCCTCGTCAAAGAGCGGGTCACGCTTCTTCAGGTCAACCTCTTTCGATCCGTTGCCTTCGTCGTTATCTCCCACATATTCAGGCAGGTGCATTGCATCAGGATAACCCTGCTGCGAGCCGATGAATTCAGTAAGTTCTTCGATCTCAGGGGTGTCGATGAATGCGCACTGCACTCTGACAGGTTCCCCTCCCTGTGAAATAAGGGCATCACCGCGGCCTACCAGCCTGTCAGCACCTGTGGCGTCAAGGATGGTTCTTGAATCGACTCCGGAGAAGACCCTGAAAGCTATTCGTGAAGGGAAGTTGGCCTTAATAAATCCTGTTATGATAGTTACAGAAGGTCTCTGCGTTGAGATGATAAGGTGGATCCCTACTGCCCTGGAGAGCTGTGCCAGCCGGCCGATAGGAGCCTCCACCTCGCGGCCAGATGTCATGATCAGATCTGCGAACTCGTCTATTATAAGGACGATATAGGGCATGTAATCGTGACCCTTTTCAGGATTGAGCCTGCGGGCAATGAACCTTTCGTTGTATTCCCTGATGTTTCTCGTCTGTGACAATTTGAGCAGATCGAGACGGCGATCCATCAGGATGCAGAGTGAGTTGAGCGTGTTGATGACCTTTTTTGTATCGGTCACGATGGCATCTTCCTCATCAGGCAGCTTGGCAAGAAAATGGCGCTCGATCTTTGCGTAGAGCGGCAGTTCAACCCGTTTGGGGTCAATAAGCACAAACTTAAGCTCTGCAGGGTGCTTCTTGTAAAGAAGCGAGGTGATGATTGCATTAAGACCGACCGATTTGCCCTGTCCCGTTGCGCCTGCAACCAGAAGGTGCGGCATGCGGGTGAGGTCAATGATGTATGGATCATTGGTAATGGTGCGTCCGAGGGCAAGGGGAAGCTCGAGCTTTGAATCAGTGAAGGCCTGCGATGAAATGAGGCTTTTCATCGAAACGGTCTCCGGCTTTTTGTTAGGCACTTCAATACCCACCGTTCCCCTCCCGGGTATAGGCGCAATGATCCTGATGCCCAAGGCAGAGAGGCTGAGGGCAATGTCATTGTCGAGTGACTTGATACGGTGTATCTTGACACCACGGTCAGGAACAACCTCATAAAGGGTTACTGTCGGACCGACGGTTGCAGAAATCTGTTTGATTGTGATCTTCTGGTCAGCCAGTGTCTTGAGAATTATCTCCTTATTTGCATTTACCTCCTCGTTGGTAGTCGACGAAAGGTTACGGTAATCGCGCAGCAGTGATACCGGGGGAAATTTATAACGCGAAAGTGAAAGCCTGGGATCAAAGGGAGGAAGATCGGACAGTGGTTTTTCCTCTTCCAACCCTGTATCAGCAGGCTTGCGGCGCTTGTCTATTACATTCACGATCGATCTCGGTTCTTCAACAGGTTGCCTGTAGAAGTCGTCAACCGGTTCCTTCTCATCCTCGTCAACAACTTCCGTTTCCTCTTCGTCAGCCCTCAGCGGTTCATCATCATGTGTCGGGAAGTTCTCCCCGGGTTCAACGTCAACATCATCCGTAATAATTTCTTTTTTCCACCACTCACCGGTAAGTGTGGCGGCTCCAGCCCTGGCTACGCTGGCGATGGGTTTCCTGATGGTCTGAGGGCTCACATGCAAGGCAAAAATGAGATAGGCGACCGTGAGGACAAGCATCAATGCTCCTGTCCCGACCTTGCCCATCATTCCGTTCAGCTTGCCGGCGATGAAAAAGCCGAACTCACCCCCGGGGCCGGCCCCGAGAAATGTTGACTGTCCTGCGAAGTATCCCAGAATGACTGATATAAGCACTGTGGCAAGAAGAAAGCGAAGGACATTCTTCCAGAGCCTGAAATATTTTACCCTGATGAGGGCAAGGCTGAATGCTCCTATGATCAGAGGAATGAAAAATGCACCGAGTCCAAAACCGTGAAAGATAAAATAATGACCGACATTGAATCCGAACTTTCCCCCCCAGTTCTGATAAGCGAAAACTTCATCAGAGGGTTTCAAACTCAGTGAATCCTGGTCTGCCTTGCCTGTGAGAAGGTAAGAGATGAAGACGACGAGCATGTAGAGGGAAAAGACAAGAAGGATCAGTCCTATTATAAACCGGAAGTTCTCACCTGATGAACTGCCATCTGATTTCTGTCTGACGTGATGATGTGCCGTTACTTTTTTTCTGTTTGCCCATCGTAAAAAATGATTTTTCTGTCCCGTTAACCGGCAAATGTTAAAATAAAGTGCAAATTTAAGAAAAATGGTTGAGCAGGAGGAGCAAAAATCTCAAAAGGCCATCATTTTCTGAATAATGGAGTCCATAAAGCTCCTGGTAACCTTTTTATAATTCTGTTTTTGTTCGAAAACCTTGTCAGGAATCTCCCTGGCGAAGACTTCATCAGCCGTGAACTGCATTTCAGCCTTTCCCATTATATAGAAAAAATCCATCAGCACACCGTCAATCTCACTGTACGGAGTAAGCCTGTTTGGACCTTCAACCTTGATATCATTGGTGTACCAGATATAACGTGTTGTTTTGGTGTTGGGCAGTGTGACCCTTACCTGACGGCAGTTAAATCCGCAGATGACGGACTTTCTTCCCGTTTCGCTGAATGTAATGCCTTCCATTGAGGAGAAGCCGGGCTGCATGTCCCTCGGAGTGCCTTCGCAATAATACTTGAACGACAGTAGATTAAGGTAGGTATCGTAAATATGTTCCTTCGGGTTGATAATAGATGAGATCCCGGAGTTGCCGAATGGAGCCTTGAGGTTTGTGGCAATAAGATCATTCCTGAATGAAATGACCATTTCCCTGGGCAGAAAATCGGATGAGAGGGAGGTAGGGTTATTGATGTATTTAATATTATAGTAGACCTCACCCTCACGCATGTTTTTAATGCCTTTCTCCTTGCATGAGGGCAGTATTAAAATCAGAATTATAATAGGGATATAATGGAGAAAGGGTTTCTTCACGTAAGGCTATTTGGCTGTAAATGTAACAAAACTGAATATTAAACGGAGAAGCGGTACTGTTCAGTATCTCTGTGAGGATTGTTTTCCCCTCACAGGTGGGGTTTTCCTATGGTTAAATTGATAATAAAGTTTTAGCTTTGTCACCGCATTCGTGAAAGAGATTTATGAGTAAAAAACTTGCTGTTGTCGCCCTGGGCGGAAATGCGCTTCTCAGAGGCGATCAGTTGGGCACTATTGAGGAACAGGAACAGAACACCACTTCCACCCTTGAGAACCTCGTCTTTCTGATCAGGGAAGGATATGATCTGGTCATCACCCATGGGAATGGTCCCCAGGTCGGAAATATTCTAATGAGGAATGATGCCGGGGAACAGATGTACGGAATAGCCCAGATGCCGATCGATATATGCGTGGCTGACTCACAGGGCGGTATCGGATATATGATCGAGCGGATGTTCAAGAATGTGCTTAACAGGCACGGTATCGAAAAGAACGTAGTGTGTCTTATTACAACGGTAATAGTTGACAAGGATGACCCTGCCTTTACCGATCCGCAGAAGAGGGTTGGAAAGATTTACACAAGGGAACAGGCCGATGATCTCACAGCCAGAAAAGGGTGGGTTTTCAGGGAGGAGGTAAAGGCTGAAGGAGGATTCCGCAGGGTGGTGCCTTCGCCCAAACCGTCGGGCATTATGAATGATGAGCTGATCGGTGAGCTGGCACGGAGGGGAAGCATTGTTATTGCTGCCGGCGGCGGCGGCGTGCCTGTCTATATCGATGAAAAGAAAGATGTCAGGCCGGCCGAGGCGGTGATAGACAAGGATCTCGCATCTTCCCTGCTTGCATCAAAAATCGGTGCTGATGAATTTTATATTCTTACCGATGTCCCGTATGTCTATATCAACTATAAGAAACCCGACCAGGAGATCAAGGAGTTCCTTGATTACAAGGACACCCTGAGGTACCTGGAGGAGGGACAGTTCACTAAGGGGAGCATGGCTCCGAAGATTGAGGCCTGCCTGAACTTCATAAAGGCAGGAGGCAGCAAGAGCGTCATCACCGAGGCTTTCAAACTGGAGGACAGACGGTATGGGACGAAGATTACGATGGAATATGATTAAGGCAATAGAGGGCCGAGCGTTTGAAAATTGCCCAGTGGGCAATTTTAGCGAAGGAGCCAGTTTGCAGGGGAGGCAATAGGCAGTAGTGGGGGAATTAAGAATTATAAATTAAGAATCTGATAATCAGATAATTCGAAAATCGCAAATCGCAAATCGCAAATTTTCCCGGCTTTGAGTCTAAAACAGATAACCGATAACTGAAAACCGATAACTGAAAACAGCATGGCATACAACCTGAGAAACAGACACTTCCTGAAGCTTCTGGACTTCACCCCGGATGAGATTAAATTTCTTCTTGACCTTGCTTTTGACCTCAAGAAGGCAAAGTATGCAGGCACTGAGCAGCAGAAGCTCACCGGGAAAAACATAGCCCTCATATTTGAGAAATCCTCAACACGCACGCGCTGCGCCTTTGAGGTTGCAGCCCTTGACCAGGGAGCGCATGTGACCTACCTCGGACCTTCGGGTTCACAGATAGGCCATAAGGAGTCGATGAAGGATACAGCAAGGGTGCTGGGCCGCATGTACGACGGTATAGAGTACCGAGGTTACGGACAATCAATCGTGGAGGAGCTGGCCGCCTATGCCGGCGTGCCGGTTTGGAACGGACTGACGACAGAGTTTCATCCTACACAGATCCTCGCAGATTTCATGACTATGATGGAGCACAGCGATAAGCCGCTTAACCGGATCAGCTTCTGCTACCTTGGCGATGCCCGTAACAACATGGGCAACTCACTGATGGTTGGAGCGGCAAAGATGGGAATGGATTTCAGGGCAGCTGCCCCGAAAGCATGCCAGCCGGCTGATGATCTCGTTAAGAAATGCCGGGAGATAGCAGCTGAAACAGGCGCTAAAATAACTCTCACGGAAGATGTTGCTGAAGCAGTAAAGGGTGCAGACTTCCTGTACACCGATGTATGGGTCTCAATGGGTGAGGCTGATTTGGTGTGGGAGGAGAGGATAAAACTGCTTAAGCCTTACCAGGTGAACTCTGAGGTGATCAGGCTGACGGGAAATCCGAAGGTAAAGTTCCTGCACTGCCTGCCTGCATTCCATAACAGGGAGACAAAGGTGGGAGAGGAGATGTATAAGAAATTCGGACTTGACGGAATGGAAGTTACTGAAGAAGTATTCGAATCGGCGCATTCGATAGTTTTTGATGAAGCCGAGAACCGCATGCATTCAATCAAGGCGGTGATGGTTGCAACCCTTGGTTCCTGATTTTTTTTAATTAGTGACGGTGCAACTCAGACATTTACTCAGTGCCCCTCTGTGGTAAAGAAATATTAAACACAGAGTTACACTGAGTTTTATTGAGTTACACGGTTTTTGATTTAGGTCAGGTAATGATTATCTTGACGAAATAGAAGGTCATCAGGAGCGAGGCGGCGAGCTTCAGCCCGACGCCGGTAAGAAAACCCAGCAGGCTTCCGAAGCCGGCCTTGAGTGCATATTTGATGTCATCCTTGAAGATCATCTCTCCGACAACAGCTCCGATAAACGGTCCTGCAATAATTCCGAACGGCCCCAGGAACAGGCCGATAACCAGCCCGACGGCAGCCCCGCGCATCCCGTATTTGGATCCTCCGAACTGACGCGTACCCCAGATGGGAACTATATAGTCAATCACGGTGACCACTATTGCCACCACTCCAAGTATGATGAACAGGTTTGTGCTGACGGGTCCGAATTTTGTAAAATGAAGCACAACAAGGCCAAGATAGGTCAGCGGAGGACCGGGCAGCACCGGTAACAAACATCCCGCGATGCCCACAATCATCATTATAATGGCAAGAGCCAACAAGACATAGTCCATCTTACTTAAGCTTTAATATTGCAGACAGAAAAGAAGGTACTCTTACCTTGACCCCAATTCATCAAAATCAACATCGGAAAATTCGCTGGCCTGAGCTTCGGCAATAACCTCTTCATTCTCAGCAGTCACGGTGGTTCCGATATGAAGGGATTCTCCGTTGCCCGCGAAAGTCACTGCCTCACGCAGTCCTTCGGTGAACTTCTCAAAGTCTTCCTTGTACAGAAAAATCTTGTGCTTCTCGTAGAACATCTTACCCTCTTTCCCTTGTCTCTTCTTGCTCTCCGTTATTGTCAGATAAAGATCTTCGTGCCTGGTGGACTTCACATCGAAGAAGTAAGTCCTCTTGCCTGCACGCACCACTTTGGTGAAAACCTCCTCTTTATCATTTCTCTCATTCTGACCTTCAGTTCTGCCTTTCTCGTCTTCCATCAGTAGCGAATGTTTTAGGGTTTCAAATAGTTAGCATGGTCAAATGTAACAATAATTTTAAAAAAACAAATTGGCGTCACCAAATTGTAAGAGAATTTTGGGCTATGCCGCTGATTGCAAATCGATTTTTTTAACTTTGCTGCCTGAAAAATCAGTTCTTTCAATGATAAGCAGACGACAACTCAGGATAAAGGCACTTTCGGTTCTTTACGCCTGCAACAGGAAGGAGACCGATGATCTGGCAACGGCCGAACAGGAGCTTATGCTGAGCATCAGGAAGAGCTATGATCTCTATCACTACCTGCTTCTGCTTCTTATAGCCCTTTCAGATATGGCACGCGGTAAGGCGACGCTGTCACGAAAGAAGAACATTCCCTCACCTGAAGACATCAATCCCAATACCCGTTTTTCGGAGAACAGGATCATTGCGCAGCTAAGGAACAATGAGCAGCTGCATCAATATACCAAAGCTATGCCTGCTCTGTGGACAAAAAAAGACCGGATCACTGCGATCGGTTCGCTCAGCCGCTGGCTGCAAACCCTCGGTCTCTCATGGTCAGAACATCCGGAGGTGGTCAGGAAGGTTTTTGGTGAGATGACAAGCTGGGATGTTTACAATGAGTACATGTCATCGGATGACAACAGCTACCGTGCAGACCAGAGGTTCATTAAGGACCTGGTGACAAAGCTGCTGCCTGCATCGGAGGAATTGTCAGCCAGCCTCGAGGAGCAGTCCGTCTACTGGAATGACGACCTGCCGTTTGTGGCAGCCATGATCCGCAACACCCTGGGAAAATTCAAAGAGCATGATGACGGCAGGGGTACTGTCCTGGCGTCTATGTTCACAAACAGTGACGATGAGGAGTTTGTAAAGATACTGCTCAGGAAGGCAATCCTGAACGGTGAAAAGAACAGGGAACTGATTGACGCACATACCACAAACTGGGAGATCGAGCGAATAGCTCTAATGGATAAGCTTGTAATGCAACTTGCTATAACTGAGTTGGTTGAGTTTTCGGAAGTGCCTGTTAAGGTAACGCTGAACGAATATATCGAGATCGCAAAGGATTATTGCACCGCCAAAAGCAGTACTTTTGTGAACGGAATTCTTGACAAGATTGTAAGGGAGATGCGGGCCAGCGGGAGCTTTACGAAGGCGGGGAGGGGATTGATCGGAGAAAGCTAGCAGCATAGGAGCAAGGAGCAAGGGGCATGGGCAATAGAGCAGTCGGCAGTCATCAGTCGGCAAAGATTGGAGACTGTAGGACTGAAGACTGTAAGTCTGTGGTAAAAAAAGAGTATTAAAATGAAAGGAATAGTATTATACATTTCAACAGGAGTATTGGTTGTGGCGGGGCTGTTCGCATCATGCGGAAGAGGTTCTTCGGGTGAGAGCAAAAACATGCCGGCAGATACAACAGGCACGGCGGTCATGACATTCACTATGCTCGAGCATAATTTCGGAGCCGTGAAGGCCGGTGAAAAGGTAGGCTGTATCTTTCCCTTCACCAACACCGGAGATGCAGATCTTGTACTGACATCCGCAACTGCAAGCTGCGGATGCACCGTTCCGAAGTATAACAAAAAGCCTGTCGCCCCGGGAGAGACCGGCACCGTTGAAGTGGTTTTCGACACTTCCGGAAGAGATGGCATACAGACAAAGACTGTTGTAGTTCAGTCGAATGCAGAGAATAATTTAGTTATATTGCGTATTATTGCAGAGGTAAAAAAAGAAGAAACAACTAAATAACAATTATCAATTATGAACACATTAGCATTTATCTTTTTACAGGCTGTACCGGCAACCCAGGGGAAACCAAATATGCTTACAAGCCTGCTTCCCCTGTTGCTTGTTTTTGTAGTGTTTTATTTTTTCATGATCAGACCCCAGATGAAAAAGCAGAAGGAGCTTTCAACCTTCCGCAACGCTATTTCAAAAGGAGACAAGGTAATTACAACAGGAGGCATCTACGGTAAGGTCATTGAGGTGGCTGATAATATTGTAACGATTGAGATTGCCAACGACGTAAAGGTACGGGTCGATAAGAACGCAGTTCTGAGAGATCCTTCCGATATGCAGACTAAATAACAGGCATTACTTTACCGCAGGGCGATGACAACTGATGAAAAAAAGCAGAGAAAGAAATTCCTTAACAGGGAGTTGCCTGTCTTTGCTTTTTTTCTTTTGCTGTCGTTTGTATTCTGGTATCTGAATGAGCTCAGCAAGGAGCTTGAGGGAACCATCAATTATCCCGTCAGGTACATTAACCCGCCAAAAGAGCGCATTGTCACCGGTGAACTGCCGGCCAAGCTTGAGATGGATTTGCGCGGACCGGGTTATACAATTCTCAAGATGAAATTATCCGGCAGCCGGGCACCGGTGGTGATTGACTTTTCAAAGACCAGCCCGAAGCGCTTCCCGGGAAAATCACCGAACTATTATCTTGTCACCTCAGGTCTGATTCAGAGCTTTTCAAAGCAGATGCACGCTGATTTTGAAATTATTTCTATTAATCCTGATACCCTGTTCTTCGGATATGACAGGCTTGTCACACGCAGAATGGCGGTGATACCGGATCTTGATATCGAATTGATGCCAGGACATAAGGTTGTCCTTGTCCCCGATCCTGACAGCATAACTGTGAGGGGCCCTGAGCACATTCTTGACACCCTCAGGGGGATCCCGACACGCCATCGCTCCTTCAAGCGGATGGACGAGAATTTCAAGGCCAGGATACCGCTTGAGTGCCCTGAATACCTTGAGACGACACAGAAGAGAGTGGTTGTGGAGGTTACAATTACGGGAAGGCCATCCTCCATTTTCGGCCTGAAACATCAGCGGGAAGATTAGTCATTCACCTTATGGCAAGAAGATTAGGCGTCACCGGCGGCATAGGCAGCGGCAAGACAACCGTCTGCAGGATCTTCAGGGTCCTGGGCGTGCCTGTTTTTGTTGCTGATGCTGCAGCCAGGGAGGTGATGAACAATGATCCCGGCATTCGTGACAGGATCAACAGCATCGCCGGCAAGGACCTCTACTCAGGAGGAGAGCTTGACCGCATGGAATTGGCACGTCTCATATTCAACAGACCGGAGATGCTTAAAAGCGTCAATGCAGCGGTGCATCCTGTTGTTCTGCAGATATTCAGCAAATGGGCTGATGAATCGGATGCACCTTATGTCATAATGGAGGCTGCCGTTCTTTTTGAGTCGAAGGCAGATACTTATGTAGACAGGGTAGTGTCAATTTCAGCACCGGTCGAGGAACGTATTGCGCGTGTGATGGGCCGGAATGAGCTTAGCCGCGAACAGGTCATAGAGAGAATAAAGAATCAGCTTGAGGATGACGAAAGGGAAGAACAGTCTTACTACGTCATCAATAATGCTGACAATGAAATGATAATACCGGAGATACTCAAGATACACGAGGATATGCTCCGGCTTGCAGAAAAGGAGAGGTGATGGGTAATTTTGCCAAGTGGATAGGAGGAGGGCTGGGTTTTGTTGTGGGAGGCCCGATTGGAGGGCTGCTTGGCTTTTTCATCGGATCGGTGGTTGACGGCTCATCAAGAGTAGCATGGGATCAGCTCGGAGAGCCTGCCGGGCGTCAGCCAAGGTACAGAACCACACCCGGGGACTTCGCGATGAGCCTGGTCGTGCTGATCGCCGCAGTAATGAAGGCTGACGGGAAAGTGCTGAAGTCAGAGCTCGATTATGTCAAACGGTTCCTTATTTCGCAGTTCGGCTACGATACTGCCCAGGAAGCACTGACGATGCTCAGGGACCTCCTGAAAAAAGATATTCCCCTGCGTGATGTATGCATTCAGATACGAAGCGGAATGGATTACCCCTCGAGGCTTCAGCTTATTCACCTGTTGTACAATCTATCAGCTGCTGACAGCAGGTTTGAACCGGCAGAGACAAAAGTCATCCAGTCGATATCTGAGATGCTGGGCATATCGGCAAACGACTATGAATCAATACGCAATATGTTCATACCGGCTACCGATGCAGCCTACCGCATACTGGAGGTTGAACGTACCGCAACCGAGGAAGAGCTTAAAAAAGCTTACAGGAAGATGGCATTGAAATACCACCCTGACAAGGTCAGTCACCTGGGAGAGGAATTCCGTAAAACGGCGGAGGAAAAATTCAAAGCCGTCAACGAAGCCTGGGAAAAGATTAAGAAAGAACGCAACATGGTTTAACAAATGTCTGATATACAGTTATAAACAATCTAATTATTTACATATGAATCTGAAAGACATTCTGGCAATTTCCGGTGAAGGGACACTGTTCAAGTTCATAGCCCAGGGCAAAAATGCCGTTATTGTTGAGAACCTTGAGACAGGCCGGCGCATAAGCGCAGGCGCAACAGCCAAGGTAAGCGCTCTCGAGGAGATCTCAATCTTCACAACCGGTGAGGATATGCCTCTCGGCAAGGTTATGGACAAGATATGGGAGAATGAGAACGGCGGAGAGGCGCTGTCTCACAAGCTTCCCGATAACGACCTTAAGAAATATTTCGGAGAGGCCTTCCCGGAGTATGACAAGGACAGGGTCTATACCTCCGATATAAGGAAAGTCCTTCACTGGTACAACATCCTCCACAAGCTTAACCTCCTTGTAAAGGAGGAAGAAGAGAAGAAGGAGGAAGAGACCGTTGCTGAGACAAAAACCGTGGCTAAGGCCAAGGATACCGCGAAAGAGAAAAAAGCTCCTGCCGCCAAAAAATCAAAGGTCTCACCGGCCAAAACCACTGTCAGGAAAAAGGCCTCGAAGAGCGAGTAGCATGGCCATCACAAATTTCGGCGGCCAGGAAGTGATCTTTGATTATGATGAATCTCAGATCATCATTATACCTGTGCCGTATGACGCAACCAGCACATACATAAGAGGTGCGGACCGCGGTCCTGCTGCGATCCTCGAAGCTTCACCGGCGCTGGAGTTTTATGACACGGAGACCCGGTCGGAGGCTTTCAGGAAAGGGATATTCACCCTGCCTCCCGTTGTCGCCGGCCCTGATCCCGCTGAACTTGCCGAAGCGGTTTACAAAACCGTGTCCGGAGTCTTTGCCGGGGATCGTTTCCCTGTGGTCATCGGCGGCAATCATACTGTAAGCATCGGGGCATTCCGGGCAGCGGCAGAAATGTTCGGCGGACTGACAATTCTTCAGCTTGACGCGCACTCAGACCTTCGGCCCGTCTATGAAGGCTCGCCGCTGAATCATGCCTGTGCTGCCGCCAGGGCAAAGGAATATGCACCGCTGGTCCAGGTGGGTGTACGCAGCATGTCGGCAGAGGAGCTGCCTTTTGTCGATCCGGCGAGGATCTTCTACGCTCATGAGCTCTGGGCGGACAAATCACTGTATAAAAAAGCCCTTGGCCTTTTGTCAGAGAATGTCTATATCACTGTCGATCTGGATGTCTTTGATCCGTCTTTAATGCCCTCGACTGGCACGCCTGAACCCGGCGGACCAGACTACCGTGAGCTGATGTCATTCCTTCGCGAGGTAATGACGAAGCGCAATGTAATCGGGTTTGATGTTGTCGAGTTGTGTCCTTCCGCTTCCAACAGGACGCCTGATTTCGTGGCTGCGAAGATTATCTACCAGCTGCTCAGTTACAGGTTCTCAGCCTGAGGTATCACCTCGGCTTATCGTACTGTTTGGCCTCCTCCCAGATTACATTCATCTCATCAAGGCTCATGTCACGGAGCGAGAGTCCCTGTGCCAGTGTTTTCTTCTCGAGGTAACTGAACCTGCTGATAAATTTCCTGTTTGTCTTTTCGAGCGCTGATTCGGGGTCAATTTCATACAGTCTTGCTGCGTTTATAAGTGAGAAAAAGAGGTCGCCGAGCTCTGCCTCGATGTCTACTCTCCTTCCCTGCAGCACCTCCTCCTTAAGCTCGTTCAGTTCCTCTGTGACCTTATCCCATATCTGTTCACGGCTGTCCCAGTCGAATCCGACGCCCCTTACCTTCTCCTGTATCCTGTTGGCTTTTATTGTAGCCGGGAGGGATGCGGGGACGCCCGACAAAACCGGTTTATACTCGCTGTGTTCGTTCATCTTGAGTTTTTCCCAGTTCTCCTCAACCTCACGCGCACCCCTGGTGACGCTGACATCACCGAAGACATGAGGATGCCTGTACACAAGCTTTTTGTTTATGCCCTCGAGAACGTCACCCATATCGAACAGTCCCTTCTCGGAGCCGATCTTTGCATAGAAAACGATGTGCAGCATGATATCGCCCAGCTCCTTGCGGATGTCATCATTGTCATCCTTCAATATTGCATCAGCAAGCTCATAGGTCTCCTCAATCGTGAGTTTTCTGAGGGTCTCGTTCGTCTGCTTCTGGTCCCACGGGCATTTGGTTCTCAGCTCGTCCATAATATCCAGGAGCTTTTTGAACTCTTCAACTGTTTTTTCTCTCATCCGGGTTTAATTTTTAAAAAGGCCGTTTCCTGCCTGCCTGGCGTCTCTTACTTCCACTCTCACGGCGTCGCCGGTGTCAACACCGAAAAGCTGACACAGGTCAGCTCCGTTTATTGACACCTCGAGGAGATCGAGTATATTGAAGCGGGTCACAAGTTCACCGACAGGCTCGTCGCTGTATAACGTGCTGATCTTTTCAGTATAGTATTTATTGCTTTTAATGAGTATCCTATAATCCCTGTTTTCAAATACCCTCTGGAATATCTCTCGTGTGATGTTTGTTATTGCATTGCCGTAAGAGTCAATAAAAATGACGCTTCCTATAATCACATCCTTGTTTATTGTTGCCCTCAACGGCACCTTTTCAGAAAATGCTTTCACTTTTGTGCCAAGCTTCTCAGGAGGCTGACCTTCTGCCAGTGCGGCTGCGGCACGCACAAAGAGGGTTATCTCATCGGCATCGTCGTCATTCCTCAGGCTGATTATGAGATCGGGTTCCGAGTTCAGGATAAGGTTGAACATCCCGTTGTCAGCCCCGATAAAATAATGTCCCCGGGCTTTGACAAGCAGGTGTGGCTTCCCGTCCGAACCTTCGCTGCTGATAAAAAGAAGGTGTATTGTGCCTTCAGGGTAGTGGCTGAAGGTGTTCCTGACAACGAAGGCGCCGTGCATTATATTCAGCGGGGGGATTCTGCTTGCATTCTCCACTATCACGGCTCCGGGGCAGCCCGTACTCAGTTTGCCCCTGAGTATGCCGGGAAAGATATCGTCCTCCCTCCACTCCGTCGTCAGTGTGATCAATGCCATTCTCAAAATAGTTACAGCAAAGATAATCTTCTGAAAAAAATAAACTTACTTTGTGAAGGAGCGGGTTTAAAAATTTAAGCCGATTGTAAAGCATTGATTAACAGAGGACAGAAAGAAAGAGAGAGATTAGGCGGATGACTGAAAGAGTGATTTTACTTGATGGGATTGATCCCGTGGTCATGTTTGGGCCGAACAACCGGCTCCTGGAGCAGATACAGGGTTATTTTCCGAAGATAAAGCTTATTGCCAGGGGAAATGAGATCAAATGCATGGGTGAGGCCGAGGAGATTGCCGTGTTTGCCGATAAAATATCAGAGCTTCTCGATTATTACAGGCATTACAACCGGCTTGATGAGAATGACCTGGAGCGTCTTCTGCTCGATGATGATCATATGCGCACTGCCTCTTCCGGTGATTTTGAGGATGCACTGGTTTTTGGCACCAACGGCAGGCCTGTCAGGGCCCGCACAGTCAACCAGCTCCTGCTTGTAAAGGAATATTCTGCCAGTGATCTTATTATTGCGGAGGGACCTGCGGGTACCGGTAAGACGTACACGGCCATTGCATTGGCCGTGCGGGCGCTGAAAAACCATGAGGTGAAGAAGATCGTTCTCACACGCCCTGCCGTGGAGGCGGGGGAACGCCTGGGCTTTCTGCCCGGAGACATGAAGGATAAACTGGACCCTTACCTTCAGCCACTCTATGATGCACTGCACGACATGATACCGTCACGCAAGCTGGAGCAATGGATTGAAGACGGGACGGTGCAGATAGCGCCCCTCGCCTTCATGCGCGGTCGAACGCTTGAAAACAGCTTCGTAATTCTTGATGAGGCACAGAATGCCACCGTCAGCCAGCTGAAAATGTTCCTTACCCGCATGGGAGTCAGTTCGAAATTCATACTCACAGGCGATACAACCCAGATTGACCTTCAGAGGAGAAGTGAATCGGGACTGCTTCAGGCAATAAGACTGCTGACAGACATTGAAGGTATTTCAGTCATACGGTTTGATGAAAGGGATATTGTAAGGCACAGGCTCGTCAAGCATATCGTAAGGGCATATGACACCGAAGAGAAAAGTCAGGCCGAAGAGAGAAAAGATATAAAATAATATAACTATGACAAAGGCAATAACAAGGACGGACTTTAATTTCCCCCGGCAGAAAGGTATTTACAGGGGCAAGGTCAGAGATGTTTACAATATTGATGACAGGTACCTGCTGATGGTGGCTTCTGACCGTATTTCAGCATTTGATGTGGTCCTGCCGGAAGGCATTCCTTTTAAAGGTCAGGTCCTTAATCAGATAGCAGCGATGTTCCTCGACAAGGTCAGGGATATAGTACCCACCTGGAACATTGCATCTCCTGACCCGAATGTGACTGTCGGCTACCGGTGCGAGCCCTACCCGGTCGAGATGATCGTGAGAGGTTACCTCACAGGCAGCTCATGGAGAACATACAAATCGGGCATACGCAAGATCTGCGGCATCCCCCTGCCTGACGGAATGAAGGAGCACCAGCGCTTCCCGCACCCGATCATCACCCCAACCACCAAGGCTGAACACGGGATGCATGACGAGGACATTTCAGGTGAAGAGATAGTAAGATCAGGCCTGGTTTCAGAATCAGAGTACGCCATGCTTGAAGACTATACAATGAAGCTTTTCCTCCGGGGGTCTGAGATAGCTGCCGCACACGGGCTCATACTTGTGGAT
The DNA here is from genome assembly GCA_963844935.1 of uncultured Bacteroidales bacterium. GTDB lineage: Bacteria > Bacteroidota > Bacteroidia > Bacteroidales > VadinHA17 > SR-FBR-E99. The sequence goes on along the minus strand of CAWJQH010000005.1, from coordinate 1,187,046 downwards.
ACCAAGTACGAGTTCGGCAAACGTGACGGGGAAATCTATCTCATTGATGAAATCCATACCCCCGACAGCTCACGGTATTTTTATGCCGAAGGATACGAGGATCGCTTCAGCAGGGGAGAGCAGCAGAAGCAGCTCTCAAAGGAGTTCGTCCGTGAATGGCTTATGGCAAATGGTTTCCAGGGAAGGGAAGGCGAAAAGGTACCGGAAATGTCCCCTGCTCTCGTCAGGGAGATATCAGACCGCTATATCGAACTGTATGAAAACATCACCGGCACGAAGTTTGTCAGAGCTGAAGCAGAAGACCCGGTCACACGGATCGAAAGGAATGTTGAACGGTTCCTGCCGGAACTTAAATAAATATCTTCAGTAACTGTCTAAATGTAATGAATAGTACTTTTACACTTCCCGGACTGTCAGTCATGTCGCTTAAACGGATTTCGCCCGTCTTTTTGCTTGCAGTCATCATGCTGCTGCCTGCAGGCCTCTCCGCACAGGTACCGGCACCTGTACCGGTTGAAAGATCGGCCCAGAAGATTGTTGCCGGGGGCAAGGTGTATTACATGCATCAGGTGTTAAAAGGCCAGACCCTATATTCGATTTCCAAAGCATATAATGTTACTGTTGACCAGCTTACGGCCAGTAATGAGATACCTCCAACCGGCCTGAAGGAAGGCCAGATGCTGAAAGTGCCTGCTGACGCTCCGGCCTCCGCATCGCCTGCGGCAGCACCTGCAAACCAGGATGAGCGCTATATCTACCACAGGGTGATAAGAGGAGAGACGCTCTCATCAGTTGCCCGTGAGTATGGCATATCAGTGCGTGATCTGAAGAAGGCAAACAAGGGGCTTCTTTTCCCTCATGAGGGCGACTATCTGATGATACCCCGGAAAAAAATAACGCAGCAGCCTCACGAGAAAAAGCCGCTGCCGGATACCGTTCCTTTGCCGGGTGAGCTCACTGATAGCCTGAGTATTGAGGCCGGGAAGGAGATATTCACCTCACTTTCGGAAAATTCCGTCATCAGTAACCTTACCGGCTCCGTGAAAGTTGCCGTGATGCTCCCCTTCTTTATAAATGAGAATAACTCAAGATCTTATGTGGATTCAACCAAAAGGGATTCACAGGGCAATAAGATCTACAGGGAAGTGAATATGGGCGACACCTGGATCTATGAGGGCAGCATGCCTTTCCTTGAAGCATACGAGGGTATCCTGATTGCTGCTGACAGCCTGCGGTCACTGGGACTCAATGTAGAACTTGATGTTTATGACATCGGCAGTGACACAATTGCTCTTAACAGGATCATCTGGTCAGGAAAACTGAATGATGTTGATCTGATCATCGGTCCCGTGTTTTCCTCCAGCCTGAACCGCATGGCTTCATGGGCTGCTGCACGTGATATCCCCATCGTATCGCCTGTGCCCCTCCGTGACCAGAATATTCTTGAGAACAGGCCAACTCTATACAGGGTAATTCCGTCAGCAAGCGTTCCCCAGGACATTATTGTCAGGGAACTGGGATCTCACCGGGAAAGCAATGTTGTTTTCCTGTATACCGATACCCTGATGAACGACCCGAAAACTTCAGGATTCTGGAACAGGATAAGAACTGCAGTGGCAGCAGACAGTCTGAGAGACACCACGCTGCTTACTCCTCAATATTTTACAGGGGCCGTCAAGAAGCGTGACACCTACAGCGGGGTGGCATCATTCGAAGGTTTGCTGAAGCCTGACCGGGAGAATATTATTATCCTGGCTTTTACACAAACCCCGGTTGTAAGTTCAGCCTTCTCCACACTCCACACGCTGTCGCGCAAGTACGATATCAAGGTGATCGGTTATCCTGAGATAGGGGGGCAGGAGACCATTGAAATCAAATATTATTATGATCTTGAGCTCCTTATCCCTACTGAGTCATATATCGATTTCACTTCTCCGGCTGCGGCACAGTTCACATCTGACTTCAGGAAAAAGTTCATGACAGAGCCGATGGCCGGGAGTTTCGCATGGAGAGGCTTTGATATAGCCTATTACTTTATCGGAGGAATTGCAAGTCATGGCCGTGACTTCCTGAAGGATCCGGGTATTTTCAATCCCGCACTGCTGTGCCTTGACCCTGACTTCAGGCGCGATCGCCCCGGTGACGGTTATGAAAACAGGGGGATGTTTATCCTTCATTATAAGAAGGACATGACAATCGAGGTCAGGAGCCCCTTGCCTGAGGTTGCTGCCGGGGTTGAACCCGGTTTTCAGGTTCAGGACTGAATCTTAAGGCTCATCAGGACAAAGTCAATTACAATCGGAAGGTCTTCCGTGCTGACACCGTTAGCTGTAAGAACGGGGGTGTCTTCATTAAAGATGTTCATGAATGTCTCAACTGTCATTTTTCCGCTCTCCAGAGCATGGAGATAATGCTCCGATGCTTTGCGCGGATTGGCCTGGCAAAGAGCAAGATGACCCATGTTGATCATATCATGAGGTGTCAGACCTGATTCTGCAAGACGCTCGAAATAGCGTTCCGCCTCAGCAAATTTGCCTGTCATCAGGTAACACCATGCGATGGGCCTCAGAACCTTGACGTTCCCTGGATTTTGGTATTCTATGCGGAAATAATATTTCAGTGCCTCGTCATAATTACCCGTGTCAAGGTAACAATGTGCTGTCATCAGTATTGAAGTAAGGTCATCAGGTTCGCTCTTCAGCGCCCTGAGGTAGATGTTCAGCGCCTCGTGATTCCTGTTCAGTTTTCTCAGGCATAAGCCTATCTTGCGTAGTGTCCAGGCTTTCGGATCGATGATTGACGCCATCGTGTACTTTTCGAGCGCTTTCTCAAATTCTCCCGCCTTCTGGTAACAGTACCCCGCTTTTTCATGAAGCTCTGCATCATCGCTCACTGATTTGATAACGGAGAGGTACAAAGCAAGCGCATCATCATAGTATTCTTTCCCGAAGAAATAGTCAGCCAGGGACCTGTCGTCAGCGGTCGTGCCGCACACATCCCTGTAGAATAAAGAGTTGTAGATATCAAGCCGGCTCATGAAGAGGTCATCAAATTCATTCTTGAAGTCCGAAAGCTTATAGAACCGGTAGAGATCATGGATATACTGTGTCAGATTCGTTCTGAAGACAGCCGAAGGATCTGTAAGTTCACTGTCATATTTCATCTGTTCAAGGCCCTCGAGTTCCATCCTGAAAACCTTCAGCATCATGTTTTTCTGTTCTGCGGGCAGGAATTTCATATTAAGGATCAGCGAGAACTTGTCCGAGTTGCAGATAAAAGGAGTCTTGTAGAGGGCTTCGGCCAGTTCATTGATACCCGGACCGAGTATCTTATCCCTGAATATCTCATCCACAGCCAGGTGATCGGGGTAGAAGGGGATGAACCAGTTACGGAGCTCCCTGAAGAAATCAAACTTCTTCAATCCTGAGAAAGCCGACATATAAACATCTGATCCCTCCATCTGCAGATTGGTCAGCTCCTCCATGGTCTTGAACATCTCCTCCGAGTCTTTAAACATATCTGACCAGTCAGGGTTCTGACCTTCCCCGGTATTCTCACCCAGGATCGCGTCAAGATCAAGCTTCTCCTCTATCCGGGGCCTGAGTTTCACCACCCTGGGGAGTATCTCCTCGTTCATCCGTCTGCTCAGCTTCTCTGTGTCACGGGACCTTATTGCCTGCAGCACCACCAGGCGGCAGTTTTCCCTGAAGCCCTTGATTGACGCCAGATCCCTGACGGTCTGCATGACCTCCGGATAAAGACTGAGACGGTCATCGTAATAATAGAGGCTGAGGACCAGTCCTGTCAGCGCTCTTTCGGGCACGTGCTGAGCCTGGTCCGTATAAAGTTTCGCAAGGAGTGAGAGCTTGGCAGGATCCCAGATCCGCAGGCTGCTCAGTGTGATTGCGCTTACAAACGAAGCCATCTCATGCCACTCGAACCTGCCCGACTTCCGGAGTATATCAACGAGACTTTCTTCGGCCTCGCCATAGTAGTCTGTCAGCCATAAATGATTGAAAATGATCCCCGAAAGGCGCTCGCTTTCTGCTGCCTGCTCCCTTCCCGTTTCAGTCTTTTTTATCTCAGCCGATGCGAGCAGCTCGTCAAGGCGCGACTTGAACACAAGGTCATCTACATTCTGTATAATATCGCCTCCCCTAAGCCTTTCCTCCCTTTCTTCTCGTGCTCTGACAGAATAAGTGTACCATCCTGAATGATGTGCCAAAATGTCCTGTTTTATTTTGTCGTTAAGCCTGAGAATACTCTGAAGAAGTTTGATGTACACTTTCTGACGGTCGGGGTCATTGATGCCGTCAACAGTGTACTTCAGGATGTTCATATATGTCATTTTCAGCTCCGCGAACTCATCCCTGAAGCCTCCAAGTGAAACATTATCAAGCATATCTGACATGATGTCAAAGCTCTGTTTGACCTTACGCCTGACAACGAGGTTGCATACCTGCCTGTGCTGAAGTATAATTGTGGATACATTCATTTTATTCGGATAATAACATACACCTGAGAAAGCAGTGCAACAATCAGGCCACCGGAAGGTTCAGAAGGTGAACCCTATGCTGACGTAAGGCTTAACCGCCTTGTAAAAAACCTCCCTGTCATACAGACCGTGCATCACGCCGAGGCGTATCGGACCGGCCATGGTCATGTAACCAATTCCCAGTCCGTACCCGCCCACGAATGAGAAACCTTCTTCACGGTCAAGTTCCTGTATTGCAAAGAGATTTGCGCCGAAACTAATGTGAAGGTCTTTCGCTATTTCATAGTCGGCGCTAAGCCTTACACCTGCAAGGCTTTTTAGCGGTATCTGGTTGTCATAGAACCCTATGGCAGACACTGACCGGTCAGTCGTAGGTGTAAGGCCGCCAAGAAGAAAAAAGGTGTTCTGTGCAGAGACGGTATCGGCGTCTGTAAGGAACAGGGCTTCTGCGCCGGCATTCCATGTCAGTTTGGGTGCAGGAGACCAGTACGTACTGAACCAGCCCCTGAATGTAAAATTGTGATGGAAAGAGAAATCTCCCTGGTCATCCCTGTTATAGTCCGTTCTCAGCGTGTCTGTCTTTATGACACCCCTGTAAAGCTTTGAGAGCGAGGCAGATATGTTGTAGGTGATTCCCTCATTGGGAAAGTGCTTGATATCCAGTGTGTTTGCCTGATAGCTATAGGCAAGGGTGACATAATCATAAGTGAGCCTTTCGATATGGCTGGCCGAGATATAGTCAGTAATAAGATTCTCGTTTTCAAACCTTAAGGAGAGGTTCATCAGGTGGTTGAGGCTTATTCTCTGGCTGACTGAGAGGCTCGTTATGTAGTTCTGACTGAGCATCGGGCCTGTCTCCCCTCTCAGTTCGATGAGAGGAAACAGGGTATTGTCCATAAAAAATGATGCCTCGAGACCAAACTTCTGAACTCTTGTCAAGAAACTGGATTGTGCCCAGCCTTAGTCTGTAGTACTGTCCGATATATGATTCGGCATAGATAACAGACCGTGGTGTTAAGAGGTCCCTGATTGACAGACCCAGCACAGCCCCTGCACTCAGGGCAATGTCATAATGGAGCGAACCGTAAATCATAGCTTTGGGCCGTTCAATACAATCAATTTCAAGCAGGAGGGAATCATTCCGGGGAATAATCCTGTAACTGACTTTCTCAAACCATCCCTTGCCATAGAGCAATTCAATTCTGTCAGCAAGCAAATCCCTGCTGACCCTCTGCCCGGGACTGATATTAAGGACTCCGATAATCTCTTCATCCCTCGTAATGTTGTTACCGGTCACATCAATCCTGTCAAAGACATGATATTTTATTTCCGGCAACGGTACTAGCGGAGGCTGAGCTCCTATAGCATTCAGCGAATCAGCCAGCCGTTTGAATTTTTCCCTGTAAGGAAGGGCGGCACGGTAGCCTGTTGCCACGATAGAGTCAATATGGCTGAAGTCGAGGGTGGTATAGTCCCTCATGTCTGGCTCGATCAGGATATCGGTTTTGCTCTTCTCCTCCCCGTAATCTGCCAGACTGGTAAGAAAACCGATTTGCTTGAGTATCCCGTAAGCAGATTCAAGGTCCTTCTCTGTATATCGTCTGAACCCGACATATGATCCAATTACGATATCGGCACCCATATCACGCAGTTCGGTGGCTGCATAATTGTGGACCACGCCTCCGTCGACGAGCAAAGCTGAGTCTATCCTGACTGGTGTGAATATTGAAGGGATGGCAATACTTGCCCTGATAGCCTGTGGAAGATAGCCCTCGGTAAGCAGCACCGCCTTGCCTGTAAGCAGGTCAGTTCCAACGCAAAGATAAGGAATCGGGAGCTCGGAAAAATTGCTGATGTTTGCCGCCGGCCAGGAATAATAACTCAGGAGATTCTCTACCTGCTGACCGGCTATCAGGCCTGAGGGCAGCAGGATCTTCTTCCGGGTAATCGGAAGGGAGATCATGCTGTTGTGAAAGTGTTTTTTCTCAAGGAAGATGACCCTGTTCTCCGGTATCCTGTCAGAAAGTATCATGTCCATGTCGGACGACCTGAATAAAACCGCAATGCTGTCAGCTGAATACCCCATTGCATAAAAACCGCCGATTATGCTGCCCATGCTGACACCTGTTATGTAGTCAGGCCGCAGACCGGCTTCCTCCATCACCTTTATGACGCCGAGATGGGCAAGTCCCTTGGCTCCGCCACCGCTGAGGGCGAGGCCTATTTTTGGCCTTGCTGCGGAGTCCTGCGATTGAACCAGTGCAGGAAAGAGTAAGATCGCCAGAACAAAAAAAAGTGCCTTTGGTTTAAATGAAGGTCTCATACCGGGGCCTTTCAGGAATTGAAATGTTCATTATACGGATAAGCAAGTTAGGTAAAACAAGTATATTAGAAACATGAAAAGTCATGAAAAAGTTCTGCCGGCATGGCTGCCTACGTCAAGGAAGGAGATGGAGGCGCTTGGGTGGGAGCGTGCTGATGTCATCATTTTTACCGGCGACGCCTATATCGACCACCCTTCTTTCGGGGCAGCCGTTATTGCGAGGGTGATGGAGGCTGCAGGCCTGCGCGTGGCGGTGGTGCCGCAGCCAAACTGGCGTGATGATCTGCGGGATTTCAGCAAACTCGGTGCCCCGCGATATTTCTTTGCGGTCACTGCCGGCAACATGGATTCAATGGTAAACCATTACACCGCCACGCGCCGGCTCAGGTCCGATGATGCTTATACTGCGGGCGGAACAGCAGGATTCCGGCCTGATTATGCCACCGTTGTTTACACGAAGGCCCTGAAGAAACTCTTCCCGGAGATACCGGTTGTTGCAGGAGGGATAGAAGCCTCGATGCGCAGGCTGATGCACTACGATTACTGGAAAGATTCACTGGAGCCATCGGTTCTCATCTCAAGCGGTGCGGATATGATTATTTACGGAATGGCTGAAAGAGCAGTTGCTGAGCTGGCGCAGAGGGTAAAGAGAGGGGAGAAGGTGAACATGATCACTGACCTGCCGCAGTCAGCCTGGATGAGGCCGTCAGGTGAGCCCCTGCCTCCCCTGCCGGGGGTGAAGGATATGATGATGCACCCTTGCTCAGAGTCGGTGAGTTCACGAAAGGCATACGCTGAAAACTTCGTTCTGTTTGAAAAGACAAGCAACAGCCAGAAGCCTGTCAGGCTTATTGAGCCTTGCGGCGACAGGGTTGTGGTGGTCAATCCCCCCATGCCTGCAGCTACTGAAGCTGAGGCAGATGCAGTATATGACCTGCCCTTTAACTACGCACCACATCCGCGATATGAAAAGAAAGGGCCTATACCGGCATGGGAAATGATAAAATTTTCGGTAAACATTCACAGGGGGTGCTTCGGAGGATGCAGTTTCTGCGCTATTGCCGCCCATCAGGGCAAGTTTGTCAGCAGCCGTTCCGAAGCCTCCGTGCTGAAAGAGGTGGAGCGCATCAGCAGGATGGAGGGTTTTAAAGGTTATCTCTCTGATCTGGGCGGACCCTCGGCAAACATGTACCGCATGGCAGGCCGCAATAAGGAGATGTGTTACAAATGCGGCAGACCGTCGTGCATCTGGCCGGCGGTGTGCAATAATCTTGAGACATCGCACCGTGATATCCTCGCTCTGTATAAGAGAGTAAATGCACTGCCGTACATTAAGAAAGCCTTTGTAGGAAGCGGGGTGAGGTATGATCTTTTAATGAAGGAATATAATAAGTCTGCCGGGAGGGATGAGGATCACTACCTGAAGGAGCTGATAGTAAATCACACCAGCGGGAGGCTGAAGGTAGCACCTGAGCATACTGACGATGAGGTGCTGTATCTGATGAGGAAGAGCTCATTCAGGCACTTCAGGAAACTGAGCGAAAAATTCAGTGAGATAATACGCATCAACGGGTTGAAATATGAGCTTATACCGTATTTTATTTCAGCTCACCCGGGCACCACGGAGGAGAAGATGGGGGCCCTGGCACGTGACCTGAAGGCTCTCGGGATGCATCCGGAGCAGGTGCAGGATTTTACTCCCACACCAATGACGCTTGCAACAGCCATGTATTATCTTGGTTTTGACCCGTACACAGGCAAGAAAGTGCATGTAACCAGCGATATACCCGGCAAGCGCAGGCAGAAGGAGTACTTCTTCAGGGCAGGCAGCATGCAGCATGGGGCACGGAGCAAGGGGCATGCAGCAAGGAGCACGGGGCAAAAGACGGACAGGGTGGTTAATGGTCGTGGCAGGGTAACCGGGAAAATGAAATAAATTATTCGATGGTCTACGACCATCAATTGGTATTCAGATGATCATTTCTACAATAATTAGATGGTCTACGACCATCTAATAAATAACGTATGATTAAACCGACAGGTAAGTGTGTATAAATTTCCAGACCTTCGTAGAAGGTCAAATTATTGTGGTATTCAATTGACTATTTCTACAATAATTAGATGGTCTACGACCATTTAATAAATAACGTATGATTAAACCGACAGGTAAGTGTGTATAAATTTCCAGACCTTCGTAGAAGGTTAAATTATTGTGGTATTCAATTGACTATTTCTACAATAATTAGATGGTCTACGACCATTTAATAAATAACGTATGATTAAACCGACAGGTAAGTGTGTATAAATTTCCAGACCTTCGTAGAAGGTCAATTATTGTAGAAAATTGACAGAAAAATATTATGGACCTTCGTAGAAGGTCAAATAATTGAAGAAGGGACCGTTCTGGTCCCTTCCTGAGTCTATTCGTATTCCTTGATAATATTCCGGACGTCATCAGGCGCCACCCTGCCGTAGGTTTTGTTGCCGACAAGGACCACCGGCGCCAGCCCGCAAGCTCCGACACATCTCAGGCTTGACAGCGAAAACTTGCCGTCAGGGGTTGTCTGGCCAACCTGCAGCGACAGCTCTTTCTTAAACTCATCAAGAACTTTTTCGGCGCCCCTGACATAACACGCAGTACCCATGCAGATGCTGATAGGGTGCTTACCCTTGGGTGTCATTGTGAAGAATGAATAGAAGGTCACAACACCGTAAACATGTGCAACCGAAACATTTAGCCTTGAGGCCACCGCTTCCTGCACTTCCGCAGGAAGGTAACCGAAATGCCCCTGGCAGGTATGAAGCACATTGATGAGTTCGAGGGGATCATTATTGAATGAGTCGCAAATTTCGATAATCTTATTTAAGTCTTCCTGTCTTAATTCTATCTTAATGGTTGACATATCATTGAATTTTAGATAGTTATACTGAATTTACCTTACTGCCTGACAATTATCCTGGCTTTCCGGTCAAAATAGTTCGTATGAAGCAGATGGTGTGCCTTTTCACCGTTGGGTTCACCCAGGAACTCCTCATAGAGTTTAATGATATAGGGATTCTTATGAGATACCCTGATGGGTTTGTTCTTGTCCTCCCTGTAAATGGCAGCAGCTCTTGCCTTCAGTATCGAAGAGTCACCGTGATGCAGTGGCTGGCCGCCACCGCCAATACATCCTCCGGGGCAGGCCATTACCTCTATGGCATGGAATTTTGATTTTCCGTTCTTGAAATCGTCGAGCAGCTTGCGTGCGTTGCCCAGACCGCTTGCAATGCCTATATTCAGAGGCAACCCGTCGAAGTCAATTGTTGCCTGCCTGACACCCTCCATACCTCTCAGCTCCGTAAAATCGAGCTTATTTAGTTCCTTGCCCGTGTAAAGCGCGTAGGCCGTACGTACGGCAGCCTCAATTACGCCGCCCGTGTTTCCGAAGATGACGCCGGCACCGGTCGACTCACCAAGCGGCCTGTCAAACTCCATGTCAGGCAGGTTGTTGAAATCGATATTTGCCTGGCGTATGAAATGTGCCAGTTCGCGGGTCGAGATTGAGAAATCAACATCAGGATTACCGTCAACTGCAAACTCAGGTCTCTGACTTTCATATTTCTTTGCAAGGCAGGGCATTACGGATACCACCACCATATCCTGCCGCCTGACATTTATCTTGTCAGCAAAATATGTTTTTGCTATTGCACCGAACATCTGCTGGGGTGATTTTGCCGTTGAAGGCACGTTCCTGAGCTCAGGATAGTTATGTTCAAAGAAGTTGACCCATCCCGGGCAGCATGATGTCAGTATGGGGATATTTGCATCCTTGTCACCCTTGAGGAATTTGCCAAGCCTGGAAAGGAGTTCCGTTCCTTCTTCCATGATTGTCAGGTCAGCGGCAAAGTCCGTATCAAATACATAATCGAAACCCAGTTCCTTGAGTGCAGCAACGAGCTTGCCGGTGACAAGTGTCCCGGGTTCCAACCCGAACTCCTCGCCGAGAGCGGCGCGTACGGCAGGAGCAGTCTGAACTACAACGGTCTTTGCAGGGTCAACGATGGCCCTGAGAACGTCACGGGTATGGTCTACTTCTGTCAGTGCTCCCGTTGGGCATACCGCCACACACTGTCCGCAGTAGGTGCAGGGTGAGAACTCGAGGTTCTCCTCGAATGCGGGTGCAACAGCGGCCATGAAACCTCTGTTGACAGCCGAGAGAGCGCCCACTGTCTGAACGTCATTGCACATCATTTCGCACCTGCGGCACATGATGCACTTGTCGAGTTCACGGATGATGGAAGGTGAGAAGTCCTTGCGGTAAGTTGACATGGCTGCAATATCCTGTCCCGGTATCTCCCTGATACCAAGCCTGTGAGCCATGTTCTGAAGGTCGCAGGTACCCGATTTCGGGCATATGAGACAGTCTTTCGGATGATCCGAAAGTATGAACTCCATGACTGTCCTGCGGGCATTCATGACCCTGGGGGTATGAGTACGGACAACCGCACCTTCGTCGCATTTTGTGATACATGCAGGGGAAAGGTTTCTGCGGCCCTGCACTTCCACGACGCAGATCCTGCATCCGCCAGGTTTGTTTTCTATGTTAAGGTCGTCAAGTTTCATGTGGCACAATGTGGGGATATCAATACCCAGCTGGTGTGCCGCATTAAGGATTGTTGCGCCTTTCTGAACTTCGACCTGCTTATTGTCTATTGTAAGTTTTACTGTTTCCATTGTCAATCGTTCTGTCATTAATTGATTAGCACGGCACTGAATTTACATTTCTCGAAGCATGCACCGCACTTGATGCATTTGTCCTGGTCAACATAATGCGGGCCTTTGCGCTCACCTGTTATGGCGTTGACCGGGCATCCTCTTGCGCAGGCAGTACATCCAACGCACTTGTCAATATCAATTGTGTATTTCATGAGGTCTCGGCATTCACCTGCCGGGCACCTCTTGTCAGTGACGTGATTTATATACTCGTCCCAGAAGTTGTTCATTGTGGAAAGAACAGGATTGGGCGATGTTTGTCCCAGTCCGCACAGTGAAGTGTCTTTAATGACGTTGCACATGTTTCTCAGGCGGTCAAGGTCATTCAATGTCCCGTTACCCTTTGTGATATGGGCCAGAAGTTCATGGACCCTTTTGTTGCCGATACGGCAGGGGGCGCATTTTCCGCACGACTCTTCGACTGTAAACTCGAGAAAGAATTTTGCTATTGCTACCATGCAGGTATCCTCATCCATCACAATCATACCTCCGGAACCCATCATTGACCCTGCAGCAACGAGGTTGTCAAAGTCGATCGGGGTGTCGAGGTGTTTCTCGGTAAGGCAGCCTCCTGAAGGACCTCCTGTCTGGACGGCCTTGAATTTCTTTCCGTTCTTGATGCCTCCGCCTATTTCGAAGATTATCTCCCTGAGGGTTGTACCCATCGGTACTTCAATAAGGCCTACGTTATTGATTTTCCCGGCCAGGGCAAAGACCTTGGTCCCCTTCGATTTTTCCGTGCCTATTGAGGAATACCATTCCCAACCCTTGTTGATAATAACCGGTATGCTGGCAAAAGTCTCAACGTTGTTGACGTTAGTGGGTTTACCCAGGAAGCCGCTTTCGGCAGGGAAGGGGGGTTTGTTTGTAGGTTCACCGCGAAGACCTTCCATTGAATGGATCAGCGCTGTCTCTTCGCCGCAGACGAATGCACCGGCACCGTAGCGCAGCTCAATATCGAACGAAAAGTCGGAGCTGAAGATATTCTTGCCCAGGAGCCCGTATTCACGAGCCTGACCGATAGCGACTTTCAGGCGCTGAATTGCAAGCGGATATTCAGCCCTGATGTAAATAAGTCCTTTTGATGCACCTATGGCATAGCCGCAGATAGCCATTGCTTCGAGAACAGAGTGAGGGTCGCCCTCAAGAACGGAGCGGTCCATGAATGCACCCGGGTCACCTTCATCGGCGTTGCAGACAACATATTTCTGGTCAGCCTTATTCTTTGCTGCTATCTCCCATTTCAGTCCTGTGGGGAATCCTGCGCCGCCGCGACCACGCTGGCCTGACTTCTTGATAATATCCACCACGTCGGCAGGGGTGAGCTCGGCAATGCATTTGCCCAGAGCTGAATAGCCTTCATGGGCGATATAGTCGGTTATGTCTTCAGGATTGATCAGTCCGCAGTTTCGAAGGGCGATACGGATCTGTTTCCTTTTCAGTTCCGGCTGTTTCTTTTCTCCGTCCGGTTGCTTTTGCACAGGTTCAGTCCTCAGCAGCCGCTGAACCGGTTTTCCCTTGATTACATGCTCTGCAACTATCACAGGCGCATCCTCGGGTTTCACATGAGTGTAATATGTACTGTCAGGCATGACCCTGACAACGGGGCCGTGTTCGCACAGGCCGAAGCAGCCGGTCGTCATGACCTGTACCTCGTTTTGCAGCCCTTTTTCTTCAATTTCCTTCTTCAGGTACTCAACGATGAGACTACTCTCTGATGTGCGACAGCTTGTTCCGCCGCAGACAAGAAGGTGCATTCTGTACTTTGACATTACTCTTTTCCTCCCTGTTTTTTAATATATTTTTTCATAGTTGACCGGAATGATACCTTCAACCAGTTCGCCGTTCTTAATGTACTTTTCAATGATTTCGTCAGCTCTTTTCTGATCGACGAAACCAAAAACAACCGGCTCCTTGCCTGGCATAAGTACTTCAACAGTCGGTTCGGCATAGCAGTAACCCATACATCCTGTCTGGGTTATTACAGCACCGACACCCCTTTTCTCAAGCTCATCCGCAAAAAACTCCATTATCGGTTTGGCTCCGGAAGCGATGCCGCAGGTTGCCATGGCGACCCTTACCTGAACCATTCCCTCCGGATTGTCGGCTGCGGATCTCATTTCGATCTTTGAGAGCGCCCCGTCGCGGATCTTCTTTAAATCATCAAGTGAATTTATTTTTCCCATGATTGTTGTTATGTATGATAATTGGTTGATTTCTGACAGAAACAAAGCGCAAACATATGCCTCTTAAATTAGTAAATTCCTAATATTTATCATATCCTTCGCTGATCTTTAATGTTTGAAGGACGAATGTTAAGAACAGTGCAAATTTAATAATTATTGTTATAATAATAACATTGTTATTAAAATAACACTAAATAATAATTTAAGTATAATATAATAGCTTAAGAGTTACTAATTAGCAGGAGGTCTGATATTTGCAAACTCAGATCCGGACTTCCACTGCGGTCTGATATCGGTTGTGGCAACTCTCCATGCTACCTCAAAAGCTGCTTTTGCATCCTCAGCGATGCCTTCAAAATCCATTGAGGGATAATAGCTGTCAGCAGGCTTATGATACATGCGGGTAAGGTATTCCTTCTCCCTTTCCGCAGCCCACTTTTTTCCGTGTTCACGACTGTCGCAGTTACCGCGTGCAAACAGGGAGGGCACACCTATCAGTGCAAACGGGAAGTGGTCGGACCTGAAATACATACCGGTTTCAGGTGTCGGGTCGGGCAGGATATACCGCCCTTGTTTTGCCGCAGCTTCAGCCAGCATATCATCAAGCTCCGACTGTCCGTAACCCGTTACCATTATATCGTTCATCCTGCCAATGGCAAGCATCATATCATTGTTAAAGCAGGCTAAAATATTTTCCGGGGCAACGGGCGGGTGGGCCGTAAACCATGATGAACCCAGCAGGCCCTGTTCTTCGGCGGTGGGAAAAAAGAGTATCACTGACCGCTCACTTTTTTTTGCAAGTGATGCAAAGGCTTCGCCTATCTCAAAAGCCCATGCCATTGTTGTTCCGTTGTCCACTGCACCGTTGTAGATTGAGTCTCCGTTCTCCGCTTCACCGATGCCGAAATGATCCCAGTGCCCTTCGATTACAACACATTCCTCGGGTTTTTTGGTTCCTGGCAGTATCCCTGCCACATTCACGGATGTGTTTCGTGTGTGTGAATTCTCAAGTTTCATTGTTATGGAAGCAGCCATGTCGAAACCATGCCACTCTTTTTTGCACGCTTCTTTCCGCAGGGATTCCACGCTGTAGCCCAGGGTTGAAAAAAGCCCGTCTGCAGCTTCTGCATTCAACCAGCCGCAGACATCGCATGGAGGTGTATCACCTTCAGCCTGTTCCATATACAGACCAGGCGTTATCGAGCTCTTCCGGGGGATCGAATAGTCATAACCCGCCCCGAGGGTTTCATGAATTATCAGAATGGCTGACGCCCCCTGCCTGGCAGCCTCGTCATATTTATAGGTCCACCGCCCGTAGTAAGTCATCTGCCTGCCTTTGAACAGGGTCGTGTCGCCCGTGTAAAGGCCGGGATCATTAATAAGCACCACGGCACACTTACCCTTTACGTCAATGTTCCTGTAGTCGTCCCACCCGTATTCCGGGGCCACTATTCCAAAGCCGCAGAAGACCATTGGCATCTCCTTTATTTCAATGATCTTCTTTTGAGAGGGGGATTCGATTGCAATATCATCAGGTGCCGACAGTTCCAGTCTTTTACCTGCCGCTGTGATGCTGACAGCTCCATCCACCCTGGTTGATATTTCAGTCATCGGGACGCTCTGGAACCAGCTGTCGCCGAAGGCAGGACGAAAACCTATCCTTTCGAGCTCCCCCGCCAGGTACCTGACAGTCACGGCCTCGCCGGGTGAGAAAGGCTTCCTCCCCATAAAGCTGTCAGCAGCAAGTGTCATTGTATAGGTGCGCAGTTCATCAGCTGTGATAGTGCCGGCAGCTCTCCTCAGAGCGCCTTCCTCCGAGCATGACGATGCCAGCATGGAAATGAGAATACAGGTGATCAGGTTTCTTTTCATTTTTTACCCTTTCCCAGTACAACTGAGAGGTTAATGATCACTTCCACTGCTTTTTCCATTGACTCGAGCGGTATATATTCATACCTGCCGTGGTAATTATGTCCTCCTGTAAAGAGGTTCGGGCATGGCAGGCCCATGAACGATAACCGTGCACCGTCAGTGCCGCCCCGCACCGGTTCAATCACAGGTTCAATGCCGGCTTTCCGGTATGCTTTCACCGCATTTTCGATCAGGAAGTATTTGGATTCAATGATCTCCTTCATGTTGAAATACTGGTCCTTCATCGTTACTTTCACTTCTGCTCCCCTGTATTTCCGGCGTATCAGTGAGACAGCATCATTGAGCACCTTTTTTCTTGCAGCGAATTTAGCTGAGTCGTGGTCTCTGATGATATACTTAACTATAGTCTCATCCACTGAGCCTTTTATGTCAAAAAGATGGAAGAATCCTTCGTAACCTTCGGTGAATTCGGGTCTTTCCCCGGAAGGCAGGAGAGCATCAAGCTCTTTTGCAACCATCACAGAGTTTATCATTATTCCCTTTGCCGTGCCCGGATGAACGCTCCGGCCTCTTATTGTCAGGGTGGCAGCGGCAGCATTGAAATTCTCATATTCAAGCTCTCCCAATGCACCTCCGTCAACCGTATATGCATATTCTGCACCGAATTTCTTCACATCAAAGCGGTCGGCGCCTCTTCCTATCTCTTCATCAGGGGTGAAAGCGATCCTTATCCTGCCATGCTTCAGCTCCGGGTGGCTGAGCAGGTACTCCATTGCCGTGACTATCTCGGCTATTCCTGCTTTGTCGTCGGCACCCAGGAGTGTCAGGCCGTCAGTTGTTATTATCGTCTGGCCTTTATATTGTTTCAATTCGCGAAATTCCTTCGGCGAGAGCTTTATTTTTCTTTCAGGATTGAGGAGTATGTCCCCGCCGCCATATTCATGATGCACCTGCGGATTAATCTTTCCGGAAGGGCCTTCCGGGCTGGTGTCCATGTGCGAGATAAAGCCCAGGACCGGTCTTTTTGAGCGGGTGTTTGCCGGGAGGGTAGCCATGACATAACCGTTACCGTCAATTGTGACATCAGCAAGACCTGTTTTCTCAAGCTCCGCTGCCAGCTTTTCGGCAAAAAGCATCTGGCTGATTGAAGAGGGGCATGAGGTGGAACTCTCATCAGGCCGCGTGTCAAAGCGGACATAGTCAAGGAACCTGGAAAGTAGTTTTTGCATTGTTCAGGATTGGTTGAGAGTTTAAATGTAAGGTAACGGACTGAGAAAACCAACAGTTGCAGAGGCTTCGGAACGGATTGTCACACATGAAAAAGCCTCCCCAGGCTGCGGCCCCGTTTAAGCCGGTAGTGAACAAAGAGGAAAATCAGGGCGATGATCGTCAGCGAGGCGGCTGTCACCACCGACCACTGCGGAGTGAATTCTCCTGTCATCAGCCTGTCTGTCAGGTACTCAATAATGATTGCATGAAGAGCCATCGCAATCAGGATTGTCGACAGGAGGTTGAGTCCCCTGTATTTTGAGAGCGAGTTCAGGAAGATCACTGCGATTGTAAGCAGGGCACCTGATATTACCAGCGGTGCGGCGACGGTTCTGAACCACCCGTGGTTCCCTGTGAGGAGGTCAATGAGCCAGAGGAAGAGGAGGGTTGCTGCCAGCGTAGAGCCTATCATAAGATGGGGCTTCCCCCGGAGGAAGTAAATGCATGATACCATGGAGATCAGGTACCCGATGCATGTGGTTGTGAACAGTGACCAGCCCATGCCCCTTACGAAGACGAAATCTATAGCAATTGTAACGATCACACCCGATACAAGCAATAACATTGTTATCTCATAGAGGGTCCGGGTCTTCACTATCTTTGACAGATTGAACAGATCTGCAGGAGAAACAATCTGAACGGTTCCCTGTTCCACCGGTTTACAGAGAGGACAATTTTCGTTTCCTTCCCCAAGGTCTACTCCGCAATTCTTGCATATTGACATGATAATAATTTTTATTCCTTGTTAAGCAGTTTCACGTGGAGGCCTGCCGATGTCAGTGATTTTACAAACCGCTTTTCCAGTTCAGTGTTGTCGGTCAGCGAACCGAATGAAAGTATTGTATTGACACCCAGGGTAACGAGTCCGGCGGTGATTTTGATAGCACTGTGGGGAGGCGGGGGTGTCACCGACATAGCTTTCATTAACTCTGCCGCAGGACCGGACGGGGTTACCTTGCCCATATTTGTAATTGTGCTGGTGAACTGGCTGGGTCCAAACCTGTTATATACGAACCTGAGTATCGGACTTTTAATGAACAGCGGTATCATGCGTATCAACGGATTTTTTTCCTGTGACACATTGCGGCTGACAACCTGCCGTATCATCTTTTCATCTGTCATGATCTGCATAGTTATCTTTACCTGTGCCAGGATCTCTTCAAAAGTGTAGTGGCCCATACGTATGTCAATCTCAGGAAAGGCGAAGAGAGAGAAGTTGCGCAGTGTATGGGCATCATATCTCCTCCGCAGGTCGAAGGGTACCTGTACCCTGATATGGGGTGAACCTTTGGCGCACTCAAGTCGCAGTTCCTGAAGGGTAAACAGATGCACTGATGCCAGGTATTCGGTTATGGTACAGCTGTTCTGTTTTGCAATAGCTGAAAGGGAGGCTGCGGGTATCTCAAAGTCGGTCACCCTGAAACGCGGCGTCCGTCGTATCCTGTACGGAAGGTGCCATGCCCGGGGCAGCAGCTTCGGCATTGGCAGTCCCTTTTTGTAAAGACCCGGAAAAAGATCCTCACTGCTGCCAGGCGGAGGTCCCTGGCTCACCTCCGGGAAAGGAACTTCTGTAATGCCATAAGCGTGCTGAAAATAAAAATTCATCAGAGTCTTGAGAAAAAAGAAAGCGCCACCGCCGTCGGTGAGTATGTGGAAGAATTCCAGTGAGACGCTGTTGTCGCGTACCAGCACCCTGTAAACCAGCTCACCCTTTATGGCCCTCGGGAACGGCTGGCACCGCGGCCCGCTGTCGGCAAGGATCCTGGGAGGGTTGCCGTTGTATTCAAGATAATACCAGAAGAAACCTTTGCAGAGCTCGACGCTGAACATAGGAAATACAGCTGCAGTATCCTCAGTAGCCTTTACAAGGGCGGGCAGTATGACCGGAGAGGCAAGTTGAACAGATATCCGGAAGACACCTGTCAGCTCGGAACCGGTAATTGCAGGATATATCTTGGCTGCATTGTCAAGCTTCATCCACCAGTCCGGTGTATTATTTCCCCCTTTTCTGTTCACACCCCGAAATTATCGTATAAATGTAAGAATTAACCCCGTTTTATGAATAATGTGCTGTCCGGCACTTAAGGTTACCTGAATTTAAACTTCGTTATATTTGCTCATTGTGACAAGGATTAATAAAACTAAAAGGTGGCTAAGAATGTTTACAGCATGAGGCTTGCCGGTGTGCGGGCTCTTATGAAGAAGAAAGGGAGAGATGCGCTGATCGTGCCGTCTGCTGACCCTCATCTCGGAGAATATGTACCGGATCACTGGAGGGTCATCAGGTGGCTCACCGGTTTCACCGGCTCGTCGGCAACGGTTGTGATAACCGGCAGCTTTGCAGGGTTATGGACAGACAGCCGATACTTCATACAGGCGGAAGAGCAACTTAAAAATTCGGGTTTTGAGCTTGTAAAGCTCAGGGTGCCTCATACGCCGGAGCATATCGAATGGCTTCAGGCAAAAACGAAGAAAGGCGGCTGGGTGGCTGTCGACGGCAGGCTGATATCAGCCGTGAATATGAGATTGCTTGAAGCTGCTCTTTCATCTGTCGGGGTAAAGGTTGATCTGAAGGCTGACCTTATCACCCCGTTTTGGAAAGAGAGGCCTCCGATGCCGGATGATAAGGCCTTCGCTCTTCCGCTCAAATTCTCAGGTGAAACCCGGGCCGACAAGATAAACCGCGTGCGGGAAAAAATGGCCACGATGAAGGCTGACTGCCAGTTGCTGACTGCGTCTGATGATGTTATGTGGCTACTGAATATCCGGGGGAAAGATCTGAGATACAGTCCCTTATTGCTTTCATTTGCAATTATCAGCCCTGATCAGGTACTGTTCTTTGCCGATGAGGAAAAGATCCCCTCATCCCTGAAGGCTGAGCTCGATAAAGACGGCGTCGTTCTTCTGCCTTATGATACGCTATCATCGGTGATCAGTCATCTTGAGGAAGGATCGGCGCTGCTGCTTTCACCCGCCACGACGTCTGCGGTGCTTTACAAGGCTGTGCCGAAAAAGGTGAAGATAATTGAAGAGGTGAGCATACCGACACGTCTGAAAGCAATAAAAAACAAAACAGAGATTAAGAACCTGAAGGATGTGATGGTCAGGGACGGTGTGGCACTGACGAAATTCTTTCACTGGCTGGAGAAAAGCATCAGCAGGGAGACGATCACCGAATTGTCTGCTTCCGCCAGGCTGGAGGCATTCCGGCAGGAGCAGAAGCATTTCACCGGACCCTCATTTGCCACAATTGCGGCATACAATGAGCATGCTGCATTGCCTCACTATGTGCCTGACGAGGGCACCGACGCCCGGCTCGGAAAATCGGGCATCTTTCTGCTTGATTCCGGAGGCCAGTATTTCGGAGGCACCACTGACATAACCAGGACTGTTGCCCTTGGAAAACCTGACAGGAGGATGAAGGGTGATTTCACGCTTGCTCTGAAAGGCACGATTGACCTGGCGATGGTAAGATTCCCATATGGCACCAGGGGTTACCAGATAGAGGTGCTGGCACGTAAGGCATTATGGGATAACGGGCTGAATTACGGGCACGGCACCGGACACGGTGTGGGAAGTTTCCTGAATGTGCATGAAGGTCCGCAGACGATAGGCAGTGCTGCATCAGGAGATATGAAGACAATCCTTGAACCCGGCATGCTGATATCGGATGAACCGGCTGTTTACAGGCAGGGAGAGTATGGTTTCAGGACTGAGAACCTTTTCTTCTGCATTGATGACTGTGAGACAGATTACGGCAGGTTCCTTAAGTTTGAAACAGTTACCCTCTGTTATATTGACCGTGAGCTTGTTGAAGTCTCCCTGCTTGATGAAGGGGAACTGAGATGGCTGAATGAGTATCATGAAACGGTTTTCAGGGTTCTGGGAGGTTTTCTTGAACCGGATTTAAGGAAATGGCTGAGGGATAAAACGAGGCCGATAAAACAGGATAAATAACTAATTAATTATCAGGGTGAATTAGGAGTATAAACGGGTAGCTGATCTGTATTAAGCGGCTATTTTCAAATAATAAAATTAATTTTGAGATGTTAAAAATATTTAAATAACTTTGCCATGATTGGCATGGCTGATTTCTTTAGCTAGTTTTTTATTGCTCCGGAGTTAACATGCTGACATAAACACTTTTATTAACTTTTAATTAATTTTCAGATGAACATTTTTGTAGCCAAGCTGAGTTCTGTAACCAAAGCAGAAGACCTTCAGGAACTTTTCAGTAAATTCGGAGAGGTTATCTCCGCAAAAATCATTATGGACCGTGAAACCGGCTTTTCAAAGCGTTATGGTTTCGTAGAGATGGCAGATGACCGTGCAGGTTTTGAAGCTATCGAAAAGCTCAACAATTCAGAGCTTGATGGCAGTCAGATCATTGTAAAGAGATCTGAGCCGAAAGCAGAGAAAAAGCCTTTCAGACCCCGCCGGGATTTCCGGGACAGGGATCGTGAACCGAGATACTAGAATTAAAGGTCCCGCCTGGTAGGCGGGACTTTTTTTATTAACTTTCCGCCGAACTTATTGTGCAACCCAAAGAATGATTTAATGAGATTACGTGCTTTGCTTGCATTACTGATACTGTTCCCCGTGGTTTCGGCGCAGCAGGGAAAACTGTCAATGAGGGCAGGGTACTCTTATCCCTTTGCGCCATGGGGAGTATGGTCTGAGGAGGTAACCTCGCTTTACGCAAACAACGATCTCACTTTTTACCCGGGTGACGGTTATGTTCTGACATTTGATGCCGAGATTAAATCCCGGAAAGAGTTTTTATCATACCGTTTGGGAGCATTCTATCATTACGGAAGCAGATATGACGCTTATGAAGATGATAACCAGCTCTCGGAGGCATGGCTTTACCTGTCAGGTGCAGGAATATACGGAGGTGTTAGCCTGAAAGCAGGATGGGATCACTTCGGTATCTTTAATACTTACACTGCCGGAATTTTCTCATTTGATTACAGGGGAGAGCTGCAGTATGCTTCAAAACTTGGAGTGATGCCTGTAGGTACACATATAGGGGAGGCGGTGTCGGGTCCGGGAGGCAAATTTGAACTGGGCTTCTACGGAGAATACAGGGGCATAGGGATATATCCTTCATTTCAGATGATGTTCACCCATAACCGCCAGTCACAGGCATTACTTCTTAAGACAATAAACATTGCCGCCGGATACAGGTTCTGAAATGAAGGCTGACAGATTTGAAAGATGATGAATGCATATTATTTCAAAAGAAAAATATTTCTAATTTGGCAGACGAAAATTCAAATTGAACTCCCCTTCTATGAAAAATCCTGCCATGGCCTTTCTGCAAGGCAAAACAAAGAGGCTTAGTCTTCTTTTGATCTTATTGCTTATCCCTGCTGCAATATTCGCATCTGACGGATCAGTGCCTTCAATCGGCCCAATACGTGTTGAATTTATAATTTTTGGCCTGATACTTCTTGGTGTCGCGCTTTTTCATAAACAGACATTCTGGGTGGCAGTTATCGGCCTGACCGTTCTTCTGGCATTCAAGTTTATCTTCGATCCTGCGTTTCATCTGGGAGAGCATATGTTCGGAACTACTCCGTTCGGAGAACAGATAATGGATAAAGAGCTGCGCCAGGGGGAGTGGGGAATAATACTAAACCTGCTGGGTCTGCTCCTCGGCTTTGCGGTTCTTTCGAAGATATTTGAGGAATTGAAGGTGCCTGAGATACTGCCCAAATATCTGCCGGATGACTGGAAGGGTCCTTTTCTCCTGCTTATTTTCGTTTTTATCCTTTCTTCATTTCTTGATAATATCGCGGCTGCACTTATAGGGGGGACGATAGCTCTGGTTGTTTTCAAAAACAAGGTTCATATAGGTTATATTGCCGCACTTGTGGCAGCAAGCAACGCTGGCGGCAGCGGAAGTGTTGTAGGTGACACCACCACCACCATGATGTGGATAGACGGGGTTGCTGCATTCAATGTCCTGCATGCTTATGTAGCCGCCGTTGTAGCTTTATTCTTTTTTGCATGGTTTGGTGCGCATCAGCAGCATAAGTACCAGAAGATCCAGAAAGACGCCAACGTTAATGTTAAGATAGACTGGTTGAAGCTCCTCCATGTTGTGATCATCCTGGCCGGTGCAATTATTTCAAACATCCTTTATGATATGCCTGCATTGGGAGTTTGGATTGGCATAGTGCTGGGGGCTTTCCTCAGGCCTGTTCCCTGGAGAGAGGTTCCGGGAGCTATCAAGGGAACAATTTTCCTGTTATGTCTTGTGATGTGTGCATCGATGATGCCTGTTGAGGAGCTTCCTGATGCTTCATGGGTGACAGCCCTTGCTCTCGGTTTCCTGTCAGCTGTGTTTGATAACATTCCGCTCACAAAACTCTGTCTTGATCAGGGTCATTACGACTGGGGCATGCTCGCATATGCTGTAGGGTTTGGAGGATCAATGGTCTGGTTTGGCTCTTCAGCCGGTGTTGCAATAACCAACAAATTCCCGGAAGGGCGGGATGTTGTGTTATGGCTGAAAAACGGATGGCATGTTGCTGTTGCCTATGTCCTTGGTTTCTTTGCCTTATACCTGATTTTAGGGTGGGAACCTGCCGATACTAACGAGCATAAGATAATCAATTGTCCGGTTCCCGGATGCCCGATGGCCGGGCAGACCGAGATGGTCAAATAGATAATGCTGTCCCCCTGCGCCGGGATCATTATATTGCCAAAGCCCCTTGATTTAAGGTAGCCCTGGTAGGTCTTCTGTGTCTCATATTCTCCGTGTACCAGGAATACTTTTTTAAGCTTCTCAGGATCCTGGCATGACAGGTAATCAGCCATTTCACTGTAGTCACCGTGACCTGAATAGGATTCTATTTTTGTTATCTCTGCGTTAACAGGATACTTTGTGCCGTGAATTGATACTTCCTTTTCTCCCCTGCCTATCCTTGCGCCAAGTGTTGAAGGAGCACAGTAACCTACAATAAGCACTGTATTGTCCGGATTGGCAATGTTGTTGGCCAGGTGATGCTTTACCCGGCCGGCTTCCATCATGCCTGATGAGGAAATGATTATTACCGGTTGTTTTATCTCATTAAGTCTCTTTGAATCATCCACGGAGGTTATGTAAAAGAGTGAGTTAAAACCAAAGGGGTCAGGGTCTGTAAGCATGACTTGCCTCACTGTCTCATTGAAGCACTCTGAGTGAAGACGGAAGATATTTGTAGCATTGACTGAGAGCGGACTGTCAACATAAATATCTACCCTGGGGAGCCGGTTTGCATTATAAAGGTTATTCAGCGAATATACTATCTCCTGCGTACGGCCGACGCTGAAGGCAGGGATGATAAGCTTGCCTCTTTTCTCGATGCATGTTCTCCGGACTACCCGGAACAGTTCCTCGTCTGATTCTTCCATCGACGGGTGAAGTCGGTCGCCGTAGGTTGATTCAGTGATCAGGAAGTCAGCCTGCGGGAAAGGTTCAGGGCTCTTGAGAATTCTGT
Source organism: uncultured Bacteroidales bacterium (assembly GCA_963844935.1). Lineage (GTDB taxonomy): Bacteria > Bacteroidota > Bacteroidia > Bacteroidales > VadinHA17 > SR-FBR-E99. The sequence goes on along the minus strand of CAWJQH010000005.1, from coordinate 1,162,658 downwards.
TGACAGGCCGGCCGATGTCACCTGTAAAGGCAAGGCGTTTGACACCCTCTTTTTCCTTCAGTTCAAGCAGTACAACACCACTTCCGAGCATATGTCCGGTATTTGTGAACCGCACAGTAGTAAATTCATCGATACGGAATTTACGGTCATAAGCCACACTGATGAAAAGCTTCATTGAAGCCACCGCATCAGCCTGTGTGTAGAGAGGCTCAACGGTGGGGAGACCTTTTTTCATTCTCCTCTTATTGAATGTCATTGTATCATGCTCCTGTATCTTGCCGGAATCCGCAAGCATAATGGAGCAAAGGTCACGCGTTGCACTGGTGCAGATCACTGATCCGGTAAAACCGTTGCGGTACACAAAGGGGATCAGTCCAGAGTGGTCAATATGCGCATGCGTAAGTATTATATGATCTATTGCAGCCGGAGGGAAGGGGACAGCACGGTTCAGTTCCTCTGTTTCAAGCCCTTTTCCCTGGAACTGTCCGCAGTCGATGAAAATGTTCTTGCCATGCTCTGTCTCAATAAGTATCTTACTGCCTGTGACTTCTCGGGCAGCCCCGTAAAATGTTAATTTCATGCTGTGATCTTAAATTTGTGTTTTGCTAAGATACTTAAAGGAGACAAAAATGCGGACAGAATAGTAATGAACATTTAATGAACATTCTGCCGATTCTACTTTCCGGACTGAAGTCATTAGTATATTTTTGTCGCTTGTCAAACCATACTCCAAACTACAAATGAAGCTCGATAAGATATTTTCATTCCTGGCACCCAAGGAGGGCAAATTCTATCCTCTGTTCAAGGATGCATCAGCTAACCTGATAATTGCAGCAGAGCTCCTTGTTGAGCTGATGAATGAACCCTCAGCCGAAAAGAGGGAAGTGCTGGGTCAGAAGATCAAGGAGGCTGAACTTGTGGGCGACCAGATCGCAAAAAACCTGTATAAGACACTCAGCGGCACTTTCATCACTCCGTTTGACCGTGAAGATATTTTCAGCCTCATTCACGCCACGGATTCAGTGGTGGATCTGATGTTCGGCGCAGCCAAAGAGACGCATCTCTACAAAATCAGGGAGATACCTCAGGAGTTTCGTGAAATGGCCGATGCCATTTTAAAAGCATCAATTGAAATAAACACTGCCTTCAACGGCCTCCGCGATGTGCTTAACCTCTCAAAATACAAGGGGAATTGCCACAGGATAGGTGAAATAGAGGAGCATGCGGATGATATTAATCACAGGTACCTGGCAAAACTTTTCGAGGAAGAAAAGGATGCGGTTGAACTGATCAAGAAGAAGGATGTTATTGCAGCTCTTGAAAAGGCGGTCGACCGGTGTGATGATGTAGCGGATATACTCTCGTCGGTCATTATCAAACTTGCATAATACAATTCCCTGATGGATTTCACTCTTCTGATCATTATTGTTGTTCTGGCATTCGCCTTTGACATGATCAACGGCTTTCATGATGCGGCAAATTCTATAGCAACAGTTGTTTCGACCAAGGTACTGACACCGTTTCAGGCAGTAGTATGGGCTGCCTCCTTCAACTGGCTGGCATATCTTATTTTTGAACTGCATATTGTTGACACTGTTGCCAGGATCGTTGACACTTCCGCCATTACCATGCTGGTAATACTTTCGGGAATAATAGCTGCAATTATCTGGAATCTTCTTACCTGGTATCTCGGCATTCCTTCCAGCTCATCTCATACTCTGATCGGAGGATTCGCGGGCGCTGCAATTGCTTTTACGGGCTGGGATGTTGTTCATACCGGAAAAATCCTCCAGATCGCGGCATTTATTTTTCTTGCACCACTTCTGGGAATGGTGATTTCATATTTTTTTTCCATAATTCTGCTTTGGATCAGCAGAAGAGGTAATCCCTTCCGACTGGAAAAGAAGTTCAAGAGTTTTCAGCTTCTTTCTTCTGCACTTTTCAGCCTTGGTCACGGAGGTAATGATGCACAGAAAGTAATGGGTATTATTTCAGCGGCGTTGCTGGTCTATTTCAACGACGCCATGGAAGTTCCACACTGGGCTCAGATAGAAATGGTTAATGGGAAGATACATGATATTCCCCATTGGATCGTCCTTGGGTGTTATACTGCCATAGGATTAGGCACTCTTATTGGGGGATGGAGAATAGTTAAAACCATGGGTTCAAAGATAACCAAGCTGACTCCATTTGAAGGAGTTGCTGCAGAAACTGCAGGTGCCGTTCTTCTGTTCGGTACGGAAGCGTTCGGTATTCCGGTCAGCACAACACATACAATAACGGGAGCCATAATGGGGGTAGGACTTACAAAAAGGGTTACAGCAGTGCGATGGGGTGTGACTATCAATCTGTTGTATGCCTGGATACTGACCATTCCTGTTTCCATGCTGCTGGCTGCTGGAATATATCACCTTCTCGCAGCAATAACCCGATCTGTTTAGCAGCTGCTCTGCACGCAGAAGCAGACAATAGTCTAAGCTTAAAATATTTATGGTACTGAACAGATCTGTTCAACTTCCAATCAATCTTTCTGTTAAGTTTATGTCGCAAATCTCCGTGACACTCAATTTAAAGAAAAAGCCACGGAATATCCGGGTATTCCGTGGCTGGTGAAGAAGGGGTTGTCAAACCATCAAAAGGACTAATAAACGGTGTTCTGGGGATCCCAGTTACACCACCCGGATGTCCAGTTTGTCGTGCCAAAAGCACCTCTGAAAGTAACAGCAGTAAAGAAACTATCAGTTAACCTTGGGTTTGTGAATGATGCACCTGTCAGAAGCGGTGATCCTGGCGCCGGAAGCAGATTTGGTGATGTCAGGTTGATTAAAGAAGCACCAATTACATCTGAAACTGTCATATTATCAACGTTATTACGTGAGGCAGACTGGAAATATGCTGTATGTTGTGCCACAGTATATGGTGTGGCAACTGTACCTGTTCTCTCAACATAATTGACAGTCATACCTGCAAGAACGCTATTCTCTATCTGTAACTCATTGGCATCCGCCCTGGTGGGAGAATTGCCTTTTTGCCCATCTATCTGGAGTCCTTCAGGGTAACCAACAGTGACCGAATTATAAATTGAGGTCATCGTGCCTCTTCTCAGGTGCATTGATTTCTGGAACATATGACCGGTAGGCAGGGTGCCTGTAACTGTCAGTGGCCCGTAGATTGTGACATTTGAGAAATACGGAGTAGTGACCGGGGTAAGCAGTGACCCGTCTGCATCATTATCGCTCTCAAAACCATTTGAGCCTGACTGGTCTGATTTATTAGGATCACGCTGTCCGTATGCAAACTGTACTTTACCACTGAAACCATTGTCAGTATCAAAGTCATCGTCAAGTCCGCGGAAAGCAACGATATATTTCGCATTGACACTTCCACCGAACCATTCAAATGAATCATCGCCCGAAAATGAGACCTGTATATGGTCTATGACAGTCCCGTTTCCGACTGCATAGAGGGTTAGGCCGTTAATTTCACTGTTTGCAGTTGAGGTAAGAGGAATTCCGGGGAACTCGATCCTGACATACTGAAGTACACCTGAGTTGTCATTATTGTCGGTACCTCCATACTCTGAAAGTATACCTCCTTCGGCAATTCCCACTCCTGCACCGTTGTCATGCTTGTTGGTCTGTGCTTTTCCGCAGATGACCAGACCGCCCCAGTCACCTGAGTTCCTCTGGGTCACTGGTTTATCAGATGTAAATACAATCGGCTTATCAGCAGTACCGGCTGCCATAATCTTTGAGCCTCTCTCAATAATCAGTGCAGCCTTTGTATTGGCAACACCTTTGATAACCGTTCCGGGTTCAATGGTCAGAACTGCGTTATTTTTTACATATACAAAGCCTGACATCATATATTTCGCCTGTGCATACCATTTAGTGTCAGCAGTGATGTCGCCTGAAACATTTATTACCTGGCCTGTTGAGGGAACAACAATGACTTCACAGGTTGCAGTCAAGGCTGAATTTTCAGCCGAAGCTGCTGTAATTGTTACTGTACCAAGTGCAACGCCGGTTACGACACCGTCTGCTACAGTTGCAACGGTGATGTCATCAGAGCTCCATAACACATTATCATTGGTTGCATCTACAGGATCAACTACCGGAAGGATTACAACTGTAGCTCCTACTGACACTATTGCAGTCTCCTTGTCAAGGGACAGCCCGCTTACAGGAATATCTTCCTGGCACCCCGCCGCAATGATAATCATTCCACCAAGGATAAGAGATTTTAAAGAATTCATAAAGTGATTTGTTTTCATGTTCATAAGGTTTTATTTATAAAATATCATAGTATCGAATTGTTCAGAATTTGAATGAAATACCCATAGAGTACTGCCTGCCCGGTTTATAGGACCTGGTAACCTGTGACCTGTCAAATGACTTGAAACCGTCTGCACCGTAAAAAGACATGTCAACAACAGTATTAATGTTCTGCTGGAAGAGTTTTGTTTCTCCCAGGAGGTCCTTAATACCTGCTTTTAACTCCATCCTTTTGCCGAACTTCCTGCTGAATACCAGGTCAACCTCATCGCGTGGCATTTCATAAATATCAGGTATGCTTTCCCATTCATTCGGGGAGGGTCTTCCCACAGCAATAATCCTCTTGCCAATGCGGTTGTATACAATGCTCGCCATGAAACCTTTTTCAGGCTTCTGGTAGAATAATCCAACATTTACAATATATGGTGACTGTCCCTGGAGCGGCCTGTCAAAGGCCACAGAACTCCAGATAAGCGCAAGATTGAATACCATTGAAAAGTTCTCTAACCTGGCATCAATGAAATCAAATGATTTGCGGGCCTCTGTTTCCAGACCATAGCTGTAGGCCGTACTTACATTGTCAAAGGAAAACTGAGTGGGATTGTTGCCACGGATGCTTACTTCGATCGGATTTGTGAAATCCTTGTAGAATATACCAACATTAAAAGTCTCATTGTTTCCGGGGTAGAGCTCATAACGGAGGTCAAAATTATGGATGTATGCCGGCTTAATGTTCTCATTTCCGTAAACTCCGGCATTCTGGTCAAAGTCAACGAAATAGAACGGAGCTATCTCTCTGAACTCAGGCCTGTTAATCGATAAGCCGTAAGTCAGGCGTAAGAGGCTTCTGGAAGAAAGATTGTAGGCAAAATTAGCTGAGGGGAAGAAATTAATGGTGTCTCTTCTGACATTGACAGGAATTGTTGTTCCCTGCCTGTAGCTTGAAAGCTCCTGGACATCCTTTTCGACCCTTAGCCCGAGGGATAGATCTGAACGGGTGTTGAATTTAATCCTGAGATTCAGATAGGTGGCAAGGATCATGGCAGAAGCTTCGTAGGAATCTGAGAGAGACGTTATCTCCTTGAGCTTTATCCCTTCTTCCAGATTGATGTTTTCCTCGCTGAAGATTTCACTGACCGGAAGAGATGTCGATGAGAAAGGTGATTCGTCACTCGAAACTGCGTATCCAAAGTTCCTTGCTGTAAATGCTCTCTGCTTTGTGTCTGCAAAAACACCGGCCTTGACTTCAATCATAGTGTTTTTCAGATTGTACTTTTGCGTAAAATTCAGGGCTGCCGATATATTGTCTTCGTCGAGTTCCAGCCACATCCTTGAAACAGATGCCAGATCAGGATTATTTCCGAATAATATGGTATAAGGCGTCGTCTCAATATCGTTGTTGATATACCTGTATCTTTTAATATCGGGTTCATCTTTTGATGAAAGGGAATACCCCAGGGTAAGGTCAATTATTGTGTTACCTTCATTGAAGAGCTTCTCTGTACCGAGTTGACCGGAATAGATCAGTCTGTTATTATACGCTACCTCACCAGCTTTGATATAACGCCCGTTGTTGTACCAATCCCTGCCTTCCCTGAGGGTCACTCTTGACTGACCTGTACTTGTGAAAAAATTTCTGAACTCTATCTTCAGTCCGTCAGCAGGATAAAAGCTCCAGTTGTGCAGCAGCCCTATCCTTGCATTTGTTTTATACTGCTGATCAATAAACTCGTCAAGTATGCCGGGAGTGTCATAGGAAAAGTTATAGATTGAGTAGCTGTTGTTTTCAACCAGATTATATGAATTAGAATAACTGTAAGTGAGTGATGTAACATTACCTGCAATGAATTTTCCTTTCTCAAATCTGGTATTCACACCTATTGTAAGCTTTTGATCCGGAATAGCTGTTACAGGAACAGGTTCCCATGTATTGTTGAGGCTCCGTCCTATTTCCGTAACCCTGTTACGTATCTCCGGATTGGTCGCGGCATCATACTGATCGAGATGAGCAGGTGTGTTGTCAGGCAGACTCCGATAAGCTTCCCCGGCTGTCAGCCAGTCAGTTTTGGTACCGGGTTCCTTATAAAATTCGTTAAATGTTGAGTACTGTCTGAAGGTTGTACCATAGCTGAAGAAGAAACCGTTTTTTGACGGTATGCCTGTGGTTGAAACCTTTATAAAACCACCCGAATAGTCTGCCGGAAGTTCAGCAGTCGGAGACTTGAGAATAAAAATGCTCTCAATCATTGAAGAGGGTATTAGGTCAAAGGAAAAAGACCTGGTATCCGCTTCGAGGCTGGGAGCAGACGAATTATTCAGCCATACATTATTATATCGTGATGAGAGTCCTCTTACAACAATGAACCTGTCATCAACTATCGATACTCCGGGCAGTCGCCTGACTACTTCAGATGCATCCTTATCCTGTGTTTTACTTATCAGCTGCGCAGAAATGCCGGAGACAACCAACGGGCTGCTCTTCACATTATTCATTACCGACACTTCACTGTCATTTCTTTTTGTTGCGACAACCACAACAGCATTTAACTCTATTGAGCTGTCGGTCATCTCAGCGTAAACCTCGCTGACAGCGCCAGGTTTGATTTCCACTCCTTCAACAACTATTGTCTTGTAAGAAATGAATGTAAGAACCAGATTGTACTTTCCCGGGGCTATTCCCTCAATTTTAAACTTGCCGTCAATATCAGTTGAGGTTCCTCTCAGCGTACCTTCAATAACAACGTTTACACCTGGCATGGTCGCACCGGAGCCCTGGTCCTTTACAACCCCTGAAACAGTTCCTGTGGGTGCCTGTGAATAAAGGGCCTGATTCCAGATCAGTATGAACGTAATGATTAATAATTTTACTGCTTCTTTCATATTAATGGTTTGACATTGAATTACGCAGCAAAAATCCGGCATACTTATTACAGACTGGTAAAAAAACAGTCACGAAAAGGGCACAAAAAGATGACAGAAATATTACAAAAGGGTCAACAATGCAACCCTTTTCAAATAACAGGAAATGGTTGTGAAATGGGTTGTCTCCTGATATGGCGACTTAAAATTGATCTGCAATGTATCAGGGTCTTTTGGATGCAGGCAGTGTGAAGCAGAAATGAAGGGACAAATATTCTGCTTTCAAATTATCTCTTGAATTAACTGGTCTTAATATAGAGTATCAAAACCTCTGATCACCCCGGGCTCTGTTTTGTGAAGATCAAAGATAAGGATCTCGTTGGTGCCTTTTTTCAACCATGAAGCCGGACAGTAGAGTCTTTGCTGGGGGCCTATCTCCCAGTACCTGCCAAGGTTCTTCCCGTTGACCCAGACAAAACCCTTTATAAAATTGGTCATATCAATGAATGTGTCAGCCGTATTTATTAGGGTGAAGCTCCCCCTGAAAAACATGCCGGGCTTCACGGTGATATTACCGGAGGGTTTCAGGTCTGAAATGAATTCGTCGTCCATCGGGAAACCGTAAACATTCCAGTTCATCAGTGTCATTCCATTAAGTATCACCCTGTCAGTTATCCCTTTCCGGTCAATCATTGCATTGCCGAAGTTTATTCTTCCCATCCCCTCAACGAAAAGCTCAAGCAACGGTTCTTCGGATCCGGTGAGGGGCAGTTCAATTGAATTGATACCAAGCCGCCTGTCAAGAGTTCCGATATATTTTCCGTCGAGAAAGACTGTGGCATAATCATGCAGATCGGTCACTGTCAGCCTGCCGCTTTTGTGTCCGATCAGCCTTGTGGAGTATAGCATGAAACCGTAATCCTGTCCGAATGTCTCAAATGGTTCAGGCTGCACTGAATGAACCGGTGGTGGCAGATTGTCCCATAGCGAGGTAAAGGGTCTGAGTTCAATTTCCGGCAGGCTCATCACAGGTACAGGTGCCGGAACGGGAGGCAGTTTCACTTTCTTCGGCAGGTATGAACCGATGAGCTTGCGCAGTGCCATATATTTGGCTGTCGCTCTTCCCTGTTCATTCACAGGGGCATCGTAGTCATAACTTGTCAGATCAGGTTCGTAACCTTTGCTTCCCGAGTTGGCGCCGGCTGTGAATCCGAAGTTTGTCCCGCCGTGGATCACATAGAAATTAAACGATTTGCGGTTGTCCATGAGGAACTTCACCTCGCGGAGCAGTTCTGAGGTATCAGGCCTGGCCCAGTTCTCACCCCAGTGTGTCAGCCACCCGGGGTAGGTCTCGCTTGAAAAAACGGGGACACCGGGGTTCATCTTCTTTGCCAGTTCAAAGTCAGCCTCGCTGCTGCCGGAGTCAAGTCCGACCGCGCAGCCCGGCAGTGTACCGGCCTCCAGCATGTAAGGGGCAGGACCGTCACCGGTAAAGAACGGCACGTCAATACCGTTTCTGATCCATATCTCTTTGAGGGCAGCAAGGTAACCGCGGTCATTGCCATAGCTCCCGTATTCATTCTCTATCTGGATCATCAGCACCGGACCACCGTTGGTGATGAGGAATGGCCGAAGGACATCAGCCAGGCGAGACATGTAACGCTCTGCAGCCTTCATGTACACGGGGTCGAGGCACCTGACCTTTATCTCCGGTTGGCGCAGAAGGTAGGGAGGAAGACCACCGAACTCCCATTCTGCGCACACATAAGGCCCCGGCCTTATTATGACCCACATGCCTTCCTCTGCCGCTATAGTTATGAATTCAGATATGTTGCGGTTACCTGTATGGAAGTCGTAAAGTCCTTCACTGCTTTCATGATAATTCCAGAATATGTAGACCGATACAGTGTTACATCCCATTGCCTTTGCCATCCGGATGCGGTGACGCCAGTACTCTTCAGGTATGCGGGCGGGGTGCATCTCACCGCTGATGACCTGGAACGGCTTGCCGTCAAGAAGAAAATGCTCTTCACCAAAAGTGAATGTATGTCTGCCTTTCTGGGCGCAGCCCTCAGCCGGCCAGATGAACAATGCAAAGGCAGAAAGTACCAGGCCCGGGATTATATGCCGGAGAATCATACGGAATTAATTAATTATGTTATAGCAGCTGAGTTCTCAGACTTTGCTTTTATCCCATCCCGGGAGTATCTGCTTCCTGAACTCCTCCTTTTCCCTGATGAGTTTTTCCATGTCAAGGCCGATTGTCTTCTGTGCATTTGCTTTTGACGAGATGTCCGGCATTGTGACTTCATTTACTCCAAGCTCCTTCAGCATCGATGCAAGTTCTATCCGGGCTTCCAGGGCCCTTATTATTCCGTTGCCGAGTATTGATGCTACCTCCAGCGGCGCGTGAAATGAGGCTCCGTGACTTGCCGCCGTAAAGTCCCACCTCCACTGCGCCTGTCTTATCATTGTCAGCGCAGGTTTCAGTTTCTCCTCGCTGGCTCCGGCATCCCTGGCTGCCTTTGCTTCGTAATGGGCTGAAACAAGGATCACCTCGAGCTGGTTCCTGAGGTCTGCAATCTTATCCTGACGGTCATATACATTATTAAGGAGATCCTCTTCGCTCTGCCTGTGGCAGACAGCACAGGTTGTGCTGATGCTGGCCAATGGGCTGCGGACATGATGGCTTGTATATTTAACGCCTCCTTCGGCTATATATGGCATGTGGCAGTCAGCGCAGGCCACGCCCCTCTGCCCGTGGATACCCATCCTGTAGAGCTCATAGTCGGGATGCTGAGCCTTAAGCATCGGGGCTTTGCTGATCGCATGTGTCCAGTCTGAGAATGCATAGCTGTCGTAGTAACTTTCTATATCACTTACCGTCATGCCGTTATCCCAGGGGAATGTAAGATACTTCCCTTCACCTTTAAAGTAGTATTCAACATGGCACTGGGCGCAGACGAGGCTTCGCATCTCCTGGTGCCCGGCATCGGCGACGTTTTTTCCCTGCCGTTCAAAAGCCTCCTTCAGTGCAGGTCGGGTTATTGTGAGTGTCATATCATCCGGATTATGACAGTCGCCGCAACCGATCGGACTGGTGATCTCCGGACCCAGTGAAGCCCATGTTGCCTTATAAAAGCTCTCGGCTCCCATCTTATCGATCATCCTGGGCACGTCGGGGCTCTTGCATGCCCAGCAAGTTCCCGGCTGGGGACCAGCATCCGGTGTCATGGGGCTTCCGGTGCGCAGGGTGTTTCTGATATCCTGAACAGCATACCAGTGTCCCCTGGCCTGCGAGTAATCCTTTGAAAAGGCATAACCTGCCCACAGGATAACCATTTCAGGGTCGGTCTGCAGCGCATCGATGGGCTTGCTTCCTGCATATTTGCTGTGGAAGGATGTATCGGCAGTCTTCATCCATGTTTCGTACTCGCGCGGGTAGAATTTTCCCCATACGCTGTTGTCCGTCTCAAAGGGCTGCAGGTCTGTCGGAGGACGGTATGCATACTTTGCCTCACTCCGTCGTTCAACTATTGAGGAGGCGAGTATTCCAAGCAAAAAGACAACTGCGACGGTTCCCAGGAACAGGAGCCATCCGATCCATGGTTTTCTTGAAATAACTTCCTTTAAGGTTGCCATTGTTTTGTTTATTGAGTTGCTATAGTTTCTCCTTAAGAGTGGGTGTGATCGCGCCGGGGGTTGATGAGATGCTGTTCACCCGTTCGTGGGGTGTGTAGCGGTGACAGTCGAGGCACTGTCTCCCGCGGCGGCCGGAAAGAGCCATATCAGGCATGCCCGGACCATCGCTGAACAGGTGGGAGTGGCATCTCAGGCAGTTCTCCTGAACGACTTTCTTTCCTGCTTCCCTGATATAAATAGACTGAGGCTCCCTGCGCATCGTGAAGATCGCAGAGTGACGCATGCCATCGCTGGCCTTGAAATAGTACTTCCTGAAAACATTGTCGTGGGGGACATGACAGGCATTACAGTCGGTCACGGTCTTATGGGCGCTGTGTGACCATGTCGAGAACTGGGGGGTCATTATATGGCAGTTGATACAGACCCTGGGGTCATCGGAGAGGTATGAGGTTGCGTTGGATATCTTAAGCAGGTAGAAAAAAAGTCCGGTAAACGCTCCGAGGATGACAATCACAGGCACGCGCCACGCGGGAGGGGGCTTAAGAAAACCGATCAGCTTAAATGGCTTTCCCATCGCATTGACTGAACTCTGTTAGAAAAATATATCTGTTGCTGCCGCACCGCAAAACGATGGCGACTGACAACTACAGGAAATTCATGAAGCAAAGGGCGACAAGGGCAGTGCCGTATCGCTTGTCGACAGTAAGTGATTCCCTGATCACAGTAGGTTCTCCGAGATAGTACTTTGCAAATGTACGGTCATGGAGGTCGTTGAGAACTGTATAGAGTCTTTCTTCCAGGGCTTCCATGTCGAAGTAACCGGAAAGTTCGCATACAAGTCCGCCGACTTTTTCCTCGCAGGTATCATCCGTGTACATCCACGCAAAGATGACCCCTGCGGAGATATGTTCGCCATAATAACCGTGGGCCACTGCCATGATCGTGCACAGTTCAGAGCCGTATGGAGGCATGTCGATTTCATCCAGTGAAACCAGCTTGGCAGTGGCCGGCAGCACTGATGAATAATTCATGATATTGTATTCAGAGATTCCTGCATCATTCAATGCCATGTGATATGATCCGGGATGGATCGCATACTCGCTGCATCCCGAGCCTTGTGTGACGAAGAATTCGTTGGGGATCCTGTTGTGGGTAACTTTAACCATTTTCCGTTTTAATAATTAAGTTAAACCTGTGCCTGGTAACGAGGCGAGCAAATATACAAAAGTATATCGCAAAGATTAAAGTTAAATGTATTTTATGTGCATTCAAAAGAATCATGTTCCGGAATTAATAAAAATTATAAATTGTGCATGAATCACAATAAACGGATGCTGAGGAAAAGTTCCATATGCCTTGTTATAATGCTTATGTGTCATGGGCAGGCTGCAGCTGAGATCAAGAATATAGGCACACCTTTTATACGCAACTTCGCCAAGAGTGACTATAGCGCAGGTAGACAGAGCTGGGGAATAACCCAGGACCTTAAGGGCTTCATCTATTTTGCCAATGATGACGGCCTGCTTGTTTATGACGGGGTTCAGTGGCAGGTTTACAGGATGCCAAACATGTCGATGGTCAGATCGGTTTATGCCGATTATACGGGTGAGGTTTATATCGGCGCCTATAACGAACTTGGGAAGATGGTTTATTCAGAGAACGGGAAGATGACTTTCAGTTCGTTAAAGGATCTGGTCCCAGAGGAGTACCGCAATTTTGATGATGTCTGGAATATCTTCCCCTTCAGGAACAGGATAGTATTCCAGTCTTATTATGCTGCCTATTTCTATTCAAAAGAGAGCCCTCTCTCGGTGGTTGCAGCACCCTCGAGGTTCCAGAACGCTTTCAGCGTCGGTGGAAGGCTGATATTTAACGATGACCAGATGGGGCTGATGGAATATAATGGCAATGAGCTTGTTGCGCTTGCTGGCTGCAATGATCTCATAGGACAGGCTGTGTCGTCCGTATTACCTTTTGGTTCCGGAAATGAGATACTTGTCTGCACCAAGGGAAACGGTATGTTCATTCATGACGGAACAAAACTTCGCGTATGGGATGTTCCCGTCAATAAATTACTTATTAAGGATCAGGTTTTCAGCGCTACAGTGTTGCATGATAAATACTATGCCCTGGGCACCGTTATTGACGGGGTCATAATAATTGACCAGGAGGGCCGGCTGGTCCAGCACATCAATAAGAAAAAGGGACTGCAGAACAACACCGTGCTGGATCTTTTTCCGGACAGGGCCGGCAACCTCTGGCTGGCACTTGACAACGGAATTGATTATGTGACCGTCAACTCGCCTGTAACATTTATTCAGGCTCCTGACGGTTTCGGCGCGGGCTATACCTCAGTCATACATGACGGGCGGATTTACCTGGGCACCAACCAGGGATTGTATGTAAGCGAATGGAACAACGACTCAATAGGGAAAGATTTTAAGATGATACCCGGCACTAAAGGTCAGGTATGGTATCTTGGAGTTCATAACGGGGTACTGATATGCGGCAATGACAATGGGACATTTACTGTTTCCGGCGGGAGGGCAGACCTTATAAACAGTATCACTGGCGGATGGAATTATCTTGAACTAAAACAGTATCCCGGTTACATGATAGGAGGGACCTACAGCGGGATCATACTCTTCAGATGGGAGCAGGGCTCATGGAAGTTTGTGAGACAGATTGCGGGATTCAGTAAATCATTCAGGGTGGTTGAGGAGGATGACCAGGGTAATATCTGGATGAGCCACGGATTTAAAGGTATTTTCAGGGTGAGACTGAGTGACGATCTGGAAAGCGTTGCTGAGCAGCGTTTTTATAACATGGATGACGGACTGCCGTCGAATTTTTACCTTAGTGTGTTCAGAGTCAAGGGCAAGATAATTATTGCTTCGGAAAAGGGTATCTATGAATATGTGCCGGATGAGGACAGGTTTGTTTATTCCGTTTACTTCAACCAGCTGATGAGCCCGCTGGTTTCGATATCATATCTTTTGGAGGACCAGGAAGGCAACATATGGTATGTATCGGACAACAGGACCGGAGTATTCAAAATACAGGATGATTTCAGTTACCAGCATGTAACAACACCGTTCATTCTCCTTTCAGGAAGGTTCATTCACGGCTTTGAATCAATTTATCCTTATTCGCCCGGGCATCTCTTCTTCGGTACGGAAAACGGTTTCGCTCATTATGCACCCCAGGAAAACAGCAGCTACCAGCAGTTCTCAGCATACATAACCCGGGCCGAGTATCTTTATCAGGACTCGATATTCTATTACGGCAAAGGACTCAATCCCTCTTCCGGGAAAAAGGGTAACTATGCGTTTCCATATAAGGACAACAGCTTCAGGTTTACCTTTTCATCACCGGTGTACGATAACGCCGGCAATACAGAATACAGTTACAGAATGACGGGCCTTGACGAGAAATGGTCACAATGGAGCAGGTCATTCATCAAGGAATATTCAAACCTTCCTGACGGACATTACTCTTTCGAGGTAAAGGCAAGGAACCAGCTCGGTACGGAAAGTCTTCCCAACTCGCTGAAATTCAGGGTAATGCATCCATGGTATAAATCGGTGACAGCCTATATCGCATATGTGGTTATCCTGCTGAGCATGACTTTATTGATCGCTTGGATAGTCAACAGGCGGATTGAGATTTCAAGGCAAAGGGAAAGACTTAACAATCAACGCATCTATGAGGCCAAGGAGCAGGAGTATATTCAGCAGGCACTCCAGAACGAGAAAGAGATTATCAGGATCAGGAACGAGAATCTTAATGCAGAAATGATCCTGCGTGACAAGGAGCTGGCAAATCAGGCCATGAACATGGTACGTAAGAATGAGTTCCTTCTCAAACTGAAGGAGGAGTTGTATAAGCTGAAGGATAACTGCCAGGATGAGGCACTCAGGGATAAAATCATACATATTGTTGCCAGGATAAACAGGGAGGTAGACAGCAACAAACAGAGAGAAGTATTCGAAAATGCCTTTGATGAAGTAAATCAGGATTTTCTGAATAAACTCAGTGCAAAATACCCGGTGCTCACTCCGTCTGAACAAAGGTTATGTGCTTTTATTAAAATGAATATCTCTACCAAGGAGATTGCCCCGCTTATGAATATATCAGCCCGCGGAGTGGAAATAGCGAGGTACAGGATCAGAAAAAAGTTAAGTCTGGCGAGAGACACTAACCTTATGCGGTTGCTGCTGGATCTTTAGCAGGGGACGGACCCTGAAGTACCAATTTTCCTTGCTTGTTGTATTAATTGACTCATTCTTGTTTACTTAAGTTATTGAATATTAAATTATTAATATTTCTAATGATGTATTATTGATGTATTTATTTTTGATGATTGTAGTATTTTTGATGTAGAAAATACAATCTAACCTGTGGTTCGTTTTCATAATTTCACAATTGTTATGAGGGGGGTCTGTCCTGCCCTCAAAGAGATATTTTAACCCAATTAATCTAAACTCTAATCCTAATTTAAAATTTATGAAACAGACTATCATGACCCTTTTATTTATCGTCTGTTCACTGGCATTGAATGCCCAGGGGCTGCAGATAAAAGGGGTTGTAACGTCAGCAGACGATGGCCTGCCTGTTCCCGGAGTTGCTGTTTCCGTAAAAGGAACGACCACAGGGGTACTGACAGACCTGAACGGGTACTACGCGCTTAACAATGTACCTGCCAACTCTACTCTGGTATTCTCCTTTGTCGGTATGATTACCCAGGAACGGACGGTTACCCAGAGCGCAACTATTGATGTCGTTATGACATCTGATGAGGAGCTACTTGATGAGGTCGTTGTCGTAGGATACGGCACACAGAAGAAAAGTCTCGTCACCGGAGCAATTGCCAAGGTTGAAGGTGATGACCTGAGAAAAGCCACTGATATGAGGGTTACCCAGGCATTGCAGGGCAAGACCGCCGGAGTTGTAATCACAAGCAACAACGGACAGCCCGGCAGCCAGATTTCAGTACGTATCAGGGGAACAGGCACCAACGGAGATGCTGAGCCGCTCTATATCATTGACGGTCTTCCCATGGGCGGTGCGGGTACCGACTACCTCAACGCAGCCGACATAGAGTCAATCGAGATCCTTAAAGATGCTGCTTCCTGCGCAATTTACGGAGCCAGGGGTGCCAACGGGGTTGTGCTCATCACCACAAAGACCGGCAAGAAAGACACAAAGATGATTGTGACTTATGACGGTTATTACGGAGTGCAGAACCCGTGGAAGAAGATCCCTCTCCTGAATACGGAGGAATATACGATGCTTATAAATGAGGCATCGATAAACGGCGGACAGGGTGTAGCATTTACTCCTGCTGACATTGAAAGCTATACTTCAGACACTGACTGGCAGGACGAGATGTTTTACTATAATGCACCCAAGCAGAACCACTCCCTGTCATTTACCGGCGGTACTGACAAGCTGGAGTATTCTTCTTCGCTAAGTTATTTTTCTCAGGATGGTATCGTGGCAGAGGACAAATCAAATTTCCAGAGAATCGGATACAGACTGAATGCCATCGGAACTTTTGGTTTCTTCAAGCTTGGCGGCAATATGAACCTTGCCAACATCGAGAATAAAGGCATTGCTACGAATGACCGTTACGCCACAGGTCTTAACCAGGCCCTGAACATGCCTCCCATTGTTCCAGTCAAGTTTTCTGACGGCACGTGGGGTACACCTGAAGCTTACGGCATAGGCATACAGGAGATCACCAACCCTGTTGCAATGCTCAGCTATACCAATTCAAATACCCGGACCAATAAGCTCATAGGTAACATTTTCGGTGAAATAGACTTCGGCAAGTTTACCGAAACACTCAAGGGGCTGTCATTCAGATCATCATTCGGCGGAGAATATGCCATGGTGATGTGGGACAATTACATTCCGCTCTATTACCTTGATGCAATGCATTTTACAACTGTTGACAGGGCTCAGAAGAGCAATGATCTTTATACAAGATGGAACTTTGAAAATGTTCTGACCTACACGCGCAGTTTCGATGTGCATAATTTCACAATTATGGCGGGTACAACTGCATTCAAGGATCAGCATGAGAACCTCTACGGAGAAAAGGCTGATCTTATTTTTGATGATTTTGAACATTCGTATATAGATAATGCAACCGATCCGGAATCAGCCAATGCTGCAGGAGGATTTCAGGAGCATACCGTTTCTTCACTGTTCGGTCGTTTGAACTATGACCTTATGAACCGTTACATGCTTACTGCAACTGTGAGAAGGGATGGCTCATCAAGGTTCGGTGAGGAGAACAAGTACGGTGTCTTTCCATCGGCATCAATCGGATGGGTAATATCCAGGGAGGCATTCATGAGCGGTCTTTCGAATGCAATTGACATGCTTAAGATAAGAGCCAGCTGGGGCCAGAACGGAAGCGAGAATATCGGCGATTTCGGATACACCTCGGTGATGGGCAACGGAAACATCTACTACTACGGTGACAGCAAAACCCAGTACAACGGGGCTTCACCCACTCAGATAGCAAATCCGTCGCTTAAATGGGAGACCTCAGAACAGACAAACTTTGGTATAGATCTGTCGACGATGAACAGCAGCCTGATGGTCACAGTTGATTATTATATCAAGACAACCAAAGACTGGCTTGTTACAGCGCCTGTTCCTATGATGGTAGGGAACTCAGCTCCGACAATCAACGGGGGATCTGTCAGAAACTCGGGTATAGAAGCCGAGGTTTCATACAAGAAGCAGTTCGGTGATTTGTATTTCAGCGCTTCAATAAACGGTGCATTCAATAAGAATGAAGTGCTTTCAATTGAGAATACCGAGCAGAGGCTGCAGGGCGGTGACGGCGGTTTCGGGCAGTCCGGCGTTTTATTTGCTGAAGTGGGAACTCCCATGGGAGTGTTCTACGGTGTTAAGACCCTTGGCGTTTTCCAGAACCAGGGTGAGATTGACGCACATGTCAGTTCAACGGGCGCAAAGATCCAGCCCAATGCCGTACCCGGCGATATTATTTTTGTTGATAACAACCTTGACGGGCAGATAAGCGATGCTGACCGCGTCCAGATAGGTAATCCCTACCCCGATTTTACAGGCGGTCTTAACCTGAACGCCGAAATGTACGGGTTCGATTTTTACATGTTCCTCTATGCTGCCCTGGGCCAGGAGATCTACCAGGCAACGCGCAGGTACGACATGAATTACACCAACTATACGGCTGACTGGCTTGACAGATGGACCGGCGAGGGCACTTCAAACTACCTCCCCAGGGTCACTTTCGTTGATAATAACATAAACATGAAAACGGTAAGTGATTTCTTCGTTCAGGACGGGAGCTTTATCAGGCTGAGAAACATCAGTTTTGGTTACACTCTGCCCGCCAAGGTCACTGATTATATCAAGATCGACAGGCTCCGGCTGTATGTTGCAGCTGAAAACCTTGTGACCTTTACGAAATATTCGGGGTACGATCCGGAAATCGGGGGCAGTGTTTTCGACAATGGAATCGACCGCGGTATTTATCCTCAGCCACGGACAATTATGACCGGTATTAATATTACATTCTAACATGCCAAAAAAAAGAATTATGAAAAAGTCAATATTATATAGTCTATCATTTTTGGCGCTGATGCTGGCAGGGTATTCCTGCACCCAGGATTTCCTGGAGCTTGAACCAAAAACCGGGTTGACTGAAGCCAACTACTACAAGAACGAGGAGCAGGCTTTGCTGGCTGTGACAGCCGTTTACGATGCCTATTCTGTTCAGAACTGGCAATTCGCCCCTGTGATGTCGGATATATGGTCTGATGATGCTTTCTGCGGAGGATCAGATGCAACCGATATGGCACAGTGGCAGGATATGGAAATGTTCAAGATGGAACCCGAGAACAACTCCTCTTCTGACCTGTGGAGTCGTTGTTATGCAGGTATCTACCGTGCCAATCTCTACCTGCAGAAGCAGGAGGGTGTGGAGTGGGTCACAGATGGTCTTAAAGAAAGGTTTGAAGCCGAGGTGAAATTCCTGCGTGCCTATTTCTACTGGGACCTTGTACGTCACTACGGATGGGTTCCGCTGATAACCGAAGTGTTGCCCGATGTTGAGGACTACAAGAGCATTCCGCAGAGTACGCCGGATCAGATCCTTACTTACATTGCGGGAGATCTTCTGGCTGCAGTTGCCGTTGTTCCCCCGGAAATTGCTGCAACAGAAACAGGACGTGTTTCAAAAGCAGCTGTCCAGGCCCTCATGGCAAGGATTTATCTCTATCATACCGGTATGAGCTCCTACAGCGGATTGGGTCTTACAGCAGAGCAGTGGTCTGACGGTACTACCACAATCAACAAGGGATATGTACAGACTGCGCTCGATGAAATTATCACCGGCCTCAGATATTCATTGGTTCCTGATTACGCTGACCTGTTTGACTGGGAGAACCAGAACAACAGCGAGTCGATACTTGAGATACAGTATTCGGACAAGGCCAAATCAGGTGACTGGGGCGGCTGGAACATAAACGGCAATTTCTCGTCGGTATGGATTGGTGTACGTAACCCTCAGCCTTCAAGCGCCGGCATTTTCCCCGGATGGTCATTTGATATACCGACATGGAGTCTGGCCGATGAGTTTGAAGCCGGTGACCCGAGGAAGCATGCTACTCTCTTTGATGCCGAAACCGAGCTGACTGACTATAACAGGGCTTACATGAATACCGGTTACTTTAACCGGAAATACATGGCACTGAACGCCTACATCGGATCAGGCGGCGACCAGGCCCATAACTTCCCCCGCAACCACATGGACATCAGGTATGCAGATGTGCTGCTTATGGGTGCAGAAGTATGGCTTGCCGATAACCCCACCAAGGCTGCCGGATATTTGAACCAGGTAAGGACAAGGTCCCTTGGCGCCGGCGCTGCAAAGTCAACAATCACACTTGATGACATCTACCATGAAAGACGAGTTGAATTTGGCGGTGAAGGACTCAGAAAATGGGATCTCCTGAGAAGGGGTGAAGCCTACGCTGAACAAATGATTAATGCGAGTTTCGAGATTCCTTCAGGTGCTGCAAACCCACAGCATTTTACCAACAGGACTTACAAGCCAGACACATTTGGCATGTTCCCCATCCCGGCAAGCGAGATCAGGAATACAAATGAAGGCGTGCTGAAACAAATGGTACCGGCTTACCAGTAGCCGACGGTTAAATTCCTATAAAAACATATTATAATGGAAAAATATAAATACATAACAAGAATAACAGGCTTCATTGCGATACTGCTTGTGATGGCAGCCTGTGAGCCTCAGATGGCGGATAAACCGGATATCGGGCTTCCTCCGACAGCTGACCAGTTGAATTTCACAATAACTCCGGGAAGTGATGAATTCCATGTAGTTATTACAAACACATCATCTGTGACCGGTATTCCGTCGTGGGATTTTGGCAACGGAACCAAAGGCACAGGTACTTCCAATATAGTAGTCTATTCGCTGCCGGGAGATTATCCCATAAAGATGACGCTTGTCACACAAGGAGGTACAGCCGAAACTACAAAGACTTTTACTCAGACCGAGACGGACTTCTCTATTTTCACTGACCCGGTGTATGTTAACCTTACCGGCGGTGCATCTGATGCTGACGGCAAGACATGGATGGTTGATGCTGACTCACCAGGGCATTTCGGCGTAGGGGACGTTACCAAGCCGGGCGGCGTGGGATTGGACTGGTGGTCAGCATCTCCTCACACTAAGGACGGAACGGGAGCCTATGACGATGAACTGACGTTTATCATGACCGATTTTGTCCTGAAGTATGACAATAAAGGTGTAAGCTATGTCAAAGGTTATACAAAAGATGATCCGGCTCTGGCCAGTGTCTATCTTAACCCACGGCTGAACAAGGATGACTGGGATGTGGATTATGCCACGCCCATCACGGGAACATGGAATATACTGAAACAGGACGGGACATATTATCTTATGCTTAACACTGCCACACCTGTTTTCCCGGGCCTCGATGTGGGTGCAAAAAACCACACCTACAAAATCCTTAAGGCAGAGGAAAACCTTCTTGAGTTAACCTGCGAGAGCTCATATGAGAACTGGACCCTCTGGCACTTTTATATGATACCCAAGGGTTATGTGAAGCCTTCCATTACTTTTACTGTAAATGCAACGGAAGGCACTGACAATGATGTTGCATGCTCAGTTACAGGCTATACCATTCCTGCCGGACAGAGTGTAACCAACATTACCTGGAACTTCGGAGACAATACTGCTGAAGTCACAGGCGGCAAGGATGAGGTTGTTCACCATACCTTTATGCGTCACGGAACATTTACTGTCACAGCCAAACTTAACACCAGTCTTGGCACACTTACAGGAACAAAGGCAATCACTCTGCTTAATGACAACTCGGCCTATGTACCTTACCTGCTTGATATGATAATTGTTTACAACGACTTCAGCGAGGTTCAGGTTTACCCTGTGCTTGGCCAGGACTGCGGCCTCACCATATCTGATAACCCGCTCAAGGAGGTCCCGAACAGGTCCACCAAGGTTGCTTTCTATACCAAAACAAACCAGCAGTGGGCAAATGCAAACATGCAGCTAGGCCCTGGCTTCAGGTTCGATCTCAGGCAGCAACATACCTTCTCGATTCTCGTATATGGCAAGGCCGGAGACAAAGTACTGCTGAAACTTGAGAATACCGACAAGGGCGGTGATGCATGGCAGACAGGTACCGAACTGACCTATACAATACAGGCTACCAATAAGTGGGAACTTGCCACATATGATTTCGCCGGGGCGGATGTGCAGCCCGGAGCCGAAAGCTGGAAATGGTGGTCCGATCCGGTATCATATGATGTCGTGGCTGATGATTACTATAATCATGACTTCTACAATATTGTGCGGATAATGCTTAACCCGGGAGTTGGAGATGGTACACACACTTTCTATTTTGATGAATTGTCAGGTCCTCATGTTGAAGGCATTCATAAATAGATAGTTTTTAAGGATCATTGTCTGCCTGTTATACGGGCAGACAATGATTTTCTTAATATTTTATTTCTTATTATTTACGGAGATGAATTCTTTGAAGTCTTCATGGCTTGTTCTGATGATATGCTTTTCGCTGATGGCTTATTCCTGCAGAAATGCAGATCCCGGCAAAGATGACATTGATAACAGGGCAGATAAAATGCTTGCTCAGATGACCCTCGATGAAAAGATAGGTCAGATGTCACAACTTTACAGCGGCTATTTCATGGATGCCGAGCAGCTGAAGACAGGGGTCAGGGACGGCAGAGTCGGGGCATTCCTGAATCTGACCGGCGCCGTACAGGTCAATGAAATCCAGAGGGTCGCCGTTGAGGAGAGCAGGCTCGGAATACCGCTTCTAATAGGAAGAGATGTTATTCACGGCTACCGCACCATTTTCCCTATCCCTTTGGGAATGGCAGCTTCATGGAATCCGGAGATAGTGAAGAAAGCTTTTCGCATTTCAGCCATTGAAGCTTCTTCTGAAGGAATAAAATGGACTTTCGCACCGATGATTGATATTACCTGGGATCCCAGGTGGGGACGAATAGCTGAGGGATGCGGCGAAGATCCAATTCTGGCTTCTGCCATGGCACGGGCCATGGTCGAGGGCATTCAGGGTGACAGTCTCACCGATCCTACCTCGCTTGCAGCCTGCGCCAAGCATTATGTCGGCTATGGCTTTGCCGAGGCCGGCCGTGATTATAATACAACTTACATTTCAGAACCTGTCCTGAGAAACGTCGTACTGAAACCTTTCAAGGCGGCTAAAGAAGCAGGCGCTCTTACATTCATGTCCGCCTTCAATGACCTGAACGGCGTTCCGACATCCGCCAATGAATTTACTTTGAAGCAGATCCTTAGAAATGAATGGGGATTTGACGGGTTTGTGGTCAGCGACTGTTTAGCAGTGACTGAACTGGTCGCTCACGGATATGCTACAGATGAAAAGGAAGCCGCCTCAAAAGCCATCAATGCCGGGGTAGAAATGGAGATGGCCAGCACATCTTATTTTGACAATATCAAAGCACTTCTCAGTGAAAAGAAAATAAGCCAGTTGGAGATTGATAATGCGGTAAGAAATATTCTTAATGTAAAATACAGGCTGGGGTTGTTTGAAAATCCGTACGTTGATCCGGAAGCTCAGAAAAAAATGCTCAATCCGTCATTTCTCGAACACGCGCGTACTGTGGCAAAACAGAGCACGGTGATGTTGAAGAATGACAACAAAACGCTGCCTCTGAAAGCAGACAAAATCTCATCCGTCGCCGTTATAGGACCGCTGGCTGATGCGCCCCGTGATCAGCTCGGCACATGGTGCTTTGACGGATTGCCGGAAAACTCCGTCACTCCTCTTGCAGCCATCAGGGACCTGCTTGGGGAAAACAAAGTAAATTATGTCGAGGGGCTTGAGTACAGTCGTGACAAAAAAACGGACAATTTCGGTGCTTCAATAGCTGTTGCCCGCAAATCAGATGTTATCTTGTTCTTTGCCGGAGAAGAATGGGTGCTGTCAGGAGAAGGACAGTCAAGGGGAGACATTGATCTTCCGGGAGCCCAGAGCGAGCTGATCGCTGAACTTGCTGAGACAGGCAAGCCTCTTGTCATAATCGTGATGGCCGGCCGGCCGCTGGCCATTGGCGCCGAGCTGGAGGAATCTGATGCATTGCTCTACGCATGGCACGGAGGTACAATGGCAGGACCAGCGATTGCTGACCTGATATTCGGGAAAGAGTCACCCTCCGGAAAACTGCCCGTTACTTTTGTCAAGGGCTCAGGACAGATTCCGTTCTACTACTACAGGAACAATACCGGCAGGCCGGCTACAAAGAGTTCATTTACTCCCATTGACAGCATACCTGTGGAAAATCAGCAGAATTCACTTGGATACAAATCATTCCACCTCGATTACGGTTACACACCATTGCTTCCCTTCGGTTACGGCCTGAGCTACACCACATTTGATTACAGCGATCTTAATCTTTCATCGCAGGTAATGAGTTTAGAAGATTCAATAACTGTCAAGGCAAAAGTGAAAAACAGTGGTACTTATGATGCTGACGAGATAGTTCAGCTTTACGTGCGCGACAGGGTCGGGAGTATCACGCGACCGATTAAAGAACTAAAGGGATTTAAACGGATCACAATTAAACAGGGTGAAACTGCCGATGTGGAATTCACTCTTACCGGAAGTGACCTGGAATTCTTCAACGGCAGGGAGACACTGACCGAACCGGGAGGGTTTGACGTATGGATCGGACCAAATTCTGTTGAAGGACTGCACAGCGATTTTATTATTAAGTAACTTTGCATTATGAAAAAAATAGTTGCACTTGTTGCGTTGCTTTTGGCCTTCATACTGATGGCCCCCGGGTGTGCCAGGGAGGGTGACCCTGATCCTGCGCCTGATAACCCAACTGGCGGAGACAAGGTTCTGGTATGGAGTGACGAGTTTAGCATCAACGGTCTTCCTGATGCAAGCAAATGGAGTTATGACACTGATGGAAATGCTACCGGCTGGGGTAACAATGAAGCCCAGTGGTATACCAGTGCCAGGATTGAAAATGCTGAGGTGAAAGACGGATTTCTTTATATAACAGCTATTAAGGAGAGTTATGAGGATCACGATTATACATCCGCAAGGCTTGTTACGAGAAACAAGGGAGACTGGCTTTACGGCAGGGTAGAGGTAAAGGCCAAGTTACCTGATGGCAGGGGAATGTGGCCCGCAATATGGATGCTTCCCACTGACTGGGCTTACGGCGGGTGGCCGGCAAGCGGCGAGATTGACATCATGGAGAATGTGGGTTATAATCCTTACGTCATTGTAGCATCTGCACACACCGAGTTATATAATCACTCTATTGGCACTCAAAAGGGCGCCACCACTAACGTACCCACATGCTATTCAGACTTTCATGTCTATGCGCTTGAATGGGAAGTAACCGAGTACCGTGCTTATGTCGATGACAATCTCTATTTTACTTTTAAGAATGAGGGTACCGGGTATAAGGTTTGGCCCTTTGACAAGCGGTTCCATCTGCTGCTTAATGTTGCTGTGGGCGGAAACTGGGGCGGGGCTCAGGGCATTGACAATACAATCTTTCCCCGCACAATGGTGGTTGACTATGTACGCGTGTACCAGAAAAAATAAATCCAGTTGAAAGAAATAATTATTACCGTATTTATCCTGCTTGCCGCATGCAATGGCAATCATGATCCCGATCCGGACCCAAATGACGGGACAGGATTAAAGGTGGAGGCATGGATAACTTCACCCGCGAAGGGTGTCTTATTTGAGAAGTACGACGGAGAGCTCGAATTCAGGACCTCTTCAAACACAGATCCGGCGATCGTTGTCGACACTACAATAACATACCAGACCATGGATGGGTTTGGCAACTGTCTTACCGGCGGAAGCGCCATGCTGCTGAATAATATGTCGCAGGCAGACCGGTCGGGATTGCTTAACGAGCTTTTCAGAACAGACGGTAACAATCTTGGGTTAAGTTACCTGAGAGTGAGTATCGGAGCCTCAGACCTAAGTGACAGGGTATTTTCATACGATGACCTTGCTGCCGGCGAAACCGATCCTGATATGGAGCAGTTCAGTATTGAAATGGAAAAGGAGGATCTGATCCCGGTTCTCCGGGAGATACTCGCCATAAACCCATCGATAAAAATACTGGGTTCACCGTGGTCTGCCCCGTTGTGGATGAAGACCAACAATGCCTCCGTGGGAGGAAGCCTGAAGACTGAATGGTTCAATGCCTATGCAAAGTATTTTGTAAAATATATCCAGGCGATGGAGGCAGAGGGTATCACCATTGATGCCATTACCATTCAGAATGAACCGCTCTATGGAGGCAATAACCCGAGCATGCTTATGAGCGCTGCCGATCAGGCACTCTTCATCAAACAGAACCTTGGGCCAGCTTTCGCGGCAGCTGGCATTACTACAAAAATAATCATCTATGACCATAATGCTGACCGGACGGATTATCCCCTTACCGTGCTGAATGACCCGGCTGCAAGGCAATATGTCGACGGATCGGCATTTCATCTTTATGGTGGATCAATTGATGCGCTTACGGCAGTGCACGATGCTTATCCCGCGAAAAACCTATACTTCACCGAGCAATGGGTTGGCGCTCCGGGTAACCTGGCTGAGGACCTGAAGTGGCATATTGAGACACTGATCATAGGAGCGACACGTAACTGGTGCAGAAACGTAATTGAATGGAACCTTGCATCAGATCCCCATTACGACCCTCATACCGAAGGTGGATGCAGCCAATGCCTCGGGACAGTCACCATAAACGGTAACACGGTGACCCGCAATCCGGCATATTATATTCTGGCACATGCCGCAAAATTTGTGAGACCCGGTTCTGTGAGGGTTTCGACAAACATGCCGGGGAACATTCCTAATGTGGCATTCAGGACACCGGATGGCAAGAAAGTACTGATAGTGATTAATACTGCACCGGCAAAGAAGAACTTTAACGTAAAATTCAGGGGCAACACTGTGCAACTGAGCCTTGAGAGCGGTGCTGCAGGTACTTATATCTGGTAGGAGCTCAGTCTTTGATTATCTTTTCCGTCCGGCTGCCGTCTTCGGTGAACACCTTGACGATATAGGCACCCTTAATAAGGTGCCTTATGTCAATTTCACACAAATTGTCGCCACCCTTGACTGTAATCAGCATCCGCCCCTGCAAGTCATATATGTTCAGGCTGACAATTTCCCTGTCTGATCTTATGTACAGAAAATCAACTGCCGGGTTGGGGTAAATATCGATACTGATATCGGCCGTGGTCTCACTGACCGAGCTGATGACACCATTTGATGCGGTCCAACTGGAGGCAAGGCTGTTGTCAAGGTTCACATCTGCCAGCTTCAGCCAATAGCCGTTCCCGTCTGCTGCGGGCCACGGTGCCACATCCTGATAGCATACTTCATCGATTACATTTCCGAAGGCATCGAGGAGCGCAAGGCTTTCACTGCTGTTCGATAAATGCCTGGTAAACTGTCCAAACGGGGTGATTCCCCAGTTCGCCCTGAAAGCATTTGTATTACTTGCAATTATAACTGACAGATGAGGGCCGATGGAGGTCCCTGCCGGAAAAACGTACGTTAGTCCTGTGCCCCTGAAATAAATCCCTGTCAGACTGACTGTCACATCACTGTTATTTTGTATTTCAATGAATTCGAGATCATCATCATCAGGGTACGCTGCCGTGGGAGAGGGGTGATAATTGATTTTGGATATCACAAGTGAGGGTACAGTGATATTGCTGCATGCCGTGTATGACCCAAGATTGTGTGTCATCCAGGCCATCCGGGCTTTGACGAAGTTTTTGATGTTTGTAATACGTTGCGTGTGACTTCCAAGCTTATCCCACCTTTCATAATCCCTTGCCGCAGCCTCACTTATAAGAGTTACAGTCTTGTCTATGAATGCGTTAATACTGTCAGGATGCATCGGTTGGCCCGGCTGGATGATTTCATTCCATCTCCTGGCGAGATAGCATTTGTAGGTGCTGTTGTAAAACAGGTCATACCAGAACCTGGAACCGTTATTATAATAAGGGTCCTCGAAGTACCACAGGTTTGTCTTACTGCGGTCCAATCCCCAGAAGAAAAGATCATTGCCAAAAGAGAGATCAAGGTCCCATATTGGTCCTGCCCTGAGCTTGCCGTTCCTGTCCTTGTGAAAGAAAGTACTGTACTGGTAGGCATCGGGGTTGGAGGCGAACTCATTGATTATCATGAAGTCAATGAACGAAGGGATGTCAATTATTGCGGGATACCCATTGACGACCGATATGTCATTGTATTTTGCGGCTGTCTCAAGCCTGGTAAATTCACCATGGATATAACCTGTCTGGTAGAAGGTTGCGTTTTCAGGCTTCGGCAGGACATTAATATAATCCACTTCTGATCCATTTATTGAATACATTTTCCAGTCATATTCATCACCCCCTGTCATCTTGTCCGCCTTGGTAATGTAACCGCCGGAAATGTTTGGCTGTGTGTTGTCACCTGTACCTATCTTCAGGACATCAACCCTGCCGTCATCAGCCTTGATTTTCTCCTCGAGGACGAAGAGACCCTTATAATCATTGTTAACCATGACCTCGCAGTATTCTGTACGTGAAGCGTAATTACCGAGTTTACGTGACAGGTTCATGCAGAGATAATCGCGTATCAGGGCGGTATCGAAAACCATCCCGCCCAGTATCCAGTCGTTTTCTTCAGGCATGCCAAGGAGGCTGACGTTGTTGTTGGTGTAATTGTCAGCCATGAGGGTCGTAAAACCGTAGTTCCTCTTTGGTGAGGACATGCGATGACGACCCTCTCTTTTCGATGTCAATCCTGCCGTCATAGTTCAGGTAAGCCGGATTATTCTGGTCAGTCACATAGTTTCTTTTGCCGGGACCGCGGTATATGATCTTCAGGTTGCCAAGCACGCCCGGCTCATCGGGAATTGATACCCCGCCGTCAGTCGTGATCAGACATATCGGAAGGTTGCTGCTTGTAAAGGTTTGCGCCTTTAACGGCAGGCAAAAAACAGAAAGCAGAATTGTATATATGCAGAATTGTCTCATCACTTCCCTGGAATCGTGCCAAACTTAGCATTTTTAACGCAAATCATCGCTGCATATTATCATTTGGAGCCATAATACAGACTTATTAAGATGCCAGAGGGTTGCATGATCAGGTTTTTAATCCGGTTCCCTATCTTGCTGAGATCAGTATCCGATAACTTCACAGAGGTCAGGAAAACAGATACCTGTCTGTAAATCCCCCATATCATGACTGGCAGGGCATTTACTTATTGTTTACTATATTTGTGCTGCAACGGGTATTGCTGTTAAAGGAATAATTAATCAATTGAACATGAAAGTGTTGAAATTCGGGGGCACATCTGTCGGGAGTGCTGACAGCATAAGAACGGTGGTTGAGATAATCAGGGAGCGTGATGAGCCCCTGGTTGCTGTCTTCTCTGCTTTTTCCGGCATAACAAACAGGCTTAATGATTGTCTGGAGTTTGCTGCTGGTAAGAATGAACGGTACCTGTCAGTATTAAATGATATTGAAAAGAGGCATGTGGACATTGCAACGCAGCTTCTTAATCCGGAAAATGCCCTCAGGGTGACCGGGAAGATAAAGGAGCTTAAAGCCAGGCTGACAGACATCCTCGGCGGAATTTCAAATATCGGTGAGATTACTTTGCGGTCAACCGACCTGGTGCTTGGCTTTGGCGAACAGATGTCAATCCAGATTATCTATTCTGTAATGGCAGAGAATTTTGTAAACGTCAGATACATCGATGCAAGAGATATAATCTTCACAAAATTAATTAACGGAGTTGAGAGGGTAGAAGCTGAGGTCACAGAGAATGCAATCAGGGAAAAACTGAAGTCAGACAGTGCTGTAACAATTACCTCGGGATATATATCCAGTTCCATACATGGTTATCACACCACACTTGGAAGGGGAGGTTCAGATTTCACTGCATCGCTTATTGCTGCAGCCTTAAACGCTGACATTCTTGAAATATGGACTGATGTAAGCGGAATTTATACAGCTGATCCCTCCTATACGGAGGATGCTTACCCCATTTCTGAACTTTCTTACGCTGAAGTTCTCGAACTTAGTCATTTTGGTGCAAAAGTCATCTATCCGCCTACCATCCAGCCCGTGATGAAGAAAAAGATACCTGTTCTGGTTAAGAACACCTTTTCCAGGGCTGACAAGGGTACGAGGATAAGTGATTCACCCTCCGGGAATGGCAATGTTCTAAAAGCAGTATCAGCAATCAACGATGTTTGCCTGGTATCTTTGACCGGAAGCGGAATGGTCGGTGTTGTTGGAATTGCAGCAAGAATGTTCACAGCCCTTGCCAGCAATAATATTAATGTCATCCTCATTACGCAGGCGTCATCGGAGCAGTCAATCTGCATAGCCATTGATCAGAAGTCAGGAGAGAAGGCAGCTGAAGTCCTGAACGGGGAATTTGAATTTGAAATTCAAACGGGGAGAGTCAAACAATCGTTACTTGAAGAAGGCTATTCAATTGTTGCGATGGTGGGTGAGGGCATGAAGCATTCAGTTGGAATAAGCGGCCAGGCGTTTTCAGCACTCGGGAAAAACGGCATCAATATTCATGCTATTGCACAGGGCTCCTCCGAATTGAATATTTCTGCAGTTGTTAAAACAAGAGACTGTCAGAAGGCTGTAAACGCAATTCACCAGGAGTTCCTGCTTTCAGCGAATAAGATAATCAACCTGTTTATTGTCGGTACAGGCAATGTCGGAACAGCTTTCATCAAGCAGATCCATTCGCAGTCAGAGTTCTTTATTCGTGAATACCAGACTGTTTTCAGAATAATTGGCCTGGCAAATTCAAGGAAGATGCTTATCAGGGAAAAAAGCATTGGAGAACAGGACTGGAAGAACGCCATGATGTCAAGCGAGAAGGGTACCAACCTTGAGGAGTTTGTTGATGAGATGGGCAGGCTCAATCTGCCTAATTCAATCTTTATTGACAACACTGCAGATGCTTCAGTATCAAAATTATATGAGAAAATTCTTTCCGGAAGCATTTCAATTGTCACATGCAACAAAATCGCTGCTTCGTCGCCCTATGATAATTTCCTCGGACTGAAAAAGATGGCGGTAAGCAGAAGGGTGCACTTCAGGTTTGAGAGCAATGTTGCTGCAGGTTTGCCTGTAATTCAGACCATTGACAATATGGTAAAAACAGGTGATCAGCTTTTAAAAATAGAAGCGGTGCTGTCCGGAAGCCTTAACTTTATCTTTAACAACTATTGCAGCGGAATGAGATTCAGTGAAGCTGTCCTTAAGGCCATGAGTGAAGGATATACAGAGCCGGATCCGCTTATTGACCTCCGCGGTGATGACGTTTCAAGAAAGCTCCTGATACTCGTAAGGGAAGCAGGGATAAAAATCGAGGCCTCGGATATCATGTTCGAAAGCTTCCTCCCCAGTCCTCTTCCGGATGTTTTTGTTGCCGGCACATTTGAGGATCAGATGAAAAACTATGACGAATATTTTGAGAAGGTGAGAGAAGGCACCATTGCCCGGAATGCCAGGCTCAGGGTTATAGCCAGGTATGCTGACGGGAAAGCAGATATCTCTTTAAAGGAAGTAGGAGCCTCTCACCCGTTCTTCTACCTTGAAGGCAATGATAATGTCGTTTCAATTAATTCTAAGCGGTATCCTGACCGGCCGCTGATTATCAAGGGTGCCGGCGCTGGTGCGGATGTGACTGCAGCAGGAATTTTTTCAGACATACTTTCAATTATAAACAGCTGAAACAATGGCTAAAAAAATCAGGGTGAAGGCCACGGCGACAGTCTCAAACCTGAATTGCGGATTTGACGTTCTCGGTTTGGCTGTCAGCGGACCCTGCGATTTTATTGATCTTGAGATGACAGACAGCGGGGCTGCAGAGATCACTTGGATAAAAGGGTGCAGCAGCCTCAGCACTGACCCGGATAAGAATGTCGTTGGCGTGGTCCTGAATGCCATGATAAGGAAGACAGGAACAAAATCAGGCTTCAGGGCATATATCGAAAAAGGCATAACCCCGGGCAGCGGCATAGGCTCCAGCGCTGCCAGCTCGGCAGCAGCAGCATTTGCTGCAAATGAACTTATGGGAAACATCTTTTCGATGAATGAGCTTGTGGCATTTGCAATGGAGGGTGAGCGGCTGGCCTCAGGTACTGCACACGCCGATAATGTTGCTCCGGCCCTGATGGGAGGCATAACCCTGATCCGGAGCTATGAACCGCTTGATATTATTCCGGTAAATATACCTCCGGAGCTCTTCTGTGTTGTTATTCACCCTGATATGGAGATTAAGACATCCATGGCAAGAGGAATTCTTGACAAGCATATTCCATTAGCGACTGCTGTTAAACAATGGGGAAATGTAGGCGGACTTATTGCGGGCTTTTTCAGCGAGGACTATGACCTGATCGGACGGTCCCTCGTCGATCATGTTGCTGAACCAAAACGGTCATCGCTTATACCGGGTTTTAATGAGCTGAAACAGGCAGCGATGCAGAGCGGCGCCCTGGGAGCAGGCATTTCCGGATCAGGCCCTTCTGTCTTTGCTCTCTGCAGGGGAGAGGCAAGCGGTGAGAAAGTACTGAGAGCAATGAAGGCATGCATGGATGCCAGGCGTGTTGCCTGCAATACCTATCTTTCTCCTGTCAACAGGGAGGGAGCAAAGGTCTGTTAAATTAAAGAATATCTCATCCAAATGCGATACTGCAACATAAGGGACAGGAGCATAAGGGCCACATTCCGTGAGGCGGTCAGCCAGGGAATATCATCTGACATGGGATTGTTCATGCCCGAGACCATTCCGCAGATGGAACCTGATTTTTTCAGGCGGCTTCCGGGAATGACTTTCCGGGAGATTGCATTTGAGGTCGGGGTAAAATACACCGGAGATGAAATCCCCGCCGGAAAGCTGATGAATATATGTGAGGAAGCATTCAATTTCCCTGTGAGGGTCGTAAGAATAAGCGACAGAAAACACGTACTTGAGCTCTTTCACGGGCCGACTGCGGCCTTCAAGGACTTCGGCGCAAGATTTATGGCTCAGTGCTTCAGGTATTTTTCAGAGAGTGATGACCTTAAGACGGTGGTGCTGGTTGCAACCTCGGGTGACACAGGCGGAGCGATAGCCAGCAGCTTCTGCGGAATGGAGGGCATCGATGTGATCATCCTTTATCCCTCGGGCAGGGTGAGCCCGTTGCAGGAGAACCAGATGACAACCCTGGGGCAGAATATTACAGCCCTTGAGATAGAAGGTACCTTTGATGACTGCCAGTCAATGGTTAAAAGTGCTTTCAGGAGGATGGAAACTCACGGGAGGATCAGACTGACATCGGCCAACTCAATAAATATTGCACGCCTTATCCCGCAGAGCTTCTATTATTACTTTGCAGTTTGTCATGCAGGCGCCGGAGACAAAATCATTTCTGTTCCAAGCGGCAACTTCGGTAATCTTACCGCCGCCGTAATGGCATGGAAGTCAGGCCTGCAGATTGAGCATTTTGTTGCATCCACAAATATAAACAAGGTTGTTCCGGAATACCTTAGAACAGGTCTTTACACTCCGGGCTTATCAGTTCAGACTATAGCAACCGCAATGGATGTGGGCAACCCCAGCAACTTTGAAAGATTGCTTGACATTTTTGACAACGACCGCAATAAAATGACTTCCGTGGTTTCCGGGTCCTGGTTTGATGATGATCAGATCCGGCAACATATCAGGGAAGAATATCAGAGGTCGGGGTATCTTCTTGACCCACATGGAGCTGTAGCCAGCCTGGGTCTGGACCGGTACCTTGATGAGCACCCGGAAACGTCAGGCATCTTTGTTGAAACTGCCCATCCGGCCAAATTCAGTGAGACGGTAGAGCCACTGACCGGTAATCCCCTACCCGTGCCTTCCAGTCTGGCCGGAAGCCGTACAGGAAGCAAGGAGGCGCTTATCATGAAGCCGGAATACAGCTACCTGGAGGAATATCTCAGGAACCGGTATTCGTTGTACTAGTTTTGCAATGGGATTATCATGCAACCATGACCTCAGAGATCCGTGAATTCCAGGTATTTGTCAAACCCGTCGGGGCAAGGTGCAACCTTAGCTGTTCATATTGCTATTACCTCGACAAAGGGTATCTGAATGCCGGTTCCCCTGCCGGCTGTATGAATGATGAGGTGCTGGAGCTGTATATCCGTCAGCATATTGAGGCAACTACAGGGAGTGAGGTCTTTTTTTCCTGGCACGGAGGTGAACCTATCCTGGCGGGACTCGATTTCTTCAGGAAAGCTGTCAGGTATCAGAAGACATATAAGTCTGCCGGCCGGGTCATTATCAACGGAATTCAGACAAATGCCACTCTGCTGACCGAAGAATGGGGAAAATTCCTGAAGAAGGAGAATTTTTTTGCAGGGATCAGTCTTGACGGACCGGACAGGTTTCATGACCTGCACCGACGCGATCGTAAAAATATGCCTGCGTATCAGGATGCACTGAGGGGGCTGGATATCTTAAGAAAGTACGGGATACCCTTCGAGATCCTCACTGTGGTCAGCGATGCAAATGTTCATGCTCCTCTTGAGCTGTATCATTTTCTGAAAGAAACGGGAGCAGCTTATTTTACTTTCCTGCCCCTAGTGGAAAAGGATGCCTCCGGCGTTCAGGCTGTAAGTTCACGCAGTGTCAGGCCCTCTGATTTCGGAAGGTTTCTGGCTGCAGTCTTTGATGAATGGCTTGAAAAGGATATCGGCACGGTTAAAGTGCAGATATTTGAAGAAGCTCTTCGCGATGCTTTCAGCCAGGAGCATACACTTTGCATTTTCAGAAAAGAATGCGGTGCAGTGCCAGTGGTAGAGATGAACGGCGACTTTTATTCATGCGATCACTATGTGAATCCGGACCACCGGATCGGCAACATTGGAGAAAAATCCCTG
This sequence comes from uncultured Bacteroidales bacterium, assembly GCA_963844935.1. Taxonomy (GTDB): domain Bacteria; phylum Bacteroidota; class Bacteroidia; order Bacteroidales; family VadinHA17; genus SR-FBR-E99. Next base: position 1,128,310 of record CAWJQH010000005.1, on the reverse strand, counting down.
TCAGATATGCTTGATGACCCGAGGCAGAAAACCTTCGGGCAGACCAAGCGGACAGCTCTTCCGCGTTATTGTCTTGAATGTGAGGTGCTGAGCATGTGCAACGGTGAATGCCCTAAGAACAGGTTTACGGTCACTCCGGCAGGTGAAGAGGGGTTGAATTACCTGTGCGAAGGTTACAGGTATTTTTTCAACCACTGCCGGCCTTTCATCAGCGAGGTTGCCCGTTTATGGAAGATATAACTGCTGATCTCCCGGTTGCTAACCTCCGAGCTTATCCCTGAAAAAGCCAACAGTCCTGCCCCATGCAAGTGTGGCTGCCTCCTTGTTGTATCTCGGATTGGTGTCATTATTGAACCCATGTTCCGAACCTTCATAGACAAAGATCTGATAATCTATCCCTGCTTTTTTCAGCGCCTCCTCAAATGCCGGCATTCCGGTATTGATACGTTCATCATTGCCGGCGTAGTGTGCCATGACTGAGGCTTTGATTTTTGGCACATCCTCAGGGACAGGTGTTGAACCGTAATACGGCACTGCAGCTTTGAGATCCGGTGCGTTCACCGCAACCTGGTTAGTCATTGCTCCGCCCCAGCAGAAGCCGGTGCATCCCACCATTCCTGTTGACCTCGGGTGCGTCTTCAGGTATTTCACCGCAGCGACGAAATTTTTTATGGTCTCTTCCCGGTTGAGCTGGCCTATCATCTCACGCCCCTTGTCCTGATCCTCCGGTGTACCTCCCAATGGGGATAGGGCATCGGGAGCCAGTGAGATAAACCCTTCCATCGCCATGCGCCTGTTCACATCCTGGATGTGTGGGACAAGCCCCCTGTTTTCATGGATTACTATCACTCCGGGAAATTTCTTTTTTCCCTCCGGCATTGACAGGTAAGCCTTCATCTCGCCGGAAGCGCCGGGGTAGGTGATGAACTCATTTATCAACTCAATATTTCCCCGCCTTGAGCGTGAGGCGTTTGCACTGTTAAGATCAGGGAAGAAGATTACTGCGGCGGCTGTTCCCCCGGTAACAAGGGAAAGCTTCTTCATGAATGTCCGTCTGTCGACTTTTCCGGTATTGTAATCGTTCAATAACCCGGTCATTTTATCTTTCATGATGATGAGTTTAATTACATATAAAGATATGAATTTGTCAGGATCATCCTTTACGTGTCTCTTCCTTGATTCTCTGTATGTGTCCCCTGCCCAGTCCCTTGACTTCGCATCCGAGCTGGAAGTAACGGCGGATCTTGTCATCGGTCAGTATGCCGAAGCAGTCGATTATTGCAGCCGGTTGCCCGATAGTCTTTACAACCTTATCAGGATCAAGATCCATATAGGCTGAATGAGGCACGGCCAGTATTACTGCCTCCGCCCCTTTGAGCGCCTTATTCAGGTTCTGTTCAATCCTTATCTCTTTCAGCTTCTCCTGGTTGCGGAAGAACTGCGACTTGCTCTGGCCAACGGCCGGATAGCTGTCCTGCTCTTCGAACTCCCACCAGTGCTCAACGTAAGGGTCATGTACGCGTATCTCGGCGCCCATCTCCGCCAGCTTGCGTATCACTATCTCGGAACCGCTGTACCGCGTGTCTCCGACATCCTCACGGTATGCTGCTCCCAGTACCAGCACATCTGTCGCTGCAATAGGCTTGCCCATGTTGCGCAGCGCATCCCGGGTCAGCTGTCCCACGTGCAGCCCCCGGGTGTCATTGATATCTATGGCCATGGGAGTGATCTTGAAGATGTCATCCTCAAAACCAAGAATATGCTTATAAGCCCACACACCCAATCCTCCGTCCTTCGGGAGACAGTAACCGCCTACTCCGGGCCCGGGGAAGATCATGTTACTGTGGGTGGGTCTCATCTTGATTGCCTTGATGACCTTGATCAGGTCGACGCCGTTGCGTTCGGCAAAGAGGCTCCATTCATCGAGGAAAGCGAGGATGGTGGCACGGTAACTGTTTTCAACGATCTTGGCTGTCTCTGATTCGATAGGCCTGTCCATGACCGTCAGAGGGAACTTTTTGGTGTTGAGAACTTCATTGAGGAACTTCACGACACGTTTCCTGGCTTCATTGTTGATGCCGCTGCACACCCTCCAGAAATCGCGTATGCTTGCCACATAATTTCGTCCCGGCATGACCCTTTCGTAACTGTGTGCCAGCAGGGGATCTGATTTAATTCCGCGTTTTGTGAATGCCTTTTTCATTATCGGGTAGGCTACCTGCTCTGTGGTTCCGGGGGCCACGGTGGTCTCAATGAGCACCAGCGCTTCAGGCTGGATATGCTCTGCAATAACACCCAGTGATGCCTCGAGCGCTGCCATATCGGTCTGGCCGGCACGCACATTTCCCAGTTCTTCCTTGATATAATCGCACTGTACGTCCACTACAACAATATCGGCAAGCTTAAGAACGTCATATGTATAAGTGGCCATCAGGGTCTTCTTTTTATTGACACAGCGTTCAATCATGGGATCGACCTCGGGGTCTTCAGCCTTGACCGGCGATACTCCCCGGTTGAGCATGGGTATCTTCCAGAAGCTCCGGAGGCTGGGGCGCTGCATCCCAATAACAAACTTCGATGGTTTGCCTTTTGCATCAACGGTGTCAGCCACGATAGCAGCCATGACAGCTCCGACAAAACCCACTCCCATGACCACAACTATCTCCCGGCCTTTGGCACGCTCCGCTTTAACACGTTTCTTTATGTTCTCAAACTCAGTTTTATAATCCTCAGGTTTTGGCAAGGCAAATTTTTCACCGTTGGGACTTATCGAATACTGTGCACTCATTTTGTATATGTTTTAAATTAATATTGTTTCCGGAGATCCTAAAATTACAAAAAGTTCAGTCATCTGTAATCAGCATAATGTTTCTTAACTTTGGACTTAACCGGAATTGTTGAACTTAACTGATTTGAATTTGTTCCATCTCCGGCCTGACTGATATCAGAATTTAAAACTGACATAAATGAAAAATATTGTTATATGGTTGCTGCTTGGGGGAGTGGTGTTTGCTGCGGCATGCAATAAAGACAAGACCTCAGAGCGCTTTGACCTGCTTACATCTCATATATGGACGAGCGACAGCCTTTTAGCCGATGGCATTGATGCAAGTGACCCGGGCGAGCTTCTTGAGAAATTCAAAGGTGATGTTGTTTTCAATAAGGATGGCACGGGAACTTTTGGCCAATACACAGGGACATGGCAGTTCGTTGATAACGAGACAAACCTTGCAATCAGTTCTCCCGAGCTTGCTTTCACCCTGACAACTCATATTGTTGAACTCACAGAGACATCACTGAAGGTTACATTCTCATACCAGACCCTGGAAGGCTCCAAAAACATCAGGATGACGTTCAAGCCTAAATGACACGCTGGTCTCCGATAATTGCAGCTTTTTTCTTCCTGTCTTACCCTGCAAATGCCCAGGGCCTGGTCAGCGGCAGGGTATCAGACAAAGACAGCCAGGAGCCTCTTCCCGGTGTTTATGTTATTTATGGTAAGGGTTCCGGCACAAGCACCGATGCAGAAGGTCTTTATTCGTTTTCTGGCGATACCGGAAGAGTTGAGATAACATTCAGGTTCCTTGGTTACAAGACTGTTACGGAAACAGTCCGGGTTGAGGCGAATAAGACTGTCAGGCTGGATGTTTACCTGGAGACTGAGTTGCAGTTAATCAGCCAGATTGTGGTGAGTGCCGACCGGATGGAACAGAAGGAATCCGAACTGACTGTCTCGATGGATGTCATCAGATCAGACCTGATAACACGGAGCCATATAACTGATGCCCAGGAACTGATTACAAAGACTCCGGGGATCGAGGTGCTTGACGGGCAGGCCTCAATAAGAGGCGGCAGCGGGTACAGCTACGGTGTCGGCAGCCGCGTCCTCGCTCTGATCGACGGCCTCCCAATGATGTCCGGTGATGCAGGGAACATCAAATGGAGTTTTCTGCCGCTCGAGAACCTGTCGCAGGTGGAGATAATCAAAGGAGCTTCCTCGGTGCTTTACGGGTCCTCTGCCCTCAACGGAGTCATCAACTTCAGAACAGCAGACGCGTCCAATATTCCGTTGACTCAGTTTTTCGCTGAAGGCGGGGTGTTTGATGTTCCATCCAATGAAGATTGGAAATGGTGGGACACACCCAGGGTCTTTGCCAATACCTCATTATCTCACCTTCAGAAATTCGGAAGGAACGACATAGGCGTGGGCCTGAACCTTGCCGCTGACAGGGGATACAGAAAATTCAACGAAGAGAACCTCGGAAGAATCAGTTTCAGGCTGAAGCATCACAGCAGCAAGACACCCGGACTGAAATACGGTTTAAACCTGAACGCAGGAACAACTTACAAGACTGACTTTATCCTGTGGGAAGATGCCACTACAGGAGCCCTGAAGCAGGATACCTCGACCGTGTCCACCATGCACGGATATTTTTTTACAGCTGATCCTTTCATAACTTTCGGCGGTGCCGGAAAGATAAAACATGATTTCCGGATGCGATACCAGTACACCGCCAACAAGTTTCCTGTCAGAACAAATAATGATGCAAGTTCTTCTTCAGTGTACGGTGAATATCTGTTCTATTATCAGATCACAGGTTTTTTGAAACTTACCGCGGGCGTTTCTGAAAACTGGAGCAATATAACTTCAAATTTCTACGGTGATCACCGGGGCCTGAATGTTGCAGGATTTGCACAGCTGGAAGTAAGACCTGTAAGCAGCCTCAAAATTATCGGAGGGCTGCGTATTGAACAGAACAGTCTCGATGATGAGCGTGACGGTATCGTCCCGGTTTTCAGGGCAGGCATAAATTTCCAGGCTGCTGAATATACATTCTTCAGGGCATCATTCGGGCAGGGTTACCGCTATCCGTCAATAGCCGAGAAATATGCCTCGACTACCCTGGGCTCAGTGAGGATCTTTCCCAGTCCATATGTGAAGGCAGAATCAGGGTGGAGCTCAGAAATAGGGATCAAACAGGGAGTTCTTGCTCGGGAAGATGATGGGGGAGGGCGACCTGTCGCTCTTTTTCTCTCAGAACACTGATATGATCGAGTATGTCTTTGGCATTCACCAGGATCCGTCGACAGGCACCTCCGGCCTGGGTTTCAAAGCCACAAATGTCGAGCAGTCAAGGGTCTATGGCGGTGAGATTGAATTCATGCTGAAAAGATCGTTTGGAGAGTTTGTGTCAACAGTTACTGGCGGGTACACATACATCTATCCGGTTGAGTTTAATTCATATACCAGCCAGAATACAGATATTTATCTGAAATACAGGAGAAAGCATTCAGCCAAGATAAGCCTGATCTCTGCCTGGCGCAGCATCGAAGGCGGACTTGACCTTTTTGCCAGGTCAAAGACCCTGAATATCGATGATGTTTTCCTTAATCCTGCCACCAGGGAGGAGCTCCTTCCGGGTTTCTACGATTACTGGCTGGAAAACAACACGGGTTATTTCTTCATGGACGGGAATATCGGATACAGGATCAGCGAAGGCGTAAAAGTTTCAGTTGCGGTCAAGAACATTTCGAACACTGAATATATGGGCCGTCCGGGAGATATCCAGCCTCACAGGAATTACAGCATACGGCTCAGCGGGAGTTTCTGACAGGTGCAAATGAACCATTGTACACTATATTTGCAGGGATATTGACACTTAACTGTAATTAAAAATGTCAAAAACGGTCCACAGGATATTTCTCGGTTTAATGGTGCTGGTGGTAGGGTTTGCCTTCATATTTCTTCTTGTCAACGGGTTGGAATATTACAGAACAGGTCTCGGGGAGAGAACATTCAGTGCAGAACACGATGCTTTAAAGCCCAGCGGCATTGTGGGTCACGGGCTTGGAATAATCGGCTCTCTCCTGATAATCATCGGCGTATCCAGCTACATGGCCCGAAAAAGATATCGTTTTATGTCAAGAATGGGGTTGGTTAAAAACTGGCTCGAGTTTCACATTTTCCTCTGCACCCTGGGACCGGTGCTGATATTATACCATACCGCGTTCAAATTCGGAGGATTGGTGGCAGTCAGCTTCTGGAGCATGGTAGCTGTTTTTCTCAGCGGAATTGCCGGAAGGTTTATTTACCTTCAGATACCCAGGTCAATCGAAGGCAGGGAGCTGGATCTGAATGAGGTCCGCGCCATAAAAACCGATCTTACAGAGATTTTAAAAAGCACCTATAAACTTGATGAGGAGAGTCACTCAGAAATAGCTGCAGCGGTTGAAAAGAAAACCGTGTCATCATCCCGGAACTTACTTGTCAGCTTAATACGAAACCGGATAGATGACCGGAAGTTGATCAAGTCGGTAAGGAATATGCTGAGAAGGAATAACCTTCATGGGAAAGACTACAGAAAGGTTGTTTCCCTGGTAAAGACAGATATAAAACTGAGCAGGAGAATTGAGCGCCTTGACAGCATGAAGAATCTCTTCAGATACTGGCATGTTGCCCACTTGCCTTTTGCCCTGATAATGCTGCTGATCATGGTCATTCATGTCGGGGTAACCATTTTGTTCGGTTACAGATGGATCTTTTAATCATGGAGATGCTTCTTGAAAAAATAATTACTTACTCTGTTGTCGCCATCCTGTGCGTCGCAGTGGTATGGTTCTATCTTTTCAGAAAGAGAAAAGCTTCAAAAATAGTTGAGGAAAAAATTCTGAAGGCAAAGGAGGAAGGCCTGCATGAACCGGTTTCCCTTCATCCTTATATTGACGTCAATACGTGTATCGGTACCGGAGCCTGTGTGGCTGCATGCCCCGAGAAGGATATCATCGGGATAAGGAACGGGAAAGCAACTGTAATTAATGTCTCACAATGCATCGGGCACGGTGCCTGTTTTCATGCCTGTCCCACAGAGGCGATATCACTTCGTATCGGCACTGAAAAACGGGGAGTGGAACTTCCGCATGTCAACAGGAACTTTGAAACAAATGTTCCGGGGATATATATTGCCGGAGAACTTGGCGGGATGGGCCTGATCAGGAATGCTGTGGAACAGGGCAGGCAGGCGGTCGAAAACATAGCCAAATCTGTAAAAGGGAATCATAAGGCAGAATATGACCTTATTATAGTAGGATCGGGGCCGGCAGGCATTTCAGGATCACTGACTGCCAGAAAACATAATCTGAATCTTCTGTTGCTGGACCAGGATACTCTCGGAGGAGCGGTTTATTCATTTCCAAGGAAGAAAATTGTCATGACCTCGCCGATGGAGCTTCCTTTATACGGGAAGGTGAAACTGTTTGAAACGAGTAAATCAGAGTTGCTCGACCTGTGGCAGACTGCGCTGAAACAAAATAATATTGCGGTTAAGGAGAATTCAAAGGTTGAATCGGTAGTTGCCGAGGGTGAAATATTTAAGGTCACAACCGTGAGAGGTGAGGTCTTTTCTGCAGCAGCTGTCCTGCTTGCTATTGGAAGGCGCGGAACACCACGCAAGCTCAATATCCCCGGTGAGGATAAGGAAAAAGTTGCATACAGACTGCTTGAACCGGAAGATTTGACCGGAAAAAATATTGTTGTGGTCGGAGGCGGTGATTCAGCAATAGAATCCGCGCTGCTTCTTACCGGTCAGAATGATGTTACCCTCTCTTACAGGGGGGAAGCATTCAGCCGTATTAAACCAAAAAACAACGCAGCGGTAAATGAGGCAGTTAAGGCAGGCAAGCTTAAGCTTTTATTGAAGAGCAATCTTGTTTCAATAGAGGATGAGCATGTGTTCATTAATACTGCGGACGCAGGAGAGCCGGTTAAGCTCAGGAATGACCTGGTATATATTTTTGCCGGCGGGGAGCTACCCACACAGTTCCTCGAAAAAGCCGGGATCAAAATCACAAGAAAGTTTGGGGAAACAGTTCTAAAACATTAAATTTGGCTGAAAACATCAACCCTGACAGGTAGATGCACGTAGTTTTGGTCTGATAAAAGTGAGTGTTTTATGGATCATGGGACAAAAAAAGTCAGCATAATCATTTTCGCTTGCCTCCTGAACAGCCTCAGCCTGTCAGCACAGCTTTCCCCGGGCGCATTGTCAAATCCTCATTCCAGCCTCGAAGGCATTTCAAACTGCACCCAGTGCCATGTGCTGGGCAATAAGGTTTCAGATGCAAAATGCCTGGCCTGTCATACTGAGATCCAATCCAGAATAGCTGCAGGGAAAGGCTATCACGCATCCGCAGAGGTAAAGGAAAATTCCTGTTTCACCTGCCACAGTGAACATAACGGAAAGGATGCCAAACTCATATATTTCAATGCCGAAAATTTCAATCATTCTCTTACCGGATACACCCTGACAGGAGCTCATGCAGCAAGGGAATGCCCTGATTGCCACAACTCCAAATACATAACAGCTCAAAAACTCAAATCCAAAAAAAATACCTGGCTCGGCCTGGATGATAAATGCCTGAGCTGCCATACCGACTACCATCAGCAGACACTTCCCGGCTCATGTCTCGATTGCCATGGCACTGACTCATTCAAGCCTGCCCCGAAGTTCAACCACGCCAATTCGCGGTTTCCCCTGGTCGGGAAGCATAAGACCGTAGACTGTGCGAAATGCCACAGGAAAGAGACAATAAACGGCAAAACATTCCAGGAGTTCAGGGGCATTTCTTTCAGCAACTGCACAAGCTGTCACAAAGATCCTCATCAGAACCAGTTCGGCCAGAATTGCCGTCAGTGCCATAACGAGGAATCATTTCTTGCAGTATCCGGAGGACTCTCCCGGTTTGACCATAACAAGACAAATTTCAGGCTTGAGGATAAACACGTTACAGTCGGGTGCAGGGAATGTCATAAAGGCAAAACCACCGATCCTCTGAAGCATGACCGGTGCACAGATTGCCATACTGATTATCACAGCGGCCAGTTTGCCAGGAATGGAATATCACCTGACTGTTCACAGTGCCATACAGTTAAAGGGTTTAATTATTTCACCTATACGGTGTCTCAGCATAACACAGGTGTATTTCCCCTGAAAGGGTCTCATTCCGCAACCCCGTGCCTGGAATGCCATAAGAAACAGGAAAAATGGAGTTTCAGGGAGATCGGTACCGGATGTTCTGACTGCCACCCTGACGTGCACAAGGGTTATATTCAAACTAAATTCTATCCTGCGGCAGATTGCCGGTACTGTCATAATGAGAACAGGTGGCCTGATATATCGTTTGACCATTCAAAGACAAACTACAGCCTGACAGGAGCCCATGAAAAGCAGAAATGCAGAGCCTGTCACTTCAGATCCGACCACACCGGGGCAGTGCAACAGAAATTTTCAGGTTTACCGGTCAGTTGTACAAATTGCCATACTGATAATCATCACGGGCAGTTTGAGAAGAATGGTGCAACAAACTGCAATGACTGCCACACTACAGAGAGCTGGATGGCTAAGGGGTTCGATCACAATAAAACAGCTTTCAGGCTTGACGGCAAACATGTTAATGTTCCCTGTGCGGATTGTCATAAGCCGCAAAATGAAGGTTCAGCGACTTACATTAAGTATAAAATCAAAGATTTCAGATGCGAATCCTGTCACTTATACTAATCTGCTTCCTCTTCCTGTTCCTGAAACAGAAAGCAGGTCATCCGCACGGAGAGGATTTCAAGCTCAGCTGCAACATCTGCCATAGCCCGGAAGGGTGGCACCTTGATAAAAAGATATATTCGTTTGATCACGGTACTACAAAAATGCCGCTCACCGGACAGCATACAAAAACAGACTGCAGGCTTTGTCATCCGACCCTGGTTTTCAGGGAAGCAAAGACTGACTGCAATGATTGCCATACCGATATTCATCAGGCGACTGTCGGATTGGATTGTGCAAGGTGCCATTCCACTGCCAGCTGGCTTGTAACCAACATTACGGGAATCCATCAGCTGAGCCGTTTCCCTTTGCTGGGAGCGCATCGTACGGCTGACTGTGAAGAGTGCCATATATCAGAGAATCCAGTGCGTTTTGATGTCCTGGGAGTTAACTGCATTGACTGTCACAGGCAGGATTACAATGCAACCACACAACCAAACCATGTTCAGGCAGGTTTTCAGGAAGATTGTTCTGCCTGTCACCCTGTTAATTCCTTTCAGTGGACGGGCGCAGGATTTGATCACAGCTTCTTTGCGCTGACAGAGGGTCACTCCACCCCTGAATGTGCCGATTGTCATACTACAGGTAACTATTCTGACGCAAACCCTGACTGCTATTCATGTCACCAGGATGATTATCTGGCAACAACTAATCCGGTCCACTCAACAATGGGCTTCCCGACAACATGCAATACCTGCCATACACTCAGCCCGGGGTGGGTTCCGGCGTCATTTACCGAACATGACACCCAGTCATTTCCGATATACTCCGGCAAGCACAAGGGGACATGGACATCCTGCAACGAATGCCATCCGAATACTGCAGATTATTCACAGTTTACCTGCCTGGTATGCCATGAGCATAACAAAACCTCCATGGACAGCCAACATGACGAAGTAGGCGGATATTCATATACCAGCACGGCATGCCTTGATTGCCACCCTACCGGTGTTGCAGATGACAGATGATTATATGAAAAAAGCTGCATTAATATTGTGTGGTCTTTTTTTACTCACGGGGTTAAAAGGACAGTCAGCGACTGAAAACAGGGTCGGGAAAGTTTCGTTTGTCAGCTCTCAGAATATTTATGTAAGATTTAAGTCATGCGAAGGAATAGCTGCAGGTGACACACTATTTATTACGTCAGGGGATACACTCGTTCCTGCCCTTATTGTAAACAGCCTGTCATCTGTTTCCTGTCTGTGCAGCTCCATATCTGATCATCCGGTTTTGACAGATCATATTATAATTGCCCGGGTCAAAGCTGACAAGCCCGAAACTGAAGCTGTTGCAGCTGCCGGCATCAGTGCTGCCTCTCAACAACAGGAAGTTAAAGCTGAATTTGTAAACCGGGCCCCGGAAGCAACCGAAAAGAAACACAAGGTGTCGGGAAGTATCTCCCTGAATTCATACAGTGACTTCTCTGACACTGATGTACCTGATATCCAGCGTTTCAGGTACACTTTGTCGTTAAATGCCCCTAAAATAGGCGGTTCCCGGTTTTCCTTCGAAACATATGCCTCATTCAGGCATAAGGCGGGTGAATGGCAGGAGGTGCAGGATGATCTTTTCAGCGCACTCAAAATATATAATCTCTCAGTCAGGTATGACCTTAACGAAACCACAAGGTTCAGTCTCGGACGAAGGATAAATACCCGAATAGCAAGTATGGGAGCAACTGATGGAATTCAATTCGAGAAATCCTTCAAAAACTTAACGATTGGTGTTCTGGCCGGCTCCAGGCCTGATTATCTGAATTACGGCTTTGATCCTTCCCTGTTTCAGTACGGAGCCTACCTTGCTTACAGTACCAGGAATACGGGAAAATTCACCGAAAGTTCAGTAGCCTATGTTGAGCAGACAAATGATTTTAAAACTGACAGGAGATTTATTTATTTTCAGCATTCAAACAACCTGGTCAGGAACCTGAATTTCTTCAGCACAGTCGAACTGGACCTGTTCAGCATTGTTGATGATGTCCCGCAGAGCACATTCGATCTTTCAGGATTATACCTTTCTCTCTCATACAGGGCTTCGGGCAAATTTTCGATTAATGGTTCCTATGATGCCAGGAAGAACGTTGTCTATTATGAGACGTACAAGACATTTACCGACAGGATACTGGAGGAGGGCATGAGACAGGGCTACAGGTTATCACTCAACTGGCGGTTTTTAAGGAATATGTCCGCCGGTATTCATGCAGGTTACAGGTTTCTTAAGAGCGATCCTTTGCCCTCCCGGAGCCTGAGCGGGTATTATACTTACAGCAATATAGGGGGGCTGAATCTTTCGGCAACAGTATCAGGCAACTACATTGAAACAAGTCATATTAACAGTTCGATTGCGGGGCTAAGCCTTTTAAAGGACTTTGCAGGAGGGAAACTGCAGTCCGGGATCGGATACAGGCTGGTTAACAACAGAATTCTGGAAAACGAAAATGATCTTCTTCAGCATGTAGGTGAGCTGAGCATCTACTGGCATGTTTTTGATAAGCTGTCGTTTTCGGCAAATTATGAGGGAACCTTTGAGCAGCAAAATACTTTTCAGAGAATTTACATTCAGTTGAGGAAAAGTTTCTGACCCCCGTCAATTATGCGCAGAAGATCATTCATCAGAACAACCATCATGGGAGGCCTGGCAGTTGCTGTGGGCAGCTGCTCGGGCACAAGGAAATCGCACATCCTGACACTTAGTTTTGATGACGGTATGAAGAAATCCTTTTATAAGATTGCGGAGATCTTTGAGAAGTACAATCTCCATGCCTGCCTCAACGTAATCGCTTCAGGGCACCTGGCTTCATTCAATATCCCCAATGAGTATCATACTGATCTCCGGGGAGATTTTAACGACTGGAATTTACTCAGGAAAAGAGGACATGAGATTATGCCGCACAGCTGGGATCATTCTGATCTTAAGACAATGCAGCCTGACCAGGCCAGGGAGGATATAACCAGGTGTCTGAAGTACTTTGAAGAGCACCTCGAAGGTTTTAATGCTTCCGGGGCCGTTTATAATTTTGCGTTCAATGCTTCCACACCGGGTCTCGAACAGTTTGCTCTCAGCAAAGTCAGGGCGGTACGGACAGGAGGAAAAAGTCCTGTTAATCCAATACCCGTCTCTTACGGTCCGGTAAGGTTATCCTGTTCTTCGTACGGGCCTGACAATGCCGATAAATGGGTTGAGCAGATGGTCAGTGACTTCATTAATTCTTCCGGCGGGTGGCTTGTTCTGAACCTTCACGGACTGGATGAAGAGGGCTGGGGACCGGTTAGTTCACAGTACCTTGATGATTTGCTGAAGCGCATGGTGAAAATTGAATACCTGGAGGTGTTGCCCGCAGGGGAGGTGCTTAAAAGAACCAAGGCATAATAGAATACTTTTATCGTGGTATCTGCAGGCGGCTTTATCAGTATTATGAAATGAGAAATTGCGGCAGATATTTAAGCGGACTGGTTCTGTTAACACTGACAGGTGTTGACATGACCCTTTTTGGCCAGGCTGAAGAAAAGGCATCCCCGTGGACAACCGGAGCTGATTTTTACAGCAGCTACGTCTGGCGAGGCACAAGACAGGGCAGCGGACCTGCAATCCAACCGGTAATTGAATTTACAACCGGATTTTTTACAGCAGGAGCCTGGGGCTCCTTCGATTTCAACGATTACCAGGAAGTCGATCTCTACCTGTCGTTTGCCCTGACCGAATATGTCAGCATTGGAATTCAGGATTACTACCTCCCCGGGTTGCCATATTTTGATTATTCAGCCGCATCAGGAAGCCATGCTTACGAGATAAATCTTATCTACTCCGGAGAACACGTTTCCCTGGAAGCAGATTATGTCATCAATGAGGCAGGAGGAATAGGCTCCTGCGGGGGAGATATTTATTTTGAAGCAGGATTTTCGTTTGATTATTTCAGTGTGTTCATGGGAGCCGGCAACGGCTGGCACACATATGACCCGGAGGAAGATGAAGGCACATTCAATGTCTGCAATATAGGTCTTGAAGTTTCCAGGGACATTATAATAACTGACCGTTTCAGCATTCCGGTCATCGGACAGCTGATATTTAATCCTGACGCGGAGACAATGTTTCTTGTTGTCGGGTTTACGTTCTGAACTATAATTTTTAAATTTACCCTCCAATTTTAAACCACTTTATGATGTTCGCAACCGGAAGCAGGCACCTGGGAAGATCAGGTTCCAGGATCCTCGTATTATCAGTTCTGTTACTACTTATTACGCTCACTGTCAGTGCCCAGCGCAGAAGCATAAAATGGTCTGACGACGGGAGTTCTTATTTCCAGCTGGAAAACAATGAAGTCATCAGACACATACTTCCAGGAAATGAGACAGATACAGTAATTTCAAAAGATCAGCTCATCCCTGACGGGAGTTCCGGGCCGCTGAAGATCAGTTACTTTGCATTTTCGGATGACCAGGCAAAGGTGTTGTTGTTCACGAACACAAAGAAGGTCTGGAGACTGAATACGAAGGGTGATTACTGGGTTCTGGATATGAAGACCGGGGAGCTGAATCAACTGGGAAAGACTTTGCCTCCATCCTCGCTGATGTTTGCCAAATTCTCCCCTGACAGCAGATCGGTTGCCTACGTCAGCGGCAACAATATTTATGTGGAAGAGCTTGCAAAGCAACGCATCAGGGCCCTGACCACAAACGGCTCAGTCACACTTATCAACGGAACGTTTGACTGGGTATATGAAGAGGAGTTTTACTGCAGGGACGGCTTCAGATGGAGTCCCGACAGCAAGTCGATCGCCTACTGGCAGCTTGATGCGAGTGCAATAAAGAAGTTTTACATGATCAACAATACTGACTCGATCTATTCCCGGCCTGTTCCGATAGAATACCCTGTTGCAGGCGAAAAACCTTCTGCCTGCAGGGTGGGGGTCATTAATATTTCTGACGGCAAAACCACATGGATGAAAATTCCCGGTGAGCCGGATCAGAACTATTTAATCAGGGCGGAGTTTATCCCCTCTTCGGGAAAGCTTCTGATAAACCAGCTTAACAGGAAGCAGAACTGCAGCAAGCTCTTTGTCTGCGATATAAAAAGCGGAAATCCTGAGTTGATATATGAGGAAACAGACGAGGCCTGGCTGGATGTTCACCATACAGGAGTTCCTTACGCCATAGATTTTAAGAATGACTACACATGGCTTGATAACGGTAAAAGTGTGCTCTGGATATCCGAAAAAAGCGGATGGAAACACCTTTACAGTATCTCTCTCGTAGACGGATCAGAAAAGAGCATAACCAGAGGTGATTATGATATCATAGACTATAAGGGAGTTGATTTGGAAGGCGGTAATGTATATTTTACCGCCTCACCGGAAAACGCCACACAGAAATATCTTTACCGGGCAAGGCTGGATGGCACAGGAGATGCGGAATTGCTGAGCCCTGCGACCCTTACCGGCACACATGAATATTCAGTATCCCCAGGGGGAAGATTTGCCACCCATTCATTTTCCAGCCACTCCACCAGGCCGTCTCAGGAACTGATCTCTTTGCCTGATCACAAACCGCTTAATGAGCAGGAAAGCATCTTTGCAAGGCTGGACAAGCTTATTACCGTTTCCACAACGGAGTTTTTCAGGGTAACAACCTCTGACAGCGTGGAAATGGATGGCTGGATGGTGAAGCCGAAGAATTTTGATCCAGGCAGGAAATATCCGGTTGTATTTTTTGTTTACACTGAACCCGGGAACACAACCGTGTCTGATGTCTACGGCGTAAGCAATAACAATCTTTATTCAGGCAGCATGTCAGAAGACGGATACATCTATATTTCAGTTGATAATCGGGGGACACCGGCTCCGAGAGGGAGAGCCTGGAGGAAATCCATTTATAAACAGATTGGTCAGATCAACATCCGTGATCAGGCGATGGCAGCGCAAGAAATATTAAAATGGGATTTTGTCGATCCTGAAAGGGTGGCTGTATGGGGCTGGAGCGGGGGAGGCAGCGCAACACTTGGCCTTTTGTTTCAGTACCCTGAGATCTACAAAACAGGTATTGCAATTGCACCGGTAGCCAACCTGCTTACCTATGACAATATTTACCAGGAGCGTTACCTGGGCCTTCCGCAGGAAGATATGGAACCATACACGAAAGGTTCCCCTGTAACATATGCTAAAAACCTGAAAGGGAATCTTTTGTATATCCATGGAACCGGCGATGACAATGTACATTACGTGAATGCTGAAATGCTTGTTAATGAACTTATTAAATACAACAAACAGTTTCAGATCATGCCTTATCCGAACCGTACCCATGGCATTTCGGAGGGAGAGGGAACCAGGGAGCATCTGCAGACTCTTTATACAAATTACCTGAGGAAGTATTGTCCACCCGGTCCGAAATGACGTTTTTCAAAGCCTGAAACCCGGAATACCATATCGGTTTCGACCCAATTCCTGATTTTTTATCAAACTCAGGCAGCCATTGGTCAAATACGGAATTAGGCTCTATTCCGATATGACTATACGCGTAATATCCTGATAATAACGGCTATAACAGCCCGTTTTCAGGCCATCAGGTAAATTCCGCCTCTGTTTTCAGTAAAAACCGGTCCTGTTTTGACGAATTGATCCCTGTTTAAGGCAGACGGATCTTTAGTGGTTACAACCATATGAATTGTTTAGACAAACGTCTGCTTAAATCATTCCATTAACCCACTAAATGGGCATTTGCGCTAGGAGTCAAAGCTTTCACGCTTTACCTTTACTCCATAATAAACCGCAAAAAAATGGAAGACGTTTCAGTTTTAAACAGCCCCGCTTTTACGAGTGCTAAAACAACCGGAACACACGCCAGGGATGATAACAGATCTGAGAGAGTAACAGGCTTCAGTGATTCTGTTGCCACTTTGATATCTGAGGGTGGGTTAAACTTCTTCCGCTATCTTAAGAAAAGAGGCATGTCAGGTGAGACTGACCTGATTGTTCTTTCTGCAAAGAGCCATTACTTCTATGATGAAAACGATTTGAAAAGGGTCAGGGTACTTGTTAATCTCAGGAAACTTAATGTGATAAAGCACCTTGACATGTTCCTGAATACCCTGGTGAGGATTTTGCCCCCGGATACAAGTTTCGTTGGATATTTTTCAGATAACAATGCCCGTGCAAAGAATAGCTTTTCCAGCAGGTTATCGCGGCTGTATGGCAGATTTAACAATTTGCTGGACGGGAAAACAGATCGGAAAATGAATACGAATGAAGTCAGGGGACTGCTTGAAAGGAATGGTTTTGAGGTTGTTAACATGACAACAATCAGCGGCCAGACTTATTTTCATTCACATTGTGTTCAGCGGCCGGTTGAACTGAAAGCCTCCTAACTGACTTACCGGATAATAAAATGCTGACGACATAAATAAAAAGATCAAATGAGAACAATATATCAGATTAAATCGGAAGAATGTGGAACGGTTCTGCTCAAAAAACGAAAAATCGCAAAAGCCTTACGCTGGTGGCTGCGTGAAAAAGGATTTACGTACCAGTATATCTATTTTTCAAATTAAGCGGGAAATGCAAATGTTTGCGGCGAATGTGATCCTTCTTAAAGAAGGGCCCGTGGCCCATAGTAAGTTATTCCAGTTAAATTAATTATAACTAAAACAGATTAAGATGAAAAAACTGATTTATTTATTTATTAGCCTGTTCATTGTAGCAGCAATGGTTTCCTGTCAGAAGACTGACAGCGACGAAATAGTCTTAAAAAGCAATACAGTCAAAACGGTCAGCAGCCCTGCCGCTTTGGTTAATCCTTATATAATTCCGGGCGACAACACCGGTGGAAACAGGACATGTGCGGAAGTTGAAGCTGCATTTAACCTCCCGGCCGGGTATTTCAGATGCGGAGAAAAAATAGATTATAACAACGGTAGTTTTGCCGGCAGCTTCCCTGAAGGACTCACTGTAACGGTGTCTGACGGAACATATGTGACCTTTGAAATGAAAGACTGCATCGAAATTGACGGCAGGCTTTTCAAGGTCGGGGCAGTAATTGTAAAGGGAGGTAATGCCGCAAATGTCTATTTTTATCCTGAAGGGACGATGAATGACATCGACTTGGCTTCCCCGGCAAACAAAAACGGCAAACCTGCCGGCCTCAGCAATCTTTCATTCTGTTTTGTTGAGTGTGGTCAGGAGAATCCCGAATTAGTTATAGCCCTTAAAACATATTTGGTCAAGCCTTCGTTGGGAGAATCACCAGAAGATATGTATTTTGGGTGGGCAGTAAGTGGCGGCCTGGGAGTATCACTTGCCCGCGGACTTCATATGGGCTATAATTGGTATAGTTATACTGAAGCCAATGAATTCGACCTTGTCAAAGCGACACTCGATGAAATTATTGGTAAAATAGGCACGATATATGCCAGAGATTACTGGTCAGAAGGTATTCATTATCTGGAAGTAATTATTGATACTGAAGATCCAGCTATATTTTTTGGTACTACATATCTGTATGTCGGCTCCCTCGAAGGTTATACAGACTTGTATTTTACATACTTCCCATTTGTCAAGGAAGAAGTTGCCGACATTCGAAAGTTTGTCATTCCTTTTAATGAAATAGTAGATTAGAGTTCAGGTTATTTTCAGGTCATAGGAAAGGGGTCGTCTAATCAGGCGGCCCTTTTCATTTTAAACAAAATCATGCTGGCCCATAGGAAGCCTTAACTATCTGTGTCGCTTTTGAGGGGAATCACGGTAGATCCTGTTGATACCGTTAGCCCTGTAATTGCCTTTTTGGGTCAGGGTGTTGGCCAGGTTGTTGACAGAATTGTTATATGCCGGGCAGACAGTCTTGTTGCAGCCGCTCAGCAGAATGACCACCAGCAGAAAAAGAAGTAGTTTTTTCATCATTGCAAATTTAAACATTAACCCCTCAGGGTCAAATCTAAATGAAGAATTATCGGAGAGGGAAAGGTTTGCTGGACCTGTGAGTTTTACAGAAGCATCAAAAAAATCATTTCATTGGGCACAAATAGAACAATTTTTTGGACGCATTGCATAGTCGGTTAACCGGAAAAAGCTGAACTTAGCTAAAGAAAAATAAAACCTCCGACATGAAAAAAGCTATTTCTCTCACTATGTTAATTTGCACCTTGATGACAGTTCCGCTTGTGGCTGCTACTTTCCGGGTTAATAACAAGGCGCCGGATAACGCAGCCGCGAAGATTTACTCAACTCTTGAAAAAGCACATGAAGCAGCTTCAAATGGAGATACTATTATGCTGGAAGGATCACCGGATATCTATGCGGATGTTTTTCAAATTGCCAAACGATTAGTCATCAAAGGCCCCGGTTACTTTCTGGATGAGAATCCGGGGATTTCAGCCAACAAATTGTCTGCACGGGTATCTAGTATTTATTTTATGGACGGGTCTAAGGGATCTGTTATCATAGGAGTTTCAATAGGTAATGCCCAAATTTATGCAGAAGGTGACAATATTACTTTCAGGAGATGTTGTCTTGAGCAGTTTTATTATACTACCAGCTGTGAAAATATTTCATTTTCAGAGTGCTATTTCACTGTTAACAGCCAGAATATTGTGCATACGAACTCTTGGGATGTTATAACCAACCTAATCGTCATGAACTGTATTTTAGGTGGTTCTGTTTATATTCTCAATGGAACCGGGGTATTTCTCAACAATGTTTTCAGTCATAGTTATATTACAATACCCACTGGTTTTGACATGAAAAACAATATCCTGTTCACCACCGAAAAAGCCAATGTGAATTTACCCGCTCTTCCCGATATCGACATCTGCAATAATATTTCAATTTCCGATCATTTCGGAACTTCAAATAATAACAGGGCAAATGTTACTGCCAGCTCATTATTCCTGGGAGCTACTACGTCAAGTACAGATGGCAAGTGGCAGCTTAAGACTGGCAGTCCTGCTATCGGAGCCGGTGTCGGTGGAATAGACTGTGGAGCCTTTGGAGGACCAGGTCCTTACATATTATCAGGAGCGCCTACCGGTCCTGTGATTTATCAGCTGGACGTAAGCAGCCATTCCAACACAGCTAACAAACTTCCGGTAACAATAAAGGTTAAAAGCTATTAGCCATGCGTGCTCTGATAACCTTGTTATTCCTTGGGCTGACGCTAAAAGCTTTTCCCCAGGTAGTAGAAGCGGAATATTTTTTCGATGATGCTGCTGTGGCCTACGGACAAGGTACATCTTTGACTGTGCCATCCAACATCGGTGATGTTCAGATAACAGCAGAGCTGCCGGTGTCCGCTTTATCGCCAGGCTTTCATCAGGTCTTTTTCCGGGTAAAAGATGCAGTTACGGGTTGGTCTCCCCTTACCCCGAAAACATTTTTAAAACTCAATCCTGAAGAAATAATTGTCGGATTCAGCTATTGTTTTGATGAGGGAACGGAGGCCTGGACCTACAGGACATTCCCGGCACCTGCAACTGATGTGAGCCTGAATGTGGAACTAGACCTTGGTACGTTACCAAAGGGGATCCATTATTTTGAAGCTATGGCAAAAACGGCAACTGGTGAATGGACACCGATCGCGAAAGGCACCTTCTTCAACAATTATGCTGAACCCCTGAACATAACCGCGCTGGAGTACTATTTTGAGGATGAAAGCGGGGTGGCAGGTTCACTCTTCACAGTGAACAGTTTCACACCCTCACCAAATGTAACCCTTGATTCACTAACATTCTCAATTCCTGCCGGAACCCTTGAAAACCTGAAAAAATACTTTGTCTTTATAAGAGCTGTTGACGAGGTGGGAAACAGAAGTTTCTATGTGAAGGATACCATTGTTTACCATAAAAGCACCACGGGAGTAAAGGACCTGGTATACCTTGCACCGGAAATAATGATCTTCCCAAATCCGGCTGGTGACATTGTCAACCTTAAATTCGTTCCACTTGATTATCATAGTGATTATATCATCAAGATATTTGATGGAACCGGCAGGGTGACAATGACCGATAAATTCTCATTCAGAGAGGCTGGTCATTATACTGTGGATGCTTCAAATCTGGCCCCCGGAGTTTACAGGATTGCCATTTTTACCACTGAAGATAAACCGATAGCCAGGGCAACCTTTATTAAGAAGTAACCAGGATTACATATAATCATATGACTCTCGACAGAAATGCCTTTGTGGCGTCACACAATTATTTTATGGGGTAATGGGTTCAAGATTCTGCCCTGGTAAAAAATATTTGTCTCTAAAAACCTCTTGTTGGTCAAAATCCCGGAATTCCGTAAAATAAAATCGCTTTGTGTCTATCATTAAGATAATTAAAGCTTTAGATCAGTAAATGACCTGGCTATCCATTTCTTCTGGCTGATTCCTGGTAAAAAGTATCCCCGTTTTGACGAACCTCAGAATTTCATTTATCACCGGTTTATAATTACTGGCGAACATTCGGTTTCTATTGATAAAGAGCCATTTGAGCATAACTGGATTCCTTATTGCTGATCAAAGTCTATTGCCGGAGGACCGCGTAAAACCTAATTTTACTATGGTCCCTAAAACGATTTAACATGAAGACCTTTTTTTATACCTCCGTTGCAATTATTGCAGGGCTGCTGTTATCGTCATACATGTTTCAGACACAGACAGAAAAACAGGATAAGAAGCTGCTTTCTGATTTCAGATATAAAAACCTGCCGGCTTGTGAAGTGCTGCAAAAAATCAACAATATCAATTACGCTGATGAAGACGGGATGACTTTCCTGATAATTGCATCAGCCAAGGGAAATAAATCGATGTGTGAGATGCTCTTGGACAAAGGAGCAATCCTCGACTGGCAGGCGGAGGATGGCATGAATGCCCTGGTAGCTGCTGCGATGCAGCAACATCCTGTTGTGGTTAATCTGTTGCTTGAAAAAGGGGCGAAACCTGACCTGCGTTGGGACGGTATCACAGCATTAATGGTTGCAACCGAAGCAGGACAGGCTGAGATAGTAAAGCAGCTTCTGGCTCATGGAGCTGATCCGGACCTGATATGGGAAGGAACCACCGCCCTGATGATCGCCTCCCAGGAAGGGAAAACGGAGGTAGCCAGGTTGCTTCTTGAGGCAGGAGCACAAACGGATATGCAGGATAATTTTGGATGGACGGCTCTGACAATAGCTGCACAGTTTGGTCGCGTAGAAATAGCGAAGCTCCTGCTTGATAAGGGCGCAAAAACAGACCTCCAGGCAAACGACGGCATTACGACCCTGATGATAGCGTCAAAGGAAGGAAAGACTGAAATTGTAAAGATACTTCTGGATAAAGGGTCACAGGTGAATCTGCAGGATACTTACGGACTGACCGCTCTGGCTTTTGCATCGCAGATGGGACGCACCGAGATAGTCAAGCTGTTGCTGGCCAAAGGAGCAGATCCGGATTTAAAATCCAGCGAGGTCAAGACTGCATACGACTATGCCGTCAACAGGGACATAAAAGCCCTGCTTGCTGCCCACAGTGATGAGAAATAACCGTTCAGCGACCAGTTCAGGCGAAATCAGCCAGACTTCACAAATTTGCTGAGGGAACTTTGTCTTTCATATTAATATCTGTAATAAATTTACGGTTGTAAGGGTGTGTCGCATGGGAAAGCTTGTCTCATTGTTTCTCCTGATCTGTCTCTTCGGTTCATGCAGGGAGGAAAATCCCCGGCAGTTGCAGATCCTGATAAAAAATGAACTTGGCAGTAAAATCAAGGTAACCGTTTATCCCAAAGATGAATTCCTGGCTGGTTATTATTATGATTTTTGCTCATTCATAAGTGGTTATAAAAATACTGCGTTTGATATTGACCCTCAGGAGGAGGAAATTCTTTATATAACAGACGATCTTGGCGCAGAACCCTATGAATTATCAACGTTGGTGTTTGACAGTATCCATATAACTTTAAATAACAAATTTGAGCCGGGGATAAAATTTTCACCCGAAGAAGTAATCGGCTATCCCGAAAACCTTTTTTCCCAAAATTCAAACTGGACGTATAAGAAACGCAATTATATCGATAATCCGGCTCAATATGAGATAACTCCTACTGAATCTGATGATTATACATTTTCAATAACCGAAACCGGCAAAAAATAATATGATTTGCACAAGGAGTACGACATTTGAGACCAACAGCCAAGTCAATTAAGTGAAATGCCGAAAATGTATTTTGACTGAGAATGAAATTTTTTATTCTCCTGTGCGTTAATATTAAAAAGCTGTGCTATTTATTAACCTAAACCGGGGGAAAATGAAACGTATGAACTCTAAACACGTACTGGTCTTTACTTTAGGCTTTTTTATGGTCGTTAGAGCCATGGGACAGACAGGAATGCCGGCAGAGCTTACCAGCAGTACAATCCTGGAACAAATTAATTATGTAGAGAAACATACAAGAATTTACGATAATTTCAGGGCAATAAGGGAAGACATTTATCAGAAAGTCAACCGGAATTTCATTGATACGCTGTTATCGGAAAGAAGCCGGATCGAAGCACTGGAAAACCTTACATCCGGTTTAAACGGAAAAACTGATTCGCTTAATGCTTTACTTAACACTACCAGGGCAAGCCTCAACGATGTTACCACCACAAAAAACAGCATCAAATTCCTCGGTCTTGAAATCAGGAAGGGGGTCTATAACACCATTATGTGGACTATTGTCGGAGCACTCGTCTTTATCCTGATTTTTGGATTCCTTGTGTTTAAAAGAAACCTGGTTGTACTTCTCAGAACCGAAAAGGACCTGAAAGAACTTAAAGAGGAATTTGCGGCATACAAACAATCTTCAAGGCTTGCGCGCGAAAAACTGGAAATGGACAATTTCCGGGCGTTACAGAAACTGAAAGGTCAGTAAAAATTCAATTTCGCAGGAACCCGTTCAAGGGAAGCTTACTTTCTCGCTTCAGCTTTTCTCTCTTTAAGCACCCAGTAAAGCCCCAGAATATCTGATCGCATTTCAGGTATCAGGATGTCGATGGCTATGGTCTCAATCGCGCCCAGGATGCCAAATACTATCATGAAGTAATAGAGCGGTGCAACAAAGCCTATTGTAAAAAGGCAGATAAAGAATATTGCCTGAACATATCCGCCGGATTTTTCTATAACGGTGTGGTAACTGTGGAATTTCCTGAATTTCACTACGGAAACAATGACTGTAAGCACCAGCATGCCAATGAAAATGATGGCACTGACAAGGTATGGCTTTATTTCGTCAAGCTTGAAAACGAAGAGACCTATGAATACAAGTATGTAAGTGAAATAGTCAGCGAACGCATCAAGCCTGGCCCCGATCTCCGTCTCCATTTTGAATCTCCGGGCGATATAGCCGTCAACAGCATCTGTCAGAAGACTAATCACCAGAAAAATGGCAAACAGTCTTTCCTGACCTGAGATGATGAAATAAAGTATTACCGGGGCTATGAAAAGGCGGTAGGTGGTGATTACGTTCGGTATGGTCCAGAAGTCGTTTTTATTCATAAAATGGGTATCCCTGAAAAGGTTTTTCCGGCTTGCAGCGCATGCTTATCCGAACCTTGGGCATGCAAAGATGGGCAAAAAATTTGCTTTGAGAAATTCGGCCGAAAAAAAGCAATCGTTGATGAAGCTTAGTGCCTCCCTTTTTCAAGATTGTTTTGTTCCTTTTCGCCAAGACAGTTCAGGAGGCAGACAAGTATTGCGGATACAACAATGAATGAGACCATTATTAAAAGGAAAAAATCTGTGGCACCGGAAAGAAAATTGTCAACAGGTTTTCCGTACACTGCCAGAAATTCGCCCAGGATTAGTAAGAGTACTCCCAATCCTAAAGCAATCCATCCGATCAACTTAAATGCTTTCATATGTTTAAGTTTAATGAGACTTCTGAATATAAGGTACCTCAAATGTTATAAATAATTAAATATCAACCAATAAGCTTTTTATCAACGTAATAGTTTGGGTGATGAACAGACCATCCCTGAGGATGAAACAAACAAGTGATATTGAAGAATTTTACGAGGGCGCAGAAAAACCTGAGACAGAATAACTATCAGGCATTCCTTAGCCTGAAGATAACTGTTCGGGTTCCCGGCAAACAGTCCCGGTAGCTTTTATCTCAATTTCTTATTTGACTTGACTTACGCACTTTCGTAACTTTATCATAATGTTTAACCATCATGGTGATTCTCATGGGACGTTGTAAATTAATTATTCTGGAACTGGCATTCTTCCTGACAGCTATTTCCGGTTCGTACGGTCAGGCAATTCAGACAGACTTTGAACCACTTAACCTGACGGATCAGGGCAATAAAATTCAAAATACAATCTGCCTTAACATCTCAGGTTATGACTTTGAGAAGATCAGCGCTGTCACAGGCGAGGAAGTCGGAATAAGTCCGAAACTGCTTATTATAAACAACGATACACTGGTTGCCGAAGAAATCTGCACCAGGGGACAAACGACACTTTATTACAGAAGAAAAAGTTACTGTTTTGATCTTAAATCGGAAGCATCATTTGATCACGGGACAAAAACCAGGAAACTTAAAAAGTTCTATTTGCTGGGACTTACCATGGACAGGAATTACGCCAACAACTATCTGGCCTTTGAAATGATGGAGAGATCGAAGCTGTTTCATCTTTTTTATGTGTTCGGTGAATTACGGATCAATGGTCAGAGCGAAGGGATCTGCCTGATCATGGAGCGGCCCGGGGATTGGGCGTTGAAAAAGAAAGACTCCCCCTTGCTCATCCGGAGAGGCTATAACAGCAGCATTGACAAGTTAAAGGAAGACAATAAAGCTGACAAGGAAATAATTAAAAAGGACAGGGCAAATTTCAGGGAGATTTACCGGTCTTTGGATAAATATGAAGGCGAAGAACTTTACAGGACTATTTCTGCCTGGCTCGACACAGATGTCTATATGAAATGGCTTGCTTTTAATTATTTTATCCGGAATGGCGATTATACAGATGAAGTCTATTTCTATATCGATCCCGGTACCGGGAAATTCAATGTAATTCCATGGGATTATGATGATATTTTTTCCGCTGCACCACATGAAGGATATGAGGAGAGCAGGAAAATAACGGGAGATAAATTATTTTTTTCTGTTGAAGATCTGCTGGACAAAAAGATTGTCACTGATCCTTATTTGTATAAGATGTATCTTGCTCAGTTTGAGGAGTTACTAAATGAATTATCGCCGGATGTCCTGAAGCAGATATTTGAAAAGACCTATGCTGAGCTGTACCCGTATTATTCAAATGATGAGATTATCAGCCAGTCGAAATATGACCGTCATAAGAATGTGAACCTGGCAGATCTGGAGAGCTATTTGTCATCATTTTATACACATTTAATATACTCCAGGACCAGTTTATTACAGACCATTGCAAGCCAAAATCATTAGTATCACCGGTGAGCAATAAAGGCTGTTGTCAGGTAAAAAACTAATTGATGGCTGGTCAGGCCCCATCTCCCGGGGCTTTTGCTATTATCTTGGCAATCAGGAACAATCCTCGTCCGGATGTCTTATTCAGGTCCATCGTATTCCATTATTTATGACCAAACTATCTTTTTAATTGACGAATAATTTAGGTTTTGGAATATGGAGTTTAGTAATTTTATGAACTTTAGCTGAACAGACCTGATTATAACATCCCTCGTATTAATTTATAGTTAAACTTAAAACCTGAATTTGTATGAATCAGCCAGAACGTTTTTTAAAAATTGCTTTAATCTGTCTTATTGGGCTTATGATGGCAACCTGTCAGAAACAGGACTTAAATTCTGATAGTGACTTTGAATTGAAAGCTCTCTCTCTTGAGTCAATTAATACAATCGATTACCTGACGGAATTAAAAGGTGATATTGAAACCATGGTAAATGATGGTCTTCTGAGTCGGGGAAATGGCAATGCTCTTATTGTTAAGATTAATAATGCAATTAAAAGCATAGCTAAAGGAAACATGAATGCTTCAGATGGTCAGCTGAATGCTTTTGTCTATGCAACCGAAGAATTTATCAGTACTGGGGTAATTCCCTCTGAGGAAGGACAGGAATTGATTGGTTCTGCCGAAAATGCAATTAAGCTTTCCGATGGCGGTGTACTTGACACCGGTGATGGATATGTTTATCCCGTTATCCTGATCGGAGAGCAGCTATGGATGGCAGAAGATCTTAGGACTACTAAATTCAATGATGGGACGGATATACCTTTTATATTCGTTAACAATAGCTCAGACTTTGAGAATCTGACTACCCCTGGTTACTTTTGGTATAACAACGATTATGATAATTATGGCACTGTTTACGGAGCTTTGTATAACTGGTATGCTGTTAATTCCGGTAAGTTATGTCCCAGCGGCTGGCATGTACCTACAGACGCAGAATGGACTACATTGACTAATTATTTGGGAGAGGATTTTGCCGCCGATAAACTTAAGGAGGCAGGAACTATGCATTGGCTTTCACCAAATAGTGGAACCAATGAAACAGGCTTTACTGCCCTTCCGGGAGGAGCCTGTACTGGATATGGTCCATTCGCGTTTATTGGAGAATTTGGTCATTGGTGGACTGCCTCAGAAGCAAATGGGTCAAATGCATGGTTACGATGGATGGTTAATGAAGGTACCATGGTAGCCAGAATTCCTTATTGGAAATCGAGTGGTTTGTCAGTGCGCTGTCTTAAAGACTAATCTTAAACAATGACATTTTACAAGTCCCCGGAAATCATCTCCGGGGACTTTCTTTTGGCGTGATTGTCCTCCCTCCGGATCGGTCGGACACTTTTCTGCTTAGGGTGGCGACTGTAAAGTCCCGACATAGTATGTCGGGACAGGAAGATTCAAGACTGCAGGGGAGAGGGAGCTTTACTCATCAAGCTGCCAGCGCTGCCGTCCTAAAAAACGCCGTAGGTTTTTATTTTTGGTACAACATTACTGAAATTGTAAATTCCAATGTAATTTAGCAATGAATTAAATGACTTCGATACCAGAAATGAAGGAGTTGTTTAATTGCGTGATTGTAAAAACGTCCAGGAAGTCATAATTGATCTTTATTTAAAAACAGAAAGATCCCTTTATGTCAGACACAGTGCTTGATCATAGTATGTCATACCTGAGCGATAACAGCGAATGTGGTCAGGCAGGACAATTTTTCACCAATTATATTAAGCCGGAACGTGACCTGGTTTTTATTTCAAGACTCTCTTTTATGAAGCTCCAAAAATGAAATCTTATGCTTATTAAAATAATCAGGATATTTCTGATCATATGGTTTGTTTCTCTAATTAATCCGGAACTTCACGCTTCTTCACCATCCAATGGCATACCCTGGTTTCGCAATTTTTCGAAGTCGGAGTTTTCAGGGGGAATTCAGACCTGGTCGTTTGCAGAAACTGAAAATGGGCTATTGTATTTCGCAAATAACAACGGCATGCTTGAATACAATGGAACCAAGTGGACAATATACCAGTCAGTAAATGCTGTTAACAGAGTTGTATGCGCAGATGGTGACCGTATTTATGTGGGAGCATTTAATGATTTTGGATATTATGAAGAAAATGAAAGAGGCACTTTACAATACTATTCTCTTACCAGTTTGATAAAGGGTGAGATTGGTGATTTTGATGAAATATGGAAGATATATAAAACAAATTTCGGAATTGTTTTTCAATCATTTAAGGCAATATTTATTTACAAGGACGGGAAAATAGACATTATTTATCCGCATTCGAGATTTCATTTTTCATATTATGTAAATGACATTTTATGGATATATGATGAGGAACAGGGGCTTATGCAATACCAGGAAGGTAAAGTGAAGAAAGTGCCTGGCGGCGATTTCTTTATCGGAACACAAATTTGGACAATATTGCCATTAAACAATGACGAAGTTCTTATTGGCACCAATAGTAACGGTATATTTCGCTATAACAGCCGAAACGTAATTCCCTGGGATTCAGAAATTAATAAATTACTTAAAAGACACCATCTCTATTCGGCAAAGAAACTTAAGAACAATTATTTTGCGTTCGGCACAATTCAGAATGGTTTGATAGTTACCGATACTGCAGGTAACCTTGTGTTAGAAATGAACAAAGAGCGGGGGTTGCAGAATAATACGGTTTTAGGTATAGGACAGGATTATAAAGGAAATATCTGGCTCTGCCTCGACAACGGTATTTCAATGATTGAATTTGATTCGCCTATATCTTTCTTTCAAAAATATTTTGACATTGGAACCGGGTACGCATCAGCTAAATTCGGTGATAATATTTACCTGGGCACTAACCAGGGGCTTTTCTATATACGAGAAAAAGATTTTATTAATCCTTCTAAAACAAAGTCTGATTTCAGATTGATTGAAGGGACTGAAGGGCAGGTGTGGAACCTGTCTGTAATTGAAAATACATTGCTTTGCGGTCATAATAATGGAGTATTTCAGGTTCTGGGCGATAAAGCCATAAAAATATCATCCATACAGGGAGCATGGAATTTTCTGAAAATAAATAATCCGGACATTGTCCTGGTTGGCTCTTACACTGGGCTATTTGTTTTGGAAAACCGTGGTGGCCTATGGCACTTTAGAAATAAAATCAAGGGGTTTACAGAGTCATCGCGTTTTGTCCAAACTGATCAAATGGGCAATATCTGGGTCAGCCAAACTTATAAAGGTATTTTCAGAATCAAAACTGACAGTACGTGGAGTAATGTAATGGACGTTCAGCTTTTTAATTCAAAAAATGGTCTGCCCTCCGACCAGTCAAATTTATTATGCAAAATTAAGTCCGATCTACTGGTTGCAACCGAGAAAGGAATTTGCAAATTCAATTATGTAACGCAGGAGTTCGAGAGCGATTTAAAATATTCACAATATTTTGACACAGGGATACAGATTGATTATATGTACCAGGATTCAGAGCAAAATATATGGTTCTCTGCCAATAAACAAATAGGAGTGCTACGCTTACAGGAAGATGGTTCATACAATAAGATAACAATTCCATTCTTAAAGCTTACCAGTATAAGTCTCGGGTCATTTGAGAATATTAAGGAATTGGATCAGAATAATGTACTTATTGGTATTGAAGGAGGATTTGCAGATTACCTTTCGGGGTATAAGAGAGATTACTCTCAACCATGTACAATATATATCAGCGATCTCCGGTCAAGCGATACAACTGAAGGCATTTACAGGTATAATAGCAAGAAATCAAGTCAGGTTCTGATACCAGCGTTTAAGTATAAAAAAAACAACATATCCATTTCTTTCGCAGCAAACAATGCTGAGTCTCCTGAATTTGGTTTTCAGTATAAACTGGCAGATTATGATGATACCTGGTCTGAATGGACAACGCATAATTTTAAGGAATACACAAATCTGCCTGAAGGACAATATACATTCATGCTTCGCGCCCGGAACAGCAAGCCTGCAGCTCCTTCTGAGCTATCTTTCAAATTCATTATTTTAACACCTTGGTATCGTTCAGCTTATGCCTGGATTGTTTACTTTATACTGTTCTTCTTTCTTATATATCTGGGGAAAAGATATTTAGATTACAGAATTGAGAAATCACGCATCGCTGAATACCTTAAGCAAAATGAAAAATACCTTATCTGCGAGCAGAAATCAAGGGAAGAGGCACTTATAGCTGAAAAAGAAATTCAACGGCTTCGTAACGAGACCTTAAATCTTGAAATGATCCATAAAGAAAAAGAGCTGGCGAATTCAACTTTGCAGTTAATAAAGAAGAATGAAATCCTGAACAAAATACAAAGTGATTTACAGCATATATATTCAACACTTGCAAATGATGCGGGAAAAAATAATATAAGCAGTCTGTTAAAGCGGATAGACAAGGAGATTGATAGTGAAAGACAATGGAAAGTGTTCAACCTGCATATCGAACAGGTTTATGAAGATTTGTTTAAAAAATTAAAAGACCTGTATCCTGATCTTTCGCCTCGCGAGTTAATATTATGCGCTTACCTCCGGATGAATATTTCGAGTAAGGAAATTGCATCGCTATTGAATATCAGTGCCCGTGGTGTTGAAATAAGCCGGTACCGGATACGTAAAAAACTCAGATTGGATCGCAACGCCAACCTCTCAGAATTTATGATTAACTTTCATTGAAAAACTATTATCGGCAGATATTTTCTGATTGTGTTTTTCAGGAAATTATATAGACCTGTTTCACCGAAATTATTCGGATCCTTTCCTATCCTTACATTCCATCAACAGTTCATCTTTAGCCTAAACCTCCTGTACTGTTAAAGATATAATAGTCTGATTTTCCTTTTTGTATCAATTTCACATCCATTATTTATAAGTAATTAATATACAGTTATATACATATTTTTTGATGTAATAATGATGTAATGTACCGCTTTTATATGATGAATATTTGATGCATCCCGGAATTGCCTTTTTACCTGTAAGTAGGTCTAACTTTGGTAAAATTAAACTCAATTTTCCAGCATCTGTAAGAAGAATAATTTTTAAAATGTCTAATGAAGAAGAAAGCTATTTATTTGGGTAACACAGAGGTAAAGATCAGCAAGTCTGAGGTAGAAGGTCATTTTGTTGAAATTGAAAACGAAAAATTTTACAAGATCAGCAACTGCAATGAGATGCCTGATTTCTTTATGACCATTGTGAGCGATTCCGATCACTGGATGTTTATTTCGAGTAATGGCTCGCTGTCAGCCGGAAGGAAAGACCGCAATAATGCTTTGTTCCCCTATTATACCGTTGATAAAATTCATGATTACAGAGGTATTACCGGAAGTAAAACTTACGTCCTTGTAAGTAAGGATGACAAAACGTATTTATGGGAACCATTTTCCACCGAGTCGGAGAAAATTTACAGAATTGAACGAAATCTCTATAAAAGCATTTACGGCAATAAGATCATTTTCGAAGAGATTAATGTTGACCTGGGTGTTGGCTTTCGATACGGCTGGTATAACAGCGAAAAATTCGGGTTCGTAAAGAAGTCGGTTATCAGTAATCACAACGAAAAGGTCAGTTACTGTCTGATATACTCGATGGGATTACGAACATTCTTCCAAATGGCGCGGATTATGATTTTCAGAATTCATTCAGCAATTTGCTTGATGCCTATAAAAAAAGTGAATTGCTCGAAGAAACCAGGACTGGGCTTGTATCATGCTGAGTTCAATCCCTGTCGATCGTGCCGAACCGAGTGAATCGCTTAAAACAACAACCGTTTGGTCCGGCGGGCTTAATCATGATGCGAAGATTCTTCTTTCAGACCACCAGGTTGAGAATTTCAAAAAGGGACAAGCCAGTTGAAACTGAAACCGATATCAGGGCAACACGTGGTGCATACTATGTGAATACCAGCTTCGAACTTGAAAAAGATGCCATGAAAGAATGGATGATCGTTGCTGATATTAACAAGGACAGCGGGGATGTGGCAAACCTTAACAACGCTGTTAAAACCATTGATAATTTAATTCAACTGGTAGTCGCTGATATTGAAGAAGGAACACATAACCTGAAAAAAATTGTTGCAAATGCCGATGGTATGCAAATGGGCAATGACGAATTAAGCTGTGCCCGTCATTTCTCGAATACGCTTGTTCAATATAATGAGAGGCGGGATTTTCATTAACAATTATATGATTGATACCGCAGACTTCAGGCTTTTCATCGGGCAAATGGAATACAGCAGATCAGCAACAAAATACAAAGCATGGCTCGAACAGCTGCCCAAAACAATCAAATATACTGAATTGATCAAGCTTGGCAGAAAAATCTTCAGATCCTGATCTGATCAGGATTTGCTATGAATACCTGCCACTTACATTCAGTCGCAGGCATGGCGATCCAAGCCGCCCGTGGAACCAGTTTTCGATTGAAACAAAAAATCCGGATGGCTCAGTAAAACTGAATTACCAGGGAAACTGGCGTGATATTTTTCAGAACTGGGAAGCTCTCAGCCTTTCATATCCTGAGTTTCTTGAAGGTATGATCAGCAAGTTTGTTAATGCCTCCACCGCTGATGGCTACAATCCGTACCGTATTACCCGCGAAGGCATCGACTGGGAATGTCCAGATCCGCACGATCCATGGTCTTATATTGGCTACTGGGGCGACCACCAGATTATTTACCTCCAGAAATTCCTTGAATTATCAAATGAATTTCACCCTGGCATGCTGGATGTCTTGCTGAAGAAGAAAATATTTGTTTATGCCAATGTGCCTTACCGCATAAAACCGTACGCCGAAATTGTAAAAAATCCGAAGGATACCATTGTTATTTGATTTTGAATTAAATGACAAAATTAAAGAACTGATCAGAGAAACGGGTGCTGACGGAGTATTATTGAGAAGTCAGGATGATGACATTTACCATGGTCAATCTCACCGAAAAAATACTGGTTACCTTGTTGGCTAAATTGAGCAATTTTATTCCTGAAGCCGGCATCTGGCTCAACACCCAACGCCCTGAATGGAACGATGCCAACAATGCCCTGGTGGGTAACGGGGTTTCGATGGTTACGCTTTACTATTTAAGGCGATTCCTGAAATTCTGGTCTGAACGGTTTATCGAATCTGATAATCAATGAAATTCCTGTTTCAGAAGAAGTTGAAACATTATTCGGCAAGATCTTCACTCTGTTTGCTGAGAACACAGCCCTTCTCGAAACCGGTTTTTCTGATTCCGACAGGCGGCGATTTGCTGATTACCTGGGCGAAGCAGGAAGCAATTACAGAAATTCTGTTTATAAAAAATCGTTCTCCGGCACAAAAAAGTATATTCAGGTTAAAACACTTGCTGAATTTGCCCAGCTTGCCTTGAAATATATGGATCAGAGCATTAAGGTAAACAAACGCGAGGATGGACTTTATCACGCTTACAACCTGATTTCATTCTCAGATAAAAGTGTTTCAATCCGGCATTTGTACGAAATGCTGGAAGGACAGGTGGCTGTTCTAAGTTCAGGTTATCTGTCGGCTCAGGAAAGTCTTGGATGTTCTTAACGCGTTGAAATGGAGTAGTTTGTTCCGGCGGGACCAGTACAGTTATTTGCTTTATCCCGACCGTCAGTTGCCGCTTTTTATTCAGAAAAATAATATCCCCGGCGAAAAGGTAAATGCTTCGAAACTGCTTTGCAAATTGGTTGCGGATAACGATTCGTCAGTTTTAAGCAAGCGACGATTTGGGAAATTTCCATTTCAATGGAACATTCCGCAATGCCGGAATGCTTGAAAAAGCGTTGGATAATCTTGATGCATCAAAGTATGCTGCACTTGTCACTAAGGAAAAAGAAGCAGGTTCTGGCAATCTACGAAGACGATTTTTGACCATCAGTCGTTTACCGGACGTTCCGGTACCTTTTATGGTTACGAAGGTTTGGGATGTATATACTGGCACATGGTTTCCAAATTATTGCTTGCTGCCCAGGAATGCTATTTCAATGGAATTGTACGAAGGTGCTGACCCTGTTGTGGTTGGTAAAATTAAAGATCACTATTTCGAAATTAAGGCAGGAATAGGATTGAATAAATCTCCCGAATTGTACGGGGCATTTCCGACGGATGCTTATTCGCATACACCAGGAAATGCTGGTGTGCAGCAGCCGGGGATGACCGGACATGGTTAAAGAAGAATTTATCTCCCGGATGAGAGAATTAGGCGTTCATATCCAGGATGGGAAAATTGTATTTAAATTCTCCTTAATTAACCCGGTTGAGTTATTGAATCAGAGTAGTGCGTTTGATTTTTTTGATTTGAAAGGGGAGGAGCAGGCAATCACACTGAACGCAGGACAACTGGGATTTACTTTCTGCCAGGTCCCGGTTATCTACAATGCCTCAAATGAGGATAAAATAAGCATAACATTCAGCGACGGGAAAAAGATTTTTATCACAGGTCATATCATCAATAGTGAAATGAGCGCCAGGATATTTCAGCGTTCAGGAGATATTGTCCGGGTAGAAGTTTTTTTCAGAAATTAATTCAGTTGAATATTTGTCTGACGCAATTTAAGTTGGAAACAAAGTCATTATGCAGGTTATAAGTGGTCACCTATTATTGTTAACTGATCAGAAGATTACCGACACAAATGAATTTGTTTAACATATTGGGACTTCCCGTGGCAAAATCAATATGCTACTCAGGATACAGGGAGGGGCAAAGCCCTGAATCCGAGATATTCCCTACCTATGAACAAGTAAAGGAAGATCTGTTGATTCTTCAAAACCAGTGGTATTACCTGCGTTTGTACGATTGCAGTTTACATGCTGAAACAGTTTTAAAGGTAATCGAAAACGAAAAGCTTAGTTTTAAAGTAATGCTCGGGGCATATATCGGTGCTGAATTAAACAATTTTGGCTGCCCATGGGGTAAAATTCTCACCGAAGAAGAACTGAAAAGAAACAAGAAAAACAATGTGAACCAGATCAGGAAACTGATCAGGCTTGCTAATCAGTATCCTGAAATAATTTTCTCACTGTCAGCGGGTAATGAAGCTACTGTCGACTGGACTGATCATTATGTTTCAGTTGATAAAGTGATAAGCTACGTGAGGATGATAAAAAACGAAGCACATCAGCCTGTCACCTTCTGCGATAATTATGTACCCTGGTACGATAAACTGAAATTCCTTGCTGAAGAGGTTGACTTTATTTCAATTCACTCATACCCGGTATGGGAGTACAAACATATTCAGGAGGCCCTGGAATATACAAAGCAGAACTACCAAAGCATCGCTGACAGGTATCCCGGAAAGCCTGTTATAATTACAGAGGCAGGTTGGGCTACCAGCTCAAACGGACGCGGAATAAATCCTGAACTTGCAAGTCAGGAATCCCAGGCCATTTATTATAATAACCTTATGGAGTGGAGCGAAAAGGAAGGTGTCATGACTTTTGTTTTCGAGGCATTTGATGAGCCCTGGAAAGGTTCGCCGGAAGCCCTTGAGCCTGAAAAACACTGGGGCCTGTTTACAGTTGACCGCAAACCTAAAAAAGCAATCCGGGGAATCGGGCACCCGGCAAATTAATAAAAGTAATACCTGCTACCGTTAATAACCTGACTAATTGAAATATTAATCTCTAACAACGTACTCAATGGAAAAGTATAAAACAAAGAAGGAAGATATCGTACCAATAGGGCAAAAGCTGGCCTTTGGTGCAGGCAGTTTAGCCAATCAGTTATTCCCTGCAGCTATCGGAGCATACATGGGTGCAGTAGTAATTATTTTTGGAATGGACCCTTATTTAGCTGGTATTCTATCTGCTATACCCCGCTTTGTCGATGCAATCTTAGATCCGATCATGGGCTACATTTCTGATAATACCCGTTCGAGGTGGGGACGCAGGAAGCCCTATATATTCATAGGATCTATCGTTACCAGTATCTTATTTATTGTAATGTGGCAGATATTTATTGAAAATTCTCAAACTTTCAATTTCTATTACATACTTGTTTTTTCAATATTCTTTTACATTGGATTGACTGTTTTTGCTGCACCGCTTATTGGCCTGGGATACGAATTGTCTCCCGATTATAATGAACGAACCCGTCTGATGGCAGTATCGCAATTCTTAGGTCAGTTTGCATGGATGATTTCGCCGTGGTTTCTGTATATTATTTATAATGTCTACGGTAAAGAACCCGCCATGGCTGCTGAAGGTTCCAGGCATCTCGCTGTATACATAGGGTTTTTATGTATGGTACTTGGCATTTTACCGGCTCTGGTGTGCAAGGAAATCGACCAGACAAACATTACAGGTCAATCGAAATTGTCACTGAAGAACCTTGCCGCAAACCTGAAGCATTTCTTTAAAGGGTTTAAGGAAACTCTTAAAAACGGACCATTTTTACGCCTTTGCGGAGCTACATTTTGCGTGTTTAACGGTTTCCAGTTAGTTGCATCATTCAGTGTTTTTATAATTATGTATTACGTTTTTCCGGGACAGAAAGTTCAGGATATTTCGACTTTATGGATTGGATTGTTCGGCACCGTAAGTTCCTTTGCCACTGCCTTTTTAGTAATACCAGTCATTACTTCAATGTCCGTTAAAATAGGCAAAAGAAATGCCTTTATCATATCCATATTAATTTCAACGGTAGGCTATATATTGAAATGGTGGGCATTTTATTATTCCATAGAAACGCACTGGTTAATGTTCATCCCGCTCCCGTTAATTTCGTTCGGAATTGGGGGTTTGTTCACACTGATGATGTCGATGACCGCCGATGTCTGCGACTACGATGAACTGAAATACGGAATGCCTCGCAAAGAAGCCACTTTCGGAGCAATTTACTGGTGGATGGTAAAACTTGGAACTTCCCTTGCTGTATTATTTGGAGGGATTGTACTCAGCGGAGTGGGATTTGACCCTGCTCTTCCTACCCAATCCATGGAAACACTCACGAAACTCCGTATTGCAGATATCATTATTCCGGCAGCTACCGGTCTGATAGCGATCCTGATCATGTGGAAATATGACATTACAGAAAAAAGGGCACGTGAAATAAGACAGGTATTGGTTGAACGCAGGGGAGAGCTATAATCTAAATGAATTGTATAATAATCAAAGCTTAAAGCAATGTCAGTAAGGGAAGGAAGAATTATGACCCTGGCAGGCGGAACCGATTTTGCCAATAAGACCAGTGAAGAAATACGTGAAATGTTCAGAAAAGTCCTGAACAACGGAACTCACGGACTCTGCTTCAGTCCATATGAAGAAGGGCAAAAGCCGGGAGACATTCTTTCTGAAAAACAGATAAGAAGAAGAATGGAAATAATAAAGCCCTACACAAAGTGGATCCGTTCTTTTTCCTGTATCGAAGGCAACGAGCTGATTCCGAAAATTGCGAAAGAATTCGGTATTAAAACCCTGGTCGGTGCCTGGCTGGGGAAGGAGACGGACAAAAATGAGCTGGAAATCAAGGGACTCATCAGGTTGGCTAAAGAGGGATATGTCGATATAGCTGCCGTTGGCAATGAAGTACTGTATCGTGAGGATTTGACCGAAGATGAACTCCTTGATTGTATTTACCGGGTGAAAGAAAAACTCCCGGATTTACCGGTAGGATATGTTGATGCTTATTATGAATTTGTGGCCCGTCCAAGAATTACTGAAGCATGTGATGTTATACTTGCAAACTGCTATCCGTTCTGGGAATGCTGCCATATTGATTATTCACTGATGTACATGAAACAGATGTTCTACCAGGCTCTGCATGCAGGCGGAGGCCTTAAACATGTAATCATATCAGAAACAGGATGGCCAAGTCAGGGAGAAGACTATAAAGGAGCACTTCCTTCAATGGAAAATGCAATGAAGTATTTTATCAATACTCAATTATGGTCAAAAGAAGAAGATATTGATATCTTTTACTTTACCTCATTTGACGAATCATGGAAGGTGGGTGCCGAAGGTGATGTGGGAGCTTTTTGGGGAATATGGGATAAGAACGAATTACTCAAATTCTGAAATAGCAGCCGGTTTTGATATAATGTAAATAGAGAAACTGATTCAAATCGTATTAAAGTATTAACCACTAAAATAACAATAACATGAAAAAAGCTTTGCTTACATGTGTTCTTTCCTTGTTTATAACAACCGTTTTTGCGCAGGCAGATAAAGTATCGGTTGTTACTGACAATCAAGGAGCTAAGCTACAGGTAGATGGTAAAAATTTTATGATTAATGGAATGAATTGGGATTATTTTCCAATTGGTACTAATTACTCATATAGTCTCTGGCAGCAACCGGATGATTTTATAAAAGCTGCACTGGATGCAGAAATGCCCGTGTTAAGTAACATGGGGGTAAATGCCATTCGTGTATATGTCGGTATGCAGCCAAAATGGATCAAGTACA
This sequence comes from uncultured Bacteroidales bacterium, assembly GCA_963844935.1. GTDB lineage: Bacteria > Bacteroidota > Bacteroidia > Bacteroidales > VadinHA17 > SR-FBR-E99. The sequence goes on along the minus strand of CAWJQH010000005.1, from coordinate 1,089,860 downwards.
TCTACGAGAAATACGGCATCTATACAATGATAAATCATTCTTTCGGAAGATATGGCTTAACATTAAACGGCAAATGGGTTCTGAATACTGAATATTCCGATCCGCTTGTACATGATCTGCTTCTGAAGGAAGTAACGGAAATGGTAGAAGGTTATAAAAATACTCCGGGTTTACTTTTGTATTTATTGGGTAATGAAAACAATTACGGTCTTTTCTGGAAGGGAGCCGAAACGGAAGATATTCCCGTTGAGCAAAGAGAATCTACCACTGCGTGCCAAAGACATGTATAAACTCTTTAACGAAGCGGCTCTGGCTATGAAAGCTATCGATAAATCTCGTCCTATAGCAATATGTAATGGAGATTTACTTTTCCTTGATCTTATTGCCGATGAATGTAAAGATATTGATGCCCTTGGTGTTAACTGTTATCGCGGCGTTTCTTTTGGTGATGCATTTGAAAAAGTAAAAATTGCAATGCCTGAAACACCTATGTTTTTTACGGAGTTTGGTGCTGATGCTTTTAATACTGTCAGCAATGAAGAAGATCAGCAATCACAGGCATACTACTTTGTAAACAACTGGAAAGAAATTTATGAAAATGCTGCAGGCTTAGGTAAAGCAGATAATTGCATAGGTGGATTTACTTTTCATGTTTAGCGATGGCTGGTGGAAGTATAAACAAACCGAGAATTTAGATATTCAGGATACCCATGCTTCATGGGTCAATGGTGGTTATCTCAACGATTATGTCCCTGGAGAAAATAATATGAATGAGGAATGGTTTGGTGTATGCGCAAAAGGTCAGACAGATGAAAGAGGGCATTATCAGTTATATCCCCGTGCTGCATATTATGCATTGCAGCAGGCTCATCAGCTTAATCCCTATGCAGATAATTTAACAGCCGATTCAATAGAGAAGTATTTTTCCAATATCCAGATAGTAAACGAATTTATTAAAGCAAGAGGTGACAAAGCTTCCCTTGAGGCTGAAAAGTCAAGTAAGATTCGCATCAGCGGCTTCAGAGCAGAAATAACCACTTTCAGCACAGGTGGCAATATGATTTCCACCCCGGATGAAAAAAATAACAATGCTGTAGCACCTACTTATCCGAGTTATCTTGGTTTTGACCATATGGAATCCTATTATGTTGGCGTTGAAGCAAAACCTTCCGAAAATGTGAAAGCAAATGTGTCTTTCAATATTCTTGGGAATGTAGCCGAAGTTCCTATAGATGAAATATTTTATGAAAATCGCGGCCGTACTCAGACTATACAAACCAATCAGGGTCCTGTGGCTTTAAGATCAATAAATCGGGTACAAGTATATCAGGGTGATTTTACCTGGAATGACAAGTGGTTTAATTTCAAGGGTTTTTATCGCACTGGGCATTATCACTGGGGATACGAAGGGGACTTTTTCGGCTTATATCCGGAAGCAAATTACGGACCAAATATTGATACTTATGATGGCGAAGCGCCCTTTGGATTTGAATTCGAAGGTAAAAAATCATTAGATGGTCTGAAATTGCTTTTGGCCCTGAACTCTGGTGGGGTGCCAACCCGGCTATCTTGCTAAAATACAGCCGGAAAGTAGGCATCTTTAATATAACCGGAATGTACCATGAAGATCTGGACCAGAATACTTCGGCTCAAAGCTCTTTTGCGATCCCGACACCACAAACGCGGAGAGCTTCACTTGATATAAAAACAACTTTGGGAAAATTTGGAGTTGATCTCGGCGGTATATGGTCAGGTCAGCCAAGAAATGGTGAAATTTTTCAGATGGTTGATGGGAGTGAGGGAAATTACACGGTATATCAGGACAAAATAAATCCTATGGACAACTGGGGTGGAAAAGTAAAATTGACCTTTTCATCAGGACCATTCAACTGGTATTCGCAGGGAGCGGTGATGGGACTGGTTGCCATGGGGGAGCCGACTATACGAAAACTTTTACCGGATGGCGTCTTAAAGATAGCGGAAGTGGCAACCAATATAACTTTTTAATGGGATTCACCTATTTAATAGGTAATTTCCAGATAGCTCCGAATTTCTTATGGCAAAAACCCATTGTCGGACCAATTTCAAAAGATGTTCCCGCTCCGGCTCAGCCAAGAAACGTCCTTGAGGACCCCTTTGCCGTCAGGCAGAACAGGGAAACTACTGCTGGCGAGCTTCTGATTGCCTATGACCCTACACCGGCCACCTGGATGTGGGCATGGGATAATGATGAGGCTGAAGATGCTTCATTTGCGATAAGTGCGGATTTTGTATATCGTCATCTGCCCACAACTCAGGATGCCGCAATAGGTATTATGGCAAACGGACGTACTATCTTTGCCTTTCCGGGTGCTCCACCCGCACAGGATCTATGGGAAGTCAGTTCAAGGATTGTATCAAGTTTAACTCACAACTTAGGACTTATTGTTAATCTGTATGGGGGTAATGCCCAATCAAACGGAAGTGACGAAAGATTAATTCAACGCTTTGGTACTGATATAAGAATGATTTATCGTAAAAGTCAAACTTACTTCAGTTGTCAAAGTGAATGATTGGGGCCCTTACGATTATCATCGTGACTTTAACCTAACCTATCCCCTCCAATTAATGGCAGACTTATCAACCACAGTTGGAAAGCCAAATTGGTTTATTCTGCCAGAAACAAGAATAGGATTACGGGGAACCTGGCGTTCACTTGACCAATATTCTCCTCGGTACAGCCCGACAGAAACACTGAATAGCTCTGGCGAATGGGTGCCTGATCCTACTGCAGTAGGATATGGAAATGGCAATGAATGGGAAATCAGAATGTACGTTCATTTCAATATTGGTAAATAAGCTTAAAAATTACTCTTATGAAAAATATAAAATCCTATTATCCAATAACTGCGTTGATCATATTCTTATTGGTAGCAGTTAGCTGCGAAAGAAAACTTGATGGGTTGGAATTAGCAACCTATCCGACAACACCTGAGGTTTTCATTGATGGATTTAGTGCAGGATTGTATTATTCTGCGTATGGAACCTCAAAAGTAACAGCCTTCAGTGTAGATAAAGACGCTAAATACAACGGCACCGCTTCAATGAGATTTGACGTTCCCGATCAGGGTGATCCAAATGGTTCTTATGTCGGTGGTGTTTTTGGAACAAATCCGGGTCGGGATCTGTCAGAATACAATGTGCTTACTTTCTGGGCAAAAGCCTCTCAACCGGCAAAACTCAACGAAGTAGGCTTTGGCAATGATATGGGAGAATCAAAATACAAGGTTACTGCAACAAATGTAGCCTTAAACTCAAATTGGATGCAATATTACATCCCTTTCCCCGACCCTTCCGTGCTTCAGCAAGAAAGAGGGATGTTTTTTTACTCAGCAGCACCTCAAAATGAAAGAGGCTATACAATCTGGATTGATGAGGTTAAGTTTGAAAATTTAGGAACAATTGCCCATGCGAACTTCGGAATTTTTAACGGGCGGGATTCTGTTAAAAACGGGGCTGAAAATGGTGAAGTATATTATGTTGCAGATTTGTATGGTACATTTAATCTGCCTACCGGCGTTGATCAAAAAGTCAGCCTGGCCAATTCATATTTCACATATGAATCATCCAACAGCTCCGTAGCTTCGGTAGACAATCTGGGAAAGGTTTTGGTAGTTAACAGCGGTTCGGCTGTAATTACAGCCAAAGTAGGGGATTCGGATGCGAAGGGCTCATTGACAATCAATTCAATAGGCCAAACGGTTGGCCCGGAAGAACCCGCTCCAATTCCTACCCAGGACAGTCAGGATGTGATATCACTGTATAGCAACACCTATACAAATGTTAAAGTGGATACATGGAATACTCACTGGTTATACTCAACCGCGGAAAATCAGTTTGTTCAAATACAGGGAAATGATGCAATACGTTATAAGAACCTGAACTTTGTGGGTATTGAGTTTACATCTGAACAAATCAATGCAAGTGCCATGACTTATTTCCGCATGGATATATGGACGCCTGATCCTACTGCAGGTAAAACGTTTAAGGTTATGTTAATTGATTTTGGAGCAAATGGCGTTTATGGCGGCGGTGATGATTCAAGCTCTGAAATTTCCGTAACCAGTCCTACTTTATCTACAGGATCATGGGTTAGCCTGAATATCCCCATGTCGAGCTTTACGGGATTAACAAGCAAATCTCATTTGGCACAGATGGTCCTTTCAGGTGATATACCAAACGTTTACGTAGATAATGTTTATTTCTATAAAGGTTCAGGCGGTGCAGCAGAGCCGACTACTGCAGCTCCTACGCCTACGCGGAATGCTGCCAATGTTATTTCAATATTCAGCGATGCCTATACCAACGTGGCCGGAACAGATCTTAATCCCAACTGGGGACAAAGCACAGTTGTTTCACAGATCCCTGTTGCCGGGAATAATACCCTTAAATATGCAGGACTAAATTATCAGGGAATTGTATTAGGCAGCAACCAGAATGTTTCCGATATGGGTTTTCTGCACCTGGATGTCTGGACAACCAATTCAACTCTGCTGAACGTTTTCCTGATAAGTCCCGGGCCTGTTGAAAAACCTTTTGGTTTGACTGTACCTACCTCAGGGTGGTCAAGCGTGGAAATACCATTATCTTCTTTTTCACCAGTGGATTTAGCGAATATATTCCAGCTTAAATTTGAAGGAAACGGAGATATCTTCATCGATAATATTTATTTCTATAAGTCAGGGACTAGTGCATACACCCTTGGTAGCCCAATTGATTTTGAACCATCCGGATTTGGAGCAGACTGGACCTGGAATGTGTTTGAAAACTCTACAAATTCGGTACTGGAGTTTGTCTCCAACCCCGACAAGACAGGAGCGAATACATCTTCAACTGTAGCTAAATTCACAGCACTTCAGGCAGGTGCGCAATGGGCTGGTTCTGAAACACAGCATGGCGCCATGGGTACATTTAATTTGGATGCCGCCCACTGCATAGTCAAAATAATGGTGTATAAAACAGTCCTTAGCGACGTGGGAATAAAATTTGCGAAATCAGATGGCTGGTCGATGGGAGAAATTAAGGTTCCCAATACAGTCGTAAATGCATGGCAGGAACTTACATTCAATTTTACTGCCCAGTTGCAGGATGGATATGATCAGATAGTAATATTTCCTGATTTCAATGCAAGGACCTCTGATAACGTGATATATTTTGATAACATAACTTTCAGCGGAGGTGGCTCAGCGACAGAGCCGACAACAGCGGCACCGACGCCGACACGGAGTGCAGCAGATGTTATTTCAGTATTCAGCGATGCCTATACCAACGTGGCAGGAACAGATCTTAATCCCAACTGGGGACAAACTACTGTTGCTTCACAGGTCCCTGTCTCCGGGAACAATACACTTAAATATGCCGGATTAAATTATCAGGGAATTGTATTAGGCAGCAACCAGAATGTTTCCGCGATGGGTAATCTGCATCTGGATGTCTGGACGGCCAATTCAACTCTGCTGAACGTTTTCCTTATCAGTCCCGGACCGGTTGAAAAATCCTTTACCTTAACTGTCCCGACATCAGGGTGGTCAGGTGTGGATATACCATTATCTTCTTTTTCTCCCGTAGACCTGGCGAATGTATTCCAGCTTAAATTTGAAGGAAATGGAGATATCTTTATCGATAATATTTATTTCTATAAGTCGGGGACTAGTGCATACACCCTTGGTAGTCCAATTGATTTTGAATCATCCGGATATGGAGCAGCATGGACCTGGAATGTGTTTGAAAACTCAACAAATCCGGCATTACAGTTTGTTCCAAACCCGGATAAAACAGGAGTGAATACATCTGAAACCGTGGCTAAATTCACAGCACTTCAGGCAGGTGCGCAGTGGGCTGGCTGTGAAACACAGCATGGCGCCATGGGTACATTTACTTTAGATGCCGCCCACTGTATAGTCAGAATAATGGTGTATAAAACTGTCCTGAGTGATGTTGGAATAAAATTTGCGAAATCTGATGGCTGGTCTATGGGAGAAATCAAGGTTCCGAATACAATTGTAAATGCATGGCAGGAACTTAGATTCGATTTTACTGCCCAGGTACAAGCAGGATATGATCAGATTATAGTATTCCCTGATTTCAAGGCGAGGACTTCTGATAACGTGATATATTTTGATAACATAACTTTCAGCTCCAGCAAGAAGTAGTTGTTACAGCAATGCATTTAAATTCATCCATCAAAAAAATAAGGTTATGAAAAAACATAGCATAAAAACACTTCCCGCAGCCACTTTTGCATTATTGCTTTTAATGCTGTCCGGATGTGAAACAGACAATGTTCAGAAACTTGAACAACGTAACTGGCAATTAGTTTGGAGTGATGATTTCAATGGTTCAGCCGGAGAATCGCCTGATGCTTCAAAATGGATATTTGATATCGGGACCGGACCAAACAACGATGGCTGGGGCAATGCCGAATTGCAGTACTATACAGACCGGACCGCCAATATAGCTATGGATGGTACCGGTAATTTGGCGATTACTGCTAAAAGTGAGCTATATGCCGGTTCAGCTTTTACTTCTGCCCGCATTAAGACCATGGGGTTATTTGAACAAACCTACGGTCGTATTGAAGCGTCCATTAAAACTCCCTGGGGTCCGGGTATCTGGCCCGCATTCTGGATGCTTGGCTCAAATTCAGAAACCGAAGGCTGGCCTCAATGCGGAGAAATTGATATTATGGAACTCCGTGGACAAAAACCATACATTGTCAATGGCACGGTGCATGGTCCGGGTTATTCAGGATCTGCCTCAATTACTAAAAGCTTTGCGCTTGAGAATAGCCGGTTTGATGTCAGCTTCCATCTGTTTGCTGTTGAATGGGGAGAGAATTATATTGATTTTTTTGTCGACAGCATCCTTTACCAGAGGATTACTCCTGATAATGTTAACCGGAGACTGGGTTTTTGATCATCCCTTCTATATTGTTTTGAATGTAGCTGTGGGTGGTAATTATCTGGGCTTCCCGACAAGCCAGACTCCTTTCCCTCAAACAATGTTTATTGATTACATAAAAGTTTACACGGAAGAGAATTAATAACAGGCACTTCTTCCCCGGTTAACTGTCAAATATTGAAACATTATGTTCCAAATGTTTAAACTTATGATGGATCAGATAAACTTATAAGAGAATGAAAAGATTTAAATTTTACCTGGTAAGTTCTCTGATTATCATTTCGATGAGCTGCAATATGAAACAAAATAAGCTGACAGTCGATGTCTATGAAACATCTGCAAATGGCAATAAGCTTAAAAGAATAACTGAATTTCCTTCAGGAGGCGAAGCAGTATCCGTTCTGCTGTTACCCGGCAATAAGTTTCAGACCATCACTGGATTTGGAGGGTCGTTTACGGAGGCGTCTGCTTATTTGTTAAACCGGTTGAGCAGGAAGAACCGTGATTCGATTTTAGAGGCTTACTTTGGATCAAAAGGCGCCAGGTACTCCTTAACGCGCACCCATATCAATTCCTGTGATTTTTCTCTGGGGAATTATTCTTATGCACCAGTCAAAGGAGACATGAATCTGGAACATTTTTCAATAGACGAGGACCGCGACGATTTAATTCCGATGATCAGGGATGCAATGACCCATTCAGAAGAGGGATTTAAGATTATCGCTTCGCCCTGGACCGCACCGCCCTGGATGAAAGACAACAACGATTGGCGGGGAGGTAAATTACTGCCTGAATACTACGATTGCTGGGCTTTGTTCTTCTCCAGATATATCGATGCTTATAAGAAGGAAGGAATTGATATCTGGGGGTTGACGGTAGAAAATGAGCCTCTGGGAAATTCCGGCAACTGGGAGAGCATGATTTATACCCCTGAAGAGATGGCGGATTTTGTGAAAAATCACCTCGGTCCCAGGCTGGAAGCCGATGGACAAAAGGTGAAAGTACTTGCCTATGACCAAAATCGCGGAAAGGAGCTGGAAGAATGGGCAAAGATTATTTACAGTGACGAATCATCGTCAAAGTGCTTCGATGGTTTTGCAGTTCACTGGTATGCAAGCACAGTCGACTGGTTTCCTGAATCATTGAACCTTACGCACGATATGGCTCCGGGAAAGCATCTAATTCAGACTGAAGCTTGTGTTGATGCTGAAGTGCCTCACTGGCAGGATGACAAGTGGTACTGGTCTGAAGAAGCAACAGACTGGGGATGGGATTGGGCACCTCCGGAACAGAAAATGCTTCATCCTAAATATGTTCCGGTTTATCGCTATGCCAGGGATATTATCGGCTGTATGAATAACTGGGTAGATGGCTGGGTAGACTGGAATATGGTTTTAGACAGGCAGGGCGGCCCCAACTGGTTTAAAAACTGGTGTGTTGCACCAGTAATAGTTGATCCGGAGAAGGATGAAGTTTACTTTACGCCTTTGTACTTATGCGATGGCACATTTCAGTAAATTTATCCGGCCGGGTGCCGTACGCATAGGATTTGAAAACACCGACCCTTCATTAATGGTAACTGCAGCACAAAATCCTGACGGATCTGTTGCTGTCGTAATATTAAACATGAATCCGGTATCAAAAAACATAAGGCTGTCGCTCGGTAATCGTTCTGCTGAAGTCCGGATAAGCGCCCAGGCAATACAAACCATCGTTGTTACGGAATAACCTGAGTGCTCAGCCAGTCAGGAGTACCGGGAGTATTAAATTTTGAAAAAAGCAAGAACCCATTTATATTTACAATTAATGTAATATGAATATAAGGTCCCATGACTGAAATCTCCCTTTTCTGCCGTTTTTCGGCTCCCTTCGGACGGAGCCAGATGAAAAACAAAGTCGGGTTAATCCTTTTATTATGCCAGCTGGTTTTGTTTTCAGGGTTTGCACAAACAAAAACCAAACTGGAAATAAAGGACAACTGGTACTACCTGAATGGCGAAAAATATTTTATCAAAGCCCTTGGGTATGAAATTGGCGCACGTCCTGGCCAGCATCCTTACGAGGGTGTACGGGCCGATGATCTGGATTTGATGAAATTCGACCTTAAAGTGATTAAAGAGGGTGGTTACAATGCCATTCGAACCTGGAGCCAGTTCTCTGAACCACAGCTAAAACTTGTTCAGGCTTCGGGTTTAAAACTGATTATGGGTATTGATATCAATCCGGAGGGAGACTATGGCGATCCGGTATTTATCCGGGAATGTCAGGAGAAGCTGATGCGGGTAATGAGTTATGCCAAAAAATATGATTGCATCATTACTTACCTCATTCTGAATGAACCACAAACCGATCATATTCACAAAGTTACCGGAAAAGCTTTTGTGGAATTGATGAAAACTTTAACGGATATTATTCATAAAGAACATGCCGGCGTTCCTGTAACCATTTCTGCCAACGCCATGATAAGCGATTATATTGATGAAAATATCTTTGATGTATATGCCTATAATTGTTACGATCACACTGAAGCTCAGACGGCTACCATGGGTTTTAAGGATTATGTCAAAGGATTGATCAGCCTGAATGGAGATACTGCGAAACCCTTTATTTGCACCGAATTCGGATATTCCGTTTCGCATAAAGGATTTGGCCGTTACGGTGGCAATACACTTGTTCAGCAGAGCGATGGCCTTATTGCCAATTACCGTGATCTGATTGATGCGGGAGCCACAGGCATGTGTCCGTTTTATTACGCCGATGGCTGGTGGAAAGGCGGCGATGCCCATTATCACAACGCCGAGCAACCCGAAGAATGGTTTGGTTTCTGGGGCTACAGCGATGCTAATGATAAATTCGGTACACCACGTCCGGTTTGGTTTGCCATGCGCGATTACATGAAAGCATTGATTATCAGCCCCAAAAACAATGGTATTTATCAATCGGGGCAAATCCCATTGGAGCTTTTTACTGATAAAGATGTGAGCAAAGTAACCGTAAAGCTAAACGATAAAGTGCTGTTTTCAGAAAACTTAGTCAAAGAAGGCTATTTTGCCGGCCAGCTCAGCATCTCGCCAAAAGGAACTGAGGACATGGAGCTTGCATTTGAGTTTTATAACAAGGAGAATAAGGTGGTCAAAACTGAATCCATCATGATTTTAGCCTCCGATAAGCCTGTTGAATTACCCACCCTGATCATTGAAGTTACGCCCGGTAAAGACCTTAATGACGGAAAGATAGCCTGTGTGAAAACAAAAATTCAATCGAAAGAGGCTTTTAAACTGGCTGATGAAGTACGGGTTAGTTACAATACCCATATTGGTTGGGAAGTTGGCGAACAGGCAACCGTTTCAATTAAAGATCAGCTTGAAAAGAAAAACATTGAGTTTGAGCGCTTTTTTAAGATCCCCGATAATTGTTGGGTTGTAAATGCCTCTGCAGGGGTTACAGTTCAATACGGAAAGTGCAGTTTCAAAATTCACGATCAGAAAATAATATTCAGAGGCGATTGGGCAAAAGAGATAGGACGGAAAAGTAAACCCGCTGCCAATCAATAAATAGTATAAAAAGGAACATTATCTTTAGTGCATACATATTTTCCAATGTAAAGACATCATGGAAAAAATAACTGCGAAACTCTCCTTTAAAGAAAAAGTTGGTTACAGTCTGGGCGATACCGCTTCCCACTTTGTCTGGGACATGGTCGGATTCTGGCTCTTGTTCTTTTATACCGATGTGTATGGCATTTCTGCAGCTGCTGCAGGCACTATTATGCTTATCGCCAGGTTTTGGGACATGGGTATTGATCCGGTAATTGGGATAATTTCCGACAGGACCAAAACACGCTGGGGCAAATTCCGCCCATATATCCTGTTCGGTGCTGTTCCTTATGCTGTTTTGGCTATTCTGACTTTTACAACGCCTGATTTTGGCGAAACGGGCAAGATTCTTTACGCCGGAGCAACTTACATTCTTTTAATGACGGCCTATGCAACTATTAACCTGCCTTATTCAGCCTTGGGAGCTGTAATGACCGATGATACGTATGAAAGGGCAGGATTGAATACTTATCGCTTCATCGCCGGCTTCACCGGGCAATTTGTTGTTACCGGGCTGGCACTGACCTTGGCCGAATTCTTCGGCGGTGGTGATAAAGCCCAGGGATTCCAGTACACTGTCATTTTGTTTGCAGGCCTGAGCTTAATATTCTTTTTTATCACCTTTAATACAGCCAGGGAGCGTGTTCAACCTCCCAAAGAGCAGGTGAATTCACTGAAAGCTGACATTAGAAATCTGTTCAGGAACAAAGCCTGGATAATATTGGCCCTTGTAGGCATTATTTCATTCATCATGTTTGCCATGCAAAATGCGGCAATTGCCTATTATTTCAAATACTATCTGGGCCGCGAAAACAATGTGCAGCTGTTTAATGTAATTGGAACCGTTGCCCTGATTGTTGCTTTGCCGCTCTCAAAACCTCTGGCCAAACGCTTTGGGAATAAAAATGTCTTTATCGCCAGCTCGCTGATCTCGGGGCTCTTCTTTATGCTGATTTATCTTCCAGGGGTAGACAACCTCACTACTATTTATGCTTTTAACATTATTGCCAAGATGGCTTATGCACCGGCGGTTCCCCTGTTGTGGACCATGATTGCCGATGCGGCTGATTACGGGGAATGGACAACAGGCAGGCGGGCAACAGGATTATACTTCTCGGCTGCTGTTTTTGCCCAGAAGGCCGGATGGGGGATTGGTGCGGCCATTGCAGGCTGGATACTTGCAATTTCAAAATTTGTACCCAATGCAGTTCAGTCAGAGACTGCGATCACCGGTATTAAACTGCTGGTCTCTGTTATTCCCGGTATCCTATATATGTCGTGCGCATTATTCATGATATTTTATAAAATCGATTCCAAGACCACTGATATCATGAAAAAGGAGCTGAGTGCACTGCGTGAAAGGGAAAATCTGATCGATGCAATACCTGGTGGAGAAAGTTCCGGCCTTAAATCCTGACAGGCCTTAAGTTGTTATTGCAAAACTAAAGCCCCTTGCCGGATGGCAAAGGGCATTTTGTTTTTCTGCGATGCGGATGGGCTGCAAACGGCACCCCTAAGATTATTGTATAAAATTGGATCAGAAAATGTATGGTACTATTGAGTTAGAACGGTTATTAAAGTTCCGATCAGGCTAAGCACGGTTAGGATAACGAAAAACAGGACTTTACTATCAATTGAGCATAACATTTTATACATTATGTCATTTTCGAGAGTTTTCACAATGTGCCCATATTTTTCGTCGAAGAGTTTTTTTTGCTCTGAAACGGGTAACGATCTATTATTTTTACAGAAATCTGAAACTTCTTTCTTAAGGGTCTCAAATTCTTCGGAACTGCAATATTTTTTAAATCCCCAAATACTACTATAGGATTTCTCAGCATAAGAATACTCTTTCATAAGCTTATTTTTTAAAGTAATTCAAGTCGTAAATCTTTAGAATAAATAATGCATCAGATTATAATTCATTTAGCAATCTGCCCAAAATCATCGCTCCAATCATGGTATAAATGAGTGAAAACAAAAAGGGGAGGCGGGTCTGTAAATTTATGCCACCGGTACCGAAACCTCAGCCCCTTGATGCTTTAAGAAATATTATATGATCATTTGAACATACCAACAATTATGATGCACAAAATAGTATTCAGATCCGATCTCATGGGGATCAATGAGTTCTCCAAGTTCTACGGCATTGACCGGACGGAGACAATGAGGCTTATTAATCGTAATTATCTGTCAGGGTTACAGATAAAAGACGGCAGTGTGACCCGGATATTCATTGACAATTCCGTTATCCTGGCAGAAGCCAAGGAAAATAATATGCGTCCATCGGAATGGATTTCAACGATCTGCCGATGGAGTAAGAAATAAAGAACAATACGGCTAAAGTGGTTGTGTCTTGAGTGTGGCCTGTCTCCCCTGAAGGTTTCAAAACCATTGTACCTCAGGGGAGACTTTATTTGATTTTGGCACACAGAGAACAATCTTTGGGACGATTAGAACAATCAGTTTTAAAACTTAGGTCGAACTTTGTTTAAAGATTTGACCTCTGATTTCTGGTGATGTAACTTTGAATATTGCATGCTCAAAGGACCTCTACATGTTAATGATATGAGAAAATTGTACAAATCACGGATTTTAATGAAAATAAGCATAATAGTGTTTATTCTTGGCTCAGTAACATTGTCTAGTTGTGAGGAGGGGTTCACTTGGACGGTTTGTTCTTGTCATGGTGATTATCCATACACGAGTGACAATTCAAACACCTGCTATGCAGACCTGTCGGAATGCCAAAGGGATACTGGGGAAACTTGTTATCGTTGCGTGAAGTAGTTACTGTAAGCCCTCGGACATCAGCTCCGGGGGCTTTTTGATTTTGGCACACAGAGAACAATCTTTGGAACAAATGGAACACTGAGTTACTAAAGTGTGGTCGAACTTTGTATCAGTACCAGCCCGAAAAATTGATAGCGGGCAAATTTTGGAGATAAAAGTCTGTTATTTAATAATTTATATGGTTTAAACTAAAACACCTCAACTATGAAAAAAATATTCTGCGTAACAGTTTCATCATTATTTCTTCTCGCCTTGTCTTTAACAAGTTGTGAAGATGAAAAGACTCCTGGAGAGCTCCTTATTGGTAAATGGAGTACAGAATCACTACATCGCACGTCTTATGAAAACGGTGTGCAAACTGATGAAGAAAATTATACCTATGAACCAGGTGATGAAGATGTTCAGTTCCTGGAAGGTGGAACAGGAAAGGTATACGCAAATGGTGCTGTGGAAGAAACTTTTACCTGGGAGATTAGTGGAGACATTTTAAAAATTAAAATGCCTGAAGATGATTTTATCAATATGGATTTCACCGTCAGTGAAACCAAATTAACTTTAAAGTATTCATTTGAGGAAACCTATGAAGGTGTAGTCTACAAGGAAGAAATGGAGGTAATATTAAGCCGGTGACCATTTAATCATTTTTTTAGCCCTCGGACATCAGCTCCGGGGGCTTTTTTAATTTTGGCACACAGAGAACAATCTTTGGGACGCATAGCAACGTCAGTTATCCAAAAAGGGTCGAACTTACCATAAGAAAATTTCGAGTAAGAATAAATTTGACTTCGGCTTTTTGCTGGTGTAAAATTGATATAACTAAAATCACAGAAAATGAAAAAACTAATCGCAATTCTTTGTGTTTCTCTGTTTGCAATGATGACCTTTGCACAAGGGAAGTTTACAATCCCTACTCCTACTGACCTGCAGAAATACCAAAGTTCTGCCTGGCAGTGGAATGCTGCATATATAGTTTTGGTAAGCTATGCCAAGTCCCTGGGTGAAACTGTTGAAGACGCAGGTTCATACGTAGGAGAAATTGTAAAAGTGTCATGGAATAAAGAAGTTGGATTTGATGGCTTCGTAAATGGCATGTTGTACAATTGGGTCATTATCAATCCCGAAGGGACGGTAGAAATATTGGAGCAAGCAGAAGGCAAAATAGTAATTCTTGTAAAGAATTTTTATCCCTCTATTCAAGAAAGTCTTACACTTTTCAATGTGACCTATAAAGAGTATTTGAATTTTTTTGAATTGTGCATTTCAAAACTTGCGGAATACATGGGTTCAACATGTACCCAAAAAGATACGGAAGAGGGGTTAATTGTAACTATCATTAAGAAATAGTTTTCTTGTGCTTTAATCGTAACGAGATAGCCCTCCGAAATTAGCTCCTGGGGCTTTTTACTATCTTTGACTTACGGGCAGCTCCTATTCAGAAATGCAGACATCCCCTGACTAGGGATTTATCAGACAACTTTCACAAAAATTGACTACGGAGCTACCTTTTTCATGTCCGGTGACGAAAGTGACGTTACCGGGGAAACATTTATTTTTTACTGATGGACACAACTTTGGACACAGCGTCACTTCCTTAAATGAGTAAAGCCCCTGATTTACAGAGGCCTTACGTTATTTTCCTAGCGGTGCGGACGGGACTCGAACCCGCGACCCTCGGCGTGACAGGCCGATATTCTAACCAAACTGAACTACCGCACCAAAAGAGATGCAAAATTAATTCATTTTTCATTACCTCAAAATATTTTTGTTTAAATAAATCACTCATGTTCTGAATCTGCCTGTAATTGACTGTCACGATACGATGGCCAGGTTCATCCTTCCAGCCTGCAGTGATGCATTTCAATCAGGTTTATTATATTTGTTTGATTACAGACAAATGAAAAATATCTACCTCCGGATCACAGAACCGGAACAACAGCCACAGGGACTTGTCCTGGCAACCGTAACCGCAAGCAAAGGTTCAACACCCCAGAAACCGGGATGCTCAGCACTGTTCGTACGAAACTCCCTGGTTGCCGGAACGGTCGGAGGTGGTATAGTCGAAAGCAAAGTACAGGAATATGCCGGCAAATGCTCCCTGACGAAAGAATCAGCATACCTTCACTTTTCGCTGGACAGCGACATCGAAATGAAGGAAGAAGCTGTATGCGGAGGTACAATCTCAATACTTGTCGATGCTGACCCTCTAGGAAACCTGCCGGTTTTCATTGAAATGAAAAAGTCGCTTGCTTCAGGCAATCCGGGAGTGCTGCTTACCAGGGTAACTGCCTGGGGAGATCCTCATGTCATGCTAAGTCGCTACTGGGTTAATACCGCAACAGATCTGCCATTGCCTGATCATTTTAAGGGGAAAATCATGCAGGAAGTCAGTAATCTCCTTTCATCGCCAGCCGGTGCATCGTATAAGGAACTTGACATCCCGGTTCCGGGCGAGAAACAATCTGCAAAGTTCTTCCTTGAGCCTGTAATGCCTCTTCAAAGGCTGGTAATAGCCGGGGCGGGACACATCGGAAGAGCGCTGTCACACCTCGGCAGACTGCTTGATTTTGAGGTGACTGTAATCGATGACAGGAAGGAATATGCAAATCCTTCCAACCTCCCTGATGCCGACAATATTGTCGTGAAGGATATCGGAGCAGCGATGCAGGAAGAAAGAAAGGATAACAACACATTCATTGCCATTGTTACACGCGGACACAATCATGATGCCGATGCCCTCAGGCCGTGCATAGGCAGTCCGGCTGCATATGTCGGGATGATGGGAAGCAAAAAAAAGGTGGCTAAGATGCATGAGGAATTCATAAAAAACAAATGGGCAACTGAAGAACAGTGGAAGCAAATATGCACTCCCATTGGTCTTGAGATAGGATCAAAAACTATAGAAGAGATTGCTGTGAGCATTGCTGCGCAACTGGTTCAGTATAAGGCAGATAGGCAGTAGAGAAGCGACCGTAAAGTCCCGACATAGTATGTCGGGATAGGGAGCTTCAGATTGCAGGGCAGGCAGTAGAGGATAACAGATAACCGATAACCTATTGAAGATGAAAGAAATCTGGGCGATAGTACTTGCCGGAGGCGAGTCCAGGCGGATGGGCACCCCTAAAATGATACTCCCATATGAAGGGATGACAATCATTGAAAAGGTGCTTGAAAACGTCCTGGCTTCTGATGTTGAAAAGGTGGTTACTGTTCTTGGCTCGCATAAGGAGGAGGTACTGAAGGTGATCGAAAGGTTTCCTGTCATGCATTGTTATAACGGCAAGTTCAAAGACGGAATGCTCTCGTCGGTTAAATACGGATTTGAATTTTTACCCGGCGACTTTCGCGCTGCCATGGTCTTTCTTGGTGATCAGCCAATGGTTGAGACCTCAGTCATAAACAAAATGATTAACCTCTATAATACATCAGGGAAGGGTATCCTGGTTCCTGTTTTTGAGAACAAACGGGGACACCCCCTGATGGCAGATAAAAAATACCGCGATGAGATCATTAACTTTGATGATCCTGAAGGACTGAAAGGACTTCTTCGAAGACACCCTGATGACCTTCTGGAAGTTGTGACAGATAATCCGTCTATCCTAAAGGATATTGATACCCTGGAAGATTATAATAACCATATAAACAAATCATCACAGACATGGAAGAGACAATCAGGTTCAAACTGAACAACAAGGATACTGAACTGGTCAGTGACCCGAACAGGATCCTTCTGTGGGTTCTGAGGGACCACTTCGGGCTGACAGGAACAAAATACGGATGCGGAATAGGCTTTTGCGGTACGTGTACGGTTCTGATAGATAACGAGGCGGTGAGGTCATGCACGCTTGCTGTCAGCGACGTGGCGGGCAAGAGCGTCATAACTATCGAAGGCCTGGCAGAAGACGGCAAGCTGCATCCTGTCCAGCAGGCTTTTGCTGATCATGATGCCCTGCAGTGCGGTTATTGCACGCCGGGAATGGTAATTACGGCTGTTGCTTTGCTTAATAAGAACCAGTCGCCTACCAGGCAGGAGATCATCGACGGCCTTGAAGACAACCTGTGCAGGTGCGGAGCGCACACGCGTATCATAGACGCCGTGGCAGATGCATCCAAAGTAATGAAAGGAGGGAAGTAGCCATGAAAAAATCACAGGAAACAACAAATCAGACATCCCGCGAAAAATCATCGGGAATGAAAAGAAGAAGCTTCTTCAAAATTCTCGGCGGAGGGATATTTATTTTCTTTCAGCCGTGGAATGCGCTTGATCTCCTTGCATCACCGGCCCAGCAGGGAAGGTCACTCACGAAGGACTACAATGCATTCCTCCATATAGCAGAGGATGGAACGGTAAGCTGCTTCACCGGAAAGATTGAGATGGGACAGGGAATCATCACCTCGCTTGCACAGATGATGGCTGATGAACTGAATGTGCCGCTTGAAAAGGTAAAGATGATCATGGGCGACACAGATCTGTGTCCTTATGACATGGGCACCTGGGGATCACTCTCGACCAGGGCCTTCGGACCGAACATGCGGGCAGCAGCAGCGGAGGCCAGGGCTGTCCTGACAGGGATGGCGGCAGAACGGCTGGGTGTGCCAGTCGGTCAGCTCGAAGTGAAGGAAGGTGTCATTGCTGATACAAAGGATCCAAAAAAGAGTATCACCTATGCGGAGCTGGCCAGGGGAAAGAAACTCGAGAAATACCTTGATGTGAAACCACCCGTAGAGGACTATTCAAAATTCACACTTGTCGGAAAACCACTGAAACACAGTGACGCGTATGACAAGGTGACCGGAAAGGCAAAATATGCGGGTGACCTCAAGCTTCCGGGGATGCTTTTTGCCAGGATTCTCAGACCTCCCTCACATGGGGCGAAACTGGTCTCTGTGGATGTAGCACCGGCAGAGAAGATCGCGGGTGTTAAGGTTGTGCGCGACGGTGATTTTATTGCCGTATTGAGCGAAGACCGCTACCTGGCTGATCTCGCCATAGTTCAGATTAACGCCGAATATTCATTCGATGAGTTGAAGGTCAGTGACAAAACCCTGTATGACTACATCAACAAAGGAGAGTACCGGGTCAATGTTGCAAGGAGTGCCGGAGACATCGGGGCCGGTCGCCTGAAGTGCGACAAGGTCTTTGAGCATGAATACCATGATCCGTATCTTGCACATGCTCCGATGGAGCCGCACACAGCCCTAGCCGCTTTCGAGGGAGAAAAGCTTACAGTATGGGCTGCCACGCAGTCGCCATTTGGATTGCAGGATGCTATTGTCAGGGAGCTTGGCCTTACCCGTGAGAATGTGCGTGTTATAACACCCTTTGTCGGGGGAGGCTTCGGAGGGAAGAGCGCATACGATCAGGGCATCGAAGCTGCCAGGCTGGCACGCATGACAGGAAAGCCTGTAATGGTCGCATGGACCCGCGATGAGGAATTCTTTTACGATATATTCCACCCGGCGTCGGTGGTAAAAGTCAATTCAGGCCTCGGCAAGGATGGGAAAATAGCCATGTGGGATTACCATGTGTATCTCGCCGGCACAAGGGGAGCAGAGGTGATCTATGATGTGCCGGACATGAAAGTCACCAGTTACGGCGAGGACAAGGCAAAATATCCTGTCCATCCTTTCGGAACAGGACCGTGGCGTGCACCCAACAACAACACCAACACCTTTGCCCGGGAGACGCAGATAGATATAATGGCATCCGCCGCAGGGACCGATCCGCTTGAATTCCGCCTTAAGAACCTAAAGGATGAAAAGATGATCGCCTGCCTGAAGTCTGTCGCTGAAAAATTCGGTTATGTCCCCGGCAAGACACCTTCCGGCCGCGGTATAGGCATTGCCTGCGGAACAGATGCAGGAACATGGGTGGCAGAAATAGCCGAGGTGGAAGTCGATAAAAGCACAGGCAAGGTAAAAGTTATAAGGGTTGCCTGCAGCCAGGACATGGGTCTTTGTGTCAATCCCGAGGGTGCACTGATACAGATGGAGGGGTGCATCACGATGGCGCTGGGGTACACATTCTCCGAAGAGCTTAAGTTTGAAGGCGGAAAAATTGCCGACAGGAATTTTGACACATATCAGATTCCAAGGTTTTCATGGGTTCCGAAGATCGATTGTGTCATTCTTGACAGGAAGGATCAGGCTCCGCAGGGCGGAGGCGAGCCTGCCATTATAGCAGTCGGGGCCGCTGTGGGTAATGCAATATTTGATGCTACCGGAGCACGGTTGTTCAGGGTACCGTTTACGGCTGAGAGGGTTCTGCAGGCGTTGAAGGGCTGAAAGTTGAAAGGTTGAGGGGTTGAGCAGTTGATGTTGACAGGAGTTGAGAGGTTGATCTTGGAAAATAAAAAAGGAGGGAAGCGGATGCTCCCTCCTTTAATTCTGGTCATTGCCTTTCAGTTTATTTGCCTGAGGTGTACCATTCGTTCTGTTCAAGGAGATCATTGACCTCCATCTCCCTGAATGGTATCGGAAGTATCAGGTTACCAGCATTATATGGGTAACCTCCTATGGTTTCTTTCCATCTCTTGAGATCGTGCAGTCTGATGCCTTCCCAGCATAACTCGAAATAACGCTCATCCCTTATCTGCTGCCTGGTCACCGTACCGGCATATAAAGGAGCATTTGACCTGGCACGGATAGTGTTGATGTCCTGTGTAGGCGTGTCAGGGCCAATATCGGCTCCCGGATCTTCAAAGTTGGCTTCAGCCCTTATCAGGTACATCTCAGCAAGCCTGATAAGAGGGAGAATGGCATAATAGTCGCCCCATTTTGCAGTATTGATACCACCGTTGTTGATTATTGTACCTACACCCTTGTAGTACATCTTAGTGATATTGTCTATAGTATAGGATTCCTCTGTATCTTCCTGAAACATACCGCGCAGATCTGAAGGGCTGAACCTGTCAAGGAATACCTGCTGTATTTCATAGTCACCCCTTCCCATGCCGTTGAGAGAGGCGTACATGACAGTAAGCCATGCGGTGTTGGAAGCTACATTATTCTGAAAAGAGAATATATCTTCAGGTGAATTGGAGGTATTGTTGAATGCCTGAAGAGGGTGTCCGACCAATGCAAAGGGACCATTCTGAATGATAATGTTTGCCTCAGCGGCTGCAGCGGAATACTGACCTGTCTGAAGGAATACCCTCGCAAGTACGGCCCGTGCAGCCCAGCTGGTTGCATAAACATCATTTTCAGGAGGCAGGAGATCACGTGCTGCTGTAAGGTCTTCAACCACCTGCGCGTAGCACTCCTCCACCGTGTTTCTTGCAACTTTCACTGCATCAGATACATCTTTTGTAGACGTAAGAACAATAGGCACACCCGGCTGGTTGTTTGTCTGTCCGGGCTCATAGGGCAATCCGAAGTACCTTGTCATCTCAAAAAGCACCCATCCTCTCAGAAAAAGTGCTTCCCCTTTGATTCTTGATTTGTCATCTTCATCATCAAGGATGGCAAGGGTCTCTTCATCAAGGATAGTGTTGCAGGTATTTATGAGCTTGTAAGCATCAATCCAGGTGGTCTCTACATAGTCATTTGTAACTGTAGCTTCTTTGTTAAAAAACTCGCGTGGCTGCTCATAGGTTCCGATGAATATCATATCACCGGTGGTAGCATAGAGCTCACTGTATTCGTTGAACTGTGAGCCAAAGAGGTTTTGACTGCGGGCCGTCAGATAGGCTCCGACTAGTGTTGTCTGGATATTTTCCGGGGTGGTAAGAGCCACGTCTGCATCTATCGACTGTTTGGGCTCGATATCCAGCTTCTCACCGCATGAGATGAGCAGCGCCAGGACGGGCACCAGCAGTAACCATGTTCTATTTTTTGTAATCATATTTTTCATGATCATTGTATTTTAATGGTTAGAATGAGAGGTTAATACCAAGGGTATATGTCCTGGCCTGCGGTGCCGTATAGAAATCGTATCCCTGGATAATGTTTGTGTTCTGATGTACTGCGATTAGTACCGGTATAGTTCACTTCGGGATCCCAGCCCTTATAGTTGGTGAAGGTGTAAAGGTTCTGTACGCCGACATATACTCTCAGTGAAGACATTCTTCATTTTACTGACAAGTGATGCAGGCAGGTTATATCCCAGGTTTATGCTTCTCAGCCTGATGTACGATGCATCTGACAGGTATCTGCTTGAGGCCTTTACTCCGTTACCGCTATAGAGGCGTGCCTGGGGTACATCAGTGATGTCGCCCGGGTTCTGCCACCTGTCCATCTGGTCAACGGTCTGATTGTCAAACCAGTCAGCATTTGCAGACTGATAGATGCCGGCGCCGTTATAAACCATATTGCCGTATACGAAACTCACAAGTATGTTCAGATCAAAACCCTTAAACTGAAAGTAGTTGTTAAAGCCCCCTGTAAAGTCAGGATTGGGTGAACCCACTATCTGCGGTTCGGCAAGATTATAATTATTGGTTGTCTCATTGCTATCCGGACCCAGGTAATACAATGCATCTCCGTTGGCGGGATCAACTCCTGCATACTTCACCAATTTGAAAACTCCTATAGGCTGGCCTTCAATGACGTAGTTTAAGCCATTTGGTGTAATTTCCGGGCCGTCTATGTCAAGGATTGTATTTCTGTTGAATGCCATGTTATAGTCCATCGTCCAGATAAATGAGCCCGTGAGGATGTTTGCATGCAATGCAAATTCCACTCCTTTGTTCTCAAGTTCCCCGACATTGCTCCAAACCCCTGTGAAACCAGAGGTGGAGGGAAGAGTCCGGTAGAGGAGCAGGTCAGTTGTCTTCTTCTGATAGTAATCGATTTCACCTGTGATCCTGTTGTTAAAAAATCCGAAGTCAAGACCAATATCCAACTGGGCAGTATTTTCCCATCCGAGTTCACGGCTTGCGAGCTGTGTTGCTTCAAGACCGTTTCTTCCGGCATAGTTGACCCCTGTATACAGTGCCAGGTGAGCATAATCAGGAATACCTGAGTTACCTGTCATACCATAGCTGGCTCTCACTTTTAGGTAGCTAAGCACATTCTTTAATACCTGCCATAAAATCTTCCTGGGTGATGATCCATCCGGCAGAACCGGCAGGGAAAAACCCATAGCGGTTGTCGATACCAAATCTTGAAGATCCGTCAACACGTCCGCTGAGGGTGAAGAAGTACTTCTCATTTACCTTGTAATTGGCACGGGCAAAATAGGACAGGAAGGAGGTTGCATCTTCCCAGCTTGAGAATACAGTTGCTTCTGCAGCATTTTCTATGTTTGTGAAATCATCTGTTGGGAATCCCTTACCGTAAATTTTTGACCCGTTGAGTTGGCCTCCTGGTATGACATACCTCCCATAACGTTAATGTGATGAACACCAAACGTCTTGATGTATGTAAGGTAGTTTTCCCAGTTATAGTTGATGACCCTGACCGACCGGTTCTGAGCCTCGCCGGCAGGACCGGCACCAATTGTTTCGCGTCCAAAGAAGTTTTTCTCCCTGAGGTCATATATGTCTGTCCCGAACTCGCTCCTGAAAGCGAGATCCTTGAAGATATTGTATTGTGCATTGAGGTTTACAAGAGACCTGTAGGAAGTCTGGTTATTTGTTCCGTCCCTGAGTGATATAAGGCCATTGTAATAAATTGTGTCTGTATTGAGTTCACCAGTTTCCGGATCATATACCGTAGTCAGGGGTGACTGGGCAACAAGCTGCAGGGGAGTGGCATAGGCGTTGTCATTCTCTACCCTTTCCATCTCTGTCCTGATGATGTTCATCTGAACCCCGAAAGCTGAGCTTCTCTGTTGCTTTCTGGTCAAGGTTTAATCTTGCGCTGAGCTTGTTCATGCTGTTACCCCGAAGTATACCTTTTGTATCATCATAGGTGACCCCTGTATAGAATGTCGTGTTGCCTGTCCCGCCACTTGCTGATACATTGATCCTGTTCATCGATCCTTTCTGGAAAGCTTCGCTCTGCCAGTCGGTGTCATAACCGTCATCCCACTGCGGACCGACAAAGTACTCCCAGAATTCATCCTTGGGAAACCACCCCAGGACATAACCGTCGCCATCCGTTACATTGTCCATTGACTCATTGAACAGTTCGAGATACTGGTCTGCATTTAGCCAGTCCATCAGCCTGCTTGGCTCGCTCATACCCGTAGTATACTGAACATCAAACTTTGTTGCCCCGCTCTTTCCTCTTTTGGTCTGGATGATCACAACGCCGTTGGATGCCCTTGAGCCGTAGATGGCAGCTGCAGAAGCATCCTTTAATATCTGGATGGATTCAACATCTGTCATCGCAAGGTCTGCGAGAGGGCTTGTTGGCTGGTTGTCGGCCGTTTGAAAGACTCTCAGTCGTGATTGGGACGCCATCAACAACATAAAGAGGCTGGTTGTTGGCTGAGACAGATGATGATCCCCTGATCCTCATTTTTACTGTCTCTCCCAGCTTTCCGCTGGCCTGCTCAATGAACACTCCTGAGGTCTTTCCCTGGATGGCAGACTCGAAGCTTGCCGTCGGCATCTCGGCAATACCCTTGGTCTCTACTTTCGTTATTGCACCGGTAAGCTCCCTCTTTATTGCAGAGCCGTATCCGACGACAACAACCTCATCCAGGCCTACATTGTCAAGGTCGAAGGCAACGTTGATAATATCTGCCTCCCCGACCGCTATCTCCTGAGTTTTCATCCCAATAAACCTGAAAACCAGGATGTCTCCCTGCGCTGCTGAAATGGAATATTTACCATCTGCATCAGAAGCTGCGCCGATTGAAGTTCCCTTTACCTGAATGGTCGCCCCGATTAAAGGCAGACCATCAGTATTGTCCGTGACCACTCCTGTGATGGTTTTTTGCTGCCCGAAAGCAGAAAAAACCAGAAACCAGGAAGTCAATACTGTCCAAAGTAGTTTTCCCATGTTTTGTAAATTTAGAGTTAATAAAAAATGCAAAATTCAAGATAAAGACCCCTAAAAATTCAAAACATTACTTTAGATTTCAAAAAAAGAAGAAAATAAGTACTAAAAATTGATATTTTAGCAAATATTAACATATAAGCTTCTTAAAGAAGCTGAAGTTTACACTTCCGTAATTCCTGTGTTCTGAGAAACTTGAGTGACTTCCAAAATCTTCTGATTTCGGATGCTCAAGGATAAAAAGACTGTTCTCTTTAACCGCACCTGAATTCAGCACGAGGTCGGGGAGACCGGGGAGCCAGGCCAGGTCATAGGGCGGATCGGCAAAAATAATATCATACTGTTTATGGCATGTCTTCAGGAAGTCGCGTACATCAAGGCGGTGAACACGGGCATTTGTTATTCCAAGATTGCGGACCGTCCTGCTGATGAACCTGCAGTTACGGCTGTCGATCTCCACGAGGTCAATATCTCCCGTTCCCCTTGATGCAAACTCATAGCTTATTGCTCCGGTACCCGCAAAGAGGTCAAGAAGGGTCACGGCAGAAAAATCATACCTGTTGTTAAGAATGTTAAGGAGGCTTTCACGGGCAAGGTCAGTTGTAGGTCTTGCCTTGTACCCGGCCGGGGCATCGATAATCCTGCCCCTGAGTGAACCGCCTATTATTCGCACGATGCAGCAGTGAAAAGATTGAGCCAGCGGTGCAGGTGCACCTCATTCATGACGTAGCTGAAGCTTTTCCTTATCAGCGGAGCAGAAAACCTTACGTTCTCCGCAAAATTGAGTATTGACAGATGCCCCTCGCTGTAAGGCTCGAGCATCCCGCTGATATTTATAGTCTCGTCCTTCCCCACGCCCCTTTTCTCAAGCACACTGAAAAGAAAGTAACCTGCATCAGCAAGCGCTGTGCAGGCGAAGCTGTTACAGAAGACAAGGTTTTTTTTCTCGACAATGACAACAGTGACAAAACTCTTTTCGAAATGAAGGTGGACATACCTTTCGTCTGATGAACGGCATGCTGAAAAAACATGGTGAAGGAGGGGTTTGGTGTGGTGCCAGGGATTGACATCACGCCATTTTGAGTGTATCACTTCCATGGCTTCACTGTCGGGACTGAAAACAACAATTGCTCCCGGGAATGGCAGTGTATTGGAGAGTATTGTTGCCTTCTCCTGAGCCGTCTGGTTAAAACGGAAATAGGCATCTTTAAGGGCCGGGTCATAAACCGGCGCCGGCACAAGAGTGTACTGGAGAGACGGGGTTAAAATGAAAACTTTTCTGTAACGCCTTCTCAGGAAATCGTCAGTTTCAACCACATCTGACAGTGAACGGTGAAGGTCATCTGCAGGTCTCTCAACGGGATAATGCCTCAGCATTACATATTTGCCGCGCAGGAGGTCAAGCAGAACGATTGAAACGCCCTCTTCCGAAAGTTCAAGGGTCAGGTCGTAATTTTCAGTCGAGTTGATGTCGAGCGTCTCATCTAAGAGTTCCAGGGGATATATCTGTGACGGGCTCATCAGTCCTCCCAGTTTCCGGCATTGTTATTCGGTACTTTCACATCACCCACCTTCATTCCCGGGAAACTGGTTGTCTTAGTCCTCTGTTCATTGTAGTTGACCACCAGTTGCCGGTCAAGGTCACCCAGGAAGACATCGTTCAGAACATAGGCTTCAAACACGTTGACAAGCACCATCGATGTTGTCATCACCCTGCCCGCTGCCATCTTGAATTCCGTGTCTTTCATACCCGGAACAAATCTCAGATCATCAATAGGGTACCCTTCCTGGAAGACAAAATCACGTACCGGAATATAGCTTGTATCCCTGCTGATCAGTCCTTTCTTGACAGCCATCTGTTCACTTGTTATTCCTTCTGCTATCATCTCATCGGTAATGGAGCCCCTCTTGAAGACAAGGGGAAGCGAATCAACCTTCAGGAAGGTGATAAGAGTGTCAAAGCTCCCTGTATAATAACCTTTTACTGATTTATAGGCTTCCTGTGCCGTTCTTATGTCAATAAGCCTCTCTTTTATCGCGGCTTCTCTTGCATCTTTTTCCTGATTGAACCTGATAGGTTTCATTATGCTTTGGAAGAGGAGCCAGGCAAGCACGAAAATGATGACGGTTAATACGATGTTGAGAGCCGTTTTCATGTCTTTTCTGATCGATTGTTGCGTAACTTTATGCAAATTTAAAAAAAATCAGACTGATACAAGGTTGAACAGGTAAAATGAGACAGGAGAATATCTATTCGCTTCTTGAGAAAAATCTCGGTTACATACCCACGCGGGATCAGTCTGACTGCATGCGGCTGCTTGCAGGCTTTGTCCTGAACAACACAAATGATGTCATTTTTCTGCTGACGGGATATGCAGGCACGGGCAAGACCAGTATTATAGCATCGCTGGTCAGCACCCTCACCACGCTCAGGCAGAAGTCCGTTCTGATGGCTCCCACAGGCAGAGCTGCAAAGGTTCTCAGGGCCTATACAGGCAAGGAAGCCTGTACTGTCCACCGCAAGATCTACCGGCAGAAATCGGCTACCGACGGTGTCGGAAAGTTTGTGCTCGACCGCAACCTTCACAAGGAGACGTACTTCATTGTGGATGAGTCGTCAATGATACCTGACGAATCATCGGAAGCCTCGGCGTTTGGAAGCGGTAAGCTGCTCGAAGACCTTCTTGAGTATGTTTACACCGGCACAAACTGCAAGCTGATACTTGTCGGTGACGTAGCCCAGCTGCCTCCGGTAGGGTCTGTTGTCAGTCCTGCCCTTGATCAGGAGGTGTTGCGGGAGACAGGGTTCGCCCTTGAAAGCTTTGACCTGCGCCAGGTAATCAGGCAGAGCGAAGGGTCAGGCATCTTAATGAATGCCACCGCTGTGCGGCAGCAGGTCAGTGACGGTGATCTCTCAGTGCCCGAACTGGTGATCGGGACTTACAGCGATATTATGCGGCTGCAGGGTAACGACCTGCTGGAAGTGCTGTCTGAGTCATATGACAAATGCGGCACTAACGGGGCTATCGTGGTCGTCAACTCAAACCGTCTCGCCAACAGGTATAACCAGGGCATTCGTAACCGGATCTTTTTCAGGGAGGAGGAGATAAGCACCGGAGATATCGTGATGGTGGTCAAGAACAATTATTTCTGGCTAAAGGAGGAAGAGGGGGCGGCATTCATTGCCAACGGAGACATTGCCGAAGTGAGGAGGATACGGAGGTTTGAGGAGATGTACGGTATGCGGTTTGCGGAGATGACGCTCTGGTTCCGTGACATGGAGCTGGAAGTGGAAGCGAAGGTGATGCTTGATACTCTCATGATGGACACTCCATCACTCTCCCCGGAAAAATCAAGGGAGCTGTACTTTGCTGTACTGGCAGATAATCCCGGGATAAAATCAAAACGCAAACAGTTTGAGGCTGTCCGAAATGACCCGTACTACAATGCACTTCAGATCAAATTTGCATATGCCGTAACCTGCCATAAATCGCAGGGAGGGCAGTGGGAGAGGGTCTTTATTGACCAGGGAGGGTTCAGCCGGCAGGAGCCGACAATAGATTATCTCAGATGGTTTTATACAGCCCTGACGAGGGCAACAGATAAGGTGTACCTGGTGAATTTTCCGGATAAGTGGTTCAAGGATAAGGCAATAGGCAATAGGCAATAGAGAAGCGACCGTTAAGTCCCGACATGGTATGTCGGGATAGGGAGCTGTCAGTCTGAAGGGGAGGCGGAGTGGAAGGGCATGCAGCAAGCAGCAAGGAGCATGGGGCAAAGAGCATTGAGTAAGATTAAAGTTATACTGAAATGAAATCGTACAGAAAAGAGTTATGGATGGAGACCCCGCACCGCAGGGATTATGTGAACATCACAGGCCAGGTTGAACAGTGCCTTGCCGAGAGCGGCATTTCGGAAGGGCTTATACTGATTAACGCGATGCATATTACAGCCTCCGTGTTCATCAATGACGACGAGGGTGGCCTGCACAAGGACTTTGAGACCTGGCTCGAGAAGCTGGCGCCTGAGAAACCGCATTCCCAGTACCGCCATAACGGGTTTGAGGATAACGCCGATGCACATATGAAGCGACAGCTGATGGGAAGGGAGGTTGTTGTTGCAGTTACAGGGGGAAGACTGGACTTCGGGCCATGGGAGCAGATCTTCTACGGCGAATATGACGGTATGAGGCGGAAGAGGGTGCTGGTTAAGATAATAGGAGAGTAATGGCATGCGGCATGGGGTATGGGGCAAGGAATTAAAAAAGAAGAATTAAGAATTAAGAATTATCTGGCAGAAGGACTGCAAGACCGCAGGACAGTCAGACATTTGATTTCCAGACCCTCAGACTTTATGGACTTTAGACTTTCAGACTTAGGTTGTCAGAGCTTCATGTCCTTGATTATGGCATCTATTCGGTCATCAAGGGATTTCCAGGCTGATTCAAATTCTGAGGTGCTTTTCAGCAGTGTGTTTGCACTGAAGTAGAACTTGATCTTCGGCTCAGTACCTGATGGCCTCACGGATATCTTCGTACCGTCTGCGAGGAAGAACTGAAGCACGTCTGATTTCGGAAGCATGAGCGGATTCTTTTTCCCGGTGGCAAGATCCGTGGAGAGCGAGGTAAGATAATCATCCGTCTTGATTACCTTGCTTCCGCTGATCATCGCCGGAGGATTGTTCCGGTATCCTTCCATCATACTCTTTATTTCAGCGGCTCCTTCAGCGCCTTTTCTCACAACGTTTACAAGTTTCTCCCTGAAGAGGCCGTACTCCGCATATATATCCAGAAGAAGCTCCCACAGTGATTTACCGTGATCACGGGCCCAGGCGGCAGTTTCGGCAATGAGGGCGCATGCCGATATAGCGTCTTTATCCCTTACGAAATCACCGGCAAGGTAGCCGAAGCTCTCTTCCCCGCCGCCGATATATTTTTCCTTTCCTTCCAGGTCGCGCATCAGCTCTGCAAAGAATTTGAAGCCTGTGAGGACATCATAGCATTTCACTCCGTTTTTCTCCGCGATGCGGTTCATCAGGTCTGTGGTGACAATGGTGGAGATTATGTACTCATTGCCTTTCAGCTCCTTATTCTGTTTCTTCTGTGAGATAATGTACCATGTGAGAAGAGCTCCGGTCTGGTTTCCGTTCAGCAGAACGAAATCGCCCGACGGTTTTCGGACAGCAATACCCAGCCTGTCTGCGTCAGGGTCGGTAGCCATCACCAGGTCAGCGCCCTTTTGTCGGGCAAGATCAACGGCCATGGCCAGGGCATCCGGCTCTTCGGGGTTAGGGGAGCGCAGTGTAGGAAAATTACCGTCCGTGATACTTTGTTCCCTGACAGTATGAACATTTGTGAAGCCGTACATTGCCAGCGCCTCCGGAACCATTTTATAGCCCGTGCCGTGAAGGGGTGTATATACTATTCCCATATCAGCGTTCCTTCTGATCATTTCGCTGTTGATGCTGATCTTTTTAACCTCCTCCATGAACCTGATGTCGGTCTCGGCACCGATCATGACAATTTTTGAAGGATCGCCTCCTGATGCTATTTCCGAAACGGATTTTATCTTCCTGACCTCGTCGATAATGCCTTTATCATGGGGAGAGACAACCTGTCCTCCGTCGTTCCATGAGACCTTGTAACCGTTATATTCCTTGGGGTTGTGTGAGGCAGTGATAATGACGCCGGCATCGCAGTGGTGCATCCTGATTGCAAAGGAGAGCACAGGGGTTGGCCTCAGTGACTCAAACAGAAAGGCGGTGAAACCGTTCGCCACGAAAATATCAGCGGCGACCTTTGCAAAGTAGCTGCTGTTGTTGCGGCTGTCATAGGCAATTGCAACTTTTACGGAGGCAGGGTTGGCGGCATGCTTCTTCAGATAATTGGAAAGACCCTGTGTGGCCATACCCAGGGTGTAGCGGTTCATCCTGTTGGTTCCGGCACCCATGATACCGCGAAGGCCTCCGGTGCCAAACTCAAGATCCTGATAAAAAGCATCGATGAGGGCATTCTCATCATGGTCAAGCATCTGCTGCACTTCATTGCGCGTTGGCTCGTCAAACTCTTTTCCAAGCCATGCTGCGGCTCTCTTCCTGATGTCGTCAATATTTATCATGTCCTGTTGATTTTTGATATGCAATTATTAAGACTTGTGCGCCAGTACGGTATTGTCAGACTGTAGTTTTCCCTTATCCTGGTTTTGTCGAGAACGCTGTAAGCCGGCCTTCTGACCTTCGACGGGTAGGCGGAGCTTCTTACTGGTATCACCTTGCACTCCGAGCCTGCCACGGAAACAATTTCAACAGCCAGGTCATACCAGCTGCATACGCCTTCATTTGAATAGTTGAAGATACCCGGAACAAAAACATGCCTGTTCTGAATGACGCCGCTGATGATTTCGAGAATTGCTGCTGCGAGGTCGGCGGCATAAGTGGGTGACCCTGTCTGGTCAAATACGACATTGATGCTCTGCGTTGAGCCCGCCTTCCCGAGAATGGTTTTAACAAAGTTGTTCCCGTATGATGAATAGAGCCATGAGGTTCTGATGATCAGTGTCTGTGGCCAGCCCATGGCCGCTTTCTCGCCGGCAAGCTTGCTGCGTCCGTATGCCGAGTCAGGCGAGGGAGTGTCATCTTCAAGATATGGAACAGAAGAAGTTCCGTCAAAAACATAATCGGTGGAAATGTGTATCAGCCTGCAGTCTGATCCGGCAAGGGCGCTGACGATATTTTCGACACCCCCTGCATTTATCAGTGTTGCGGTCTCCTCATCCTCCTCGGCTTTGTCGACGGCGGTATAAGCTGCACAGTTGATGATCCATGAAGGAGAGATCTCTGCAATAAAGGATGCTGCGGCTTTACGGTCAGTGATATCGAGTTCGCCCGTGTCGGTGAACACAAAAGTGTACCCGCCGTAACGGACTGACCGTTCCCTGATCTCGCTTCCGAGCTGACCCGATGCTCCGGTGACAAGGATTGTACTCATCACTTAAAGGTAAAACCTGTTGTGATCTCACTGAAGAGGGGCTGCTTTACATCTTTGGGACTGATTATTTCCTTGCCCTTCTCCACCATCCAGCCTATGTTCAGTGCAGCATCCATCACATTTATACCGCGCTCATGCGCCACGGAATAGTTGTTGTCGCATTTGTACAGTACTATTGCTTTTTCACTGAGGACCGAAAATCCGTGTGCAAAGCCTTTCGGGATGAGAAACTGCAGCTTTTTCTCAGAATCGATGATCAGCCCGTACCACTTTCCGTATGTGGGTGATCCTCTCCGGATGTCAAGTGCCACATCGAAAATGCGGCCTTCAATCACCCTTATCAGTTTTGCCTGGGCGAATGGCTCCTCCTGGTAATGCAAGCCGCGTATCACCCCTTTTGATGAACAGGATTCGTTGTCCTGAACTGGTTCGTATGTGATGTTGTTAAGCCAGAATTTCTGATTGTTGTAACTCTCGAAAAAATAACCCCGTTCGTCGCTGAAGACATCTGGTTCAATTATCAGAAGACCCGGGAATTTTGTTTTCAGTACTTTCATCATTACAATCGTTCGTTTGCCACTTTCAGGAGATACTGGCCGTACTGGCTCTTCGCCAGCGGTGTGGCCAGCCCTATGAGCTGGTCTCTTGAAATAAATCCGTTTTTATATGCAATCTCTTCTATGCAGGAAGCGCTCAGACCCTGTCTCTGCTCCAGAGTGGCAATGAAGTTGGAAGCCTGCAGCAGGCTGTCGAACGTGCCAGTGTCGAGCCATGCCATACCGCGGCCCAGGAGCTTAACCTCAAGCAATCCTTCGTTCAGGTAAAGCCTGTTAAGGTCAGTTATCTCGAGTTCCCCGCGGGGCGAAGGCTTCAGGGCACGTGCGCGTGATGCAACTGTATTGTCGTAGAAGTATAAGCCCGTAACGGCATAGTTTGACTTCGGCTTCGCGGGTTTTTCCTCAAGGCTGATTGCCCTGAGCTGTTCATCGAACTCCACCACTCCGTAACGTTCCGGGTCATTCACCGAATAGCCGAATACAACTGCTCCCTGCTTCAGTGCGGATGCTTCCTTGAGGATGCCCCCAAATCCGTGTCCGTAAAAGATATTATCTCCCAGGATCATGCAGACATTATCCTTTCCGATGAAATCTTCGCCGATTATGAATGCCTGTGCCAGGCCGTCCGGGGAAGGTTGTTCGCGGTATGAGAACTGCATGCCCAGCCTTGTTCCGTCGCCGAGCAGAGCGCGGAAATTCGGCAGGTCGCGGGGGGTTGAGATTATGAGCACCTCGCGTATGCCGGCAAGCATCAGCGCCGAGAGAGGGTAATAGATCATCGGCTTATCGTAAACCGGCAGGAGCTGCTTTGATATTGCCTCCGTGATTGGATGGAGTCGTGTCCCGGCACCGCCGGCGAGAATTATGCCTTTCATGAGTTTACCTGAATTGTTTATGTTTTTACCTGCGTCCTATGCCGTAATATTCAAAGCCCATCCTTTTCAGGTCAACAGGATCATACACGTTTCTTCCGTCGAAGATGACCTTGTTTCTGAGTCTGGTTGAAACCTCATCCCAGTCGGGCGATCTGAATTCAGCCCATTCTGTCATAAGCAGCAGGGCATCAGCGCCTTCCACAGCCTGGTAAGGATCATTGGCAAATGTAATCCTGTCACCGAGCTTTTCCTTCACCTCGGGCATTCCTGCCGGGTCATAGACCTTGACTGCAGCTCCTGCCTCGAGCAGTCTGAGGATCACGGTCATTGAGGGTGACTCGCGGGTGTCATCCGTCTGCGGCTTGAAAGTCAGTCCCCATACTGCAAAGACCAGTCCGCCAAGTTCGTTGCCGAAATGTTCTTTAATTTTAACCAGCAGGCGGCCTTTTTGCTGTTCATTTGTGAGTTCAACCGCTTTGATCAGGTTCATTGAATAGCCCTTCTCGTCCGATGTGCGGATGAGCGCCTTGATATCCTTCGGGAAGCATGACCCGCCGTAGCCGACACCGGGATAGAGGAATTTATTGCCTATCCTGCTGTCACTGCCGATGCCTTTTCTGACCAGGTTAATGTCTGCCCCGAGGATGTCGCACAGGTTGGCAATCTCGTTTATGAAGCTTATCCTTGTAGCCAGCATGGCGTTGGCGGCATATTTTGTAAGCTCGGCAGAGGCAATATCCATGAAAAGTATGGGGTGTTGATTAAGGATAAACGGTTTGTACAGCTTCCGCATTATCTCCCCGGCATGGTCAGAGTCAACACCGATGACTATCCTTTCCGGCCTGAGAAAATCCTCTATGGCGTCGCCTTCCTTGAGGAATTCAGGGTTGGAGGCGACATCGAAGGGTAACTTACTGTTTCGTTTTGAAAGCTCCTCCCGGACAGCTTTGCGCACAAGTTCAGATGATCCAACCGGGACCGTTGATTTTGTCACCACTACAAGGTAATCAGTCATTACCCGGCCTATTTCGTGCGCCACCTCGAGGACATAAGAGATATCCGCACTTCCGTCCTCTTCGGGAGGTGTACCTACAGTTATGAACACCACCTCGCATTTGTTGAGCGCTTCAGCAATGTCATCCGTGAAAAAAAGATGTCCCTTTTCGGCATTGCGACGTATCATTGTCTCAAGCCCCGGTTCATAGATAGGAGGTTTCGCCATTTGCAGGAGGCTGATCTTTTCCCTGTCATTATCGACGCATGTTACCGTTACCCCTGTCTCAGCGAAACAGGTACCGGTCACAAGGCCCACGTAACCTGTTCCTACAACAGCTATCCTCATAATTCAGATTTTTCTAATTGATTCAGAACACAAAAATAGAAAAAAGTGTCAATCAAATAAATAAGGATGCCGTGCAGCTCTCTTTAATTTCTTACAGCCTGAAAATCTGTTCCTTGTTAACGCCGGAAATAAAAAAAACACTATCTTTGTGCGCAATTTTTAAACAACATAATGTCTAACTTATTAATTTTCAATTAATTTATTTAGCTCATGAGTGAAAAGAAAGAGAAGGTCGAAAACAAAGTGAACGAAGACCTTAAAGAATCAAAAACCAGTGCAGAGAGCGTTACACCGGCTGAAGTTGTTACTGAATCAGCAGGAGAGATGGTCGCTGAAGAAAAACCAATTCTGAAAGTCAGAAAAGAAAAAAAGGTAAAGGCCGCTGAGCCGGCAGCTGATGCAGCAAAAGCAGCTGCAGCAGGTGCATCACCTGAAGAATTTGACTGGGATGCTTATGAAAACGACGGTTATTCAACCGAAAAATCATTCGCATCACAGGAAAAACTTTATGAAGAGACACTTTCAACCGTAGCTGTTGACGAAGTGGTTGAAGGAACCGTGATCTCAATGAATAACCGTGAGGTGGTCATCAACATCGGACAGAAGTCCGAGGGTGTTGTGAGTCTTAACGAATTCAGGTACAATCCCGACATGAAGGTCGGCGACAAGGTTGAGGTTTATGTTGAGAGCCAGGAAGACAAGAAGGGTCAGCTGGTGCTTTCACATAAGAAGGCCAGGGCCTACAATTCATGGGACAGGGTCAACTCTGCCCTTGAAAACAATGAGATCATCACGGGTTACATCAAGTGCCGCACCAAGGGTGGTATGATCGTTGACGTCTTTGGCATAGAGTCATTCCTGCCAGGATCACAGATTGATGTCAAGCCGATACGCGACTATGATGTATATGTAGGCAAGACAATGGAATTCCGCGTTGTAAAGATCAACCAGGAGTTCAAGAACGTGGTTGTATCGCATAAGGCGCTGATTGAAGCTGAACTCGAGCAGCAGAAGAAAGAGATTATTTCCAAACTTGAAAAAGGCCAGGTTCTTGAAGGAACCGTTAAGAATATCACCTCATACGGTGTCTTTATTGACCTCGGAGGCGTTGACGGCCTTATCCATATTACAGACCTGTCATGGGGCAGGGTCAACCATCCTGAGGAGATCGTTCAGCTGGATCAGAAACTGAATGTTGTCATCCTTGACTTCGACGATGACAAGAAGAGAATTGCTCTCGGACTCAAGCAGCTTACCCCGCATCCGTGGGATTCGCTCAGCGAGACAATGAAGGTCG
Source organism: uncultured Bacteroidales bacterium (assembly GCA_963844935.1). Lineage (GTDB taxonomy): Bacteria > Bacteroidota > Bacteroidia > Bacteroidales > VadinHA17 > SR-FBR-E99. The sequence continues at coordinate 1,054,592 of CAWJQH010000005.1, read as the reverse complement.
GAGACAAGGTTAAGGGCAAGGTCGTTGTCATGGCTGACTACGGTGCCTTTGTTGAGATTACAACGGGTGTTGAAGGACTTATCCACGTGTCAGAAATGTCATGGTCACAGCACCTGCGCAGCGCACAGGAATTCATGAAGGTTGGAGATGAGGTTGAGGCAGTTGTGCTCACGCTTGACCGTGAGGAACGCAAGATGTCTCTTGGCATCAAGCAGCTCAAGCCCGATCCGTGGCAGAACATTGAGCAGAAATACAGCCTTAACTCGAGGCACAAAGCCCGCGTGCGTAACTTCACCAACTTCGGTGTCTTTGTAGAGATCGAAGAAGGCGTTGACGGCCTCATACATATATCTGACCTCTCATGGACCAAGAAAATCAAGCACCCGGCAGAATTCACAGCTATTGATGCTGAGATCGATGTCGTCGTTCTTGAGATTGACAAGGAGAACAGGAGACTTAGCCTCGGCCACAAACAGCTTGAGGAGAACCCGTGGGATGTGTTCGAAGATCTCTTCACAGTTGATTCGATCCACGAAGGAACAGTGATCGAAGTGTTCGACAAGGGAGCCATTGTAGCTTTGCCTTACGGAGTTGAAGGATTTGCCACACCCAAGCATCTCGTCAAGGAAGACGGGACAACGGCAGTGGTCGACGATAAGCTGAATTTCAAGGTCATTGAGTTCAATAAGGGCGCCAAGAAGATCATTGTCTCTCACAGCCGCGTCTATGAGGATGAGAAGAAAGGTTCGGAAACGGCAGCCAAACGGACAGAAGCTGATTCAACCAAGAAAGCAACCCGTAAGCTGAAGTCAAACCTGGAGAAGACAACTCTCGGTGACATAACAGGACTTCAGGCCCTGAAAGACGAAATGGAAGAAAAAGAAGCCAGAAGTGCAGGAAAAAAGAAAAAATAGCTTTACATTTAGAAATCCAAAATAATCGGCAATGGACTTCAACATTGAAAATCGTAAACAATGCACTGTAATCAGCATTGAGACTGAAAAGCTCGATACTCACATTGCTCCGTCGCTTAAGTCGGAGCTTGTGCTCATTTCAGGAAAGGGCGAGAAGAATATCATTCTTGATCTGAAGAAGTGTCAATATTGTGATTCCTCAGGTCTAAGCGCGATTCTGGTGGCAAACAGGCTTTGCAAGAACGCCGGCGGCACTTTCGTGCTGTGCGGTCTTAATGAAGCCGTCGAGCGTCTGATAACAATCTCACAGCTTGATACCGTGCTCTCCATAACCGCAGATACCGAGGAGGCAGAGAAACTCATTTCCTGAGGACCGGCGGCAGCATGTCCTTCAGGCTGACCATACTTGGAACAAGCTCAGCTCTGCCCACCTCAGACCGATCTCCTACCGCTCATGTGCTTAATGTGCATGAGCGGTTGTTTTTAATAGACTGCGGTGAAGGGACACAGATGCAGATGAGGCGTTACCATATACGCTTCAGCAAGATCAATCATATCTTTATCAGTCATCTTCACGGAGATCATTTTTTTGGCCTCTATCCACTGCTGTCAACATATAATCTGATGGGCAGAAAGGCTCCCCTGAACATTTATGCTCCGGCCCCGATTGTGGAAATGCTTGACCGACATCTGTCGGATTTCGATATCAACCTGGCTTACGAGCTTATAATACACCCTCTCGGCGGACGTACCCTGAAGCTTATCCTGAGTGATAAGCACGTCGATGTTTTTTCCTTCCCTCTCAGGCACCGAGTCAAAACCTTCGGCTTCCTTTTCCATGAGAAGCCTGCTGACAGGAACATTATTAAAAGCAAAATCACAGATCACAGGCTGACTATTGCAGAGATATCCACGCTGAAGAAGGGGAAAGACATACTTCGTGCAAACGGTGTGCTTATTCCCTGTGATGAGGTGACACTCCCTCCGCCGGCAAAGGCATCCTTTGCCTTTTGCAGTGACACCGGCTATTTCCCGAAATTGTCATCTTTTGTGGCCGGTGCAACACTGTTGTATCACGAGGCAACCTTTGGCGGGGAACATGATGCACTGGCCAGGCAGACAGGGCACTCAACCGCAAGCCATGCGGCAACGGTAGCCATGGAAGCAGGTGTTCAGCGACTGCTTCTCGGTCATTTCTCTGCCCGCTACAGGTCTCCCGGACCGCTCGAAGAGGAAGCCAGAAAGATATTTCCGGCGACGGAAGCAGCTGTTGAAGGGCAGACATATGATATTAAACCCTCTTAAGAGCAAATCAAAGAATGACTATCTTTGAGCCCGGCTTTTAACTTCTAACAATACTCAGGTGCAGGAGAAAATATTGATCCTCGATTTCGGATCACAGTACACGCAATTGATAGCCAGACGAATACGTGAGCTAAATGTCTATTGCGAAATATTCCCGTTCAATCATTTCCCGGCCCCGGATGAAACAGTGAAGGGAGTGATCCTTTCGGGAAGTCCGTTCTCGGTCCGCGACGCCATAGCTCCGGTTCCTGACCTGACAGCCATAAAGGGCAGGATTCCCCTGCTGGGGGTCTGTTACGGAGCGCAACACCTGACCCACAGTTTCGGTGGTGAGGTGCTGCCTTCAGATACGCGTGAATACGGACGGGCCAGGCTGGTTTACGCTGACCAGGGTGATCCGCTTTTCAAAGGTATTACAACCGGTACGCAGGTCTGGATGTCTCATGGCGACACCATTGCGCAAATACCTGCAGGTTATACCGTGACAGGGTCAACAGCTGATGTAAGGGTGGCAGCATTCAGGATTGAAAGCGAGAAGACCTGGGGCATACAGTTCCACCCGGAAGTGTATCATACAACTGAAGGCCTGAAGATGCTTGCCAATTTTGTCACCGGCATCTGCGGCTGCAGGGGAGACTGGACTCCGGAATCATTTATTGATATGACAGTCAGGTCTCTCAGGGAGACGATCGGAACCGATAAGGTCGTCCTGGGTCTCTCCGGCGGTGTCGATTCATCTGTAGCCGCCATCCTCCTGGACAGGGCGATAGGCAGCAACCTGACATCCATATTTGTCGATAACGGTTTGCTCCGCAAGAATGAGTACAGCTCCGTGATGGACGCTTACAGGCGAATGGGGTTGAATGTAATCGGAGTCGATGCATCAAAGGTGTTTACCGACAGGCTGAAGGGAGTGACAGATCCTGAGGCAAAGCGCAAGATCATCGGCGGGGCATTCATTGATATTTTTGATCAGGAAGCTCATAAGGTTCAGAACGTCAAATGGCTGGCGCAAGGGACAATCTATCCCGATGTTATCGAATCCGTTTCGGTGAATGGCCCTTCCGCCACTATAAAATCGCACCATAATGTAGGTGGCCTGCCTGAGAAAATGAACCTGAAAGTTGTGGAACCGCTGCGTCTTCTTTTCAAGGACGAGGTACGCAGGGTGGGACATGCGCTGAACATACCGGGAGAGATAATCAACAGGCATCCTTTCCCGGGCCCCGGCCTGGCCATCAGAATAATAAGCGATGTCACCCCGGAGAAACTTGAGACTCTTCGCGAGGCAGATAATATCTTCATCACCGGGCTGCAAAAGATTGGCCTGTACCAGAAGGTATGGCAGGCTGCTGTAATCCTGCTGCCGGTTCAGTCGGTAGGCGTGATGGGAGATGAAAGAACCTATGAGAATGCCGTGGTGCTTCGTGCAGTCACATCAACCGATGGCATGACTGCGGACTGGAGTCACCTGCCTCATGAGTTTCTTGCAGATATATCAAATGAGATTATTAATAAAGTAAAAGGCATAAACCGGGTGGTTTATGATATAAGCTCAAAACCCCCGTCAACAATAGAATGGGAGTAACCTGAGTTAGTATTTAAAAGCGAGACAGACATGAAAAAATTATATATATACCTTGTTTTATTGGTGATTGCGGCTCATAGTCAGGGGCTCAGGGCCCAGGGCATCACGCAGGAGACATTCAAGATCGGAAAGACGCTTGCCCTGATTGATGCGATGTATGTCGACAGTGTCAACATCGCCTCGATTACCGATCAGATGATAATTAACACGCTGAAGAACCTCGACCCGCATTCGGTCTACATACCGGCAAAGGATGTGCAGGCAGAGAATGAGCCGCTGCAGGGTAATTTTGAGGGTGTGGGAATTCAGTTCAACCTTCTTGATGACACCATAATAATTATTTCTCCTACTGCCGGAGGCCCTTCTGAGAAGGTTGGCATACTTCCAGGAGACAGAATAACAGAGATTAACGGCGAGAAGGTGACAGGGGTGGGGATGAATACTGCCGGGGTCCAGAAAAGACTCAGGGGACCCAAAGGCACTAAAGTAACAGTTCTGATATACCGCAGGGGAGAGAAAGACCTGCTTGAGTTTAACATTACCAGGGACAAGATACCTGTCAACAGCCTTGATGCCTCCTATATGCTCTCCGGCGATATCGGATACATCAAACTGAGCAGGTTCTCGGAGCAGACCGCAAATGAATTCGGTCAGGCGGTTGACAGGCTGCGTAAGGAAAAGATGGCGAACCTTATTATCGACCTTCGGGGAAATTCAGGCGGATATATGGTGCCGGCTGTTCAGATAGCCGATGAAATGCTCTCAGCCGAAGAGCTGATTGTTTACCTTGAAGGAAGGCACACCTCGAGGCAGGAATACAGGTCCGAACCGTCAGGTACGCTGACCAGGTCACGGATAGCAATCCTTATTGATGAGGGTTCAGCATCGGCCAGCGAGATCCTTGCAGGTGCGGTGCAGGACTGGGACAGGGGTGTGATCATAGGACGGAGAAGCTTTGGCAAAGGCCTGGTGCAGAATGGCTTTTCGTTGCCTGACGGGTCAGAGGTAAGGCTTACAATTGCCCGCTATTACACTCCCTCTGGCAGGTCAATACAAACTCCATACAATGAAGGGTTTGACAAATATTTCCAGACCTATTACAGCAGGTATTTCAATGGTGAACTGATTCACCCTGACAGCCTTAACCTGCCGGACTCGCTTAAAGCCTTTACAATAACAAACAAAAGGGTTGTATATGGCGGCGGAGGCATCACTCCGGATATTTTTATCCCCGTTGACACAACATATTATTCGGATTACTACCGTGATCTGATCAGAACCTCCACACTGACAGGCTTCATTGTCGGTTATACTGACCGGAACCGGGAATCACTCCTGAGAAAATACAAGACCTTCGAAAACTTTGACAAGGATTTTGCTTTTAACAGTGAGGCCATAAAGGAGCTTCGTGAGGCAGGTGAGAAGAACAAAGTCATCTTCGATCAGGCACAGTATGACACCTCCGCAGAAGAGATGCAGAAGGTTATGAAAGGGCTGGTTGCGCGTGACCTGTGGGATATGAATGAGTATTACATGGTGGTCAATCAGGATGACTATGCAATAACCAGGGCTATGTCCGTCATCAATGATCCTGTCCTTTACGGGAAGCTTCTCGGTTACCGGAAGGAATAACGATGAGATTTGTCGCCAAGACACTCTATGGTCTTGAGGAGGTACTTGCCTCTGAACTGACTTCCCTGGGCGCTGAGAATGTTCAGGTGCTCAACAGGGCTGTTGCCGCCGAGGGGTCCAAGTCAATGCTGTATAAAATCAATTACAACAGTCGTGTTGCCCTTTCTGTCCTGCTGCCGGTAGCCGAGTTCAGCATAAGAAATCAGAAAGACCTGTATGACAGGGTGGTGAGCTTTGACTGGGATCAGTATCTTGATACTGACAGGACTTATGCAGTGACGGCAGTTGTAAATTCAAAACTTTTCACACATTCCGGTTATGCAGGTCTGGTCGTAAAAGATGCCGTTGCAGATTATTTCCGTCACCTGACAAGGAAGAGGCCGTCAGTCGATCAGAAGTCGCCTGATCTGCTGATCAACCTTCATATCAGCAATGAGAAGGTCACAGTCTCGCTTGATTCTACGGTTTTGCCGCTTTACAGGAGAGGATACCGCCGCGAACAGGGTGAGGCACCGCTGAGCGAGGTGCTTGCAGCAGGGATCATCATGCTCACCGGGTGGAAGGCAGACACACCGCTGGTTGATGGCATGTGCGGGTCAGGAACAATCCCGGCAGAAGCAGGACTGATTGCCTGCAATATTGCCCCCGGTAAATTCAGGAAGAGCTTCGGGTTCATGAAGTGGAAGGATTATGATCCGGCGCTTTTCAGATCGGTGAAGTTCGAAGCCGAGAAAAGGGAGAGAAGATCCCCGGTGAAGATTTATGCCGGAGACATTTCTGCTGATGCTGTGAGGATGGCAATGATCAATATCAGGGAAGCCGGGCTCACAGATACGGTTGAGATAACAGAGAGAGACTTTTTCAAGGCCCCGGCGCCTGTGCCGGAGGGAACACTGATAATGAACCCGCCTTACGGACAGCGGATGGGAGGAGAGGAAATGGCAAAGTTTTATGGTGACACAGGCACAGTACTTAAACATCACTATGATGGTTACACTGCCTGGATCCTGTCAGGCGACAGGGTAAATATCAAATCAATTGCATTAAAACCATTCAGGAAGTTTGATCTGCTTAACGGAGATATTGAATGCCGGTTACAGGGCTATGAACTGTACCGCGGAACACGTAAGACATCAATCGCCCACCCACACTAAACCTACGTTTGCCAATGCCTCTGCAACCTTAGTCAAAAAAAGGGAGTCATAGGTTAAAATAATAATATCTGTTTGTCGAGTATTAACAACAAACCTCTATTTTTGTTAATTGTAAAAGCTTAATCTACTTGTACGGCAACGTTATGAGCTTTGATCTTGAAAATCTTGTGAGTGACCTGGACATCAGGGGCGCTATCCTTTATTTTAAGGGTAATGTTGACTCCGAGGTGATAAACAAGGCTCTTGATTCCGTTGAGGGTAAGCTTCTTACGAGCCGTGAAAATCCCAGGCTGAGAAAAAAGGTCTATAATGTCCTTGTGGAAAGCCTGCAAAACCTTTACCATCACGCTGACCGTGTGCCTAAAAGCTACCATGCAGACAAACCTGACAGGTTTGGGCTGATAATCATGGAGAAGACCGGGAAGGGATACAGGATCACTACCTGCAACTTCGTAATGGCACTGAGAATTAAGGAGTTGGAGGAAAAACTTACAAGGATAAACAGTTCCACCCAGGAGGAGATAAAAGAGTTGTACAAGGATATCCTGAACCACCAGGAGATCACTGAAAAGGGTCTTGGCGGACTGGGTTTAATTGACATGGCAAGAAAAACAGGACACAGACTTGATTATAGATTTAAAAAATACGATAACTTGCACTCCGCTTTCCGTATAAGTGCGGTAATCAATAATGAGTGAGTAAATCAAAAAAAAAGTAAATAGCTATGGAACCGATCATCATTGAGGGAACCCCTAAAACCCCATCGATTAAATTTGACGAAAAGGACGGTATTTTTGAGATTAAGGGCAGATCTATTCCTGAGAATTCAGTTGAGTTTTATAAACCGCTGAATGAATGGCTTGATAATTACATGCAGGGGCCGCGGGACAAGACCGTCGTCAATATCCGGCTTGAATATTTCAACACCAGCTCCTCGAAGTGCATACTTGACGTATTTAAACGGCTTGAAGCTATCCACCGGTCAAAGCATGATGTTGAGATAAACTGGTTCTACGAAGAAGATGATGAAGATATGCTCGAAGCAGGAGAGGACTATGATTTAATCATAAAGGTGCCTTTCAAAATGATCGAGATCGTTGAATAATCCCGTTCAGCAGGGCTGAAGGATCGGTACTTTAAAAACAGAGGGTGTCAGTCATAGGACAGGCACCCTCTTCTGTTTGAGAGAATTGGTCAGGTCATTCGCCGTTTTGCCTTCTTCTTAAGGTCATCTTTATCTTGTTTGAAGACTCCAGTATCCTGAGCAGGATTCTGAAATACAGGAACACGTACAAAATTAGGGTCATGCACCAGATGACACCGGTATTGACCGCAAGAGTGCTTGCAAAGGCTCCGAATACCTGTTTGCGCGGTGCATAGAAGTGGGCTTTGATCAGGCGGTTTTCGGGGTCATAAAAGATCTGGTCATAATTCTGGTAAAGCCTGTCACGGTACCTTCTGATCTTGTTCTTTTCGTTTTCATTTTTCACGAACTCTTCAAGTGATTCGTTCGTGTACTGCTTTTTCATGAGTATGAAGCCTTCCCTGTCGGCACGCTCATATGCGGTGATTGTGTTATCACGTTTATCCACTGTCTCCCGTGACACATCTATATAGTATCTGCGTACTCTTTCAATATAGTTGCGTGCCGTGTCAATCGCTTCAAGGGTAATATTGTCCGGGTCGAGCAGGCCCGGGTCAAAGGCTACTGCAGGCGTGAAACCAAGCTCTTCTTCGATTTCATTGCGGATAAGCATCATGTCGTTCCTGCCTGCCGGTCCCAGCCTTTCCCTCTCAATATTGCTTTCCATCCTTGAGAGAATGCTCTTCATCTCATTGTACCAGATGTCTTTTTTGAATTTCGCGATACTGATCACCTTATCATACTGGTAGAACTGCCTTTCAAACCGGTTGTTCATATACTGATCAACTGCCAGCGCTTCATACCCCCACCGTGCGGCAATGATCTCACCGTAAACAGGTATCGAAACCGGGGATGATATATTTGGATTTAGCTTGTCATATTTGACAATGATGCCGCTAAGGATTATCTGCGGAATAACAAGGAACGGTATAAGGATATAAATAGTGACAACAGTCTTGAAGCTGTCAGAAATGAGCAGTCCCATCATATTTGATGTAGCCCAGCAGCTGAACAGCACGAGCCAGTATTCAAACCACATGCCCCGGATACCGATGATTGAGTTGCCCACAGCGACAAACATGGCAGCCTGTATGGCAGAGATAAGGAACTGAACGCTGATCTTTGAGACCAGGTAACTGTTCCAGCTCAGGTTGAGAAACGCTTCACGCCGGAGTATCTTCCTGTCTTTTATTATCTCCTCGGCGCTGACGGTAAGGCCCATGAAGATAGCCACTATCACTGACATGAATATATACACCGGCAGGTTGCTGTTCTGCATCAGCGTATAGGCCGGGTTGCTGGCACTCTCATCAAAATACCGGATGATGAACGCCAGGAACAGAGCCAATACCGGGGCTTCCAGGAGGGTGATTACAAGATATTGTTTGTCAGATAGTTTGGCCAGGATGTCACGGGTGACGAACACCAGGAATTGTTTGAACCTGCCCGGTGTCTTAAGTGTGATCTCCGGGATTCCGTTACCGGTTCCTGGTGGCGGCGGCGCTTCTTCGCTTCGCGAATTATAAAAAGCATTCCACTCCGCAGGTGATATTTTCCTTGTTTTCGTCGGACGCCCGAACTCGTCAAGCACCTTTGATTCAACAATGCTGAATATCTGTTCGGGGTTAACATTGCCGCATGCATGACATTCACTGTCGTTGTATTTGGGAAGCTGCATCCGGTCTTTAAAGTAACCTATTGAACCGACTGGTATGCCGTAGTAAATCATGTAACCGCCGGTATCAAGGAAGATGAGCCTGTCAAACATCTTGAAGATATCTGATGAAGGCTGATGAATGACCACAAAAATAAGCTTGCCCTTTAACTTAAGATCATTGAGCAGGTCAAGTATATTCTCCGAGTCAAGTGATGAAAGTCCCGAGGTAGGTTCGTCGAGAAAGAGGATGGAAGGCTCCCTGATCAGCTCGAGTGAAATGTTAAGTCTTTTACGCTGGCCGCCTGATATCTTCTTGTTCAACGGTGTCCCGACCTTCATATCCTTGATATCATAAAGCCCGAGACTGTGCAGCACATTTTCCACCCTGGCTGAGATCTCGTCATCTTTCAGGTTGCCGAAACAGAGTTTGGCATTGTAAAAGAGATTATCGAACACAGTCAGTTCCTCGATCAGCAGGTCATCCTGGGATACAAAACCTATCAGTCCCTTTACCTTTTCCGGTTCTTTATGAATATTTACCCTGTTTATCAGTACTTCCCCGCCATCCGGCTTGTTGATTCCGTTAAGCACGCTGAGCAGGGTCGACTTTCCGGCACCTGAAGCTCCCATGATACCCACCAGCCTTCCTGATTCCTCGGCGAAGCTCATCTTGTGGAGGCCCACATACCCTCCCTTGAACTTGTATTCAAGCTCCTTCACCTCATAAACCACCCTGGAAGCCAGGACGCTCTCATCAAGGAACTGCCTGATCACTTCAGAGTAGTAAATAGGCTTACTGCTCAGATACTTCAGTGAAGCCCCCCTCTCAAAGAGATAAACCTTGTCCTCGTGCCTCAGCTGACCGCTGAGCAGCAACTCTCCCGTTCCGAAGGATTTGATGAAGAGCATATCAGCCTGCGGCAGATTGAGAACTCTTACCTGGCCTTTGAATGAGGCATTGACGATGTGCCTAGTCTTCTCATATTTATGCCTGCGGTCGTTGTCAATGATGAGTATCTGTGACGATTCGGGCACCTCTGACCTCTTTGACAGCACAAACTGCTCAATAAGATCGTAATCGTCACGGTTGACGTTAAATCCTTCAGCTGCCGTGATGATGAACTCAAGCTCGGTGTTGCTCACTATCGCTTCGTCTGACCGGCAGTATTCGAGAAGCTGTACAAGGACAATGATTTTCTGGTTGAGGGTGAGCTGAGCCCCGATATCAAAACATATCTTGATTATCCTGACAGAGATTGCAGCATTTCTCCGCGCCTCGTTTCCTTTTTTCAGTCTCTGCTGGGCCTCATCATAATAGTCGTCAAAAATCCGGAGGTAAGCTTCAACACCTTCCTGGTTAAGCTGAGGCCTGAGAAATGCCTCAACCACCTTGCGTCTGTCAGTTTCATTGCCCTGTGCAGGGGCAATGATGGCAAAAAGATGCATCAGGGTGTTAAGTATCTTCTCATTCATTCCTAAGGTGCCTTATAACAGCAGTAACAGAGGTACAAAGTATTACAAGAACGTAAAAAGCCGCAAAATATTTGCTGGCTGTCATTCTGACATGAAATGTGCTTCAAAATATGTCTGGCAAAACAGAGCTGGCCCGCGCCCTTGCAGAATATCTCTTCAACAATGAGAACCTGATGACACGCATTGACATGACCGAATACCAGGAGAGGCACAGTCTCTTTCCGCAATACAATTATTATCATGACCTCCAACCTGGGATCTTCACTTATCAGGGAGGCCATTGAAGGAAACGAAGGGACCATGACTGATGATCAGGCCGAAAAACTCAGGGATGAGCTTATCCAGATGCTCAGGGCTACCCTGAGGCCTGGCTGGCGGAAAAGGGCTTTGATCCGCTCTTTGGGGCAAGGCCTGTCAAGCGTCTTATTCAGAAGGAGGTGGTCAATGAACTGTCAAAGTCTTTGATAGCCGGCACCATCGATAAGGAGAAGGCTGTCAGGATTGATATACGCTCGGGTGAGCTCATAATCATAAATGTTTAGGAAGGTCCGGTCTTCTGAAAGCTTGTGAAACACGCCTCACGGTCAGGATAAATATCCAGCGCCTTATGGAGCTGCAGCATTTCGAAAAGCTCGCTGGCGCGCGGTGTAAGCCCGCAGATCCTGTATGTGCAGTAATTTGACCGTGCTACACGCAGGAGGTGAAGGAACATTGCAAAGGCAGAGCTGTCGAGATACCCCACACCGCTGAGATCGATCACCAACCTGGTATAAGGTACTTCAAAAAGTTTAAGAATAACAGGCTTGATATTGCCTACATTGTTTGCGTTCAGCCTGTCAACGCTGAAGCTGATAATCTCTATCCCGTCAAGCCTTTCCGAAAGCACCATGTCAGATCACCTCTTTGTACTGAAAAAATGATCTATCTCTGCCAGTACCTCAGCAGCATCCCTTTCAAAATCTGAAATATAACCAGGATATTTTTCTTTCTCATCACCGGCTTTTGCCTGAAGTTCAAAGGTCTTTAACATTTTTGCTGTATCATCCATTCCCATGACTGTCACAGAACCCTTTGCCTTATGCGCCAGGAGTCCAAGATCATAATACTTGCCGGCGGCAAGCAGGGCATTCATCTCTGTAATAAACTCAGGAATCTGGTTACGGAATATAGTAACTATCTCTTCCATTATCGCCGTATCCCCTCCGCTTACATTGAGCAGGTAGTCGGGATTGAATGCCTTATATTCCATATGTTCAGATTTGTCTCTGATGCAAATATAAATATTATGAATCAGAGCATGGCAATTAAGTTAAACAGGGGATTGCCAAAAATGATTTATCGCAGGTTTTTATCGGTTGAAATATGATACATTTGTTCAGAATACAAAATTAAATGCGATGAAAAACACTCCTTTTCTTAAGTTCCATGAAGCCCTGGGAGCCAGGATAATACCTTTCGCCGGATACAATATGCCGGTTGAATATGCCGGTATCACTGAGGAACATGTCACGGTCAGGGAAAAAGTTGGTGTTTTTGATGTCTCGCACATGGGTGAGTTCTGGGTAAATGGTCCGCATGCCTTCGATTTCATCCAGCATATCACTTCAAACGATGTTTCAGCCCTGACTGACGGCAAGGTTCAGTACACCTGTTTTCCGAATGGAAAGGGAGGCATCGTGGATGACCTGCTTGTTTACCGTTTCAGCGCTGAAAAATACCTTCTTGTAGTCAATGCGGCAAACATTGAAAAGGACTGGGAGTGGTGCGTGAAGAACGCTGCAAGATTCGGTATTGCGGCCGGTCCGGAGAAAGAAATGCATAATGCCTCTGACCGGACAGCCCAGCTTGCCGTTCAGGGACCTCTTGCCCTCAGGGCCATGCAAAAGCTTACGGATGAGAATGTCACTGACATGGAGTACTATACCTTCAAGGTAATCAGGTTTGCGGGTATTGATAATGTAATATTCTCGACCACAGGTTATACGGGTGCCGGCGGATGTGAGATCTATATAAGGAACAGTGATGCAGAGCGTCTATGGGAGGCTGTTTTCAAAGCCGGTGAAGAGTTTGGCATCAAACCCGTTGGCCTGGGTGCAAGGGACACGCTCCGGCTTGAGATGGGATACTGCCTCTACGGAAATGACATCAATGACAGTACCTCGCCGATCGAGGCCGGGCTGGGATGGATAACCAAATTCGTTCCGGGCAAGGAATTTATTGACAAAGCCCTGCTTCTTAAGCAGAAGGAGGAAGGCACGGAGAGGCGCCTGAAGGGCTTCGTGATGATCGACAAGGGTATTCCGAGGCAGCATTATGAAGTGGTTGACGCCTCCGGAAATATAATCGGCGAAGTGACCTCCGGCACAATGTCACCCATGCTTAAGCAGGGAATAGGGATGGCTTACCTGAAAAAGAACTTCTGGAAAACAGATACCGAAATTTTTATTCGTGTCAGGGGCAAGGATCTCAAAGCAAAAGTTTCTTCACTGCCTTTCTACAACAAATAGCAATCTTGCTTTTTCAAAGTTTCAGGTGATGACACAGAACGGCCTTGAGATATGCTTTTCACCCGCCATGTTTGAAGCACATTCCGACAGGGAAGCTGTGGTGGTGATAGTCGATATCCTGAGGGCAACAAGCTCAATATGCACTGCCTTTGCCAACGGTGTGCATGAAATAATCCCGGTGGCCACCGTTGAGGAAGCCAGGGAGATGAAACGCAAAGGATATCTGGTGGCAGCTGAACGTGACGGCTATGTGCTGGACTTTGCCGATTTCGGCAACTCACCGTTCAACTTTGCTCCCGCGAAGGTCGCAGGGAAAGTTGTTGCCTACAGCACCACCAACGGAACAGGTATTATGAAAATGGCTTCAGAGTGTCATGAATTGGTAATAGGCGCATACCTGAACCTCACTGCCCTGTGCCGCTGGCTCGAAGAACAGAACAGGAAGGTGATCATTGTCTGTGCCGGCTGGAAGATGCGTTTCAGCCTTGAGGATGCACTCTGCGCAGGGGCTGTCGCTGCCAGGCTTCTGGAGAGCGGCAAATTTACAACAAGCTGCGATGCCGTGCATGCTGCAACCGATTTATGGAAAATGGCAAAGGGAGATCTTACCGGATATATTGATAAAGCTGCCCAGAGGTCAAGACTGAGAGACAAGGGACTTGATGACTGCATCGGATATTGCCATACCTTGGACGTAACTGAAATAATTCCGGTGCTGCGCAACGGGAAGCTTGTCGCTCTTTAACCGTTGCAATTCAGCAAGGGTGAACTTAATTGTGTAGATTTGGAATAGAAAACAGGACAAACAAAAAAATAAAATTATCAGAAATGAAAAAGCACAACTTTTATGCCGGGCCTTCAATAATGCCGGAGTACACGAATGAGAAGGTGATTGAAGCAATAAGGGATTTTGCCGGAACAGGACTCTCGATCATGGAGGTGTCTCACCGCAGTAAGGAATTTGTTGCGGTCATGGATCAGGCTGTCACAATGGTCAAGCAGCTGCTCGAAGTGCCGTCAGGTTACTCAGTCATATTCCTGGGCGGAGGAGCAAGCCTTCAGTTCACGATGGTACCGATGAACCTGCTTGAGAAAAAAGCAGCATACCTCAACACCGGCGAATGGGCCGGGAAAGCCCTGAAAGAAGCCAAACTTTTCGGCGAGGTCATTGAAGTGGCATCATCAAAAGACAGGAACTTCAATTATATTCCTAAGAGTTATGTTGTTCCTGATGATGCGGATTATTTCCACATAACAACCAACAACACAATCTTCGGTACAGAACTGAAGAAAGACCCTGATGTGAAAATACCCCTTGTGGCCGATATGTCGTCTGATATTTTCAGCCGTCCCGTTGACGTTTCAAAATACTCGGTTATATACGGCGGGGCGCAGAAAAACCTGGCGCCTGCAGGTGTCACGTTTGCCATCATCAGGGATGAGGTACTGGGCAAGGTGACCAGGCCTATCCCAACAATGCTTAACTACAAGACCCACATTGAAAAGGAATCGATGTTCAATACGCCGCCGGTGCTTCCGGTTTTTGCTGCTGCAAAGACACTTGAATGGCTGATGCAGAAGGGCGGGGTAAGGGCTATGCAGAAGATAAACCAGGAGAAGGCAGCCCTGCTGTATGATGAGATCGAACGCAACAAGCTGTTTACTGCCACGGTGCCTGATCATGAGGACAGGTCGCTGATGAACGTTTGTTTTGTAATGGCTGACAATTACAAGGTGCTCGAGGACGAGTTTGCCTCCTTTGCCAAATCAAAGGGTATGGTGGGTATCCCCGGGCACCGTTCGGTTGGCGGCTTCCGTGCTTCTCTCTACAACGCACTGCCTATTGAGAGCGTCAGGGCGCTTGTGGATTGCATGAAGGAATTTGAAAACAAATACTAAAACCGGTGACATGCGGATATTAGTTGCCACTGACAAGCCGTTTGCAGCTGCTGCGATCACACAGATCCGCGAGGTGGTTGAGAAGGGCGGTCATACACTCGCCCTGCTAGAGAAATACAAGACACCGCAGGAGCTGCATGCTGCGGTTGCCGATGCCGATGCACTGATCGTGCGCTCAGACATTGTTGATGCTGCAGTCATTGCTGCCGCTCCCAAAATGAAGATCGTCGTAAGGGCAGGAGCCGGATATGACAATATTGATCTTAATACCTGCTCTGCCGGCAATATAGTTGCAATGAACACACCCGGACAGAATTCAAACGCAGTCGCTGAACTGGCCTTCGGGATGATGCTCTTTGCTGCCCGGGGCGGTTTCGACGGAAAGACCGGGTCAGAGCTGCTGGGCAAGACCCTCGGACTGCATGCCTTCGGTAATGTAGGGAAATGCATGGCACGGATAGCTGAAGGCTTCGGGATGAAGACCTTCGCCTTTGACCCCTTCGTTGATAAAAAAGCCATTCTCGAGGCTGGTGTAATACCGGTTGATACCCTCGAAGAACTTTATTCCTCAAGCCAGTACATCTCGCTCCACCTGCCGGCAAACGAAAAGACCAGAAACTCCATCGGCGAAAAGTTACTGTCACTGATGCCAGCGGGTGCCGTTCTGGTAAATACTGCCCGCAAGGAGGTTGTAAACGAAGCTGAGCTTGCTGCCATGATGGAAAAGAGAACTGACCTGAAATATCTTTCAGATATTGCACCTGACAATGCCGAAATCTTTGCCACGAAATTTGCCGGACGTTATTTCTTCACTCCCAAGAAGATGGGTGCACAGACGGAAGAGGCCAATATCAATGCCGGCGTCGCCGCAGCACGCCAGATCGTTGCTTTTTTCGCTTCCGGGGACGAAACATTCAGAGTTAACAAACCTAAATAGAAACTTACACTATCTGTTAAAATGGCTGTTGTAAAACCTTTCAGGGGGCTCAGACCGCCGGCCGGGCTGGCATCGGAGATCGCCTGCCTCCCTTATGATGTCATGAATTCGGAAGAGGCTGCGGTAATGGCAAAGGGCAAGGAAAAATCGCTGCTGCATATAACCAAATCGGAGATTGACCTGCCTGAAGGCACCGACGTCCACTCGGAAGAGGTGTACCGCAAAGCTCTTGAAAACTTTACCGCATGGCAGAGAAACGGCTGGCTTGTCCAGGATGATAAACCGTGTTTCTATATTTACGCCCAGACGATGAAGGGCCGAACCCAGTACGGAATTGTCGGTGCAGCTGCAGTGTCAGACTACCTGAGCGGGATAATTAAAAAACATGAGCTGACACGTCCTGACAAGGAGGAAGACCGGATGGTGCATGTCAGAACGAACAATGCCAATATCGAGCCCGTTTTTTTTGCCTATCCTGCGGTTAAGGAGCTTGACAAAATTGTCAGCCGCGTTGTCAAAAAACAAAAACCTGAATATGACTTTGTGGCTGAAGACGGTATCGGTCACCATTTCTGGGTTATTAGGGATGAGATCCTGGTTTCGCAGATAGAGCAGCTCTTTACAGCCAAAGTGCCCTTCATGTATGTTGCTGACGGACATCACCGGACTGCGGCCGCAGCGCTGGTGGGCAAGGAAAAGCGTGACCGGAATCCTGCGCACAGGGGTGATGAGGAGTATAACTACTTCCTTGCTGTTATTTTTCCTGATAACCAGCTTAAGATATTTGACTACAACCGTGTGATCAGGGATCTTAACGGTCAGACGGCCGAACAGCTGATAGCCAGGCTTGAAGAAAACTTTACGATAAAGGACAAAGGGTCAAAGACATACAGGCCGCGCAAACTGCACAACTTCGCAATGTACCTTAATGGCAGATGGTACAGCCTTACTGCCAGACCGGGCACATATAACGATGATGACCCTATCGGAATACTTGATGTCACCATACTTACGGAAAAGGTGCTTGGTCCGCTTCTTGACATACAGGATCTGCGCCGTTCAAAACGCATTGACTTCATTGGGGGTATTCGCGGTCTGGGTGAACTGAAGAAGCGTGTTGACAGCGGTGAGATGAAAGTGGCGTTTGCCCTTTATCCTGTCTCAATGAAACAGCTGATCACAATCGCCGACACTGGTAACATTATGCCGCCTAAAACGACATGGTTTGAGCCTAAGCTGCGCAGCGGGCTTGTAATTCACAAGCTCGACTGACAGCCGTCGTTCCAAACAGCTGAATGATGAGCAGTATCACCCGGAATATAGGCGCGCTGACCAGGGAGCTTCCCGGCAACGTAACAATCGTTGCCGTATCAAAAACAAGAAGTCCTGAGGAGGTGCTGGAAGCCTTCAATGCAGGCCTTCACACCTTTGGAGAGAACCGTGTGCAGGAACTTACATCTAAAAAGGCGTTGCTTCCTGAAGGGATAAACTGGCACCTGATCGGGCATCTTCAGTCAAATAAAGTCAGACAGGCGGTTGCTGCCGCCTCAATGATAGAATTGGTTGATTCCCTGAGGATCCTCAGGATGATCGACAGTGAAGCAGACGTGCAGCAAAAGATTGTTGACTGTCTCCTGCAGGTCCATATTGCACTTGAGGAGACCAAGACAGGTTTCGGCATAAGCGAAATAGAAGAGACGGACTGGACAACCATAAGCGGATCGTTATCCCGGGTGCGGATATGCGGACTGATGGGTATAGCAACATTAACAGACAACAGTGACCGGGTGCGTTCAGAATTCAGGTCTCTTGCCCGGCTGTTTCATGACACGCGTCTCAGGTGCTTCAGCAACTGCAGCTGGTTTAAGGAAATATCAATGGGAATGTCAGGCGACTGGCGTATTGCGGTTGAAGAAGGCAGCACAATTATCAGGGTAGGAACACTTATATTTGGAGAACGAATAAAACGATAAAATGACGTCATTAGCCACACGATATCTTGGATTGGAACTTAAAAGCCCTGTTATTGCAGGGAGTTCCAATTTTACTTCAAGTGTTGAATTGATCAGGGAGGCCGAGGCGGCCGGTGCCGGTGCCGTTGTGCTTAAGTCTCTCTTTGAGGAACAGATAGTCTCCATGGCCACATCGCTCTCCTCAAAGAAATCTTATCCTGAAGCTGATGATTACCTTCTTTATTATACAAGGACAAACAGTGTGGATGCATATCTTGACCTTGTATCAGGGGCGCGCAGGAGTGTGAAGATCCCGGTCATCGCCAGCATAAACTGTTTCTCTCCCAAAGGTTGGACGGACTTCGCGGCGGACATTGAGAAAGCAGGAGCAAGTGCTCTTGAAGTAAATATCTTCTTCATGCCTGTTGACATGCATCAGACAGCCGCTGAGGCCGAGGCAGTCTATTTTAAGATCATCGACAGTCTTAAGAAGAAACTGACGATACCTGTCAGCGTGAAGATTGGGCTTCGCTTCTCAAACCTGCTGAATTTTGCTATGCAGACCCATAACCACGGGGCATCAGGCATGGTACTCTTCAACCGGTTCTATGAGCCTGATTTTGACATTAACCATCTCTCAGTCGTTACGGCATCTGTTCTTACAAACCCCGTGGAACGGCGCTATGTGCTCAGGTGGGTGGGCATGGTCAGCGCCCTGAACATCAAAATGGACATATCCGCATCAACAGGTGTATATACCGGAGAGGATGCAATCAAATACCTTCTTGCAGGCGCCACAACAGTCCAGGTATGCTCTGCCCTCTACAAGAGAGGCTTCACTGTTATCACCGAAATTAATGAAGCTATTCGCAAATGGATGAATGCCAAAGAGTTCAGCAGCATAAGCGATTTCAGGGGACTTTTGAACTACCGGAACATTGACAATCCCGCGCTGTTCGAGCGTTCACAGTTTATGAAGCATTACAGCTCGTATATCTAGTCACACCCGCATGACAGTTATCAGTTCCCTTGCAAGCTGTCGCTTTGCAGTATCATAGGTATCGATTTCACTCTCAAGCCTGCCTGATATTCCTGATTTGTCAGCAGTGCTGATCATGCCGGAGCAGGTTTCCAGGACAGTAAAGCATTCGAGGCATGTTATATAATCACCCAGCATGAAGATCTCGGCCAGGGCCATTGCATGATCAGAATAGTCAAGACCTGACTGCCAGCAG
The DNA here is from genome assembly GCA_963844935.1 of uncultured Bacteroidales bacterium. GTDB lineage: Bacteria > Bacteroidota > Bacteroidia > Bacteroidales > VadinHA17 > SR-FBR-E99. The sequence continues at coordinate 1,035,195 of CAWJQH010000005.1, read as the reverse complement.
GATGCGGCAAGCATGGCCTTTGAAGCCGGATTGCTGACAGCGGCTAATGATTCGATAACTTCTGCCCGGCATGATCTCTCCTTCATATCATTAAAGAACTCCGATACGAGCAGTTTAAGACCGTCATCCTTGCTCTTATCGTAGAAATCAGCCAGTAAACTTATTGCTCCGGCAAACGGTTCTTCTGAGCGCAATATACTAATCCTGTCACTTATCTCGTTATACTTTCCGTTGGCGAGTATTTTGTTCAGCTCAGCCAGCTTCTTTTCAGACTTTAACATTATTGAAACTTTTGAACAAATTTATGTCTAATAATAACTTAAGGGCACATTTGATTAATAAAAAAAATCTAGTAATTTGGTCGGATAATAGCCTGTGAACACTAAAAAAATAATCATTATGAACAGCAAGCGTAAAATTTTGCCACTGATATTGGGAGTGACAGCTCTCCTGATCTGTCTGGCTGCCACATCATGCAAAGGAAGAACAAAAGGGGAAGGAGCAAAGGAAAAGGATGAAAATATCAGCGCTGATGAGCAAACAATGGAGCAAATTAAGAGCGCCGAAAAGGTTTTTAACGCCCTTCCGACTCCGCTTGAGGTAGCTCAGCTCATAAAGGAAGCAGGGGCTAAATTTGATGCTACGCTGCTTAATCCTGTTGAGAACAAAAGCAACTATACCACCAGCAAGAGCATGGCCCTGAACCTGGGGATTTACGTGTGTGACCTCAGCTTTGCCAGCATGTATGACGAGACATCACTGCTTGTCAATTTTATGGAAGCTGCTGAAGACATGGCTACCGGGCTGGGTATCATAGATGCAATTGACGAAACGACAATTGAGAAGCTGGAGCAGAACATCAATAACCGTGATGTGATCATGGAGATCGTTTCGGAGACATTCCTGAACTCACAGGCCTATCTTGAGGATGATGAACAGCATGCTGTTGCAGCGACAATAATTGCCGGTGGATTTCTTGAAGGGCTTTATATATCAACCCATATGGTTGACATGAAGAACTTTAAGGGGAATAAGCTTGTGGGAACCATTGCTGATCAGAAAATGTCTGTCGACGATCTTATCCGGTTGCTCGAAACCTACAATGAAAACACAGCCATCCAGGAGCTCCTGGGGCCGATCCGTGAGCTCAAGACCATTTTTGACAAGGTCGAACGCTCAACCACTCCGTCTGCAACAAAATATGATGACAAGACCGGTGTGACCGAGATCACCGGTGCAGCTCTTTCGGCAATCAATCAGGATACATTCCTTGAAATCAAGGAGAAGGTTGCTGAGATAAGAAACGTATATGTAAAATAGGGACCGATGAAACAGCTGATACAGATATTACTGGTAACAGTGCTGCTTTCCCTGATAACCACAGGGGAAACGAACGCACAGTGCAAGGGTTTTGCCAAGTCACTCTGCAAAAAAGAACTCGGGGCTTATCTTCATGATGGTAACTACCATGCAGCCGTTCTGGTCGAGGGCGAGGAAGCTGAGCTGTATAAAACATTTTACTCAGACCTTGAATACCGTGTGGCAATATGCGCTGCTGACGGCCTTCCTCCGGTTGAGTTCTCAGTACTTGATGCTACAGGCAAGCAGCTCTATTCAAACAAGGATAGCAAAATGGCAGGTATCTGGGACTTCAAGCTTGAAGCCAGCCAGCAGCTTAAGATAGTAGTAAAAGTGACAACCTTCGGTACCAGGAATGAACTTCCTGCAAGCGGTTGTGTTGCAATAATGTTTGGATTTCAAGGCAAATTAAGCATTGATTTAAGGTACAGGGAGTCCCTCAAACCGGGACTCTTTTTTTTATATTTTGTTAAGGGCTTCCCTGCAAGCAGGGCAGAGATTGTGACTTTTCTGGTCTATATCTTCAACATAAGTGCTTGACCTCATCACACAGGTCTGAAAATGGCAGTGTATGAGACCGAAGTTGTGGCCCAGCTCATGTATCACTTCCTTGGTCGCGCGTGAAAGAAGGAGCGAATCGTTTTTCTTAAGACCGTACATCTCATTCCTGAGCCTGTAAATTGAAGCTACAGCTGACCGTCCGTTAAGGATTGCCTGTCCGAATATATATGTCAGAATTGGAATGAAAAGGTCAACCCTGAAGAGACCTATCACTTTGGCGTTTTCATTCACTGAACAGCCTGAAATAAAAGAGAGAAGCTCGTTCGCGTCGTATTGCCTTCTTCCCGGATTATAATAAGGAGTCAGGTCGACGTGATTTTCTTCAAAAACAACAGGGATCCGGAACTCCTTTTCAGCCGACAGGGAGACCGCTTTCAGAAACTCTTTCTCAAAAGGTCCGCATGCCACCAATATTATACTGTCCTCTTTCAATAGCAAAGAGCCTTAAGCACTGTTACTCCTGTTTCAGGTTATACTTCCTGATCTTGTTGTAAAGTGTAACCCTGTCGACATTGAGGGCTTTGGCTGAGCGGGAAACATTCCATGCATATTTATTCAGGATCATTTCAACGTGCCTCTTTTCAAGTTCATCGAGACTCTCAACAGAGCTGTTGATGGCTTCCTTGCCCATCGGGAGGTCGCGGAGCTTAATCTCCTTTCCGTTTCCGATAACTATTGCCCGCTCAATCATATTCTCGAGCTCCCGGACATTTCCGGGGAACTCAAAGTTTTCAAGATGCTTCAGGGCTGCAGGTTCAATTGTGATCATGTCACGGCTCATCGAGGTGCAGTATTTTTGAATGAAATGATTTACAAGCAATGGTATATCCTCAGTTCTTTCCCGGAGGGGAGGGATTGCAATATTTACTACGTTAAGCCTGTAATAGAGATCTTCCCTGAAGTTTCCGCTTTTTACCATGCTCTTTAAATCCCTGTTGGTGGCACAAATGACCCTGAAGTCAGAGGAGATCTCCTTATTGCCGCCGACACGCACAAAGCTTTTTGTCTCAAGAACCCTGAGAAGCTCAACCTGCATCTTGGACGATATTGTAGCTATTTCGTCAAGGAAGATTGTTCCTCCGTCAGCCATTTCAAACCTGCCCTTGCGGTTGAATGTAGCTCCTGTAAAGGCGCCTTTTTCATGTCCGAACAGTTCGCTCTCAAGCAGGCTTTCAGTCAGGGCTCCGCAGTGTACACTTATCAGCGGAAAGTACTTCCTCGGGGAATTTGAATGTATGGCCCGGGCTACCAATTCCTTGCCGGTACCGCTTTCACCTGTTATAATCACCGAAGAGTTTGACTGAGCAACACTCTCGACCTGTTTCAGCACCTTCCGGATAGCTTCGCTCTGCCCGACAAGATCGTCAATATCCTCGAGGGTGGAGACTTTTATTTTCAGGGCTTCGTTCTCAGCTCTCAGCGATATTTGCGCAGCAGCATTGCGGATAAGATGCGAGAGGTCATCCGGATCGAAAGGTTTTGTCACATAGTCGTAGGCACCGTCTTTCAGTGCCTGAACAGCCGTATCAACGGAAGCAAAAGCGGTCATTATGATTACGATTGTATCCTTGTTAAGGGCCCTGATCCTCCTGTGCATCTCCATCCCATCCATGCCAGGCATCTTGATATCTGCCAGTATAATGTCAAATTTTCTGGATTCCAGCATCAGAAGCGCATTTTTTGCATTCTCAGCACGCTCAACATCATAACCGTCCTCTATGAACCAGTTATGCAGGGAATCTCTGACTGATTCCTCGTCATCAACTATCAGAATGGAAATTTTCTCTGCCATCTGTTTTAAGATTAAGCTTTTCTCAAGGGGAAATTGATTGATATGGTGGTTCCTTTGCCCGGAGCTGAGTTTACCTCGATTTTAGCACCGTGGTTCTGAATTATGCCATGTACGATTGCAAGCCCGAGACCAATTCCCCTGGCATCCCGTTTCGTTGTGAAAAAGGGCTCGAATATATGTGGAATGTCTTCAGGGGAGATCCCGGATCCGTTATCGGATATTTCCAGGCGGATTGTATTACTGTCGGGATTCTTTGTCCTGATAACTATCTCGCCGGAATCTGCCACTGCCTCGGAGGCATTTACCAGAAGAGCGACACAGGCCTGTTTTATCTGACCCGGACTGCAGAAAATAAGATCGTCACGGGCATCAAGGCCGGCAATGAAGCTTATATTGGATATTTTAATGTGATGCATCATGAATTCATACGTGCCCCTGATGATCTCATTCAGATGTTTCTCCTCAAAATCATCCTGGTCTTTGCGCGAGAAATCGAGAAGTCCTTTTACAATATCGCCACATCGCTTTGTCTCACTCTCGATCAGCTTGAGCTGACGGAGAATGTTTTCCTTTCTTGCAGGTGTGAGATCCTGGCTGTCAAGCTGTTTATAGACAAGCTTAGTGTAAACAAGTATGCCTGAAAGGGGATTATTGATCTCATGAGCCACCGATGATGACAGCTTACCCAGAGAGGCAATTCTTTCGACATTAATCAGTTCATTCTGGGCTTCGGAGAGTTCTTCTGATTTCTTCTGAACCTTGTATTCAAGCTGCTTTGACCAGTTCTCGAGCTCATTTGTGGCATTGTCTATGTGATCAAGCATATTATTGAATGCAAGCGATACCTTGTGCATATCATCAAGCAGGCCGGGATTAAGATCAATCCTTGTCTTGAGTTCACCGGACGAGACCGCTTCACTTGCCTTAATTATACTGTTAAGCGGATCTTTGATCCGCCTCCTGGTGAAATATATTAATGCTGCCACAATCATTATTGTAGTGAGCAGCGCAACGAGGAGAAATTCAGTTGAGGCCTTTTTCAGCGCATTGTCGAGTTCATCAAGGGGTAACCTGATAATCAGGGAGCCAAGTACCTCGTCATTTTCACTGTGAGCATGGCAGGAGGCAGTATAGCATGACATTTCATTGAGAACAGGCCTTCTGATCAGCATGTGTCTCTGCCCTTTCCTGTTCGGATTCATGCTGCAGTCGCTTTTTTCGTCAATGATCCTGTAACTCCGTTCCTTTCTTGAGAACATTGTGCCAAGGTCAGTATGGCATGCCTTACAGTCAGGATTACTGTGGTATTCTTCCCCGGGTGAAAACGATGAATAAGCCAGGTTGTCATTTTCATCATAAAGATTGACATCCTCTATTCCCGGCATTGTATTGATAAGGTCAATAGTGCTGTGGAGGCTCCGTTTGTCATTTGTCAGCATTGAATTGTACAACGCGCCCTCGACGACAGTACCGACATTGTTGCCGCTTTGTTTCAGTACAATGTTGAAATAATTTACATAAACAGTTCTGAAAAGCGCAAGGAAGATCACAAAGAGTATGACCGAGGACAGGGTTATAATAATAACCACCCTTCCGTAAATGGTTGACCGGAGACTAAGGTACTGCCGGATAATGGTGATTACTGAATTCCTTTTACGCTTCTTCACCTCTGGCTGTGCCATGATGTATAATTTAACCTGTACAGCAAACAGGTGTAATTATTATCCGATAGCATGGATGATAATTACACCATTGTTTAAATTTTCTACAAAATACAAAAAAACTCTTTTCAGTACAAGGTGGCGCAGGGGCGGAGACTCATTTTAAAAATTCTTCCTGAAAATCGTTCCATACTTCTGCAGGCATTGCGGCCAGGGGATTGTCAAGCAGTTCACCTCCATCCTGGAGGACTGGTTGCATTTCCGGGGTATATCTGCTGGAAGAACGGGCAACGAAATCCCTGAACCTCTCAAGCTCCTTTCTGAACCAGGTGTTGGCTTCCGACGCAAGGTGAAAGCTGCCGGTCTCAGCAATCCATGCAGTGGGCCTGATGCTGTATATCCAGCCTTTCCCGTAAGGATCACTGTTCAGTATTGACGGATCATTTTCCGCAAGATGGTTGACAGCAACTATCTCACCTGAAACGGGAGAGGCTATTATAAGCTTCCTTCCGTCATGACCGATCTCTGAGACTGCTTCTCCCTTGCTTACTGTTTCTCCAGCTCCCCTGATCATTGTCAGTTTCACCGGTCCGGTAAGGTGCAGAAGGAGATCGTCAAGCCCGACTCTGGCGTTTCCCGATTTTTGCAAATGTGCCCATGTATGATTGTTGCTGAAAAAGATACCCTGCGGTATTCGCAGAATGGATGCAGAAAGTGTGCTGAGTGCGCTTCTGAGCTTTTTGTTGGCTGCAAGAGGCTTGTTCAGGAGCATCCAGAAGGGTATTATAAGGAGGAGGAATGCGATAATTATGATGTACTCGATACCCTTTGTCGCAAACAGGTTGTCATATGTAAATCCATCCATGACTTTGAAGTTTATGTTTTTTTTAAAATATCCGTTTCTGTTTTATTGATTCTTTTCAGCAGCCCATCCCGGTGCTTCGCGCAGTACGGGCATCCTTCTGATCACCCATCTGAAAATCCAAAGCTCCGTGAAGATCACTGCCAGGGTAACAGTTATTTCCATCCATGAGGGATAGTAGTGATTTACGGCATCCCACTTGAAGCCTATGACGCTTATATTAAGCCTGTTGATTATAATACCTATCATTGTGATGACTGATGCTGTCTTAATAAGCGGGATGTTTTGTTTCCTGTAGCTGAGGAAGAACAAAAGCATTGGCATCAGCACGAAGCCAATCATCTCGGTGAGGTACCAGTATCCCATCGGTGAGTTCAGCAGTCCCCACCGTTTCTCATGAACAAATACAAGCACATTCAGTGTAAAATAGGCAAACATCGTAACAGCGCACACTTTTGACAGGCTGTGCAGAATGTTGTTATGATCCTTATGATTCTTTTCGCTTATCTGGTCGAAAAAGACTTTCTGGCTTATCGAACCCTCAAAAATCACCATTGACAATCCCGCGAAAATACTTGACACGAAGAACATTATGGGGATAAACTCGGAATACCAGAGCGGATGGATTTTGTCCTTAGCCATAAGGAACAGGGCTCCCAGTCCCGACTGGTGCAGGGTTGACAGTGTAATTCCAAAGATGACCGCACCCAGTGACATGCCTGTCAGTATTTTCTGTGCTCTCCTTGCCCCGATCCATTCAGCGATTGCGGGAGAGAATTCTATCAGTTCGGCGATCATGTACAGCAGGAAATGCCATGCTACAAGAAATAGCACCGAGCTGGTACCGAAACTGTTGCCGATGATCGGGTTGACGACATTCCATGGCCTGCCCAGGTCAAGAAGCAGCGCCCCTGCATAAAAGACGTACGCAAGAAAGCCGTTGAGCACTGTAACCCTGACAATGGAGTGATATTTTTTGATGTTCAGGATATACACCATAAATGTGATGACGTAGGCGCCTCCTGCAAAGGCTACGCCGGTGACAACGTCAAAACCAATCCACAGACCCCATGGCACCTCCTGCGTAAGATTTGTTATCGAGCCAATACCTTTCCAGAAGCGGATTACTATTAGCACCAGGCCGGTAAGAATGACGGGGACCGAAATAATATTAAAAGGTGTAAGCAGCTTGCCTTTTGGTTTGAGCTCGCTGAGAAAAAATTTCCAGGTACCCGGTTTTATAATCTCTCCGGTGACAGCGTATGCGTTATTTTTCATCTTCATCTTCTTCAGTGTGATTATTTTTGGTAGCCTGGTGCAGTCCAAGCAGCATCGCCGGCCAGAGAACGAAAATGGAGGGAACGGCATAGAGGAAGCCCTTTGTCAGGGCAGGGTAGGAGGATTTTTGTATGCCGGTATTGAAGCCCAGTTCCTCAAAAGGCACCGGCGACAGGTACAGGTAACCTGTTCCGCCTGCCTCATGTTCCCCGTAGATGTGATCATAATAGTTCTCCGGGTTCGCATTTATTCTTCGCCGGGCCTCAGTTATGAGATCACGCCTGGTGCCAAATACTATAGATTCGGTTGGACACTGTTCTGCGCATGCAGGCACTTTACCCTCCTGCATCCTGTCAAAGCACATGTCGCATTTTACAATTTTCGGATTGGGACTCAGATATTCAAATTTCGGGACATCAAAGGGGCATGAAACCATGCAGTAACGGCATCCCATACATTTTTTTCCGCGCCATATAACGGGTCCGTCTTCTGTCTTGTACATCGCCTTGGTCAGGCAAGCTGCCGTGCAGGCCGGGTCACTGCAGTGCATGCACTGTCTTTTTACATATACCTCCCCCTTGCTGGTCTGATACGCATTGACTACCGTACGGCGGGTCTCATCAGCTTTGCGTTCAGTACCGGCAACAGGCACGTCCTCAAAGCTGGGAGCCGGCAAGCCGTTGGCCTCAGCGCAGGCAAACTCACAGCCCTGGCATCCCGCACAGCGCGTGGAGTCATATAAAATTCCGTAGAACTCTTTTTCACTCTTCAGGGCCGGTTCTGCACTCAGCCGCTTGCCGGTGGCAAGGGAAACGCCGGTTACTCCAAGCACCTTGAAGAAATCTCTTCTGTCAATACTCATGGTCAGGTTATGTTAGGGGATTTATCCTGTCAGATTTAATTAAAACCGGTTACAGGTATCATTGAATAGTATCGATAAATTTTACCTGGAATTCTTCCCATGTCTCCGGTCCGAACTCTTCAAGCAATCCATCTTTCAATTCGCCACCGTCCTGAAGGACAATACTGGCGTATCTTTCACTGCCCACGCCGGGCAGGGATGCAAGGAAATCCTTAATTTGGGTGAATTCCTGCCTTATCCTGTCGATATACTTGCCGGCCATTGACATCAGGCGCGATTCCTGAACCCAGTTGTCAGGCTCTATTGTATATACCCAGCCGTCGTTGTACGGTGAACTGTTTATCACACTGGTGTTGACAGTCAGTTTCTCATTGACTGAAGTTATGGTTCCGCTTAACGGTGATTGAATGTCAAGCTGCTTGCCTTTCTGAACAAGCGAAAGGATACGGTCGCCCTTCTGTACTTTTTCGCCGGGGGATTTCGTTCTGACGCGGGTAATGGTGCCTGTCACATGCTGCAGGAAATCATCAATGCCCAGACGGACAGCTCCGTCCTTTTCCATGAAAGCCCAGGTATGGCTCCTGCCGAAAAGCATGCCTCCGGGGATGATGAGAGATTTTTCACTGAAGGCCTCCTGATTCATTGTCTCGTAAACCGGACTGGCACTGATACCCGATTTCGTCAGGCGGTAAACAAGGTATGAAAGGAGTGATACGGCAATAATGACAGACAAAATCCATATCGCTGACTTCAGAAGGGGTGAGCCGTCGTTTAGCGTGGCAAGTTCAGCCTGATGATCAGACAGCAACTCGCTTCTGATCACTCCCTCTCCCTCTGCGAGAGCTGTATAACCGCTTGCGGCAATCGCCGGCTGCCCATCCACCAGGATGTATTTCAGCAGGGCGGATACGGCACCGCCGGCAGGCTGTGATGAAGCCACAGCAAAAATATTATTGCAGAGAGTCTTTGGGTATTTGCCAATATATACACCCCTGGTGAAGCTGCTGAAATCATCATAGAACTGCTCGAAGTAATCTGACTGGCCATTATTGTTGACATCAATCGGAATAACCTGGTAACCTTCAGTAAAAGCCCGGCCGCTCTTATTTGTCATTTCGGACAGCCTGCAGAAGCCTATGGTTCCCGGCTCCCTGCGCAGCGCTTCCATGAAATCTGAAGGGGAGGCAGCATTCAGGGTATGAAGCCTGTCAGCCTCCGCATTTGCAAACTGTGCAACATGCTTTTTTATGCTGATATCTCCTGACATCAGGACTGTCAGCGGGGAAGTGCTGCCTGTTCCCAGAAGCTTTCCCCAGGTATAGCCCTCTTCAGCCGTCATAAGTGCTGCAAACTTTTCAGGGGAAATGCCTGTGACCATGACATCATTGAAATAAGGGTTTGATTTACTCATGACCGGGATGATCACGTCACGTCCGACAACTATTTTCCATCCGGCTCCGTCGTTGCCACCAGTCAGTGCACTGCCGGTAACAAATTGTATATCAGCTTCAGAGGAGCTTGAAAAAGGAAGCATTTCCGCCTTCATTCCGGGATTGGCGCTTTCAAATCCTTCGATCCAGAGCCTCGTCAGAATCTCCGTTTCGGGAGCAGCAGTCACTCTGACACTGTTCAGGCTGCCCTGAGAGAGTTCACCCTGTTTTGTTTGTCCTGTTGTCACACCTGTATGGATCAACATCAGGAGGACTGTGAGAAGTAATAGGTTTTTCATATTGGTAATTTTGTATCTGTTCAGCAAAATAACTCGAACAGCCATTTACAATTTATATGCCAATTCATGTAATGAACATATAATCAATATATTATAATGGATATTCAACTTTCTGAACTGAGTAGTAATGTTGAAATAATATACACATTGAAATTTGCAAAACGATAAATACAACAATATCAGCATGATAAAGCCTGTGTTTAATAAATAAACATGTGTATAACAATTCAACACTTAATTTCAGCAAGACTTGTAATAAATTGAAATATAATTATTTAAGATTAGATGTCTGAAAAATTGACTGATTACTTTTCATTGATCGCTGTTCCTGATTATCTCTTTTCTTATATTTGTCTTAACTACATTTTTCTAATAAGAAAATCCTATGTTTACCGGTCAGGGTCCTTTTGTCAACAGTCCGGATACCTGTATAAATCGCACTAGCACCGAGAATACTGATGAAAAAGCCTGAAAACCTGATTTTTGTTATTTTCGGAGGCAGGGGCGACCTGGCCATGAGGAAGATCATTCCGGCGCTCTATTCCCTGTATGTTCAGGATCTGCTTCCTGAAAGATACGCAGTGCTGGCTACGGGCAGGAACAGGGTCACGGATGATGCCTATCAGAACGATGTAAGGGCTGCAGTTGATTCCTTTTCAGAAGAGAAGGATAAAAGCAGAATCAAGGATTTCGTGGGCACTTTCAGTTATGTGGATTTAGATCCCGCTGTCAGTGAAACTTTTGCACATCTTACTACTTCTCTGGAAAGATCCAGGGCAATGCTGGGCATCGGGGGTAACACCCTGTTCTATCTTTCCGTGCCACCGGAGCTGTACACAGATATCTCAGATAATCTTGCCCTGCATGGATTAAACCTTGAAAGCGGCGGTTGGAAAAGAATGATAATTGAAAAACCGTTCGGGCACGATTATGAGAGTGCCACCGCCCTTAACAGCAGGCTGCTTGAAAAGTGGAATGAGAGCCAGATTTACAGGATAGATCACTATCTGGGTAAGGAAACAGTACAGAATATCCTGGTGACGCGGTTCTCCAACGGGATATTCGAACCGTTATGGAACCGTAATTATGTACATCATGTGGAGATCACTTCCTCGGAGAGCCTGGGAGTTGAAAAGCGGGGAGCATATTATGAAGGTGCCGGTGCCCTCCGTGACATGATCCAGAATCACCTTCTTCACCTTGCGGGTTTTGTCGCGATGGAGCCTCCCTCCTCGATAGACTCAAACTCTATAAGAAACGAAATAGTAAAAGTCTTTCAGTCGCTTAGACCCATTAAACCTGAAGACGTCAGCCGTGTAGCCATTCGCGGCCAGTACACAGGCGCTCACGTCAGGGGCGAATGGATCAGGGGCTACCGTGAAGAAGAGCATGTAGACCCCTCCTCTGTTACTGAAACCTTTGCCGCCCTGAAGTTCTATATTGACAACTGGAGGTGGGGAGGAGTGCCATTTTATATCCGGACAGGAAAAAGACTGCCCACCCGTGTTACGGAGGCAGTGGTGCATTTCAAGGAGACCCCCCACACTCTGTTTTCCCAGAACAGGGAATGTGAGGGCTGCAATCAGCTTATAATAAGGATACAACCTGACGAAGGCATACTTCTTAAATTCGGAATGAAGATACCCGGTGCCGGGTTCAACGTGCGGAATGTCAACATGGATTTCCACTATTCAGATTTTGCCACTGAGAGAATTCCTGAGGCTTACGAAAGGCTTCTTTATGACTGCATGAACGGTGACACAACCCTTTACACACGGTCCGATGCAGTGCTGGCTGCCTGGCGGTTTCTTGACCCTGTCATTAATACATGGAAAGACAACCACGAAATTCCTGTTCACGGTTATCCCGCCGGGACCTGGGGTCCGGACAAAGCTGATGAAATCATTGAAGAACCCGAGCTTACATGGAGATACCCGTGTAAAAATCTTGCTGATGATGGTGTATATTGCGAATTATAATTAGTTTTATATTCTGATTAATCCTGTTATGTCACATTCAGTCAGAGTGTTTTCCGACCTCGATGCCCTGGCGCAGGGGGTTGCGGGAATTTTGATCAAAGATCTTGACCGGATCGAGGCTGATCACTTCTATACAATAGCACTTTCAGGGGGTTCGACACCCGAATATATTTTCAGATACCTGGCAGAGAATTATGCTGAAAGGATCGACTGGGAAAAGCTACTGGTCTTCTGGGGTGATGAGAGATGCGTCGCTCCCGAGAGCAGTGACAGCAACTATCGCATGGCATACGAAAGCCTTCTGCAGAATGTCCCCATTCCTGATGCCAATATCTTCCGGATTAAAGGGGAGGATGATCCGGCAACAGAAGCACGCCAGTATTCAGAACTGGTCAGCGATAATGTGGCTGAGTTTGAAGATACTCCGCAGTTTGACCTGATGCTGCTAGGTCTGGGCAGCGACGGACATACGGCTTCAATCTTTCCTGACAGGACCGAACTCTTTAATTCCTCCCGGCTTTTTGAGGTGGCAGTCAAGCCCGGCACCGGAGAAAAAAGAATCACTGCCACAGGCAGGCTGATCAACAACTCTTCAAAAATCTGTTTTATTGTCACGGGCAGGGAAAAAGCAAAGATCGTCTCTGAAATAGTAGAAAAAAAGGCCGGTTCAGAACGCTATCCTGCCTCAAGGGTTGAGCCTGATTCCGGTCATACGGTATGGATGCTGGATGAACCCGCTGCCAGCCTGCTGAAGAGATAAATTCTGAACCACACAAATCAACTACCGCAATAATGATCGCAGGAATACTCAGGGAAACCGGAAATGAAAACAGAGTCGCTTTGCTCCCGGGCGAGGCCGCCGCACTGAAAAAGCTTGGGATGGAGATTATGGTTGAATTCCGCTCGGGAGAGAGGGCATTCATTTCCGATGATGAATATAAGGCTGCCGGAGCCACCATGGCAGACAGGAAAGAAATAATTTCAAGGGCTTCCCTGCTGCTTACAGTCAATCCCCCGCTGAATGATGATATAAAATCTTTCAGCGACGGACAGATCATTTGTACAGTACTTAATCCTGTTGAGAATAACCAGTGGATTGAAAAAGCAAGGATTCAGGGACTGACGGTGCTGGCGCTGGATCTCGTTCCGAGGATCACAAGGGCGCAGTCGATGGATATTCTTTCATCGATGGCCACAGTGTCAGGCTATAAGGCGGTTCTGGAAGCTGCATCCCTGTTACCCCGGTTCTTCCCGATGTTCATGTCGGCAGCCGGTACCATCAAACCGGCCAGAGTGCTGATCCTGGGAGCGGGTGTGGCAGGACTTCAGGCTATCGCTGTTGCCAGAAAACTGGGGGCAGTGGTTGAGGTATTTGATGTGCGGTCCGCCGTGAAGGAAGAGGTAAAAAGCCTCGGGGGCAAGTTTATCGAGGTTGAGGGCGCCAGGGAGGACGCTTCAGCAGGAGGTTATGCCGTGGAACAGACTGAAGAATTCAGGAAGAAACAGCAGGAACTTATCCAGCAAAGAGCTGTCGCAGCTGATGTTGTCATCGCCACGGCAATGGTACCGGGTAAGAAAGCCCCGGTGTTGCTCCTGAAGGAGACTGTGGGCAGAATGAAACCAGGCTCTGTCATTGTTGACCTCGCTGCCGTTGCAGGAGGTAACTGCGAACTAACACAGAATGGCACTACAGTGGAGGTGAACGGGGTCAAAATCATCGGTAAATCCGACTATCCTTCGGAAATGCCGTCTGATGCCAGCAAGATGTTCGGCAGCAACATAATCAATCTGCTGAAGATCATGGTCGACAAAAACGGCAATCTCAAGCCTGATATGGCCGATGAGATTGTCAACGGCACCACTGCCGTTCACGGTAAAGAGTATATCAGTCAGAGAGTAAAACAAATGCTTGAAATAAAACAGACAGCATAATGGAAGGTTTTCTGGAGTTTTTCTTGGAGAACAGGAGCACCATCTACATGGTGATACTGTCAGTATTCCTTGGCATCGAGGTAATAAGCCATGTGCCTGCCATACTTCACACGCCGCTGATGTCAGGTGCGAACGCCATTCACGGCGTTGTCATAATAGGAGCAATAATCGTCATGGGACATGCAGAGACAACCGGGGCGATGATACTTGGATTCCTTGCCGTAGTGCTTGGGACGCTTAATGTCGTTGGTGGTTTTGTTGTCACTGACAGGATGCTTGAAATGTTCAAGAAAAAGAAATAAATGAATTTACTGATAGCAGCATTTCCCGTAACAATGGTTGATCTATCTCATTTTTCTGCCGGCATCTCAATCCTTGAGATCACGTACATTTTAGCCTCGGTGCTTTTCATCCTGGGATTGAAAATGTTGAGTTACCCGCTTACTGCACGTCGCGGCAATATGCTTGCCGCCGTCGGAATGGTCCTGGCTATCCTGGCAACAATCCTTTTTCACCGGAAGGAAGGTCAGCCGATCGCCAATATAGGCTGGATAATTGCAGCAATAGTTATCGGAACCATTATCGGCTGGGTCATTGCCAAACGCGTGAAGATGACAGCCATGCCGCAGCTGGTATCATTCTTTAACGGGATGGGCGGGGCAGCTGCAGCACTTATTTCGATGATGGAGTTCCCTCATGTCAGTCCTGAGCTTATTGCGAAAAGCGGGATGGCCAACGGTCATGTGCTGGCGATTCTTCTGGGTCTTGTCATAGGTACTGTATCCTGGGCGGGCAGTATGATTGCCTTTGGAAAGCTTGACGGCCGCATAGGTGATATGCGCATCAAGGCAATGAAGTACGTTAACCTTGGAATACTGGCGGTGATCATCGGATTCGTCGTGTATATAATGACCCGTGATGTTCAGGCCTCTGCAGAACTTACACCGTATATAATAATACTTTTTGTGATTGCTGTTGTGTATGGGGTTCTGTTTGTCATGCCCATCGGCGGCGCTGACATGCCGGTGGTTATCTCGCTGCTGAACTCCTTCACGGGTGTCGCGGCAGCCATGGGCGGATTCCTTTATCAGAACCAGGCTATGCTTACCGGCGGTATCCTTGTCGGATCTGCCGGAACGATCCTTACAATCCTGATGTGCAGGGCGATGAACCGGTCGCTGCTCAATGTTATAGTTGGTGTGTTCGGTGGAGGAGGACAGGCTGTAGCCGGTGAGGCGGGAACAGTAAAGGAAATATCAGTTTCTGATGCAGCTGTGCTTCTGAGTTATTCGAAGAAGGTTGTTATTGTCCCGGGCTATGGACTTGCAGTGGCGCAGGCACAGCATATTTGTCACGAACTTGATAAGCTTCTCGAGGAGAAGGGTGTGGAAGTGAAATATGCTATTCATCCTGTAGCCGGAAGAATGCCGGGTCATATGAACGTGCTGCTTGCCGAGGCGGATGTGCCTTATGAACAACTGGTGGAGAGCGATGAGATCAATCCTGACCTGCCGAATACAGATGTCCTTGTTGTCATCGGGGCAAATGATGTTGTCAATCCGGCCGCCGAGGATGATCCTTCAAGCCCCATATACGGTATGCCGATAGTCAGGGCCAGGGAGGCAAAGAACATAATAGTGATGAAGCGCGGTATGGGCAAGGGTTATGCCGCCATTGAGAACATGCTCTTCTTCAACGACAAGACCCGCATGCTGTTCGGAGACGCCAAGAGCACACTGCAGAACCTCGTGAACGAGGTCAAGGCACTGTAGCATGCAGCATAGGGCAAGGAGTGTGGAGAAGGCAGTAGGCAGTAGGCATTAGGCAGTAGTGAAACAGTGCTACTCATTAAAAAACTCAGTTTATTCTAAGATAAAACAAATTTTTTAAGCAATTTGTAGCTGGTAATTAACACTGTGGTTAAAGCATGATTGCATGATTGCACAACCCTTAGACAGCAGACTTTCAGACCCTCAAATCTTAAGACTATTGCCTATTGCCTATTGCCTATTGCCTGAATAATTATTCAGCATTCCGTTGAATGACGGAAGATATATGCCCCCAGTATTTTTTGTGAAACCTCAGGCTCTTGCCGTCCATCATCCGGTGCAGGGTCTCAGGTTTGTCATCAGGACTGAATCTTACCTCAGCACGGTTTTCATAGAGAGCTGACACCTCCGGGTGGAACTGAACGGCGAACACATTGGGATATGTTTTGTGCGCCAGTCCTTCAACCACCTTGCCGTCATGGGAAAGAGCCGTGACTTCAAAATCCCTGCTGAGGTCCTTTACAGCCTGGTGATGACTGCTGTACACCAGCGGTCTGAGGTTTTTGGAAAGTCTTACCGTTTTACCGAAAAAGGTATTCTCTGTAAAATGAACCGGATGCAGGTTAATTCCCATAAGTTTGGGGTCATCATTTAAGTTCTGCCAATAATTGCGGTGAAGGTCAGGCCGGTCAATCGTCACATTTGTTGCCGGGGTGTAACTACTGTATATCTGTGCAGGGATATCCTGGATAAAAGAGCCTCCTGTCGCAACATTCATCGATTGCATGCCCAGGCAGAAACCTGTTACCATGTAGCCGGGATTTTCTTCCAGCAAAGGTTCATAAGATTCATTACGGCTGCCGCCAAGAAGGTGAAATAAAAAGCTTACTTCGAAATAATGCCTGCCGGGATCCGTCGTCTCCGAGTACATATTTTCCTCCCCGTAGACAGAGGGTGGAATATCCTGCCCACCGAAAAAGATTATCCCGACTGAGTTCTCAAAGATCTTCCTGAAATCAGCGGTGCATTCGTTTTCACGGAAGAGGTCTTCTTCCGGCAGTTCACCTGTGACTTCGTACAAATAGTACCCACTCAGTTTGTTCTTTGCAATGTGCTCAACACTCTTCGAAAAATCATATTCCTGGCTGGAATGGTAAACTCCCACAAAGTTGACCTTATCAAAGTCAATATCAAGCAGTTTATGCGTTACAAGAAAATTCACCACGTCAAGGTTTCCTGCGGTTGGATTGAGAAGGATCACATAGTCCTTCCCCTTATCAAACTCTCCTCTGAAGAAATCTTGGGGATATAGGACCGAAGCAATATACAGTGCAGACAGGAACAGTAAAAGCCTTTTCATAGAGATGATTATTATTTCAACAGAGGATAAAGTTAATTACTTTTTATGTCTTGGCCGCAGCTGACAGGTACATGATCCGTCAAGCTGTTCTGTAATATCTTTTTTGAGTGGCAGCCCGTCATGTTCCCACTCCACTATTCCACCGGCAAGATTGGCAATATTTGTAAATCCCTTGTCAAGAAGGAACTCCATTGCTTCATGACTCCTGAGGCCGACCGAATCGGCAATAATAAGCAGAACATCAACCGGCAGAGCCTTATACTCATCTGCAAGCCTGCTTTTAGGCATATATATCAACCCGGGTACATCGAAGGTCTTATACCCGGTCAGCCTGTCTTCCCTGACATCAACGATTACAGCGCCATTTTCTGTTGCCTCTTTGTATGCCTCAGAACCCGACAGATTTAAGAATCCCGAACTGATAAACCCTTTCATTATGGAGGCTGATAATTATTTCATACGACAAAATACTTTCGTTTAAAATATAATGCATAGATTGACCAATGCAATCATGACAGGCACCTCAACCAGGGGACCAATCACAGCGGCAAATGCCTCTCCTGAGTTAATTCCGAATACAGCAATTGCAACTGCAATTGCCAGTTCAAAATTGTTGCTAGCAGCAGTAAATGAAAGCGTTGCGGTTTGCTGATAATTTGCCCCTGCCTTTCTGCTCATAAAAAATGAGAATAGAAACATTGTCACGAAATAGATTATAAGGGGTACAGCTATCATCACGACATCAAATGGCAACTTTACGATATACTCTCCTTTTAATGAGAACATTACCAGAATAGTGAATAACAATGCAATAAGGGTTACGGGGCTGATTTTCGGAATAAATTTTGTATGATACCACTCCTTGCTTTTAACCCTGATCAGGACAAAGCGGGTAAGAAAACCCGCAATAAAGGGAATTCCCAGGTAAATAAAAACGCTCTTCGCTATCTGGCCGATTGTTATATTTTCAACAATCGGATTTGTTGGTACTCCGAACCAGCCGGGTAAGACAGCAATAAAAAGCCATGCATAAACGGAAAAAAGCAATACCTGGAAAATTGAGTTAAACGCAACCAAACCGGCGCAATATTCCGCATCGCCTTTGGCCAGGTCATTCCATACAATTACCATGGCGATGCACCGGGCAAGGCCAATCATAATTATGCCGTACATATACGGCAGGTTTGCGTTGTCCTTACCCGGAAATATTTTAAAAAAAAGGATTGCCAGGGCAAACATAAGTATGGGTCCTATAATCCAGTTTTGAACAAGGGAAAGACCAAGAATCTTATAGTTGCGAAAGACACCTCCCAGCTCTTCATATTTCACTTTGGCCAGTGGGGGATACATCATAAGGATTAATCCTATCGCAATCGGAATGTTTGTAGTGCTCTCAGGTGAGGATTTTAATGAATCCCAGAATTTTGCGATTGCCGGGAAAAAATATCCCATGAAAACACCGATAAACATTGCAAGAAATATCCAGAGTGTCAGATATCTGTCAAGAAATTTTAATCTGGTTTTCATAGGGCAGTTTTTCGAAGATCAGCAGGTTTTTCTGCATATACGGTAATACTGTAAATTCCTGTATTTGATTTTCTGAATTCAGTTAATTCTGACGGATCCAGATATTTAAGCATGATTTCATCCGGTATTTCTATAGCTTTCTCCTTTTGGATCAGTAAATTGGTTAACCCCGTTTTCGTCATTAACCCGAGATATTCTTCAATCTCAATTGCACCGGAAACGCACCCGGCGTACATTTCGGCTGCCTGCTTAATTTTATCAGGTAATTCGCCACGCAAAACGATGTCAGATACTGATAAATGCCCTCCCGGTTTCAGTATCCTGAAAATTTCAGAGAATGCTCTTCCCTTATCTGGCACAAGGTTCAGTACGCAATTGCTGATCACCACATCAGTACTATCCGAATCAACAGGCATGTCTTCAATGTCCCCTAGCCGGAATTCAACATTACTGTAACCAAGTTTCCCTGCATTGGCTCTTGCCTTTTCAATCATCGGCTCAGTCATGTCAATTCCGATCACTCTGCCAGTTTCACCCGTAAGGGCTCTTGCAACAAAGCAATCGTTGCCTGCGCCTGATCCCAGATCAACCACGGTATCTCCCGTTTTTATCCCGGCAAATTCCGTAGGAATGCCGCATCCAAGTCCAAGGTCGGCCTCCGGATTATAGCCATTCAGGTTGGTGTAATCATCATTCATCATGACGTAATCAGCTCCGGTACCGCAACATGATGGTCCGCAGCATGATGAGCCTTCGGATAAAGGGTTTTTACCCGCAATCTGGCCGTATTTTTCTTTAACTATCTCTTTTGCATCCTGCAAAACGTAAGAATGATTGTCCTTCAGGTTGGTATTATAAAATTTAAAGAATTCCGTCTTTATCTCATCCCTGACTTTCCGGAATTCACTCATGATAAATTCATCAGTGCCGGTAGCATGAGACGGATCCTCAAATCCCATGTGTAAACGATGCTTCACTTTACCAATGAAAACAGGACAGGTTTCGTTGGCATCGTCACAGACTGTAATGACATAGTCCCACTGGTCATCCAGATATAACTCAACAGATTTCGGAGAATTCATGCTGATATCAATTCCAATCTCAGCCATTACCTTAATTGCTTTTGGGTTGACCTCTGAAGATGGAAATGTACCTGCAGAATGCACTTCAATCTTGTTGTCGAATGATTTTAAGAATCCCTGTGCCATCTGGCTGCGGCAGCTGTTGCCCGTGCAAAGAATTAATATTTTCATGCTGTTAATACCAATTTCTGTATCTCTCAGTTTAATTATGTGTTATTTGTTTTCCCGGATTATTTAAACATATGGAAAACAAAATTCTGTTGCAAATATAAAACATTTCGTATATTTGCGAAATTATGAAATATAATTTAACAGATAAAAGAATGTCTGACAGAATTGAATTATCAGATGACGTACTGGAAGTGGCAAAAATTGCTAAAGCCTTAAGTCATCCTGTAAGGGTGCATATAATTAAGAAACTGTCAACGCTTGATTCATGCTGTTACAGTGGCGACCTGGTGGAAGAACTGCCCATCGGCAGGTCAACACTTTCGCAACATCTTAAAGAGTTGAAAATCGCCGGCCTGATCCAGGGTGAGATAAATCCGCCTTTTATAAAATATTGTATCAACAGAAAAAACTGGGAAGACGCAAAAGTTGTTCTGGGCGATTTTATAAAAACTGAAACAAAAAATAGCAGATTTGCAACGGTTAAGGAATCCAGCAGATTATAAAAACAATCCAAACCGTTATAACATAATTATCAAACCAAAGATCATGAACATAAAAATTCTGGGACCAGGTTGTCCTAAATGCAAAACGCTGGAAAAGATAACACGGCAGGCTGTGGATGAACTGGGCATTGAAGCCACAATCGAGAAGGTCGAAGACATTGTTAAAATTATGGCATACAATGTAATGCATACACCCGTCCTGGTTATTAACGAGAAAGTAGTGCTAAAGGGTATTGTCCCCGGTGTGAGTCAGGTCAAAGAAATCCTCATCCAATATAAATAATAACGAATCATGAAAACCTTCAGACTTATTATCACCCTGCTTTTATTATCTCAGTTTATTGCCTGTACCGGGCAGACATCCAATTCTGAAGTAAAAGCTCCCGCTGACAACCCAGATAAAATTGAGGCCTACTACTTTCATTTCACAGCACGGTGTACAACCTGCAGGGCTGTTGAATCCGGCGCAAAAGAAGATCTTGAAACACTTT
Organism: uncultured Bacteroidales bacterium; assembly: GCA_963844935.1. Taxonomy (GTDB): domain Bacteria; phylum Bacteroidota; class Bacteroidia; order Bacteroidales; family VadinHA17; genus SR-FBR-E99. The sequence goes on along the minus strand of CAWJQH010000005.1, from coordinate 1,014,277 downwards.
ATCCCAACCAGGTAAAGGAAGGTCTGATAACATTTCAATCTGTTAACCTTGATGAAGATTTAAGTAAACCGCTGGCCAAAAAGCTTGGTGTAACAGGACAGACTCTTCTTCTTGGTTAAGGGCGACCAGAAAATCAACATCACCAACGAAGGATTTATGTACGCTGTATCCAAGCCTGAAAAATTCAAAGAGATAATCAACGAAAAAGTTGACGGCTTACTGATCAATTAGCTGCATGGAATTTCTTACAAACCTTTTAGATAACAGCACAATGCCGTGGCTGACGGCATTGTTGCTGGGTCTGATGACTGCCATTAGCCCGTGCCCTTTGGCAACAAATATTACTGCTATAGGATTTATTAGCCGTGATATTGAAAACCGTAACCGGGTATTTATTAATGGCTTACTGTATACTCTTGGCAGAGCAATTACCTACACGGTTATAGCTTTGGTAATTTACCTTGGAGTTGATCAACTGAAGTTCGGAGGCTTTTTCCAGCGGTATGGCGAAAAAATTATTGGCCCGTTACTTATTATTATTGGCCTATTCATGCTCGATTTAGTCAAAATAAAATTCCCTGGATTTAACAGATTGACCTCGAGGATGCAGGAAAAAAAGAAATGGGGTTACCTTGATGCTGTCTTACTTGGGCTTGTCTTTGCCCTGGCATTTTGCCCTTACAGCGGTGTGCTGTATTTCGGTATGCTGATACCACTGACCATTACCAGCGCATCAGGACTATATCTTCCCATTGTCTATGCCATTGCCACAGGTATACCGGTTATTGTTTTTGCATGGATAATTGCATATACAATATCAAGTATAGGAGGTGTTTACAACAAGATCAGGATTTTCGAACTGTGGTTCCGCCGGGTTATTTCGGTGCTCTTTATCGCAGTCGGAATCTATTACATATTCAGGGCTTATTTTTAAAAAAATTTATAAAATTATTTCGTGATTTCGCGAAATAACAACTTCAAATTTACACATTACCACATTTTCAAATCACCACATTTTCAAATTCTCAAATTAGCAATATGGAACTCAAAAAAGAATTAAAAATACTTGGCTGGATAACCGCAATATTTGCATTTGCTTTCTTTCTTCCTGTGGAAAGTGCCCGCTTCAACACAGCTATTGCAGCCACTCTCGATCTTATAAAATGGTATGCACGTGAACATGTTATCCTCTGTTTGCTACCTGCGTTCTTTATTGCTGGCGTAATATCAGTCTTTGTAAGCCAGGGTTCAGTTCTCAGGTATTTCGGAGCAAATGCAAAGAAATGGCTGGCATACACAGTTGCTGCCGTTTCAGGAACCATTTTAGCAGTGTGTTCCTGCACCATACTGCCATTATTTTCGAGCATTCATAAGCGTGGTGCTGGCTTAGGCCCGGCTATTGCATTTTTATATTCAGGACCCGCAATAAGTATTCTTGCTATCATCCTGACGGCAAGAATACTAGGGTTTGAAATGGGTGTTGCACGGGTAATCGGGGCCGTTTCTTTCAGCGTAATCATTGGGTTGATCATGGCATTTATTTACCGTAAAGAGGAGAAAGTCAAAAAGGAGGAACAGATGAATATAGATGCTGTACCCGAAAAACGCCCGATGTGGCAGACATCACTGCATTTCTTTACACTTGTCCTTATACTCGTTTTTGCCAACTGGGGAAGACCCGGTGAAGGAGATACGTCAAGCACATGGTACTATATATGGACCTATAAATGGTACATAACCGGCTTTTTCAGCCTGGTGCTTGCTTATTCACTGATCAGGATACTGAAGATCAAATGGCAATGGGTGCTGGGTGCCGTAATTGCTACAGTTATTTCAATATTACTTGCGAACAGGTTTATAGAAAATGACAAAATCAGACCCCTCGTTCCAATGCTTGTCGGAATTATTTCACTTAGCATCATTACTCTGTCAGACAAGAATGATGAAGATAATCCTGGCTGGACCCTGGCAACATGGGACTTTGCAAAACTGATTTTCCCTATGCTGGCAATTGGTATAGTCATTGCCGGCTTTTTGTTAGGATCAACCCATGATGGGAAAACCATTGCAGGTGTAATTCCAGGTCACTGGATTTCATCATTGGTAGGAGGGAACTCTGTTTTCTCCAACCTGTTTGCCTCAATTGTCGGTGCCTTTATGTATTTTGCCACACTCACAGAAGTGCCCATAGTTCAAGGCCTGCTGGCTGCGGGCATGGGTAAGGGGCCTGCACTTGCCTTGTTACTGGCAGGACCTTCGCTGTCATTGCCAAGTATGCTTGTTATCAGGAAAGTCATTGGAACACAGAAGACATTAGTTTATGTCCTTCTGGTGATAATTCTATCAACTGTCGCCGGGCTGATTTACGGTTCAATATTTTAAAAAAGGTAAAAACCTGAAGTTCTGTCCTTAAATTTACAGAACTAATCAGGTACAATCTTGTTTCTTTTAAATAGTTATGCGTGAAGCTGAACATAAACAAAAAGAGGTAAGCGGGAAAAATCTGGGGTTTGCCATAGTCCTTAACGTTGGCATTACCCTGGCACAGGCTATCGGAGGTATTATTTCAGGGAGTATGGCATTGCTCAGCGATGCGGCTCATAACTTCAGCGATGTGTTGTCAATGGTCATCAGCTACCTTGCGAACAGGCTGGCAAGAAGAGAAGCAACTGAAAAACAAACGTTCGGTTTCAGACGATCAGAAATACTGGCTGCACTGATAAACTCAGCCACACTGATAATAATTTCGGTTATTATTCTTTTTGAAGCAATTCAGCGATTGATCAGCCCGGTTCCTGTTTCTGCCAATACTGTTATTTATCTGGCCATTGCAGGAATACTGGCAAACGGTATCAGTGTTCTTTTCATACGTAATGATTCTCATGAAAACATGAACATGAGATCTGTATACCTTCATCTTTTCGGCGATATGCTTACATCAGTTGCCGTTTTGCTTGGAGGGCTTGCCATGAAATACCTGCAGTGGTACTGGACAGACAGCGTTTTCTCTGTAGCCATTGCAATCTACCTTCTGTACATGAGTTGGGGAATATTAAGGACATCTCTTCGGATCATAATGCAGTTTACGCCTGAAGAAATTGATATTCAGAAAATTGCAAAGGGCATTGAGAATATTGCAGGAGTGAAAAACACACATCATGTCCACGTGTGGCAGATAAACGAGCATGACCTGATGTTTGAAGCACATCTTGACCTGGCGGAAGACATTAAATTGAGCGATTTTGAGGTCATCCTTAAGGAAATAAAACAGCTGCTGAAACAGAACGGAATAAATCATGCTACCATTCAGCCCGAGTTTTCGGTTGACGATAACAAACATATAATTTATTAACGCCTCCCAACCCACGGAAAGAATTTCGGGACCGCCTTCTGATAGTTTTTGTATTCAGGATATTTACCACTGCTGATGCTTTCGGTCATTGCAGAACTGCCGATGAATAATAATATGAGTAGTATAGGTCCTGCAATTGTCAAATTGAACCATTTGCCGGAAGCCGCCACGCCGAAAAAGTAAAAACTGATCCAGATTGCCTGCTCGGAAGCAAAGTTGGGGTGCCGTACATGCTCCCAGAAGCCTTCACTCATGAAACCGTTGGCCAGCGACTTTCTGTAAACGGGAGTTCCTTCCTGCAATCCTTTCTTTTCCGTTTGGAAGCGGAACAGCTGGTTATCAGCCAATGTCTCTGTAACAATGAAGAGAAGCATCAGCAGGGCGGCGATCAGGTCAATTATATTCACAGGAGATGAATTGTTGGCGGCTGCAACCAACAGAGGTGTTGAAAACAGGAAGATCAGGGCGTTCTGGTAGAAAGAAATGAAAAACAGATTGAACAGGCCAAACCTGAATCTGCCTTTCAAGGCAGGATTTTCTCTCAGGACTTTCCAGCGGTAGTCTTCCTCACCCTTCCAGGGAATAATATTGTATCCGCCCTTCCGGTAGAAATTATAGCTCAGTCTGAAACCCCACATAGTTACAAGCGCAGCCATTATGTAGAGCCGCACTGAAGGGAAAGCTGCCACGGTAATCAAGCTGTATGCAACAGGCATGAGGCTCCAGAGCTTGTCCACCTGGCTGTAATTACGGGTTAATTCACTTACAACGAAACACACAATGGCAACAGCGATCATTACAGTAAACCAACTTAAGACAAGATCCTGAAACTGCACATCAAAGCCTGACAGAAGTGAGCCGGGAAACAGTACTGATGATAATAGTGTTATCATAATTTTGTAAATTGGCCTTAAAGATGTGAAAAAATTTATTTATGAAGAACATAATTATAATAACAGCGACTGCCATGATGCTGTGGCCGATATGCACCAAAGGACTTGAAGCCTCCCCGGGGAGGGTGGACAGACTTGCACTGACACCATCCGGGTTAGGCGGGCAGAGGAACATTGATGTATGGCTGCCCGAAGACTATGACACAACAAGGAAGTATGCAGTAATCTACATGAACGACGGTCAGATGCTTTTCGACAGCACCACGACTTGGAACAAGCAGGAGTGGGGTGCTGATGAGGTAGCTGCGAAACTTGTCGCTGAGAATAAGATCAGGCCCTGCATCATTGTTGGTATATGGAACAGGGACCAGTACAGGTACAGCGAGTATTTTCCCGAGAAGGCTCTGACATTTTACCCTGAACGCCGCCGGAAAAAACTGATCCGGAAAGAGATGAAGGGAGAACCGCTCGGTGATGAATATCTTCGTTTTCTTACCGGTGAACTAAAACCGTACATTGACTCACACTATTCGACCTTCACTGACAGGGGAAATACAATAATTATGGGAGCAAGCATGGGCGGACTGATATCTCTCTATGCGATCTGCGAATATCCGGATGTATTCGGGGGTGCAGGCTGTATCTCGACTCACCTTCCGATGATAGGTGTCAATTTTTTCAGAAAGTATGATAACCGGATGGCAAAAGCATTCAGAAAATACCTTTCAGCCAACCTCCCTTCACCTGAGAACCATAAGATCTATTTTGACCACGGGACGAAGACCCTTGATGCTGCCTATGAGCCCTATCAGAAAAAAGTGGACAAATTGATGACAGCAGCCGGATATACAGATAAGAACTGGATCACAAAAAAGTACGAAGGTCATGACCATTCCGAAAGATCATGGGCCAGCAGGCTTAACGTCCCGCTTGAGTTCATGCTAGGAAAATAGAGACGAAACATTATCCCCGGTATCAGTCATGCAATAATTACGCATCTGCTGGTGTTTAATGAAGAAGATTGTATTTTTAAAGGATGGTGGCTTCTGATTGTTTAATCTGTAAAATGATAACCGACAAGAATATTTCTGCTTTAATAAAACGAGGTTTAATTTTCCTGTTACCGCTGCTTTTTTCTTTGTCTTCAATGAACGGACAGGACAGGTCCGGAAGCGGCAACCCTGTTGTACCGGGTGAAAAGATATCCCCGCATGTATCAGGGATAAGCCTGGAGGTGCTTTTTGACGGGATTGCCGACCTTTATTACTACAGCGATAAAGACACTGAACATTACCTGCTGACTGATGAAAATGGCCGTGTATATACACTGAATATTCCAGGAAAGGTCATGCGGTCAGATGCTGAGGCAGGAATATCTCCGTACGCCGGTGTCTTATCGGTCCTTAAACTGTTCATGGCTGAGGCACCTGAGTTGCAGGAAAGAATAAATGACATGATCCCAGACAGGGAGTCTCTTGTGAACCTGATGCATGACTACCACGAGTATCTTGCCGGATCTGGTGTTGGCATAAGCTATGAAGAGCTTCCGCCTGTGCTTGAAGTACGGGCTGGAATATTTGCGGGCTACAGGTCGGAAGTTTTCCGGGTTAATCCGGACGGAGAACTGGAAGGTTTCAACATGGATCCTGCTTCATTTCCTGACATAGGGATTTCTCTTACATCTCCGCTCCCCAGGATTACACGTGATCTCTCGCTGACACTTAACATGTCAGCTGCGAACAGATATGTCTACGGATATTATATGGAGAAAATTACAGACCCTGAGATAACCACTTTCAAAGAACTCCATCTTCATCATATCATATTACAGGCTGATTTTCTCGTAAGTTACTCATACGGTTATGGAAGACTGATTCCCTTTATTTGTGCGGGATTGACAGGTCAGGGTATCATCAGTGATGATTCAAGGCTTGACAGTGATACAGTTGAAGAAGGCATAGTCATTTCGGAAAGCGATTCTTACAGTCTTGAAAGTAAGTTCAGGCCAGGTCTCCTGATGGGTGCAGGCCTGTCGTACAACCTTCATTCATCTCAAAGCCTTTTTATGAGATTAGATTACTCCTACTTGTTCGGTGACGACACGTTTTCATCAATTCGTTCTGTCGGGGTTTCTGCCGGCATAATCTTCTGAAGCAATGACAGGATCAGGCGCAAAAATATCTTTGGCGGTGTTTATAAGCATGTTGCTTATTGTGGCGTGTCAGGAGGAGAAATATACTGACAAGGGTATTGCTGAGGTGGATATTATAGCCGTCACCCCCATTGAAGGAGGAGGGGCTCTCTTTGAGGGAAGAATTCTGTCGACGGGATCAGAAGCTGTTCTACAGCATGGCTTTCTATGGGACACAGATGATAATCCTGCGCTCGGAAGATCAGAAATAGCAGCAATGGGTCCCGGAGCAGGCAAGGGGGAATTTTCCTTCAGGGCAATGGCTGATATCGAAAAGGACAAAGTGTACTATGCACGCGCATTCATGAAAACTGATGGCCTGGTGGCTTACAGCAATGTGATCTCATTCGTCGGCGGCGGCAGTCTTTTGCCAGAACTGTTATCAATTGCCCCTCTGTCAGCAGTGTGCGGTGATACAGTTACAATTACGGGAAAGAATTTTTCTTTCACGGGGAATAATAATAAAGTCTGTTTTGACAACATACAGGCAAGGGTCCTCTCGTCCAAAGCTGATGAAATTCAGGTAATTGTACCACCTGCAGAGGAGCTTCCGATTAAGGTAAGCGCAACAGTCTCAGGACTTAAATCTGTGAATGAACTGGACTTCACGATAATGCAACCCATTCTTTCGGATTTCACACCCCTCTCGGGAACATTTGATGATATAATTACTCTCTCCGGTACAAACTTCTGCCTTGACACCTTCTGCGTAAAGGTCTACTTTAATAACGCACAGGCTGAGATTCTGGAACTGTCACGAACATACTATAAGGTTAAGGTACCGTCGGAAAACAATGTTTCACCGGCTGTAGTGCAGATAAAATACTTTAATTACTTCTCATATAATGAGCAATTTACTCTGAGATTTCCGACCATTGGTGATGTCTCACCGGTCACTGTCCAGGCTGGAGAAATAATTCATATTACGGGCGAGAATTTTAATCCGCTTCCTTACATGAACAAGGTGAATATCGGCGGAGTTGAAGCCCAGGTGATCAGCAGCACCCCAACAGGGATATACGTGTTTGTTCCCGCAGTATTGACGGCCGGCCATTACCAGGTCAGACTGAGTACAATTCAGGGGACCGATCTGCTCTGGAACGGATCTCTTGAAATCTTGTCTCCGTGGAGAAAACTGAATGATTTCCCTGGAATTGCACGGGCAAGCGCTTCTGTCTTTTCCACAGAATCGAATGGTTATATGGGGCTTGGCCATGACGATTACTCGGCTTTGCCTGATTTCTGGAAATACTCTCCGGCAACAGATAGCTGGACCCACATTCAGGACTTCCCCATTGCAGGCCTTGATTATGCTACAGGGTTTGCGGTAGACGGCATGGGCTATATCACCTGCGGAAAAGATGGAGGAACCTGGTATAAAGCTCTTACACGTTATGATCCGGGCACGGATACCTGGCAGAATATGACCCAAAAGCCCGGAGAAGGTTCAAGTATGAAAGCCCCGGCATTCGTTATTAATGGAATGGCATATGTCCCCGCAGCAGAGGAGATGTATGAATATAATCCCCAGACAAACGTCTGGGTAAAGAAATCATACCCTTCGGCACTGGGTTACTTTGGAAGCGGCGTCGCTTTCTCAATAGGAAACAAAGGATATATGGGAATAGGATGGATACACCAGATGGGGAAAAATACTCCGATGTTATTTGAATATGACGCTACTACTGACCAATGGACAAGGAAAGCCGATTTTCCGGGTACTTTGAGAAGCAATGCAGTCTTCTTTTCATTGCCTAACGGAAAAGCTTATGTCGGCCTCGGAACGACGCTCGACTATCAATACCTTAAAGATTTATGGGAGTATAATCCTGTAACGGACTCATGGCGCAGGTTAGAGGATTTTCCGGGAACAGGAAGGTACAGTGCTGTGGCTTTCACAGTCGGAGACAAGGCTTATATCGGTGCCGGATACGATGGTACATTCAAAAGTGACTTCTGGGAGTTTTCACCAGCTGATTAGGCAATAGGCAGTAGGCAATAGGCAGCAGTGACAGAGTGAACTGGAAACGTACCGCTGCTCAGGGCTACAAGTTCCAGTGGCAGTACTTTAGCCTTTAACCTTTAACCTTAGATATTTGGCAGTGTATGACTTATCGCACTTTGCCAGCTGCTCGGGGGTCCCTTCAAAAACCACGTACCCGCCCTTATCACCTCCCTCAGGACCGAGATCGATGACCCAGTCGGCACACTTGATCACCTCGACATTGTGTTCGATGAGTATCACTGAGTGACCGTGCCCGACCAGGGCATTGAGCGATTTCATGAGCTTGTTTATGTCATGAAAATGCAGCCCGGTCGTTGGCTCGTCGAAGATGAAAAGCATTTTTTCGCTGCTCTTCTCCTGGCTGAGGAAAAAAGCCAGTTTGACCCTCTGGCTCTCGCCTCCGGAGAGGGTTGACGATGACTGACCCAGACGCACGTATCCCAGCCCTACATCAGCAAGTGGTTTAAGCTTCCCGGCTATCTTTTTACATGTCTTGTCATCGCAGCGGTTAAAGAAATCAATGGCCTCATCAATTGTCATTTCGAGGACGTCATGGATATTCTTATCCCGGAACCTGACCTCCAGTATATCACGCTTAAAGCGCATTCCCTTACAGGCTTCGCATGTCAGCTCAACATCAGCCATGAACTGCATCTCCACCCTGATGACACCTTCGCCCTGGCATTCCTCGCACCGTCCGCCCTCGACGTTGAATGAAAAGTGTGCCGGTTTGAATCCGGACTGTACGGAAGCCTGCTGCTCGGCAAAGAGTTTCCTGATATCATCAAATGCCTTGAGATAGGTGACCGGGTTCGAGCGGCTTGACTTGCCAATCGGATTCTGATCGATCAGTTCGATGGCCGTAATGCTCTTTATGTCGCCGCCCAGCTCAGTGTAACGTCCGGTTTTAATGCCTGTTCCGGCAAGCATATTTGATACGGAATTGAAGAGTATGTCGTGTACCAGGGTGCTCTTCCCGGAACCGCTGACGCCCGTAACAGCAGTTATTGTGTGAAGCGGGAACTTCACATTTATTTCCTTCAGGTTATTTTCCCGTGCGCCTGATACGCTTATATAACTGTTCCATTTGCGTCGCCTTTCCGGTTGCTCGATGCGCAACGCCCCGGTCATATAGGCTGCCGTCAGCGATTTGTTTTTTTCGGAAAAGTCGATGCTGCCCTGATAAATCACCTCTCCGCCGTTGGTGCCTGCTCCGGGCCCCATGTCTATTATGCCGTCTGCCGCCCTGATGATCTCCTCCTCGTGCTCGACAACGATAACGGTATTGCCAAGGTCGCGCAGGTCTTTCAGCACATTCACAAGCAGGTTGGTGTCGCGCGGGTGCAGGCCTATACTTGGCTCATCCAGAATGTAAAGAGACCCTACCAAACTGCTGCCCAGGGAGGTTGCCAGGTTGATGCGCTGGGACTCGCCGCCGGAGAGGGTGTTAGAGAGCCTGTCGAGAGTGAGGTAGGAGAGGCCCACATCGACCAGGAAGCCCAGTCTCTGCTGTATCTCCTTCAGCAATCTGCCGGCTATCTCCCTCTCCTCGCCGTTGAGCATCAGGTGTCCGAAGAAATGATGTGCTTCACTTACCGGCATCGAGGAGATCTCATTGATCGATCTTCCACCCAACTTTACCCATCCGGCCTCCTTGCGCAGTCTTTGACCGCCGCATTCAGGGCATACACGCTTACCCCTGTACCGGCTGAGCATGACCCTGTACTGAATCTTATACTTCTTTTCCTCAAGATGCTGGAAAAACTGGTTCAGGCCGAAGAAATACCTGTTACCGCTCCAGACCAGTGCCTTTTGTTCCGTAGTAAGCTTGTACCAGGGCTTATGTATGGGGAAATTGAACTTATCTGCACTGTAGATCAGCCTTTCCTTCCACTGTTTCATTGTCTCGCCTCTCCAGCAGGCAATGGCATCATCATAAACCGAGAGGTTCTCGTCGGGAATGACAAGGTTCTCATCAATGCCGATGATCTTTCCGTATCCTTCGCAGACAGGACAGGCACCGAGAGGCGAGTTGAAACTGAACAGATGCTCAGTGGGCTCCTCGAAGGTGATGCCGTCTTCCTCAAACTTGTCAGAGAACCTGATGGTCTGCGTTGTCTCCTCATCGGTGACGGTGAGCGTAATATGCCCCCTGCCGGTCATAAAGGCTGTCTGCACCGAGTCTGCTGCACGGCTGAGTTCCTCAGGTGTATTTCCGGCTGCCAGCCTGTCAATAATAAGGTCGACGGAAGGAGAAAGCCTGATGAGATCAGCAGCCCCGTCCTCATCAAGTCGCACAATGCCCTTTTCAGTGCTTATGCGGTTATAGCCCTGTTTGATCAGAAAGTTAATGTATTCCCGAGGTTCGACATTCTCCGGTATTGCAAGCGGTGCAGTCAGAACAACGCGTGTTCCTGCGGTAAGTGTGGCCAGGTAGTTTACCACGTCATCGACAGTGTGCTTACGCACCTCACGTCCTGAGACAGGTGATACGGTTCTCCCGACCCTGGCCCACAGCAGCCTCATGTAATCCTGTATCTCCGTTGAGGTGCCTACCGTGGATCTGGGATTTCTGGAGTTCACTCTCTGCTCGATGGCGATGGCAGGAGGGATGCCGTTGATGAAATCGACATCGGGCTTGTTCATGCGTCCGAGGAACTGCCTGGCATACGATGACAGGCTCTCTACGTACCGCCGCTGACCCTCGGCATAGATAGTGTCGAATGCAAGTGATGATTTGCCTGAACCTGATACTCCCGTAATAACTGTCAGACTGTCCCGCGGGATTGTGAGGGTGATCTCTTTCAGATTATGAACACGTGCCCCTTTTATTTCTATATTACCCTTCATGCAACCGCCGGAAATCAAAAGTTCAAAAGTAATAATTTTGCATTTAAGAAATTTTGTTTTCTTTGTCTGAAGAATAAATGAAACAAAAGAATATACCTGTTCGTATAACCCTACACTTAACAAAAAAAAACGGAGGATCGCCTATAGGATAACTTTACTCGAAACCAACAAGAGAGAGTTATGAAGAGTACCAAGACCGATTATGAACTGATAACAGGTTTCATAAACGGTGACGAAAGAAGCATCGAGCTTCTTATCCTCCGCCACAAAAGCAAAGTCTATTCTTATATCAACCTGTACATTCGCAGCCGCGACCTGGCAGATGACATTTTTCAGGATACCTTCCTGAAGGTTGTTCAGTCAATCCGTGCCGGTCGTTATCAGGATGACGGTAAATTCATATCATGGGTGATGCGGATCGCACATAACCTGATCATTGATCACTTCAGGCATGAGAAGCAGATGGGCATAGTGTATAATGACGACTATGACACTGACCTCTTTAACTCCCGCAGGCTGGCTGACGATAATGTTGAAGACATTATGGTGCGCCGCCAGGTGCTGCGTGATGTACGCAGCCTCATCAACGGACTGCCGGAAGACCAGCGCGAGGTGGTGATCATGCGTCATTACGCCGGCATGAGCTTCAAGGAGATCGCTGATATGACCGGAGTAAGCATAAACACTGCCCTCGGCCGCATGCGCTATGCCCTGATCAATATGCGTAAGGTGATGACTGAAAAAAATATCACCCTTTCCGTAAGCTGATACAATTTCCAGGGCAGAAAGGGCGTTATTCTCACATGAGAGCAACAACGCCTATGGATAAGAATTCTACCCTGCTACTTTCTTATTTCGAGATCACCAATACACCATCAGACCTTATAGCGGATGCTTTTGGCATCGATACAGCCCTGAGCATTCTTCTTCCTGACATGGAAGATATGCCTTCTGATGAGGTCGTTGCCGGACTGTTCGAAAAGATCAGACGCGACGCACAGGTGCACTGAAAAGTTTAATTAGTCCAAAAACGATCTGACAGGTCAGGGGGGCAAACAAGCCCCCTCCTGTGCTTTTTTATTTTACCATCCGCAGATCACAGAAAATCTTTGCCATTTTATTTACCTTCGCAAAACCCAATTTTCAAAACAATTGATATGAAAAGACTGATCCTCTATTTAATGGTTATCATGACCATGCTCTGGTCATGTACTTCAAAACAGGAAAAAATGGAAAACAGAATGAGAGATTTTATCTCTTCCTATGAGGCCAAGGTCATACCGCTGTTCAGGGAGGCTAACCTGGCAAACTGGGAAGCTAACGTCAACGGCACCGATGAAGCCTGGGCAAGGAATGAAAAGGCCTCGATCGCATATATAAGTTTCTATACTGACAAGGATGCTTTTGCGGAACTCAAGGAACTCAGGGAATCCCAGCTTGTGAAAGAGCCTCTCCTGGCCCGTCAGCTTGAACTCATGTATAATATGTATCTGCAGGGCCAGATTGACACCAGCCTGATATCACAGCAGGTGAAGATGGAGACAGAGATAAATAAAAAATACGGTAATTTCAGGGCTACCGTAAACGGCAAACAACTCAGTGATAACGAGGTAGAGAGTATTTTACGCAGCTCGACCAACAGCACAGAACTGCAGGCCGCATGGGAAGGCCATAAAATGATCGGCCCGGTGGTTGCCGATGATGTTATCAAACTGGTTAAGCACCGTAACAAAATAGCACAGCAGCTGGGCTTCAGCAATTACCACCAGATGAGCCTTGAACTCTCGGGACAGAAGCCGGAAGATGTCACAAAGATATTTGATGAGCTTGACAGCCTGACACGCGGTAACTTTGCACAGCTGAAAGGTGATATAGATGCTTATTTTTCAAAACGTTACAATATTCCGGAAGCAGATCTGAGACCGTGGCACTACCAGAACAGGTACTTCCAGGAAGCTCCCGAGATTTATCCTGTTGACTTCGACAAGTACTATAAAGACAAAGACCCTGCCCAGCTGGCTGCAAAATATTATGAAGGTCTCGGGCTGCCTGTTGATGCTATCCTGGCTAAAAGTGACCTTTATGAAAAACCGGGCAAGAACCAGCATGCGTTTTCAACTGACATAGACCGTGCAGGTGATGTCCGTACACTTGACAATATAAAGCCTGATGCTAACTGGATGAACACAATTCTCCATGAACTCGGCCATGGAGTTTACCAGTATTATAATGATATGTCACTTCCGTTTACTTTAAGGGATGCAGCTCATACATTTACAACCGAGGCAATTGCAAATTATTTCGGGAGATTGGCAACAAACCCTGAATGGATGAACTACATGGGCATTATTGATGAAAAGGAGATGAACAGTATTGCTGATGACAGCTTCAGGGCACTAAGACTTCAGCAGCTTGTCTTCAGCCGCTGGGCACAGGTAATGTACCGCTTCGAAAAATCAATGTACGAGAACCCTGACCAGGATCTCAACCAGCTATGGTGGGATATCGTTGAAAAATACCAGATGGTGAAGGAACCTGAAGGGCGTGATATGCCGGACTGGGCATCAAAAATACATATTGCGCTATATCCGTGCTATTACCATAATTACCTGCTCGGTGAGCTTCTTGCCTCACAGTTCAATAATTACGTCACTACGAATGTCGTCAGGGGAAATACCGAGGCTGATGTGAAAGCCATGGGTGAGTATTTTAAAACCAATGTCTTCATGCCGGGAGCAAGATACCAGTGGAATGAAATGATTGAGAAAGCCACAGGTGAAAAGCTGACAGCAAAATATTACGCAATGCAGTTTGTTCAATAAATATCAGCCGGTAAAGATTATTCACATGAAAAAGTACTTAATACTGATGGTCGCAGTTCTGACAGCCTGCTCAGCACCTGATAAAAAGGGAAGTGAGTCCGTTGCCGGTTTCATAGATGAAGCCACAATAAAAAATTCAATTGAGAAAATCCAGGCAGTCCAGCCTTCGGCAGACCTGCCACTTCTTGAAAGAGGGTTAAAGCACGCTGCATCACTGTGGAGAGCCGGAGACGGAACTCCGGCGGAATTCGCTGAGTTCGCAGCTGCAAACTATATTTCAGATCCTGAAAAAAGAAGAGACGTATTCCTGAAGATCAGTAAGTATTATGAGTCGATGAGCGGCAACATGAATGAGATCACCCTTGACCTCAGGAAAGTGCTTGATAAGTCGGTGGGCGAGATTGATGAGATTGACCGTATGTTCGGTAACTATTCGGCAGGGTCGCATTTACAGACCGACTTCTACAATAACAAGATCGCATTTGTGATCGCACTGAACTTCCCTTATTATACACTTGCCGAGAAGGAAGAGCTGGGCCCGCAGTGGAGCCGTGAGGAGTGGGCGATGGCCCGGCTGGGTGACCAGTTCGTCTCTCGTGTACCGGCTGAACTGAACCAGGCCGTATCTGTTGCTACAGGGAACGCCGAGATGTATATTGCTGAATATAATATACATATGGGGAAGCTTCGCACTGACGACGGACGCAAGCTCTTTCCTGACGACATGATTCTCCTTTCTCACTGGAACCTGCGGGATGAACTGAAGGCCAATTATGCCGACAAGGAAACAGGACCGGAAAAGCAGGAGATGATATATAAGGTAATGGAACGGATCATCAGGCAGGAGATACCGGCTGAGGTGATAAACAGCTCAGACTATGAATGGTCTCCTTACTCCAACAAGACTGTTAAGGAAGGATCTGCCGTTGAACTGGCCGCAGAACCTGACACACGCTATACTCACGTAATTAATATCTTCAATGCCTGGAAAGCTATCGATCCTTACAATCCCGGGATGAACACTGCAATTCTCCGCAGCTTTTCCGGCGGAATGGAAATAGCACAGGAAGATGCTGAGGCATTGTGTGACGAGTATCTCAGGTCACCTCAGCTTAAAGTGCTTGCAGGCATGATCAGGGAGAGGCTCGGACGAGATCTCAGACCCTATGACATCTGGTATGACGGCTTCAAATCGCGTAGCTCGATACCCGAAAGCCTGCTTACAGCAAAAACCAGTGAGCTTTATCCTGACCCTGCTGCTTTCAGGGCCGGCATGCCAACTATTCTGACAAAACTCGGATGGTCACCCGAAAGAGCAAAATATATAGCTGACAAGATTGTTGTTGACCCGGCAAGGGGGTCAGGCCATGCATGGGGAGCTGGCATGAAAGGGTCGGTGTCACATCTCAGAACCAGGATTTCGAACAAAGGGATGGACTACAAAGGGTATAACATCGCGGTTCATGAGTTCGGACACAATGCGGAACAGACAATATCACTGTATGATGTCGATTATTATATGATGTCAGGTGTGCCTAACACAGGATTTACAGAAGCAACCGCATTTCTTTTTCAGGACCGTGACCTCATGCTGCTGGGCATGAATGAGGAGAATCCTGACAAGAATAAGCTGCAGACGCTTGATGCTGCCTGGTCACTTATGGAGATAATGGGTGTAAGCATGGTTGAAATGAAGGTCTGGAAATGGCTCTACGAGAATCCTGAGGCAACGGCAGCACAACTTAAGGAGCAGACAATCTCGACGGCAGTAGAAGTGTGGAACAAGTACTTTGCGCCTGTCATGGGAGTAAGTGACTCACCCCTGCTCGCTGTTTATTCCCATATGATTGAGGTACCGCTTTATCTGCCGAATTATGCCTTCGGTCAGATCATCCAGTTTCAGATTGAAGGGTATCTTGAAGGGAAAGATTTTTCTGATGAGATTGACCGAATGTACAGTCAGGGCCGTCTTACTCCGCAACAATGGATGCAGAAGGCGGTGGGAGAGAAATTCTCGGCACAGCCGATCGTCAATGCGCTTGATGAGGCACTGAAATAATATAGTAGCCTGTGGTTGCAATGAAATTCCGCAGACCGGGAATATTTCCCGGGAACTGAGGCAACCGGCGGGGACGAAGGCCGAATTTGACCTCAAAATTCGGGTTAATGAACCAGAGGGATTTCTTAAGGGTAAGAAATCCCTCTTTTTTTATCAGGCTTTCGAATTTGCCAAGATTAAGTCCTGTCTCCTTTATTTCAAGCAGTCCATCGATCTTCGCCGGACTTTCCCCGGCCATTCTGAGGAGGCCGCGGTAAGCTCCCCGGGGAAGAAGATGTATCCAGGGTGCCTTTGAAAGCAGCCTGCTGTCACACATCTGCTGATGGCCCCCGAAAGGATTATTCCATGGAGGGAAGGCTATGAACAGAATGCCTCCTGGATTAAGAAATCTTTTTACAAAACCCAGGAATTTTTCCTGGTCATGAATATGCTCCAGCACGTCACGCATCATCACCAGGTCAAATGTTCCGGCAGATCCGGAATCATATATGTCAGCCGCAATAAAAGTGACTTTTTCGCCTCCGGTGATGGTTGAGTAAAACTTCCGGGCATTGCCGATTTTACTTTCAGAGAGATCAATACCGACTATACGGCTGCAGCCGGCCTCAAGAAAAGGCATGAGATTGCCTCCCTCACCGCATCCTATTTCCAGGACCGAAAGTGAACTGTTTACTGGCATTACGCTGTCAATGAACGGAATAACATACCTGGCAGTTGTGTGTGCCTGCTCCCTGAAATAACGTTCCCTGTCTGTGTGCCGCTCATGCATGGCCCAAATGTAAATTTTTTTTCTGTTTTCCTTGACTTGTATGATTTAATATAATATCTTTGTGATATCATTATAATATCATACATCATGAAAGAAGAAAAAATTTTCAAAGCCTCATCGGGATACCTTTTCCTGGTGCTAGGTCTGCTTGTAACTGCAGCCATTATCCTCGCATTTGTCAATGAAGTATTCTGGCTGGGAAGCCTGCTGATTGTCCTTTTGTTCCTGATTCTTCCGGGGTTGATGGTGGTCAATCCCAATAAATTGATGGTAATGGTGCTTTTCGGAGCTTACAGGGGTACCGTAAAGACAAACGGTTTCTGGTGGGCGGTTCCGTTTTATGTGCGTAAGAAAATTTCTCTCCGCGCACGAAACTTTGACAGTGAACCTATTAAGGTCAATGACAAGAACGGTAACCCCATTAAGATTGGCCTCGTTCTTGTCTGGAGGGTAGAAAATACATACAAGGCCGCATTCGATGTTGACAACTACGAACATTTCGTGCTTGTTCAGAGTGATGCTGCTTTGCGTAAGCTTGCAGGTCTCTATCCGTATGACGACTGGGAAGGTCATGAAACGGAAATAACTCTCCGCGGCGGAGGCGAGGAGGTAAATGACGAGCTTGAGAAGGAGATCAGTGACAGGCTGAAGATCGCCGGAATAAACGTGATAGAGGCAAGGATCAATTACATTGCCTATGCTGAGGAGATTGCCGGAGCGATGCTGCGCCGTCAGCAGGCAACTGCAGTAGTGGCTGCACGCTTCAAAATCGTTGAAGGCGCTGTCTCTATGGTTGAAATGGCACTGGAACAGCTCTCATCGAAGGGGATAATTGATCTTGATGAAGAGAAGAAGGCAGCGATGGTAAGCAATCTTATGGTGGTGCTGTGCGGCGATAAGGATGCAAATCCTGTTATCAATGCCGGAACACTTCATCAATAGTCATGCAGAAGAAGTCATTTGTCATAAGGGTTGATCCGGACAAGCTGAGTGCCATCGAGAAATGGGCCTCTGACGAGTTTCGCAGCACCAACGGTCAGATAGAGTGGATCCTTGACCAGGCACTGCGCAAGTCCGGGCGTCAGCAGACAAAAAAGGAAAATAAAAAAGAAGAAAAAAATGAAAAGTGAAGTTCCGGTACTGAAGTACACCTGCCCGAAGTGCGGGGGAAAAAAGTACAAGGTGAGTGAAATAAGGGTGGCCTTTAATCTTTTTACTCAGCTGTTTGACATCCAGGCCGCCAAGTACACCGCGATAATCTGTGAGAAGTGCAAATACACTGAATTCTATAATGTTCCTGTTAGAAAAATTTCCGAAACGTTAATGACAATTTAGTAACATTGAAAAAAGAACTGAAAGGCCCATCAGACAGGGCCTTTCTCATTTTTAACACCGGTCATTTGCTGTTCCCCCGCAGTATTAAGAAATATATATTATTCCGCTCCGGATCCGGGATCTGACTTCCTCTCCCGGGAAACTGATCATGATTATCTATCGGCAGCATGGTTTATTTGACGGATTTGTTATTTAGTGGTAAATTCGAAATTCAAATACTTGAATCAGCCTGACCCTTATATCAAAGGCAGATAATGTTGTAAAAGGTTACCTGTTAAGGTTATGAAGCAAAATTTGTTCATTTGTCTGTGCATAATTCTTACGCTTCTTCCACCAGGCATTAAGTCCCAGTCTCCCGGGATTATTTGCAGGCATTACACCATTCAGAACGGTCTTGTTTCCAACAATATTGAAAATGTTTATGTTGATAAGGAAGGGTATGTCTGGTTTGCCACTACCAACGGGTTGCAGCAATTCGACGGATACAATTTCACCAATTACAATTACAATGCTGATGATACCTCTTCGGTATCATATAATTTCATCTCATCGATTTCGGAAGACAAAGCCGGGAATATATGGATCGGCACATTAGGAAAAGGTGTAAATATCCTGAACAAGGAGAAGGGAGTGTTTTATCACCTTTACAACGATGTTAACCGGCCCGGTGTCCTGACAAGTAACATAGTACCCCGCGGCCAGAATGCATTTGCGCTTGATGATAAAGGATACATGTGGCTGAATACAGATAACGGACTGAATAAAATAAATCCATTGGATTTTACGGTCGAACATTATTTCGGGGACTATTCAGGGGAGATACTTTTTGACCATCAGGAGCAGGTGTTATGGATTGCTTCAAATGTCCTTAAAAAGTTCAACCCCGTGACAAAGGAAATTGATTACTTTCAGATTTATTCCGGAGGCATTCATCAGAATGTCATGGTGAACACACTTTTGCTGGACAATGAAGGCCTGATCTGGCTCGGAACGAATGCCGGTCTTTTTATTTTCAACAAGACCAATAATCGTTTTTACAGCCTGGACGAGTACCTTGCAGGAATTGGCACCGCAGGAAAGAAAGATACTGACTGGAGTCTTCACCCGGTTGAGGCCATCTACAGAGATTATCAGGGATATTTCTGGATTGCAGTCAACAAGAGTATCATAAAATTAGACAAGCAAAATGGCATCTTCCAGATGTTTACTCATGAAGTAGATAACCCAAGCAGCCTTCAAAACGCAAAAGTATCAGGGATTTACGGAAATAACACAAGGGTTCTGTGGGTCGTGTATGCCAGCTCAGGGGTTTCAAGAATGAATATTTCATTAAGGGCATTTAAATACTTCAGATCCATTCCAGGGAATTCAAACAGTATAAGTGCAAACGCGATCCGCTCGGTCTACCAGGACAGCAAGAAAAACCTGTGGGTGGGAAATAACAGTGACGGATTGAACAGGATGGTTATGTCTGACCCTGAGAAAGTTTTCCATTACAAATGCAACCCATCGGACCCCCGAACCATCAACTCCAATTATGTTACCTCCATTCTTGTTGATTCGAGGGAAAGGCTGTGGGTTGGCACATTTGATAAAGGATGCTGTTATGCTGATAATATAAACTTTGAGCACCTCGACTTTAAACGCCTTCTCTATGACCAGAATGTGGAAGTTCAGGATTTTGTTGAGGATGCAGCAGGGAATATCTGGATCGGATCTCAATGGGGCTTTTATTTATATGACTATTCTGTTGATGAATTGATACATTACGGTGATCTGGAAAACCAGTTGCCTGAGTTGCAGGAGATAAATATTCAGTCAGTGATTTATGAATACCCGAATATTTTCTGGATTGCTACCTGGAACAGGGGATTGTGCCGGCTTCAGATTAATTCAGACCCCAGACTGTCGAAGGTTGCTGCAAAAGACAGTCTGATTATCTATGAGAACAATAAGGATATCAATCAGTCCAATATTGATAACTGCTTCATTTCACTATGCAAGGATGGTGATGTAATCTGGCTCGGATCAAATGTGAACGGCCTGGTTAAAATGATCCAGCATAACGGTCAAACTGATTTTATCAAATATGATCAGTTCAAGGGAGCGCCGGGTTATTCGGTTTATGGAATTGCAAAGGACAGCAATGGCAAGATCTGGATATCCACAAATCATGGAATGGGTAAATTCGACCCAAAGAATGAAAGGTTCTTTAATTATTACGAAAGCGACGGATTACTGTCAAATTCATTCATATGGAATTCATTTTTTCAGAGCCAGGATGGGGAGATATTCTTTGGGGGATTTAATGGTCTGATTGCATTTGACCCTGCGCAGCTTACTGAAGAAACATCTGACAGCAGGGTTTGCATTTCCAAACTCATAGTCCAGAACAAGGAAGTTAAAATCGGCGACAAAATCAATGGCAGACAGATTCTTGCGAAGAATATCCAGTACACTGACAGCATTACCCTGACATATAAAGAACCTGCATTTACAATTGAATTTGTTGCGTTAAACACAATTGATCCGGAAGAAGTAATTTTCTCGTATAAACTAGATGGATTTGATGAGGATTGGATCATCAGTAATTCCAAAGTGCGATCCGTAACTTACACCAACCTGCAACAGGGGAATTACAATTTTCTTTTAAAAGCATCGAATAATATTGCTGAATGGGACCAGACTCCGGTATCTCTAACAATTACAATTTTGCCTCCATGGTGGGAGACAGGGTATGCACTGGCTGGGTTTGTCCTGCTTTTTATCGCACTTCTCTTATTGTTCAGGCGGTTGATCCTGATGCGTGCCAGGTTAGTTCATAAGGCAAAACTCGAACACCTCGAACGTGAAAAAACCGAAGAGCTTTATCAGTTTAAGATGCGGTTTTTTACGGATATATCCCATGAGTTACGAACCCCGCTTTCACTGATACTGGCTCCGCTCCAGACAATTGTGACAAAAGCAGGGAATGATCAGCAACTTGTAAAATACAGCCAGGTCATTAAAAAAAATGCCGCCAGACTGCTGAGACTGATTGATCAGGTTATGGATTTAAGGAAGATTGACTTAAACAAAATGAAACTGAGTCTCAGCAGGGGTGATATAATTGGCTTTGTAAAGGAATTAACCAGCTCGTTTGAAGAAATTGCACTTCAGCGATCTATGGAGCTAGAGTTTGTTCCATTTATAAATTCTGTACATCACCTGGTTTGATGAAAACAAACTCGAGGAAATCATATATAACCTGTTATCAAATGCATTTAAATTTACTCCTGACAACGGGAAAATACAGGTCAGCATCGGAATAAAGGAATATAAGGAAAATACTGAAAGGCTGACAGATAACACTGGATCCAATGATGAATTTGTGGAAATAAGGATCAGTGATACCGGAATTGGCATACCTCCTGAGCGAAAAGATCACCTGTTTGAAAGATTTTTTACGATTGATAACAGGGATTCCAGGGTCGCAAGAGGAACAGGCATCGGGTTGGCTCTGATCAAGGAACTGATCGAAATGCAAAAAGGAACTATCAGGGTGGAAAGTGAAGAAAAGAAAGGCTCCTGTTTTATAATCTCCCTGCCCGTGATTATAAATCCCTCAAATTCCGGTGAGATGATAGAAGTATTGGATGAGGCGGGCAGTACGCCCAGACAATTTAAACACTTTGAACTGACGGATGGGCATGAGTATATATTCAACAATCAGGATCAGAAAGATGATGCTCATCCTGATAAAAGAAAACCGGTTATATTAATTGTGGAAGACGAAGCGGAGGTGAGGACTTTTATAAGGGATTATCTTGGATCGGGCTACAACATTTATGAAGCTGCTGACGGCAGGACAGGTTTTGAAAAATCGGTGAGATATAACCCTGACATAATCATCAGTGATCTTATAATGCCGGTAATGGATGGCATTGAAATGTGTCAGAAAATAAAATCAGATCTGAGGACCAGTCATATCCCCGTTATAATGCTAACCGCCAGATCATCTCTGGAAAACAAGATAGAGGGATTGGCCACGGGTGCTGATGCCTACATTGAAAAACCTTTTTCAACGGATTTGCTTGAAACACAGGTTATAAATATACTGGAAAACAGGAAAATACTGCGAAACAAGTTCAGTAAGGAACTGGTTATTAAACCGTCAGATATAACCATCACATCCGTTGATGCTGCGTTTCTTCAGAAAGCAATCGAGGTGGTGGAGAAGCATATTTCTGATTTTGATTATGACTCAAAAGAGTTTTGCCGTGAGATTGGAATGAGCCGGAGCCAGTTGCATCGTAAACTCAAGGGGCTGACCGCTCAGTCTGCATCTGAATTCATACGCACCCTGAGACTGAAACGGGCAGCCTCCATGCTGAGCCAAAGTCACCTCCCGGTCGAGGAAGTTTCTTACAGGGTGGGATTCAAATCGCCAGCCTATTTTACAAAATGTTTTAAAAAACATTTTGGAAAAACGCCAACAGAATTTCTTGCAGGCTGAAAGTCGTATTAAGTTAATATATAGTACATTACCAACTTTTACCCTTAATGGGATTATCAATCCCTTTCTTTGACCCGTGAAACATATGTTATAGAAAATGACACCTTTTTTATGGCGGGACATATGTTATCAAGATTGGAACAAAAGATTATCGCCGTTCAGTTCCTTTCACCTAGCTTGTTTCTTACATTATTGAATTCAATCGCTATGCCAGACAATGAGAATTCAAACCCGGAATTTGAGAATCACAAGAGAAAGATAAAAATAATGGAGATTGTGATTTTTATGTTTCTGGTCATGTTGTTTATGGTGGCCATAATTATCATATGGACAAAATGAATTTGCCGGAATTCTTAAAAATAATATACCTAATTCATTACCAACCTTAAATGAAACTTTATGAGAAAGACTTGGTTTAGTAAATCAAATTATCAGAAGAAAAGCATTTTGCTTTTACTTCTATGGATTTTTATTGTGCAATTAACCTTTGCACAGAGGACCGTAAGCGGAACTATCAAAAGTGAAGCTGACAAAACTCCTATGGCAGGAGTCAATGTAATTGAGAAGGGAACCCTGCATGGCATAATGTCAGATGCCAACGGCAAATATTCCCTTACTGTTTCTGATGGCGCCACTCTCGTGTTTTCTTTCATCGGAATGCGAACAAAGGAGGTCGCTGTCGGAGATCAGAAAGTTGTTGATGTGTCACTTGATTCGGATGTTATGGGGTTGGATGAGGTTGTGGTCATCGGTTACGGATCAGTGAAAAGGAGTGACCTCACCGGATCTGTCGGTTCAATCAGTGCCAAGGACCTTGAAACCATACCCATTGTCACTGTCGAGCAGTCGATGAGTGGCCGTATGGCAGGAGTTCAGGTAACGCAGGCATCCCATGCACCAGGAGGAGGTGTTACAGTCAGGGTGCGTGGTGGCAACTCAATAAACTCCAATATTGAGCCTCTCTATGTAATCGATGGTTTCCCGGTCTACTCAAATAATGCAGTCATACCAACCAGTGGTCCGAATGACGGTGTAATGCCGCAGATGAACCTCCTGGCAGGTATTAACCCGGGGGATATTGAAAGTATCGAGGTATTAAAGGACGGCTCTTCAACAGCTATTTACGGTGCAAGAGGAGCAAACGGGGTTGTACTTATAACAACAAAGAGAGGCTCTGCAGGAGCTCCCAAGGTGGATTACGGATTCTACTATTCCTTTGAGCAGATCAGAAGTAAGCTGGACCTCCTGGACGCATATCAGTTTGCCGTTCTTCATAACGAAATGAGCACGGCAACGGGGCAACCGCTGACCTTCTCAGGTCAGACAATAGATGATATTTATTACGGAGATCCCGAGGAATATATATCACCGTTTAATTCGGCCGGAGGCACTTTGCGCTCAACAGACTGGCAGGAGGAAATATTGCGCACCGGGCATATAATGAATAACCAGCTCTCCCTCTCCGGTGGAAGTTCTAATACCCAGTATGCACTTTCTCTCAACCGCTACAGTCATGACGGGATTGTCATTGGCGGAGACTATGTGAGAACATCTGTCAGAATGAACCTGGATTCCAAAGTTAACAAATGGCTGGCAGTAGGCGCGAGTGTTACTTATAGTTATAATGTATCAAACAACTCTGGCTCGGAAACCGGTCTGCAATGGTTCAACGGAGGGACTATTTCTTCAGCCATAAAAGCATGGCCGATGTTTGCACCTTATGATGAAGAAGGAAACATCAACGTAGAAGCCGGTGCGAAAACTATGCGGGGTAATCCGGTGGCCTATGCTACAGAGGCCAAGAACGTTCTCTACAATAAGAGATTGCTTGCCAATGCCTTCACTACAATCACTCCGTTCCAGGGGATGACACTGAAAATCAGCCTGGGTACTGATGTGAACGATATTTCGCGTAACCGCTACTTCCCAAGAACCACTTATGAGGGTTATGTTCAGAACGGAGCCGCAGCTAAAAATACAAGCAACATCTCTTCATGGCTGAATGAGAATATTCTTTCATATGAAAAATCCTTCGGCGTCCACAAATTCAACATCATGGCAGGCTTTACGATGCAGGAGGAGATCAGCGAAGGTTTTTCAACCTCGGCTTCTGATTTCCCGAGCGATATTTTCGAGGACAATAACATGGCAGCAGGAGCCCAGCAAACTGATCCGTCATATTCATATAAGGCAAAATGGTCGATGGCTTCATATGTCGGCCGCATTAACTACAACCTGATGGATAAGTATCTTGTTACCCTGACCGGAAGGGCAGACGGTTCATCGAAATTCGGTGATGAGAACAGATGGGCTTTCTTCCCTTCAGTCGCTGTGGCATGGAAAGCCTCACAGGAACAATTCATTCAGGATCTCAATGCATTCAGTACACTGAAATTAAGGTTTAGTGTCGGGACCACCGGAAACTCGGAGATAGGCCTCTACCAGTCACAGGCAATCCTGAGCATGCAGAATTATACTTTTGGAGAAGGTTTTAAAGACTCGGGAGTCGGACCGATCAGAATGGCAAACCCCGCTCTCACATGGGAGACCACCCTTCAGTATGATGGAGGTTTGGAAATGGGATTTATGAAGGACCGCCTGAATATGGTGATTGATGCTTATTACAAGAAGACTACAGATCTTTTACTCAGTGCCAATCTTCCTGCGACTTCAGGTTTTGTGCCGCCGATGCTGGGATTTAACCTGCCTCCGCAGAACATTGGCAGCCTTGAGAACAAGGGATTGGAATTCACAGTCAATTTTGATGTACTCACCGGAGACTTCAAGTGGAAGGTCAGCGGTAACATATTCGCCAACAGGAATAAGATTCTTGACCTTGGCGGCAGACCCGGTTTCACTCTGCAGGCACCTAATGATCTGGACAAACATGGCGGAAAAGTGTGGATTGATGTAGGTCTGCCGGTCGGCGTCTGGAGAAGAAGCATTTATGACGGCATTTTCAATGACCAGGCTGAAGTTGATGCATACGTCAATGATGAGGGCGACCCTATACAGGCAGGTGCCGAACCGGGTGATGTCAAATTTGTTGACGTTAACGGCGATGGCACCTTTGATGGCAAGGACCTTGACATTGCCGGCGATCCCAACCCGGATTACATGTTTGGAATAACCAATGAATTCGCTTTCAAAGGTTTTCAGCTAAGCATATTTATAAACGGATCCCAGGGTAATGATATAAACTCGCCCACATTTGTTCATGCCTCTGATGTAGGCTTAATGGGTAATGGTAATCTCGTTGCCAAGATGTGGAACAGGTGGACTCCGACCAATACGGACACTGACGTGCCAAAGGCTGGTGCAAACTATACGTGGGGAAATGACATGATATTTGACGGCAGTTATGTCAAAATCAAGAATGTCAGGTTTTCCTATGATATTCCTGCCAGCGGGATTTCATGGCTCAGAAATGCACAGGTCTACATTAACCTTGCTGACCTTTACACATTCACTGATTACCCCGGATATGATCCCGAAGTAAACTCGTCCGGACAGAGTCCATGGCAACGGGGGATTGACCTGAACGGTTTTCCTTCTCCAAGGAGTTTCATGTTTGGTATCCAGATAGGATTATAATCATATGATACTTAATATTTAAAATACTGAATATGAAGACATTAAAATATATTTTGTTAACATGCTCCATGATAATGATCGCATCATCATGCATGGAAGACTTCCTTGAAGAGGAGGTATATACCAACCTGGCGCCCTCCAATTTTTACAAGACAGAAGCGGATGCCATCGCAACGGTAAGTGCAGTTTACAATAATTTCCAAATCTACGGGAATGAATGGTGGAATGCAGGAAACGCATATATGTGTATGACAGATGCGGTTACCGACATAATGTTTACTCATTGGTTTGCATCTTATGAGAACTATACTTATAATTCTTCAGCAACCGAGGTATATGATTTATGGAAGTGGTGTTATAATACCAATAACAATGCCAATATCGCCATCGGAAGATTGCCGGATATCACGATGGATGAGGCATTAAAGGTACGGCTGATAGGAGAAGCCAAGTTCCTCAGGGCAATGAACTATTTCAACCTGGTAAGGTTCTGGGGTGATGTACCTTATATTGATTATGAGGTAAAGGGATTCGACGATGTTCAGCTTGTCAGCAGGAATCCGGCAGCAGAAGTATACCAGAAGATCATTACTGACCTTCAGGATGCTATTGCCGTGTTGCCTGTGGCATATCCTGCCGCATCTGATGCTGGCAGGGCTACAAAAGGAGCTGCAAAGGCATTGCTGGGTAAAGTTTATCTGACCCGTGGATGGGGCGGCAGCCCGGCCAGTATCAATAATGCTGACCTTCAGCTTGCTGTGGGTTTGTTCGAGGAATTGATGGCTGCACCTTATTCTTATGATGTTGCTGCAAATGTCGTTGACGAGTTTTTGTACCCTAATGAGAACACCCCTGCTCTCGGCCATATTTTTTCAGTGCAGTATTCTCAGGCTTTGGGAGCTGAAGGTTCCTGGTTAGCACAGAATATGCAGGCTATGGAGCTGGATAACGCATGGTGGGGATATTCTGCACCTGAAAGCTGGGTACAGGGGCCCGGCGGATATGAAATCAACTGGGTGGACGGATGGGACCCTGTCCCGGTCGATAGAAGGTTGAAATTCCTGTGGGAGAATTATACTGACCTCTGGTGGTACTACTGGTCCAAGAAGTGGCAGTATGAAGATTATCAGGGATGGGCAGAGCATCCACAGAATTATACCCTTATCCGGTTTGAGGATATATTACTTCTGCATTCGGAAGCACTGAATGAACTTAACGCTGCCCCGAATGCCCAGGTGGTTGCCAGTATCAATCGCGTGAGACAGCGTGCCGGAGTAGATGTTTATGATCCGGCCGAATGGACCAAGGAGACTTTCAGGGAGGAGATCCAGAATGAACGTAACAGGGAGCTCTGGGGTGAGGGACATGCCTGGTTTGACTATGTCAGAAAAGGGATGCTGTTAGACCGTATGCTGGCTGCAGGTGTATCTGCGTCCCTGGTGACTGCCAAGAATTACCTGTATCCTGTTCCGCAGGCAGAAATTGACAGCAATCCTAATTTGCTGCCACAGAACACGGGCTGGTGAAAAGTCAGTTTTTAATTTTAATTTGAGTTTGTTTAGGGTTAAAGGCATGAGATATTAACCAGCCAAAACACAGGATTTATCTCATGCCTTTTTTTCATTTCTTGATAAAGTATTGTTGGTATGTACCTTATCAGATCAAATGTATTGAGGTTTTTTGTCAGTCTTTAACTTTTCGTGAGGTCAGGCTACGGAACTAAATAACTAATGTCATGAAATACCTGTTGATGATAACCGCCATGATGCTGCTTTTTGCATGCAAACCGGAAACTTCCTTATTACCTGATCATTTCAATCAGGTTGATCAAATCATCTGGATTGTAGATGACCTTGAAAATACAATCAGTGCATGGAATAACCTGGGATTTAACCAGGTAGCCGATATGGGTACGGCAGATGCCCATTTCAGTAAATCCGGCGTTAATGAGAAAGTTAAAATAGCAAAAGCAAATCTTGGAGGTGCAAATGTCACCTGGATTCAGCCCCTGGGGACCAAATCTGTTTTTTCTGAGTTTCATGATGTTTACGGTGACGGCGCCATGAGCATTGTTCACAGGATGGAAAGCAGGAAAGAGATAAAAGCCGAGCTCAGGCGGCTGTCAGGACTTGGAGTAAAAGTCAGGGAAGAAATAAGCATCTCTACCGGCAAGGGTGAACTTTATTTTGTTCTTGCGGATACCTTCGGGAAAGGCAAGTACTACCTGGGCTACACAACCGGGGAGGATGACCTGGCCATAATGGCTGACCTTCACCCGGATAACCTCCATAATATGCGGCTCAATCAATATGCATTCGCCATCAGGGACCCCGAAGCAGTCTCAGAATACTGGCATTTACTGGGCCAGCCCGAATTCAGCATAAATGAACCTGCGCTGGGAAATACTCATTACTACGGTGAAATTGTTGATCACAAGCTTATTCAGGGCTGGCAGAAGGAATTTGATGTCGATTATGAATGGTGCATTCCTGTGAAACCCCCGATCGTTTATGATGACCATATCAAAACGCACGGAGAGGGTATTCATCATCTTGCATTCGCAGTAAAGGACATGGATGAAGTACTCCTGGATTATACTGAAAAGGGCTTTGTCGGCTCAATGGGCGGAACATGGGGAGAAGAAGGAAAACCAGGGTCGGGAAGGTACGAATATATAGACCTGGAAAAAGGAGGCGGGCTCACTATGGAGCTGTTATGGAGCCTTGAATAACATAAAAATAAAAACGCGGGTTATGAAAACAAAATACATTTCAGCATCATATTTTGCATCAGCTCTGATTTTCGCTTTATTTCATTCCTGTACGGTAAAGGAGAATACTGTCGTTATTCAGGTTTTTCCTGATACAGTTCTGACAGACATATCACATCATCCTGTGGGCATAAACATTGACTACTTCATGGACGATGATAACTACCTTAAGCCTCAGCGAAAGACTGCAGATGCCCTCAAGGCAATGGGTGTGAAATACCTCAGGTATCCGGGAGGAAACAAATCCGATATGTACCTGTTTTCTGTTCCTCCCTATGAAAAGTCGCAACCAACCCTGGCACGGACGGGAGAAGGAGCTGTAGGCTATGACCGCGTGGTGAGAGATAACCGGGAATATAAATTTGATGTGCTTGATTTTGACGAATTTATAGCTATGTGCCGCGAGATTGGCGCTGAACCGGTCATCACCGTTGCTGCTGATGAATACCTTGTAAACTATCCGGCAGGCTGTACGGTTACTAACAGAGATGCCCTGATAACAAATGCCGTGGAATGGGTGAAGTATTCCAACATAAAAAAGGGATATAATGTAAAATACTGGCTGATCGGGAATGAGTGCTGGCATAAGAATAATGAAAACTCCACTCCCGAGATTTACGCCAAGGATGTTGTCGACTTTTCGAAGGCAATGAAAGCAGTCGATCCGTCAATCTTCATCGTTCCCAACGGTAACTCTGCGGATTTCTTTAAAAGAGTCCTGGCTATTGCCGGAAACGACATTGATATGATCTGCCTGAGCAACTACCCTACATATGATTACAGTGCCGGGTATGTCACCTACAGGGATACGCTGCAAAACCTTCTTGGACCGGTAGACAGGGCCCTGGCAGCCATGGAAGAGATGTCCTCAGAGAGCGGAATGAGAAAATATAAGATCATCGTGGCTGAATATGGTCCTTTTGACTGGACCTACAAATGGCCGTTTATAAATGACATGGGCCACAGCCTTTGCAATTTCGAAATAACCGGGGAGCAGTTGCAAACACCCGAAATCGAGTTTTCATGTTTCTGGAATACACGCTGGATTGAGAATGACTTAGTGGAGAACAGTGTCCACGATGCGCTGGACAAGGAGGGTAATTTCAATGCAACGGGATATGACATGATGATCTGGGGCAACTACCTTGGAGATTATATGGTAAGAACTACGGGCACATTGCATATAAGGTCTTTTGCAAGCTACACTCCGGCAGATAATTACCTTTATGTTTACCTCATGAATAAAGCAGAACAGGCCGTTCTGGCGGAACTGAAAATTGAAAGCGAAGCCGTTGCAGGAGTTGAATTGTTCGGACAACTTACAGGAAAAGGACCTGATGATGTCAACCCGGTATGGAATGGTAATGTCAGATTAGCGAAAAAAGACCTGGATGGTATATTGCTGCCGCCTGTTTCCATTTCGGTAATAAAATTAAAGCTGAAATGACGGAAGAAAAAGTTTCCATCTCAATGAACCTCAGACGTCTGCTTTTACTGCTTCCGGTAATCTTGATCCCGGGTTGCAGTCATCAAAGCAGCATTAATCCTGTTGATACTGACTCGGTTACCTATTCCAATCCGGTAATCTCGGGTTTTAATCCCGATCCCAGTGTATGCCGCGTTGGTGAAGACTATTACCTTGTGACCAGCAGCTTTGAATATTTTCCCGGTGTGCCGGTATACCATAGCCGTGACCTGGTAAACTGGGAGCAGATTGGCTACTGTCTTGACAGGAGGGAGCAGCTGAATCTTGAGGGTATGGGCCTGTGGCAGGGTATTTATGCTCCTGTGATTCGATATCATGACGGAATATTCTACATGATAACAACACTGGTTGGCGGATCAGGAAATTTTTATGTTACAGCCAGTGATCCTGCCGGCCCCTGGTCAGATCCTGTATGGGTTGACGACGGGCAATTTGACCCCTCACTGTTTTTTGATGATGACGGTAAGGTTTACTATACGCGCAGGGGACCTACGGGTATCGTCCAGGCAGAGATCGATCTTAAAACGGGCAAGCTGACCACACCACTGAAAGAGATCACGCGGGGACTTTTATCCAGGGATGCTGAAGGTCCTCACCTGTATAAGATAAATGGCTGGTATTATATCATGATTGCGGAAGGAGGCACCCGGTTCCTTCACATGGAGACTATTGCCAGGAGCAGGGATCCGTGGGGACCGTTCGAACCATGCCCCTTCAATCCGATACTTGCACAGCATGAAGGCTATTCGAACACTATCCGTTCAACAGGTCATGCTGAACTGGTTCAGGCGCACGACGGATCATGGTGGATGTTCTTCCTGGCCACACGCCACACCTGGTATGACGGGCTGAGCAACCTGGGCAGGGAGACTTTCCTGGCTCCGGTAAGCTGGAAGAACGGTTGGCCCTATGTCGAGGAAAAATATGTGCTTGACACGGATGTCATGGTAAAAACCCTTCCGCTTAATAAGACCGGGAATTTGCCAGTGCGTGACGACTTTGCTTCAGACAAACTGGAACTGAAGTGGATGCATCTGCGCAACCCGGCTGATCATTCTTTTACCCTGACGGAAAAGGAAGGGGTCCTGCGGCTGTACGGTAATCAATTTACGCTTAGCGACCTGAATACTCCTGCCTTCGTCGGGCAAAAACAAAAACATATAAGCTGCGTGGCTACTGCCTGCCTTACCTTCCTTCCTTTTGAACCGAATGAAGAAGCCGGACTGACAGTGTATCAGAACAACATGTATCATTATGACCTTGCCATGACCCGGCGTGATGGCAGGGTATGCCTGGTGGTAAGAAAAACAGTGGGTGATATTGTAGCTGAAACAGCGAGGGTATTCCTTCCTGATGACAGTATCTTTCTGAGGATAAGGTCAGATGAAAGGAAATATTATTTTGAATATTCGCCGGACGGGATAGGTGAATATAAAACAGTCGATGAAGGCCTCTGTCAGCTCATCACCACAGAACTGGCGAGCACGTTTACGGGCACGGTCATCGCCATGTATGCAAGCGGAAATGGCAGGATGAACAGGTTTCCTGCTGAATTTGAATGGTTTGAATACTCCCCTGTTTACGATAATATTGATCATCAATAAAAACGAAGAATGAAAAAACATGGTTATCGATTATCAGTTGCTTGCCTTTTAAGTCTTTCAGTTATTGCAGGATGCACTTCCGATAAGAAAAACAATGCCAGGGATTCCGGCAAAACCTATTTCGTAAGCCTTAAAGGTGATGATCTGGACAACGGTTCTAAAAGGCATCCCTGGCGTTCCATTGAAAAGGTTAATGCGACAGTATTCTCTGATGGCGATGCCATCTATTTTGAAGGAAACTCAGCCTTTGACGGTATGATTATGCTCGATTCCCTGGATTCAGGATCTGAAGGGGCCAATCTATTTCTTGGATCATATGGTGACGGAGAGGCTGTTATCAACGGAGGGACGGCTCATGGATTGACCGCTGTCAACTGTGATTTCCTGCAGGTGAGTGACCTCATTTTTAAAGGGGCAGGGAGGAAGGAAGGCAATACAACTGACGGTGTCTATATCACCGGGGCACAAAACCTTGTAATAGATAACCTCGAAATATCAGGTTTCCAGCATTCCGGCCTTCATGTCAGCAGATGTGCATACGTACGGATTGAGGGTGTCTATGCGCATGATAACGGTTTTGCCGGGATCCATGTAACAGGTCAGACGATGGATGACCCTGCCCGGTATGATAATGAAGATGTTTATATCGGTCATTGTGTGGCTGAGAATAATCCCGGTGACCCAACGGTACTTAAAGGCCACAGCGGGAATGGTATTCTGGCTTCCTCGGTGAAGAGAGGTGTCATCGAGTACTGTGAAGCTTTTAATAACGGATGGGACATGCCCTGGACAGGAAATGGCCCGGTCGGAATTTGGATATGGGATTGCACGGATGTCTTAATACAGTATTGCATTTCACATGATAACAAAACGAATCCAGTTGCAGCAGATGGCGGAGGCTTTGACCTTGACGGAGGTGTATCAAATTCGGTTATTCAGTATTGCCTATCCTATAATAACCAGGGAGCAGGTATAGGATTGTTCGAGTTCGGCGCAGCCAAACCGTGGGAGAACAATACGGTGCGCTACAACGTAAGCCAGAATGACGGTCTTATCAACGCAGGATCGCTGGCTGTCTGGAGGAATGAAGCCGGAGGAACAATGAGAAACTGCGAGATATATAACAACACCTTTTACAACGACACAATTAAAGGCCTGTCTCTCTGGATTTACAATAACTGGCCGGGCTTTCATTTCAGAAACAATATTTTCGTCTACAGCGGATCTTTCCTTTTTCCGGGTCAGAAGCTTGCAGATGAGGTGTTTCAGGCAAACTGTTACTGGAACCTTTCAGGCAACACGGAGATCGCGGGGCATAAAAGTCTTGCTGAGTGGGCTGCAGCAACCGGAAATGAAATGATGGAAGGTAATATTGTTGGCTTTTACGCTGATCCTCAGCTGCAGGCTCCCGGTTCATGCACCCTGACTGAACCTGATAAGCTGACGCCTGAAAATCTTGCAGCCTACAGTCTTAAATCCGGTTCACCTCTTATTGACAGGGGACTTGATCTGAAAAATCTCTTCAGCCTTGACCCTGGTGGAAGAGACCTCGTGGGTACGGTGATTCCACAGGGGAATAATTTTGATATAGGCGCACTTGAAAGATCAAAATAAATTCTAATTATGTCAGGAGCATTAACGAGAAAAGAATTCATCAGGATGTCAGCAGGGGCAGCAGCCATTGCTGCCTCAGGCCGCATGCATCTTTTTGGCGGACATGCAAAAGGATCTCCTGCCGTCAGGCTCGGGGGTCCTTTGTTCAGGAAATCCAAAGACCCTGCCGAATGGATAGACACTCTCAAACAAGCAGGGTACAGGGCAGCTTACTGCCCGGTGGATGACACTGCAACAGATGAAGAGATAAGGGCATATAAATCGGCGGCTCAAAATGCAGATATTGTAATTTCTGAAGTTGGTGTGTGGGTAAACACCTGCAGTCCGGATGAGGATCAAAGAAAACCCGCAATTGAAAAATGCGTTGCGGGCCTGCGTCTGGCTGATGAAATAGGAGCCAGGTGCTGCGTAAATACCAGCGGATCAATGAACAAAGACTATTGGGCCGGTCCGCATAAAGATAACCTGACACAGGAGACCTTTGATCTTATTGTTGAGACAACGCGAAGGATTATCGACGATGTTAAGCCTCTGAACTCATTTTTTACCCTTGAGGCAATGCCATGGGCTTTCCCATACTCGCCTGACAGTTACCTTGATCTCATAAAAGCTATTGACAGGAAGCAGTTTGCGGTGCATCTTGACCCGGTGAACATGATAACCAGCCCGCAGATCTATTTCAGGAATGCAGAAATGATTAAGGAATGCTTCTCAAAGCTGGGTCATCATATCAGGAGCTGCCATGCCAAGGATACGATCCTCAGGGAAGATATTTACACGATTCACCTGGATGAGATCAGACCGGGCCTAGGCACACTTGACTATTCGGTGTTTTTGAGGGAACTGTCCAGGCTGGATAATGTACCTCTCATGATGGAACACCTGGAAAAGGAAGAGGATTATGCCCTTGCCGCAGATTATATCAGATCAGCAGGGGCAAAAATCGGAATCGAAATCTGAGCAATCGGATATACAGGCGTAATAATGAACAGACAACGAACCCATTATCAGAAAATGAAGAGAATTATTCTTTTAGCGGTCTTGTTTTCATTATCAGGACTATGTCACGGTCAGGATGAATACAGGACCCTGGAAATAGGTAACAAGGCTCCTGACTTTAATTTGCCGGGGGTGGATGGACAAATGCACAGCCTCTCAGAATTTAATGACCACAGCATCCTTGTCGTCATCTTTACCTGCAACCATTGCCCTACTGCCCAGTCATACGAAGAGCGGATCATTTCCCTTGTAAATGATTATCAGGGGCGCGGAGTGGGTTTCGTGGCTATCTCACCAAACGATCCGTTGGCCATCCGGCTGAATGAACTTGCCTACACGGACATTGGTGATGATCTTGAAAGCATGAAGATCAGGGCAAAGGCAAAAGGTTTCAACTTTCCGTATCTCTATGACGGGGAAAATCAGAAGGTGTCCATGGCCTACGGACCCGTGGCAACACCGCATGTCTTTATTTTCGACGGGGAAAGGATGCTGCAGTACGTTGGCCGTATCGATGACTCAGAGGAAGGGGTGACAGACGCAACAAAGCACGATACCCGGAATGCCCTCGATGAGATGCTCGCAGGAAAACCCGTTACAGTTAAAACCACAAAAACATTCGGCTGCTCAGTTAAATGGGCAGATAAACGTGATGCTGCCAGTAAGGATAACGAACAGCTGTCCGCCGAACCTGTGAGCCTGACACCTGCAGGCATGGAGACAGTAGACAGTCTGATTAAAAACCGGGGAGACAAACTCAGGCTGATAAATATCTGGGCTACATGGTGCGGACCATGCGTATCGGAATTTCACGAATTTGTTACTATCAGCAAGATATACAGGAGCAGGGGACTTGAGTTTATATCCATAAGCCTGGATTCACCTGGCAAAGCAGAGGAGGTGCTGGCATTTCTGAAAAAGAGTCAGGCTTCAAATGAAAATTTTATTTATAGCTCAAAAAACAAATATCCTTTTATAGAAGCGGTTGATAAAAACTGGCAGGGAGCCCTGCCATACACACTTTTAATCAAACCCGGAGGTGAGGTCGTTTATTCAAAACAGGGTGAAATTGATCCACTTAAGATTAAAAGACAGATAGTTGATATTATCGGAAGAGCGAAGGATTGGGAATAGGATCCCGAATAAAGAACAGATGGAAATCTATAAATTAAATAAACTCATACAGATGAAAACAAGAATTTTATTGCTTACTGTCCTGGCTCTGCTTCTGGGATTATCCACTCACTTTTGTTCAAGTAGTGACGACAAGACTCCTTTAACTAAAGCAGTCACCTCAGCAGGGCGCACAGATATTCTGTTTGACAGTGACTGGCGATTCTTTCGAGGGAACGCGGAACAGGCTGAACAGGTTACTTTTGATGATTCATCATGGCGTCTCCTTGATCTTCCTCATGACTGGAGCATTGAAGATATCCCGGGCACAAATTCACCGTTCGATTCAAATGCAATTGGCGGGATTGATGCCGGCTATCTTGTAGGTGGCACAGGTTGGTACCGCAAAACATTTATGCTCCCGCAGGACCTCGCAGGTAAGAAGTTCCTGCTTCAGTTCGATGGAGTGTATATGAATGCCGATATCTGGCTGAATGGTGAAAAAGTTGGCAATCATCCGTATGGTTATACAAGCTTCAGGTACGATATCACCGGCTTACTGAACCCGGGCAAGGAAAACATTATAGCTGTAAAGGTGAATAACGAAGGGCGCAACAGCAGATGGTACAGCGGATCCGGCATATACAGACATGTCTGGCTGAGTGTACTGGAGCCTGTCCATACTGATCCCTGGTATTTGTTCATAACAACCCCTCAGGCAGAAGAAAATCAGGCCACGGTAAACATCAGAACAACTGTTTTTAATGAGACCTCAATGGCAGAGGAAGTAACCCTTATCACACAGGTCATGGATAAGACAGGGGTTCAAATAGTTCAGGATAAAACAACACAGTCAGTAGCTGCCGGTGGCAGTACGGAGTTTATTCAGTCATTACCTATGACTTCAGCTGAACTCTGGTCACCGGAGAATCCGGTACTCTACACTGCGGTCAGCGAGGTTTCAATATTGTCCGAAGGAACAGAAAAGACTACTGACCGTCTTGAAACACAATTCGGGGTTCGAACAATTGCCATCAATGCCAGGGAAGGATTTCTTCTGAACGGTAGTCCGCTTGAATTAAAGGGGGCATGCATGCATCACGATAATGGCCCCCTTGGAGCAGCAGCTTATGACAGGGCAGAGGAGAGGCGGGTGGAGCTGATGAAGGCCAGCGGGTATAATTCCATCCGCACTGCCCACAACCCTCCCTCAACTGCATTTCTTGATGCCTGCGACCGGCTCGGTATACTGGTGATCGACGAAGCTTTCGACATGTGGAGTGAACCAAAAAATCCTGACGACTACAGTTTGTACTTCGATGAGTGGTGGCAGAAGGATATTGAGAGTATGGTTTTGCGTGACCGGAATCATGCGTCTGTAGTGCTCTGGAGCATAGGCAACGAAATACCGGAAAGAGGCAAGCCCGAAGGGGCAGCATTGGCCCGTCAGCTGGCAGACTATGTAAATAAACTGGATCCGACCCGTATGGTCACTTCAGCGGTCAACAGTGTTACCCCTGACAAGGACCCATATTTTGATGCTCTTGACGTGTCTGGCTACAATTATGCCATTGACAATTATGTCAGTGACCATAAGCGTCTGCCTGAGCGGATAATTATAGCCACAGAATCATTTCCCCTGGAAGCATATGAATACTGGATGGCCGTGGTGGATTATCCCTGGGTGATCGGTGATTATGTCTGGACAGGGTATGATTATCTCGGGGAGGCAAGCATTGGCTGGCTGGGCTATCCGCATGAAGGCTCCTTCTACCCATGGACTCACGCCTACTGTGGTGATATAGATATTTGCGGCTTTAAACGTCCTCCGTCATATTACCGCGATGTCATCTGGGGAGACGGAAAACAAATCTCCGTCTTCGTCAGACCACCTGTTCCATCCTTCCCCTTAAATCCAAAGAAGGAGGTGTGGAGCAAATGGGAATGGCAAGATGTGGTGGCACGGTGGAACTGGGAAGGATATGAAGGAACTGAACTGACCATTGAAGTCTACAGCTCTAGTCCTGAAGTTGAACTGTTCCTGAATCAAAAATCTCTTGGCAGAAAATCAACAAACAGAGGGAATAAATGGATCGCAACATACCAGGTGCCTTACGAACCAGGTATTCTCAGTGCCAAAGGGTATAACGGCCCGGCAGAAGTGGCGTCATGCGAGTTAAAAACCGCCAGCGAACCTGTGAAAATATTACTTTCCGCTGACCGGACCTCGATAAAGGCTGACGGGCAGGACCTGAGCTATGTGACAGTGGAACTCCTTGATGAGAACGAGGTCAGGAATCCCCTTTCTTCAAATCTGATCAATTTTGAAATAGAAGGACCAGGCACGATAGTGGCTGTAGGCAGTTCCAATCCCATGTCTACGGAAAGCTTTAAGCAGTCTTTGCGCAAAGCCTACCAGGGCCGGTGCCTGGTGATAGTAAAATCAGGATATACCCCTGGTGAAATCAGGCTGAAAGCTTCATCAGACGGTCTCACACAGGCTGAAGTACTTATTTCTTCAGGCGCCGGGAGCCTTTAACCAGGATCGTATTTTTAAAAAAAACCAGATGAAATGAAAACAAATTATTATTTGGCTGGAATTGTACTTGGCCTGCTTATGCTTGTCTCCTGTTCCTCGAAAGAAAAAACATTCGTTGTGAATTGTGAAGGAACCGTCGCTGAAAAAAATTGGGCACTTAACGAGTTGAATCCCGACTTACCTTATGACTGGACTCCTTTTGAGTACCTGACATTCGATATGAAGTCGTCCACCACTCAGCGGTTCGATCTCATTTTATATGACAGGGAGGGAGTGCGTAAGTTGCGTATTAATCCTTTTCAGGGTGCACTGATACGCATATCTGTTCCATTGGTCCATTTTCAGGTAAGGAACACAAAAGGACATGACATGGCTGCTATCGGAAAAACACCACGACCTGCATGCTGGATTCAATTCACAGGTTCTGTCGGATCTATAACGCAGGTTGATTCCCTTGGGGTGGAAATGCAGAATCCCATCGGTGTGCAGACAATGGAGCTAAGCAATATAAGGCTGACAATGGCGGCGGAAGATTCCATTCTTGCTCCCATACCCCTGGTCGATGAGTTTGGCCAGTGGATACCGGATAACTGGCCCGGTAAAGCCAATACGTTAGATGAACTCCAGGCCTCATGGAGTGAAGAGGAAGCATCGCTGCAGCAGGGTAATTTCAGGGTTTCAAAATACGGGGGTTTTCTCGATGCAAAAACCAAAGCCACGGGTTTCTTCCGGACAGAGAAAATTGATGGCCGATGGTGGTTTGTCGATCCTGAAGGTTATCTCTTCTTTTCTGCCGGCGCTACCTGCATTACACCTGGCTGGGGATTGGCGCGCACCGCCGGACGTGAATATATTTACAAGGCCTTGCCCCCGGCAAGCCTGAACACAGAAAAGACGCAGTCAGGAGATGAGGATGGCATACCTTCTTTTTACCTGTGGAACCTCTCACGCCGTTATGGGGCCGACTGGTATGACAGATGGATGGACCTTACCATACGGCGTATGGACAACTGGGGACTGAACACTATTGCCAACTGGTCAGACACTGCATTGGGGGCCACTCAACGTAAGCCATATGTGGCAAATATAAGCGGGTGGGGAATTGACGAAGGACCCATGGGCATGCCCGATGTGTATGCAAGTGATTACCTTCTTCAGGTGGATGAAGCTGCTGCAAGACAGTGCGTGCCCCTGAAAGATGACCCATACCTGCTTGGTTATTTTATTGGAAATGAGCAGCCATGGCCTGGCAGGGAACTGGAACTGGCGGAGGTTATACTGCAAGGGGAGGAGACCCCGATGAAGGCTGCCCTGCTGAAATACCTGGAAGAGGGTGATACTCCTGAACGTCGTATAGCTTTCGCCTATGATACTTTTGGCAAATTTCTGACTGTTGTTCGTGATGCTGTAAGAAAATATGATTCAAATCACCTGAACCTTGGCATCCGTTATGGTGGCTCTCCTCCTGACAGGATCATAGAGATGTCGAAAGGTTATTTTGATGTCTTCAGCATAAATGTGTACGCGTATTCGGTCAAGCCTGAACTAATGGATAAGATCTATGATCTGACCGGCTTGCCCATTGTTATCGGTGAATTTCATTTTGGCACTGCTGGCCGCGGCCTCTCACCATGGCTTGCACAGGTGAGCAATCTTGAAGAGCGGGGTGTAGGCTACCGTTATTATGTTGAGAATGCAGCTGCACATCCTGCTCTCATCGGTACACACTGGTTCCAGTGGATAGACCAGCCTAACACCGGGCGTGGTGACGGAGAGAGCGGTCTTATAGGTTTTGTGGACGTTACAGACCGCCCTTATCCTGACATGGTTGAAGCCTCCAGGGAAACATTCGGCAGGCTGCTGGAGGTCCATTCAGGAAAGGAACCTCCTTTCAGCAGGCAGGCAAAGATTCAATGAGATAGGTGCCACCAGGAGACAATAAACAAGTATTCAATAAATCTAAGACTTATATAATGAAAAAGACCCTCATATTACTTCTGCTGGTCTCCATCTTTTCAATGGCGTCAGCTCAGCAAAGAGATTTTCTGAAGAATGTTTATGAGTACCTGGAAAATACCGGGGTCTTTGAATTAAACCAGGAAGAGGGACACGTCCCTCTTGCCCCTTTTAATACTGTTGATGAGGCAATGAGCAAGAGCAGGTTTAACTCACCGTGGGCTCTTTCACTGAACGGCACCTGGAAGTTTCATTACGCTGACACCCCGGAGGGAACACCGGAGGAATTTTACCGGACCAACTATAATGACCGGTCCTGGGATACTATTCATGTGCCTTCAAACTGGGAAATGCAGGGCTATTCCGATCCGATATTCCGGAATGTTACAACCCCTTTTCCGCCAAATCCTCCTTTTGTTCCGCGCGAATATAATCCGACCGGCTCATACAGGAGGACATTCACTATCCCCGCTTCGTGGAAAGACCGGGAGATATTCCTGCGTCTGGAAAAGACTGCTTCAGCTTCTTTTGTCTGGATAAACGGGCAGGAAGCAGGATATAACGAGGGAGGGCAGGAACCTGCAGAATATAATATTACCCGCTTTGTCAAACCAGGGCGGAACACCATTGCAGTAAACGTTTACAAGTATTCAGACGGGTATTACCTTGAAGATCAGGACTACTGGCGGCTGGCTGGCATATTTGATGATGTGTGGTTGTTTGCAGCTCCCAAACTTCACATTTTCGACTGGTTCGCAACCACTGATCTTGATGATGCTTATACAGATGCACGCCTTGACCTGGCAATAAATGTTAAGAATTATGCCGATAAACCATACAATGATTTCCTGCTCCGGGTCACTTTGTCTGACCCGGAGAGAAAGATCATCGGGACCCTTTCGTCTGAAAGGTTTTCTGTTGAAGCATTAGGGTCCAGGCAGGTTAAGCTTTCGGAAAATGTTGTAAATCCCGCAAAGTGGTCTGCCGAGAATCCGGCTTTGTACAATCTGTCATTCGAATTAGTTGATCCTGAGGGAAAAACGGTTGAAGTAATTGGCGGCCGGACAGGATTCAAGGAGACTGAGATACGGCACCAGGTGTTTTACCTCAATGGTGTTCCTGTCAAGCTGAACGGCATAAACAGCCATATGCAGCACCCCACCCTGGGTCATACAATGAACGAGGAGACCATTATTAAAGATTTTAACCTGTTCAAACAGTATAATATTAACTGTATCCGCACGTCCCATTATCCCCCTGTTAGCCGTTATCTTGAGCTTGCTGACGAATATGGCCTGTATATAGTCGACGAGACAGGCGATGAATGTCACGCAACCCAGTATCTTTCCGACAGGCCGGAATGGGAGGAGATGTATCGTGAGAGGGCAAGGAAAATGGTTTTACGCGATCGCAACCATCCTTCAGTCCTTTTCTGGAGTGCGGGAAATGAAAGCGGGGAAGGGCAGAACATCTGTAACGTGATTAATGAAGGGAGAAAATATGATACTACACGTTACTGGATGTACGGAGGAAATGCATTCACCCAGCCGTGCGAAGAAATAATAGGGCCCAGGTATCCACATCTCTTCGATTTAATTACCAACGTATTTCTTGTGCCTGAGACAGAGGATCCGCGTCCCTCATTTATGGACGAATATCAGGCAGTTACCGGGAACGCAGGGGGAGGATTGGATGACTACTGGGATGCTATCCGCAATCATCCGAGGAGCATGGGCGGAGCTATATGGGATTTCG
Organism: uncultured Bacteroidales bacterium; assembly: GCA_963844935.1. Lineage (GTDB taxonomy): Bacteria > Bacteroidota > Bacteroidia > Bacteroidales > VadinHA17 > SR-FBR-E99. The sequence goes on along the minus strand of CAWJQH010000005.1, from coordinate 972,076 downwards.
TCAGCACAGGGCTCACAGAAAAAGTCCGCAGTGTCAAGGATATCTCAGGCAATAACATACAGGTCAACCTTATGGGTCGAGCCAAACTTGTTCCCGGTGTCACAGGGAAAGGCATTGATTTAAACGGCCATGATCAGTGGGTGGAGGTGTATCGCGATAAAGCTCTGGAGATCTCCGGTGATCAGCTGACTCTTTCGTTATGGGTCTACCCGCGCGCTCTCAGTTATTCAGCCGGAACACTCATAACCAAAGGTAATTACCAGTTCGGAATACACCAGATCGGAAAAGACTCATTGGAATTCTACGTTACCACGGACCGGAAACAAAAAGTCAGCATTGAACTGCCTCAGAACTGGGAGAATAACTGGCACAAGGTGGCAGCCGTTTACAACGGCACTGAGATCTCATTGTTTATAGACGGCAAAGAAAGCAAACGTGTAGAGGCATCAGGGAACATCCTGAACACCCCATTTCCTGTCAATATCGGCAGAAATGTTGAGATTCACGGGCAGGAAACCTCTGTCTATATATGCGATGCAATCATTGATGAGGCGGGCATTTTCGCAAAGGTGATCCCCCTGAATGACCTGAAGTCTCCCTCCGAATCAGTCAAAAAGCAGGCAGCATTGTGGCTTGATTTTGAGGAAATCAATGAAAACGGTGAGTTCTTCAGTTATGGCATTGGCGCAAGGACCTACGGAAGCATATGGCCTGACAGAAGGCCTGAACCCGAAATGCAGCAGATCAGGAAATCGGGTCAGCCGGTGAGCACCAGGTGGGTTTCCGCAGAAGCCGGAGAAATAGAAATCACAAACTGGTACCACTTCACCAATCTTGATAAATTACAGACAATCTGGATTCTCCAGGCAGACGGAGAGGCCATTCAGAAGGGTGAACTGGCAGTTTCCGCCGAACCTCTGAAAAAAGTCACAATTAAAGTACCCTTCACTAAACCGGAGATAATAGAGGGAGTTGAATACAGGCTGCTTGTCAGTTTCCGGCAGAAGGAGAATGAAGCCTGGGCAGATGCCGGATATGAAATTGCCTGGGACCAGCTCGAATTACCCTGGTCCAAGGTCCGCTGCGGTCAGCGGAAGAAGTGCCAGCCAAACCATTGACATTTGATGAGGATAATGAGCATATTGCCATATCAGGCAAAGATTTCCGCTATGCTATTGACAAGAGCACAGGAACCTTATCATCGGTTCAGTACCTGGGTAAAGAGCTTATACGGGAAGGAGCCGTAATGAATGTATGGCGGGCGCCCCTGGCCAATGAAACTGACGAATGGACATGGAGAACGGCAAATATTGAAAATGCAAAAGAGGGGATGGGACATATGGCATCTACAGAATGGTATTCTGCCGGCCTTGACCGAATGACTTTCCACCTTGAAGAATTCCGCTGGGAAATGATGACAAATGAAAATGCCTGTATTACAGTGAAGAATGTGATGGTCCTCGGAAACGGTAAAGGCGCATTTTTAAATCATTTCAGGTACATCATAAAGCCTGACGGGGAGCTGATTGTTGAACATTCTGTAATCCCCAGCGGGAATATGCCAAGCTGGCTGCCGAGGATCGGACTCTCCTGGGTGCTTGATCAGAGTCTTGATAATGTGACATGGTACGGTCGCGGTCCTGAAGAAAACTATCCTGACCGTAAATCAGGCTATAAGATTGGAATTTACGAGTCGACCGTGAAGGAGATGTATGTTCCATACCTGATACCACAGGATTACGGATTACGCACAGATAACCGCTGGGTGAGACTGGCAGACAAAGACGGGATTGGATTGGAATTCAGAGGCACTAAGCTCTTTAATTTCAGTGCTCATCCTTATTCCGCTGAAAATCTTACAAAAGCACTTTACACTTATCAGCTTCATCCGTTTGACGGCATCACCTTTAATTTCGATTATGCCACCAGCGGCTTAGGTTGTACTGCCCGGTCTGTTTTCCCGGAGTACCAGGTGATGCCACAGCGTTATGATTTTGTCACATCAATTAAACCGGTAAAGGAATGAACACTTCAAAAATTACCGGGTTTGCGGGGTTTTTTACTCTCTCTGTCATAATTATTTCCCTGGCAGGTTGTATTAAAAAAGAAAATACGTCAGTCGTGCTTTTTGACCCTGCAACATACGACCTGAGTCTGGTGAGCTCACCTAACGGTGATTCCTGCAGCTTCAAGGGAAATGCCCTGGAGATTAATCTAATTCCCGGGGAGTTTGGCTCTGAGATAAGAATTCGTCCTTCAGATGGTCTGTGGGATGCATCTGCTTATCGTTTTGTCCGCTGTGAAATTGAGAATACAGGCAACGCTCCTCAACTGGTGGAACTCGGATTTGGTGATTATGATCTGACCCTGGGAGGAACACTCGTTTCACCGGGAGGGAAGAAAACGCTTAAAGCCGTAATCTACAGGACCCGGCATCCGGAATATATCGACAGCCTCTTCCCGGTCATGCATGGCAAACCTGACGGAATACTCCGCGGATGGATGAGCAGTACCTGTGATTCAATTGAATACATAAAACTGCTCTTTCCCGGAAGAAAAACGGGATCAACAATGAGCATAGGGAAGATATGGCTTGAAGAGCCATATATACTGTACCCGGCAGAAGTGTTGAAGCAGAAATATTATCCGTTTACGGACAGGTTCGGACAGCTCATGACAAAGGAATGGGCTGACAAGATTCACCAGGAGAGCGATTTGACTGATCATGAGAAAAAGGAAAATACTGACCTTGAATCCTTCCCCGGACCTCCCGACTGGAACGAATATGGCGGTTGGGCAAACGGTCCGTCGTTGAATGCCACCGGAAGATTCAGGGTTGAGAAATATGAAGGGAAATGGTGGTTTGTTGATCCGAACGGTAAATTGTTCTGGTCCAATGGTTTTGACTGTGTTGAATTTGGGCGTCAGAGCCAGACCCTTGTTACCGGCCGGGAGGGATACTTTGAATATCTTCCTCCTGCCGATAGTCCGGAAGAGCAGTTATATTACACCACTGGCGAGGATGAATATGCCCTGAAGCACCTTAGTTTTCACTCCCTGAATCTTTTCAGGAAATATGGTGAAAACTGGAGGGAGGTCAGTATGGATAAAATCCATCCGCGGATGCGAAGCTGGGGTTTTAATACCATTGGCAACTGGTCAGATCCGGATATTTACATGAAGCAAAAGACCCCATATGTGCTTACCGCATATACCCAAAAGACAGGCGAGATATCCGATCCATACCTTCCAGGTTACCGGGAGGCGTTGGAAAACACTCTTTCAGCATCCCGGCTAGAACTGGATGACCCGTGGTGTATCGGGGTTTTTATCGATAATGAGTTGAAGTGGGGAGTAAAGTGGGCTCCGAAAATTGCCGAGCAGATCCAGGAAGCACCAGAGAATCAGCCTGCAAAAATTGCCCTCAGGGATATGCTGGTAAAGAAATACAAAACTGTTTCAGCATTGAATACTGCCTGGGGCACATCCTTCAGTGACTGGAACCAGTTCCTGATGAGCAGGAATGTCATTGCGGGTGCAGCGAATGACATGAAGGAATTTATGAAAGAATTCACTACTCTTTATTATTCTATTTGCAGTCAGTCAGTTAAAAAACTCGCTCCTGACCTTTTATACCTCGGCTGCAGAATGGATTTTCACCTGTACCCGGAAGACACCACACTGAATGATATCATAAAAATTGCTTCAGAGTATTGTGATGTCGTCAGCTTCAACCGCTACAGATATACTTGCGCTGAGCTTGTCCCGCCTGACGGTGGAGACTATCCGCTGATTATCGGTGAATATCATTTTGGAAGTCTCGAAACCGGATTGCTGCAACCGGGTTTACGTTATGCTGCCGACCAGGATGAAAGGGCAGAGTTGTTTGGATATTATCTGACACAGGCTCTGGAAAATCCGTATATCATTGGTGCACACTGGTTCCAGCTGGCTGACCAGTCGGTTGCAGGAAGGGGAGACGGTGAAAATTACCAGGCCGGGTTCCTGACGGTCGGTGATGTGCCGCAGCAGGAAATGATCAGCAAATCAAGGGAGATTGGATATAAAATGTATGAGACCAGAATAAATAAATGACCATTTGCTGCAAAAATGAAAACAAGTACTCTGATAGCGGCTGTTTTGTTCACCTCAGTTTTGGTATGCTGCATGCATGAAAACAGAAGGAATAGCCTGAATGAAAGCAAACCGGCCATAAGTGATTCATATTTGCACGATGCCGTATTTGAACTGGTCGGGGGTATCGACCCGCCGGTTATCACCCAGGGTGATCCGGGAACGGAGGGCAATACCTTTGGCTTTGAGGGTGGACGGGCATTGAAAATCAATAAGGAATACCATATTTTCACCACCGAAATGTGGGGCGAGCCCGTATGGTGTAAGACAAGACTTGCCCATTGGAAGAGCAAAGACGGAATATCGTGGAAAAGAGAAGCCACCTTGTTTGAATCCAGCGGTGATTTTACAGGCAGTGATTCCCACGCCTGCCTGTGGTCTCCCATGCCCACTTTTGACAAGATCAACAAAAACTGGGTGTTGACCTATGTATGTTACCGCTCAAAACCCAATACGCCCGATAAGTGGTACCGTAATTATGATGGCATTATTGCACTGGCAGTATCCGAAGTGAAAGGCAAAAAAGGCATCGGCGGACCCTATAATGAAAAGGCTATAATCATGGAACCCGACACGGCGGAACCCAAACTGGGACTTATGGGAGTGGATTCTTTCTATCCATACCAGGCAGATGGGAAATGGTATGCCTTATATGGCTCCTCTACTGAGTGGAATGGCCTTGCAAAATCGCTCTCATTAACAGGACCATGGGAAAGATTAACAGAAGCCGGTGTGGTAAGCAGACATACTGAGAATCCTGTAGTTTCAAAACTTCCGGATGGAAGATATGTGGCATTTTTTGATGGATGCGGCTTTTACCAGAAATTCGGATATATGGTTTCATCGGATGGTTATCACTGGTCAGAACCATTTATTATTGATCTTGAGAACCATCCGGATAAATGGTGGGGACTTACCCGTACACCAATGGGTTTAATAGATGAAGGTGACGGAAATTATACCCTTTATTTCACCGCATATAATAAAAATTTTTACCAGATACCTGGCATCTGGGAAGCAGAATCCGATTCGGTTTTTGAAGGTTTCTTTGCGAGTGTTGGTATGGTTCGGTTAAAACTGTTGAAATAAATTCATGGCTGCAGGGACACAAGGGTTCAAGGTCGCAGGGATGGAAGTCTGCAAGTCCACAAATAAGAAGGGTTACAAGATTGCAAGGATACAACGATAATAAAATAACATCTAAGAAATAATTATTATGAAAATAATACTACGGTTGCTCCTGCTGCTTTGTTTATTGCCCCAATTCTCAAATGCACAATCATCCAAACGCTTTGATGATATCCTTTATGGGGCTGCCTATTATCATGAATATATGCCATATGACAGGCTTGACGAGGATGTCCGGTTGATGAAGGAAGCAGGGATTTCGGTTGTACGCGTGGGTAAATCCACCTGGAGCCTGTTTGAACCAAGGGATGGAGAATTTGAATTTGAATGGATGGACCGTATACTTGATAAATTCCATGAAGCAGGTATCAATGTCATTTTTGGAACACCAACCTATTCAATACCTGCCTGGTTATGGCATAAACATCCGGAGGTTCTGTTGACCTACAGAGGTGGGGAGAAAGCGAATTATGGTATCAGACAGAATATGGATATCACCAATCCAACATTTTTGTTTTATTCAGAAAGGATCATCCGTAAATTGATGGAACATTTTGCCACACATCCCGCGATCATCGGTTTCCAGGTTGATAACGAAACCACCTCAAGAGGGGTTCATAACTATGATTTCCAGGTTAGCTTTGTCAATTACCTGAAAAAGAAATTCAAAACACCGGAGAATCTGAATAAAATATGGGGATTGAATTACTGGGGTATGACCATTGACAGCTGGGAAGAAGTGCCTCCACGTGATGCAGTGACCAATACCGGTTATAAACTGGAATGGGCGCGGTTTAACCGGCAGGCAGTGGCAGATTTTCTGAAATGGCAATCCAAAATTGTAATGGAATATAAACGGGACGATCAGTTTATTACCCATTGTTTTATGCCCGCCGTTCAGGACATTGACCAGATTGAAAGCTCGAGGTATATGGATATAATGGCAGTGAATATTTACCATGGACAGCAGGATGACTTGACCGGCAATGAAATTGCCTTTGGAGGAGACTATTTCAGATCTGTAAAAAATGCAAATTATCTGGTGACAGAGACCAATGCACAAACCATCGGCTGGACTTCAAATACCCAGCAACCACCGTATCCCGGACAATTGAGACAGAATGTGTATGCCCATATAGGCTCGGGCGCGAATATGGTTGAATACTGGCACTGGCATTCCATCCATTACGGCCAGGAAACATACTGGAAAGGAGTACTCTCACACGATTTAGAACCTAACCGGGCATATACAGAGGTTTCGAAAACTGCACACGAACTGGGAAGATTTGGACAGCATCTGGTAAATCTCAAAAAACAAAATGATGTTGCCATCCTGTTTAGCCACGATTGTAATGATGCACTTAACTTCATGCCTTTTGATAAGGATAGCCCGGGATGGACAGAATCAACAAACAGTGCCTACCGTAACCAGCTGGTTGCCCAGTTTCATAAAGTTCTGTACCAGAACAATGTGGGGGTGGATTTCATTTTTCCGGAAAGATCGGAATTTGAAAAATATAAACTGGTCATTATTCCGGCCTTGTATATCGCATCAGATGAATTACTGGGGAAAATCAATAATTATGTTAAAAATGGCGGACATGTGATCATGCAGTTCAAAAGCGGATTCTGTGACGAAAACTCAATGGTCCGGCCGGTCCTTGCTCCGGGTCCGCTGCGTGAAGCATGTGGCTTTTATTACCAGGAATTTTCAAATATTAAAGATCTTCCTTTGAAAGGAAATCCTTTTAATGTTACCGATAATACCGCACGGGAATGGATGGAATTTATAATCCCTGAAACCGCGAAACCACTCGCCTACTATGATCATCCCTTTTTCTCGAATTATCCGGCGATAACAATCAATACATATGGAAAAGGAACTCTGCTCTATCAGGGATCCGTATTTTCTGATCAAATTCAGGCTAAGATTATTAAGGAAGCACTTTCAAGAGCAGGAATAAGCAATCCGGATTTCCAGTTCAGCTGGCCTTTAATCGCTAAATCCGGGACGAATGACTATAATAAACAGGTACACTTTTATTATAACTATGCATCTGTTGACAATAAGTTTAAATATCCTCACTCCTCCGGGACAGAATTAATTTCAAACAAGGGAGTTTCGAAGGGAGAGACTTTTACTGTCAAACCGTGGGATGTGATTATTATTGAAGAAAAATAGTGGAGAATTAATATCATGTATTATTGCAGACTAATAACCTTCTTTTCGATAGTATTTATTATCATATCCTGTAAACAACCCTCCGTTTTAAAACAGGATATAAACCTGGTACCAGATTCACGGAACTCGTCTCCTGACTACTGGTGTACCTGGGGGGCACAGAATTATGCAACCGATACTCTATCGGTAAAACATACCCTGGCTCTTGGCGGACACTCTGTTACTGCTGGTTATCTGACTGAAAAAAATGTTTTTGGAGAAAATGGCTGGTCCGAAGCATTGCCTGATATCCTGAAACAGGATCTGATTTTGCTGTTTGACCTGGGTTGGGATGTGCCTGGTGGATTAAAATTTGAAAATTCACAATGGAACCTGGGTTCTCTGGTGGTGGCTGAAGATAAATTTCCTTCATGCACCGGCTCTGCTGAAGAGAGACTGGTTAAATTGAATAATATGGTTCTGACTACCGGATGGAAAGGCACCGGATTATGGTTGCCTTCTCATCCTTATGGTGACCGTAAAGATGGCATAAACATGCCAGATAAAAGCATTGAGGATTATTACAGGGAGGGATTGATGGCCAGTAAAAATGCCGGGGTCAGGTATTGGAAAATTGATTATGGATTTAGGGGAGATGATCTGAGGTTCAGGGAGATGATAACCCGGAAGGCAGAGGAATTTTATCCGGGTCTTTATGTTGAGCATGGACGTGGTGGCGGACCACTGAATGATGAAGAATGTCCGTGGGATACCAAAAACTATCATAAAATTGGCAGTTACCGTACATGGGATGATGGCAGGATTCTTCAAAAAGCTGTTGATATAGCAGGAATAAGCCATGTCTTCAGGACATATGACATAACACAGCAACTTTCTGTTCCCACTACCCTTGACAGGGTGGCCCAGATTCTTTCAGAGCTTTCCGGTTCAGGGGGAAAGGTCATAATTAACTGTGAGGATGAACCTTACCTCGGTACAGTTCTTGGATGTGCTTTGGGTATTCTGCGACACCCGGATAACATTGAAGTGCCCGGTTATAATTATGACCCTTTCGGATTTAAAAAGCGGATCGATGAGGTCACCAGGGCAGTGAGGTGGCATCGCATTGCACCCGCATTTGAAGCCGGAGTGACAAATAATATACTTGATTCTGTGATGCTGAAAGATTCATGGATATTTCAACCGGGTGATGCATGGGCAACCTGGGTGACCGGAAAGGAAGTCATTCAGATTGCACCTGCACGTGTTGCCAGGGGAATGGAGTTGCCGGATGTGAAATGTGATGGAGAACCTCCGTATGTAATATGCTGTCAACATCCGAATGGAGCAATTGCCGTTGGGACACTGCCTCGTGTATCTTCTGATCAAAAGATATTCTATCCGTTGGCGGATGTTACTATTAAAGTGGAGGACATAAATCAACCTATAGGCATATTCGGACGGTTTAAATGCCTTACGATTCATTTTTCTGACACGGTGGACCTTGAAAATAGCAGGATATATGGCCAGGATCTTGCCGGTGATTTAGCCATTGTTATTACAAAAATGATTGAACTGAAACCCGGACAAATTGTAATACCGGGCGAAGTAATCGAAAAGATCGGGCTCTCTGCTGCCACTGATGGTGATCTGTCTGAACCGGGAATGGTTCTGAAGTTTATAAGGCAGCATCCTTAGTTGTTATGTAAATTACAGGAAGTACCGGATTCAGAAATGTCAATAAACTAAAATAAATATATATATCATGATCAGAACTAGATTAGTTGAATTTATACTGCTTGTTTTATGTACTTCAGGCAGTTTTGCACAGTCAATCCCTGAGAGTATTAAAACAGTCAGGATATGGGAAGAATCAACGGTTATTCCCACCTATATTGTTGATCCTTCGAGCACGAGCCCTCGTTTTTATGACGGTCGTGCTTACCAGGGAGCCCAGGGACGCGTTTATCCTTATCCTATTAATGAAAACCTCTCACGGGTTAAGGAGGATAAGAACTATAAGATGGTATACCTGGAAAATGAATATATCAAGATTGATGTTTTACCGGAAATAGGAGGCCGGCTGTGGGGAGCTCTTGATAAGACTGACCAGTATGACTTTATCTATCGCCAGCATGTGGTCAAACCTGCCCTTATCGGAATGCTCGGAGCCTGGCTTGAGGGTGGAATTGAATGGAACTTTCCTCATCATCACCGGGCCAACGCCTTTATGCCCGTGGATTATGATATACAGCAAAACGCTGACGGTAGTGCAACGCTATGGATCGGGGAACTGGAACTCAGGGACCGCATGAAATTCATGCTGGGGGTCTCTGTTTATCCGGGCAAATCATATTTTGAAGTAACGTTCAGGCCAGCCAATTCAACACCTTTCACCAATTCGTTTCTCTATTTTGCCAATACAAGTGTTCATACAAATGTTGATTACCAGGTTCAGTTCCCGCCTTCAACCATTTTCGGAACCTACCATGCCAAAAACCAGTTTCTCCACTGGCCCATCTCTCATGAGGTGTTCAATGATATTGATTACACCAGTGGCGTTGATGTCAGCTGGTGGAAGAATCATGTGGACTGGACATCGATCTTTGCCTATAATTATCAAGATGATTTCCTCGGCGGATATGACCACGGAAAAGAAGCGGGACCGTCATAGTATCAAACCATAATATAGCTCCGGGGAAGAAATTCTGGACCTGGAGCACCGGTCCGCGCGGGCAGATGTGGGACAAAGCGCTCTGACTGATTCTGATGGCCCCGCGCTTGAGCTGATGGTGGGTGGTTACTCCGACAATCAGCCTGATTACAGCTGGCTCCAGCCGTATGAGATCCAAGTATCTGAAGCAATACTGGTACCCGGTTCGCGGAATAAAGGGTGTAAAGAATGCAGACATTGAGGCCGCAGTTAATCTTGAATTCCCGGAAAATGGCAAAGCATTCATCGGGTTTGTTTCAACCTCCCCCAGGAAGAATGCCAGGGTAGTACTTGAAATCAATAATATGGAGTCTTCAGCGAGACTATTGACATTGATCCGGCACATCCGTATATAAAAGATATCACCATTCCCGAAAACACCGATGAAAATCAGGTAAGGGTATCACTTTTATCGTCTGACAATAAGGAAGTGATAAGTTATCAGCCGGTTAAAAAAGAAGAAAAACCTTTCCCGGAAGTAACCAAACCGCCAAGATCACCGCAGGAAATCGAATCTATCGAGGAGTTGTATCAAACCGGATTACGGATTACACAATTCCGGTCTGCCTCCTTTGAACCTTATCCCTACTATGAGGAGGCACTGAGAAGAGACCCGGGAGACTACAGGGTCAACACTGCATCTAGGGCTTCTCTATCTCAGAAGGGGTATGTACAGTGTTGCCGAACAACATTTAAACAGAGCCCTGGAAGACCGTATCACCGGGAATAATACAAAGGCAAGGGACGGAGAAGCCTATTATTACCTGGGTGTCTGCCAGAGATTTCTCGGGAAAGGAGAATGATGCATATAAGAATCTGTATCAGGCTACCTGGAGCTATGCATTTCATTCAGCAGCATATTTCCAGCTTGCCCAGATTGACTGCAAACTAGGCAACTATGACCTTGCCCTTGACCATCTTGACCGCTCGCTGGCAACCAATTCCGGAAACATCAAGGCAAGGAACCTGAAATCAGCTATTCTACGGCGGCTGGTACAACATGCCCTTGCGATGGAAATAAGCAGCACGACAAGTGCATTTGACCGGCTTGATTTCGGATCACGATTTGAATTCTACCTTGCCAATGCTTCTCTTGGTAACGGGCAGGAATCCGAAAAATGCCTGCAGGATCTCAAGGGTAAAATGAGGGACTACCTGCAGTCCTATCTGGAACTTTCCCTTGACTATGCCAATGCGGGCCTGCTTGAGGAGGCAATCGATGTGCTTGACAATCCGGGATTGCATGGCACATGGAGCGGTGACCATTCGCCCTTGCGTACTATTATCTTGGCTATTTCTGGAACTCAATGGGTGATGAGCAGAAAGCAACGGAATACTTCCGCAAAGCCTCGGAGGAATCTCCTGATTATTGCTTCCCGTTCAGACTCGAGGAGATTGAAATCCTGGAGACAGCCATGAAGGTCAATCCTGCAGACCCAAAGGCTCCCTATTATCTCGGCACGCTGCTGTTCGAACCTCAGCCTGAGCGCGCCGTCACCCTCTGGGAAAAGTCGCGTGAATTAGACGGTACCTTCGCTATGGTACACCGGAATCTTGGGCTGGCCTACTATAAAACTTTCAACGACATTTCCAATTCCATTGCCAGCTATGAAAAGGCAATCTCTCTATACAGCGATGAGCAAAGATGGTTCTTTGAACTGGACCTTATATACGCCGCTGCCCGTGAAAACCTGGAGAAAAGACTGAAAATACTTGCTGATCACCAGGAGGTGATACTTAAGAATAATGTTGTCGATGCTCTGTCAAGACAGATCCTGATTCTGGTTCAGCTGGGCAGGTATGATGAAGCCCTGAAAATATGCAACAGCCGTACATTCCCGCAGTGGGAAGGTGTTGACAAAATGTTTGGTTCCTACCTTAATGCATATCTTCTCAAAGGCTATCACCACCTGCAGGAAGGTAAGACGAAAGAAGCATTAAGTGATGGAATGTCTGCAATGACATACCCTGAAAATATGATGGTCGCCAGGGAATACAGGGGCGGGCGTGCCTGCGAAGTGTATTATTTTGTCGGAGCTGTTTATGAAAAAATGGGTAACAGGAAAAAGGCAAGGGAATCATGGACAACCGGTGTAAACCTGAGGCAGGAGGATCAGCTTTCGGATATTTATTTCTATAAAGCTATGTGCCTTAAAAAACTGGATAAAGCGGAAGAGGCTGATGCAATTTTTGATAGTCTTATAAGCCTCGGAAAGGAAAGGATGGAGAAGGAGGAGGTTGATTTCTTCGCCAAATTCGGGGAGCGAATGACCCCAGATGACAGAAGGGCAGATGCGCACTACCTGATAGGCCTTGGTTACCTGGGCAAGGACCAGAAAGCTGAAGCAAAACAGGAGTTTGCTGAAGCGATGAAGTATAATTCAAATCACATCTGGGCAAATGAATATCTGTCGCAGCTTAAATGACCGGGGTTATGACCCTGCAAACTATGAAGGGCACTTATTCTTTCCATAATAATAAATAATAGAAAAACAGATGGATCGCAGGAACTTCTCTAAAAGTATGATGGTCGCGGCTCTGGCGGTGCCTCAGATCAGTGCAAATTCCGCTTCTGATAAGACAAATAATCCGAATTCCAAAGAAGATGTACGAGGATTACCGGTAAGGGAATTTGATGTTATTGTAGCAGGAGGAGGTACCGCAGGTGTTATGGCAGCTGTTGCTTCTGCGAGACAAGGGGCAAAAACGGCCCTTATAGAATCAAAAGGGTACCCTGGAGGAACTGTTGTAGAAGGAGGTACAGCCCTTCACAGCTATTTTAACCTCTGGAAAGCCTTCCCTGGTGTCGAAAAACGCCAGGTAGTGAAAGGTCTTGCCCAGGAAATTATTGATCGCCTTCTCCCTGTTGGCGGAACAACAGGCCATGCCGACACCACAACAAGGTACAATTACGATTCTGTTTGCACTGCAATTGATACAGAGCTGTATAAGCTTAAGGCATTTGAGATGCTGGCTGAATCCGGTGTTTTTATATTTGTGAACACCCTTGTGGCAGGAGCGGTTAACAGGGGATCAGATGTGGAGGGAGTGATAACGCAAAGCCGGATGGGAAGAGAGTACTTCAAAGCCAGGTGTTTTGTTGACTGTACAGCTTATGGAGACCTTTCCTCTTATTCCGGTGCGGATTATATTGAATTAAATGATCATCCCGTCTGTAACAGCATGGGAATTGGCAATGTTGACATAGAGAAGCTTTATGATTTTCTTAAAGTGAACAATGCCGCGGGTGACATTGCCCTCGGCCTGCGCTCCGGCAAAGAGAGCCAGATTATCCGGATGGGCGCGGAAGGCACAGGATCCGGTAACACGCTTCCTTCAGGATTTGTTGAAGGTGTAAAAGAACTTGGGTCCGGACTTATAACGACTACAGTTCATGATAATTATCTCATGTTCATAAAGGTTAATTATAAAATGGACATTAGTCCAACCAACAGAGATGAAGTCGCAAAAGCTGAATTAATTATCCGGCAGAATCAATTTAAAACGCTTGAACTGTTTAAACAATACCTGCCAGGTTGTGAAAAAGCATTTATTGCCCGGACAAGCCCCTCCCTGAACATCCGGCGCGGAAGAACAATAATATGCGACTATGATATTACTTCAGAGGATGTTCTTGACGGAAGACATTTTGATGATGATATCATGGTATATGGCTTTCATGATGAAGCACCACGGTTACAAATCAAGAACGGTGGGACATATGGCATACCTTACAAAGCCCTTATCGTAAAAAACATAGGGAATTTGTTTGCAGCAGGAATGCTTATCACTTCAAACCACAGTGCACATATGTCTACAAGGAACACCGTGTGTTGCATGGGCCAGGGACAGGCTGCAGGAACGGCAGCTGCCCTCTGTGCGGCGAAAAAATGCGGAACGCGGGAGCTCCATTATGCTGATCTCAGGAAGAAACTGGAAAATGATAATGTCTATTTTGAAATTGGGTAGCCCTGGTCTTTTTAAGTCGCCTCAACCGGGGTGCTTCCTGCAACATTGACAAAGGGCTACCTTTTCCATATTTGGTGTTGGAAGTGTAATTGCCTGGGAGACATTTATATCCGGTTGCCAGACTTAGATGCTGGTTAAGTAGACTGAGCAGCAGGCAGCGACGCCTGCTGTTTCTGTTCTCAGGCGGCTGTCCCCCAGGTGCACCGGCAAAAAGCCGGCATCTGATGCAAGTTTGACCTTTTCAGATGTAAAATCACCCTCAGGACCAACTGTTTGGATGTTTGAGTTGCTCAGGGACGGTAAAACGCCACGGATCATTTCATCGGTCTCAGATTTAAAAAGACTTTTGGCTTTGAGAGTTGATCAATCTCTTGTTGGGCGGATTGAACCAGGTGATCAATTTCCTGCTGTGGGGTGGCGGAACCAGGGCTTTTTATCACTTTATACCGCCCTTGTGCCAGCACGGGATTATCTTTCCTCATCTGCACCAGTTTTTATAAAATGAAAGCAATGCAGTATCAGGATCGTATGTAAAAACAGGGACGAGTCCCGATGTGAATACTCTGATTTAGTTTCTATGCTAAAATATCTGGAATATATGCAGATCTGAGTTATTTACAGCAACAACTAAATATTGTTTCCCCTTAACTTCAAGAGTGACTATTCTTCTTGCATCTCCTTTAATCACAAGTCCGCTTTCAACAGGCATCAGCGGATTATATATATGAGCAGTATCACACAAAAAGCTCCATCCATAGCTGGCATCATAACGGCCATAAGAAGGTCGGACAGAATAGTTGTTACCGACAAGAACCAGGTCCTTTGACCCGTCATGATCAAAGTCCCGAACTAAAATATCGCGTATCGGTGAAAACTGGGCTTCTTTCGGTAGTTTCGTTATTTTAAAAGTTCCGTCACCATTATTAAAGAAAATACAACTTTCGAAAAGCACTGCTTTCTTAATAGTTGATTTGATTATTGCGTCATTTCCAAAGATCTCCTTTACCTCTTTTCCTCCGAAATCAGAATAGTTTGGAAACTTATTTTTAATCCCGGCTATCTGGGCATCAAGTTCATCAAGTGAGGCTACGGGGTAACTTATTCCATCTTCATAAGAGCAGATTATCTGATCCAGTGATCCGTTATTGTCGAAATCATTGAGATACATTGTAACAGGTTCTTTTATTGATGCCTTAAATAATGAATTCAATCCCAGGTTCCCGCAGATAAGATCAATGTCTCCATCTTTATCAATATCAGTTGCCTCGATGCAGTTCCACCAGCCTGAAGTCTCTTCCAGACCTGCAGTTATAGTTGCATCGGAAAATTTGCCGTCATCATTTCTGAACATGCAGATATTCATCCATTCACCCGTTGCCACCAGATCAGGGTCGCCGTCCCCGTCAAAATCAATCCAGGCTGCATCAGTCACCATGCCCATGTTTTTCAAATCACCTAACCTGGAATCGGTAACATCCTTAAAATGTCCAAGACCATCATTTTCAAGAAGGTATTGCACCGGCGACTGGCCATAGGAACCCGGAACGGATCTCGATCCCAAAAACAGGTCCAGGTCGCCGTCGCCATCAAAATCGCCGGGCCGCACACATGATCCGTTATGTGACAGGTCAGGCAGCGGGCTTTTGGTGAATTCTCCCTTACCGTTATTTACCAACAGCAAATCCGATAGCAGGGAATTGCCAAGGGGAAGCATGTTACCGCCCCGAACCACATAAAGATCGGGATCACCGTCTCCATCTGCATCAAAAAAAACAGCATCCACGTCCTCGGAATTTCTCTCCCGGGTTAGCTGAGGCACATCATGCGACTTGAATGTCCCGTTTTTTTGCTGGATTAATATCACAGCGGCCTGACCCCTGGCCCCTCCCACAAAAACATCATCCAATCCGTCGCCATTCACATCATCCACAGCCAGGGGAGGGCCCTCGGCCGTAAGACTATGGGGAATAAGCTTTTCACGGTTGAATTCCGTATACCCGTCTTCTTTATGGTTGAATGTTAATCCGGCTATTTCCGAGAACGTAAACAGCCTGTTTTCCTTATTTTCTGTTTTGGCCTTACCGGATGGGTTAGCCGCGTCCTCCGATTTCAATGTGATAACCTGATCTGCCGGAATATTTCTCAGGATCTGTTCTGACAGGTCAGGCCAGCGAACCCGTAATGAATCAATTATGGCAGTTTGGCCCAATCCAAAATGCAGCACATCGGATGTGGCAGATAAAAATCCCCTGGTTGCAAATTGTCCAGTGATCTGAATTTGATCGCCGCAATAAATTGTAACCCATGCGCCCGTTCCCCGGGAATTTAATCCCTTCCCCTTTAAGACTACCGAAAGGAAATGATTATCCAGGCTAGCTGAAGCATTATTCCTGTAGAGAAATGCCTTTTCATTAATATTATTGACAACCAGGTCGAGATCGCCATCATTATCCAGATCGGCATAAGTGGAGCCGTTGGAAAAAGCCCGGGTGTTTATTCCCCATTCTTTTGCCATATTCGAAAAGGTGAGATCACCATTGTTTTTAAAGATATAGCTGATATTTGGATAGAGAGGCATCTTTTCATAAAGCTCTTTATCGGTAACACTGCTGTTGTCCTTCGGGGGCAAGTTTCTGTTACCTCCTGTTAAAAATTTTACATAATCCAGATCATTTGCCCTTCTGTATATTCCGTTTGTTATAAATAGGTCCTTCCATCCATCATTATCTACATCGCAAAGGAGGGGCGACCAACTCCAATCTGTTGAGGAAACTCCTGCCAACTGTCCTATTTCACTAAACATACCTCCGCCTAAATTGAGTTGTAGTGTATTACGCACGAACTGGTAATTATAACCGTTTTTTCGTTTTAACATAAAGAGTTCATAGTCATTTTCCCCACCTGATTGTTTACGGATTTTTTCCTTATCAGGAAGCATATCCAGAACAATTATATCCAGCAGGCCGTCATTATTTATATCTCCGATATCGTTACCCATTGATGATCTGCTTGTGTGTCCGATAAAATCAGTCAGGTGTTCTGAAAATGTACCGTTTTTGTTGTTTATGTACAGATAGTCATTTTCATGAAAGTCATTAGATATATAGATATCGGGATATCCGTCATTGTTTATATCGCATACATTTATTCCTAAACCATAACCAATCTGACTGTTATAGATGCCGGCATCTTGAGTGACATCGTGAAATATTATTTTACCGTCAACCAGATCGTTTCTGTATAACCTGTCGCCTGCAAGCGAATCATGATCATAGCGAAGGGAGACATCACCAAAACTTCGTGAACTATGCACAGAATGGTTAAGAAGGTACATATCCAGATCGCCATCTCCGTCATAGTCAAAAAATGCAGACTGTGTGGAAAATCCCTGAAAATCGAGTCCATAATCCTGTGCTTCCTCCTTAAAGACCAGGTTTCCCTTATTGATAAACAATTGGTTCTTTCCCTGGAGGGTTTTGTAACTTCCTACCTGGCATACATAAATATCCAGCAAGCCATCCCCGTTTACATCGGCCATTGTCACACCGGTTTTCCAATCGCCTTTTCCCGCAACCCCGGCTGCATCTGTGATATCCTTAAATTTTAAATTGCCTTTATTCAGGTATAATTTATTGGATGATTGATTTGCGGTAAAATATAAATCAACCAGACCGTCGTTATTGATGTCTCCGGCCGCCACACCCGCACCGTTATTGAAATAAAGATACTGAATGATATTAAATTGATCGTTTTCGGTTAGTTGGTTAATAAAATCCACATGGGTAGCGGAAGGGGATAACAGCGAAAACAATTGTTTGCCTTCTTTTTCAGCAGGTACACATGAAAAACCTAACAGCAATACAAGTAAAATGAAGGAAAAATTTTTCATATGAAGCACCACCAGTTGAATTTTAATTAACGGTATCAATTCCAAGATAAATCTCAGCCTTCCACTCCAGCTCATTTCCACCCAAATGCGGATCATTATAATATACCTCAATCAGTTTATGATTACTCCGGTATCCCAGCTTTTTAGCTTCTTCAGCTAAATTGTGCCATGAAATATCTGAAATGCTGTAATTTCCGTAGAAATCGGTTTTAAGTGCATCCATGCTTTCAACCGTTTTAAACTTAATTTCAGGGTGTTCCGGAACAGCATCAATCCTGGTGATTGGAAAGCAAAAATCAAAGCTGATAGAATCCTTAAGTTCATTCCAATCATGAACAACCAGGAAAGGTTCACCATCCAATTCCAGGTTATTTTGCCTGACAAACTGATTCAATTCTGTAACAGTTGACATCATTGCCCTTGCTTTACCTTTTGGTGTGCTTTTTAAGTTAATGTAAACACAGTTTTTTTTCTCAAAGCGATCATAGCCGGTAAATTCATAATGAAACGTTTTCAGCATTAACTCCATCCTTTTCTTAATGTCGAGCAGATTGCCCCTGACATTGTTTTTAAATTGAGAATTCATAAACGGAACGGTTAACCGGTTATAGAGCTTCCGGTCCGGATCAGAGACAGAGGCTCTGACCACAGTAATTGAATCATTTAACTTTTCAAATTCCCAGTTAAAAATCAAAGTTGTATCATTTAGTGTTACTTTCTGTGAAATATTTCTGACCGGGGTTTTGCTCAGAACATCAATTTTGGCAGTTAGATTTGTATGATTCCAGGTATCCCAATTCAGAATATTATAATAAGCAACATCAGGGGTGGTTTTAACTGTAAAATGAGCCTGGTAATCACCTGGTCTGGAAAGAAGGAAAGTAATGCCTCCTGTCAGGGCTAAAAGAATGATTAAAGCAACAGAAACAAATAACTTTTTCACAAATAAATATCTTTTTAAATGAAACAAAGAAAGAAATGTTAGTTTTTGATTTTATACCATAATAGAGAATCATTATTTGGTGCAGCCAGCAAATATTTTTCATTAACAATGGTTATTGTGGTTAATCTTCTTATTTCTTTCCGGCTGAAATCCAGTCCGGTTTCCAATCCATCCAAAATCCTGCCGTCACCTGAAAGTATGGTTCCCGTGTTCGATACAAATCGGCCATGGTACTTAGTAACGCCAAGAAAATTAGGAGCGATAAGAATATCCTCTTTGCCATCATTATTCAGATCTTCTGCTAAAAAGCGATTGATAGGAGAGATTTGAAATTCATCATCAAGCGGAACAAAACTGAAGGTTTCCCCGTTGTTTCTCAGGTATCCTGAAGCCAGCGTGTTTACTTCCAGCAAGGATGCTTTTGCCAGAGCCTCTTTTCCAATAACCTGTTCCATGGTTTTCCCGGCAAAATCACGGTAATGAGGAAATTGTTTTTTGGTCATATATCCCAAGAGTTTGTCAATTTCATCTTTTGAATTAACCGGAAAATAATACCCTTTTTTTTCCAATACGATGAGTGTTTCTATCTGGCCCTTACCATCAAAATCGTCAACATACATTTTTAAGGGAAACATTTGAGAAGCATGAAATTTACTGTTTAACCCCCAGTTGCCCAGCAAATAATCGATTTTCCCATCCTTATTTATATCGGCAGGCTGAATGGTTCTCCATAATCCTTTAATACTTTCAGGAAAATATTTTTCAGTGACATTGACAAATTTTCCATTTTCGTTAGTAAAAAACTGGGGAGACATCCATTCTCCAACCAGAATCAGATCAATCATTTTATCCCCGTTGAAATCGGTCCACACAGCATCGGTCACCATCCCGGCATTTTTTAATGCCGGTTGGTTGTTTATTGAGAAAATACCATGCCCGTCATTTTCCAGAAGACAGGAATTTGGAATTTCTCCAAAACGGTCAGAAACAGCCCGTCCGGCAACAAAAATATCGATATCCCCATCCTTGTCGTAATCCGCCATTCGTGCAACAGAACCATTTTCAAAATAATCCGGGACAGCCTTTTCGTTTTTAGTAAAATGGCCTTTCCCATCGTTAACATAAATGCGGTCTTTCAGCTCAGGCCTTTGATTGTAGAATTCACCACCAGCTGATACCACAAACAGGTCAAGGTCTCCATCGCCATCAAGATCATTAAACTGTGCATCAACATCCTCCATAATCCTATCCGCAACAAAGTCAGGTGTTTCAATTAAAGAAAACCCTTCCTGGCTCTGGATAAAAAGTCTGCCTGCAAAGGATTTTGCCCCGCCCAGATATACATCCTGTAATCCGTCACCGTTTACATCGCCAATTGACAATGCCGGACCTTCAGTTGAGATTTTATAAGGCATGAATTTTTTCATGTTGAAATCTTCAAATCTATTTTCCTTATGAGCTGCGGTAATGATTTTTGAAATATCAGGCTTATCAAACCATTTTTCATGAATGGGGTTTACGCGTGCCCAGTCAAATTGCTTCACATCTTCAGAAGGGCTAATATTCAGGGTCCGGTTGACATTTACCTGTTCAAGTTTCTGATAGGTATTGTCGGGCCAGATGATGATCAGAGAATCAATAATTTTTGAAGCGCCTAATCCAAAATGAAGTACAGGTTCAACAGAAGATTGGAATCCACGGGTACAGTTTAACTGGCGTGCTTGCAATTTATTCAGGTTATAAAGGAAGACTTTTGTTCCAATACCAAACCTGTTTTCATTCCTGTAATTAAATTTGATTTTCAGATAGTTGTAGGCCTTGTTGTTTTTATTCCGGTAGATTACCGGAGAGGTACCAAAGTTATTGACTACTAAATCCAGATCTCCGTCATTATCAAGGTCAGCATATGCCGAGCCGCTGGATATTAATGTATCATCGGGTATCCATTCCCCTGACCTGTTTGTGAAATATTTTCCATCACCCTGGAATATGTAATTGTGAACTGCACCAGAAGGCATTTGACTTATTGCTTCATTGTCAACTAAACGCGTTTTATTTAATTTATCCCGGATCTGCTTACTGGAAATGAATTTGATATAATCACGATCATTAGGTCTTCGATAAATACCCGTTGTAATGAACAGATCAATCATACCATCCTGATCCAGATCAGCGAACAGGGGAGACCAGCTCCAATCGGAAGCAGCGACCCCCATGATGAAAGCTCTTTCGGAGAAGAATTTACCACTGTGGTTAATCTGCAGCATATTACGCATATACTGGGGATGATTGTCCAACCTGGCGTACATTGGCTGTAAATCAGAAGGATCATTATTATTGGATGCCTTCAGTATTGTTTCTTCTTCAGGTAATGCATCCACTGTTATGACATCGGCAAAACCATCTCCATTTATATCTGCAATGTCATTACCCCTGGAGGAGCGGCTTACCATGCTGAAATGCTCCTTAAGTTGTTCCGAAAAAGTACCATCACCATTATTGATATAATAATAATCATCTTCGTTGGAATCGTTACCCACATAAATATCATCCCATCCATCATTGTTAAAATCGGCGATTCCAAGTCCCAGTCCGCAACCAGCAGGGCCATCCTGAATACCGGCTTTTTCACTGATATCAACAAAGTGACCTCCCTGGTTCTCCATTAACCTGTCGCCTGATTCATAGTTACGCTGGCCAGGCTGAGTGGCAGGTCCGTATAGGTTATTTGAATGAATGGCCTGGTTCAGGAGGTACATGTCAAGATCGCCGTCTTTGTCATAATCGAAAAAGGCGGCTGATCCTGACCAGGTATCGAAACCAAGGCCATACTTTTTTGCTTCTTCTTTAAAGGTTCCATCTCCCTGGTTAATATAGAGTTCATTTCTTCCTTCAAAACCACATATACCAACAACTGCCATTACATAAATATCCAATAAGCCATCGCCATTTACATCGGCCATTACTGAACCGGTATTCCAATCGGAATGACCGGCAACGCCGGCTTGCTTAGTAATATTTTTGAATTTTAACCTACCCAGGTTCAGATACAGGGCATTCTCCTGTTGGTTAGAAGTAAAAAAAAGATCCGGCAGTGAATCATTATTGATATCACCAACGGAAACCCCACTGCCATTATAGAAATAAGGATAATCCAGAATATTGGCACCATCGCTATCCTCCACCTTATTGACGAAATCAATACCTGATTCAGATGACCGAATCATGTCAAATTGCTTTCTGCCATTTTGGTTGCATGCAACCATGGCAACAAACGACGCCAAAAAACAAATTATTTTACTTGATAACTTTATATAATTTTGACCTCTGATCATTAATTCCCAGGATTAAATATTTTTGACCATTCATTGTTATCTCTTTGATGCTGTTAACTACTCCCTGACCGGAAGTCCCTATTCGTACAGGTTTCATCAAGCCACTTGCACTTCCTAAAAGCATATGTGCAAAGCCTGCATCAAGTCTTCCAAACTGTGGCTTAAAACTGAAATTATTTTCACCCAGAATAATATCATTATAATTATCGTCATTCAGGTCGGTGGTTAAAATCACATTTACACAGGTAAATTGAATTTCCTTTGGCAGCATTTCAATTCTATATTGGTTTTCGCCCTCATTGTAGGCCACAATACTTTCAGAAATAGTAACCTCTTTTAAAATGGAATTTTTAATAATAGCATCCGGTATCAGCTCATAAACTGATTTTACAGCATATTCGGCAAATTTCAGGTTTTTTTTCAGGAGAACGGGCAGTTGCGCTGTGAGATCTCTTTTTAAAGCGATGGGTTTGTCCTTACCTTCAACGTACCGGGTAAATATCTGTTCGATACTGCCATTGTTGTCAAAATCATTCACAAACATTTTTACAGGTGCTTCCGGGCTCACTTTTATATATGTGTTGTCGCCCCTGTTGCCGAGCACCATGTCCATGTCCCCGTCATTGTCCAAATCGATAACGGACACAGCATTCCACCATCCCGACAGGGAGTCAAGCGAGGTAGCGACCGGACTTAATCTGCGTCCGGAATTAAGATAGATCACAGGAGCCATCCATTGGCCTACAACAACAAGATCTTTCAAACCATCACTATCCAGATCCTGCCACACGGCATCTGTGACCATCCCCATATCACGAAATTTATATGCTTTAGCTTCTGTAATATCCTTGAATTTTCCGTGTCCGTCATTTTCAAGCAGATAGTGTTTGGGGTTGATGCCATAAATACGGGAAACACTTAAACTACCTGTAAACAGGTCAATATCACCATCCTGGTCGAAATCATAAGGAGCAACCACAGAAGTATTATACCTGAAATCCGGAATAGCATCCACGGCTTTTTCGAATGCACCTTTACCATTATTGATATACAGGCGATCTCTTAATAAATCGGATTCAGATTCTTTGTCATTTCCTCCCGAACCTACATACAGATCCAGGTCCCCGTCTCCATCTGCGTCAAAAAAACCAGCAGCCGTATCCTCGTATTTATTATCTTTCTCAAAGCAATCATTTCTTTTTGCAATCATCTGCCCCCCGGGTGACTGAAGATAAATTTGTCCCGCGTTATCAGTGGCTCCGCCCATAAATACATCATCACGACCATCGTTGTTTAAATCAGCCACATCCATTGCAGGTCCTTCCCGTGACAACATTTGAGCTATTAATCCTTCGTATTCAAAATCGATATATGAATTTTCTTTATGCGGATTAAATGGCGAATCAACTAATTTATCGACTGCTGTTTTACCGCTTCTGATAAAAAGTTCTTTTTTTGTGGCGTTTTGGATGTCGAATGTTAACAGCTGATCACAACTAATATTCTTAATAACCTGTGTTTTATGATTGGACCAGATTACCTTTATGGAATCTGCCGATGTTGCTTTGCCCAAACCAAAATTCAAAACAGGGTCGACCGAAGATTGAAAGCCTCTCGATGGGACCAGCTCCTGTTTATGAGGCTGACTGTTGAAATATACATACACAACACTTCCAATGCCAAAGGTATTTTTCCCTTCACCTTTTAGCCGTACTTTCAGATAATGATTGCCGGCTTTTTCGTTGGAATTATTTTTATATGCAAGGCAGGGCTGGTTAACATTGTTAACAATTAAATCAAGGTCGCCATCATTATCAAGGTCACCATAAGCTGCACCATTCGAGAAACTGGGGATGTCTAGTCCCCATTCGGTGCTCTTGTTGGTGAAGGTTAAATCTCCATTGTTTTTAAAACCATAGTTAGGCAAAGGAACACTTGGCATTTTACTGAAAATTGAATTGACCTCTTCTTTTATGCCTGAAATGACCATTTTCTGAACAATAGTGTTAGCAAAATAATCAATAAAGTCCTGGTCGGTGAGATCCTGGTAAATCCCGTTGGCTACAAAGATATCGAGGTATCCGTCGTTGTCCATGTCGAATATTAAAGGTCCCCAGCTCCAGTCGGTTTGTGCCACACCACTGTAAAAAGCGATTTCAGAAAAGGTTTCATTGCCATTGTTTAGCTGCAGGGTATTTTGCAGAAACTGGTGATAAAAATCACGTTCCACCTTAAGGTTGTAAATATCATAACTATCAAAATCAGTGGTATTTTTCAATCGTGTATCTCCCTCCGGAAGCATATCTATTACGCATATATCAGAGAAGCCATCATTATTAATATCGGCCATATCTAAGCCCATTGAGGAAAGGGTCAAATGGGCCATACAGTCTTTTATGCTTTCTTTAAATGTTCCATCCCCATTATTGATATATAAATAATCGCGCTCATAGAAGTCGTTCGAAACATATATATCCGGCAACATATCCTGGTTAATATCACCAACCGCTACGCCCATTCCAAATGCGATGAGGCTGCCATAAATGCCGGCCTCCTCACTCACGTCCTTAAATTTGCCATTGTCGTTTCGGAGCAGCTTATCACCACCTCCTTTAAGAAATTCAGGCACGTCCCAATTTTGGCTTCTCACATCACGCATATTGGAAAACTCCAGGCTATTTGCAGGAATGAAGCTGTTATTCAGGATAAAAGCATCCAGGTCACCATCCCCGTCATAATCAAAAAAGGCAGCATGTGTAGTAAGACCATTGTCGTCCAATCCATAGTCTCCAGCCTTTTCGGAAAAAGTCAGATCACCATTGTTGATAAACAGTTCATTTTTCCGGTTATCATCCTTAGCGTTTCCTGCATTGCAGACATATATATCCAGTAAACCGTCACCGTTGACATCTGCCATCACCACACCGGTAGACCAGTCGTGTGTGCCTGCTGTTCCTGAACTGCCAGTAATGTCCTTAAACCTGAAGTTACCCAGGTTCAAAAACAATTTGTTATCCTCCATATTAGATGTCAGGTAAACATCAGCCAAACCATCGTTATTGATGTCTCCGATCCCAACTCCTCCACCATTATAGAAATTGCGATAGAGAAATACATTTACGTTTTTTTCATTGGTTAATTTATTGATGAAACTGATCCCACTCACTTCAGAAGGTATCAACTGGAACAAAGTGTCTTTGGTGTTTTCAATCTTTTTATCATTCTTGCAACCGGCGATCAATAAGGCAATGAAAAATGGTAGAATCTTAATCCTGCACATAAAATGGATAGTTTTTATATTTTACAGAATCCCAGAGGGGTATATGCTGTGATTTAGTGGTCGAATTTAACCAATTTAATTAATTTTAATAATAATAGAGGGTGTCTCAATTAGAAAATGGGACGCCCTCTTTTTTGCAGTCTAAAAAGAGAGAGGTGCCCTTTTGAGACACCCTCTTTTAATAGTTATAGCGAACGAAAGTCTTACCTGGAACTATCTATAATTTAATTAGTATCCCGGATTTTGCTGCAGATCTGGATTTGCTACAATCTGGGCTGAAGGGAACGGGAACAATAGATATATAGGATCAGAAGCTGCTTTATCACTCCATGGTTCAAGGAATTTCCCAAAACGGACCAGGTCATTGCGCCTCCAACCTTCTACGTATAATTCACGACCTCTTTCAGCCAATAATGCTGTTTCATCGATTGATGCCAGAGCACCGGCTCCACGAACGGCTCTTAATTGATTCACAATAGTCAAAGCGCCGTTAGCATTACCAGTGCGCAATAATGCTTCGGCTTTCATTAACAGCACATCGGCATATCTGAAGAATCCAAATTTATTTCCAGGCACATCTTCGAAGGTGGCAGGAGGAATAAATTTCATAAGACGGACACCGCTTACTTCAAGATTTGGGCCTGAAACAATAATCGGACTTTCGATTGTAAAGAACAAAGGATTTCCCTGACGATCTTTCAGGGCTACACCATCTTTATTATACTGTTGTCCATAAAGTAAGCCTGCCCTTAAACCGTATGTGGCTTTTAAATCGGGTAATTCCACTCCTCTGCGCGTATCGGTAGCATCAAAAGAATTGTAAAAATCAGCCATGGCAGTAAATCCGTTCCATCCGCTGGGAGTTTGATTGTAATGCAATGTAGACATCCAAAAATGCCTCATACTATTTGACTGAACACCTGCAATGTTGTTGGTACAGAAAATCAACTCCGAGGAGTTTTCACCATTATCGAAAGTGAAGTTTTGGAAATAATTGGCTTCCAGTGAATATTTCCCTGAGTTAATGATGGCATCACAATATGTGATAACTGAATTCATATCCTCGGCGCCAATGGTGAATGTTTGGCGATCGGCGCTTTCAAAAACTGCCTTATTCAGATATGCTTTGGCTAATAGTGCATTTGCAGCAGCCTTTGAGGCCTGCCAGGGTGGAACATTATCAGGAAGGTTAGGAAGAATAGCTTTCAGCTCAGTGATTACATAATTAATTGCTTCAGAGCTGGTCATAACTGTTGGTAAGTCTGAAAGAGGCGCTCCCGGTTCACGCATGGGAACCTGTCCCCATCCGTCGCAAAGCCAGTACACATAAAAGGCCCTGATGTAACGTGCTTCAGCTTCCTGTTGCGGATTTGGATTGAATTGAAGAAGGTCAATTGCTGAAAATAATCCGGTAGCCAAAGCATTAAAGAAAGAGACTATGTTATTATTATCTGGATCCCATGTATGTTGATGTAATACCCGAAGTGCGCCATTATCATCCCAGTCTCCTCCGCGTGTAGGCGCGATCATTTCGTCTCCGGTCTGATCACCTAAAAAAGAATTTAAGGGGCCAAACCAGTTCCTGAGGGTGCCGTATGATTCAATTAACAGAGCCGAAACGTCTGGTGTTTCACCTGCGGTAGCTTCTTCTACCTGCTGTAACGTTAACCGGTCCTCTAAGTTTTCATCCAGATCTGAGCAACAGACAGATACTAAGGCGATGAAAGCAATTATAACCGGTATCTTTATTTTAAAATTTTTCATAATTCAGTTTTTAGATTATTTTATAATGATACACTAAGTCCGAATGTAAATGTTCTGGCTGATGGATATGGTGTATATTCGATTCCATAAGAGGGCACGCCGTTAATGTTTTTGTCCACATTAACTTCCGGATCAAATCCGGTAAAGTCGGTGATCACAAACAAATTCTGACCCGTCAGAGAAAAACGCATTGATTTAAAGAACCAAGGCGCTTTTTGCAAAGAATAACTTAACGACAGGTTATTCAGTCGTAAATAATCACCTTTTTCAAGGTACCGGGTTGAAGCTTTAAGTGCATTGTCAACACTTTCACCCGGCAGCGTGTAATCCGGAGATGTATTTCTTCCTTTGGAGGGATTACCTACCACAAGAACACTGGTTGCTGTGTTATTATACACATAATGGCCATATGCCCCATTCAGATTAGCCAGCAGATCCCAGCCTTTATAGTTCAGATTTAAAACTAAACCAAGAATAGTTTTTGGGTTCGGATCCTGCAGATATTTCTTTGAATCGCTGTATATACCCAGGCCATTTGCATCCAGACCCTCAAATTCCAGCATATAAAATACATTAAGAGGCTGGTTGCTGATAAAACGCTGGGATGGAGTATTTGATATACCCTGACCGTGCAACATCCCGGTTTCAACAACACCGCTGAAATTTTTCAGCTCGTTTTGCATGAAAGTGACATTACCACCCAAACTGAAGGTAAGATCATTCTTTTGAACAATCACTGCATTCAAACCAAATTCAACACCCTGGTTGGTAACATCGGCGTCAAGGTTTGTCCATCTTCTGGCTCCTGAAGGCCCTGGCAGTGCCGCTTCTGCGTTAAAAAGAAGGTCAACGGTGTTCTTGTTGAAATATTCGATAACACCGGTAAGTCTGTTTTCCAATAATGCAAAGTCGATACCTGCGTTTACTGTAGTTGATGTTTCCCATTTTAAGTCAGGATTATCATACTGCGATCTGATCAGACCGTCACGGGTGATTTCGTACTGAGCCTGGGATGCACCTGCCGGGAACTCCTGGTTACCTGTTTGGCCCCATCCAATACGTAATTTCAAGTCACTGAAAAAATCGGGAATGAAACCTTCTTCCGAAATACGGTAAGCAAATGCAAAGGACGGGAAGTAACCGTATTTATTGTTGGTACCAAACTTACTTGAACCATCGGCACGAAAGGTGGCAGTCACCAGAAATTTGTTATACAGGCTCAAATTTACCCTGCCAAAGTATGACTGTAATTCAGTAGTTGGATTTTTGAATGAAGACACACTTCTGTTAGCCTGAGAGATTGATTGCATCTGGTCAATGTAAGAAACCTGGTTGTATTCAAAATCCCGGCCTGACATTTGATTCCCTGAGCGATCCAGTTTCTGGTAAGAGTAACCTAACAAAGCTGTGAGGTTGAAATTATCGCTGAAAACCTTATTATAGGTTAATGTATGTTCAATTAACATATTGTTGGTGGACAAGTCGTTTATACTGGCATAACCCCTGTTAAGAATATTGTCACGGTTTAATAAACTTGAAAGTTCAATATCTCTTTCAGAATTTGAGCGGTCAATACCAAAACTTAATTTATAGTCCAAACCTTCAAATAAGGTTAATGTAGCAGCAATATTCCCCAAAAACCTGCCTGTTTGGGCTCCGTCCTGAATATAATCCAGCATGGCTAAAGGGTTGGAGTTAGAAGATGAGAACTGATCGTAACTTCCATCCGCCTTATAAAACGGCCGTGTGGGATTCCATACCAGGGCAGCACCCATCAGACTACCTTCGAAACCGGCACTTGTTGAAATGGGGGCATAACTGTCATCTATATATGACGCGATGATACTGCTACTAATTCTCAATCTGCGCTTAAAAAAGTCCTGGGACACATTCAGATTAGCACTATACTTATTCTGGCCGCTTTCTTTTACGATACCTTCTGTGTTCTGAGCACCCACTGAAAGACGATACTTCATATTTTCATTTCCGCCTCTGAAAGCTAAATTGTGGTCCATTAAGAAACTTTGTTGCAGAATTGCATCATAAGCGTCAACACTGCCTCCCTGATCCTGGGTAGGAGCGATCTCGGCAAATTCGGCAGCGTCATAAACCTTTATTTTTTTTGAAATACTTCCGATTCCGAAAGAAGCGTTATACTCAATATTATTTCCGCTTGATGAACCTTGTTTGGTTGTAATGAGAATTACACCATTCGCTCCACGTGAACCGTAAATTGCTGTTGCAGAAGCATCTTTAAGGATGTCTATATTTGCAATGTCAGTGGAATTTATGAAATTCAACGGGTTACGAGCACTGGAATTACCAAGGGACTGAAGGTCTCCATCTGCAGTAGTATTGCCTCCTGAAAGGGGAACGCCATCTACTACGATAAGCGGGTCGTTACCTGCCCTTACGGAAGAATTACCGCGAATACGGATAGTGGAATTTGCCCCGGGGTCACCGCTGCTGCTGGTGATCATAACACCGGGAGCCTTACCCGCGATCAATTGTGAAGGATTGTCGACAAATCCTTTGTTGAAATCGTCAGCTTTCAGGTTGGTGACGGCACCGGTAATGTCTTTTTTCCGCTGCGTGCCATACCCCACAACCACGACTTCATTAAGTGCACTTGTTGCAAGTACCAGCACAACATCTATTGTTGTCTGATTTCCCACGGTAATCATTTGCGGGATGTAGCTGATAAATGAAAATACCAGAACAGCTTCAGGACCAGGAACATTGATGGTGTAATTACCACTGCCATCAGTCATGGTTCCCTGTGATGTTCCCTGGATCACGACGTAAACTCCTGGAAGATCTCCTTCAGTAGCGGAAGTAACTTTACCCTTGATTGTCTTTCCCTGACCAAAGGTAAAACTGACCGCAAAGCTAAGAATGAGAAGAGACAGAATACCTCTCCTCAATAGAAATACAGAATTTCTCAAATTTCTCATAGTTGGGTTTTATTGGTTAGATTATTTAGAGTAGATTAGATAAAATTATTTATGATTTTGTTTAAGAAAATCCAGGATTATATAGGCTTCTTTAATGGCAATTATAATCTTACTTCTATCCATACTTATCAAAAGTAAAATGATTTTTGTTAAAAAAAAATTAAATCCAAATTAAATTTGAATTAAAATTAACTTTTTATTAACAAAAGCGTTTATCCGGCATTTCTATGAATCAGTTTAATTTATAATGAGTATAAATCAGGTCTTTGGTACAATAAAAAATGAAACAGTTATGGCCTTTTTTTTGACAAGCTCATTAACCTCCCGGTCCTTCAGGGGTGAATTTAAAGGATTACAGCTTACTAAAGAGGAGGTAAGAAAGATTTACAGCGAAAATGCGATCAGATGGTATAAGCTGGCGGTCACTCAATAGTCATTATTTGTATTTCTTAAGCGTGGCTATCTCAGGTTTCACTGTCATTTGAGAGCGTTCAAAAATGTCCTTGTTCCTGAAATCCGAAGAAATAAATATTAAATCAATATCGCTATCTTCATGCATTTCACCTGTCAATGCAGATTCAAATAAATCAATTGAATTTAAATTCAATCCATTTTTAATTAATCTTTAATTCTATCTTTTCTACAAAGTAAATTTAGCTGTGGGATTTTGAAGGAAACTCAACTTTAGATTCAAAATACAAACCTTTTAATGCCTTTCCTAAACTTAAAAGACACATGAAAATGCAATAGACATATCGGCCAGAATTAAACATGTCAGCTGCTGTATCCAAATCATAATCTGATTGAAAATATCATTCTTCATGTCTTTTGTCATTTTCCATAATACAGAGGCACAGATATTTCCAGTGAATAAACATTAAATCCCCGTCACTGAAACTTCCTGCATGATTCCCCATCAGCCGGATCCCATTGCTCTTTTCAACAAAAATAATTTCAAACTCCGGATGATAGCGCCAGGGATAATCCATATAAGCCACTATATCACTAACCTTACCTTACCTAACCTTTCCTAACCTTCCCAACCCAAACCTAATAATTATCGGGATTTTCTGATGTGCCATTTAATTTAGGATTGAACGACCCTTTGTAATATTCAGTATAAGCGGGCATAGCACCAAAATGTGTGCATACATAAGCTGAAATCATCACAGCTAAAGAATGACATTCAATAAGTGATTTATTTTTAAGCAAACCCATTGTTAATCCTGCTGTAAATGAATCTCCTGCCCCAATAGTATCCTTAACTTCCACTATTGGAGTTTCCATATATGACTTTTCTTTTCCTTTAAATAAATAACTCCCCTTCGTTCCGCAGGTTAATGCCAAAACATCAAGATGGAAGGTTTCCATCAATTTTTTACATAAATTTTCATCATTCCCGATCCAACCAAATAATTCAGAAACAATTATTAACTCCTCATCATTGATTTTAAGAATATTAGCCAGCTTAATTGAATCTTCAATTAACTTTTTATTATAGAAGTTTTGACGAAGATTTATATCGAATATTTTTAAAGATTTATCGGGTACATTTAAGATAAATTCATTAATAGATTTTCTGGAAACTTCATTGCGCTGAGCTAAACTGCCAAAACAAACTGCATCTGTTTCCTGTGCCAGCATTATGTCTGAAGGAATAAGTGTAATATAATCCCATGCTACATTTTTTATAATTTCATAATCCGGTATCCCTTCTCCGCTTAGTTTAACTTTTACTATACCTGTCGGATAATCAACCTTACATAACCTTAATTCAATATCATAGGCTGCTAATTGTGAAATAATCTCATCTCCTGATTTATCTTTTCCGATAGCACTGATTACATATCCTTTAGCGCCAAGTTCACTGGCATGATAAGCATAGTTGGCAGGTGCCCCTCCTAAAACTTTGCCTTGGGGAAGCATATCCCAAAGAATTTCACCTATTCCAACTATTTTGTATTGCTTATTCATTTTATTTCGCTTTAAACAGACCTAAGTCAGTCTCAATTTGTTCCAAAGATTTTCCTTTGGTCTCGGGGATATAGATTTTAATAAAAATAAAGGCTATCAGACTGAAACCTGTAAAAATTCCAAAACTTACCATTCCTCCCAGGTTATTTAACGACCATGGGAAAAATTGAACAACCAAAAGCGCACATGCCCAGCTCACAGCGGTAGAAAATGACATAGCCACCCCTCTATATCGTGTTGGATACATTTCGGAGGTTACAACCCACATTACCGGGGCCAGAGAAGCAGCAAAGAAGGCAATATATGAAAGCAACGAAATTAATACACCGAGGCTATTGGTAGAATTAAAAGCAAATGTGAGAGTTAAATACAACAGCGAGATGGTCATACCAGCAGCTCCCCACAATAATAATGTCTTTCGCCCCAGCTTATCAACAAGACGAACAGCTACAATTGTAAACACAAAATTAACGAAGCCGACAATGATGGATTGCAGAAGAGCAGTATCGCCGCCTACCCCTGTTTGCTGAAATATAGTAGGTGCATAATTCACAATAGCATTAATCCCGGTTATTTGTTGAAAAGCTGCTAATAATGTGCCCAAAAGAACTATATAAGCTAGTTTCCCCCGAAATAATTCTCTGATGTGAACGTTTTTATCTGAATCCTGATTCGTCATAGATGAGGAGATAGATCTCAATTCATCGTCAGCATAATCTGTACCGCCAATCTTTTCCAGAATTTTGTATGCTTCATTACTTTTTCCAACTTTAGCCAGCCAACGCGGACTTTCGGGGAAAGATATATTAAGTAAAATAAGATATACGACACTGAATACAAAAGGTACACCCATCATATATCTCCATGCATTTGGAAGATTAACCAACGCATAATCGATTACATATGCAACCAGAATTCCAATAACAATGGCTAACTGATTATTTGATACCAGGGCTCCTCTCCGATCTTTGGGAGCAATTTCTGAAATATAGGTTGGTCCAAGTACCGAAACTGTACCAATTGCAACTCCACCTATTATTCGTGATACAATAAACAACCAAAGAGATAGTGACAAACTACATCCCAAAGATGAAATCATAAATAGTACTGCTGCAACAATCATCATCTTTTTTCGACCATATTTATCACTTAAGGAACCTGCAAAGATTGATCCTGCCAGGCATCCAATCATTATCGAACTCACAGCCATTCCCAATGCTATATCATCAAGCACAAAATAGTCTCTAATGAAAGGTATTGCCCCTGAAATTCCTGCCATATTCAACCCGAATAATAAACCACCATTGATGGCAACAAATGTCACCCAAGATAAAAACCTTCTATTCATATTATTATTTAATAAAATCTTATACTATATAGCGATAACATAATCCGATATTACAAGATTGATTTCAGTTTCCATACTTTACATTCCTGGACATCTGTTATCCCTCCCTCAGAAAAAACAGATAGCATATTGTATGGACCTGCAGGGAAGAAAATGTTGGTCAAGACTATCCGGCCTTGTTGCCCAAATAGTTCAACAGAAGCTTTATCGATGAACAAATGCATTTCAATGGAATCGTCTATGGGTTCACAATTAGCAATGAAAACTCCATTGAACAAATCAGAAAAACCAATATTGCCCGATTTCCGACGGTCAACATAATATTGTTTTGTCAAAACATTATATCCAATCAGGACCTGTTCATTTTGGCCATTTGAAAGTTTAATACCAAATTTAGAAGCCTCTTGTTTGTTTTTAAGCTTGAATTTAACTATGATTTCAACCTGAGTCTTGTCAAAGGGAATTTGTTTTGATATATCATGATTTCCAGTAATATTTTTCAGTTTTATATTAACCATTGTATCTCTTAGGTCCAGAACCTCTTTTACAGGATTTGAGGCAAGGTAATAGCCATTATTCTCATGCAATAGCGACAACTCGCGAGGTAAGGTCATTGCACTTCTCCACAGTATAGTAGGTACCTTTTGTGCATATTCCCAGTTACTCATCCATCCAACAAACAGTCGACGTCCATCTTCGGTGGGAATGTTTGACCATGTAACACCGGCGTAATTATCTTTCCCGAAGTCAATCCAACGAGTATGGGAGTCAAGATTTTTAAATTCATGCCCATTGAAATCTCCAACAAAATATTGAGTAGAGGAACCTCCATTTGGCCCTCCGGGATTGATACTTACAACGAGTACCCACTTTAAATCATTTGTTCCTTCAATTTTCATGGGAAAAAGATCGGGGCATTCCCATACACCTCCATGAGCACCAAGATTTACTCCAAAGTCACTTTCGAATGTCCAGTCAATCAGGTTTGAAGAAGAGAAAAACTTAACCCTGTCGCTTGCTGCTAATACCATGATCCATCTCTGAAGGGGTTCATTCCAATTAACCTTTGGATCTCTAAAGTCGGGGATTCCCGGATTTTTTAATACCGGATTGCCAGAGTATTTTGCCCATGTCCTTCCTTTGTCAGTGCTATAGGCAATACCTTGATTTTGAAAGATTTTGCTTCCCGCTTTTTCAAGCTTTGCATTGTGATAAGTGAAAATTGCGACCATTGGCGGATTTTGAACTGTCCCGAGTTCCGGAACTGTTTTTTACATCCACTACTGAGCTACCCGAAAAAATATATCCAAGCGAATCAGGATAAAGTGCTATTGGCAGATGTTGCCAGTGAATCATATCTGTACTCACTGCATGTCCCCAATGCATTGGTCCCCAAACTGTTTTATCAGGAAAATACTGGTAAAATAAATGGTATTCACCATCGAGAAATACCATTCCATTGGGATCATTCATCCACCCTTTCAGTGGGGAAAAATGAAATTGAGGACGGTACTGTTCCTTGTTTTGAGACTGAACATTAAAGGATGTACAAAAACCAAGCATAATCGCTAGTAATAAATGTAATATGCTTTTTGTATTGCTCATACTATCAAGGATCTAATAATAATTTACGTTAGTGTACACTTTAATATAATTTAGTGGACACTAATGTAATAATATCACTATTGTCCGTTAAAAGTACAAAATTATTTTCTGGTCTCACTACTGTCCCGTTAAGATCGGGTAGTTAATATATAAAGTTAGTAATAAATACATTACAAAGATTGAATTTTTAAACGATTTGAAATCTACATTTAAGGCGATATCATAACGATTATCGCCATGAATCAAGGGAAGACCGTCTTTGCTCAACTTACGTCCATGATACCCGAATACGAATTCGATAAATGTGTTGACCGCTATAACGGGAACCATCGAGTTCGCCAATTTACATGCCGGGACCATTTCTATGTCATGAGCTTTGCCCATGGGCTACCTTCAGGGAAAACAAGGGCGGTATTAAGATGCATACATTGTTGGACCTCAGGTGCAATCTTCCTGTTTTTGTCTATTTGTCCGAGGCTTCTGTGCATGATGTCAAAATCCTCGATCAACTTTATATAGAGCCAGCAACTATTTATGTGATTGATCTGGGCTATCTTTTCCATATTTGGTATTGGAAGCGTAATTGCTTGGGAGACATTTATATCCGGTTGCCAGACTCAGATGTTGGCTAAGTAGACTGAGCAGCAGGCAGCGACGCCAGCTGTTTCTGTTCTCAGGCGGCTGGTGCCAAGGTGTACAGGAAGAAAGCCCGCATCTGCTGCAAATCTTATCTCCTCCTCCGTAAAATCTCCCTCGGGGCCTATCATAATCACAACATCCTCACCGCGCCGGGTAGCTGAGGTTATAGCCTGACGCTCAAACTGCTGATCGCAGCAGGCAATCAGCTTCCGCCCTGTGCTGCCCCAGGAGACAAACTCTGTAAAAGTGACAGCATCGTTCAGCTTTGGCAGGAAGGATTTAACCGACTGTTTCATGGCTGAAAGTATCAGCCCCTCAAGTCTCTCTTTCCTTATCCGCTTCTTTTCGGTCCGGGCGCAGATCAGCGGGGTGATCTCATCAATACCCAGCTCAACGGCTTTTTCGATGAACCACTCAAGCCTGTCATCGTTCTTCAGGGGTGATATTGCAACATGCAGCCTGTACTGTCTCTTTCCGGCATTTTTTGTCACACCTGTGACAGAGACCTTCATGTTATGGGGGTCGTCTTCAGTAATGATACCTTCGTATATACTGCCCTCACCGTCAGTGAAATGGATGGTATCTCCACTGCGCATACGCAGCACCCTGATGCAGTGGCCTGATTCCTCGCGACTGAAGAGTGCCGTGCCTTCTGAAACATTGTTTGTATAAAATAACTGCATAATGGTTTGTCTTTGCACAAATTTATTGATTTTAGCATTTGTAAATTTTATTCTTTTGCCAGATGAAAACAGGAGCCATCAGATGAAGATAGGAGTGATATCAGACACCCATGGCTGGATTGATCCTGCTGTTTATGAGTATTTTGCAGGGGTAGATGAGATCTGGCATGCCGGTGATGCAGGGGACATGGATGTCATCACAGGACTTGAAGCTTTCAAACCGCTGAAGGCTGTCTGGGGTAACTGCGACGATTTTAAGGTCAGGAGCGCCACAAGCGAGTACCTCTGTTTCACGGCAGGCAGGAAGCGCGTTCTCATTATTCACATTGGAGGATACCCCGGCCGCTATTCACCCAGGGCACTGGAGCTGATAAAGGAACATAAACCTGATATTTTCGTCTGCGGACATTCACATATCTTAAAAATAATCTTCGACAAAAAATATAATATGCTCTGTGTCAATCCCGGTTCAGCCGGAAGGACTGGCATGCACAAGGTTAAGACTATTCTTCGCTTTGCCGTTGAAGATGACAGGATAAGTGATATGGAGGTTATTGAACTGGGCAGCAGGGGCCGGAGCTACGGCCACGAGACCTAGTATTCATCCTCAAAGCCTATTCCTCCGCTTTCCATCCTCCGAAGGAACCTGATGAGCCTGTCGCGGGGCCCGATCATATATTCAAATTCAACCTGGGCATTCGATTTAGGATCCTTCCTGAGTTTGTCCTTGATACCTCCCAGCAATACGTTGTATGTATCGTTGGATGAGTAGCTCATCAGCACTCCCCTGAAATAGGAGAACCAGTACCAGACATTGTCATTGGCTTTCAGGTAGATGTCAAGAATGTCGCCAGATCTCTTTCTCTGCAGCTCCACCCAGCCGTCAACATATATATTCAGCGGCTGGTTACCAATAAATCCGATACCGATCTTTCCCTGTGACATGAACGACATAGTATTGGGATTCCATTTAAGATTCACCTCATTCAGCATCAGCTGGAAAGAATACTGTTTTGGCAGTGTCTTTACCATGCCGAAGAGCTGCAGTTCTTCCGAGAGAGCCCTTGCCGCCTCAGTGCCGAGCAGGTCACGCATGGCCTTCCTGTTGAATTCCGACGAGAGATTGACGGCCTTCAGTGTGGGCACGGACCGTATATCGTCGGCCATCATCTGCAGCGCTTCAGGACTGAAATAGAATGAGAGGCCCATTATGCTCTGCAGTTCCACGTCTGAGCCATCAGTGTTATGAACCACCCGGCCCGCACTGCTCAGACCAAGCAGTTCATAGTTGACTCCGAAGTTGATCTTTCCCTCACTTGTCAGAATGCAGTTGAACCTGTCAAATGTCACCATGTTGCCATTCAGGGTCAGGTCTGACAGCTTTTCCAGGGAAGCAATACGGTATCTGCCTGATCCTTTGTCGTGAAAGAGAAATCCTTCTGCATTAAGGAGCGGATTGTCGCTCCATGAGTTCCTTTCAGAAAGGAATGCGGGATATACGCCTGCAGAATCAAGAGTGATGAATGTGCCTGAAAAAAGAATGTTGTCATTAATGTCCCTTGGTTTATCGCTGATCGGTATCAGTACATTTGCAGGGTCAATTGCTGCGCTGAATTTAACGGGACTGTTGCGGATTGATTTGCAGTCGGTCAATATCCCGGCTGCCCCGGTAAATGTCAGGTGCTCGTCATTCGAACGCAGGGTAACATCGCCTGAAAAAGTGAAGGCCGGGTTAAGGGTAAAGTTCTGTTCCGGAGGTATATAACCCAGTGCTTTCGTGGCCATGGTGTCGACCTTTATCTCCCTCAGATTTATCAGCTGAACTTTCCCTTCCGCGTCTGTATAATCATATATACCTGAACCGTAGTAGTTTGCGCTGCTCTCAATGTTTATTTTTGCAGAGTGGATCAGGTGCCTGTTGTTAATTGCCACAATTGCACTGTCAGTCTCCCTGATCACGGCTCCCTTTGTTATATAAAGAACTCCGGCACCGGGTTGTATAAGAGCATCAGCAACGGGTATGTAGTTTACATCCTTCACACGGACATACTCATCCTGCAGGAAGTAAGATGCTGACCCCGACTGGAATTTCACCGTGTCTGTCATATTGTTTGTTGAGAGGAACGTAGGTTTCTCCATCATCCCGGCCGGTACCTTGAGAAGCTGATCGGCTGTCATGAGGGTGGTAGTCTCCCTGCCTCGCTGTGACATGTCAAGCACCTTCGATCCCATGTTATAGGTGAAGTTTGTCATCTTTGAAATGTATTCCAGTTCCGGAAAGACGACAAATGATGAATCCGTATTGAGGCTGAAGGAAGAGCGCTGCTCAGCAAAGTTGACATGTGTGTTTGCGTTGTTGGCCACGAAGCCGTAACCGTTCCCCCTTAGCGCCTTAAGATAGTAGTCAGATGTATCAGCATCGATGGTGGCAGGGCCGAAGCTGAAGGTCTCAGAAGTGATGCGGGCATCAGCCATGTTCACTTCTCCCTTGCCGTCGAGGCTTTCCGGCTTGAGGATAAGAGTTCCGTCCACAGTAGTTCCGTTGGCAAACATGGTGAATGGTTTGCCGGGGTTATTTTCCGCATACCATTCATCAGGACCGGTAACCCATTCTATATCGACATCAGCGGCTTTGAGTTCCGGAAACCTGTTCAGCGAATCAGGCTGCATTGTGAAGCTCTGAGCCCTGGTCACCATGAATTCAGGATAGAACATGATTGTATCTGACACGGCCGTCGCGGTAAGATGTTCAACCCTGCCGCTGCCAATAAAGCCTGAATTGTTCATGCTCAGATGATCATACAGGACTCCTCTTCCGTTATAGATGGGTATACCTTCCGGAGCAATTGTCATTGAAAAACCGAGAGATGTATCGGGCTGGACAGTGAGAACCTGCCTCATCGGCTCCGTGATGCCTCC
Organism: uncultured Bacteroidales bacterium; assembly: GCA_963844935.1. GTDB lineage: Bacteria > Bacteroidota > Bacteroidia > Bacteroidales > VadinHA17 > SR-FBR-E99. The sequence goes on along the minus strand of CAWJQH010000005.1, from coordinate 932,638 downwards.
CCCGACAAACTCACCCTGGAGGGCCAGATCCGTGTTGCTGTAATGGTCTATATTGTTATAGGTGAAAGGATCGATCCGGAAGTAAAAATCCTCCTGCGGATAGATCCCCTCCAGGTTAGGTATATTGTCGTAGAAGATGTAGGAGCTTGTTAATGAATTAATTATCGGGTACTGCTGCAGCCTTTTCAGTCCTGATTTATTCTTCGGGTCATCAATGTAAAGATTGGCAGAGCCAAGTTCAATTATATTATCAATATTTTTTATTACCGGCCGGCCATAAGGGTCTTTCTCTTCCGTCTCCACAGCCAGGCGAATGGAATCAATCTTTTCAAGGTGCAGAAAGAAAGTGTCGTAGCTGAAAGAGAACTGTTTGCCGTAGATTGTAAAGAGGCCTGCTTTTACAACGCCGTCGAATGACATATTACGGTTCTTTCCAACCACCAGGCGGCCGTCGTAAGGTACTATTGCCACCTTTTGGGAGTCACTCAGTGATATCATATTAACTCCGGCAAGGCTGAGGTCAAATGTTTTCAGGTCGAGAATGGCATTCTCCTCATCATCCCTGGCCTCACTGCTGATCCTGATTGCATCATAATCCTTCTTTTTGGCGAAGGATGCAATATAATCATCAACCTTTTTCTTGATGACAACCTCATTGAAGTTGCGGTCATAGAAAAGAAAACCGTTATTTGCAAGCTCAATGCACAGTGAGGTCGCCTGTTCAATCGGCATCTTCATCCATTTGGCAAACCCTTCTACCGGAAAAGCATCAGAACCGTAAGCTTTTGCGTAGTCTCTTATGCGGTATAGCGGATGCACGTCATCAAGCCGCATGAGCCTGAAAAAGTTTGCCTCGTTGTAGAATGAAACTGATTCAAACTTTGCGGCTCCGATAGATGATCCCCTGGTACGCGACAGTGTGATGAAAGGATCATCCATGTCCCATGCGAAATGCTCAAAATAGAGATCAAGGTTATGGAAGGAATCAAAATAGGGGCTGCGCGATAAGGGGCTGGTTGTGCGGAAAAGGCTTACCTCCCTGGTGCCGGTGTTATAGGAGAAACCCAGGTTGGAGTGGTAGATTGAATCTTTTCCGAGATAAAGGGTGGATGAGGCTTCATAGCTGCTTATGGTCTTCTGGGAGAGGATGAAGTTCCTGGAAACCAGTTTCATGGCCAGGGTATCATTCCTGAAGAGCTTTATGCTTGCCGGGAACCAGTTTGTACCCGTCCCGGTGATTACAGCGCCCTGAAGAGTCAGTCCTCCCTCATAATCGACCCCCTTATAGATATCATTTATGAAAAACCTGGTCTCATATGTCTCAAAACGAGGCATGGTGGCTTTCTCAGGTGAGATGATCTCCACCGCCCTGTCCATAAGTTTTCCTTTTACCGGTTCGCGGAAGTATGTGGTGTGGGTCAGAAGAGATGAATCACAGGTAAATTCGCTCTTGGTGATATCAATATTAAAATCGGATACTGTTGCAAAAACGTTGGAGCGGTCATAACCGGCTTTCTCCCAGGTAATTGTTCCCCTGTCACAATGCATAAGGAAAATATCAGGGAAGTAGGTACCCGAGAAGTCATATATCTCGGTGCTGTCTTTACCGAGAAAACAGGTAAGCGTAACAGTTTTGATATCAATCTTCAGGACCGTGTCTCGGGCGAATTCAACGGTTCCGCCCTTGGTCATCCACCTGACCGACCCTGCGGAATAAATAGTGTTGTCGACCAGCAGCAAACCGGTCACTTCAATGAATTTTTCGATGGAAGCATTTGTGAACCTCGGATCAAAAGCCATTTCGCTCAGACCCTCGAGCCAGGCATTGACCTCTTCCTTACGCTGATCAGTTGTGACAAAGTCAGTCAGCGTGCGTACAAGAAAAATAAAACCAGGCACCTGGCTCACCCTTCGCCCCCTGAGCTGACTTGCCACGTTGATGATCCTGTCCCTTGTATCAACTGAAAAACATGTGCTGTCATAGAGGGAATTAAAAAGATCAACTTCAGCTTTCTGGGTTTTGCTGACAAGCGTTCCCATAAAAGCGGTCAGTTCGCCGGTGAACTTTGAGGCATCACCTGAGAACTGGCCGGAAACCTGGCTGACTGCCGGCATTGAAAATGCAGCTATTGCCAGGATTGCGAAGATGATCTTTTTCATCAGGTTTCTACAATGCTTTCACAATGTTGCAGAATTCTTCGCTGACAAGCGAAGCGCCCCCGATCAGTCCGCCATCGACATCAGGATTGGCGAACAGTTCAGCAGCGTTGGATGCCTTGCAGCTTCCGCCATAAAGTATTGTTGTGTCATCAGCCACTTCCCGGCCATACTTGCCGGCTATGATATCGCGGATATAATGGTGCATCTCCTGTGCCTGGGCAGGGGACGCCGTGACACCGGTACCTATTGCCCACACAGGTTCATAAGCTATCACGCATTTCCTGAATTCATCAACAGGAAGGGAGAAAAGGCCTTTTTCAAGCTGCCTCTTCACAACTGTGAAATGAACCTGTTGTTCTCTCTCGGCAAGCACTTCACCGCAGCAGAAAATGACCCGCAGCCCGTTGCGCAGCGCTTCCAGGGTCTTGGAAGCAAGGAGTGCATCATCTTCTCCGTAGTAGGTACGGCGTTCGGAATGCCCGATGATGACACTTGATGCTCCAGTGCTTTTTATCATTGCTGCAGAGGTCTCGCCGGTGAAGGCGCCGGACTTATGCTCATTGCAGTTCTGCGCACCGGCAGTCAGCCCCTGTGCACTTATCAGCCGGCTGACCGCGCTGAGGTGAATAAACGGAGTACAGAGTATGACTTCCTTGTCCCTAAGATGGTGATCCTGAAAATGACCGTTGATGGCTGTTGCAAGTGCAATACCCTCGTTCAGATCCATATTCATTTTCCAGTTACCTGCTACAATCTTTTTTCTCATAGTTAAATAGTTTAAACAACTTACGCTTCCTGATTTTTAGTTTTTCCCAGCCTGAGGGGCAGTGTCAGGGCAATAATCAGAAATATTGCCAGCAATGTGCTTATTATAGTAAGATTTATATTTTTTTGTCTGTTGTATTTCAGCGCCAGTGCGTTAAGGTCTCCAGTGAATTCTTCGTTATCAGGAAGTCCCCTTGATGACCATTCGGCAATAATTGTACCATTGTGAAGGAGAACATAACCCGGATCAGATCTGATTATAGTCTTAAGTGTCACTTCATCGGCAAAGAGAGCGTTGAAACCTGCTGTCAAAGCCATCGCTTCTTCCGGAGGGGTGGCGGTTACGATGTAAAATCTCTTACCTTCTGTATTAAGTTCAGTTCCGAGATCATAACCTTTCGCCAGACCATCCCTGTCAGACTTATCCAGTTTGCGGGCTGTCATCAGCATCACATCACCCAAGCTTCCTGTGATCTGGTCAGTCATGTCGGCACCCTGAGCGTCGACAAGGGTGAAATCATGTATCGGAGGAACATATCCCCTCGAAATAAGAACAGATTTCTGGTCGATGAATTTCCATGTTGTATCGTCAGCCGGGTAGTCGTTCAGGGTAAATTCCTTCTGGACGCCGTCTTTTTCATAGATGAACCTGATATCATACCTGTCTGCCTCCGCATCAGGCGGCACAGACATTGCCTCCTGAAGGTTTGTTCCGACCTTGTATGGTCTGAAGTCGATAACCGGCAGATATGCAAGGTTGTACCACATGAAGAGCAAAAAGAGGATGCTGATTGCCACTGTTGCACTCAGTCCCGGCCACAGGGGTAAAACAGCTGTCCGGTCGTCTCTCCTTATGAAGATAAAAACTACAAGCAGGGTTATAACGATGTTTTTGAAGAATGTCTGCCAGTTTGTAAGAACTATGGCATCGCCGAAACAGCCGCAGTCAGCGACGGGGTTAAAGAGAGCAAGGACCAGGGTCAGGGGTGTGAAAAGGGCCATAAAAAGCGCTGCCATCCATGACGCCAGCCTGACAAAAGACCCTGTGAGGAGCATCATACCGGTGATAAACTCAACGAGGCACAGGATAATTGCAAGAGGCAGGGCCAGGTCATCAAGAAATCCAACACTGAAGGCTGTGAAATAATCCTCCAGTTTGAATGCGGTTCCCATCGGGTCAATTCCCTTGACAAACCCTGAAAAAACAAAGAGAAGGCCTGTCAGTATCCTGCCGATTTGTGTCAAAACCTTCATCTCAGAATATTTTTCTCCTTTAGCATGTCAAGTATCAGACGGAAAATTTGACCGGGTTCAAGCATTGTATTTTCTTCATTGTAGCATTTTATTACCTGCAGAAAACTGTCTTCCTCAGCAACTTCAATATATACGTCCCTGACCATCTTTTGAAATTCAAGGCTGCTTTCATGTATGTCGCGGCTGCCGAGAAGATAGCTTCTGTCGTCACCCTGGCGCTGGGTCTTAAGTTTTTCCTCAGTGAACCTGAAAGGAACATCAAGGAAAATATTAATATCCGGCTTCGGGATAGCAAAATGATCAAATTCGAGTTTAAGTATCCAGTCCATGAGTTTACCGGCCTCTTCGTGTGAACTCAGCTTTGCACACTGGTAGGCTATATTCGAGTATGTATAACGGTCAAGTATCACATAGTATTTTTCACCCAGCCATGCTTCTATCATCGGGGCAGCATCTTTCCTGTCACCTGCGTAAAGCATGGCAACAAGGTATGGGTCCACGTGACTTATATCACCGAATTCGCCCCTCAGAAAACGGGCTATCAGTTCACCGAAATAGGGTGTGTCGGTACGGGGAAAATGAATATACCTGCATTGCAGCTGCCTTTCCGCAAACCATTCCTTAAGCAGCGAAATCTGGGTCGATTTCCCTGCTCCGTCCAGTCCTTCAATAACAATCAGTTTCATTCCGGAAGTTCCTTGCCATTCGGCTATTTAACACAAAAAGCTAAGTTTTTAAAGATAAATATTAATAGGAAGCAGCTTGTCAGGTCAGATATTGATTTTATCAACACCTGTTGCCATGCAGATAATGATTGTCGTTTTTCAGGTGCGGACAAAGTGATCCATATTGACAGGTACAACCATCGAGAGCTCGACCAGGCCGGACAGCTTACCATTCTCATACCATGGCGCCTGGTAAATGAGTTTCCTGATGCCTTCTTTTTCTATCGTATAGCAATTGGCTTCCTGTTTGTCCATTATGTCAAGAATTTTTTCCCATGAGCCCGGCAGGTGGCACTCCCTGAGGTTTTTGCCCACCAGTTCCTTCCCGCCGTATTTATCGAATGTCAGGGCTGATTTGTCATTCATGTACACTATTTTTCCGGAAGTGTCGGACACTGTGATTGCCACGCAAAGCTCTCCGGCCCAGTTGATTTCATTCATGAAACTGAAGTTTTTAAACAAACAATATGCAGGTCTAAAGATAACCAATTTGCATGCACGGCAGGGGGCGATATGATTCTGATCCGCTGCAATGACTATCTTTATAAAAGTAAAAACCTTTTCAATGTTCATAAATATCAGAGGCAGGCTTCTTGATCTGCGGCATCCCCGGGTGATGGGCATAATCAATGTGACTGATGACTCTTTTTACCCCGGAAGCCGTTTTACTTCCGATGAGGAGATACTTTCCATAGCTGGGAGGATGCTTGAGGAGGGAGCTGACATTCTTGACATAGGAGGATGCTCGACGCGTCCGGGAGCGCAGGAAGTTCCGGAGGAGACTGAAAAGGAACGTGTCTGCCGGGCAACGGAGTTGATCCTGGGCCGGTACCCGGAAGCCATCGTTTCCGTTGACACGTACAGGGCATCTGTAGCCGGCGAGGCCATAAGAAATTCAGGGGCAGACATAATCAATGATATATCGGGAGGGGAGATGGACTAAGAGATGTTCCCCCTCGTCATACGGCTTAATGTTCCTTATATAATGATGCACATGCAGGGAACACCTCAGACAATGCAGTCAAATCCGCATTATGATGATGTCGTTTCAGATATTCTGTCCTGGTTCGGGCAGAGAACAGTAAAGCTGCAGCAGGCAGGCGTAAAGGATATTATTTTAGATCCTGGCTTCGGATTCGGGAAAACTGCAGCACATAATTTTGAGCTGCTGGGAAGAATGAATGAGTTCCATATTGCGGGACTTCCGTTGCTTGCGGGATTTTCCCGAAAATCGATGATCTGGCGCACGCTCGATATAACTCCCGATGATGCCCTTAACGGTACTTCAGCGCTGAACATGGCCGCCCTGATGAAAGGAACATCTGTCCTCAGGGTTCATGATGTGAAGGAGGCGAAGGAGGTTGTAACGCTGTTTGAAAAGATTTATCCTGACGGCATCCTTTTCGATCATTATTGTTAAATTTGCCCGTCATCGCACTTTATACGTATGCTGAACTTCTCTGTTCTCGATATTATCGATATTGTAATGGTAGCGTTTATCTTCTACCAGCTTTATCGTCTTATCAGGGGAACAGCTGCCTTCAGCATATTTCTCGGGATCTTTTTTGTTTACCTCTTCTGGCTTGTTGTCAAGGCCCTGAATATGGAGCTTATCAGCGCTATACTGGGGCAGGTGATAGGAGTGGGGGTAATTGCACTTATAATCGTGTTTCAGCAGGAGCTGAGACGCTTTCTCCTCGCAATCGGGAACAGGTATATAAGCCGTAACAGGTTTTCCTTTGATAAGTACTTTCCCTCAGGAACTGTGGATCAGACAACGAACCAGATAGTCGAGGAGATAGTGCGGGCGACTGAATCTATGGCACAGTCGCGCACGGGTGCGCTTATTGCGATCGGGAGAACAAGCCTGCTGGATATTTACTCGGAGGGAGGAGAGCTGCTTAATGCACTGGTCACCGATGAATTGCTGAAGACTATATTCTATAAGGGGTCTCCCCTGCATGACGGTGCCGTGCTTATCCAGAACGGAAAGATCTTTGCCGCCCGCTGTCCGCTCCCCTCAACGGATCAGACAGGATTGCCCGCAAGGTTCGGCATGAGACACAGAGCCGGAATTGGCCTGACCGAAGCAACAGATGCTGTTGTAATAATCGTGTCGGAAGAAAGAGGAAGGATAGCTGTTGCCGATGCCGGGAAAGTACATGAGGATGTGACACCCAATGAACTCCGCCAGATCCTTATTACCCTCAGGATCTGACAGTAATCCGGACTTTTAATTGTACCTGAGTCTCAGGTCTATGATGTTATCATACAGATAATAGCAGGGCTCATCACATGAAGATTCATCATAGCGGACCTTTGGACAGGCGGCTCCGATTGCCACGTACCTGACACTGTTCAGAAAGAACTCAAGGGTGGCGGTATAGTCTTTATACAAAACTGCATCGTATGTGATGTATGAATAGCTTTCATTTACGCTCATGCGCCTGAGAACGATACTGTCTTCTATAGCACCTTCATATATTGTTACAACGGGATTTGCAGGGACATACTCGGAGTTCCTGATATAGATCGTCAGCTGGGGCTGAAAAATGCCGTCCGGATCGCAGGTTTCACAGTCGGTTATACCGCCCTCCTCACATGAGAACAGCAATAGCAGGGCCAGGGCTACCTTAAAAGGGCTACTTCTCATAGTTGTAGATTTTTATCTTTTTGCCCGGGACCACCGGAGATTTTTTCATGATCGAGTATGACAGCCTTAGATTTAACCATACCGGAAACACTTTCAGAAAAGGTGTCTGCATATAACTCAATCCCGCACTCATTCCAAAGTATTTAATCCTCCAGATGACATCAGCTGAAGGAATGATGCAGAATTTGTCTTCAGGCTTCCTCTCAATACCTTCATAATCTGAAAAAAACCGGTAACCGGCAGATAAAGATGGGACAATGCTAAGTTTATTACCGTCAGCAGTTTCGCCCAGCCTGAATTCCTTAAAAATCCCGGCATAGACAAGGTAGGTATTCACATTATACTGCCAGATTGCATCACTCTCCTGTACGAGCAGTTTCCATCTGAATGGGTTTACAGCCGCCCCTATGGTGATGCCGGCTTTCATCCGCGGCTCTTCAAGTGATACTGACCCGTCCAGCAAGAGGTAATGTGACGTGAACCTGGCTCCTCCGGAGAATGTAAGCTCTTCCAGGGCAAATCCGGGCTTTTCGGCCAACCCGTACTGTGTGAGCAATGGAATAAGTTTGCTCTGGCCGTAGTATTCAGCAATGTCGAAGGGATTTTTCAGCCCGTTATTCCGGTAATTCCACCTCTTGCCGTTCTGAAGAAGGAAAGAGGCTGCTTCCAGTTGTCCGAACCTTGCGGCGCAACCAAGGGCATCATAATTATCCTCATTGGCAGAGTAGAGATTTGCCCCGGCATTTATAAGCATCCTCAGCATCAGGGTGTCCCCGTTCTGGGCAGCCACCATGAGGGGTGTGAATCCTTTCTTGTCGTGTGTATTCGGATCAGCGCCTGCCCGCAGCAAAATGTCAGTGATATCGTAATGATTGAAGCTTACTCCTAGCATCAGCGGCGTATTACCCTCATAATCATATACTTCAACGGGCGCATCATAGTACAGCAGCATGTCGGTCGTGTAAAAAAATCCCAGGGCCGCTGCATGATGCAGGGGAGAAGAAAGAGCACGGTCAGTTTCTGTAATTGAGGCCCCGGACCGTATCAGGAGCTCAGCAATATCAAGATAGTCTGCCATCACTGCGGCAATAAGTGGCGAATACCCGTACTGATCAGTTTTATCAGGCAGAGCACCGAGGAGCAAAAGAATCTCGACCGCCATTATGCTGCCGGATGATACAGCATAATGCAGGGGCGTGGCGACACCTCCGGAAAAATTATTTACATCAGCCCCTGCTGCAAACAATAGTACTATCTCATTGCATGCACCTATGGATGCAGCTATCTGCAGGTTTATGTCTTCTGTACCATACCCGTCAGCCACAAAAGCCGAAGTGTCAATGGCAAGTACCTCTTCATTGTAGTCGTCGAGCAGGACCTTAATTCTTGTTACAATGGAATCCATTGCTACCGAATCCTGCTGTGCTTTCACACAGGGTGAAATAAAAATAAGGCAGAGGAATACGATTACAATTCTTCTCAACGTTGTCATAAATACAAATTTAGTCGCAGTTTCCGGAAGAACTATTATGTTGATATTTTTTTTCATTGGTTAAGAAAATGTATGATCAGGGGTGGGGTGAGAGGTCTAAAAGTATATTTTTGTACGCGGGTTAATATTTAAAAGCACCGTTTGATGGAAGAAAACAGGGCATTACGCATATTATTAATAACTTTTCTTGTAATATTTTCTTTTGTTTTACCTGTAGGTACCGAAAGGGCTGGTTTTACGGATGATTCATTTATGCCGGCACACCTCAGAATAGATAACAGCCTCACTGACAGCGAACTGTTTGACAACGCCGAAAAGGGAATTCAATGGTTCATGCAGAATTATGATATTAAAGGCGCATCCGTCGCTGTTGCCCGTGAGGGTAAACTTGTATATGCCCGGGGTTTCGGTTATGCTTCCCTGTCTGATTCAATTCCGGCTGAACCCTACCACCGTTTCCGTATTGCCAGCGTCTCAAAGCTTGTGACTGCAGTGGCTGTGATGAGGCTTCAGGAAGAGGGCCGGTTATCTGTCAAGGATCATATTTTCGGGCCCGGGGGCATACTTGATGACACTCTTTTTGCAAACCCGAAAGACAAGCGTGTATATGATATCACTGTAGGACATCTCCTGGCACATGAGGGAGGGTGGTCGCAAAGGTACGGAGATCAGATGTTTATGCCTGAGGTTATTGCAAGAACACTGGATGTTCCAATGCCAGTTGATACCAAAACAATAATCAGGTTTGCCCTTGATAAAAACCTTCATTTTACTCCCGGCGCCGGACAGTCATATTCAAATCTTGGTTACAGCATCCTCGGTCTTGTAATTGAAAAGGTATCAGGCATGGGTTATGAGGAGTATTGTCTAAGAAAGGTCCTTGAACCCCTCGGGATATATGATATGGCCCTTGGACACAATCTGCCGGATATGGCGCTTCCGCATGAAGTATCCTATTACGAAGTGGCGAATGCCCCGCTGAAACCATCTGTCTACGGAACAGGTGAAATGCTGCCTGCAAGCAGGGGAGGAAATAATATTGAGGCACTTGGTGCAGCAGGTGCCTGGGTGGCTACAGCGCCTGACCTGATGAGGTTGCTTCTTGCGGTTGACGGATTTGATGACCCGAAGGATATTCTTTCACCGGAGAGCATCACATTCATGACCGATGTTTATAACGGCTATGCACCGGTGGGATGGAGGGCCACAATGGTTAACGGATCATGGTGGCGGACAGGTTCTTTCTCAGGAACAACGGCGATGATGAAACGCCTGCCTGACGGGACAGCATGGGTGGTGCTGCTCAACAGCAGCGCATGGAACGGGCCTGAGCTCTCCTCCGACATTGACCAGCTTATGCAAAGGTTTCTCAGCAGGGTGAAGGAGTGGCCGGAAACAGACCTGTTCAGATACTCGGTGCCTGTACCTTTAAAGTCTGAAGTCTGAAGTCTTAAGGTCTAAAAGTCTAAAGTCAAAGTGTGCTTCACTGTTAATGTAAATATTGTCAGGGAGGAGCTTGAGGAGCGCTACGGTGCTGAACTTATAGATCATGATAAGTACCGGCCAAGCTTTTATTATCATGCTTACAGCCTGCCCCTGATGCCTGTTGTATGCTCTGATGACCCGGCGTCACTGCGTCTATTCAGGTGGGGATTGATTCCCTCATGGGCTGAGGATGAGAAGGAAGCCAGCGAGATCATGACGAAGACATTCAACGCCAGGTCTGAGACGATAGATACCAAACCTGCCTTCAGGGAATCATTCATTTCACGCAGGTGCCTCGTTCCGGTCAGGGGTTTCTTTGAATGGCAGCATATCGGAGGAAGGAAAATACCGTGGTATATCAGCCTGCGTGATGAAGATATCTTTTCGCTTGCCGGGATATGGGATTCATGGAAGATGAAGGGAGGCATTTCCCTAAATACATTCTCGGTTGTGACAACAAGGGCCAATGAACTGATGTCAGAGATACACAATACAAAAAAGAGGATGCCTGTAATATTGCCCGCTGCCGCGGAAAAGCTCTGGCTGAAGGAGGTGCTCGATAAAACCTCTGCCGAAGCGCTGACGGAGCCTGTTGCCCAGGAAATGCTTAAAGCCCATACGGTCAGCCCCCTGATCACAAATACGCGTGCGGACCGCAACAGGAAGGAGCTTATTATGCCCTATAATTACCCTGTTCAGGGTTTGCTCTTTTAGCGGTTTACTGCGATACAAACACAAAGGTCAGGAAGCCCCCCTGCTTTACCGGTGCACTTTGGTCGGCATTGAAGGTTGACCTGAGCGCATGCTCAACAGCTGTCTCAGTGAGGCATGGATCCTTTGTGGTAGAAAGGCTCGATGCGGGTTCTGCCTTTAATACCCTGCCCTGCCGGTCAACTTCGATAGCCAGGGTAATCTGACCCGCCCCCTGGCACTTGTAGATAGGGATCGGAAGGTAAGCATGGTGCCTGCCTGCAAGATCATAGAAGATACGTGTCGGACCTCTGAATGTCCCTTTCTCTTCCGGCTTCTCCTTTTTTTCAGCCACCTTCGGTTTGATCTCTTCTGTGGGAATATTTATTTCCTCATTTCCGGCCTCCTCTGCCTTTTTCTGCTCATCAAGGTAATTCTTTTCATTCAGCAGGCCACTCTTTATGAGTTCCTCCTTGACCATGTCCTCATACTCTTTGGGGTCAATGTCAATCGGCTTGTCGGCAAGATTTTTAATAACATTGACGAGGTCCTCAGCTGTTGCACCGGCAAACTTTTCGCTTTCCGAAAGTTCAATTGCTTTTTTCATTTCGGGATCAGGCATCTCCTCCTCAACCGCAAGAATGATCTCGGCAGCCAGCTCACGTTTCATGGCTGATACCTTGACCGACATAAATATCACGGCTACAAGCAGATGCACAATGATTGTGGCCATTACAGCCGTGAATATGATTTCAAACCTGTTCATCAGGGTACGAAAATAGGAATTATTGTCCGTTTGTCATCAGACATTGATCAGAATCGTGCTGTAATCTTAAGGTTGAGACTGCGGCTTGTCAGGTAATTGGGGACGGCATATTCCATAGATTTGCCTTCACTGTTCCTCACAGTGCTGATCCAGGTGTAGGATATTGTATTCCTTATATCTGCCAGGTTGAATACTTCGATGCCGGCAATAAGTTCTTTGAAAACCGGTCCCGGTCCTCTCTTTTCGGTTCCGATTATAACTTTTGAGAACCCGATATCGATGCGTCTGTAGGGCGGCATCCTGAACCATACGTCCCACTGCTCTCTTTCAGGGGGGGAGGTTGGTATGCCTGTTCCGAAAGCGATGTTTATATGTGCCCTGAAATCCGGATGACCGGGCAGATAATCCTGGAAGAAGATGCTGAAGTTCACTCTCTGATCAAATGGCGATGGATACCAGCCTGAATTATAGGATGGGATGTTCATTTCCGCTTTCATAAAAGAAAGGCTGAACCAGGACTCAACCCCCTTCACAAATTCTCCGTTGACCCTTAAGTCCAGACCGGCAGAGTAGCCTTCTGCAATGTTTCCTCCGTAGTACACCAGCCTTACATTATCAACTGAATAGGGCACAAGTCTGTCAAAAAACTTGCCGTAAGCTTCTGCAGTGAACCTGAAGGGCCTTTCCCAGGCTATGAAGTCATAATGCATTCCGGTAATGAAATGCAGTGACCGCTGTGCCTTCAGGACAGGAGACGCATCATCCGTCTGCATCATCATCTCACGCCCTCCGGGAGGCTGACTGTATGCTCCTGCGGAAGCATATACTGAGACCCTGTTGGACAGGGCCATACTTAGCGAAAGGCGCGGTGACAGAAGCATTTCGGAATTGTAGGTGTCATAAGCAGCCCTTATTCCGGCGTTAAGTTCGCATGCCTTACCTGCAAGACTGAAGTTACTCTTGTTAATAAGGAATGCTTCTGAAATGATGCTGCTTACCACACTGCTGTTATCGGTAAATGATGTCAGGGTCAGCTCATCATCGCTGATGCCTGCTGTATAACCTGCAGAATCCACCCGCATCCACTCGTTTACACTTATATCATGGTGCCTGCGCCTGGCGGTCAGTCCCCATTCAAACCTGCTGCCCCATGCGGTGGCTGATCCCTTGTACGAGAGGCTTATCATATTTGTGCTGAGCGCGTTGCGCGCGTGTGACAGCCAGCTTCCCACACCTGCATTTAAAAGTGAGTCAGGATTATTTTCAGAGCCTTCAGTCTTGTCAAGAGCATTGAGGCTGTAGGCGCCGCGAATGTCAAAATTCTCATTCTCCGAACCAAGGTACCCTGAAAGAATGATCTTCGAAGACAGGTTGTCATTATGTCTGAGCTCCAGGGTGACGGCTCCCCCGCCGTTGTTATACCTGTCGCGTTCCCCTCCCTCGAACCAGGCGAAAAGCTTATAGGCATCTGCCGTTGTGCCGAAAGTGGTCGACTGGCTCTGTGGCATGAAGTTGTACCTGTTTGATGAGCCCCAAAGCGAGAGTGTGATCTCTGATTTATCTCCCGGTTTGTAGCCGGCCATAGCCTGAACATCGGCAAACCGCGGCTCATACTGGCCGGTAACATCCAGGCTGTTAAGCATTAAGGCATTGGTACGGTATCTTGCCCCCGCAATAAACCAGAATTTGCCGTTGCTGCTCCGTGTTCCGGCATGCACTGATGACGTCAGGAGACTGAGGGATATCGAAGCCTCCGTCTCCTCTGGCTTCCTGTAGCTGATATCAAGCACTGACGACATGCGGTCACCGTAGGCGGCGCTGAACCCTCCCGGTGAGAAGATAACAGCAGAGGTGAGGTCAGGATTGATCCTGCTGAGCCCTTCCTGCTGCCCCGACCGGATAAGGTATGGCCTGTAAACCTCGACGTCATTGATATAAACCATGTTTTCATCATAGCTGCCGCCCCTGACAGAATAGGCGGAGCTCAGCTCACTGAAAGAGGTAACTCCGGGAAGGGTGGTTATGACTGCTTCAATGCCACCTGTCACAGACGGAATTACTATTCCCGCAACAACGGGAATTGAAATTGCAGTGATGTTATCAGCCCTTATGGCTTTTACCTCAACACCGCGAAGCTCCACCGTCTCGCTGAAAAGGGTGATTTTCAATGGCAGCTGTGCGTCAGTCCCGCTAAGCAGAAGCGTATCCGTCCTGTAACCGATCAATGAGAAAATTACTGTAAACTGTTGTTCATCAGCCGGCAGAGGAACCGCAAACTGTCCGTCAGTGCCGGTGAAGGTCCCTCCGCCTGATGCAGGAATGTAAACGGTGACATATGAAAGAGCTACTCCTGCAGTATCGGTTACCCTTCCTGTAATGGCTTTATTCTGTGACAGGATGGGTGAGACAGCCAGTATAAACAGCAAAACAAGAAACAAATGAGGCGTTATCCTTGATGAACGTGGCATCAGTCACCTTTTTTTTTCTTCCTGACCTTTGTCTTCTTCTGTTTGGTAGTGGTCGATTTTTCATTCTTCAGCAACCCTCCCTTAACTCCCTGGATGAACTTCTGCCACGCAAAAGGGTTCAGCAGGTTGGTTGGCGGAGACTGATTATGACTGTACAGATTGTCAGATACCCGCTGCATAGTGTACCTGTATCCCTGACCCGGTGTGGAGCGCATGTCAGACCACGTCTGCTGCTCAACAAGCGCCAGGTTGAACTCCATATTCTCCAGCAAGGGATTAGCAGGCTTGTTTTCCAGCACTGCCCTCTTGAATTCAGAATAGGTCTTCCATGGCAATATGAGGACCTCCTCAATCATAATTGTATCAGCAACAAGTATCACATCAGTGATGAAATTGATGCCTGAGATTGCTGACGGTACGGTGAGAAGTGTTGTTTTGAATCCTATGGCGCTGAAGAAAACAGTGTCACCGGGTGTGCTGATAATGGAAAAGATACCCCGGCGATCGCTGGCAGCACCCCTCCGGAGTCCTTTTGAATAAATGCTGACGTCGGGAATGATGAAGCCCCTTTCATCAGCTGTCACACCGTCGATCTGTATAAACTTGTTCTGTTCAACCTGAGCACTTATCCGACAATAAACCGAGACGAGCAACAGGCTTATCACCACAACCTTCTTCAATGGCACATGCTTTTGCGCTACAAAGTAAACAATATTGGCACTTGATTCTTAAATTTAACTTAACTTTAATAAAGTGTGGTAGCTACTGATACCAGGCAGGCCTGGCAGACATGATGATGACACTGTGTTTCCGGTTATGATCTTAATTATTTGTTTATTATCAATTTCTTATCATCTTTACTGACATCAATGTTGATCATAAATTAAGCTAAAGACAATATGCAACGATTATTACTGCTTGGTGATGAGGCAATTGCAAAAGCTGCTCTGGACGCGGGAATGAGTGGCATGTATGCTTATCCCGGCACGCCTTCAACGGAGATCATGGAGTATATTCAGTCTTCGCCGCAGGCAGCAAAGGAGGATATCCACAGGGCGTGGTCATCAAATGAAAAGACTGCCATGGAGGCTGCGCTGGGAATGTCTTATGCAGGGAAAAGGGCCATGGTGGCGATGAAGCACGTTGGCCTCAATGTTGCAGCTGATGCTTTCATTAATTCAGCGGTAACGGGTGTAAACGGAGGTCTTATTGTTGTCAGCGCCGACGATCCTTCAATGCACTCGTCGCAGAATGAGCAGGACTCGCGCTTCTACGGCAAGTTTGCCATGGTTCCTGTTCTTGAACCGCGCAATCAGCAGGAAGCTTATGATATGGTCTTTGATGCATTTGACCTCTCAGAGAAATACAGGTTGCCCGTTCTTTTGCGCATAACGACCCGCCTGGCACATTCACGTGCATCCGTAGCACTCCGAGAACCGAGACCGCAAAACGTCCAGTCACTGCCCTCCAATCCAAGGCAGTTCGTGCTTCTGCCGGCGATTGCCCGGAAGCAGTACAGGGCTCTTACAATCCTGTTTGAAGGCCTGCACGCTGATGCTGTCATCTCAGGATGGAACAGGTTAAGCACCGGTAAAGGCAAAACAGGCATAATCACATGCGGAATAGCCTATAATTATCTTCTTGAGAACATCTCAGGTCATCAGGATGATTTCCCGATACTGTCGGTTGCTGCCTATCCGCTTGATAAAAAAATAGTTGCTCAGCTGGTTGACAGTTGTGAAAGGGTGCTGGTTCTTGAAGAGGGTTATCCTCTTATCGAGGAGCAGCTGCGGGGGCTGCTCGACAGGGATGTAAAGGTAATGGGGCGCCTTGACGGCACAGTGCCAAGGGACGGGGAACTAAATCCTGTTATTGTGGCAAGGGCACTTGGAATTAAGACAACACCCGGCAAGGAGGTTCCTTCATTGGTCAGGCAACGCCCGCCGTCATTCTGCAAGGGTTGCAGTCATGCCGACATGTATGCTGCACTTGCCGAGGTGATGAAAGATTACGGTCCGGGAAGGGTCTTTTCGGATATAGGATGCTACACCCTCGGAGCTCTGCCTCCCTATAACATGGTAAATTCATGTGTTGATATGGGTGCTTCGGTGACAATGGCCATTGGCGCCGCTGATGCCGGAATGTTTCCCGCTGTGGCTGTCATTGGCGACTCGACCTTCACGCACTCCGGGATGACAGGGTTGCTCGATGCGGTGATAAAGGATTCTCCTGTCACGGTTATCATATCCGATAACTCGACTACAGGCATGACAGGAGGGCAGCATTCACAGGCCACCGACAGGCTTGAAAGCATTTGCCTGGGTCTGGGGGTTAGCCGCGAACACCTGAGGGTTATCACGCCGCTGAGAAAAAACCATGAAGAAAATGTCTCCGTCATCAGGGAGGAGATGATGCATCATGGATTGTCTGTCGTACTTGCACGCAGGGAGTGCATACAGACAGCTTCGAAAAGCAGGAAGGCTGAAGCTGCCGGGAAGAATAAAACAAAGGAATGATATGAAGTGTGATATTATACTGGCAGGCGTAGGAGGTCAGGGCATCCTCTCAATTGCAGCAACCATAGGACTTGCTGCCGTGAAAAAGAACCTTTTCCTGAAACAGTCGGAAGTCCATGGAATGAGCCAGAGGGGCGGTGATGTACAGTCGCACCTCAGGCTGTCAGACACGGAGATACACTCTGATCTCATCCCTGACGGCCATGCTGACCTGATAATAAGTGTTGAGCCGATGGAGGCCCTGCGGTATCTTCCATGGCTGTCGCCAGGAGGATGGATAGTGACCAGCTCGGAGCCGTACGTCAACATTCCGGATTACCCCAACATTGATGAAATAATGTCGGAACTCAGGAAAGCCGGCAACACAATTGTCCTTGATGCTGATTCCATAGCCAGGGACCTGGGTTCGGCGAAGTCGGGCAACATGGTGATCCTCGGGGCTGCATCCTCTTTCATCTCGCTGCCTTTCGACAGCCTTGAGGATGCTGTCAGGCAACTTTTCACGCGGAAGGGTGAGGAAGTGGTCGATCTGAACCTTAAAGCCCTGAGGGCTGGCAGGGATGCTGCCGGCAGTCAGAAAGACATATGAAAACGAAGCCCCGGCCGCTGACCGGGGCTTTTTCGCGAGACAATCCATCCGCACATGCCTGTCCCTCAGGCAATTTTTTCCTTCGCCCTGCTTTCCTTGACCTTGCCTTCCTTGGGTAAGTCTTCCTTTACAATACCCCCTGAGCTGAGAAGCACCAGGTCAGAAGCCACTATCTCGGTGACGCTCTTCGGCACACCGTTCTTGTCAGTGTAGGAGCGGTAGCTGATGCGCCCCTCGATGCATACCTCCCTGCCTTTCTTAAGGTACTTTGAAGCGAGCTCTGCCAGGCCATTCCATGCCACGATGCTGTGCCAGGTGGTCTCCTCCGTTTTGGTGCCGTCGGCACTCTTGTAGTTCTCGTTGGTGGCCATAGTGAAGTGTGCCACTTTCTTGCCGCTCTCAAGCGTCTTGATGTCCGGGTCCTGACCGAGCCGGCCGATCAGCTGAACTTTGTTTCTCAATGCATTCATGACTGTTTGTTTTTAGTTAATAATGCAGTTAACGATACAAATTTGCACCCGGTCAGTCATATCATTCGGTTATTAATCGTTTCTATTCATTTCTCAGTCGTTTATATCCGATTGTAAACGTTTTTTGTTAACTGAATCAATGAAATAAGCGGGGTTGATAATTTGTATATTTTGTATCTTTATCAAAACATTACGCTGTGGAAAGAGTATGTCTTGACTGCGGGGCTAAACTTCTCGGACGGTCTGATAAAAAATTCTGTTCCGACCAGTGCCGCAACAACTACAACAACCGTCTTAACCGTGACCAGAACAACTATGTTCGCAATGTTCATGCCCAGCTGAGACGAAACCGGAAGATAATAAGTGACCTTCTTGACTCCGGTCACCACCGTATACACCGCGATGCGCTTATTGCGCAGGGCTACAACTTCACTTTCTTCACTCACCTGGTTGAAACGCCTGACGGATCCAGGTGGTCATACTGTTTCGAGTACGGTTTCAGGGAGGCGGGTAAGGGGTACCTGGAGATGAAGATGAGCAGTAACTACCTGGATATTGGTACTGAGGAGGAGGAGGAGTAGCATGGAGCATGGGGCAAGGGGCATGGGGCAACAGATAAAAATGTATTTTTGCGAAACATTGATGTCATTCAAATGAAAAGATTAATAACATTAGCACTGGCGGCTCTGATTGCGGTGACTGCTCTTGCGCAGGATAAGAAGGTTTATGAGAATGGCTATATTGTCAGGCCGGGTGACACCGCACCTGATTTTACTGTAATTGAGGCCGGAGGGAAAACATATAAGCTGTCGGATTTGCGCGGAAAGGTGGTAATGCTGCAGTTCACCGCCAGCTGGTGCAGCGTATGCCGCCAGGAAATGCCGTTTATAGAAAGTGAAATCTGGCTTCCCGGAAAAGATAAAGGCCTGGTTGTGATTGGCATAGACCGTGATGAACCCGAAAAAACGGTGCTGAAATTCAGGAAAGACATGAAAATATCATACCCCCTTGCCCTGGACCCCGGCGCTGACATTTTTGGCCTTTACGCCCTGAAGGAGTCTGGCGTAACCCGTAATATTATAATTGACAGAAAGGGCAACATTATCTTCCTGACCAGGCTTTTTGACCGCAAGGAATTTGACAGGATGAAGGAAATAATCTTCTCTGAACTGGCAAAACAGTAAAAAAAGAGCCTTTTTTTGACGTATCATGCAACCTTTGCATGCATTTTCCCGTTAGTCTGTTTAGAACTCTGTACTATTAACTAAATCGGGAAAAAATGAAAAAGTTCTTTATTGTTATCTTCACACTTCTGCTTGCCGCACCGCTTTTCTCACAGGTTAAATTTGGCATTAAGGCAGGAGTCAGTACCGACTTCCCCTATTCAAGCCAGGAGCTTATAGGCGACGGCGTTGATCTTGTACTTGAGGACCTTGAGAATGCCCAGTGGGGGTTCCAGGGAGGAGCATTCCTGAGAGCTGCCTTTGGTGGATTCTATGTGCAGCCAGAACTGCTTATTGCTACCGCTACAAACACACTTACCCTTGAAGGTACTGTTGACGGACAGCCTTTCAATGAAGTCCTTGACCAGAAATTTACAAAGCTTAATATACCTGTGATGTTGGGTTTTAAACTGGCATTTCTAAGAATACATGCCGGCCCCGCTGCATCAATCCTCTTCAGTGACCCGGAAGAGCTTACAGACGTTAAAGCCACATACAATAAGGCAACATTCGGCTATCAGGCCGGGGTTGGTTTTGATCTATTCGAGAGGCTGACGTTTGATATACGTTATGAGGGTAACCTGAGTAAATTCGGAGAAGAGGTGGAGATAAGTGGTGAGACCTTTACCTTTGATGACAGAAGCTCATCACTGATCCTGCATCTAGGGTTCATGTTCTGAACCACAAATTGACATAAAAGAACTCTTTCGTTGCCACGCGGAAGAGTTTTTTTATTTTTACATGCAGGTAAGGCGAAATTATGCTTCTGGCAGGACAAACCGTAATAGTGATTCTGGACGTGCTGGCAATATTATATGTTATCACGGTCTTATCCATTTGCCTTATGATTGTTTTTGAGAACAGGAATCCTGTCAAAACCCTGTCATGGCTGCTGGTCATCCTGTTTATTCCTGTTGCCGGATTAATCATATACATAATATTCGGCCGCTACTACCGCAAGCAGAAGATCTATACCCGGAAAAGCCTGGCTGACAGCAACAGGTTGTCGGATAATGTCAGCCGGCAGGTGACATCGCTTTCAGCCGTGCTGGCAGAGGAGAGTGAAGCTGTCAGGTCTAAGGCACATCTTATCCGTCTGATGCTTAATAACAACAGGTCATTGCTCACTGTCGACAACAGGATCAGGTTATTGATCAACGGTGATGAAACCTTTTCAGCAATGAAGCAGGCAATATCGTCGGCGAAGGATTTCATTCACCTCGAGTTTTACCGTATTGAACCGGACAAACTGGGCACTGAGTTTAAGGTGCTGCTCAAACGCAAAGCTGCCGAGGGAGTTAAGGTTAGGGTCATATATGACGATGTGGGGAGCTGGAATATTCACAGGGCTTATCTCAGGGAAATGCGTGCCGCCGGTGTGCAGATCTTTCCGTTCATGCCGGTGCGTTTCCCCAGTTTCTCAAGCAAGATCAACTACCGTAACCACCGTAAAATAGTTATCGTGGACGGCAAAACAGGCTTTGTAGGAGGTATCAATATTGCTGACAAATATATCGAAGGCCTCCCGTTTCTCGGACCATGGATTGATACCCACCTGCAGCTTGAGGGTGAGTCTGTTGCAGCTCTTGACAGGGTGTTTGTCTCAGACTGGGATTTTGTCAGTGGCGAGGAGCTGCCGCCGGATACCTCCCTGACGAACTACACAAAAACAGGTAACCGCACCCTGGTACAGGTTGCTTCCAGCGGTCCCGATACCGACTGGGCAACAATTATGCAGGTTTATTTTGCGGCTATTGCAACGGCGAAATCCTCCATCTGGCTCACCTCACCATACTTCAGTCCTGACGAGAGCATGCTCACAGCCCTGAAGACAGCAGCCCTGAGCGGCGTGGATGTGAGAATCATCTTTCCCGAAAAGGCTGACTCAATCATTACCAACTGGAATACCCGCTCATATATTGAAGAACTGCTTGATGCAGGCATCAGGGTATTTCTTTATGAAAAGGGGTTCATACACTCAAAGTACCTGCTTGTGGATGGAGTATTTTCATCTGTGGGCTCTCCTAACGTTGACGTACGCAGTTTTGACCTTGATTTTGAAGTCACCGCTCTTGTTTATGATGAGCATTTTGCAGCGTCGCTTGGTGAAGTGTTTTGCAATGATCTGAAGAACTGCAGGGAGGTCATTAAAGAAGAATGGGAGACAAGGCGCAGGAGAGACAGGTACAGGGAATCCCTCGCGCGAATTTTTGGCCCACTCTACTAACCTCCGGAATGATGAAAAAAGTATTCACTTATTTATTCTATATAATCCTGACAGGATGCCTGGCAGGAACAGCTTTTTTATGGATAGTGGTTTTTAAGCCCAACGTGAAATCTGATGATCCGCTGCGGATCTATTTGCCAACAGGCTCTTCCTTTGAGAATCTTCTGGATACACTGAAAAGCTCGGGAGCTCTCAGGAGCGAACGAAACTTCCTGGTCACGGCAAAACTGAAATCCTTCGACCGCTCACTGAAATCAGGGTCTTATCTGATCGATCCGGGAATGAACAATAATGAAATTGTGAATATGTTAAGGTCAGGAAAGCAGGCTCCCGTGAATGTGACATTCAACAATATCCGGACACTCGATGAGCTGGCTGCAAAGATAGGATCCCAGATAGAGGCTGGCCCGGCATCGCTTTCCCGGTTCTTCGATGATGAAAGCAATTATTCCGCGGACGGATTTATGCGTCAGACACTTATATCAGTTTTCCTGCCGGATACTTACCAGCTGTACTGGAACCTGGATCCGAAAGGTTTCTACCGCCGGATGCTCAGGGAGTATAATCTTTTCTGGAACGATGAACGCCTCGCATCAGCCAAAGCCATGAACCTTACACCTGTGGAGGTATCAATACTTGCCTCCATCATTATGGAAGAAGCGGCAAAGGAAGATGAGATGCCCAGGATAGCCGGTGTTTATATCAACAGGCTCCGGGAGGGCATCCCCCTTCAGGCCGATCCCACAGTGAAATTTGCAGTTAATGATTTCACAATCAGGAGAGTACTGAATGAGCACCTTGACGTTGACTCACCGTATAACACCTACAAATACAGTGGTTTGCCGCCAGGGCCGGTGCGCTGTGCCTCCAAAACGGCCCTTGAAGCTGTCCTGAAGGCTGAAAAACATGATTACTTATTCTTTGTAGCCAAAGCCGATTTTTCTGGTTACCACCACTTTTCGCGCACCCTTTCAGAACATAACAGGTATGCGGCTGCCTACAGACGGGAACTTAACAAGCGCAGGATTTATCAGTAACCGCAGTAACCTCAGACAGGTGAATTGTTACTTTTGATAGACTCAATTATCTTACTGGCATTAAGGTTATTATCTGCAACTTCACCCAGCAGCAGTTTTCGTTTTTCCTTCATCTCAGCGGTGAAATCCTCCTTCATGAGCCTGCCTGTAAGGTTTATCCATTCATCAGGAGTTCCGGCAATATTGCACAGGCATTCGAGGTGTGTGCCGGCAACAACGGATTCTGATGTGATCACGTGCCGTCCCTGGCAGAGTGCATTGATCAGTTTGAGCTTCATCCCTGAGGGCTGGGATGCATTCAGCAGGCATATCTGGGCATTGCTGATGAGGTCATTCATCTGGACCAGGGAGGGGTTGGGTATGACCCTGACATGTTTCAACCGTGCAGCTTCCTGCATCATCCCGTCGGACGGCCTTTTGCCGGCGATGACAGTTTTAAAATTCCACCGGGCAGCCACCTCATTCAGGATGAACCTTGCTGCGGCATTGTTTTCAGATGTCGAGAAATCGCCGTGAAGCAGCACATAGTCGCCTTTGCCGTCATGTGAGCTGCACTCGTTAACCGGGTGGAAAGGACCGACGAAAAGGGCATTGCCGTACCTGGAGTTGAAATACTCCGTATCCCCCGGTGAGATCGTCAGCAGGAGGGATGCCTTTGCAAGTTTAGGTTCGTACAGCTCAAGCTTACGGGCTTCTGAATTAAAAAAGCACTTCCTCAGCGGATTTTTCTCGTTGAGGGCGAGGTTCCGGTAATAGATATGCTCTATATTGTGTGTCCTGACCATGACCATGCGGTCTGAAAGGGAAGGATGACCCAGCAGGTGTGTTGTATGCAGTCCTTCAAAAATTATCGGGTGTTTGTCGGCAAGCAGGTGTTTCAGCAGCGAATCGCTGTGCCGTGAAAGAACTATGAAAGGTTCCTTGCTGAAGAGATGAAAAAAATTAAGGTCTCGGCGATAATAATGTACCCTGAGGCATTCGCGCTCAAGGGTCCTGGAACGGGTTCGCCCGTAACTGAAGCAGTGAAGTATGACGTTTGCACCCTGCTTCTTAAGGGATGATATCTTATAAAAGACATCCATCACACCTCCGTAGTCCGGAGGGTAGGGTATATTGAAGCTTACAAGGTGAACTGTACAGCTATTCCGGGTATCCATTCAAAGTCCATAAAAAAATCAGCACAAACTTAGCTAAAAAAATCTTTCGTATCTTTCTGATCCTAAATATGGAGGAGACAATCTTTCTTTGGGTGCAACAAATTGAAGATGAGAGCAACCATAGCCGTTATAAGTGATCTCTCAACTGACATGAGGGTTCAGAAACAGGCTTTGTTACTCACAGAAATGGGGTTCACGGTGACTCTCATCGGAAGAAATACCGGAGCGTCGCCCTCTCTCTTCCTGCCCCGCATAAGGATCAAACGGCTCAGGGTGCTTTTCAGACGTGGTCCCCTGATGTATATCTTTTTTAATTTATCACTGCTTTTGCGTCTGCTCAGCAGGAGATCAGACCTGTATGTTGCCAATGATCTCGATACCCTCATTCCCTGTTTTTATGTATCGCGTCTCTTCGGCAAGCCCCTTGTTTACGATGCTCATGAGTACTTCACAGGTCAGTTCGGACTGGCGGAAAGAAAGTTCAAATATTCTGTCTGGAAAAGAGCAGAGAGACGGCTTGTGCCAAAAGTCCGTCACATGATCACAGTCAGCAACTCAATTGCCGATCTGTACAGGAATGAATACGGGGTGGATCCGGCAGTCATCATGAATGTTGCTCCGTCAACAGATGAGCTTATTCCGTACAACCGTGATAACCTGAGAGTCGGGAAGGACGACCTGCTTGTCATCTACCAGGGGTCCGGCATCAATCCGGGCAGGGGCATCATGGAACTGGTCAACGCCATGACAATGCTGGAGAGAGTCCGGCTGATCATAGCAGGATCAGGAGATATGATAGAGGAGGTTAAACAGGCTGTTTCTGTAAAGGGGCTAAGGAGCAACGTGATTTTTCTTCCAAGGATGAAATGGGAAGAGATGATGCAGTTTACAATGATCTGTGATGCAGGACTCTCACTTGATCCTGACAATTGCATCAATCAGCGTTTCAGCCTGCCAAACAAGTTATTTGATTATATTGCAGCAGGCATACCTGCAATAGTTTCGCCCTTACCAGAGGTCTCAGCTGTGGTCAGACGGTATGCATGCGGTCTTATCCTCAGTCATGTGACGCCATACACAATTGCAGGCGCTCTTGAGAGACTTAGGGATGACAGGAAGCTCCTTGCAGAGCTGAAGGAAAACGCAACTGAAGCCCGGAAGGTGCTCAACTGGGAAAATGAAAAAGTGAAAGAACAAGAGTTCTTCAGAAATGTTATTGATACTAAACGGTATAAATGAATAAAAGCTTCTTTAAAAAATTTCTTCCCGAGATAACCGGCGCATTGCTTGGTACCCTCGGTGGATTTTTCTACTGGAAATATGTGGGTTGTGTCTCCGGAACGTGCACCATAAAATCAAACTGGTACCTGATGATCCCATGGGGTATGGTAATGGGTTTCCTCGTGGGATCAGTCGCCGGTGACATCATCAGGAAGAGAAAATCCGCAGCAGAGAAGAAAGAGAGTTAGCCTTCCGGGCATTTTTTATAATCAGGAAGTTTGTAAATTGCATACCTGATACAATTACAAACCTGAACTGATTATTATGAAAACAAACCGAAGGAATTTCCTTCGTACGGCTGCTGTTGCCGGCGCAGGAGCATTATCTGCAACTGCCGTATCATCCTGTACCCGTAAACAGGAGACACCTGAGATAATGCCTGAGGTCAGGAAAGCAGTGCTGGCCGGTCACACACAGAAGTTTAACATGACAGGCTACGGCGCCCCGGCTATGGCAAAGGTGCGGATTGGATTTATCGGCCTCGGTCAGCGCGGTCCGGGAGCTGTTGAACGCATGACCCACATCGAGGGAGTGGAAATATCAGCCCTGTGTGACAAGTACCCCGACAGGGTTGATAAGATGCAGGCGATGATTGCCGGGTTCGGCCTGCCCCAGGCGAAGTCGTTCAGCGGCTCCGAGGAGACATGGAAAGGGCTGTGCGATGACCCTGAAATTGACCTTGTTTATATATGCACTCCGTGGGCCTGGCATACCCCCATGGCAGTCCGTGCGATGGAAAGCGGAAAGCATGTGGCAGTGGAAGTGCCGGCAGCGAAGACTGTCGATGAGTGCTGGCAGCTGGTGGAGACTTCCGAAAGGACAAAGATGCATTGCATGCAGCTCGAGAACTGCTGTTATGACTTTTTTGAGCTCCTGACGCTGAATATGGCGCGGCAGGGCTTGTTTGGAGAGATAATACACGGTGAAGGAGCATACATACATGACCTTCGCTGGGAGTACACCTATGACAAAAACGGTTATGCCGACATGTGGCGCCTGAAAGAAAACGTCCGCAACGGCAATCTTTATCCCACTCACGGACTGGGCCCGATTTGCCAGATCATGAATATCAACCGCGGGGACAGGATGGACTACATGACCTCAGTGTCGTCGAACGATTTTTCGATGGCAGCCGATCTTGGTCAACTGGCTAAGGAAGATCCGTTTTTCCAGCCTTTCGCAGGTAAACAGTACAGGGGCAATATGAACACTTCCGTTGTCAAGACCCAGGGCGGGAGAACCATAATGATACAGCATGATGTCTCAAGCCCGAGGCCCTACTCACGCATTCACCTGGTCAGCGGCACAAAAGGAGTTGCAAGCAAGTGGCCTTCTCCTGAGAGAATAGCTCTCGGTCACTCATGGCTCTCACAGGAGGATTTCAAAGTTATTGAGGATAAGTACACTCCTGAGATTGTGAAAAGAGTGGGAGAGATGGCGAAAGAAATAGGAGGTCACGGAGGGATGGATTTCATGATGGACTGGAGGCTTATTGACTGCCTTCGCAACGGACTGCCTGTAGATCAGGATGTTTACGATGCCGCCCTCTGGAGCGTCATTACCCCCCTCAGCGAGTGGTCGGTAGCCAACAGGTCAGCTTCCATTGACGTTCCTGACTTTACATGCGGATCCTGGATCTCGAACAAGCCTTTTGACCCGAACCTGCCGAACGGAGGCAATACAAAAGTGCTAAGTGTAAAAGGCAGTTCAAACCAGCTTGAAGTATAGCAGATTTAAATGCTGCCGGTTTATTTCGAATCTGTAAAAGAATTTCTTTTACTTTTGCGGGCGTAGTTGATTTGTTTATTCCTGATAATGAACGGCAGCCTCTTTACGGCATTAATTTTTCTGTCAATACTGATCTTCTTTATTCCCAGGTCACTCAAATATTTTTATGCCCTGTTCCTGCTTGCAGGTGCTGTTGCACTGACTTCAGCATGGAGTTATAAATTGCTTGCCGGCAGTGTTCAGGTACTTGATATACCACTCACCATTCCGTTCCTTCAGGGAAGCTTCATTCTGACCATCGACAAACTCTCCGCATTCTTTATCGTCGTTATAAACATTACCGCCTTCATTGGATTTCTTTATGCGAGAGGATACCTTGAACCTTATTATGCGGGCAAAAACGCCCTTCGTTTTTCGATACATTACTTTTCCTACATCTGGCTCTACCTTTCGATGATGATGGTGGTGATGTTCCGTGACGGATTATCATTCCTGATAGCGTGGGAGATAATGGCCCTTTCATCTTTTTTTCTTGTGATTTTTGACGCGGAAGACAGAACTATTTTAAAAACAGGCATCAGTTACCTGATCCAGATGCATGTTGGTATGTTCTTTATTCTGATAGCATTATTACTTGTTGAAAAGGCTACCGGACAAATGAGTTTTGATGCTCTCGGATCTTATTTTTCAAACCACTCCAATATTCCGCTTTTCATAATTTTCTTTATCGGTTTCGGGATAAAAGCCGGATTCATTCCGCTTCATACCTGGCTTCCCGAAGCGCATCCTGCAGCCCCGTCACATGTATCAGGCGTGATGTCCGGAGTAATGATCAAGATGGGCATTTACGGGATACTCAGAGTGCTGATGTCGGTGCAGTCAGATTTGCTCCTGATCGGAATTATAATACTCATCATTTCAATTATATCAGGTGTAATGGGAGTTATGATGGCAATAGTCCAGCATGACCTTAAAAGGCTGCTGGCCTATCACAGCATTGAAAATATCGGTATTATCGGAATTGGTATCGGACTGGGGATGATCGGACTGGCAACGGAAAACACGCCGCTGGCGCTGCTGGGTTTCGCCGGGGGTATGCTACATGTACTGAATCACTCACTGTTCAAATCGCTTCTCTTTTTCAATGCCGGGTCAGTTTATAAGGCTGCACATACGCGCAATATCGAACAACTGGGCGGACTGATGAAGAAAATGCCTTATACTGCATTTCTTTTCCTGATCGGGTCGCTTGCTATTTGCGGATTGCCGCCGTTTAACGGGTTTATCTCAGAATATCTTATCTACATGGGGATGTTTAAAAGCCTTTCAGCAGCGAATTTATTTCAATCCATGCTTATCCTGGGAACCGTTGTCGCGCTTTCACTTATCGGGGGACTCGCAATTTTTTGTTTTACGAAGGCTTTCGGCATGACATTCCTGGGCGAGCCCCGATCGGAACATGCCTCCAGTGCCGGTGAAGTGGGTAAAAACATGATCCTGCCGCAGTACATCACCGTAATTTTTATTTTGCTTATCGGCCTTGGGTCAGGGTTGATAGTTAAGCCAGTATTCAGCATCGCCGCACAGACATTCAATCTGTCAGACGTGGCTTTGACAAGGGGGCCTTTTATTACAAATCTGTCTCAGATCAGTCTTCTGGCAGGTATATTTATTCTAACTGTCATTTTATTGCTTGTTTACAGGTATTTTCACCTT
Organism: uncultured Bacteroidales bacterium; assembly: GCA_963844935.1. Taxonomy (GTDB): domain Bacteria; phylum Bacteroidota; class Bacteroidia; order Bacteroidales; family VadinHA17; genus SR-FBR-E99. The sequence goes on along the minus strand of CAWJQH010000005.1, from coordinate 904,236 downwards.
AAGGGTAAACCGGTTGAGACAGGACCGACATGGGGATGCGGTTACACGGCAGGCACTGCACGACAACAGTACACCGCAACATCCTATGCCTATAATTACAATCACATTGCAAAACCCTTGCTGCAGGGCAGGAAAGTCATGGAAGAGATCAGGGACGATGAGATCTTCCCGCAAAAAAGAACCTTTGTCTCGCATAATGACGATATCTTCAAAAAGCTGCTGATCGATAAGCCCTCAGGATGGCTCTCAGGTCTTCTGAAAAAGATCGCTGTCATGCAGACCGGGCAGATACAGCACTACATACTGTATGCATTTGTCTTCATGCTGCTGGTGCTCCTGCTGGCAGTTTTAAATATTTTATGAGCATGACAGGGTTTATTCTGATAGTGGTTGCAGCCTTCTTCTTCCCCGGAGTGATACTAAGGACCAAAAGCCTTTCGTCAGGCCGGAAAGGGCCGGGTTTTTTCCAGCCACTAAAGGACATATCGGTTCTGATGAAGAAGGGCAGCGTATTCAGCACAACGACCGGGTTGATCTTTCAGATTGCCCCTGTTATTACGCTGGCAAGCATACTCTGCGCCATGCTGGTCATCCCGTTTGCTGAACAGAGGGCGCTTGTGTCATTTGAGGGCGATTTTGTCTTTTTCTCCTATATGCTGGCGTTCGGGAAATTCTTTACGGTCATCGCCGCCCTTGATACCGGCAGCAGTTTCGAAGGCATGGGTGCAAGCCGCGAAGCCTTCTTTTCAATGCTTGTGGAACCGGCGTTTTTTATCCTGCTTGCCACCTTTGCAATGTTTACCGGCTATACATCCTTCACTGACATATTTAATAATTTCTTCATCACAGGGAATGATTATGTGATGATCTACAGCATAATAGGAGTGTACCTGCTCATCCAGATCACACTTGTCGAAAACAGCAGAGTACCGGTTGACGACCCCAAAACACACCTTGAACTAACGATGATACATGAGGTGATGATCCTTGATTACAGCGGTTTTGACAAAGCGCTGATCCACATCGGTTCATACCTGAAATTCGCATTGTACGGTTCACTTATTTACAATCTGATCGTACCTGCAGGATGGAACATATTCCTTCAGGCATTTTTGTTTTTTGCCGTTCAGGCTCTTTTTGCAGTAATCATCGGCCTGACTGAATCCTTCAGGGCAAGGAACAAGATGAATAAGAATCCAAAATTCATCCTTACACTTTCTGCAATTGCATGGATAGCATTTGTTGTAATAATAATACTGACTGATAAACTGGTTTAGGGAAATGGTAAATTACCTGATAGTATTTTTTGCAGTTACCCTGATGTATTTTTCATCAGCTGACCGGCTGACGACATATGTCAAACTGATAGGCATCCAGGGTCTGTTGCTTTGCGGCATTGCCATATTCGGGCTGAATGAAGTCAACACCGCCAACCTGCTGTTTATCGTTGCAGAGACTTTAATTTTCAAAGCCGTTGTTCTGCCTTATCTTCTTACAAGGATAATTAACCGCTCAGGGGTGACCAAGGTTCACAGGCTGGCGATGCCAGGATTTTATCTGCTGATATTTTCAATCTTCGGATTGCTGATAAGTGTTATTCTGGCAAATATCCTCATTAACCCCTTCATCAATACGATATACCTGGCCATAGCCCTGTTTACGCTGTTCACCGGGATGCTGCTGATTGTGACGCACAAACTGATAATCTCGCACCTGATCGGCTTCCTGATCATTGAGAATGCGGTGTTCATGTTTTCCCTTGCAATCGGAAATGAGATGCCCATGATGATAAATATCGGAATCCTTCTCGACATTTTTGTAGGGGTTCTGATCCTGGGATTCTTCGGGCTGCGGCTAAAACCGCATACAAACGAACTGACCATGTTAAAAGATTAGAAATGATGCTGCTGTTATTTTTGATCGTGTCTGTCATAATCAGCGCCCTGATTGTTCTGGTGCGGAACAAAGCCTTCACCACCGTAATGACATCCGCCTTCGCTTTGCTTCTTATATGGTTTACAGTGTTTGCATGGACACATTTGAACGCAACTGAACTGACATATTTCACCTTTGACAGCACCGGGGTTCTTCTGCTTTCGGTTTTGGCATGCCTGGCTGTTCCGACAATCTGGCACGGATTTATCTACACAAAAAATAACGATGCGAAAAGGCACAGTATTTACCATACTTCACTGGTGGCCCTGATGACTTTCATGGCAGGTGCATACCTGGCGAACACAATGACTGTGCTGTGGATTTTTGTTGAAGCCACCACCCTAGCTGTGGCGGTTCTCATTTACCATGACCGCACTGAGATGGCTCTTGAGGCAACATGGAAATATGTTTTTATCTGCTCAACCGGTATTGCCCTGGCATACCTTGGAATACTGTTTTTAGGGTTTATCTACGGCAGGGGCGATGCTCCAAACCTGTCATTTACCTATTTTGCCCATGTCATCGACAACGCCAGTCCGCTCTATCTGAAGATTGCCTTTGTGTTTGTGCTGGTCGGGTTCAGCACCAAGATGGGTCTCTTCCCGATGCATACGGTCACCATTGATGCACATTCCGTGGCACCGCCTCCGATCAGCGCCCTGATCTCAACAACGCTTATGAATGTCGGCTTCCTGGCAATTTTCCGCGTCTACACCCTGTTCTCTTCAACATCAATCCTGCCTTTCATGAACCATGTACTTATCCTTGCTGGATTGTTGTCATTGACAATAGCTGCGGGATACATGCTCAAAGCCAAGCATCTGAAGCGCATGCTTGCATATTCGAGCCTCGAGATTATGGGTCTGGTAGCCATAGCCACCGGTGTCGGGGGCGCAGGTTATTATGCCGCCCTTCTTCTGGTGGTTCTCCATTCATTCACCAAAGCAGGTCTCTTTTACCAGATGGGGCAACTTTCCAGGGTGCTTAATACATTTAAACTTGACGAATGCGGCAGGTACATGAACCTGTACCCAGCAGGCGCGATGGTCCTTTTAACGGGGATGGTCTGCATACTTGCAATCCCGCCGTCCGGAATGTTTATTTCCGAACTGATGATCTTCAGGGGCCTGGTGCTGACTGATCAGTGGTTTGTGCTGATTGCAGTGATTGTCCTGCTTTGCTTTATTGTTTATGCGATGAGCATCAGGATCATGCATATTACTTTTTCCGGACCCAGGATTGAAAATAATACAGTTCTGCCTGGCAAGGTAAACCCTGCAGAGACAATCAGCCAGTTTGTATTTTTTGGCATAGTTATATTGATGTGCTTCTATCAGCCGCCTTTCCTGGCTGACCTGATAATCCGGAGCTTTGAAATGTTACCTAAGTAGAAATGATGATGGGTCGGTTATATTCGGAACTAAAGAACAATTCAACTCCCCTTGATATTAAGGAGATACCGTTGTCCGGGTACAATGATTTTTACACTCAGATAGCAGAACATCTGACACCCGAGACCAGCCACTGCCTGGCATATTACCTTCATGGGACGGCTGACAGGCTGAGACTGTACTGCTGTATTGCAGATGACCTGACGGGAAGCATAAGGGTTTTCTGTCACGAAATGGGCAATGGAAAGTCAGTGCTGAAATCAATAACTCCGGTCTGTCCGCAGCTTCACATTTTTGAACGTGAGATACACGAGCAATACGGAATTCAATTTGAAGGGCATCCGTGGATGAAACCGGTCAGATACCCGCATGACCGCCACGACAAACTCAGCACGATGGACAATTACCCGTTCTATGAGATTGAAGGCGAAGAGCTTCATGAGGTGGGAGTGGGGCCAATCCATGCCGGAGTTATCGAACCGGGTCATTTCAGATTTGTCTGCAACGGTGAAAAAGTCCTCCATCTTGAGATACAACTGGGGTATCAGCACCGGGGAATTGAAAAATTGTTTTCCGGGAAGAAGAGCCCCTTGCAAAGATGTATCCTGTCAGAAAGCATAGCCGGTGATACTTCTGTAGGACACGCACTGGCACATTCACAGCTGATTGAATCATTAGCAGGGTTAGAAGTAAGTGATGCCTTGAAGATAGAGCGGTGCATTGCCCTTGAAATGGAAAGGATCGCTGTGCATATCGGAGATACTGCCGCATTGTGCGGTGACGTGGCATACCAGCTTGGCCAGGTGGTGTGCGAAGCCCTCAGGACGACAATAATCAACACCACGCAGTACTGGTGCGGAAACCGGTTTGGAAAAGGCCTCATACGACCCGGCGGCTCCAATTATCAAATGACTGATGATATTGCTGATGAGATATTCCGGGTGCTTGACAACTCGGGCAGACGTTTCTCCGAAATAACTGACCGCATTTATTCACTGCAGACGGTTCTTGGCAGGTTTGAGGATATCGGGATAGTTACCAGGCAGCAGGCTCTGAGTACAGGAGCTGTTGGCATGGCTGCACGTACATGCGGCATCTTTCGAGATACGCGTGAGACGCATCCATTCCAGTACTATAAAACACACCGGATCGAAACTGTTATGCAGGAAACGGGTGATGTGCTGGCGCGCGGTATTCAGCGTAAGCAGGAGGTCAGGGAGTCGGTGAGAACCATACAAGAGCTTATCGGAATATGGAGAAACAAAGAGAAAAACACAGCAAAACCGGTATATGATTACAAACTCAGGCCTGACAGTTTTGCAGTTTCAGTTACGGAAGGATGGAGGGGTGAAATATGCCATATTGCCCATACTGACGGAGATGGCAATATTTCTTATTACAAAGTCAAGGACCCGTCGCTCCATAACTGGATGTCGCTGGCGCTGGCGGTGCGTAACCAGGAAATTTCCGATTTCCCCGTTTGCAACAAAAGCTTTAACCTTTCTTATTGCGGTCATGATCTGTAAGCTATAACCAACGCACAGGAATGTTAAAAGAATTAAGAATACTTTCAAGCCACGGGAGACAGTTCATACCTGACCTTCGGAAACAGCCTGTATCTGAGAGGTTCAGGGGCCTTCCGGTAATTTCGGATGATATAACTGAAAGCGAGATTAAGTCGGTCTCTGACCTGTGCCCTGTCAGTGCAATTGACAGGCAAAAAGGGGCAATCGATCTTGGAAAGTGTGCCTTCTGTAATGAGTGTGCGCTTTTTCTTCCCGGAAGGATCAGGTTTACAAATGACTACCGGATTGCGTCAAACAAAAGGGAAGATCTTATGATCATGCCCGGTCGGGCAGGAGCTCCGGGGATAGACGAAACCGTTATACGAAAGGATGTAAGGCGATTGTTCAGGAGGAGCCTCAAGCTGAGGGAGGTATCAGCAGGCGGCGATAATTCATGCGAGATGGAACTGGCAGCAACAGGCAATGTCAACTTTGATTTCGGACGCTATGGCATCGAGTTTGTTGCATCACCCCGTCATGCTGACGGTATTGTAATCACCGGTCCGGTGACTGAGAACATGGCCGCAGCCCTTGAGATATGCCATGACGCTGTGCCATCACCTAAAATTATTATCCTTGCCGGTACCGATGCAATCAGCGGAGGTATCTTTGAAGGGAGCCCTGCACTGAACAGAAGCTTCATCAGCAACCATCATATTGATCTTTACGTTCCCGGCAATCCGGCTCACCCGCTTACATTCATAAACGGTGTAATGGATCTTCTCGGACTCTGATAATTATAAAAGTGAGCCAATGTGCCGCGGCATTTTGTAACTTAGTTACCTGTTTAAAACAAGTGTCAGTCATGAAGACAAACCTATTAATCGGAACAATTGCAACTATGGGAATTGTGTTATTTGCCTCATGCGGGCAGGCCGGGAAAGAGGCTGCCGTAACGGATGAATTTACCTATCAGGTAGACAGGTTTGAAGATATCAGTGTCCTCAGATACCGTCTCCCGGGCTTTGAACAGTTAACAGCCGGCGAGAAGGAGCTCATTTATTACCTGTCAGAGGCCGCACTCTGCGGCAGGGACATACTGTGGGACCAGAACTTCAGGTACAATCTTGTGATAAGGAAGACCATGGAGGCAATCATTGCCTCATACAGCGGTGACAGGCAGGCAACTGAATACTCATCATTCACAACGTGGGCGAAGAGGGTTTTCTTTGCCAACGGCATTCACCATCATTATTCGAATGACAAGTTCATCCCGGGTTTTTCCGCAGAATATTTCGCTGCCCTGGTGAGCGGAAGCGATTCCTCCCTTCTTCCCCTCAGGGATGGTCAGAACGCAGATGAGCTGACAAAAATGCTTACACCGGTAATCTTTGACCCTGCCCTGTACGCAAAAAGGGTGGACCAGACCGAGGGTACCGATATGATCACTTCTTCAGCAAATAATTTCTACGAAGGTGTGACACAGGCGGAAGTTGAAAAGTATTATGCCGCCCTGGCTGACCCTGCTGACCCCAGGCCTGTATCATGGGGACTGAATACAAAGGTAGTGAAGACTGACGGCAAGCTGGTTGAAATACCTTACAAGAGCGGCGGTCTCTACGGCCCGGCTATCGACATGATAATTTCATGGCTTGAAAAGGCTAAGAATGTTGCCCTAAGCGATACCCAGAAAAAAGAGATTGAACTGCTGATTGACTATTATAAGACTGGGGATCTCAAAACCTGGGATGATTATAATGTTTTATGGGCAGGCAACACGGGTCTTTCAGTTGATTACATAAACGGATTTATTGAGACTTACGGTGACCCGCTGGGGATGAAGGCCACGTGGGAGTCGGTGGTTGATTATAAAGATATGGAAGCATCAAAACGCACTTCAATTATCACCGCGAATGCACAGTGGTTTGAGGATAACTCACCGGTTGATCCCCGGTACCGTAAGGAGAAAGTGACAGGTGTGGCTGCCAGTGTGATAAATGTTGCAATGCTGGGTGGCGACTGCTTCCCTGCCTCTCCGCTTGGAATCAACCTCCCCAACTCAAACTGGATCAGGATCGAAGTCCGGGTCCAAATCGGTCACCCTGGCAAATATCACCGATGCTAAGGATATAGTATCGAGAGGCAGCGGTTTTCTTGAAGAATTTGCCTTTGACCAGGCTGAGATTGACAGGGCAGTTAAGTATGGTTCTGTTTCTGATGCCCTTCACACCGACATGCATGAGTGCATAGGCCACGCAAGCGGCAAACTTGCTCCGGGTACCGATCCCAACGCCCTTAAAAACTACGCCTCACCACTCGAAGAGGCGAGAGCTGATCTCTTCGCTCTTTATTACATGATGGATCCCAAAATGGTTGAAACAGGACTGATGGAATCAGTTGAACCGGCTAAAGCCATGTACGACAGCTTTATCCGTAACGGCCTTATCACCCAGGTTGTGAGGATAAAACCAGGAAAGGATATTGAACAGGCTCACATGAGAAACCGCGCAGCAATAGCCCACTGGGTGTACGGGAAGGGTAGTAAGGACAACGTAATTGAAATGGTGTCACGTGACGGCAAGACCTTCGTAAAGATTAATGACTATGAGAAGTTAAGGGTTTTGTTCGGTGAGATGCTTAAGGAGGTACAGCGTATAAAATCCGAGGGTGATTTTGAAGCAGGGAAGAACATGATCGAGGATTACGGAGTTAAGATTGATCCCGTGCTCCATGCCGAGATACTTGCACGATATGAAAAGCTTAACCTGGCGCCTTACAGCGGTTTCGTCAACCCTGTCCTGGTACCGGTTGTCGATGCAGGGGGTAAAATTACAGACGTAAAGGTCGAATATTGTTCAGACTTCCTTGGCCAGATGATGGAGTACGGAAAAAAATATTCCTTCCTGAACTGATTAATAATATTTTTTGTTCAGCCTGTCTGTCTTTTTCTTTTCTGCCAGGAGCATATAAACGAGGTAGGCAGCTGTTATTACCAGTAATATTACAATGCTGTATTTAATTATCTGTGCCACGTTCATTTCTTCGGCAACTCCGGCAAAAGGTCTCACTGAATGACCTACGTCGATCCCGAACAGGTTCTTCACAAAGAAGAGGAGCATGAATGAGAGCAGTCCTGCCGCCACAGGCGTGGTTATCCAGCCCGAAGCTATACTGCCCAACACCTTCAGGTTAATATTTCTTACCCCCTTGTAAAGGCCTATTCCTATAACTGATCCTACCACGACCTGTGTGCTTGATACAGGCACGAGCGGAATTGCAGGCAGGCCGATCCTTACCATCAGACCCGAGAGCGAAGATGATGAAAATATGAAAAGCACAAGTGCCTGTGAAAGCACTACAACGAGAGCGGCTTCGGAGGTAAGTTCGAGAAGGTTTGCTCCGACAGTCACCATGACCTTTTTCGAATATGTCACAATGCCTGCTGCGATGGCGATACCGCCAAGGAAGAAAAGCTGTTGTGCTCCGTTGAGGCTGAATAAGCCAAAGTTTGCATCACCGAGGGAGACGCTGGGCACAAACACGCCCATGACGTTGCCAATGTTGTTGGCACCCAAACTGAATGCCCCGAAGGCGCCAACCATCATCAATCCTGTTCTGATATAAGATTCGTAGAGCAGCAGGTGTATCTTAATTCTTTTCCTGGTAATCCTGACAAGGTGGTACAGCGCATAGGCAAAAAGTGCACCGAGAACCGGGCCTGTTATCCAGGTTGTGACGATCTGGACCAGCGACTTCGTATCTATCGCATTGTCTGTAAAGAAGTTCCATCCGACTATAGCGCCGACAATTGCCTGGGTGGTCGATACAGGCAATCCCGCCTTGGTCATGAAATAGACAGTAACGCCGGCGGCAAGGGCAACGGTGAAAGCGCCTCCGATGGCATTGACTGAACCAAGACGGCCGAGTGTATCAGAAGCGCCTGATCCCTGCACTACGGCTCCCAGAATAACAAATACCGAAGCGATTACGGCTGCCCTGGTGAATGAAAGCACCCTTGAGCCGACAGCTGATCCGAAGATATTTGCAGCATCGTTGGCCCCCAGGGTCCATCCCAGAAAAAGTCCGCTCGAAATAAACAGTATGATCATATATCAGAGCATTAGCCTGATGGCCATCGAGGCAAGAAGATCAGCCGCATCCTGCGCCGTGTCGGAGATACTTTCAATATGATGGGTTATGTAACGTATATGCGCCTTCTCGGCCAGTGACAGATCATTCATCTCATGAAACACCTTCTTCTTCATCTGGAATGCTGCCTTATCAGTCTCGCGTTCAAAGAAATAGACTTTAATGAGTTTTTCCCTTACTGCATACGGTTCCCTGAAAAAGGCCCGTGCTGCCGGCATCAGCTCCTCCGCCGCATTACCGGATACCTCAGCCAGCGAAGTGAAATCCTGTGCCAGGGCATGGGGTATATGAGGCATCTCAATGTAGAATTCATTCAGCGTACTCTTGGCAGTGTCAAGGATCTCATCAAGCTGCCACAGCAGCTTCACTATCTCACTCCTCTGCTGCGGCAGTATTGAATGAACCATCATGTCATTCTCAATGCTTCTCTGCAGTTTGTCTGCCTTATTCTCAAGCTCATCTATCCTGGTCAGATGATTCTGGAATGCGTCATGGTCTCCATTGACATAAGCCTTGACTCCTTCCTTGAAAATCAGGATACCGATCTCGACGGAATCAAAGAACTCATCGATTTTGACCGTCAGTTCTTTTGTTGTACGTGTAAAAAGCGACATCTGTCCGGGGTTGTGTAGGTTTAAACAAATATATTAAGAAAACACTTGTGGCCGGCCCTTTCAGAAATCAATAATTTTCTCCACGCGGTGATTTTTCAGATAACCCTTGATTATGACCTGGATGTCGCGGTTATCACTGGCATTTTTGATACAATCATGGATAGCGGTTAATCCAAATCCCATATCATTTATATTGAAATAGCCGTAGCCGGCATACTTGCCGTTTACGATCTTAACTGCTGATCTCTCCTCAGTGTCCCTGCCTCGGTCAACGATGAAGAAATTTCTTTCCCTGAAGACAAATTCATCAAGGGCCAGAAGAGCTCTTTCATTGTAATTCCGGGGATCTTCCTCCCCGCAGCAGGCTCCGCGGCACAGGCTCACCTGTCTGTGGAAACACTGACCGGAAGTCTCATACATCCCGCATAGCTTCTGACAAAGATTGTATTCGCTGATGACCTGTTCAAGCTTAGCCCTTACGTTTTCCTTGGAGGTGAAAAGAGCAAGGGGAACGGCGTCATCCTTCACATTCCTGTACTCAAACCTGACGTATCCTTTTTCATCCGTATAACTGTAAATGCCCCATCGGAACCCTGTGCGGCGCTGGGCCCTGTTAAACAGGGGTTTCCTCGTCTTTATCTCAGCTGATTCAAGAAGGAGGGCCACCAGCTCACTTCCGGTACGTTCCCAGCTTATGTCAGCGATCATGGAGCGCATCTCCATCTCTCTTGATGAGGTGTTGTTTGAAAGGTGGGTGTTCACCCTCTGGTACAGATTGCGGCTTTTCCCGACATAAATGATCTCACCGGATTCATTGTGAAAATAATATATACCCGGCTCTTCGGGGAGATCCTCTATCTTCTGCATATCGAGTGACGGATGCAGCTTTGACGCCTTGCGGTTTTTGACAAGACTGCCGTTTTTCTGTTCCCTGTCCTTTTCGAGGAGAAGCTCCATCAGCCTGACAGTGGCAAGGGCATCGCCCGAAGCCCTGTGCCTGCCCACGATCTCAATGCCCAGCTCCTTACACAGATTTCCGAGACTGTACGACTTATGCCCGGGCAGCAGCTTCCTGCTAAGTGATACCGTATCAAGCAACGGGGCCTTGAAATTGTAACCCAGCATGCTGAATTCCTGCCTTATGAATGAATAATCGAAGCGTGCATTGTGCGCAACGAAGATATTTCCTTCAGTGATCTCAACAATCTTCTTCGCAATTTCAAAAAACCTGGGGGCATCCTCGACCATTTCATTACTTATGCCTGTAAGTGCGGTGATGAAGTAGGGGATGTTACGTTCAGGATTGACCAGCGTGGAGTATTCGTCGACAATGCGGTTCCCGTCGTGTATGTAAACGGCTATTTCGGTAATCCTCTCAAGCCTGGCGCTTCCTCCTGTGGTCTCTATGTCTACAATTGCGTACATTCTTGCAGGAAAATACGAAGATAATTACTTTTACGCCCGGTCCGATTTATTAATACATTTGCATTATCAGGTACAGCCATGGAGTGTTTCGGCAGATATTATTTCCTGGATGGCAATATCCTTCCCGTCGGCCGCGAAGAAGAGATCGCAACGGGTGAAGTCTCCTTCTATGAAGTGATAAGGACAAGGGGAGGAGTTCCTCTCTTTTTCGATGATCACATGAAGCGACTTAAAGAGGGGATTTCAACAAGATATGATCTGAAGGATGATATTACTGAACTGATTGCCGAAGGCCTGGATGCACTGGTCAGGCAGGAGGCCTTTGCGGAGATAAATGTAAAGATCACAGTTTCATTTATCGGACAGGAGCATTCAGTGCACATCTGCTACATTTCGTCCTCATACCCGGATGACGCGACAGTTCGTGATGGAGTCCCCCTGATATTCTACCGTGCCGAGCGCTTTGACCCGGCAGTGAAGCTGCTGAACAACAGGCTGCGGCTGTCAGTGAATGAGGCGCTTTCAAAGAAAAGAGCCTACGAGGCCCTGCTGGTGAACAAAGATGGCTTTATTACGGAAGGAAGCCGGTCGAACGTATTCTTTGTGAATGCAAAAGGGATTTTGTACACTGCTCCTGACCGTATGGTCCTCTCAGGCATAACACGGAAATATGTAATTGAAATTTGCCTCAGGGAAGGTTTCAAGGTTGTCTTTGAACCGGTCAGGGTGTCGGAGATGCATGACTTTAAGTCAGCTTTCATTACCGGAACATCGCCAATGGTTCTTCCTGTAAAAAGCATTGACAATCATCAACTCACTACCGGCAATGACATCATAAAGCGACTCATCTTTTTATACCGTCAGTTTGCCGATGAGAGTATAATCAAATATCAGAGGAGGAAGAAAGAAGATTAATTTTTATCTTTACAACAAAATCAGCAGTCATGGCCAGTGTAAAAAACCTTAAAAAAGATATCGATTTCCTCTTCTTTGAGTTCATCTCAGACTGTTTCCTGTTTACAAGTCTTCATACCGGCGAAAAACGAACCGAGGTTCAGAATCTCATAGAGGAAGCTGTAGCCATGCGTAATGAATTCATCGACAGGGTCAATCATCCTGCCGGCAAGGACAATCCTGCACTGGTAAAGACCTACTACAAGACAGTGAGCAAGGATCTGCTGGAAAAGGTGGACGCTTATTTTGAAAAACTGAGCGAAATTTCCAAATCGAAATAGGGGGAACAGCAAAATCCCCTAAATCCATTTAACTATCATCTCATTGCATTTAAGGCACCTGCCTTCCCCGGACATGCCGGCAAGGGAAGTATAGTATCCGTGCCTCTTTATTACCGTGGAATGGCACGCGGGACAAATGGTGTCAGAGCCGGAATCTTTCCCTGACATATTCCCGGTGTAAACAAAGTCGAGAAATTCAGATGCCGTTTCTCTCAGCCTGAGTATTGTCTCTTCCGGGGTGGGAGGGTCATCCCGCTTATACACTGGAAAATAACGGCTAAGGTGTAACGGAACGCGACTGCCTGCAGTGTTTGCAATCCATTCAGCCTCCTGCCGCATCGAATCAACGGAATCGTTCAGTCCCGGCAGTATAAGTGTTGTAATTTCAAGATGCCTGCCTGAAGAGGCAATATCCCTTATAGTGTCCATAACCGGTTTCAGGGAAGCCCCTGTGTACTTCCTGTAAAATTCATTCCCGAAAGCTTTCAGATCGACGTTGAAGGCGTCAATAACCTCTGTAAGTTGTGCCAGGGGCTCACTGTTGATATATCCGTTGGTCACCATCACGCTTTTCAGGTTTTCGGATGATGCCAGCCTGGCGCAGTCGACAACATATTCGTACCATATTACCGGTTCGTTATACGTAAAGGCTATACCTATATTATCAGAAGCCCTGAGCGAGCGGCTTATCAGCTCTTCCGGTGACATATTATAACTGCCTTCCTTTCCGACATGCTGTGAAATATGGTAGTTCTGGCAGAAATCGCATTTCAGGTTGCAGCCGTAAGAGCCCACTGACATGATGTGCTTTCCCGGGTAAAAATGATAGAGCGGTTTTTTTTCGACAGGGTCAAGGGCACAACCTGTGATAACCCCATAGGTGGTGAGAGTTATGTCGCTTCCTGTATTTTCGCGAACTCCGCATACTCCTCTTTCTCCGGGCCCTATATGACATGAATGAGGACACAGGAGACAGATCAGGCTGTCACTGCTGTCATGTTTTTTACTCAGCATCATGGTCCGGGGCATTTCATCTTATAAAATTAATGCTATTTTTGCTATTCGAAGGTAACAGACATTGCCTGTGAACTTATTTGAGAACAACTAACCAATTAACCGCCCACCATGACCACAAGAAGGAACTTTGTAAGACAATCAGCTCTTGTTATGGCTGCATTGCCATTGATTAACAACGAATTGATGGCCGCATCAAGGCAATCGAAAAAAACAGGCCTTGCATTGTACACAATACGCGATGCCATGGGCAAGGATCCGGCTTCATCACTGGCCGAGGCTGCTGCAATCGGATATAACTGGGTTGAGGCGGCAGGTTATGGCGACAGGAAGTTCTACGGACTCAAGCCAAAGGAATACGGGAAGCTTGTGAAGAAGTCGGGAATGGTGCCCCTCAGTACGCACAGTGCTATCAGGCCGGATAATGAGGATCAGATGATTGAAGACACCGCTGAAGCGGGAATTAAATATCTTTTCCTTCCTTCGCTGCCCGATGATTGGAGCAATTCAACTGACAGCTACCAGAGGACGGCAGATTATTTCAACAAGGTGGGAGAGAAGTGCAAGAAAGCAGGTCTGACCTTCGGGTTCCACAATCACCAGATTGAGTTTAAGGAGATGAATGGCAGGATCCCGTATGAAATACTTGTCGAAAATACAGACCCGGGGCTGGTTACATTTGAGCTCGATCTTGCATGGATCACGGCCGCCGGCAAGGATCCGGTGGCTTATTTCAAAAAATACCCTGGCCGTTTCCAGGTATGGCATATGAAGGATCTGAGCACTGAACTGCAAGATGCAACCCTCGGTGAAGGCATCATTGATTTTAATCCCATCCTTGCCCAGTCGAAAACTGCCGGGATGAAATACTGGTTCCTGGAGCAGGATAACTGTGTCACCCACACACCTATGGAGAGCATCAGGATCAGCCGTGATTATTACCTGAAACTCCTGAAATAGTTCAGACAGCCGTCCTTGCTGAGCCATTAAGGCCCGAGGCAACGACAGCCTCGAGGAATTTCATTCCCCTGACACCCTCGTAAATCCCAGGATAGTCAGCCATGATATTGTGGCTTTTTCCTTCGTTCATGGCAATTATGTGCATTCCAAAATTCCTGTACAGGTTTGCGAACGCTTCTATAAATCCCTCAGGGTGTCCTGCCGGTATTCTCGTATGCAACGGCCCTGTTAAACCTGATTTCAGTGAAGGAGGTACCCGAACGGTATATCTCGACAGGCCTGTCAGGCCACATGACTGTAAGGCTGTTGGGTTCCATCTGCCTCCAGGCAATGCTTCCCTGGTCCCCATAGATTCGCACAGAGAGATTGTTTTCCTCCCCGATGGCAACCTGGCTGGCAAGCAGGGTGCCGCTGACCCCGTTATCAAACAGAAGAAATACGTTGCCGTCGTCATCAAGAACCCTTCCGGGCCCTATTGAATGAAGGTCAGCAGACAATGCTGCCACCTCCAGTCCTGAAACATACTCGGCGATATTAAAGGCGTGGGTGCCGATGTCTGCCATTGTTCCGGCTATACCCGCTCTTTTGGGATCTGCCCTCCACATTGCCTGCCTGTTGCCTGTGGTCTCCAGGGGAGAGGAGAGCCATCCCTGGAAATACTCGACCACTATTTTTCTGATGGCACCCAGTTCTCCGGCGAGGATCATCTCCCTTGCCCGCTTAACCATCGGATACCCGGTGTAATTATGTGTAAGGCAGAAGAGCCTGCCTGTGCGTTCCACGGTTTCATGCAGATCGATTGCTTCAGCCACGCTCATGCACAGTGGCTTGTCGCACAGGACATGGAAGCCGGCCTCGAGGGCCATCCTGGCCGGACCGTAATGCAGATGGTTGGGTGTGACGATGGCTAAAAAGTGAGGCCTGATATTCTCGGGCAACCTGCTTTCAGAGGTGATCATTTCCTGCCATGTATTGTAAATACGCGAGCTGTCGAGACCTTCCTTCAGACCCGTCGAGGCGGAGATCTCCGGGTTGCTGCTGAAAGCGCCGCTGACAAGCTCCGTAAGCCCGTCAAGGCGTGCTGCCATGCGGTGCACAGGTCCGATGAGTGACCCTTCGCCGCCGCCTATCATACCCATTCTCAGCTTCATGACTGTGTGTTTATGTCCTCAGGTTCCATTCCTTTGATCTTAATGCCATTACTTACACAAAACTTTTCAACAGCTTCCATTATACCTGCAGTATGCCCGGGATAGTAGTTTCCAAGCCTTAATGTCACCTTTCCGGTGTCTGTGTGGAATTCCAGTGTCAGTGGCATGAATTGAACGTATCTGAGCGTTGACGATGTGAAGACCACCGGAGGTTTCAGAAAGTTCTGTCTCAGTGTAATCCTGTCTTCTCCCACTGTGACATACCTGTCGGTGACTCCCAGGCCTGAGGCAATCATCCAGAGAGAAAAAATGGACAGAAACGCAACTGCCATCCATGCGGTGGTAATTGAAGCCGTTGTGCCTCTGATTGTGAAAAGAAACCATACTGTTGCTGTAAGGCAGATGATGCCCAGAACAATCCGCAGGATCTTTCCCGGCTTTGTAGTCTCTTTTAAATCAATATTATATCTTACTTCTTTCATCCGGATGCCTTTAATGCAATTTAATGTTTTTTGAGAACAGTCCGGCAGATTTTAATATTGCCAGGGCGTTTTATTTTACGGATTAATTATTTACTTTTAAGGTTTCAATACAATTCTAACCTTCCGTAAAATGAAACAGGAAAAAAACAAAATCACAAGACGGTCATTTGTGGGCACCACCGGTGCTGCAATTGCCGGACTTACTATTCTTCCCAGCAATGTCATCAGTGGTCTTGGCTACAAAGCCCCGAGTGACAAGCTTAATATCGCCGGAATTGGAGTAGGTGGCATGGGTAATGACAACCTGAAGAAACTAAAATCACAAAACATTGTAGCTCTCTGCGATGTTGACTGGGGGTATTGTAAGAAAAACGGTGTTTTTGAAGAATACCCGGGAGCAAAATGGTTCTGGGACTGGAGAAAGATGTACGATGAGATGGGTAAATCAATAGATGCTGTTGTAATTGCAACGGCGGACCACACTCATGCCCTGACTGCATCACATGCAATGACCATGGGCAAGCATGTTTACCTCCAGAAACCTCTCACACACAGTGTATATGAGTCAAGGCTTTTGACAAAGCTGGCAGTCAAACACAAAGTTGCCACCCAGATGGGTAATCAGGGTGCTTCCGGTGAAGGAATAAACCTTATTACGGAATGGCTGCAAAACGGTGAGATAGGTGATGTGCGCAAAGTGGAGGCATTTACTGACAGACCTATATGGCCCCAGGGATTAAACAGACCTGCCAAAGGAGAATGGCCGCCTGAAACAATAAATTGGGATCTTTTTATCGGTCCCGCTCCGATGCGTCCATACCATAGCATCTACACTCCCTGGAACTGGAGAGGATGGTGGGATTTCGGAACAGGTGCGCTTGGAGACATGGCATGCCACATTCTTCATCCGGTCTTTAAGGGTCTTAAACTGAAATATCCAACGAAGGTTGAAGGCACATCAACTCTTTTGCTGACTGACTGTGCACCCAATGCCGAAATGGTCAAAATGATATTCCCCGAGCGTCAGGCTCCCAAGGGATCAAAGATGAAATATCCCGAGGTTGAAGTCACATGGATCGATGGCGGTCTGCAGCCCATGAAACCGGAAGGATGGCCCGTAGGCAAGACATATGATTCTGACGGCGGCTGTATTTTTCACGGCACCAAAGACACGCTTATATGCGGATGCTATGGCCGCGATCCATGGCTGTTATCAGGGCGCGTGCCCGTTTCGCCTAAAACGGAACGTCGCGTGACTGAATCACATGAAATGGACTGGGTGCGTGCATGCAAAGAATCTTCCGAATCAAGGTTAATGACCAAGTCAGACTTTTCTGAGGCCGGACCGTTCAACGAAATGGTAGTCATGGGTGTTCTCGCAGTCAGACTCCAGGGACTGAATAAAACCCTTCAGTGGGATGGTGACAGGATGGAGTTTACAAACATTAATGATTCTGAAACCATTAAGATATGCATAGAAGATCATTTCAGCATCCTTGACGGGGATCCCACTTTTGACAGGAAGATGACTGATCCGATCAATGCAAAACAGTTCTCACAGGAGATGATAAAGCATAACTACCGCGCCGGATGGACGCTGCCGGAAATGCCTGCTTAAATAAGTAAATGTAATCCAATCACTTAAAACCTATACTTTATGAAAGTAATTAGAATGATGTTTGTACTTGTACTTGCAGCATCTTTTGTTTCCTGCGGGTCAGGCAAAGAAAAGAAGAACGCTGAAAAGAAAACCACCGAGGCTGAGGTCTGGACATATCTGTTCGACGGTTCCTCGACCCAGGGATGGCGCGGATATAACAAAACCGCATTCCCTGAACAGGGTTGGGAAATTGTTGACGGCACGCTTCATTGCATTGGCTCTGGCAAGGGCGAAGCAGGAGGCGGTGGCGGTGACCTCATTTATGATAAGAAATTCACGAACTTCCACCTGAAGCTCGAATGGAAGATATCAGAAGGAGGGAACAGCGGTATATTCTACCTCGCACAGGAAGTGCCGGACTGGGAAATTTACAGGACTGCGCCGGAAATGCAGGTTCTTGACAACCTAAAACACCCCGATGCCCAGGCAGGCAAGGATGGCAACCGTCAGGCCGGATCACTTTATGACCTGATCCCTGCTGTCCCTCAGAATGCCAAACCGGCAGGCGAATGGAATACCGCTGAGGTTAAAGTCTATAAAGGTTCGGTATGGCATATTCAGAACGGAGAAACTGTTCTTGAGTATCACCTCTGGACTCCTGAATGGAACACGCTCGTTGCCGGCAGCAAATTCCCGTCACTGAATCCAGACTGGGCAAACGTTGCCGCAGAAGGTTATGTCGGTGTACAGGATCACGGCGATGATGTCTGGTACCGTAACATACAGATAAGGGAACTCTAAATCTTACTGAATTAATAAGGGCGTCACGATTTCTTTCGAAGACGCCCTTTTTTTTGCGATTTGCGATTTGCGATTTGCGAATGAGGCAATAAATCGAAAATCGAAAATTGACAATCGAAAATCTTATGATTGGGGGTTGCCTTTGAGGCCTATCTCTTCTGCCACCTCACGCATACCCATTATCGTGTCGGTTATCAGGTCATTCAGATCGACACCCAGGTTTGCTGCTCCTCTTTCAATTAGGCTGCGGTCGACACCAGCGGCAAACCTTTTGTCATTCCATTTTTTACGCACTGACCTTGCCTCCATGTCCAGTATACTTTTCGAGGGCCTCACAAGGGCGCTGGTGGTGACCAGTCCTGTCAGCTCATCGATTGCATAGAGGGTCTTCTCAAGCAAAGTCCGTGGCTCAGCATCGGAGCAGATGCCATAACCGTGACTGATTACGGCCCTTATGTAATCTTCAGGCCAGTTCTCTTCCTTCATTATAGCTTCAGTCATTTTGCAGTGCTGGTCAGGATACATCTCATAATCAAGGTCATGCACAAGTCCTATCACACCCCACATTTCCTCATCCTCCCCATGTTTTCGGGCCATATATCTCATCACTGCCTCCACTGACAGCGCATGCTTGTACAGACTTTCTGATTTGTTGTATTTCTTAAACAGCGTTAAGCCGTCTTCGCGGGTAGGTTTGCTGTTCATGTTTATAGGTTGTCTGTTGTCGGTTATCAGTTAAAAATCGCAAATCGCAAATTCTCACTACTGCCTCTTGCCTACTGCCTCACCTTATCCTGACAACCTTCCGGATCATGCTCCTGTTCCCGGTCGTAACCCTGAGCATATATGTCCCCCCTGCCAGACGGCTGCCGTCAACAGTAATCCTGTTCGTACCCGGGAAAAGTCCTTCCGAATATCTTTGCACGATCCTGCCGGAAATATCCGTGAGCTCTATATCTGCCATTTCTGCATCCGTAATGTCAATCTCAACGGTAAGCATCTCTCCGAACGGATTGGGCAGCAACCTGACAAATTCTTCATTCAGATCAGGTCCGGCATCTGACCTGATAAAGGAAGTGTATGCCGTATCGTTTCCTGCATAGCCGTCTTCCGGCAGTTTGCTCAGAATATAAATCAGGTAACTGTGGTCAGCAAGCAGGATGCATTTCTTTGTAAAGGCGACATCCACTGTATCACCCGGATCTATCTTTATAAAGAAGGTCTCACTTACAGGCTCTCCGTCATTGATCCTGTAGGCCAGCGGGAAGCTTGTCAGGGTTGTTCTTCCGAGATTGACTACCCTGCCTTTCACAGTAATACTGTTAAGCTGTTCTGTAGCAAGCGGCGGAAATACCGTATCAATCTGCAAATCAGCTTCAAGAAATGAAACGTCAGGAAATGACACCTGGTCAATCCATGCAGCGTCCAGACCTCCGGACAGGGAAACATCCTTCTTATAGACCCATTCGAGGTAATGAACGCCGGGATTGAGTACCGATTCCATTTTCGTCCATGGAATGTCACCTGAAAGCTCAAACACATTGACACTGTCAACCCTGAAAACCAACGAATCAAAGTTGGCTTCTGATGAGACCAGTGTGTAGAAAGAAACCGTGTCGCTGACAGGATTGTTTACAAAGATAGCCAGGACCGATTCAGTCTTGTTGGGGATAATGGCTGATCTTGCCGACTTAACGTTCTCGAAGGAGGTCAGAGAAGTAATCGTCCATGGGTATTCCTCCTTCTGTATCCAGGGGAAGACATCAAACCTTTCAAACTCCCAGGTCTCCCGTGTTTTACCGGTGCTGATGTACCATCTTCCCTGTGTCTCATATTTGCCGCAGACGAATTTTATGTCATAAGGAATTATAGTCCCGGGCTGTGTCTGGTCAGAAATGGTTACCTCAAAGCCCAGGACTTGCTCTGCCCCCGGTTCAAGGATTCCCGTTTCAATTTCCGGGATTTGCAGCGGCCCTTCCTGGCCGGGATTGGAGACCGATACAGTACCGCTTGTGGCCGATGATCCCTCGTTCTTTACTTTGACATTCAGCACGATTGTTTCACCTGCGTCAGGCAGGAAATTTGAATTACCGGTCATTAAATCATCATGAACTGACGATATTATCCTCAGTTCAGGTGCACGAAGCGTCATGTCGATCCCGAAACGATATTCATCACTGATGTCACTCAGGCTGAGCAACAGGGATGCAAGCTCGCCATCCTTTGCTTCATCAGAAACATTGAAGTAGAAAGTACTTATTGTATATGAAGCTCCCGGATTCAAAACCCCGATCAGAGCTGAGTTGTTTTCAAGCGTTATCTGACCTGAAAGAACAGAAATGTCAGCAGAAAGATCCAGCGACGCACCCTGTCCGAGGTTTCTGACAGTAATCTTAAGCCTGATCCTTTCCCCGTAATCCGGAGCACCGTTATTATTACCCTGGGAATCGTCGAAAACAATGTCCCTGACCGTGATAAAAGCTCCGTCTACAGCTCCGAATCGGATGACCTTGTAGTAAGGAACCATATTCTGTCCGGTAATTACCAGGAGGCATGAATCTTTCACTCCTGTAGGTATTTTAAGGGAGATGGCGCCTGAAGGGCTTACGAATTTCGCATCCCACAATGTGTCAAAGTCAGACAGTGCAGCATATGCAAAGGGTGTTGTAAAGAAGCTGAGAGTATTAAGGAACTGCGGAAGGGTGTCGGGCAGATCGATATCAAAGGTATCAGGTTTACCAATCAGAGGGGTCATTGACGGGTCACCAAGAAGCATATATGTCTCCCAGTAATACTTTTTTCTCTGGCTGGTGCTTGCCGAGACGGCCATGTTACCGGCAAAGTTGATCTGTCCCATTGTATAATACCAATCACCCGGAAGTTCACCGTGAGTATGAAAAAGCCTGTCAAAAGCACCGGGACCGGTATTTTCAAAGGTGACATCGGTTCCCGGATTGCCGGGTCCGACAGCCCAGAAAAAATCCTCCACCCAGTACGAATCGTTAGTACATCCGATATAGCCAACTGCACCTTTTTCAGATGCATTTACAATGGCAGTACCGAAACATGAAGCAACATTAATCTGAGCCGTACGGCAGGCATTTGCTATTATCAGAGGGTATTCATTTTTATTGGTCAGTTCACTGACGTTTGGAACCTTGAACACCGGATCACTGAAGCCTGAAGCTTCCCCGTGCCCGGTATAGTTCAGCAAACTCAGCCCCTGATTGAAAAGCAATCTGAGTAAGTCATCCTTGACGGCAAATTCAGGATATTTCCACCTGTAGGCATCAAGGGTAGCGTCCTGGCTCAGGTAATTGTTATATATATAGCCAACCTGGCCGTTCATGTAATTCTCAAATCCGGGTGCGTTTCCTGCGGTGACGAGGGCAGCTGACCAGAAATTATTTCCCGTGGCATAATTTAAAGTCTCATAGTCGATGATTTTTTGAACGACTGCTTTCAGCTGGGTAGTGTCACTAACGGGCAGTCTCCCGATGAATAGCTCGGGTATATAGTCACCCTCTCCGTCAAATTCACCGTAATAGAGGTCTGTCACATTTGAAATACCGCGTGCTGTGGGTATTATTGCGGGATCGCCCACAATAAGCAGGTATTGCGGAGGGTTGCCATTGGCCTGCAAGGCTGAATAGACGGCGGAAATCCTGGTCTTAAGATCTGAATAAACTGTATCCGCTGGCCCGGGTCTCCTGTATATTAATGTCGTCTTAATACCCTTCAGCAGCTTCCACCTTATCAGCGGCTGGAGGTGCCGGATGAACATTAAATCCGCAACAATAATCATATTTACCGGCCGGTCTGTATAGCCTGTGATATAGGAATCAGAGGCATAACCGCTTTTGTCATCATTGCCGGTGCCCTCGCTGATGCCCTTGGTTTCTGAAGGTAAATAACTGATGTTTACATTCATTGCGGTGATGATATCGACATAACCGGCTGCAGGGTCATAAAAAGCAGGATATATGGCTATGTTAACCATCTCATGACCCCTGAAAGTTCCGACAGTGCTTATGACTACGGTGTCATGGAGGATGGTTCCCTTCAATTCGTATGTTCTTCTGTCCTTGACTACAACTTTCTGGTCCTGAGCCTCATTTTTTGTCCTGCCCGGCTGCGATGGGTATATCTGTGCCTTACCAAGGCCGTGGTCAGCTAACCTGATCCTGCTGGTCTGCAAACCTGAGAGAGAAACTTGTACTTTCATTCCCTCAGGCACCTCCACAATACGGCTGTAAACGGGTAATTCCGGCTTGCCTGTCTCTGAAGTATAATGATGCCCGGGAAGTACGATGCTGCAGTATTCGCCTGTGGGGTCTTCGATCCGCCTGAGACGGGGAGTCTCGCTACGGTATGAGATAGCTTCAGGATGACGCAATACGCCGGGGACCAGTTCGCTTTGCTGATCAGGCATATCATGGGCTGAGCGCTGTGCCTGCAACTGGCACAAAAACACAAACCCTGCAGTAAGCAGTAAAACTGTTTTGTGATTTACCCTCATAAACCTCATTACCAAGCGCCAAGATAATACAAAATGTCTCAAATAGAATGCCAAATTGACCAACACATCCTTTTATCAAATGAATTCGTATATTTATCACTTTAATTGGGGTAATCTGAATGGGAAAAAGGAACGGACTGCTTCTTTCTTTATTTCTTCTTTTCTTTTCAACAGTTGTCAGCTCGCAGGTCAACAGGACCGGTGCAGCTGTCGTCACATGGTTTGATGCCATGGAAACTCCCGGTGATCTCCAGAACTGGTGTATCACGATGGACAAGCGAGGGGTGATGTACTTCGGGAACCAGGCTAAGGGAATAGTGACATACGACGGCCTCGGCTGGGGCCTCATCAGGATAAACGGGGAACAGCGGGTGAATGCCCTTGCATCGGACCACAGGGGCATCGTGTATGCCGGTGGCGAAAAAGACTTTGGATTTATACAGCCTGATGACAGTGGCAGACCTCTTTACCGTTCGCTCGCGGACCGCCTCACAGATCCGCAGGTCAGACAGGAGATAAAGATGATATCTTCAATCGGCACTGATAGCAGCACTATCTTCTTTACCGACAGGAAGAGACTTTTTCTGTATGACCTGAACAAAGATTCCCTGACCTTCATTGACATGAGCAAGGAAGCCAACATGGCAAATGCAGGTACGATCCTTGTCACTGAAGGCAGGGTTATAATCGCGGATGACAGGGAGGGATTATTCGAATATAATGAAGGAAAACTGACACAGATTCCAGGCGGCAGCAAGTTAAGAATGAGGCGTGTGGTTGCGCTTCTGCCCTATGACAGGGAAAGCATTATGGTTGCGACAGCCACAAACGGGGTGTACCTTTTCAATATGAAAACCGGGGAACTGAAGAATGACCTGATCCCGGTTGCCGTTAACAACATCCTCAGGAAAAATAAAATTTCCGGTGCTGTAATTATTCCCGAAAACAGATTTGCAATCGGAATGACAGGAGGGGAGGGCGTGTACATTTTCAGCCGCGACGGCACCCTTCTGCAGCAGATTTCCGCCGGGACAACAGGAATTCAGGAATCCACTGTCACTGCCATGTACTGCGACCACGCTTCCAACTCCCAGCTTTGGTTCTGTACAACGGGATACATCAACAAAGCTTATGTGTCACTGCCGGTATCCGAATTCAGCGTTGGAACCGGGATTAAAACAACTATTGCAGAAATCACGGGATATAACGGCTCTGCCTTTATCTCGGATAACAGCGGTCTTTTCAGGTACAGCGTCAACGACTCCGGCAGGGTGCAGTTCACAAGGCTGGAGGATCTTGATTTGCAGGTATTTGACCTCGATAAAACTACGGTAGAGAATGAACAAGTGCTTCTTGCAGCTACAGTAAAAGGCCTTTGTCAGATTGATTCAGAGGGGAGTGTCAACAGTTTTCCTGACAGGGTGCAACTCACGGCATTGAAGGTTGATAAAAATGACCAGTCAGCCTTGCTTGCAGGATCAGGAGATGGAACTATCCGGACTTTCAGGTATTCGGAAGGGGAGTGGAAAATAACCGGCAGGAGCGACAGAAAAATGATCCGGGGCAGTATCAGGACAATAGAACAGTCATCCGGGAACGACTGGTGGGTGCTGAGCAGCGGACCGGCCTCCCTGTGCCGGCTGCTTTGTACGCCATCGGATACGACCTGTATTGTCTATGACCGGACAAAGGGACTGGACTGCGATACGCTCAACCATATTGTCACTATCGATAATAAACTGTATGTAAGTACCGGGAGAGGGATCTTTTGCTATAATCCCGGCACGGACCGGTTTGAGAAAGACACTGACCTTGCGGGTGATACATTCAGTAATGTTATCATAGACAAAATATTCAGTACCCCTGAGGGTGATATATGCATTTCCGGTTTTGATTCGCATCACTTTTTTGCCCTGGTCACCCCCACAAAGCAGGGGCATGTCATTTTCAGAAAGCAGTTCGATTTCCTCCCTGACATATCCACAGCATCAATTGACTTTATAAACAATAATATATGGCTGGCGAGAGGCCGGAGCATTTATATTATCGACAAATCGAAACTGGGCTACAGCTATGGCTCATTCAGCACTTTCTTTACGGATATCAGGGCAGGAGGTGACAAGGTTATTATGAACGGAATGTTTTACACCTCAACGCCTGAGGGCATCAGGATCCCCTCAGCCATACAGCCTGAAGGACCTCTGCCCGTCCTGAAGCACTCCGCCAGCAACATCTCATTTAACTGGACTACGACATTTTACGTGGGCGAGGAAAAAACGGAATACAGGTATATGCTGGAAGGATTTGACCGTGACTGGTCAAAATGGGAGAAGCGCAATTTCAGGGATTTCACTAACCTCCCTTCCGGAGACTACAAATTCCGGCTTATTGCCAAAACCCTTACAGGCCTTGACAGCGAAGAGATCAGTTACAGGTTTTCGGTAAAGAAACCATTTTATTCAACTATACCTGCACTGCTTTTTTATTTACTGCTTGCAACGATGGTCATTTACTCAATATTGAAATTTTTTACCAGGCGGTTAACCAGGGAGAATTCTCATCTCGAAAACCTGGTGAAGGAGAAAAGTGAGGCAGTCAGCCGGCAGAAGGAGGAACTTGAAGCAAGTGTCCGGTATGCAAGCAGGATACAGCGCGCACTGCTTCCGTCGGAAAAGTTATTGGCCGATATTACATCAAACTACTTCATTTTCTTCAAGCCACGGGATATTGTGAGTGGCGATTTTTACTGGATGGCCCGCCGTGGAGACAGAGTGTTTGTAGTGGTGGCAGACTGCACAGGCCACGGTGTGCCTGGGGCATTTATGAGCCTTCTCGGCATCTCTTTCCTTGAGGAGATTGTCAACAGGATGCCGTCCGCCAGGGCCGGCATGATACTTGGTGAACTCCGCAGTCAGATAGTCTCCTCACTGAAACAGCAGGGAGAGACTGATGAGCAGAAAGATTTCATGGAGCTGGCACTTATGGTTATTGACTGTAAATACAAAACAGCTGAGTTCTCCGGGGCATACATACCCTGCTTTAAGGTAAGGGTATTGCAGGATGACGAGATCATGAAGTGGGCAAGCGGTGAGATGGAGATGGAGGAAGGCGCCTTATCAAACGGCAAGTACCTGCTTGAGACCATTGATGCAAACATGATGCCTGTCGGGATATCGGCAAAGATGGATAAGGAATTTACCCAGACAGTATGGAAGCTCGAAAAGGATATATCATATTACCTTTTCACTGACGGATATACAGACCAGTTCAACGGCAACACAGGCAAGAAGTTCATGAAAAGGAATTTCAAGAAGCTGATCCTTGACATACAGGGCTACCCGATGAGCAAGCAGAAGGAGATACTTGAGGAACGGCTTATGAGCTGGAAAGGGCCATCCGACCAGGTGGATGATATCCTGGTCATCGGACTTAAGGCCGAATGATGTTCTATTCAGCAGCTCCGAATTCTTCACTCAGGCGGTAAAAGAGGCCCTTCTCACTGGCTGCACAGACAATAATCCCGCAGAGAATAAAATCACTCAGTATCTTTTCGGCTGTCTTGCTGTTTATTCCGGCCATTTTGCGGAATTCCGCCACAGTGATCTGCTCTCCTCCGCGGAGGTGATTCAGGAGAAGGTTTTCTTTTTCATCGAACCTCAGCAGGAGGCCCCTGTTACTGCCTCTTCGCCTCCATACCTGCTGTATGACCCTGTCAGCCATGAAATTCTGATCGCCCTGCCGGAAATACGCTATCCACCTTCCCTCCTCATCCTTTGCTTTTACAGGTATCCTGGCGCTTTTCGGTACATCCACCTCAAGTATGCTTTTACCGTTGACGGTGTGGTTGCTGGTCATGATCCTGACCTCAGGATCGCAATACAACCTGGCAGCCGAGTCAATCATATAGTATTCCTCATCTGATCTCACCCCTGCAAGTGAACCGTTATCCCTGACCCCTATAAGCAGCTTGCCACCTTCACTGTTCGAAAAAGCAGAGAGGGTGCGGGCTATCTTCTGCGGATCGGAAATGCAGTACTTGAAGTCAAAATTCATCCCTTCCCCTTTTAAAATCAGGTTGTGAATGTAACGGCTCATTTTATTTCCGATTTTTTATGCTGCCAGGAAGCACCACTAAAATAATACAAAATATTTGTATATTGGCTCAGGTACTTTTAACTGCAAAGAGATGAGGCACCGCTTTTTAATGTCTGCGATTCCGGGATTGGTCCGCAGATGTCTCTTACCGGCAGCAGCAAGACCGAAAAATGGATCAGGCATCTAAACAAAATATCAACTCTCAGACAAATGAAACGAAGAAACTTTCTCAGATCAGGGCTTGCAGGAGCTGCAGGACTTGCCATAATTGATAAAACAGCCCTGGCGGCAACACCAGGCAGAGGTGATGATATAATCTACAGAACACTGGGTAAGACAGGATTAAAGATCCCTGTTGTCAGTTTCGGAGTAATGAGATCGGATAACAGTGGTCTTGTCAAGGCAGCTTACGACGGCGGAATAAAAATGTTCGATACTGCCCATGGTTACCAGAACGGCCGCAACGAAGAGATGCTTGGCAGTTTCTTCGCCACCGTTCCCCGCAAATCGTTCATTGTTGCAACAAAGGTCGGCCCGGCAGGCGTAGACCGTCAGGCAGGACTGCCGACAAAGGATACCACGGCAGAGGACTTTCTTTCGAAGTTTGAGACCAGTCTTACGCGGCTCAGGCTGAGCTATGTGGATATTCTGTATATGCACGGCATTGACAGTGTTCAGGTATTAAGGCACAAGGAGATAGTTGACGCCATGCTGGATCTGAAAAAGAAGGGAAAAGTAAGGTTCATAGGTGTCTCCACTCACAAGAATGAGCCAGTCATCATGAAGGCGATGGCAGAGGACGGTATCTGGGATGTTGTACTGACATCCTATAACTTTGCACAGACATACCGTGATGAGATGAATGATGCCTTGCAGACAGCCGCTGCCGCGGGTATAGGCATAGTTGCAATGAAGACGATGGCCGGAGGATTTCATGACAAGGAAAGAACAAAGCCTGTAAATACCCAGGCAGCCCTGAAATGGGCACTTACCAATCCCAATATACATACAACCATTCCCGGAATAACTGCCTTTGAGCATCTGACCTCTGACCTCGAGGTTATGACTGACATCACCCTTTCACAGGCAGAAAAGGATGAGCTCCTGGCCGCTGAAACCAGTCAGGGCCTCTACTGCAATGCATGCAGTAACTGTGTGTCCGGCTGCAGCAACGGGCTGCCAATCCCGGAAATAATGCGGGCATATATGTACGCCTACGGTTATGGCAGCCTGCCGATGGCATCAGAACTCCTGTCGCAGACAGCTGTTGAATCTGATCCGTGCACCGGTTGCGATGTCTGTACTGCGGAATGCGTCAAGGGATTTAATTTAAGGAACAAAATAACCGATATTGCCAGGCTGAAAAATGTTCCACGCGACTTTATTGCTTAACTGACAGATGAAAATAATTATCCCTAAATCAGTATCGGCCATTTTCATAATGGTATTATCCCTTTCATCACTTTACGGCCAGGAAGGGTTGTTTCCACAGCTGAAAGGGTATAAGACAGCCGGGGAACCTGTTGTCTATACCCCTGATGATCTCTGGAACTACATAGACGGAGCTGCTGATGCATACCTGGCTCTGGGTTTTCTTGAGCTCAATATAACCGAATACCGGAAAGGGAGGAAATCGATCAAGGCTGAAATATACCGCTTTGGCGATGATGCGATGGCCTTCGGGATGTATTCACTGGAGCGGTCGCCGGGATATGATTTCATACAGGTTGGCGTCCAGGGCTACAATGAAGACGGTGTCGTTTTCTTCTATAAGGACCGGTACTATGTAAAAATCATGACCCAATCCGAATCAAAGAAAACGAATGAGTCCATGAAGGAGCTGGCAGGACTTATTGCCGCCCGCATTGAGGGAAAAAATGAATTCCCGGCATTGCTGAAGCTTTTTCCTTCTGACGGGCTGATCAAAAATCAGGAGACCTATATCCTGGAGAGTGTGCTGGGGCATGAATTTCTCCGCGGTGCCTTCAGGGCCACGTATGAAAAAGACAATGACAGGTTTGATGTTTATTTTTTCAGCTGTAAAAGCACTGAGGAAGCATCATCGATGGCCGCCAGACTGGCCGGCGATGCTTACACCGCGGGTGATGATGTCTTTAAATATGTATTTGAAGACGGCTTCAACGGAATACTTCACATGGCTCAGCAGCGTGAACGGATTGTAATTGTGAGCGGCCTTGGCAGTGACAAGACCCCCCTGGCAGAACGGTATATTAACTCTTTGCTGAGGCCATGACATATCAGGTTGTGGTACAAAAAAAAGGTGTCCTGTCCGGGACACCTTTTTTATTATCAGAGTTTTGTTTACTTGAGCTGGAAACTGATCGGTACGCTGTACCAGACGTTCACGGGTTTACCGCCCTGTTTGCCGGGTTTCCACAGCGGCAGGAGCTTAATAACCCTTACAGCTTCATCATCGAGAGCCGGGTCAACGCCTCTGACAACTGAAACCTGGTCAACAGTGCCCTTGTAAGTTACGCAGAAGCGAAGTATGACCTTGCCCTGGATATTGTTCTCCTTGGCAAGCTCAGGGTATTTGATGTTGTCGTAGATGAACTTGAAGAGTTCTGTGTCCCCACCCGGGAACGAAGGCATCTCTTCAACCACAACAAACACCTCTGCCGGAGCTTCGTACTCAACCTCTTCCTGGGCCAGTTCAACAACCTCAACAACCTCTTCATCAACAACAGTTTCAGACACGTCGTCTGCGGTCATGAACTTTGACTGATCTTCAGGTTTGACAGAGTCAACAACCACCGGTGCCACATACTTGACAACCGTCTGCTGTTCTGAAGGTGGCGGTGGCGGAGGCGGTGGAGGCGGTGCTGCCTCTTCCTGCTGGATGTCGTTGGCCATTTCAGCAATGACCTCATTTGCATCCCTCATCTTTATCTGTGCTATGTTCCTGGCCTTGATATAAGGTATAATCACGGCTGCAAGGACTATAACCAAACCAACGATCAGGGAAATTGTCATTGTTCTGGAATATTTCCTGCGAAGGTCATAGGCACCATATTCCTGATTCCTGCCTTCGAAGACTATGTCATCCAGGCTGGGGTAATGTTTCTTTTCTTTTGCCATATCAGTTCCCTTCTATTTTGCCGGTACCTGAGTGACCGGTGCAATACCGAGAGCGGCATTGACCAGGTTTTCCTCGATCCAGCTGATGTCAGTAAATGTGTAACGGGCAATGCCTACAATTGACATCTCGTCAATAATATCAACGAAGTTCTTATACTTTGATGTCTTGTATGCCTTGATAAGAACGATAGGTCCTGTATCATCATCCTTTTTCAGCTGTTTTATTGCATTCGCCAGAGAGTCCTGCTTTATGTCGATCTCGCCCCTTATAACCTGCTGTTCGAAATCGTCAATTTTACGGAAGAGGGCTCTGTTTCTGTCGAGCAATACCTGGCGTATGCCAGTAGCACTGAAATCGGTCTCCTGGAGCACGGTGACAGCCGGGTCGGCTTTTCCGGGGTACCAGTAAACTTTGTCTTCAGGTCCAAGGATAATATTTAGAGTTCGGCTCTCGGCAATCTTCGGAGGTTCAACTTTCTCATCCTTCCTGATTTTCTCAGGGAGAACGATTTCCATCACCTTCGGTTTGCTGAAAGCTGCTGTGAGCATGAAGAAAGTAATGAGCAAGCTCATCAGGTCCACCATGGGAGTCATGTCCACATGGGCGTCACCTTTTTTCGGTTTCTTCTTCCCGCCTTTGCCTTTTTCTTCTTGAATAATCTCTGCCATCTTACTCGGGTGTTACTTCAGTCACTTCAACTGCTTCAAGATTGGTGATCAGATTAAATCTGTTCACGTTTTTATCCTGGAGCATATCCAGCACTTCCTTTACTATCGGGAAATCAGTGTCTGCATCACCTTTGATCATCGTCTGTACGGCAGGGTTGACCTGACGTGCGAAGAGTATCCATAATGCAAGCTGATTGTCAGCAGAATCGATCGGAATACCCTTTTCCAGGGCTATCCTTTCGTCTGAGTTTTTGGCAGCAAGGTAAGCTTTCATATCCTGAATGGATACCCCGAATGAAGCGCCGTTTTTCTCGAATTTACGAAGTTCATCCGGTGTAAATTCAATATTGTATCTCTTGCCCATTTCGGCAAGGATCTTCGGTCTGAATTTAAGAATGGTATCAGGACCGTTGTCAAAATTGAAAAATATCCGGTTGTCTTTCGAGATTACAACTGTCATAACGTTGGCGTCCATCATCGGTTTTTCCGATACAGAAAAAGGTGTATCAACAGGAGCAGCTTCCTGGGGCCTGAACGTTGCTGTGAGAATGAAGAATGTCAGCAGCAGTGTGAACAGGTCAACCATCGGCGTCATGTCGATGCGGGGTGATTTGGTCGCTAGTTTAATCTTTGGCATGTTTTAAATCCTTTCTTTTTTAACCAAAAGAATAAATTTGGCGAATTATTTTCTCACTGATGCAGCAAAAGTCTGGGTCAGGCTGAAGCCTGCTTCATCGATTTTGAAGACGTAATTGTCAATCTGTGTCGAGAACATGTTAAAGAAAATAATGGCAAGGGTTGATCCTGTGATACCGAATGCGGTATTGACAAGGGCTTCGGATATACCTGTTGAAAGGGCCAGTGCATCAGGAGCACCTGACTGTGCCAGTGCTGCGAAAGCACGGATCATTCCGAGAACCGTTCCGATAAGACCGATAAGCACAGAGATCGAGGCGATGGTTGAAAGAAAAACCATGTTCCTTGAGAGGACCGGGAGCTCAAGAGCTGTGGCCTCTTCAATTGCCTGCTTCATCGATGTGATCTTCTGGTCTTTTTCAAGTTCCTTGTCATTTTCCAGTGCGCGGTAGCGCGACAGACCGGCTTTCATAACGTTGGCAAGTGAACCCTTCTGCTTGTCACATGAAACAATTGCATCTTCAATCCTGTCTTCTGCAAGCATCTGCTGAAGATTGGCGACAAATACGTTGAGCCTTGCTTTTCCTTTTACCCTTGACAGAGTAATGGCTCTTTCGCATACAAACACTATAAGGGTAATAATGACTGTCAGAAGTACGGGAACAATGATACCACCTCTGTATAACAATCCAAGAAGGTTACCCTGTATCGGATGTCCTTTATTGTTGCCACCTTCAAAATTTTCGGGAGCACCAAAGATTTTCGTGAAGATGATGTAAGCAACAATGAAAGCAATTACAATTACTAGAGGTGCAAAAATCGACTGCAACAGTCCGCTGGACGATTTGGAATTTTTACTCATTTTAGTATTCTTTAGTTGGTTTAGTGAACAGATGACAAAAATAATTATTCTCTCGTTCTTTTACAATAGTCTCAATTAATTACATATAAATATAGGCAAATTTCTCTTCCGTGTTTACCTTTCCAGCGAAGCATTATACACTCTCCTCTTTGTTACAGTAACCTCGATGCTCTTGAAGCCCTTGGCGCTGATGACCAGAATTTCAGAAGCTTCAGGCATCACGAACTTGTACTCGCCTTTGGCGTTGGTCCATGCTTCGGCAGCCGTATCCTTGACCCTGACTGATGCGCCGGGTATAGGCGTGCCTGATGCATCGCTGATGACACCGGTGATCTCATTGGGATGAGCCTTCGGAACAGCATTCTTCTGAGCAGCCTGGATATATGTTATTGTCGCCTTGGCATTCTCGTTGGAAGGGTCAATCGCCAGTATCCTGTTGTTTTCCTCAATAGCCCTGGGATAATCACCCATCGTGATGAACATGGTGCTGAGGGAACTGTGGGCCTTGACCTTGTAATCATTATTGTTGGGGGCGAGACCCATCATCCTGTTGTAGTATGACCTGGCCTCATCATACCTTTTGTTCTGAAGCGCGTCATATCCGAGGAACCTGATTGCATCAAAAATCTCATTTACGTTCTTTACTGAGTCAACGGATGCTTTTTTAAGCAGAGTGACAAACTTTGGTCTTGCAAGGCCAAGTTCCGAATCAGGATCCTTGGCGGAAGCAGTGTTGGCGATCCAGAGGTACCCCTGAAGATTATCAGGATATTTGGCTACCATCTTATTAAAGGTTGCATCGGCCCGGTCAAAATCCTTAGCCTGGTAAAAGGCTCTTCCAACCTGGATGAAGTCATTTTCACTGTCCCTGCCCTTGTCGAGAAGGCGCGACCAGGTCTCCGCTGCATCCTTGTACCTGTGGGCAGCATACTGAACGGTACCTTTTTCATATATCATGCTGAGATCCTCATCTCCGAAATACGCAGCCTTTTCATAGGCTTCGACAGCCTTGTCAAGCTCAACCTCTGCCTTTGCAATCTTTGCCTTCGAACTTGTTATCTTGGCTTTCAGTGTTTCAATATCGGCCAGGATCTTCGTCTTTTCGGCGCCTGCCTTAAGCGTGGCACTCCTCGACTGCATCGAAGCCAGGTCACCTTCATCATTGTCAGTCTCGATCACAAGCTTGGGATAGTTCTGGTTTTTCCTGGCAAGGATCCTTGCATAATAAACATAGTCTTTCTTGATGATGCGTTCCGCATCGAGAGAGGCAAAGAGTTTATCCATATACTTCTGTCCCTGTTCGTAATTCCCTTCTTCATATGCTGAGTAACCGGCAATACGGTTCATGTAAGTCCTTGAGTCATCAATCGCAAAGATCTCTTCAACATTCTTGATGACTTCTTCGTACTCCTTTGCGTAGAACAAAGCATTGACGTACCTGATCTTGGCAGGGATATTTCCCTGGGTAAGTTCCAGATATTTTTCAAAGTATTTTTTTGATTCATTGAACCTGCCGGCCATTGAATAGAGCTGGCCAAGCTCGCGGTAAGCCGGTGCATAGTTCTGATCAAGGGCGATTGCCTGCTCATAGAATGGAATGGCGGCCATAAGATTGCGGCCCTTGACATAGATACTTCCGATCTTCATGTTGGCAGTGGGGGACTTCAGATCCCAATCCTGCGCCAGGTTGTAATTCTTTATGGCTTTCGAACCGTCGTTGACAAGGATATAAATATCGCCCGCAATTATATAAACCTCACTGTTCCTCGGATCGATCTGCAGTGCCTGCCTGATGAAAGGCAATGCCTTGCTGGTGTCAACCTGTTCAAAACGGATATATGATTCGGCTATCTTGGCCAGGGTATATGCATAGTCCTTGGGATTTTCAATCTTGGTTACCTTTTTATAGGCAGGAAGCAGCCCCTTGGCCTTCACCCTCATCTCTTCGGCCTTATTGTTATCGCCCTCGTAGAACGAAACCTTGGCAAGACCCACATAATTCAAAGGGTCATTTATATTTGCCGTGACACCTTTGTTGAAGATGTCTGCAGCATCCTTGGTTGCTACCGTGAGCGAGTTTGAAATGGTGTCGGAAAAATAATTCTGCAATGTATTTTCCCCGTAGTGGAAATAGACTTTGCTGTTTCCGGGCTCGCTTTTGATCAGCTGCTGGAACATTGCCTCAGCTTTGTCATACTGTTCATTCTTCGTGAATGTAATGGCCTCCTGGAGTGTTTGAGCCTTCAGTCCCGTGCCACAAATCATGCAGATTAAAGCTGCAGGCAGCACCGCCATTTTAAATCTTCTCATAATCATCGCTATCAATTTTAGTTACTCATTTTTTACCTGTATAATCCTTATCGGCATAGTCGCGGGCACAAGACCCGACTTTAATATTATTCTTTGTCCTTTCTCTCCTGATACAAAGCTTACAAATCCCGAGCCAAGTCCTGTAAAGGATTCTCTTGAATTCATATTTACCTCTCTTACAAACGGATAGGTCTTATCATAAATTGATCCCTGCACCGGCAGATAGAAACTTGACTGATCAAGATGAGGGAGTGAGACGGCAGCTACTTTAATCCTGTTCAGAAAGCTGAAGCTCAGTGAATCATCCTTGTCACTGATCCAGTTGACACTGATGATACCCATGGCTCCCGTGCTCCTGGAGACGTAATCAATTACTTCCGGGTTGTTGTTCAGGGCAAAAAAGTTCGGGCCCAGCTGTTGCGGCAGCTCAAATTTCTCCCTGAAATACCGGAAGTTGCCGGAGTTTGTATTGTCAAAAACTATATTTATTGTGCCAAACTTTGAATCTGAATTAATCTGCTTCCAGTCAGTTATTTTGCCCGTCATGATATCTTTTACGTTATCATATGTCAGAAGTGAATCAGGATTGCTTTTGTTCAGCACAAGGGCAAGGGCGTCATAGGCTACCACAGTTGTCCGGACGACAGTCTGCATATCGAGCAGAACCTTCCTCTGTTCATCTGACGGAGCCCAGGAAGATACGATAACCTTGACGGAGTCATTGAGGAAATCAGCAACAAGCTCATTCTCTGGCTTATAAACAGGTGTGATGTGAGCGTATTTGTAGAGAGCTGTAAAGGTTGCCAGCTCGGCATCAACGATAGGCTGAAACGATTCATCAGCCCCGATTTTAATATCTCCGGAAGTGGGTGTTTCCCTGAGGGCAGCTGTACCCTGGTTCTTGCAGGTTACCAGGGTAACTGCAGCAAAAATCAGGAGTAACCCTGAGGTTATTGTCTTTTTGTATCCTGAAATTGTATCCATCCTACTTTGCAATTCAACTAACTATGACCCACAATATTAATAATTATCTCCTTACCTTGTTTTCAGCAGGGGCGTTAATTTTAAATTAATCCGTCATCAGGCAAGATACAAAGCATGTGCCATTATTATATAAGACCCTCATGACCGACTGTAACCCTCATGCAGAAAGCAACAATTATTCTTCGTCATCATCGTTGCTGAAAAAACTCTTTTTTATTTTCTCGTATGAATCCAGCATCCTGTAAATACCGTAAACGATAAGTGGAATTCCAAATACTATCCTGAGGGCCTTATTAGGCATGTAACTGTCCAGGAGCGGGTGGAAAACAATAAAGAAGCCAAGAGCAAAATAAAAGAAAACCATGAACGTCCCGAAGACGGCGAAAACCTTGTCGTACATTTTGCTGCTGCTCATTGCTTACATTTTAGGATTGACAAATATATAATTTAAATTATTTTTTGATACTGATATGTCCGGTCAATGACAAAAAAAAAGAGAGCCATCATTATGGCCCTCTTCCAGACAATTCAGTCTGTTCTATTTTGTGGCATTTTCAAGTCTTTTCATTATTGAGAAGATGAAAGCGGCAGC
This sequence comes from uncultured Bacteroidales bacterium, assembly GCA_963844935.1. Classification (GTDB taxonomy): domain Bacteria; phylum Bacteroidota; class Bacteroidia; order Bacteroidales; family VadinHA17; genus SR-FBR-E99. The sequence goes on along the minus strand of CAWJQH010000005.1, from coordinate 868,208 downwards.
AAGGATGCAGCAGACGATGAGGACTGCCCATAACTGCCATAGCTCGACGCTGTCCCAAAGCTTGGTTCCCACAAAGAGAAGCTTATTTCCCATTGCTGTTGCGAGCAGCCATCCTGCCTGCATCATTCCCTGGAAGCGCGAAGGCGCAACCTTGGAAACAAATGAGAGCCCCATCGGGCTGAGGAAGAGCTCGGCTACTGTGAGTATCAGGTAGCTGCTCATCAGCCAGTAGGGCGTAACCCTCAAACCCTCGGAAACAGGTGCACCACCCAGTGATGACGGTGAGGGCAGTCCGAACGAAGCCACGAGCACAACAACGAAACCGACGGCCGCAATTATCATTCCTATACCGATCTTCTTGGGCGTTGACGGTTCAATATTTTTCTTGCTCATCCAGGCGAAAAGCCCCATTACCGGGAATGTAAGCGCAACGATGAAGAGCGGATTGAACGACTGGAATACCTCGGGAGCTATTGAATTCAGCGGCTCGGCCTTGCTAACAAAGAAGTATGATGCAACAAAAGCAGCAATGAAAAGAAGCCCCCCTGCAAGCCGTCCGGGCAGTGTCATTTTTGACCTTAGGAGCATAACCAGACCGGCTATTGAAATGATTACCGCGAGCATCGAAGGCAATGTAAAGAAGAGATTAGTCAGCGGGCCTACCTGCTTGGCAGTGTAGTCACGTGCAAAAAGTGTGAGGGTCAAACCGTTCTGGTGGAAAGACATCCAGAAGAAAACGACCACTATGAATACGAGTATCAGTGAAGATACGCGTGCATATTCATCTTTCCTGGCGCTCGTAAGAATCCATGTGATGAAGCCGGCAAAAAGGCCGAAGGCAAGACCGTCAGCAAGACCGACGACAAACTGCAGTCCGGCAGCAAAGATGCCCATTGCTATCAAAGCGTATATGAGGGGTCTGAACTCGAATTTGATGCCCTCATGAGCCGCTGCTGAACCTTTTACTGCTTTTTCCTTGTTCGGAAGGAGTTTGTTAAATATTACATATACAAGCAGTGAAACCACCATGGCTGAGGCAGCTATCCCGAAGGCATAATTATATCCTTTTGAGAAGACCTCGAGGTAACTGTTTGAAAAGGCTCCAAGATCCGTCACAGGGCCTGAAAGGCTTACCTTGTCCGCCAGTTGCTGCAGGGTGGTGGTATCCGTGAGAGTGCCGTTGTTGAACTGATGGCACAGTGAGGGAAGACTTCCGTCATGGAGAAAACCGTTGGTCTTCAGCCACCAGTTCCTTATTCCGTTTGCAGCATAGGGGGCGAAGAATGCACCGACATTGATACCCATATAGAATATCATGAAGGCTGTGTCGCGCATTTTTGAATACTTCGGATCATCATACATCTGGCCTACGACAGCCTGGAGGTTTCCCTTGAACAGGCCGTTGCCGAATGCAATTGTGAAAAGGGCTAAGACAGTAAATGTGAGCGTCATGCCCGGAATCGCCATCAGCAGGTAACCTGCAAACATTATGATGATTCCGAAAAGAATTACAGTCTTGTATTTTTTGGTTGTATCGGCCAGTATACCTCCGACGAGGGCAAGGGCATAAATGCTGAAGTAAAACCAGCTGTAAATTTTTCCTGCCTCTTCAGCAGCCAGGCCGAACTTTGCCTGAAGGAAAAGCACCAGTATTGCCATCATGGTGTAGAATCCAAACCTTTCTCCCATATTGGCAAAAAAGGCAACTATTAATCCTTTCGGGTGATTTTTAAGCATAACTCTTCGTATTTATAGATTTCTTTAATTCTGGTACCGGCAAATATATTAATCTTTTTTAATAGGTGATAAGTACAATAAAAAGGGTTAGTGACATTTTTTACTCATCTATATTTTTAAATTTGTGTCATTCTTAGCAAAAAGAAGTGTATGAAGATCTTTACCTCCGGCGAGATCAGAGAGATTGATGCCGCAACAATGCGTCTCGAGCCGGTAACGGCGGCAGGATTGATGGAGCGTGCAGCCACCGCACTGTCGCAGCGCCTGAAAGATATTGTGCCCCCGGAGAAAAGGGTGAATGTGTTTTGCGGACCGGGGAACAACGGCGGTGACGGCCTGGTGATTGCCAGGCTGCTGCACGATGATAACTTCAATGTCAGGGTATTTATAGTGGAGACGGGGTCTTCCCACAGTAATGAGTTCAGAATGAATGCGGACCGGCTGACCAGGGCAGGCATTTCCCCCTTCACCCTCGCAGATCCTGACCTGTTCCCGTCAATAAGCCGCGATGAGGTGGTCATCGATGCCATCTTTGGCACCGGGCTCAGCAAACCCCCGTCAGGAGGAGCGGCTGAGATCATCCGCAGGATAAACAGGACTGGCGCCAATATAATATCTGTGGATGTCCCGTCAGGCCTCTTCTGTGAAGATAACACAGGCACCGATCAAAGTACAATTATCAGAGCCTCACTCACCCTTGCCATTCAGTTCCCCAGGCTCTCCTTCATGTTTGCCGGCAATGATGATTATGTCGGCAAATGGGAGGTCGTCGATATCGGATTGCATGCAGAGACCATCTCCAAAATGCCTACCAATTATAATTATATTATGAGGGAGGATGTCAAACCCCTCCTGCGCAGGAGGAGGAAATTTGACCACAAGGGTACTTACGGCCATGCCCTGCTGTTGGCCGGATCATACGGCAAAGCGGGGGCTGCAACGTTATCGGCCTGCGCAGCCCTGCGGTCGGGGGTTGGACTGGTTACAGTGCATACGCCTGTGACCGCCGTGACACCGGTGCAGGCAGCTTTGCCTGAAGCTATGGTTTCTCCTGATGCCGGCACGGAATATTTAACATCAGTGCCTGACCTTGCCCGATTTGATGCGGTGGGAGTGGGCCCCGGAATCGGCACTGACCCTGATACCCGGAACGCGTTGCAGGCACTGCTCGAGACAGTCAGCGTACCGCTTGTACTCGATGCCGACGCACTGAATATTATTGCTCAGAACAAAGAGATGCTGGCACTCATCCCCCCGAATTCGGTACTGACCCCGCATCCGGGTGAATTCAGACGACTGACAAGCGTGGAACTGAGTGATTATCAGCTTATGAAGCTGCAGATCGAATTTGCCTCCATGCACAAATGCATCGTTGTTCTCAAGGGTGCACACACATCAGTAGCACTGCCTGACGGCAGGATCTGGTTTAACAGCACCGGCAACCCGGGGATGGCCACAGGCGGCTGCGGAGATGTGCTTACAGGAATAATTACCGCACTTCTTGCACAGGGATATGAGCCGGCAAGTGCTGCAATAGCTGGAGTTTACCTTCACGGTGTTGCCGGAGATGTTGCTCTCAGGGTCCATTCTGAAGAATCCGTTATTGCCGGAGATGTCCTGATGAATATCGGCAGGGCATTCCGCGAAACACAGTTCAATAACTTCAGCCTTTATCTTTAATTAAAGGAGAAATAATGAAAAGAAATCTGAACATTGTACTTCTGATCTTCCTGCTCATTTCAGCCGGATGTAACACCCTGCAGAAGGGACCATCACCGGATATCGTGATCATGCCGCTGGGAGGCGAGGTAAAGGTCACTGAAGGCAGTATAGTGTATGCTCTGCCTTTGACTGTCTTCGAATTTGACATCACTGCCCGGAAGACAATTGAAGTACCGGGACCGTACGCACGGTTTGCAGGCGAGATGCTGGGACTTAATGATGTAATCACTGAGGAAAATGAGTTCTGGTCACTGGTTGATGTTAGTGTGAGATGCCTCGAAGAGCTTGACCCTTCACAGTTTTATATCATACAGGGCACCACACTGATGCAGACGAACCTCCTGGCTCTGAAAAAGAGCGGGCTGGTCCTTGACATCAATCCTGATATCTATGCAGAGACAAACTTTTCAGCCAACAGGGGAAGGTCTGACGTTTCCGGCCTGATGTTTCCCGACCTTGGGGCCCAGGAATATGTATCGACCAAAACAGACACGGCCTACAGGGTTATACAGGCTGATACGGTATTTATCAGGGTCCCGTATCTCATAGAGAAGAAAAAAGGGATGACACTGGAAGCGCAGGCATCTGACGCAGCAGACAGACTGCTGGAGCTGCGCGAGGGGAAACACATGATACTGACGGGTGAGACCAATTTATTCCCGCAGGATGGCGCTGCAATAAACGAGATCAACAGGCTTGACCGTGAATATACTGCCCTTTTCGCCGGGAAGAGCATGACGGAAACGAGGCATTTCCGGGTGTGGTTTACACCAGTGCTTTCAATGGCAGGGGAGAAGAGAACAATTTTCAGGTTTTCGGAGGCAGGGGGTGTTTTACCTGCGGGTGACAGTGATGGCACAGCAGTTCTGATTGAAATGACCCCGTCGAATAAAACAAAAAACCTCAACATGGTAACCAGTCCGGTTACTTCGGAGAAGGAGGCCAATGTTCCCGATAAACTGTATTACAGGGTGCCTGATGTTGTTGATATAAGGGTTTCATCAGGCAATGAGATGCTGTATTCCGGCCGCAAACTGATCTATCAGTTCGGGAGTACAGTCACCCTGCCATCAAACTTTATAATAGGTAAATAAACTCCGGTTCCTCGCTTCGTTCGTCAATCTGCTCCATGCCCCATGCCCAGCAAGCTGCATGCTGCATGCCTATTGCACCTTCCCCTGAAAGGTCTTGAGGTACTCGTCGTAGCTCTGCTTCTGCCAGCTGTTTCCTCCGAAATATTCAAGCATCGGTTCGAAGTCTTTGGCACCCTTGTAACCGGATACCGGTGTTATGAGCTCACTCTTGGCAGTCAGGAACACCACGGTGGGATAGCCAAGCTTACCCTGCAACAGGGCATATGCCAGCTGATGCGTCGGCCCCATCTTGCCATCGTTGACAAAAGTTCTGCCCTGGAAAATCACAGGCTCTTTTGATTCAGCATTGAATTTTACGGCGTAATATTTTGTATTCAGTATCTCTGCAATAACAGGGTGAGAGAAGGTGTCCTTGTCGAGCCTCTTGCACCATCCGCACCAGTCGGTGTATGCATCGACAAAAATCGGACGCGGACTGGTTGTAGCCAGGGCGGCGGCTTCCTCTATTGAATACCACTTTACAGCAGTATCCTGACCGGAAGCAAGCAAAGCCGTAACAAACAAAAACAATACAAGAAATGCTTTCTTCATGATATTTTGATAATTACAATTAATTAATTTTCAAAAAATAAGATTTACAAATTTAATATTTCCCTTCTATAACTAAAATTATGCCAGAAAGTTCAGCTGTCATGTTTTATGCATAAGTTTTTGGAATGATTTTTTTATACATTTACACACCTTATTATTATAAAATACAATAACTGAAGATGGAAAAAATACGAAAGACACTTGCGGATTCCAAAGCTGCAAGGTGGACTGCCCTGGCAGTTGTCGCATTTACAATGCTGTGCGGTTATTACCTGACAGATGTAATGGCTCCTTTGAAAGGTCTTCTGGAAGGTCAGCTTGGGTGGGATAGCTCTGAGTTTGGGTTCTTTACCAGTGCATACGGATGGTTTAATGTATTTCTTTTAATGCTTATTGTCGGCGGTATCATTCTCGACAAAAAAGGTGTGCGCTTTACCGGCCTGATGGCAGCTTCAATAATGGTTGCCGGAACGGCAATAAAATACTGGGCTATTACTACCCATATGCTCGACGGACAGACATGGCATGTTCTGTTCTGGGATGTAAATGCTCAGGTATTAATGGCTGGCCTGGGGTATGCGATATTCGGAGTAGGTGTCGAAACTGCAGGTATCACTGTTTCAAAAATCATCGTTAAATGGTTTAAGGGCAAAGAGCTTGCTCTTGCCATGGGACTGGAAATGGCAACAGCGAGGCTGGGTACAGGACTGGCCCTTTCCACCTCGGTTCCCATTGCAAAGGCATTTAATACAGTTTCTGCTCCTGTTCTTGTGTGCCTGATTATGCTGTGCATCGGATTGATATCATTCTTTATCTATACTTTCATGGATAAGAAGCTTGATGTATCACAGGCAGCTTATGACAAGGCGACTAACAAAGTGAATGATGAAGAAGCTTTCCGTATCAAGGATATCTTAACTATTGTTACAAATAAAGGCTGGTGGTTTCTTGCAATTTTATGTGTTCTTTTCTATTCTGCCGTCTTCCCCTTCCTGAAGTACGCGACAGACCTGATGGTTCAGAAATTCCATATCAATGAAGACTGGGCAGGCACCATACCTGCTTTGCTGCCTTTTGGAACAATTCTTCTTACTCCTCTGTTTGGCAATCTGTACGACAGAAAAGGCAAGGGAGCAACTATTATGATCATAGGAGCGATTCTTCTCATTATCGTGCATGTCTTCTTTACCATCCCGTTCCTGAATCACTGGATCATTGCAATACTCCTTATTCTGGTTCTCGGTATCGGATTCTCACTCGTGCCATCAGCAATGTGGCCTTCTGTACCGAAGATAATACCTGAAAAACAGCTTGGTACTGCTTATTCACTTGTTTTCTGGGTCCAGAACTGGGGTTTAATGGGTGTGCCTGCTCTTATAGGCTGGGTGCTGAAAAAGTATTGTTTCATTGGCTATTTTGCTGTTGTAGGTACAGGCTTTGTTACCGATCAGGGAGATCAGATTACCCAGGTTGCTGTTTCTGACCAGAATTTTTATCCGTTAACTGAGGTCGGTTCCATGAGCCGCAAGAACGAAGATGTCAAAATCTCTCAGTTCATTAAGATGGATGATGGAACTGTCTCAGCCGTTGTAACAACAGCAAATGATACGATCAGTTCTGAGTTTATTACCCAGAAATCACTGAAAAAGGCAGTCAAGAAGAATGAGGTTAAGGTTACCCGTTACGCATATTCTGACAAAGAGGGGAATCTGATTGGGAGCATTGATAGCTTTATTACAGCAGATGGCAAAAGAACATCAAGGTACAGCAATGTTTTTTCTTTCTATAATTACACATTGCCAATGATGATATTTACTGCCCTCGGTGTTCTGGGACTACTTTTCGCCTTCCTGCTGAAGGCAGAGAACAAAAAGAAGGGGTATGGCCTCGAGATGCCCAATATTGTTAAAGAATAATCAAAAACTGTATAGTTATGAGTGATATAAAGAATCTTGAACCGAAACTGGTATGGAAGTATTTCCATGAGATAACCCAGATACCCCGTCCTTCCAAGAAGGAGAAGGCAATGACTGAATACATGAAAAAATTCGGCAAGGAGCATGGTCTTGAAACAATCACTGACAAGACCGGCAATGTAATCCTTCGCAAGCCTGCAACGAAAGGCATGGAGAAGCGCAAAGGGATAATCATGCAGGGTCACCTCGACATGGTGCCTCAGAAAAACTCCGATAAAAAGTTCGACTTTGCCAAAGATCCTATTGAGACCCGCATTGAACAGGGGTGGGTGAAAGCAAACGGAACCACCCTGGGAGCCGATAACGGCATTGGCGTTGCTGCAGCAATGGCTGCCCTGACTGACCCGAAAGTTGTACACGGGCCACTGGAGGCACTCTTTACAGTTGATGAGGAAACAGGCATGACCGGTGCCAAGAATCTCAAGAAGGGCATACTAAAGGGAGAGATCATGATAAACATGGACTCAGAGGATGAAGGTGAACTTTATGTGGGATGCGCCGGCGGAGTGGATGTCAGCGCCTTACGCAGCTACAAACAGGAAAAAACGCCTAAAGGAGTCACAGCTTACGAAATGACAATCAAAGGTCTGCACGGCGGCCACTCCGGCGTCGACATTCATCTCGGCAGGGCCAACGCAAACAAGCTTATGTTCCGCTTCTTCCAGCAGGCTGAGCACGATTTCGGGATGCGTATCGCTTCCTACAGCGGCGGCGACCTTCGCAATGCAATTCCCCGCGAGGCTTTTGCAACTATAGTCGTTCCGGCCATTAAAAAAGCCCAGTTCGAAAAGTTCGTGAAGGGCTATGAGAAAATGTACAGGAGCGAGTTCAAAGAGGTTGACCCTGACATCAAAGTTATTGTCAAAGCCTGTGACCCGCCGGCAAATGTCATGAATGCAGGAGATCAGTACCGGATAATCAGGTGCGTGTTCGTCTGCCCCAACGGGGTTCAGAGAATGAGCCACAGCATGCCCGGACTGGTTGAGACATCAAATAACCTTGCAATTGTCAGGATAAAGGATGGCAAATTCGAAGCCTACTGTCTTACCCGCAGCTCTGTGGACACTGCCAAGGAAGCTACAGCATGGAAAATAGCTGCCGGTTTCCAGCTGGCTGACTGCGATGTGAAGCTGTCAGGAAGCTATCCGGGATGGAACCCGAATATGGAGAGTGCAATCCTGGGCACCATGCAGGACACATACAAAAAGCTCTACGGCAAGATACCTGAGATAAAGGCTATTCATGCAGGCCTCGAGTGCGGAATAATCATGGGAGCATATCCGAAACTTGATTCTATCAGCTTCGGCCCGACGATACGTTATCCGCACAGTCCGGATGAAAAGGTTGAGATCGAATCCGTCGGTAAATTCTGGAATTTCCTGGTGGCAACTCTCAAAAATGCGCCGGTAGCCAAATAATTTAACCGCGGTTTGTGCAAATAAATGACGCAGAGACAGGTCTCAGACCTGTCTCTGCGTGTATTATATACGGATTTGATTATTTGACGGTGATTTCCACCAGGATATCATCCTTCATGACATTCTGACCGGGTTTGACACCTATTCTGGTGACGGTGCCACTGACCAGCGACTGGATCTCATTCTGCATTTTCATTGCTTCGAGTATCACCAGGGCCTCTCCGCGCAGTACCTCGCTGTTTTCACGGACGATGACGTCGATAATCTTACCGGGCATGGGAGCACGAACGACATGTTTATCACTGCCAGCCTTAGTGCTGCCAAGCACTTTCTTTCGCTGCATCGAAATAGGCGTCTCGATCGAGAAAGTGTGGCTGATGTCATTGAAAAGGATCTCGTACCTGTTTTGTTTCGTGCGCACTATTTCAACAGGGTAGCGCCTGTTCTTCCACAGGACGTGAACACCGTACTTCTCATCTTCACGCAATTCGATCTTATATTCACGGCCGTTAACCTTGATTGTATTCTTCAACGGCAGGGTGAAGGGTATTTTATGCCCGTCACTTGACAGAGCATAAAGCTTTTTGATCTCGGGTTTGTCAGGTTTCATCCGGCGGGAATTAAAATTGCGTTAGTCTCTTTCTCAGCAGCCAGGGCGTCAGTTCTTTTCCCTGATCGAAGCTGATATTGTTTTTTTTCTCCGTCAGGTTTTCCTCAATGAAGAGTTTTGTTGCCAGCCACGCGGCTATCATCTCCTCATACTCGCTGTTGCAGTAATACCTCTCGAGATCCTGCTCGATGAATGCCGTTGTAAAAGTGCCTGACTGGAACAGGTGATTGCGCATCAGCATGCGGAAAAACGGCAGCGTGGTTTTTGTGCCTTTGATCCATACCTTATCGAGCGCCAGTTTGGTATTTATGACTGCCTGCCTGCGGTCGTTGCCTGTTACAATCAGTTTGGCGATCATTGAATCATAGGAGGCGACGATTGAAGACCCTGCACTGACGCCCGTATCGACCCTGATACCCGGTCCTTCCGGGAAGCTTATCTTCTCGATCCTGCCAGGTGCAGGAGCAAATCCTGCCTGTACATCTTCTGCATTGATCCTGCATTCAATAGCCCATCCTTTGAGCTTCACATCTTCCTGGCGGATGGAGAGCTCCTCGCCCATGGCAATACGTATCTGCTGCTCTATCAGGTCAATTCCTGTAATCATCTCAGTCACCGGATGTTCCACCTGTATCCTCGTATTCATCTCCATGAAATAGAAGTTGCGGTCCGAGTCAAGGAGGAACTCAACTGTACCTGCTGAGTAGTATCCCACAGCACTGGCTATTTCCACAGCCAGTGAGCCCATCTGCTCGCGCAGTTCATCATCGAGGGCAGGGGAAGGAGCCTCCTCAAGCAGCTTCTGGTGTTTTCTCTGGATGGAACACTCCCTTTCACCGAGGTGTATGATGTTTCCATGCATGTCACCCAGGATCTGGAATTCAATGTGTTTCGGGTTTTCGATATATTTCTCGATGAAGACACTCGGGTCGTTGAAGGCCTTTTCTGCCTCACGGCTTGCGAGAGTGAACATTTTCTCCATTTCTGACGCCTGGCGCACAATGCGCATTCCGCGGCCGCCGCCGCCTGATGCTGCCTTGATGATAACCGGGTAACCTATCCTTGAAGCATGTTTCAGGGCTTCATCCTCATCAGCGATGCTGCCGGGGCTGCCCATGGCCATCGGTATCCTGTGCTTCAGGGCAATCTGCCTGGCTACGGTCTTGTTCCCCATTTTGTAGATGGAGTCAGGTGACGGTCCTATAAATATGATCTGGTTATCCCTGCACTGATCGGCAAAGTATGCGTTCTCGGCAAGGAAGCCGTATCCGGGATGAAGTGCATCGCACTGTGTTTCCCTGGCAATTGTGATCAGCTTCCCAATGTCCAGGAATACGGGAATCTCCGCAGTCTCATCGACTTCATCATATATGAGGTCTGCTGAGGCAAGATACAGTGCATTCGGTTCCGCTGCCGTGCGCACGGCAACACATTTTATTCCCATGGCATGCGCTGTTCTCATTATGCGCACTGCAATCTCCCCTCTGTTGGCAATCAATATCCGCTTTATTTTCTTCATACAATGTCTTGCTGTTATAAAATTATCCTGCCTGTCGTGACGTGCGTTGCCCAATTGCCCGCCATACGCCCCTTGCTCCGTGCCCCATGCCTATAGCGGCATATTGCCGTGTTTGCGTGACGGCACCTTGACACTCTTGTTGCTCAGGGCCGAGAAGGCTGACAGCACTTTCATCCGTGTCATTGCCGGATCAATCACCTCATCGATATAGCCCTTTTCATCGGCGATGAACGGGTTGGCAACTTTGTCGCGATACTTCTTCACAAGCTCTTTCTTCAACGCTGCCGGGTCTTTCGCTTCAGCCAGCTCACGCCGGTAGAGGATGGCCACTGCGCCGTCGGGACCCATAACGGCGATCTCTGCCGAGGGCCATGCATAGTTGAAATCTCCGCCCAGGCCGCGGCTGTTCATCACTATATAAGCGCCTCCGTAGGCTTTGCGGAGAATGACTGTTATACGCGGAACAGTAGCTTCAGCGTAGGCAAAAAGCAGCTTTGCGCCGTGCCTGATTATACCTGAATGTTCCTGATCCTTTCCCGGAAGGAAACCCGGCACATCCTCGAGAGTGAGTATGGGTATGTTGAAGGCATCGCAGAACCTGATGAACCTCGCACCCTTTGTCGATGAATCTATATCCAGAACTCCGGCAAGCACTTTCGGCTGGTTGGCTACGATGCCGATTGTCCTGCCCTCCATGCGGCAGAAGCCTGTGACAATATTGGGGGCAAATAGCTCAGAAGTTTCAAAGAAGCTGTTGCGGTCGGCGATCAGGCTGATAATGTCACGGACATCATACGCCTTATTCGGATCATCAGGAACGATATCGCGCAGCTTCTCATTCACTGCCGGGGTATCATTCTCCCATGCGATCACCGGGGGATTCTCCAGGTTATTGGAAGGGAGATAGGAGAGGAGTTTCCTCACGCCTATAATAGTGTTTTCCTCGTCGTCATAGATCATGTTGGCGACGCCGCTCTTGCGTGCATGCACTTCTGCGCCTCCGAGGTCTTCGCTGCTGATCTCCTCGTTAAGTACTTCCTTTACCACATTCGGTCCCGTTACGAACATGTAACTTGTATGGCTGGTCATGAAAACCCAGTCGGTCAGTGCCGGTGAATAGACTGCGCCTCCGGCAGCGGGGCCCATGACAACTGAGATCTGCGGGATGATACCGGATGATTGAATTATGTTGTTAAAGATTACAGCGTAACCGCTTAAGCTTGCGATGCCTTCCTGTATCCGGGCGCCTCCGGAATCATTAATGCCGATAAACGGAGCACCCATTTTCAGAGCCATCTCCTGCACCTTGGCGATCTTACGGGCATGGACTATACCGAGCGAACCTCCCATGATTGTAAAATCCTGTGCAAAGGCGAACACCAGCCGTCCGTCGATTTTACCATGGCCGGTTACCACACCGTCGCCGTATGACTTTTCGACCTTGCCAAAGTCAACCCCCAGGTCAAGAGGAGTTACATAGGCATCTATCTCTTCAAATGTGCCGGCATCGAACAGAAGAGCTATTCTTTCATGCGCTGTAAGTTTGCCCTTGGAGTGCTGCTTTTTTATGCGGTCGGCATTGTACTGCTTTTTAAAAGCCTCCTCGCGCTCAAGGTATGATTTGAAATACTTCCCGTTTATGTCCATTCCCGTGGGGATAAATTAAATGATCACCATGCCGTTCTGACCGGCATGACAAAAGTCATTAATTTACAGCAATTATCCAAACCTGTTTTCTAACGTAACAGCGGAAGCGGATGCCTAGTGATTATATAATTAAGCAGTTAGTGATCGACCCTTATCATTTTATATACTGTCGCAGTATGCCGCTCCAGACACTGTATCCCTCATAGGATAGGTGAAGGCCATCGATGCTGTATCGCCTTGGGAGAAGATTATTGTTGTCAGCGAGAGGGGAGAAGAGGTCTATATAGGTCAGGCCGAACTCTTTCGCCAGAGCTTGCAGGCGGCCGTTGAGCTCAATTATCAGCTCAGTCTTTCCTTCAAGCCTCTTATTTCCGCCAGTGGCCGGGTTAACAGGCATCACACTCTGAACATAGATCTTTGTTTTGGGCGTTTCCTTTTCTATTCGCTGAAGGATCTCCCTGTACCTTCCGGTAATCTCATCCACGGATACGTTCCGCGACAGGTCATTGATGCCTATTAAAAGAAAGATCGCTGAGGGCTTCAGCCTGGTGACGCCATCGAGACGAAGCAGGATACCTTCTGTCACATCACCGCTGATGCCACGGTTACGGCATTTATTGTTCTGCAGCAACTCAAACCATTCAGCCCCGTCAGTGATACTGTTTCCGAGAAAGACAATTTCATTCCTGGTGTCTGGCAGATGATCGAACATATCCTTGCTGTGCCAGTAATAAGCCGGGAATTTGGAGCTGTCGGATACTGTCACAGGCTGCTGTCCCCAGGAATAATAAAATGCTGCAGCCACAAGTGCAGATGTCAGTAGCCATCTTTTCATTTCGCAATATTTTTTATTATCTGTTTCATCTTTTCGTAATTCTCCTCCATGCTTGCAAGCAATGCTGTCTGAGCCCTGGTCCTGTGCAGGTTATGCTCCGGGTATTTGATCTTGTAGTATCTGTCGCCGTCAAGGTAATCGGTAAAAAACCTTGTAGCCATTATATAGGTAAGCAGTTTTGGCGCGAAAGCAAGATACTCTATTTCTGTATCGTTCAATGTTCCTTTAGTCTCAGCCAGGTATCCCTTTGCATAGGCTTCGAAAATGCCGATGTCAATTGACACCGCTGAAAGATCAGCACTGTCTTCGTCAGCAGTATTTGCCGCTGTCCGTATGGCATCTCCGAAGTCATAGTGAACATAACCCGGCATCACGGTGTCAAGGTCGATTATGCACAGTGCCCTGTCATTGCTGTCGAAGAGGATATTGTTGAATTTTGTGTCGTTGTGGGTGATCCGGAGAGGTATCTTTCCCTCCTGGCCAAGCCTTATAATTACTTTCATCTCCTCCTCACGCCTTGTGATCTCAGCTATCTCCTTCCCGCAGGAGGCAACCCTCCCGGCCGGATCATCCGACATAACTTTGTGAAAAGTTTCAAGCCTCCTGACAATATTGTGAAAATCAGGGATAGTTTCATACAGAGGTTTGCCCGGGAGATCCGAGAGCAACGCCTGGAACCTTCCCACTGCCTTTCCACCCTCGAAGGCTTTATGATGCGAATCAACCCTTTCGTACGAGCTGTGATCGGAAATAAAAATGAACATCCGCCAGAAATTTCCCTGCTCATCAATATGCCATGACCGGCCCGTCTCCCTGTCTTCAATGAGTGTCAGGCATTCCCTTTTCAGGTCACTGCCTGGTAAGACTGAAAGTTTGTTTCGCAGGTGAATTGTGACCCTTTCCATGTTTTCCTGCAACCGGGGTATGTCTTTGAATATGCTGTTGTTAAGCCGCTGCAGGATATAATCGTCACAATGCTTTTCCGCAGTTAAGACCCTGTATGTGTCATGTATATGTCCCGGACCGAAAGACTGTCCGGAAAGGAAGGTGCCTTCCGCCCTGAAGCAACCGTAAAGCTTCCTGAGCTCGGGTTCCATTACGACTGTAAATTATCTGCCTTTCAGCCTGTACCCGTGCAGTGAGTAGTAAAGCAGTATGAGATAGCAGGGGAGGCAGACCCAGTAAGCTGACTGTGTTGTGAAGATATCTGCAAGTTTTCCGTAGACAAGTGGTATGAGGGCTCCTCCAACGACTGACATTATCAGAAGCGCTGATGCAGTTTTTGTAAACTTGCCGACACCGTTCAGGGCCAGCGGCCACATGGCGGGCCACACGAGGGCATTGGCAAGGCCCATCATGGCGACGAACAGCACTGTGACAGGAATTGTAAGGGTCACGGCATCAAAAGTAACCAGGTCCCTGAAAGGCATCGTGATCGCTGTTGAGACGGGGGTGAAGACTGCCCCGATTGTAAATACTATGCCCAGGAGGGCTGAAATACGCAGTGCATTTACCTGGCTCAGGGCTTTGGGTATTAACAGTATGCCCATGACGTACCCGATTATCATTCCCAGCATTGTCAGTGACGTAAAATATTTTGCAGAGGACATATCGATGTTCAGCGACTGGCCGTACCGGATGATAGTATCACCGGCGATGACTTCCACTCCGACATAAAAGAAAAGGGCTATGGCACCTATTATCATGTGCGGGAAATGCCATATGCTTGATTTATTGACATTTGTTTCGCCAACGGAAGGCTCCTCAGCCTCAGTGTCGACCTCCGGGAGATGGGCCAGGCTCAGGAGAAAGCCCAGGGCTACCAGCACCACCGCCATAATTATGTACGGATTTATCACCCTTGTTGCGAGCTGATCAAGCAGGTCTCCGCGCATGACAGCATCGGTTATTGTGGCAAGCTGCTGATCAAGAATGTTGGAATTTTTCATTATGTGGGCGCCAATAATGATCGGAGCGATGGCACCGGCAAATTTATTTGCTATCCCCATCATGCTGATCCTCTTGGCAGCGCTCTCACGGGGTCCGATTATTGTGACATACGGATTTACCGCCGTCTGAAGAAGCGCCATCCCTGTGCCCTGGACAAAAAGCCCGAGAAGAAAAATTCCGTAATTGCGCGAAAGAGCTGCAGGGATGAATATCAAGGCTCCAAAAGCCATTATCCACAGACCGATTGACATGCCCTTCCTGAATCCTGTCTTTTTAAGAAGAGCGGATGAGGGGAGCGACATGACAAAGTAGGAGATATAAAAGGCTGTGGTTACAAAGTAAGCCTGGAAGTTGGTCAGTTCGCATGCAGTGCGAAGGAAAGGAATCAGGATTCCGTTCAGCCATGTGAGAAAACCGAAGATGAAGAAAAAAACTGCTATTACTGCCAGTCCAACGAAGTAATTCCTGCGGCTCATCGGGGCCGCTGTGTCAGGTGTATTCATAAATTCTGGTTTGACATGATTAATAAGGCTGTGACTGTGATCTGAGTGCAGTCAGCTTCCAAAACTACAATTTTCCTGATCAAACTGCAAAAACCGGGAAATTGCCACTTTTCTTTTCAAATTATAGGTAATTCTTCACATAGTATTAATTTTGCGCCATAAATTAATAAGATGAAAAACAGGGAGATAATCGAAAAGATACGGAACAAGAAGGCCTTCATCAGCGATATGGACGGTGTGATATACCACGGCAACAAGCTTCTGCCCGGTGTACCAGAATTCGTGGAATGGCTTAAAAAAGAAGGCAAGAAGTTCCTTTTCCTGACCAACTCGAGCGAAAGAACGGCTAAGGAGCTTCAGGAGAAGATGCTGCGTCTCGGGATTGACCTTGATGAAAGCGCTTTTTATACAAGCGCGCTTGCCACAGCGCATTTCCTGGCAATGCAGAAGCCGGGCGGATCAGCATATATCATCGGAGAGGCTGGACTAATCAATGCCATGTACAACGCAGGCTATTCAATGAATAATTACAATCCTGATTACGTGGTTGTAGGCGATACACGCAGCTACAGTTTTGAAAAACTCGAGCAGGCAGTGAACCTTGTCCTGAAAGGCGCCAAGCTTATCGGAACCAACCCTGATGTAACGGGACCAGTTGAGGGAGGAATTATTCCTGCGACAAAAGCCCTTATCTCTCCAATAGAACTTGCCACCGGCAGGCATGCCTACTACGTGGGCAAGCCCAATCCCCTGATGATGAGGATTGCCCTGAAGAGGATCGGATGTTCAAATGAAGAGACTATAATAATCGGAGACCGGATGGATACGGATATCATTGCCGGGATTAGAATTTGAAATTGATACTCTTCTTGTGCTTACAGGCATTTCTACCGTGAAGACGGTTGACAAGTTTCCTTACCGCCCGACTTATATTCTTGAGGGTGTGGCTGATCTTATTCAGTAGATACTGCCTGCCGGGATCCAAATTTAGAATTAACTGCCCGGTAAAAATAAATCTGTTATTCCAAATATTCCATTTCTGGAAATATCCTAAATTGCATTAATTGATGGAGTAATTTCCTTTTTTCTACATAAATACTCATTAATGTCCAACCCTAATCACTTAAACATTACTTATGGAAAGATCTGTTCTTTTAAGGAAGTTTATGTCGGTAATTGTTGCATTATTTTTTACATTGGGATCATTACTGGCCCAGAATGTGACAGTTACAGGAACGGTTACCGGTTCTGATGATGGTTTGCCAATGGCTGGAGTAATTGTCCTCCAGAAAGGCACCACAAACGGATTGGTTACTGACGCTAATGGAAAGTATTCCATCTCTGTGCCAAGGGAGGCGACACTCGTCTTCTCATTCATTGGCATGCAACCTCAGGAGTACCAGGTACTCGATCAGAAGGTGATTAATGTTGTAATGTCCCCCACTACCCAGATGATGGACGAGGTGGTTGTTACAGCCCTTGGCATTTCCCGCGAGAAGAAATCCCTCGGTTATGCAGTCACTGAAGTCTCAGGCGAGGATATGACCCGGGTCAGGGATCTCAACGTAGTGAACTCGTTGTCAGGACGTGTCTCCGGAGTTGTCGTAACACAAGGGACATTCGGGCCCGGAAGTAGTTCCAGAGTGATCATCAGGGGCAATAACTCCCTTACCGGCAACAACCAGCCACTATACATTATCGACGGTATCCCAGTCGACAATTCAGGCTCCGGCTCCGCAAGTTCGGCAAATGCCGGTGAATACAGTAAAACCGACTATGGGTCAGGCATATCTGACCTTAACCCTGACGACATCGAATTGATGTCAGTCCTTAAGGGCCCTAATGCGGCCGCACTATATGGTTCACGGGCAGCCAACGGCGTGATCCTTATTACAACGAAGAAAGGCTCACTGAACAAGGGACTTGGAGTTACATATACAGGTAACTTTAATTTCGATTCCCCGATGCTTTTCCCTGCCTTCCAGAATGAATACGGTCAGGGAACAGGCGGGAACGTACCGGCCTCTATCGGTGATCTGCGCCAGACAGCCGGATCATGGGGCGCCAAACTTGACGGCTCCATGAAAATCTACGGAACCGGACTTAACGGCGAAACCAGGCCGTACACAGCACAGCCTGACAACGTCGAGAACTACTTCGAGACGGGAACAACTCTCACCAATACTATCGCATTTGATGGCGGTAATGCACAGTCATCATTCAGGTTTTCCTATACCAATACATTTGCCAACTCCATGGTTCCGGGTTCAGACCTTTCGCGTCATAACTTCAACCTGAGAGCCGGAACAAACCTGACCGACAAGTTCAACGTCGATGCCAAGGTCACCTATTTTGTTCAGAATTCACATAACAGGCCTGTTATGGGTACTGAAGGCGTTGTTGCATGGCTTTACCGTACCCCCAGGAATATCATGATGGATGACCTTGGACCAGAGCAGGAAAAATTCCAGGATCCGGCTACTTATATGTACAAAACATTTACAAGCGGGACTTTCGGCAATCCTTACTGGTATCAGCTTTATGATATCAATGACGACAGCAGGAGCAGGATTCAGGCTTATGCAAAGGCAACCTACGACTTCACGGGATGGCTTTCAGCATTTGTCAGAATAGGAACCGATGCTGTTAATGAAAAGATTGAAACAGTCAATCAGTACGGTCACTGGTATTATTCAGGCGGAAGAATGACCAACAGTATGAGAAGAACAGGTGAAACCAATCTGGACGCTCTGCTCTTGTTCAACAAGGATTTATCGGATAAGATCACGTTAAGTGCAAACATTGGTGCCAACCACATGTATCAGACTTACGAGGGAATGAGCGTGTACGCTGAAAAATTCAAAATCCCTACAAAACCGAACCTTGAAAGTGCATCCACCAATCTGCCGAGTTATGACCCTCTCAGTGAGAAAGTCATCAATTCTGTTTATGGTTCGGCGGTATTAAGCTATGCCAATTTCCTCTACCTTGAGGGATCAGCAAGAAATGACTGGTCTTCAACACTTCCCGCAGACAACAGGTCATATTTCTACCCGTCACTCGGACTGTCTGTGCTTCTTAACGAGCTCCTGGACTTTGGCACAATGGATCTTGCCAAACTAAGGGTCAACTGGGCTAAGGTTGGTAGTGATACGGATCCCTATCAGCTCCAGAATGCTTTTAACCTTTCATCAGCAGGGGATAGCTATCTTGGACTCACTATTCTCACCCGTCCTTCAACCAGGTACAATCCCAACCTCAAACCTGAACAGACAAGTTCTTTTGAAATTGGAGGTGAATTCAGATTCCTGAATAACAGGGTTTACAGTGACCTCTCATTCTACAGCATCAAATCACAGGATCTTATTATGGATGTTCCGATACCTGCTTCAACCGGGTACAGCTATGAAAGAACCAATGTGGGTGAGATGACGAATAAAGGCTTTGAAATCCTCATCGGCGGCATTCCTGTTCAGACGGATAAATTTTCCTGGGATGTGTCACTTAATATGTCAACTAACCGGAATAAGCTGGTTGAACTGATTGAAGGAGTTGACAACTTCGTCTTTACTACAACCAACTCCGGCGCAGTTGAGGTGTGGGCCACAGTTGGAGGCGGCTATGGTGATATTTATGCCACTACTTATGAGAGAGATGAAAGCGGGAATATTGTAGTGACAGATGCAGGCCTT
Source organism: uncultured Bacteroidales bacterium (assembly GCA_963844935.1). GTDB lineage: Bacteria > Bacteroidota > Bacteroidia > Bacteroidales > VadinHA17 > SR-FBR-E99. The sequence continues at coordinate 848,914 of CAWJQH010000005.1, read as the reverse complement.
TTCCAGACGGCATCTGAAAAGAAACTCGTTGGAAACTATCAGCCTGACTGGGTTGGCGGCCTAAGCAACACTCTGACTTATGGTACTATTTCCCTTAGATTCCTGATTGATGCAAGGATAGGAGGTGAAGTCTATTCAGGAACTGATGCCGGACTTGATGCATTTGGAGTATCAGAAGCATCTCTGAAATACCGGGAAGGCGGGGTTGTAATCGATGGCGTCAGGGCTGACGGAACAGCAAACACGGTAAATATTACCGGCCAGCAATACTGGAGCTCATACTCAGGAGTAGGCGAAAACTATATTTTCGACCAGACCAATATCAGGATGCGCGAAGCTTCTCTTAATTATAACCTGCCCGGGAAATATATAGAAAACAGCTTCCTGAAAGGATTGTCTGTCGGTATTACCGGCAGGAACCTCTTCTTCCTGTACAGAGCACTTGAAAATTATGATCCTGAAGGAAGCTTCAGCGTTAGTAACTATGCCCAGGGTGTTCTGTTCTATACTATGCCGACTGCCAGAAGCATTGGATTCAATATTAGTATTAAGTTCTAATGATTAAATAAGAGAATTATGAAATCATATAAATTCTTAATTGTAATACTAATTGCAGCGGGGCTGGCTGGTTGTACCGAGAACTTTGACGAACTCAACAAAGACCCAAATGCAATTACATCGGACGAAGCAAGTGCAAGGTACTTCATAACCGTACCACAATACAAGCTTTATGCCCCTGATAACTACCCCTACTGGAGAGCTATGCTGATCCATGCTGACAGGTTTGCCGGATACTTTACCTTCGGTGACAACTACTCATGGTGGTCAGACGAGCTGAGTTACACATACCACCTTTCTTATACTGATGCAACATGGGATTTTTATGAAGGATATTTCGGTCAGCTTGACAACTTCATGAAACTCACTGAACCGGGTGGTGACTTTGAAAATGAGTTAATGTATGCCGTAGGGCTGATAATGAAAGGTTTGTACTATCAGATGTACACCGAGACTTTTGGGGAAATACCCTATTCAGAAGCTGGAGACCCGGACATTATTCTGCCTAAATATGACACGCAGATCGAGATCTACAAAGGTATCATCGCTGACCTTGACAATGCTATTTCAACAATCGGCTCTAATACAAAAACAGGTGACGGTGTCGAGGATCTTGGTAACAACGACCTCTATTGCAACGGTGACCTGCAGAAATGGAAAAAACTGGCGAATACCCTGAAGCTTAGAATAGCCCTTCGTGCTCATGGGGCTACAGGTGATGATTTTGCAGCTGCTGCAGTCGCACAGTGTTTCTCTGCTCCGTTGCTTGAGGCACCTGCAGACAATGTATTGTTAACAAAAGACAATGTAATAAGCAAATGGAACAGCGACTCTTATGCAGGTGCATGGCTTGACTTCGGAGGTTTTGGCAGTGGAGGTGGATGGTCTGTCAGCAAGGTAATGATTGACAACCTTCGCAATTTCAATGACCCGCGGTTGACAAAGTTTGTTAAACCGGCAGCAGGAGGGACATTCACATTTACCAAACCGGCATCGGGCTCTGAGAGGGATCTGTGGCCGAAGAGGGTGGATTACCTGAACAGTGTCCTGACAGCTGCAGGAGCTGAATTTACGCAAACCGGCAATGCGACAACCGATGAGTCTGTTGTATTTACCATGACTGCCAATAAGAATTATGTCGGGCAACCTGTCAAACTCAACGGTTTTATCAAACCGATAATCAGAAGGGAATTTTTCTGCACTCCGACTGATTATTTCGTTGTTGCAAAAGGCGGAACCACCAATCTCTATAAAGAGATCGTGCTTACAACTGCAGAAGCTTACTTCCTTAAGGCTGAAGCTATTGTAAAAGGTATTTCCGGTGCGACGGGTGATGCAAATGCACTTTTCCAGGAAGGCATACACCAATCGATGCTGATGTGGGGCTGTGCTGAAGGAGACATTACTGCCTACCTTGCACAACCGGTGGCAAGTATCAGTTCAGGTACCCAGGCTGAAAAGCTTGAAAAGATCGCGACCCAGAGATGGATCAACTCCTACACCGAAGGCTTTGAGGGGTGGGCAGTGGTCAGGAAAATGGGTTACCCGGCCGAACTGGCGAGCGGTGTAACAGACGCAGATATATACGGATTAGGTTCGATAAACGGACTTTATCCTGAGAGGATGCAGTATGGCACCGGTGCTTACAGCAAGAATGGCGATAACCTGAATACAGCTATCGGCCGCCAGGGCGCTGATAAAATGGACACAAAACTATGGTTTTCGAAACCTTAACACTTTAAGGGTTTCTGATTGAACTGTGAAACTGTCCGGAGTACCTGCTCCGGACAGTTTTTTTTATCAGTACGTCCTCGTCATCGTCTCGGGAATTACAACGATAAAATCAGCAACAGCATTGTTTTCAGCCGATAAAGTATCAATGTCAGACTGAAGCACAGTTGCTATTGTGGCTACTCTGATCCCTGGTCTGTAAAGTTTAAGGTAGTAGATTATTCCAAGATAATTATCTGAATGATAAGAGCCGTTGTAGTGAATGAACAACCGACCGGGCTCCAGGTTTTTCAGTATGAAGTGAGCCATGGTGGCATCCTTTACAGCCTGCGCCTTTGGCATGTTCTCATTGGGTTTGCCTCCCATGCCCTGCACGCCGTGCATATCCATCATATCCTTATAGCACTTGACTTCCGGATCATAGAAGAGCGGCAGCGGAGCAATATACTCTTTCGCCTGTGGTGAGAGGCTGTCCAGTACCTCCAGCCCTTTTTTTGAAACCATCGACGCATACCTTCTCGGGATATTTGTTGCTATAAAGGGCAGGCTGTTCTTCCTGGCATACTCCATGAGCGGCTTGTAGTCGGTTTTATAGTTCTTCCAGAGCTTAACTTCAGCCTCAAACTTGTCTGCCTCGTAGGCTGACGAAAGGTATTCGTCAATCAGCAGCTGGTTGTCGGCTTCAAACATTTCCGCGCCCATAATGAGTTTGTCAGCTGCGATCTCATGGAGGTCAGCCGTGACCTCGTATTCAAGCCAGTGGGCAATAGGATTATCATGCAGCTCGCCGAAGAAAACGACATCGGCAGAACTGATCGTTTCAATCATTTTCTGGTACTTCACATTTTTACCCTCCGAGGTGTAAAGCAGATAGGCCGGCTTGTCAGACCTGAATGAAAGCAGGGTCAGGGATGCGATAATGAGTATTGTTGCAGTTGTTTTCATATCAGTTTGTAATAATGAGGTTTTCTGTTTTGTTTTTTGTGGCGGAAATTCTATCCGAAGACCCTGAAGAAACGTTTGACGATGCTGCTGCCCGCAAAGGAAGTCAGATAATACAGTAAGGTCTTCAGCCCGGGAGCAGATTTTCTCAGGTATTTGCGGGCCAGTGCCATATCTCCGGCGACGTAATGATACCTTGCCCTTGTACCGTTGATACGGTAAAAAGCCTGGGCGGCCTCATCGGGATATTTCACCCGGTATGATTCGGCAGTCCGGGCTGACAGGTTATATTCTTTCCCCCTGTAGCCCGATTGCAGGGAAAGGTTCTCTCCGCTGATATACCTTGTTGCCAGCGCTTTGCTGCAGTGCACGGATGAGCGTCCTTCGAAGAGCCTCAGCAGCCAGTCGTAATCGACACAGCCGTATTCCTCCTCAAAAAGTATGGAGGAGAGCTCACGGCGGAACATGATTGTGCTCATATATACAGGCTGTCCGCTATTTCTTCGTGCAAGCCTGTCGAGGAACGTGACATTTTTTTCGAAGAACCTGACTTCCGGCTCTCCTGTTCCGATTGAGGAGGTGGTTTTTCTTGCACTGTCGATGACACGGTAGCCTGTTGTGATTATGGGAGCCCGGTCTGCCACCGACAGCTGGGTTCTTATCTTTGCCGGATGCCAGGTATCGTCGTGGTCAATAAGTGCAATATAATCCCCGGTCGCTCTTTTTAGTCCTGCATTCCTGCCCCTGTTGGGTCCGCCGCTGGGGGACTGCGTTGAAAGAGGTTCTAATCCCATTGACCTGAGTATTTCGACGGTATTGTCGGTTGAGCAGTCATCGATTGTCAGAAGCTCGATCTCAAAATCGCTGCCATTGCCTTCCTGGGAAAGCACGGATTGTACCGTTCGTTCAATGAACGCGGCGGAATTAAATGTGCCCAGAATTACAGATACCCTGATCATACGGGGAACAAATTAAATCATTATTTCTTGTAACAGGCGGGTTTTTAAATTATTCGACCCTCTACGAGGGTCAGATTAATTTCCAATTACCTGTTCTACAGTAATTTGATCATCTACGATGATCTGTGATCAGTTTTATCACAAGGCATTTTGGATATGAGATTTCATCTCCAAATATGATGGCCGTAGGCCATCAAACTACGGTGGCTATCCAGTGATTTGATCATCTACGATGATCTGTGATGAGTATTATCAATGGATATTTTGCAGATGAGATTTGATTTACAAATATGATGGCTGTAGGCCATCAAATTATTGTAGAAACCAGAAGGAGATGGAAGAAGATGACCGTAGGCCATCGAATTATTGTTGTATAATCAGCAAATGGGATTTCATTCCAAAAATGATGGCTGTAGGCCATCAATTATTGTAGAAACCAGAAGGAGATGGAAGAAGATGACCGTAGGCCATCGAATTATTGTTGCATAATCAGCAAATGGGATTTCATTCCAAAAATGATGGCTGTAGGCCATCAAATTATTGTAGAAACCAGAAGGAGATGGAAGAAGATGACCGTAGGCCATCGAATTATTGTTGTATAATCAGCAAATGGGATTTCATTCCAAAAGATGATGGCTGTAGGCCATCAAATTATTGTAGAAACCAGAAGGAGATGGAAGAAGATGACCGTAGGCCATCGAATTATTTATTCTAACTTTGCTGCTGCAAATGACCATTCTGAAAAATATACCGCCAAAACATCCGGCAAGCCTGAGGAACATGAAAAGAGGAATTATTTTACTTGTGGTATTTTCCCTTATCATCTCAGAAAACATTGAGGGTCAGAAAAGTAACAAGAAAAATATTGTATCGGGATATGTCACGGATGTGAACAACCAGCCTGTTGCCGGTGCAATGATCCTGGCCGACAGACAGGAGACGGGAGTCGTAACAAACAAAAAAGGGTTTTATAAAGTCAGGATAACACCGGAAACCAGAATGATCGGAGTCTACTCAGAACTGAATGGCTCGGCTGAGACACCGGCTGATGGAGGCCCGGAAATTAACATTGTACTTTACGGCAATTTTGCAATTGAGGGTTTCATACCCGCAATCCCGGTGGAAGAAGAAATGGTAAACATTGGTTACGGTAAGGTAAGGAAGGAGGACCTTACAACACCTACTGGCCAGATCGACGGAAAGAATAATAAATATGATTCCTATACAAGTATTTACGACATGATCAGGGGAGAAGTACCCGGTGTGCAGGTCGTGGGCACACAGATCCTGATCAGGGGTATGAGCTCCATAAATTCAAGCAACGATCCGCTGCTGGTTGTTGACGGAATGCCAGTTTCGTCGATAGACAATATAAGTCCGCGCCAGGTGAAATCAATTTCAGTGCTTAAGGGTTCAGATGCTGCCATTTACGGGACAAGGGCTGCCGGAGGAGTCATACTTATTGATCTGAAGGGTGCATCTGACAGATAACAGAACTCAACCGCCCATAAACAGGCTCTTGCTTGAGTATTCAGGATCGCATGTAAGGTTCACCATTAATTTCCTCCATCCTGCTTCATCGCCCGGTGTGGGTATATGAGTAATATGCACTTCGCAGCCGCGCAAACCTTTAAGGTTTTCCAGGGCCATCTCTGCTGCAGGATTGGATAAGGCACTTATACCAAGGACGATCAGTGTTTCATCAACATCGAGACTGATCATTTTTCCGTTCAGGATATCTTTTTTCAGATGCGTCACCGAATCTATTATATTCTTTGGCAGGAGGTAGAGGTTGTCAGGGAGCCCTGCCAGGTGCTTTGCGGCATTTAATACCAGGCTTGAGGATGCATGCATCAAGGCTGAGTTCTTGCCGGTAATAATCGTTCCGTTATGCAATTCAATTGCCGCACCGGCAAATATTCCCGCATTACCTTTCCCGCATTTCTCAGCTTCCTTTGCCGCCTGCCGTGCAGGAAACACGACTTTCCTGTCTTCCGGTTTTGCACCGGCCTTATCCATTATTTTTCCCGCCAGATCAAGGGTTTCCCTGTCAGCCAGGCCCAGGGCATACTCCACAGCGCACCTGAAGTATCTTCTTATTATTTCCTGATGGGATGCTTCCGTGATTACCCTGTCATTAACAATGCCTGAGCTTGCACGGTTAACCCCCATATCAGTAGGAGACTGGTAAAGTGAGTCGCTGCCCGTTATTTTTTCAATGATCCGTTTGAGCAAATGGAAGGCTTTAATGTCACGGTTATAGTTCACGATCTTCACACCGTAGGCCCGGAGATGATCTTCATCGATCAGCACTTCATCCCTGAGGTCAACAGTGGCAGCTTCATAGGCAATATTGACCTTGTGATCAATAAGCAGATCCCAGATGGGGAATGTCTCAAACTTGGCATATCCGGCCTTAATCCCTTTCTTGTATTCATGGTACAGGTTGCACAGGCATGTGGCCAGCTTTCCGCTGCCCGGTCCCGGCCCTGTGACTATCACGATTGGGTTTGTGGTTTTAATATATTCGTTTGCCCCGTAACCCTGGTCACTGACAACAAGGTCCACATCTTCAGGGTATCCTTTAATAGGGTAGTGTAAATATACCTTCACTCCCCTGAGTTCAAGCTTGTTCTTAAAGACTGTCGCAGGTGTCTGATTCTGATAACGGGTGATAACCACAGCCGTGATCTCCAGTCCCCATTCCCTGAAGTCATCTATTGTTTTTAGCGCATCAGCATCGTAAGTGATCCCGAAATCGGCCCTGATTTTTTTTCTTTCAATTGCACCGGCATCGATGCACAAAATCACATCGATCTTGTCCTTAAGCAGTTGCAGGAGCCGCATCTTGACATTGGGGTCATACCCGGGCAACACCCTGGCTGCATGGTAGTCAAACAACAGCTTGCCGCCAAATTCGAGATAAAGTTTATTGTTGAACCTGTTTACTCTCTCAAGAATTGCAGAGGTCTGCTCCCGGAGGTATTTTTCATTGTCAAACCCGATGTCTTTTACAACTTCCATTCAGTGCACTGAGAATAAAATGATCGAACTGCTTTCAGCCTCAATATTAGCTAAATTTTCATTCCGCTATATTTCAGGTCGGGCAATAAAAAAATCCTGACGGCGCAGGATTCTTAATTATACCTTTTAGCAGCAAAACTTTTCAGTAAGGCTGCATTTTTCGGAAATGAAGAGTTCTATATTTTCTCTTCCGGTTTTTCCTTTTCTCTTTCCAGTCTTCGCGCGATAGCCTCATTGTCTTCCCTGGCGCGTTTATCCCTCAGAAGGGAATACTCTTCACTGCGTCTGGTCACAGCTTTTATGTTTTCCTCTTTTACCTCAGGAAACAGGTCTTGTGATGTTATTTCGGTTTGCATGGCGCAAAGATACTACAAAATGCCGCCCGATTTACATTTGCACCCCTGTTTATTCCTGAAGGGACGCAGGTCTGACCGTTGAAAGTCAGTCGCGTCGGCTGTTTCCGGATAATGCTTAACTTTGCAGCTACCATTAATATTTGAAATGAAAACAGTACTGACCTGGTTTATATTGACAAGTGTTGCTGCAATTGCGATAATATCATGCAATGGAGATGATCCCCAAGATTATGCAGGTATAATTGAAGGAACGTACACCGGAACCGTGACAACTGCAACAGCCACAACCTCAGGAATCACAATCATTACAAAAAGGTCGGAAACAAGGGTTGATATGGATATAACGGCCGGGTCGCACAGCCTTAATATTCCAGGTATCAAGGTCAGCAGTGCTGACAACAATATATATACACTGTCATTTTCTGTTGCAGGTAATTCGCTTGCGGGCGAAGTTGAAGGAAACAACCTGACCTATACACTTTCATCAGGCACTCTCGACGGCACCTTTACCGGCACCCGGTAATTGTTGTTATTTTCTTTTCCTGTTACAGGAAAACTCCCAAAAAAAATCTCAGACCGCTCTATTTGGGCAGTAAGGCAGCATACTGCTGAATTTTGGCACAAACAGAACAATGTTTGGGACGCTGAGCAACGTCAGTTTCATGATGTGTGCCGAACTTTGCATGTGTATCATGTCCGAAACCTGACAGAAGAGATTTTTATCATAACAATTTAAGTTACAAACTAAACTCAACCAGTCATGAAAACATTGCGTTTTGTTGCAGCCATGTCAGTGCTGCTGGCCATTGTTGCCTGTGAAAAACAGGACCGGGATTCTGCCCTGAGGCCTGTGCCGGGCGGCATAAATGATCACAGCAACTTTAACCCTAAGGAGTTGAAGATTGCCGTGCTGTCTGATTTGCACTACATGGATCCGTCGTTGATCAGGGAAGATGGCTCTGCATTTCAGATGTATCTGATGCAGGACCGTAAACTGCTGGCTGAAAGCTGTGCTATCCTTCAGGAGGTAATAAATGAATTGTTGGCCGAAAAGCCTGATCTGGTGCTTATCTCAGGTGACCTTACGAAGGACGGTGAACTTGTGTGTCATCAGGCAGTCATAAAACAACTAAGGATTTTGGAGGCAAATCGTATTAAAGTACTTGTAGTGCCAGGCAATCACGATATAAACAACCCGGATGCAGTATTATTCGATGGAGACAACACCGAGCCTGTTCCGACAATTTCCCCGGAACAGTTCAGGTCATTGTATGCTGCATATGGATACGGCAGCGCAATAGCCAGTGATCCGAACTCCCTGAGTTATATTTCAGAGCCGTACAAGAACTTTTTTGTACTCGCTATAGATGCAAATGAATACTACAGCAATACATCAGAAAACAGTGTCACTGCAGGAAATATCAAGGATGAGACGATGGACTGGATAACGTCACAACTTGCCAGCCTCAAATCAAAAAAGGGAAAAGTTGTAATAGGGATGATGCACCATGGAGTTATTGAACATTTCATGGGCGAATCCGTAATATTTCCCGAATACCTGGTTGACGACCGCTTTGCAAGGGCTGATGAGCTGATGCAGGCAGGCCTGAAAGTAATATTTACAGGTCATTTCCATGGCAATGATGCCGTACAGCTTGCATCGGGCGACTTAACCCTGACCGACATCGAAACAGGTTCACCTGTAAGCTATAATTCCCCGTACAGGATCATAAAGCTTACCGGTAATAAAATGTACGTTGAAACAAAGCATATAACATCCATTGACTACCCGGGATTAAACGGAGTCCCGTTTCCTGAATATGAAGCAGCAATTTCTTTTGAAGCATTTAAATTTCTCGCCCAATATATGCTCATGTACCCGCCGTACAATGTCCCTGAATTTTATGCGGAAATGGTTGCACCTGCCTTTTCGAGGGCCATGATGGCTCATTTTGCGGGCGACGAAACTATCTCGGAAGAAACAAATACCGAAATCCAGTCTGTGTACGGGTTTTCATCAGATCTGGGCAATATTTTATATGGCTTTTATACCGATCTGCCACCTTCTGATAATGACCTGGTAATAGACCTGAACTAACCTCATATCACTTGCCCGGAACTTTACACTGGTATTTATCTACAAATCTTTTTAAGTAATTACCAAAATATTACCAAATGAAAGCAAAGATTTTTACACTGATTGTTATCGGGATTATGTTGGTCTGTGTTTCGCGGAGCTATTCCCAAAACATATTAACCGACGGTGATTTCAGCACAACGGAGGTCATAGTACCTTCTAACGATACACTGCTGAATGTCTGGAGCTATGGGCAGAATGTTGATATTGATGCAAATCCGACTGTTGTTGACGGTGTATGCAACTACTACATAACCCCGACAGGTTACACAGGCTATTACGCCTGGGAGATTCAACTGTTGCAGATTGGGTTTCCGCTGATACAAGGTCATACATATCGTCTGTCTTTTGATGTCAAGGCGGATGCCGACCGCACTTTCGGTGTTTTTCTTGGTGAAAACTGGGGCAACTGGACTGATTTACTCGGATATGACAGATATATCCAGAATGCCACAACTGAATGGCAAACTATTACTCTGGATTTTAATGCCGGCTGTGTTTTCCCAATGCACAAATTAAGCTTTGAAATTGGCACCAATAATTCAAGCATGTATTTTGATAATGTAATGTTGGTAGACCTTGGTTTTAAGCCTTCTGTAGGCATCATTGGATCCACCATAGGATCATGGGACACAGATGTAAATATGTCTACAACTGATTATGTGCACTATTCAGTCAATGATTTGTCTTTAACTCATGGTATTATGGTATTCAGGCAGGACGATATGTGGTGCAATGTATGGGCGAATTCTTCTTTTCCGACAGGTATCGCAACCCTGTGGGGGCCAGTCATAAATGTATCCAATGACGGAATTTACAATGTAACGTTTAACAGGGAAACAGGTGAATACGCTTTTTCATGCGTAAGCCCTTGTTCGTCATACATCGGCATGCTCGGGACTGCAGTTCCGCCGGACCATAACTGGGATACTGATGCGAATATGCAGACCAGTGATGGAATTACTTATATGATATCAGGTGCCGAGTTCACAGACGGCGAAGCAAAATTCAGACAGGATGACAGCTGGGTCACAAGCTGGGGAGGCACTGGTTTCCCGACAGGTATCGCATCTCTGAATGGGCCACCTATTCCTGTGGTTGCCGGTACCTATACTGTAACTTTTAAGCCTGGTACGGGTGAATATAAATTCGATTTCCCGAGTATAGGAATCCTTGGGGATCTACTGCCAGGCTGGTGGTACGACGATATTGATCTGCAAACAACCGACGGTGTAACCTATACTATAGCGGATCTTCCCATCAATGGCGGCGGAGTAAAATTCAGGCAGGATAACGAATGGGTTGTAAATTGGGGCGACTGGGCATTTCCGGCAGGTTACGGATGGCAGGATGGACCCAACATTCCGGTCCTTCCAGGAACCTACAACGTGACTTTTAACCGGGTCACCGGAGAATACCTCTTCACAGCAACCAACTGCCCCGAACCCGGCATTATCTGCCCGAGTTACATCTCACAAGGTACCGATCCCGGCTTGTGCGGAGCAAATGTCTTTTATCCTGATGTCGTTGCTGCACCTAATTGCGGAGGAGAGGGAATTACAATAACTCAGACTGAAGGATTGCCAAGCGGTTCCTTCTTCCCGACAGGGAACACTACAAACACATTTGTGCTGACAACCCCATCGGGTGGTACAGCATCATGTAGCTTTAATGTATATGTTAATGATATTGAACCACCGGTAATCGAAAACCTGACTGTCAGTCCAACAACGATCTGGCCTCCGGATCATAAGATGGTCATGGTGACTGTAGATTATACAGCGAGGGACAACTGCGGCGGCACAATTTACAGCGACCTGTGGGCCTGGAGCAATGAGCCGGAAAATGATATCGGTGACGGAAACAAATCCGGCGACATTGAGCTGGTTGACGGGCATCATGTTCGTTTGCGTGCCGAACGTTCAGGAACCGGAGCCGGAAGAGAATATTACCTTTTTGCTGCTTGCTGGGACGAATTAGGGAATTGGAACTACCAGAATATTGTTGTGACTGTACCTCACGATATGAAGTCATCAGGACTTAAAACAACAATCAAATCGGCTGAAGTAATACCTTTAAATGCAAAGATCTGGCCAAATCCGGGCGATCAGTACTTCAACCTTGATGTTGAGAGCACCTCAGATGAAAGCATTGATCTTTATATCCATGACTCAAGCGGTCAGCTAGTTTCAGTCCTGAATGTTACGGACAAGAGTTCGTATCGTTTTGGTGATGACCTGAAGCCGGGCATATATTTAGTCACACTGCGTCAGGGAGACTATGTCAAAACTATCAAAATCGTTAAAGAATAACCAGACAGGATAACAGCAATTTTCAATGAGGCTGCCCGGTATCCCCGGACAGCCTCAATTTATTGAAATCACGGAGAGGCCTTATCTTAGGACGCAGGCGCGACTATCTACAATAATTTGACCTTATATGAAGGTCTGAAAGGCCAATTAAGCCAGTACGATAGTCAAAAAATCATAAATTAGATGTTCGTAGAACATCGGATTATTGCAGAGTTTGATAAAATAGCTGAAAACTGACAGTTTCTTTTAATTGATCCGACTGATTGCCATTTACGGATGAAAACCCAATTAAAATATAATATTTGCTCCGCAGCGTTAGCAGTAGTTATTGGTACATCCGGCATCAATGCGCAGATACTGTCTGACAGTACTGCAGTATCAATGATTAAAACCGGTATCAGTGATATGTACAATCTCGATTACAAAAAAGCCAGTGACATATTTGCCGAGGTCGGTCTATTATACCCTGATCACCCTGTAAACTACCTTTTAAAGGGAATTTTATCTTATTATGAAAATTACCCGCTGCTCCCGGTCTCTCCTTCAAGGCAGCTTTTTGAAGATGATTTACGCAAATGCATCGAGCTGTGCAATCAAAAACCTTATTCAGAAAACTATGAAGCTGAGAGTCTGCTGACAAATTTATGCGCCAGAGGGCTGCTGCTGACCTATTATACCAATAATAATCTGAGTATGAGCGTGATTCCTCTTACTGCCGGAACATACAAGTATTTAAGGAAATCGTTTGATTTTGTGTCAGTCTTTGCTGATTTCTATTTTTTTACCGGAACATACAATTACTATTGGGAGGCATATCCCAGGATACATACCATTTACAGGACACTGGCATCTCTTTTTCCTCCCGGAGACATGAAACAAGGACTTTATGAATTGCTCATGGCAGCTCAGCAGTCAATTTTCGTCCAGGTTGAATCCTATTCGAGACTGACATCGATATACACGGGATTTGAAAATAACTACTTCATGGCATCAGTGTACAGCAAGACGCTGACCGATCAGTATCCCGTAAATCCATTATTTAGATCGGACCATATTAAGAACCTGCTCCTCCTAGGGGAATTTGACCAGGCTGAATATCTCATGGAAGACTTTCCGGGAGACACAGCCAATCCCTTCTATGCCTCACAAATTATGATATATAAAGGCATTATTCAGGAAAAGAAATACAAAAACTATGCACTTGCAAAACAACTCTATGAGAATGGAATCAGCGCCGGCTCACTCTTCGGTGATTATACAAAGGAGTATTGTGCATACGGCTATTTTGGGCTCAGCCGGATAAGCGGATATTATGGCGATCATGCCGGCATGAAAGCCTACAGAAAAAAAGCGCTTGATCTCACTGATTTTAAAGATGTTAACTTCGACTGATTATTTATATCTTAAATTTCAGGGCTGATAATATGACCTGGAACTTACACCAGGAAAATGTTCATTTTTGATTAATGCAAATCCGGGATACAGGAGGAGTAGGGGATTACGCCTCCTGCGTCGGCGTGATCCGCAGGGGGGGCTCTGCACAAAAAACCTCCGCCTCCGGCGGTCATTTTTTATTTTTCATAAGCTTTCAGAAGCGAGCTTCTTCAGCTTATTCAAAATAAAAAATCCTGCTTGCGCAGGATGTTTTTTGTGATCCCGAAGGGATTCAAACCCCCAACCTTCTGATCCGTAGTCAGATGCTCTATTCAGTTAAGCTACGGGACCTTTTTGCTTCTGATCCGCTGCCATCCGCCAGCCGGCGGACAGTTAGACTACGGGACCTTTGCGGGTGCAAAGATAAAATAATTTCCGGTTTTTATTGTTTAATTTTACAGCCTGATTTCTGCAACGGGATTGGGTGCTCACACAGAGACGCTGCCCTGTACTTCTCAACAGGATAAATTCAAATAAATCGGATGTTATGAAAAAAGGATTAAAAATATTCGGGATAGCAATTGCTTCACTGCTGACCATAATAGTTGCTGCTGCAGTCATAATCCCGGTCGCGTTCAAAGACAAAATTAAGAGCAGGATTGAAACTGAGATCAACGGAATGGTCAACGCAAAGGTGTCCTTTGCTGATTATAAACTGAGCCTCTTCAAGGCATTCCCTGATGCCGCCTTCTCACTTGAGGACCTGTCCGTGACAGGCATTGATGCATTCGGGGGAGACACCCTCGCAGCTGTAAAATCGATTGACATAGTCTTTAACCTTAAAAGCCTGTTCGGTGATAAGGGCTATGAAATCAAATCAGTATCAGTAACCCAGCCCTTCCTTAACGCAATGGTCCTCGAAAACGGGACTGCCAACTGGGATATAATGAAAGAAACCACGGAAGAGATTGAAACCGATACAATGCCCGAAACATCATTCAAGTTACAGTTAAGGGAGTTCAGCATTCAGGAGGGACGTTTCCGGTATACTGACAGGGAATCAGATATGGCCGCTTCACTGGAAGACCTGCAATTCCAACTCTCCGGCAACATGAGCGCATCACGTACTGACCTGGAAATGGATCTTACTGCCGGCAGCGTGGATCTTGTCATGGATAAAGTACGGTACCTGACAGATGCAAAAGTGAGCTTCCGTGCTGACATCGACGCTATGCTTGATTTAATGATCTTTGTTCTGAAAGATAATACATTGACAATTAATGATATAGCTCTGAACTGGGCAGGCAGCATAGCAATGCCGGGTGATGATATTTCCACCGACCTTACATTCAATGCTCCTGAGACATCATTCAAATCGCTTCTTTCACTGATACCTGCTTTCTACATGAAAGGCTTTGAAGAGCTGAAGGCATCAGGCACGTTTACCCTCGACGGAACAGTCAAAGGCATCTACAGCTCTGCTGACAGCACCCTGCCGGACATTACAGCCAGGCTTATCGTCAGTGACGGTACCATAAGTTATCCGGACCTTCCAGAGAAAATTACCGCCATCAGCATCAGCGGAGAAGTCAAAACCGGCGGAAAAGATCTTGACAATACAACTGTTGATCTGAGCAGGTTCCACTTTGAGCTTGCCGGTAATCCGTTTGACCTTACAATTAAGCTTTCCACACCGCTCAGTGACCCCGCAGTTATCGCAGGAGCAAAGGGAAAGATAGACCTGGCAAAGCTGCAGCAGGCAATCCCTCTCGACAGCATTTCGCTGAACGGGCTGATTGATGTTACGCTTGCCATTGCCGGAAAGATGTCAATGCTTGAAAACAAGAAATACGATCAGTTCAGGGCTGACGGAGCCCTTCTTATTTCAGGAATGACGGTTGAAATGACTGATATGCCCGATGTAAAGATCAGCAATGCCTCCTTTGACTTCACCCCGGCCTTTGCTGAGCTTAAGCAGCTGCAGATGACGGTGGGAGAGAGGAGCGACTTTACTGCTTCAGGCAGGCTCGATAATTATATACCTTATCTTTTCTCCGGAGACACAATAAAGGGCCGTCTTTCGCTGACATCAAACAATCTTGATCTGAATGAGATACTGGATATAATGCCATCAGACACCACTGAAAATGATACTGCCTCGCTGGCCGTCATCCAGATACCCAAAGACATAAATTTCATTTTTGATGCAGCAGTAAAACGACTGGTCTTTGACAGGCTGACAGGCAATGACGTAAAGGGTAAGGTGGTGGTAAAGGATGGTGTGGTCACTGTCAGTGAGGCAGGCATGAATACCCTGGGTGGCACCCTGCACCTTAATGCCGTATATGATACAAGAGATACACTCAGACCTGACGTCAGTGCAGACCTGCTTATCAGCATGGTGAGTATAAAAGAAGCATTCAATACATTCAACACGGTTCAGATGTTTGCCCCGGCAGCTGCCGGACTGGGCGGCAATGTCACCGTCGGCATGAAGTATAAAAGCCTTCTCGGCAGCAACATGATGCCTGTCATAAACACCATAACGGGGAGTGGCGAAATGCATTCAGAATCGGTACAGATACTCGAGTCAAAAACATTTGACCTGATGAAGAACGTGCTCAGGCTAAATCAGAAATATACCAGTATAATTAAGGATATCACCGCTACTTTTGCCATAAATGACGGCAGGCTCTTTGTCAAGCCTTTTAATACGAAGTTAGGCAACATCAAAATGAATATCAGCGGTGACCAGGGCCTTGACCAGACGCTTAATTTCGTTGTCAGGACCGAGATACCAAGTTCTGAGCTGGGAGATGCTGCGGCAGCGCTTATGGGATCTCTCGCAACCCAGGCCGCAGCTTTGGGCATGGATCTCACACCACCCGACATCATCAAGGTCAACCTCAAGATAGGAGGCACTTTCCTCAAGCCGGTGATTACCCCGTCATTTGCAGGCAGTGAAGGAGGCAGTCCTGTGACCACTGTGACCCAGGCCGTAAAGGAAGAAGTGACGGAAAAGGTAAATGAGGAGGCAAGGGTTCAGGCTGACAAGATACTGAAGGAGGCAGAGGAACAGGCAAAATTTATCCGCGAGGAGGCTGCCTCATCTGCGAAAGCAATACGGGCCGAAGCCGACCTGCAGGGGAAGAGGCTCATTAAGGATGCCGAACCAAAGGGAACCATTGCTGTCATGGTGGCAAAGAAAAGTGCGGAAGCTCTTAATAAGGAGGCAGACAAGAGAGCCACGCAGCTCGAGACGGAAGCAAATACCCGGGCAGACAAGATGCTTGCTGACGCGAAGGCCAAGGCTGACGAACTGCTTAAATGAAAAAAGCCACTTTGCAGTGGCCTTTCCCATGTTCTGAATATCTGTCTAGTATATCTTTTCCCTTATGCGTGCCTTCTTGCCTGTGAGGTTTCTCAGGTAGAATATGCGTGCCCTGCGCACTTTGCCGTATTTGTTGACTTCAACCTTGTCAATGAACGGAGATGCAACGGGGAAGATCCTTTCAACTCCAATGTTGCCTGACATTTTGCGAACCGTGAAGGTTGCCGTAAGGCCGGTGCCTCCTGCTCTCTGCATGACCACTCCGCGATACTGCTGTATCCTCTCCTTGTTACCTTCCTTGATCTTATAGTGTACTGTAACAGTGTCTCCGGCTTTAAATTTCGGAAGATCGATGCCTGAGGCGTACTCCTTTTCAACTACTTTCATTAAGTCCATCGCGCAAATAAATTTATAATCTCTACTCTTTTAAAACAGGTCGCAAATGTACAAATAATTTTTTGAAAACTGCAAAATAATTATTTGTTGATTTCCATGGATTTAATGTCCGGTTCCGGCAGGGGCCTTCAGTTTTTCACCTGCATCCTGAACTATCCTGCGGTACCAATCTTCAGGATAGCCGGGCTGGCTGACGCTGGGCATAACATATTTATAGCCTTCCTTAGGCTCATTCCTGGTCTTTACGTTGCCGTCCATGTATTTGGTGAACAGGTGTTTATACAGTTCACGCCACTGGCTTACCGTATAGTCGCCTGCTTTGACTGAATAGTCGGTAAGATATGCAATCGCCTTTTTTGGAGATTTTTTGTACAATGCTGCCGCGGTTTTATCAACTTCAGCAATTTCGGTCGAATATTTCTGTTCCAGTTCTTTTTGCTTAGCCTGCATGTCGGGCGTCATGACGCTGGCCCTGGTGTAAACAAAATTCGTAACCTCATTGAAAGTCCAGAAGCCGGAAGTTGCACTGTAGGTCATTATGTCTCCGTTGCCGACGGCGAATGAATGCGGTACGGCCGTCATGCCGCAGTACATGGGTGTATAGACGGTATAAAAGGTGTCATCTACGCCAAACCATAATATTCCGCCGACAGGGTCGGGCAGCCAGCTGCGCGACTGTGCCACAAATGAGAAGCCTGTCTGCTGTGTTGAAGCGGCCCTTTCATGAACATATCCCACGCCGTCGACAGACCAGGTCATAGGTCTCCATCTGACTGTGCAACCGTAAGGTCCCGCCCCGATGTCTTTTGTCATGTCCATCGGAGTATCCTGGTAATAATCTCTCATCATCCTCTTGACATCATCGACGTCAAGTTTTCTGTCAGGCTTGATCCAGAGCGGAAACCTGTTTGACAGGTTATGCCCCATTGCATAATCCAGATATTGCCCCATTGTGCTGCTGACACTATTAAATCCTGCCCATACACGTGCTTCACAGAAGCGTGCACTGCTGAAATCGACCGGAGCATAGGCATCGCAGAAGCTGAAGCCGGCGTCTGGCCCGCTGTACCAGCCGAAGCCGCGTGCAACGTCAACCACGTCATCAGCGTACACTGTCTCAACATCCGGGTTGTATATCTTGTCTATTTCACTTGATTTGATCGAGGTTTTTCCGTCAGCCAGCGGGAAGGTTGTAATTCTTGCCTGGTTGGCATGGCCTGAGATATATCCGTCAGGTATCCTGCGGGCAACGAATGCCATTCCTTTTTTGCCGGGACCCTTGCCGATAAGATCCATTATCCATACTTCGTTGGGATCCGATATCGAAAATGATTCACCCGTGCTGGCATAACCGTATTTTTCCGTCAGTTTCACCATTGTATAGATGGCTTCACGGGCATTCTTTGCCCGCTGAAGGGAGATATATATGAGGCTGCCGTAATCTATAATTGCTTCAGGATTGACTGTCTCTTCCCGGCCAGTATAGGTTGTTTCACCGATAGAAAGCTGGTGTTCGTTCATGTTCCCGACAACTGAATATGTAACAGCTGCCTGTTCAATTTTTCCCATATATTTACCCGTATCCCATTCATAAACGTCCATCATTGTCCCTGCTTTGTACTTCATTGCCGGCCAGTAATAGAGTTCACCGTAGAGAACGTGTGAGTCTGCCGAATAGGAGATCATTGTCGAACCGTCTTTTGTTGCTCCTTTTGTTATGAGGAAGTTTGTGCAGGCCATGCTCTTCTCCGAAATTGTCATAAGTGGGAGGAGCAGGGTCAGCATGAGTGAAGTGATTCTTTTCATACTTATCTTGTTAATTTAAGTTTCTGACTAATAAACAAATAATGTTTCAGGATTGTTCCCTTATTGCCGTATCAGGCCCCAAAAATAACATCTTTAATTATAAAACAATACCCCCAAGAATCATAATTACTGATCTGATCCTGTCAGCATCGGCAATTTTCCCGGAATATTCAGCCTGAAGCCGGGCGTCGCCCAGATAGATTCCTTTTTTGCGGAATGTCATCATGCTGTCTGCCTGGCGGCGGCCTGACAGGTGATATTCCCTGGCTCCGGTTGTGGTTGCAAGAAGAGCGATATTGTATTCGCTTATACCTCCTCCCGGCATTATTGTAATCCGGCCACCTGCCGTTGCAATAAGGTCCTTTATCACCGGTGCTCCCTCTATCGCAGTGCGGGCTTGTCCTGAGGTGAGGATTCTTGAAGCACCGGCAGAAATTATGTCCTCCAGTGCTCTCTTCGGCTCGCGGCACAGATCAAACGCCCTGTGGAACGTCACCTGCATCGGGGCTGCATATTCCGCCAGCAGCGCGGTGCGTTCCACATCCACGGTGCCATCTCTGTTTAGAAGCCCGGTGACAATACCTTCCGCACCCGCCTCGCCTGCTCTTTCTATATCGCGCCGCATCACGCTGAAATCGTGGTCTGTGTAAAGAAAGTCACCTCCCCGTGGCCTGATGATGACATACACATCAATGCTGATGTTGTTCCTCACGGCCTCAATCAGACCGGCACTTGGCGTAACCCCGCCTTCAGACAAAGCCGAGCATAATTCAATCCTGCCAGCCCCGGAAGCCTCGGCAATAGTGGCAGACTCAAGTGAGTCAACACATATTTCAACCAGAAATGACAAATCTTTACTTTGAGGTTTTGAAAGTACATAATATTTAGGTATTATTGTGTAATCTAAAACATTAAATCAGATGAAACCTACATTATTGGTACTTGCTGCAGGTATGGGCAGCAGATATGGCGGAAACAAACAGCTTGACCAGGTCGGACCGTCGGGAGAGACAATAATTGATTATTCAATCTACGATGCAAAGAGGGCCGGGTTCGGGAAAGTGGTCTTTGTTATCAGGCGCGATATCGAGGAACAGTTCAAGGAGACATTTGTGAAACGCCTTAAGGATGTCATCGAAATTGATTATGTGTTCCAGGAACTGGGTAATCTGCCAGCCGGCTTTAAAGTGCCTGAAGGACGTCAGAAACCATGGGGAACAAGCCATGCAATCCTGGTTACCGAACCAAAGATCCACGAGCCGTTCGGGGTGATTAATGCTGATGATTATTACGGAGTTGATTCATTCAACGTCCTTTACGATTTCCTTACAAAGGATAAGACAGACACCAATTTCTGCATTGTGGGATACCGGCTGGGGAACACCCTGTCAGACCATGGCCATGTGAACCGTGGCATCTGCAAGGTCAATAAGGACGGTTTCCTTGAGACTATGGTCGAGACCCGCGGCATTGAAAAGAGACCTGACGGCGTCTTTGCACCCGATGCCCAGGGCGTTGTCCATCAGTACACGGGTGAAGAGATTGTCTCAATGAACCTTTTCGGATTCAAACCGTCGTGCTATAAGTATCTTAATATGGAGTTCAAAAGCTTTCTTCAGGAGCGGATAGACGATCCGAAGGCCGAGCTCGACATACCCACTTCGCTGGACAAATTTGTGAAGAAGGGTGAGATAACAATTCAGATACTCAGGAGCAACAGCCGCTGGTTTGGCGTTACCTATCGCGAGGATAAACCGTTTGTCGTTGAAAACATACGCAAAATGGTTGATAAGGGCATCTATCCTGAAAAGCTCTTCTGATCCTCAGAAATTTACCACTTGAATTCACTCTTCAGGACGGACCTGTTACCCCGGTTATCGGTGACAGTCAGCTCCATCTGATGAAGGGTGTTTTCTTTTAATACCGGTGTCTCAGGTCTGTATATCAACAGGTTGTTCTTGGCATCATACTCTGCAAGAACCCAACTTCCGTCGATCATCGTATCATAGCTTTTTATACCTGAAAAATCATCAGTTATTGTCACTGTAAATAATTGTTTTCCTGTAAGGTTGGCACCTTTGGCAAAGGAAGGTTTCACAGTTGGGGGCATGGTATCCGCCGTGACCACATAATCACCCAGTTTATTTACATCCGCACTTACAAACCCATACCGCAGATCCCCTCCGATGTATGCCGGAATCCCTTTACCATTAAGCGTTGCCAGGCACATCTTAGCTTCTCTTCCTGCCAGGACGGTGTCGGGCCGTATTGAAATCCTGTACCTGTCGTGCACTGCAACGGTCTCATCATGAACGGAATGAACCGGGGAAAAGAAGCTGCGGATATCGCTCCTGACCTTATAAACAAGGAAGAGCGTATCATACAAAGCTCCTGCCGGGAAGTGCACCCTGATGCCGTCAGCCGTAAAATCGGAAGCCCTGCCGTAAGGAATTATCTTGCTGCAGCTTACCTCCAGCGGTGCGACAGGCGGCTCTGATAAAGACTTTAATCTGAAAGAGGCTGATGACCTGTTGCCTGCAGCATCACGTACAATGATACTGACACTGTGCTCACTGTCATCCCTGAACTTTAACACACCGCTCCTGACCCGGCAGTTGTACATCGAAAGCCTGTTGCCAGGCTCTAAAAACAACCTGTGAATATATTCATTATCAGTCACCTTAGCCCTGAAGTCAACGTGGCTGTTGATGTATCTCGATTCGCTGAACGAGAACCGGTCAGCAGTGAAGCAGTACACTTTAACTGAATCAACCAGCATCTCAATTGAATAGATGCCGCATTTGTTGGAGCTGTTGTCAAGATTATCCCAGCATTTTATGCCAATGCCCGCCTGTCCGTATATGACGGGAACGCTGCCTGCAGGCAGCGTATAGGAGCCGTTGGCTGCGACAGTTTTCAGGGTCAGCCGGTCATGACCCCTGTTAACCGATGAGCTCCTGCTGAGAGGGTACACATATATTTTATCGATCACCGGTCTGGTCCTGTCTGTCACCCCGATGTCAAAGTTCAACGGGTTAAGGGTCTCCTCCGTGGCCGAATCACGCACTTCAAAATGAAGATGGGGTCCTGATGACCCCCCGCTGTTACCTGACCATGCGATCACCTCTCCCTTACTTACCTTAAACTGATCCGCTGCAGGGAAAAGAGAGACGCCAAAACTCTTCTGCTCATACTGTTTCTTTTTGACATACTCCTCTATATCAGGCCGGAAGCTTTTAAGGTGTGCATATACGGTTGAATAACCTGACGGATGGCGGATGTAAACAGCCTTGCCAAATCCTGTCGGACTGACGGCGATGCGGTAAACATACCCCTCGTCAGCAGCCAGCACCTCCTTTCCGGTCACTCCGCCGGTCCTGTAATCCAGTCCTGAATGAAAATGATCATTTCTCAGTTCTGCAAAAGTTGCAGATAGGGACGGTGCATCCTTCAACGGGCTGAGGAAAAGCTTTTCCTTTGGATTCTGTGAACTTATGTTCAGTACCAACGTTATACCGGCAGCGAGGAGTAATATTCTTTTGTTCATGTTTTCGTACAGATGTGCAAAACTAAGTTTCCGCTCCAAAAGGGCAAACTTAATGCAGTTAATTTTTTGAAAAGAGTAAAAAAAATGTTATTTTTGCCACTATAGTTGTCAGTTATGAACGCAAAGGGATATGAAGAATATCTTTTGCTCAGAAGATCAGTGGAAGCCCTGGTTTCAGAGCATGAAAAACTGAGAGAGCTGGCAGCGGATCTTAAAAATGAACTGTCAGATGTCAGGCGGCAGCTGGCGGAAAAAAATGAAGAAGTAAAGGAGCTTCAGACAAGATATGAAAGAGCGAAGTTCACGGGGGCTGTCCTCGGGAACGGAGACGATGCCGCGAAGGCAAGGAAGAGAGTGAGTGAACTTGTGCGGGAGATTGATAAATGTATTGCTCTTTTAGACAGATAAATATATAACAATGGATGATAAGCTTTCGATCAGGGTTAATGTGGCCGACAGATATTATCCGTTGAAGGTGGAAGGTGAAAATGAAGAACGTATCCGGAAGGCGGCCCGGCTGATCAATGAAAAAGTGCTGCAATACAAACAGCGCTATGTTGATAAGGACACGCAGGATTTTCTGGCGATGGCTGCCCTGCAATACGTTATCAGGCTCATAGAGATAGAAGAGAAGGAGGAAGATTCAAGTGTGGAAGAAGGACTGAAGGAATTGTGTGATAAAATCGACCTCTGTCTGTCAAAAAGATAATACGCGTTCTTTAAAATAGCAGGATATTGCCCGCATTGTTTCTCCATTCATTTTGAAAACTCAACAATTTGTACTTTGGAGTTGGTCTTGGATTGCCAAGGACAGGCCTCATCCCGATTCGTCGGGACTCCTTCGGGAGCAGTGGACGTTCAAAGTAATTCGGCCGCTTCAGCCATGTAGATATGGGGTTTTTTTAAAAGTTGGAGAAACTTTGCGGGTTTTTTTATACAATTAACTTAAACTTTATGATCATAGGAGCTATATCAACCGGGATATGCGCCGCCATCGGCGGTGCCGCCCTTATAGCAGGAACAGTGCTGTCATATTACCTGTGGCAGGTGGTTCTGCGAAACAGAAGAAAAAAGATCATCGCTGAAGCTGAGGCTGAAGCCGAGGTGATCAAAAAGGAGAAAATACTCCAGGCGAAAGAACGCTTTTTGCAGCTTAAAGCCGAACATGAGAAGGTTATCAATGAAAAAAATAACCGTATCAGCCAGGCAGAGAACAGGACCAAACAGAAAGAGCTTGCCCTCTCACAGAAGCTGGAAGAGGCTCAGCGTAAGAAAAATGAAGCAGATGCCATCAGGGAGAGCCTGACACAGCAGATGGAACTGCTCGACAAGAAAACAGATGAGGTTTCAAAGCTTCACCGCCAGCAGGTTGAACAGCTGGAAGCCATCTCGGGACTGTCAGCGGAAGCTGCCAGGAACCAATTGATGGAGTCACTCAAGGAAGAGGCCCGTACAGGTGCCATGTCATATATCAATGAGATCCTTGACGACGCCAAGATGACGGCCACCAAGGAGGCTAAACGCGTCGTTGTGATGGCTATACAGAGGGTAGCCGCCGAGACAGCCATTGAAAATGCAGTGACAGTGTTCCACATCGACTCTGACGAGATAAAGGGCCGCATCATAGGCCGGGAGGGACGTAATATAAGGGCCCTCGAAGCAGCAACGGGCGTCGAGATTATTGTCGATGACACCCCGGAGGCCATTGTACTGTCGGGCTTTGACCCGGTGCGGCGTGAGATCGCACGTCTGTCACTTCATCAGCTGGTCACCGACGGAAGGATACACCCGGCCCGCATCGAAGAGATAGTAGAGAAAACGCGCAAGCAGGTTGAAGAAGAGATTGTCGAAATCGGTAAACGTACTACAATAGACCTGGGCATTCACGGTCTTCACCCTGAGCTTATCAGGCTGGTTGGGAAGATGAAGTACCGGTCATCATACGGACAGAACCTGTTGCAGCATTCACGTGAGGTAGCCAACCTGTGTGCTATCATGGCTTCAGAACTTGGCCTGAACCCCAAGCTGGCAAAAAGGGCAGGGCTGCTGCATGATATTGGCAAAGTGCCTGATGATGAGCCGGAGCTTCCGCACGCAGTACTTGGCATGAAGCTGGCCGAGAAATACAAGGAAAAACCTGAGGTTATCAACGCGATCGGTTCACACCACGACGAATCAGAGATGACTACTCTGATTGCACCCATTGTGCAGGTCTGCGATGCCATATCCGGAGCACGTCCGGGAGCAAGGCGTGAAGTGATCGAATCATATATTAAAAGACTGAATGAGCTCGAATCCCTGGCACTCAATTACCCGGGAGTCACAAAATCCTATGCCATCCAGGCCGGAAGAGAGCTCAGGGTGATTGTGGGAGCAGACAAGGTATCAGACAAGGACACTGAGAACCTGTCTTTTGAAATTGCACGTAAGATACAGGATGAAATGACTTACCCAGGACAGATAAAGATAACTGTCATAAGGGAGACAAGAGCTGTAAATTACGCGAAATGAAGAAACTGAAAATCCTGAATATTGTCGGCGCCAGGCCGCAAATTATAAAGGCATCAGCCATAAGCCGTGCCGTCGCCGGTGAGTTTGCCGACAAAATTGATGAAGTGATCATCCATACAGGCCAGCATTATGACCGTGAGCTATCGGAGGTATTCTTCGATGAGCTTGAGATCAGAAAGCCTGATCATAACCTCCAGGTAGGGTCGGGCAGGCATGGCCGTCAGACAGGTCTGATACTTGAGCGTATCGAAGAAGTGATCCTGAATGAGAAGCCAGGATGTATTGTTATCTACGGAGATACCAACTCAACTCTTGCTGCAGCACTTGCTGCCTCCAAGCAGCACTACCCTGTAGTTCATATCGAGGCAGGCATGAGGTCTTTCAACAAAACGATGCCTGAAGAACTGAACCGTATCGTCGCTGACCATGCTTCAACACTGCTGTTCGCATCCACAAACACGGCGTTCAAGAACCTGATGGCTGAAGGATTCCGCCCTGAGAATGTGGCACCTTACAGCATCAACAATCCGAGGATAATCCTTACAGGCGACATCATGTATGATAACAGTCTCTTCTATGCCGGCCTGGCGGACAGGAAGAAGCATGATTTCCTTGATAAGATGGGTCTTGCCGAAAACGGGTTTGTGCTTGTCACAATCCACCGTGACATGAACACTGACGACCTCGGGCGGCTTACAGCAATTTTCACTACACTGATCGATCTGGCCGAAAAGAACAGGATGCCCATGGTCATGCCGCTTCATCCCAGAACACTTATTGCCCTCCGTGATAAAGCACCTGTCCTTTACGGGAAACTTTCGGATAATCAGCTGACAAGGGTCATTCGCCCTGTTTCATTCCTCGAGATGATACTGCTTGAGAAAAAAGCCGCGATGGTCATCACGGATTCAGGCGGAGTGCAGAAGGAAAGTCATTTCTTTTCCAAACCGTCTATAGTGTTGAGGAAAGAGACTGAGTGGGTCGAGCTGGTGAAGAACGGTACAGTCATGCTGGCTGATGCTGACCCCGGTAAGATCACTGCGGCATGGGAATATTTCATGGAGAATAAGGAATCGCTGAAATATCCGGGCTTTTACGGCGACGGAAAGGCAGCGGTGAAGATACTTGAGGAGATAACTGAGGTTTTCAGGAACTGAGGGAGTCAAGCACGTGCTGTGCAAGGGTCTTCATGACCGGCTTGTAATCTGAGAGAAACTCCCCGGTAACCCTGTTGGCTATCACAACGCAGATTGTCAGTGCCCTGTGGTTCAAAAGTTTAGCGAGCCCGTATATCGCGGAACTCTCCATTTCATAGTTTGTAATGGATTCTCCCCTGAAACGGAAAGACCCGATATTATCATTTATCTCGGTGTCAAAAGGCTCCAGTCTCAGCCTGCGCCCCTGCGGACCGTAAAAGCCCGGGGATGATATGGTGATACCTTTTCGCATCCCGGCTGCGACCCTTTCGAGAAGGGTTCCGTCTGCATCCACAACGTACGGGTAAGCCAGGGTGTCAGGCCACTCAAGATGACTGGCAAGGGCATCGGCAAGAATGTGGTCAAGGCACCATTCGTATCCTTCATAGAAATGCAGCACCCCGTCAAAACCAACTGCTTTGCCGGTGGCTATAAATGAGCCTGCAGGTATATCTCCCTGAAGGGCTCCGGTAGTACCAATCCTGACGAAGTTTAAAGAACGCGGTTCACCAACCGCCACCCCTGTTGCAAGGTCAATGTTGGCTAGAGCGTCAAGTTCATTGAGAACGATATCTATATTGTCGCATCCGATTCCTGAGGAAATTATTGTTATCTCTAAGTCATGATAGCTGCCTGTAACTGTGCTGAATTCCCTGTTGCTTTTTCTTACCCGCACAGAATCAAGCAACTGTCCTATCATTTCAACCCGGTCCGGGTCACCGACGATGATTATGTTGTCCGCAATGTCACCGGGAAGAAGGTGGAGGTGAAAAATTGATCCGTCAGGGTTCACTATCAGTTCAGTTTGTTTCATGTCATTTTGAATAAGCTGTAAAAATACAAATTCTCCTCAGAAATTTTGTATTACCTTGACTTTCGGAATTTTAAAAGTTTAATTTCAACTATTTATTTAAATATTAATATGATACAGAGGATCCAGACATTATTCCTTATCGCCGTTCTGGTTCTGTCAGGATTGCTGCTGACAGGCGACCTTGTAAAGATGGATAACGGCACCGGTACATTATTCACTATTGGGTTTGCAGGGCTGCGAGAAGATGGCGGGAAGACAATTCAGCATCTCTGGCCGCTTTCAGTGCTGCTGGTCATTGTTCCGTCACTGGCGCTGATTGCAATATTCCTTTTTAAAAGGAGGCAGCTGCAGATGCGGGTCACGATTTTTGTGATGCTGTTGTCTCTGGGCACACTCCTGCTCGGAGCGTTTTATATTATCATGTTTGACAGGAAGATCGAAATAACAGTAATCTGGCAGGTAAAGGCTCTCTTTCCCCTGGTTTCAGCCATTCTTGCCTGGCTGGCGTACCGTTCAATACTCAAGGATGACCTGATGGTCAGGTCATATGACCGTCTCAGATGATCTCCAGTCTTTCCTGGTCTGTGATCTTTTCACAGTAATGGCACTTCAGCGCCACAGGTTTTTTTGAGACAACCCTGAACCGTGTGGTTACCTTCTCAAAATTGGTGATACACTTGGGATTCATGCATTTGGCTATGGCCGTGATAGTGTCAGGCACAGCTACAACGCGTTTTTCTATGACCTGGTAATCCCTTATGATATTGAGTTTTGCGTTGGGTGCAACAAGGGCTATCCTGTTAATATCGTCATCCTCGAAAAACTTGCCTGCAATCTTGATAATAGCCTTCTTGCCGTCAGTCTTGCTGTCAAGGTTGGTTCCGAAGGTGATCTGATTTTTGATTTTGTCAAGTCCCAGGATCTTTATGACCTTGAAGAGGGTGACGGCCGGTATATGATCAATAACGGTACCGCTCTCAATTGCACTGACAAGCAGTTGCTTTGGATCATTTAAGTTCTTCATGGCTTCCTTATTTTAGTCCAAGTAACGTACAGATGATAGCCTGCCTTGTATAGACACCGTTGAGCGCCTGCTCAAAATAATATGCTTTGGTGTTCGAGTCGACATCGGAGTTGATCTCATTTACACGGGGCAGCGGATGCAGTATCTTCATTCCCGGTTTGGTGTCTGAAAGCATATGATCATGAAGCACATAGGCATTCTTTACCTTCTCGTATTCAATCGGATCGGAGAATCGCTCTTTCTGCACACGCGTCATATAGATTATATCAGCCTGGTTGATCACTTCCTGGAGATCAGCAGTCTCATTGTATTTCAGCCCCAGGTTGTCAAGATAGAGTTTATACTCATCAGGCATCTTAAGCTCCTCGGGTGCAACAAAATTGAATGATGTGTGCCACCGTGACATCGCCATCAGGAGTGAGTGCACCGTCCTGCCGTATTTCAGATCGCCGACCATGCATATGTTGAGGTTGTCAAGGCTCCCCTGCGTCTTCAGTATGGAATAGAGGTCGAGCAAAGTCTGGGTAGGATGCTGATTGGCGCCGTCGCCGGCGTTTATCACAGGCACTGTCGATATTTCACTTGCATACCGTGCACTTCCCTCGATAGGATGACGCATGACGATCATATCGACGTAGTTGTTTACCGTCCTGATAGTGTCATTGAGCGTTTCTCCCTTGCTGACACTTGAGGTCGAGGAGTTGGTAAAACCGATGATTTTCCCTCCGAGCTTGCTGACAGCACTTTCAAAACTGAGACGGGTACGGGTTGATGGTTCAAAGAAGAGCGTTGCAACAACTTTGCCGTGAAGGATCTCCTGTACAGGGTCCTTTTCAAATTCCGCGGCAAGCTTCAGTATCTTCATGATCTCCCCGGTGGTAAGATCATCAATTGAGACTAAGCTTCTGGTTTTCATTAAGATATGTTTTACATACTGAGTTAAGGCAAATTTATTACAACTATTGCTCTTTTATCAGTCCTGTTTAAAAGTATTTAAAAATATCTACTTCACTCTGTCCGGAGCCATGACAGGGTGAGCCCTGCAATCTTTTGAAGTCGGCCTGTCACTATTTCCGCTTTTGATGCCCTGAACGAAATCTCGGCAGAACATTTCTCCCCTGTATAATCATGGGCATGCTGACCGCAGCCCTCATCCTTCAGCACTTTCATCACATCATTCATGGAGGTGTACGGGAAAGTGACCAGCCAGCTCTCCGTCACATGTTTTTCAATTATCCTGGCATTCGCCAGCGCGTCTTCGGCAGCAGAGCGGTATGCGTTGATCAGTCCGCTTACACCTAGCAGGGTTCCGCCGAAATACCTTATGACCACGACCAGTATATTCGTCAGTCCGTGCGAGTTTATCTGCCCCATTATAGGTCTGCCGGCGGTGCCGGACGGCTCTCCGTCATCGCTGACACGCCACACCTGACGGTCAGGCGTGAGCATCCAGGCAAAGCAGTGGTGCCTGGCATCATGATATTCCCTGCGCAGATCTTCAAGAATGGTTTTAATCTCTTCCTGGGAGGTGACAGGCTTCGCAATTGCTATGAACCTGCTGCCGCGATCCCTGAAAAGTCCTTTCGATTCAGCTGCAATTGTTTTATATGTATCAGAGAATAACATTTCTTATCCGAAGCAGTGCTGAATTAAAAAACCAGGAGTGTCTTCGCACCTTTGTATAATGTTATAAATCCCATGATAACCAGAACTATGTACACAACCGTGGTAAAAGTTTTCTGGCTTATGTGAGAAACCAGCCGGTCTCCGGTGTAAAGGCCGGCAAGCAATGCCGGAACAGAGCAGAGAGCCATCAAAATGATCTCTTTTCTGATAAGCCCGGTGATCAGGTAGAAAATAAGCGCATAGGATACTGCAAAGAGTATGAAGATCGAAATGATTGCATTGAATTTTTCTTTCGGTGTCTTCATTGAAGAGAGTATTATTGCCACTGGCGGTCCGGTAATCCCGGTTGCCCCGGCAAGTATTCCCCCGAACATTCCGCTTAGGGTCAGTGCTGTTCTTTCTGACCTGATATTAAGGTTCAATCCGCGCACCATGGAGATTACAATGAATATTATCAGTACACCCCATATCAGCTGTATGTATGCAGGGTTCACAAACTTAAGTATTACTGTCCCGGCTGCTACCCCGATGCCGGTCCACAGTGCCATCGCTCCGAGAGGCTGGTCTTTGACTATCTCCTTTGACTTGCGGAAATAGAGCAGTGAAAAGATTACATTGATCATCGCAATGAAGACGGCGGTGTCAGTGACCGGCATAAAAAACTGTATAAGGGGCACTGCAACGAGTGCAAGACCAAATCCGGTAAATCCTCTGACAACTGATGCAATGAAGATGATCAGCGACAGTGCAACTATATTCCACGCAGTAATCATTCTATTCCGTATATAATGCCATCCGGCTGAATTCCCTGTTAAATGACTCAATTGATTCATCCCATCTTGAGATCTCATCAGCGATTGAGAGGCCCATTTCAAGCACCTCGCGCATGCGGCTGTCGCCGGAGAGTATGTCAAAGGGCATCAGCCTGTACTCATATTCATACGGCGGCGGATTAAATCTCACTGAGCCGGCAGGCGAAGTCTTTATTATCGCATCGAAGAGATGCAGGGCTGTTGCCACCGGCCTGAAAACTGAGGCATCGGTCACGTGGATCTGAATGCCATGGCAGTCCTTGCCTGCATATTTGTTAAAAGTAGGTATGAAATCATGTATGCGGAAGCTGCATCCTTGTATATTCCTGTGCCTGAGCTCTTTCATGAGCCGTGCGCTGTCTATGAACGGTGCGCCGGTCAGTTCAAAGGGAATAACCGTGCCGCGACCTTCCGAAATATTAAGCGCTTCGGCCAGCACGGTGCCCGGATAAACAAGGGCTGTTTCAGGTGTCGGCATGTTGGGAGAGGGGAGAACCCACGGAAGGCCTGTCTCACGGTAGAGTGAATTGCGTCTCCATCCTTCCGTCCTGATGATATGAAGATCACAATTTTGAAAATAGTTTTCCTTCAGCCATAAAGCCATTTCACCGATAGTCATCCGGTGGCAGAGTGGTATCGCGGCGCCCCCGACGAAAGTAAAAAACTCTTCCCTGAGCACCGGACCGTCGGCCTGTACCCGGCCAATGGGGTTAGGCCTGTCAAGGATATAAACCGGTATTCCTGCCTCAATGCATGCCTCCATGCACAATTTCACGGTCCAGATGTATGTATATAGCCGTGCCCCAACATCCTGCAGGTCAACCACCATTACATCAAGGCCGTTGAGCATCGCAGGTGTGGGTTTGCGGTGTTCCCCGTAGAGACTGTATACCGGAATTTTAAGCAGCGCGTCTGTGCTGCCTTCCCACTCAATCATGTTATCCTGGGTCTGGCCTGATATTCCGTGCTGCGGACCGAAAAGAGCAGCTATCCGGCACCCGCTTTCACTTCCGAAGACCTCGGTTATATATCTGAAATCAGATGTGATGCTTGAAGCATGGCAGAGTATGCCAGCCTTCTTCCCGCGCAGGCCTGAAGGCATGTTCTGAGAGACAACATCAAGCCCTGTGAGAGTTTTCATAGTCATACAAAAATATTAAAAAAGAGAACTGCACGCACAACAGTACGGGATATCTCATTGTTATTGTTAATGGTTATATTTGGAAACCCAAAAAACATTCAGATGAGGATCCGGCAACTGTCACTGTTCATACTTTTATTGTACCTTATTTTCCGGTTGCACAACGCGGGATGGATTAAACATTTATGTCACAACTGACCTGCACGGAATGCTCCTGCCGTTTGACAACACTGACGGAAAAGACACTGATCATTCCCTTGCCAACCTCGCCGGGCTGGTTGAATTTGAAGGCAGTGATAACATTATCCTGCTTGATAACGGAGACATCATCCAGGGAGACCCGCTTGCCTATTATTACAATTTCGTGGACACAGCCCGGCAGCATGTTGTTGCTGACATCCTTAATTACCTGCAATATGATGCCGCAACCGCAGGAAACCATGATATTGAAGCCGGCCATGCCGTCTATGACAGGCTGAGGCGCGAATACGACTTTCCCATGATGGCCGCAAATGCAATTGATATCAGAACCGGTGAACCCTATTTTGAGCCTTATACAGTCATAAAGAAGAAAGGGATGAAGATCATCGTTTTCGGCCTGATCACCCCGTCCGTTCCCAACTGGCTGCCAGAATCCCTGTATGCCGGCATCAGGTTCGAGGATATGGTCAAAACTGCCGAAAAATGGATGCCTGTCATGCGGAAGGAGAACCCCGACCTGATCGTTGGATTGTTTCACTCAGGCATGGGTGATGAGAATGACAGGGGCGGCGACGAGAACAGTTCGATGGCAGTGGCAGCCGGTGTGCCGGGCTTCGACGTGATCTTCTGCGGTCATGATCACCGCAAGGACATGAAGGAAATAGTGAACACCGCCGGAGAAAAGGTACTTCTCCTCGATGGCGGCAGCAGAGCCGAAGTCCTGATGCATGCAAGTATTTCACCTGTCAAAGGAAACGGAGCAACCGGAAAATATGAAATAACCGGCAGGCTGGTAGAAATGAACTCCCTTCCGGCTTCACAAGCCTTCATTAAAAAATATAAAAGCGTCTCCGACACTCTGAAGCATTATACCGCCGAGGTAATAGGCAGGTCAAATTCCACTGCCACCACCCGGGACTCCTATTTCGGACCTTCAGCGTTTGTTGACCTGATACACCGTATACAGCTGGATATCAGCGGAGCAGATATTTCGCTTGCAGCCCCTCTTTCCTTTGACGAGCAGATCAGTAAGGGGGATGTGAGGATCAGGGATATGTTCAGGCTTTACAGGTTTGAAAACTTCCTTTACACTGTGAAAATGACGGGCCGGGAGGTTGACCTTCATCTCGAACATTCATACGGGTTATGGTATGATACAATGGACAACCGGGAGGACTACCTGCTCAGGTACCGTTACACGGAAAGCGGCGAGCCGGTAATTGTAAACGGCACCCTGCGGCTGCGCAGCGCCTCTTATAATTTTGATTCCGCAATGGGCATCCGCTACACTGTTGATGTAACCAAACAACAGGGCCAGAGGGTAACAATCACCTCAATGAGTGACGGCTCTCTTTTCAATCCTGACAGTACCTACAGTGTTGCAGTCAATTCTTACAGGGCCAGCGGTGGCGGCGGGCACTTTGCGGCAGCCGGAATTACCCACAGTGAACTTGCTTCACGCATGATCTCGGCAACCGACAGAGATCTGAGATATTATATGACGGAATGGATAAGGGAAAAGGGTGAGATCACCCCCGCTCCGCAGTCTGAATGGAAAGTCATCCCGGAACAATGGGTATCAGAGGCTGCTAAACGTGAAAAAAAATTGCTGTTTGGAAATAATTAATTGAACATTATATGAAAAAGTTACTTAATCTGAGCGTTATATTATTGGTAATTATTACCCTTACTGCTGCCGGAAGCGATAAAAAGAAACCGAAAAACCTTATTATTTTCATTGGTGACGGCATGGGTGTGGCACAGGTGTATGCCGGAATGACTGCCTCTGGATTTACCATGACATTCCCCGCTTTTCCTGTAACCGGCTTCAGCATTACATATGCAGCCAACAGTTATATTACGGACTCAGCTGCCGGCGGAACTGCATTCTCAGCGGGAGAGAAGACAAATAACGGTATGCTGGCCATGCGTCCCGACAGCACATTATTGCAGACAATTATGGAGATGGCAAAATCAGCAGGGTTGTCTGCCGGGGTCATTAGCACCAGTGCGGTCACCCATGCCACACCTGCCTCATTCATTGCTCATGATGCATCAAGAGGGAGCTATGAAGACATAGCCCGGTGGTTCCTAAAGGGCACAGCAGATGTTTTCATCGGCGGCGGGGTAAATTATTTCAGGTCACGGAAAGATTTAGCCGATCTGACTCCTGATCTGCAGAAAATGGGCTATGATGTTGTCTATAATCTCCCTGACCTTAAGAATTCAACATCACTTCGTATTGCCGGACTTATGGCTGACGGTGATATGCCGTATATTGATACGGGCCGCGATCCGGAATTCCTTGCAGCCGCAACCGCGAAGGCAATTGAAGTGCTTTCCCGAAATAAAAACGGATTCGTGCTTATGGTCGAAGGCTCACAGATCGACTGGGCATGTCATGACAATAATTTAAAAAGATCCATAGAAGAAACACTTGATATGGACAGGGCGGCAAAGGTTGCCTATGAGTTTCGCCAGAAAGAACGGAAATACCCTTATTGTTGTTACTGCTGACCACGAGACAGGCGGATTAACCCTGACCGGAGGAGATGTTGAAGAAAAAACCGTTATCGGTTCGTTCAGCACCAATGGGCATACAGGAGTGATGGTTCCTGTCTTTGCCTATGGCCCCGGTGCCTCTTCATTCACAGGAGTACAGCAGAACACAGAGCTTTTCAATGACTTTGTCAGGCTCCTTTCCCTGAAGAAGAAATAACCGATGGGTGACCTGCCGGAGAATAATGACGGGCTTAATCTTCCCCTGGCGGAAGAGTTTTATTCCATCCAGGGCGAGGGATGCAATACAGGCAGGGCTGCGTATTTCATAAGGATAGGCGGCTGTGATATAGGGTGCAGCTGGTGCGATACAAAATTCGCATGGAATGCGGACCTGCATCCTTCGGTGGGTATCAATGTGATTGTTGACAATGTAATTGCAGCGGGAGCTGACTCTGTCGTAGTAACAGGCGGGGAACCCCTGATGTGGAACATGTCGCCGCTGTGTGAGCTTCTTAAGAAAAAAGGCATAAAGACCTTCCTTGAGACTTCAGGGGCTTTCCCTCTTTCGGGCAGCTGGGACTGGATCACCCTGTCACCAAAAATAGGATCGCCGCCTTTGCCGGAGATTTGGCTAATGGCTGATGAACTGAAGGTCATTGTCGAAAATGGCACTGATTTTGAAGCAGCTGAGTCGTACCGCTCACGGGTCAGTCCTGAATGCAGACTGTTGTTACAGCCGGAATGGAGCCGTTATACAGAGATGATTGCTTTGATAACTGAATACGTCAAGAAAAACACACAGTGGGCTGTTTCGCTGCAGGCACATAAATTCATGCACATACCCTGAATGAGATTCAGAAACGTCATAATAGCGCTGTCATTGCTGTTTCTTAGTCAGTGTTCGGTCACCGGCCAGAACTTCCACACCCGTTCAGGAAGGGCGCTCAAGTATTATGATCTCGGCAAGAGGGATTATGACATGCTCTATCTTGACCGTGCCGAGACAAACCTGAAAATAGCTGTTGCTGAGGACGGGAAGTTCTATGAAGCACATATCCTGCTCGGGCAGCTGTACAGCGATCAGGGTGAATGGGAAAAGGCAGTGACGCACTACCGCAAGGCTGTTTCAGCAGACTCCCTCTATTTTACACCGGCACTCTTCAGCCTTGGCAGGGCAGAGTTGCGCACCGGACGATATATGGAGGCAAAAAGTCACCTCGAGGCCTACCTCAGTCAGCCTCTTACAACCCCAAAGCTGCGATCTGAAGCAGAGAAGCTAATCTCAGACTGCATCTTCTCCCTGTCATATCCGGGAACACTCTTTCAGACCGAACCACTTAGTGTGGGTGACTCGGTGAACACCGAATCTGATGAATACTGGCCTTCCGTAACAGGCGACGGTTCAGAGCTGTTCTTCACCCGTGAGGTCAGGCGTGCCAGTGCCTACGGACGTGACAGGCAGGAGGATTTCTATATAAGCAGGTGGACCGCTGCAGGGTACTGGGGTCTTGCACGGAACGCCGGAGCCCCGCTTAACACAGCAGGTAACGAAGGGGCGCAGTCAATAGCGTCTGACGGACACTCGATGTATTTCACTGCCTGTGACCGTAACGACGGTCACGGCCGGTGCGATTTATATTACTCGGTGTATGACGGAACCAGGTGGTCGCCGGGTACCAATTTGGGGCAACCTGTGAACTCAACCTCATGGGAATCCCAGCCATCAATAAGCCCCAACGGCAGGATGCTGTTCTTCGTAAGCAACAGGCCTGGAGGATTGGGAGGAATGGATATCTGGTACTCAATCCTGGGCAACGACGGCAAATGGGGCAAACCTGTCAATCCGGGTAAAACAATCAATACTGCAGGCGATGAATTCTCTCCGTTCATTTATTTCAACAGCAGGACACTTTATTTCTCCTCCAACGGAAGAGAATTGTTCGGCGGCCACGATATCTATCATTCAAACCTGAACGCAGATTCGTCCTGGACCGAACCTGAAAACCTGGGCCCGGCAATAAATACTCCTGCAGATGAGACAGGACTGATCATTGAATCTTCCGGCAGGCAGGCTTTTTTCTCCTCTGTCAGGGAAAAATCAAAAGGAAAGGACATATATTATATAAACCTTCCGGAGGCTGTCCGGCCTGAGCCGGTGTCATACCTGAAGGGTTCGGTGATCGACAAGGCAACCGGCAAAGCCCTGAAAGCAAAGTTTGAACTCACGGATCTTACCAACCGGAGCACGGTGATAGCCTCCGCCACAGATAACCGAGGCGGCTTTTTTGTCTGTCTGCCGTCAGGTTTCAGATACGGACTTAACGTGACTGCAGACGGTTATATGATCTTTTCTGAAAACTTTGATTTTGAAGAGGGGTACACATCAACTGAACCGTACAGAAAGACTATCGGACTAAATAAGGTCAGAAAAGGAGAGTATATGAGGATGTATAACGTCTTCTACGATACTGATTCCTGGGAACTGCTTGAAGAATCGATGCCTGAGCTTGAGAAGCTCCTGGAGTTCCTCACAATCAATCTGACCGTTGTTGTTGAGATCGGAGGCCACACGGATGCCGACGGCACTGACGAACATAACCAGCAGCTGTCAGAGATGAGGGCTAATTCAGTGAAGGAATATCTCGTAAAAAGGGGTGTGAAAGCGGACCGTATCTTTACGCACGGTTACGGGGAAGGCTCGCCTGTGTCTGACAATCTTACTCCGGCAGGGAAGAAGCTGAACAGGCGTACTGAAATAACCATACTTTCTGAGGGTATTAATAAATAAGGGGAGCACTGGTATGCCCCCCTCATGTCGACTTTTATCAGACAGTAATATACTTCAGAAAATCAGATTGCAATCCTGTTTTCTGAAGAAGGACCGGTTAGTATTTTTAACCCTGAACTTTCTTTTGCCGGTAATGAAACAAAGACGGAAGTACCGCCAGCATCGTTGGTTTCAACCCTGATTTTTCCATCCAATGCTAGAATAAGATTTCTGGCCAGGATTAAATTCATAGCGGAATAGGTATCCTGACTGTCGGAATATTGGATCTCAGGATTGTCGGAAAGCAGCAGGTGGCTGCTGTTTGAAAAACCCTGGCCAGAATCTATGACATAGAAGGTAATTACTTCATTATCGTAGGTGCACCCGAGCTTTATAAACCCTGAGAAAGTATTGTCGAGTGCATTCCTGAAGAGATTACTGAGTACCCTGACTGTACGTGCCTTGTCAATTCTCAGCATAAGCTTGTCCGGAAGATTATCCTCCTGGATCAGAATGATGTTGTCCTTGCCCTTTTTCCTCATTAAAACCCTGAATTCTGAGGTAGCGGACTCGAACAATTTTCCTGCATCTGTTTCCCTGAGGCTTGCTTTTGATGAGCCTGACTCAAGGACAGCCGTGTCAAAGAAATTTTCAAAGAGGCCTATCAGTTGCTCACATGAGGTAATTATCTGCTCAGAGAACTCCTGCCTTTCATTTTCGCTGAACCTTGTATTGTTCAGGAGATATGAAAAGGCGACGATCGAGTTCATCTGTGTCCGCACCTCATGCGATACACCTGCTATTATTTGAGGTTTGTTAATCATCTTAACACCTGGAAGGTTCGCGGTTTACTTCAGTCTCCGTGCAAGTTTTGCAGCATCCCTGCTGTATCTGCTGCCGGAAGCCGATATGGCACTGAACTGTTTGGCAGCCTTTTCTTTCTCGCCAGTCATCATGTAACAGAGGCCGAGATACCATGCAGCATCTTCAAGATAAAGGTTGTCGTTATGTTCGATCACCTTTGAGAATGACCCGCTTGCCACGGGGTAGTTCTTCACTTCCATATTGGCCATGCCGTGCATGAATACTGTTTCCATATCGCCCTGCTCTGCACTGATGACCTGTTCAAGGTAACCGATCGCCTTATCATACTCTTTTGCGGTGTATGAGGCAATAGCATTCTCCATCAGTGTGTTGCCTGAGCTGACAACCGACCTGACAGCACCCGGAGTTTCATACCGGGCATAATACCTGTCAAAGAGCGCATCATTCGACCCTGGTCTGAGTGCAACATACAAAGCTGAAGTAAGTATGAGACCAAGGAGAATTGCTGCAGCATAGCTGGCCGCCCTGGCAGCAGTCTTGCGAAAGGTTCCGCCGGATCGCTTTTTCATCTCTATCATACCAAGCTTTGCCCGCAGGTCAATGATACTCCTGTCGGACAGGATCTCATCCGTCCTGCGCCTGAGAGTAACCTCCCTGGCAAGGGCAGGATCCCTCTGCATTTCCTCTTTCAGCCATGTCTCTTCAGCTTTCCCTGCAGAACCGCTGATGTAATTCTCGATTGTGTTGTTGACATTGATAGTCTTCATATCATATAATATTATATCACTCAAGTCTATAACATACTGTTAAACAGTAGATTACAATTTTCAACGTTACTCATTGCACCCTGAGGTGCAATCTTGCCTGCATCCAGGCATGTTGTGCATCGTACCCGGGTGAGGGGCCAATGGCACCGCACCCTTGAAATTTTATATATTCAGACCGTTAAAACGGCTGCTCCTGCAGAATTATAACTCAATTATAATCGGAGGCTTGGTAGGATCCTTGTCAACCATTACCGGGCCACCAAGACCACCACGTACATTTACCAGCTCCTCATTTGAAAGAACATACTCAGCGAAATTTTCAGTTTTCAGGGTATTCATCTCTTTAATTCTTTATTAATAATTCAGGGTTTCAGTTCACATTATACCGTACATGTCAGAAAGTGGTCATTTGTGACACAAAAAAATCAATTATTTTTTAAAAAAATTATATGTACTTCATTATCAGTGCTGTAAAAAGCATGATAACTACTTGATGGGGTATGGAATAGTTTTCTAATTTTACACCGGAAAGAAAGAAGAACCGCCCCGATGAGTCTGCCAAGTCAAATACTCTGTCTGGCATTGCTGTTTTCAGTTTCAGGTTTGTCCGCAATTTCTTCAGAGTCCTGTTATGAAAGCGGAGCCCTGAAAGAGGAGGTTGCCCGCGACACCGTTGCAGTTCATCTGGCAAACCTGAACAGCAGCCTGATGAGAGAACTGGAATCGGGCGATGTGAATGGAGTGGCGGAAGAGCTGGTCAGGGAGATCAACAGTATGCTCAGTGATGTGAAGATCAAAGACACCTTGCTGATTTCGGATTCATACTACCTGACCGGTTATTATTATCTGAGCGTCAACATGTTTTCCAAAGCCATCGAAAGCCTTGCCCGTTCGGCTGGTTTAAGGGAGAGTGCCCGTATTAACGATATGCGGTATTCTTTATGCCTGAACAATCTTGCTGCCACGCTCTTCAGGACCGGCAACTATACCCGTGCATATGAAATGGGGTTGAAGGCTCTGGAAGCCAGGAGGATGGTCATAGGAAGAGATTCCTCATCACTGGCAAGCAACTATCTTAATCTGGCAAGCATCTGTCTTGAGATGAATGATTCCGACAATGCCATTTCCCTCGCTGAAGCGGGACTTGCTCTTGCCAGAATGTATCCCGGCAAAGTGACTCCCGCAGTGACGGCTGACCTTTACCAGGTCATCGGCCTCAGCCTTTACCGTAACTCCGAATACACCAAGTCACTTGTTTACTGCAGCGAAGCGCTGAAGCTTTATGACCGTTACGGAACGGGCAACAGCGGCTCGAAGCAGCTTGTTATCAATACGATGTCACAGTTGTACAGGCGCCTTGACCGGCCTGAAGAAGCCGAGCAGTTCTTTAAGAGAGGACTGTCCCTCTCCGGGGATGCTGACATCAGGGAGAAGTATCTCGTTTATATAAATTATGCAGATTTTCTTGCGGAAAAAGGGAGGGCGGATGAAGGCGAAAGAGTATTGGAGGACGGACTGGCAAGTGTAAGAAAAGTATTCGGACCTGACAGCCGTGAATATTGCATGATGCTGGCCTCAAGGGCTGACTTTGCCCATAATGCGTCGGGTGAAGGGGACAGGGCAATAGGAATGTATAAAAGCTGCCTCCCCTACATTGAAAGCCACCCGTGGGATATCTCAATGAAAAAGTATCTCCTTACTGATTATGCAGCCACCCTGTTCGATGCCGGCCGGTACAGTGAGGCACTGGAGGTTACTGATACTATAGTCCATATCACCGGCAATACCACCGGTGAGAGGGATAAGGAAGGCACAGAAGGCTCCTTTTCCACGGATGACCTGCCGATACTTTTGCTGAGATACAGGACTTTGGATGCTCTTTCAGAGGAAACAGGGAACATTGATCTTGCCATTGAGGCAGTTGAAACAGGAAAGATCATCATTTCATTGTTTGACCGTCAGAGACTGGAGATGAGCGAGGAGGAAAGCCGGACAGGACTGAGCGCATATTCAAGGGAGTTTTACACAGGAATAATTGACAATTATGTTAAGCTTTATACCATAAACCGTGACAGGACTTACCTTAAAGGAGCCTTTGAGGTCTCTGAAAGGAGCAAGGTTGCAGGATTCCTCGCATCCATGAGGGAGCTTAATGCCGCAAAATTCTCCCTGCCTGAAGATCTGGTAAGGCAGGACAATGATATCAGGAAAAGGGTTGGTCTTTACAAGGAACTTATTGTAAACGAAAAAAATATGGCCTCACCTGACTCTCAGAAAATTGCTACCTGGGAGAGTGTCACTTTCGGGCTGCTGAGGTCACGTGATTCCCTGATCCGGATCTTTGAAAAGAATTATCCCTCGTACTACAATCTTAAATTCAGGAGCAGTGTCACCTCCCTTGACAATGTCACGGATGTAATCGGTAAGAAGGCAAACCTCCTGAGTTATGTTCTTACTGAAGAAAAACTTTATATAATTGTAACAAACAGTCGTCGTACAGAGATTATTACAAGGGATATTGATTTGACCTTCTACTCATCCCTGAACCGCTTCAGGAGGATGCTTTCCGTCATGCCTGCGACAAGCAGTGTACGTCAGCCATTCAACGAATTCATGGATCTTGCCTTCGGGTTGTACAGCATACTTCTTGAGCCTGCCCTGCCATATCTGAAAGGGGATAAGATTGTAATCTCTCCGGACAATATTCTTTCCTATATTCCTTTCGAGACCCTGATAACAGAGCAGTTTCGGAGTCCGGAGCTCCTTTACCGGGAGGCTCCGTTTGCCCTTAAGAAATACCGGTTCTCCTATATCTACAGTGTGACGCTATCGTCTGAGACACAGGAGCGCAGCCGCAGCCTGAGCAATGCCCTTATTGCTTTTGCACCGACATACGAGGGAATGGAGGTAAATGATTCCCTTTTTACTGCATTTCCAAACCTGAGAGGTGAGATCCGCAGCCTTCCCTATGCGGTGGTTGAAGCAGAGAATGCTGTGGATCAGTGCGGAGGCAAAGCCTGTATTGCCGAAAACGCAACAGAAGAAACCTATAAAACGGAGGCACACTCATATGAAATTATTCACCTGGCAATGCATACCCTGGTTGACGATAATCATCCGGCGTTCTCCAAAATGCTCTTCTCAGCCCCGGCCGGCAGCACTGAAGACGGCATGCTGAATACCTACGAAGTTTATAATGTACCCATAGATGCGATGATGGTGGTCCTCAGCTCGTGCAACACCGGCACCGGGAAGCTGGTTACCGGGGAGGGAATACTTAGCCTCGCAAGGGGATTTCTCTTCGCAGGGAGCCACTCGGTGGTTATGTCGATGTGGGCGGTGGAAGACTTCTCTTCTTCGGCAGTAATTAAATCGTTCTACAGGAATTTGAGGAGCGGACAGACAAAGAGTTCAGCCCTGCGGGATGCACGACTCAAATTTCTCAGGACAGCTGACCAGGAGCGTTCGCATCCCTATTACTGGTCGACACTGGTCATTTACGGTGATG
This sequence comes from uncultured Bacteroidales bacterium, assembly GCA_963844935.1. Lineage (GTDB taxonomy): Bacteria > Bacteroidota > Bacteroidia > Bacteroidales > VadinHA17 > SR-FBR-E99. The sequence goes on along the minus strand of CAWJQH010000005.1, from coordinate 806,747 downwards.
ATACTCCAATGTGGTTCAACAGACTAAAGCTATATTCCGCACTTTTGCTGTTTCTGCTGGCCTCTGCCATTCTTGTGGCCACTGTTTACAGAGGTCCAAGGTCATGATATTCCGGATCCGTTCTAATGACTTCCATCAGGGCTTCCTTGCACAGATATTTCTTTCTCCTGGCATAAGCCTCATTCTTCATTCCCATTCTGCGGGCTATCTCTTCGTAGCTGCAGCCTTCGCTGTACAGGTTGAGAACCATCTGACAGTCCTCTTTCAATAATGCAAATGACCTGGTCACTATCCTTTCGAGGGTGGCATTTGTCAAATCCTCTGTTTCATCCGTATCAGCGGGGTCGACATCAAGAGTGGTGACACGTGAGCGGTATCTGAGCTGGGTGTTCCACAGGTTCCTTGCAATTCCGAAAAAGTAGGCCTTGAGATCGGATGTAAGTCTAAATCCTTCGCCGGTGACCTGCCTGTAAAGGATGACCACCGATTCCTGGAGGACGTCATAGACATCGTCATCTGATCCGCTGTTTTTTTTAAGATGATCCCGTATAACTTCATAGTAAGCATCATAGAGGTAGGTAAGAATCTTGTTGTCCTGTCTCCTGATGCCATCTATGATGTCACTGTCCGAATACTTCTTAAATAGGCCCAAGCAAGCGGTTTAATTGGCAAATATAATGTTTCCGTGGCCGAAAATACTAATACGGCTCTCCGGCGCTTTTGTTGCAGCCGGCCGGAAGAGGTCAGCAAATAATGGATATATTTACAACACTGTTAATGCGACAGGCCGCAGTGGTATGAAATATCCCTTTGTCAGACAATATGATGCGATGGACTGTGGTCCGGCCTGCATCAGTATGGTAGCCCGGTGGCACGGGAAGCGCCTATCGCTTGAGACAATACGCAAACGTGCTTATATTACAAGGGAGGGCGTTTCGTTTCTCGGCATGAAAACCGCTGCCGAAAGCATGGGATTCAAGGTGGTCGGAGTGAAGATGCCTTTCGCCGGGCTGGCTGCAAAAGCCCCTTTGCCTTGCATCATCCACTGGCAGCAGAACCACTTCATCGTTGTCAATAAAATCTCCGGCAAAAGGGTCTGGGTGAGTGACCCTGCTCTGGGAAGGCTCCGGATGACAACGGAGGAATTTCTTAAAGGGTGGTCCGCGGACAGCAATGATGATAAGAATACAGGTATGGCGCTCTTCCTTGAGCCCGGCCCGCAGTTCTCAGAGATACCTGATGATCCGCCCGCCGGGGGAGGATTTGCTTTTCTGCTTCCTTACTTAAAACCATACCGCCGTCAGATTATACTTCTGCTGGCAGGACTGATAGCAGGCAGTGCGATCCAGCTTGTCTTTCCCTTCCTTACCCAGGCGATAATTGACAGGGGTATTAAAAACAGTGACCTCAGGCTCATTTACCTGATCCTCGCCGGGCAACTGGCTCTCATTGCGGGGCGCATGGCCGTTGAGTTCACCCGCGGTTGGTTACTCCTTCATGCCGGAACTCGACTGAACATCACAATAGTGTCCGATTTCCTTGCCAGGCTGATGAAACTGCCCATTGCCTATTTCGATTCCAAACTGAACGGTGATATCCTGCAGAGGATTGAAGACAACAGCAGGATTGAGAGTTACCTCACCTCTTCAAGTCTTGCCATCCTCTTCTCCTTCTTTAATTTCCTGGTCTTTGGTGTTGTTCTGGGAATCTACAGTGTTCCGGTGCTCCTCGTTTTCCTGGCAGGAACAATACTGTATATGCTTTACGTGACACTTTTCATGTCTTCACGTGAAAGGCTTGACAACTTGAGATTCAGACAGATGGCTGAGTCTGGCAACAAGATGATAAATATCGTTAACGGGATGCAGGAGATCAAGCTGGCAGGCAACGAAGCAGCAAACAGGAGAGAGTGGGAGGAGCAGCAGAGGAATCTTTACCGCACTCGGGTCAAAGGCCTTAAGATACTTCAGTTCCAGACTGCAGGAGGGACACTCATACATGAATCTGCCAATATCCTTATTACGGTTATTTCTGCCACATCGGTTGTTAACGGTACCATGACGCTGGGGATGATGCTTGCCGTTCAGTTTATAACAGGGCAGCTTAACGGACCAGTATCACAGATCATTAATTTTATGCGTTCAACCCAGGATGCCCGGATAAGCCTTGAACGACTTGCAGAGGTCCATGCAATGGAACCTGAAGAAAATGAGACTGATACAGGTAAAATCAGTGTCCCTGCCAGGATGCAGGTCAGTGTTGACGGCCTGTCATTCAGGTACGAGGGTCCCGGTTCCCGGTGGGTGATAGAGGATCTCAGCCTGCAGATCCCCGCCGGGAAAATCACTGCCATCGTCGGGGAGAGCGGCTCGGGCAAAACAACTTTGCTGAAGCTTCTTATGGGTTTTTACCGGCCGGAAAAGGGTTCCATTACGATTGACGGGATAAAGCTTGAAGAGATAAGTATATCCTCCCTCAGGAAGTCGACCGGTGTTGTGATGCAGGAAGGATATATCTTCCCTGACACGATCCTGGCAAATATCGCCCCGGGTATAGTCAAACCTGATATGGTAAGTGTCCGGCGCGCCATCAGCATCGCCAACCTCCAGCCACTGATCGACACACTTCCGGCCGGAATACAGACGCGGATCGGCCAGGGCGGCCACGGCCTGAGCCAGGGACAAAAACAACGGATTCTTATTGCACGTGTCATCTTCAAGGAACCATCTCTGCTGCTCCTGGATGAAGCAACAAGTGCCCTCGATGCCTCAAATGAAAGAATGATAGTGGAAAACCTCGCAGGCTTTTATGCGGGCAGAACTGTGGTTATTGTAGCGCACCGCCTTAGTACTGTGCGGAATGCTGATTTTATTGCTGTTCTTGATAGAGGCTCTGTAAAAGAGTATGGTACGCACAGCGAGCTTGTGCAGAAAAAAGGAACTTATTACAGGCTTATCAGAGATCAGCTGGAACTGGGACTGTGAGCCGTTTCGGGCTATCTCCCTGAATAAGGCTCATAATCGTCCGGCGATCCTGACAAACCGCCTTTCCCTTCGACCTTTTCGGGACCCTTTCCGGCTGCGGCTTTCTTCTTCCTGGCATTGCGGAGCCAGAGGTTAAGCGCAAGGGCAACCACAACGAATACCAGAATTATTATATCTTTCTTTTCCATGGCATATATGACTGAACCAGACCAACAAAGTTAATTCATTTGATCGTTTGACAGGAGCACTATCTCATTTAAATGAAGTATTGGTTTGAGTTTTACCAATAATCCATTATTTTCGTGGTTTGAAAAATGGGGAGCAAGACTTTGTCCCCCATTGTAAACTGCACTGATCTAACAGGATTAACGATGACTACCAAAAATCCGGTAAACTCTGTTCATGATGAACAATTCGATGCTGATAAAAAAGCATCTGAATCTGCGGGAGAAAAAATTACTGAAATGACAACACAGGAACAACCTGCCGGGAAATCCGAAGTTGAGAATGAACCTGTTGTGTCTGAGAATTCTGAACCGGTAACTGAAGAGCCGGTTGAAGAAATATCAGCTGTTGCAGAAACAGTTGAAGAAGAATCAGCTGAAGAAGAAACAGCAGAAGAAGACATTGCTGCTGAAGAAACGGCTGAAGATGAAGCGGCTGAAGAAACCCCTGCAATTGAGGGGTCGCCGGATGAGTTGGCGGCCACCGATGAGCTTACGGACGGAACGCCGGAGCCAGATATGTCTGCTGATCCCGGTGATGAAGAGTTACCTGCAGGGGAGCCGGTGAACTATGATGACATCACACTTCCCCCTGTGGACTACAGCGGTCTCTCAAGAAAAGAGCTCGTGGCTACTCTTGCACTCATTGTGGAGAACAGGCCCCCTGCCGAGATAGTTGAGGATGTCGCACGCATAAAGGAATTCTTTTACAAAAGGACCAAGGTTGAGTTCAATGAGAAGAGACTCAATTTTGCAAAAGAGGGTGGTAATATTGAAGATTTCAAAGCTGAACCGGATGAGCTTGAAAACAGGATAAAGGTGATACTTGAGACCTACCGGAACAGGAAAAGCGATTATAACAGGATACAGGAGAGTGAGAAACAGGAAAACCTGCACAGGAAGATCGAGATAATAGAGCGGATCAAGGACCTCGTCAACAGGGAGGAGGCTATCAACAAGACCTTCCAGGAATTCAGGAACCTTCAGAATGATTGGCATTCCACCGGTATAGTACCGCAGGCAAACCTGAAGGACCTGTGGGAAAACTACCACCACAGTGTGGAGATGTTCTATGATTATATCAAGATCAACCGTGAGCTGAGGGACCTCGATCTTAAAAAGAACATGGAGGCAAAAATTGCTCTCTGCGAAAAGGCTGAGGAGCTTCTTCTCGAGCCCAACGCAGTAAATGCCTTTAAGCTTTTACAGGACTATCACAACCAGTGGCGTGAGATAGGACCTGTAACGCACGAAAGTAAAAACGATATCTGGGAACGCTTCCGTGAGGCAACATCACAGGTCAACAAAAGGCATCACGAATTCTTTGAGAAGCAGAAGGACGAACAGAAGAAAAACTATGATGCCAAAGTTGCCCTGTGCGAGAAAGCTGAGGAAATAGCAAACGGCGAAATACTGACATTTGCTGATTTCAGGGAGAAATCAGATGCAATAATTGAATGCCAGAAGCTCTGGAGAACCCTCGGATTTGCCCCAAAGAAACATAATAACAAAATCTATCTCAGGTTCAGGGCTGCATGTGATAAGTTCTTTGAAAAGAAACGGGCCTTCTTTGCAGAGAGCAAGGAAGTGCAGGTAAAAAACCTGCAGCTTAAGACAGAGCTCTGCCTGAAGGCCGAAGCCCTGCAGGATAACACTGACTGGAAGGAGACTTCCGAGATGCTTATCAGGCTGCAGAAGGAATGGAAGGATATAGGCCCCGTACCAAAGAAATACTCTGAGAAGATATGGAAGCGCTTCCGCAAGGCATGCGATACGTTCTTTACCCACAAGTCGGAGTTCTTTGCCGGCAGGGATACCTCATACGAAGATAACCTTAATGCCAAGCTGGCATTGCTGGCTGAACTTGAGGCCGTCAACCCGGGTGAAGATGTCAGGGCCGGGTTCGAAAAGCTTAAGGATATTCAGAGACGCTGGACCGAGATAGGGTATGTTCCTTTCAACAAAAAGGAGGAGATTGCGCGCAAGTACAAAGATGCCCTGAACAAACAGTTCGATAAGCTCAAACTGGATGACGAGGATAAGAACATTCTCAGGTTCAGGAGTAAGGTCGACATCGCCAAATCGAACCCGCGCGCTGCACGGAAGGTCCAGAATGAACGCGAGAAGTTCTACAGCAAGATCAAGCAGCTGGAAAGCGACATAGTTCTGTGGGAGAACAATATCGGGTTCTTCGCCAAGTCAACCAACGCGGATAAAATGATCCTGGAGGTGCAGGAGAAAATCGCCGACGCCAAAAAGAACATCAAGGTCCTTGAAGAGAAGGTGAAGCTGATCGACAGCTCAATGTCTGAAGAATAAATTGCACGACTACGGCGGTAAATAAACAACAGTGACTGAAGTAAAGTACATTTTTGTGACCGGGGGGGTTACCTCCTCGCTTGGAAAAGGAATTATTTCCTCATCACTCGCAACCCTCCTTCAGGCGCGCGGTTATTCCGTCACAATCCAGAAACTCGACCCCTATATTAACGTAGATCCGGGAACACTTAACCCGTATGAGCACGGCGAATGTTATGTTACATGCGATGGCGCAGAGACGGACCTTGACCTTGGTCATTATGAGCGCTTCCTGAATGTGCCTACATCACAGGCCAACAACGTAACCACCGGAAGGATATACCAGTCAGTTATAAACAAGGAGCGCAAGGGTGATTACCTCGGAAAGACAGTGCAGGTAATCCCTCACATCACCGATGAGATCAAGCGCAGGATCAGGATTGTCGGATCGGAGGGCAAATTTGACATTGTCATAACCGAGATAGGCGGAACCGTAGGCGACATTGAATCACTGCCCTATATCGAAGCGGTAAGGCAGTTGCGGTGGGAGCTCGGTCCGCAGAACTGTATCGTGGTCCATCTTACTCTTGTTCCATTCCTTCATGCTTCGGGTGAACTAAAGACAAAACCTACCCAGCATTCAGTCAAGATGCTGCTCGAAGAAGGTATACAGCCTGACGTTCTTGTGCTCAGGACTGAGAAAAGCCTGAGCGAGGACCTGAGGAAGAAAGTGGCACTCTTCTGTAACGTCGAGGCCGGTGCCGTGGTTGAGTTGATTGATGTATCAACAATTTACGAAGTGCCCGTCAGGATGCAGAAGGAGATGCTCGACACCACCGTCCTTCGAAAACTTGGGCTGCCGCTGGGAAGCGAGCCTGCCCTTGATGAGTGGAAAATGTTCCTGCACAAGCTCCACAACCCGGTTCACCAGGTGAAGATTGCACTCGTCGGAAAATATGTCGAACTGGCTGATGCATACAAGTCAATTTCCGAGTCATTTATTCATGCAGGCGTAGCCAATGAAGCTCATGTTGATCTGAAGTATATTCAGTCAGAGGATATTACCGAAACCAATTACAGGGATATCCTGTCTTCCTACGACGGTATCCTTGTGGCTCCCGGGTTCGGCTCAAGAGGCATTGAAGGCAAGATCCTCGCTGCCAGTTATGCACGCACCAATGATGTCCCGTTTTTCGGGATATGCCTTGGCATGCAGTGCGCTGTGGTTGAATTTGCCCGTAATGTCATGGGGCTTGAAGGGGCTCATTCAACCGAAATAAATCCAAAGACCAGGTACCCTGTGATTGACCTGATGGAAGAACAGAAAAGCGTGACTGAAAAGGGCGGCACCATGAGGCTGGGAAGCTACAAATGCGAGTTATTGCATGGCTCCGAAGCCTGGAGATGCTATAAAAAAGAGGAAATAAGTGAACGTCACCGCCACAGGTACGAATTAAACAACAAATTCCTGACTGATTTCAGGAACGCAGGGTTGATAGCATGCGGGACCAATCCTCAGTCAGGACTGGTGGAAATTGTTGAGATACCGTCACACACCTGGTTTGTGGGTGTGCAGTTTCATCCCGAATACAGCAGCACTGTCCTTAAACCTCACCCTCTGTTTGTCGGATTTGTGAAGGCCTGCGTCAGCAAAAATAAAGCCTCATTATAATAATGGAAACCGTATATGGATAAGAATACAATAACCGGAATTGCTCTCATTTTCCTGATTTTTCTGGGATTCAGCTTATACAACAATCAGAAGACCAAAAAGGCTTTCGAAGCAGAAACTGAGTATGCAGATTCTCTTTATTCAGCAGGCAGTTATGATCAGGCAAGAGAAGCATATATCAGGGCTCTCAATCGGAGACCCAAGGATCAGACTACGGTAAACAGGGTTATTGAGCTTAACAACAAACTGGGGCTGGGTACACAGACCCCGCAGCCGGAATTGATGCAGGCAGCCGGAGATACAACTGCCGCAACAGCACAGGCCAAGGCAACTGCCGCACCTGACAGCACTGCGCTGGGTGTCTTCTCAGGCAGCGCCAAAGGTGACAATGAGTTTTACACTATTGAGAACGACCTGATCATTCTGACCGTCTCGTCCAAGGGAGGACGGGCATATTCAGCCCTGCTGAAAGAATACAAGACACATGATTCGCTGCCTGTAGTGCTGTTCAACGGGGATTCAACCGTGTTCGGTTACAAATTCTTTACAGTTGACAATAAACTGATAAGCACAAATGATCTCTTCTTCATAGCCCAAAACTATACGGGTCCTGTAACGGTCACTGATCAGCCCTCAAGCCTGACACTCAGGCTTCCGGCTGATAACGGCGCCTTTATCGAGTACGTCTACACTGTTCATCCGGGTGATTACATGGTTGATTTTGAAACCAGGTTTTCCGGCATGGGCTCGGTGATCCCGGCCAATGTTACCTCCCTGGCTCTTGACTGGAAGATGTACATCCCGCAACAGGAAAAAGGAAAGCTTAATGAGGATACCTATACAGGTTTGAAATACAAAGTTAACCAGGAGAATGTTGAAGGACTTACAGGAGGAAACCAGAAACAGAAAAAGGAAACTGTGACGGCAAACCTGATGAAGACAGACTGGATAGCATACAAGGACCAGTTCTTTTCAACAGTGCTGATCGCAAATGATTTTTTCCTTAATGCATTTGTTTCTTCCACGAATGCAGACCCCACCTCAAGGTTCCTGAGATTTTTCGAATCTGAAATTGGCGTACCATATGCAAGCGCGGAGACATCCCAGGTAAAGATGCGGATGTACTTCGGACCAAACAAATTCACTACGCTGAAGAAATATGACCTTGAACTGGAAGAACTTGTCTTCCTCGGGAAAAATATAATCAGATGGATCAATCAGTACGTCATAATACCAATTTTTAACCTGCTTGACAATTTCATCGTAAACTACGGTATCATTATTCTGATCCTTACCCTTATCATTAAGGTGGTACTCTTTCCCCTGACGCATAAATCATTCCTGTCACAGGCGAAAATGAAGGTAATGAAACCGATGGTTGACGAGCTTGCCAAAAAGTTCCCCAGTAAGGATGATGCGATGAAAAAGCAGCAGGCAACCATGGAACTTTACAAGAAAGCCGGTGTCAGCCCCATGGGAGGGTGCCTGCCGATGATGCTCCAGATGCCTATCCTCTTCGCCATGTTCCGCTTCTTCCCGGCATCAATAGAGCTCAGGCAGCAGTCATTCCTCTGGGCCCATGACCTCTCGACTTATGATTCAATATTCAATCTTCCCTTTACAATACCGATGTATGGCGACCATGTCAGCCTCTTCACACTGCTTATGACCGCATCGACGATCATTACCACAAAGATAAGCAGCCCCGCAGGAGGACAGGAACAGATGCCGGGTATGAAGACAATGATGTACATGATGCCAGTCATGTTCATGTTAATCCTGAATAACTTCTCGGCAGGCCTGACATATTACTATTTCCTTGCCAACGTGATCTCAATTATTCAGACCCAGGTTTCACAGCGGTTTGTCAACGAAAAGGATTTGCTAAAGAAAATTGAAGAGAACAAGAAAAAGCCCGTTAAAAAATCGAAGTGGCAGCAAAGGCTTGATGCCGCAGCTAAACAGGGCGGTTACAAAAGTTTAAAAAGATAAGATAACATCCCGCGCAGGCGGGATTTTTTTTAACATAAATTGTCTATAGAGGCCCATGTTCTAATAGTTTTATTCCTAAATTAGCCTTTTAAACTTTTACATATGGGGAAGAAAGTCAAAAACAAAGACATTGCCGCAAGACTTGGTCTTTCGGGAACGTTAGTATCACTGGTGCTGAATAATAAAGCAGATCAGCACGGAATCAAGAAAGAAACGCAGGAAAGGGTACTCGCTGTTGCAAGGCAGATGGGCTATTTCAATGCTGTCAGCGGAAAAGGGGAGGGTGTCCCGGCAGAAGAGAAGCCGGGTGTAATCGGCATGGTTGTGCCATCAATGAATGATCCTTTTATTTATGAGATCACTCCTTTTCTTCAGAAAGCCTTTGCAAGCATCGGCCTCGGTTTCTCGGTTTTTACCCGCGATCCGGACGATATGCGTTTTACCAGGCTGACAGCATCGCTGAAGAAATTCTTCAGCGGGATGATCCTGATGGGCAGCGCCGCCGATGACACGGTCGTCAGGGCACTGAACAGGGATTCCTATCCGCTGGTCCTTCTTGAAAAGAACGTTAAGAGAATGAGGCTAAACACTGTGTGCACAGACAGGGTGGCCGGCGCAGGTATCATGACCGCCCACCTTATGTCCCTCGGCCTCAGGAATCTCCTGATCATTTCTGGCGAAGACACAGCCTCCTATGACAAGGAAATGCTTGAGGAACTGAAGAATGCAACGAAGAAATCCAAAGGGTTCGATTCTGTGCATTTTGCAGTTGGAGTTCTTCCCAAGGCAGGGGAGAAGTTTGATTTTGCACAGATTGAAAACTTCCTGAGACCTCCTCACCGCAGTGATGCCATCATAGTGATAAACTCACCGCTTGTATTCCCGCTCTATCTGGCGCTGCAGGAAAAAAACATCCGCATCCCGCAGGATGTTGCGCTGGTGTCGATGGAAGACGGCATCGGGTTCGACCTGCTGACAACTCCTGTGACAAGACTGCGCAGACCTCTGTCTGCGATGTCGCTGAAGGTGGCCAACATAGTCTGGTCTGAAGTGAAAAACCAGGGTAAGAGCAAGTATAAGCGCCAGGTAAACATGGTTCCTGAACTTGTTGTCAGGAGCAGTTGCGGCTCTTACTTAAAATAGTAATTAATGACACGGATAGTCAGGCTGCCGGCGGTAACGTTCATGGCAGTGTTGCTCTCTTGCAGCAACAGTCATCTTATTGTTGATAAGGCATTCAGAAACGAAATCAGCAATGATTACCAGGCACGCGCAAAAGTCTATTCGCCGGTCAGGCCTGACCTGTTTATCCTTGCAGACACCCTGCATGATGATCTGCGCCGCGAAGCAGTACAATTCCTCCTTGCTTACATGCCCCTGAGTGACCTTGCCGTTTATGAGCCCGGGTTACTTTTATCGCAGGTTGATGCCGCACTGAAGACAAGAACCGAAATGCCGTGGGGATCATCAGTGCCCGCAGATCTTTTTCTTCACTTTGTCCTGCCACCCAGGGTGAACAATGAAAACCCTGACAACTTCAGATTAGCCTGTTATGACGAGATAAAAAATCGCATTGACGGACTTGACGCCGGGGAGGCTGCTCTTGAGATAAACCACTGGTGCCACGAAAAGGTCGCTTATCAGCCTTCTGACAGCCGCACCTCATCACCCATGGCTGCCATACTCTCGGCAAGGGGGCGCTGCGGTGAGGAATCAACCTTTACTGTGTCTGCACTGCGGACGGCAGGCCTGCCCGCAAGACAGGTCTATACACCACGCTGGGCTCACAGTGATGACAATCATGCGTGGGTCGAGGTATGGTTAAACGGTCAATGGCACTATATGGGCGCCTGCGAACCGGAACCGGTGACTGACAGGGGTTGGTTCACCGAGCCAGCCCGGCGGGCAATGCTGGTGCATACGAAAGCTTTCGGCAGATACACGGGAGATGAGCCCGTGCTAAAGAGTGAAAAGCTTTTTTCCGAAATAAACACTCTTGACAGGTACAGCATTACCAGGAACATAGAAGTGACCGTTGTCGATACAGCAGGAATACCTGTTCCGCAGGCCAGCGTCAGTTACCTGTTGTACAATTATGCCGAATTCTATCCGCTCACCTCACTGAAAAGCGACGGCAACGGAATAAGCCGTTTCACAACAGGCCTTGGCTCACTTTTAATATGGGCTGATGACGGATCACGATACGGATTTACTTTTACTTCCCCATCTGACACTGCGATAAAGGTCACCATTTCATCAATTCATCCTTCCGTAACCATAAGTGCCGACCTGCTTGCTCCGCCTGTGCTGAAGCCATTTCCCGGAATTGAAGAAAAGTTAGTAATACAGAACAACCTGATGCTGAAAAAGGAAGACAGCATAAGGCAGTTATATGTCAATTCCTGGATGGGTGACGTATCTGTCACCGAACTCTCTTCTTCATCCGGAATAGCTGAAGAGCGGATCACTGACGTGTTGCGCACATCAATGGGTAATTACAGTGATATTGTCTCATTCATATCCGGTGCGGGCGGTAAGGCCGACCTGGCAATCAGACTGCTCGAAAATATATCAGAGAAAGACCTCCGTGACACTCCGAAAGACGTTCTCGATGACCATCTGGCCAATGCACCTGAAAAACCCGTGATGACAGATGAGCAGTTTTTTGATAAGTGGATTCTGTCACCGAGGGTTGACAATGAAATACTTACTCCCTTCAGGAGCGCTTTAAAAAAGGTGCCGGATGAGTTGTATGGCAAGCTTGCCGCCGGGCCGGAGGCAATTGCAGCATGGATTGACACTGCTGTCAACGTCACCGGGACCGAGAATTACTACGGTACACCGGTGGTCCCGGCAGGTGTAATGAGGCTACGCATGGCTGACAGGCATTCACGTGACATATTTTTTGTGGCGCTCTGCCGGACAATGGGACATGCGGCACGACTGGCCCCGGGAACTGGAAGACCTCAGTACCATGAGACAGATGAATGGCACGATGTCCTTTTCTCAGATGATGTCATGACAACAGGAGAGAAAGGCTATGTGACATTTTTTTCAGAGGAGAGGTCCCCTGTTCCTCAATACCACACCCATTTCTCGCTGGCCGTTCTTGAGAACGGCCGCTTTAAAACCCTTGATTACGGATACGAGGTAAATATGAATGATCTTCCCGGAAAATTACCGCTTGCGCCTGGAAGATACATGCTTACTACAGGCAACAGGGATGAAAACGGTAACGTGCTTGCCTCAGTCTCCTTCTTTGACCTGTCACCGGGCGAGGATAAAAGGTTGGATGTTAAACTTCGTCATAAGGAGGATAAGACCCTGTCAGCAGGGAACATCGAATTTAAAAAAAGCATTCTGTCACACACAGGAGAGAAATTTGACCTTAAATCCCTTGCAGACAAAGGGATTGTTCTGATATGGGTAGAGCCCGGCAAGGAACCAACCCGCCATATATTGAATGACCTGCCGCGAATGAAGAAAGAATTTGATGCCTGGGGCGGAAGCTTCATCTTCTTTTTTGATCCTGCCACTGCTTCCGGATCATTTAACCCGGAAGAGATCAAAGGGATGCCGGGAAACAGCATTTTCGCACCTGACAAGGACCTGACACTGTTGCTCTCATCCCTGGGCGGCAGCACGGCCGATCATCCTCTGCCGGTGGTTGTGTACTGTGACAGCACCGGAGACATACTTTTCCTGTCAGAGGGGTACAGAATAGGAACCGGGGAACAGATCCTGAAGAACATCAGATAATAATTTGTTATGAGGTACATTCAAACTGCAACGGCAATACTTACAGTTATTATGATTTCTTGCAGTACACCTGCAGACAAAGATGTGACATGCTATGTTGATCCGTTCATCGGTACGGCTGCACACGGTCATGTCTTTCCGGGGGCAACGACACCCTTCGGGATGGTGCAAATCAGTCCTGATAACGGAACATCAGGGTGGGACTGGTGCTCGGGATATAACTACTCTGACAGTGTTATTGCCGGCTTCAGTCACACTCATCTCAGCGGTACTGGCATTGGGGATCTTTGCGATATACTTTTCCTCCCTTCAATGAATGAATTCAGCCTTGCACTGCCTGACAGCACGGCCTCACTGGCAAAGTTGAACAGGAGCTGGTTTTCACATGAGGCAGAGCAGGCACGGCCTGGTTACTATGCAGTGGCCCTTGCGAACGGTGTTGACGTGGAGCTGACTGCCACGCCAAGGTGCGGTGTCCAGAGGTACACTGCTGCCGCTGATGGAATGATGGGTGTGCTGGTTGATCTTGGCTTTGCCATCAACTGGGACAAACCTGTTGACTGCACCCTTGAATGGGATGGCAACTCCCTTTCCGGCAGGCGCATCTCATCAGGATGGGCTGAAAAACAGTACCTGTATTTTTCATCGCTTTTTTCAGCCAGACCGACCAGTGTTATCATGATAAAATCAGGCAGGCAGTCTGAAGGAGGATCTGTTGAAGGCACAAACATTGCATGTGTGCTGGGGTTTGATCTAAGAAAAGGTGATGAGATTGTTGTTAAGACCGGCATTTCTGCTGTTGATGAAGCCGGGGCGGCAGGAAACCTTGCGAAAGAGATGCCGGGTTGGAATTTCGACTCTGTTGCTGTGGCTGCATCACAATCATGGCAGGAGAAACTCAGTGTCATCCGTGCCGGTTCTGCTGATTCAACCGCATTACGGGTCTTCTACACTGCCCTGTACCATACCATGATCGCACCAAATCTCTACTCGGATACAGACACCAGGTATCGCGGTACGGATGGAGAAATCCACAAAACCTCTGACTTTACAAATTATACTGTCTTCTCACTGTGGGACACTTACCGCGCTGCCCATCCGCTTTTCACGGTCACAGTCCCGGAACTCGTGCCTGATTTCATCAACACAATGCTTGGTATAATGGATCAGCAGGGCAAGCTGCCTGTTTGGTCACTTGCGGGCAACGAGACCAATTGCATGATCGGCTATCATGCCGTGCCGGTGATAGCTGATGCCATACATAAGAAGATAGCGGGATTTGATTACGGCAAAGCCCTTGACGCTTCAGTCCACTCCGCCAGCCTGGACTTCAGGGGTCTCGGTCATTACCGGAAATATGGCTATATCCCGTCTGAACTTGAGAATGAATCTGTGGCCAAGACTCTGGAATATGCAATTGACGACTGGTGCATATCGCAGATGGCCGGTGACCTGGGCAGGAGTGACCTCGCTTCTTCCTTCCTGGAAAGATCCGCAAACTACAGGAATGTTTTCGATACCTCCCTCTTATTCGTACGAGGCAGAATGAGCGATGGCAGCTGGCGTCCGGATTTCGATCCGCTCTACTCACACCACACCAGTTCCGATTTCACGGAAGGAAACGCCTGGCAATATACATGGCTGGTGCCTCATGACGTTGAAGGGCTGATAGCGCTTTTTGGCGGGGGGGACATGTTCGTCAGGAGGCTGGATTCACTGTTCAGCGTGACGGAATCCGTGAAGGGCGAAAACGCATCGATGGATATAAGCGGACTTATAGGACAGTATGCTCACGGCAACGAGCCTTCGCATCACATTTCGTATCTTTTTTCGATGGCCGGAGCCCCGGAAAAAACAGAAACCATGGTAAGAAGGATCATGCGGGAGATGTACACCTCAGGAAAGGATGGACTTTGCGGAAATGAGGACTGCGGGCAGATGTCGGCATGGTACGTCTTCTCAGCCCTGGGCTTCTATCCGGTTAACCCTGCCGATGGTAAATTCATAATCGGCAGTCCGTCCCTTGACAGAGCCGTTATCAGTACCGGGAATGGGAAAGCATTTACAATTATAGCTGAAAATAATTCTGCCGGGAATGTCAATGTAAGCCAGGTCTTTCTTAACGGACAAAAGCTTGATCGTAACTATATAACCTATAGTGAGATAATGAATGGCGGGGAACTCAGGTTCATCATGAAATGAACATTAACCGGAGTTTCTGTTGATAATTATCCAGGACTGCCTGTTCAATTATTATTACATTTGTTTCATTCTGGTGCTGCCGGTATTTGACCGGCAGTGAAAAGGGAACCCTGTGAAAATCAGGGACAGTGCCCGCTGCTGTGAAGCCTGTTCCGCCCTCGTGGCGGATCATTACAGCCGGAATCTTCGTCACTGTCAGCCGTAAGGCGGGCGGGAAGGCCCGGTGAGTAGGGATGAGTCAGAAGACCTGCCAGAACGTATCCTGCTGAAGGAGCTTTCGGGAAGAAAAGTAATGGTTAAAAGGTCATCTGACTATATCATCCCGCACGTGTTGCACCGGGCTTTAATTCCGGCAGCAGTGTTTGCATTGCAGCTTATCCTGCCGTCACTGGCTTCGGCACAGGATATGTTTATTGAGGATACTGTAAATATTTCTGCTGTCACCGTCACTGCTCCCGCACCAGTGAGACACTCTGCCTACAGTGTCACAAAGATAGATTCCGTCACCCTTGCACATTACCAGGAAGATGACCTTGCCACCCTCCTTAAGTCAGTAAGCCCCATTCCTGTAAGGCGTTACGGCATTAACGGCCTGGCGTCTGTGTCGATGCGCGGCTTGTCCGGAAATCATACTCTGGTAACATGGAACGGGCTCTCAATCACTGCTCCCGGTCCGGGGCAGATTGACCTGGCCATTATTCCTGTCTTTGCTGCATCATCAATATTCATAACAGAAGGCGGGTCTGACCTGCAGGATATCACCGGCTCCATAGGAGGAAAGATTGACTTGCTGTCTGTGCCTTATTTCCGGGGTGGCACTGAAGGATCGTTTACACTGAGCGCAGGTAGCTACGGTGAGTATGCCTCATCGCTGATTTTAAGGTCAGGGAATGAAAAAGTCTCTGCAAACCTTAGCCTGTGGGGCAGCACGGCTGAGAATGATTTTCTCTTTGCAGGCAGCAACTCCTCCGGCGAATCTGAAATGGAGACAAGGACCAACTCCGCATCAGCCTCCGGTGGTGTCATGACAAACCTTGCATTTCGGTTTTCCCGTTCGGCACTTACGGCACATTTCTGGTATAATGACACTGACCGCGAACTGCCCGGGCCGGTGACGACAGAACAGCAGAACTACGGAGAAACGCAGCGGGACAAGTCGTTAAGGAGTGTAATAAAATTTTCCACCGCCCCCGGAAGGCTGACAACAGAAATTACAGCAGGCGGATCCTACGATATAAACCTTTACAATAATGAGGCTTTTGCAATTACAGGCGACAACAGATCGGAAATATACATGCTGAAGGCTCACCTCGGATACCGGATCAGTGAAAAGGCTGAGATCCTGTTCATCGCAGGAGATGAATTTCAGAGAGCACGCGCGCTGAGTTATGAAACAGACTATCTGCGGAATGTTTTTTCGTCATCACTTGCCGGAAGCTACAATCCTGTCAGACGACTGAAGCTCATTCTGCAGGCGAGACAGACATTCGTTACCGGAACAGCCACGGTGCCGGAGTTTACTGCAGGGGCGACATACCTGCTTTCAGTAAACGGCAGGCATGTCTTAAAAGCCAGCATCACCCGGAACTCAAAACTGGCATGCCTGAATGATCTGTACTGGGTTCCGGGGGGAAATCCTGAACTCATGCCCGAAAGATCGGCAGGAGGAGAGGCAGGGTATTCGTTCCTGAGCGTTGCTCCGTCAGGATTGCGTAACAGCCTGGACATTATTATGCATGCCTCCAGGGTAAATGACCTGATACAGTGGGTTCCGGGAGAAGAAGGGCTCTGGTCTGCGGAGAACGTCAGCAGTGTTAATGTCACAGGTATCGAAGGAAGGGCAGGTGCTGAACTCCCCGTGAACAACGGGAACATAAATGCGTATATAAATTACGCATTTACGCGGTCGGTTGTGTCCTCCTCTGACCTGGCAGGTGACCCTTCGGTGGGCAAACAACTGATATACACTCCGCTTCACCTTCTGAATATTAACAGCAATGCCGGTTGGAAATTTTTAAGAGCAGGTATCACGGCCGCGTATGAAAGCAGGAGATATACAACCTCAGATAACAGTGAATGGCTGCCTGACTCTTTCCTCGCCGACGCAAACCTGGGTGCAGTGATGAAAATCCGCAGGTCACTTTTAACCGTGGACCTGAAGGTGAATAATATTTTCAATACATCTGCCGAAAGCGTACTGTATTACCCGATGCCCCTCAGAACGTACACCCTGAAGATGAAATTGACTTTTTCAGGAAGGAATAATGACTGATGAATGACCTTTTGAGACTTTACGTCCGTTTTATACGTTAACTTATCAGAAGCACATTTTGACTAATTTTAGCTCCGTAACGATAGAAGATTGAAAGGCAGATTCATTATACTGATCGTGGTTATGCTTTTTTCCGTCTCACTGAAGGGTCAGACGGAATATGATGCAGGGGAACCGGTCTTCCCGGAAATTCTTTCCTGGCATGAGTTAAATATCGATCCGGAACAGGTTGAGATCATGCGTTCGCTTGACCAGCCTAAGGATCAGCCTTTGCAGTTCGCCATACCGGTGCAGGTTAATCTTGCCCCGGAGAAGGACGGATTTACTGTCAGAAGAGGAGGCGAAACAGTCTGGATCATGCCGGTCTCATCCAAGGGCGCTCTCTCCCTGAACATGATCCTTTCACCGTTCAATCTGCCCGACGGGGCCTATGTCTATATCTATGATCATGATCACCAGGTGGTCAGGGGGGCATATACGAACGACAGCGGCAGTGATACGGGCACCATGCCGCTGCTGCCGGTTCCCGGTGACAGGATGATTCTGGAGTGCCATTTCCCCGGGAAGTCCGTTCCTTCCGGGGCAATAGGAGTGAAGCAGGTAGCTCATGATTTTGCCGGTTTTTTCGGACTTACAGACACCAAGGATGCATATTTTGGCCGCTCAGGTGACTGCGAGGTTGATATAAAATGCTCAACCAACGCCAACTACCTTAAAGCATCACGCTCAGCCGTACGCCTTCTCGTAGCCGGCGCTGAACTGTGTACCGGCGTGCTTGTGAACAACACGGGCAGCGATTATAAAGCATATGTGCTTACAGCGGAGCACTGCATAAGCGACGCATCCCAGGCTTCCAGTACCATATTTGTCTTTAATTACCAGAGCCCATGGTGCGGGGGCCCGGACATCACCAATATGCACTCACTGAGCGGATCGCTCGTGAGAGCCACCAATCCTGACATAGACTTTACCCTCGTGGAGCTCAACCAGTTTCCTTCTCTCGTGTTCAAGCCTTATCTTTCAGGATGGGATGTGACAACAACTGTTCCGTCAAATACATATACCCTGCACCACCCTGAAGGGGATGTGATGAAAATATCCATTGACAATAACCAGCCCGTTTCTGCATCCTACCCTGTAACAGGTTATGTGGATAACGGATTCTGGCGGATACTCCGATGGGATACAGGCACAACCGAGCACGGATCATCCGGAGGACCGCTCTTTGACCAGAACGGCAGACTTCGGGGAACACTCACCGGGGGTGCTGCAACATGTGTGAGTCCCGCGAACGACTACTATGCCAAACTGAGCAGGATGTTCAATATTACTACAATCGCGGGAACACACCTCAGGCCTTGGCTTGACCCGATATCATCCGGGGCGACAATCGCCAACGGACGGGACCCTTACGCATACAACCTTTCTCTGTCCGACACTCTTCAGAATATCCCTGCAGGTGATGCAGGCAGCGTAGACGCGTATGTATCTCCGGAATTCGGTTATTCAACGGGACACAATTCTGACAGCCTGGTCAGATATGCTGAGTATTTTGTTTTTAACGGGACAGGTGAAATAGCCTGGGTGAACCTCAGGGTAGCAGTAACGTCATATCTGTCGGAAACGGATTCAGTAAGAATCTTTATCTGGAACGGCGGTGCCCAGCCAGGGGCAGTCATCGCATCACGGATGATTAAACTTAGGGAGGCAAGGAATGATTTTGTCCTGGAAGTTGATTTCGGAAGAACGATTGCTGTATCAGGGTCATACTATGTCGGTTATGCTATTTATTACAGGAACGGTCTTTCTCAGCCCCAGCCCCAGTTTGCAGTTGAACACTCAGCCCCGTATGCCCTCTCCGGCCAGAACACAGCCTGGTTCCATAACGGAAGCAGCTGGAAACCTTTTACACAGCATCCGTCCTTTCCGGCCCCGGTCTCCCTGGGAATAAGTGTTATCATGGTAGAAAATTCCATTCTTAATGGTATTGAAGATCCCGGACCGGGTCCCTCAGGACTGAATGTTTTCCCCAATCCCTTCAGCAACAGCATTTCATTCAGCATTTCGGAAACAAGCGTTGCATCATCGTCACTGACAATGTATGATCACTCGGGGCGGGTGGTGTATGCGGCGCTTTACAGAAACATCTTCCCGGGCGTTCTGACACCGGAGCTTCCGGCACTTGCTCCGGGAATATATCATTACAGCCTTGTCAATGATTCCCTGACATACACGGGGACACTGATAAAAACGGATGCCAGGTGATGAGACTTTGCATAATTCTACTCATACCGGTTTTATTTTACTGGTCATGCAGCAATGGCAACCGCCAGGCAGAAGGCAGGCAGAATAAAACAGCTGCTTCCGTCTATACAGCATCCCGTTTCCGCATAGACGATTTCAATGAATTCAGGAGGCTTACAGTTTTTGACCCGTGGCAGAACTCAGGCGGGAATGAGATTGTATATTATCTGGCACCTCATAATGTGCCGTTGCCGGATTCAATTTCAGAGACGCAGGTGGTGAGAGTCCCGGTGAGGAGAATGGTATGTATGTCGACCACCCATATCGCAATGCTGAGTGCACTGAATGAAGGAGGGATCATCGTCGGCGTCTCCGGGACAGGACTGGTATATGATTCCCTTATCCGTGCAGCTGTTGCCGGCGGAAGGATCCCTGATGTGGGTTACGAAAGTAACCTGGACAAGGAGCTGATTGTATCACTCAGGCCTGACCTCCTGATGGCATACGGGGTGGGAGTTTCGTCAGCCGAGTACCTGCGCAAGCTTTCGGAAATGGGGGTGAAGGTCATGTATAACGCTGATTACCTTGAGGAACACCCTCTGGCAAGATGTGAATGGATAAAAGTCTTCGGGATTCTCACAGGCAGGGAAGAAAAGGCTGACAGCCTCTTCCGCGAGGTTGCCGCCGCATATTCAAGCCTCGCTGACATGGTCAGGTCTGCTGTGAAGGACAAGCCTGATGTATTGCTTGGAGCACCGTGGGAAGACGTGTGGTACATCTCGCCTGCAAATTCTTACACCGGCAGGCTCATTTCGGATGCCGGCGGAAGGTATCTTTTTGATGATCTCACCGAACCCAATTCAGTGCCTTATTCCGTGGAGGCAGTGTTCAGACGCGCCACGGAAGCGGACCTCTGGTTCAATCCCGGAACTGCTGAGAGCCTGAACGATATTGCCGTTTCAGACCACCGGATGACCAGACTGCCTGTCTTCACATCAGGGTCTGTATGGAACAACAGGAACAGGATGACTCCATCGGGAGGGAACGACTACTGGGAAGGCGCCGTAGTCCATCCAGAACTCCTGCTCAGGGATATAGTTTCGATACTTCATCCGGAACTGTTACCCGGTTATAAACAACTCTATTTCAAGAGGCTGGAATGAGTAAACAAGCATCACCGTTATCACTTTGGCTGATCATGACAGGATTGTTCCTGCTCATGGCACTTCTCTTCATGGCGGATCTGTTGCTTGGCAGTACCCATCTTGCTGCAGGTGATGTTTTAAAGTCACTGTTCGCTCAGGGGACACCCCACGGAGAAATCATTGTCATGCAGTTCCGTCTTCCGAAGGCCCTGACGGCGATCATTGCCGGCGCTGCGATGTCAGTAAGCGGCTTGCTGATGCAGACTCTCTTCCGCAATCCGCTTGCCGGCCCTGACGTGCTTGGTATCAGTTCCGGCGCCGGCCTGGGCGTAGCCCTCACGGTTCTCACGATCACACCTCTCTTCAGCTTTGCTCAGGGCAGCACGCTGCAGGACTGGAGCCTGATACTGGCTGCATGGGCCGGCGCCGGAGCAGTGATGATGGTCATCATGGCCGTCTCGGCACGCATGCGTGATATCATGACAGTGCTGATTGTCGGACTGCTGCTGGCCAGCGCCATTTCAGCAGTGGTGAGCCTGCTGCAGTATTTCAGCAACGAGGCGATGCTCAAGACCTATGTGATATGGACTATGGGGAACCTGGGAAACATGTCATACTCCCAGGTCAGAACGCTGGCTGTGGCAACCCTTGCAGGAATGGCGCTGGCCTTTGTGATGATAAAGCCCCTGAACGCCATGCTGATGGGAGAGACCTTCTCAAGGACCGTAGGCGTCAACATGAAAATGACCAGGATCATACTGCTTGCGTCAGCAAGCATCCTGGCCGGCAGCGTGACTGCCTTCTGCGGCCCGCTTGCATTTATCGGAGTTGCTGTACCGCATGTGGCACGCATTATTTTCGGCACCAATGATCACCGCACACTGATGCCGGGCGTGGCATTATGCGGAGCCGTGATCCTTCTCATAAGTGACATGATCTCGGCATTGCCGGGCGGAGGACAGATAATACCTGTCAATACTGTCACCTCACTTATAGGAATACCTGTTATACTCTGGATAATAATAGGCCGGACCGGGTTCGGGAGGAAATTCTGATGCGCACGGGAAATATCATAGCAGAGACGGTTGACCTGTCAATCGGGTATATGACCCGCGGAAAGGGCACCACAGTGATGGACCATCTGTCGCTTACAGCCCGCCGGGGGGAGCTGGTGGCTCTTATTGGACGCAACGGCACTGGCAAGAGCACACTCCTGAGGACCATGGTTGCGCTGCAGCCTGCCCTGCGAGGCACAGTCAGGCTGCTGGGGCAGGAAATAAATACCCTGAGAAGCCATGATCTTCCCAGAGTTGTAAGCTTCACATCAACTGAACCCATTTCACTGCGCAATATAAAAGTACGGGAGGTGGTTGCCCTGGGTCGCTTCCCCTATACCAACTGGATCGGATCACTTACTGCCGGTGATGAACGGTCTGTCAGCGAGGCTCTTGAGGTAACGGGCATGCTGGCCCTTGCCCACCGTAACATCGACAATATTTCGGACGGCGAGAGGCAACGGACCCTTATCGCGCGTTCACTGGCTCAGGATACGGACCTGCTCGTAATGGACGAACCTACTGCATTCCTTGACCTTCCTTCACGCTACAGCATCGTCGGCCTTCTCAGGAAGCTGACCAGGGAGAAGGACAAATGCGTGATATACTCGACCCACGACCTTGATACTGCAATCAACGAGGCTGACAGGATATGGCTGATGACAGAAACCGGGATATGCGAGGGTGCGCCGGAAGACCTGATGCTCTCAGGGATGCTTGGGAAAGCGTTCGAAAGCCCACTGCTCTCTTTCAGCCAGACGGCAGCTACTTTCAGCTTCGTGCGGGAAAGACTGGTGCCGATATCGCTTGAGGGTACAGGCCTTGTCAGAAAACTGACAGAAAGGGCATTGCGCAGATGCGGTTACAGGATAGAACCGGATGCTGCACTGAAGGTGACTGTAAATGAGAACGCGGACAGCAATGAATGGGTAATCATAAACGGCTTAAATAAAGCGCATTATACTTCCTTATATAATCTGATAAGTCATCTCCCGGGCGAAGCGCCAGACTGAATCTCAAACCTTCTGTAGTTGTCGATGAACGGACCGATATCCTGTACCGCGAGTCGCTTGGCAATTATTCTTTTGTTCCTGTCGAGGATATATACGAGAGGAGTGGACTCGACATTATAGAAGTAATCAAAACGACTAAGTCGCTGGGGGTCCCAGCCGTTGATCCAGCTCAGGCCGTGATCGGCAATGTATTTCTCCCACTTTTCCCTGTCAGGCTGTGTGCAGACGGCAAATACTTCTATTCCCTTGCCTCTGCTTTCTTCATAGTATGCCTTCAGGAGCGGAGTAGCCTCCTTGCAGTGACCGCAGTCGGGCTCCCAGAAATAGACAATTGTGAAGTCTGCCTTAACGTCATATAGTGAAACATAATGACCTGCAAATGAACTCATTACCATTTCAGCAGCTTTCTTGCCAATCAGGTTTGGCCTTAACCTTTCAACCCTCTTTTCAAGGTCTTTCAGATACTCGGCGCTTGCCCACGGGGCTTTGCCGGCCAGGTACACACTGTCTGCAAGATGTACGACGACAGCATCATGGCCCATGATCTCACTCTTTGCATACCTGTTCAGAAGCCAGACCGCAACATACTGGAACATGTCTTTATCCTTACTGCTCATAGCAAGGACCCTGTCAGCCTCCTTATTGATCGAATCAGGCATCTGGATCACAACCTGCCCGAAGAACTGATCAAGCTTTCCTCCAAGAACCGGGCTGCGGATAAGTCCCGGCTGGGAAAAGTCAATGTTGTCAAAGAAATGCTCCTTATAGTACAGATAAGACCACAGGCGGGATACGGAATCGGGATTGGATATGCCTGCCGGAACTGCGGGGACTACTGTTTCGACAGGGATTACTGCCATTGCTATTGCACCCAGCAGCGTTCCCCTGTTGTTATCTGCCGTCTCGTGCAGGAACTGCTTCATTTTCTTTTCCTGGTCGCTGAGCTTTAGCTTCAGTGCGGCGGTTTCGCTGCCCGACGGCGCTGCAGCCCTCAGTTTCTCGCTGGTTGCCATCGCCTCCTCCTGCAGCGACTTCCACTTTTTCTGGTATTCAAGGAAGCGGTCATTCTCATCCGAGCCCTTGAACACCAGTGTTCCGGCCGGATCGTCAATGCTGCAGGTGACGTCAAAAAACTGATCCTCCCCGGCCAGGAACTCAAAGAAAGAGTTCCCTGGCAGGACAATCATGTAAACACCGGGTGACAGCTTTTCAACTCCGGCAAACCTTCCCTTGCCTGCTTTATCAGTACTTAAGCTGTCTTTTATATACTGTTCATTTCCAAGATGGTATGCAAGTCTTATTTTTATCTCTGATGCTCCGTTGACAGTGATGCCAACCGAGTGGCCGGGCTGGCTGTAAAGCAGTGCAAAAGCCTGCAGTACCAGGACCAGACTAAAAGTTATGATGTGCTTATATTTCATATCGGACCAGCTGGATGAAGCCTTTCAATACAATTTTCCTGCCATAATACATTCAATGGTTCATGTCAATCCTGAGTATCTCGGCATAGCCAGGTGTGGTTATAACTGCTTTCAGAACAAAATTGAACCGGTTAAGGTCAGTGCACAGGAAGAAATCGGTAGGTGGACTGAATGACAGGTTTGCAGGATCGAAGAAACGGGCCCCTGCACCTGTTCTCAGGGCATTTATTTCGTCTTTTATATCCGCTTCATTCCCGCGTAGCAGTTCACTTATGTACCTGGCGCACAGGAGGTCCTCCTCGGCCGGCTCCGTTGCCCTGTAACCCATTGCAACCAGGGTAACCTTCTCAGGGTTAAGCATGCCTATATATGATGCGACAGCTCCGGCATTGACCAGCCCGGCTCCAAGTATTTCCGTCGCACCGGCAGCTCTCAGGATACCATTTGTGCCTGCGGTCGTGCAATGAATCATTGTTTTTCCGTTAAGAACGCCTGTCAGCATCTCTGTGGGACTGTTGCCCATGTCAAAACCCTCAGGTTTTTTTTCTTCACGCTCACCTGCAATAATTGTATCACCCTTAAGTTTTTCCCTTAGAGCGAATGCTTCGGCAGGGGTTGAGACATCTATCAGACGCTTTATGCCGCTGTCATAAGCGTAACAGGCTGTGCTGAAGGCCCGGAATACGTCTATAATAACTGTCACACCCTCAGCCTCCTGCGCTCCGCTTAAGAACTCCTTTATGGCGATAATCATCTTTCTGTTTTCAAAATGTGAAGATAATAATAGTGTTTGAAGATCATTTGTTAAATTTGCAGTCCGGCATAAATCATTGAAAATGAAGAACCCCCTTAAATGGACCATCCGGACATATAACAGTATCAGGACTGATATCTGGAAGACCCCTATGGACAGGTTGACCGGTAACAAGGCATACTGGATACGTCAGGTACGTATCATTTATATGGTTATCAAGGGAATAAGGAGAGACCATATTTACATCAAAGCTTCAGCGCTGACATATTTTACAATATTGTCAGTTATTCCCCTCATAGCCCTTGCATTCGGTATCGCCAAGGGTTTTGGGTTACAGGATGAGCTTAGGGCACAAATCATAATGCAGTTCCATAACCAGGAACAGGTAATGGCCTGGATCCTTGATTTTGCCAATAATATGCTTGAGGAAGCCAGCGGAGGATGGATCGCAGGCGTGGGTATTGCCCTTCTCTTTTACACCGTAGGACAGCTGCTTAATTATGTTGAGACAACGATAAACTCAATCTGGCGGGTGGATGAGACAAGGGTATGGTATCGCAAAATGACTGATTATCTTGCCATTATCATTATGGTACCGGTTATTTTTATCTCATCCAGCAGCGTTACGGTACTTGCCAACACCAAGCTGAATGACCTGCTGAGCCAGTCTGAAATGCTTGAAGTGCTGAAACCGGTTGTGTCATTCCTGGTACAGCTCATTCCGTTTATTCTTTTATGCATATTGTCAACTGCTGCATTTCTGGTGATGCCCAACACCAGGGTTAAGATCAGACCGGCTATAGTGGCGGGTTTGATCACAGGTATTGCTCTTCAGGTATTGCAAATTCTATACGTACAGTCACAGATAGGCATTTCGAAACTCGGAACATTGTACGGCAGTTTTGCAGCCATTCCGCTGCTGATGATATGGGCACAGGTAACATGGGTGGCCCTTCTTATGGGAGCACAGCTCGCTTATTACATGCAGAACATAACCCGTTATGAATTTGAGTTCGATGTGCAGACTGTCTCTCCGAAACAGAAAAAAAGACTGTCGTTGCTTGTTATGCATTGCCTGACAGATGATTTCATAAAAGGAGTTAAGCCAAGGGCACCGGAAGAAATATCCAATGATCTGAGCCTTCCGGTGAGGACGGTGCACGAATGTCTTGACCAGTTGCGTGATTCGGAACTTGTGACCCAGCTCTGGGATGAAACGGAGGACAGATATGTTTATCAGCCTGCCACCGATATAAACCGCATGACCCTTTCATTCGTCCTTGATAAGATGGAAAGCAAAGGCTCAATCCATAAGATTGTCGTAAATAATACGGATTACAAGAAGATCGACACGGCTCTGAACAAGTTTGAGTCTATGATAGCCTCATCAGAGTCCAACATTCTCCTGCGTGACATTTAAGTAATCATTTATTGCGGAAGGGGGAGAGCCGGTGCCTTCTGACAAACCTGATCAGGTCTTCAAGTGAATTCCAGTCGTCAAAGAGGTAATGGGGTGCATTGACAAGTATCTGCCTTGTTTCCGGATGTTCAGACCAGTAGCTTACAAGGTTTGTTGCCCTGAAAACCCTGTCTTCCAGCCCTATCAGCGAATAATCCCACACAAAACCTGTCTGCACGGGTTCCATCATCCTGTTGTAGAGCCATCGCAGTTCATCGTGCAGCGACTTTTCAGTTCTTGAAGGTATGTTCTGCCTGTTCATCTCAAAACGGGTCCTGGTTCCAAAAAGCCTGAGATAGAACTTGCCCATGCTGTAGTCTGAGATGTTATCAAGGGTTGCCTCAAATATTTTAAGGGGTATGCCATATTTATCGTCAGCCGCCACCGGGGTCCCGTTGATGGCGATTGTCAGGTCAGGGCGGATGCCCATCTTACGGCTGTAATATTCTGCTGCCCACACACCTAGTGACCACCCGATAACGGTCACCCTCCTGTAGGTTTTCATCTCCGGAAGAATGAGGGGCTCGTCTGCGGAGTAATTATAATAGAGTATGAAATCAAATTTGTCATTGCAGAGGTTCGAGAAAGCCTTTTCGTCCATGCCCCACGTACCAAAAAGAATAATCAGCTCCCTGTTATTCTCAAATCGTCGTAGGAAAGTTTTCATCTGCAGGTAGAAAAAAAGAAAGAGGAGAGGGTTAATGTGGTACTTTAAGGAACGGGCTTATGAGATAATCCCGGAATCTACTGTCTGATAAAAGGAAGTGACCTACGGTAGTCAGCCAATAGGTCCATGTGAAAGTCAATGTCTGCAATACAATCCTCTTGATTCCCACGAGTAACCCTTGCTCTCCTCTTTTTATCTTTGGCATTAGCCTGACACAAATATAACAAAATATCTTACAAAATACAAATTTTTGACGAAATAATGATTTCCGGTGATTAATAACAGGTTGCGATTCTCGTTATCTTTTCTTAATTTTAGTCGGAATATTTGGATCATTTCTTACCCTGACTATAAACATTCCCTACTATGATTCCTGAAATTATCAGCATCAGGCATGATGATGGCTCCGGCTTCAGAGCCGAGTGGGTCGACAATGAAAGCAGTTTTCTGCATGTCCATCCTGAATACGAGATTGTTCTTAACATCACCGGTAACGGTACCCGTGTGGCGGGCGATTCGGTGGAGATCTTCGACCGCTATGACCTTGTCATTTACGGTCCTGAGCTTAAGCACTTCTGGAACTTCTACAGGAAAGATGACAGCGACAGGGGCAATCATGCCATCATGGTTCATTTCAGGCGTGAATCGCTCGGTGAGTCACTGCTGTCGCAGTTTGAGACGGCGCAGCTGCGCCGTCTGCTCGATGAAGCACCGAGGGGGGTCTCCTTCACTGCTGAGACGGGGATGGCTGCCGAAGGGCCCATGCGAAGCATGCTGACAGAGACAGGGATGAAGAAGATGGTCAGTCTCTTTCAGCTTCTCGAGATCCTGTGTTCTGCAGAAAAGTATAAGCTGCTTTCAGGAGAAGTTCCAGAAAGCGGTCATGAGATGACAGACGGCCGCCTCACAGAGGTCTGCGGTTTCGTCAGGGAGAATTTCTTCAGGCCAATACCCGTTAAGGAGGTCGCTGCCATTGCGAAGATGAGCCCCCATTCATTCAGCCGCTTCTTCTCACGCAGTACGGGCAGCGGCTTTGTTGACTATGTTAACCAGGTAAGAACCAACAAGGCATGCTACCTCCTTCGCGAGACAGACCATCAGATAAACGAGATTGTCTTTGAATGCGGTTTTGCCACGGTATCAAACTTCAACAAGCAGTTCAGGAAGCATGCCGGAATGTCGGCACGCGACTACCGGGCACAGTACAGGAGCTGAAACAACCACCCCGGAATTTTGTCCTTCCGCCGTCCGGCGGATGATTTTTTTCATTATGAAAAACGAACCGGAATGCTAAATTTGCCTCCGGATGAACATCAAAACATTTAATTATGGGAATGACAATCACTGAAAAGATAATTGCAGCTCATTCAAAATATGCCACCGTAAAACCAGGTGACATAGTCGATATAAGTATTGACGCACGGGTTGCCAGGGATTTCGGCGGTGCCAACGTGGTAAAGAACCTGAACGATTTCGGCCTTGCGGTTGAAGACCCTGCAAGAACATTGTTTACCTTCGACTGCAACCCCACGGGTTCAGACCAGAAATATGCAGTCAACCAGCACATCTGCAGACAGTTTGCACGCAATAACGGTATCAGGGTCTACGATATAAATGCCGGTATAGGCACTCACCTTCTTATTGAAGAAGGATACGTATGGCCCGGCGCCACTGCTGTATCGACAGACTCGCACGCCAATATCCTTGGCGCCGTTGGTGCGTTCGGTCAGGGCATGGGCGACATGGATATCGCCGCTGCCTGGAACAGCGGTAAGGTGTGGTTCAAGGTACCTGCCTCGGTAAGGTTAAACCTCAACGGAAAGATACCCGAAGGAGTGACCGCCAAAGACGTGATACTGAACCTGCTGAAGATTTACGGAGCCAATACCCTGCTGGGTTACAGCATAGAGCTCTACGGCGGTGCCGTGGACAAAATGACCCTGGACGAACGCATAACAATAGCTTCGATGGCCACCGAGATGGGCGCAATAATAATCCTCTTTCCTCCTTCAAAAGAGATAACAGACTATTGCCGTGCCAGATCCAAATCGCCTTTTGAACCGGTTTTTGCCGACCCCGATGCAACCTATGCGATCACGGCAGAGATCGACGTGACGTGCCTTCAGGCCCATGGTATCAAGACCCGGTGAACCGCATGACACTGCAAATGTCAGCGAGCTGCCCGTTACAAGGATAGACTCTGCCTTTATAGGCAGCTGCACTAACGGCCGTATTGAAGACATGAGGGTCACCGCCGGCATACTCAAAGGAAAAAAAGTAGCCCCGGGAGTAGTGCTGAAGATAGTGCCTTCAACCGACGAGGTATGGAAAGAATGTCTTGCCGAAGGATTTATAGAGATCTTCAAGGAGGCCGGGGCACTCGTCTCCAATGCGGGTTGCGCAGGCTGCGCAGCCGGGCAGGTGGGACAGAACGGCAAGGGTGAGGTGACTGTAAGCACGGGAAACCGCAATTTCCCCGGCAAACAGGGGCAGGGAAGCGTTTTCCTCGCCTCGCCGGCAGTGGTGGCCGCCTCAGCACTGGCAGGGTATATAACGACACCTGACGCCCTCCCTGACAAGCCCCTTGAACCTTCAAAGCCGGCTGCGCAGCCGGTGGCGCCAAAGAACAAACCTATCCCTGCAGCCTCTGAAAGACCGTCCGTTATAACAGGCAGGGTCTGGTTGATTGAACGCGATAACATCGACACCGACATGATCTTTCATAACCGATACCTCGCCATAACCGATATAGCCGAAATGGGGCAGTATGCCTTTGATAACCTCGAGGGTTATAAGGATTTTTCGCGCAGAGCAAGGTCGGGCGATATAATTGTGGCGGGAAAGAACTTCGGCAGCGGCAGCTCACGCCAGCAGGCAGTCGATTGCTTCATCTCGCTTGGAATACAGGCTGTTATAGCAAACTCCTTTGGGGCTATCTATGAACGTAACGCCATAAACGCCGCTTTTCCTGTTCTTACCTATGATTCATTTGAAAAGATAGATCTAAAGGATCAGGATGAGATAACTGTCAACCTGCTTACCGGCGAGGTGGTTAACGGGCGCAACGGCATGACCATGAAAATAAATCCATTCTACGACGCACAGCATGAGATATATGTGAAAGGCGGACTGCTGGGGAAAATATAAATACATGATAACGGAATATGAAACCACAAACGTTTATTGAAAAGATCCTGGGCGCTCCCGAGGGAGCCGTCGTATTCAGAAAACCTGATATCATCCTTACGCACGATAACACCTCGAGCATTTACCAGACCTTCCGGAAGATGGGAGGAGCAAAGGTGTTCAATCCCGCGCAGATGCTTGTAGTCCTTGACCATAATGCACCGCCTGCTGATGCCAAGCTGGCCACACAGTACCAGGACATACGCAATATAGTCACTGAACAGGGCATTATCAGGTTTTATGATTCAGGCATGGGAATCTGCCACCAGCTCATGTCATACCATGCACGGCCGGGGATGATCATTGTCGGGTCGGACAGCCACACCTGCACAGCAGGAGCCTTCAACGCCCTTGCAGCGGGTATCGACCGCACCGAAGCAGCAGGTATCTGGAAAAGAGGCGAGACGTGGTTCCTGGTACCGCCTTCAATGAGGATTGACCTCAAGGGTAAGCTGAGTCCGGGTGTAAGCGCAAAAGACCTGTCCCTCTGGATAATCGGAATGCTGGGCGCCGACGGTGCAAACTATATGTCAATGGAGTTCCACGGCGAGGGTGTCTCCACCCTGAGTATCAGCGACAGAATGACTGTAGCCAACCTGGCCTCAGAGATGGGAGCCAAGAATGCAGTCTTCCCTGCCGACGATGTTCTAAGGAAATATACCGGCGAGTCAACACCCGGAGTGTGGGCTGATGAAGACGCCGGATACAATTGCCGGGTATCAGTTGACCTCTCCGAGGTCTTTCCTCTGGTAGCTGCGCCTCATAATGTCGATAACATAAAATCAGTGGCATCTGTTGCCGGTACGGTGGTGCATGAGGGTCTTATAGGCACATGTACCAACGGCAGGATAGAGGACCTGATGACTGCTGCAACAATTCTGAGAGGGGAGAAGGTAAAGCCCGGGTTTCAGCTGCATATTATTCCCGCTTCAAGGGAGATCTACCTGCAGGCAATAAAGGAAGGCATCGTCTCCGATCTCATCGAATCCGGTGCAAATATACTCAGTCCTTCATGCGGCCCCTGCCTCGGTACAGGCCAGGGTATACCTGCCAGCGGCCATACAGTCATCTCCACTGCCAACCGTAATTTCCTCGGCAGGATGGGTAACAAGGAAGCATCAATCTACCTGGCGTCACCTGCCACGGTTGCAGCATCGGCAATTACGGGCGTCATCACTGATCCCCGAAAGGTTAAGGGAACGGAGGTCTATCCCTTCCACCCGCCCCAGAGCGCCACCAATGTAATCAGGGATGGCGAGAACAGGAAAGAGGGAAACGTATGGAACTATGCTGATGTTGACAATCTCAACACTGACCAGATGTTCGCCGGCAAACACACGTACAGCGTGATGAGCTCCGATGCTGCTGCAATACTGCCGTTGCTTTTCGGCGACTTCGATCCATCATTCGCCAGCAACGCCAGGGCCGGTGACATCATCATCGCCGGTGACAACTTCGGCTGCGGAAGCTCACGTGAACATCCTTCAGTTGGTCTGGCTCATCTGGGTATCAGGGCTGTGATAATCAAGTCGGTGAACCGCATCTTCTACAGGTCATCGATCAACCAGGGACTTCCGCTCATAGTACACCGCGAGGCTGTCGAAGCGTATAAATCCGGCGACAAGGTTGAGATTGACTTTGATAAGGGATCACTGACCATTGGCAGCAGTAAGTTTACATTTGAGCCTCTTCCTCCGGAGCTGAAGCAGATCATTGAGAAGAAGGGATTGGTCAACTGGATGAAGAATGCCTGATCTGTTTCCCTCTGTGCCATACTGTTGGCAAACGAAAAAATGTGATTATATTTGCGGCGGTTTTTTAACCGCTGAACGGTTCCGTAGCTCAGTTGGATCAGAGCAACAGCCTTCTAAGCTGTGGGTCGCGCGTTCGAATCGCGCCGGAATCACTACACCAGAGGGTGATACTTCCGGTTGACTATTAGGGGTTTAATGAGAACCATCAACTTTAGGTCTATACTGAAGATTATCGGATTAATTCTGATAATCGCCTCGCTCTCCTTCCTTCTGTGTATTCCTGTCGCTCTTATCTACTCAGAACCTGTGAGACCATTTCTTTTGGCTAGCCTCACAGCCTTAATACCAGGTCTGATGCTTTATTTCCTTATCCGCAGTTCACTGGAGGAAAAAGTAACAACAAAGGAGGGCTACCTGAGTGTCACCATCGGATGGCTGACACTTCTGTTATCAGGAATGTTACCCTACGCCTACAGCGGCGAGATAAAAGGATTCATTAATATTCTCTTCGAGACTTTTTCAGGATACACCACGACAGGGTCTTCAATCTTACTTGATGTTGAAGCTTTAACCAAATCGCTGCTTTTCTGGCGTAGCCTTACATGCTGGATCGGAGGAACTGGTATAATCCTTCTTGTTATTGTGATTCTCCCGACGCTCAAAGTGGGTGGCTATAACCTTTTCTCAATGGAATCATCTTTGAAAGAGAAGGTTTTACCAAAGACTAAGTCCATCGCTTATACCATATTGTTGATATATCTTGTGATAACCATTTCTGAGATTATTCTGTTGGCTGCGGGAGGAATGGACATTTTCGACAGTATATGTCACGCATTCGCCACTGTAGCGACTGCAGGGTTCTCAACCAAAAACAACAGCCTGGCAGGGTATTCTCCTTACATACAATATGTTTCAGGAATATTCATGTTTCTCTCTGCGACGAGCTACCTGGTCTATTACTACCTTATTAAGAGATATTTCAGGAAACTGGTAACTTTTGAAGAGCTCTGGTTTTACATTTTTTGCACCACGGCAGCAGTTGTCTTTGTTACTCTTATTCTTTACACAGGCACAGAAAGAACGTTTGAAGAATCCTTCCGGCATTCAATGTACCAGGTAATTTCACAGATTTCCTGTACCGGTCTGGCCACTTCTGATTATACAGTCTGGCCGAG
The DNA here is from genome assembly GCA_963844935.1 of uncultured Bacteroidales bacterium. GTDB lineage: Bacteria > Bacteroidota > Bacteroidia > Bacteroidales > VadinHA17 > SR-FBR-E99. The sequence goes on along the minus strand of CAWJQH010000005.1, from coordinate 773,471 downwards.
GGCCGCTGTGTTCTTTATGTTCCTCCTGATGTTTGCAGGCGGAATGACCGGATCAACGACCGGTGGCATCAAAATGGCACGTCACCTTATCTCACTCAAGAACCTCCGTGGTATGATCCTGAGACTTCTTCATCCCAATGCAGTGTTGCCGATCACTTTAAATGGCAAGATAGTTCCTGATAACATTAATAACCTGATGCTGGTATTTATCCAGCTTTATCTGATAATATTTGTCATCGGGACCACCATATTGGTTGTTTCAGGCATCCCTATACAAGAGTCAGCAGGTGCTGCCGCAACCGCTATGGCGGGTATCGGACCGGGTCTCGGTGCTTCAGGAAATATGGGCAATTTCGCGCACTTCAACTTAGTAGGTAAAATAACCATGCCTACCCTGATGTTCCTGGGGCGTCTTGAACTCTTTGCTGTAGTGGTCCTGTTCACCAGGTCATTCTGGAAAAATTAGCCGCCATTTCTGTCCGCTGAGATATTTTTTAATAAAAAATCCATTTAATGATACATTATTAAAAAATACCAATTACATTTGCGCCGTAATTTAAAACAACATCATGAATAAAGGAATTGTTAAATTTTTCAATGAATCCAAAGGATTTGGATTTATCAAGGACGCCAACTCACCGAAAGAGTATTTTGTGCATTCATCAGGTCTCATTGACAGAATCAAAGAGAATGACGAAGTTACATTCGATCTGCAGGAAGGTAAAAAAGGATTAAATGCCGTTAATGTGAAACTTGCATAGTTGAAAATATAATGCACATTTAATGACCTTGGTCCCGCCTGTACGGCGGGACTTTTTTTTTGTTCCGAAGCGAGAATCTTCTGCTGGCAAATGATATATTTGGATATGGGTATGAAAAGGAAATACGGCAGTACAGCCCTTGTTGCAGGAGCTTCCGAAGGGATAGGAGCTGCATTTGCCTCTTCACTGGCAGCAGAAGGGTTCAATATAATCCTTGTCGCCAGAAGGTCGGAGCCACTCCAAAAACTGGCTGACCTGCTGTCTGAAAGGTATAAAGTCAGTGTGAGGTATCTCAGTTGCGATCTGTCCGACGAAGATGCAGCAGTGAAGATAACAGAATCACTCGGGGACCAGGAGATTGACTTTATGGTATATAATGCCGCACTTTCACATATCGGTTCCTTCCTCGGCCATTCACCACAGGGCCATGATCAGGCTGCCCGGCTGAATATGATTACGCCGATGAGACTTGTTCATCATTATGGAGCAAGGATGGTTGAAAAAGGAAGGGGTGCAATCGTTCTGATGTCATCGATGGCAGGATTTCAGGGCAGCGGTTACCTGGCCACCTATGCAGCAACAAAGGCATTCAGCAGGGTACTGGCTGAAAGTCTCTGGTATGAATGGAAGGACAAAGGCGTCGATATTATAGCGTGTTGTGCCGGGGCAACCGCAACGCCCGGTTATTTAAATTCAAAACCCCGAAAAGCTAATCTGCTGGCCCCGGCTGTGATGAAGCCTGAGGAGGTTGTCAGGGAGTGTTTCTCCAGGCTTGGCCGCAACCCTTCATTTATAACCGGCCGCGGTAACAGGTTCGCCTCACTCATAATGCAACGGCTACTGCCACGCAGGACAGCGGTCAGGATCATGGGAGACAACACCAGAAAAATGTACGGGATATAAATCAGAATTATTATCCTGCTGCAAGAATTACCAGATATGCGGAATTATCCGCCACGGAACTATCTTTTTATATTCATTCCAGAGCTCGCCATATTTCCTGGAACAACGCCTGTCATCGTCACTTTGCCTTGTGAAAAGGAGGAGAATGTAGTAGAGCGGGTAAAGCCAGGGCCAGATTATGCCGGGATAACCGGTGCAAAGTATGATCCCTGTGGCCATAAGTATCTCTCCGAGGTAATTAACGTGCCTGCTGATACCCCAGAACCCGTTTACCAGGAGTCTGTTATCGCCATCCCTGATTGCCAGGGGTTCTATGCCAAGAAATGACTTTGCCGGATCTCGCTTGAAAAAATATTTCTGCAGGTTGGCACCTCTGGCCAGCACCCATCCTGAAAAGAAAATGACAGCATAGAGTACAAGAAGCCAGCCGGGGGTGCCGGGATCAGGCAGGGCAACAGTAGACCACAGCCCTATAGGATAGAAAAACGGGTAGAAGACGATGCACCCCCATCCCAGCTTGAAGCCTATCCTCTCCGCAAACAGGTCATAAGTGTAAAGGTGCACCTCCTCAAATATGAGATACTCAACCAGAAAATAAGTCAGCAGAACCGCACATAATATTATGCCCCCGGATGAAGCATCACCGTACGTTATCAGGTGATAGGCGGTGAAACTAAGGACATTAAGCTCAAGCATCGTTGCTCCTGCGAGATACAGCCACATTTTTATGTCGACCCTTCCTTTCAGAAGCTGCAGGTTTTCGATTCTCCCAAAGAAGAGATCTGCCGCAAATGACTTTCTGACAGGCTTTTGGGGTAAAACCAGGATGAGGGTAAAAATTATACCCAGCATGCAGGCTCCTGCCAGGCTATGCCACCGGCAGTGATACAGATAATCATAGGAAACGGTATCCGTTATTCCAAGCAGTACCCATAAGGCAACCATCACAAAGAATACAAGTATACCGTTAAGATGATATCTCATTTTTTCAATTGACCCCGGCCGGGTAATATACCCGCTGACCCACCTGCCGGGCAGCGATGCATTGAGAATAAAGATCACGGCTATGATTACGACCGGTGCAAGAAACCCCATTATCCTGTCCATGACAAAATTTATCTGGCATAAATTTAAAATAAATCCTGTTTAAAACCTGACAGAGCGTTATTTTAGAGGGTTGATGCAACTCAGTATCAACTTTTAATTATGTCAGTGGTTTATATTTATGAAACTTATTGCCGGAAGAATGAAAGACGTTAATAATAAGACCGAAAAATTGCCTGTGCTGTTCGTAGGACACGGAAGCCCAATGAACGCAATAGAAGACAATGAATTCACAGAGGGATGGAAGGAGACTGGCAAGTCATTTCCGGAGCCTGAGGCAATCCTTTGTATTTCAGCACACTGGGAAACAGACGGAACTCATGTCACCTCCATGGGGAAACCTGAGACGATCCATGATTTTGGCGGCTTCCCGCGGGAATTGTATGAAGTTCAGTATCCGGCTCCGGGAAATCCTGCGCTGGCCAAAGAAGCTAAAAGCCTGATCGGTCTGACGGATACAGCCCTCGATAATTCGTGGGGTCTTGACCACGGATGCTGGAGTGTGCTGAGACGGATGTACCCGGCAGCCAATATCCCGGTTGTCCAGCTGAGCCTGAACTACAGGCAACCTGCTCAGTTTCACTATGACCTTGCCCGTGAGCTTGCTCCCCTCAGGAAAAAGGGAGTCCTGATTATCGGGAGCGGCAACATGGTGCACAACCTCCGCCTGGTCAGCTGGGAGAATTTAGACAAACCCGGTTTTGCCTTTGAATGGGCTACCGTGGCAAGTGCAAAAATGAAAAATTCCATCCTGTCAGACGACCATGCACCTCTTATCAACTACAAGGCACAGGGAAGGGAGTTTGAGCTTGCCATCCCGACCCCGGAACATTTCCTGCCATTGCTTTACGTTCTGGGATTAAAAGACGAAGGCGATACTGTGGCACTGTTCAATGATAAGGCTGTCGGCGGTTCCCTTACGATGACATCGGTAAAGATCGGATAATAAACTGTACCCTGGCTGCCTGCAAACTGTGAGCAGCTGCATCATACAGGCATTAATAAACAGGGCAGAACTACAGCTCAGTCCGGCAGTAAGAATTTTTTCTCGGCAAATTTGCGGATAAAGGTAACAGTCTCATCAATGCCGAGGGCAGAGGAGTTGATGCACAGGTCATACGACTGTGCCGCACCCCATACCTTCCCGCTGAAATAGCTATAGTAATCCGCGCGTTTCTTGTCCATTTTCTGGATAAATTCTTCAGCTTTGGCTTCGTTGATATTCTGAGCTGCAGCCACCCGCCTGACCCTGTCATTCATATCTGCGCAGACGAACACATTCAGGCACCTGGGGTGGTCCTTGAGCACATAATCGGCACAACGCCCCACGAAGAGGCACGATTTCTCGCCAGCGAGCCTGCGAATGACATCACCCTGGATCTTGAACAGCGTTTCGTTGCTCAGATAATAATTGGTGTAGACATCATCCGTCAGAAAGCCCCGCAGGTCAAGAAATCCCCCTAACAGGCTGTATGTCTTTTTCTCATCCGCCTCTTCGAAGATATCTTCTTGAATTCCGCTCTCCTTTGCAGCAATCCTGATCAGTTCCTTATCAAAGAACAACAGGTTCAGCTGGGCTGCCAGCTTATGTCCTATATCACGGCCTCCGCTGCCCAGCTGCCGTCCGATTGTAATGACATAATTCCCTATCATCGTGTTTGGTTTGTTCAACATACAAATTTAATCCATTAGCATCAGAATTCACACAGTTTCTGCTCCATCATTTTTAAGGATATGCCTCCGGCTGCTCATGGAAAGGGAATGTGACAGAAGCACAGGATTTGTCAAAATTGCATTATCTTGGGATATCATTTCCCAAACCTGAAAATAACATATGGGGCGATACATTCTTGCACTCGACCAGGGGACTACAAGTTCCAGGGCTATTGTATTTAATAACAGCGGATTACCTGTTGCCATCGCCCGGAAAGAATTTACGCAGTATTTCCCGGAACCGGGATGGGTTGAACACAATCCCCATGAGATATGGTCAACCCAGGCAGATGTGGCAAACGGAGCAATTGCAATGGCCGGAATAAAAAGCTCTGACATCGAGGCGATAGGCATCACAAACCAGCGTGAAACAACAGTAGTCTGGAACAGAAAGACCGGAAAACCGGTGTATAATGCAATTGTATGGCAGGACAGGCGGACATCTGACTTTTGCGACCGGCTTAAGGAGGAAGGGCTTGACAAGGTTATCGTGAAGAAAACCGGCCTCATTGCTGACGCCTATTTTTCAGCTACCAAGATCAGATGGATCCTGGAGAATGTCACAGGGGCCCGGGCTATGGCAGACAGGGGTGAGCTGGCCTTCGGGACAATAGACACATGGCTTGTCTGGAACCTTACCCGGGGCAGGCTGCACATAACTGATGTTTCGAATGCCTCCAGGACCATGCTCTTTAATATACACACACTGGAATGGGATGAGGAACTGCTCAGGATATTCGGCGTTCCGGCAGGCATGCTGCCTGAAGTGCGGTCTTCAAGCGAGATCTTTGGAATTACCTCAGGAACATTCCCGTCGCAGATCCCTGTCGCCGGTATTGCAGGTGATCAGCAGGCAGCGCTCTTCGGCCAGATGTGTGTTGACCAGGGAATGGTCAAAAATACATACGGTACAGGGTGCTTCATGATGATGAATATAGGAACCAGGCCAATAGAGTCAAAAAACAGGCTCCTGACGACTGTGGCATGGAAGATTGGCAGCAGGACTGAATATGCCCTCGAAGGGAGCATATTTATCGCCGGTGCCGTGGTGCAATGGCTCCGCGACGGTCTGGGCATTATCAAATCATCTGCTGATGTTGAACAACTGGCAGCAAAGGTGCAGTCGAGCGAGGGAGTATATTTCGTGCCTGCCTTCGCCGGATTGGGGGCTCCGTACTGGAACCAGCATACACGCGGAACTGTAACGGGTCTTACCCGTGGTTCAACAGCAGCACATCTTGCCCGTGCAGCACTCGACAGCATTGCATACCAGACACTTGATGTTTTACTTGCGATGAAGAATGATTCTAATATAGATATCAAGGAGTTAAGAGTTGACGGAGGAGCCACTGTAAATAACAGTCTCATGCAATTTCAGGCTGACCTGCTCCAGGCTGCCGTCGTGCGTCCGAAGATAACCGAAACCACTGCTCTCGGAGCTGCTTACCTGGCAGGACTGGCAACAGGTTACTGGAGTGGTCCTGATGAAATCAAAAAACAGTGGCAGATTGACCGTACATTCACTCCTGCAATAAAACCTGAAGAGACCGTTTCCCTGATCAATGGATGGAACCGTGCCGTCAGGGCAGCCAATGCATGGGCTGAGGAAAAATAAATTTCATTTTTTTTATTACGTTTACATTGTTAATCGCTTCAGATGAAAAGAACTGCCCTTCTGTCCGTCCTGTTTTCAATGCTGTTATGTCAGCTCACCAGCGCACAGGTGGCTGACAGCGCAGATGTTTATCTTATTACCTGTGCCCCGGGTAACGCAACATACTCAATCTACGGGCATACCGCGCTGCGTGTCAGCGTCAGGGGTACTGAAGTTGACAGGGTGTACAACTGGGGCATATTCGACTTCTCAACTCCGAACTTTGCATTCCGCTTTGCCAAGGGAAGACTTGACTATATGCTGGGCTCATACAGTTATGAAACATTCCTATATGAATACATCAACGAGGGGCGTGCCGTCTGGTCCCAGCGCCTTAATCTCACTACCGCCGAGAAAGAGAAGCTTTTTTCCCTTATAAGCGAAAACCTGAAGCCTGAAAACGTCAAATACAGGTATGATTTTTTCTTCGACAACTGTGCCACACGCATACGCGACATCCTGGCGGCTTCAGCATCAGATACAATCATCTTTCCCGAGAAGGAGAAGCTGAAGAGCTTCAGGCAGCTCGTTGACCCCAACCAGAAGGTTCTGCCATGGATAGATTTCGGGGCTGACATGCTTCTCGGACTGCAGGCCGACAGGAAAGCTACGCCGGCAGATGAGATGTTCCTTCCGGCCTACCTGATGGATAACCTGTCGGCTTCTGTCATTGTCCACGGAGGTAATCGCGAACCAATCGTAGGCGAGCCCGTCACTGTTGTTGACCTGCCCCCTGTCGCGGCAGGAGCCCGGCCCTGGATGCCCCAGCTTGTGTTTTATGTCATCCTGCTTTTTGTACTGCTTGTCACCTTTGTCCTCGGCAAACCGTTACTGGGACGCATGACTGATATCGTTCTCTATATTATCTATTCAGTACTGGCACTTCTGCTTATATTCACAAATTTCTTTTCAGAGCACGATGCCCTCCATTTCAACCTGCTTATCCTTGGCATCAATCCGCTGATTCCTGTACTGGCGGGATACATCGTGGCAGGGAAGAAAGCCGTTAAGCTCAGCAGGGTCGCCCTCATCATTTCGTTACTGTGGTTTCCGGTATCACTTATTGCGGGACAGGGCATTAATCCCGCCCTTATTCCGCTGGTGCTGATAATCATGGTAAGGCTTTTCAAGCACTCCGGGTTCGGCCAGGAGCTTTAACACTTCTTTAACAATCTTTAACACAATATTTTAATATATGAAATGATCTTTGCGGATGTTTTTCCGCAGAGTAGAAACAATACAATAATTACCATGGAACACACAACCGATATCAGGTTACTGAATGAGAAGATCGAAAAGGAAAGCGCCTTTGTTGATTTGCTGAGGCAGGAGATTAACAAGGTCATTGTCGGGCAGCGTCATCTGACAGATTCACTGCTCATAGGACTGCTCTCCAACGGCCACATACTGCTGGAGGGTGTACCCGGACTGGCGAAGACCCTGGCCATAAAAACCCTGGCTTCCATCATTGATACGAAGTTCAGCAGGATACAGTTCACGCCTGATCTCCTTCCGGCTGATCTCATCGGAACGATGATATACAGCCAGAAGAGGGAGGAGTTTGTTGTCCGCAAGGGCCCGATATTTGCCAACTTCATTCTTGCCGATGAGATAAACCGCTCACCGGCAAAAGTGCAGAGTGCGCTTCTCGAGGCAATGCAGGAGAGACAGGTTACGATAGGTGAAAGCACTTACAGGCTCGACGAGCCATTCATCGTGCTTGCCACCCAGAACCCCATAGAGCAGGAGGGAACCTATCCTCTTCCCGAGGCACAGGTCGACAGGTTCATGCTCAAGGTTGTGATCACTTATCCTGAAAAGGAAGAAGAGCGGATGATTATACGTGAGAACCTGGCCAGCGAGTTTCCGACAGCAAAGACAATCCTTAAGCCTGATGATATCCTGAGGGCACGCAGCGTGGTGAGAGAGGTCTATCTTGATGAAAAGATCGAAAACTACATCCTTGATATAATATTCGCCACACGGGAACCTGAGAAATTCGGACTGTCGAAGTTCTCTCCGCTGATCTCCTATGGCGCATCCCCGAGGGGAGGCATTAACCTGGCGCTTGCGGCAAAAGCATTCGCATTCATAAAGAGAAGAGGCTTTGTTGTTCCCGAAGATGTGCGCTTCCTATGCGCTGATGTCCTGAGACACCGTATAGGGCTCACATATGAGGCCGAAGCCGAGAATATAACTCAGGACCAGATAATTACAGAAATACTGAATACTGTCGAAGTTCCGTAGGAAGGATGAAAAGAGCACTGGTCATATCACTGCTTCTCATTTCTTTGGGCTCTGCCTGGGCGCAGGATTTCATTGGCATGAATGAGCGTGGCGTAAGAAAGATCATGTCAGAAGAGCACCCCGGGCTGGCACCAGACGAAAAAGTAAGGAACGACACATTCAGATACCTTAAATATTCGTCCGGAAACGAAAATGAGACCTGGGTCATTTTCTTCGATGAAAAAGGAAAATGCAGCGGGGTAAGGATAACCTGTGACAACAGCTTTCTTGACGGTAAAAGAAAGGAACTCGACACTCTCTACAAACCGGCGGAAAAAGACAGCTGGACCCACAGGTCAGGCGGTGATGAAATATCCATACGGCTTAAGGACGAGACATGGTTTTTCACAATAACCTACCAGAGGACACAGAAACAGGGGAAAAGTGGAAACGACAGAACTGCTTAAGAAGGTCAGGAAAATCGAAATAAGATCGCGTGGTCTGACACGCCAGATCTTTGCCGGGGAGTATCACAGCGCTTTCCGCGGGAGAGGCATGGCCTTCAGCGAGGTACGTGAGTATCAGTTCGGTGATGACATACGGAGCATCGACTGGAATGTAACGGCACGGTTCGGACACCCTTATGTAAAGATCTTTGAAGAGGAACGCGAGCTCACTGTAATGCTTCTTGTCGATGTCAGCCGGTCCGGCGACTTCGGCACAGTGTCAGGCACCAAGCGTGAGATGATGACCGAGATAGCAGCTGTTCTTGCATATTCAGTTATTGCCAATAACGATAAGGTAGGTCTTATACTCTTCTCTGACAGGGTTGAGAAATATATTCCGCCCAAGAAAGGAAGGGGCCATATGCTGCGGATAGTACGGGAGATGCTCAGTTTTGAACCGCAGTCGTCAGGCACCTCCCTCAGTGAACCGCTTCGCTTCCTGACCAATGTCATAAGAAAGCGCTGCACAGCGTTCATCCTGTCTGATTTTATGGCACCGCCGTTTGTGGAAGCGATGCGCATTGCCTCAGGCAAGCACGACCTGGTTGCCCTTAATATCAGTGACAGACGTGAGAAGCAATTACCTGACGTAGGATTTATACGTGTGACTGATCCTGAAACCGGCACCGAAAAGTGGACAGACACCTCGTCGGCAAGGATCAGGAAAGAGTATGCTGAGCGATGGAAGCTTCACGACGAAACTGTCAGCAGTGCGTTCATCAGCTGCGGTGTCGATGCAGCAACCATCAGTACAGGTGATGATTACATCAAACCCCTGATCTCACTCTTCAAACACAGATAGTGATATGAGAAGAGCGTTCACACTGTTTGCAATACTGTTGCTTTTCACCGCTGCTTATCCCCAGGATATTGTCGTGAAGTCCTCACCTGACACATCCTCCATCATGATAGGCGATCAGATCGGCTTCTCCGTATCGGCAACTATGCTCTCCGGAATTGACGCTGCCCTCAGCACTATGACAGACACGCTGACCGGTAAAATAATCATTCTCGGCAGGAGCAAACGTGATACGGTCATATCCCCCGACGGCAAGATGACCCTTACAGACAGGTATCTCATAACGGGCTTTGATTCCGGCACCTATACTATTCCACCGTTCTATGCGGAGTTCAAATCCGGGGACAGCCTGAAAAGATATTATTCTGACTATTCGTTCCTCAGGGTCAGCCGTCCGGATATCACCCCGCAGGACACCACAGATGTTATTTTTGATATTGTGCCTCCGCGGACGGCACCGGTGACCTTCAATGAGATTCTGCCATGGATTGTCATTGCCGTCATTGCCCTGGCAGTCATTTACCTTCTGGCAAGGTTACTGCCCAGGAATCCGCTCAGAAGGTTCGTCAGGCCTCCTGTTCCGGCAGAACCGGCACACGTGATAGCATTGCGTGAACTGTACCGCCTCAAGGATGAAGAACTGTGGCAGAAAGGCGAGGTGAAGGAATATTACTCAAGACTGTCAGATATCCTTCGCCGGTATATTGACAACCGGTACGGCATAATGTCTCCGGAACTTACAACCGACGAAACGGTGCGTATGCTGCAGAAGGCCGCTGTTACCACCCATGATCAGATGTCGCTTGTAAAGGAACTGCTCTCTCTCTCTGATATGGTGAAATTCGCCAAATATCTGCCGCAGAATGAGATACATGAGAAATCATTTAATGACGGCGTAAGATTTGTTGAGCTCACGCGCAAATCCGATGTGACCCCTGAGGAAAATGGCGGGAAAGGAGGGAAAGATGCATAACATCGTTTTTGAGAACGGGTGGTTCCTCTGGTTCCTTCTGGTGATACCTCTCCTGCTGGCCTATTACATTTACCGCCGAGGCAAATCGCATGCTGCAATTAAACTGTCAACTGCCGGTTTTCTTGATGGAGGCCGGAAAACCTTCCGCCACTGGCTCCGTCATGTACTTTTCGCACTGAGGCTTATAGCGATTGCCCTGGTAGTAATCGTTATAGCCAGGCCCCAGAATGTGGACAAATGGCAAAGCTCGACCACCGAGGGAATAGATATTGTATTGGCACTTGATGTATCGGGCAGTATGCTGGCCCGTGACTTCACTCCTGACAGGCTGGAGGCGTCCAAGAATGTTGCCACCGAGTTTATAAGCGGCAGGCCGTATGACCGTATAGGGCTGACTGTGTTCAGCGGCGAGAGCTTCACGGAGTGCCCGCTGACAACAGATCATGCAGTGCTGATCAACCTCCTGAGGGAGGTTAAGAGCGGCATCATAGAAGACGGAACCGCAATAGGCGTCGGACTGGCAACCGCAATCAACAGGATAAAGGATTCTGATGCTATAAGCAAGGTGATTATCCTGCTCACTGACGGAGTAAACAATATGGGCTCCATAGACCCCGTCACCGCTGCTGAGATCGCAGAAACATTTGGGATCAGGGTATATACTATCGGAGTGGGGAGCATGGGTTATGCGGATTACCCTGTCCAGACCCCGTTCGGCATGAGATACCAGAAGATGCAGGTGGAGATTGACGAAGCTCTCCTCAGAAAGATAGCCGATCTGACCGGGGGTGAGTATTTCAGGGCAGTTGACAACACAAGCCTGCAGAAGGTTTACGCCGAGATAGACAAGCTCGAAAAATCAAAGATGGAGACACGGGAACACAGCAAGCGTGAGGAGGTTTTCATGCCATGGGCACTGGCCGCAGCCATCATCCTCACTCTTGAGCTGCTCCTGAGGTATTTGTTAATGAGAAACATGTCATAACACAGCGATGGATACGTTCAGATTTGCACAGCCTGATATGCTCTACCTGCTCCTCCTGGTGCCGCTGTTCATTTTGATATGGATCATGGGTAACAGAAGAAGAAGGATTGCCAGGGAACGCTTTGGCGAACCTGAACTTGTAAAGAGGCTGTTGCCCGATTTCTCATCCGGGAGGATGGCGGCCAAATTCTTCATCAGGCTCCTGGCTTTTGTTTTTGCCGTGCTTACTGTAGCAAGGCCGCAGTTTGGTTCGAGACTCGAGCAGGTAAAGCGTGAGGGGGTCGAGGTGATCATTGCGCTTGATGTAAGTAACTCGATGCTTGCCACCGATATAGCGCCGTCAAGGCTCGAGAGAGCACGGCAGGCCATAGCACAGCTCGTTGATCAGCTCAGGGATGACAGGATCGGTCTAATACTTTTCGCAGGCGACGCATATACACAGATACCTGTTACAAACGACTACCTTTCCGCAAAGATGTTCCTCGAATCGGCAGGTCCCGATGCCGTCTCCAAACAGGGGACAGCTATAGGGGCAGCCATTGACCTGGGAATGAGATCATTCTCACCGGAAAGCGATAGGAGCAGGGCGCTTATAATAATTACTGACGGCGAAAACCACGAGGATGACGCCATGACAGCAGCCCGGGCAGCAGCCGACAAAGGCGTCGTGATACACACAATCGGCATAGGTTCGCCTGACGGTTCACCAATTCCGCTGAAAACAGGAAGCAGGACCGATTATCTCAAGGACAGGGACGGGAATACGGTAATATCAAAGCTTGACGAAAAGGTACTGCAGCAGATTGCCTCACAGACGGGAGGCAGGTATGTAAGAGCCAATAACACCAGCATCGGACTAAATGAGATATACAATGATATAGGCCGCATGAAGAAATCGGAGACAGAAACAACGATGTACACCGAATATAATGACCAGTTCCTCGTTCCGGCAGTGATCATGTTCGTCCTGCTGGTTGTTGACGTATTGCTAATGGACCGGAAGAATCACCTGTTGAGGCGTCTGGGGATAATAGAAACGAAAGTAAAAGTTCATCAGTCATGACAGGAGGGAGTTTACATAAAGTCATCATGACGGTTCTGTGCCTGTTTCTGCTGCATACCACCCTGCTGGGGCAGCAGGAAAGAGAGTACATAAGAAAGGGAAACCGGCTTTACAGGAAGAGTGAGTTTGCCGGGAGCGAAGGTATGTACCGGCGTGCCCAGGCACAGGAGAGATCTACATATGATTCAGGTTTCAACCTTGGCGATGCCCTTTATAAACAGGGCAGGTTTGGCGAGGCGGCAGAAGAATTCAACAGGGCTGCCACAGGCAGTGCTGATGATTCAGCGAAACAGGCTCAGAGCTTCTATAACCTGGGCAATTCATTGCTCAAGGACCAGAAGTTCGAAGAGAGCATCAAGGCTTATATTAATTCCCTTATGCTTGATCCGGAAAACCCTGAGGCCAAATACAATCTTGCCTATGCCCAGGATCAGCTGAAAAAGCAGGAAGAGCAGCAGCAGCAACAGCAAAAAGATCAGCAGCAGGATAAGAACAAACAGGACGAGGAGAAGAAGGATGATCAGGAACAGAAGGACGATCAGCAGCAGAAGCAGCAGGATCAGAATGATCAGCAGGAGCAGCAGGGTCAGGATCAGCAGCAGCAATCAATAAGCCGTGAGGATGCAAAGCGTCTTCTAGATGCCCTTTCAGCAAACGAGAAGGAGACACAGGAAAAGGTGCAGCGTGACAAGGCTGCCAGGGCAAAGGTCAGGGTGATTAAAAATTGGTAATTTTGACGGCGATGAGAAGTTCAATGCTAACAGTGATCTGCCTGCTGACTGCCTTATCCATGGCCGCCCAGGAGATGACAGTGACTGTCGATGCTCCTCCGTCTGCTGCCGCCGGTGAACGGTTCAGAATAGTCTATGTTATCAATGCAAGTGACGGACGTTTCCTGCCTCCGGCATTCGATCCGTCATTCACCGTTTCAGGACCGCAGTCATCAAGCTTCCCGAAACGTTCAGTGGATCAACGGCGAGATGACCTCGACCTCGACCACCACGCTTATCTACTATATTGTCGCTTCAGCACCGGGAAAGTTCACAATACCTCCGGCACAGTACGAAACAAAGAAACTGACTGTGGTGTCTGCTCCGGTTGAGATAGAAATAACTGCTGCCGGGGCAGCTCCCGTACAGAGCGCCAGGCAGGGCAACCGTCAGGAGCAGCAGGCTCCGGCGTCAGGTTCTGAGTTATCCCTCCGTCTGCTGCTGAACACCAGGGAAGTATATGTCGGACAACCGGTGACGGCTACCCTGAAACTCTATACCCGTATCAATCTTTCAGGCATTAACGAACTTAAATATCCAGATTTTAAGGGATTCCTGCGCGAGGAGATTGAAACACCGCCTCTGAAAAGCCTGGAGTCAGAGGTCATCGACGGGGTTCAGTACGGCACAGGTGTTCTCCAGCGCTTCGTTCTCTATCCGCAGATCCCCGGTGAGCTGCGGGTTGACAGTGTGCATATAACCGCACTGGTACAGAAGCGGACAGGTGTCAGCGACCCCTTCTTCAGCGATCCGTTTTTTGACAATTTCTTTTCCAATGTCACCACGGTAGCAATGAAAGTATCAACCAGGCCGGCAGTGATAAAAGTGAAGCCTCTGCCTGCCCCGCAGCCTGCCGACTTCCACGGTGCGGTGGGTTCTTTTGAACTGAATTCGTCTCTCTCAAAGACAGAGGTTGAGGTTAATGATGCCATGACATATACCCTGACGCTGAGTGGAACCGGAAACCTCAACCTGGCAGGCGAACCGGTCATTAACTTCCCGCAGGGAATAGAAAAATATGATCCCAGGGTGACAGTCAAAAGTTCCGGCACCTCCACAGGCACCAAGACCTTTGAGTTTCTGCTCATCCCGAGGAACACCGGCACCTTTGACCTTCCACCGGTTTCTTATACCGTCTTCGATCCCGCACAGGAGAAATACATCACCCTCCGCACCACCGGGTACACCGTGAAAGTGACCGGAAGCGCAGGCGGAGGTGAGGTTTCAACACCGGTGTTTGTGCCGGGTGAGGATGTGAAGTACCTCGGACAGGATATCAGGTATATCAGGAACGGGGAGAGCAGGCTTGACCTTCTCTCTTCGCCCCTTGTCTCCAGGACATATTACTGGCTGTGGTTTGTCTTTGCGATCTTCCTGACTGCGGTCATCCTTCTCCTCCGCCGTGAGCAGATGAAACGCAATGCCGATATAAAGGGCTTGCGTAACCGCAAGGCATCAAAGGTTGCACGCAGGAGACTGACAAAGACGCGTTCGCTCCTTGATACAGGCAAACCTGAAATGGCCAATGCCGAGCTGGCCAAAGCGCTGTGGGGATACCTCGGCGACAAGCTGGCTATCGCGCCGTCCGACCTCACAAAGGACAAGTGCTATGCTGCCCTGAGGGCATCCAGGGTGGAAGAGGGATTGATCACTGAACTTGACCTGATACTTTCCGCCACTGAGTACTCGCGTTATTCACCCTCCTCGGAAGGGGAGAGCCCTGCCGGTTTATACAAAAGAGCAGCTGTTCTGATAGGCAAACTCGATAATGTACTTGACTAAAAAGCACAGGAGATGAGGAGAGTTACTGTTTGTTGTGTATTGCTGATTATCTGTTTGCTGCAAATAAAAGCGCAGACACCTGAAGAAAGGTACGCCCAGGCCGGACAGCTCTACAGCTCAGGTGACTATTCCGGTGCCGCGGCTGTTTACAGGAAACTCTATGACGACGGTTACAGGAGTGAGGACATGCTTTACAATGCCGGCAACGCCTTTTTTAAAAGCGGGGACAACGCCTCGGCCATTCTCTTTTACGAGCGTGCCAGGCTGATCGCCCCTGCCGATGAGGATATCAATTATAACCTGCAGATCGCCCGCAGCAGGGTGACCGATAAGTTTGAGACTGTTCCGGAACTGTTCTTTGTGCGGTGGTTTAATTTTCTTTCGCTTCTGGCCCCGACAAATACATGGGCTGTGACGGCCCTGCTGTTATTCATTGCCTCACTTCTGTTTGCAGTGATCTTTCTTACAAAAGCCAGAGCCAGCGGACGGCTGATGTCGTTCTGGCTGTCACTGGCAGCCCTGATACTCTCGGTTCTTCTCATTGCCCTGGCGATGAATAACAATTCACTCATCAACAAGAATAAAAAAGCCGTTGTAACCTGCAGTATTGTGACCGGCAGGAGCGAGCCCGGCGAGAGCAGCAGTGAGCTGTTCGTCATCCATTCGGGAACAACTGTGAAAGTCGAAAAAGAGCTCGGCGACTACCTGGAAGTACAGCTGCCTGACGGAAATAAGGGTTGGATCAAACGCGATTGCCTGGAAAAGATCTAGGCTGTTACCACATTTTTTGTATCTTTTGTGCCGGCAAGCAATCTATTGTTCCCTGATGAAGGAATTCATTACCGTCTGTCCGCGCAACTGTTACAGTACCTGTTCATTCAGGGTATTCACCGAAGGGGGAAAGGTAAGGCGTATCCTCCCTTACGCCGGTAACCTGGCGACACCTGAAGGGCCATGCATAAAAGGTCTTTCATATCTTGAGCGGGAGTTCTCACCGTCGCGGCTCCTGTATCCGCTTAGACGTTCTGATGACGGAACTTTCACCCGTATCAGCCAGGATCAGGCGCTTGAAATAATCTCTGAAAAGCTGCTCGATGCCCGTGCAAACCACGGTCCCCACTCGGTTCTGTTTTACAAAGGCAGCGGCTGCTCCGGCTTAAGCAATGAAATCTCAGGACACTTCTGGAAACGTTTTGGCGGCGCCACCACCACCTACGGCAATCTCTGCTGGCCTGCAGGCCTTGAAGCAGTGAGGCTTACACTTGGCGAAATAAAGCATAATGTTCCCTGGGACATTGCCAATGCACAGCTCGTGATCATATGGGGGAAGAACCCTGCCGAAACGAATGTGCAGGAAATGATCCATATCGACCGGGCCAGAAGGAACGGGGCGAAAGTGGTTGTGATCGATCCGCGCAGAACTCCAACCGCCGACAAGGCCGACCTCCTTCTGTGTCCGAACCCGGGAACAGATGCGGCGCTGGCGCTGGCAATGGCAAAAGTTATAATTGACAGGCAGCTGACAGATGATGAATTCATAAGTAAATATGTTTCGGGTTTTAAAGAATTTGCAGCTTCCCTGAAAATTACACCGGTGGAAGCGGAAAAGATCACTGGTATTCCGGCTGCCACAATCGAAGAGCTTGCCGTCCTGGCGGGAAAGACAGAGAGGGTAACCATTGTGCCGGGCTATGGACTGCAGAGATACACTAACGGCGGCCAGACAATACGCTCAATACTCTCCATCCCCGTTATAACCGGTAAGATCGGCTTTCCGGGCTGCAGCTTCAGCTTTGCCAGCCTGCAGGGCTATGTATTCGATGAGACACTTGAGCCGCTTAGTTATTACCCTGATATTGAGCGCGATAAACCTTTCAGGAGAGCATTGTCAATGGCTGCGTTCGGAAAAGACTTCTTCTCCCTGAAGGAACCAGGCATTGCAGTGGCCTGGATCGAAAGAGGCAATCCTGTCACCCAGCTTCCGGGCAGCAACGACGTTGTCAGTGCGCTGAAATCGATCCCGTTCAAGGTGGTGGTCGACCAGTTTATGACAGACAGTGCAGCGATGGCTGATATAGTACTGCCGGCCAAGGGAGTGTTTGAACAGGCAGATGTTGTCAGTTCATACTGGAATCCTTATGTGCAGTATAAACCGGCAGTGATTGACTCTCCTGGTGAAGTGATGCCCGAGAGCGAGATATATTTCCGCCTTGCAGGTAAAATGGGCATGGATGTGACTGGTGACGGTGGCATTCCTGCACCTGATGATTATGACCGCTGGCTGGCTGACCGCGTTCTCCGGACTGACGGATTTTCGATCAGCCGGCTGAAAGAAGCGCCAATGATTCCAAAACAATCTGAGGAGATCGCTTACAGTAACAGGAAATTCAGCACCGCATCCGGTAAGATAGAGCTCTGGTCGGACAGTGCCTCTAAACTGTGGGGTGTCGATCCCCTGCCTGCATACAATCCGCCGGACAACTTCAATGAAGACCACCTTCCTTTCAGGCTGATGACGCCATGCGTTGCCCCGCGCATTCATTCACAGTTCGGTAATCTTGAAGTGATCAGGAGCGTGACGGATGAGCCCGCATGGGAGATCTCCGTTGCTGATGCACGTAAACTCGGACTAAAGAGCGGCGACCCTATCAGGATTTTCAACTCCGCCGGTGAGGTCATGGGCAGGGTCAGAGTTACAGCAAGGGTCAGGCAGGGCAGTGTTGTCTTTCCCAACGGCGTCTGGCTCGCCGAAGGAGGAGGAGTAAACACACTTGTCAGACAGGCCGCAACAGACATGGGTCACGGTGCAGCCTTTCACAACACAAGGGTAGGAGTGGAAAAAGCATCATGAGACGGGGATTTGATTTTGATGCCGCACTTTGTGTCGCCTGCAATGCATGCAACGCCGCCTGCATGCTTGAAAACGGATTTCAGCCCGGCACCAGGAGTGTCCGCAACTGGAACAGTGAGGCATTGCCTCTTCTCAGTGTGATCAATATCTCGATAGCCTGCAATCATTGTGAAAAGCCCTCCTGTCTCGAGGGCTGCCCGGCAAAGGCTTACACTGTTGACAGCACCGGCGCGGTGATCCATCACCAGGAAAGGTGCATGGGGTGCCGTTACTGCACCTGGAGGTGTCCATATGATGCCCCTAAGATCAATGAGGCAAAAGGAATTATTGAGAAGTGTCATTTCTGCACGGAAAGAGCGGGTGAGGGAATCGATCCAGCCTGTGTCACCGCCTGTCCCACAGGTGCCCTCCGGATGACAGAGCTTTCTGATTTTCCTTCTCAGGGTGTTGAGTGGTTCCCCGAGACAGGCATAAAGCCTTCGCTGAGACTCACCGGGACAGGGATGAGATCCGGTCCTCTGATAGTGCCTGCTGAAGATGCGGGACCTGATGAGGGGGAGAGCAGGTCTTTAAAGGTCACAACAAAGATTATAAAAGAGTGGAGCCTGCTTGTCTTTTCGCTGCTGGTAACAGCATCCATGGCCCTGTTCGTTGCATATGCCCTGAACGGGGACGTTCCCGCTGTTAAACTCCCTGCCCTGATGCTGACAGCAGCACTGATAATGTCCTTTGCACATCTTGGCGTGCGGACCAGAGGATGGAGGGCAATACTCAATGTGACATCGTCTCCGCTGAGCCGCGAGATATTAATGGTCATAATAATAACAGCTATGGCGTATCTTAACTGGTTCAGGCCGGGAACGATACATCCCCTTATACAGGCCGGGGTTGCCCTGCTGACGCTGATATCTGCAGACCTGGTCTTTTTTGCCGCAGACAGATCACCGGGGCTGAAACTGCACAGTGGCCAGATGTTCTTCTCCGGTATCTTCATGGCCTCATGGTTTATTGTGCCTTCAACAGTCTTTCTCCTGTTTTCAATGCTGGCTGCCATCTCGGTCATAATGAGATACCGGTCGCTTGAAAAGGGTCAGCTGATAAGGTCGCTGTATTATTTCAGGGCATTGTCAATACCTGCAGTTTTTATGCTGTTATACACCGGCAGCAAGATCACCACCGCCATTGCAGCAGGTCTGCTTCTGGCCGGTATTGTGGCCGACAGAGCCCTGTTCCTTGACGATTTCAATCCTGTCAATATCAAAGAAACAATTTCAGACAATTTCAATGCCGAGTATGAAAAAGAAAGAGATAAACAGCGCCAGAACACCGGTCTATCGTGATGCCGGATTTGAATTACCTGATGCAGGAATAACATCTGATGCATTTGCGGCTGAGACCGGTCATTCAAGAGAACCGGATCTGTATATTTATTCCAGGTACCGTAATCCCACGGTTGTTGCCGCAGAGGAAGCCGTGATGGTGACGGAAGGCTCCGGATGGGCCCTTCTGGCGCAATCAGGAATGGCAGCAATTGACATAGCACTGTCAATATTTCAGGAAGCCGGGAGAACCGGCAGATGGCTCTTTTTCTCCGAGATATACGGAGGTACACTTTCGTATATAGCCAGTGTCCTTGAAAAGCGCCGCGGATTACAGGTCTCCTTCTTCAAACCGGAAGGCGCCACGTACAATTATGACCAGCTTGAGAAACTGCTCTCTGAAACAAAGCCTGATATCTTATATTTTGAGACTATTTCAAATCCTCTCCTGATTGTTGCTGAAGGAAGGAGGATAATTCAGATCGCAAAGAAACAAGGTGCCAGGGTAATCATTGACAATACATTTGCCACGCCGCTTTTATGGAAGCCGCTCGATGACGGGGCAGACCTGGTCATTCACAGCGCAACCAAGTATCTTTCAGGTCACGGCAACCTCACTGCAGGGGTAATATGCGGCAATGACAATGAACTGATGAAAAGTGCTATAGAATACCGCAAGTTCGTTGGCCATATGCTGTCTCCTGACGACGCCTACAGGTTGCAGACGCAGCTCTCATCCTTCGGACTGCGTTTCAGGCAGCAGTGTTCAAACGCAGCCGGCGTGGCAGCGCTGCTGCAGTCGTCACCGGAAGTCAGCAGCGTTCTTTACCCGGGACTTGAGACCCATGCCACCCACGCTGCTGCGCTCGGTCTCATGGGTGGCAAAGGCTACGGTGCTATTGTCACCTTTGACCTTGCCGGCAACACAAAAGAGGAAAAGAGGGCACGGCGCGACAGGTTCATTGCTGCGGTTTATCCGGAAATAAGACTTATACCTACCCTGGGAGATGCTCACACCATTCTCATGCCTGTGGAGGCTGTATGGGGTACCAAATACCCTGAACCGGGACTGATTAGGATGTCACTCGGATTTGAACCTTCGGAAGAAATATTGGGAGTAATCAGTCGCGGACTCCGGTCCTGATCACCATGCTACGGGCTCCATGCCCTGTGCTGTAAGATATTCGTTGCATTTGCTGAAGTGTGAACAGCCGAAGAAGCCCCTTGAGGCAGAAAGGGGAGAAGGATGCACTGTCTTAAGAATCAGGTGTCGTGACGGATCGATAGAGGCTCCCTTGTTCTGGGCATAGTTGCCCCATAGCATGAAGACTATATTATCCCTGTCGCGGTTCAGTGCACTTATAGCGGCATCTGTGAATCTCTCCCAGCCTTTGTTTTCGTGGGAGAGCGCCTGGTGTGCCCTGACAGTGAGTATGGCGTTGAGAAGAAGCACGCCCTGCCTGGCCCACCTCTCGAGGTTACCTGATTGCGGTACCTGGATACCGAGATCTCTCTGCAACTCTTTGAAAATATTGATGAGACTGGGAGGAAACTCGGTTCCATCGGTAACCGAAAAGCACAGGCCGTGTGCCTGTCCGGTGTTATGATACGGATCCTGTCCGATGATAACAACTTTTACACTGTCAAAAGGACAAAGGTCAAATGCATTGAAGATCTTGCCGGCAGGGGGGAAGACCTGTCTCGTACGGTACTCCTCCCTGACAAACTGTGTCAGTGATGCAAAATACTCCTTGTCAAACTCATTTCTCAGCTTTTCCTTCCAGCTTTCTTCGATTTTGACATCCATACTATTACATCTAAGCTTTAAAAGTAAAATATACAGCCCCCAGGATACATATGAACGCCATCAGGTGGTTGAACTTAAGGGTCTCCGTACGAAATAACAGAAGGGTAAACAAGACGAACACAGATATTGAGATGACTTCCTGTATGAGCTTTAGCTCAACCAGAGTGTATGGTCCGCCTGTACCGCGGTAACCCATCCTGTTTGCCGGGACCTGAAAAAAATATTCAAACAGCGCGATGCCCCAGCTTGCCATTACAATTCCAAACAGCCCCAGTAATGCATTCTTTGATACGTTCTGATATTTCAGGTGACCGTACCAGGCCACAGTCATAAATGAATTTGAAATAATAAGCAGTATAATTGTCCAGAAGCCTCTCATAAGACTTTTCGGTATACCAGTTTGGCATCGCCCGGACCGTAGAATTCTCGTAGTGTTGCCTCCAGCTCATAGCCGTTTTTCAGATAGAAGTGCCTCGTCGGTTCATATAGTGACCTTCCGGAGGTCTCGATCCAGAGTACTTTTCCTCCCAGCGACCTTACCCTTTGCTCCGCCTCTCTGAGAAGGAGGGAACCGTAATGCTTCTTCCGGTATTCATCGAGAATGGCAAGCCAGTACAGATCCCATGAATGAACAGAGGAAGGATTGGGTCCGAAGTTCCCGAAACCGATCACTTTGCCTTCATCAATAAGACGCACCCAGTAATAGCCGCTCTTTTCCTGGCCTTTTTCATAAGTTTCGTCAGCCAGGGAAAGCGCTACCTCTACCTCGAAATCATAGAAGAATCCTGATGATTTGAGAATTTCTTCAAAAGCAGGCCTGTCAGCCGGGGTGATATCGAACGATACTTCAGGCATAGGACTATTTATTAAGGTCTTTGATAATGTCACCGATAATGTCTTTATTGCTCAACCCGGCATGCAATGCTGCTGAGATGAAACCGCCATCAGGAGAAATGCATGGGTTGGCATTGACCTCGAGCACATAGACATTCTCATCGTCATCAACACGCATGTCAACACGGGCATATCCCTTCAGCCCGAAAGTGTTCCAGCAGCCAAACACCGCATCGCGTATGTTCTTCATGAGCCTCGGGCTGAGGTCATCAGGGAACCGGCGTTTGCTGTTCTCGTACTGGAATGTTCCCTCTTCCCATTTTGCCTTGTAGCTCACTATCTTCGGCAAGTCATCCGCATAATCCTCAAAAATCATCTCGGCAGGGGGTAACATTTCAGGTCCGTCGGGACCGGCCTTGACACTTACATTGAACTCACGGCCGTCAATGAACTCCTCAATGAACCAGTGCCTGTCATTTTTATCCCTTACTATTTCCGGCGGGATGCCGCTGAATGTAAAGACAAATTCTTCAGTAATGCCAAGCGAACCATCTTCCCACACTGGCTTAAGAATATATTTTCTGCCTTTGGTGAGTTGACCAGCTTCAGAGACATTATATCCGCCGGCAACCGGTAAGCCGTTGGCTTTCATCACCTGACGTGCCAGTACCTTGCTGCCTGTGACAAATGTAGCCTCTACCGAACATCCTGTATAGGGTATATGATGCATATTCAACAGGGCCGGAATGAAATAAAGGATCTCAGCGTTTTTACCTACAAACTCGACAAGGTTAAAAACAAACTCGTATTCTTCTCCTGATATCTGTCCGATTTCCCTGTAGAAGTTGTCTGTTATACCCCTGAGTGATACATCATAGCCGAGTTCTCTCAGTGTTTTATCCACGAAATGCACCTGGTCAAGGACATCGAGTTCATCAGGAAGTGCATCTGGAGCAGGTTCGTTGTATAGGATAAGGCACTTCTTCATCACTTTTTAAGGCCGTACCGGCTTATTGCCGAGTTCATTATCATCTCCATCAGGCTGTCATACTCTACGCCGTTAAAGCGCGAGAGTATCGGGAGGTCCGAATGGATGGGGTTCAGGCCGGCAAGCGGATTTGCTTCTATGAAACATATCCTTCCGTTTCTGTCTGCCTTCATGTCAACGCGGCAGGCATCTACGGCATTCAGGGCGTGCCAGGAGGCAAGGGCAACTGCGTGGCATTCATCCCTGCAACTGTCATCAATGGGCAAATATTTAACAATATCCTGGTAATTCTCCTTTACCTCGACCGAATAGGGCAGGTTGTCCTTGCAGATAACCTCCATTCCGCCAATTACATTCACCTCTGTGCCGCTTCCGGTGATGCCGACCGTAAATTCCCTTCCCGGCAGATACTCTTCGATGAGTACGGGCTGGTTGTATTTCTCAAGCAATTCAGTGACAAGGGTCACAAGCGTTTCCCTGTCACGCACCACGCTTCTTGTCGTGATGCCTTTCCCGGTACCCTCAGCGACCGGTTTTACGAACAGAGGGTAGGTAAGGGAAGAGGCATTGTCAATGTCACGTGCGGTGACTGCGATGATGCCTGGGCTTACAGGCACGCCGGCAGCCTGAACCACCAGGCGTGCAAGGTATTTATTCAGCGAAACACCCATTACTACCGGTCCGCTGAAGACATAAGGTATCCTGTACTGATCGAGAAGAGCCGGCACGACCGATTCACGGCCGTCGCCGTAAAGGCCTTCGGCGATGTTGAAAACCATGTCCCATTTTTTTCCTGCCGCAAGTTTTTCAACCAGCTCAAAGACGTTGCCTATCCGTTCGGTCTCGTAACCGAGTCGTTTAAGCACATCCTCGAGGGCAGCCACCGTCTCCTCCTTGTCAAACTCTGCTGTTTCCTCCATGGTATAACCACGCCCGAGGTACCACGAGCGAAGGTCATAGGTCAACCCGATCCTCATCCCTCTTTTACTTTTTATTAGGGTATGTGTATTGGTTCTTCTTGTAGTTTCTCAGAACCCATTTTTCAGGTCCGCTCTCAACAACATAGGCCGGCAGGATAGGTATCTTGCCTCCGCCGCCGGGAGCGTCAACGACGAACTGCGGTACGGCATAGCCGCTGGTGTGACCCCTGAGGTTCTCAATAATGTCAATACCTTTTTCTATTGTGGTCCTGAAGTGGCTTGAGCCGGGAATCAGGTCGCACTGATAGATATAGTAGGGTCTGACACGGATTGTAAGAAGCTTCTGCATCAGGCTCTTCATTATTGCCGGGTCGTCATTGATGCCGTTCAGCAGCACGGTCTGGCTTCCCATCGGGATGCCTCCGTCGGCAAGCATGTTGCATGCCTTGCGCGTTTCCGGAGTTATCTCATCGGGATGGGTGAAATGGACGCTCATGAATACCGGGTGGTATTTGCGGATCATGGCAACGAGCTGAGGGGTTATTCTCTGCGGAAGAACTACCGGCACTTTCGTGCCTATCCTGAGTATCTCAATATGCTTAATAGCCCTCAGGTTCGACAGCAGATATTCAATTTTGTTGTCATTCATTGTCAGAGGGTCACCCCCGCTGATGATGACGTCACGTATCTCAGTGTGTTCTGCAAGGTATCTGAAAGCCCTGTCCCACTCACCTTTTGTAAGATGACCAAGCTTACCGACTGAGTGAGACCTGGTGCAGTACCTGCAGTATGATGAGCAGAACTGTGTGACTGTAAAGAGAGCCCTGTCAGGATAACGGTGTACGATACCCGGCACGGGACTGCTGGCCATCTCACACAGAGGATCAGCTTTTTCGGCATCAGTGATAACCAGCTCTGCACTTGCGGGGATCATTGTCCTGCGAAGCGGGGAGCCCGGTTCTGAATCGTATATGAGTGACAGGAAATAAGGAGTTATCCTCAACGGCAGTCTGTTCTTCAGCTTGTTGAGAGCATTGATCTCGTCGTCAGACAGAGTCATGACACGTGACAGTGCTTCAGCGGTGGTGAAGGAGTTGCGTAACTGCCATCTCCAGTCATTCCAGGAATCAACATTTGTTAGGGGGAAGTAGCGGCGTATGAATTCCGAACTCCGGTTGCTAACTAAACGATCATGGGATTTGATCTGCGGGAAGATCATGGTACCCGCGCCAGGTTCTTCGTCAGAAGAACAGCCCATGAGGGGGCTCTCATTATGAGTAACCGTAACCTCTTTTCTGTTAGCGTTCATACTTCGGTAAATGGATTTACCTTTTTTTCTTGGTGTTAATTATTGTTTTTGGTTAATATTAAATATTTAAAATTTTCGCTAAGTTATTAAATGCAACATCCGCAGTAAGCCTCACCGGTAAAAGATATCAACACCTGATCTCCATGCGTTTCTACCTGATTTTCTTCCTTTTATGTCTGACTTGCGGGAGTTATTCACCGCTTGTTTTCCAGCCATAAAAATGATACCCGGTTTTTGAGGCGCAAACATAAATTAAATTTTAATATGTGTGCACTTTCCAGACATTATTTTCATTTTTTTCTTCAATCATTTATTCCTTACGGGAAGGGTGGTAACCAAATACCGTGCCATCTTCATTTTCAATTCCCTGAACACCCCGGTGCCCTCCGGGCCTGGCATGTTCTTCAGACAATTCTGAGATCTTCGCGGCAAACACTTTCCGTATCACAGCAAATGTGAAATACTATACCAATATTTCAGATAATGAAACTATGACTCGGACAGTTTATTGTATAAACCTTCAGATAAGGTGTCAAATAAAGAATAGCCCCACGCCGGCCACGCTTAAAACTGCACCGGCAATTTCCACCGCGGTGATCTTTTCCTTATTGATCCAGAATGAGGGCGCCAGGATTAGCACAGGACTTATGGACATAATTGTTGAGGCTATTCCAGCCTCGGTGTATTTGACTGCCAGCAGCGAAAAGGAGATACCCAGGAACGGGCCGAAGAATGACCCAAGGGTAAGCACTTTCATGGCAGGCAGGTTCGTCAGGGAGAGTCCAACCTGGCGCCACTTCCTAAGAATTGTTATAATAATTGAATATCCTGCAACACCTGCAATTATCCTTATCTGGGTAGAGGCAAAGGGGTCATAACTCTCCATCCCGTATTTGCTCAGGACAATTCCCAGGGCCTGCCCCAGTGAGCCGATGAAGGCATAAACAAGTCCCCTGGTGGAGAGCTTGACAGAGAGCCACTCTCCTTTTACAGGTCTGTTGAATATGGCAATGGCGATACCTATTATTACAATGGCCATGCCGGCAATCTGTATCAGTTTGAGTGATTCACTCAGGATGAAATATGCAAAGACAGCCGACAGCGGAGGAGCAAGTGTCATTATAAGCTGGGCAAATCTCGATCCGATAAGAGTATAGGCCCGGAAGAGAAAATAATCACCCAGCACAAGCCCGATGATGCCTGACAGCGCAAGCCATATCCAGTTATGGCTGCTGGCATCCGAGGGAAGGAAGTGACCGCGGCTGAAAAAAGTAAAAATGCTGATAAAAACAAGAGCCAGCAGCAGTCGCAGTATGTTGACGTTCAGAGAACCTATCTTACGGCTTGCAGATTCAAAAGCGAGTGCAGTCACTGTCCAGAACAGTGCCACTGCCAGTGCTGCAAACTCTCCGATATGAGCCGTTATATACTCCATTACAGGGCAAAATTGTCAGGGCACAAAAATATACAAACAACGCAACTATCGCTATTTTTCTGAAGACTCAGCCAAAATATTTAATTGAGGATTATTCACGCAGCAATGAATTATTCATAAATTTGAGAGAACCTTAAAACAAAAATCTATGGATGCAAAGACAAAGGCCATTATTTCACATCTCTTCGGAATTGGATGGCTGATAGCTCTTATCATGAACATGAACAACAAGGAGGAACTGGCCAGTTATTTCATCCGGCAGAACCTTGGTCTGATAATTATTGCTTTTGCGCTGAGAATAGTCGGTTACATTCCCGTTCTTGGCACAGCAGTCTGGATAGCCGGCGGCATCCTTTTATTCGTGTTCTGGCTGATGAGCTTCATATGGTCAATCCAGGGTGAGATGAAACCTGTTCCCTGGATAGGGGATAAATTCCAGATATGGTTCAAGTCGTTCTGATCTTACTCTCCTCTTCTGGCTTTGACGGGTGCGCGGGCACCCTTTTTTTTAATACTAACCGGTGAAAAGCTGCGTTTAATAACTATCCTTGCATAATTTTTGTTGAATAATTCAACCACAGCAATGGAAGTTTCAGTAATTAATTAACATCATTGGCATGATTGCAATCAGGAAAAACATAATGACGCTTGGCTGTCTGGCATTACTGTTCTTATTGGGCACTTCGGACATTTACTCACAGGAAAAGGCCAGGGATCACAAGATTAAACGGGTCACTGTGACTGAAGAAAAGCACGACGGCAGGGATGTGACTACAAACATCGAGTCAGAAACAAGTTATGATATAAACGGAAATATAATTGAGCAGATCCTTTACAAGGGCGGGGAAGTTGACACCCATTTCAGATATGAGTACGATGCCGGCAACAATAAAATAAAGGAGATCGAATATACGAAGAAGGGCGCTGTCGATAAAATCTCGGAATATAAAATTCAAAACGGGCAGAGAGTGGAAAAGACCGTTTATGACAGCAGGAAAAACCTGCTGTTGAAAAAGACATACCAGTACCTTTACTACTGATCGCGGTGACCTCTCAATCTGAAATTCTTCAGACTTTTACGGGCATCTCCCTTAAAGAGATGGATGCCGTGAGCTTTATGAGCAGGGTAGACTCAAAGTATCTATTCCCTGTAAATATGCTCGGGACACTCTTATCAGGTCTTGCCGGCGACTATAAAGTTCTCGATATCAACAGCCAGAGGGAATTCAGGTACAGCACTGTTTATTTTGATACCCCTGATTATAAGTTCTTCAATCAGCATCAGACAGGCAAGCTTGTGCGCGATAAAGTCAGACTAAGGACATACGAGACAAACAGCCTTACTTACCTCGAGGTAAAACATAAAACAAACAAGGGGAGAACAGTGAAGAGCAGGATCAGGAGCAAGAATGCAAGCCTGCCTGATGATGCGGTATCACTGCAATTCCTTCACGAAAAGCTGGCAGGGTCAACAGAATTTCTTCACCCGGTCATTACAAGCCTGTTCTCCAGGATAACACTGGTAAATATTAATTTAACCGAACGTGTTACAGTTGACTTTAATATTGCCTATACCAACAGTGACGGCCGGAAAATTGAACTTCCCAACATCGCAGTTGCCGAAATAAAGAGAGACAGGGTTTCCGGCCGGTCTGTTTTCCATACTATCCTTAAAAATAAGGGAATAAGACAGACAGGCTTCAGCAAGTATTGCCTGGGAGCCGCAATCCTTAACGGAGTTTTGCGAGATAATAATGTAAAACCAGTACTTCTCAAGTTAAAAAAAATCGATAATGAATCTACTCAGCCTGATGTTGCCTTACGCCAGTATTGAATTCGCGGGAATGGAATTATTCAATGGTTCGGATTTCCTTGAACTTGTAATCCGCTTTTCTATTAACCTGGGAGTTATATTGCTGCTTGTCAGATGGCTCTATTTCTCCGTTTCCGGGAGAAAGGATTATTTGTTCACATATACACTGATATCATGCATTGTTTTCCTTTTATGCTTCCTGCTGGAGAGCGTGAAGTTGCAGATTGGTTTTGCACTTGGCCTCTTTGCCATCTTCGGCATCATCCGGTACCGGACCCGCTCGATGCCGATAAAGGAGATGACCTATCTCTTTTTAATTATAGGTGTGTCAGTAATAAATGCCCTGGCAAGCAAGAAGACCAGTTTCGCAGAGATACTGTTTACAAATGCGGTAATTGTATTTATCACTTACGGATTAGAAAAGGTGTGGCTGCTGAAAAGCGTGGCAGCCAAAAGAATCACATATGAAAAGATTGATCTTATCAGGCCCGAAAATTACGATCTATTAATTGATGACCTCACAGCGAGAACAGGTTTGGTGAATATCCGGAAAGTCGAGATAGGGGAGATCAATTTTCTGAAAGACACCTGCAAACTGATTGTCTATTTTGAGATTAACGGGATGAACAAGAACCACGCCAGCCTGGTGGATAATTACGAGGATGACGATGATGAATAGGCTTTTACTGGCAACCGTTTTTCTCTTTTTAAGCCTGCTTTCCGTGACGGCGCAAAAGGCAGACTTCGGGCTGTGGTACGAAGCAAATGCTGAATATAATATTACCAAAGGATTGAGGTTCGACTTTGAGGCAAACGTGCGTACTGACCAGAATGCATCAATGGTTGAGAAATTTTATTTCGAACCCGGCCTGAGGTATAAATTCAACGACTATTTTGCAGCGGGAATTTATTACCGCTTTATTGAACAAAGGGAGACAATCGACAAGTCGGAAGGCATATACGAGTTCCATCCGAGGCATCGCTGGTTCGTGCAGCTCAGGGGCAGCCTCCCCGTTAACCGGTTTACACTGTCGGCAAGGTACCGTTTCCAGGAGCAGTTTAAAACCTATATCGAAGACCCGGAGGACGAAATTCCGGTCTGGGGCCACAGGCTGAGAATGGAATTGGATTATGATATAAAGGGGATTCCCCTTCAACCTTATACAAGTGTTGAAATGTTTAGCGAACTCTTTGCTTCGAATGATATAATGATTGAAAAGTGGAGGTACATAGTCGGAACAGACTATACAGTGAACAAGAAGCACACCTTCGGACTTGAATATATTTATAATGTAAGCAAGGATTCAAAACCCGCCTATATGAATTGTATAGGTCTGAAATACAAAATTAAACTTTAATTCCTGATAGGAAGGAGTAACATATTATGATTCCCTGGAACACAGAACAGATCGGTAGTTTAAGAGGCAAAGATATTATCATAACCGGTGGCAGCAGCGGTATAGGGCTGGAAGCTGCAAAGGTGCTGGCTGCTAAAGGAGCCTCTGTCACACTTGCGGTCAGGAATGTTGAGAAGGGAAAAAAAGTTGTCGAAAAGGCAGTTTCCCTGAACCATGATGCAGTCATGGATGTAATGCATCTTGACCTGGCTGACCTGAAAAGCATTAAGGATTTTGCAGACCGGTACCGGGCCAGCCACAAGCATCTGCATATACTGATAAATAATGCCGGCGTAATGATCCCGCCTTTCCGCAAGACCAGGGACGGGTTTGAAAGTCAGTTCGGGACAAATCATCTGGGTCATTTCGCAATTACAGCGCATTTGCTGCCACTGCTGCTCGCAACACCTCGATCACGGGTGGTTTCTACAAGCAGCATTGCAGCACGCAAGGGAAAAATCCATTTTGACAACCTTGACGGCTCACGGGGTTACAATCCTATGAAGTTCTACCGCCAGAGCAAGCTGGCCAACCTCCTGTTTGCCATAGAACTTCAGCACCGGCTTGAACTGGCCGGTACATCAACAATAAGTGTCGCATGCCACCCGGGCATAAGTGTCTCCAACCTCCTGTCGCGGGGGTCGGGAAAAGAGCCAAACCAGCTATTGAAAAACATGATGAGAATCGTTGCCCAGCCTGCCCACAAAGGTGCACTCCCGACACTCTTTGCTGCTACCAATCCTGACCTGAAAGGCGGCGAATACATCGGACCTGACGGTCCCGGTAACCGCAAAGGCAATCCCGTACAGACCACCGAAGCATCACAACTTTTCAATAAAGAAATTGCAGCAAAACTCTGGGAATTATCGGAAGATCTCACCGGAGTGAAATATCACTTCTGAGGGTATTACTCAGTTAAAGATTAATGTCAGCACCACATATTTCAGCAGCAGGCCTGAAAATGTAAAAAATGCCGCATCCCTTATGCGGTGGCGAAGCATTCCTGCGGCCATTGAGATAATATCGGATGAGAGGGGAAGCGCATTAAATACAAAAATTGTAATATTGCCGTATTTCCTCAGCTTGTCCTCCGCCTTCTCATACCGGCGACGGCCGATAAGGGTATCAATAATCCTGTTACTCAGCAATACACCAAAGGCATAATTAACCACCTGACCGACGAGTGCTGTTCCAATTGCCACTGCATTTAATGCGATAATGCTGATATCTCCCTGCGCGTAATAGGCGAAGGCGATCTCAACCGGCATAATGAGGAAAAAAAGATAACCCGCGAAATTGACGACAGCAAAAGACAATAAGCCCTGGTCGCGCGATCCGTAATATATGTCGTGGCCTATGGTGAGGGAGGCAATGACGATGGCTGCAATCATCAGCAGGACGGCAACAACAATCCGTGTAATTTCTGCACGACTCTTTACTGCCATCACCAGTTCTTAAACGGTTTCCGTGAAAGTGAAGAATTGTAATATTTTGATTCTGACGTCACCTCTTTGCCAAGCCATGACGGCTTAGTGAATGGCTCGTCTGCCGAGGACAACTCAATCTCTGCTATGATCAGCCCCTCGTTCTCTCCATGAAACTCATCCACCTCGAAAAGGTGCTTTCCTGCTTTGATCAGATGCCGGGTTTTATCTATTACGCCGGGTCCGCACAGCAGAAGGAGTTCCTCAGCCTCTTGCAACGGTATCTCTTTTTCCCACTCATATCTTGATAGGCCGGAACTGTCCGTCCTGCCTTTGATGGTTATGTAGCCCCTTTCACCCCTGATACGTATCCTTACTGTACAGTCAGGCTGCGCTGAAATGTAACCCTGCACTATGTGAACTGACTCAGCCACCTCATTCCTGAAGTCTCCTGTTACCAGAAACTTTCTTTCTATCTCCAGTGCCATACCTTTGATTTTCTGTACCTGAGTCACCAGCTCTGTACAAAAGTATCATGAAATTGTCACCCTGAATTAACATCCGGTCGTTTTTTATACTTTATTCGCATAATGATAGCAAAATGAGGAACTCCCGGTAATAACGCCCAAGATGGATATCAGGGTACACCCGTCACATATCACCGGCACTGTCGCTGCACCCCCAAGCAAGAGCCTGACGCAGAGGGCCATTGCGGCAGGACTGCTTGCCAATGGAACCACGGTCATCCGATATCCCTCATTTTGCAATGATTCACTTGCTGCCGTCAGGATTGCCGAAACGCTGGGTGCCCGAATCTCCACCACTGATGACACTATCACTGTACAGACAGGTCTCAGACCTGTCTACCCTGTAACATTGAACTGCGGTGAATCAGGTCTTGCCCTTAGAATGTTTTCACCTATTGCCTCTTTGATAAATCCTCTTGTAACTGTCACGGGTGAGGGTTCATTATCCGGCAGGCCGGTGAACATGATCACAGATGCCCTGTCACAGTTAGGGTTGACTCGTCGTGACCAACGATGGTTTTCTTCCAATGAAACTGATGGGTAAAATAGGCGGAAGAAAAGCACAGATTGACGGTTCGACAGGATCACAGCTTCTTACCGGATTGCTGATGGCAATGCCATTACTGAATTCCGACAGTGAGATAGAAGTTGAAAACCTCAAGAGCAAACCCTACATAAGCCTGACCTTGCAGCTTCTCTCAGAATTCGGGATCAGCATTGAAAACCATGATTTCAAACGGTTCTTCATTCCGGGGAACCAGGTTTACAAAGCTCATGAATACACAGTCGAGGGTGACTGGAGCGGTGCGGCGTTCCTGCTGGTTGCAGGGGCCGTTGCGGGGAGTGTCACGGTCAGTAACCTGAACCTCAATAGTATGCAGGCTGACAGGGAGATCATGAGGGCTCTTAGTGATGCCGGATGCCGGCTGACTGAAAATGCCACGGGCCTCAATAGTATCAGATCTGAACTCAGGGCATTCACATTCGATGCTACCGACTGTCCCGATTTATTTCCCCCGCTGGCTGCGTTGGCATCATCCTGTAAGGGTGTCAGCAGGATAAAGGGTGTCAGCAGGCTGGCAAACAAGGAAAGCAACAGGGCGCTGGCAATCACAGAAGTTCTTGGTGCAATGACAATAAGCGCCCGGGTCGAAGAAGATGAGATGTTCATCGAGGGAGGCGGGGTCAGAGGTGCTGTGGTCTCTTCGCACAATGATCACCGCATTGCCATGATGGCGGCCGTGATGGCATTGGGTGGCAGGGGAGAGGTGACCATAAACGGTGCCGAAGCTGTAAACAAATCATTTCCCGGTTTTTTTGATGTGTTAGCCCGTCTAGGTGCAACCGTCATTTGATTTAATTTGCCGGACCCGACCATTGCCCCGTTTAAGTATCGTTGCTAATCCATAACTGGTCCTTTCTAACCCGGACCTCGCTTTTACTGATTTAATATTGACTTCGTGGCTCTCCCTTCGTAACTTTGCCTTAAAACGGAAAGATCATGAAAAAATTAAGCAGTTTCTGGATACTCTCATTTATCGTAACGGGACTTTTGCTTATGGCGAATAAATGTGAGAAAGAGCCTGAAGATGAAGAAGAAGTCCCTACCATAACCGATATTGACGGCAATGAATACGAAATAGTCGGGATCGGAACCCAGTGGTGGATGGCCGAAAACCTGAAAGTGACAAGGTACAATAACGGTGATCTGATAGGTACCACAAACCCTGCAACCCTCGATTTAAGTGAGGTTGTATATGAAGGTGGCAAACCAAAATACCAGTGGGCCTATAATGGCACCGAAAGCAATGCTTTCATATATGGACGATTGTACACATGGTTCGCAATTACCGATCCAAGAGGCGTTTGCCCCACAGGATGGCATGTACCGACTCATGCCGAATGGCTTGCTATGCAGGATAATCTTATAGCCGATGGTTTCAATTATGATGGGACCACTACCGGCAACAAGCTTGCAAAAGCACTGACATCACTTACGGGTTGGGAGTCCTCGGCTGTTGCCGGATCCGCGGGGAACACCGACTATCCTGACAAAAGGAACAAAACGGGCTTCAGTGCTCTTCCGGCAGGTATTCGCTGGACCGACGGAGAATTCGATGGCCTTGGCATCTCAGGCAACTGGTTTACCTCTACCAATTTTTATGACGACTACGACGGAATATTCTGGGGTCATGTAATATTTAATACCAGTTACGGAATGTCAGCCGGCACCTGTGATCATGAAGCCGATGCACTTTCTGTACGTTGTGTCAGGAATTGAACTCTCGTTGTATTGCCTGTCTCACACCGGTGGCCAAATCATTCCCGGACTTTTATTGAGGCAATGACCCGCCCCGGTAAACTGGGTCTGCCAATGGTCTATCGCGGTCGTATCTCCCTCCGCATGAACAGGTAGTATGAAATAACGAAACTTACTATAGTCCCTGCAACCAGTCCGGTGACCTGCGGCCAGACAAGCATGACGCTCTGACCAAGGGGCAAAGGTCCGGGGAGGGTACCAATCATCTGTTCCATGGTTAGCGGACCAAGGCTGCGCACTGAAGGCATCAGCAGCGTTGTCGTGGCTTCGCTGAAGAGCTGGTTGGGCATCACCCTCAGCAGCGCAAGACGGAACTGCTCAAAAGCAATAATATGATTTGGCGAGGCTGTCGGCGACGGCTCGAGCGATTTTGTTATCAGACTGACTATCAACGGATAGAATACTGAGAAGAAAAGCCACACTGCAATGGCTGACAACGCCGCTGTAGCTGGCTGCCGGAACAGCACTGAGAACAATATTGATAGGTTGAGCCAGAAGGCAACATAGATTATACTTAACATGATAAAAAAGACAATTCGCAGGAACTCTTCGGCTGTGGGAGGGATGCCTATGGACAGAAGACCAGCCCCCAAAACCAGTAGTCCCAGTGCAATAAGCATCCCGCTTATTACAGCAAGAGCTGCTGCAAACTTGGCATTGATTATATAGTCGCGGTGTATCGGCTGTGAAAGTATGCGACTGAGAGTTCCCCTGTTTTGTTCTGAGTTGATTGCGTCAAATCCCAGCCCGATGCCCAGCAGCGGACCCAGAAAGCTGATGAATACAGTGAATGACGGCATTGTGCCGTCAGAGAGGGTAAAGAGCCTAAGGAAGAAAAACGTGCCTTCGGGGTCATTGGGTTTTACTGCCTGGGAAAAGTTTGTCAGGGCTGTATACAGGGAGCCGAGGCATGTGAGGATGATTATTCCGACAAGGATTAAGAACCTCCAGCTCCTGATGTGGTCTGCCATCTCCTTCTCCACAATTACCCGGAAGGGATGTTTGATCCTGTCGTCGTTGCGCAACAGTTTACCGGCAAGTGTCATCACATTATTCATGTTCTTTACCTCCTTCAAAATAATGGAAATAAATATCGTCCAGTCCATATTCCCGTTTCCCGGGGGACGCTTCGGATGAGTCCGGGCCAAACAACTGCGCTGCGAGGCTCTGTATATCTCCGGTGGCCAGGAGCCTGCCTCCGACAAACAATCCCACCCTGTCGCACACCTGCTGCACCTGGTGGAGATGGTGCGAAGAGAAGAGCACAGTAATTCCCTGCTCCCTGCTTAGCTGAACAATGAGCTCAAGGAATGCCTTCACACCGGCAGGGTCAATTCCCAGTGTCGGCTCATCGAGGATTATCACTTCGGGTTCCTTTATCAGGACATCTGCAAGTCCCAGTCTCTGCCGCATGCCGCGTGAATACTTCCCGGTCCTTTTATCTTTCTCTGCTGCCAGGCCAATCCGTTCCAGCAATGCCGCTGCCTTCCGCTCAGCGACAGAAGGGGCGAAGCCGTTCAGCCGGGCTGTGTAAGTAAGATTTTCCATGCCGGTGAGGTCATCATAGAATCCGACCTCTTCAGGCAGGTATCCCACCATCTTCTTAACCCCAACCGGATCTGCAGTGGGATCCAGGCCGCAGACCCTTACACTTCCCTCATCAGGCTCCGTCAACCCCAGCATCATCAGTATCGTGGTTGACTTGCCGGCACCGTTGGGTCCCAGCAGCCCGAAGATCTCACCCTTACTGATTGTGAGGTCAAGGTTGTCTACAGCAGTGAACTGGCCGTACCTCCTTGTCAGTCCTCTGATTTCAATGATATTTCCGGCCACGGCTACCTCCTTCCATACTTCCGGAACAGATACCACACCGTGCCAATGCCTGCCAGAATGATCAGTATTCCGATCCAGCCCCACAGCATGGGTGTCCGGACTGACATCCTGAATGCAGCTTTTGATGAAGCATCGGGTGTTCTTGCCTCGAAGTTGGCGATATAATCTCCCGGGATAGCCTTTTTGTCTGCCATGACGGTAGCCCTGACGGAAGTTTCACGGCCTGCCAGGATGGTTTCGATCTCCTTTGGATCAAAGGTCACCTCCCAGTTTACCGGGACAGAGCTGCTGAGATTGACCCCTGACAGGATTGACGTACCTGTGTTTTTCACCACAAGGTCGATCTCCTTCTTTTCGCCGGCAGTAATATTGGTGCTTAGCAGTCCTGTCGGCGTTGTCAGCTCAATCTTGTAGCTTCCTGTTATAACAGCCTCAAGGGCCAGTTCTCCCGATGATGATCCCGCCATTGCCCTCACAGGAATAATGTATTTACCCTCTTCAACCTGGTCGGCCGGTTTAACCTCTATACCGACCATGACGGTACTGTTTGGCTCGGCCTCCACTGAAGTAACCTGCTTGCCGTTGGCCTTGAAGATGATTGTCCAGCCTTTTGGTACCTCCCCCTGGAGGGCATAGGTCAGTTTTTCTGCAGTACGGTTCCGGAGATCGGCATTGTATGTAAAAAGAGAGCCCGAATTGCCTTCCATGTTTGCCTGACGGGTTGAGAACTCGGTCTTGTAGGTGCCCTGCTCGGAGATATTGATTGTAAGCGGGAGAGTGTGATCAGCACCTGCAACCACATTAATCCTGTAGTTGCCCTTGTTTACCTGGAAGGGTACTTCAACATGCAGCGTAATGCTTTTTTTCTCACCGGGCAGCACTGACACCTGCTTAATGTTCCAGGCTCCGGATTTGAGGGTGTAGTTCCAGTTTCGCGGAAGGTTTGTGACAGCCAGATCAAGTGTTTCCAGCTTGTCTCCATTGTTGATAACATCGATTGTATAGTCAATCGATTCCCCCGGGGGTATAGAGATCTTTGTGAATGGAGTGTACAGCAGCACGCTGTCCTTTTCAGAGACGGCACCGTGGCCGTAAGCAGCTATCCCTGTTATAAGGATAAAATAAAGAGCAGTCAGTTTCTTGAGTGTCGACATAAGAATTTCCTCCTGTTTTCTTTGCTTTTTTCATACGGAATGCAAATTTAAAAAGGCGGAAATCATATTTACAAGAGGTAATGGTCAGGGGGAGACGGCAGTAGCATGGCAAACATGGCATTTTTTATTGAAACAGAACAAATTAAGCACTCAACATGCTCATTGTTAAAGTTTTCTTAAAATTTTAAGGGGTGACTCAGAGGCATTAGTCTCCTTGTCAGTCAGACAATGACAATGACTGATCCTATTAGCTTAGTACTGAGTGTTGGAGCGAGTTAAGTTGTTTCTTCAACTGGTTCAGGTGCCTTTTACTTACCGATGCAAAACTTCGAGAAGATCTCACCTAAAATGTCGTCAGGAGTGATCCTTCCTGTAATCAGGCCCAGGTAATATATTGCCTGTCTGACATCGGTGGCTATCAGCACCGTGGGTATGCCGTCACGGAAACCGTCGAGTGCCCTCTGAAGGCTTTCGGAGACATTTTTCAGCGCCTCGAAATGCCGTGCGTTTGTAACAATATATTGCGGCGAATTAAGCCTTCCTGTCTCAACGGAATCTGTCAGCTGCTTCTTAAGTTCCTCTAATCCTGATGAAGTTTTTGCCGAAATCAAAACCACAGGAATTCCGCAGAGCGCTGAAACCTTCTTCTTTAACTCCTGGGCCTGCTTCCGCGATACGAGGTCAGACTTGTTGATCACGAGGATTACCTTAGCCCCGGAGTTTCCTGTCAGTACGGATATTGAATCAGCAAAATCAGCTATAGCCTCAGTACTGTCAGTTGCCTCAGTCACTGCCAATACAAGATCGGCGCTTCCGACCTTCAGCCTGGTCCTTTCAATACCCTTTGCTTCAATCTTATCCACCTTTGGCCGCCGTGATCTGCCTGCTTGCGGAGAAGAGGGAACGTCAGCTTCATGTAACCCGGCAGTATCTATGAACCTGAACAGCAATCCTCCCAGGTGCATCACCTCCTCAATTGTGTCACGCGTGGTGCCAGGTATGTCTGACACGATGGCTCTTTCTTCCTGTAAAAGAACATTGAGCAGTGACGACTTGCCTGCGTTGGGTCTGCCGGCGATCACAACAGGTATACCTTTCTTAATAGCATTTCCCAGACGGAATGAGGAGGCGAGACCGTCAACCAGGCTTTTTATTTTGATGATTGTCTCTGTCATGGCGAAGCGGTCAGCGAAGATGACATCCTCCTCACTGAAATCCAGTTCAAGCTCGATGAGTGATGCAAATGAGAGCAGCTCCTGCCTCAATTTTTCTATCTCACCGGAAAAACCTCCCCGGAGCTGAGTGGCAGCCAGCCGGTGAGCAGCCTCCGAGTCAGAGGCTATAATATCAGCCACCGCTTCGGCCTGCGAGAGATCCATTTTGCCGTTGATAAAAGCCCGCTGGGTGAACTCACCAGGGGTGGCTGTTTCAGCCCCCCGCTCAAGGAGAATTTCAATGATCCGCTGCTGTATGAACGGTGAGGCATGACAGCTTATCTCTGCCATTTCCTCACCCGTGTACGAGAGGGGGGAGCGAAATACCGAAAGCAGTACCTCATCGATGAATTCTCCATGCGAAGATATGGTCCCGAAAATTAATGTGTACCCCTTCGCTTTTAATATATCTACCTGATTGTCTGCCGGTTTGAATATGTCAGAGACGATCTTTATCGCCTCCGGTCCTGAAACCCTTATCAGAGCTATCGCACCCCCCCCTGAGGTGGCAGGTGCGCATATAGTTGTCGTCTTTTGTACCATAATTTTGTATGGTGCAAAGGTAACAGAAATCTACCTGGCCAGGTTATCGGCTACGAAGGTATTGTCAGGTATGGATGCTGAAGTATTTATCTCGTCAAATTTTACTCTTGAGCTCCTTCCGTTAAGAAAGTTTTTTGCATACATATCTGTCATGATGTAACCCTCTTTTCCGGCCTGGGGCTGGGTGGCAACAATGTCGATCGTCTTGTACAGTTCGTTGTCAAAATTATAAAAGTCGATCTTCTGCGTTTTCAGCCCATTTTTATCGAGATAAGTTATCTTTCTCGAAAAACCGTACTCGTCAGCCTTGTCCTCACTGACGGGAACGCTCTCAATGATCCAGGTGTCGTTCTTTCCTGATTCAGGCATGTGCCTGATTGTGAAGTCGGCGTTACTGCCGCTTGACATATCCGCATTGGAGAATTCGGAGCTCATGAAGCTCTTTCCTTTTTCGGTACTCACGATCCGCCTGGTCTTTTTAAGCGCAGGAAGGTAGATCCACATGTCATCCTGAATATCCTTATTGTCAACAATGAGCATTGCAGTTCCTCTTACGTCAGCCGGATCAAGGAATTTGACCATTCGCTTAATCGTGCCGCCGCTGGAGCTTTTTGTGAGCATGTTCAGCTTGCGTGTGCGCACTGAACCGTTCTTCTCGGTGATAGTGAGGGTCACGGTCGACTGCAGATCGCCTGACATTGTCAGGTCACGGCTTTTGTCCATCAGCTGCACGGGATCCGGCAACTGAGCCTGCATAGCCTGCAATGACAGAACCAGCAGCACTGCCGATAGAAATAACATTCTTTTCATTTTTGTCTTTATTTTTATTTGTACGATTTAAATTTGCTTCAATGAATGAGGGTTTGAAGTATAGCATGAATGCGGGCATTACTATTATAGCATAGAGCAGACAGGAACCTATTGCCAGCAGGGTGAGGTAGCCAAAGAATCTTATTGACAGGAACCCTGAGACGAATGTTGCCGAGAACCCGGCCATTACGCTC
This sequence comes from uncultured Bacteroidales bacterium, assembly GCA_963844935.1. Taxonomy (GTDB): domain Bacteria; phylum Bacteroidota; class Bacteroidia; order Bacteroidales; family VadinHA17; genus SR-FBR-E99. The sequence goes on along the minus strand of CAWJQH010000005.1, from coordinate 733,540 downwards.
AGGGCATTGATTACGATGCTTCTTCCTGTACTCAGGTAGGTTGTGGATATTGCTTCCTTGGGGGTGGCGCCTTTTTTCAACTCAATGTTGTATCGCCACAGGTACTGGATTGTAAAATCAACACCCACGCCAATCATAATTGAAGAGAGGAGAGCGGTGGCAGCATCAATGGCGATACCTGCCAGTCCCATAACACCAAATTGTATTATAATTGATGCAGCCAGAGGTATAGACCCGATAAGTCCTCCTTTGACTGATTTGAATATTATTGCCAGCAAAATAAAGACTATTATCAGGGCGAAAACAAGTGATGACACCTGGCCGCTGATGATCTCCTGTGCAAAGTCTGTCATGATGATTGCATAACCTCCGATTGTCACTTTAGCCGGGAAATCTGAGGTGTAGCCCGCTATACTATCCCTGATAGCCCTGACAGACTTATTGTCAGTCTTCGAAAGCCTTACAAGGACATGCGCCTTTGTATTCTCGAAGTTCATAAGCTGTTTGAAATCGTCAGGATTGCCGCTCATATTGTAGAGCTCGAACATCTGTGCTATGGCTTCGGTTGAAGATGGAATCCTGTCATATTCCTCCTCCGAAGGGTCATAGAGTGCCTTGCTCATCTCCCTTACAAAATCGGATATTGAAAATACACCACCTACTCCATCAGTACCTTTCAGACGCTGCGTCAGATCGTCTATCTTCTGCATCAGGGCCGGGTCCTTGATGTCACCGCTGATCATCACGGAGATTGTCTGAGAGCCCCCGAATTTAGAATTGATCAATGCCGATGCCAGCCTGACAGGATGTTTACGCGGAAAATAACTTTCCTGATCGGTGTCTATTCTGAGGAAAGCGATACCGGTGCCCAGCAGGAGGGTCAATGCCAGTGAGACCAGAAGCACCCTTCCGGGTCGCCTTATAACAATTGATGATATCTTTCTCAGAGCACGACTGATAAGATCGTTTGAATGGTCATGAACTGGGCGGATTTTCTTTCCGGGCTTTTGCTGCAGATATATCAGGGCCGGTATCAACAGGAGGCTCATTGCCAGCGCCAGTGTGACGCCTGTAGCTGCCAGTACACCCACCTGCCTGGCAGGAATAATTGAATGGGCAAGCAGGCCAAGCAATCCTGCTATAGTGGTAAGTCCGCTGAACAGTATCGGCATATTCAGCGAATCTGTAATTGACCTGACCATTTCCCCGGGCTTTACCGGCAGGTCAGATCCTTTCAGCTCCTGGTACCTGGAGACCAGGTATATACCGTAATTGTTAGCTACCGAAATAAGAATTATAGGGGCGAGACACATAATGATAGAGAACTTCCATCCGAACAGCGGTATCAGTCCCATTGTAAATACTGTCGACAGTATAACCACAGAGAAAGGCATCAGGACGCTTTTCCAGTCCCCCAGAGATAATTTGAGAACCGTCAGCATAATCAGCAAGGCAAGAGGAATAAGGATCAGCGCGTCACGGTTCACATCCTCAACAATGCTCTTCCTGATATAGGGCAATCCGCCGGTCATTATCTCAGCTCCGTCCTGATGTCCGGCAATGACTGAGTCGATCTTATTCAGGGTGACGTACTCCGGTACATTAGAATTCACCGTGCCGGTGATCGCTGCCGCAGTCATGTCATCCGAGGCAACAATGCCCCGTGCGAAGCGGTTATCCAGTATATCCTGCCTGAGAGCCTCCGTTTCCTCAGGTGAATCCGGAATTCTCCTGATCAGAGGGTCAACAATCATCATTCCCTCTTCACCCTTTATCTTCCTCGCTGTATAAAGGGAGTTGACAGTACCAATACCCTCTATCCTTGAAAAGGCTTTATCAATTTCCTTTATCTGCCTCAGGTCGATTGGAGTGAGAATAGAGCTATCCCTGAAGAGAACGATGATCATATCCTGAACCCCGAACTCCTGCTCAATTGAATCATTGGTTAACCTTGAGGGCATGCTCCGGGGTATATAATTCCGGATGTCAGGGTCAGTTTCGGAAGAGGGTATCAGTATGCCCATCCCGGCTGCCAGGGCAATTGACACTGATATTATCACCCATCTGTATTTAATTATAAAGTCTGTCATAGTCTTAGAAATCTACCCTTATTGAGAAGTATGCCGCTTTCATGAAATCATCTATTATATCAAACAAGCCGCCTTCGGTGCCTGTATAATGCTCATAACCAACGCTGAGCGTCACACCGTCCGCAGGTTTGTATTTTACGGCAGGCCTCAGCATGAAATCTTTTGAAGTAAAGTTGTACACCGTTGCCAGAGAGGGAATGAGCCTGCCATAAAACATTTCAACCTCGAACCTCAGTCCCGCAGCATGGTAATACTCATATATCTGGTTGTTATAAAGCCTGTTAAATGCTTCAATCTGTAACCTCGTAAACTCAACCGGATCGAAACCGGGAGTGCTGAAAAGCTCCATCAGCTCTGCCATGTCGGGTGTGGTGCCAATGAGAGGATCATATGGTGCTTCATAGAAATCCAGGACTTTTTTACCTGAATACTCGGCGGTGACCCTTAATGCTCCAGGTGTCCAGTCCAGCCCGGCTACCCACTCGACCTGGGGGAAAGGTATTTCTTCATTGCCCTCCTTTTCATCAGCCGGATTGGTGTAAGCCACTGTGCCGCGGAGCACGAAAGGTGATACCACAGTTTCAAAGTCCAGTCCGGCACTGTTTATTATATAAGGAACGCCTTTGACAGCAATGACAGGTTCAAGAGGATTGGTGTAATCGGCGCTGACCAGGCTTAGTCCAGGCATCAGGTCAGGGCCATGGTACCACTGCAGTCCGGCGTCAAATCCCCTGAAACTGAAATCGCCCCTGAAACCGTAAGAATGATATCCGTTTTCCGTTTTCAGTCCTTCAGGCAGCTCCACCTGCATGTTCGGAGGCAGGGGTATCGGTTTAATAATCAGGATTGAAGGATTCCAGAACGGTGTTGCTACAGCTGACAGCTTAAAGAAAGGGGCAGGCGTGAATGTTATCTCGCCAATGAGATTACCCAGTTCCGCATCCTCAAAGTCGGGGCTTCGCAATGTATAGTCCACGGGGCAGAACCGTGACAGGGGAGTGAACATGTCTGTTTTTCCCCACTTGATGATCTTTTGTCCTGCGGAAATACTAATGAATTTGTTGTAGTACATCCCCCAGGCCTCACGCAGGGTGAGTGAATTCACGTTTTCGCCAAACTGCTGCCCGAGGCGCACCCGCACGTCAGCAAAACCCCTGAAGCTGAGATTATCGGTGGCCGTGAGCGTCAGGGCGGCATCTCCGAATGCTGCATTCACATCATGCTCATAATCACCGGTGCTTAAATAAACGCCTCCCCGGATGAAATCCGCCGGGAGTGAAAGTCTTTTCCTGAGGAAACAGGGACAACGGAATAAGAAACAAAACGAATAACAAGCCTGACTTTCGGTTCATGATATCCTGCATTTGATGCAAATATTATCATGAAAAATGATGCAGGCGACCTGACCATGTGGTTCGGACCGGATCAGACGGCAAATCTGGTACCAGCCGCTCGGATCACACTCTCTCCGGGGACTTTGTCAGGTTGTTCCGGTACTCACTGGGTGTATTGCCTGTATAAGCCTTGAAGATTGTGTTAAAGGTTGATTTTGAATTGAAACCGGCATCAAAGGCTATGGCAAGAATAGTATAATGCTGATACTTCGGGTCGTTGATGCGGCTGATGACTTCCCTGACCCTGTACTCATTGACAAAAGTAAAAAAGTTACGTCCGTATTTCTCGTTGAGAACCTCGGTGATATAATGACGCGGTATGCCTGTTTTTTGAGCAAGGTGATGAATAGTCAGGTCTCCGTCGAGGTAGGGCTTCTCATCATCCATGTAACTGAGCAGTTTTGTCAGGTATGCCTCTGCCTGTTCTTTCCTCAGGCCGCTCTTTGCATATTTTTCCGCCCCGGCCTGTACCGCAATATCATCTTCTTCCCTCTGTGCAACCGGATAATCAAGCATCTCAGGCTGACGAATTGCATAAAAACTGTATGCGAAAGAAAAAAAGGCTATAAAGATAAAAGTAAGGATGTACGGGTCGAAAGGCACGAGTCCTGCAATGATGTCAAGCCCGCCGAGAATAAATATTACAATGTATCCCACATAGAAAGTTATTGAAAGGATCTTCATCCAGTTAAGTGTGATCTTCTCCGATGTGAATGATACAATATCCCTGAGATGCACCTGGTGCCGGCGAATCTGGATGAATGAGAGGATGCTGTAAACTGTTACTGACAGGAAAAAACATGCACTGTAAATAATTCTGATGGGGGTAAACCTGTCAATTGTGAAAAAGCCGCTCAGGTCTTCGAACAGCGAAATATTCCGGAATATTACCGAGACGGCAAAGAACACGAGGAAGGGGACAAAATGCAGTGTATGCCATGGCTGATATTTCAGCGACGGATTAGCCATGTGCCTTACATATAAATAAAGGAGGGGTCCGTAAGTGAATGAAATGAACGGGAAGGCGTATATCTCAAGCACCGCGTGGTTTACAAGGGCAAAAATCATTTCAATGCAAAAGAGAAAAACCCATGCCGTCATGATCCGGTTGGCAGTCGTGAAAGGCCTTCGGGTGGCTATCAGAAGCCCGGCGAAGAACGACTGCGAGATGCCTATGTACAATATGGGCTCAATGAAATCCATCACACCGATAATATTCAGTAAAATTAATAAAACGAGGAAAAAATACTTTACTTTTGAAATAAAGGTACAAATACATCAGCATTCTATGAGCATTTTACTGAATTCAGAATCGAGGGTCATTGTTCAGGGCTTCACGGGCAGCGAAGGGACATTTCATGCCACCCAGATGATTGAATACGGAACGAAGGTAGTGGGAGGGGTAACGCCCGGCAAGGGAGGCCAGACGCACCTTGGGTTGCCGGTTTTCGACACGGTCAGGGAGGCTGTTCAAACCACCGGTGCTGACACCTCAGTCATATTCGTACCGCCGCCCTATGCGGCTGATTCAATTATTGAGGCGGCAGAGGCGGGGATAAGGCTTATCGTGACAATAACGGAAGGGATTCCCGTAGCCGACATGGTACGGATCAAGAAATTGCTGAATAACATCGATACGGTTCTTATCGGGCCAAACTGTCCGGGGGTAATCACCCCGGGTGAAGCCAAAGTGGGCATCATGCCAGGCTTCATTCATAAAAAAGGTCGTGTGGGTGTCATCTCGCGGTCCGGCACCCTTACCTATGAAGCTGTTGACCAGCTGACGAAGCTTGGACTTGGCCAGTCGACCTGCGTGGGGATAGGAGGTGATCCGGTGATAGGCTCAACCTCGCTTGATATACTTAAGCTTATGATGGAAGACAAAGATACTGATGCGGTTGTGCTTATCGGCGAGATAGGAGGCGTGATGGAGGCTGATGTGGCTCACTGGGTCATGGAGCACGGGACCAAGCCCGTGATAGGGTTCATCGCCGGACAGACGGCTCCGAAGGGACGCCGCATGGGCCATGCCGGAGCCATAATAGGAGGAAAGAACGACACAGCCGCAGCCAAGATGAAAATAATGGCGGAATGCGGGATCCATGTTGTGGAATCACCGGCTGACATCGGCATCACGACTGCCAGGGTGCTGCATAAATAATTTTTTATCTTTGAGGCCAAATTTTAAAAGAGATGAAACTTCTTGAAGGAAAAACAGCAGTGATCACAGGCGGATCACGTGGTATCGGTAAGGGAATAGCCCTGCGGTTTGCGTCCGAAGGCGCCAACATCGCTCTTACGAATATCATTGACAATGAAGAATTTGCTGATGCCATAAAAGAGATCCGGCAACTCGGGGTAAAGGCTAATGGATATGTCTCGGATGCATCTGTTTATGCCGAAGCCGACAATGTGATCGAACAGATTGTGAATGACTTCGGCACTGTTGACATCCTTGTCAACAACGCCGGAATAACCCGTGATACTCTCCTTATGAGGATGACGGAGGAGCAGTGGGACCAGGTTATAACCGTCAACCTCAAATCCGTCTTTAACCTCACCAAGGCCGCCATTAAGCCGATGATGAAGCAGAAGAGCGGGTCGATTGTCAACATGAGTTCGGTAGTGGGTGTGACGGGCAATGCCGGACAGGCTAATTATTCAGCTTCCAAGGCAGGGATACTCGGATTGACCAAAAGTGTCGCCAAGGAGCTGGGGTCGCGTAACGTCAGGTGCAACGCCATAGCACCCGGATTCATCCTTACTGAGATGACCAGCAAGCTGCCTGAGGATGTCAAGACCGACTGGATCTCGAAGATACCCCTTCGCCGGGGCGGACTGCCTGAGGATGTGGCCAATGTGGCGCTGTTCCTTGCGTCAGATCTCTCATCGTATGTGACCGGACAGACGATAAATGTCTGCGGTGGCATGGTAATGTAAATTTAGTTTTGAATTAATTATTTTATTATATTTGCATCGGCAGGGCGCTATTCCCTCAAGCACGAGGAAATGCAGCGAGACATAATTATTCCACACTTATTTCTTACGCGCCCTGCTTTTTTTATTGTATATATGCCTCCTTAGCTCAGTGGTAGAGCAGCTCACTCGTAATGAGCAGGTCGTGGGTCCAACTCCCATGGGAGGCTCTGGGGTTAGGCAATAGGCAATAGGCAGTAGGCAGTAGTGAGGAAGACCGCAGGACTGAAGGACTGCAAGACAATAAAAGGCGGGAATAGCTCAGTTGGTAGAGCATCAGCTTCCCAAGCTGAGGGTCGCGAGTTCGAGTCTCGTTTCCCGCTCAAACAAAAGAAGGCTGCGCGAGCAGCCTTTATTGATTTACACAGACCGACTCAGGCTTGCCTGGAGGAGGGATGTGGAAATCAATAAAAAAGGCCACGGCAGTGGCTCTTTTGTTTGAAGACATCTCACCTTAGAGACCGCTGAGCCGCAGGCGAAGCAATCTCGTTTCCCGCTCACAGATAATCAAAGAGTTAGAGACAATCTAACTCTTTTTTTATGATCCGTTTGCATTTAATTTGCATACAGTTCTATTGTATAGCATACTCTGGGAAGAAAGCTGTTAATAACTTTTGATATGGGATAATAAAAAAACTCGACATTTGATATTGCAACAACTTCAAATCAACGGAGCTGTTCCTCGCATGAGGTATCGCAGCGAGACTTTTGCCCCGGGTTGCCACACGATCCGATTTTTTTATATGAAAATGTTATATATGGACTTACTATTAACAACTTACTATTGGTATGCAATAACTCCGTAATTGGTCAAATATGGCTACCTTTAGTACACATAACGAGTTATGTGTTATGTTGATACATCAAAATTCAAATATAGAGTAATGAAAGAGTGAACGTAACGAGATGTGTATCCTTTTTTTTATAAATTTGTGTAGTACCGATTGGAAATAAGTTTTACTCCACTTAAGAACTTTCTAACATTATGAAATCGATGAAAAACATCATTTTATGCACGCTTGTCCTAATTTTAGTTTCAGCATGCAATTTACGTCAACAGAAAAATGAAAAGAATGAAACTCAATCCCAACCTAACATTATCCTTCTTGTTGCTGATGATTTAGGCTTCAGCGACATCGGCCCATTTGGCGGGGACATACAAACACCGGTTCTCGACAAGTTGGCAAAAGAGGGCATGCTCTTCTCTTCTTTTCACGTTTTGCCAACCTGTTCGCCAACCCGTTCGGTGATGCTCACAGGAAATGACAACCATATTTCCGGTCTGGGAGTCATGGAAGAAATGGTTTATCCTGAATTACAAGGGCTGCCCGGTTATTCAGGACATTTGAATGATCAGGTTGTGACTCTTCCTGAAATATTGCAGCAGCATGGGTACCACACCTATATGGCAGGCAAATGGCATCTGGGAGATAAAGAAGGACAAACCCCGGATGACAGAGGGTTTGAAGAATCGTTTGCCTTGATGCAGGGCGGAGGAAGCCATTACGCTGACAAAAATCCGTTATTCCCTGCTGCGGTGATGGATTACAGGGCAAATGGAAAAAAAGTGGCAGAACTTCCGGCTGATTTCTACTCAACACGAAACTATACTGACACCCTGATAAGCTTCATTGAAATACACAAAGCAGACCATAAACCTTTCTTTATGTATGCTGCCTACACTGCCCCCCATGGCCCGTTGCAGGCACCCAAAGAATATATTGAAAAATACCGGGGGAAATTCGACATGGGATGGGATTCGTTGCGCAACATCCGGCTCAATAACCTAAAAGCACTCGGAATTATATCAAAGGATGTTAATGATTTTGCACCCAGCGGAGTTCCAAAATGGGAATCCCTCAATGCCGAGCAGAAAAAAGAGTATGCGCGGGACATGGAGGTTTATGCGGCCATGATTGACTACCTGGATATGAGTATTGGGCGCATCGTTAACTACCTGAAACAGGAAGGCTTGTATGACAACACCATGATACTTTTTATGTCCGATAATGGTGCCAGTGGCGAATTAGCTACTGCCTACCCGGGTAATGCCGATGGAAAATATTTAGGCACGTTTGATAATACGGTTGAAAACAGGGGGTTGCCCGGCTCTTTAATCGAAACGGGTCCGGGATGGGCACAAGCATCTTCCTCACCGTTAAGGATGTTTAAAGGTTTTACTGCGGAAGGTGGTATCAGGGCACCGTTAATCATCAAAATGCCTTCATCCGGAATAAAGCACGAAGGTCAGTGGAATAGAAGCTTCGTCCATGTTTCTGACATCATGCCAACGGTGTTGGCGCTTGCAGGAGTTAACTTTCCGCAGGAAACAAACGGGACCCCTTTAAAACAACCCATCGGGAAATCCATCCTTCCGCTTCTGAATGGAGAAACAACTGCGCTGAGCGCTGAGAAAGGCATGGGCTGGGAGTTGTTTGAGATGAAAGGCTATATCAAAGGCAACTGGAAAATCCTCCGATTGGGTAAGCCTTTCGGAAATGGCACCTGGCAGCTTTATGACCTTGAAAAAGACCCGGGAGAAATTAATGATTTGTCACAGCAGTTTCCTGCAAAAAGGGATTCCCTTATTAACGATTGGATGCAGTATGCAAAAGAAAATGGGGTTATTGACCATAAAGGGTTTTATGATGCGTTTTTCCAGAAAAACCTTGGTGGAGAGCAATAACTTTAAAACTATGCGCACCATTTTCTTTTATAAAAGTGAATCAGACTTCTAACAGGAATTCATTGAACAAACAAAAAGTCCCGACATCGTCGGGGCTTTTTTGATTTACACAGACCGACTCAGGCTTGCCTGAAGGAGGGAGGTGGAAATCAAAAAAGAACGCCACGCCAGTGGCGCTTTTTGTTTGATTGCGTCCCCTGCAGGGGAAAGCCGAGCCGAAGGCGAGGCAATCCCTTTTCCCGCCCGGATTAATAGGTAATCATCTTATCACTGTCAACTACCCAGTTGGTGAGTTCAGCCATCGTACTTAACTCTGTTCCCTCGATCAATGAAGCACTTTTTAAACCCCTGCTTTCAGCGCAGCTACCGCATATTTTAACTTTTCCCCCTTTTGAAAGTACGGATTTGAGCATCCTCTCAATATTATAATATCCGGTAGGCGTGATCTGATCTGCCAGTGCACAGGTCGCAGCATCTGCCATTAAAAACAGCCGCACCTCAGTGCCCGCATGATCTTTCCCGAGCTGCATTGCCAGCCGCAAGGCATTATACGCCTTCTCTGTTCCGTAGGGCGCATCATTGATGATTATCAGGATCTTTTGTGCCATTTCCATTCTTTTTAGTTAGTGTCCCGTATGCATGATTCAGCAGAGAATCATGCTGATAGATATTTTTGTCTGAGAAGGTAATCGAAAGACAGCTTTCCGGCCCCATAAATCAAAATAAAAATAATCAGCATCGTCATTGAGAAGTCGGTTCTTAAATCATGAGCCATCTGCCAGAATCCCTTTTCCTGCAGGATAGGTATCTTGGTAGTTGCGATTGCCGTTATCATTATGATTAACAGAGGTATTGCAGAAATTCTTGCTGTAAATCCAATTAATAGTAATGCGCCACAGGTTATCTCAAAAAATGCCACAAATGATGCCAGCGATTCCGGATTTTCAAATCCAATCTTTTCAAACCGTCCTGCTCCGACAAGTTCAGGGAAAAGAAATTTCTGGATCCCCTCGGAAAGGAAAACCAGACCAACAACCAACCTTGGCAGGAGTGACCTGTAATCATCAGCCGTATTAAATACAATCCGTAGAATTTTATTCATCTCCGTATAATTCTAAATTATACCTGCTCCAAGGGCAATTGCTATCAGGAACAACATAACTGCCACCAGTGCCTGAACGAACCTTAATGTAACCTTCTTCAACAGCTTGTTTCCCACAAATGCCCCGGTTATCGCGGCTAGTGTTGCAGAGACTATCAAAAGCAGGTGTTCATGCAGATTGGCTTCCTTAAATCGCGATGCATAAACCGAAAGTCTTGTAAAATCAACCAGGGATGCGATTATCACGCCTGTTGCAATATATGCCTCCTTTGACAATCCGCTCTTTATAAGAAATGCACTGCGTATGGCACCCTGGATTCCCGTCAGTCCACCAAAAAATCCGCTCAGAACCCCACCAATCGCAAGTTTATTCCTGCCGAACTGAACCTTCTGAACTGATGGCAGAATCTCAAGCAATGAAAAAATGATCAGCAGTATAGCAATTATGAGTTTTACGGGAGTGATTTCAAGGTTTCTATCCCATAACTGATATTCAAAAAGAGAGGGCATCTTTGTGATTATGAGCAATAACCAGGCACCTGCAAATGCTGCCACGATTGCCGGAATGCCAAACTTAAGGAGAACTTCTCTGTCTGCATTTTTTCCAACAAGAGTGATCTTAAAAAGGTTGTTTGAAAAATGTACCACTCCGGTTAATGCGATTGCAACTTCAATCGGAAAGAAAATAGCAAAGACCGGCATTAAGATAGTACCAAGTCCAAATCCGGAGAAGAATGTTAAAATGGCTGTGAAAAAAGCCACCAGACTTATAATAATAATTTCCATTATCATCTAATCAAAACTAACATAGATGTCACAGGTATTGTTCATCTGCCGCTAATCAAAATTCAAACCGTCAACAGTGCCAATGGTTAACACTTGTGAAAATTACTGCTTTTTTTGCTTTCCGGAATGAGCCGAAGGCGAAGCAATCCCATTTCCCTCTTAACTAAAAGGGTCTGAAGTCCTGGAAACGAAAGCAGCTGACCTTCAGACATCAGACCTTAGGACCACAAGACAAAAACAGCCCCCGGACTCTGAAAACCGGAGGCTTTGATATAAAATAAATGCAAATCATCTTAATGACATACAGAATGATAATCAATAAGATTATATTCTGGCGTTTCAAATACCATTTTGACAATATAATGGTGACCCATGTTCCCATTTAGGTTCATGTTCCAGGTAAAAATTCCTTTTTTATATTCCTTTTCCTGGTCCTGTGCTCTGAAAACTTCGCCGGTTATTTTACTTGTATATATAACGTTATTAATAAGATACTTGCCCCAGATGTATTCTCCCTTTTTATAATGCTCCCTGATCCTTAATTCAAAATACATCGGGAAATTCAAAACATCAACTTCCTCGCCATTACAGACTATAGAGATCTCAAACGTATTGTCCACTATAGGCTCAACCCAGGCAGATGTCTGTGCAGAAAGCTGAGTTAATCCAATGCCTGATAAAAGGCACACCATAATTAATGTCTTTGTTTTCATAGCCGATTGGTTTAAGTTTGTTTATAACCAAAGTTCGGCTGAAACGCCCAGGTGTACTTATCAAATTTAAAGGGAAAACTTACAATTTTAAGACAAAATATTAAACTTCTAGGAGACTCCTTCAACCCTGCCCGGCGGCAGCTGCTTTTGCCTTCTCAATATGCTGGTATGCTTTATGATTGTAAATCGAACTCTGCATCCTGAGATCCCAGCTTCTCTGCAGTAGTTCAACCGCTTCTGAATATCTGCCCTGTTTGTATAATCCCCACCCCTTGTTATGCAGAAAATTATAATTATCAGGTGTCATTTCAAGCGCTCTTTCAACCAGTCTCATACCTTCCTCAATGTTCCTGTCCCTGTCGATCAGGTAATTCGCCAGACTGCTCATTCTTGCCGGATTATCAGGTTCCAGGGAGAGTGCTTTCCTTAAACACTCCTCAGCCTTTACCGGCATGCCTGCCATGTCGTAGACATAGGCAAGATAACTTTCTATCCGGGCATCAGACCACAATTCTTTCTTACGGACCGATATAAATTCCTCCAGATGGCGGTTTGCACTTACAGTATCGCCCAGGGCAAAATCAAGCCACGCGTACTGGTCCATCAGGCCCGGATCACCAGGAAAATCCCTGTCTGCTTTTTTATAGAGCCTCTTTTCCTTCTTATACTGTCCTGTCCGGTGATAACAGATCCCGAGTTCATAATAGAATGCGCCCCAGTAGGGTTTTGTATCCCATTTTTTAAACAATTCCAGCGCTTTCTCAAACTCAGGTATTGCCTTTCCATCCTCAGCCATCTCATAATAACAGTCGCCAATGTTAAACCATGTCATCGGATTCTGGTCATCAAGGGCAAGAAGTTGCCGCAGACAATCAATTCTGTCATTAAGTGTCTTAAAATAAAGGGAATACAGTGCGTCATTCCTAATCTGGTCCTTTAAAGACATCACATCATATTTCTCACGACTCTTTATGCACCATTCTCTGCCCTGTGCATAATTATTCATGTTATAATACGCAAGAGATATGTTTGCAAGGGCGCTGACAAGTGAGGAATCAATCGAAAGGGCCTGTAAAAAGTATTCTACTGCCTGGGGAAAGTCGTTTTTATAAAAAGCCGTCTGTCCCAGTATATAGTACCTGTATGCCTTAGGTGATTGAGTTGGTAAGTATTGTTTTTTTGGAAGAAGGTCAGGTCTCTCTTTTTCAAGTTTGGAGATTAAAAGACAATTATGTATCAGCGTGGAAAGTGAATCTATTGATTGAAGGATCATCTCAGGGGGGCCGTCTATCTGAAAAGACCTCTGCAGCTCCTCAGTTTTTGTATCAGTCAACTGGGCATTTAATCGAATCGTATTTCCGGCCTGGCTTATATTACCGATTACAAAAAGCGCTGCGTCAAGTTTCTGGGATATCGAACTGGCAACAGAAGGAGAGACCGACATATAACTTGTATGCCCTTCGGCTTTCAGAAGGCTGTTGACTGTTTCAGTTTGCCTGACCTTCAGTTCTTCCGAGTTTGAAAGGGAGGTAATGAGGTTAATCTGAATCCCATTCTGCCAGATATTCCAGAGGGTATCATTGGTCATATTCTGAAACGGCATGACAGCGATTGAAATTTTGCCATCCGGCGACGTCATATCACTATTCCTTCCTGCCTTTTGAACCCTGGTATATATGAAATAAGCAACAGTCGAGGTTACCAGGATGAGAAACAGTGTACCTGCATAAGCAAGCATTTTAGGCGTACGTGTAATTTTCGCAGGTTTATTATTACCGTTACTCCCTGTGAATATACCCTGGTCAGGGCTGCCGTTACCTCCCTTTTTTATTTTTCCCGGGGAATAGCCGAAATGTTCATGAAAGCATTTGGTGAAATAGGCAGGACTTCCGAAGCCGGTCCTGTACGCCACTTCGGAAACAGTGTATTCTTCATTCAGCAGCATATCCAGTGCCTTCTGAAGACGCACCTCACGGATAAACTGATTAACAGTCTTCTTATTTATTTCATTAAGTCTCCGGCCTAACCTGTAGAGGCTCATTCCTGATGCATTGGCAAGCTCATTTACCCCAAAAGCTTCATTGCCCAGATTATCCAGAATTATTTCAGTCAGTCTCCTGATGAATGTCTCGTCCTTCGAAAAAGAATTGGTCATTGAGCAGGTTTTTGTACAAGCGGGTGACTTCAGGTCAAATACTTCTTAACCAAATCTCTGAAATTGCATGCACACCTGCAATTTTATTTGACGAAACTTAAGAGCGAACAGATTAATTCATGCTTTCAGGCATTTGCATTACTGATGTCATGGCAAGCGATGTGGAGCAGGGGGCACGGAGCAGGGGGCATGGAGCAAGGGAAATGTATTCGGTAGTAGGCGATCAGGCAGTATGCAGATTGAATATGAGAGATTTAAGACTTTAAACTCAGCCCTCAGACCAGCGTCGAATCAGAATTGTCTGAGTATTGCAATTCGTTTTTCGATGGGCGGGTGGGTCATGAACATGGAATGGAACGGGAAAGATGCCGGTCTTATCTTTTTGTCCTGCGGATTTTCAATGAAAAGCTGTGCCACATCGTTCCGCTTGACAGCCTCTATCTGAGAATCAGCAGATATTTTCTCAAGCGCCGATGCAAGAGCCAGCGGGTTTTTCGTCATCTGTGCCGATCCGCCATCAGCCATATACTCCCTCTGCCTCGAGATGGCGAACCTGAAGATCGAGGAAAGAAAATAACCCAGAGCTGCCAGAAGCAGGGCAACCATAACCACCCGTCCGTCTTTCTTTCCGCTGCCGCTGCCGCTGAACCTGACCGACCGCACGATTGCCTCGGTCAGGAAGGCAAAAATCCCGACAAATATTATTGAGATGATCAGAAGCCTTACATCCCTGTTCCTGATATGTGTCAGCTCATGCGCTATCACTGCTTCAAGCTCGGCATCATCCAGCTTGTTGATTATCCCCCTGGAAAGGGTGACCGTGAAAGTAGGGGTGTTCAGTCCGCTGGCAAAAGCATTCAGGGAGTCATCCTCAAGGATGTTGATCTTAGGCATCGGCATGCCGCTGCCAATGCACAGGTTCTCAACGAGGTTATAAATCCGCATATTCTCCTTCCGGCTCAGGGGAGCGGCACCGGTGGCCATCTCAATAAGTTTCGTATGTGAAAACCAGGCGATTGTGAACCAGATTAACACTGCGGCTGTGACCCAGGGAATGTTCCTGAGAAACATCCGGTTGGCAGTGTCAACCCTGTACCCGGGTTCCGGCTGCACAAAGAAAACGAACAGCCACACCAGCCCGAAAATCACAGCCGGAAAGAGAATAAGCAATACAACAGATTTGAAATTATTGTTCCAGATCTGTGCGTTGAGCCCTGTATACTTCATATACTTTTAAAACTTCAGTGTAGGCGTCTCCTCAGCCTTTGCCCTTGTCTCGCCAAGATCATACATTGTCTCGCGCTTAAAGCCGAACATACCTGCAAGAAGGTTCGACGGGAATGTCTCAA
Source organism: uncultured Bacteroidales bacterium (assembly GCA_963844935.1). Taxonomy (GTDB): domain Bacteria; phylum Bacteroidota; class Bacteroidia; order Bacteroidales; family VadinHA17; genus SR-FBR-E99. Next base: position 718,289 of record CAWJQH010000005.1, on the reverse strand, counting down.
CGGCATTGTTAAGCTCCCTGGTTGCGGAGTTGAAGAACCTGCGGGCAGCAGCCAGCTTGTTTTCTATGTCGGAGATCTCTCCCTGGAGCTGCATGAAATTCTGGCTGGCCTTCAGATCAGGATAAGCTTCGACCGCTACCCTTAGACCCTGCAAAGCAGATGACATTTTACCGTCAGCTGCAATCTTCTCATCAATGCCCCTGGCCTCCATGGCACTGGCACGGGCGTTTGTGATATCAGTCAGTACAGTGCTCTCATGCTTCATGTAAGCCTTCACAGCCTCCACCAGCTGTGGTATCAGATCGAGACGCTGCTTCAGCTGGACATCAATGTCGGCAAAGGCATTCTCACGGTTGTTTCTTAGTTTTACCAGTCTGTTATACAGTCCGATAGCAAGGAAAGCCAGGACCGCCAGGATAATAAGTAGTGCAATGAACATTTTAAATAGGTTTTGATTTATAAATGTAAAAATAGTATTAATAATTATTCCTCGTTATTCCACTCCCTGTAAAACTGCTCAAGATATCTGACCATGAAATCATGCCTCTCTTCGGCGAGTTTTCTTCCGGTGGGAGTGTTCATGAGATTTTTCAGGACAAGGAGTTTATCATAAAAATGGTGCACCGTTGAAGCCGAGTTTTTTGAGTTTGCAATGCCCGGGGGATTGACAAACCCTTGCCTCGGGTCATAGATCTCCCTGCCTTTGAAGCCTCCGTAGCTGAAAGCCCTGGCAATGCCTATGGCGCCCATTGCATCGAGCCTGTCGGCATCCTGGACGATCTGCAGTTCAGCGCTCTTTGGCCTGTCGCTTAGGCCTTTCGAGAAGGAGATGTTCTCGTTAATGCTTACAACCTCATCAACCATACCCTGGTCAATTCCGAGGGAGCCAAGTATCCTTCGTATCTCGGCAGGACCGTCATGGAGGGCAAATTTATGATCGCCGATGTCATGCAACAATGCTCCGAGCACGACAGTGTGCCTGTCACCCTTCGCTTCGCATTCATGAATATGCGTCGCCAGTCTCACAACCCTCTCAATATGAGACCATCCGTGCCCGCTCTCGTACTGTTGCACGGCTTCCCTGACATAATCCTCAACCGATTTTATTGCTTCCTGCATGCCGGTCATATCATTTACTGACATTTCAGCTACAAAATATTGATAATTTTGCCTCACCTTTCAATTAAGAATGTCAAGATATGAACAGCGTTGAAATTATAACGATAGGTGATGAGATCCTTATCGGGCAGACCGTTGACACCAACTCAGCCTGGATAGGGACTGAGCTTAACCTGACGGGCATCAGAATAAACCGTATCACTTCCATATCAGACAACAGGGATGAGATCATCAGTGCCCTCAATGAAGCTCTCACAAGGGCGGAGGTTGTGCTTTTAACCGGGGGACTCGGACCTACAAGCGATGATATAACGAAAGATACCCTTGCCGGTTATTTCGGGGGAAAACTTGTTATGGACGCATCGGTGCTCGAAAATGTAAACGAAAGACTGCGCAGGCGTAACCTGAGCATGAATGAGAACAACCGGAGACAGGCAATGGTGCCTGATACCTGCAAGGTACTGCAGAACCTCACTGGGACTGCTCCCGGCATGCTTTTCGAAAAAGACGGAAAGATCGTAATATCAATGCCTGGTGTCCCACACGAGATGAAACATATCATGAAGGTGCATGTGTTGCCATTGCTGGCAGACAGACTGGCGGGAGGAGTTATCGTACATAAGAATATTATGACATACGGCATCGCTGAAGCCACTCTGGCAGAGAGGCTGGAGGAATTTGAAAACCAGTTGCCGGGAGAGGTCAGACTGGCATACCTTCCTGCTTACGGCGTCATCAAGCTGCGTCTCACTGCTGCCGGCAGCGACGAAAAAATGATAAGGAAAAGCGTAAGTGAACAGGTTGAGAAACTGTACAGAATAATCCCTGATGTCATCTATGGAGAAGATGAAGTCATGCTTGAGGAGGTTGTAGGAAAACTGCTATATGACAATAAGTTAACTTTGTCAACAGCTGAAAGCTGCACAGGCGGGAAGATAGCTTCACTGATCACCTCGGTACCCGGCAGCTCCGGATGGTTCAGGGGTTCAGTCGTTGCCTATGACAACAGCATCAAGACAGGAATACTGGGGGTGAGCAAAGAAACCCTCCGGCTTTACGGCGCAGTGAGTGCCGAGACGGCAGGGGAGATGGCAAGGGGAGCAAGACGCCTGATGGGTACCGATTATTCAGTGGCGGTGACGGGAATTGCCGGTCCGACGGGCGGAACGGCCGAAAAACCTGTCGGTACAGTGTGGATCGCAATAGATTCGGAGAGAGGAGTTGTCACTGAAAAACATATCTTTGCCGATAACCGGCAGATCAACATCTCACGCTCATCATACGGAGCCCTCAACCTGCTCAGAAAACAGATTGTCAGTCGTTAAATGACCGCTATTTCCCGCTGTTGGAAAAAAATGAAGAAATTATTTGGTTAATAGAATTAAAATCACGTATTTTGCGAACCGATTTTCGGAATTTTTCAGAACAAGTAAAAAAGGATAATAATGTCAAAAGTTTGTCAGGTCACCGGAAAGAAGGCAGTGATCGGAAACAATGTTTCCCACTCGAAGAGAAGGACCAAAAGGAAATTTATGGCCAACCTGTTTACCAAAAGGTACTTTCTGCCCGAGGAGAACAAATGGGTAACCCTCAAGGTATCAGCAGCAGGCATGAGAAACATCAATAAGAACGGCCTGGCCTCTGTGCTTAAGGAGGCAAAAGAAAAAGGATACATCGTCAACTAATTAAACCGGAGAGAAAATGGCAAAGAAGAGCAAAGGAAACAGGTCGCAGGTGATCCTTGAATGTACTGAACATAAGGATTCCGGCATGCCAGGAACTTCGAGGTACATCACCACCAAGAACCGCAAGAACACACCGGACCGTCTTGAGAGAAAGAAATATAATCCCATTCTTAAGAAAGTGACTGTTCACAGGGAGATCAAATAAATAAAGAGTCATGGCAAAGAAAGTTGTTGCAACACTAAAAACAGGAACCGGCAAAAGCTTTACAAAATGCATCAAGCTGGTTAAGTCAGAAAAGACAGGAGCATATCAGTTTAAAGAAGAAATCATTAATAACGAACACGTTAAGGATTTCTTTGCAAGCAAATAAGATCAGTTTCGCTGATCAGGCATTACGGGGAGACGCAGGTAATTGCGTCTCTTTTTTTACTTTTGACATTCAATACTTACCTGATGGGGTTATTCGGTTTTAAAAGGAAAGAGGAGAAGGAGATCCTGGACAAGGGACTGGTGAAGACACGTGAGAACGTCTTCGCAAGGATTACAAGAGCTGTGGCAGGCAAGTCGAAGATTGACGACGAAGTGCTGGATAACCTTGAAGAAGTTCTAGTCTCATCCGATGTCGGGGTAGAAACCACTCTCCGTATCATTGACAGGATATCGAAGCGTGTAGCCCGCGACAAATATATAAGCACTTCCGAGCTGAACGGCTTGCTGCGTGAGGAGATAGCCACCCTGCTGGAAGAAAACAAGAGCACACAGGATGTCTCATCAGGTTTCGATGCCCCCCTTCCCGCCAGTCCTTATGTAATATTGGTCGTTGGCGTCAACGGTGTAGGCAAGACCACCACAATCGCCAAGCTGGCATATAATTTCCGCCTGGCAGGAAGGAGCGTGTTGCTTGGAGCAGCCGACACCTTCCGCGCAGCGGCTATTGACCAGCTAAAGATTTGGTCAGAGAGAGCCGGCGTGCCCATGATAAGCCAGCAGATGGGAGCCGATCCTGCCTCTGTTGCCTTTGATACAGTCAAATCGGCTGTTGCTGCAGGCACTGAGATAGTTATAATAGACACCGCCGGAAGACTTCATAACAAGATAGGACTAATGAATGAGCTCTCCAAGATAAGGAGGGTCATGGAGAAGGTGGTGCCTGAAGCACCGCACGAGGTGCTGCTTGTCCTTGACGGGTCAACCGGACAGAACGCTTTTGAACAGGCGAAGCAGTTCACGGCAGCCACCGAGGTCAATGCACTGGCCATCACCAAACTCGACGGCACAGCCAAGGGAGGCGTTGTGATCGGTATATCCGACCAGTTTAAGATTCCTGTAAAATATATCGGCGTGGGCGAAAAGATGGAAGACCTGCGTATATTCGACAGGTATGCCTTTGTTGACTCACTCTTCGGAGACCGGGGCTGATGAGAAGGAACAGGGTCAATATAGTAACCCTCGGCTGTTCAAAGAACCTCGTTGACTCGCAGAAACTCCTGCGCCAGCTCCAGGCTGGCGGTTACAGTGTCACGGCAGAATCACCTGATCCGTCTGACATTGTAATAATAAACACATGCGGTTTCATACACGATGCCAGGGAGGAGAGCATCGACACAATCATAAGATATGCCGAGGCTGTAAGGAAAGAGGGGAGAGGCCGCCTCTTTGTCATGGGGTGCCTGGTGGAACGTTACCGTCAGGAGCTGGAAACGGCCATGCCCGAGGTGAAAGAATGGTTTGGAGTGAATAAACCAGGCGAGATCATCAATCATCTCGGACTGGTTTACCATCCGGAACTGACGGGTGAGAGGGTGATGACCGGCCCGGAACACTATGCTTATCTGAAGATATCGGAGGGATGTGACAGGGCATGCTCTTTCTGTGCTATTCCCGATATAAGGGGACGTTATATTTCAACACCTGTTGATGACCTTGTTGCCGAAGCTGAGTTCCTTGCCTCAAGGGGGGTCAGGGAGCTGATACTCATTGCACAGGACCTGACCCAGTACGGCATTGACCTCTCAGGCAGGCAGATGCTGCCGGAGCTGTTGCGGAGGCTCACTGCAGTCAATGGAATAGGGTGGATCAGGCTGCATTACCTGTATCCTGCGGATTTCCCGAACGAGATTCTGGATATGATGCAGTCCGAGCCTAAAATATGCAGGTATATAGACATACCCATACAGCATATTTCCGACCCGGTGCTCAAAATCATGAGACGGTCACATGACAGCAGGGAAACAAGGGCGCTTCTTCGCGATATCCGCAAGAAGCTGCCTGACGCAGCCATCCGCACAACAGTGATTGCAGGCCACCCGGGTGAAACAGAGAAGGAGTTTGATGAGCTGCTGCAGTTCATCGAAGAATTCAGGTTTGATCGCCTCGGTGCTTTCAGGTATTCCCATGAGGAAAATACTTACTCATTCCTGAATTATGCCGATGACATCCCTGAAAAAACCAAGGAACGCAGGGTCGCAAGGATAATGGAGCTGCAGCAAAGGATTTCTGCCGAAAAAAATGCTTCGCTCGCGGGCACTGTAATGAAAGTTATAATTGACAGGAAGGAGGGCTTATTCCATGTCGGCCGCAGCCAGTATGATTCGCCGGATGTTGATCAGGAGATTCTTATCACTTCTTCAGAAAAAATTGAACCCGGCACCTTCATTGATGTGAAGATTACCGGGTCAACTGAATTTGATCTTTATGCCGTTCCGGCAGAGACAAGTCAAAAAGTCTGAAAGTCTGAAGTCTGAGGGTCTGGATAATTTGCGATTTGCGATTTGCGATTTGCGATTTTATCTGATCTTCAAATTCTTAACTCTTAATTCTTAATTTTTAATTCTCAGCACTTTCCTCCGTATTCACTTCTTCCGCACCTTTCTTCCCCCCAACCTTGAACGTAAGCTCTTCCTTATCCTTCGAATACCCTACGTTAATGGTTGCGCCCTCAGTCACTGACGCTTTAATAAGCACTTCAGCCAGAGGATCTTCAAGGTACTTCTGGATAGCACGCTTGAGCGGCCTGGCACCGTATTGGATGTCAAATCCGCGTTCAGCCATGAAATCGCGTGCCGGGGCACTGAGTTTAATCTTGAATCCCAGCGCTTCGATCCTGACGAACAGTCCTTTGAGCTCAATGTCGATGATCTTGTCGATATCCTCTTTTGTCAGGTGGTTGAACATCACCACGTCATCGATCCTGTTCAGGAATTCAGGTGCAAAAGTTTTCTGCAGTGCTTTCTGCAGTATGCTTTTTGCCTGATCGTCCCTGGTGGTTCTCTTGGCTGAGGTTTCAAACCCGACACCTGCGCCAAACTCGGAAAGCTGCCTGGTGCCGATGTTCGACGTCATCACCACAATGGTGTTACGGAAGTCGACTCTTCGTCCAAGGCTGTCGGTGAGCTGACCCTCGTCGAGCACCTGCAGGAGGATATGGAACACATCAGGGTGAGCTTTTTCTATCTCGTCAAGAAGCACGACCGAATAGGGTCTGCGTCTTACTTTTTCCGTCAGCTGGCCGCCTTCCTCATACCCGACATACCCGGGAGGTGCGCCTACCAGCCGTGAGACGGAGAATTTCTCCATGTATTCGCTCATATCAACCCTTATCAGGTTCTCTGCGCTGTCAAAGAGGAATTTGGCTAGCACCTTGGCAAGCTGTGTCTTGCCCACACCGGTGGGACCGAGGAATATGAAGGTGCCTATCGGCTTGTTGGGATCCTTCAAACCGGCGCGGTTTCGCTGTATGGCCTTGACGATCTTGGCAATTGCCTCGTCCTGGCCGATGATGCTTCTCTTGAGTTCCTCGCCCATCTGAAGCAGCCTGGTTCCTTCGGTCTGGGCTATCCTTTGCACCGGCACCCCGGTCATCATGGCTACAACCTCGGCAACCTTCTCGGCATCAACTATTTCGCGATTCATTGCAAGTTCTTTCTCCCAGCGCTTCTTCTCGGTCTCAATAAGATCGAGAATGTCACGCTCCTTGTCCCTGAAGCTTGCTGCACGTTCGAAGTTCTGATTCTTGACGGCGCTGCTCTTATCCTTCTTTGTTTCCTCAAGCTGTTTCTCAAGGGTGAGTATCTTCTCCGGGACAATAATATTTGATATATGCACCCGTGACCCTGACTCGTCCAGTGCATCAATGGCCTTGTCCGGCAGGTTCCTGTCACTGATGTACCTGTTTGTCAGCTTGACGCATGCCTCAATTGCATCGGGAGTGTAGGATACGTTATGATGCTCCTCATAACGGTCCTTGATATTGTTAAGGATGTCGATTGTCTCTTCAACCGTGGTGGGGTCCACCAGCACCTTCTGGAACCTGCGTTCCAGTGCCCCGTCCTTTTCTATGTGCTGCCGGTACTCATCAAGTGTGGTAGCGCCTATGCACTGTATCTCGCCCCTGGCAAGCGCCGGCTTGAGCATGTTGGCAGCATCCAGTGAGCCGCTGGCACCGCCGGCGCCAACGATAGTGTGTATCTCATCAATGAACAGGATGATGTTATCATTCTTTGCCAGCTCATTGAGTATGGCTTTCATCCTCTCCTCAAACTGCCCCCTGTACTTTGTGCCGGCAACTATTGAGGCAAGGTCGAGGGCAACAACCCTTTTATTAAAGAGCACCCTGGAGACATTCCTTTTCGTTATCCTCAGCGCCAGTCCTTCAGCTATAGCTGATTTGCCCACGCCGGGCTCACCGATAAGAACAGGATTATTCTTCTTGCGTCTCGAGAGGATCTGCGCCAGTCGTTCTATCTCACGCTCGCGGCCCACAACCGGATCAAGTCTTCCCTCTTCGGCTGCTTTTGTAAGGTCGATGCCGAAATTATCCAATACAGGAGTCTCCGAAGAGCTCCTCTGGGCCTGCTGTCCGCCCTGTGGCTGTTTGCCCTGACCGGAGCCCGGGAACATTCCCTCCTCGTCCTCATCGCGCGGAAAGTCAGCCTGCGCGGCAGGATTACCGGCTTCGACAGCTTTTTTGACAAGTGAATAGTCAATATCGAGTTCGGTGAGGAATCTTGTAACAAGGTTGCTCTCGTCGCGGAGTATGGCCATAAGCAGGTGTTCTGTGTCTATAACCCTGGTTTTCATTGCTTTTGCTTCGATATGTACAAGCCTGAGAACACGTTCAGTGCTCTTGAGAAGGGGCAGTATCTCGTTGTCTGCCATTGCTACCGGTTTTTCGGCCTTTATGCTCTTCTCTATTGATCCTTTCAGCATGAGAAGGTCAACTCCGTTATTGAGAAGAATATCCACTGCCACCCCTTCGCCCTCACGCAATATGCCAAGGAACAGGTGTTCAGGGCTTATGTGGCTGTTGCCAAGCCTGATTGCCTCTTCCTTGCTGTAGCCGAGGATATCGTTTACTCTCTGTGAGAAATGTGCGTCCATCATGTTTCAGTTGCGGCTTCCATGAAAATGTGTCAGAAAGACTGACAATAAGTGCATGAAATGCCTGATTTCAAAGTTAATTTTAATGTAATTATATATTGTCAATAATTGTGCCCAATTTTTAACACCCAATGTTAACAAATAGACCGCATAAAAGGTTAAAACGAGCCTCCTTTTTCATTATTTTCGGGGATTATTTTCAATAAAATCAAAAATTATTCTAATTCATTTAATATCAATCTGATATGTCAGATCTTGCGAAAATTATTAAAGTAAATATCGAGGAGGAGATGAAGTCGGCCTACATCGATTATTCGATGTCGGTCATCGTGTCAAGGGCCTTACCCGATGTAAGGGACGGGCTGAAGCCTGTTCACAGAAGGGTTCTCTTCGGTATGTCAGAGCTGGGAAATTTTTCCAACAGGCCTTATAAGAAATCTGCCAGGATAGTGGGAGAGGTGCTTGGTAAATATCATCCTCACGGCGATTCATCGGTTTATGATGCAATGGTGCGTATGGCCCAGGAATGGTCAATGCGGTATCCTTTTGTTGACGGCCAGGGTAACTTCGGATCCATCGACGGAGACAGTCCTGCTGCCATGCGATACACCGAGGCCCGCCTCAAGCGCCTGGCCGAGGAGACGCTCTCCGACATTGAAAGGGAGACAGTCGATTTTCAGTCCAATTTCGATGACACGCTGCAGGAACCAACAGTCCTGCCAACCCGCATACCAAACCTGATAGTCAACGGATCTTCCGGTATTGCCGTGGGCATGGCAACAAACATGGCGCCGCATAACCTTTCAGAGACAGTAGATGCGATAATTGCCTTCATCGACAACCGGGAAATAACTGTCGATGAACTGATGAAGCATATCAAGGGGCCTGACTTTCCTACCGGAGGCATTATTTACGGCGAAATGGGGATCAGGGAAGCCTTTGAAACAGGCCGCGGACGAATAGTGGTCAGGGCAAAGACCGAGATCGAGCTGACCAAGTCAGGAAGGGAAATGATCATCGTCACCGAGATACCTTATATGGTTAACAAGGCCGAGATGATCAAAAAAATAGCCGACCTGATCAACGAAAAGAAACTTGAGGGCATTTCCTACATCAATGACGAGTCAGACAGGAGCGGCATGAGGGTGGTCATTATCCTTAAGAAGGAGATGCCTGCCAACGTGGTGCTTAACAATCTTTACAAGCACTCCCAGCTGCAGTCGTCGTTCAACGTCAATAACGTTGCGCTTGTCAGGGGAAGACCGAAAATGCTGCCGCTGAAGAGTCTTATCGATTATTTTGTACAGCACAGGCATGAGGTGATCCTTCGCAGAACCAGGTATGATCTTGACCAGGCTGAAAAAAGGGCTCATATACTTGAGGGACTGATCATTGCGAGTGATAATATCGATGAGGTTGTTGCCATAATACGTGCTTCCAGCAACGCTGACACAGCGCGTGAACGACTGATGGAACGTTTCAACCTGTCAGATTTGCAGTCCCGTGCCATTGTTGACATGAGGCTGAGGCAGCTCACCGGTCTTGAGCAGGACAAGCTCAGGGCAGAGTACACCGAGGTGGAGAAGCTGATAGAATACCTTAAGAATGTACTTGGTGATGAGGCCCTTCAGATGCAGATCATCAAGGATGAGCTCCTGGACGTGAAGGACAAATTCGGCGACAAGCGCCGTACCGAGATTGTTCCGGCAGCCGGGGAATTCAATCCTGAAGATTTCTATGCTGACGATGAGATGGTGATCACAATATCACACATGGGGTATATCAAGCGTACTCCGCTGACGGAGTTCCGCCGTCAGAACAGGGGAGGGACAGGAGCGAGGGGAGGCACCACCCGCGAGGAGGATTTCATTGAGCATATTTATGTGGCTACAATGCATAACACAATGCTCTTCTTTACACAGAAAGGCAAGTGTTACTGGCAGAAGGTGTACGATCTTCCTGAAGGAACGCGTACCAGCAAGGGAAGAGCCATGCAAAATCTTATAAGTATAGAACAGGACGACAGCGTAAGAGCATTCATCAATATAAGGACACTGGACGATGAAGAGTATATCAATAACAACTTCATTGTGCTTTGCACACGCAAGGGTGTAATCAAGAAAACTTCATTGGAAGCGTATTCACGCCCAAGGGCAAACGGAGTAAATGCAATAACGGTAAGGGAAGGCGATGAGCTCCTTGAAGCCAGGATGACAAATGGCCATCATGAGATCATGCTTGCTGTCAGGTCAGGACGTGCTGTCAGGTTCCCTGAAAAGACGGTGAGACCTATGGGCCGGACCGCATCCGGTGTCCGGGGCATTACACTGTCCGGGGCTGATGATGTGGTTATCGGGATGATAACCGTACTCAATGAGACGGAGGATGTCCTGGTTGTGTCTGAGCATGGCTACGGCAAGAGATCTTCAATTGGCGATTACAGAATCACCAACCGCGGAGGCAAGGGAGTAAAGACAATAAATGTGACGGAGAAGACAGGCAAACTGATCGCCCTTAAGGATGTCAATGACCAGAATGACCTGATAATTATTACCCAGGCCGGTAATGTAGTCAGGCTTCCGGTAAGCAGCCTGAGGGTAATGGGAAGGGCAACACAGGGAGTGCGGCTGATAAATATCAGAGAAAATGATCTTATTGCATCTGTGGCCTATGTGGAAGTAAATGAGGAAGATGGCCAGAATGATGCAGATAATTCGGAGCAGTCCGAAGAGGCCGCTGAGTAATTTGGCAAATTATTTGAAGAATAGATACTAAAGTTATATTTTTGAAACAACATTAAAAGCAAATTATCGAATCATGAAGAAGATCACATTCTTATTACTCGCAGTAATAATCTCAGCTGCTGCTTCAGCCCAGAAGGGAAAAATTACCGCCGCAGAAACTTTTATCAGGGAGGGCGCTTATGATAAGGCCAAAGAGGCCATCGAAGAAGCCATAATCAACCCTAAATCCTCAGGCCTGGCAAAGACCTATTATGTTAAAGGCAAGCTCTGCCAGGCAGCATTTGATTCAGGTGATCCCAAGTTCATGGGACTCTACCCGGATATCCTTATGGAAGCATTCAATAACTATGAAAAAAGTGTCCAGATGGACCCCAAGATGAAGAACACCATCATCAGGGACAACACCTTTGCAATGCTTGGCAATTCATTCCTGAATGAGGCTATAACCAAATTCAATGAGAAGGATTATGTAGGGGCAATGAAATCATTTGAAAATAACGTCAAGGTTTCTGCAAGCGATCTGTATGTCGGAGTGGTCGATACACTGGTGATCTTCAACGCAGGACTGGCCGCTTACAACGCCGAGTTGTACAAAGACGCAATCGAATACTTCCGTATCTGCACCACAACAGGCACTGAAGATACAAAGCCTTATATATTCATGAGCGACAGTTACCTCAAGCTGAAAGATACTGTAAATGCAGAAGCCATATTGCTGGAAGGAGCAAGGGCATATCCTGACACACTCGATATCCTGCTTCAGGCAACACAGTTCTATCTTGACACTGACAATACTGACGGAGCTTTTGAAGCTGTTCACAGGGCAATGGCCCTAGATCCGGAGAATTACATCCTCGACCTGGTGGAGGGCAGCCTTTACATGAAACTGGAAGATTATCCGAAGGCAATCGAGTGCCTTAATAAATCGCTTGTGAAGAATCCGACACAGTTCGAGAGTAATTACAACATCGGCCTTTGTTATGTCTCGATTGCGAACAACATGCTTAATGAAGCAAACATGATCGCCGACAACAAGCAATACGAACTAGCCAAGGATAAGGCGTTCGAGGAGATGAAGAAAGCTGTACCGTACTTCCTTGAAGCCGAAAAGGCAAACCCGAAATCAGTAGCAACACTCGAGTTTCTGCGTGAAATCTATCTGAAGCTTAAGATGATGCCGGAGTTTGAAGCATACAAACTGAAAGTTGAAAACCTGTAACATCAGGGAATAATACCTGCTATGAAGAAGGCGCCTCAGATGGGTGCCTTCTTTTTTTGTGCATTACCGGGGAATGATGACTGTTATGAAGGAAAGTGTCTCCAAAGGGGTACCTTCCTTTTTTTATGGATCATACGACCAGAAGTGGGGAAGAGGCGTTTTAAACTTCTTTTGGTTTCGCAGGACAATGTTACATATCCTATTTAACATAATATTAATTATAGGCAAATACTATAGAAACCAATACCAGGGAACTGATAACCGATCACCGACAACCTTCAGATCCTCATACATCAGAACCTGAGACTTATTTTTTTACGATATTTGCTTTAAATTCTTACTCCCTATGCCACAGATTAACAAATCTACCCTTACGTTTCTTTCAAACCTGAAACTTAACAATGACAGGGATTGGTTCGCCAGGAACCGAAAGTCGTATGATGAAGCAAGAAACAACTTTGAAGTCTTTGTACAGGCCGTAATTGACGAAATTGTCAAATTCGATCCCATTTATAAGGGTCTTGAAGCGAAAAGCTGTGTCTTCAGGATCAACCGCGACACCAGGTTCTCGCACGACAAGTCGGTCTACAAGGATAATTTCGGTGCATTCATGGTCAGAGGCGGCAAAAAGAACGGCGACAGGTTTCCCGGTTATTATTTTCATATTGAACCGGGTTCGTCATTTCTGGCTGGCGGCGCTTATGTACCACCGGCACCATGGCTAAATGCCATCAGGGAGAAAATTGACGAAAATGCCGACGGGCTGATCAGGATCATTAATAATAAGGATTTTAAGAAGTATTTCGGAGGACTTGATGGTGAGAAACTTAAGACAGCTCCCAAGGGATATCCCCGTGATCATCCTCATATTGAGCTGCTTAAGATGAAGAGCTTCCTGGCTTACAGATCAATTACTGACCGGGAGCTGACCTCTGAAGGTTGTTTCGACCTGGCAGTCAGCGCATTCCGTGCCATGAAGCCACTGCACGACTTTCTCACGGTCTGATGGGCTTCAGTCTCCAGTCTTCAATCCTCAGTCCTCAGTCTTACAATCTTTGCTGACGGTTGACTGGCGACTGCCGACTGAATTTCTCCATGCTCCATGCCCCATGTACATTGTATATGCCCGTATTATTCATCCAGGCTCTTTGCATCTCTGATTACATGTTGCTTGCCTTTCCGGGTATATTTCTTCCTGTTCTTATAAACCTTAGGCCGGGTTATCTTATCGATGCCGGCTTCCTGTGACGCTTTACGGACTGCTGTCCTGTACGCCCTTCGCTTATCCTTTTCAGACAGCTAAATCTTTCTGATCTTCATTCGGGCACTGAAATATTCCGGAAATAAATGTATAAATATTCTTCTGTCACTGTGGCACAATAATTGCCTTGTTGTGCATATATATCAAAATATTGTATCTTTCGAAAACAAAAAAAGAAACCGGAATTATGAAAAAATTATTGTTCACTCTCCTCCTTGCAGCCTTGGTGCTGCCATATGCAACTGCACAGGGTAAACTTGAGGTAGGCCAGAAAGCTCCTGAATGGGTATTGCCGGATGCTGACAAGAAAGAATTCACCATGAACACATGGCCGGGCAAGGTACTCCAGATCAATTATGTTGATCCTGACGAATCTGACCTCAATGATGCGTTTAATGACGCCGTCAACAAGGCAACCGATGTTGACAAAATAATCAGTGAGAATGACTTTAAAGGTTTCGGAATTGTAGACCTGAAATCGACCTGGAAACCGAACGGGCTTGTGCGGTCTATCGCCGATAAAAAAGCGAAGAAATATGACACAACCATCCTCTTCGATTATGAAGGCATATTGCACCAGAGTTGGGGAATGCCAAAAGACAGTTACACTGTTGTCATTGTTGACAAGAACAGGATTGTCAGGGGTGTTTATAAAGGCAAAATAGCTGATGCCGATATACCCGCAATAGTCGATATGATTGTCAAAATCTCAAAGGAGTAAAACGAAATGATCGTCAAGATAACAAGGGAATAAAAAAAGACCGGCGAAAGCCGGTTTTTTTAATTAATTCAATTTAAATCTTATCCTCAGTATTCCCTCGGTAAAATCTGTTGAGGTAACTGAGAACATGCCGATTTCTGAGGTATTCGCAACATGCTGTCCGATGCACGGGCATGCGTCAAAGCTTCCGACGGTTATAATGCGGATCTTCTCACCGGCATTTTCCGGCAGCTTTCCGGTAAAATACTTTTCGTTAGCCTCCCTCCTGCCAACATACTCCTCTCCCACTGGTAGGTTTAATTTAATTATCTCATTAACTGTTCTTTCCACAGCTGCAACCTCCCTGTCTGTAAGTGCCCGCCTGGCCTTGTAATCGCATTTGCTCTTCTTATCCTCAATGTGGCTGTTGAATGAACGGCCGTAATGAAACATCTTATCCATCACCGAGTTGAGGATATGTTCTGCAGTGTGCATGGCGGGGTTATATTCCTTTCCGGGCATAATGTCTTAATGAAGTAATTATGTAAATAAACGGGAAAAAAAAGGATAAATTTCATTGGCAGGAAGTTTCAACCGGTTACCTCCTGCGCGTCCTTTCAACCCAATTTTTCTCCGCGGAAATATAAGACAGCATCTGGGACCAGTCTCCGCTCATTGATGTGTACTTCTTATAATTCTCCTCCAGTGACACAGCATAACGGTCAAGTGACGCTGCAGCTTCATTATCACGACCCATTCTCATCAGTACCAGGGCCTCCTGTTTGTATGCTTCAGCCGGCACTGCAGTGCCCGGAACGATAACCCGGCGCACCATCTCCAGGGCTTCCCTGTCTTGCTCCTGGGTGCCCGAGAGCAGGAGAAGTGCCTGCGACATGAGTATATAATCTTCGGCTGTAACTTCACCTGATTCTATATTCCGGTTCAGAAGCCAACTGCAAAGCGAGTACTGCGATTGATTATATGCATCAAAGGCTGTGTATGAGATTACAGGTGATATCATTTTCTCATAGTCCGCTGAGAAGAAGGTATCTGTATCATTGAATGCGGCCGCTCTGATTAAGGCTTGAGGAAATGTGCCGTTAACAGTTGTCAGATAATAGTCACCGGTTATCTCACCGTACCGTCTCACCTTCCTTAGGACCGATCCGAGGGCAGCAGGATTTTTATCAAGAATCTTCAGGACTGATACTGCACATCCGTCAGCCTGTCTTTCCTGGACAGTATTGTATTTTATTACAAGTGACAGGTCCGGTTCAGTAATGTTCCCAACCAGGCTGTCATAGTTGATCATGTAATGATCAAGGGCGAAATGGGCAACCTCCTGTGCCATCAGCGCCATCAGTTCATCTTCACTGTTTACCGCCACGATCATACCAGTGGTGATGATCATCGTACCATCGGGGCCAACCCATGCATCAGGGGAAAGATCGGTGACAATACGAAGGCTCATTATTCCCGGGCGTCCGTCATCCGGACGCACCGGATAGATCCTTCGGAGGATGCCGTAGAGTCTTGTCTCAAGGTAATTGTCTACATAAAATCTGTCAGCCTGCTCCAACCTGCCAAGATACTCGCCCATCTCTTCTTCCATGGCGTTACGCAGATCGTACTGGAACCCCCGCAGTAGTCTCTCATATGTCTTTGCTTTCAATAATTCACTCTGCCATACCTGATTTAGGTCTGTTGGCATGAACTCAAAGTTTTTCAGATCACGGGAATTAATTTCTATTGTCTCCCCGGTGCCCTTTTCAATTGCTCTCAGCACGATTCCTGATTGCGGGTTTTTGGAGAGATATTTGAATGTTATATCCTTGTCCGGCTTTTTCTGATGAGCGTCAACATTGAGTATTATCTGTGCTTCAGCGGCGTAAGCAACTGACATCATCATCAGGACCAGCAAAATTTTTGTTTTCATGACAGGAAGGTTTATTGACCTTTTAAAAACCACAAAAAGCATGCAAAGAATAAACAGAAGCATGAAGTGTCAGGGCGTATCGCCAGCATGCTCCATGCTATATTTCGGTCGCATCCTGGATATCGCGTCCGATACTCTTCTTCAGCTGGTACAGATCCTGCTTCATGGTGGCTACGGTACGCAGAAGCTGCTTCTCGGGAAGGACCGGCTCAGGCAGCTCATCACTGATATAATGTACAAACCGCCATATCTCCCTTACATCATTTATATGGACTTCATAGGGCTCATAGAGGGGATTGAGCGAGTAGAGCACCAGCATGCCGTTTTTTTCGATACTGTTCTCCACAACCTTGAAGACAATTCCGTCACTGGTGGTCAGTATGATATAAGCCTTACCGCTCTTTATCTCATGCCAGTCCTGCAGAAATTCACCTGTCACCCACGACTTATCCGGGATTGGCAGCATAGAGTCGCCTTTGAGCTGGAATGTGCGGTATTTGCGGTTTCGCGACAGGAAGGGCAGGTTGAACAGCGGAAGGTCGCCGATAAACTCAGGATCAGCATAACCGGTGGTGTATCCTGCCCTGGCTTTCTCGTTCACCAGCTCAATATTCTCACGGTTGTCAGGTGTAACAGTTGTTGTCAGTACCCTGAGGTTGCTGCCTTTAATATAGGCGTCATAGCCCCTCTCAAGCTCACCCAGCTGGCTCTCTGACAGTTGTGTAAGGTCTATCTTGAGCATGGTGTCAAGGGAGATGTTGTAATACCCTGAGAAAGCCACAAGTGCCTCAATGCCAGGCTGTGCCACGCCGTTCTCATAGCCGCTCAGCGTCGGGCGCTTCATCTGCAGTGCCGATGCCACATCGTCCTGCGTGCGTCCGCGGCGTTTTCTTAAAAATTTTATGTTCGTTGCGAAGTACATATTATAAAATTGATTATATTGTAATCATAAGTTTGATTAATTTCTAATCAAAGATAAATGAAGTTTTTGAAATAACAAGCAGAAAATGAAAAAAAATAAGGCAGTAGAGGGCCGAGCGTTAACAAATGACCCGGTGGGTCATTGGCCGCAGGTCATCAATCAAGACAGTCGTCAGTCGACAGTCAATCAATAAGTTACTGACTGAAGACCGGAGACTGAAGACTGAAGTACACTACTGCCTATTGCCTACTGCCTATTGCCTGAATTGACTGAAGACTGAAACATGGAATCGCGAAGCATACTTCATCTTGACCTCGACACCTTCTTTGTCTCCGTGGAGAGGGTGCGCGACAGCCGGCTCAACGGCCGTCCGGTGATCGTCGGCGGCGGCTCTGACCGCGGCGTGGTCTCGAGCTGCAGCTACGAGGCCCGCAGCTTCGGCGTCAGCTCGGCCATGCCCATGAAGATGGCAAGGGCGATGTGCCCCGAGGCTGTCTTTGTGCGCGGCGACATGGAGATGTACACGAAATATTCGCGCATGGTCACTGACATCATCGCCGAAAAATCCCCTCTGTATGAGAAGGCTTCGGTGGACGAGCACTATATCGATCTCACGGGTATGGAGCGCTTCTACGGCTGTGCACGCTGGGCGCATGAGCTGCGCGGCACGATAATAAAAGAGACGGGACTGCCCATCTCCATGGGCCTCTCGGTCAACAAGACCGTCTCGAAGATCGCTGCCGGCGAGGCCAAGCCCAACGGCGAGAAGGAGGTGGCGCAGCAGTATGTCCTCCCCTTCCTTGACCCGCTCTCTATCCGCAAGATACCGATGATAGGGCAGAAGACATACCACATGCTGCGCTCGATGGGCATCTCAACCGTACACACCCTGCGTGTCATACCGGCGGAGATGCTGGAGTCGCTCATGGGCCAGAACGGTACGGAAATATGGAAGAAGGCCAACGGCATAGACAACTCGCCTGTCATCAGCTATTCCGAACAGAAGTCGATCAGCACCGAGCACACCTTCGACCGCGACACCACCGACACGGTGATGCTCAGCCAGCTGATCATAAGCATGACCGAGAAGCTGGCCTATGAGCTGCGCCGCCAGGAGAAGCTCGCCTCGTGCATCACGGTGCGCATACGCTATTCCGACTTCGACACGCACACGCTGCAGCAGCGCATACCCTATACCGCCTTCGATCATGTGCTCATCAGCGAGGCGCAGAGCCTCTTCCGCCGTCTCTGGCAGCGGCGCATGCTCATCAGGCTGATAGGCGTTAGGGTGAGCGGACTGGTGCGAGGGGTGCAGCAGCTTGACATGTTCGAGGACACACCCGAGATGGTGAGCCTGTACATGACAATGGACACGCTCAGGAGCCGCTTCGGGCGTCATGCCATACGCAGAGCCGCCGGGGTGATGACCGCTGCGGAACGCAGCGAGCGCGAGCTCAGAAAGGCTTCCGAAATGCTTACTGAGAAGTCGCGCATGGAAGAGAGAATCCGTGGCTGGCACTATCACTAACCACTATTGCCTATTGCCTATTGCCTATTGCCTGTATGTACATTAATTGTCATTCATATTACAGTCTGAGATACGGCACCATAACGGTCGAACGCCTTTCTGAGCTCGCCGCGGCTGCCGGCGTACAGCGACTGGTGCTGACCGATATCAACAACACCACCGGCGTGCCCGACTTCGTGCGCGAGTGCCGCAGCCGCGACATCACCCCGGCGGCCGGGATAGAATTCCGGGACGGCAACAAACTCCTGTATATCGGCATCGCACGCAACAACGAGGGCTTCCGCGAGCTGAACGAGTTCCTCACCCACCATAATTTAACCGGAGAGCCTCTCCCCTCTCAGCCTCCCTCCTTCCGGAATGCGTATATCGTCTACCCCGCCGGCGGTGCAGACAGATCCGGCAGCACAGGCGTTTCCGCCGCCGGCGTCCCTGCCGTCCTGCGCGACAATGAGTACCTCGGCATACGTCCCTCTGCCGCCGGCAGGCTGATGTCAATGACAAAGAAACAGATCTCGAAATGCATTGTCATGCAGCCTGTTACAATAGAATCGCCAGCCGACTACCCCGTGCACCGCAGCCTGCGCGCCGTGGACAATAACATCCTCCTCAGTCGCCTGGAGCCTCATATGACAGCCTCGCCCGACGAGATCATCATACCTGAGAATGAGCTCATCCGCCCCTTTGAGATGTGGCCGCAGGTGACTGACAACACGCGCAGGCTGCTCAGCGACTGCTCGCTGGACATCGACTTCACCACGCACAAGAACAAAAAGATCTACTCGGCCAGCAGGTACGACGACAAGCTGCTGCTCGAGAAGCTGGCATGGGACGGAATGAAATACCGTTACGGAAAAAATAACAGGGTGGCTGAAGAGAGGGTGCGGCATGAGCTGGAGATCATCGACCGCCTCGGCTTCTCCGCATATTTCCTCATAACATGGGACATAATCCGCTACTCCATGGCCTGCGGATTCTATCATGTCGGGCGCGGCAGCGGCGCCAATTCCGTCGTTGCTTACTGCCTGAAGATCACCAATGTTGACCCCATCGACCTCAACCTTTACTTCGAGCGCTTCATCAACCCCAAACGCACCTCGCCGCCCGACTTCGACATAGACTATTCATGGAAGGAACGTGACACCGTCACCGAGTATATCTTCAGGCGTTACGGTCACCGTCATACCGCCCTCCTCGGCACCGTAAACACCTTCCGCGGCAAGTCGATCGTGCGTGAGCTGGGCAAGGTGCACGGACTGCCCGTTGATGAGATAGACGCCCTGATTGACAACCCGTCTGCCGTCAGTAACCGCGGCGAGATACAGGACATGATCTTTGAGACCGGCAATAAAATTGCCGACTTCCCCAACCTGCGCAGCATACACGCCGGCGGGGTCCTTATATCGGAAGATCCTGTCTGCTGCTACACGGCGCTCGACATGCCGCCCAAAGGGTTTCCGACAACGCAGTGGGACATGTACACTGCCGAGGAGCTGGGATACGAGAAGCTTGACATACTGAGCCAGAGAGGCATAGGACATATCAGGGAGAGTGCGGAGATCATACGCGCCAACCGCGGCGTGGATGTCGACGTGCATGCCGTACAGCAGTTCAAGAACGACCCGCTGGTAAAGGATCATCTCAGGCGCGGCGACGCCAAAGGGTGCTTTTATATTGAGAGTCCTTCCATGCGCGGACTGCTGCAGAAGCTGAGATGCGATGATTACCTGACACTTGTGGCTGCCAGCTCGGTCATCAGGCCCGGTGTGGCCCGCTCAGGCATGATGCGGCAGTTCATCTACCGCTTCCATAACCCCGATAAATTTGAGTATATCCACCCCGTGATGAAAGAGCTCCTAAGCGAGACCTTCGGGGTGATGGTCTACCAGGAGGATGTGCTGAAGGTGTGCCATCATTTCGCGGGCCTCGATCTGTCCGACGCCGACACGCTTCGCCGCGCCATGAGCGGCAAGCACCGTTCGCGGCAGGAGATGATGAAGATCACTGAGAGGTTTTTTGCCAACTGCCGTGAGAAGGGCTACCCCGAAGAGATAACAAAGGAGGTGTGGCGCCAGATCGAGTCCTTCGCCGGTTACTCGTTCTCCAAGGCACACTCGGCCTCATACGCCGTCGAGAGCTTTCAGAGCCTGTGGCTGAAGACACACTACCCCCTCGAGTTCATGGTGGCCGTCATAAATAACTTCGGAGGTTTCTACCGCACATGGGTCTATGTGCACGAGGCAAAACGCGAGGGGGCAGCCATAGAGGCACCATGCATAAATAAAAGCACATACAAAACCACCATATACGGAAAGAGCGTTTACCTGGGACTGATACATATAGCGGGACTGGAAAACAGCCTGGCACATGAGATCATAAAAGAACGTGATAACAATGGTGATTATAAAGATATTGGTGACTTTATCTCACGTGTTGGTCCAGGTCTTGAACAGACCGTTATACTGATACGTACCGGAGCCTTCAGGTCCACCGGTAAGAGCAAGGCGCTGTTGCTGTGGGAGGCACACATGCTTATCAACAGGGGGAAGAGTGAGACGGCTCGTACGCTCTTTAATCCTGAACCGAAAAAGTTTGTGATGCCTCCCTTTGAACAGTCAAGGCTGGAGGATGCCTACGACGAGATTGAGCTCCTGGGCTTTCCGGTGACACTCTCATGGTTCGACATGCTGCAGACAAAGTTCAGGGGCGAGGTGATGGCGTCGGAAATGCACGAAAAAGCAGGCCGCAAAGTCAAAATGGTAGGACACCTTGTGACGGTGAAATATATCAAGACGGTGAAGGGAGACTGGATGAACTTCGGATGCTTCATTGACAACAGCGGCGAGTTCTTTGACACAACCCATTTCTCTCAGTCGCTGGTCAAATGGCCGTTCCGCGGCAGCGGGACGTATCTCATTCAGGGAAAGGTTGTTGAGGAGTTTGGCTCAACCTCTGTTGAAGTGGAAAAGATGGCTAAGCTGCCTGTGCTTCCCGACCCTAGATATTAATTCTCAAGCCTGGATGCTTTGGTTATACCCTTGACAGACTGTATCTTTTTTATCAGACCGTAGAGAACATTGATGTTCGGTACCAGCAGATCGATCCTGCCTTCAAAGAGACCGTTATCCATCTTGTAGGTGAAGTTCTTGACCGATACCTTGTATTCCGTAAGTATGTCGGATATGCGTGCGACAATACCCAGGTTTTCAATACCGGTTAACTTTACCGATGTCAGAAATCCCCTGGCTGCATCGAGCCTGGTCCATCTGGCCCGTAGAATCCTGTACGGAAAGTTTGAGGTCATGTACTCGGCATTGGGGCAGCCAGCCCGGTGTATCTTGATACCCTCCAGGATTGTGACAAACCCGAAGATGCGGTCGCCGAACACCGGGTTGCAGCATTTCGAAAGTTTGTAGTCTAGCCCTTCCACTTTCTCATCTATGACAAGGAAGTCAGCCCCTCCCTTAATTGCATCATCATGTGCATGCACCTCAGGCACTTTTGCGGCAGCCGGTTCAGCCTCTTCGTCCGCCCGCAGCAGGACTTTCTTCAGCTGCAGGAGTTCAATCTCGCCGATGGCTATGCTGAAATAAAGATCCTGGGCATTCTTGAATCCGTACTCCTCAAGAAGCCTGACCACTGTAGCATCCCCGTACGGGATCTTCCAGTTCTTCAGTCTCCGCACCAGTATCTCCTTGCCTTCGGCTGCCAGCTTCACCTTCTCCTCGTTCAGAGCCTGCCTGATCTTCGTGCGGGCTTTGTTGGTGATGACAAACGCCAGCCAGTCGCGCTTGGGCGATTGTTTAACGGAGGTAATGACAGAGACATGGTCGCCGTTCTGCAGCTTGTGCTTTAGCTGTACGTTGCGTCCGTTGACCTTGCCTCCCACGCATTTTGATCCCACCCCGGTATGGATGTCAAAGGCAAAGTCGAGCAGTGTGGCACCTGCCGGCAGCTGCCTCACCTCTCCCTTGGGTGTGAAGACAAATACCTCGTCGGAATAGAGTCCCGGCCTTATCTCTCCCAGGAAGTCGCTTCCCTCCTTTTCCACTGTGCCGAGCACCTCGCGCATCTGCGCCATCCATGCATCGAGACCGCCCTCGCCTTTTAACCCCTTATAGCGGAAGTGAGCTGCAAGGCCTTTTTCTGCAATCTCATCCATGCGTTTTGTCCGTATCTGCACCTCCACCCACTTGCCTTCCTTGTTTGCAACTGTAGTGTGTAACGACTCATAACCGTTTGTTTTGGGCACGGATATCCAGTCGCGCAACCTGCTGGGGTCAGGCTGGTAAAGGTCTGTTACAACTGAATATGCCTGCCAGCATGATGACTTTTCATGGGCGGGGTCAGCATCAATAATAATGCGTAAGGCGAAGATGTCAAAAACCTCCTCGAAGTTCACTCCCTGCCGCTTCATCTTCTGCCATATGGAGTGCACTGACTTTGTCCGGCTCCTGAGCTCATAACTCATGCCCATGGCATCAAGCCTGGCCTTCAGCGGCTGTGAAAACTCCCTTATGAGCCTGTTCCTGGAGGTAGTGGTCTGCTTCAGCTTCGCGTCGATCTCGTTGTATTCGCCCGGTTCCATCAGCTGCATCGCCAGGTCTTCCATTTCCGACTTGATGTTGTAATATCCCAGCCTGTGGGCCAGAGGGGCAAACAGGAAATAAGTCTCCGATGCCAGCGGGAGTCGTTCCTTTTCGGGAAGCTTCTTCAGCCGGCGCATCATCAGAAGCCTCTCAGCCAGAGCGATAAGTATGACCCTCCCGTCATCGGCAAGTGTCAGCAGAAGCTTCCGGAAATTCTCTGCCTGGCCTGTGAAGTCCCTGCCCTTGAGGGCCGTGACACGGGATAATCCTGTGATAACGGTTTTAATTGCCGGGTCCCTGAGATCATCAATCTTCTTCCACTCTTCGCTGCCATGGGTTATACCTGACAACAGCGCACTGATGACAGCCGGAACTCCCAGGCCTACCTCACAGGCAGTTATGCGTGCAAGCTCCATGTAATATATCACAAGCGGCTCGCCCAGGTAAGGTTTGCCGGCAGCATACCCGGAAACTGCTAATTCGGAAGCAAGTCCGAAGGCTTTTTTCTCTGCGTAGGTGACAGGCCCCGGGAGGCATTTGAGCACCTGACGCTTTTTGTTGCGCACAAGCAATGCTGTATCGGGCATGGTTTTTACTTTAAGGGTGAGTCAGGCTCATTTTTCATCGTGAGGAAAAACAGGTAGTCAACCGTTTTGGGGAATATCCTCTGCAGCAGGGCAATAAGTCTGCCTGACACGGTCATGATCTTGTTTCTTTTTCTTTTCCTGATGCCTTTGAGTACCCAGTATGCCACATATTCCGGGGTCATCATTTTCTTCTCTTCCCTGGGTGAAACACCCTGTTCCGAGCCGTCTGCGACCAGGGCGTGCCTGCGTATCTCAGAGGAAGTAAATCCGGGCATGATTATCATGACATGAAGCTTCTGCGTCATGTATTCAATCCTTAGTGTCTCCAGGAAACCGTGGATAGCGAACTTTGAGGCAGAATACCCTGTGCGGCCGGGCAGTCCGTGATAGCCAGCCGTGGATGACACACCTACTATCGAACCTTTGTTTGCGACAACATATGGAAGGGCATATCGCGTACAGTAGACTGTACCCCAGAAATTCACATCCATAAGCCGCTTCAGAACCGGGATTTCAACTTCCTCAAATAAAGCTCTCATCGAGATGCCGGCATTGTTTATAAGAATGTGTACTGTACCGAATTTTTCGATTGTTGCCTCAACCATTCTGCGGCAGTCTTCCTCTTTTGACACATCGGTAACGACTGCCAGTGAGGTGCCGCCAATTTCCTTTATCTCCTCTTCCAGGGTGCGGAGTTTGTCGGCAGAACGTGCTGCAATCACGACCTTGCTGCCATTGCGGGCAAATTCCAGTGCTGTGGCTCTGCCTATGCCTGATGATGCACCGGTCACAATCACTACCTTGTCCCTGAAGTTATAGCGTCTCATGCTGTCATTGATGGCGGACAAAGATAGTTACAAATCAGGGTCAAGTGTCCCGGGGAATTTTTTTTTACTATTTTCCATAAATATCAATTATTTTTTTGATCGGAAAATTATTTGCCCTACATTTGCACTCGCAAAAAATGGGACTGATTCAGTAGCTCAGCTGGTAGAGCACATCCCTTTTAAGGATGGGGTCCTGGGTTCGAATCCCAGCTGGATCACAAAACAAACAATGCTCCGTGAGGAGCATTTGTTGTTTGAAGAGCGGAACAAGCCGTCAGGCTTAAGTTCCGCGAAGAAAACAACAAATGATAAGTCCCGACACTGTCGGGACGCATTGTTTGTTTTGTAGGAGTCCCCTTTAAGGGATCATGCCGCCGCCAGGCGGCATAATCCCGCCTGCCGAGTCCTTTTTCTTTTAAAGTGCCCACCCGGGGATCATGAGCCTGCGAATAATCTCGCTATTCAGAATGTTTGCATAAAAAAGAGACGCCCTTCTCAAGCGTCTCTCCTGCACGGATAGCAAAACCAGTTTATTTCGACAGGACCGGTATCTGCCTGCTGATAGATTCCTCAAGCGAAATCAGGGTTTCAGTCCTCATAACACCGGGTATCACCTGAATCTTGTCCGTAAGAACTTCACGCAAGTGCTCGTTGTCACGCGTATAAACCTTGATGAACAGTGAATAGTTGCCTGTTGTGTAGTGACATTCAATTACTTCAGGTATGTCCTTGAGTTTCTTGATGACTTCCTTGTATTTGCCGGGGTTATCCAGAAACAACCCAATATAGGCACAGGTCCTGAACCCAACCATCACCGGATCTACTTTGAACTCTGACCCTTTTATCACACCTATCCGGATCAGTCTCTGGACCCTCTGATGTATCGCTGCGCCAGACACATTGCAGTCGCGCGCCACCTCCAGATAGGGTATCCTGGCATTCTTGGTGATAATATCCAGGATCTTTCTGTCCAGATTGTCAATTTGCAAATTTTCTGCCATGATTGCTTATTATATTAAAGTTAATAAATCCTATTCCGCCCCTAAATTTACAAATTTAAAGTGAAACGGCCTTAACTTCTATTAATTATTCCGGTGATCTGGCTTACTGAGGTGAAACCTCTTGTGTCAAGAAATGTATTTATTCCGCCGATGACATTCACTGCTGTACGGGGTTCTATAAATGAGGCTGTCCCGACCTGTACGGCTGTGGCGCCGGCCATAATGAACTCAAGGGCATCCGTGGCATCCATGATGCCTCCGATACCTATAACAGGGATGGTGACAGCTTTTGCGGCCTGCCATACCATCCTGAGAGCCACAGGCTTGATTGCAGGACCGGAGAGGCCTCCCGTGACTGTAGAGAGCTTTGGTTTCATGGTGCCGGCGTCCACAGCCATCCCCAACAGGGTGTTGATAAGGGAAATGGCATCAGCTCCCTCACCTTCCGAGATACGGGCAAACTCGGTTATATCTGTGACATTAGGCGACAGCTTTACTATCAGTGTTTTGTGATATACTTTTCTTACAGCCGCAATGACTTCAGCTGCAGCACCGGGATTGGTTCCGAAGATCATCCCTCCCATCTTGACATTTGGGCAAGAGATGTTCAGCTCGATTGCAGGGATGGCATCCAGGCTGGCAAGACGGCTGGAGAGCCTGGTATAATCTTCCACAGTGTTGCCGTTCACGTTAACAATGACATGGGTATCATACTTTGAGAGGCGCGGATATATATTCTTTTCAAAATAATCTATGCCCTTGTTCTGAAGTCCCACTGCGTTAAGCATGCCGGAGGCGGTCTCTGCCATCCTCGGATAGGCGTTACCTTCCCTTGGTTCAAGTGTGGTTCCCTTAACGATTATGCCTCCAAGCTCCGCAATATCTATAAAATCCTCCATCTCGGAGCCGTACCCGCAGGTGCCGGATGCCATCAGCACCGGGTTTTTAAGCAGCAGTGATCCAATTTTTATCCTGAGGTCTGCCATTTCAGATTGTGTACGTTAAAGACCGGTCCGTCGGTGCATGTGCAAAGGTTGCCGGAGGTGGTTGGCACCACGCAGCAGAGGCATACGCCTATTCCGCACGCCATCAGGTTTTCGAGAGAAACCTCGCAGAATATGTCCCTGCGAAGGCATTCGGCTGCAACTGCCTTCATCATCGCTTCAGGCCCGCAGCTGTAGACCCTGTCCCAGTTTTCCTCCCTGAAAGCCGGTATTCCGGTAACAAATCCCCGGTAACCCTCCGACCCATCTTCCGTGGCAAGATGAACTTTCCCCAGCTTCCTGAACTCTTCATTCCCGATGATCCTTGACCGGTTGCGAAAGCCAAGTGCAAAATGAGG
Source organism: uncultured Bacteroidales bacterium (assembly GCA_963844935.1). Classification (GTDB taxonomy): domain Bacteria; phylum Bacteroidota; class Bacteroidia; order Bacteroidales; family VadinHA17; genus SR-FBR-E99. The sequence continues at coordinate 691,452 of CAWJQH010000005.1, read as the reverse complement.
GTATGCTCCTGATTCAATGACCTTTCGTCCAAGATAAAACAGGGGCGCCATTCCGCAACCGCCACCAGTCAGAAGCACGCTCTCACCCTTTTTCGGAAGGGTGAACGAGTTACCCAGCGGGTAAATCAGGTTAAGTTTTTCACCCGGCTGAAGCCTTGACAAGTGTTCAGTTCCTTTGCCTGCTATCTGAATCAGGAGCGACAGTGTGTTTTCAGAAACATCAACATCATGTACCGAGAGAGGCCGGCGAAGAAAGGTTCCGGGACTGTCCGAAACCAGGGCCTGCACGAACTGTCCGGGCAGGATTTCAGGCAAAGGTGTTGCAGCAGTGAGCTTTATGACATGGAAACTGTCTGTCAGCCGGCGGTTTTCAGTAACAGTAAAATCTTCTATCCTCTTTTTCATCGAAGCTCATTACCAGCCTGCAAAGTTAGAACATTTGAGATGATTTTTTCAGGAAGGTGTGTATTCAGAGCAGGATTTGTCAGAATAGAATAACAAAACCTTTGTCAGGACCTTTTCCTTCATTGCATGATTATCATCTCCAGGAGAAACAGCTTCTGAAGAAGTTTCGGGTCTGTCAGAAGAGTAAACAGGTTCAGAAGGAAGCTCAGTGACTTCGGTGGCAGCCCCGCCGGAGATACCTTCTGACAAAGGAATATCGAACAACGTGGGCTGCGATGTGTATTTATACATTGCACCCCGGCCAAACAGCAACCACTCCGCTGACAATGATGAATACCGGTGCAGCATCTTCATTACAAAATCAAGGCTGGGATTGTTTCTTCCGGAGAGGATATGAGAAATACCGGAAGGCTGAACCCCGATTTCCTCTGCAAATTGAGCAGCACTTTTGTTTTCACTCTGTAAAAACGCAAGGATTCTATCTTTCATAATAAAAACCATTTGTTACAAATGTAAATAATGTATTGTTTACACATGTAATTAAATGTGATTTACATGTGTAATCTTACACAGCCATACCCTTATATTAGCGGCTGCTTTTCTTGCCTGTGGATCGCAATAGTCACCAGTATTCGTGACAATTATCTGAATTAATTATTGACTTTAGATATTATAATGTACTGATTATATATTTGTTATGCTAATAGTTATAGGCATTTCTAAACGATACTGGCTTTAAAGGATCACAGGTGATAAACAATAATTGTATATAATTTGAATTAATTAACTGATATATTGATATATATAGGCATAAATAGTTGATTACAAGTATAATTTACAAACGTGAATAAACTTTAATCACATTTGTAATTTAAGGGATATGGTTTATACCAGTTTGTCTCGTTTACATTTGTAAATAGGATTGTTTTTGAGGGAGGTGATTAGAATTTACCGGGATAACCGGGTTGGGATTACCCGGAAAAACCTGAAGTCGTCAGGAATCGCATTTTTACAGTCGTTTCCTCCCCTCTCCCGGAATATTCATTTCTGGCTTTGCAATTAAGCTTCGTTCAAGAGAGGGAGCTCATACTTCATTTTATCGGGCAATGCAGATATAGCCCCTCAGGAGACGCTTCCCAGGACGGTAAACGGCTGACAGGCACAACAATCAAAAAGTACGGTGAAAAAATGAAGCAGGGATTAACTCCTGTGATGTGAGAACCTCAGGAAACAGCCGCCTGTATGGCAGGATACTTGCTCTCCCGCTTTGCTTAACAGCCGCTCTGCCATAAGGCGGAGCGCAAGCATGCATCCGCTCCGGGCATCATCCGCATGAGCCGCCGCAACCGCTGCTGGTCCGGCTGCCGCATGATGAGCAGCCTGAAGACGGACCCGCCAACTCTTCCGGAGTGGCTTCGCGAACACCGATGACCTTCCCTGAGAAGTGCAGGTCAGTGCCGGCAAGCGGATGGTTGAAATCCATTTTCACAAAATCATCACCGATCTCTGTCACGATGCCGTTCATACGTTCACCGTGAGAATCCATCATCGGGACAGTATTACCTACAAAACATATTTCGCTTCTCAGAACACCCTCATCTTCAAAGATATTTCTCGGAAGGCTGACAAGCATCTCCTCGCGTTTCTCCCCGTAGGCATCAACGGCATCGAGATGGAAATCAAAGAGTGATCCGTCTTCCAGTCCTGCCAGGTTTTCTTCAAATGCCGGCAGCAGCCTGCCCGTTCCGTAAACAAAATTGAGCGGAGCGCTCTCCTCAACCGTCTCGAGCACCCTGCCCTTGATGTCACCTTCATAAAGAGTGTAAACGAGTGAAACAAATCTGCTATATTCTAGTTTCATAAATATTTGTTTTATAATAATTTATACTACATTATATAATTTAAAACTGAAAGCTTACCCTTATCTCGGGTAAATCGTAGATATAATACTCCGGCTGGTTCAGAGCCCAGAGGAAACTCAGGTTTATTGCCGCCCTGCCACCAAGAGGCTGGGATATACCTGCCCCGAGAAGAAATGCATCCGAATACATTCTGCCGTCAGAATCCGGTAAGCCGCTTATATAGGAAACGTATGAGTTGTCAAGGCTTTGTCCTTCATATTCAGCCTGGCCGTAGATGCCAAGGTGGATGCCTACCGGCAGGATGTTATTCAGATCACGCAGGAGCATAAGCTGAACGTATGAGCTGCCGCCGTAAATGGTTGTTTCGATATAGGGTGTGGCATAATACTGGAATGACGGTCCGAGGGCCACGGCAACACGCGGCAGCAACCATACCCCGATCATGGGAGCAATTTCAATATTTGTATAGTCTCCAAACTGCAGCCCGAAGTAGCCGCCGAAAAACAGCCTCTCCCTGAGGGGCGGCTTCTGGTCAGACCGCTGCAAAGGCTGATCCGTCAAACTGTTTTGCGGGTCATAGGCAGGCTTTGCCTGCTCTGTTACGATCTGCGCAAACAAACTTGAATTCAGCAATATACATACAATAATGATAAAGACTTTCTTCATCGTGCCTATTCCAGTAAAGAGGGTACAAATAAAAGCAAAATTAGTATATTTACAGTAAGTGTCCCTGATCAAAAAATTCAAAAACAATCCAACACACTGAGAATAAAATGAATATCATTGTCACAGGAGCATCGTCAGGCATTGGCAGGGAGGTCGTCATCCAACTGGCCGGGGACCCCCGGAACCGTCTGATCGCAATTGCCCGTAACGAGGAAGCCCTCAGGAGCCTTGCCGGAGGCAGTCCGTACAAAAACATTACCGGAATACCCATGGATATTGCCGGGCCGGGATCATCGCTCAGGGAGCTTAAAAACAGCCTCAGCATTGATCCGGGCACGATAGATATTCTGATTAACAATGCCGGTCATCTTGTGAATAAGCCATTCACGGAACACAGTGAAAATGAGATTGCATCACTGGTGGCAGTTAACTTCACGTCAGCAGCCGCCCTGATTGCAGAGCTTATGCCTCTTTTCGTGCAGGGTTCACATGTTGTCAACATCGGAAGTATGGGAGGCTTCCAGGGCAGTCTTAAATTTGCAGGACTCTCCTATTACAGTGCCTCCAAGGGAGCGCTGGCGATCCTTACAGAGTGCCTTGCTGCGGAATATGCCGACAGGGGCATCTCATTCAACTGTCTCTGTCCGGGCGCGGTGCAGACTGAGATGTTCAGCCGGGCTTTCCCGGGTGCTGATGCCCCGGTCTCACCTGCTGCCATGGCAACGTTTATTGCGGATTTTGCAATCAACGGCAATAAGTTTTTTAACGGGAAAATTCTTCCGGTGGCACTCTCCGTGCCTTAGGCAATAGGCATTAGGCAATAGGCAGTAGTGTGATTCACGATGGTGACCCTAACATTTATGCAACGGCATCACCCTTTGTACTCTTTGATTGCAATTTTACCTGTAACAGCTAAAAAACCGTTGAATGCGAGGGCTTTCAGCTCATCCTCGCCGGGATAGATAAATACTGGCGCAATCTTTTTCACCATGGCGCTTATCCTTTCGACATGCTTAGTGTCATATGCCAGGCCTCCGGTCAAAATGATTGCATCGACATCTCCGCAGAGAACAGCCGCCATTGCTCCTATCTCCTTGGCTGTCTGGTAGCTGCAGCCTTCAACAATAAGTGCGGCCTGCTCATCGCCGGCATCAGCCCTGTTGCATGCTTCCAGGAAACTGTTGGTGCCGAGATAGGCAACCATTCCTCCTTTGCCAGCAATCATCGAACGCACCTCATCAATTGTGTATTTGCCACTGAAGCAAACTTCAGCAAGCTGGAACGCGGGCAGTCCGCCGCTGCGTTCAGGAGAGTAGGGTCCGTCACCGTTCAGGGCATTATTGACATCTATCACCCTCCCTTTGCGGTGAGCCCCTACACTTATTCCGCCTCCCATGTGTGCTACGACCAGGTTCAGGTCCTCATAATCCTTGCCGACCGAGGCAGCATATATCCTTGCAACAGCCTTCTGGTTAAGTGCATGAAAAATCGATTTCCTTTTTATAAGCGGATGACCTGAGAGTCGCGCTACCGGCTCCAGCTCATCAACAACCACAGGATCAACAATATATGCCTTAGCTTCCGGCAGATCCTTTTTGATCTCGCTTGCAATAAGTGCTCCAAGGTTACTGGCATGCTCACCGTTCACTGCCTCCGACAGATGTTTCTTCATCAGGTCATTGACTTCATAAATACCAAACTCAATCGGATTTACCAATCCCCCCCTGCCTACAATGGCTATAATTTCCTTCAGGTCCGTCTTTTCAGTTTCAAGGGCCTTCATTATTATATCATGCCTGAAGGTCAGCTGATCAACCATCCGCGTAAAACCTTCAAGTTCACCGGAAGTGTGTCTCAGTGTCTTCTCAAAAAGCTGTTTATCAGCATCGTATAATGCAAGCTTGGTGCTGGTAGATCCGGGGTTTACAGCCAGTACAAGTCTATTTCCCATCAGTTTTTGTCGTTTGTTGTTGCCATCATGCAGGCAAGTGCAACACAGTAATATTTTGATAGTTCGCTTTCACTTCTTGACATGAGCACCACAGGTTTTGAGGTGCCGCAGATCATTCCTGCAAGCTCACCGCCGCCGAAGAGCATCAGTGCCTTGTAAAAGGGATTGCATGCCTCAAGTGACGGGAAAAGCAAGATATCGGCATCACCTGCAAGCGGTGTATCCACTCCTTTTATCCTTACACTGGCCGGGTCGCAGGCCAGGAAGAGATCGACAGGTCCGTCCATGACACAAGACGCTATCTGGCCCCTCTCAGCCATCTTGCACATGACCGAATAGTCGAGGGTATTGGGAAAGTGTCTGCTAACCTTCTCAGATGCTCCGATAAGTGCCACTGAAGGTCTTGGAATGCCGAACTTTTTTGCCATCGTAACGGCGTACCCGGCCATGGCTACTTTCTGATCAAGGTCAGGGAACGGTATTACCGCAGTATCGGTTACAAAAAGAAGCTTGTGATAGGCAGGTATCTCTATGGCGCAGACATAGCTCATCACCGCTTTCGGCGGCAGCAGACCATGTTCCTTGTCCATCACGGCCCTGAGGAACTTATCAGTGCCCACAAGTCCCTTCATAACAATGTCAGCCTCACCTGATGCAGTCATGCTGACTGCAAGTTCAGCGGCGCTCCTTTCACTGTCCGCCTCAACAATTGTAAAGCGCTCCGGATCCGCACCCGTTTCCAGGCAAGTCTTGATTATCTGTTCCCGTTTACCAATCATCACAGCCTCTGCAAATCCCTCGCTTACAGCCCTGTGCAGTGATCCGACAGTATTCGGATCCTGTGCCCAGGCCACTGCAATCTTATGGCTTCGTCCTGATGACCTGACAGAGTCGGCCATCTGCCTGAGGCTGGTGATCATGCTATTCTGTTTTTGAGATGGCAGCTGCAAGAAGGATGCTGTAATATTTTGCCTGGTCAGTATCGCTCCTGGATGTGAGCACAATCGGGGCGGTGGCGCCCAGGATCACGGCAGCCACGCCGGCATGGGCAAAGAATACGAGTGATTTATAAAGTACGTTACCCACTTCAATATCAGGCATAAGCAGGAGGTCGGTATCGCCTGCCACATCACTTCTGATACCTTTGTGTTTTGCGCTCTCGAAGCTTATGGCATTGTCAAAAGCCAGGGGACCGTCGATCAGGCAATGCTTGATCTGGTCACGCTGGTTCATCTTTGACAGCAGTGCGGCATCAAGTGTGGCCTGCATGTTCTCGCTGACCATCTCAACGGCACCAAGGACAGCAACCTTGGGCATGTCAATACCCAGTTTGTTCAGGCACTCAACCGAATTGTTCACAATGGAGATCTTGTCCGCCAGGTTCGGTGCAATGTTCATCGCAACGTCAGTCACGGCAATCAGTTTGTGATAGGCTTCCACCTCAAACAGGGCGAAGTGAGAGAGGAGAGCGCCTGACCTGAGGCCCCATTCCTTGTTAAGCACTGCCTTAAGAAGTGATGATGTGCCAACCTGCCCCTTCATCAGTATGTCAGCCTGATTGCTGCGGACCATCTTGACTGCAATCTCCACCGCCATCTCAGTGTCCGGCTCATGGATCATCCTCACTCCTGTCAGGTCAAGGTTATACTGGCTGGCAAAATTCAGTACAGCTTCCTTGTCGCCCACAAGGATCGGTTCGATAAAACCATCCTTTGCTGCCTGCAGGGCTGAAGAGAGCGAATTATGATCCTGAGCTGCCGCAAGGACCATTCTCCTGGTGGGTTTGTCAACAAGCAGTTCCTTGAGTTCCGATAGGTGTTTCAATACCATGATATAGAGGGTTTAACAGTTTATCTTCTCAATTATTTCCTGAGTGTCGGAGGCTATGACAAATTCTTCATCCGTGGTTATCACCATGACTTTAACTTTTGAGGAAGGTTTGGATATCATAAGATCTTTTGCCCTCGCAATCCTGTTCTGGTCATCATCGATCTCTATCCCCAGGTACTCCATTCCTGTGCAGATCATCTTCCGGGAGTTGATGTCATTTTCGCCTACCCCGGCGGTAAAGACAAGCAGGTCAAGTCCGTTCAGTGCGGCGACATAGGCGCCAATGAACTTTTTGATCTTATAGGCATACATATTAAGCGCCAGGATTGCCTTGGGGTTGCCTTCACCGGCGGCAGCCTCAAGGTCCCTCATATCCGATGAGAGCTGCGAGATGCCCGCAACCCCGCTTTTCTTATTTATCATGTTATTCACACCGCTGACGCTAAGTCCTTCTTTCTCAGCAAGATACAGTAGTACACCCGGATCAATCTCCCCGGTACGGGTACCCATTATCAGTCCGTCAACAGGAGTGAACCCCATTGAAGTGTCAATTGACTTTCCGTTTTCGATTGCAGTGATTGAAGCTCCGTTGCCGAGATGGCAGGTTATGATCTTTGTGCTGTGGAAGTCTGCCTTAATCAGCCTGCATGCCTTTTCAGCCACAAACTTGTGGCTTGTCCCGTGGAAACCGTACTTACGGATCCTGTACTTCTCATAGTATTCATAAGGGATGGCATACATGTATGCATAGTCCGGCATGGTCTGATGGAACGAGGTGTCGAAGACAGCCACCTGGGGTATTCCGGGAAGAAGCTTCTCGCATGAGAGGATACCTTTGAGATGCGCTGGGTTATGCAATGGTGCGAGCTCGCCGCACTTTTCTATATCGCGTTTGACATCTGCGTTTATCAGCACGGATTCCTTGAAATTTTCGCCTCCGTGAGCAACACGGTGCCCTACTGCCTTTATCTCGTTGATGTTTTTAATCACCCCGTGTTCGGGATGAACGAGAGCCTCCATGACCATATTGATACCGACGGTATGGTCAGGGATATCAAGCACAATCTTATAAGGGTCCTTTCCGGCAGGCTTGTGTGTCAGTATTCCGTCGATGATGCCGATACGCTCGATGAGTCCTTTGGCAAGGACCTCTGAAGTTTCGGACATATTGAACAGCTGGTACTTTATCGAGGAGCTGCCACAGTTAAGAACAAGGATCATCATGATTGTGCACTGTTACTTATTTATGCCTGCTGCCTGGTTTGCAGCAATGGCAACTACATTAATAATATCACTTACGGAGCAGCCCCTTGAGAGGTCGTTTATCGGCGCCGCCATGCCCTGTAATACCGGTCCGATAGCCTGGGCATGGGCGAGACGTTCAACGAGCTTGTATGCTATGTTGCCGCATTCCAGGTTAGGGAAGATCAGCACGTTAGCCTTGCCGGCAATCTTGCTTCCGGGGGCTTTCTTCTGCCCGATAGCTTCGATCAGTGCAGCATCAGCCTGAAGCTCACCCTCGAACATGAATTCGGGAGCCATCTCCTTTGCCATCCGGGTGGCGCTCACTACCTTATCCACCATCTCATGCCTGGCACTTCCCATCGTAGAAAAGCTGAGAAGGGCAACCTTGGGTTCAACACCTAAAAGTGTTTTTGTGGTACGGGCAGTGCAAACCGCTATTTCCGCAAGTTCCTTATCAGTCGGGTCAGGATGAACGGCTCCGTCAGCAAAGACAATAACTCCGTCAGCACCAAACTCCTTGTCTTTCAATATCATGATGAATGCCCCGGAGACAACCGAGATGCCCGGTGCCGTCTTTACGATCTGAAAGGCAGGCCTGAGCACATCGCCGGTTGTGTTGCGTGCTCCTGCAACCTCACCGTCAACATCGCCGTTCTTTATCATCATAACACCCAGGTACAACGGATCTTCAATGAGTTTGGAAGCCTCATCCCTTGTCAGCCCCTTGTTCTTTCTCAGCTCGACCATAAGATCAATGTACTTATCTTTCATCGGGTGACTGACCGGGTTTATGATCGTGGCCCTGTCAATATTTTTAAGTCCGAAGCTTGCTGCCATCGCCATAATTTCCTTTGGATCCCCGAGAAGAGTTATGCGCGCAATACTTTCAGCTATTATTGCATCAGCTGCCTTCAGGGTTCTCTCTTCCGTTCCCTCCGGTAACACTATCCTTTTGTTGTGCCTTATGGCATTCATTCTGATCTGTTCAAGCAATTCCATTGTCAATCAATAATTTAGTTTAATAATCGTGATGGGTTAAAAGTAGAAAAAAAAAGTGTAACTGTACCATGGTCAGATCCATGATTAAAATCAGATTTTAAAATTTTAGTTATTTTTTTTTCAAAACAGGCTGAACGACGACGGTCTATGGGTTCAATTCTATATTTTTGACATGACAATTTCCGGATGAAGCAGAACAGTTTTACAATTAAGGACCTTGAGGAATTTGCAGCCTCGTGTGAAGGTGAGGTGCGGATCGACAGGGTTTCCAGGCTTATGTATGCCACTGATGCTTCCATATACCGTGAGGAGCCGGCAGCAGTGTTTTATCCTGCCGGCACCGGGGACCTGAAAAAGCTGCTGTCATTCGCAGCAGCACACAGGGTGGGAATCATCCCCAGGGCCGCCGGCACCTCCCTGGCAGGCCAGGTAGTCGGTTCAGGTATAATTGCAGATATGTCGCGGCACTTCGGACGCATAATTGAGGTAAATAAGGCAGAGAGGTGGGTAAAACTCGAACCGGGTGTTGTCCCGGACGAACTGAACGCCGTCCTCAAAAAAGAAGGGCTTCTGTTCGGACCTGAAACATCCACCTCAAACAGATGCAATATCGGAGGCATGATCGGCAATAACGGCTGCGGACTTCATTCTGTCGTTTATGGCTCCGTCAGGGATCATATAATTGAAGTCAGGGCACTGCTCCACGACGGTTCGGAGGCTTTATTCGGTCCTGTCTCCGCTGAAGAATTCAATCTTAAATGTGCCCTTGAAGGGGCTGAAGGCGGGATATACAGGGAGATAAGATCCATGATGGAAGATAAGGTCAACAGAGACTCCATCGTGCGTGATTACCCCGGAAAAGATATCCCCAGGCGAAACACTGGCTATGCCCTTGACGACCTTCTGTACAGCGAGCCGTTTACACCTGGCAGTGGAAGGCCCGTCAACCTGGCGAGGCTCATATGCGGTTCTGAGGGTACACTGGCTATAGTCACTGAGGCGAAGCTGGGTCTTGTACCCCTGCCCCCGCCGGTGAAGGCCCTCGCCTGTGTTCATCTGCACAAACGCAACGATGCATTCCGGGCCAACCTGATTGCCCTGAAATACAAACCGTGGGCAGTTGAACTGATGGATCGCAAGATTTTAACCCTTGCGGAGAAGATGGAGGGCCAGAAGCGAAACAGGTTCTTCATCGAGGGTGATCCAGGTGCGCTGCTGCTGGTTGAGTTCTGCGCTCAGCACAAGGATGAAATTACTGCTGTTTCCTCAGCAATGGAGGCTGAGATGAGGGCAGAAGGACTGGGTTATGCCTTCCCTGTGGTCTGGGGCAGTGATGTAAAGAGGGTATGGGATCTGCGTAAGGCCGGACTCGGCATCCTTTCAAACATGCCCGGCGACGCAAAACCTATTTCGCTCATTGAAGATTGCGCCGTGTCAGTTGATAAGCTGGGCGACTTCGTGACAGATATCGAAGAGATGCTTGCTTCATACGGCAAAGAATCTGTCTATCATGCACATATAGGGACAGGTGAGCTGCACATAAGGCCGTTGATGGATCTGAAAGACCCCCGGGATGTGAAGCTGCTGCGCACAATCGGAGAGAAGACTGCCTCGATTGTGAAAAAGTACCGCGGATCGATGAGCGGTGAACACGGCGACGGTCGCCTCAGGGGTGAGTTCATCCCTATTATAATCGGCGAGCATAACTATCAGCTTAACAAGGATATAAAACAATCCTTCGACCCGTATGGTATCCTTAATCCGGGTAAAATAGTTTACACCCCTCCTATGGACACGTCATTGAGATATGTCCCGGGAAGAACCACACCTGATCTGAAGACATGGTACGATTTCTCAGCTGAAGGGGGTGTGGTAAGGGCCGCGGAGAAATGCAACGGGTCAGGCGACTGCCGCAAGAGCAGCGTGATAGGCGGTACCATGTGCCCAAGCTATATGGCCACAGGGGATGAACGCCTTACCACAAGGGCAAGGGCAAACATAGTAAGGGAGATGCTGTATGCCGACAGGTCCGACCCATGGGACAGCAGCGAGATGCATGACATTCTTGATCTCTGCCTTGCATGCAAGGGGTGCAAGAGCGAGTGTCCTTCAGGGGTGGATATGGCCAGGCTGAAGTCGGAGTTCCTGCAGCATTACAATGATCTGCATCCCCCTTCACTGCGTACCCGGATGATCGCCTCGCTGCCCGCGATCTACAGCCTGTTCTCATTCATTCCGGGGATATTCAACTTCTTTGCATCTAACAAGGTTACATCACTTATAATCAAGAAGATCACAGGATTTGCAGCGGCACGAAGCATTCCGATGCTGGCCCCTCACACATTCAGGAGCTGGCTGAAAATGAACCTCCCGAAGCTGAATCCCCCCGACCCTCGCGGCGAGGTCTGCCTGTTCGTGGATGAGTTCACCGATCACAATGACGCACATGTCGGCATCAGCGCCGTAAAGCTTCTGACCAGACTGGGTTACAGGATCACGGTAGTAGGTCATGCTGCCAGTGCCAGGACTTATCTTTCCAAAGGTTTCCTGCGCAAGGCTAAGAAGCTTATTATCAAAAATATACAAATCTTCTCGCCTATTGTCAGCGCCGGCCGTCCGCTTGTGGGTATTGAGCCTTCTGCTATTCTCGGGTTCAGGGATGAGTTTCCGGAGCTTGCAGGTGAGGCCCACAAGGATATGGCTGCGAAGCTGGCGGATAACGCTTTCACTTTCGAGGAGTTTATTGCAGAGGAGTTCCGGAGAGGAAGGATCACCAGGGAAATGTTCACTGATGAGCCGGCTGAGGTGCTTGTGCATGTGCACTGCCAGGAGAAGGCAGTTACAACTTCCGCCCCTGTAATTGAGTCACTTGGCATTCCCAGAAACTACGCTGTCAGGGAGATACCCTCAGGATGCTGCGGTATGGCAGGGGCATTCGGGTATGAGAAGGAGCATTATGAGCTCTCGCAGAAGGTAGGCGAACTGGTCTTATTCCCCGATGTCAGGTCAGCCTCGGATAAGACTGTAGTGGTTGCCCCCGGGACAAGCTGCAGGCACCATATCAAGGATGGGACCGGCCGTGTGGCGCTGCATCCGGCTGAGGTGCTTTACAAAGCGTTGAGGGGTTGAGAAGTTGAGGGGTTGAAGGATTCTGCCCCTGGCCGTATGCCCTCCCGCTTTTCGGGACTGCCTCACTTCGTTCGTCAGCTTACCTTTTGATCTGAACCCTGAGTTAAAGCAATGTAAACGGGTCGGCATCACGCCATACGGGCATGTCAGCCCTGTACCTGTCCAGCGCCTCCCGGGAGAGTTCAGCAGTTACTACACCTTCGGCAAAGGGTTCGAGAGAGGCAATTGTTTCTCCTTTGGGGCTGATTATTACAGAGTCACCCGAATACGAAGTGCCGTCAGGATTAGTCCCCACCCTGTTCACTCCTATCACATAACACTGGTTCTCGATTGCACGTGCAACAAGAAGCGTTTTCCATACCTGACTCCGGACTACCGGCCAGTTGGCGGAATAGATTATAACATCACTGTCACCCCTGTTGCGGGACCATACCGGGAACCGCAGATCATAACAGACCTGCATATTGAAGTTAAACTCCCTGTAACTGAGTATAACTCTCTCTTTGCCACGACTGTAAACAGTATGTTCTCCGCTCATGGAGTGAAGATGGCGCTTGTCATAATGAGTTACTTCTCCCTTCGGTGTGACAAAGAGCAGGCGGTTATAAAACTTATCGCCTTCACTTATAATAAGCGATCCGCATAGTGCAAATCCGCCTGACAGGGCTTTCTCCTTCATCCAGAGAACCGCTGGTCCTTCCATTGTCTCAGCGAGGCGTGAAGGATCCATCGAGAAAGCAGTTGTAAACATCTCGGGCAGGACCACCAGTCCGGCATCACTTTCGGCAAGGCGGAGAAGGGATGAAATGTGCGCCAGGTTGGCTTCCTTATCCTCCCATTTCAGGTCAGTCTGTACGATGGTCGCTTTCATACAAATAAAAAACAGGCCAGAGGCCTGTTCCTTAAATCATTAGTCAATTCACTTTCCTGGCAGGGTAGCCTGGTATTCACTGAATATTCCGGTTATCAGGGGTTTGTAGTAGAGCCAGAAGAATCTCTTGCCGTCATTTTCATTTTCTGAGTAGAGCAACTTAGCCTTTTTGTCCATATTCATGAACCTGGAAGTCCAGAAAGGAACATCATTATTGGCAAAATCGCCCGAGAAATAGAACGTGCGTCCATTTTCCGGATCCTGCACTACTGCGGGAAATACGGATGTAAGATCATTCTCGGTCAGAAGGGTGTCACCTTCAGGGGTCGTATTGAGTTTGAAATAAGAAACGACGGTATTCTTCCCGGGATCAATAATATCAAAGCTGTTGGCAAATGTGACCAGCTGCGGAAGGTTGTATTTCTCCGTGAACGGGCTTGCAGTTGTGATAACGGGCATCGGGGAGGTCAGATGTTTGCCTTCCTCCAGCACGAGTATGTTGTTTTCGTTCAGGAGAACAACGCCGGGCTTGGAGAAGGTCCAGGGTTTCTGGGTCTGCTTCCTGTATAAAGCCGGCATCCAGTCGGGCACACCCTGGGCTGATACGGTATCAAGGCTCTGGTAAAACTGCCCCATCCATTTTTTGGAAGCGATGCCAAGCAGTTCCTCTGTTTTAAATCTCTCAAGGTCTGCAGTGGGATGATCAAACGTATTGTATTCGACCAGGACAAGTTTTTCCCGTTTTTTCATCTCGGACATCAGGAGGTAATCATTATTATTCAGGCCTCCGTAAAGCTTCCGTGACCGGCGGGCTTTCTTTATACCCTGGTACCAGTCGTTGAAGAATACTCCGTAAGTGTCTGTGTAATAGAGAGCATCATTGTTTTCTGCAAGATCAAGCAGCTCTGTCAGCCGGAAGTCCCTTTTCCTGAACTGTTTCTCCCTGACCGGTCTCAGCGGTACAAATCCGAAATAGTCTTTTGAGGCAGATAAACTTCCTCCCTTGCCTTTTTTGACAAAACGGTCATTGGTCATTATATAGACGAAGGACCTGTGACCCAGCCTGTCAAGCGTGGGAACCGTCTTGTCGAGAATGACGACATTGACAGGTTTCTTTTCCTGGAAGGCCCATCTGAGGAAGCTGACCGCCGGTAATATCAGCAGAACTGCCAGAACGATAATGGTAATCAGGAGAGGTTTTTTCATAGTATCCAAAAATTTGCTAAGTTCCTGTTACAAATAGTTTCTTATTTACATAATAACCAATTTACTGGAATTTAATTGCTAAAAGTATTAATTAATTTCATTTAAAGAAAATAAAAATCCTGAAAAGTGGCATCAGACATGCCTGTGCACGTGAATTTATGATAATTTGCAGCCGAATTTGCAGAAGAGCCATATGTTTTCAAATCAGCCACTTGCAGACAGGTTAAGACCAAAGTCACTCGATGAATTTGTTGGTCAGGACCATCTTGTTGGCCCTGAAGGTGTTCTAAGGAAGGTAATTGAGTCCGGTAATGTGCCGTCATTTATCCTCTGGGGCCCTCCCGGTGTCGGCAAGACCACCCTTGCGCGCATAGTGGCGGTGAAGCTCGAAAGATCGTTCTTTCAGCTCAGCGCTGTCAGCAGCGGAGTGAAAGAGGTACGGGAGACTATCGAGAAGGCAAAGAGCCAGCAGTTCTTCGGCAAGCCAAACCCGATACTCTTCATTGACGAAATTCACCGTTTCAACAAGTCACAGCAGGACTCCCTTCTGGGAGCTGTGGAGCAGGGAATACTGACGCTGATAGGCGCAACCACTGAAAACCCTTCGTTTGAAGTAATCTCCCCCCTCCTTTCCAGATGCCAGGTTTATGTACTTAAACCTCTTGGCGATGAGGAACTTAAAGAATTGGTTGACAAGTCACTGACGAGCGACTACTACCTCTCACAGTACAAGATCAGGGTCGATGAGTATGAGGCACTGATGCGCATAAGCGGCGGCGATGCAAGGAAGATTTACAATGCTCTCGAGCTGACCGTTTCCCTTGAGGCTGATAAAGGGAGCGATGAGATTGTCATCACTGATGAGCTCGTTCTCAGCCATGTGCAGCAGAACCTTGCAATGTACGACAAGAACGGGGAGCAGCATTATGATATCATTTCAGCCTTCATCAAATCGCTCAGGGGTTCTGACCCCAACGCTGCCGTCTACTGGCTGGCACGAATGGTCGAGGGTGGTGAGGATGTTAAGTTCATTGCCCGCAGAATGGTGATCCTGGCTGCAGAAGACATCGGTATGGCCAATCCCAATGCGTTGCTGCTGGCACAGGCCTGTTTCACTGCCGTCAACCTGGTCGGCTGGCCGGAATCCAGGATAATTCTCTCAGAAACGGCTGTTTACCTGGCTACCTCCCCAAAGAGCAACGCAGCTTACATGGCTATCGAATCAGCCATAGGAGCAGTGCATGATCACGGTGATCTCCCTGTGCCGCTGCATCTCCGCAATGCGCCCACAAGGCTCATGAAGGACCTCGGCTATCACAAGGGTTACAAATATGCCCATGAATTCGAAGGGAATTTTATCGCCGACAATTACCTTCCTGAAGAAATTTCCGGGACGGTTTTTTACGAGCCCGGTTCGAACCCGCGCGAGGATGAGATACGAAGGCAACTTGCAGCCCGGTGGCATGAAATTTATAAATACAGGCTTGGAGGCAAATAGTATTTTAACTAACTTTAGAGCATGAAAGTCAATGGACCGGTTTTAGGCAAAAACCATTCTGGAACTTACATTAATAATAACTTTAGTTAAATAAATTTAATCAATTATAAAACAAATAATTATGAAAAAATTAATCATTCTCTTACCAGCCTTACTGGTGGCATCAGTCTGCAGTGCCCAGACGCTGGACGAGATCATTGACAAGTACTATGCAGCCAATGGAACAGAGATACTGGAGAAAGCATCAACCCTCTATATTGAGGGCAATGTAAGCCAGATGGGCACAGAAATGCCGATCTTCATTAGTGTTAAGAAACCCGACAAGGTAAAGGTGGTCATTTCATTCAGCGGGATGGACATCATCACTGCCTATGACGGGGAAAAGGGTTTTATGATCAATCCTCTCAGCGGCGCCACTGAGCCTGTTGAGATACCGGCCGAACAGCTTGCAAGTGTGCAGGATTACAACATGTTCCGTGACAATATGCTTGATAATTTCAAGGCAGGCAGGGTGAAGCTGGAAGGTGTTGAAGATGTAAACGGCAAACCTGCCTACAAGCTTACGATCACTGACGAGGCAGGAACAGTCACCGGAGCTTTCATTGACAAGGAGAGCTTTCTTACTGTGAAAACAACCGCCAAGGTGAACCAGATGGGCCAGGAGATGGAGGTCGAGTCATATATAACTGAATATATGGACATCAGCGGTGTCAAATTCGCAAAGGTAATCAAGCAGATGGTCAACGGGATGGAGCTTGGAGGCATGACCTTCACACTGGTTGAGCTTGACAAGCCGCTGGACGATTCTGTATTCAAGATCAATTAAACCTCCGCTTACCGTAAAGACAGGTCTGAGACCTGTCTCAACGGAACAGGCAAGGCCACCTGATAAATCTAAAAATGCCACCCCTACCGGGTGGCATTTTTATTTCAAAGGCAGGCCTGTAAGCCGGATTCTGTCGTGATGCGGCATCCTGCAAGAGGATCAGGCATCTGTTCCGTCATTTATCTAGGCACGCAATTGCTTGCGGGCTCATACGACCCACCCCCCGGCTCGGGCGAGCAGCCCTCAGACACCGGTATACATGGTCTTTCAACCCATCAGGTGTACGGCTCCCGGTGTCGCCACCGGGACCGGTGAGCCTTTACCTCACCTTTTCACCAATTCCCCGCCGCGAGGCGTGGCTGTCGTTCTCTGTTACACTGCTATACCCTTTCGGATATCTTCCCGTTAGGAAGGATGGTGCTCTCTGTTGCCCGGACTTTCCTCCCCGACATTTATCGTCGGGGCGACGAAACGGCCTGCCAGGATGCAAAAATACTAAATATCAACGGGATTCCGGTCATTGGGCCAATCATTTGGTTTATACCGTAAGACAGGTCTCAGACCTGTCTCTACGGTCTGTCTCTACGACCTTTCTCCACTGGTTTTACCGGTGTGGTATTACGATTAATGTTGCACCGCCAACCCCATAACGGCCGAACGGGGCATCCTGGCAGCTGCATGAGGGGTAATCTTCTGCAATGACACGCCTGATCTCATCCTTCAGTTTGCCGGTCCCGGCACCGTGGATAAATACAATCTCAGCTAAACCAGCCCTCAGCGCACTGTCCATCTCTCCCCTGAACCTCGCAAGTTGCCTCTCCAGCGCATCACCCTGGCTGTAACCATGTTTCAGGTGGAGATCCACAATCCTGGCTTGTCTTCCTGCTGAGCGCCTGTTAGTTGTCATTCGTCCCGATTAATTATCAAAAATAGCTATTTTTGGCCGCAATAACTTACCAATGAAGGACCACCCGGGAGACATCAGGATAGACGAGTACAAATATGATCTCCCCCAGGAGAGAATAGCCAGGTATCCCTTGCCTCAAAGAGATGCGTCGAAGCTTCTCGTATGGGACGGAAAGAATATTTCCGACAGGGTATTCAATGATCTTCCCTCCCTGCTTGACCGAAATAACCTGCTCGTTTTCAACAATACAAGGGTTATCAGGGCACGTCTTCTTTTCTTAAAGGAGAGCGGCGCTGCGATCGAGATCTTTTGTCTTGAGCCACATGCACCGCATGATTTCTCTCAGAACCTCTCTTCCTCCGGTCCTGTCGAATGGAAGTGCCTCATCGGCAATCTGAAGAGATGGAAGTCTGGCATGCTCCGCGGGGAGTTCGTTCATAAAAGGTCAGGCAAGACTCTTTTTGCTGAGAAGCTTGAATCTGAGGGCGATACATTCACAGTCAGGTTTTCATGGGATGATGACCGGATATCTTTCGGCGAGGTGCTGGAAGCCATGGGACACGTGCCTGTTCCTCCCTACCTTGGAAGGAAGGATGAAGAAAGTGATGCTGTAACCTATCAGACCGTCTATGCCCGTGTTGACGGATCCGTGGCCGCTCCGACAGCAGGGCTTCATTTTACACCCGCTCTCCTGAAGGGCCTGAGTGACAAAGGCATCGGTATTGCAGAAATAACCCTGCATGTAAGTGCCGGCACATTCAGGCCGGTGAAATCTGAGATGATATCAGACCATCTTATGCATACAGAGCATTTCTTTGTCACCAGGGATACTTTGCAGGCCCTCAGAGGTCGAAAAACAACAGCAGTGGGCACAACCACCGTCAGGACCCTCGAGAGCCTCTACTGGCTGGGAATCAAGTGCGCAGAGGGCCGGTGGCCTGAGAAAGGAATCCCGCACGTTTCACAATGGGAGCCCTACAATAATGACACCCGGGTAACTCCTGAGTCCGCACTCGGTCATCTGATTAAAATTATGGAACAGAAAAAGACCGATGTACTTGAAGCCACTACCGGTCTGATCATTGTTCCCGGTTACAGGTTCCGGACAATAAGCGGAATGATCACCAATTACCACCAGCCCGGCAGCACCCTTCTCCTCCTCGTTGCCGCTTTTACAGGTGAAGCCTGGAAAGAACTCTACAGTCACGCCCTTTCGGCAGGCTACAGGTTTCTGAGCTATGGTGACAGCATGCTGCTGACGGATCAACCGGCATAGTTTCCTTTCAGAAAAATTAATTTCATATCGCTTCACTGTTTTTTATTTCACAATAATGATAAATATTATATTTTAGCCCGCTGAAATCCTGTACGGATAACTTTGTGACCGATCTTCAAAAACTATAAAATTCCTGATTAATGGATAACCAAGCCCTGTTAACCTGTTTTCTTGTTGGGGCCATATTCGTCGGAGCTGTTCTGATCTTCTCAGGCATTGTGGCTCCGAGATCCTTTGCCCCAAACAAGTATGACCCCTATGAATGCGGTATCCCGACAAAAGGGACTACCTGGCTGCAATTCAACGTAGGGTACTATCTGTTCGCGATCCTCTTCCTGGTCTTTGACGCTGAAATCGTCTTCCTGTTTCCCTGGGCCGTGGTGATGAAAGAGATGGGAATGGTAGCATTCGCCGAGATC
This sequence comes from uncultured Bacteroidales bacterium, assembly GCA_963844935.1. Taxonomy (GTDB): domain Bacteria; phylum Bacteroidota; class Bacteroidia; order Bacteroidales; family VadinHA17; genus SR-FBR-E99. The sequence goes on along the minus strand of CAWJQH010000005.1, from coordinate 672,362 downwards.
GTGATATTCATGATCATCCTTGGTCTCGGACTTGCATATGCATGGAAAAAACACGCGCTGACATGGGAATAAAAGGAATAAGGGACGAGGAGTTCAGGGATAACGAAACCCTTGAAAAACTGAAGGAATTGGGCGGGAACGTATTCCTTTCAACAATAGATGATGTAATAAACTGGGGCCGCAGGAATTCGCTCTGGCCGCTGACCTTTGCAACCAGCTGCTGCGGTATCGAGATGATGGCTACGGGTGCGCCGCGTCACGACTTTGCAAGGTTCGGGATGGAAGTGTACCGTGCCAGCCCGAGGCAGGCCGACCTGATTGTAATTGCCGGCACCATTAACAATAAGATGGCTCCCGTGCTGAAACTGCTCTACGAACAGATGTCGGAGCCCAAGTATGTGCTGGCGATGGGAGCCTGCGCGGTATCAGGCGGACCGTTTTTTCTTAACTCGTACTGTGTTGTCAAGGGTGCAGATAATATTATACCGGTGGATGTTTATGTCCCCGGCTGCCCTCCGCGCCCCGAGGCTCTTCTGTACGGCATGCTTCAGCTGCAGAGGAAGATCAATACGGAAACGATGAAATCAAGAAAACGGCGCAACAAGTCACACGATATTAAGTAACATACTGATGGATAATATACAGCTTGCTGCCTCCGCAGCCGCGCTTGCTCCGGGGTCCGTAACAGTCCAGGGGAAGCAATTCGTTGAGATCACTGTGGCGCCTGAACATCTTGTATCAGCCGCCACCGCACTCAAACAGAACAATGAAACCCTGTTCGACATGCTCGTGTGCATCACCGGTGTTGACCTGGGTAAGGAACTTGGAACGGTGTATCATCTCAGATCGACTGCTCATAATCATATGATCGTCCTTAAGACAATGGTATCGGACAGGGAGAATCCGGAAATCGATTCCCTTTGTTCTCTCTGGCCGGCAGCTGATTTTCATGAGAGGGAGGTCTTTGACCTGCTGGGTATAAAGTTCAGGGGCCATCCTGATCTTCGCCGGCTCTTCCTTGACAGCACGTGGGGTTACCCGCTCAGGAAAGATTATAAGGACGACGTTAATATTCTTGCCAAATAGATTATGGAGGAAGCTGTAAAGAATATCCCCCCGTTTGAGGAGGAAGCTGTAAAGAATATCCCCCTGGAAGAGGAGGAATATATAATTAACATGGGTCCCCAGCACCCGTCAACGCACGGTGTGCTAAGGCTTGTGGTGTCTCTCAGGGGCGAGATGGTGCAGAATGTTGAACCCCATATAGGCTATGTGCACCGAGGTATCGAGAAGATGTGCGAAAGTCTCACCTATCCCCAGATCATTCACCTGACTGACAGGATGGATTACCTCTCGGCACATATCAATAACGAAGCAGTCTGCCTCGCGGTTGAGAAAGCCCTTGGCATCGAGGTATCTGACAGGGTAAAATACATAAGAACAATACTCAGCGAGCTGACAAGGATCCAGTCACACCAGCTTTTCTGGGCTACTTACGGGATGGACCTGGGCGGTCTGACCTGTTTCTTTTACGGACTCAGGGACCGCGAGCTTGTGATGGATATCTTCGAGGAGACATGCGGCGGCAGAATGATCGTCAGCTATAACTGTCCCGGCGGACTTATGAACGACATACATCCGAACTTTCAGAAAAGAACCAAAGACTTCATAAAGTATTTCCGGAAGACCTTGCCTGAATATGACCGCCTGCTTACTGGCAATGTCATATTCCAGGAACGTGTTAAAGGTCTAGGTACAATTAACCGGGAAGACGCGATAGCCTGGGGCCTGACGGGCCCTGTAGGACGTGCGTCAGGCTTTTCATGCGACATCCGCAAGCATAATCCATACAGCGCCTATGATAAGGTGACATTCAAGGAGATACTCTATAATGAAGGAGATTCCTTTCACAGGTACAAGGTAAGGATGGATGAGATGTGGGAGTCAATGAACATAATTGAGCAACTCATTGACAATATACCCGAGGGTCCTTATGCCGAAAAGATGAAGCCTGTGATAAAATTGCCCGAAGGTGAGTACTGGCAGAGTGTTGAGACAGCGCGCGGGGAACTCGGAGTGTTCATTGTGAGCGACGGGAACAAAAATCCTGTCAGGGTAAAGTTCAGGTCACCCAACTTCGTTAACCTTGCCCCGCTGAACAAACTGGCAAGTGGTTTCAAGATAGCGGATCTGGTGGCCATTAACGGCTCGCTTGACCTTGTAATCCCGGATATTGACAGATAAAATAACAGCATCCTGATATGGAGTTTAGTATATACGATCTTACATCATTCACACAATGGATAGACAGCAGCCTCCGTGCTTCGATGTCGCCGGGGTGGGCCACAGCCATAGAGATGATACTTATCGGACTGGCTATACTTGTTTTCTTTGCACTGGTGGGACTGTTCCTTGTGATCGCCGAGAGAAAGGTATGTGCCCTCATGCAGAACAGGCTGGGTCCTAACAGGGTTGGTCCGGGTGGTATGTTCCAGACGGTCGCTGACCTGGTCAAGCTTCTGTTTGTTGAGCTTGTTCCCATAAAAAACGCAGACAAAATTCTGTTCAACCTCGCTCCTTTCATAGTCATTATTGCTTCAATAATGGCTATCGGGGCATTGCCTTTCGCAAAGGGCCTTCATGCCATAGATCTTAATATTGGTGTTTTCTACCTGATGGCAGTATCCTCCATGGGTGTCATCGGTGTCCTGCTGGCCGGATGGTCAAGCAACAACAAGTATTCACTTATCGGTGCAATGAGGAGCGGCGCACAAATAGTGAGCTACGAACTTTCAGTAGGCCTGGCGCTCGTAACTATGGTTGTCCTGGCAGGAACGATGCAGCTCTCGGAGATGATTGAAGCCCAGAGATGGGGGTGGTTCATTTTCACGGGACATATCCCTGCCGTGATTGCCTTCGTGATCTATATCGTCGCCGGCACTGCCGAGACAAACAGGGGCCCGTTTGACCTTGCCGAGGCCGAGTCGGAGCTCACCGCCGGTTACCATACAGAGTATTCAGGTATCAAATTCGCCCTTTTCTTTCTTGCTGAATATATTAATATGTTCATAATCGCTGCCATTGCCACTACAGTGTTCCTTGGCGGCTGGATGCCGCTGCATGTGTACGGATGGGACGGATTTAACAAAGTGATGGATTTTATACCTCCTTTCTTCTGGTTCCTTGGAAAAGCATTCAGCGTGGTATTCATTATGATGTGGCTGAAATGGACTTTCCCGAGACTGAGGATAGACCAGCTGCTGACACTGGAGTGGAAATTCCTGCTCCCCATCAATATCTTCAACCTCCTGCTGATGGCCTTTCTGGTACTTATCGGATGGCACTGGTAAGAACATGAACCAATACTGAAAGAAAGCTAATGAAAAGTTTTATCAGATATATAAAGAGCATCATTGACGGGCTTATCACCCTTCTGAAGGGAATGAGCGTCACAGGCAAATATTTCTTCAAGCCCGGAACAACGTGGACCCAGCAGTATCCGAACAACCGCAGGGAACTGAAGATGTTTGACGCGTTTAAGGGTGAGGTAACAATGCCTCATAATGAAAACAACCAGCATAAATGCACAGGCTGCGGTATCTGTGAAATCAACTGTCCGAACGGTTCCATAGAGATCATCTCTGCTTCCGTAATAAATGATGAAGGAAAAAAACAAAGGATTATCGACAAGCACATTTATCATCTCGGGATGTGCACCTTCTGCGGTCTGTGTGTCAAGACCTGTCCGTCGCAGGCACTGGCCTTCGGACAGGAATTTGAGCATGCGGTATTTGATCGCAGGAAGCTTACAAAGATACTTAACCAGCCCGGGTCAAAACTTATGAAAGGAGTTGAGTAATGGAAGGCAATCAGATAATGTTCGCAGTCTTTGCGATTGCAATCATCGTTTTTTCGGTGCTGGCGGTTACCAGCCGGAGGATACTCCGTGCGGCAGTTTCGCTCCTTTTTGTACTGATAGCCACGGCAGGCCTTTACTTCCTGCTTAATTACCAGTTCCTTGCAGCTGTCCAGCTCACACTTTATGCCGGCGGTATAGTTGTGCTGATAATTTTCTCCATCCTTCTCACCAGTCAGATAAGCCACAAGTTTGAGCCTATCGAATGGAAGAAGGCACTCTTTACCGCGCTGGCAGTCATTGGCGGGGCTATCGTGGTCATCACCACAATACTGAAGCACACCTTTGCAGCTGACGCTGCTGCTGCCCTCGAGGTAAACATGAATGTGATAGGCAAGAGCCTGCTGGGAACGGGCGCCGACGGTTATGTGCTGCCCTTTGAAGTTATTTCCGTTTTGCTGGTGGCTGCGATGATTGGCGCCATAGTAATCGCCAAAAAAGGCAGTCCTGCCAAAGATGAAGGAAGAAACAAGTAAACTGAAAACTATATGAACCAAGGCATTCCATTGGAGTTTTACATAATCGTGGCAACGGTAATGTTCTTTACCGGCATCTATGGTTTTCTTACCAGGAGAAACCTCATAACCATACTTATGTCAACGGAGCTTATCCTTAACTCCGTGAACATCAATTTCCTGGCTTTCAACCGGTACCTGTTCCCGGGCAAGCTTGACGGGCATTTTTTCAGCCTCTTTGTAATTGCCGTTGCCGCTTCGGAAGCTGCTGTCGCAATCGCAATTATAATCAGCATTTACAGGAGGTTCTCCAACATCAATGTTGAAAACGTAAACGAATTGAAATACTGATAAAGCAGAGCAGAGATGGCAGATTTCGGATATACAGTTTGGATTTTAATCGTCCCCTTCGTCGCCTTTATTGTACTGGGTTTCTTCGGGATGAAGCTTAAAGCCCGTATTTCAGGCCTGACAGGCACTGCAGGCCTTGCAATAGTAACGGCTCTCTCCTATGCAACTGCCTTGAGGTATTTCTGGGGTGCCGGCCTGGCCGACGGGGTTTTTCAGAAGATCATTGCCTCCAACAGCACTTGGCTTACACTTACAGATCACCTTCATATTGATATGGGTATTCTTCTCGACCCGATCTCAGTGATGATGCTCGTTGTGATAAGTACTGTCTCCTTCATGGTACACATCTACAGCCTGGGTTATATGAAGGGTGAGAAAGGCTTTGAGAGATATTACGCTTTCCTTTCCCTGTTCACTTTTTCGATGATGGGTCTGGTAGTGGCTACGAACATCTTCCAGATGTACATTTTCTGGGAGCTTGTCGGTATTTCATCGTATCTGCTGATCGGGTTCTATTACACAAGGCCAAGCGCTGTAGCTGCCTCGAAAAAAGCCTTCATTGTCACCAGGTTTGCCGATATGGGTTTCCTTGTCGGTATCCTGATCCTGTCATTTACCACAAAAACATTTGATTTTGTGACGCTGACCGATCTCAACGGTCCGGCTATAACAAGTACCGGCGGTGCTGTTTTTCTCGGCATGTCGGTAATGACATGGTCAATGATACTAATTTTCGTGGGTGGTGCAGGAAAGTCAGCCATGTTCCCACTGCACATATGGCTTCCTGATGCCATGGAAGGCCCTACGCCGGTATCAGCCCTCATACATGCTGCCACAATGGTTGTTGCGGGTGTGTATCTCGTAGCCAGGATGTTCCCGGTGTATTATTTTGCAGCCCCGGAGGCGCTCCATATCATTGCATGGGTTGGCGCTTTCTCTTCCCTCTTCGCTGCAGTGATTGCGACCACCCAGACGGATATCAAGAGGGTCCTCGCATACTCCACGATCTCACAGATAGGCTACATGATCTTCAGCCTCGGCGTCTCAGGTTATGGCGGGCATGACGGTCTTGGCTTCATGGCATCAAACTGGCATCTGTTCAACCATGCAATGTTCAAAGCCCTTCTTTTCCTTGGCGCCGGCTCAGTTATCCATGCCGTCCACAGCAATTACATGACTGAAATGGGAGGACTCAGAAAACACCTGCCCATAACAAATATCACCTTCCTCATTGCCTGCCTCACCATTGCAGGACTGCCGCCGCTTTCAGGCTTCTTCAGCAAGGATGAGATACTTACTGCAGCATTCCACCACGACAAGGTGCTGTTTGCAATCGAGTATATTGTGGCAGGACTGACGGCATTCTACATGTTCAGGCTCTATTTCTCGATATTCCACGGGCATGACAGGCATTATGAGCACACCCCGCATGAATCTCCTGCAACAATGACAGTTCCGCTCATTATACTGGCTTTCGGTTCAGTGTTCTCCGGCTTTCTTCCTTTCAGCAGCCTGGTAACCTCGGACGGCGCCCCGTTTGAGTCACATATTGAATGGAGCATCGCTGTACCATCAATCCTTATCGCTCTTGCGGGTATTGGAGTTGCCTGGGTGATGTACAGGAAAGAAACGACTCTGCCTGACAGGCTTGCAGCAACGTTCAAACACAGCTACAATTGGGCATATAACAAGTTCTATATTGATGAGCTGTACCTTTTTATCACGAAGAAGATAATCTTTAAGCGTGTTTCACAACCGGTAGCATGGTTTGACAGGCATATTGTTGACGGGACAATGAACGGAATTGCCTGGGTGACACAGACTGTCTCAAACAGGATAAAAGGCTTACAATCAGGCCAGTTACAGCAATACGGATTTATCTTTGTTTCAGGGGTGGTTGCTCTTGTCCTGGTCTTCATTTACCTGGTAAAATAAGCGTTAGAACTCGAAAATTAACTGAACATGAATATATTAACCTGGCTGGTAATAATTCCGCTCCTCACAATCACAGGCATTATGGTTGTAAGGGATGCACGACAGGCGAAGATCGTATCTGCGATTGGCATGGGCATTCAGCTTATTGTTGCTTTCATTATAGTCTTCCTGTATCTCGCAGAGCGAAAGGCAGGCAACACTGATCAGATGCTCCTGGTGAGCAGCTACGAGTGGTTTAAAAGCCTTAACATTTACTACACCGTAGGCGTTGACGGGATCTCCGTAGCAATGATAGCTCTCACATCAATTGTGGTTTTTGCCGGGGTGTTTGCATCATGGGAGATGGATGATCTGAGTAAGGAGTTTTTCATCTCGCTGATCCTGCTGGCAACGGGGGTCTTCGGGTTCTTTATTTCACTGGATCTTTTCACGATGTTTCTATTCTATGAGCTTGCTGTCATACCGATGTACATCCTGATAGGTATCTGGGGCAGCGGGCCCAAGGAATACGCCGCCATGAAGCTGACACTTATGCTTATGGGAGGTTCTGCCCTGCTTATGATCGGTCTGTTCGGGATATATTTCAACTCAGCCCCCGACGGAGGCGAGCTGACCTTCAATATAATCGAGATCTCCAAAATTACTATTCCGATAGAAGCCCAGAGGTGGTTCTTTCCGCTGACCTTTGTTGGCTTTGGCGTTCTCGGGGCTTTATTCCCCCTGCATACCTGGTCACCTGACGGTCACTCCTCTGCTCCCACTGCCGTGTCTATGCTCCATGCCGGCGTGCTGATGAAGCTCGGCGGTTACGGATGCTTCAGGGTCGCTATGTTCCTGATGCCCGAAGCTGCAAATGAAATGGCATGGATATTCATTATACTTACAACGATAAGCGTTGTTTACGGGGCCTTCGGAGCCATTGTGCAGAAGGATCTGAAGTATATCAATGCTTACTCCTCGGTGAGCCACTGCGGACTTGTGCTCTTTGCGATACTCATGATGAACCAGACAGCAATGACCGGAGCAGTCATCCAGATGGTCTCGCACGGTCTTATGACAGCCCTCTTCTTTGCCCTGATAGGCATGATCTACGGAAGGACTCACACGAGGATAATAAGCGAAATGGGAGGCCTGATGAAAGTTATCCCCTTCCTTGGTGTGGCATATGTAATTGCAGGTCTTGCATCGCTCGGATTACCAGGTTTGAGCGGATTTGTTGCAGAGATGAACGTATTCTTCGGAGCCTTTGAGCATCCTGACACCTTCCACAGGGTAGCCACAATAATTGCGATCACATCAATTGTAATAACAGCAGTTTATATCCTGAGGGTTATTGCGATACTCCTTCTCGGAGCAATCAGGGATCCTCATTACAACGATTTCACTGATGCCAGGTGGTATGAGAAACTGTCCCTCCTTGCGCTTCTGACAGGTATTGTATATATCGGCATGCTGCCGTCAGGACTGTCAGGTATAATCAGGGACAGTATAATGCCAATCGTTCATAAGTTAATGTAATTTATTGTATAACAGGAGAATAATTAATCCGGCAGTAAGATGAGTCTTGATAATTTTTTGATGATGCGCCACGAGCTGGTTCTGACTTTAGCCTTTCTGATAATTCTGGTGGCGGAAGTTTTCACCGGTGAAAACAGCAAGGAGAAGTTCAGGGGCTTTGGAGTGGTGCTTTTCGCTGTCGTTACTGCAGCAGGTATGCTGCCAGCACCTGAGGGTACTCTTTTCGGCGGCATGTATCAGGCAGGGCAAACGACCACGCTGATGAAGAATATCCTAAATATCGGGACTCTGATCGTTCTCATCCAGTCATATACATGGCTCGGCAGACCTGAGAACAGGGACAGGATCCACGAATACTTCATGCTTCTGATCTCCACTCTTATAGGGATGAATTTCATGATCTCCGCAGGCCATTTCCTGATGTTTTATATCGGTATTGAGCTGGCCACAATTCCTCTCGCCGCCCTTGCCGCATACGAAAGATACCAGAACAGGTCTGCCGAGGCAGGAATTAAGCTGATCCTTTCTTCGGCATTGTCCTCCGGGATTCTCCTCTACGGCCTTTCAATGATATACGGAACCGTCGGATCACTCTATTTTGCAGATGTTGCTGCCAGGGCCACCTCAGTGCCCCTCACGGTCCTCGGGTTCATCTTCTTCTTCTCGGGCATGAGTTTTAAAATGTCACTCGTTCCGTTCCATCTCTGGACCGCTGACGTGTACGAAGGTGCTCCGGTAAACGTTTCATCGTACCTTTCAGTCATAAGCAAAGGTGCTGCGGCATTCGTCTTCATCATTATCCTGTTTAATGTCTTTCCGGTTATTATTGACACATGGGAAAAGATTATATGGGTGATTGCCGTTCTCACAATAACTATAGGGAACCTCTTCGCCCTGAGGCAGAAGAACATGAAACGGTTCCTGGCCTTTTCATCCATTGCCCAGGCAGGCTTCTTCCTTCTCGGCTTCATCAGCGGCAGCAAGCTTGGAATGACCACCGTGATTTATTACGCGCTCATATATATTTTCACCAACCTGGCTGCGTTCGGCATCGTTGCAATCATTGCTGAAAAGACAGGAAAGGAAAGCATGGATGATTATGACGGACTCTACCGGACCAATCCAAAACTGAGCCTGACGATGATGCTTGCAATGTTCTCACTGGCAGGCATACCGCCTGTGGCAGGGTTCTTCGGAAAATTCTTCCTGTTTGCGGCAGCTGCGGAAAAAGGATTCTTTGTCCTTGTGACTATCGCAGTTCTTAATACGATAGTGGCCCTGTACTATTACCTCCTTGTGGTCAAGGCAATGTTCATCAATAAAAGCGAGAATCCCATACCTGCTTTTAAAAGCGATTTCATGTCAAAACTGGGACTGGCGATATGTATTGCCGGCATTGTGATCACAGGTTTTGCCAGCGGCCTCTTTGAAATGATCAGGAATTTAAGTTACGGCATCTAATTCTGAACAGTATGACATCACTTACCACCGCCAAGCACCAGATCGGGGAAATAGACGGCATCCGCTGTACAATTGTTGAAAGCGGGATAACTAAAAAGAGGATGGAGTTTCTCAGGGAGCTGCTTACATTCAATAAGCTGGAGGTAAAGGTAAAAGAAGATACCCCTGCGGAAGGTTCAGGCGAAACACTTTACACGCTGGGGGTTACCGATATAGTTTTTAATCCTGTCTATGCTGTTTACGAAAGGGCTCTCTTAAGTCCTGACGGCACGGTAGTGTCTCCGGCATTTTACAGGCAGATGGAGGGTGACACTTCAGTGTTGTACTGGGACTATGGCAAAACAGCAATTCCCGATTTATACGAGTGACATCCTATTGTCTCTCAGACATCATAACTCTCAATCGGTCTGAAAATTGCCCGACATCATCTGAAGTTGTATCCCAGCTGGTCATGAGCCGGTATTCCGACAGCTGTTCGTTCCACGGATAGAAGAAATATTCCTTCCTGATCTTTTCCGCCACCTCATGAGGCATGATGATAAAAACGCCGTTTGACTCAACCTTCTGGGTGATTGTCACTCCCCTGATCTCACGCAATCTTTTTTCGAGTTCCCCGGCCATTGCATTTGAATGCGTTGCGCACTCTTTCCACAGTTCACCTGTCAGGTAGGCTATATATTGCGCAGCTATAAATCGCATCTTTGAAGCGAGCTGCATCCCCTGCTTTCGCAGGAACTTAAATCCGGAGGTGATTCCGGGCCTGAGAAAGCAGACCGCCTCGCCGTACATCATCCCGTTCTTGGTGCCTCCAAACGACAGGATATCTACGCCGGCGTCAGTTGTGAAAGCCCTGAACGGCAGTCCGAGAGATACTGCAGCATTTGCCAGCCGGGCTCCGTCCATATGAAGAAGCATACCGTAGCTGTGAGCATAGCCGGCAAGGGCCTTTATCTCCTCCACGGTGTACACTGTTCCCATCTCCGTGGTCTGGGATATTGATATGACGCCGGGCTGGCTGTGGTGTTCAAAATCAAATCCGTGCATATGTCTTATCAGCATCTCAGGCCTTATCTTGCCGTCAGGGGTATCTACGGTAAGCACCTTGCACCCGGCAAATTTTTCGGGCGCTCCGCACTCATCGCCCTCTATATGGGCAGTACTGGCCGTCAAAACAGAATTCCATGACCTGGTGGCTCCTGCCAGGCCCAGAACATTGGCTGCTGTACCTGTAAATACAAAGAAGATTTCAGCCTCGCCGCCAAGCTCTTTCCTGAGCAGGGCGTGCGCCTTCTCAGTGAAAGGATCGCCTCCGTAGCCCACCACATGCCCACGGTTAACACGAATCAGCTCTTCAATTACAGCAGGGTGAACCCCTGAGTTGTTATCGCTTGCGAACCCGCGTCTCAGATTCATTTCATTCATTTCTGCAATATTTTTTGTGAGTGCAATTTACTTAAAAGCTGCAGCCGCGCCAATGTTCTTTAGCTATCTTTGTTTCAAATGGGTGCTATGACGAGGTATTTCATGTTCTTCTCCTTCAGGGGAACAGCCTATAACGGGTGGCAGGTACAGCCCGGCAAACATACCGTTCAGGGTGTTCTGACAAAGGCACTTGGCACTGTCCTTGGTGAGCAGGTGTCAATAACGGGGGCAGGCAGGACAGACACCGGGGTGCACGCTGCATTCTTCTGTGCGCATTTTGATTCAGCAAGGAGTGACCTGGATGGCGACGGACAGATCTTCTATAACCTGAACAGCATTCTTCCTCCTGATATTGCGGTAAAAAAAATAGTCAGGGTAAAGCCTGATGCAAATGCCCGTTTTGATGCGCTTTCAAGGACTTATCAGTACACTGTTACGACTGTCAAGGACCCGTTTGTCACTGATACCGCCTGGCTGCTCTACTGGAAGCTTGATATCAGCCTCCTTAATACGGCATCAGCAATACTGCTGAATCACAACGACTTCACCAGTTTCAGCCGCCTTCACGGAGGAAACAAGACTAATTTCTGCAAGGTCAGTTATGCCCGGTGGGATGAAGAACCGGGCAGGCTGGTCTTCACGATCACAGCCGATCGTTTTCTGAGGAATATGGTAAGGGCAATCGTCGGAACCCTGATCCCTGTCGGCAGAGGCAAGCTTTCTTTGCATCAATTCGAAGGAATACTTGCAGGGCGTGACCGCGGACTGGCGGGACAATCAGCAGCAGCCCACGGGTTGTCGCTCACCGGAATTGAATATCCGGAATCCCTTTTTATCTGACCTGCGGGTTCCAGACCTTCCAGGCAAGCTCAGCCTGTTTCAGGAACATTCCCTCCCCGTTCACGGTCTGGCATCCGTGCTCCTCTCCCATTTTAAGGAACTGTGTCACAGGAGGATTGTAGACCAGGTCAAAAAGGAGCTGTCCTTCCCTCAGAAAGCTGTAATCGATCGGCGGTGAAGCATCCGTTACCGGTGCTGTGCCAAGCGGTGTCGTATTGACTATCAGCCCGGCTTCGCTGATCACCTCTCCCGGAAGGTCGTAATACGAATAACCCTCTTTCACAGGTTTTCTTGAAACTGGTATAGCCCTTATATTCAGATCAATAAGAGTATGCATGACACTTCTTGCCGCACCCCCGGTGCCAAGGACCAGGGCCGTTTCAGGGAGCATTATCAGGTTCTCAAGCAGTGATTCCCTGAAAGCCGGGGCATCAGTATTGTATCCTGTAAGAAATGGTCTGCCGTTTTTCCTGGTCACCCTGACGGTGTTTACAGCTCCTATTTCTGCAGCCTTCGCGTCTATTTCATCGAGGTAATCCATCACTGTGATCTTGTAAGGGATGGTGACATTGAATCCGCAGAGCTCCTGTTCTTTTTCAAGCAGCGAAGGCAGGCTGTCGATTGAAGTCAGCTCGAATTTCCGGTAACTATGATCAGCAAGGTTCTCCCTGCTGAATTTTTCCGTGAAGTACTTTTGAGAGAATGAGTGTCCGAGCGGATATCCTATAATGCCGAACAGTCTCATTTCATTTCCGCCGGAAGGAAATTGAAGAATGTGTCGCTTCTCAGTCCCAGCCTCAGTGATTCAAGTGCAATTATCTCGTTCGGAGCTATGTTTCCAAGGTTGACATTGGCGCCGAAGTTGAGTATGAACCAGGCCTGCTGGGGTTTCATGGGCGCCTCCCAGAGGACATTGTTAAATCCTATCTGCTTCGATATTGTATTAATCAGGTCAAGGTTTACCGAGCCGTCATCGTTATATATGCCTATTGTGCCTGATTCACGTGCTTCAGCTATCACTTTGACTGATCCTGCTTCAAGCTCTGCCTTCATCATCTCAACCCACTGCGCAGGGGTGTAGACGATATTCTTTTTCTTTGATCCCACCTCAGAGACGACAGTGAATTCCTTTGACAGCTTCCTGATATATTCGAGTTTCTCACTGTGTTCGAACTCATACGAACCGTCAGATACCTCAACCATTTTGATGCCCCATTCCTTCAGCAGCTTAACATATTCCTCATACATTCCCCTGATAATGAAGGCCTCGAAGAGTGTTCCCCCGAGGTAAACGGTCATTCCGGCCTTATGATAGGTTTTGATTTTCTTATCTGCATCGGGAGTTATGACAGATGTTCCGAAGCCGAGCTTCACGAAATCGACATATTCGCTGCCAACCGCGGCAAAATCTTCCGCCTCCCTGAGGCTCAGTCCTTTATCCATTACCATGGTCAGGCCTTCATTCCTGGGCTTTGAGGGTCTTTCAGGAATGTGCGTAAGCAGTTGTCTTACATTTTTCATATATGGATCACTTTGTTTTCCTGAAGAGTTTTTTCATTGCCGGTGTCAGCATCTCTTCCGGCAGGATGATTGCATAATCCTCAAACAGCTCATCATCAAGCATGGCAGCCACGGTCAGGGCCTTCCTTGCTTCAGTTTTTTTACCGACTGTGGAGGTAAGCAGATGCCAGCAGGAAATATATACCCGGGAGATCACCGCTGATACGCTTAATCTTTTTGAGCAGTCTTATCGCCCCGGCGTAAGCGCCAGTCATCATAATTATCATGCCCGTTTCAATCCATGCCTCATCGTAGTAACCGTCAAGCCTCAGTGTCTCCCTGAAGCATTTGAGCGCCTGTTTTACGTTGCCGAGCATTATATATGCCTTTCCAAGTGTAAACCAGTAATCGGGATTATTCGGATCGAGCTGGATGGCTTTTTTAAGCGGTGCTATGCTTTCCGATGCCTTGTCGCGTGATATCGACAGTAATCCCAGTCCATACCAGGGATCAGGAAAATCCGGAGTAAGTTCGATGGCCTCCTGGTAGTATTTCCTTGCCATCTCCTCGTTACCGGTCTTGTCATAGCACTCTGCCAGGTAGGTCAGCCCTTCAAGGCTTTCCGGTTCCTCTTCAACGAACTCCCGGTAGACGTCCATAGCCTCCATGTATTTCTCAAGGTTACTGAGAATATTGGCCTTGTTAAACAGGGCAAAGGTATTCTCCGGGTTTATAGCAAGTGCATAATCATAAGCTTCAAGTGCCTTGCCATAATCGCCTGTTTTATTGTATATAATACCAAGGTTATACCAGGCACTGTCAGAGTATGGTTCCTCGTCGATGTAACGCGTATAGTATTTAATGCTCTGCCTGTAATCGCCTTTCTTGTCGTATGCATATGCCAGGTCATATGTATGAGCGGCAAAGTCAGGTTCGAGTTTCTCCAGCATATGGAGGTAAGGTATCATCTCCTCATAATAATTGAGGTTCTGCAGTACTGATGTTATGCTGTAAAGGATTGTCTCCTGGTCTTCGGAGTCTGATTCAAGTGCCATATTAAAGACTTTCCTGGCGCCTGTAACATCTCCAAGCATTGCCAGTGCCGTTCCCTTGCACACATAGATATCATAGTTGCCGGGCTCAATATTCTCGATCAGGTTGGCGATTGCAAGGGCTTCAGTCGCCCTGCCTTTCTCAAGCAGTACTCTGGCTTTTCGTATCTGAATGGGTACTGAATTAGGATGAAGCTCACATGCAAATGAAGTTGCCTCAAAAGCATTCACAGGTTTGTTACCATCCAGGTAATAATCTATAATCGCTTCAAATTCAATTACATCAAAGTAACAGGCTTCCTTATTCTTCCGCATCTTCTCAAACCGGAGAATAACCTCTTCCACCTCACTGTCATGCACGAAACCGTATTTCTCTTCTTCCATCCTCCCCAAAAATATCCTGCAAATGTATAACTTAATATTATCCCTGAACCCTAAATCATTATCAATTATCAACAGCCTTAACTTTTTTTAAACATGATAACCAGAGCATTGGAAAAATAATTTCCTGCCGACGCAACCTATCGGGGCCGGTTTGCATCTTATAATTGAAATCAAAGGATTACCCTCAAACCCAATATTACCCTGGAATTAACCTAAATTCTACCTTCTGACCGGGCCTCAAGCCCGGTTTTTTTTTATGCATGGCAGTGTCAGGCAACTTTAGGCCCCCTTTTACGTTAAAATGGTAATATGGCAACCCGGAGACTTTTAAACATTATTCCCGGCCTGATAATGGTTGGCCTGATTGCAGGCTGTGAAGATGAGCCGCTGAAGGTAAAATATGAGTTGGGCATCTTCCCTGATTCGGTGATTGCGATTGAAGGGATTAACACCCAGTATGACGACTACAACATGGCCCTTGAGGCCTCCACCATAGATTCCTATGAACCGCTGGTTTTTTCTTCGAACCGCAACAGTGCCGGCGGAGAGTTTGACCTTGTTCACGGTGTTATATGGTATTCTTTCGGCCAGACCACAGGCTCTTTCAGCTTTGGCGGCGAGATGAGTCCTGACCCCTTCCTCGATGCGCTGACTTCTGTCTTTAACACTGCGGCGAATGAGTTCGGACCGTTCAGATTCTTCAATTCAGGTAACGGCAGGGAATATATGATTGCGGGTACGGAGGAGGAAGGCACCGGGCTCGATATTGTTTTCACAAGCTATATACCGGTCTATTCACCGCTCCCTGTCATTCATGATCCTGTTCCCGCAACTGTCTTCAATTCAGGTTTTAACGATGTTTATCTGTCTCTCAGCAAAACGCTTGATACTGCGTATTTCTGTTCCGACAGGTCAGGTAATTTTGACATATACATGATGAAAAAACCCGCGGCTACCGATCTGGATGAATGGTTCGCATCGCCTCCGTCAGTTCCTGTTGCAGTCGACAGCCTTTGCAGCGGTTCACAGGATAAGTGTCCGTTTGTCTCAGGGAAATATATGGTCTTTACATCTGACATGCCTGGAGGATCAGGAGGGTTTGACCTGTATCTCTCCGTCTTCAGGGATGGCAAATGGGGCTCCCCGGTAAATCTCGGACCTGAGATTAACAGTTCAGCCAATGAGTACCGGCCTGTCCTGGGCACAGACCTGTATTTCGAGAACAGGTACCTGATCTTCTCGTCTGACCGTTCAGGGGGCAAGGGCGGTTATGATCTCTATTTTACGGGCATTGACCTGCCGCCGGTGGAATGATTTTTTACCTCCTGCAGGCCTGCAGGGTATTAAGCAGCAGCGATACTCTTGTCATTGGTCCCACACCGCCGGGCACAGGGGTGATAAACGAGCATCTGGGTGCCACATTCTCAAAGTCGACATCGCCTTTCAGCCTCCATCCTGATTTTGTACCGGGTGCTTCGATGCGCGTGGTGCCGACATCGATTATCACTGCTCCTTCCTTTACCATATCAGCTTTTATGAATCCCGGAATGCCAAGCGCTGCGATGATTATGTCTGCTCTCCTGAGAACCGTGGCTATGTCGCGGGTGCGGCTGTGTACAAGCGTGACTGTGGCGTCGACACCTTTCTGAGACAGGAGGATGCTTACCGGCCTCCCCACAATGTTGCTTCTGCCGGCTACAACGCACTCCGCTCCCTTAAGCGGGATATTATACCTTTTCAACAGCTCCATGATGCCTGCCGGGGTGGCTGACACCAGTGAGGGCAGTCCTGCAGTCATCCTCCCTACATTGATTGGGTGAAACCCGTCAACATCCTTCAGAGGTGAGATGCTTTCGATGATTTTAGCTTCAGAGATATGGTCAGGTAAAGGCAGCTGGACTATCAGTCCGTCAATCTCAGGGTCTTTATTCAGTTCCTCAACCTTTGCAAGAAGCTCATGTTCGGTTACAGTGTCATTAAAGCGTACCAGTGTTGACCTGAAGCCGACTTCTCCGCAGTCTTTCACTTTATGAGCCACGTAGGTCTCGCTGCCGCCGTCGTGACCGACGAGCACAGCTGCAAGATGAGGTACGCGAACGCCTCTCTCTATCATGCCGCTGACCTTTGCAGCAATTTCAGATTTAATTTCATCTGCGGTCTTTTTTCCGTCAATGAGCTGGTACATTCTTTTATTTGCGATTTGCGATTAGCGATTTTTGTCTGAGGGTCTGAGGGCCTAAGGGTCTGAGGGTCTGAGGGTCTGATGACTTTCAGACTTTCGGCTTTCAGACATTCAGACATTTATCTCTTCGGCGCCAGCTTTGACAGGTCACCACCCTTTGCGACTGTTTTCATAATCTTACGCGTCTGGTCAAATTGTTTAAGGAGCCTGTTCACTTCCATCACCGTGGTGCCGCTGCCCTCGGCAATACGTTTTCTGCGTGTGCCGTTGAGAAGCATTGGGTTTGACCTCTCTGCCGGGGTCATGCTTGCAATTATAGCCTCGATACTTTTAAAGGCGTTATCGTCAATATCAAGGTCTTTAATTGCTTTTCCGACACCCGGTATCATCCCCATCAGGTCCTTCATGTTACCCATCTTCTTTATCTGATGTATCTGCGAGATAAAGTCGTTGAAGTCGAACTGGTCCTTTGCTATTTTCTTCTGAAGCTTGCGTGCTTCAGTCTCATCATACTGTTCCTGTGCCTTTTCCACCAGGGAGACTATGTCGCCCATGCCGAGGATTCTGTCAGCCATTCGCTCGGGGTAGAAGATATCAATGGCATCCATCTTCTCGCCGGCGCTTATGAACTTCACGGGTTTGTTTACAACTGCCCTTATCGAGAGTGCTGCTCCTCCCCTTGTGTCACCGTCAAGCTTTGTAAGGATAACCCCGTCGTAGTCTATTCTCTCATTGAACTCAAGTGCAGTGTTCACCGCATCCTGACCTGTCATTGAATCGACTACAAAGAGTGTTTCGTGCGGATTGGTCGCGCTCTTCACGGCAGCGATCTCTTTCATCATCTCCTCGTCAACTGCCAGCCGGCCTGCCGTGTCTATTATTACCACATCGTTACCGTTTTTTCTGGCTTCCCTGACAGCGTTGCGTGCTATCTCCACCGGGTTGCGGCTTCCCTCTTCGGTATAGACAGGCACCTCTATCTGTGTGCCGAGCACCCTGAGCTGTTCTATGGCCGCGGGCCTGTAAACGTCGCCGGCCACCAGCAGAGGATTTTTCCCCCGTTTGCTCTTGAGATATTTCGCCAGCTTGGCGCTGAAGGTTGTCTTGCCGCTTCCCTGAAGTCCTGCAATGAGTATTATCGACGGGTTTGCCTTTATATTGATATCAGTCTTCTCTCCTCCCATCAGGCGAACAAGCTCATCATGGACGATCTTGATCATCATCTGCGAAGGTTTGACAGACTTTAGTACATTCTGTCCAAGAGCCTGCTGCTTGACAGTGTCTGTAAACTGCTTTGCTATTTTGAAGTTCACGTCGGCATCGAGCAATGCCCGGCGCACATCCTTGAGGGTCTCGGAGACGTTTATTTCAGAGATGGTCCCTTCGCCCTTTAATATTTTAAAGGATCGTTCAAGTCTTTCGCTCAGATTTTCAAACATAACTAATCATGTATATTGGTATTACATTCTTTCAGGCGCTTCGATGCCCAGCAGCCAGAGTCCTTTTTCAAGCACAGTGCCTGTCAGGGCTGAAAGCCTTAGCCTGAAGTCGCGCACTGTATTATCCTCCTCGCCCAGGATGGAGTAGTCGTGATAGAACTGGTTGAATTCCCTGGCAAGGTCGTAACAGTAATTGGCCAGCAGCGCAGGGCTCAGTTCCCGTGCGGCTTCCTTAACCACTGACGGGAAATCGTTCAGCAGTTTTATAACACTTATTTCCTTTAGATTTCGGGATAAGGCTGTCATAGTTTTCGTGGCCGTATTCAACCGAGGTCTCCTCCGCCTTTTTCATCACTGACCTGATACGGGTATAGGTGTACTGTATAAAGGGGCCGGTGTTTCCGTTGAAGTCGATGGATTCTGCAGGATTGAATGTCATGTTTTTCTTAGGATCGACCTTGAGGATAAAATATTTAAGAGCCCCGAGGCCTATCTGCCTGCAAATATTCTCCTTCTCCGATTCGCTGTAGCCGCCAAGTTTACCAAGATCCTGCGACATTGTCCTTGCCGTGTCTGTCATCTCCTTTATCAGGTCGTCGGCATCGACTACTTTTCCTTCCCTGGATTTCATTTTTCCTTCCGGAAGCTCCACCATGCCGTAGGAGAAATGGAGCAGTCCTCCGGCCCATTCGTATCCCATCCTGAGGAGTGTAAGGGCAAGAACCTGGAAATGGTAATTCTGTTCATTTCCGACAACATAAATGTGCCTGTCAAAGTGGTAGTCGTTGTACCTTATCACAGCCGTCCCGAGGTCCTGTGTGATGTAAACCGCCGTTCCGTCAGATCTCAGCAGGAGCTTCTCATCGAGTTTGTCAGCAGTGAGGTCTATCCACACTGAGCCGTCATCCTTTCTTATGAGCCTGCCTTCACCGAGTGCCCGGAGAACAAGCTCTTTACCGGTTTTATAAGTTTCCGACTCATAGTATATTTTATCGAACTCCACGCCGAGAGCTTTATAGGTCACATCAAAACCCTCGTAGACCCAAGAGTTCATTCTGCTCCACAGTGTCACAGTCTCCTCATCTCCGGCTTCCCATTTAAGGAGCATGCGGCGAGCAGCTATCATAAGCGGGGCATTATCGCGTGCCTCCTCAGGCGAAGATCCTCCGGCAACGAGAGCATCGACCTGTTCCCTGTACTTCTTTTCAAAGAGTACGTAATAGTCGCCTACGAAATGGTCTCCTTTCATCCCTGCCGATGCAGGTGTTGCTTCATCAGCAAAAAGCTGCCAGGCAACCATCGACTTGCAGATATGTATTCCCCTGTCGTTGACGATGTTTGTCCTCACCACCCTGTTTCCGGCTGCGCTGCATATCCTGGAGAGGGAATACCCGAGAAGGTTGTTTCGTATGTGTCCCAGGTGCAGCGGTTTGTTGGTGTTTGGGGAAGAATATTCTATGACCATCATTGGGGCATCGGCGCCCGGCTTAATGAAGCCGTAATCTTTCTCTCGGGAAATTATTTCCAGCCGCTGAGCCCATATTGCCGGGGAGATGACGATGTTCAGGAATCCCTTTATGACATTGAACCCGCTGACAGCATCGACATGCTGTGCCAGGTAATCACCCAGGTCCTGTGCTGTCTGACCGGGGGATTTATGTGATATCCCCGTGAGAGGAAAAGCCACCAGTGTCAGATCACCCGTAAACTCTTTCCTGGTCTTCTGAATCTGAAGAAGATCATCATTCACATCAGCACTGTACAGGCTTCTGATTGCTTCCCTGACACCCTTCCTGAGCAGCTCTTCCATCCTCATTTATTTTCGCCTGCAAATATAGTATTTCCTTCGTTACTAAATGTTTGAAATTATCGCTCAAAAGCGGGGCAAATTGTTGAAAAAAGTTGATAACTAGTCATATTTTTTTGACGAAGGTATTTCTATGTCATAAAAAACGGACTACCTTTATCATGTTGCTTGGGGCAATAAAGCGAGACAAGGGAAGGTATTTACAGTATGGTTAAACTACAGGATATAAGGATTGAGGCCACATCTAAAACACCGATGGTTAGTTTCGTGGCAGATACGGGTATATTAGCCTTTACGGGTAAATCACTGCCTGAGAATGCTTCATCATTTTTCGAACCTCTGTATAAATGGGCCGGTGAATACGCCAAGAACCCCGCTGAGAGTACAAATCTCAAATTCAACGTTGATTATTTTAACACATCCTCAGTCATCTGGATGGGGAAGATCCTGAAGACGCTGACCAAGATCAAAAAGAGCGATCATATACTTTTTGTACATCTTTACTTTGACATTGAGGAGTATGATTCCATGGGCGAGGAAGACGTAAGGGAATCCCTTTCCCCGTTTCTCGATGTAACGGCTGATGCCACATGCAGTGTTGGTATAAGGCTTTACGGAATTGATGAGGACGGAAACACAATCAAGGAAAATATCGTACTTATCTAACTCTTTTTTTCCTCTTTTTTACCGTTTTTTTAGTTTACCTTTACGGGTGATAAAAACTGTTTTATGAAAACGGTTAGATTTATCCTAATGACATTAACAATCCCGCTTATGAA
The DNA here is from genome assembly GCA_963844935.1 of uncultured Bacteroidales bacterium. Classification (GTDB taxonomy): domain Bacteria; phylum Bacteroidota; class Bacteroidia; order Bacteroidales; family VadinHA17; genus SR-FBR-E99. The sequence goes on along the minus strand of CAWJQH010000005.1, from coordinate 651,321 downwards.
CATTAACGGACAGGAAGCCGGGCATGACAGGCAGCCTGCAGTCGCAGGCAGCTTTTATCCTGCCGGCAGCGAAAAACTGAAAAGCGAGCTCGCAGGATACTTCAGTTCAATCAAAAACGTACATTCCGGTAACAGGGTAAGAGCACTGATTTTGCCTCATGCGGGTTATGTCTATTCAGGCCACACAGCCGCTGCCGGTTTTGCAGCCATACCCGAAGATTCTGATTATGATAATATATTTCTGATAGGTGTCAGCCACAGGTATTCCTTTGAAGGTGCCGCCGTGTTCACATCAGGCAATATGGTCACACCCCTTGGAACAGTACCGGTTAACAGGGCCCTGGGTGATGAACTTGTCAGCAAAAGCAAATGGTTCATTGAAATGGATGACGCTCACAAGGTGGAACACTCACTCGAGGTCCAGCTTCCTTTTATCCAGTTTCACTTCAGTAAAACTCCTATGGTCGTGCCTGTCTTACTGGGCACACGCAATACCACCATGCTTGACCTGGTAGCCTCTGAGCTCAGTCCGTGGTTCAATGACCGCAACCTGTTCATAATAAGCAGCGATTTCTCTCATTATCCTTCATACAGCGAAGCCGTCAGGGCGGACAAGCTCACCAGCGATGCCATCCTGACCGGCGATCCTGATGTCTTCCTGAAGACCGTCAGGGAGGTTGAGGCTTCAGGCATCGATAATCTCTCTACTGCCATGTGCGGGTGGACGGCAGCGCTTGTGCTCCTGTACCTCACTGAAGAGGATGGCGGCCTGAACTTCCGTAATATCGAATACAGGAATTCAGGAGATTCACCTCACGGTGACAGGGACCAGGTAGTCGGATACAATGCCATCGTCGTGGATGAGAAGCCGCCTGTATCACATAAGCTGGCTCCGATGGACGAGTTCTCGCTGACAGCAGATGAAAAGAAGACTTTGCTGGGTATTGCACGCGAATCCATCTCCGCAAAACTTAAGGGAACAAAGCCCCGCAGCGTCGATCCTGCAAAGCTTACACCCCGCCTGAAAGAACCACTGGGAGCATTTGTAACAGTCACAATTGACGGTAATCTGCGTGGTTGCATCGGAAGGTTCACCTCCCCCGATCCTCTCTTTGAGGTAATCGCGACAATGGCCCTGGAAGCAGCTTTCGATGATCCCAGGTTCTCTCCCCTTACTTCAGCCGAATACCCTGATATTCACCTTGAAATATCGGTCCTTGGTCCGATGGTCAGGATTACTGACATCAGCCAGATAAAGATCGGAAAGCACGGCATCTATCTTAAGAAAGGTATCAGGTCGGGTACCCTCCTGCCCCAGGTAGCTTCTGAAAGGGGGTGGAGTGTCACCGAGTTCCTCGGCTACTGCGCTCACGACAAGGCGGGCATAGGCTGGGACGGCTGGAAAGATAAGGATACCGAGATTTACATCTATGAGGCCTATGTCTTCGGTGAATAAGACATAACGCGATGTATCATGCCCTGCCGATAGGACTGACGACTCTCGTAATTTATCTGTTTACTCTTACTCTTTCTTCAACAGGCTTTCTCAAAAAGGATTACCACAGGCGTTTCTGGAACTGGGTCCTCCTGTCCACTTTCCTAATCGTTGGTTTGTTCGGCTTGTTCATGGCCCTGAAGATCACCTACAAGTGGGAGATATCCTTTTCGGAGCATCTGCTTCACTGGCATGTGGAAGCCGGCATTGCAATGGCCTTTGCTGCAATAATTCATCTTACCTGGCATCTGGGTTATTATTTCGGGAAGAATAAAAACAGCGGTCCCGAAACTGAAGGTATGTTAAATGCAAGTCATGATCCTGACGGTAATGCTGTTGCGAGACTGCTTATGCTGACCGGGTTTGCCAGCTCATCTGCTCAGTTTATTCTCATGCGCGAAGCGGTCATTCTGGGGGGCGGAACTGAAGCTTCCGCAGGCTTTTTTCTGTGGCTATGGCTGATAATCGCCGCTGCCGGTGCAATCGCGGCAGCACGGTCAGGCATAAATGACCTCAGGAAGATGATGTGGACACTGATTGCGGGTCTGGCTCTGGCACCGCTCATTTTCCTGTTCATGAACAGGCTGCTGCTTACTCCGGGCGAGTCACCCTCCGTGCTTAAGATACTGGCCATTATTGCGGTGAGTGTGGCCCCTGTAAGCTTCATCTCATCATTCATCTTCATCAGGCTCTCTTCGATAAGGCAACTAAACAGCTCGATTGTCCCGGGCAGCAGTTTCAGTACGGAAACAGGAGGCTCGGTTGCTGCCGGGATACTCACCGCCACAACCGTCACGATTTCAATCTCGAACTATCAGCTTTACATTATCATACTGCTTCTGTCGATGAGCCTTGTTTTCATTATCACCGACTACCCCGCCCGGGTTCGCAGAACAGCACTGGCAGGCGCTTTGCTGATTACGGTCATAGTGTTGATATTCAGTCCTGACCCTGCCGTCAGAACCCTGCTCCTGCGGGGAGTGAAGGCTGAGAAAAGCATTGATACTCCGTACGGAAACATCACCACAGGCACTTACGGCGGTGAAGCCACAATCTTTTATGACCACAGGCCGCTATTCTTTTCGGGAGATGTCATAAGGGCTGAGGAGAATATTCATTTTGCACTGCTCCAGAGAGATAAGTATGCCAGGGTAATTGTTATCTCAGGAGGGTTGATGAAGCATCTGGACCAGCTGGAAAAGCATGATATAGGCGAAGTGGTTTATCTTGAGCATGACCCCGGGATCATCGCCGCCGAGGGTGCGCGTGACACCGTTGCCGGGAAAATGAGTGTAAGCGTCAGAAAAAGTGATCCTGTTTCCTTTTTGAGGAGAACCAGTGATACATATGATGCCGTATTGCAGCTCATACCCCCTCCATCCACACTGTCGGTCAGCAGGTACTTCACAATTGAGTATTTCAGGGCGGTGAAGGAGCATCTCTCTCCCGGAGGGCTCTTCCTTTGCACACCGATGCCTTACTATAACTATTCCCCGGAAAGCTACGACAGGGGGTTTTCTCCTGTTTACAATGCCATGAAAGAGGTATTCATGCACGTGGTACTGATACCGGGGTCATCGCTTTATGCAATTGCATCAGACGGTCCTCTTTCTGATTCAATATCTGTCCTTGCCGCAAGGAGCGGTATTCAGAACAGTTATGTGAACAGTGATTATCTTGACGATGATGATCTGAGGCATAAGAGCAGGCAGATCACCATGCAGTCAGACAGTACTGGCGGTTTCAATACCGCAGCCAGGCCCGTTTCATCATGGTTCACCAATATGCTTTCGCTTGAGAGAAGGGGCATTGCCGGCGGAGTTGTTGCAGTGATGGCCTTACTTGTAGTAATCCCCTTTGTCTTCATCCGGAGGGGAGGCCTGATGATGTTTGCCGCATCCGCAGGGCTGGCCGGTTTTGGCATGATAATGATCTTTATTCTGCAGATGACTGTAGGTAACATTTACCTGCTCTCCGCCCTCGTGCTCACACTGCTTATGGCTGGACTTGCTGGCGGAGCAGGATGGAGCGTCGTCAGAACAACAAGGCCGATGATGATCTTTACTGTGCTCCTTGCTATCATATATGGTGTGACAGGACTTATTGCACCCTCACTTTTAACAGCCGCTCCCGGTGTTGTCCTTCCGGTCATTTTCATCTTCCTGCTTGCAGCCGGTTTCCTTACCGGTTCGGTGTACAGGGTGCTGACAACGCCAGGCACTCAGGGAACGACCGGGGGAGTCTATGCCTCTGACCTGGCCGGATCTGCCCTTGGTTACCTTACAATATCAACCATTCTTGTTCCACTGGCAGGAATAAGCAACGTATCCTTTATTCTTGCAGCCTTTATTTTTATCGCCGGAATTATTGTATCAGTGCGCTTTAACCATTAGCTTTATATCCGCCAATCCATAAACGCATGTCAATGGAAGTCAGAGGAAGAAAGATCACACGGAGGACATTCGCAAGGCAGGGTTCACTGGCTGTGGCAGCCGGTATCATTACTCCTTTGAGCCTGCAGGGCATGAAGCCGGCGCCAAAGGAAAGGCTTGCAATGTATCAGGAGGACAGCGCCCGGGGTGTAATCTGCAGGATCTGTCCCAATGAGTGTAATCCGAAAGAAGGTGAGTTAAGTGATTGCCGCAACAGGGTTGTCAGGAAGTCAAAGCTGTACACTATGGCCTATGGTAACCCATGTGCAGTTAATATTGATCCTGTGGAGAAAAAACCACTCTATCATTTTCTTCCAGGGTCAACAGCTTTTTCTATTGCTACTGCCGGATGCAATTTTGCATGCCTCAACTGTCAGAACTGGACTATCTCACAGACCTCGCCGGACAAGACAAGAAATTTCGACATGCCACCGGAAGATGTAGTGGCAAATGCAATTTCAGGTAATTGCAGGTCCATTGCGTACACCTATTCGGAGCCAGTGACTTTCTATGAATATGTATATGAGACATCAAAGCTGGCTCGTACCGCAGGGATAAAAAACATCATGCATTCAAACGGCTACATCAACAGGGAGCCTCTCAGAGAGCTCTGCCGCTATATTGACGGTGCCAATATCGATCTCAAATCGTTCAACGATAATACCTACCTTAAGCTTAGCGGTGGCAAGCTTCAGCCTGTTCTTGATGCGCTGAAGACATACAGGGATGAGGGTGTATGGCTTGAGATAACCAACCTGATAATCCCGGGCTGGACTGACAAGCCGGATGAGATAAGGGTAATGTGCCGCTGGCTTGCCGATAACGGGTTCACGGAAACACCTGTTCATTTCAGCCGCTTTCAGCCACAGTACAAACTCGAGCATCTGCCTCCCACTCCTGCCGGTATCCTTGACTCTGCCGCAGCGATTGCACACGAAGAAGGCATTAAATACACTTATATAGGTAATGTACCGGGGACAGATATTGATGATACCGTCTGCCCCTCATGCAAGCAGAAGGTGATCGAAAGAAGCGGCTACCGGATAGTGTCAGACAGGCTTAAAAACGGAAAATGCGGTTGCGGTGCAACGATACCCGGAATCTGGAGCTGATGTTAAATGCTTTAACCGAAAAATTCCCTCTATGAAGCTTGCTGAAGCTAAAAAAAGAGCAGATGAGCTCAGGAAAATCATCGGTGAACATAACCACAGATATTATGTTCTGAATAAGCCTGTTATATCCGACTTTGAATTCGATTTGCTTCTCACTGAGCTTGGCACTATTGAAAAGAAATTTCCGGAGCTGATCTCGCCTGATTCTCCAACAATGAGGGTAGGCAGTGACCTTACAGAGGAATTCCGGCAGGCTGCGCACATCAGTCCCATGCTTTCTCTTGGGAACACATACAATACCCAGGAAGTGAACGATTTCGGGGAGAGGGTTCGCAAGGCGCTGGGTTATGAGCCTGAGTATGTATGTGAACTGAAGTTCGACGGTGTTTCAATCAGCCTTACCTATGAGGATGGCAGGCTGGTCATGGCTGTCACAAGGGGTGACGGCACTGTGGGTGATGATGTCACCGTAAATGTAAGAACCATTAAGAGTATCCCTGTCGTTATCACGTCACCGGAAGCTCCGGCCTCATTCACAATCAGGGGTGAAATCTACCTGCCGCGAAAGGGTTTTGAGGAGATGAATACTGACCGTCTGGCACGGGGTGAGGCTCCCTTCGCCAACCCGCGCAATGCAGCAGCCGGAACGATAAAGATGCTTGACCCGCGAATAGTCGCCTCACGTCCGCTCGACTGTTTCCTTTACTATGTTCTGGGAGACAATCTCCCTTCCGATAACCACTATGACAATCTCATGGCTGCCCGTGCATGGGGTTTTCGTATATCAGATGTCATCCATAAGTGCAGCGGAATGGATGAAGTCATTAAGTTCATTTCGGAATGGGAGACTGAGAGAAAGAAGCTTCCGTACGATACTGACGGCGTGGTTGTAAAGGTTAATTCACTGGATGCACAGAAGCTGCTTGGTAACACGGCAAAGTCGCCGCGCTGGGCAATAGCCTACAAGTACGCCGCCGAGCAGGCGCTGACGGAGCTTCTCTCCGTTGATTTTCAGGTCGGGAGGACCGGTAATGTGACTCCTGTGGCCAATCTCCGGCCCGTGCTGCTTGCCGGAACAACCGTCAAACGTGCGACATTGCACAACAGTGACCAGATTGAGATGCTGGGATTGCATTACGGCGACACGGTAATCATCGAGAAGGGTGGGGAGATCATACCGAAAATTATTGAAGTTGATACCAGCCGCAGGTCAGAGGGAACAGCACCAGTCTCTTTTCCAAAGGAGTGTCCGGAATGCGGTACCCTCCTGGTACGGACCGAGGGAGAAGCAAATCATTACTGCCCGAACTATCTCCATTGCCCCCCGCAGATCACACGCAGGATAATGCACTTTGTATCGCGCAAGGCTATGAACATAGACGGACTGGGTGAAGAGACCGTTGAACTTCTTTATTCCCGCGGACTGATAAAAAATGTTGCGGACCTGTATGATCTGAAGCATGATCAGCTTGCCTCACTGGAGCGGCTGGGCAACAAGTCAGCCACGAATATTCTTGAAGGACTGGCGGGATCGCTTGCCGCACCCTATCACCGTAAATTGTTTGCGCTCGGCATAAGACATGTGGGTGAGACTGTCGCCAGGACGCTGGCAGCAGGTTTTCCCGATCTTGACACGCTTATGAATGCTACTGATGATCAGCTCTGCTCATTGCCGGAGATCGGCCCGCGGATCAGTACAAGCGTCAGGGAGTATTTCGCCGACGCTGACAACATTGAGATTGTCAGGCGTCTCAGGGCTGCCGGGATGAGCTTTGAAGGGGCAGCGCCGGCAATGGCTGTAACGGGGCCCCTCGCAGGCAAGACTGTTGTTGTGAGCGGCAGCTTCGCAGGCTTCACCCGTGAGGAGCTCAAAGCGGCTGTGGAGGCCGCCGGCGGAAAGAACGCCGCATCAGTATCGGGGAGCACCTCATTCATTATTGCAGGCAGCGACATGGGACCCGCCAAGAGGGCAAAGGCTGAAGAACTTGGCATCCCGCTCATCACTGAGGAAGAGTTTGTCAAAATGATAAAAGAATAATTGCACTGCAGGCCCGGATGAGCCAAAAAAATAATAGGTTTGCATTCTATGGAACTTTTCGGAAGCCTAAGACAAAAAGCCGGAAGGATGATGCTCCGGAACCGCCTCTCATCGGTCAGAAGGCTGCAGCACGGATTCGACATTGATAAGGTAAAAAAGGTTGGCATACTCTGGGATGCCACATTCGAAAACGATTTTCAGCATCTGGCAGCCCTCAACAGGCAGCTTAACGAGATGGACAAAAGCGTGGAGGTACTGACCTGGGTGCCAGGCAAGAGTGTTCCTGACAGGCTTACGGGTCTTTCATACATGAAGTTCCTGAAGAAGGAAGACATTAACTGGGCATTTATCCCGGCTTCCGGCGACGCAAGGGAGTTCATCAATACAAAATTTGACCTGATAATAGATATCAACCCTGCATCCCTGTTCCAGCTTCTTTATATTGTCTCCCTTTCATCTGCACCGATGAAGGTAGGTCCGGACATCTCAGGCGAGCCTGAGAAAACACCGTATGACCTCATGATCAAGACATCCCGTCCGTTCAGTATTGCGCTCTTCCTGGAGCAGGCCATGCACTATCTTACAATGATCAGCGGCCCTGACACAAGGGCCTGACAAGTTACAATCAAACATCAGGATTTCAGCAAGATGAAGAAATTCAAAGGAACAGGAGTGGCAGTCATCACACCATTCAAGAATGACCTGAGCATCGACTTTTCAGCTATGGGAAGGATTATTGAACATGTCATTGGCGGCGGTGTGAATTACATCGTATTGCTTGGCACAACGGGAGAATCCTCAACCCTGGGCAGGGATGAGAAGTGCGCCCTGACTGCCTTTGCCGTTGAAGCCATTGGAAAAAGAGTGCCCCTGGTCGTCGGTATAGGCGGGAACAACACTTCCGATGTTGTAAGTTATATCCGCGAGTCGGACCTGGAAGGCGTTGACGCCATTCTTTCGGTCGCACCCTATTATAACAAACCCTGTCAGAAAGGCCTTTTTCAGCATTTCAGGCAGATAGCCCTTGCCAGTCCGGTGCCTGTCATTCTTTACAATGTGCCTTCGCGGACAGCCAGTAACATCCTGCCTGAGACCTGCCTTGAGCTGGCAAAGTCGTGTGATAATATTATCGGTATTAAGGAGAGCTCCGGTAACTTTGAGAATATGATGAAGGTCATAAAGGATAAGCCTGAGAATTTCCTGGTCATTTCCGGCAACGATATGGATGTACTGCCGGTTACAGCCATAGGTGGCGCAGGGGTAATATCTGTTCTGGCAAACGCCTATCCGGCTGAATGTTCAGAGATTGTTCAGCATGCCTTGAAATATAACTTCAGGATTGCCAAAGAAATACAGTTCAGGTTACTGGAACTTACCGAGCTTCTATTTGCTGAGGGTAATCCAGGCGGGATCAAGGCGATGATGAGCAATCTGAATCTGTGTCAGAACACCCTCAGGTTGCCGCTCGTTCCGGTGAGCAGGTCAATGCAAATCCGCATATCAAGGGCAATGGAAGCCCTTAAATAGTTTATCTTAGCCCGGTTTCACTAAACACCTGCAGCAGCATCAGCTGCATTCTTTCCGTGACACTGCTTGTATTTCTTTCCGCTGCCGCACGGGCACGGATCGTTCCTGCCTACTTTCTTGTCGACCCTGACAGGTGCTGTCTGCTGTTGTTTTTTCTCCGGTGATCCGCCACCGCTGCCGTATCCCTCGAAGTCACTCTTCTGTGTCCTGAGCCTGCTCATATCAACCTGTCTGCGCCGCTGAGCTTCCCTTACATTATCAGGAGAGGTTATCGGAATCGTACCCTTCATCAGCAGGCTGACGACATCAACGTTGACCTTGTTAACCATTGTCCTGAAGAGTTCAAAGGACTCGAACTTATATATGAGAAGAGGATCTTTCTGTTCGTATGAAGCATTCTGTACAGACTGCTTGAGGTCATCCATTTCACGAAGGTGTTCCCTCCAGGCGTCGTCGATCGTTGCGAGCACCGCGGTCTTTTCAAAGGCGCGGAGCAGTTCCTTACCTTCAGAATCGACTGCCGATTTGAGGTTAGTGATCACACTGTATGTTTTTGCTCCGTCGGTAATAGGTACAACCACGTTTTCGTAAGTGGCTGACATTCTCTCATATACATCTTTAAGCACAGGAAGTGCAGTTGATGAGATCACTTCACCCTTGCGTCTGTATGCATCAAGCACTTTATCGTAGACGGCATCGATGATTTCCTGGTTATTGTCTTTCATGAATTCCTGCCTGGTCACGGGTGAATCCACTGAGAGAGTTCTCATCAGTCCGAACTGAAACTCCTCGAAATCACCTGTATCCTTATTGACGCTCACTGTATTCTCGGTGACATCGTACATCATATTTGCAATGTCTACGCTGAGTCTCTCCCCGAGGAGGGCATGTCGTCTCTTGCTGTAGATGACTTCACGCTGGGAATTCATCACGTCATCATATTCAAGCAGTCTCTTTCTTATACCGAAGTTATTTTCCTCAACTTTTTTCTGGGCTCTCTCGATTGATTTGGTGATCATGGAGTGCTGTATCATCTCGCCGTCTTTCAGTCCCAGGCGGTCCATTATGCCTGAGATCCTCTCTGATCCGAACAGCCTCATCAGGTCATCCTCGAGGGAGACAAAGAACTGCGATGAGCCCGGGTCTCCCTGTCGTCCGGCCCTTCCCCTGAGCTGTCTGTCGACACGGCGTGATTCATGGCGTTCAGTGCCTATGATAGCCAGGCCTCCGGCCTTGCGCACCTCAGGGGTGAGCTTGATGTCAGTTCCCCTTCCTGCCATGTTGGTGGCAATGGTGACTGTGCCTGTCTTTCCGGCTTCGGCCACGATATCAGCCTCACGCTGGTGGAGCTTGGCATTCAGAACGTTATGCTTCAACCCTTTCATCTTGAGCATACGGCTGAGCAGCTCCGATATCTCAACGGAAGTCGTACCAACGAGTACAGGTCTCCCCTGCTTGTTGAGATTTACTATCTCGTCAATAACGGCATTGTATTTTTCCCGCTTTGTTTTATAGACAAGGTCTTCATGGTCATTCCTGATTACAGGCACATTGGTGGGGATGACTACAACGTCAAGCTTATAAATATTCCACAGCTCTCCTGCCTCGGTGACGGCCGTGCCGGTCATACCGGCCAGCTTATGATACATCCTGAAGTAATTCTGGAGGGTGATTGTGGCATATGTCTGCGTGGATGCTTCGACCTTGACATTTTCCTTGGCTTCGATGGCCTGGTGCAGTCCGTCCGAGTAGCGGCGTCCCTCAAGTATACGGCCTGTCTGTTCATCCACTATCTTCACCTTGTTGTCCATCACCACATATTCGACATCATTCTCGAACAGTGTATAAGCCTTGAGAAGCTGCGTCATTGTATGGACCCGTTCCGATTTGACTGCAAAGTCCTGGAGCAGCGCATCCTTGGCTCTCATCCTGGCAGTCTCATCCTTTACGGTCTTTTCAATGTCGGCGATCTTGCTTCCAACGTCAGGCAGCACAAAGAAGCTGGCATCTTCCACTGAGGTGGAGATCAGGTCATGCCCCTTTTCAGTCAGCTCGATTGAGTTGGCTTTTTCATCAATGACAAAGAACAGCTCTTCTGTTGCCTTGGGCATCTCTTTGGAGTTATTCTGCATGTAGAGGTTCTCTGTTTTCTGAAGAAGTGTCCTGACTCCCTCCTCGCTCAGATACTTAATGAGGGCGTTGTTCTTGGGAAGTCCCTTGTAAGCCCTCAGAAGCATCAGACCTGCGTCGTCGTTCCTCCCCTCATTGATCGCTTTCTTTGCATCGGCAAGCAGCTGTGTAACAAGTTTTCTCTGGGCGCCAACGAGCACCTCGACCTTATGTTTGTATTCATCGAACTGAAGGGTATCGCTCTTGGCCGTGGGGCCGGAAATTATAAGAGGAGTTCTTGCGTCATCGATCAGAACTGAGTCGACCTCGTCGACAATAGCGTAATGGTGTTTCCGCTGGACAAGGTCCTCGGGGTTAATTGCCATATTATCACGCAGGTAGTCAAAACCAAACTCATTGTTTGTCCCGAAGGTGATGTCAGAGTTGTACGCCTTGCGCCGGGCCTGCGAGTTAGGTTCGTGTTTATCGATACAGTCAACTGACAGTCCGTGAAATTCGTACAGCGGGCCCATCCATTCCGAGTTACGTTTTGACAGGTAATCGTTAACTGTGACAATATGTACTCCGCGGCCTGCCAGTGCATTAAGGAACACCGGCAATGTTGCTACCAGTGTCTTCCCCTCGCCGGTTGCCATCTCGGAGATATTACCCTTATGTAATGCCACACCGCCTATTAGCTGTACGTCGTAGTGCACCATGTCCCACAGGATTTCGTTACCGCCGGCCATCCACCTGTTCTTCCAGTAGGCTTTGCCACCCTCGACGGTTATAGACGGACGGATGGCAGCGAGGTCACGGTCCCAGTCCCTTGCCGTCACCTCGAGGACTTCGTTTTCCTTGAACCGCCTTGCTGTTTCCTTCATCAGGGCAAAAGCTGCCGGCAGTACATCATCAAGTTTTTTTTCAAGCTTCTCAAGGATCAGCTTGTCAATTTTATCTATCTGATTATAAAGTTCTTCCTTCTGGTTGACATCCTCCTCTTTTTCAGCTTTTGCCCTCAGGTCACGGATTTCCTGTTCTTCAGCTGAGACAGATTCCCTTATTTCCTGTTTAAGGGCTGCGGTACGGTCACGGAGGGCATCATTTGAAAGAGAGGTAATAAGTGCGGTTTCACTCTTTATCTTTCCAACGAAAGGATTTATCTCCTTCAGGTCGCGTGCCTCCTTGTCTCCCAGGAAAACGGTAAGTACTTTGCTTACAAAGCTCATTTAAAGATATTTTTAAAAATATGCCGCAAAAGTAATCAATTTTCCGGCTCAGTGAATGCACAAAAGGCTGTCCCGGTAATAAAGGACAGCCTTCTCTGGAGCAAATGTCTGTCAGGTTGCTGCCGGTGCTGTCGGTTCAGCAGCCGCTCTCAAAGCCATAATATCCCTGTCGAGAAAATACAGACCAGCCTCACCGGCGAGTGCCAGTTTATCCAGGATTATCCTGGCGCTGCTCTCCTCCTGTATCTGCTCGTTAACAAACCACTGTATCCAGTTGGCGGTGGCGTAGTCTTTTTCTTCGTTTGCCACTGCCAGGACCTCATTAATGCTGGCTGAAATGAACTGTTCGTGTTTCAGCACGTCCTTAAACATGTCGAGAACGCTTTTAAATTTCACGGGCGGTTGCTTGAAAGCAGGCAGGACAGCCGTTCCGCCGCGTTCATTGACATACTTAACGAATTTCAGCATGTGCAGCCTTTCTTCGTCGGCCTGCACATATAGCCATGATGCCACCCCGGCAAGGCCTTTGTTTTCTGCCCATGATGCCATCGCAAGGTAAAGGTTTGATGAGTATCCTTCTCTTTCAATCTGCCTGTTGCAGAATTCTTCTACTTTTTTTGTCAACATATATTCAGTTATTAGTCGTTGTTTTTTCAAAAGAATAACAAGTCACCAGGCTTAATGTTTATCCAGGATCTCTTTAACTTTCTGCACCAGTTCGGAAGGAAGGAACGGTTTTGAAAACACAAGGTCCGCTCCCAGTTTACTGGCCATGAGAAGATAGCTTCCCGGGCCCGCCTTTCCCCCTCCGCTGATTGCAATTATCCTTATGGAAGGCTTGATCTCCCTGATCTTCATTATGACCATCAGTCCATCCTCCTCAGGCATAAGCAGGTCAGTAATGACAAGGTCGACAACCGAAGGACGGAATTTTGCGATTGCCTCCCTGCCGTCACTGGCAGTTATTACGACATATTTCCTCTTTTCCAGGGCTTCCCTCAGCATCCCGCGCAGTGCAGGATCATCTTCAACTACCATTACCCCGGCCATATATGTGCTTTGCTATGTCTTTTTTTAACAATTGTAAAGATAAAGTATTTAGGGAAGAGCGACAAATTTGCCTGTTTCAGCCGGGATAAGGATGTCAATCACCGTCCCTTCATCGACCACTGAAGAAACGTTAATATCTCCCTCAAGGTCTGATATTATATCATATACAAGTGACAGTCCCAGGCCGGTGCCGTTACTGTCCCCGCGTGAGGTAAAAAACGGGTCAAACATTTTATCAGCTGTTTTTCTATCCATTCCCTTTCCTGTATCTGCAAAGCGTATGAGCGCATATTCGCCGGCTTTCAGCTTTTTACGGTTGTCTGCTGGCACCTTTTCAAGGGTTATTGTAAGCCTGCCTCCTGCTGATTCCATTGACTGCAACGCATTAACAGCCACGTTGGTAAATGCCCTGAAAAGCTGCAGCGGATCAGCTGAGACCAGAATATCCGGCGAGATGATGTTCTCTGCCACCTCCGTCCCTTGAGGTATTGATGGCCTGATCAGGCTTACTGTCTCTTTTATTATATCGCTGACACGGACTGTTTTTTTTTCATTTCCCGCCGGGCGGCTCAGGTCCATCAGTCGTCCGGTAAGTTCGCGCGCCCTGTCTGCCGCAGATATTATATTGCGAATATTCTGACCGGCCTCTGAGGTCTCATCGAGGGTTTCAAGAGCCATCTCGCCGTAGCCGTATATTGTTGTGATTATTGTGTTCAGATCGTGGGCTATCCCTCCTGCCAGCTTTCCGTACTGCCTGATGTAATTCCTGATCTCCGCCTTTTCGGTTGCCGGGGAATCAATGTTCCGTGTTTGTTTTCTGACGCTCACGAGGTGATATATGAGTGATCATTCAAAATCAAGGTTGAATGTTTTTTTCAGGTCCTTCAGTGCCGGGTTTTTAGATGCCAGGTGGTTGAACTTCTGTTCATCGGAGTAAAGTATTTCGCCTCTTTCGGTCGCTCCCACCGTTGTACGGAGGATCAGGGAGCTATTCTGAAGTGTCTCGCGAAGGTAATGTTCGAGCCGTGCCCTGAAGTTATGGTCAAATAATTCCCTTAGAGCCGTATTGTCAAGTTTCAGTTCTACAGTATTATCAGCGAGGAGGTCGGGTGTCACTGACGAGAGCGTCACGGAGATGCGGGGGCTCTCTTCCTTCACCTGGATGGCAAAGGCACGGAAGGCATCTGCAAGATCGTCAGCTGTGAACTCCTTATGCGGCTGTGCTACTGCAGCCGCAGGTGCGGGTTCATTGACAGTATTCTCCTTTGCTTTTGTTTCAGAGAGCAGGTTTTTTATGGATACCTTTTTCCCGGTATCGGGTGCAGTTGTTCCCCTGGAAGGTTGTTCCGGTGGTTTTGTCTGTGTTATGGCGGAGGAAGCTGACTGGCTCTTCGGAGCAGATGATATCTTTATGACCGGTTCGTCGGCAGGGAGTTGCTGTTCAGATTTTTTTTTTGAATCCTCACCGCTGTCCCCTCCGGCCAGTTGGCACATGCGCAACAGGGCAAGCTCGACATGAAGACGCTGGTTCTTGCTGCTCTTGAAGGTCAGCAGACACTGTGAACCTATGTCAAGAGCTTCATAAATAAATGAAAGGGGTGCCCTTACAGCCTGTTCCCTGTAGCGTTGCCTGATCGACGGTGATGTCTCGAGAAGCTTTACAGTGGCCTCGTCACGGCTGACAAGCAGATCACGCATATGACTGTTCAGTCCTGCCATGAAGTTATACCCGTCAAAACCCTTATTGAGTATCTCGTTGAATGTAAGCAGCACCGATGTCACATTGCCTTCGATGGCAGCGCCTGTGATCCTGAAATAATACTCATAGTCAAGCACGTTGAGGTTGGAGATCACATCCGTGTAAGTGATTGTCTTGCCGCTGAAGCTAACTATCTGATCGAAGATTGAGAGTGCATCGCGCATGGCACCGTCAGCTTTTGTGGCGATTACATGCAGCGCCTCATGTTCGGCTTTTACATTCTCATTTCCGGCCACCCAGCTGAGACGGTTCACGATGTCATCCACGTTGATGCGGTTGAAGTCGAATATCTGGCACCGTGAAAGGATTGTCGGGATTATCTTGTGCTTCTCGGTGGTGGCAAGAATAAAGATGGCATGTGACGGAGGCTCCTCAAGCGTTTTCAGAAAAGCATTGAAGGCGGAGGCTGAAAGCATGTGAACCTCATCAATTATATAAACGCTGAACTTTCCTATCTGCGGCGGGATCCTTACCTGGTCAGTGAGATTGCGTATGTCATCGACGCTGTTATTGGAGGCGCCGTCAAGCTCGTGTATATTGAATGATGCCTGCGATTTGAATGAAAGGCATGATTTGCAGTTGTCACAGGGTTCACTGTCAGGACCAGGATGAGAACAGTTGATTGTCTTGGCAAAGATCCTTGCACATGTCGTCTTGCCAACCCCCCGGGGGCCGCAGAAAAGGTATGCCTGCGACAGGTGATTGTTCTTTATTGCATTTTTCAGGGTTGTGGTGATGGTATCCTGTCCGACAACCATGTCGAAGGTGGCAGGTCTGTACTTGCGGGCAGAAACAATAAAATTATCCATATCCGATATCAGCGCATTCTTAGGTTATACCATCCACAAATATAGTCAAATAGTTCCGCGAATATTTTTTTTTAAGATTTATTGTCTTACTTTTGCAACCCGAATTATAAACACAATTACAAACCAAAAGAGATGTTGAATCAGTACGAAACCGTTTTCATTGCAACTCCCGTTTTGTCTGAAAATCAGATGAAGGAAGCGGTCCAGAAATTCAAGAAGATCATCACTGACAACAATGGTGATATCGTTCATGAAGAGAACTGGGGCCTGAAGAAACTCGCTTATCCCATTCAGAAGAAATCAACAGGGTTCTATTACCTTGTTGAGTTCAAAGGGCCAGGTGAGTTGGTAGATAAATTAGAAGTGCAGTACAGAAGGGATGAGAGAATCATCCGCTTCCTGACCTTCCGTATGGACAAGTATGCTGTTGAGTATGCTGAGAAGAAGAGAAAAATGAGAGCAAACGAGAAAGTCAAGGAGGAATAAAGATGGCACAGAACAATTCAGAAATCAGATATCTTACACCTCCGACAGTAGAGATCAAGAAGAAGAAATACTGCAGGTTTAAGAAGAACAAGATCAAGTACATTGATTACAAGGATCCCGAATTCCTCAAGAAGTTCCTGAATGAGCAGGGCAAGATACTGCCGCGCCGTATCACCGGCACCTCCCTGAAGTATCAGAGGAGGGTCGCCAAGGCTATCAAGAGGTCGAGACATCTTGCTATGCTTCCTTATGTAGCTGATCTTTTAAAGTAAAGGAGGAAGGGAAATGAAAATTATTCTCAAGCAGGATCATGATAAGCTCGGTCAGAAGAACGATATCGTTTCAGTCAAGACCGGGTATGCGAGGAATTACCTTATTCCGCAGGGATTTGCCGTTCAGGCTACCGGCTCTGCCGTCAAGGTGCACAACGAAAACCTGAAGCAGAGGGCACACAAGGAAGAGAAGATCAGGCATGAAGCTGAAAAGATCGCTGAAAAGCTCGGTCTTGTCAAGCTTGTCATTGGTGCAAAAGTGAGCTCAGCAGGCAAGATCTTCGGTTCGGTCAATACAATCCAGATAGCGGAAGCGCTGAAGGAAAAAGGATTTGAAATAGAACGCAAGAATATTATCCTCGGCGAAGAAACCATTAAGGAAGTCGGACACTATAAAGCTGTCGTCAAACTCCACAGAGACGTAAAAGTCGATGTTGATTTTGAGGTAAAAGCCGAATAACCAGCGACAACACCTGATATTGTATACGTAGAGGCGGGTCTCAGACCCGCCTTTACTGTTTTTATTTTACCGCAATGGTTTCGATTTCAATCAGCGCCCCGAGTGGCAGACCCTTTACTGCATAGGCGGCCCTGGCAGGCTGATCTGATGTATAGAACATGGCGTACACCGCATTCATGGCCTTGAAATCGGACATATCTGCCAGGAGACAGGTCGATTTGACCACATCACTGAGTGAATATCCCGCTGCCATAAGGATGGCCTTAATGTTCTTCAGTACCTGCGTCGTCTGTTCCGTGATGCCTCCCTCAACGATTTTTCCTGTAGCGGGATCAATAGCCACCTGACCTGATATGTAAAGAGTTCCGTTGATCTCCACAGCCTGGCTGTAGGGTCCGATAGCTCCGGGAGCTGCTGTAGTGCTGATGATTTTTTTCATTCCTGATGACCTTATTTCGTTATAGATTTTCATGATAGTCTTTTTTGCGCTCGTACTTAAGATCATTAAGCAAGCCGGCTTTTGCCCTTATTGTGAAGTTCCAGCTCTTCATGTAACCTATCGGTATCCATGAGAAGTTCATCTCCCAGCAGTGCAGGTCACGTGAGATTCCAACCCTGCTCATAGTGATCTCATGCTGACCGAAGTCGTAACCCGTGCTGTAGTTTATTGCCATCTTGGGCGTAAGTCTCAGGTCACCCGAGAAAGTCATCGTTTGTGAAATATCTGACTCGAAGGCAGGCTTTCTGTAGCTGAAGTTATATGCCATCCTGAGTGACCACGGAACATCAAACCTCGCATAACCGTACTCGTCATATTCCCTGTTGTCGAGAGGCAGGTTTCCTCCACTGCGGGCTCCCTCCTCCATCTGGCCTGCAGGTGCCTGTCCTGAACCGGGTGATGACTGCTGGCGGTTCTTGTCCTTTTTCTGAAGAAGCCGGCCCAGGTCAAGGTCAATACTTGTTGTGAAGTTGGTCATCCTGAACAGGCCATCTCCCTGGCTTATGGCAAGCTCCGAAACTGTGGTTCCCTGTTCACTGAGACCATAGATAGTCAAGCTGCTGCTTGCCATCAGGTTGATATTTTCGGCAAGCGTGGTTCGGAACTGTGCCGTGACAGGTGCCCAGTTCAGGGAATCTGAAAAAATGTTATAGGAGGTATTGAATGAGAGATTATCTATCAGCTTGATCTTCTTCGGTTTGCCCGTGGTATCATTCCTGGCAAATATCTTGGCTTCGACGATGTTTACAAGGCCGAAAGTCAGTGATCCCGCGCGCTTGCCGCCAGTGGGCGTTCCATAAATGGCCCCCTCATAAATCGAGTACTCCTTTGTGTTGCCAAGAGTATCATACTGAACAGTCTTATACATGTCGCTCACGAGCCAGTTTAGCTCGGGGGAGTACGAAAAACCTACGGAAGGTTTCATGAGGTGACGTATCGTCTCTATTTTCGATCCCTTCTTCGTGAACCTAAACCGGCCGTCAAGCTGCGTGTTGTAAGATGCACTTATAGACGGCAAGAGCGACTGGCCGTAAGAGAGGCCCCTGATTGTGTCGTTGATAACAGACGGTACGATCTTATTCAATGATTCATTATAGTAATTCGGATCCCATCTCTTTTCAATCTCCTGGGTGTACAGCACCCCGGTATATCTCACCTGCGGAGAAATGGAGAAGTTCTTGAACGGCCTTATCTGAATGCTTAAAGGGATTTCATGCTTGAATCCGTTCTTCATGTTGTCCCATGTCTGGCTGGTAAAGAGCAGGCTGTCATATGTGTCAATCTTGTTTTCGATTGAAGCGGTGTACTGGGACTGGATATCGTGATACCACCTCTTTTTGATGACAGGTTTCCGTGGCTTGAAAGGATATATTCGTGACACCGTGAAGTTGGCTTTGGGCAGGTTCAGCTGAAGGGTTTTGTTCTCCACGTTCTGGCTCTGGTTAAGGCTTGTTGAGAAGGCGAACGGCGTGCCGGCCCAGTTCCTTGAGTAGCTTATGCTTGACTGCCTTGTTGTGGTGACATGATCAGCCACCTCGTAACTGTTCTCCTTATCATACCCGCTCGAGCTCATGTTGACGCTTGCCGAGAAGCGTGAGCCGGGACTGGCTTTGGCGTCCTGCGAGTGTGACCATGTCAGGCGGTAGTTGGTCGACGAGCCATAGTCGGGCAGTCCCTTGTAGCTGGTCACGTTGTTGGCATAACTGAATCCGAAGGAGCCTGAGAAACGGTACCTCAGCCTGTATGTAGTTGCCGCATCTGCAAGCCATGTTCCGTTCGTGTAGGCAGTTCCCGTGAGCTTCAGGTCAAAATAGTCGGTAAGGGCAAAATAGTATCCTCCGTTGGAAAGAAAATAGCCTCTGCGTGCCTCCGACCCGTACCTGGGCATAATGATTCCGGAAGCCCTTCGCTGCTGCACCGGGAAGAATCCGAATGGTACCACAAGAGGCAGCGGTACGTCGGCTATCACCATGTAGGCAGGCCCTGACACCATCTTTTCACCCGGATATACCTTTGCCTTGTTCAGTGCGAGATAAAAATGCGGGTCTTCCGCATCGCATGTTGTGAACTTGCTTTTATTCACATGCAGTGTTCCGTCTTCCTGCCGCTTTGTCTTCTGGCTCTGAAGGAATCCTCCCTCCTGCTCGGTTGTAATATTCTGGATCACCCCCTTCTTCGACTTGAAGTTATATGTGAGTTCTTTGGATTCGAATTCTTCCGAACCGTCCTTAAATACAGGCTTGCCTGCCATTTTTCCCGTGGAGTCAATCCTGCCCGTGGCATAGACTGACCCTGTCTCCATATTAAGGACTATCGAATCAGCAGTCAGTTCAATTGTGCCGTATGTAACCTTTGCATCCTTGACCAGGCTCACCTTTTTAGTCTTCAGATCTGTCTTCATATACCCCTCAGCGTTGTACACTATCGGCAGGTCGACGGCGTCAGGTGATATGATTATTGCGCTGTCTGCAACAATGGTGTCGGAAGGAAGGAAAACATCCCTGCCGAAAAGCGTGTCGTATGGCTGGATGGTATCTGCGGGCTGCAGTGAGTCCGGGCTGAAAAGTGTGTCAGGAGTGACAGGTTCCTGGCCATAAAGTGCAGCTGAGAGAAGGAGCGGCATGAAAATTGTCACAAATGATCTTTGTGATTTATAATGCAAGTTAAATGCTATTTTTGCGTAATATTTGTGCAGATACCACATGCCACCGGCAAAACTAATTAAAATTCGCAAAGCAGTAATGCGGCAGAGCTCCAAATTCAGAGGGGTAAGAGTTAATCTGACCTTTGCCTTTCTGATGGCCGCAATTACCATGCCACATGAGGTATGGTCACAGGCGGCGCCGCTGAATGATGAATGGGTTGTTGTCATTGATGCAGGTCACGGCGGCAAAGACCCAGGCACAGTGGGACCGAAATCCAGGGAAAAGAACATTAACCTTGCAGTAGCTCTCAAAACAGGAAAATATATAAAGGAAAATCTCAGGGATGTGAAGGTCATCTATACGCGTGATGATGACACCTTCATCGAGCTCGACGAGAGGGCACATGTTGCAAACAGGAACAAGGCTGACATTTTCATTTCGATACACTCCAACTGGATAAGCGACAAACGTGTAACCGGGGCCGAAACATTTGTCCTGGGCCAGAGCAAGGATGATGCTAACCTCCAGGTGGCAATGAAGGAAAACTCAGTCATAACCTTCGAGAAGGATTACCAGACTAAATATGAGGGGTATGACCCCAATTCGGTGGAGTCATTCATTATCTTCTCACTGATGCAGAACACATATCTGAAGCAGAGTACGGAGTTCGCATCGATGATACAGAATCAGTTCAGTGAAAGGATAGGAAGGAAAGACCGCGGGGTAAAACAGGCAGGGTTCATTGTTTTGTGGAAGACCACAATGCCCTCGGTACTTGTAGAACTTGGATTTGTCTCCAATTCCGAAGAAGAGCGGTTCCTGATTTCAGAGCAGGGCCAGGATTATCTTGCCTCGGCTGTTTACAGGGCTTTCAGGGATTATAAACAATCCATTGACAACCGGTCGGGAATGAATGCCAACGGTACTGTGCAGAGTGAAACTGAAGCGGTGTCCGGGAAGGAAGACAGCACAGCAAGGCCCGCAGCAGTGGTTAAAAAAGAGGAGGCTCCGCCGCCCGCGCCGGTGCCTCTGCTGACCGAAGTTAAGCCTGAGATGGTGACTGACGATATAGTTTTCATGGTTCAGATCTCAGCCATGCCGAAGGACAAGCCGATGAGCCAGAGCCAGCTCGCAGGAATTGAAAAGATTACAAAAATTGAAGAGGGCGAACGGATCAAGTACGGAGCAGGCAGCTTCCTTGTCTATGAAGATGCCGTCAAATACAGGAGGACACTTACGCTCGGGTTCCCCGACGCGTTTGTGATTGCCGTCAGGAACGGAAAGATCATCCCGCTGAAAGATGCGATAGAAGCAAAAAAAATAAAGCAACAGTAATATGAACAAAATTTCACATGAAGTCAAAATAGGGGCTGTAGCTCTTATCACTATAATTGCTTTTATCCTGCTGTTCAATTTCTTAAAGGGTTCCGCCCTTTTTACAAGCACTGACACCTATCATATTGTTTACAGCAATATTGCGGGCCTCACGGAATCGAGCCCGGTGGAGATAAACGGCTACCAGGCAGGTGTGGTACAGGATATAAAGCTGATCAATGACGGCAGCGGTCTGCTTGCAGTTTCTGTTTCCGTCGACAGGAATTTCAATATTCCGGTCGGAACAAAGGCTGAGATCACCACCGCAACACTTATAGCGGGTATGAAAATAATATTGCGGATGGGCGAAAGCAGCGTCATGCATCATAATCATGACACGCTTGAGGGTTATGTGGCCACAAGCATAATGGACAGGCTGAGCCAGACACTTACACCTATTGAAGGGAATCTAACGGACATGGTTGTGAAACTTGATTCTGTCATTTCGGGAATCAATAGCATTCTCACCCCGGAGATGACATCCGACATCAGGTCGGCAGTAAGCAATGTAAATGGCATTACGGCCAACCTGAAGGAGATATCGGACAGGGAAAAGGATACGCTTATGGCTTCGATAGAAGATCTTAAAAAGTTCACCTCAATGCTTGCATCCAACAGTTCCGCACTGGATACTTCAATTAAAAACCTTGCTGCAATCTCTGACACGGTGGCTTCAGCAGACCTCTCTTCCTCCCTTGCCTCCCTGAAAGCATCACTCAAACATGTAAGTGAGCTGACAGAAGGCATGAGCAAAGGTCAGGGCTCGGCCGGAAAACTGATGACGGATGACAGCCTTTACACAAATCTCAACAACACTCTCTACAGTCTAGACCAGCTTTTGCAGGATATGCAGGCAAATCCTAAAAAATATGTTCACTTCTCCCTTTTTGGCAAAAAGGACGAATAATTTGTAGCAATATTGCTAAACAGAAATGAATCATGTCATTGCAGAGGCCTGATATTTCCCTCAGGTTCTTCCGTAAATCAGTATTAAATATTTTTCTGTTTTATAACGTGTTGTAATACATTACATTCCTTCCATATATCTGATAATCAGGTAATTATTTTTTTTATTTATTTTTTTAATTATAAGAACCTGATGCTCATGACAGTATGAAATAAATGTAAATGTCAAGCAAAAAAAGTTTTTTTTTTTACCTTTTTTTTTACAAATATTGTCACGGGTTTCGGCACCTGAAATAAGTACTGGAATTTTCGTAATTTTACTTTAAATGAACAAGTCACACGATGAGGTTTGGAATAACTGTCTGGAGATAATCCGTGACATAATTCCTTCAGCCAGTTTCAAGACATGGTTTGAGCCGATTGTTCCGCTGAGGCTCGAAAAGAATATTCTGACAATTCAGGTTCCCAGTCCTTTTTTTTACGAATATCTCGAAGAGCAGTACATTGATATCCTTCGCAAGACACTGAGGCGCGAGATTGGTAGCGAAGCCAAGCTTGAGTATAATATTATAATGGAAAACTCAGGCTACAGCAACGGCAAGCCTTATACTGTCAAGTATCCTTCAAGGAACAAGAGCGATCTGAACAATAAGCCGATGCAGGTTCCCTTTGAGGTTACACAGCCGGCCATCAGGAATCCCTTTATAATTCCCGGCATCAAAAAACTTCATTTTGATCCCCGGCTCAATCCCGATTATTCATTTGCTAACTTCATCGAGGGTGAGTGCAACAGGCTGGCACGCTCAGCAGGCATTGCCGTTGGCAACAATCCCGGCGGAACAGCATTTAATCCCCTGATGGTTTACGGTGATTCCGGCCTCGGCAAGACACACCTTGTTCAGGCAATAGGTATCCTTGTAAAGGAGAAGTACCCTGACAAGACTGTCCTTTACGTTAATGCCAACAAATTCCAGACACAGTTTGTCGAATTGATCAGGAACAACAACAAGAATGATTTTCTCCATTTCTACCAGATGATTGACGTGCTCATCATTGATGACGTTCATGAGTTTGCAGGGAAGGAGAAGACCCAGGATACTTTCTTCCACATTTTCAATCATCTCCATCAGTCCGGAAAACAGCTGATACTCACATGTGACAAACCGCCGGTTGAGTTGCAGGGCATGGAGCAGCGGCTTCTGTCACGCTTCAAGTGGGGCTTGCTGGCCGATCTGCAGAAGCCCGATTATGAGACGAGGCTCGCCATACTGAGAAAAAAGGCTTACAATGACGGGATTGAGCTTCCCGATGAGATCTTTGAGTTCCTTGCCGAGAATATATCATCGAATATAAGGGAGCTTGAGTCAGGGCTCATCTCACTGTATGCTCAGTCTACGCTTAACCGCAAGGAGGTGACGCTTGAGCTTGCACGCCAGATGGTGGACAGGCTGGTTAACACCCAGCGCAGGGAGATAACAATTGATTACATACAGAAAGTGGTGTGTGATTATTACAAGATAGCCGTTGACCAGATGCAGGGCAAGACCCGCAAGCGCGAGATAGTGCAGGCAAGGCAGGTGTCAATGTATTTCTCAAAGAATCTTACAAAGGCTTCACTGGCAAGCATCGGCTCATGCATCGGCGGCAAGGATCATGCCACTGTGCTGCATGCATGCAAGACCGTCAATAACCTTATTGACACAGACCGTCATTTCAGAAACCAGATCATTGAGATAGAGAAAAAACTTAAGGTATGAAAGCTGATAAAAACTTTCTCAGGGAAGAATTTTTCAGGATATACGGGGACAGGGCAATAAACCCTGTTCTTTTTTATTCACCCGGTCGTGTAAACCTCATCGGGGAGCACACTGACTACAACGGTGGTTATGTTTTCCCGTGTGCGCTCGATTTCGGCACATCACTGGTTGCAAGAAAGACCTCCGGGAATGAGATAAAGCTCTGCAGCCTGAATTTCACAGGAAAAGAGACTGTTCCGGTCACGCCTGTATATAAGGCCATCGCCGGCAGCTGGACCAATTACCCTGTCGGGGTTATAAATGAGTTTGCCCTGAAGGGCATTACGGCACCCGGCCTGGAGCTGCTTTTTTACGGCGACATCCCCAACGGTGCGGGATTGTCTTCATCTGCATCGATTGAGATGGTAATGGCAGTGGCCCTGAATGATCTCACCGATGCCGGTTTCCCGATGATGGAACTTGTGAAGATGGGCCAGAAGGCTGAGAATCACTTCGTCGGTATGAATTGCGGGATAATGGACCAGTTCGCAGTTGGTTTCGGAAGGAAAGATCATGCCATCAACCTCAACTGTGATACCCTTGAATATAAATATGCCCCGGTGAACCTGGGCGACAGACGTCTGATCATCACAAACACAAATAAGCGCAGGGGGCTGACAGATTCAAAATACAATGAGCGGCGGTCAGAGTGCGAGAAGGCTGTGGAGCTGATCTCTGAGCACCATAAGATCAGTAACCTCAGCGAGCTCACCGTCGGTGATCTCTGGATGCTTGACAAATATATCGGCAACGAAGTGGTCAGAAAGAGGGCAAAGCATGTTATAACCGAGAATGGCCGGACCCTTGATGCCATCAGGGCACTTGAGGAAAATGACATTAATAAGTTCGGCAGGCTGATGAATGAATCGCACGACTCACTGTGCACCGATTATGAGGTTACAGGCGCCGAGCTCGATGCTCTTGTTTACGAAGGCAGAAAACTGCCCGGAGTGACCGGTACCCGTATGACCGGCGCCGGCTTTGGCGGGTGCACGGTCTCAATAGTCGAAAGCAGGCATGCCGATAGCTTCATGAAGAACCTTGCCGCCGTGTACAACGGGAAAACAGGACTGAAAGCTGATTTCTACCTTCCAGGTATCGGTGACGGCGCCCGACGGATTGACTGAGGGTCTTCAGTCTCCAGTCTACAGTCAATCAATATGTTACTACTGCCGACTGCCGACTGCCGACTGGATTGCCGGCTGCAGACTGAATTACTCCTTGCCGCATGCCCCATGCTATAAATCCCTGACGCACCTGAACCCGACCGTGGCGCTGCGGTCATAGCCCGGTGATACCAGCAGCTGTATCTGGGTCATGTCGAGCTGCTGTGGTCCGCCCTGAATGTACCACCAGCTCGCTTCAGGCCTGAAATAGCTTCCTCCCCTGATTATATTGAAATAGTACGTTCCGTTGAAGTAAACATCACCGGTCATCTGCCATATGTTTCCGACAAGATCTGCAACACCGTAAGGGCTCTCCCCTTTTGGAAAAGCATCGACCGGTGTCGGCCTGCCGAAACCGTTGTTGCATTTTGTGGCGTGGAACTCATTGCCCCACGGCCACAGCCTGCCGTCTGTGCCCTGCGCTGCCAGCTGCCACTCAGCTTCTGTAGGCAGTCGTTTACCAGCCCATGCCGCATACGCCCTGGCATCTTCAAGGCTGACGTTAACAACCGGATAACGCTCCTGTCCTGACACAGGCATTCCGTTCTCCCAGTGCTTCAGGTAATTGGTGGTATCCTCAGGAATGTACCTGGTTTCCCTGATAAACCTGACAAATTCCTCATTGGTTACCGGGTATTTGTCCATCAGGAAGCTGCTTAATACTGCAGTTCTTTCTTTTCCGGCTGAGGGAATTACAATGAAGTCATCATTTGATTTAAGGGTAAATTTTATAGTCGCCTCTGGCACACGCATCATTCCCTCAGGTATTTCCGTGGCGGGAGCAGTGCGGACAGTCTCCGAGTAAAGCCATGGCTGACCTCCCCTGACGATTATTACCCTTTCATCCAGGAGAAGTCCTTCCCCGGTCAGTTCGATCACTATTTTACCTTCTGAAGCGCCCAGAATGTCACCGGTGGCGAGTAAGGTATCAAGGGGTGATTTAAAGACCACCGGCTTATTTCCATACCCGGGCATACCCTTATAGACGGATAATGTTCCCTTCTGCGTTGCATTGATCCTGATCCTGTTGCCCTTCAGCTCAGCTTTTATAAGCGAAGGCAGGAGCGCTATGCAATCAACAGAGCTCTCCCGCCTGGTGCCGTTATATGACTGGTTCCATCCCTCTGTGCTTACTGTGGCCATCAGCTGACCGTTTACAACTTCAGGTTCAATCTCCTCATGCCTCCAGAGGGAGACCAGGTGCCTGCCTGCCGTATCGCCTGCGCTGAACAGCGGGCCTTCATACCCGAGGTTGTCCATATTAAGGATTGTAAATATCGTCTTCCCGTTTGCATTCCACCTGTTGACATATACCTTGTCGGCTTCGGATTTTATCAGCGGTGTCCAATCGTTGTCAAGAAAGACATCGCTGTTCCTCCGGAGCAGATAAGTTGTCCTGGCAAGGTACTGAAGGTCAGTTTCATATTCATTTCCCCTGCCACCCGGTCTGTACAAATTCAATTCTGTTCCGTAACCGTTGAAAAATGCCACGGATATTTCGCGGTGCAGGATGTCTTCTCCCACATCGGCGACACGGAAAATGGCAAAATCGGGTTTGATCAGCTTGTTGAGGTTAAGTTCAGGACTGAGGAACAAAGCATTGTGCACCCGAGCCGCTACTATGCCCGGCATATCTTTTACATCCGGCATCCCCTCCGAGTACATAATTATGCCTTCACGCACGGAATCAACTGTCTGCTGCAATTGTAAGGTTGATTTGTCAGCAGCGTCAAGAACCACGCCATCAGCTTCGGTAACGGTCAAAATCCCAGCCATTCCTTTCAGCTGATCTTCCTCCCTGGTGCTCTTGTCCCACTCATTGAATGCAATAAATAACCGGCCGTCGTTAAGCCTGACATGTCTCCCTAAATCTCTCAAACCTTCAAGTCCTCCCGGCAGATCCCGGTATAGATCCCACTGGTTTCTCTCATCAAGACCGAGACGGGGCCAGGTAGGCCATATTGCGTAAACATCCACATGACCGAAGAGTGCATTGTATTCAGCCAGGAAACTGTCGAAGCCCGTGTTGCCGGAAAAGCGGTCATAGAAGTCACGGTCCCATGCCATCTGAAGGATCATGAGGTAGCTGCTGCGTATCCACTTCAGGTCATCGCGCCTGTATAATTGATCATCAAAGCTTTCAAGGTCATACAGATACCTGTCTCTGAACATTAGCCTGAGCCCGTCCTGCCAAGTACCCTGATATATGTCTGCCCAGATATCATATGTCACGGTTGCGCCCGGGGGCAGGATTGTTTCATACCTCTTTTTTGTACCGTTCTGAACCTTGCTGCGCCTTGATATTGCACTAACAGATACTGATGAACCGGTTTCGAATGCCGAGAACCCCATCTCCCACGCGTTGTCTGGCACTATCACCCGCACCGGGCTTTTGCCCGGCAGGAACAGGTTTGCCCTTGCAAGGTCAGGTTGCCCGAAACCCGTGATATAGGCATTATTCCTGTTCTCACCGAAGGGGACCACATCGCTGATGACCAGCGTATCATTCCAGTTGTTGCGGAAAACAAGTTCAGCATTGAACCCCGGGTGTGATCCGCCATGCGGGGTAAACCCGGCTTCCACTCCTCCGGGGTAAATCATAATGAACCGGTTACCCGTTAATCCTGCCGGCACATCGTCTGATTCAAAATAGACCCCGTCAAGGCGAAAGCTGAAAAGAGGCCTGGCAGCCGGAAGATTTACGGTTGTGCTGTCATCAAGTATCAGGCTGACCGCTCTGGCACCCGTATCCTTTGTTATTCCGATATTCTCAAGCGACTGTCCTGAGGCCGGCAGAACCGAAATGAGAATAATTAGAAAAATCTGAAACTTTAACCGGTGCATATCAGTTTAATATAATATAAATGAGGATCGGGGCACATTTGAGTGCAATTTAACATATTGTGACAAAAAATAAAAGTCAATGAAAAGTACGAACCCTGTTTCCGGTATAATTGCTGAGAGTTTTCCGGTTAACAGGATATTTACTACTTTTAAAAACTGTTTGATTCCTAAATAATGAAAAGGGTTTATTTCAGAAGCATAACTTTCATTATTCTCCTCCTTGCGGCGCTGATTCTGATGCCCGGATGTGCATCCTCAAAGAAAAATACTTACCAGGCCAGCAGGAGGAATTCATATATTGACACTTCACAGCTAGGCCGCAACAAGTACTTCTTTTCGAAGAAGTATCAGAAAAAACTCTACAAGTACAAGAAGAAGTAGGTCAATCTTCGCAGTACACTTCCAGCCCGTCCCATGCCAGCGTTACATTTACAGGCAGTTCCCTGTTGACATCGGCATGCTTGCCCATCTGATGACCTATATGTGTGATAAAAGCCTTGCGGGGCGACACTTCCTCAACAAGTTTCAGCGCTTCGCCCAGGCTGAAGTGTGATATATGTTTCTCTTTTCTCAGGGCGTTAATGACTAAATACTTCACTCCTATCAGCTTTTCCCTTGTCTCTTCCGGGATATAATTGGCGTCAGTGATATAAGCCATATCTCCTATTCTGAAACCCAGTATCGGGAGACGGTAATGGAAGATACGCAGCGGAATTAATATATCACCCCGGAGGTCAATATTGTATGTATCGATATTATGCAGTTCCATCTTCGGCACACCGGGATACTGTATCTCTGAAAAGACATAGGCATATTCTTTCCTTACCGCGTTCTGGACTCTCTCCTCGGCATATATATCTATTGCTGCCTGGCTCTTGTAATTGAATGCTCTCAGGTCATCCATTCCCGCAATATGATCCTTATGTTCATGGGTCAGGAATATTGCATCGAGTTTTTTCACACGGGCAGTCAGCATCTGCTGCCTGAAATCCGGTCCGGCATCAATAACGACTGTGTTTGCGGCAGTCTCAATAAGGAGGGAAGCCCTGAGCCTTTTATCCCTGCTGTCAGCTGATGTGCATGTAGCACATTCGCAGGCAATTACAGGCACGCCCTGGGAGGTTCCGGTTCCGAGAAAAGTGATTTTCACTGGCTCTTTGATCGATTTACAAAAGTAACCTGAAAATGGAGAAGAACAATATCAAACGTCACTTTAGCTCCGGCGTACCGTTTTACATATCTTTGAGGGAGATTAAAGTGCAGCAGATGAAGGGAAATATATATATGGTTCCTGTTACACTGGGGAATGCTGATCACAGGCTGACAATTCCCGACGTGATAAGGGAGATCACCGTCTCCCTGAGGCTTTTTGCAGTCGAGGATGTCAGGACGGCACGGAGGTACCTGAGAGGCATCGACAGGGAGTTTCCTGTTGATGAGACACTCTTTTTTTCGATTGGCAAACACTCAGAGCCGGGTGAACTGGGTGATTTCTTTGCGCGGGTATCAGGCGGCATGAATGCGGGGGTGATGAGTGAAGCGGGCATGCCGGGGCTTGCAGATCCGGGAAATGTTGTTGTTGAAGAGGCTCACCGGAGGGGCATAAAGGTTATACCTCTTACCGGACCCTCTTCAATTATGCTGGCACTGGTAGCCTCGGGGCTGAACGGTCAATCGTTTGCCTTCAGCGGTTACCTGCCTGTCGACTCACCGGGGAGGCAGAAGGTGATCAGGGAGCTTGAGCGAAGGTCAGCAGGCGGTCAGACTCAGATCTTCATGGAAACACCTTTCCGCAATGATAAGATGCTGAATGATATCCTCACGGTATGCAGACCTGCAACCCGGCTGTGCATTGCTGCCGATATCACCCTTGAAACTGAAGAAATAAGGACCATGACGATCGCCTCGTGGAAAGATGAAAGACCACAGCTTGATAACAGGCCCGTTGTCTTCCTGATGCTTGCCTGAGAGCGATAATACAGTGAAACACAAACATCCCGCCCCTTCCCATAATTTTTATTTTTTAAATTGCAGTCATTAAACGAATTGTCATGATGATCAGAAAAGCATTTATATCAGCTGTAATGATTACCCTTACGGCTCTTCTGCCTGCACAAAAGGTCGATATGTCACTATTCGGCGGCATAAGGCCGAGAAACATCGGACCCGGGGGTATGAGCGGCAGGGTGACGGCTTTTGCGGTGGACCCGAGGGATGAAAACGTGTTTTATGTGGGGACGGCTTCAGGCGGCCTCTGGAAGACAGTCAATGCCGGCACCACCTTCACGCCTGTCTTCGAAAATGAGGCGGTGGCATCTATCGGAGCCCTTGCAATTGATCCCCTCAGACCTGATATAGTCTGGGCCGGAACAGGTGAAGGAAATCCCCGCAACAGCGTCAGTCCCGGCTACGGTATATACAGAAGCATTGACGGCGGGCAAACATGGAAGTGTATGGGCCTTGAGCTTACACGGTACATACACAGGATCATTATAGATCCCGTCAATACGGATATAATCTATGCCGGAGCCATAGGCAGCCCGTGGGCTCCGCATACCGAAAGAGGCCTCTACCGTTCCCTCGACGGCGGTACGACGTGGAAACAAATACTGTATACGAATGAGACCTCAGGGGTGGCAGACATGGTGATGGACCCCTGCAATCCGGATAAGATATTTGTTGCAATGTGGTCACATCAGCGCAAACCCTGGTTCTTCAGCTCATCTTCAGCAGGGTCAGGACTGTGGCTTACACGTGACGGCGGTGACACATTCACGGAGATAACCTCCGGGCTGCCGGCAGAGAAAGGCCGCATCGGGCTTGCCATTGCCGCTTCCAACACTGATTATGTCTATGCATATGTTGAATCAAAGCCATCGGCCATATACAGGTCGACGGACGGAGGTTTGCACTGGGAGAAAAGAGGCGAGAATAACATAGGCAACAGGCCTTTCTACTATGCCGAGATCTATGTCGAACCGAAGAATGAAAACAGGGTTTATACTCTTTTTTCAGGTGTCAATGTGAGTGAAGACGGCGGACTGACATTTGACAAAAGAATAACTGAATCGATTCACCCTGATCATCATGCCTGGTTCATCGACCCGGTAAACCCCGACAGGATCTTCGACGGTAACGACGGGGGAATGGCAATCAGCTATGACAAAGGGGAAACATGGCGTCATATCGAAAATCTTCCCCTGGGACAGTTTTACCATATAAATGTTGACAATGAGATACCGTACAATATTTACGGCGGACTGCAGGACAACGGTTCCTGGCGGGGTCCGGCCTATGCCTGGTACAACGGACCCATCATCAATGAGATGTTTGACTTTCTTTCAGGAGGCGACGGTTTTGACGCCATGCCCGTTCCCGGTGACACAAGGTACTGCTATGCCCAGTCGCAGGAAGGCTCATTAAGACGGTTTGACGTACAGACAGGATGGTCAAAAAACATCAGGCCTGCAGCCGAAGGCAGTGAGAAGCTGAGGTTCAACTGGAATTCGGCACTGGCTCAGGATCCTTTTGATAATAACACTATCTATTTCGGTAGCCAGTTTATTCACAAAAGCAGCGACAGGGGTGATTTATGGACAAAGATATCGCCTGATCTCACTTCCAATGACCCGGAGAAGCAGAAGCAGGACCAGAGCGGTGGCATAACCCCTGAGGCCACCGGTGCGGAGAACCACTGTACAGTCATCACAATTGCCCCCAGCCCGCTAAGGCGTGACCTGATCTGGGCAGGCACGGATGACGGCATGATACAGCTCACAGATGACGGGGGAAAGACATGGAAGAACACTTCGCAGAATATCAAGGGGATGCCACGTAACGCGTGGGTGCCACAGATAACAGCCTCACTGTACAATCCTGAAGAGGCTTTTGCGGTTGTGAACGATTACCGTCAGGGTGACAACGCAGCGTATCTCTACCACACAAAAGACCTTGGACGGAGCTGGAAGAGGATCATAGATGACACTGATGTGTGGGGCTATGTGCTCTGTTTCGTTCAGGATCCCTCAGAACCGCGTCTGATGTTCGCAGGCACGGAGTTCGGCCTTTATGTCTCATTCAACGCCGGGGAGACATGGAACCAATGGACCAGCGGTTATCCCACCGTCTCGACATACGACATGGTCATTCATCCGAGGGAGAACGACCTTGTAATCGCTACCTTTGGCAGGGGACTGTGGGTGATTGATGACATAAGCCCCCTGAGAGCCCTGGCAAAAGAAGGCGACAGGCTCCTCGGCAGCAGGATGACCGCTTTCAAGGTACCCGATGCCTGGCTCGCCTCGACGAAGAACCTTCCGGGATATTATTACGCCGGCGATGCCATGTTCAGGGGCGAAAACCGTCCTCAGGGTGCAATGATCTCTTATTATAACCCAGGGGATTCCGGCAAAGTGACCCTTGAAATAAAAGCTCCGGAGGGAAAAATAATCAGGTCGCAGGAAATTGACGCGGTTAAAGGGTTTAACCGGTTTACCTGGGGCCTTGACCTCAATCCCCTGCCGCAGGCAACACAGGTGACTGAACCGCCCAGAGACACCAGGGGAAGGAATTTCAGGAATTTCCGGGGTGGTGTCGTCCTGCCCGGTACATATAATGTCATCCTGAAAAGAGGCGACGTCACAGCTGAAACCGTTGTTACAGTCAGGCCTGACCCGAGAATAACCGGGCAGGACTTCGATGCCATGGCAAAAAACAGAGCCGAAGCAGAAGCTTTTGGTGAACGTGTCACTGCTCTCAATGCCAGGCTGAAAAACTTAAAGGAGATTAAGGAAAGCTTTGCGAAGAATGATGAGATGATAGCAAAATCGCCCTCATTCGCAGAAGCTGCTTCTGCTCCCTACAGTATTGTCAAGGAAGAATTTACGAAGCTTGCAGAAGCTCTTGACCGCAGACCTGACGGGTTGATATCGCAGATTAACGGTTACAGGGTTCTGATGATGGCCGGCGGGCAGTTGTCACAACAGGAAGTGAAGAGTATGACTGAAGCGGAAGCGGCGCTTACCGAAGCAAACTCACGTATCGATGTTTTTCTGAACGGACCGTGGGCTGCATACCTTGAGGCCATAAAAAAAGTGACCCTAACAGGTGATCAGGTTATTAAATGACGGGTGAAATGTGCCGGGTTCAGGCTTGTTTCTTTATTTCCCGGCTCTGACAAGCTCCACCACTTCAATCTCAAAAAGCAGGGGAGTGTAACCTGGAATTACGGTGATGTACTGGCCGTACGTATTATAATAGCCATATCCCGAGGTACCGTATCCAAGCGATGAGGGCATAAGTAACTTTGCTTTGGCATTCAGTCTCATGTAGGGCAGGCCGACTGACCACCCTTCGATAAGATAGTATGTTCCGACCCTGAATCTGAAAGGCGTATCGTCGTCAGTGTTTGAATCAAATTCTTTGCCGGTGAGGTAATAGCCTGTGTACCAGACACCTACCGAATCACCTGTCTCGATCTTTTCACCGGTACCGGGCGTGTCCTCTATATAATACAGTCCGTGTGAATCAGGAGAGACTGTGATATTATTATCGTCAACATAGTTGGCGATAAGGCTCTTTTCTTCTTCCTCGTATTTTTTCGCAGGGTCGCATGAAACAGCAATAAAGGCAAGCGCCAGAAGCACTGCTGCACTTATTTTATTTCGCATGATGTTTCTAATCATTTTTCCGTTTTGCATCAAAAATCATTCCAAACTAAATGACTTCCTTTATTTTGATCCTGTAGATCAGTATGGATCTTCCCGGGATCTTGTGTCCGTCGCCTGTATGTCCGTGCGCCAGATAAGGTGGTAATATGAAGATAAAATCACTTCCGGGCTTCATGAGTTGCATTCCTTCAGTGATCCCTCTTTCCACACTCGAATAGCCGACTCTGAGCGTATTTGAACCGCTGTAGCACGGTTTACCGTCAATCAGTTTACATTCAAAATAGTATGAGACATCATCGCCTGTCTTTATTGCCTCGCCCCCGCCCTTTTCGACTATGCTGTACCACAGGCCCGTTTCGGTCTCCCTGAAGCTAAGGTCACTTTTATTTATATAATCGGTAATCACCTCCCGGTCGCTCGATATAAGTGATCTGTTGAGCTCAATAAGGTCAGTCTCTGAGGCCGGTTTTGCAGAACTTCTGCTGTCAGGCTTATTCAGGCAGCCCGTTATTAAGATAAGGATTAATATGGGGATTGCTTTCCTCATTTTGCCATCTCCCCGGCAGCGTCATCCAGTTCTTTTCTGTAGGAAGGCAGGGTATTTTCGAAGTGCTGCACAACATCGTGAATTGTTCCCTTCATCTCGCCGCCGGCTGCATTTCGATGGCCTCCTCCGTTAAAACACTGGCGTGACAGGACATTGGCATTGAAGCTCCCTTTCGATCTGAGAGACATTTTGACAAATCCTGTTCGCTCTATAAAGAGCACAGAAAGTACGATACCTTTCATCGTAAGCAACACGTTGGCAAATCCTTCAGTGTCACCCTTTACATGATTAAACCTTTCCAGATCCTCCTTGGTGAGCCAGATATATGCAGTATGAAGTTCCGGATGCACTACCATGCGGGAATGCAGCGCGAAGCCCTTGAGCCTGATACGGTCAGGCGAGAAATTACTGAATATGTGATTATGGATCTTTTCCTTGTCAACTCCCTTGTCAAGCAGGTGGCCGACAGTACGCATTGTATCGCCTGTATAGTACCCGTGCTCGAAATTACCTGTGTCGGTGATTATCCCGACATATACCGCTGTAATGAAATCACTGTCGTCAAACTCACTTCCTTCCATGGCATTGACCAGGAAATAGATGAGTTCCGAGGTTGAGCTTCTGCTTACGTCGGTGATTTTCAGATCAGCGAAGTTACCCGGATCGGGATGATGGTCAATCATCACCTTTTTTGCCTTTGATGCCAGAACAAGCTGTTCAGCCTTACCCATTCGTGATGTCGAATTAAAATCGACCATTATAATAAGGTCAGCCTCATGTATCAGCTTCGTACCGGCTTCAATGTTATGATGGAAATCCACCACCCTGTCGACATCATTCATCCACAGGAGGAATTTCTGAAGGGCATTGGGTGAGAGCATTTCTGCGTTTTTACCCTGAGACAGGACCCATCGTCTCATTGCCAGGAGTGCGCCAATGGCATCACCGTCAGGATTGATATGGCAGATCAGGAGAATATGATTTGCCTCATCAATCAGCTTTTTTAATTCTTTTGTATATTTACCGAAGTCTGGCACGTTGCTGTTTTATGAAGGCGACAAAGTTAAGAAAAATAACAAGCTTAATAAACCCGAACTATTCAACGCTACTTTAACACTTATATTATGGTAACCGATTACACGTTCTCAATCATTAAGCCTGATGCCGTCAGGGCGGGCAACACAGGGCCGGTACTCTCACAGATCAATGAAGCTGGTTTTGAGATCGCCGCGATGAAGATGCTGCATATTACCCGCCCTCAGGCAGAGGAGTTCTATGACATACACCGTGAACGCAGCTTCTACCCCGACCTGGTGGAGTTCATGATATCGGGTCCGGTGGTGGTGCTTGTGCTCAGGCATGAAAATGCCGTTGAGCAGTTCCGCAAACTGATTGGAGCCACCGATCCTGCAAAGGCTGAAAAAGGTACTGTCAGGGCCAGGTTTGCCACCAGCGTGCAGATGAATGCCGTACACGGCTCAGACTCACCGGAAAATGCCGCCAGGGAGGCAAGCTTCTTCTTTTCTTCGATCGAGGTTTTCTGAAATCAGATCATCTCCCCGGAAACAAAACCTCAAAACCGTTGTTCTGTTAAGAAAATTACATGACCGCTCCTGTCACTCCTGATTTTTCAGATAAAAAAACGCTCGAAAAATACTCTTCAGCCTACACGCTCTCCGATATGGAGATCTTTATTTTCCCTGAGCTTTTTTACCCTCTTGTGATTGCTGACATCATGTCTCCGGTACTGTGGAGATGGCGTGATGATCCCTGGTTCAAGGACATGCACAAGAAGAACTTCATCAGCAAGTCGAACCGTATTAAGCAATATATAATTGATAATTACGTATTTAACCTCGATCTCGAAACATGGGGTCTGACTGAAAAGGAAAAGGAAACGGCGCGCTTCAGTGATTTCTTCGACATGGAAGTGCTGAAGCAGTCCAATGCCCTTTTCGGTTATGAAGGCGACAAGTATTACTTCAGCATTGACATACGAAGACACTTCGGCCTCGACAAATACGATTCCTCTGTGATACCCTACTGGAAGACGGAAACGGTTGAGGCGATGACAGCTTTCAGGCACAAGGAGCATTTCTCAACCGGTGCAGGTGAGTGCGTGAGCCTGGCAGCCATATATGCCGCAGCGATGTTTGTCGTTGGGGAGATACCGCTTGAGAAGATCTTTATGATGGCAACCCCGCTTCACTCACAGAATTATATAAATGAAAAGGACGGACTGCTGACGAACAACAGGCGCATTATGACCAAAAACATGTGGTTCAACGGCACCTCACTCTCCGAGAAGGCAAGGAGGGCACTCGAGAACGAAAAAGTAACGATAGTGTCACACATTACCGGATACATTCACACTGTTTACAATAAGGCTACAATCAATAAAAAGGATTACCTTGAATTCACTGCCAGGCTGAATGAATTCGTAAGTACACACCTCACCCCGGCTGTCTTTATCAATTTCCTGCGATTTAAATCAGTTTATAAATGTCTTTTTCAATACCATGACAGGCAGGCAGGAGGCAGGTATTACATCCCCCTGGAGAAGCTTTACGAATATGAGCACTCATCGAAATGGAGTGTGAATGAGGAAACCCGTGACAAGCTTCTGGCAGAGGTTGACAGTGATGAATTCTTCGCTGACCCTGTCCCGGGCAAGATCATAATTAACGAGGTGGAGGATTTTCTGAAGAAGCACAGGAACTCTGATCTTAAAGTAATTGAAACTGAATTTCTGAAGACATTCAGCACCGAGCATACAGACTGTGTCACCAAAATGTTTGCAGACATAAGGGACTTTACTGTAATAACACCGGCTCTTCCCTCGCCCGATAAGGATTTCGTAAATGAGCCTTATCCGGAAATCACCGTCACAGACAGTCGTGAAGATATAATCCGGAAAGTAAGGGCGCTGGCCGGCAGTTCGGAAATGGCGTTACTGTCGTTGTACGCTTACCGTGATATGGCTCTCACTGACTGGAGACCCTTCATCAAGGCGGCAATAGAACGCAATCCTGTTTGCCATGCTCAGCTGGGCAAAAAGACACCGGACGAAATATATCACATTGTCAACAGCCTGAAAAACAAATCGATATACGATGACGGCAGGATGGCACAGCCTGATGAGGTATGGAATTTCGGGCGCGGCGACGGGGCTGAAAAAGCATTTCTGATGGCCGATGCCATCATTCACAGTGATCCGGCTGCCGAAATATCTATAGTTCTTGACAACGGGGTCGCCACGCTTGATTGTTACGGTAAAACCTACAGTTTTGTGACCACCCGCGGTCACAACAGGAAAATAAGGATACACCGGGGTGAGTATTCTGTCGCCTGATCAGTGGATCACTATCTCCCTGACGACCTCTTCACCAGCCTTGCTGTTTATCTGGCTGCGCAGCGACTCCCGCAGCATCATCAGCTCGTTTTTCACAACCGCGGAGGTGAGGTAAATATGAAGCACACCTTCTTTGACAAAGACTCTTTTTGTGCGGGCCGTGATAGCTTTGCCCGTGACGCCCTCCCAGATTTTTAATACTGAAGCCTCCTTCAGCTTGGGTTCAAGATGGTATTCCCTTATAAGATCCTCAAGTGCTTCCCTGAGTGTAATTGTCTTATTCCTTCTCATTTCCGGGCCTTGCTTCCGTTAGAGATCTCCTCTTCAATGCCTGTCCGGCCGATACGGTACAACCTGAAATCAACGCCGGTGTTATCAAGGATACGGTGAATTCGCTCCTGCTGAGTGTCGGTGATGAACACCTGTCCGAACTCACCTGACCCGACAAGCCTGATTATCTCTTCCACCCTGTTGTGGTCAAACTTGTCAAAGATGTCATCGAGCAACAGTGCCGGAGC
Source organism: uncultured Bacteroidales bacterium (assembly GCA_963844935.1). Lineage (GTDB taxonomy): Bacteria > Bacteroidota > Bacteroidia > Bacteroidales > VadinHA17 > SR-FBR-E99. The sequence goes on along the minus strand of CAWJQH010000005.1, from coordinate 613,227 downwards.
AAAGCCGTTCATTCTGCTTATCAGCCTGAATTTTGCAAGCTTGAGGGCAACGATGAATGATTTCTGCTGGCCCTGGCTTGCGGTTGTTTTTGCAGGATGGCCGTCGATTTCAAAGACCAGGTCGTCACGGTGTATGCCCATGGTGGTGAACTGCATTGCATGATCCCTGCCGCGTGATGAGGCAAGCAGGGCCGTATAGTCTTCACCGCCGAGGTGCGATCTGTATCGTATGCTCACCTGTTCAGCACATCCCGAAATCTTTTCATAGTATGATGAAAAGAGAGGTGTAAGGTTTTCGGTAAGTGTCTGCCTGGCTCTGAAGATTATCTCTGCCTCCGGTGCCATCTGCTCATCGTAGATCTCAAGCATGCTGTCGGTGTCGGGGCCACCCTCCCTGATTACCCTGTTGCGCTGCATAAGGGCCTTGTTGTAGCGCATGTGCGCCTCAAGGTAAACGGGGTCGTACTGGCTGATTATCATGTTGAGAAAACGCCTTCTCTCTTCGCTCCCACCCGTGATGAGAGTGCTGTCGGCCGGTGAAAGCATTACAACCGGGTACCTTCCCACATGGTCAGACATCCTCGGATATTCCTTTCCGTTGAGTTTAAAAACCTTCTGCTTTTGCTTCTGAAAGGCACAGAAAAGCTCATCCTGGCTTCCATCCTTCTCGAACAGGCCCTTCAGGATGAAATAATCCTCTCCGTACCTTATGCTGAGGGTATCGGAATTATTGAAGAAACTCTTTGTAAGAGACAGGTAATGCACCGCATCGAGAATATTTGTCTTCCCCACGCCGTTGTTCCCCACAAAACAGTTGAACCCGGGTGAAAAATCAAGTGACACCTCTTCATAGTTCTTGAAGTTGGTGAGCTCTATCCTGGCAAGATGCATCTTCCTTATTCGGCTAACAAAGTGTCAAAGTTAGAAAAAGAAACGGCTGTGACAACCGCGCGAAAGATTAAGAAGCGCAGGGTGTGACGGCACTATTTTTTTATCCCTTTATTGCAGAATCAGACGAGAAATACTACTTTTGCGAAGTTATTTTTTGACCTGTAACAGAGAACTTTGATATGAGCAAGAAAAAAGAGACCGGAAAAGCGATCGAGAATGTTGAGCAGACACTGACCAAAACCGAACAGTTCCTTGAACAAAATTATAAACCGCTTCTGTACACGCTGATAGGAGTTGTTGTCATAGTCGGGCTTTTCTGGCTGCTGAAGATGTATACCGGGAAGAAGAATGAAGAGGCACAGAGCCAGATGTTCATGGCTGAGAAGTATTTTTCACAGGATTCTCTTAAGCTCGCACTTAACGGCGACGGCAATAACCTGGGTTTCATTGATATAGCTGATCAGTACAAGATGACCAAATCAGGCAAGCTGGCTAACTATTACGCCGGGGCATGCCTTATACACCTCGGTCAGTTTGAAGAGGCTATCGGTTATCTGAATAAATACACCCTGAAGGATGAGATCCTTACCCCGGAAGCCAAGGGACTTATCGGCGATGCCAATGTTGAAATGGGAGACGCTGAAGCAGGCGTGAAGTATTACCTGGAGGCTGCTGACCTGGCGGATAACTCTTTCCATACTCCTATTTACCTGATGAAAGCTGGAATGATTTACGAGAGCGAAGGAAAATATTCAGAGGCTCTTGAGCTCTATGAAAGGATCCAGGATAAGTACAATGAAAGCAACGAGGGAAGGAGCATTGACAAGTACATTGCCAGGGTGAAAATGCAAATCGACTAAGCATTGGGAACGCGGAATCTTTCAGACTATGATCCGTCAAATGTCCCTGACGCAACGGGGATGCGGTTTGGCATTGTAGTGGCCGACTGGAACCCGGAGGTCACACATGCACTGCTTGCCGGCGCTGAGACTACCCTGAGACGTCACGGTGTCAGCCAGGAAGACATAGTTGTCAGACATGTACCCGGCACCTTTGAGATCACCCTCGCAGCCCAGTGGCTGGCCGAGTATGACGACCTTGACGGTGTCATTTGCCTGGGCTGCGTAATACAGGGCGAAACACCCCACTTCACCTATATATGCCAGGGAGTGACCCAGGGCATCACACATCTCAATCTTGATTATAACATTCCGTTCATATTTGGCGTGCTGACAACGAACAATCACCTGCAGGCGCTTGAAAGAGCCGGCGGCAAACACGGAAACAAAGGCATCGAAGCTGCCATCACCGTGATACGCATGGCAGCGCTGCAACGTCAGATTGAAAAGTGAAGCGCGACCGTTTCTGCAGCTATCTCCTGCATAACATCCTGTAAGGACACCATGAGCACCTCTGCTCGAAGGGAGTCATAACATAATCCTCATTGTCCGAAAAGATGCGGTTGACAGTCAGGTTCAGTCCTTCTGCGAATTTTCTCATGACCTCATTCCAGGCAGTTCTGTCAGCGCCGGGTCCGTCAAGGCCTTCAACCCTGGCATAGGGTGAAAAATCTTCCGATGATATCTGCTGCACCCAGTAGACAGCCGGCAGCACCAGCTGTCCAGGGTAGCTTTCACGGATCAGATTGCAATAAAGCATGGCCTGCAGCAATGCATCATTTCTTTTTTCCTTCTCTTCATTGAACAGGTCGTCAGGATTAACAGCATCCTTTTTGGTTGTGCCTGTCTTGTAATCCACAACTCTTACAACACCACCGGTGGTATCAACCCTGTCGGCCCTTCCTCCGACGCGGATCATGATCTTTTCAGATCCGGTGCCGGCACTAAGGGTACCCGGAAAGTTATCTTCGAGGTTCAGCAGCGCAAGATCCGTCATGCCTGAGTCATATTTAAGGATATCCGTCACATACCTCTCAAGCACATCGATGATTATCACACCTTTACCAGCCATGAGTGTGTCGGTATCCCATCTCATCTCATCTGATGCCGCCGAAATTACAGTGTTCCTGATCAGTTCATTGTCTGCGGACATTCTCCGGATGTCCGGGCTTATGTTCTTTTTTCCTTTGAAGGGCTCGTAAAGTCTGTGAAGGGTATCGTGAAGTATGTTGCCGAACCGGCGCTGGTCAATGTCTTTCTCCAGTTTCTCTTCCTCAGGTATGTCGCATATATACTTGTAATAGAAGCGCATACGGCAGTTGACCCAGGTATTTATTGCACTGGGGGAGAGATATTTCCTTCCATCTCCGCCGGCATCGTAAAGCTCCGAAAGGATCCTGTTGTGCTCTTTTAGTTTAGGGAGCCGCTCAGCAATCATCCTGCTTCGGCCGACAGTGATATGCACTGTCCGGAACAGAGGAGAGAACTGAGGGCTGAACTTCATCTGCACCAGGTAGCGGCTCATCTCGCCCGATACCAGTCCCTTTGCCGTCGAATTGTAAAGGAACCATCCCTGCACCGGTTTGCGGAGAAGCCTGAAGAAGTGATATGAGTAAATTGATTCGTTCTCATTCACTGTCGGGAGACCGAAGGCCCTCCTTATATTATAGGGAATATAGGTGTTGTCATAAGAGGTGCCTGGAAAGATGCCCTCATTCAGCGAAAGGAAAATGACGTTGCTGAACTCCAGGGCACGTGTCTCAAGCACTCCCATGACCTGTATGCCTTTCAGCGGCTCGCCGGAGAATGGCACCTTAAGCTTTCTGTAAACCCTGTCCAGGAATCTTATACATGTATCTGTTTTAAGATCAAGATTATATGAGTGCATCAGGTTGGCCAGCATACCTGTAGACGACATTGCCATCCTGAGGTACTCGCGGTCGATGCTCATCGGCTTGCCGTCATCCCGGGTCTTAAAGGTGGCGGCTTCGATCATCTCCATGACCTCCACTAGGTGATCAGGAAGCGCAGAGCCATCGGAAGGCACTGTGAAGAGCTTCTTCAGCGGGAGGCGGGAGATGAGAAAATCATCATCAATCCTGATCATATTGCCTGAAATGATCTCCGAAACAACTTTTTCGCCCTCGTTTCCCGACAGGAGGACAAAGTACTGATGTCTCAGCAGGGTGATCACCTCCTCACTTCTGAATGTGGTCTTGCCGTTTCCGGTTCTTGCTGAACGGATGAGGGCCATCAGCTGCTTAAGAAAAGAATAAAGGGAAGTGAAGCGGAAAGGGTGGCCCATTGTGACATTCACCTCTTCTATCGACTGCGGAAGGGATGTCAGCACCGGCAACAAAAGTTTTTCGTCGGCCAGGATGATGGCAGTGTCAGTAAGATCGGCAGTTGCATCCAGCTCCGCCCCGTCAATTATCTGGCCCAGCATCCTGGCCTGGGCAGTATCAGACGGCGTGTCGATGACAGTCCATCGTCCTCCCGGCGCAGGGGCAATTACATCAGGGCTGTTTCCCAGATCGTTGCCGAACATTCTCAGGTTTTCCTTCATGAAGAAGGCGGCCTTATGATCACTGTCGTTCATGAAAAAGTGAGCATCATCCCAGTAAAACTTCGCCTGGCCTTTGCCCCTGAGGTATTTAAAGAGAACCTTCTCGCAGTTGTTCAGTGCGTTAAGGCCGACAATATGCCAGGTAAAGCCTTCCTTCACTTTCAGGCTGTCATTCATGGCTTTCTCAGCCACCTCGCGGCAGAGCATCCCCTCACCTGCTTTACCGCGCTTCTTCATCGAAGCACTGAAATCCTTATATAAGGGTCCAAGTTTTTGCCAGACCGACTGGAACTTCGACCTGGCATCGCTCTCGCCGGATGAACCGGGATTGAAAGAAGTCCAGAAGCCTCTTATGATCTCTGTCTGCTCATCGGTCAGTCCGCCGAATTTTGCGTCTATCTCCTTCAGGTCGGAAATATTTGTATAGAGCTTTTCCGCATCTGCCAGGTAAAGGTCAATGTCATTGAAGTCCCTGATGATGACCTCGCCCCATGACCAGAAGTCATCGAAGCTTATCTCTTCAGTGAACCTCTGTTTGTAAATGCTGTAAAGCTCAAAGATCAGTGTCTCATTATCTGCGGGACTGAGATCAGAGAATGAATGGAACAACTCGTTGACTGTAAGCATCATTGGCGACCACTGAGGTTTATTGGTCAGCCGCGCAAGGAACCGCGACAGGTAAAGTCCGGCTCTCCGGCTGGGCAGAACGACTATCTGCCTGTCCATCGCGTCACCGTGGTTATCACGGAGGTTCTTTGCCACTTTCCCGAGGAAATCCATCATCCCTTTTTATTGTACAGTCTTCCCTGCCATGTATCCCGGCTTTCAAGCAATGTTTCGAAGAGGCCGAATATCTCGTTGCTGCGCCTGTGCCAGTCCCGCGGATCATCGAGCAGCCTCGGCGGAACTTCACCGCTGATGCGGTCTATCATCAGCGAGGGACTGAGTCTCTCACAGAATGAGATTACAAGGTCAAGGTATTCTTCAAGTGTATAGAGATCAAAACGTTCCGGATTGTTCCTGTACTCCCTGGCCATGAGTGTGCCTTTGACAAGCTGAAGCTGGTGTATCTTTACTGAGCTGAGCGGCAGGGCTGAAATAGTTGCCGCGCTGTCAATGATCTGTGCACGGCTCTCTCCCGGCAGGCCGAAAATCAGGTGGGCACCGGTGTAAATTCCTTTCCCGGCTGTCTCTGTCACCGCCCTGACTGACGATGCGAAATCGTGACCCCTGTTTATATGCCTGAGAACATCATCATTGGTGGACTCGATCCCGTACTCGATTAATACAAAATAGTCACGTGACATCTCCGCAAGATAATCGAGCATATCGCTGCTGATGCAGTCAGGCCTGGTGCCAATGACGATACCCAGGACGCCTGGATAGCTCAGCGCCTCATCGTACAGGGACTTCAGGCGTTCAATGGATGCATAGGTATTAGTGTACGCCTGGAAATATGCCAGGAAGTTTTCAGCGCGCCGGTAGCGCCGGCGATGAAACGCAATCCCTTTTTCAAGCTGTTCAGTTACGCTGATGTCGGGAGTGCAGTAGGCGGGGATAAAAGCCTCATTATTGCAGTAGATGCAACCGCCGGAGCCCAGGGTGCCATCGCGGTTGGGGCAGGTGAAGCCTGCGTTTATGCTCACCTTCTGTACCCTCCTGCCGAAGAGTGTGCTGAACCAGTCGGCGTACGAATTGTACCTCCTGTTCGTCTCCCTGTTGTATGTCTCCCTTGCTGTCATACCTCCTCGATAATATCCTTTTCAACGTACCAGAGCCACGACTTCACATTCTCATGCCCCATCTGCCCCAAAAGCTCCCGGTAGCCAGCTGCCTGGCCACGGTGACGGTCAGAAGGCTCCCCGAATTTATAGTCCACCACGGTGACGCTGCTGCCTTTCATCATCACCCTGTCAGGGCGGCGGGCGGCGCCCGAGGGCAGTATGATGGTGGCCTCTGTCTTTACGGCGGAAGAGCCGTCGAACCATTCCCTGACCTTATCCGATGAGAGCATCGCTCGTACCCGGGAGGCCATCAGCTCCTTCTGTGACAGAGGAAGAAGTCCGTTATCGCATACATAACGAATAGCATTGTCAATATCGGCAGTCGTAGTCACCCTGCTCAGCAGCTCATGCATCATGATCCCGTATGCTCTTCCGCCGGGTTCTGCAACCTTCATCTCGTCAAGCGGGAGGGCGCCGCCCGTCCTGAGCCTCATGGTGCCACGCAGCTCAGAGACAGCATATTCTTCCATTATCATGGCATCCTCCTCCCTGGTAACGGGTGCTGCCGGCAACTCACCGTATTCAAAGTGCCTGACAGCATCATCCTCCTGCCAGGCAAAATCTTCAGGCAGGCCCCTGAGAGCTTCGTTGAGGAGGCTCTCGGCATTACCTCCGCCGGCAGGCATCCGCACGATCTCGGGTGCCATTATATAAAGGGCGTCTGCAGCTCTTGTGAAAGCAACATACAGAAGATTGACACCGTCAAGCCACTCCGATGCCTTCTCCATCCTTGCCTGGTCAGCAAAGAGAGAATTGTCAAGACGACTGCTCAGTTCAGGCAATACAACAGGCATGGGCGCAAAAGCATCAGGTACATCCGAAACCCACAGCAAAGGACGGCTGTAACCGCGCTTTAAAAAGTCCCAGGATACAAACGGTATGATCACCACGCTGCTCTGAAGACCTTTCGCCTTGTGAACTGTCATTACACGCATGGCCTCCTGGCAGTCTGACTGACCGAGGGTGCTCTTGTAACCGTCGCTTTCCCACCACGATACAAAGGAGGAGATGTCCGAGCTGTACCTGCCCGAGTACTGCAGCACCAAGTCCTGGAAAGAGCTCAGGTATGCCACATTCTCCCTGTGACTTCCGAGGCTGAAGTAACGGATCATGTTTTCTGTGGCGCTGAACAGCGATGCGTTTCTGAACATGACAAGGGCATCCTCCCACCCTTCCGGCAAAGGACTGTCAGTAACAACCTTATTGTCAGCAGCATATACAAGCTCTTCCCTGCCTGCCGTTGCCAGTATGAATGACCTGACCATCAGGCTCCTGTTTAAACGGCTGCCCGGATCGACCAGGTAACGGAGGCACGACAGAAGCAGAGTGACAGCCGGATTGCGTTCAAGATAGAGTGATTCACCCGAAGTCACCTCGAAATTGTACCTGGCAAGTTTCTCCGGAGGAGATGTTGCGCTGTGCTCGAGTATTGTGCTTATAATGCTCTTGCCTTCCTCATTTGTGCGGCAGAGGAACAGGATGTCATTGGCCTTGTAGCCATGATCCTGCAGCTCTTCCACAAGAGAGGGTATATCATTCAGCACCCTGTCTCTCCAGCCTTCATCATCTGATTTTCTGTAGAGCGATACCTTCACAAAGCCTCCTGGTTTCCCGTCGGTTCCTTCCTGCACTGAACCGCTGTATATATCACTTATCTTCAGCCTGTCAAAATTCAGTTTCGCATCACAGATGGCCGGGATTGCTGACGGGGCAAACATCAGGTTATTGAATCTGATTATGTTCTTCCGGCTGCGGTAGTTGTTGCTCAGGGGGATTGTCCTCACCGTGTCATCGCCGAATGTGTTTCTCACCTCCGAATGAATTATGCGCCAGTCGCTGTTGCGCCAGCGGTAAATTGACTGCTTGACGTCGCCCACCACCAGGTTGTCCTTGCCGCGTGCCAGGGTCTCTGAGATAAGCGGTCTGAAATTGTTCCATTGTATCTGGGAGGTGTCCTGGAACTCATCTATCACATAATGATCATAGGCTGTGCCGATCTTCTCATAGATAAACGGGGTATCGTCACCGGCAATCAGCTTGTTTATCAGTTCGCCGGAGTCGGAAAGGAGGAATATGTTTTCATCCTGGGCCAGTGCACGCACCCTTTCGCTTATGGCTCCCAGTATGCCCATTATATGAATTGTCCTGACCTGTTCAACAGCCGAGACATAGAGCGGGTACCTCTTCTCAAACATCGAGGAGATGGCAGTAACTACATCGCCCAGTCCTTTGCTCAGGGCCTCCTGAAGGGCGCCAACGACATGCTGCGGTGCTCCGCCGGCCAGGTATTTTTCTTCTCCTGCTGCTTTCTGCCAGGTGCTGCCGGGGGACTGGATCAGGCCGCCGGCATATCTTCCGAGCATCTCGCCTACCCCTCCCTTGCGTTTGGAGAGGAAGTCATCAGGGGTCAGGCCGCAATCTCCGAATATTGCCACTCCCTTTGCAGCCAGTGACCTGAGTTCAGATTCAAAACCTCTCTTTATACTGAATATCTTTTCTGTATAGTTGTTCAGCACCTCATAATTGCTGATCGCTTTTTTATCAGCCGGGCTCAGCTGCCTGAAGTTCTCTCCGAAAATCTGTTCCGCCACCTCCATTATCTCGCGGCGCACATCCCAGCCTTTGTTGTCATCGAGACGTGATGCGACGTATGAGGAGATCCATCTCCTGAGGCGGGTGTCTGTGGCCACCTCTGCAAGGAGTCCGTCAACCGCATCTGACAAGAGTGCTTCGTGCTCCAGCTCTATTTCGTAGCCGGCAGGGATCTCTATTTCACGGGCGAAGGCGCGTATCACTCTCTGGAAGAATGAATCGATGGTGCCTACGGTGAACCGTGAATAATCCTGCAGGATATTTTTCAGCGCCAGTGGGGCGTTCTTCCTGATTGTCAGCATCGCCTGTCCCGGATCAGGATACAGATCAGGGAAGTATTTGCACAGATATGCTGCAAATTCATGCCTCTCTGCCTCATCCTCTGTTTTGGCAGATCCCAGTGTGCCAAGCCGTGAGAGGATGCGGCCCTTCATCTCGGCGGCAGCACTGTTTGTGAATGTCACTGCGAGTATGCGGCGGTATGCTCCCGGGTCAGCGAGAACGCGGGAAAGATAAAAACCAGTCAGGGCATGGGTCTTGCCTGACCCCGCCGATGCACTGTATCTCAATAACTTACCCGAAGCACTCATATTCTGAAAAATAGTAATAAATAAGCCATCTGTGATCTGGCCTGAGAAGGAGTTTTCAACATATTGAGTAAAGGGCTACCTTTGTGCCGTGAAAAAGAAGGCAGTTGTCGGTTTGTCGGGAGGCGTTGACTCCAGCGTGGCTGCATGGCTCCTGAAGGATCAGGGCTATGAGGTTGAGGGCATCTTTATGATCAACTGGCATGACAGCCGGGGACTGCTGAAAGGTAATTGTCCATTTGACGAGGACGTCACCTATGCTGAGATGGTGGCAAAGAAGCTGCAGATAAAGCTCCGGGTTGTCGATCTCAGCGCGGAGTACCGTACAAGGGTTGTCGATTACATGTTCAGTGAGTACGCTCTCGGACGGACACCCAATCCTGATGTTCTATGCAACCGCGAGATAAAGTTTGATTCTTTTGTGCGTGAAGCTCTGAAGGACGGCGCTGACAATATAGCAACGGGTCACTACTGCCGGGCTGATGTTATAGATGTCTCCGGCACGCGGGTAACGCGCCTCCTGGCAGGTCTCGACCGCAACAAGGACCAGAGTTATTTCCTGTGCCAGGTGAGCCAGAGGCAGCTTGAGAATGTGCTTTTCCCACTGGGTGCTCTTACCAAGCCCGAGGTGAGGAAGATTGCGGTGGATCTTGGTCTTGCCACGGCTGCCCGCAAGGATTCGCAGGGTATCTGTTTCGTCGGGAAGGTAGACCTGCCTGTCTTCCTGCAGCAGAAGCTTGAGAAAAAAACAGGGCGAATCATCATCATACCCCGGGATAATTCATTCAGGATCTGGCCTGACGGCTTTCCCGCGGAAGGGACACCGGTTTCAGTCCTGGCTGAGATGGCCGCACCGCACAGGATAGTTCAGGGTGACGGTCAAACCGCTGGCAAGCACAACGGTGCCCACTTCTATACTGTCGGTCAGCGCAAGGGACTGAATCTCGGAGGATATAAGGAGCCGCTCTTTGTGCTGAGCACGGATACGGCGAGCAATATTGTGTATGCCGGTGAGGGACAGTCGCACAGCGGACTTCACCGCAAAGGCCTGTTCATCGATGCAGCAGAGGTGCACTGGATAAGGCCGGATCTGGCAATGAGTCAGGGGGAAGTCCGCGATTATCTTGTCAGGATAAGGTACCGGCAGCCGCTTCAGCAGGCACGCCTGTTCGCCCGTGAGGAGGGTTACTATATCATATTCGACAAGCAGCAGCGGGGAATAACCCCGGGCCAGTTTGCAGCCTGGTATGACGGAGAGGAGCTGCTCGGTTCAGGAGTAATTCACCTGTAGGGATCCTCAATCCTCAGTCTTCAGTCTTCAATCCTCAGTCTTTGCCGAATGCCGACTGCCGACTGCCGACTTCTTAAGAGAGCCTGTCCCGGTAATCATTGTACCCGAACTCCCTCACCAGTCTGAACTTCTGATCCCCTGTCCAAATACCTATTGAAGGGTGAGGCACACCGTTGAAGGTGGTTGTCTTAACCATTGTGTAGTGGATCATATCCCAGAAGATTATCCTGTCGCCCCTTTTCAGCTCTCGGTGAAACGACCAGTCGCCCATGAAGTCGCCTGAAAGGCAGGAGTTGCCTCCCAGACGGTACACAGGTTTTCCTTCGACAGGTTCAAAAGCCCCGAGTATTACCGGTTTATATGGCATCTCAAGGCAGTCAGGCATGTGAGCGGTGAACGATACATCAAGTATTGCGGTGCTGATGCCGTCGCGCACCACTATATCCTCGACCGTGGCCACCAGTTCGCCTGTCTCCCAGGCAAAGGCGCTCCCCGGTTCAAGTATGATGTGAACGCCGTGCTTCTCCCTGAACCTGCGGAGAAGGTTTATCAGGTGTTCGGTGTCATAGCCTTTTCGTGTCATCAGGTGGCCGCCTCCCATATTCAGCCACTTAAGGCCGGGAAGCAGGTGTCCGAAGTTTGCTTCCACCACCTTCAGTACCTTTTCAAGTACAAAGGAATCTGACTCAAAGAGTACATGAAAATGCAATCCCTCCACTCCTTCCGGCAGACCATTTTCCAGTTCGGCAGCGGTGACCCCCAGGCGTGAGCCGGGTGAGCAGGGATTGTAAATACCCTGCGCTATCTCCGAGTACTGCGGGTTTATGCGGAGGCCGGCCGAGATATGTTTACCCTCCTGTCTTAGAACAGGTGCAAATTTTTCATATTGGGCGAGGGAGTTGAATGTGACGTGCGAACTGTACCGCAGTATCATACCGAACTCCTCACTGCGGAAGGCAGGAGCGTATGTATGTGCCGGTACTCCCATCTCCTCAAAGCAGAGCCTGGCTTCGTGTATGGAGCTCGCAGCTGCCCCTGATACATACTCACGCACCACGGGAAACACAGACCACATGGCAAAGCCCTTGAAAGCAAGGATTATCTCTGCTCCCGAAGCCTGTGACACGTGTCTTATCAGCTCCAGGTTGCGGCGCAGACGTTCCTCGTCGATGACATAGCATGGTGACGGAACACTCTGGTAATCGATCATATTACAGCTCCAGGTCGATGTCAAATTTTTCATGCCATGGCAGGCCGAGCCTGTTGAGCTCTGTCATGAACGGGTCAGGGTCAAACTGCTCCACGTTCCAGACACCGGGGTTTTTCCACAGCCCCTTCATATACATCATGGCTCCGATGGCTGCAGGCACTCCTGTTGTAAAACTCACTGCCTGCGTGCCGGTCTCCCTGTATGCCTCCTCGTGACTGCAGTTGTTCCAGATGTAGTATGTCATTTCCTTGCCTTCCTTGGATATGCCTTTAATGCGGCATCCGATTGATGTCCAGCCTTTATAGTTCTCTCCAAGATCCCCGGGATTGGGCAGGACAGCCTTGAGGAACTGGATGGGGATTATTTCAACGCCGTTATACATCACCGGGTCTATGCGTGCCATGCCGATATTCTGTATCACCCTCAGGTGGGTCAGGTATTCCTGGCCGAAGGTCATCCAGAAACGCGCACGCCTTATTGTAGGGAAGTTTTTAACAAGTGACTCCAGCTCCTCATGATAGATGAGATAAGATTCTTTAGGGCCTATCTCCGGGTATGTAAGGGGTTTGTGTATCTCGTGCGGCTCCGTGGTCACCCATCTGCCATCCTCCCAGTATTTGCCTTTCTGGGTCACTTCGCGAATGTTGATTTCAGGATTGAAGTTAGTGGCGAAAGGCTTTCCGTGGTCACCGGCATTGCAGTCCACGATATCGAGATAGTGTATCTCGCTGAAGTGGTGTTTGGCAGCATATGCAGTGAAGACGCTTGTAACCCCGGGGTCAAAGCCGCAGCCAAGGATGGCAGTCAGTCCCGCTTCACGGAAGCGGTCATGATATGCCCATTGCCATGAGTATGCATATTTAGCTTCCTCGGGCGGCTCATAGTTAGCAGTATCGAGATAGGCAACCCCCGCTGCAAGACACGCATCCATTATATGCAGGTCCTGGTAAGGCAAGGCAACATTGACAACAAGATCGGGTTTGAATGATCTGATCAGGTTTGTCAGTTCAGGCACATTGTCGGCGTCAACCTGTGCGGTCTGCACCCTGTTCTTCCCGATGCGCTCTGCGATAATATCACATTTTGCTTTCGTGCGGCTTGCCAGCATGATTTCCGTAAAGACTTCCGGAAGCCGCGCCATTGTATCAACCACAACAGTACCGACACCTCCCGCGCCTATGACTAACACTTTTCCCATCTTTCTTTTTTGAAGGTTATACGCAAAGTTAATTTTTTTAGACATTTTTTTCTGACCTCCGATGCGGTATCTATAAAAGTTATATTTTTGCAGACATATCAATTTATTGTCTTTTATGGACGATTATCACGCGAGCTGCAATTTTAAATTCTATCTGCTGAGGTAAACTGGCAACAGGTACCTCCGTGGAACTAAAAAGAGGAGGTATTATAATGATTACTTACTGGCAGATGATCCCGAACGGTCTCCTTCCGTTAAACACATTTGAAAAGGGCTGCATTGTCAACGTCACCGATCCTACTCCTTCCGAGATAGGGATACTTAAATCAACACTCAGGGTACCTGATGATTTTCTTGCTGATATACTTGACGTTGACGAGAGGTCGAGGATGGAGATTGAGGACGATATACTGCTGATGATTTACCGTATTCCCTATCAGAATCAGTCAAACGGTTTCCCGTTCACCACAATACCCCTCGGAATAGTCCTTGAGAAAGATAACCTTGTGATCATCTGTCACAGGAACAATGAGGTGCTTGACGATTTCTTCAGCCGGAGCGGGAAAGGGATAACCATTGAGAACAAGATTGATCTGATCCTTCATCTCTTTCTGAGGACCACGATGTTCTATCACAGGTATCTGAAGCAGATTAACAACCAGACCGGCATGATAGAGCAGGATCTTGAAAAATCGACGCGCAACAAAGAGTTGCACAGGCTGCTGAAGATGGAAAAATGCCTTGTCTATTTCACGACCTCGCTGAGATCAAACGAGATGATGATGCTCAAGCTGAAGAACTCGAAATGGATACGTGACTATGAGTTCTCGGCCGACCTCCTTGACGAAGCTACAATTGAGAACAGGCAGGCTATCGAGATGGCAAAGATTTACAGCGACATCCAGAGCGGTATGATGGATGCCTTCGCCTCCGTCATCTCAAACAACCTGAACATTGTGATGAAATCACTCACCATAATTACAATCATTCTGATGATCCCGACACTGGTAGCCAGTATTTACGGCATGAATGTTCCCAACAGGTTGGAGAACAGCATGAACGCATTCTGGTTCATCCTGGGAGGATCAGCTATCCTGGCCACCGTGGGGGTGCTGCTGATCAGAAGGAAGAAATGGATGTAATATCCGGCAACAGGCTGGCACTGTTCATAAGGTCATCCCGACGGAGCAGACCTTAACGGGGACTGTTCAGATAATCCCTTATCCTCTCAAGGTTGGCAGGAGTGCCGCAGTCGAACCAGTAACCTTCATCATGACGATACGTCATTATTTGATTCTTGCCGGCCAGCATCAGATACAGTGATGTCATAGTGTATATTCCAGCCGGCATCTTATCAAATACTTCAGGCGAAAGCACATGTATTCCCGAGAATGCTATCTCTTCCAGTCCTTTGCTGCTGTTCACGGTGATTATCTCCTCCTTTGTTGCAACGTTTCGCCATCCCCTTATCCTCCCTGTTTTATCAACGAGATAGAATCTGTTTCCCGGCCGGTGTCTTACAGCCAGGGTTGCCAGCGCTCCGTAAGCGAGATGTTTTTGATACATATCGCTGAGATCCAGATCAGTAAATATATCCACATTGTAGCAGATAAATGGCCCGTCAGTAAAAAAATGACGGGCTTTCATAAGGCCCCCTCCGGTGTCAAGGAGCTCGTCGGTTTCGTCTGAAACCGTGATCCGGAATCCGTCGCTGCGAAGATGTTCAATCTCCTCCATCATTAGCGCCGGATGGTGATGGATATTGACAATCAGGTCATTAAAGCCTGCCGACGAAAGTTTCTCAACTGTAAGGCGCAGGGCTGTTTTGCCGTTTATGTCCACCAGGGCTTTTGGCTTCTCCCTGCTCAGCTCACCAAGCCTTGTGCCGAGGCCTGCAGCAAAGATCATGGCCTTCATTTGCCGAGCCCGGTATGGTTTACTGTCACAGTCGCTCCCGGCATTGCCGAGAGCATGGATGCAACCCTGGTGGCACACCATACTGACCGATGCTGACCGCCGACACATCCGAAAGCCGCATTTATCTCGAGGATGCCTTTTCTTCTCATCATGGGCAGTGTATTACGGATAATGTTGGAGCAATCTCCGACAAAGGCGACAGCCTCGTCATCATTACCGAAGAACTCAGCTACTTCCGGGTCGAGCCCGGTCTTTTCCCTGAGGTCAGATTCGAGAACAGGATTGCGCAGACCACGGCAGTCAAATACAAAGCCACTGCCTGTATCATAACTCATGGTCCTGCCCTTTACATAGGAAAAGCTCTCAATATTTATTTTCACCAATTCCTTATAATGAGAGAGGATATGGTATTTTCTCTGGAGCGGTACTGATTCCGAGGCTTTTTTCAGTTCCGGAAGGTCGATTTGCAGCTTATCACCTCCGAGAAGGTCATTCATCAGTTCTACGGCCGGGACAATGCTCTCCGAAAAAGTTGGTTTGTTTTCATGCAGACCCCTGAAGCCGAAGGCTCCCAGCGCCTGCATCAGCCTTATCAATGTAAAGGCGCCGGAATACTTTGCCAGAGATTCCCTCGGTTTGCCGGTTGCGGCTGCAAAGAGATCCAGGTGGCGCTCCATTGTCTTTTCCCTGATACCAGACGGAATATATGCCTTGCCGTCATACACAAGCGAAGCAATGTCATATTGCGGAGCTCCGAGCCTGCCTCCCTGGTAGTCAATATACCATGGCTTGCCATCCCTGATCATTATATTGGCGGTTTGAAAATCGCGGAAGAGAAAATACTCCTGCCCGGCATCGAGCAAAAACCGGGTCAGCGCCTCAAAATCGCGCTCAAGCTTTATCTCATTGAACGGTGCGCCAATAAGCTTCAGGAACATATACTTGTAGTAGTTCAGGTCCCACACCATGCTCTGCCTGTCAAAGCTGCGGTGAGGATAGCACAGGGTAAGGTCAAGTCCCCTGATCCCTTCAGTCTGGATACGTACAAGATCTGAAGCCACAGTGAGGAAGAGTGCCTCGGTCTCCTGATTAAAGCGTTCTTCATCAGAACGTTGTGCCAGCCATGTAAAGAGATTGGAATCGCCGAGATCTTCCAGAAAATAGAACTCTATCATCAGGGTAATAGACATATATCTCAGGCACCGGCAATCCCTTTGACCTGAAATGATTTGAAAATCCGACGAACGCATCGTTCTCCTCGCGGCTCGGGTTATAGGCTCCGATGACATGTTCATCACCGTACAACAACCTGAAATATACCCTGTCAGAGCCTGACTGAGGCAGCCGTGTTATTATTCCGGGCGCTGTACCTCTCCATTTCAGAAAGGCCTGTTCTACGGTTGTTCTTATATCCATCTCAGAGCCTGATGATTATCTTCCTGCGGTAAAGTATGTATCCGAAGGCCCATATAATAGTCACCTGGATTATTGCGAACAGGAGGCTTGCAAGCTTCTGGTTTTCAAAGAGCGGGCTGCAGATATGGGTGAATATCCAGTTATAAAGGGTAACCTCGCCTATCTTGATGCTGAGCATTGTCTTTGTCCATATTCCGGCCAGGACGTACGTGAAGAGCGCATTGGTTCCGAAGGTGTTGAAGAAGCCTGTCCATCCCTTAAGCCCCCAGATATCAACGATCATGAACAGCAGCGCCAGCACCATCATACCGATACCTCCTGCATACAGGACATATGAGCTTGTCCAGATCGGTTTGTTGATCGGGAAATACTGGCCCCATAACAGCCCTGCTCCTATAAGCACTGCACCGGTAACGGCAAGCCATCCGACTGTTTTCCACGATGAGCCAAGGCCGCTAATCAGGTTGCCGGCCATGAAGCCCAGCAGTACAGTAGCCACAGCAGGAATTGTGCTCAGGAGTCCCTCGGGATCGAACGGAACGCCAAACCCCCCGTAAAGATGTTTCTCTCCCAGAATTTTAAGGTCAACCTGGCGGGCGAAGTTTCCCTCGAGCGAGTACGGGTCCGTCCCACCAAAGAAATACATCATTGCCCAGTAGCCAAAAAGAAGGATAAGAGTGGCAATCCAGATATAATTGCGTTTAACCATCAGCACTACTATAGCTCCCAGGCCCCAGGCCAGGGCAATTCTCTGAAGCACTCCCATTATGCGCAATGTGTCATAATCACGGGCAAAACGGGGGAAGATGTTCAGGAAAAGGCCGACTATGAATATCAGCGCTACCCTTCTCAGGATACGGAACAGTGCAGGGCCTGAAAACTCGAAGTTATATTTGCGAAGTGAATACCACATTGCCACTCCGGATATAAAAAGGAAGGAAGGAAAGACCAGGTCAGTCGGAGTGCACCCGTGCCATGAGGCATGCCTGAGAGGGGCAAATACGTGGCTCCAGGTGCCCGGAGTATTCACAATTATCATGAAGGCAACGGTCATGCCCCTGAATACGTCAAGCGACATCAGCCTGCCTGATGAGCCCTTGCCGCTTGCTGCGGATGATTTTGAAACTGCCATAACTTGTTTTTTGGTTAGGTAAAAATAGCAATTTGGCTGTAATCATAATGGAAAATAATAACAAAGAAAAGTGCTATTTTTGATCGGTGTCAAAATCCCTTTTCAAATGAAAAAAACCTACCTGTCGCTGGTGTTGCCGCTGATTTTGTCCTTTCTGCCCTTTCAGAGGGTTAACGCCATTGGGGATCCTGTACCCTGGTTGCGGTATCTTGATGACAGAAGGGTTGACAGTATAATCAACACAATGACTGTCAGGGAAATGATTGCCCAGCTCATCTGGGTGCCTGCCTGGGCCGGTGAACCGGGAGATAATTTCAGACAGGTAGAGGAGCTTGTTGTAAAATATGGCATCGGAGGTGTGATTTTCTTCGAGGGCAACAGTGCTGCACAGGTAGATTTTACCAAGCGTCTTGATTCAGTCACCCGGATACCTCTTATTATTGCCCAGGATGCAGAGTGGGGAACAGGAATGCGATTGGCCGATGTGGAAGATTTTCCTTACCAGATGACCCTCGGGGCCCTGCAGGACGATTCTCTCATTTACAGGATGGGAGCGGCAATTGCATGGCAGTGCCGTGAGATAGGCGTCACCCTTAACCTTGCGCCCGTGGCTGATGTCAACAACAATCCACGGAACCCGGTAATAAATTACCGTTCATTCGGCGAGGATCCCCTGAAGGTAGCTGAGAAGGCGGTGATGTACATGAAAGGCATGCAGGACAACGGGGTCATGGCCTGTGCAAAGCATTTTCCCGGTCACGGTGACACTGACGTCGATTCACACACCGGTCTTCCTGTCATTAAAGGTGACCGTCAGCGGTTTAACACCGTGGAGCTTGTACCCTTCAAACGACTTTCCGAAGAAGGAATAGGTTCAGTGATGAGCGCTCATATAAATGTACCCGGGCTGGATGCCACACCACGCCTGCCCTCTACCTTCTCCAGGAAAGTTATTACGGGGCTGCTTAAGGAAGAAATCGGCTACAAGGGCCTGGTGCTCACCGATGCTATGAATATGGCCGGAGCTACAATGACCTACCCCTCAGGAATAGCCGATGCCGAAGCACTTAAAGCCGGGAATGATGTTATTGAGTACTCGACTGACCCCATTAAGGCCATAGCTGAAATTGCCCTCAGGGTTGAGAGACTCGAAACAGGTGTCGATGAGATTAGATCAAGGTGTGAAAAGGTACTAGCGGCAAAACTGTGGCTTTCAGACATGAACAAGGCTGACCAGTCTTCTTCCGCCACCACACTGCAAATCCCTGCGTCTGCTCATCCTGCACTGATCCGGGATCTGTATGCAGGAGCGATGACGCTCATTGAAAACAATGACAACCTGGTTCCAATCGGACGGCTCGATAAAGTCAGAATTGCAACTGTTGCAGTCAACAGGCTGGCTATGACTGAATTCCAGCGAATGACAGACAGGTACACGAATGCTGATCATTTTTATATTGACCCGGAGAATGAACAGGCTGCGGAATATGTCTTATCAGGGCTTAAGGATTATGATATCGTTATTGCCGGGATCTGCGGACTTGCCCAAAAACCCTCTTCCTCCTACGGTGTTACAGAGCCATTGCGGAATGTTGTGAACCGTTTGGCGGAGCTGGACAGGTCAGTGATTTTGTGGTTCGGAAATCCATACGGAGTAGCAAACCTGGATATTAAGACCAGGCCGTCAGCAATGCTGATAGCCTATCAGGATAATAAGTACACACACCAGGCAGCCGTACAGGTAATTTTCGGTGCCCTTGGAGCATCAGGCAGGCTTCCTGTGACAATCAACGGAGGGTATCATGAAGGATTAGGCATCAAAACCCCGGGCAGTCTCAGACTTCAGTACGGTTTCCCCGAAAATGCAGGTATGAACTCGGTTACGCTTGAAAGCAAAGTGGATTCAATAGTCAAATCAGGATTGGATTCGCTTGCCTACCCGGGCTGCCAGGTGCTGATCGCCCGGAAAGGTATTGTTGTTCTCAATAAATGCTACGGGTTCCATCTTTACGACAGCACTGAGGCAGTCAGTGAGAACGACCTGTGGGACCTTGCCTCTGTAACCAAAGTGTCAGCCGCCACTCCTTCACTGATGCTACTCAATGACCGCGGGTTGTTCGATCCGGACAGGACCCTTGGATATTACCTTCCCTGGTACAGGTTCTCTGACAAGGGTGACATGGTTATGCGCGATATACTCGCCCACCAGGCAGGACTTAAATCATGGATACCATTCTGGAGGAGCACAGTAAATGAGGACAGCACGTTTAAGAAAGGCATTTTCAGCGACTACCACAACAGGAAATTTGCCCTGCCTGTCACGGACTCAATGTATATGAACAGGCATTATCTGAAGGAGATGTTTAAAGAGGTACGCGACAGTGAAACAGGATCAAAAAAGTTTGTTTATTCTGACCTCGCATTCATTCTCTCGGCAGAAATAATTGAGAGTCTGACAGACTCAACCATTGACAAGTTTGCCACCCGGAACATTTACCGTCCGATAGGTGCATTCAATATTACTTATAATCCCCTTGAAAAATATCCGAAAGAGCGTATTGTGCCGACGGAATATGATTCGCTTTTCAGGAAGCAGCTCCTGAGAGGCACTGTACATGACGAAGGTGCTGCCATGCTTGGCGGTGTCTCGGGCCATGCCGGCCTTTTTGCAACAGGAAATGACCTGATAAAGCTTATCGAAATGTACCGGAGGGGAGGCGAATACGGCGGTGTAAGAATACTGAGCCGTGAAGTGCTGAATGAATTCACAAGGGTTCAGTTTCCGGAGAATGATAACAGACGGGGACTGGGTTTTGACAAGCCAATGTTGCCGAATGATACAATACCACCGGAGGAAATATATCCCTGCCGGTCAGCTTCTCCAGCCAGCTTTGGTCATACCGGGTTCACTGGCACAATGATATGGGTTGATCCTGAGGCGGAACTCACCTTTGTGTTCCTCAGTAACAGGGTTTACCCGACGCGAAACAACAACAAACTGTCTGAACTGTCAATACGTGGTAAGATACTTCAGGCTGCGTACGACTCTGTAATTGAATAAATCCCATTTGCAAGTCGTAAGCCACAATTCGCAAATCGCAAATCGCAAATCGCAAATCGCAAATAAAAAAAGCTGCTCTCGCAGCTTTTTTTGTGCCCAGAACAAGACTCGAACTTGCACACCGTAACCGGCACCAGCCCCTCAAGCTGGCGTGTCTACCAATTTCACCATCTGGGCGATCGGCTCAGAGCCCGGGGCATGGGGCTCAGAGCTGTGATTTCTTTTGCTCCGCGCTCTCTGCTCTGCGCTCTGCGCTGTTGGTGGTGCCCAGAACAGGACTCGAACCTGCACATCATTGCTGACACTAGTCCCTGAAACTAGCGCGTCTACCAATTTCGCCATCTGGGCGTGCTTCAAGATAAAAGAAAAAAGTTCTTTTCCCTTTTGTCTTTAACAGCGGGTGCAAAAATAAAGATTTTTTTTAACAATAGCCGT
Source organism: uncultured Bacteroidales bacterium (assembly GCA_963844935.1). Lineage (GTDB taxonomy): Bacteria > Bacteroidota > Bacteroidia > Bacteroidales > VadinHA17 > SR-FBR-E99. Next base: position 592,248 of record CAWJQH010000005.1, on the reverse strand, counting down.
CTTTGGAGAAAAGAGAGGAAATATTTAATCATGAGTATCACTTTTATTTATATTTGACCCCGGCAAATAAGGACATGCCGCATAATGATGACGTTGACAGAAAATGAAAGTATATAAGTTCGGGGGCACCTCCGTCGGAACGGCGGAACGTTTCAGGGCACTGATTCCACTTATAAACGACGAGACAAAAAAGATCGTTGTACTGTCTGCAATGGCTGGCACCACGAATACACTTGCAGAGATGTCTGCACTTTTTTCCGACGGGAAAAAGAATGAAGCAAAAAGCAAGTGTGAAGCCATGCGGAAACAGTATCATGCAGTGGCTGATGCCCTCTTCGCGTCAGAAACATGGACTTTAAAGGCGCATGATCTTGCTGATGAACATTTTTTCTATATCGAAAGTCTTTTTTCAAGGGAATACAGCAGGCACAATGAGAAACGCATACTTGCGCGGGGGGAGCTTCTTTCTACGGCCTTTCTTTACTTTCTTCTTTCAGAAATCGGTATCCCTTCTGTCCTCGTGCCGGCCCTGAACTTCATGCGCATAGACAAGGACGGGGAGCCTGATTATTTCTATATCCGGGAGAACCTTAAACGGGAGCTGTCAGCTGTAAATGACGAGAAGATCATAATCACACAGGGCTACATCTGCAGAAATGTATTCGGAGAGACAGATAACCTCCGCAGGGGCGGCAGTGACTTCAGCGCCACAATAATAGGTGCAGCTATCGGGGCAGATGAAGTCCAGATCTGGACAGACATCAACGGCCTTCATAACAATGACCCCAGGTACGTTGAAAATACCCGTGTCATCAGGAGCCTTTCATTTGATGAGGCAGCAGAGCTTGCATACTTCGGCGCCAAGATACTCCACCCCTCGAGCGTCAATCCGGCCAGAATGAAAAATATCCCTGTCAGGCTGAAAAACACCATGCAGCCGTCTGATGAGGGAACACTTATCACATCCGTGTCAACGTATGAAGACTACAAGGCTGTGGCGGCAAAAGACGGCATCATTGTGTTGAGGGTACGTTCCGACCGCATGCTCATGGCCTACGGTTTCATGAGAAAGATCTTTGAGGTTTTCGAAGCATTCAAAACCCCTATTGACATGATCACCACATCTGAAGTGTCCGTTTCCCTTACTGTTGACGATGCGACTTACCTTGATGATATTGTGAAAACTCTAAGCTCAATCGGAGTTGTTGAGGTTGAAAGAGAGCAGACCATTATCTGTGTTGTGGGTGATTTCCGTCCCGGAAGGGTCGGTTCCGCACCTGAAATATTCGAGGCACTGAATGAAATCCCGGTGAAGATGATATCTTACGGTGGCAGTGAAAACAGTGTGTCAATACTCATAAATACAAGCGACAAGACGACAGCACTGCGGTCGCTGAGTTCAAAACTATTTCCTGAAGCATGATATTTACAGAAGAAATTACCGGAAGACTGAAGGCCCACGGCACACCCTTTTATTATTATGATACGAAAGTGTTGCGTGAGACGCTCTCCGTTGCTTCGAAGGAAGCAGCCGAAAGAGGATTTAAGGTGCACTATGCCGTGAAGGCCAACTTCAATCCCGTAATCATGAAAACCATCGCAGAGTTCGGATTCGGAGCCGACTGCGTTAGCGGAAATGAGATCGAGCATGCGGTAAGCTGCGGTTTCCCGGCCGCCGCGACTGTTTTTGCAGGAGTAGGCAAGAGCGATCATGAGATAGAGACCGGGCTCAGACTGGGCATAAAGTGCTTCAACTGCGAATCCACTGAAGAGCTGGAAGTCATAAACGAAATAGCCGGCCGGATGGGCATGAATGCCAGGGTGGCCCTGCGCATCAATCCAAATGTCGAAGCCCATACATTATGGTATATCACTACCGGGACTGATGAGAACAAATTCGGCATCAGGATTACGGAGCTGGATAATGTGATCTCGCTCCTGCCGCGTTTGAAGAACATTACGTTCAGCGGCATTCATTTTCACATCGGGTCACAGATCACCGACATGCATGTTTACCGGAACCTTTGTTCAAGGGTGAATGAACTGTATTACTGGTTCACTGACAGAGGACTTGAACCGGCTGACATCAACGTAGGCGGGGGACTGGGAATAAACTATTCCGAGCCTGATCAGCAGCCTGCATTTGCCGATTACTTCAACATCTTCCGCGACCATCTCGATAAAAAGATACGAAGCACCATTTCTTTTGAGCTGGGCCGTTCCCTGACAGCCGCATGCGGTTCACTGATCTCAAGGGTATTATTTGTGAAGGAGGGTGCATCTGAGACATTCGTCATTCTTGATGCAGGCATGACTGATTTGTTGAGGCCCGCACTGTACCATGCGTATCACCGGATAGACAACCTGACCTCGGCACTTGCGGTTAAAAAGTACACGGTTGCAGGCCCCGTCTGCGAGACAGCTGATACCTTTGCAAGGTTTATTGAGCTCCCGGAGACACGTCGCGGTGATCTGATTGCAATACGCTCCGCCGGAGCCTACGGCGAGGTCATGGCATCCAGATATAACATGCGGACACTGCCGCCGTCGGTATTCTCCGATAAGCTGTAATAAAACTGGCAGGAAACCTGAGGATTTGCGAGTTGCGATTTGCGAGTTGTAATTTGCGATTTGCGATTTGCGATTAATAACTTTTAAATCGACAATCGCACATCGACAATCGCAAATTTGTTATTGGTTTTTCTTCTTCAATCTGCTTCTGACAGGACTGGAGAACAGGAGCATCACAATACCAAATACCAGGGTACAGATGCCTGATATCAGGTTGACATTTATGCCCAGTGAAGTTGCATACATGGCATGATGGCCTATCGTGGCCAGGCCGTAAATGGTCAGGATCACCCCGAATATTGAGAACATCAGACCTAACGGAAACCTTATATCTATCATGATATCAATATTTTAACTTACCAGAACAAAATTGTGAGGGCAAAGAACATAATTCCGACGATCACAGCAAGGAACCAGGGTCTCTTGTACCACAGCACGCCGCTGTCGTCGAGCCTGGGGGTCATTGAATAGACCAGGCCGTTGAGTTCTTCATCGGTCTTGGTGCGCTTTGCAAGAAGCGATAAAATCACTGTCAGTATTGTTGCAGCCGAGAATGCGTAAATTGCTGTCCAGAAATTCTGAGCCATCTCAACAGGATAAGTAATCAGCGGTGCGATCCAACCTCCTTTGACGAGTGTTGTAGCTCCCTCAGGTACGCTAAGTCCGTGATGCAGCAGTGCAATGAGGAAGCCAACGAGCAGACCCGTAAAAGCTGCATTTCCGGTAGACCGTTTCCAGAACATTCCCAGCAGGATCACTGCAAACAGAGGTGCGTTGATCATTGAGAAGATCGCCTGGAGGAAGTCCATGATGTTTCCGAACTTGCTTGCTATGAATGCTGCAGCGATGCTGGCCAGCACACCCAGGATTGTAGCTACCCTCCCGACTTTCAGGTAATGTTTGTCATCAGCCTCCTTATTGCCGGTTACAGGCCTTATATAACTCTGGTAAATGTCATAAGTCCAGACAGTGTTAAAAGCAGATACGTTACCGGCCATACCTGACATGAACGATGCGAGGAGGGCAGTGACCCCCAGGCCCAGCACACCTGCCGGCAGGTACTGTTTCAGGAGCATTATTATAGTATAATCATATATAGGCTGACCGGCGTCATTCAGCGGCAGTGCAAATCCTTTGGCAGGGTCATTCAAGAGTACCAGTGCAGCAATACCGGGGAGGATGATAAGGAACGGTATGAACATCTTTGGTATGGCTCCGATGAGAGGCACTTTTCGTGCCGCAGTCATGGATTCGGCAGCCATGGCACGCTGAACGATAAGAAAGTTCGTGCACCAGTAGCCGAAAGCCAGAACAAAGCCCAGTCCGGCAAAGATGCCATACCATGCAACCCCGAACGGGTTATCGGAGGCGCTGCCTGTATATTTCCAATGTGTAGTCCAGGTGTCCGGAGCGTACCCCTTCGCCTCAACTATTGGTGCCAGGCTGGCCTGCATTCCGTGCCACCCTCCTACGTCTTTCATAACAAGGATTGCCATCGGCAACAGGCCGATTATGATGATGAAGAACTGCAGAACTTCGTTATAAATGGCTGATGAAAGACCGCCAAGATATGTATATGCAAGCACTATTGCTGCCGATGCAAGAAGGGAGACAAGGAAATTCCACCCAAGCACATTCTCAAGGAGGATTGCGAGGGCATACATGGCAATTCCTGAAGCAAGTATAGTCATTATTGCAAACAGGATGGCGTTAAGACCCCGGGTCTTCTCATTGAAACGCAGCTTCAGGTATTCAGGCACTGACCTGGCTTTGGAACCGTAATAGAACCTCATCATGAAAAGAGCCAGGAAGACCATTGCCGGAATTGCACCTATCAGGTAAAAATGAGTGGTGTGCATACCGTACTTCAGCCCGGAGCCGGTCATACCCATCACCTCCAGCGCTCCAAGGTTTGTGGAGATGAATGCCAGGCCTGCCACCCATGCCGGTATGGATCTGCCAGCTTCAAGAAAGGCCGAGGCATTCTTCATGTACTTTTTCAGGGCCCATCCAATACCCAGTACAAAAACGAAATAGACCCCCATGATCAGGTAGTCTATTCCGCCAAGTGCGAATTTTGTATCCAAGTGAATTAATTGATTAGGTTCGTGAACACACAAACTTAGCTAATTTTATCACATTCTTTATCGCTGCCCTGATTTTTATGCTCCTGCTGAATTACTTCCTTTTAGTTGCGGAAAAGGTCCTGTTCTTTGAAGGCGAAAGCACCGTCCTGTCACGTCCGGAAGCACTCTTTGTCCCGGTGTAGTCAACCCAGCCGATGAACTGATTAAGTTCATTTTTATTAAGCTGGTAAGTCCTTATAAAGTCGACGTCTTCATCCCGGAGCATATAGTTATTATGAGTTTCATGCCAGATATCAATATAGTAGACATAAGGTCCCAGGTTGGTGAATATCACCTTGCCTGCCGAGTTGGTGAAACCTTCAACGATTGCGTTGGTCTGATTGTCCCAGTCAGTCTCGGTCGGATAAAGTATCACGCTTGCACCCTGTACCGGGTACTGGTCCCACCATTCAAGCACCTCAACCTCGAGCATTGTGGGCGAGAGGATCTCAATGTCAGCATAAGCCTTATCGACGTTACCTGACGATGAGAAAGAACTCAATACCACGGTGAAGGTACCTGATCCGGAATATGAATGGACAGCATTGACTGCATCGGACCAGGTGCCGTCACCAAAGTCCCATTCAAAATAGCTGGCATTGTCAGAACCGTTGGTAAAGAAAATTTCTTCACCTATATCAGCCGAGACCTTATCCGTATAAAAATAAGCCTCAGGGTGTATGTCACATGAGCTGAGCATTACTGCCGCTACCGCCGATAAAAAAATCATTCTTTTCATGACTTCCGTGTATTAGTGCTGTAATATCAAATCCAAAATCTGTGCCAATAAAACAGGGCAAAACCAGGTGATGACACTGTACATTGAAAATGGTGAACCTCAGCGTGCAAAAAATCGTTATCTTTGCAAACTAATTTTAATTCGCAATTAATGATCAGGATCACATTCCCGGACGGCTCTGTCAGGGAGTATCAGAACGGTATCAGCAGCTATGACGTGGCAGTGTCCATCAGTCCGCGGCTTGCCGCTGATGTATATGCAGCTACTGTCAACGGTGAACTGCGGGATCTCTCCCGCCCCATTGTCACCGACTCAACACTGAAACTGCACAAATGGGATGACGCTGAGGCAAAGCATGCGTTCTGGCACACGTCAGCCCACCTGATGGCTGAGGCTCTTGAATCACTCTATCCGGGCATGAAATTCGGCATCGGACCGGCGATCGAGAACGGATTCTATTATGACGTCGATCCTGGTGATGGCAAAGTTATCACGGATTCAGACCTCCCGGTCATTGAGGCCCGTATGAAGGAACTTGCCGAAAGGAACAGTCCGGTAGTGCGTTCCGAGGTCAGCAAGAAAGAGGCCATGGAGATCTTTGCGAAAAAGGGGGATGAATACAAGACCGAGCTCATTTCGGAGCTTGAGGACGGCACAATCACCCTGTACCGTCAGGGCAATTTCACCGATCTCTGCCGCGGACCCCATCTGCCTGATACATCATCCATTAAGGCTATCCGCGTCCTGAGCCTGGCCGGTGCATACTGGAGAGGAGACGAGAAGCGCAAAATGATGACGCGCATTTACGGAATAACCTTCCCGAAGCAGAAGATGCTTGATGAGTACATGGTCATGATAGAGGAAGCCCGCAAGCGTGATCACCGGCGTATAGGAAAGGAGCTTGAGCTCTTTGCATTCTCGCCGAAGGTAGGGATGGGCCTGCCTCTGTGGCTTCCCAAGGGAGCCGATATGAAGCAGAGGCTCATTGATTTCATGACAAAGGTTCTCAGGGAAAGAGGGTATGTCATGGTCTCCACACCGCATATCGGCAATGTCGACCTGTACAAGACATCAGGTCATTATGAGAAATACGGCGCTGATTCGTTCAGGCCGATAACCACGCCCCAGGAGGGTGAGGTCTTCATGCTCAAACCCATGAACTGTCCGCATCACTGCGAGATATACAACGCCACCCAGCACTCATACAGGGACCTGCCGCTGAGGATGGCCGAGTTCGGCACAGTCTACCGTTATGAGCAGAGCGGTGAGCTCCACGGCCTTACCAGGGTACGCAGCTTCACCCAGGATGACGCCCACCACTATTGCCGTCCTGATCAGCTCAAGGAAGAGTTTAAAAGCATCATCGACCTGGTTCAGTATATCTTTAAAATTGCCGGGTTCAATGAGTTCACTGCACAGATCTCACTCCGTGACCCTGCCAACAAGCAGAAGTACATTGGGTCAGATGAGAACTGGGATAAGGCTGAGAAAGCCATCATTGAAGCAGCAGGTGAGAAAAACCTGGTCACCTCAGTGGCCGTTGGCGAGGCTGCCTTTTACGGACCAAAGCTCGATTTCATGGTCAGGGATGCCATCGGACGCAGATGGCAGCTTGGAACGATACAGGTCGATTACAACCTTCCGGAAAGGTTTGAACTGTCATATACCGGCAGTGATAACCAGAAACATCAGCCGGTTATGATACACAGGGCTATATTCGGTTCGATGGAACGTTTTGTTGCGGTGCTCATTGAAAATACAGCCGGGAAATTTCCTGTCTGGCTCACACCTGACCAGGTTGTGATACTGCCGATCAGCGAAAAATTCAATGATTATGCAAAAACTATTTTGAAATTCCTTAATAATTCCGATATTCGCACCCTGATTGACGACAGGAGCGAAAAGATAGGTAAGAAGATAAGGGATAATGAGTTAAAGAGGATTCCCTACCTTCTTGTGATAGGTGAAAAAGAGGTTGAGAGCGGGACTGTCTCTGTCAGAAGGCAGGGTGAAGGCGACAAGGGAGTTATGAAACCTGATGAGTTCATCAGCCTGATCAGGAATGAGATTTCGAAAGAAATTGATGTTTAAAGGATTGAATTAAAGCATATTATTAACTTAACTGGAGGACAATATCATAGCAGGACCAATCTTTTCCAGGCCCAGGCCGGGAAGAAAACCGGAACCGGAACACCGGATTAACAACAGGATCACAGCCAGGACCGTAAGGGTTGTGGGTGAAAACATCGAGCCGAAGGTGATGGACATCAGGGATGCCCTGAACCTGGCTGACGAAATGGAACTGGATCTTGTTGAGATATCTCCCAACGCAGAACCGCCGGTCTGTAAAATAGTTGATTATCAGAAGTTTCTCTATCAGCAGAAAAAGAAACAGAAGGAGATTAAAGCCAATGCAGCAAAAATAGTTGTGAAAGAGATTCGTTTCGGACCGAACACTGACGATCACGATTACAACTTTAAACTGAAGCATGCTATTAATTTCCTGGAAGAGGGAGCAAAGGTCAGGGCATATGTATTCTTCAAGGGAAGGTCAATTCTCTTCAAGGAGCAGGGTGAAAAACTGCTCGCGCGGTTTGTAAGTGACCTGGATGAATACGGTAAGGTAGACCAGACGCCGAGACTGGAAGGAAAAAGGATGATCATCATTCTTTCTCCAAAGAAAAAGAAATAGAATTTTTATACATATATATTTACAACATGCCAAAAATTAAAACAAATCCGGGCGCAAAGAAGAGATTTTCTTTAACCGGTACAGGTAAGATCAAGCGTAAGCATGCTTTCAAGAGCCACATCCTTACCAAGAAGTCGACCAAGCGTAAGAGGAACCTTACATACGACGGAATGGTGGATAAGGCTGACAAGAAGAATGTACAGCTTATGCTCGGGTTAAAATAGTGTTAACCGCCTGTCAGCGTAATAATCAACAAGAATTATTAACCTGGATGTGAAGCATAAAAGACCGTAACGGCGCTTACATCCGAAAAAGAGAAAAGAAAATGCCAAGATCAACAAACGCACCAGCATCAAAGGCGAGGAGAAAAAAGATTTTCAAGCAGACCAAGGGGTACTTTGGCAACAACGCTAATGTTTACAGTGTTGCCAAGAACGTCCTTGAGAAAGGTCTGGCCTATGCCTACCGTGACCGCAAAGACAAGAAGGGACAGTTCAGGGCGCTGTGGATCCAGAGGATCAACGCAGGCGTACGTCTTTATGGTATGAGCTATTCAGAATTCATCGGCGGCCTTGACAAAAAGGGTATCACCCTCAACCGCAAGACCCTTGCCGACCTTGCAATGAACCACCCGGAAGCCTTCAAGGCGATAGTGGATAAGGTAAAAGAATAAAAAAAGCGGGCGAGACCCGCTTTTTTATTTGCGATTTGCGATTTGCGAATGTCGAATTGGGAACCCCTAAATCGAAAATCGAAAATCGCACATTATCTCCTGGCTCCCCTGAAGAACCTGTTGAATCTTATCTTTTTAAGACCGGATGCCTCCTTGTCTATCGACAGCCAGACCAGCACCGGACGTCCGATGATATGATCCTCGGGAACAAATCCCCAGAAACGTGAGTCGGCTGAGTTGTGCCTGTTGTCACCCATCATCCAGTAATAGTCCATTTTAAATGTATAGCTGTCTGCAGGCTTGCCATTGATGTAGATCAGGCTGTCTGTTATCTTCAGTTCATTCTCCTCATATATTTCAATTATCTGTGAATAGAGGCAAATGTTGGAGGGGTCAATTTTGACTGTGGATCCTTTCGAAGGCAGCCAGAGTGGCCCGAAGTTATCTTCATTCCACCTGTATCCCGGGTCATGAGGGAAGATGTAGGGAGCATACTCCCCTGCCCTCTTGATATCCATTTCAATGCCCGTCACATTTGTAAAGCCTGAAATAAGCTTTGCATTGTCCTTTGTAAGCGGAAGCCTGTAAACGGTTCCGGAGAGCATGAGCGACTGGTCTGATTTTGATACTCCCATTCTCTCGAATGCCTTCGGGTTGATGCGTGTGCCGTTCGTGCGTACGTAATAAGATGTCTGCTGTGTCCCGTTATCAGGCACCTCGACATTATTGACAAAGAGTTGTCCGCTCTTTATCGTAATTGTATCACCCGGAATTCCCACGCATCGCTTTACATAGTTGTCACGGCGGTCGACAGGCCTGTAGATAACAGTATTCTCGCTCCGGACAAGCTTCCTCGCAAGCGAGGTGTACTCCTCCCTGCTCTTCAGTTTCCTGTTTGCCCTTATATCGTCCACTGTCAGTGCCTCGGCACGTTCCCTGACAATCTCATAATAACTGACAGTCGTGTTTTCGAGGCATACAGTATCACCGGCAGGAAAATTAAATACCACAACATCGTTGTTCTTAACGTGGCCGAAACCGGCAAGTCTCTTATACTTGAGGTGGATAAGGTCCGACCATGATTTGCCCCTTCTGTTCGAGAAAGGCATTGTGTTTTGAGTAAACGGAAAAGCAAGAGGGGTGTTTGGCATTCGCGGTCCGTAAGCCACCTTGCTGACAGCCAGGTGATCGCCTACAAGGAGTGTTTTCTCCATTGAGGGTGTGGGAATGCGGTAATTCTGGAAAAGGAATATGTTGATAAGGGTGACAGCTATTACTGCAAATATCAGGGCATCAAGCCATTCGATGACTACGTTGTTCTTGCCGCTGCGTTTCTTCCAGAATGCCCAGTTGACGATTTTACTAACATAGACGTCATACACCACGGGCAGCCCCAGGAGCCACCAGAAATTGCCCATCCAGATAACCCAAAGGATGTATAGAACTGCTGCGATACCAAATTTGAAATATTTGCTCTGGAATATACTGTTCATCACTTAGCTTTTACTGTGCAAATCTAACTATAATTATAAACTTAAAACGTCAGCCATTGTAAAAACCCCTTTGCGGGTCGAAATGTACGCGGCAGCCAGGAGGGCTCCGGAAGCAAATCCCTTGCGGCTCAGAGCCTCGTGCTTAAGGGTAATTATGTCGGCGTCTGATCTCCAGGTTACAGAATGTATTCCGGGTACTGTTCCTTCTCTCACGGATGACACAGGTATTTTTTCCGGATCAGCCTTCTCATCTGCTTTTTGCCAGCCGTTACAGGTATGATGCAGCCGTGCGATATCCCCTGCAAGGGTAATTGCCGTTCCGCTCGGAGCATCAAGCTTCTTTGCATGGTGTATCTCCTCTATTGCCGGGCTGTAGCCGGGCAGCAGGTTCATCATGCGCGCCATTTCCGCATTAAGCCTGAAGAGTATATTGACACCAATGCTGTAATTTGATGAATGAATGAATGATCCGTTCTTCTTTGTGCAAACTCCGACCACCTCATCATACCTGGCCAGCCAACCGGTTGAACCGGAGACCACCGGTACCCCCAGGGAGAGCGCCCGGATGATGTTATCAGCGGCTGCCTCGGGCCCCGAGAATTCTATTGCCACATCGCAACCGGAGGCTGTGCTGCTGTTGAAGTCGCCCGGATTATCTATATCCGTCCTGACGACCACGGTATGTCCTCCGGCCGCTGCTGCGCTTTCAACCTCGCGGCCCATACGGCCGTATCCGAGCAGAGCTATTCTCATTTAAAGCGCTGGTTCCAGTTTAATTTTGGCGGTCTTATCAAGGTCCTTTACGTAAAAGCGTGAGCCTGCAAAAAAGAGCAGGGCCCCCAGAAGAAGCATAAAGGGAAGCAGGGCCAGGGCTGCCTTGATAGTATACAAATCATAAAGCTTGCCTATCACCAGCGGGGCAGTGGAGGCCCCCAGAAGGTTCTGAACCACCACGGCGATGGCGTATGACATTGCTCTCAGTCCCGGATGAATTACATCCTGTGTTACGGCAGCCGCTCCCGGCAGAAAGGCAGTGACAGTCACTCCCATCAGCAGGAAGAAAATATATTGCACTGTACCTTTTGTCAGCCAGAGGGCAACCAGGAGAAAGACTGCAGCCAGAACAGATGTGATGACAGGAAACAGAAGCCGGGCTTTTATATTTGTTTTTCTCCACCGGTCCGTGATGATGCCTCCGACAGGCGCTCCGACGATGGCGAGTACCATCACCGCACTGGCCATTGACCCTGCTCTCTCAACTGAAATACCACGGGTGACGGAGAAATATGTTGACAGCCATGTTATAAGGGATGTAGTGACAAAGACCACGGCGGCAAAGCCAAAGTAGGTGAAGATCAGGGAAGGTCTGGAGAGAAATTGGCGGAGGATATCTCCCGGCTTCATCTTCATTTTGATATTATTGGTGTCGGTAACGGAGAGGTCAACTGTCTTATAGTCCTTTACAAAGAAAAAAAGAATGGCTACGATAAGTCCCGGCAGGGCCACAATTCCGAAGGCATGCTTCCATCCCAGCCTGGTGGCGATGATGCCTCCCGCAAGCACCCCTATGGCTGTCCCGAGAGGAATTGAAGCATTCCACAGGCCCATCATCTTTGACCGTCTATCCTCAGGATAAAGGCCGGAAATAACCGCGCTTCCCCCGGGGGCATACCCTGCTTCGCCAACCCCTATAAGTGCCCTCGTGAACACAAGCTGGGCGAAGTTGCCGGTCAGGGCGCACAAGGCTGTGGCAAGGCTCCATAAAACAGCCATGATCCCGATTGTTTTTGTGCGGTTCCACCGGTCGACAAGTATTGAAATGGGAAAAGTGAGAAGGACAATAGCCCAGTAAACGGCCGATACAAGAAGTCCGCTCTGGGTATGCGTTATCCCCAGTGCCGCTTCAATGTGAACAAACATTGAGGTGACGATCATCCTGTCTATATAGTCAAACATATAGAGAAGGAAGAGCAGCATGAATATGTAATTGGTGTAACCTTTAGGAAAAAGATACCCTGGCGGAATTGTCTTGGTTTTCATTGTTTCAGTTGTTGGAGTTTAACTTCACAGGTTAACAGGGAACTAAAGTAATGTCATTTTTCAGATTCTATACTTTCGGAGGGAAAATTAGCACATGACACAAAATATTCAGGTAATGGAGGTCAGTATCGCCAAGGCCTCAAAACGGTCATTGCCGCAGAATTCCGGTTCAGCCCTGAATGCTGAGCAGACCTCAGGCCGTCCGGGCATGCCCCACAGGGCGCACCTGTAGTCAGGGGTGAGATGCAAGCACCTCACCCCTGCAGGTTTACCTTCCGGCATACCCGGAATAGGCGATGATATCGAGGGAGCAATGCAACATGCTCCGCAACCGCTTCTGCAATCCATTGCTCTGAACCAGACAGATTAACCCCGCCGGGAACAGGCAGGATCAATAAATATCAGAAAGGATTTACGTGGTCTTATCCTCTATTTTGGCGCCAACAACATTTTTCTTTACAGAAGCCATGCCGTTTTCGCAGTTGCTCTGTGAATTGTACATTTCACTTGAGCCTATTACCTGTCCGTTTGAAGCCTTGAGGTTAAAATGAAATTTGCCGTTCTTTGCCACCTTCGATTCAAACCTCTTGACATCAACTGCATTTTTCATTACTGATTTGACACCATTCATGCAAGATGGCTTTGATGCATACCCTTCACTTGTAAGGACTATTTCACCATTACCGGCAACCAGGTTGAACTGGAATTCGCCATTCTTTCGCTTCGAGATTACAAATTTTCCCATGTTTTCTGATTTTGTTAAATGTTAATTTGGACTTAATACTCTCAAAAATACAAAAAAAACTTTACTAGATTTACCGATTGAGTTTTATATGAGGATAGACATAATCACAGTATTGCCCGAGCTTCTGAAAAGCCCTTTTGACGAATCGATAATCAAAAGGGCGAGGGCCAAAGGTGTAGCTGAAATCAACATAATTAACCTGCGTGATTATTCGACTGACAGGCACAGGAACGTCGATGATTACCCCTTCGGAGGCGGAGCCGGAATGGTGATGATGATCGAGCCCGTCTACAACTGCATCAATCAGCTTTCAGCTCAGCGTAAATACGATGAGGTTATCTACACTTCTCCCGACGGCACCCCTTTCAGCCAGCATATTGCCAATGCGCTTTCGATGAAAAATAATATCATCATTCTTGCGGGGCACTACAAGGGTATCGATCAGCGCATCAGGGATCATCTCGTCACAATGGAAATATCCATCGGTGATTATGTCCTTACCGGCGGTGAGCTGCCTGCGGCAGTGATCACTGATGCTGTTGTCAGACTGCTTCCCGGAGCAATATCAGATTCCGAATCTGCATTGTCAGACTCATTCCAGGACAATCTCATTGCCCCTCCCGTATATACAAGGCCGGCCGATTTCATGGGCTGGAAGGTGCCTGATATACTCATCGGAGGCAACACCCCTGAAATAGAAAAGTGGCGCTTTGAACAATCGCTCCGCAGCACAGAGCAAAAGAGACCTGATCTCCTTAAGGGAGAATCATGATTCTTTGTTTCTTTATGTCGAAAAAGGTTCGTAAAATTGCCTGCCCGTTTAAAAATTGAAAACAAATAAAATATCACTTATGAAACCCCAAGAATATATTGAGAGAGAAGAAAAGTTCGGAGCGCATAATTATCATCCGCTTCCGGTAGTTCTTGAAAGAGGCCAGGGGCCTTTTGTATGGGATGTGGAGGGAAAGCGCTACTATGATTTTCTTTCGGCTTATTCGGCAGTCAACCAGGGACACTGTCATCCGAAAATCACCGCTGCCCTCATTGAACAGGCTCAGAAACTCACCCTCACCTCCAGGGCATTCTTCAATTCAGTCCTTGGTGAGTTTGAGGAATACATCACAAAGTATTTCGGTTACGACAAGGTACTGCCAATGAACACCGGAGCAGAAGCCGACGAGACTGCGCTGAAGCTGTGCCGCAAATGGGCTTATCTTGTAAAAGGCATAAAGCAGAACCAGGCGAAGATCATTGTCTGTGAAGGCAACTTCCACGGACGCACAATAACAATTGTCTCAATGTCAACCGACCCTGATGCAAGGAAGGATTACGGGCCGTTCACACCGGGCTTTATCACAATTCCCTACAATGACATTCCCGCGCTGGAGAATGCCCTGGAAGACCCTGATGTGGCAGGATTCCTGGTTGAGCCCATACAGGGTGAAGCCGGCGTATTCGTTCCTGATGAGGGATATATCAGGAAGGCTTACGACCTGTGCAAAAGGAAAAATGTGCTCTTCATTGCTGACGAGGTGCAGACGGGCATTGCCCGGACCGGCAAGCTGCTGGCCTGTGACCATGAGGGAGTGAGACCTGATATCCTCATCCTCGGCAAGGCTCTCTCAGGAGGTACCATGCCCGTCTCAGCAGTACTGGCTGATGACAGCATCATGCTGACAATAAAGCCAGGCGAGCACGGGTCAACCTTCGGAGGTAACTTGCTGGCCGGTAAGGTGGCGATAGCAGCCCTAGAGGTCATAAGGGAGGAAAAGCTCGCTGAAAAAGCTGAATATCTAGGAAAGATTTTCCGTGACGAAATGGGGGCTTTTAAATCAGACATGATCGAGCTTGTAAGGGGCAAGGGACTCCTCAATGCCATTGTCATAAGGCCGAAGAACGGCAAGGAAGCATGGGATGTCTGCCTGGCGATGAAGGAGCTTGGTGTGCTGGCCAAGCCCACCCACGGGCACATTATCAGGTTCGCACCACCGCTGGTCATAACCGAAGATCAGCTCCGCGATGCCATTTCACTTATTAAAAAAGCCATTAAACAGTTTGAATAGATCTTACATGAAATATATCCTGATTGCAAGTGCAGCCGTGGCGCTTATGCTTTCTTCCTGCGCCGGTGTTAGCCGTAACTCAAAAATCACCTCTGATGAGCTGGTCGATATCACTTCGCGCCTTA
This sequence comes from uncultured Bacteroidales bacterium, assembly GCA_963844935.1. GTDB lineage: Bacteria > Bacteroidota > Bacteroidia > Bacteroidales > VadinHA17 > SR-FBR-E99. The sequence goes on along the minus strand of CAWJQH010000005.1, from coordinate 576,981 downwards.
CCAGGGACGATTTCGCCGGAAGAGGAACAGGCACAGGCAAAGACACGCTGGCTGCAGCCTATATAAGGAGGGAGTTCTCCAAAGCAAAACTGAAACCTTATGCCGGTGACGGCCTGCAGCGGTTCAGTGTGAATGTCTCGGCTGAGAGCGGCAAAGCGAACAGGCTTGTTATCAACGGAAATGAGCTGGTGCCCGGCACCGACTTCGTTCCGCTTGCCCTGACTTCCAACAGCTCCCTTAACGCGGAGGTGGTCTTCTGCGGTTACGGCTTCATGGCGTCAAACGATTCAATGCAATGGAATGACTACCAGGGTATTGATCTCACGGGTAAGTGGGCGCTTCTGCTCCGCGGATACCCTGAGTCAAATGCCTCAGCGTCAGCTTACAGCACCCTGTCGTCTGACAGGATGAAAGTCATGTCAGCCAGGGAGAACGGAGCCGCAGGCGTGTTGCTCGTCTCGGGAGAGGAATGGGATTCTGCCGATAATCTGGACAAACCCACACGAAGCGAGAGCAGTTCAGGAATTCCCGTTTTACAGATCCGGAGAACTGTCGCCGACTCCATCCTGAAGCCGTCCGGGAAAACCCTGAAAGAGCTTGAAAAGGCAGCCGGCACCGACCTCAGACCTCAAAGTTTCATGACTTCCTCAACGGCTGACGGAGAGGCTGAAGTAATAACCAGGGATGCAATCACTGCCAATGTGGCGATGGTCATTGAGGGTACGACCATGAAAAATGAATACGTGGTTGTCGGGGCACACTTTGACCACCTCGGCATGGGCGGGCAAGGTTCATCAAGCCGGATACAGGATACAGTGGCCATTCATTCCGGCGCAGATGACAACGCATCCGGCGTAGCCCTGATGATAGAGCTGGCCGAGATGCTTGCCGCAGACCAGGAGAAACATGCACGCAGCATTTTATTTGTCGCTTTCAGCGGTGAAGAGAAAGGTTTGCTCGGATCGAAGTACTTTGTTGAAAATATGGGTATCAGCCCTTCTGCCGTAAACCTGATGGTGAACCTCGATATGGTGGGGAGAATGAAGGAGGGTAACGGGGTGCAGGTAGGCGGTGTAGGCACTGCCGCCGGACTGCGTGACACGGTGATTTCATTCAACGATACAACCCTGCTCAGCCTGAGCTTTACGGATGAAGGTTACGGTCCGTCAGATCATTCATCATTCTACAGTAAGAATATACCTGTTCTGTTTATCACCACCGGACCGCATCTCGACTACCACACCCCGTTCGACACCTATGACAAACTGAATTATGCCGGCATGGTCAGAATAGGCAATCTTATGTACGATATAATAACCGCAGCAGTCAATGACACTGCAAGACTGGCTTTCCGCGAAGCAGGACCCATGGCTCCGGCGCAGGGTATGGGAAGGCGCAGGGGAGTAACCCTCGGAATAATGCCTGACTTTGCGGGGAACATAAAGAACGGACTCAGGGCTGACTACGTAACACCTGGCAGACCTGCCGCACTGGGTGGCATGCTCAAGGGCGATATCATCGTTGCAATAGACAATAAACCTGTCAATGATATTGAGGAGTACATGTTCAGGCTCAGCCAGCTCAAGCCGGGGCAAACCATTACTGTCGATGTGATGCGCAACGGCAAACACGAACTTCTTCTAATTCAATTGTAGTACTTTATTCTTTTCAGCCAACATGAAAAAGATCCTCTTCTGGACGGTAGCAGTTCTGATAACGGTTGGTGCAGCAATGTACCAGAGAATGACAGGCCCGACATATCCTGACAGGGTAAAGGTCACAATTGAGGGCTCGGAATATGAATTAAGCCTGAAGAGAAGCCAGACGAACACCCACCCGTGCAACATCGGTATCGGGACCCCGGATAACATTACAGGGAAGATCTTCTACCGGAAGTTCCGTACAGATGATGAGTGGGCTTCCGTACCTATGAACCATGACGGGAGTCGTCTTGCCGGTGAGCTCCCCTCCCAGCCTGCCGCCGGAAAACTTGAATACTACATCATTCTCACACCCCCCTCAGGAGGTGAGATTGCCATCAGCAAGGATAAACCGGTGGTGATACGGTTCAAAGGCAACGTACCTGCGGCAGTTATGATTCCCCATATTCTCATCATGTTTTTTGCCATGCTTATGTCTAACCTCGCCGGTCTCACGGCGGCTTTCGGCAAATCTGAGCAGAAGAAATACGGAAGGTGGGCCTTGTGGCTGCTTATTGCAGGCGGAATGATTCTGGGGCCGGTTGTACAGAAGTACGCCTTCGGTGACCTGTGGACAGGTATTCCTTTCGGATGGGATCTTACTGACAATAAGACGCTTATTGCAGTTTTCGCCTGGGTACTGGCAGTTGTCATGAACCGTAAAAAGGACCGTCCTGCTTACACAATCGCAGCTGCCATCCTGCTGCTCCTTGTTTATTCAATTCCTCACAGCCTCTTTGGATCGGAGCTTGACTACGCAACAGGCTCGGTGACACAGGGCTGAAAACTTTTTTTTATCCTCTGTCAGCTTTTTTTTACCTTGGATGCAGCATTCACGCATTACATTCGTCATTGCTATGAATAGTTCAAGTACGTGGGTGCAGCGACTAACATATACAAATCAGATCTTGTAAGAAAGATGGAAAATGTTGAAGCAGCATTCAGGAACATACACCAGGACCTGATCGACGGTTGTCGAGACGGTGACCAGAAGGCTCAGTTCCAGGTTTACAAGTTGTACTACAAGGCTATGTATAACACGAGCCTGCGTATTGTGAACGACAACATGGAAGCTGAAGATGTGATGCAGGAAGCATTCCTCTCAGCATTTGAGAAGATAAACACCTACTCGGGTACCGTCAGCTTCGGCGCATGGCTGAAGAAGATAGTGGTAAACAGATCACTCGACGCCCTCGGGAAGAGAAAAGCGATCTTTGAAGACATTGAAAGTCACACCGGCCTCCGCGACGACAGCAATGAAGATGCTGCCTATTATGAGGATGTGGAAGCGAAAGTTGAAGAAGTCAAGGCAGCGATTGAAAGACTGCCTGAAGGATACCGGGTGATACTCTCTCTCTACCTCATCGAAGGCTATGACCACGATGAGATTGCAGAGATGCTCAACATCTCAAGCAGCACCTCGAGGTCACAACTCTCGAGGGCAAAGCAGAAACTGGTGGGTGAATTAAAAAACAGTAAAAAATATTTATCATGAATACACTGGAAGAGATAATCAAGAAAAGAAGAGGTGAGTTTGACGACAGGGAGCCGTCAGACGGTCATTTCGAGAGGTTCAGTTTCAAGCTGGCGACACGGTTGCATGCAAGGCAAACCAAACGGAGCATTCTTCCGTACCTGCTCAAAGCCGCCGTGGTGACCCTGCTGGTTACCCTCTCATCACTGTGGTCATTCGACCACTTCATCAAGCCGAACCTGAAAAAGACAATGACGCTCAGCCAGGTGTCCCCCGAATACCGCGAGGTTGAGAATTATTACGTCAGCCAGGTTAAGTTCATGCAGGATGAATTCACAACCATCGATTTAAGCAACCCCGAACAGAAGGAGATCATGATGAAAGAGCTCACCAGCATGGATTCAGTCTATGTTGAGCTCCAGAAAGAACTTCGGGCAAACCCGGGTGACCAGCGCATCGTTGATGCAATGATCAAGCATTACCAGCAAAAAATAGAAGTAATGAACTATTTACTTGAACAGCTCAGACAGATAAAAGCAGAAACCGAAAATCCAAGCAGCCATGAAAAAGTTACGATTTAACCAGCGGGTAGCCGCATTCACAGTAATACTGTGCGCGGCGACCCTGTCAGCCTCGGCAGTAGAGGTAAAGAAAGACTTTCACAGGGAGATGGTGCCTACTGACCAGACCACTCTCACTGTCATCAATAAGTTTGGCTCAGTGGTCACGGAGACATGGTCTGAGAAAAACATCGTTATCGATGTCATAGTCAAGGTCGAACACTCATCAGCCGAAAGGGCAAACAAGCTCCTCGATATGATCACTGTGAAATTCACCGAGACAGGCGGCAACCTGACGGCTGAGACAGTGTTCAACGACGAGTTTTCCTCAATCAACTGGAAAGGCGGTTCCAACACGTTCAGTATCAACTACAACGTCAAAATGCCGGCATATGTCAACCTTGATGTTACAAACAAGTATGGCAACATAGTCATAGATGAGGTATCAGGCCTGACGAAACTGACAGTCAAGTACGGTGATATGACAGTCCATAAACTGACCAGGGGCAATGTCAAACCGCTGAACAGCCTTGTTGTAGCCTATGGCAAGGCAACCGTCGATGAGCTGGGGTGGGCTGAGATCAATGCACGCTATTGCGGACAGTTCAGTATTGAAAGAGCCACCGCCCTTCTGGTCGACAGCAGGTATTCAAAGATATCTGTAGGGAAGGTAAGCTCCCTGGTGGCTGATGCCAAGTATGACGGCTATAAAGTCACGGCCTCGAACAATGTCGTTATAACGGCCGGCTACACGGATATCAGTATTGGAACTGTTACCAAAAAGCTTGAGGTAGAGACAAAATACGGAAATCTTTCTGTTGAAAATATTCCTGCCGGTTTCAGCGGGGTTAATGTCAAGGCCGGTTACTGCGCGGTGAAGCTTGGTATCGATCCGGCGGCCTGCTACAAACTGAAAGCAAACAGCTCTTACGGCAGCGTCAAAATTGATGATGCCAATTTCTCTCCAGACAGGCGCATAGTCGGCAACACTTCCACAGAGCTTGAAGGGAAGGCAGGCAAGTGCAGCAATCCCACGGCAGAAGTGACAATAGATGCCTCTTACGGATCAGTACGGCTTTTTTGAATGACACAGATTATATTAATGAAAAACGGCGCCAGGACAGGGCGCCGTTTTATTTTGCTGCTTTTACCTGATTAGCCTGTCAGGTTCATCCGAAAATATATATACTCCTGCATTACCGTCGGAGGTGCGGTATCCGCGGTACATGCCTTCGGTATTGAAGGGCATTGAGATATTCCCGGTGCGGTCAAGTGCAATCACCCCTCCCGTTCCGCCTGCCTTTACAAGCTTATCCCTGACCACAAGCCTCGATGCTGAATCAACCGTCAGTCCCTTATATTCCATCAGCGCTGATATATCATGGCCGACAGTATAACGGATAAAAAACTCTCCGTGACCCGTTGCCGACACGGCACACGTGCCGTTGTTGGCGTAGTTCCCGGCACCGATTACAGGGGTGTCGCCAATACGGTTGTAGCGCTTGTTGGTCATCCCTCCTGTCGATGTTCCGGCAGCGAGGTCGCCGTTCATATCAAGTGCAACGCACCCTACTGTCCCGTGCTTTTCATCCTCAAGTGCTTTCTGCAGGTCCTGGTACCGCTTCTCTGTATAAAAATAGGAAGGATCGACTATCTCCAGTCCCTGACTGGCAGCAAACTCCGAAGCTCCCTTACCTGAGAGCATAACGTGCGGGGAGGCATCCATGACCTTCCTCGCTGCGGAGATGGGATTGCGTATGTCAGTCACTCCCGCAACAGCGCCTGCCGAAAGGTCGCTGCCGTCCATTATAGCGGCGTCGAGCTCATTGATGCCTTCATGGGTGAATACGGCACCCTTGCCGGCATTGAACAATGGTGAGTCTTCCATAAGCCTGATTGTGCGTTCAACGGCATCGAGGGCCGTTCCGCCCCTGGCGAGGACAGCGGCGCCGGTGTCTGTCACTACCTTTATCATTGCGCGGTATTCTGCCTCAGTCTCCGGTGTCATGCGGTCACGGGTGATTACACCGGCGCCTCCGTGCACCACAATGGCCCACTTCGCTCCGCCCGCTGGCAGCAGGAGGTTAATCTCCATGATTGACTTGATAGCCCGGTCTGAGAAAAAATCACCGGCAGCAAAGAGTGAAAATCTTCCCGAACCTTCCTCATCCTTGCGGTCAATTACAAGCGTTTCCTCCTGGTCATTCCTGTTGACAAGTTCGCTGAGAGTGAATGCAGCCCGGTAGCCGTCGACACCTGCCACGACGGCAAGGCCTTTCTGCAGGACCTCAGGGGTGAGGGTATAGTATCCCGTCAGGAGATCCGACAGCATTATTCCGGTGAAGGGTGTAGTGCCGTGGATGCCCATCCCCCGGCCATAGAAGACCGTTCTGTAAGTCATTTCGCCACTTGTCTGCGGCAGCCCGGTGAGACTGCTCCTCTGTTTGCCATTGACACATATCCTCATTGCCTCGCTGAACATCGGACTCATGTTTTTCCTGATCTCGTATTTGCTGTCGAGCGACCTGACCGTGATGCGCACAGGATTGCTGATATTCCTTGCAGTTATGAGGTCATTGCCGGCAACCACCCTGGTCTGTTGCGGCAGAGGCCACAGGTCCTTGCTCTTTGACGGGACTATCCGGGCAACTGACGTTGCAATCAGGATGCGGTGACGGTTCACCGGGTAATAGACCTCGCCCCATGAAAATGTCACGCTCTCGCCTGCCTCATTGGAAACCTCAACATACAGATCAATTATCGGGGGAAACTCAGCCTCGTTCTTTTTCTTCAGAACAATTTTGTCAAGGATATCGTAAAGGGAGTATCCGTCATAGCGGTATGCTCCGATGAAGCTTACGGCACCGTCCTTCAGTGCTGTCTCTTTTACAGTTATGCTGTGAAGGGGAAGTTTGTTCAGGTCGATTATCATCTCCCTGGCCACCTCACCTGTCACCAGGATCTTTTTGCTTCCCTTCAGGGGATTTGTGGGAGCGTCGTCATAGAAATCATTTGTCTGTGCGGTCAGTGATGAGCTGATCATCATTATTAATGCAAATGAATGCAGTAGTGCTTTATTCATGTGTCTTTACAATTAAATATCCAATTCTACAACTGTTATTCCGGCGCCGCCGCGTTCAACGTGCTCGTCTTCGGCTCTCTTCACGGCGCCGGTGGATTCCAGGTACTGCCGTATCATGTGTCTCAGGATGCCGTTACCCTTGCCGTGCAGTATGCGCAGATGCCTGAACTGTATCACAAGCGCCGTGTCAATAAACTCCTGCACCTTCTGCAAAGCCTCCTCAGTCCGCATTCCCCTGACATCGATCTCTGAATTGAACCGGTTCCTCCTGGTGTCAAGCGACCAGTCTATCCTCTGCTGCGGACGGCTCTTTGTAATCTCCTTGAGGTAAACGGCAAAATCAACAGGCTCGGTCTTATCGATATCTACTGTCATCTTCAGGCTGTTGGAGATGATCTGCAGCTTTTTGCCTTTAACCTCCGTCACCTCTCCTACAGTATCAGTTCCGGTGACCTTTACATAGTCACCCGGTGAAACCTTTCCTGTCTTCTTCTTCACCACAGGCTCCGGCGCCGCCTTTTTGCTGATGCGCTTCACTATGCCTGCCGTGCTGCTCCTGAGCGGCGGTTGAGCGGGCAAGGGTACTTCCGGGTGTTTCTCCTCTGCAGTGAGGTGTTCGCGGAAAGTGTCGAGCTCCTCGCGTACCTCCTTCGTCTTTTCCTTCTCTGCCTGGGCCTCGCGGATAGTACGTATAGTGTTCTCTATCATCTTGTTAGTCTCACGCAGCATCTCTTCGGCCTTGTTTTTCGCCTGCCCGATTATTTCCTTCTGCTGTGTCTTTATGCTGCCCAGTTGCGCCTCATAAGAGGCGATCAGTTCCTCCAGTCTCTTCTCATGATGACGCACGGTCTCACGTTTTTTCTCCCAGTACCTTTTATCGCGTGCAATCTCCCTGAGATTACGGTCAAAGTCGATATTGCCTTCTCCTGCCCTGGCCGCGGCATCATTGAGTATCTCCTGCGGGAGGCCAATCTTCTTTGCTATCTCAAAGGCGAACGAACTGCCAGGCTTACCCTGATCGAGGCGGAAGAGAGGCTGCATGAGCTGGTTGTCGAAGGCCATTGCTCCGTTGCTAATCCCCTCCTGCGAGGTGGCAAAGTGCTTCAGGTTGGTATAATGGGTTGTAATCACGCCGTAAGACTTCCTCGTGTTCAGTTCTGCGAGGATTGCCTCTGCTATAGCTCCTCCTATGACAGGTTCCGTGCCGGTGCCGAACTCATCTATCATGATAAGCGATTTGTCATCGGCGTGTCTCAGCATCTGCTTCATGCTGATCAGGTGGGAACTGTATGTGCTGAGGTCGTTCTCTATGCTCTGCTCGTCGCCTATGTCAATGAAGAATTTGCCAAAGATACCGGTCTCAGTGCCTTCGGCCACAGGGATTGTCATGCCGCATTGCAGCATGTACTGGACCAATGCAACGGTCTTGAGGCATACGGATTTACCTCCCGCATTCGGGCCCGAGATGACCAGGATACGGTCCCTGTCGTCTATCCTGACCGTCAGCGGAACCACCTCTCTGCCCGTGGTGCGTGCGAAAGAAAGTGTAAGAAGCGGGTGACGCGCATTGATCCATCTGATGTGAGGGGTATCGGCAACCGGGGGCCTGATGCTCTGAAGTCTTACCCCGAAGAGCGCTTTCGCCCTTATGAAGTCTGTTTCAGCCAGGAAGGCGAAGTTATCGAAGAGGTCATCTATATAAGGCCTTATGTTGTCTGCCAGGGCTGTAAGTATGCGTACAATCTCTCTTCTCTCCTGGTGTTCAAGCTCGGTGATCTCATTATTCAGCTCAACAACCTCAGCCGGTTCAATGAAGACGGTTCTGCCCGTTGAGGATTCGTCATGCACGAAGCCTTTTATGCTCCGCTTGTCGGAAGCGCTGACAGGTATCACTCCCCTGCCGTTGCGAACTGCAACTGTCGCATCACGGTCCACTATTCCGTCAGCCTGTGCCTGGCGGAGGACGGAATGAAGCTTCCTGACAGCAGCCATGCTCTTTGCGGACAGATCGGAACGAATGGTTTTCAATGCCGGTGACGCATTGTCACGAACCTTGCCCTCTTTGTCTATGATGCGGTCAATGGCCTCATTAACAAATGGATAGTAAACCACTGCACCTGCCATTGCTGTCAGACCCGGATACTTGCCGTCCTTCCTGTTTTTGAAAAACCCGATGATGCGTCTTATCGTGTCGAGTGATCCCCTGAGGGCCACCACCTCCTCAAGCTCGGGGAAGGTGCCTTCAACACGCAGCTTCTCCAGCATGGAGTGTGGATCATTGTAGTTGTCGGAGGGGAACTGGTCGCTGCTGCCAAGTATCTGCTGAAACTCCTCAGTCAGTATAAGCCGTTGTCTTACTTCCTCTCCAGCAAAAGAAACCTTCATCGCCTCCACCCTGCGTATACCTGCACTGCTGAGGCAATTTGCAGTCAGGTACTCCCTGATGCGGTCAAATCCTATTTTTGTCTCGTATGTGTCGGGGTATATCATCAGGCGCCGGTACCGCTGAGCAATTCTATTTACTTATACCTTCCAGATCGAGCATGAAGGAATATTCAAGAGCTGTTTTCTTCAAGCGTTCGAAACGCCCTGACGCCCCACCATGGCCGGCGGTCATGTTGATATCCATGATCAGGATGTTATCATCTGTTTTTTTATCTCTCAGCTTTGCAACCCATTTGGCAGGCTCCCAGTATTGCACCTGTGAGTCCCAGTAACCGGTTGTAACCAGCATGTTGGGGTAGTTCTGTTCCTTCACCTGGTCATACGGCGAATAGGAAAGCATATAGTCATAGTATTCCTGCTTGCGCGGATCGCCCCACTCGTCCCACTCGAAGGTTGTAAGAGGTATGGTGGCATCCAGCATAGTACTGACGACATCGACGAAGGGCACCTGTGCAATTACTCCGTTGTAAAGCGCCGGTTCCATGTTAACGATAGCGCCCATAAGCAGTCCTCCGGCGCTGCCACCTGCGGCATATAGGTGTTCCGCGGAAGTATATTCCTCATTGATAAGAAAGCGGGCACAGTCGTTGAAATCAGTAAATGTGTTAATCTTTTTCAGCAGCTTGCCGTCTTCGTACCACTGCCGGCCCATCTCGCTCCCTCCCCTGATATGAGCGATGGCATAGACAAACCCCCTGTCAAGGAGGCTGATGATGGATGAGCGGAAATAAGGATCGGTTGAATAACCGTATGAGCCATAGGCATAAAGGAGCAAAGGAGCAGTACCATCCTGTTCAAATCCTTTGCGGTAAACGACAGATACCGGTACCATTGTGCTGTCTGCAGCCATTGCCCACAGACGTTTTGATTCATAGTTGTTTTTATCAAAACCGCCCAGCACGCTGTCCTGCTTCAGAAGCGTCCTGGTCTTCGCTGCCATGTCATAGTCAAATACAGAGTTGGGTGTGGTGAGAGATGAGTAGCCAAACCTGAGCAGCGTGGTGTTCGCGCCGGGATTGACGTTGATGCCTGCCGTGTAAGTTTCTTCCCCAAAGTCAAGGAAGTGTTCCGAACCGTCTGCAAGGCTGATGATCCGGAGGTTAGTAAGACCCTTGATCCGCTCATCTGCAACAAGGTAATTGTCAAACACTTCTATGTTCTCCAGCAGGATGTCATTGCGATGGGGTATTGCCACGGTCCAGTTCGAAATACCGGTTTTATTATCAGGGCAAACCATGAGTTTGAAATTTCTGGCACTGTCGGCATTTGTTCTTATATAGAATTTTCCGTTAAGGTGCTCAACGGAGTAAAGGCGGTCAACCTTGCGGGGTTCAAAAACTGTCACCGGCCCCTCAGGTTTTGCAGTCTCAATCAGGCGTACCTCAGTTGTGAGGGTCTGATGAGAAGTTATATTGATATATTTTTTGCTTTTTGTCTTTCCAAGGTAAACGGAAAAAGTTTCATCCGTCTCATCAAAAACTACCTGGTCGTCGGTCACAGGTGTACCGAGGATGTGCTTCATAACCTTTGCTTCCCTCAGTGTTTCAGGATCTTTGACAACATAGAACATGCTTTTGTTGTCTGCTGCCCATTCAACCTGTCCGGAGGTATTGGCAAGTGTATCGGAAAGCAGTGTGCCGGTGGAAAGGTCTCTGACAAATATTGTGTACTGGCGGCGGCTGACATGATCCAGTCCATATGCCAGCAGGTTATTATCCGGGGAGACAGATAATCCACCCACTCCGGTGTATTTATGGCCTTCAGCGAGGGTATTCACATCAAGGAGGACGCCCGGTTCGGCAGATCCCTCTTTCCACCTGTAGTGGACTGCATATTCCTTACCGCGGAAGTATTTAGTCTGGTAATAATAACCATTGTCGAGGTAGGGCACTGTCTCATCATCTTCCTTTATGCGTCCCTTTATTTCCTCAAACAGCTGCTGCTGGAATGTTTCTGTATGCTTCATGATTGCCTTGGCATAGTCATTCTCAGCATTCAGGTAGTTGAGAACCTTTACAGTCTGCGAATCAGGTGTTTCTGCATTTTTCTGCTCATCTGTCAGTCGCATCCAGAAGTAATCATCAACACGTTCGTTGCCATTGCTGCTGATTACATAAGGAATTTTCTCAGCCACCGGAGGCTGGGGCTGTTTTGTCATGCACGATGCCAGGGCAAGCATCATTGCGGTTAGGATCAGAAGTCTGGTGGTTTTCATATGTTGTTTTTATCTGTTTGTCTTAAGGTCTGAGGGTCTGGAGAATTTGCGATTTGCGATTTGCGATTTGCGATTTGCGATTTGCGATTTTTTGCGATTTATCTGATTATCAAATTCTTAATTCTTAATTTTTAATCCCCCACTACTGCCTATTGCCTACTGCCTATTGCCTTCCCTGAGTCCCTTCATTGAAAGCTGAATTCTTTTCCTGGCAAGATCCACATTAAGCACGCGTACAGTTACATGCTGATGCAGCTTGACCACCTTTGAGGGATCATCGACATATTTGTCAGCCATCTGGGAGACATGAACCAGTCCGTCCTGCTTCACACCTATGTCAACAAAGGCACCGAACTTGGTAATATTTGTAACTATACCCGGCACTGTCATCCCCTCTTTGACATCCTCGAGGGTATGGATATCGGCAAAACTGAATTCCTGGATTGCTGACCGCGGGTCACGCCCCGGTTTTGCCAGCTCCTGCATGATATCCCGGAGAGTAGGTAATCCGGCCTCCGCAGAAACGTATTTCTCGATCACTATCGATTTGCGTTTCGCTTCGTCCTTTATGAGTTCAGCGACCGTACATCCGGCATCTGCAGCCATTCTCTCCACTATATGATAGCTTTCCGGATGCACGGCGGAGGCGTCAAGAGGATTGACGGCATTTCTTATCCTGAGAAACCCGGCAGCCTGTTCATAAGCCTTGTCGCCCATACGCTTGACCTTCATCAGTCCGGAGCGTGACCTGAACGGGCCGTTCTCATTCCTGTACTCGACTATGTTCTGTGCCAGGCGCGGTCCAAGTCCGGAAACGTATGTGAGCAGGTGGGGGCTGGCGGTATTGACCTCCACTCCCACCGCGTTAACGCAAGACATTACCACTTCGTCAAGGCTTGTCTGAAGTCTTGTCTGATCGACATCATGCTGGTACTGCCCCACACCGATCGATTTAGGGTCTATCTTCACCAACTCAGCCAGCGGATCCATCAGCCTGCGTCCGATAGAGACGGCTCCCCTGACGGTCACATCATGATCGGGAAACTCGTCGCGGGCTGTCTTTGATGCTGAATATACTGATGCACCTGCCTCGCTTACAACGTACACTTTAATACCTCCCTGGGATGCCAGATACTGTTTCACAAACTCCTCAGTCTCACGGCTTGCAGTGCCGTTACCTATAGCGATAGCTTCGATACTGAATTTCTCTGCCAGGGAGAGCAGTTTGCTTACACTTCTGGCGGTCTCATTCTGCGGGGGATGGGGGTATATCACATCATTATGCAGCAACGCGCCCTGCCGGTCGAGGCAGACTATTTTGCATCCGGTTCGGTAGCCCGGGTCAACGCCCATAACGCTTTTCTCACCGAGAGGAGGTGACAGCAGCAGCTGTCTCAGGTTGTCGGCGAAGACCCGAATGGCTTCCTCGTCGGCTTTCTCTTTTGAAACCTTCCTGAACTCCGTCTCCATCGAAGGTGCCAGCAGGCGGCTCCAGCTGTCCCTGACAGCCTCTTTCACAAGAGCAGCGGCAGGATTATGAGCCCTGACAAACTGTTTTTCCGCCAGCTGCACAGCCTCTTCCTCACGGGGCGTTACTGAGAGCTTGAGGAATCCCTCCTCCTCGCCGCGGCGCATGGCAAGCAGCCTGTGGGAGGGACAGCGGCGGAGAGGCTCTGACCAATCAAAGTAATCGCTGAACTTATTTCCGTCTTCCTCTTTTCCCTTTATGACCCTGGAAGAGATAACAGCCTCACGTTCGTAGAGCATCCTCATGCTTCCGCGTACCTGCTCATTCTCGCTTACAATTTCGGCGATAATATCACGTGCACCTGCAAGAGCATCGTCAACACTCTCCACATTTTCGCCGAGATATTTTTCTGCCTCATCCTCAGGAGCTCCGGGCATTTGTTCAAGCAGCCACAGGGCAAGGGGCTCAAGGCCTTTCTCACGTGCAACGGAAGCCCTTGTCCTTCTCTTTGGCCTGTATGGCAGGTAAAGATCCTCAAGCTGCGACAGTGTCAGGGAATCATTGATCCTGGACAACAGTTCAGGGGTCATCTTATCCTGCTCCTCAATTGATTTTATAACGGCTTCCTTACGTTTATCGAGTTCCTTCAGCCTTTCATATTCGTCACGGATATCAGCAAGCTGCACTTCGTTCAGGCTGCCGGTGACCTCCTTGCGGTAGCGACTTATAAACGGTATGGTGGCGCCGTCATCAAGAAGCCTCAGCGTATTCTCAACCTGCCAGTCGTGCAGGTGAAGCTTCTGGGCAATGATCTTTATGTTTGTCGCAGGATCCATTTCAGCTACTCGATGTAAAGAACAAGCCCCTTGAGATATTCACTCTCGGGATGATAGATATTTACGGGGTGATCAGGCGGCTGTCCCGTCTGATGCAGGATCCTCACACTGCGCCCGGTATTTGCAGCGGCAACGAAGACAGAGCGCCTGAAGTCGTCGCGGCTGACTACCTGCGAGCAGGAGAAGGTGAATATTATGCCGCCCGGTTTTATCTTCTCAATGGCAATCGCATTAAGACGCCTGTAGCCCTGCAGGGCTTTGTCAAGGGCAGTCTGATGTTTTGCAAACGCAGGCGGATCAAGAACTATCAGGTCATATTCCCGCTTCATCTCAGCAAGGTAGCTGAAGGCATCAGCAGTGATTGTTTTATGGCGGTTGTCACCGGGGTAGTTCAGATTGACGTTCTCATCTGCCAGTGCTGTGGCACCTGATGAACTGTCGACTGTATGCACCAGGGCAGCATTGGCCATTGCATAGACAGAAAAACCTCCCGTATATCCAAACATATTGAGAACATTCCGCCCTTCGCTGTAGTTCCTCAAAAGGCTTCTGCTGTCACGCTGGTCGATAAAGAAACCGGTCTTCTGCCCAGTCTCCCAGTTAACCCTGAAGCGGTAGCCGTTTTCGGTCACGATGGCGCTGCTGCCGGCATTTTCGCCTGCGAGATACCCGTTTACAGCTCCAAGTCTTGCCATGAATGGCACGGTGCCTTCGCTCTTGTCATATACTGAGGTCACGCTGCCTTTGAGCACATCGATAACAAGCTCTGCAATCATGGCACGTATATGCCAGAAACCGGCAGTATGAGCCTGCATCACCGCCACGGAGCCGTAAATATCAATTATGAGTCCGGGAAGGCCGTCACCTTCGCCGTGCACCAGCCTCCAGACGGTTGTGCCGCTTTTTCCTGCAATACCAGCGTTCAGCCTGTAGCTGAAGGCATCGGCGAGTTTCTTCCTGAAGAACTCCCTGTCAGCAATACATTGCATAAACGAGAATATGCGCACGGCTATCGAGCCCGGGGACCAGTGTCCTGTGGCCAGATATGTTCCGTCAGAGGCGGATACCTCCACCACATCGCCTTCGGCAGGCGACCCGGTGATTGTTGCAATAGCACCGGAGAATATCCACGGATGGTACCGTCTCACCGACTGGTCCTTGCCTTTTTTGAGTGTTATACGGGCTGTGATCACCTTCTCAGATCTGATAATTTGCCTCTCCGTTCAGTTGCATGTATATGCGCCGGCAGACCCATGCGTCAGTGGCAGCATAGACCTGCTGCTGAGGTGTCAGTCCGGGTGCTTCCCAGTTTGAGGTCTGCTGCGACTTCGAGATTGAGAATCCAAGAATTATGGCCGACAGTCTTTTAAGTCCCAGTTGTTTTATGCCATGGTCAGCCACAACAGTCTGCAGATCGACAAATCCTCCGGGTTCGAATGGGGTCAGATGTCTCAGCGCTTTAATGTCATCATGTACGGCCACTCCAATTTTCGCGATATCCGGATTGGCAAGCAAGGCAGCGAGCTCCGGTGGCAACCCAATCATGTTCAGCCTGAAGAGCCAGGCAATGTGGTCGTCTGCAAGCTGCAGGAGTGAAACCTTGTGCCTGGTACCTTTTTTAAATGACGGCCGTGTCTCAGTGTCGAAACCGAGTATTTTACTTTTGCTGATCTCACGCATCGCCTGACGGAACTTCTGCATGCTGTCAATCAGCCGCACCTTTCCTTCAAACTGCATCACGGGAAGCTTTTTCAGGTCTTCGTCGGTGACACTCTCATCAAACTGCCTTGTCATCCCCTGAAGATTGGTTGGTCTCTTTTTCATCATCCACTGAGTAGAGCACGGTATGTATTGCGACAAGGACATTAAGCATTTTCTTTCCCCAGAATTCTTCAAAATTCATAAGCGTCTCCCAAACAGCGTCATTCATCACATCTTCATTCCCGCTCTTATAGTTAACTATAAAGTTCTTCAGGTCCTGGTATATATCCGCAAGGCTCTCGGCGATGCTTCCTGTGTACAGTCCGTCAGCGGGGTCTCCTATATCAACTATGACCGGGAAAGGGTCATCGTTACCTATCCTGGCAAGCAGGGTATCATGTACGCGTGTCCAGTCAAACTCAGTCACCGTTTTTTCGTTTCCGTCTTCAAGAACGGGTTCAACCAGGGGCAACAGTGACGCCCTCAGATAAATGAAAGGCAGCAGCCGCTGCATCACCTTCAGTATTTCAATGCCATTTGTTTCCTTGATTCCCTCAATGTATTTGCAGAATTCGTTGGCCGATGCTGCATATTCAACCACCTGACGCGAATAAATTACCTTTTCCTCCTGTTCCATCTGTTACAAATAATCGACAAAAGTATTCATTTCAAGTTTAAAAATGCTTCCGGATTGATAAAAGGAGCTTAATCACCTTTTCCATAAAAGTTTATGGGTATCGTCATACAGCAGCTTCTCATGGTCAAGAAGCCAGCGTATCACCTTTGTGCTTTTCTCTGACGGGAAATCCATCGCTGCCGAAAGATCTTCAGGCCTCATGGTACCGTCACCGAGCAGTTCCTTTATCCTGTCTATTATAAGGTCGAACTCATACTTGCTGAGCTCCAGCTCATTTCTTTCCTGGCATGTGTCACACAAACCGCAACGGCCGTTTTCTTCCCCGAAGTAGTTTGTCAGGAAAGCGGACCGGCAGCGTGTTTTGTTCTCGGCGTATTCGGTTATTCCGGCCACTCTTTGAATATAGTTCTCCCTGACGCGCAGATAGACATCGGGTGATATTGTCAGGTGGCTCCGGTCAAGCCTCTCCTCGGTAAAGATCACCAGGGGGCTTTTCTTGCCCGGGATAAAGTGAATTATGCCCTGGGAAGTCAGTCTCAGCAGGTACTGGTAGATTGCCTCGCGAGTCAGTCCCGACCTGTTCGCCAGCGTTTCTTCGTTTATAGGAACAAATTCAGAGAACATGCCGCTGTATGTTCTGAGCAGGAGCTTGATGAACCTGTCATATTCCTCATTTGCCACCTGGAATTTATAGAGGTCATCGCGGCTGAAAACGAAATGTACCCTTGAAGGATTATTTATCTCATCGGTGAATTCAAGGTATCCCTCCTTCTGCAGGAAGTTAAGGCTGTTGTAGGTCTCCGTCACCGAGAATCTGAAGGCAGTCACGAATTTCCACAGGTCAAAATCGTGAACGCTGTTCTTGCCTGATCCCACCGGCAGCTGGTAGAAGTTGCCTATTGCTTCATAAACGTCCTTGATCCGGTCGATGGGCGGGAATTTTATGTGTACCGAATCTTCCAGTCTCTTCTTTTCGTCCTGTGACCAGAGAAGCACGGCGAAAGCGGGTTTGCCATCGCGTCCCGCCCTGCCTGACTCCTGGTAATAAGCCTCTATTGAGTCAGGACAGTCCCAGTGAATGACAAACCTGACATCCGCCTTATCTATTCCCATGCCGAAGGCATTTGTAGCGACGATGATGCGCACCTCTCCGGTGGTCCAGGCATGCTGTTTCCTGTCGCGCATTTCCTGAGGCAGGCCGGCATGGTAGAAATCCGCCCCGATATCATTGGCGATAAGCATCTCTGCTACCGTTTTGGATCTCTTTCTGCTGTTAACATATATTATACCGCTTCCTCCTTCCTTCTTAAGGCTGCGGATGACGTAAGCGCTTTTGTCTTCGATCTCCCTGACCACATAGGTGATATTTGACCTGCGGAAGCTTGCCTGCAGTACCCGGGCATTTTTGAGGCTGAGGCGGGCGATGATATCTTTTACCACATCGGGTGTTGCCGTTGCTGTCAGGGCCAGGAGAGGCACCTCCCTGCCGATTATATCACGGATCTCGGCAATATGGAGGTACGATGGCCTGAAGTCATAGCCCCACTGTGATATGCAATGTGCTTCATCGACGGCAACAAGGGTGAAGTTGAAGCGTGCCAGGCGTGCCCTGAAGACGGGTGTCTGCAGCCTCTCGGGGCTGACATACAGCAGACGGTAGTCGCCATAGAGGCAGTTGTCAAGTGATATTTCGACCTCCTCGCGGGTCATCCCGCTGTGGATCGCCATGGCCTTTATATTAATTGACTTAAGCCTGGTGACCTGGTCTTTCATAAGGGCTATCAGCGGGGTGATCACCAGGCACAGTCCCTCGCGGGCCACGGCCGGGATCTGGTATGTGACCGACTTGCCGCCACCGGTAGGCAGAAGGGCAACGACATCATTTCCGGACACCACTGCATCGATAATCTCCTCCTGCAGCGGCCTGAATGATGTGAAGCCCCAGTAACGGGCCAGTGTCTCTCTGTAAATGTCCGGTAACATTGTGTTGCAGGCTGCTTATTTACAAATTTAATAACTCAATCTCATTTTTAACGTTTTATTGACATTTAAGATGTGCCGGTGCTCATCATTTTTTTGTAATTTTCGCCCCAAATAAAATCCTGCCCGATGTCATTCTCTGAAGATAAACTGCTGTTTGAAGGCCTGACCTTCGATGACGTACTGCTTCTTCCGGCTTATTCGGAGGTGCTTCCGCGCGACGTTGATCTGAGATCAAAGTTCACGCGCAACGTCATTATCAACACACCAATTGTCTCTGCAGCAATGGATACTGTGACCGATGCCGAGCTTGCAATAGCCATTGCCCGTGAAGGAGGTATTGGAGTGATACACAAGAACATGTCAATTGGCCAGCAGGCTGCCATGGTGAGGAAGGTCAAGCGTGCCGAGAGCGTCATGATCTTTGATCCGGTGACGATTAATGACAATGCCACCGTTGCCGATGCCCTGGCGCTGATGAAGGAATTCAAGATCGGGGGCATACCTGTCATCAGTGATGACGGTGCCCTGGTCGGGATCGTTACAAACAGGGATCTGCGCTTTGAGACGGACTATTCGCGCCGTATCAGCGAAATCATGACCCCGCAGTCGAGGCTGATCACCCTCAGTCACTCGACTGACCTGGCGGCTGCGGCGGAGGTCCTTCAGAAATACAAGATAGAAAAACTGCCTATCGTTGATGACAAGGGAAGGCTTAAAGGACTGGTGACATATAAGGATATCACAAAAGCGAAAGACAGGCCCTATGCCTGCAAGGATGACAAAGGGCGTCTGAGGGTTGCTGCTGCCGTAGGCATAGCGCCAAATACCCTGTCAAGGGTAGAGGCTCTCGTCGGCGCCGGGGTTGATGCCATTGCCATTGACACTGCGCACGGTCATACCAAGAGTGTGATCGACATACTCAGGGACATTAAGAAGATCTTCCCGGGAACGGAGATTGTTGCAGGTAACATAGGTACTGCCGACGCTGCAAAGATGCTTGTCGACGAAGGCGCCGACGCAGTCAAGGTTGGCATCGGTCCCGGTTCGATATGCACCACCAGGGTGGTGGCAGGTGTCGGGGTGCCGCAGCTGTCAGCAATATATAACGTAGCCAGGGCTATTGACGGCTCAGGCGTTCCGGTGATAGCCGACGGAGGGATACGTTATTCAGGCGACATTGTCAAGGCACTGGCAGCAGGCGCTGACAGCATCATGGCAGGATCGCTCTTTGCAGGGGTGGAAGAATCTCCGGGTGAGACAATAATCTATAACGGCCGCAAATTCAAGACATACCGTGGTATGGGCTCCGTGGAAGCCATGCAGCTGGGATCAAAGGACAGGTACTTCCAGGATATGGAAGATGACATTCACAAGCTTGTTCCTGAAGGCATTACAGCCCGTGTGCCGTACAAAGGCACCCTGAATGAGGTTATATATCAGTTCCTCGGGGGACTGCGTTCGGGAATGGGTTACTGCGGCGCGAAGGATATTCCAACACTTAAGAGGGAAGGCCGGTTTGTGAGAGTAACCAGCGCCGGTGTGACGGAAAGCCATCCGCATGACGTGACAATCACCCGCGAAGCACCCAACTACAGCCGGAAGATTAACGAATACTGATGATACGTACAGCAACAGTATTTCTGGTTATAGCCCTGGCAGTCTCATGCAACAGGGTTGCAAATGAGTCTGACCGCTTTGCTGTTGCAAAAGCCGGCGACAGGGTACTCTATATTGACGAGATACCTTTGACACTTGTGACACCGGGGATGAGCAGCACTGACAGCACATCGGCAGTGCAAAGCTACATACGGCGATGGTCACGCAAGGAACTGATGGCCTTAAGGGCTGAGGAGAACCTGACGGCAGAGTACAAGGATGAAGTGAACAGGCAGCTGGATGAAATGAGGAACAATCTCCTTATATACCAGTACCAGCAGCAGATGATAATCCAGAAGATGGACACTGTAGTTACCGACAGCGAACTGCAGGACTACTATGTAAGCAATCTGAACACCTTCTCGCTGACAACCAATCTGGTAAAAGCGCTGTTCATCAAGCTGCCGGCAACCACGCCCGACATAGACAAAGTAAGAAAGCTGTATAAATCATCTGATCCGGAGGAGATAAGGGAGCTGGAAGATTACTGCTCCCGGTTCGCCCTGAGATACGACGATTATGATGATGCCTGGATACCCTTCACCCACCTTCTGATGGAGGTGCCTCTTGAATCTGAAAACCAGGAGGAATGGCTGGCCAGGAACAGCGCAGTTGAGCTGAAAGATGACAAATTCACCTATTTTGTTGTTATCAGAGAGTACAAACTGAGAAACAGTGTGGCCCCGTTCGAATACATTCACGGACAGGTAAAAACGATTATACTCAACAACCGCAGGAATGATTTCCTGCAGAAACTTGAAGACGGTATTTATAACGAGGCAGTCAGGAGCAACATCCTGAAAGTCTATTAAGGACGAATTCCAGGTATGAAAATAAAAATTATGATATTAAATGCGCTGTTGATGCTTGCAGGGTACAGCGCTTCGGGTCAGCAGGTTGTTGAATTGATTGTGGCCGTAGTGGGAAATGAGGTGATTTTTTTCTCTGATGTTGAGGGTCAGGTGATGCAGATGAAAGCCGAGAGGGATCCCACTCCTGTCGAGGAGCTGCGCTGCCGTGTTCTGGAGGACCTGATGATACAGAAGCTTTTTCTTGACCAGGCAAAGATAGACTCCATTGAGGTGTCACCCGACAATGTTGAGGCCGATCTGAACAACAGGCTGGCGGAATATATCAGGCGTGCCGGGTCTGAGCAGGCTCTTGAGACCTACTTCAGCAAGAGCATGGCTGAAATAAAGAAAGATCTCCGGGAGATGCTAACAAACCAGTACATCGTGCAGGAGACGCAGGGAACGATAGCACAGGACATCACCGTTACTCCGGATGAGATAAAAAAATACTATAACAGTATGCCGAAAGACTCACTGCCGCTGGTTCCCAGGAAGGTTGAGCTCAGCATAATCTCCGTTGAGCCTCCTGACATGGAGTCAAGCAAGGCCGAGGTACGCCAGCGTTTGCTTGATCTGCGCAGCCGGGTCATTAACGGTGAAAGTTTCAGCGCGCTGGCGGTGCTGTACTCAGAAGACCCCGGAACAGCTCCCAAAGGCGGGGAGCTAGGGTTTGTCACCAGAGGCGAGGTGGCAAAACCTTATGCCGAGGGCGCCTGGAGTCTGAAAAAAGGTGCGGTATCAAAGATCGTTGAGTCCGAATTCGGTTTCCATATCATTCAGCTCATTGACCGCAAAGGTGACATGGTTAATACGCGGCATATACTCATGAAGCCAAAGCTGTCGGCAGAACAGACCGAATGGGCTATCCTCAGACTCGACAGCATCGCCAACCTGGTTCGGCTGGACAGTCTTACATTCTATAAGGCTGCTTTAAGATACTCTTCCGATAAGGCTACCAGGGCCAACGGCGGTAAGATGGTTCAGGAGAATCCATCGGATCGCGTAACGTGGTTTACCCTTGATGAGCTTCCGCGCGAGATCAACCTGGTTGTGCGTGACATGAAGCTGGGAGAGATCTCTGAGCCCTTCCGCACAGCTGATGCCAAGGGAAACAGCATTTATGTAATTGTCAGACTGGATGACGAAGTTGCGCCTCACAGGGTCAATCCGAATGAAGATTACAATTACCTGGCTGAAGCTGCCCTGATGGACAAGAAGAACAAAGCATACCAGGACTGGATCAACGGAAAGATAAAGAAGACATATATACGTGTCAGCGATGATTTCCGCAGCTGCAGCTTTCATTACAGCGGATGGCTCGAATAGGTCAGATAATGCCCCGGAAAGATTTTTGTTTCCATTTAATTCTTTTTCTTTCTCTCCTTTCGCTGCAGTCAGCCGCGCAGGATGGTCCGGTGCGCCGCAGGGTTGAGATCCTTCATTCTGATGAAATGCAATACGGCCGCATGGGTGACCGGTCGCGCAACAAGCTGAACGGAAATGTCAGTCTGAAGCATAATGACCTTAACATGACATGCGACAGCGCTATTTACTATGATGATACCAACGAAGTCTATGCCTACAACAACATCCACATAAGACAGGGCGACACAATCCATATATGGGGTAACTACCTGTTCTATGACGGTGACACCGGAAAGGCGGTTATGACTGACAGTGTGAAACTTGCTGACAAAGAAACGCAGCTCTTCACCCGCAAGATAGATTATGATACCAACACGCAGACAGCAGTTTACAATGACGGCGGACGAATTCTCAACGGTGAAAACACCCTCACCAGCATTATAGGAATTTACTATGCCGACAGGAAGATGCTGCACTTCCGTGACAGTGTGAAGATCGTCAATCCTGATTTCATAATGCGTGCCGACACGATGCGTTATGACACCTATAATGAGATCGTCTGGTTTGAGGGACCTACAGAAGCTGTCGGTGACAGTATTTACCTCTTCTGCGAGAGAGGGTGGAGCGATACGAGGAAAGATATCTCGCAGCTGATGAAAAATGCAGTACTTGACAACCGTCAGCAGCGAATCACGGGAGACACGCTCTGGTATGATGAAAACAAGGGACAGGGTGAGGGTTTCGGCAACGTGACTATAGCCGACACTACAGACAATGTCATTTGCGGGGGAGGATATGCCTGGTACCTGAAACGTCCCGAAAAATTCATTCTTACCCATACCCCGTGGTTTACGATGTCTTCAAATGATGATACAATCACTCTCAGGGCCGACACCCTGAGGGCTCTGCCGCAGACAGACACCCTCGGCACAGATCACAGGCTGCTGAAGGCCTATTACGGTTGCACCATCTTCAGCAGGGAGATGCAGGGACGATGTGACTCACTTTCATATTCATTCTTGGACTCGGTCATCAGGATGTATGATGATCCGCTTATATGGTCGCGTGAGAGCCAGCTGTCGGCAGACTCAATTGCCCTTTTCACGAAAGACCGTAAGGCTGATCATATGGAGCTCTACAATTCAGCCTTCGTGGTCAGCTTTGTTGACACAGCCCGCTTTGACCAGATCAGCGGAAAGAACCTGTCAGGATACTTTGTTGAGAATAAACTGCGCCGCATCAAGGTGACGGGCAACGGTGAAGCTATATATTATGTTGTTGACAAAAACGAACTTGTGGGTGTTAACAGGGCCAAGAGCGCCAGCATTGAGATATTGCTGGAGGATGGTAAGATTGCCGAAATAATTCAGAACCAGAGTCCTGACGGTACGCTTAACCCACCGCTGGAAAAGCCGGACAGTGAAATGAAGCTTGAAGGTTTTCGATGGTTACCCGGCCTGCGGCCGCAAAGAAGCCGGGAGGGTCAAAAGTCCTTAAAGACTGATTAGTATTCGTCTTCGTTGAAGAAAAAGTCTTCTTTTGATGGATAGTCAGGCCAGATATCTTCAATACCCTCGTAAATATCGCCTTCGTCTTCTATCTCCTGCAGGTTTTCTATGACTTCCATAGGGGCACCTGACCGTATTGCATAGTCAATGAGCTCATCCTTGGTTGCGGGCCAGGGAGCATCTTCGAGTTTTGACGCTAATTCAAGTGTCCAATACATTTTTTTGAAAGATTTTTATTACCTTCCTTAAAGTCCGCAAATATAAAATTATTTAGAATAATAAAAGAGTGGCCTGAATTATTTCTCGATTATTTTGACTTTTAATCGTGAAGCCATTTAACCTCTTCAATACCAGAATCATAGCTCAGGCACCGTGTCAGTACGAAGAGATAATCGGAGAGCCGGTTAAGATATTTGATGATTTCCTGGTCCACTTTTTCTTCCCTGTCAAGGCGAAGGAGGGCTCTTTCAGCGCGACGGCAGACGCACCGTGCGATATTACAATTTGCAGTATGAGGGTGCCCTCCAGGGAGTATAAATGAGTTCAGTGCCGGCAAACGGGCCTCCATGGTGTCTATCGAACGCTCCAGCACCTCTGTGTCGGCGGAAGATATGTTAACGGGCTTTTCTGCCGAAGGGTCCGTGGCAATGACCGCGCAGCAAGTCATCAGTGCAGACTGGATTTTAATGAGTTCTTCGCGGCTGACACAATGCTGATCTGCGCTGCGCAGCAGCCCTATCCATGCAATAAGCTCATCGACAGTGCCATATGCCTCAATACGGGGATGATGTTTCGGAAGTCTTTTGCCTCCTATGATAGAGGTCTCTCCCCTGTCTCCGGTTTTGGTATATATCTTCATCTGCAGGAAATGAAGTATATCTATTTCCGTCTTACTTCAATCCGGTTCTCGTTGACATAATCGTTGGATACCTCGCCGTCCATAAGCTTTATAATGCGGTGTGCGTGACGTGCGATATCCTCTTCGTGAGTAACGACTATGACCGTGTTTCCCAGTTCATGGATCTTATCGAGAAGTCCCATGATGTCATACGATGTCTTGCTGTCAAGGTTGCCGGTAGGTTCATCGGCAAGGATAATTGAAGGCTTGTTCACCAGTGCCCTGGCAATTGCAACTCTCTGCCTCTGTCCTCCGGAAAGCTCATTGGGCTTATGGCTCATCCTGTCACCCAGTCCTACCTCATCAAGAGTGACTTTTGCATGCTCTTCCCTTTCATGGCGGGGCACGCCGGCATATATAAGCGGCAATGTCACATTCTCAAGGGCAGAATAACGCGGAAGGAGGTTAAAGGTCTGGAAGACGAAGCCGATCTCCTTGTTCCTTATCTCTGCAAGCCGGTCATCCTCCATCTTGCTCACATCGGTTCCGTTAAGGATATATTGTCCTTTGGTTGGTGTGTCGAGACAGCCCAGGATGTTCATCAGGGTTGATTTGCCAGACCCTGAGGGACCCATGATGGCCACATATTCGTTCCTGTTGATAGTGAGTGACACCGAGCGGAGGGCACGTACTATAACCGTTCCGACCTGGTAATTCTTTACAATCTCGTGTATCTCAATGACCTTATCCATGCCTGTTTTGTTAAAGTTCCGAAATTAGTTCAAATTACTCTATTAATATGTTATGATCCTGTTATTTTTTGTTAATACCTGATCCGGTATTTGCCCGGAGTTATGCCGTGCTTAATGAAAAGTATCCCCAGACGCAGTGTCTCCATTGTCACAGCAGCAATTCCCGATGATTCCACAGCCCTCCATGCCAGGAACATTTCCTTTGTGAGGCGGATATCATCAGCCACAATGATCATCTCTTCTCCCATTGATGAGATCTTTGATACATATTCAGTCAGGGCGGTGCCTCTGTGGTTGCCGTCGATGAATGCGAAGGAGACGTTCAACCCTTCATTTCGAAGGCGCTCAATCGCTGCGCTGAACTCCATGGCCCATACTTCGGCATTGTATGCACCATATTTCTGAAGGTTTTCGCGGGCTATTGCGGCCAGTTCGGGGCAACCCTCAACCGTTATCACCCTTATCTCCGGAGCTGCCAGTGCCAGCGCCAGCGTGCTGATACCCAGAGACGTGCCCAACTCCAGTATAATTCCGGGCTCCTTGCTCTCCCGCTTTGCGGGACTGCCTCTCCGCCATCCGGCGGATCGCCAGCTTGCTCTCCCGCATTGCGGGACTGCCTCTCCGCCATCCGGCGGATCGCCAGCTTGCTCTCCCGCTTTGCGGGCCTGCCTCACTTCGCCCGGCAGCATGCTACTGACAATCCGTGAGAGCAGCCCTGCCTCCTTCACCGGCAAAGCAGCTGTCCTGGCTATCTCAACCACACTACGCTCCCCTCCTGCCCCGGTCACAGAACCTGCCCCGAGATCGGTCACTGTGATTCTTCGTATGTCAGAGAGCATGGCATGCCGTAGGCTCTCAACCTGACTGAGGATATTCAAATCTGTTTTATTCCTGACCACTTTTGTCAGGAAATCAAAGACATAGGGACTGTGTACCCCGTGTCCCGCAGTGCTTCGGGCAGTCAGGAGGTGTCTGAGGTATGCGGCCGCAGCGTACAGATTTATTTCTTCAGACAGGTCATTTGAAAGGAGCCCAAATTTAAGTATTTTCGGTGAGTATCTTTTTTGTTTTAACTGATGTCTGAACTGCTTGATACAGAGATAAAATACCTTCCGGGGGTCGGCCCGAAGAGAGCCGAACTGCTGGCAGCAGAGGCAAATATCCAGACGTTCAGGGACCTTGTTTATTATTTTCCGTACAAGTATGTTGACAAGACACGCTTTTACAATATCAGTGAGCTTGACACCGACATGCAGTATGTCCAGATAAAAGGAAAAATACGCCGTTTCTCAACCGAGGGCGGCGGATCAGCAAAGCGTCTTACAGCTGATTTTTATGATGATACGGGCATGGTCAGGCTGGTATGGTTCAAGGGGCAGAAGTGGGTTCTGAATGCATACAAAGTCGAGAGGGAATATATAATATTCGGTAAACCGACGCTCTTCAGCGGGGCCTTCAATATAGTGCACCCTGAGATCGAGGAGGCAGAAAAGAAGGCCACCAGGGTAAGCTCAGCCCTCGAGGCGCAGTACAGCACAACCGAAAAGATGAAGGACCACTTTCTTCATTCGAAGGCCATAGCAAAACTGATGGCTGCAGTTTTTTCGCAGCCCGCGCTTCGCTTTGCTGAAACAATGCCTGCCCCGCTGTTGAAAACGATGAAGCTGGCAAGTCTCTCCGATGCCATGTTCCGGATACACTTCCCGGATTCGAACATTGACCTTGAGAATGCCCGTTTCAGGCTTAAGTTCGAGGAACTGTTCTATATCCAGCTCAACCTTTTGCGATATAAGGGCAGCAGGGCAAAAAACACCCGCGGTTTCATCTTTTCCATTGTTGGTGACAGGCTCAATTCGTTTTACAAAAACAATCTTCCGTTTGTCCTTACGGAAGCGCAGAAGAGGGTGATACGCGAGATACGCACCGATCTTGGCAGCGGAAGGCAGATGAACAGGCTGCTGCAGGGCGATGTGGGCAGCGGCAAGACCATGGTTGCGCTGATGAGCATGCTCATCGGAGCCGACAACGGTTTTCAGAGCTGCCTGATGGCTCCGACGGAAGTACTTGCCATTCAGCATTTTAATTCTATAAGCCACTTTGTCCGCGGCATTGATGTCGGGGTAGCCCTGCTGACGGGCTCGACCAGGCGGAGCGAGCGGACCCGGATTGAAAATGGCTTGTCTGACGGAAGCATTTCCATCCTGATAGGTACACACGCCCTGATTGAGGATAATGTGAAGTATAAAAACCTTGGCCTTGTGATAATAGACGAGCAGCATCGTTTTGGTGTGGCGCAGAGGGCAAAGCTGTGGCAGAAGAGCGAATGTCCGCCGCATGTGCTTGTGATGACGGCGACACCCATACCGCGCACCCTTGCGATGACACTGTACGGTGACCTGGATGTATCGGTCATTGATGAGATGCCTCCGGGCCGCAAGGCAATAAAGACAATGTCATTCACCGACGCTGAACGCGAGAAGGTGTTTGGTTTCATGCGCCGCCAGATCGAAGAGGGAAGGCAGATATACGTTGTTTATCCGCTCATTAAAGAGTCTGAAACTCTTGATTATAAGGATCTTGAAGACGGCCTTGAGAGTATGGCGCGCGCTTTTCCACCGCCGCAGTATTGCATCAGTGTAGTCCACGGACGCATGACTGCACGTGACAAGGAGATATCTATGAATCTCTTCCGCAAGGGCCAGGCACAGATAATGGTTGCCACAACGGTGATCGAGGTGGGCGTTGACATACCAAATGCAAGTGTCATGGTCATTGAGAGCGCTGAGCGCTTCGGGCTCTCCCAGCTTCACCAGCTGCGCGGTCGTGTGGGTCGCGGCGCCGATCAGTCGTTCTGCATACTCATGACATCGCACAAGCGTTCTGCAGAGGCGTCTGAGCGTATCAACACAATAATCGGTACCAATGACGGTTTTGAGATCGCCGAGGCTGACCTGCGCATGCGGGGCCCGGGCGACCTCGAGGGGACGCAGCAGAGCGGCATGGCCTTTGACCTGAAGATAGCCGACCTGGGAAGAGACGGGCAGATACTTAACCTGGCACGGTCACACGCCGAGGAGATCCTTGGCGATGATCCCGAACTTGAAAGTGAAGACAACCGGGTGCTGAAAGCCAACCTGAAAAGGTTGTTCGGCAAGGCGTACACATGGAGTGAGATTAGCTAGCGTTGGGCATGCGGCACGGGGCACGGGGCAAATCTTACTCCTTTTTCCTTGCACCATACTCTTTGCACCATGCTCCTTGCTCCTTGCTTAAAATAATGACAATTGTTTTGTTATTATTCCTTACAATTCCTTAAAATTGCCGGTTCAATAATTCTGCGATGCCGCAAGGAGATAAAATCACTCATGAAGGAATAGTCTTAAAAGCCCCGGGCGATGGCACCGCTGACGTTGAGATCGTAACCGGGAGCGCTTGCTCCGGCTGTCATGCAAAATCAGCCTGCTCACTGGGCAACAGTGATGTCAGGGTTATCAATGTCAGAAGTGACGAAAAACTCAGTCCGGGCGACAAGGTCACTGTGGTGATGGAGCAATCGCAGGGTTTTCGCGCGCTGGCTATTGGATATGTGATCCCGTTCCTTGTGCTTATTGCTTTTTTTATTGCCCTGACGGTGGCAGGGGCAGGTGAGCTCAGCTCAGCACTCCTCTCTTTTGCCTCACTGGCAGTGTATTACTTCATCGTATGGCTCCTGAGGGGCAGGATTGAAAAAAAGTTTGAATTCAAAATAAAGATCTGACAGATGAGTTCCATTGTTTTATTGACTGTCATAATGCTCAGTGTGCTTGGTCTGGTATCTGCAGTGATATTGTATTTTGTAGCGCAGAAGTTCCAGGTTGTAGAGGATCCGCGCATTGACCTGGTCACCGAGGCACTTCCGGGAGTCAACTGCGGCGGTTGCGGCTTTACCGGTTGCCGTGCCTTTGCTGAGACCCTTGTAAAATCAGTCTCTTTTGAAGGTCTCAACTGTCCGGTGGGCGGTGCAGAAACGATGGGAAAAGCTGCTGATATGCTCGGTCGCAAGGCTGTTGCCGTTGAGCCCAGGGTGGCTGTGCTGCGCTGCAACGGCACCCCTGAAAACTGTGCCCGGACGTCATTCTACGACGGTGCTTCCAGTTGCCGTGTGGCTCATGCACTTTACGGAGGCACCACTGGCTGCCACTACGGATGCCTTGGTTGCGGCGATTGTGTCACGGCATGCAAGTTTGACGCCATGTATATGGATCCTGTGACCCAGCTGCCCGTGATCATTGATGAAAAGTGTGTTTCATGCGGCGCCTGTGTCAAAGCATGCCCTCGCAACATAATTGAGCTTCGCAAACGCAACAAGAAGGATCGTAAAATTTACATCTCCTGCATTAACAAGGATAAGGGAGGCCCGGCCCGCAAGGCATGCAAGGTGGCTTGCATTGGATGCGGCAAGTGTGTTAAGGTTTGTCCTTATGAGGCAATCACAATGGCTGACAACCTCGCTTTCATTGATTCATTTAAATGCAAGCTGTGCCGCAAGTGCGCAAGTGAATGCCCGACAGGCGCCATTCTTGAGTGTAATTTTCCTGTAAAAGAGGAAAAACCGGCTGAGCCTGCAGTAACAGAAGCTGTTTGATAATATATTGATAACCAGATAACTAATTATTGTGTTCAAGACATTCCCTAAGGGCGGCATTCATCCGCCAGAGAATAAGCTCACAGCTGACAAACCCATAGTGGTATTGCCGCTGCCTGCCCAGGTAACAGTGCCTGTCTCACAGCATATTGGAGCACCGGCGACAGTTGTGGTTGAGAAGGGTGCTACCGTAAAAGCCGGGCAGGTCATTGCCCGGGCAAAAGGTTTTGTCTCAGCAAATATTCACTCCCCGGTATCAGGCAAGGTAAATAAGACAGAGGCTGTGGCTGACACTACCGGATACAAGCAGATGTCTGTGGTGATCGATGCAGAGGGCGACGAATGGATGGATACAATTGACCGCACCAGCACACTGGTTAAGGAAGTAGTGATGACGCGTGAGCAGATCATTGAGCGTTGCCAGCAATGCGGTCTTGTAGGTCTCGGGGGAGCCACCTTTCCAACGCATATCAAACTGACTGTACCTGCCGGGAAGAAATGTGACCTGTTAATCATCAACGGTGTCGAGTGTGAACCCTATCTGACCTCTGATCACAGGCTGATGCTTGAAAAGGGTGCCGAGGTACTGACAGGTGTGACAATCATCATGAAGGCCCTGGGGGTTGAAAAAGCTATAATAGGCATTGAGGCCAACAAACCGGACGCAATTAACCATCTTACAGGTCTTTCCAAAGATTTTAAGGGTGTCACGGTGCAGCCGCTGAAGGTAAAGTACCCGCAGGGAGGTGAGAAACAGCTTATCAAGGCATGCACCGGGAGCGAGGTGCCCTCCGGAGGCCTCCCGCTTGATGTTGGTATTGTCGTGCAAAATGTGGGCACCGCCTTTGCGGTTTATGAGGCCGTCCAGAAGAACAAACCGTTGATTGAGAGGGTTGTGACCGTTACCGGGAAGTCAGTCCGTAATCCGGGTAATTTCCTTGCAAGGATAGGTACGCCGGTCACAAGTCTCATTGAGGCCGCTGGCGGGATGCCGGAAGACACCGGGAAGGTTGTCAACGGCGGCCCGATGATGGGCAAGGCGCTCGCGATGACCGATGTGCCGGTGACAAAGGGCACTTCGGGAATAATACTTTTCCCGGCTGATGAAGCACGCCGCAGCGAGGTGTTGCCATGCATCAGGTGCGGCAGGTGCTCGACGGCATGTGCTATGGGCCTCGAGCCCTGGCTCCTGGCTGCCGCTTCCGAGAGAGCTATGTGGGAAATAGCTGAAAAAGAGAAGGTTACAGACTGCATGGAGTGCGGAGCCTGTGCCTATATATGTCCTGCTAAGAGACCCTTGCTTGATTATATCAGGCTTGGCAAGACTACGGTGATTCGCATGGCCCGTGAACGTATTACGAAATAGCTTTATGGCAATATGAATAATATCCTTAATGTTTCGCCATCGCCGCATCAGCAAAGTCCTGAGACTACACGCAAGCTGATGTACGGCGTGGTGATCGCGCTTCTGCCGGCACTGGCAGCATCGATATATTATTTTGGAATGGGAGCTGTAATTGTAACTCTCACTTCGGTGCTATCATGTGTTGCCGTCGAATATCTTATCCAAAGGTTTATTTTAAAAGTCAAACCCTCGGTAACGGATGGTTCAGCAGTTGTTACCGGACTGCTCCTTGCATTCAATGTGCCTTCCAATCTGCCTGTTCATATAATTGTTATCGGTGCGATAATTTCCATTGGCGTTGCAAAGATGACTTTCGGCGGGCTGGGCAACAATCCGTTCAACCCGGCACTGGTTGGAAGGGTTTTCCTGCTGATATCTTTTCCTGTCCAGATGACCAGTTGGCCTGTTCCAACAGGATTTAAAACCGGGTATGCTGATGCTGTCACAGGCGCCACACCCCTGGGACTGCTGAGTGAGGGTGTAAAGAACGGCGAGGCAGTGTCGGCGATTATGGAAAAGATCCCTTCACACATGCAGTTGTTTTACGGCCGGATGGGAGGCTCAATGGGTGAGGTTGCAGCTGCAGCACTTATCATAGGGGGAATTTATCTCCTGTGGAAAAAGATTATCACCTGGCATATCCCCGTCTCCATACTGGTGACTGTAGCTCTTTTTACAGGCATACTCTGGCTGGCCAATCCGGTGAAATTTGCCGATCCCCTTTTCCATCTGCTTACAGGAGGTCTTATGCTTGGCGCAATCTACATGGCTACCGATTATGTGACCTCACCCATGACACATAAGGGGATGATAATTTACGGCATCGGCATAGGGGTAATAACAGTACTGATAAGAACATGGGGTGCTTATCCTGAGGGGGTGTCATTCGCTGTACTTATCATGAACGCCTTCGTGCCGTTGCTTAATATGTATATCAAACCGCGCCGGTTCGGGAAGGAGGTGAAGCATGGCTAAGATGCAGTCGACACTAAAAAACATGGCACTATCGCTCACTCTTATTTCATTGTGTGCCTCTGCCGCCCTGGGGTTTGTCTATGAGTTTACGAAAGAACCTATTGAGATTTCGCTGCTCAACAAAAAGCTTGATGCCATTAAGCAGGTAGTGCCCGAATTCACCAACAATCCGAATGAAGAGATGTTCATGCTGCCGACAGGTGAGGGTGACAGTCTCGAGGTGTATCCGGCAAGGAAAGGTGAAGAGATTGTCGGCTACGCCATCAAATCATTTACAAACAAAGGATTCAGCGGTTATATAGGTTTTATGGTCGGTTTCAGGCCTGACGGTACTATAATTAATATAAATGTTCTTGAGCAGAAAGAGACTCCCGGACTTGGCACCAAGATGGTTCCTTCCGGAACTCCGGAGAAGCCTGAGTTCAAGGATCAGTTCAACGAAAAGAATCCTGCCACCTTTGCGCTCAAAGTAAAGAAGGACGGCGGGCCTGTTGACGCAATCACCGCTGCCACAATCAGTTCCAGGGCATTCTGCGACGGTGTGCAGAGAGCCTATAACGCATTTGAAAAAGGAGGTCTGAAATGAGCCAGCTTAAAAACTTCACCAATGGGTTCCTGAGAGAGAACCCCATCCTGGTACTGGTGCTTGGCACCTGCCCTACCCTGGCAACGACTTCCTCAGCGATCAATGGCATGGGTATGGGACTGGCAACGACATTTGTCCTTATCGGATCCAACGTCTTCATTGCACTGCTGAAAGATGTCATTCCTGACAAGGTGCGCATTCCTGCCTTCATAGTTGTCATTGCCACATTTGTGACCATTGTTGATCTTGTAATGCAGGCGTATGTGCCTGCGCTTTATGCCACCCTTGGGATATTCATTCCGCTGATTGTTGTGAACTGTATTGTTCTGGGCCGTGCCGAGGCCTTTGCAAGCAAAAACACAGTCTGGTCATCATTTGTCGACGGTGCCGGCATGGGTCTGGGCTTCACAATGGCACTGGGCGTACTTGGTACGATAAGGGAGATCCTTGGAAGCGGGTCGATCTTCGGGTTTAAATTCATTGAAGGTGACGGCATCCTGGTGTTTATTCTGGCACCCGGAGCGTTCATGGCTCTTGGTTACCTGATAGCCGTTGTGAACAGGATTAACAAAGCAAATAAAGCATAGGGAGGAACGGAAATGGAATATATTCTGCTGATAATATCTGCCGTACTGGTCAACAATGTTGTGCTGGCGCAGTTTCTTGGCATCTGTCCCTTTCTCGGGGTCTCCAATAAAGTCGGGACAGCCATGGGCATGGCTGGTGCAGTCGTTTTTGTGATCGTGCTTGCAACCATGGCTACATATCTGGTTTACACTTTCGTGCTTGTTCCGCTGGGGATACAATTCATGCAGACAATCACATTTATTCTTGTGATTGCCTTCCTTGTGCAGATGGTAGAGATCATACTGAAGAAGATTAGCAGGCCGCTCTACCAGGCGCTGGGTATTTTTCTTCCACTGATAACCACTAACTGTGCAGTTCTCGGAGTTGCGCTCCTCGTTATACAGAAGGACTACAACCTGGTAACAGGCATTATTTATGGCGGAGGCACGGCAATAGGTTTTGGTCTTGCACTCGTAATACTGGCCGGGATCAGGGAACAGATGGCCCTGGTGAATATACCAAAGGGAATGCAGGGAGTCCCCATCTCACTGATAACAGCAAGCATACTGGCACTTGCTTTCATGGGATTTGCAGGGCTTGTATAGGTAAGGGATTATCCTGAACATATTTCTGCCGTCATGGTCTTACCGTGGCGGCTTTTTAATTTGAATTTTATTTCAGGTGAGTTTGCCTGGTTAAAGCCGCTTTGTTCTTCTGTGTTCTGATAACCTGATTTGCTTGTTTAAATCCGGTTTTTTCTCCTGTATTTATTTTAGCCGGATTTGCTTGATTAAATCCGCTTTTTTCTTTAAATTTCCATGTTTGCATTTACATATCTTCTGTCAGTCCGTGAAAGTTGGGAGAATTGAATTTTTGCAGAAAATTTTTAGTGTGACTGACGTAACGTAGGTTTGTCGGTTACTTAAATCGATTACGCTGATAATCAAAGTTATGGCTGTCAAAAGATATTACAGAGTGGCAGGCAGCCGTATGCAAGGTCTTACCGTGTTTACTGTCCTTCGGGCAGTATAACTTTTACCCTTGCCCCTGACACGTGTAGCTTGTCCACTGTCTTCAATGCCTCTGATCCTGTATCTTGTTTCCGGCCCTTTGCCCGTTGTGCCATCGGCCTCGTAACCAGCCCATTATGACGTATACATTGCCCTTTGCCTCTTAACCCTATCCCTTACCCCTTACCCCTTACCCCTTACCACTTACCACTTACCACATTACCCATTGCCCCCAACCTCTGCTCCTTGCCTCCTGGGCAATGCCCCTCACACCTCGTGCTTTGTCCCATGCCCCATGTGCCTCATGCATTATCCCATGTCTCCTGTGCCTCGTGTTTTGTCCCATGTCCAATGCCCCCTGTGCCGTTAAAACGGGATCCTAAGAGCTTGTGGTCGTAAAGGATAGACTGTTAGCATCTTCCGGTTGCCGGCCATAAGTAAAAGATACCCTGATATATGTTTGCAATTTTAACCTCAACTCATAAGCCATAGTAAAACAGTACCTTGTGATGGCAAGAATCAATATCTGCAGCATAAATTGTAAAATCAGCGCATTGTAATGGTCAGAATCAAGATCTGCTGCATAAAAAGTATCGCGGAAGCAAGTATTGCCGTGGATTTCGGAGCCTCAGCGATTGGATTGGTCGCCAGAATGCCAAGCGGACCGGGTCCCATTTCTGATGACTTAATCAGGGAAATAGCTGCGAGTGTTCCCCCTCCCGTTGCTACATTCCTTTTGACCAGTGAAACTTCTGTGAATGAAATAATCAGGCACCATCAACGGACAAACACCAACACTGTTCAGATTGTCGATTCTCTTTCTGAGGGAACGTATGCCCAATTGAGAAGCGCTCTTCCTTCGACAAAAATTGTGCAGGTAATCCATGTTGCTGATAAACATTCAGTCGATGAAGCAATCAGGATCTCAGAATCCGTTGACGCCATTCTGCTCGACAGCGGTAATCCTAATTTAGAAATCAAGGAACTTGGCGGTACCGGAAGGGTCCACAACTGGGAGCTGAGCCGCCAGATCCGGATAGGTGCAAAATGCCCTGTGTTCCTGGCAGGAGGGCTGAAGCCTGAAAATGTTAAGGAGGCAATTGAGACTGTCAGACCCTACGGAGTTGATGTCTGCAGCGGTGTAAGGACAGACGGCAATCTTGATATTCGTAAGCTTGAATTATTCTTTCGTGAAGTATTGCAGACTTTGAGGCCATAATGGCTTGTTTTTAAGATGATTAACTTTTAATATGAACAAACATATGGATACCGCCCGGCTTGATTTTGAACCTCCGTTAGCAGTGGAAAAATGGGGTTGGAAATATCATCACCTTGGCATACCCACAAATACAGTCATGTCAGGTGAAAAATACCTGCCGCAATTTAAATTATATGTGTCGGGATTCAGTACAAGTCCGTTTGGAGTGGAATGGATGAGGTTTGAAGATGAAAGTCCGGTAAATCCACTGATTAAGGCAGTTCCTCATCTCGCTTTTGAAGTTGACGACCTGGAGTATGAGTTGAGGACACATGCCCTGAAGATAATTACTGAGCCAAATCAATCTGCGGAGGGAATTACAGTCGCAATGATTGAGCACAACGGAGCTCCGGTTGAGTTAATTGAATTCAGTAAGTCAAGTCCTGAAAACCCGGAACCGAAAGGTACTACCAGACATTGGCTAGTCACCGGGCTTTTGTTCGGGCTGTTCATGTATCTCATAATGACATTTGTTTATCCGTTGATTGCACAGCATGAAATAACTCAAAAATCAATCCTGATTGGCATTCCGTTGTGGCTGATTGGCGGTCTGGGATGGGGATATACAATGAAAATCGTATTGAATAAGGGAAAAAGGAAAAATAAAGGTCAAAACACAGTGAATGTCGAATAGGTGTTGCAGTGACGTCAAATCCGTAAACTGATACAATCCAAAGTGAAAAAAACGGGTAATAAAAGCGAGCAATTTCTTCAACGGTGGGAAGAACGCCGGAAAAAGAAATGGTTGTACATTTTTTTACACGGCTCTGTTTACAGGGGACTGCCTATGGCTATTATTATGTTCCTGGTATTCAGCAAATTAAAATTTGAAAATATGCAGATGTCCGAGTTGCTGATTTACACAATTGTATTTGTCCTGTGGGGATTGTGGCATGGATCATGGCTTTTTAATCAGGTGGACAGCATGTATCTGAGACTTATTAATAACGACGATATCATAAAAGGTATAGAAACGCTCAAGGCAGGTAAAACATGGAATTATGAAAACCTGGTAATAAGTAATGAGAATGATGAAAATCTTGTTGTTCGGAATGAGTTGTTCTGGTTTCAGGACGAGGACAATTCCTATGCAAGATTGAATGAATGCATGAATATAATTTTTGGTGATTTTCAGCGGCTTCAAAAGGATAAGGGCTTTAATGACCTTACAGCCGGCAAAAAGGTGAAAATTCAGATTTTTGACAATTCAGGAAGTGATATACCTTTAATTCAGCGGACAGTATAGAAGTTCAAATCTAGCCAGGCAAGATTCTTGTGTAAACGGGCAGTTGCCGGATCCGGTTGGCAGGTTTGCAGGCACAAACATAAATACACAAAACCATATACACCCATCAGGTTGCATTTTTTCCGGTTTGGATGCTTTGATGCCGGTAGTGCTGAAAAGTACGCATTATCTTCTGTCACTGCAACACTGTGAATGCTGGCCTATGAACCCTGGTCCCGGAGCCATGCTCCATGCCTCTTGTTAGTGGCCAATTGCCACATCCGTCATGCTCCTTGCCCCATGACCCGTACCCCATGCTCCTTGCCCCGTGCAGTTCTGCTTTGCAGGACTGCCTCTCCGCCATCCGGAAGGTCATCGGCATTCTCTTTACCACGTCCACTGCGCTCTTTGCTCCTTGCTCCTTGCCTCAAGCACCATGCTCCATGATCCAAGCCCCGTACCCCATAACCCGGACCCTATGCTCCGTCCCTTCCCGCTCTGCAGGACTTCCTCTCCTCTGTCCGGCAGATCGTCAGCATGCTCCTTGCCCCGAACCCCGTGCCCCATGCCCCATGCCCCATGCTCCGTCCCGCATGCCCCATGATTTATGAACTCAGAACAAGAATGATAAATACTTTACTCGCTGCAAATTATGATCACAGTTATCGCCGAGAGGGTGAGGCACGACAGTGGAATGCGTGTCGCCCTCAAGTTCCCATTTGATCAGGAGCTTACTGACCTGGTCAGAAAGCTGCCGGATGTCAGGTGGAGCCAGCGGATGCAATGCTGGCACATAGCCGACAGTGATGATGTCATTCCTCTTCTTCTCAGGACGCTGAGCAAGTATGTATTTGTTGATTACACAGCTTTAAGAAGACAGGACATTGCCGGAAGAGTGAGGTTGATAAGAAGCGAGAGGCAGAACATCTGCCCAAAGCCAAAATCAGCTGAAATAGCTCCTGCTGAGGATGCAAGATGGTCCGAACCAGTAAGGACAGAGCCCGGTGAAAGTCCCGGCTTACTCAGCAGCAGGGGAAAAGAAGATATCCTGAGATATCGTCTGTGGCTGGAGTCGCACCGGTATCCGCCAACAACAGTAAGGACTTACACTTCGATGATGGAGGCCTTCCTGAAGTTTGTTTCTCCCAGGGAGGCTTCAGAAAGTAGTGCTGATGATCTCATAAGGATGGTAAATGAATATATATTACCGAGAGGTTTGAGTTACTCATTTCAGAATCAGCTCATCAGTTCAGTTAAAAAATTCTACAGGGAAATTTGCCGTAAAACCATTGATCCAGGCGAGTTCACCAGGCCTCGGTCCCTGCATAAGTTACCCAATGTGTTGAGCAAGGAAGAAGTTAAGAAGATTTTGTCGGCTCCGTTAAATGAGAAGCACAGGGTAATGTTAAGTTTGATATACGGTTGTGGTTTGAGGCGCAGTGAAGCAATAATGTTGGAGCCACAGGATATTGACCGTGACCGCATGTTACTCAGCATCAGGCAGTCGAAGGGATTCAAGGACAGGATAGTTCCAGTTTCGGTGAAGTTAGTTGAGATGGTAGACACGTATGTCCGTCGCTATCGTCCGGTAGTTTATCTTTTTGAAGGGCAGCGGCAGGGAACAGGTACAGTGCTGCCAGTATTGAGAAGGTATTCAGGATGGCAGTGGAAAAAGCAGGGGTTAAGAAGAATATTACGCTTCATGGTTTGCGTCACAGTTATGCAACGCATTTATTGGAGGCAGGTACGGATCTTCGTTACATTCAGGAGTTACTGGGGCATAAGAGCAGCAGGACCACTGAGATATACACTCATGTCACCGAAAAAAGTATTCAGAAGAATTCGCACCCCGTTTGATGATTTATGATAATTCCCGAGGTCAGTAAAGGCCACCTCGGGTTTCCAATAATACTCATTTCCGTCAAATATGCCTACCTTCAGTACCCATATAAACGAGTTAGATGCAAGGCACAACCAATATCTACACAACTGATTATATGAGAATTATAACAATAATCATTATTGCTATTCTAGTAATGGATTTCAACCTGAATGGATAAACAAAGTTCATTTCAGGAGAGTAATAGATGAAGATTTTGAAAATATACCATTAACGATAATTCAAAACTCTGATACAATTTTATCGGACAGACAGATCTAGACAGTTACTTTAAAATTGAAATCCCATTAGATACTGATACTCTATTTTTCAGGTTTATTGCAATGGAATGGAAAACAATCAAACTACCTCCTAATTGCGATACTATTGAGTAATCCTAATGCATGACGCTATTTATGATTTTATGACAGCTACCAAGATTGATAAACTCCTTATGAAAAGATTCAAACGGTTGCCTGAGTTGCATCAAAAAGACTATGAAAAAGGACTATTTACCATTATGCAAACTTGTTATGAGCAATCTTTTGTTCCAATGAAGAAAAGTTAAACACCATTAAGCAACAAAGAGAAAATGAATAGCCCAGCACCTAACAGGTCGGTATATGCAATTGGCTTTCCGCACCGCGAGAACTTTCTGGCTAAAGAGGACCGTTAAGTGGTCGGCGGTGCGGCCCGCCCCGGCTCCCGCCGGGGACTCCCTCCTGGTGTCACGGTTTTTGCCAACGCGAGAATAAACTAATAACCGCATAACCCTGCATCGCACCACGAGTGCAAAAACACGCGCCACCGCAACTCTGCGCCAACTGCACATACCGCCGAACGTTGTATGCAAGTGTAAAAAAACATAAATCATGAAGATACTTTTAATATTGGGATTAATAAGTTCATTAAATACTTATGGACAAAATAATTCATGCATTTTAATTAGATATCCTAACTATAAGGTCGTTGTTTATGAAAGCAACTATAATTTTATGGGAGATAATGATAAAGATGTCTTTTATGCTTATCAGGTACCATTTGGCAGAAATGGAAATTGCATGCCATGGACACCATCAATTGAAGTAGTCAAACAGATGGAAGCAAAAATGAAATCAATAATAGAAAATTATACTTTAGAAAATAATTCTGATTCTGTAAGGGAAAAGGATTTAAGATATATCATCCAGAATATAAATAATTACAACAGAAGATATTTCAGTTGTGTAGATAAGTGTGGAACAAAAATAATTTATACTGATTTCAGTATTAGAAGAGAAGATGATAATCTAGATTATGCGGAAAAGGAGCTTTTTAAAACGATAGGAGGTGGCCCAAATTACTTTCGAATAACTTTTAATTCTGACTCAAACCTGGTACTAAGTCTTGACATAAATGAGCCTTGGTAGAAAAACACCTGCATACAACAGCGTGTATAAGCCATTGCTGGCAGCGGGTTTGCGTAGGTCAGTTCATTTGGTTGCCTCGTGGTAACTCGATCACAACGCGCTTTGATTACGCAACGGCTCATACACGCGGCCGTTATGCACAATTTCCGGCCATAAATTTAAACATCAATAAATCAATTATATGAAAACCAAACTTGACCAGGAAATTCTGGATTCAATGGCTAAAAATCCTTCTAATTGGAGAGGAATATTATACTTTAACCGTAAAGATCCGAGACTAATAGTTCAAAAACAATTTCCCCCTTTAGGCTGGACTCTTAATTTTGCAAATCCTCTAACCTATTTGATGATATTATCTATAGTTTTTATCGTTGTGGTTGTGGCAGTCATAACCAATTAGCTATAAATCAAAATTGGTATAAACAAACTGTGCATAACAAGTCGGTATATGCAATTGCCTTCCGGTCAGCGGGACAAACATCAAGGTATAAACCTTCCTATTCCCGCTCGTCCGGGCCACCACACATGGTGTCATGGTTTTTGCCAACGCGATAAATAAGTAACGAAAAGCATAATCCTACACCGCAGTATGCCTGCAAAAACGCATGCCACCGCGATGCTGCGGCAACTGCACATACCGCCGAACGTTACCACCAATTCTTGTGTGAAATACTTCCAATTTGGTAATTTTAATAGCTTTGCATAAAATATAACAATGATCCAACAAGAAATAAAGAATATTATCCTTGACCATTTAAAAAGCTATCAGCCTGTTAGCGTCGGTATATTTGGGTCGTTCGCAAGAAACGAGAGCACTGAAAAAAGTGATATAGATATCCTCGTCAAGTTTAAAGTGGCACCTTCACTCCTTACCTTAATAAAACTTGAAAATGAACTCTCGGAATTGCTTGGTATCAAGGTAGATCTAATAACAACCGGAGCAATCAAAAACAAGAGAGTTCAAAAGAGCATCAAAAAAGACCTTATCAACATTCTGTAATGGTAAAAGATGATCTGGCGTATGTCGAGCATATACTCGATTGTATTAGAAAAATCAAAGAATTCAGTGAAGGCTTATCTTTTAAAGAATTCTCAGCTAATGAGCTAGTACAAGATGCCGTCATCAGAAATATTGAAATTATTGGTGAAGCCTCAAAGAAGATATCTGCGGATACGAAGCAGATATATTATGAGATACCCTGGAAAGTGATTGCAGGAATGAGAGATAAGCTTATTCACGACTATCTGGGTGTAGATGTTGAGGTAGTCTGGAGAACCATCAAGGAAGACATTCCAAAACTAGAAATTCAAATCAAAGAGATAGAATAAAGAACTGGTGGTAACAGGTCGGTATATGCAATTGCCTTCTGTGCCGCGACAAAATTCTGGCTAAAGATGAAAGTTTTGTAACCGGCAGCACAGGCTGCACCGGCTGTTGCCGGGGTCTCCCTCTTGGTGTCATGGTTTTTGCATCTCCCGATGATTTCGTGAACCTGAAAGATCTCCACATCCAGTACGAGGGCAAAAACCCATGCCACCGCCAAGCAGTCGGCAACTGCACATACCGCCGACCGTTAGCCCCAATGACATGGTAACGGGAATGAACTGTTCCAAGGAATATAATAAGTATATTTACACCATAATTTATGATCTCAAAATGCTTACAAAAGAAAAAGTTAAAAAGACAATTGATAGGTTGCCTGAAAGCTTCACAGTAGAGCAGGTGGTTGAAGAATTAGTAGTTCTTGATAAAATTGAGAAGGGTCTTAAAGAGGTTGAAGAAGGTAAAGTATACACAACCAAACAAGCAAAAGATCAGCTCAAGAAATGGCTGTAATTAATTGGACTCACAGATCTGTCAATGATCTCAAAAATATTGCAGAGTTCATTGAGAAAGATTCTGTAAAATATGCATCCTTAACTATACAGCGTTTATTAAATGCAGTTCAATTATTACAGAGTAATCCTAGAATTGGGCGTAAAGTACCAGAGGCTGGTCATAAGGACAAAATTCGAGAAATAATCCAGGGCAATTATAGAATCATTTATCAGATTGCTGGTGAAGATCTGATATATATCTTAACTGTTCATCATAGCTCAAGAAAGCTTACCAGAACCCGAGTATTC
Source organism: uncultured Bacteroidales bacterium (assembly GCA_963844935.1). Classification (GTDB taxonomy): domain Bacteria; phylum Bacteroidota; class Bacteroidia; order Bacteroidales; family VadinHA17; genus SR-FBR-E99. The sequence continues at coordinate 534,845 of CAWJQH010000005.1, read as the reverse complement.
AAAAAGTAAATCACTGGGGCTAACAGGTCGGTATAGGTCATTGCCTTCCGGCCAGCACGACTGATGATAATTGAAACTTCGTCCTGCAAGCTCAACTGGCCGGGCTGCCCCCGCCACCGGCGAGGTCTCCCGCATAGGTGTCATGGTTTTTGCATTACTTGAAAATTCTGTGATCAAAATGAAATTCTGTGGTCGTCAAGCTCGATGGCAAAAACTCATGCCACCGCGACACAAGGCAACAGACCCATACCGCCGAACGTTAGCATTAATGGTTAAAACGTATACATATGTTTGATGTGTTAAGAAAATACAAACAGACAGGCCATTTTTTCTTTAAACCAACAGATAGCTTAAAGGAAAAATGCAACGCCCCTTCCGACAAATGTGGAGTGTATGTAATCTTCGCACTAAAAGGTGGTCGTATTGAACTAGTTAAGATCGGCAGTACAAATTTGGATGAGAACCTATTGGATCAAATAATAAAAGAACAACTACTCCTGAAGTCAAAGCTCCAACAAGAGAAAATTGAGGCATTGGATATATATTGGTATGTAACCCAAACTAATAAAGTGGTGGATGATCCCCACAAGGTTATGGATAAAGTGGTAAAAACTCATACCATGATTAACGGAAAAGCCCCAAGATGGAATTAGGCAATTAAAAACCACTAATGCTAACAGGTCGGTATATGCAATTGGCTTCTGCACCGCGACAATATTGTGGTCAAGATGCAAGACTTTCAATGGCGGTGCAGGCCGCCCCGGCACCGTCGGGGGCTCCCGCAGGTGTCACGGTTTTTGCCAACGCGAGAATAAAGTAATAATCGCATAATCCTGCATCGCATTACGAGTGCAAAAACCCGCGCCACCGCGACTCTGCGCCAACTGCACATACCGCCGAACGTTAGGCTGCATGTCGGCAAATCCTGTTTGCATAGTTAAAAAATAATGCTTACCTTTGCCGTTAGTAACGCAAAACGTTAATGATAACATCATTTGGATCAAAGGAGACTGAGAAAATTTGGAATGGTGAACGTGTTAGAAACATGCCTCCAGAAATCCAATTGGTCGGAAGGAGAAAACTAAGAATGTTAAATAACTCTCAAAACCTTAACGATCTTAGGATCCCTCCTTCCAACAAGCTTGAGAAGTTAAGTGGCAAAGTAAATAACCTCTATAGCATCCGAATTAATGACCAATGGAGAATTACATTCCGTTGGGATGACGGGTTGGCAACAGAAGTAACAATTATTGATTATCATAAATGACAGTCATGGAAAGATTACAAAATATACACCCAGGTGAAGTGCTTCTTGAAGAATTCCTGAAGCCCATGAACATTTCTGCTTACCGGCTCTCAAAAGATATTGGCATTCCACAGACCAGAACTTCCGAGATTATTAAGGGATTCAGAAGAATAACTGCAGATACTGCTCTCAGGCTCAGTTACTATTTTGGAAATTCAGCCAAATTCTGGCTTGGGCTTCAGAATGATTATGATATAGAAGAAGAAAAAAGGGTCAAAAAAGAGGAATTCAAAAGCATCAAAAAGGCCAAACAACACGCAGCCTAACAGGTCGGTATATGTCATTGGCGCGGCTGGTTTTTGCGCGCTAATCCGACAGATCAGCACACCAAAACCAGTTGGTGCTTTATCGGCCCGGCTTTGCGGCTAAAGCCGCCGGGCAAAAACCAGCCTGCTGGCCCCGCTCCCGCGGGGCACTCCCTCCTGGTGTCACGGTTTTTGCAAACGCGAGAGTAAACAAATAACATCATAATCCTGCATCGCACCACGAGTGCAAAAACACGCGCCACCGCGACTCTGCGCCAACGCCACATACCGCCGAACGTTAGGCAACATGTTGAAAAACATGAATATGATCAAAGGGTTTCCTAGAATTATCATACTTGTTGTCATCCTTGCTTATGGTTGCAAATCACATATTGCACCAAAAGAAATGGATGAATTTGCTCTTTTTACCACTACAGAAGTCTTCGATTCAATTAGTGGATCTTTTAAACTTGTACCAACAGTTAAAAGATTTGTCTATATCCCAAAAAATCAAGACTTAGAAAAGAAGATAGCCCTCCTACTCAACTCTGTTTCAAAAGTTAACTTTCACAACCTTAAAATTGAAGCTTTGAGTCTTGAAGAAAATCCAGAGGGTGAAAAGCATCTTAAGGTAAATCTGAAAGAAAACACAGGTTTCATCATTCCCGACAGCTTGGGCCATTATCGTAGCTGGTACGATTATTTTCAAGGATCTATGGGTGGTGAACAAACAACAATAATTCTAATAGAATCAATTCTGCAAAGAGAGTTCGCTGGTGATTGGATTGATGAACTAGAGTTTTATTACCAAAATGAGAAAATTGGAGAATGGGATCACGCATTCTTATCTGGAGTAATTAAAAGAAAATAAACACGTTGCCTAACAGGTCTGTATATGCAATTGGCTTTTCCGCACCGCGAGAACTTTCTGGCTAAAGAGAACAGTTAAGTGGTCAGCGGTGCGGCCTGCCCCGGCTCCCGCCGGGGACTCCCTGCTGGTGTCACGGTTTTTGCCAACGCGAGAATTAAGTAATAACCGGATAACCCTACATCGCACCACGAGTGCAAAAACACCCCGACCTTCATTGCGTTCGGTGCGGGGCAGGCGCGCCACCGCGAAGCAGCGCCAACGCCACATACCGCCGGCCGTTATAGGGCATTCCCCACACCGATTTGACGCTCAGTTAATTTCGCAAGCTAATGGCACAAAAAATGGAATCATCTCTGATAAAGAAAATTGTAACAATTATTACATTTTTTGTGCCGTTAGTCAAGATACATCACAACATTAAAATATCGATTGAATTCTCAACCTATCGATCAATCGACGATATATCACATTGAAAATTTCAATCTGGTTACATATATTTGACTGTATACAAAGATCAACCTTACCTGGTTGACTTTCAGGTAAATCCGAAGAATAATTTTTACACACTCACTAGAATTAAATGTCGTGGACACTATTTTAAAGAAGTTAACCAGAAACAACAACTTAATGTTTTCACTTCTTTTTGTTGTCTCTATTGTATTCTATTTAATTAATATCGGGTTAAGTGACTTATGGAGTGATGAAACATACACCAAGGCGATGTTATATGGTCCTTTATCTGATTTCTATGCCAAATTTAAGACCGATTTACACCCACCATTATATTATATTGGATTACGATTGTATACTGGCATATTCGGTTTATCAACAGTATCCCTAAGGATATTTTCAGTTGTTGGAGTATTGGCGACCCTTTTAATAGGATATTTTGCCGGTCAACGAATCTTTGGTAAACAAGGGGCATTGTACTTATGCCTGATGCTGGTATCTGTTCCTATGGTGGCGGTATATTCGCATCAGGCTAGAATGTACAGCTGGGCAGCATTTTCTATAACTGGGGTATTTATATATTCCTGTTTATTCATACGAACAGGAACCATCCGGGATCTGATTCTTCTTCTTATTTTCACGGTGGCAGCAATGTATACTCATTATTTTAGCCTGATTGCTGCATTTATGGCAAACTTGTTTGTTTTGCTTTATCTTGTACTTACTAAAAATAGAAAATGGATTTATCACCTGATTGTATTAATAATAGCGTCCATCCTGTTTCTCCCGTGGCTCTCCATGTTTATTGTCCAGGTAAAAAGAGTACAAAGTGCTTTCTGGGCTCCTGAGGTAAGCCTGCCAACTATTGTTTCCTGTTTTGCAATTCCATTCACTGAACAATTCTGGACAACCCCTTTTTCCAAATACTTGACCATTTTGATGTACGCCCTGATTGTTTTAACAATAGTATTAAGTTTTAGGAAATCGTTTTCTGAATATCGATTAGCTCTGTGGTTGTCATTGTTTATTTTTATTGGCACTTTAATTATAGCCATGATTATTTCTTTGTTCTCACAACCAATCCTATATTCCAGGTATGTTGCGGTTATAGTCACTATGCTAATTATTCCGGTTACAATCCTTTTAACCGTAATTAAGATAAAATGGTTGAAAATAATTTTAGTACCAGTTATCCTTTTTCTGGGCATACGGATTTCAGTTTCAGCTTTCACTTTTTCATATGGTCCTTATAAACAAACCATCGAATATATCACCGATACATATCCAGAGATTGATAAGATTTTGCATATTACTGAGATCACTGCTGGCCCAATGGTAGAATACAATGGGAATTCGGGATTAAGTCATTACTGGCTTAAAGCAGAAATGTCAAACGTTGATGCTTTCACCGAAATAAAACAATATCAAAAACCCGAAGAATTTTTAAACCCTGGTGAAAATTTCTGTGCAGTCCAATTTCACAACAACCCATTAAATCAAAAAAACCTGGATCTTGTTTTATCGGAATCGGAACTTATTAAAAAAGATACCGTATTCGACAACAAGTTTCAGTACGGTATTTTCATGCAACTCTATCTTTTAAAGTACAAAGGTATCCAGACGACTCATTGAAATAATTCTTATTTTTTGTTTTGAAAAAACAAAACGCCTTGACAAAAATAAAGATACCACTAAAACAAAACGCCCTATAACACGGACAATATGGGTAAGTTGTTCGTCACAGTTTTTGCTTTTGCTCCTGCTCCCTAGACAGCTTTGTAATGGTTCCTGCACCCGGACACGCGCATCTGCATGTAATTAAAATCCTGTATACCTTGACAGTTTTCTGGCTTCGATCAACTTTGTACCGCGACACTGCGCCAGTTCCCGCAACCAGCTTTGTAACCGGTGATAAATTCTCGGCTCCGATAATACTTGTACCGCGACACGCGTAATGCTCAATAAAACTTGTACCTGGACGGCAAAAACTGCGCCGTACCCTCCTTGCACCGTAACAGCTTTCTGACCCCGCTGGCGCGGGGTACCAGGACCCTACCCGGATGCTTCGTCGGGTAACACAACCTCCCCATATTGCCGGGCCGTTACCAGTAAGCTGTCCTGCCAGATGATAACTTTTTAATATATTTAAAACTCTAATGAATCAGAGATTAGCATATATCACACTTTTGGTGGATGACTACGATAAGGCTATCGACTTTTATATAAGTAAATTGAATTTCAAACTTATTGAGGACACTACTCTTTCAGAAACAAAAAGATGGGTGCTTGTAAAACCTAATGGATCGGGGGATTGTTACCTTTTGCTTGCTAAAGCTGCAAATGAACAACAAAAAAGTATGATTGGTAATCAGACTGGTGGCAGAGTATTTTTATTCTTGCATACTGACAATTTCAAACGAGATTATCAGAATTTACTTAATAATGGGATCAAAATAGTCAGAGAACCAGTTGAAGAAAAATATGGTACAGTTGCTGTATTTCAGGACATCTATGGTAATCATTGGGACTTAATTGAACCAACATCCCAATGACTCCAAGACCATTTATAAATAAAATGCCTACTGGTAACACGGACAATATGGGTAAGTTGTTTGTCACGGTTTTTGCTTTTGTTCCTGCACTCAAGACAAATTTGTATTGGTTATTCCACCCGCCCTTCGCTCCGCTCAGGGTGCGCGCATCTGCCTGCAATTAAAATCCTGTACCTTGACAAATTTCTGGCTCCGAGACAGTATGTACCGCGACACTGCGCCAGTGCCCTCCACCAGTATCGTAACGGGAGATAAATTCGCAGCTCCGACCAACTTTGTACCGCGATCGCGCCAGCATGCAATTAAATTTGTACCATGACGGCAAAAACACGTGCCATACTCTCCTTGCACCGTGACAGCTTTCTGGCTAAAGCACCAGGACTCTGGCCGGTGCTTGCATCGGGTAACACAACCTCCCCATATTGCCGGACCGTTAGCCACAATTTTGAACCATAAAACAGTGATTATTACTAATTAACCTTCGTTATGAAAAAAATTTTAAAAGTAATTTTGTATATCGTATTGGCATTATTGGCCCTATTATTAATTGGCTTTATCGTATTTAAAATTTATTATGGAGCACTAAATCGAAAAGCCAATGCGCAACTCTCTGAAGTTAAAACCCTGACTGAAATTGGAATTACTTTCCGCGATTTAAACAAGAATGGGAAACTCGATGTTTACGAAGATTCCAGTGCAAATGTTGAAGATCGGGTAAATGATTTGCTCAAACAAATGAACATTGAAGAAAAAGCTGGTATGATGTGGCATCCACCCATTGGAGTTGGCTCTGATGGAGAAGTTTTATCCAGTCCGGGAATGATGAGTTTTAATTCAAATTACGACTTAATTGTTAACCAGAAAATCAACACTTTTAATCTTTTTATGATTCCCAGTTCCAAAATGCTGGCTACCTGGTATAATGCAGTGCAATTGGTTGCTTCACAGACCCGTTTGGGAATTCCTCTCACTATTAGTTCAGATCCGCGCCATGGAATAAATAATTTTCTGCAATCGGATTTACTTAAAAGCGAATTCTCAAAATGGCCTGAACCTATTGGCCTTGCTGCTGCAGGCGATTCTATGCTGGTTAATGAATTTGCCAAAATTGCCAACCAGGAGTATCGTGCTGTTGGAATCCGTATTGCCCTGCACCCAATGGCCGATTTAGCAACCGAACCTCGCTGGGCACGTATGAACGGTACTTTTGGAGAAGATGCCCAATTATCGGCATCACTGATTTCTGCTTATATCCTAGGATTTCAGGGAGATTCGCTGACCCCTCAATCTGTTGCATGTATGACAAAGCATTGGCCAGGTGGCGGACCTCTGGAAAAGGGCGAAGATTCTCACTTTAGCTATGGGAAAAACCAGGTATATCCAGGCAAAAATTTTAATTATTTTCTGATACCTTTTCAGGCAGCTTTTAAAGCCAACACAGCTATGATTATGCCATATTACAGCGTTCCATACAATCAAACCAGCGAAAATGTGGGCATGAGTTTCAACAAAGAAATAATTACCGATTTGTTGCGCAAAAAATATGGTTACGATGGTATAGTTTGCACAGATTGGAACATTCTTGAGGGCTTTTCAGTTTTTGGTTATAACATTGTTGAAGCTAAAAATTGGGGTGTTGAAAAACTTACAATAAAAGAACGCATTACAAAAGCTATTGATGCAGGTATTGACCAATTTGGAGGCAATAATTTTCCATATGAATTGGTTGAATTGGTTAAAGAAGGAAAGATAACCGAAGCCAGAATTGACGAATCGGTGAAACGTTTGTTAAGGGCCAAGTTTAAAATGGGTTTGTTCGATAATCCTTTTGTTGATGTGAACCAAGTAGATAAAATTGTTGGAAACGCGGATGCTTTAGCAAAAGGAAAGCTTGCTCAACGAAAGTCAATTATTTTACTTAAAAATAAAATGAATGCCGATAGCAGTTTTGCGTTGCCACTTAACAACAAGCTTAAAATTTACATTGAAAATATAGATAAAACAATTGCTTCAAATTATGGAAATGTTGTTGATAGTCTAAAAGATGCAGATATTGCAATCCTACGTATACAAACCCCATATCAAAAGCGAACCGGCGATTTGATTGAAAGAAGCTTTCACCAGGGCGATTTGGATTTTAAAGAGCCTGAGTTAGGCCGTTTACTGGATATCATGAAGAAAAAACCAACTGTAGTTTGTATTTATCTAGATAGGGCTGCTGTAATACCCGAAATTGCTGATAAAGCTATTGGATTGCTTGCTGATTTTGGCGCTGCGGATGATGCGGTTCTGGATATTGTATTTGGAAAATTTAATCCAACTGCAAATCTTCCGTTTGAATTACCTTCGAGTATGCAGGCGGTTGTTAATCAGAAAGAAGATATGCCTTATGATACGGAAAATCCATTGTTTCCTTTTGGTTGGGGATTGAGCTACAAATAAAACGGGCAATATTTCTCACATATAAGATTATAATACTTCTTTAAGTATGTTATAATTAACGAAATGGATTATCTAAGCAAATTTGATGAAATATCGAAATTCGATTTTCGGGATGATTATCCAATTTCTGGAGTATTTGTAAAATATATAGTTGATAACATTGGCATTGCCAACTAAATATATACTATTAAAAAATGAGTTTGTTAAAAGTACAGATATGATTTTTGAGAAATCATTTGAAGAATTCATAAATGATTTCAAGAATTGGCTTAAAAAAGAACATAAACAGAAAAAGGAATAAAAACTGTGGCTAACACGGGCAATAAAGGTAAGTTGTTTGTCACACTTTTTGCTTTTGCTCCTACATCTAGACAGATTTGTACCTGGCCTTGCATCCGGACACGCTCACCAGCCCTCAATTAAATTCCTGCACCGTGATAAATCTCTGGCTCCGAGATAGCTTGTACCGCGACACTGCTCCAGTGCTCTCCACCAAATTTGTAACCGGTGATAAATTCGCTACTCCGATAAAACCCGTATCGCGACACTCGTATAACTCACATAGTTGGTACCCGGAAGGCAAAAAGTGCGCCATACCCTCCTTGCACCGTGACAGTTTTTCGGCTAAAGTATCAGGACTCTGTCCGGTACTCGCGTCGGGTAACACAACCTCCCTTTATTGCCGGGCCGTTAGCAACAAGCTGTAAACAAATCTCACTCATTGAGTATTCTTATTTTACACTATCTTTGAGTTATGATTATCAAAGATGAGATATCAAGGCATCTGCCAGATTTTATTATGCTGTTTAAAACTCATAATGTGAAATACTTATATGCTTTTGGGTCTGCTGTTAGTGATAGATTTGACAGTTCCAAGAGTGATATTGACCTGTTAATAGAGATTGATGAACCGGATCCTATTAAGAGAGGTGAAAAGCTTATTTCAATATGGGATTCATTTGAGAGCCTATTCAACCGTAAAGTGGACTTATTAACTGATTCGAGAATTCGTAATCCATATCTAAGAAAAAGTATTGACGCAACGAAAGTGCTCATTTATGACGGAAAAAAGTCAAAAATACTTATCTGATATTCTTCATTCTATTGAACTGATCGAAGAATTTACCAAGTAAATTAAGACCTTCTCTCAATACGAAAATGACTTGAAAACTCAGAGTGCTGTTGAACGTCATTTAGGAATTATTGGAGAGGCTGTTAATAAGTATGATCTTCTTAATCCAGACGAAAGTCTTGTAAATGCAAGAAAGATCGTTGGGTTTCGCAATAGGTTGATACATGCTTATGATGCTATTGATCCCTCAATTATATGGGCAATAATAAAACAATATCTTCAACCTCTTAAAGAAGAAGTCATCCGTAAAGTAGAATAAATGGCCTGTTGCTAACAGGTCGGTATATGCAATTGGCTTCTGTGCCGCGAGAGTTTTCTGACTAAAGATGACTGTTCTGTGGCTGGCGGCACAGGCTGCCCCGGCTCACGCCGGGGACCCCCTCCTGGTGTCACGGTTTTTCCAACGGGACAATAAACAAAAAACAGCATAACCCTGCATCGCACCACAAGTGCAAAAACGCGTGCCACCGCGACACAAGTCAACAGACCCATACCGCCGAACGTTAGGTAACATGCAGGGTAATTGTGGAAAAATCGACAAATGAACGATCGTGGCCAAGAAAATAAAAGATCCCAATAGCCTATTAACTGTTCCTGGGGTCGGTAAAAGTATAGCCGAGGACCTACACTTGCTTGGAATTCATCATGTCAAAGATTTAATAGGTCAAGACCCAGAAACCCTATACAATGATTTGTGCTCAGAATACAAAACAAAAATAGATCCATGCGTTCTGTACACATTCAGATGTGCTGTCTATTATGCAGAAAATAAAGAGCATGATCCTGCCCTTTTGAAGTGGTGGAATTGGAAGAACAAAGAAAAGTAAAACAGCACGTTACCTAACAGGTCGGTATATGCAATTGGCTTCTGCACCGCGAGAATCTTCTGACTAAAGAGGATAGTTAAGTGCCGTGCGGTGCAGGCCGCCCCGGCACCGCCGGGGGCTCCCTCCTGGTGTCACGGTTTTTGCCAACGCGAGAACAAAGTAATTACCGCTTAACCCTGCATCGCACCACGAGTGCAAAAACACCCCGACCTTCACTGCGTTCGGTGCGGGGCAGGCGCGCCACCGCGACGCTGCGCCAGTGCCCTTTTACAAACTTTTTGCAACCGAGACAACTTTTCGGCCACTTATTAAACTTGTACCGCGACACGCCTGATGCTCATTAAAATTTGTACCCGGACGGCAAAAAGTGCGCCATCCCCTCCTTGCACCGTGACATTTTCCTGGCTAAAGTACCAGGAACCTGTCCGGTGCTAGCGGCGGGTAACACAACCTCCCTTTATTGCCGGGTCGTTAGGCCCAATTTTAAAATCGAGATACAATTGCAGATTTTACAAATAAATAAAATATCATCAATATGAAAAAAGGATTTATAATAGTACTTTTTACTTTAATTGTAAATTCAGTCTTTGGACAGAATAATTGGCAACACGGGCAATTAAAAGTTTCAGCAAATGGGCATTACTTAAGTTATGATGATGGAACGCCATTCTTTTGGCTTGGAGATACTGGGTGGGAATTGTTTCATCGTTTAAAATTGCAGGAAATTGCCATCTATTTGGATAATAGACAACAAAAAGGATTTAATGTTATTCAAGCTGCAATTCTAGCTGAAATTGACGGATTAAGAAAACCTAATCAATACGGAGAAGTACCACTTGAAAATTTGGATCCAACTACACCAAATGAAAAATATTTTCAATTTGTTGACACGGTTGTTAAACTTGCATCATCAAAAGGACTTTACATGGGGCTTCTACCTACATGGGGCGATAAAGTTACTCAATTATGGGGCGAAGGTCCTGTAGTTTTTAATCCTGAAAATGCATATATCTATGGCTTGTGGATAGGCAAAAGATATAACGATTTTCAAAATATAATCTGGATTCTTGGAGGAGACCGTCCACCTATGAAAGATAGCATTGACTGGCGACCAATTTGGCGAAACTTGGCAAAAGGAATTTTGGATGGAACTAACAATAGAGCATTGATTACTTATCATCCTTGGGGTGGAGATATGTCAACTTCTCAATATATTCATAATGAAGCATGGTTAGACCTAAATATGATTCAATCTGGCCATGGCGGAGGACATGATGTACCCATTTGGAATTTAGTACAAAGAGATTTTGATTTGATCCCAACAAAACCCACATTAGACGCAGAACCCAATTACGAAGATCACCCTGTTAACCCATGGCCAACATGGGATCCGGAAAATGGATATTACAGGGATTATGATGTTCGAAAACAAGCTTATCGTTCAGTTTTTGCAGGAGCCTGCGGTGTTACGTATGGACATCATAGTGTTTGGCAATTTTGGAGTTCCCATGAGGAAAAAATTAATTATGCTGATAGATATTGGACAGAGGCGATTAATAGACCCGGAGCTTTTCAGGTAGGATATTTGAAGATGCTTATTGAATCGCGACCTCAATTAAATAGAATCCCAGATCAATCCATAATCGTAAAAGGACAAGGTGAAAAAGGTGAACACATTTGTGCTTTTAGAGATAGTGCGGGTAGTTATGAGATGATTTATATTCCTGTTGGAAAAACAATAACAGTTAATACATCATTTATAAATTCAGAGAAATTAAATGCATGGTGGTTTAATCCACGGACAGCAGAATCAATTAGAATTGGCATCATTGCTAATCAATCGATCATGGATTTTACAACCCCAACCCTTGGATTTGAAAATGATTGGGTATTAATTATTGATAATGCTAAAAATAACTTTAAAATTTTTGACTTGAAAAGATAGCTTATAAAAAAAACTGGGCTTAACACGCGGTATAGTCAATAAGGGTTTCAGAGGTATGCATAGGGTTGTATCCCGCCACAAAGTTTGTTGTAACTTGATAGGTGAATCGCCCGCAATCCCTTACTGGCAATACCGCCAACCGTTAGTGGTAAGCAAAAAGACAACTGAGAGAATTTGACCATAACTTTAATTAATCAAATAAGAAAATTATGATAAAAATTAAATTTGGTTTTGTTTTACTCACCTTAGTAATTTCATCGTGTCAATCTAAAAATAATCAAGAGAGAATTCAAGAGAGAATTGAAAACAATATTTACGCAATAGACGAAAATGGCCGCAACAATTCTTCACCTGTCACACTAGAGTCAAGAATGAAAACTTTGAATGTACCAGGGTTAAGTATTACTGTTTTTGATAGTAATGAAATTCTTTGGTCAAAAGGCTATGGTAAGAAAAATATTGAAGCAGGTAAAGATGTAAATGAAACCACAATGTTTCAAGCTGCATCTATTTCCAAACCTGTTACCAGTGTGGCAGCATTTAGATTGATTGAGGAAAATAAATTTTCTCTCAATGAAGATGTTAACTTAAAACTGATAAGGTGGAAAGTGCCAAATAATGAATTTACTCAGAACGAAAAAGTAACACCAGGTAGAATAATAAGTCATACTTCAGGATTAAGTACTCCTGGTTTTCAAGGATACAGTAAGAGTGATTCTATACCTACATTAATAGAAATATTGCAAGGAAGTAAAATAACAAATTCAGAGCCTGTTCGTGTTATTCAAAAACCCGGAGAATCCGAAAAATATTCAGGCGGTGGGATGACGGTGCTTCAAATGCTTATGGAAGACGTTACAGAAAAAGAATTCTCAGATTTAATGGATGATTTGGTACTAAACCCAGCGCAGATGTACAATAGTACCTTTGACTATCCTTTACCAGAAAAATTCGAAGGTTTAATATCTGTTGGATATGACGAGAAAGGGGATGCCATTGAGGGAGGGTATCACATTTATCCAGAAAAAGCTGCCGCAGGTCTTTGGTCGACATCTTCTGACTTAGCCCATTTTATGATTGAGTTAGGAAAATCATACAGAGGTGAAGATAATACCTTATTGAAACAAAGTTCAGCCCAAGTTATGCTCACTAGAGTACCAAACGCTAGTGGCACAGGGATTGGTATTGATGGAGAAGGAAAAGAGCTTCGCTTTAGGCACAATGGTGGTAACGCCGGTTTTAGCTGTTATGCTGTATCTTTCGCAAATTCAGGACGCGGATTGGTCATTATGACAAACTCTGATAATGGTTTTCATTTGATACATGAGATAGTAAGAGCAGTTGCGCGAGAATACAATTGGCCTCCCATGTTTATGCGCGAATAGCACAAAACTTAAAATGTTGATCTAAGGAAAAGAAATAAATGCCAACCACTAACACGGACAATAAAGGTAAGTTGTTTGTCAGGCTTTTCGCCTTACTTTGTGCCATTTAGCAGCTTTAAATCTAACACCGACACCCGGATTCCCGCATCTGCACGTAAGCAGGTTACTGCACCGGGGCTTCATTCTGGCTAAAGTACCTGGATTCTGCCCGGATGCTGCGTCGGGTACCACAACCTCCCTTTATTGCCGGGCCGTTAGTGGCAATATTCGCCGTATCGATCTGACTTTCAATTAATTTCGTAAGATTGCGATTCTATAAACTTGACCATGAGTCAATATATGAACACACATGTTAACTAACCCAGATCAACCATGCAAAATGAACTAAGACCTTTTTGGAATCGTATATTTAACTTTAATTGGAAATTTGGATTATTTCTAATTCTATCTGTTTGCATCCCACGATTTTTCTTAGTACTTAATGCAAATGCCACTCAAAATTATAGCTATATAGGTCTGATAATGGTTATTTCTGCTATCGTACCTTTCATTTTCTTGAGTAAAAGCGGATTAAAAAAAATAGGAATCACCAAACCAACACATTACAAATGGTTATTACTGGCCTTTATTTCAGGACTTCTTTTTAGCATATTACTTTACTTTCTTGGACAAGTCCTATATGGTAATTCTTTAGAAAACTGGTATTTCTACATCGGGAAATCTTATAATATTCCTCAAGAGATAAATCAACACGATAAAGCAATCTTTTTTATTATTACAGCTTTTACCGCAATGATATTCAGCCCAATTGGAGAAGAATTCTTTTTCAGAGGAATTGTTCATGCAAGTTTTGGCAACTCCATAGGTGAAAAACAAGCCTCTCTAGTTGATAGTTCTGCTTTTGCTTTAACTCATATTTCTCATTTCGGATTAGTATTAATTAACAATCAATGGAAACTTATAATAATACCTGCATTAATTTGGGTATTTAGTATGTTTTCAGCGAGTATTGTTTTTTTCGTTTTTAAAAAACGATCCGGTTCAATATTAGGAGCCATTATTTGTCATGCTGCATTTAACTTGGGAATGATTTTTTGTATTTTCTATTTAATGTAAAAGCTTACTTAAAAAAAGGGACAAAATAAACTGATACAGCCACTAACATGGACAATATGGGTAAGTTTATTCATCACGGTTTTTGCCAACGTGAGAATAAACAAATAACATCATAATCCCGCATCGCACCACGAGTGCAAAAACGCGCGCCACCGCGACTCTGCGCCAACTGCATATACCGCCGAACGTTATAGGGCATTACACAAGATACTTCAAATCCATTCTTGGATAAATCTATCGCACAATCAATTATATCAAAACAGATGATAGTATAAATAGGTTTGTTCATTTTTGTTATAACAATTGTGTCCACTCATATAAAAACCATATTTGATATGACTGAATCAAAACGTGAGGTCTCCATGGTATTAGATGCACATTGGTCTGCTTTAAAAGCCAAAGATGCTGATGCTGTCATTGCCTTAGTGTCTGAAGATTTTCTATCATGTGGAAGTGATCCAAAAGAATTCTGGAATAAGGCAGATATGTATAATACGGTTAAACAGATGTTAGCCAGCAGTGAATTCATAACAGATATCACCGTCGATAAACGTGAAATACGAATTGCAAAAGATGGCAATTCAGCAATTGCCTTTGAGCAGATGTATCTGTTACCTTTTAGTCAGAAGATACCAGTCCGGACGGTTTATCATTTCGTAAAAGAGAATAATACTTGGTTAATTGATTTTACAAGTACTGGTTTTATTCCGAACAATGATGATATAGAAAAACTAAATAAGGCATTGGAATAAAACATAAGTCATTACCAATCAACCTAATCTTAAGAATTAAAAACATAACGCCCTATAACAGGTCGGTATATGCAATTGGCTTTTCCGCACCGCGAGAATGTTCTGGCTGAAGAGGACCGGTTATTGGCCGGCGGTTCGGCCTGCCCCAGCTGACGCAGGGGACTCCCTCCTGGTTTCACGGTTTTTACCAACGCGACAATAAATCAAAAAACTATAATCATATCCCAGCAGTACAAAAACACGTGCCACCGCGATACTGCGGCAACTTGCACATACCACCAAACGTTATGGTGCATTAAAAAAAGACAGATATGAAAGATAAATTAGTGTTGAAAATTGGACTTATCTTCATTTGTATAAGTTTTAACTTATTTCAGAATAAAGCTTTCTCTCAAGAGAGATACTTAATTGTACTTGATATTCAGAAATTTCCAAAAAAAAGCACACTACTGGATAGTTCAGTTATGAAAATGATACAAAATGTAAATTCTTTGATAAGCCATTTCAATGCCGATAATGTAATATATATTAAAGCAACAGGAAAGGCAATAAGTATTACTTCAAAAGGATTTTCAATAGATACTTTGCCTGCCTCTGATTTTGACAGCACACTTAATATTGTGAGCAATAATATTTTTATCAAAATAGAAGGAGACGCATTTACTTCTGCAGAAATGATAAGTTTTCTGGAGAATAAAAAAGCAAAAGAGATTGTATTGGTGGGTCTTATGGCAGAAAAATGTATTTATAATACAGCTTTGGGTGGAAAAGACAAAGACTATGACATTACGATTGTACCCGAAGGGATTGTTGGTATGACACAAAAAAAGAAAGATAAAGCAATTGAAAAAATGAAAGTCAAAGGAATTAAATTTTTACCAATGTCAGCAATAATTAACGCACCATAACACATGGTATAGTACATGCGGGTTTCAGAGGTTTTCAAAGGTTGGTAGCACGTAAAAAAGTTGGTGTAAACTGATAGGAAATCGCCTCGTAATCCAGCATGACACCATACCATCAAAAGTTAGCGGTACCTTTTCCAGAAAACTACTGACGATAAATCATAAATATATTGTCATGAAAAAGCAGTTAATCAGTCCTTCAAGCACAAGAGAAGAAAGTATTCTCCCGAGAAACTCCTTTGAGGGCAGAAAAATCTTCTGGCAAGTATGTTTTCTAACTATGATTCTTTGTGTTTCACTTTCCCAATTTGCTTGTGACAAATCTATCAAAGGAGAAGTGAATATTATTGACAAAAGAGATACTGGTGAACCTGAAGAAAATCTTGCTTCACATAAACCTCGCGATGTTGAAGCATTTCGTATAGAATTTATGGGCGGACAGTGCTATTCAATCATGTATTATCAAGATGAAGAAGGCAAATTAAGAGCGCATAAATTCTGGTATGGAACAGAGGATGATTTCGATAAGGTAGCATATGAATGGGTCAACGATACAACCGTTTCTGTTAAAATGATCAATTCTTCAACAAAAAAAGAAAAGAATTTTAAACTGTTCGGTTACGGGACTTCCAGTGGTATACTAGAATAAATAAAGTTTAAAGGCTCCGCTAACACGGACGGTTTTGTTAATAAACTTGTCACAATTCTTGCAAATTGCTCCTGCTTCAAAGAATTATTCAATTGCTCTTAAACCCGGATCCGCGCAGCTGCCCGCTTACCAAATTCTGCAACGTGTCAAATTATTTAGTCCGACCATGCTTGTACCGCGACACTGCACCAATGCCTTCGAGCCAGTTTCTGCACGGGGACAAATTTGTAATACACGACAAAATAACAATACTTAAGCAAGACAATTAAAGGCCATGAGTTTAAACTACATCAATTGGAATGCTGATCCAGAGATTATTAATGTTTTGGGGATTTCTATCAGATACTATGGCCTCCTATTCGTAAGTGGATTAATCCTTTGCATCTTTATTTTAGGCTGGATTTATAAAAGAGAAAACATTCCATCTGAGCATCTGGAAAAATTATCAATCTACGGTATGGTTGGTATTCTTATTGGGGCAAGACTTGGACATTGCTTATTTTATGAGCCATCTTACTATTTATCACATCCTCTAGAAATGATCCTTCCAATTACCTTTCCTCCTGAGGGCGGGATAAAGTTCAGCGGTTATCGAGGACTGGCAAGTCATGGTGGTGTACTTGGATTACTAATTGCCCTATATATCTATTCTCGAAAGACTAAACATTCAATGATTGACACCCTTGATTTGATTGCGGTTGTTGCAGGATTGAGCTTTGGTTTTATCAGACTCGGAAACTTTATGAATTCTGAGATTATAGGCATGCCAACAACAAAACCCTGGGGTGTGATTTTTGAAAGAGTAGATAACGTACCAAGACACCCAGCTCAATTGTACGAGGCGATTTCCTATTTTTTCATTTTTGCAATTATGATGCTTCTTCACAAAAAAATGAGAACAAAACTTAAAAACGGATTCTTATTTGGACTAGGGACTGTTTTATTCTTTACAGCAAGATTTGTAATTGAATTTGTAAAGGAAAATCAAGTCGGATTTGAAGATGGGATGGCATTAAATATGGGACAACTTTTGAGCCTTCCATTCATTGCCGTGGGAATCGGATTTATTATTTATGGATTAATGAAAACCAGAAAAGCACTCAATGCTAACATCCAATAATCAGGTTCCCTACAATCTGGACAACTACTGTAACTGGATAGCATAAACAAGTACAGTCTTCGCCCCTTTTCGGCTGTGGACTGACATCCGGGTGTAACATTATCAATCCGATTTTGATTCTACTCACAGTCTCCAGTCGCGAAGCAACGTTTACTTACTTTATTGCCGGGCCGTTATACAAGTTTAAGTCGTTGTCACAGACACCCACTTCCTTCATTTTACTGGTTTTAATAATCACCAAAACAATAACCTATGATCAAATCAGAACAAATAATTGCTGGACTTCAAGCAATTGTAAACAACAACGTGTTAATCGCAACTTTGTGGCATGTTGCGATATATGGTCTTATCATTTCTCTTTTATTCAATTGGAGTCCCTCAAACAAATTAATGGCAATTCTATTCTGCCTTCCGGTTGTATCGGTTTCAATTTTAGCCTGGTATTCCGGCAATCCATTTAATGGAATACTGTTCGCTATTCTGGCAATTCTTATAATTATCTTCGGTTTAAAAGCTCCTGCACAACCCATAACTTTCTCCCATGCGACATTTCTGGTGATAGGTATATTAATGATTGTTTTTGCCCTTTCATACCCTCATTTCCTGGAATCTGATTCAATTATTAAATATCTATATGCATCCCCATTTGGATTAATCCCATGCCCTACCCTTTCTTTATTAATCGGTTTTGCACTGGTTCTTAACAGCTTTGGTTCCAATGCGTTATCCATCACCTTGATTGTCTATGGATTGTTCTACGGATTATTTGGTGTCTTTCGACTTGGGGTAACCCTGGATATAGGACTTCTTATTGGCACTTTCTCACTATTAGTTAAGTATATAATGTCCTTAAGACACATCGCTTAGCATAATATTGGTTCCTGAATGGTAATTGATAAATAACCTGTGCATATCAGGTCGGTATAAGTCATTGCCTTTCTGTGCTGCGAGAATTTTCTGGCTTAAGAGGATCACCTAGTGGCCGGCGGCACAGGCTGCGGTTCCGCCGAACGTTAGTTGCCATGTACAACCACATTGACAACTAACTTTGATAAAATATCAACTTGTAATAGGGTAAGTCCTGTCTAACGGATCATATACAAGAGAATTAATCATTTTAATCTACCACTATGAAAAACTTATTCGTTTTATTTGTTCTCCTTAGCTTTGTTTCAACATCCAGTTCATTTTATTCTGAATTGCATGGACAAACCTCGGTAAACAGAGATACCATTATTCTCGCTGCTCACGAAATAATTAATGAAACTACTTATTGTGGACTTGTCACCATTGACTCTCTTGGACAACCCCAAATTCGGACAATGAATCCCTTTCCTGTTAAAGATGACTTTGTTATCTGGTTTGCTACTTCAAGGACAAGTCGTAAAGTCAGAGAAATTAAAAATAATCCGAAAGTCTGCGTTTATTTCGCAAACCATCTTACTGCAAAAGGGTATGTCAATATAAACGGATCTGCATCTGTTATAGACAACAGGGAATTACTTATTCAAATGAAACGAGAGTATTGGAATGGAATACAAGGCTGGCAGGATAAGTTTGTACTCATTAAGATCATCCCCAAATCAATCGAGATTATAGACTATAAACACGGACTAAATAATGATCCTAATACATTCAAAGCTCCAACTATCTCATTTTAAAAATTAAAAACACAGCAACTAACACGGACCATATGGGTAAGTTGTTTCCCGCTGTGCGGGACAAGCTGTCACAGTTTTTGTCCCGCCAAGGCGGGATTTCGTCGCTACGCTCCTTAACTTTTGCTTCTGCGCTCAAGACAATTTTGTAGTGGTTCGTGCACCCGGACACGCTCATCTGTCCTCAATTTAAAACCTGCACCGTGACAGATTTCTGGCTAAATTACCAGGACCCTGCCCGGTGCTCTTGTCGGGTAACACAACCTCCCCATATTGCCGGGCCGTTAGCGGCAATGCCAACAATTCTACCAGAATGCTTAAATATTACTTTGCAATATCTCTGCTAATCATATCTCAAGCAACTTGTCTATCACAAATTGATAACAATGGGAACTTGATTACCTATTTCAGCGATCCACCAAGTTTCAACAATGGTAGTGTGAACCAATTTGCTATATGGGTTTACTCTAATATTACTTACCCGGAAACTGCATTACAAGATGAAATTTCAGGTAGAGTAATTGCCCGGATTTTTATTGATTCAAATGGGAAAGTTGATAGTGTTAAAATAATTCAAGGAGTAAGATACGATATTGATCAAGAGGCAAAACGAGTAATTGAATCTTCCCCAACTTGGACACCTGCTAAAGCATCTGACTTGCCTATTGGAGTTTTCTTTTCCTTGCCAATTGATTTCACATTAGACGACCAACAATTCAAAAAGAAAATTGAGAAGTTTAGCAGAATCGAAAAAAGAAACCGTAAAAAGCACTACCGCTAACAGGTCGGTATATGCATTTGCCGCTCCGTACCGCGAGAATCTTCTGGCTAAAAAGGACCGTAAGTGGCTGGCGGTACGGCCCGCCATGGCTTCCGCCGGGGACTCCCTCCTGGTGCCACAGCCTGCCCCGGCATGTCGGGGGTTTTTACCAACGTGACAATAAACAAAACAAGATCATAACCCTGCATCGCAATATGAGTGCAAAAACACCCCGGCGCTCACTTCGTTCGGCTCGGGGCTAGCGCGCCACCCCGATGCTACGGCAACATGCACATACCGCCGAACATTGGGTGTAATGCAGAAATAAACAAACAGATATATTGACAAAATGGAGATAGAAATTATTGAAATTAACGGAAATAATATTGCGGTGCTGAGATCATCGGGAGTTAGGATCCGGGAGACACAAGATGCATTGGATTTATTGGGAGAGTCATCTTATTTGAATTCACATAAGATCATTATAAAAGAGGATCAGGTAACTCCTGCATTCTTTGAATTAAAAAGCGGGATAGCAGGAGACATCCTTCAGAAGTTTTCTACCTATAATGTTCAACTTGCAATCATTGGTGACTTTTCAAAATACACGAGCAAAAGTTTCAGGGATTTTATGTTTGAGAGTAATAAATATGGTCGGATCAATTTTGTAAGTTCATTTGAAGAAGCTAAAAAAAAACTAAGCAGATAATTGCACTGCACCCAACAGCGCGGATAAGCCATTGCTAACCGTGGATTTGCGCCGGTCAGTTCTCCTGGTTACCATGTGCTATCGAGACAACAAAGCGCTTTGAATCCCGCAACGGCTCGTGAGCATCATCTGCAAGTTTTGATGACCTTTTGCAAGCCTGGTTCTCTGCCTTATGTTGGGACTTTGAAAAGGCAACGAAACCTAACGGCCTTTATAAATTTTCAGTAAAATGTTTATTACCTTTTCACATTCTGATTAACCTCCTGACTATTAAAAATCAGTTAGAATAATATGAAAACCAAAATTATCGCTTACTACTCAATCTTCATAGGTATTTCAGTGATAGCTATGTGGACAATGATTCTTTTGACAGAAACCCCACCAGAGGGAAAGACAGAACTATCCTTCCATTTATTTTCAGAATTTTTAATGGCTTTTTTGTGTTTAGTCAGCGGAATCTTACTGCTTATTAAAAAACCGTTAAGCAGAGGACTAAATATTTTGGGACTTGGCATGGTGATCTATTCGGTATTAAATGCTGCAGGATATTATGGTGAAAGAAATGAGATTCCATTGATGATTTTGTTTATATTATTATTGATCCTCACAACAGTAGCCATATTACTACACCTTGACAATATTGCATCGAAAACCTAACACGGACAATAAAAAAAATAAACTTGTCATGGCTTTTGCATTCTGCTCCCGGTACCTTGACAGCTATCTGGTTGGGTTGTAACCTGACCGCCGCCCCGGCTCCCGCCGGGGACCCCCTCCTGGTGTCACAGCCTGCCCCGATATGTCGGGGGTTTTTGCCAAAGCGACAATAAACAACATCATAATCCTCCATCGCGCCACGAGTGCAAAAACACCCCGACCTTCTCCCAACGCTGCTGTGCCGGAACCGGTGCGGGGCAGGTGCACCACCGCGATGCTGTGCCAACAAATCAATACCGTCATTCATTACAGG
This sequence comes from uncultured Bacteroidales bacterium, assembly GCA_963844935.1. Lineage (GTDB taxonomy): Bacteria > Bacteroidota > Bacteroidia > Bacteroidales > VadinHA17 > SR-FBR-E99. The sequence goes on along the minus strand of CAWJQH010000005.1, from coordinate 513,051 downwards.
TATAAAAAATTACAAACAAATATTACTTGACGAATAAATGGATAGCACTCTTTTAACTGGATTGATCTTAATTTCACCTATACTTCTAATACGTTTCCTGCTTACATCTTTTCTGGGAAAGGAAGCTCTTAAACGGGCAGCATTCTTCCCCCCAACTGAGGGATTTGAAAGAATTGCTTATCTGATTAATATCCTGACAACTTTCGCACTTTTAGTCCTACCATTCTTCTTAAGAATCAAATCCCGGGGATTTTTTCTTATTTCAGGATCTTGTCTTCTTATAATAGCTTTTGTCTTCTATATCGTTTCGATCATCCAATTTGCAAGACCAAATGGTTCAGGACTCAACGTATCAGGACTTTACAGTATTTCCCGAAACCCGATGTATGTTGCTTTCTACCTATATTTCCTGGCCTGTTGCATATTGACTGGTTCATGGCTACTTTTCACAGTATTACTCATTTTCCAGATCTCAGTACATTTTCTAATAATCTCTGAAGAGAGATGGTGCAAGAAACAGTTTGGTGAAGCTTACATTGATTATTTTGGAAAAGTCAGACGATATATTTAAGAAAAATTCAACTAACTATCACACGGACAATATGGGCTGGTTGTTTCCCGCTGTGCGGGACAAGCTGTCACAGTTTTTGCTATGTTCCTGCACTCAAGACAATTTTGTAATGGTTAGCGCACCCGGACACACGCATCTTCATGTAACCAAAATCCTGTCTTTTCTGACAGTTTTCCGGCTTCGATCAACTTTAGAGCGCGATATTGCTTCGGGTACCACAGCCTCCCCCTATTGCCGGGCCATTAAGTGCAAGTGCATAACGTAAAATCACAAATAACGATAAAATATATCAACACACAGTGAATCATCGAATTACAACCATCGAGGAGAAGAAATTGATCGGGAAACGATTAGTTATGAATTTCTCAAATAATAAAACCTTTGAACTCTGGAGAGCTTTTATGCCCAGAAAAAAAGAGATAACAAACAGTATTGGCACCGACCTCTATTCAGTACAAATTTACCCTTCATTCTTTTTCCAAAACTTTAATCCAAACAATGAATTTGAAAAATGGGCAGCAATAGAGGTAACTGATTTTGATAGAATACCTGACGATTTAGAATCCTTTGTCATTCCTGGTGGACTTTATGCTGTTTTTCTGTACAAAGGAGCCTCAAGTTCATCAGCACAAGCATTCCAGTTTATTCTTAATTCGTGGATAACTGAATCAGATTACAATTTGGACAATAGACCTCATTTTGAAATTCTTGGTGAAAAATACAAGAATGAAGATCCCAACTCAGAAGAGGAACTTTGGATTCCTGTAAAGCAGAAGAACAGCGCCAGCACTTAACAAGACGGCAATTGCAACTTCCTTCCGCACTGCGGGTAACTCGCGGATTTACCTATAAATTAGTAATGTCGGGGCAGGCGCGCCACCTCCGCCAGTTGGCGGATGCACCAACTGCACATACCGCCGGCCGTTAGCCTTCATTGGCAGAAACTGCAGTTCAAGCTTCTCATTATATTAGAGTAATTAAAAATAGCATGAAAAAAGAAAAGATAATTTGGTTCTTACTATCAGTTATTATTGGATTTACAATTCTTTTCACAACTAATTGTAAAAAAGACGATGACAAACCGGATAACCCGACCAATGGAAAAACAACTGCTATCTTTAATACAGTTTTGGATTACGGTACAGTAACTGATCAGGACGGAAATACGTATAAAACCATAGTCATTGGCACACAAACATGGATGGCCGAAAACTTGCGAACGACCAAATACCGGAATGGTGATTCCATACCCGAAATAACTGAAAATACTGTATGGAGTAATTTAAAAACCGGTGCTTACTGTAATTATAATAACAGTAATACGGTTGAAATGATTGCCACTTACGGCAGGTTGTACAATTGGTATACGGTTTCTGACAGCCGGGATATAGCACCTTTGGGCTGGCATGTACCCACAAATGATGAATGGACCACTTTGATTACTTATTTAGGTGGAGAAACCCTGGCAATTAAGAAACTGAAAGAAAAAGGAAAAGTACATTGGTCACTTAATACTGAAGGGTCGAACAACAGCAGTGGCTTTACTGCACTTCCGGGGGGACGGAGGTCGGGCATGTATTTCATGTCAATGGGTGATGTCGGTTACTGGTGGAGTTCTACAGAAGATGATAGTAAGATTTCAGCATGGTATCGCTCCCTCTCTATACAGCCGGATGAACCGGTTGCACCATACATTTGGTTTAAGGAGGATGGCTTTTCTGTCCGTTGTGTGAAAGATTAAAATTTTTAACAAGTTAAATTTTAACGGGTATAAAACATAAACCAACGAAACTATAACAAAGGCTATTACAAACAGGGGGGTTGGAAATATAGTTGATACATCGTCACAGCACAATCATTCGTATTGGTTGACAGTTAAGTGCCTCGCAATCATCCACTTGTAATAGCTTCAACCGTTAGCACACATAGAAAATGCGCTCCCCTGACAAATTAGACTGGCACGATAAATTAAATTTACATGAGGCCGCAAATAAATTATTTAAAGACTTAACAGAATATCTGTCTGGTAAGGGAATTGCAGTTTTAAAATACGATAAAAGTTGTGTGAGTAAATCAATGGGGCAATATAAGCCATAAGTTTTGCTCCCCTTTTAGTTAAGTTACCTCTAATCTCCTGTTATAAATCCTGCTGTCTCCTTTAATAAAACTCTTCTCGCGCCTTGTGGTATAAACTGCGGAACATGCCTGGCCTATTTAAGAGAAAAAAACAAATGCCTTGGTTGCCGGAACTGTAAATCAGGTGGCTCATCCTGATATTTCTTTTAAAACGATGATAAAATTGACACAGATACTGATGAAAAAATGATAGAAGCCATATATAGAAAATATGGCCCTTCTGAAGTCGTTAAATCAGGGGAGGCAGACAGACCGGCACCCGGGTCCGATGAAGTATCAGTGAAAGTATATGCCACAACTGTAAACCGCACTGATTGCGGATTCCGAAGTTCTGAGTACTTAATTTCCAGACTTTTCAGCGGATTATTCAAACCGGAATGCGGAATTCCCGCAAACAAATTTGCCGGTGCAAAAAAAATGCAAACTAATTAACAGACAAAAAGCTATGGAAGTAATGGGTAAATCAACAATAAATCCTTTTTTGTTCTACTCCGGCAAAATTGCCGGATACTTCACATGGATAGTCTTGTTATTATCCTTTCTGAACATAAACATTCTTACTAAAACAATTCCATGGAAATTAGACGCCATTGCTTACATAATTCTAATTCCCGGACTTTGCTTCTCAATACTAAGCCTTTTTACTCTTGGCAAATCTACCCGATTTGGAATACCCACCGGAAAAACCACTCTCAAAACCGGCGGACTTTATAAGATCAGCAGAAATCCAATATATCTTGGATTTGACCTTATGACAATCTCTTCAATACTATTTTTGCTAAACCCGATAATTCTTGCTACCGGGATTTTCAGTATCCTCGTTTACCATCTTATTATAATTGGAGAAGAACAATTCCTTGAAAAAGCTTTTGGAGAAGATTATCTTGACTACAAGAAGAAAGTACGGCGCTATCTTTAAAAGCCACGCCTGCTGCACAAACCGACGAATGTTATAACGCATTTCCGCCATAATGAACCTGACATTACAGCACAGACAAAAACATAATTGCACAAAATGAATCCGGTATTTTTTCAGAATCAAAATGAATTCAGGAAATGGCTTGAGAAAAACCATAATAAAAAATCAGAAGTCATTGTAGGTTATTATAAGTCTGGAACAGGAAAACCAAGTATGACATGGTCTCAATCTGTTGATCAGGCGATTTGTTTTGGCTGGATAGATGGAATTCGCAGATCTATCGATGAAGAAAAGTATTGTATTCGCTTCACTCCCCGAAAGCTTACAAGCATCTGGAGTAATGTCAACATTAAAAAGGTCGAAGAACTCAAGAAGAAAGGACTGATGAAAGAACCCGGTCTTGAAGTTTATAATAATCGCAAGGAATCAAAGTCCGGGATTTATAGTTTTGAGAATCAAATCACTAAGCTGCATGATAATTTTGAGGAAATATTTAAAGCCAATATAAATGCCTGGGATTTTTTTACAAAACAGGCACCTTCATATAAAAAAACAAAAATCCATTGGATCATGAGTGCCAGGCAGGAAACGACTAAAATCACAAGATTAAACAAATTAATAAGTGCAAGTGAAAATCATACCAGGTTATTTTAATACAAACGAAAACGCTGATACCGGCACTATGGGTATTTGTTCAGTTTCCGCCAGGGCTCCGGCTGACACAGTTATCACACTTTTTGACTGCCACGCCATTGGCAGCAACGCTATAACTCGCTTAGGAATGATTATCTTTAAATAAAAAATAAATATTATGGAAAATGCAAAAAAAGGGAAATGCCCTGTAATGCACGGGGCAAATACTGACTCAAACAGTTCCGTGATGAGTTGGTGGCCAAATGCGCTTAATCTTGACATTTTGCATCAACACGACTTCAAAACAAGTCCTTATGGAAGTAACTTTAACTACGCGGAAGAGTTCAAAAAACTTGATCTTGAAGCGCTGAAAAATGATCTTAAAAAACTAATGAACGAAAGCCAGGAATGGTGGCCTGCCGACTGGGGAACCTACGGAGGGTTAATGATCCGCATGGCCTGGCATAGCGCAGGTACTTACCGTACCGCTGACGGCCGTGGCGGAAGCAACACCGGAAACCAACGCTTTGCGCCCCTGAACAGTTGGCCGGACAATGTCAATCTTGATAAAGCCAGAAGACTTTTATGGCCGGTAAAGAAAAAGTACGGAAATAAAATTTCATGGGCTGATTTATTCATTCTGGCAGGGAACATGGCTTATGAATCCATGGGGTTCAAGACATTTGGTTTTGGCGGCGGACGTGAGGATATCTGGCATCCCGAAAAAGATATATACTGGGGATCCGAAAAGAAGTGGTTAGCCCCTACCGGCAGCGAGGGAAGCCGCTACTCAGGTGAAAGAGACCTGGAAAATCCGCTGGCGGCAGTAATGATGGGGTTAATTTATGTCAATCCTGAGGGTGTAGATGGAAATCCTGATCCCTTGAAAACAGCAAGAGACGTTCGCGAGACATTCAAACGTATGGCCATGAATGATGAAGAAACCGTTGCATTGACTGCCGGTGGTCATACGGTGGGCAAAGCACACGGAAACGGGGATGCCTCGATTTTAGGTCCGGTACCAGAAGCAGCCGATATAGAGATTCAGGGTCTGGGATGGATGAATCCAAAAGGGAAAGGCAATGCAGAACATACCGTAACCAGCGGATTGGAAGGAGCGTGGACAACAACTCCGAATAAATGGAACCGTACTTATTTTCATTTATTATTGAATCATGAGTGGGAACTGAAAAAAAGTCCTGCCGGAGCATGGCAATGGGAACCTGTCAACATCAAGGAAGAAGACAAGCCATTTGATGCACACATTGCAGGAGTCCGCAGAAATCCGATAATGACCGATGCAGACATGGCCCTGAAAATGGATCCTGAGTACAGAAAGATATCAGAACGTTTTTATCATGATCCAGAATATTTTGCACAAGTATTTGCAAAGGCATGGTTTAAATTGACCCACCGTGATTTAGGTCCGAAAAACCGTTACCTCGGTGCCGATGTCCCAAAAGAAGATCTGATTTGGCAAGACCCGATTCCAACTGTTGATTATAAGCTATCTGATGCAGAGGTAAAAGAATTGAAAGCGAAACTTCTGACCTGTGGTCTAACTCAAACCGAACTCATAAATACGGCATGGGACAGCGCAAGAACATTCCGCGGTTCTGATTACAGAGGTGGTGCAAATGGAGCCCGCATTCGTTTAGCTCCCCAAAAAGATTGGGAAGGCAATGAACCGGAACGTCTTGATAAAGTGCTGAATAAACTCACAGAAATTCAATCCGGCTTATCAAAGAAAGTCAGCATTGCAGATTTAATCGTATTAGGTGGAACAGCAGCAGTTGAAAAAGCTGCACAAGAAGCCGGATTTGATATTAAAGTTCCTTTCAGCCCCGGACGTGGAGATGCGACAGCTGATATGACAGATGCTGAATCTTTTTCAGTGCTTGAACCAATACATGACGGATACAGAAACTGGCTAAAAAAAGAATATGCAGTAAAACCTGAAGAACTGCTTCTTGACAGAACCCAACTTATGGGACTGACTGCCCCTGAAATGACTGTTTTAGTTGGTGGCATGCGTGTTTTAGGAACAAATCACGGAGGAACAAAACATGGTGTATTCACTCACAGGGAAGGTGTGTTAAGCAACGACTTCTTTGTAAACCTTACAGACATGAATCTCTCGTGGAAGCCGGTATCTGAAAACCTGTATCATATTATTGACAGAAAAACCGGACAGACAAAATGGACTGCAACCAGGGTTGATCTGGTTTTTGGTTCAAACTCTGTATTGCGTGCATATTCTGAATATTATGCGCAGGATGACAACAAGGAAAAGTTTGTCAATGACTTTGTAAAAGCATGGGCAAAAGTAATGAACGCAGACCGCTATGATTTAAAATAATAAATTACCACAGCTGCTGAGAATATCAAACTCTTCGTCTTTAAAGATTGGTATAAAGTTTGTTGCCATCATCGAAAGCTACCCGATGAAGAAAACGATATTTATAATCTCTCTCCTATTCCTTATGAGCGGATGTGTCAAAAGACGAAATCCAAATTGATCCTGATAACCTGTTAATTGGCATATGGATTTATTCTGATTTCAAAGACAACTCATATATGTACGTGCGCAACAAAGATTTCGTTGACGGTCCTTGTTACAACTTTAACAGTGACGGAACCATGACCGAAAGGAAGAACTCCGGATGGTGTGGTACTCCGCCAATCTCATATGCTGACTATCCGGGAAGCTGGTCAGTCTTAAATGATACCATGATCAATGTAACTGTCGGATATTGGGGAGGGACTATAAACTACAAACTGGATATCGAAACATTAAATTCAGAATTACTTAAGACAATTCTGATCCCCGGGGATAAATAGCTTAAACCCGGACTCTAAAACCGGTCGGGCACCTGACACTGGCAATATAACTAACAGGTTTCCCTCAGGAAGGAACATGTTGTCACTTTTTTTGAATTGACTTTAGGTTAATTTCAATTCCTTACTGTATAAAACAAATATTTTAACCAGCCAGAAAATTTCCTGCAATTGTTGCAGTTTGTATATTGATGGTTAAGATTGCAATGGACCACAGGTATTCATCGACCAATCAGAAAAGCCAAAATGAAGATTAAACCTTCCGGAAATACCGGTATCTGTCCCTTGACTCAAAATATGTTTATTTAAAGAGGATAATTTATGAAATATCTTAAATTCCTTGTACTGCTATTAATTCCAGTTTTAAGTTGTAATAAAAATGATGATGGAACAGGACCCAATCCTGATGAGTCTATGTATTTCCCTCCAAATACCGGCACTGCCTGGGAAACAAAATCTATTTCCGATTTGGGTTGGAACGAAAATGCAGTTCAGCCATTAAAGGAATATCTTAGTCAGAAGCACACAAAGTCGTTTATGATTCTCGTAAATGGAAGAATTGTGATTGAAGAATATTTCAATGGGCATACATCAGCTTCTTCCTGGCAATGGAATAGTGCCGGTAAAACACTGGTTGCAACCACTACAGGAATAGCTCAGCAAGAAGGGTTACTGAATATTAATAATAAAGTATCTCAGTATTTGGGGACGGGTTGGACCAGTGAGCCATTAGAAAAAGAAGACTTAATTACATCAAGACACCTGCTTACCATGACTTCGGGTATCAATGATGCAAGTGAACTCGTAATAAAACCGAACCTGACATATTTGGCGGATGCCGGAACACGATGGTCGTACCATAATGTTTTTCAGAAACTAATGGATGTTGTTGCAGCGGCAAGCAACCAGGAATTTGAAACCTATTTCAACACCAGGTTAAAAGACAAAACAGGAATGGACGGTTACTGGGATTACGGACTTATATTTAAAATATACCATAGTAATACCCGCAGTATGGCAAGGTTTGGATTGCTGGCGCTTAACAAGGGAAAATGGAACAACGAAACAATTATAAATGAATCCTTTTTTAATGAAAGCATCAGCACTTCGCAAAACATAAATCCGTCATACGGATATTTGTGGTGGTTAAATGGTAAAACGAGTTACATGGTGCCCGGTGGTCAGACTGTTTACCAGGGAGCATTGGTTCCAAATGCCCCTGCAGATATGTTTGCAGCAATGGGTGCAGAAGACCAGCGGATTTATATAATTCCAGGCAAAAACATGGTGGTTGTAAGAATGGGAGACGCATCAGATCCGGCAAATCCCGGTTTTGCACTTTCCGGATTTGATAATGCCCTGTGGGAAAAAATAAATGCAGTAATAAACTAAAGGAAATATAATCGATTTAAAGATAAACAACAAACTGATGAAGCTGACGATCACGCAGATAAGTCTTGATTAAGCCATAAAATTGACAATCAATAGTTGTTGAGCAGGTAATCAAAATACTGGCCGCAACAACAAACTACCAAACAATTACGGGGCTTCAGCTTTGTCGACATGAAACCCGTAAATTCATCTGTACACAGGAGGAAGTCTGTAGGGTATCTCCCGCATTGCAGTTTACTGTAAATTTGTCCGTCTTTTGAGTTAATTTCTCAAAAAAATACATGACAGTGAAAACTTGTTTTCTCACTAGCTTCTTTCTTGTTCTGGTATAAATCGCCTATTCTCAAACCTCAGACAGTTCAAAAGTAGAAGGTCTCGTCTATAATATTAAATAAAAAAATAACTATAAAAAATGGAAGATCAGCACAAGCAGGCAACATCAGATTCAAACGAAGGATCTGCTCAATCTTTTGTAAAGGAAGACGGTACGTCAATTCATGATAAACCGACAGAATCAGAGCCCTTCCACAGTGAACAAACTTCCATAAGCAAACTAAAAACCCTTTTAAAGAAAATAAGAGATCATATATTCGATTTCGTGTTGCTTTTTCTTGCGGTCTTTTGCGGATTTATGGCTGACAACTGGCGTGAGTCCATGTCCGAACATCAACGGGAGAAAATTTTCATTCGTTCAATTGTGGAAGATGTTATTTCAGATACGATCGAATCAAACAGGACCCTGAACCGACTCAGGATGATGAATACAGGTATTGACAGCGTATTGGTAGCTTTATTAAATCCTGAAACCATAGAAAACTCAAATGATGTTTTCAAACTCTGGACCAGAAACCTGGGTTTAGAGGTCTTTGTTTCAAATGACAGGACCATCGAGCAACTTAAGAGCAGCGGAGAGCTCCGTCTTATCAGAAAAAAAGAGGTTTCTGACAAAATAATGAAATATGATCAAACACTAAAGAGGTACTACACTCAGTCAAACCTTATGTATGATGCCCTCACTGACCTGACATACTACAGTCAGTTGTTTGATTTCATAAGCCTCAGCAAGGTTGGCAATGCACCGGTACCGTTAACTGAACTTGGCAAGAACTCTTTGAATCAGGCCTATGCACACCTCTTCCTGTGGAACCGCGGACTAGAAGGACTGATAAGCTATTTAGAAGTAGTAAACAATGATGGCAAAGAGTTGGTTATTTTCATCCAGGACCATTATAAACTAAATAATTAATAGCCCGAACCCATAACGCGGACAATAGAATTAACAGGCTTGTCACGGTTATTGCTTTTGCCCTTTTGTGCCAAACGTCAATCCTCATCCGGAGCCGGGAAAAATGAAAAACAATTCTCGGATTACCTTGTTAATAATATGACAGAAACACTTGAATATTAATGATGGAAAAGCCTAAACCGACAACTGTCATGGAATATATCGATGCGGCACCAAGGGAAGCAAAAGAGAAACTCCTTGAATTGCGCAGCATCCTGAAAGAAGTTGCCCCGGATGCGACAGAATCACTTAAGTGGGGATCACCGGTTTTTGCAGAAAAGAGAATCCTGTTCTCATATTCAGCTTTCAAATCACATATTAATTTCATGCCAACACACTCCGCCATGATCCCTTTCGCAAAGGAATTGACAGACTATAAAACCGGCAAAGACACGATACAATTTCCATACAGCAAACCACTTCCTAAATCACTTATTAAAAAGATTGCCGCCTATCGGGTAAAGGAGGTAAGGGAAAACGGTGCCTTATGGATGACCCGGAAGTGAAGGCACGAACACCCAACACTGATAATCAAACACCTGGAAACCATGAATAAGCTATTGCTCATCCCCCTGTTACTTCTCGTCTCCTGCAAACATCCTGTTGATAAGGATGTTGTGCGAAACGAAATCCTTCAGACTGAAAAGGCATTCGAAAAAATGGTCGCTGAAAAAGGCCAGGCAGAAGCATTTTTTTATTATGCTGACGATGATGCCGTAATCCTCAGAGCCAATGATTCCCTTATAAAGGGTAAGGAGAGCATCAGGCACTTCTACACAAAATATGCAAATCCGGATGCAACACTGGCATGGACTCCTGACTATATCTATATAGCTGATTGCGGTACACTTGCCTATACCTATGGAAAGTATGTCTATTCAGTAAAGGACTCTACCGGTAACGAAATTGAACGTACCGGAGTATTCCACACAATCTGGAAAAAACAAAAAGATGCGTGGAAATATGTCTGGGACTAGAAAAATAAAAATGAACTGCACATCAACTTACCTATCAGTAAATGGAATTAAAAACAAGACAAACCGCAGCAGACGTAATCGGATTTATTAATTCATTTGCCGATACGGAACAAAAACGCAGGGACAGTCTTGAGTTATTAAACCTCATGAAAGACTGGACTGGCTTTGAACCCAAAATGTGGGGACCGTCAATGATCGGTTTTGGTAGTTATCACTACAAATCAGACAGAAGCCGTCAGGAGGGGGATTGGCCTCTGATAGGCTTTTCACCAAGAAAAGCGGCAATTTCACTTTATGTCTTCACGGGAGCCAGGGAGCATGAATACCTCCTTGAAGGTTTAGGGAAATTTAAAATGGGGAAAGCATGTATTTATGTAAAGAAACTGTCTGACATCAATCAGGACGTTCTCAAAAAAATAGCGAAAGAGACAATTAAATATTTGCAGTCGAAGTACAGATGAAAAGAACCTGCAAAAAGGAGAATAGGGCCCTGCTTATGAAAGGACCTAATTCCGAATTGAGTTTCCAGGTCTGAACACAGGGCCAGTTTTCTTGTTAAATAATTAGCAATTATTTGTTCCCTTAAAATCCGAGCTATGTCAAACGTTGCAACAAAAAAGAAGCTGTCTGCTGAACAGCGGGAAGAACTGCTCAGAGCGTTGAAAGCACGTTTTGAGAAAAACATGAATCGCCATAAAGGTTTTGAATGGGCAAAAGTGCAGGCAAGGCTGGAACTGTCAGCTGGTGGCGAAAAACTATGGTCACTCTATGAGATGGAACGGACCGGGGGTGAACCCGATGTTGTCGGTTTTGATAAAAAGACTGGTGAATATATTTTTTATGATTGTTCCGCGGAAAGTCCTGCCGGCCGCAGAAATCTTTGTTTTGACCGCGAAGCACTTGAGTCAAGGAAATCATTTAAACCGGAAGCTAATGCTGCCGAAATGGCAGCTGCCATAGGCATTGAGCTTTTAGATGAGGAGCAGTACAGGCAGTTGCAGGAACTAGGCAATTTTGATACGAAAACGTCGAGCTGGCTGAAAACACCTGCTGATATCAGGAAGCTTGGCGGCGCTCTCTTTGCTGACCGCCGTTACGGCAAAGTCTTCGTGTATCATAACAGTGCTCCCTCCTACTATGGTGTCAGGGCTTTCCGAGGATCGCTGAGGGTCTGAATCTGCTTATGGGCAGGAAGAATATCATAATTACCGGTGGCGGACCGGCAGGTTTAATGGCTGCTGATCTACTGAGTAAGGCACACAACGTTTCTTTATTCGACAGGGAGAAAAGCGTCGGGCAGAAATTTCTGCTTGCCGGAAAGGGCGGATTTAACCTGACCAGTAATCTCCAGGGTGAGGAGTTGGCTGCGAAATATTCGCCTGCCGGGTTTATGGACAGGTCATTATCAGAATTCGGCCCTGCGGATTTCCGGAAATGGCTTTCTTCGATGGGCATCCCCACCTTCGCAGGTTCCGGTGGCAGGGTATTCCCGGAAAAAGGCATCAGGCCCAGTGATGTCCTCGACAAAATAAAAACGAAATTACTTAACCAGGGGGTTCAGTTCCACATGCAGCATGAACTGGCTGGATTTGACAACACCAGGCATGTCACATTTAAACATCAGGAACAGGAGATAACACTGGAAGCTGATTACATCCTTTTTGCCCTGGGAGGGGCTTCATGGCCCAAAACGGGCTCAACCGGATCATGGCGTTCTGTTTTCGAATCCATGGGTATCGCGACCAACCCCTTTCAGTCTTCCAACTGTGGCATTAACATTAACTGGCCGGAGGCTGTCAGTCTGTACCATTCCGGAAAACCTTTAAAGAACATACATCTCTCCGTGAACGATTTTAAAGTGCCTGGTGAGGCGGTTATCACTGACTACGGTATGGAAGGCAGCGCCGTCTATCAGTTAGTTCCGGTCATCCGTAACATGCTTAACAAAAATATACCATTGCATATTAGTATTGATTTTAAACCATTAAATACCGTGGAGCAACTGGTACAGAAAACTGTTGGAAAAAATGTCAGGACAAATGAATATGGTCAGTTATTCAATTTAAGTCCCGCTCAGATGGCTATCATAAAATCCTATACAACAAAGGACACTTTTCTGTCGCTTCCGGAATTCATAAGCAGCATTAAGAACCTGGCCATCCCCGTTGATTCCCTGAGACCCGTGGAAGAAGCCATCTCAACTGTTGGAGGGGTCGACCCGGGAGAAGTAAATGATGACTTTTCGTTGAAAAAATACCCATGGATATACGTAGCGGGGGAAATGCTAGACTGGGATGCACCCACCGGAGGTTTTCTGATCCAGGGTTGTTTTTCGATGGCGTATCATGCAGCAAAATCAATCATGGGCAGGGAATAAATCATGCGGGTGCAACCGGATGATGACTGTTCAGAAGAAGCATTACTGCAGGGTGCCGCCTCATTAGTGACAGATAATTAACCGGCCGGCAGGTTGGGGTCCGTTTGAATTCGTCTTTTTTTTGTTTCGGTTCCGCGTTAAATGAAGAATTCAATGTAGCTTTATGTGCAGTTGTCATGAATAACAAGAAATTTAAAATCGGTGACAGGCTTAAGAGCTTCAGGTTTGCTTTCAATGGCATCAGGATCCTGTTTTTTACCGAACACAATGCCTGGATACATTTAACTGCTGGCCTGTCAGTAATTATAGCAGGCATAGCTTTAAAAATTTCAATTTCAGAGTGGGTGGCCGTCCTTATTGCAATTGGGATGGTTTTTACTGCTGAAGCTATAAATACATCCATTGAAAAGTTATCTGATTTTGTGTCTGCTGAAAAGCAAAAGTCAATTAAAGAAGTGAAAGACCTTGCTGCGGCAGGAGTCCTGATCAGCTCCATAACTGCCCTTCTGATAGGACTGTTTGTGTTTCTTCCAAAAATATTGATGTTATTTCGAACCTGATAACCAGAAGTATGACATCGATTGCTTACTGCGGCCTGGCATGTGAAAGCTGCCCAATTCATCTTGCAACGCTTGAAAAAGATGATTCAGTAAAGGCCAGATTGAGAATCGAAATAGCGGAGCAACTGGCCCGTATTTATAAAACTACTCCGAAACCGGAGATTATTACAGACTGTGACGGATGCAAAGCGACTGACGGAAGGCTGTTTACTGGCTGCACCGACTGTGAGATAAGAAAATGCGCAATCGAGAAGAAAGTAATAAATTGTGCCTATTGCGGTGAATATGCCTGTGATAAACTCAAAAGACACTTTGCTTTAGACCCTGACGCACAAGCCAGGCTGGAAGAAATACGTAAAAAAGAAACTGATGCGATATCCTGCAATTAACCCTTTCCGCTGAAGCATGGAACATCTTGTCAGACCCATAGAAAAAAAAGATAATCAGCGCCTGGCCCTAATTATCAGGGAGGTTTTCAGGGAGCATGATGCTCCCCATGAAGGAACAGTCTATTCTGATCCGACAACAGACCATCTTTATGAATTGTTCCTTGAACCGAGGTCGGTGCTCTGGGTTGCCGTGAGCAACAATGAACCTGTAGGATGTTGCGGCATTTATCCTTCTGAAGGATTGCCCCAGGACTGCGCAGAACTTGTCAAGTTTTATCTTTCAGCAGACGCCAGGGGCAAAGGAATTGGAAAGGAATTATTGCAGAAATGCACCCGTTCGGCTATAGAATTAGGCTACAGGCAATTATATCTTGAGAGTCTGCCCCATTTCGCAAAAGCAATTGGTATTTACGAAAAGGAAGGCTTTGTCAGGATGAATAAACCCCTTGGTGACTCAAAGCACAGAACATGCAGCATCTGGATGCTGAAGGAGCTTGCACATGGCTGACACCAGGCAGAAATATAAATCCCGGAGATGAACATCTATGACCTTGGCTTTACTGCCGATCTTGCAGCGTACCTGGAAGAAAATCATCTTTCAGACCTTTCAGTTGGAAGGGTAACTCAGGAGCACCGTGAAAGATATGTCGTTACTGATGGCGACAAAGAATACGAGGCTGAGATAACCGGCAACCTGAGATTCACTGCCAGCTCACGTGCTGACTTTCCTGCTGTAGGCGACTGGATAACCATGACAGTCTATGATTTAGATCAGGCGATCATTCATGAAATACTACCCAGAAAATCAGTACTCGAAAGACAGGCAGTCGGTAAACCAGGGGAAGTTCAGATCATTTCAGCCAATATAGATGCCGCTTTCATCGTCCAGGCAATAAGTCATAATTTCAGCATCAACAGGCTTGAGCGATACCTGACGATATGCTATTCCGCAGGCATTGAACCGGTCCTGGTAATCAGTAAGATTGATCTGTCCGGCGAAAATGAAGTGCAGGATGCCATTAACCGCCTTGAAAAAAGAGAGAGAAGAATAAAATGTATACTGCTCAGTAACATGACCCTGCAAGGGGTTGACCATGTACTTGATTTTATACAAAAAGGCAGGACGTATTGCGTGATAGGCTCCTCAGGAGCAGGTAAATCGACCCTCATAAATAACCTGCTAAAGAAGAACATCTTGAAAACCGGACAAATAAGTCTAAGCACAAACAAGGGCAGGCACGTCACTGACCACCGTGAACTGTTCGTTCTCGAGAACGGAGGCATCATTATTGACACTCCCGGAATGAGAGAGGTTGGCATTGCCGATTTGGCAAGCGGCCTGGAAATCACATTTGATGCAATTGTGAGCCTTGCCCGGAAGTGCAGATTTAAAGACTGCACTCATACAAATGAGGTTGGATGCAGTGTTATCGCAGCTGTCAATACTGGAGAAATCGATAAAAGCTTTTATGAAAACTACCTCAGGTTACAGCGGGAAAATGCACATTACGAATTTACAATTGCAGAGAAACGGAAGAAGGACAAGGTATTCGGCAAGCTTTTAAAAAACTATCATAAGGACATTAAAAAGGAATGATACCCAAAGCCTTTTATTCTGTATGGTTGTAACCGTCGTATGCGGTCATTCATCATAATAATAAATACCTTTGTATGGCATTAGCATTTGGATCATGAGACTGGTGAAAAACCTGTTGCTGTATTTTTTTCTTCTCGCTGCGGGAACTTCAATGTATGCGCAGGATGAGAACAAGAAAAATGTTTTCACCGGGCACGCCGGAATTTCACTTCCCACAAATGAATTCGCGGGCACTACCTTTGGATACGATGCGGGTTTTGCAACTGCCGGTGGAAACGCTGAGCTGAATTACTACCGCTATACCGGTAAATATTTTGCTTTAAATGCCAGTATCGGATATTCTGTTTTTGGTTTCAACGAAAGCGCTTACACAAATGAATACTACCTTGCGTTAAACCGAACGGAGGGGATACAGACGGAAGCAGGAGCTTACCAGTTCCTTAATACATCTTTCGGACTGGTGTTCAAGATACCCATCGGAAGCCACTTTGAAGTGTTGTTTGTTCCGATGATCGGATTTGCCCTGTGTCATCATCCTGAACTGGTTGTCACCGATGATGAGACGGGGGTGATTAACAGTGTAAGCAAGGATAATGATGCTGCGGGATCCGCCGGTATAAAAGCGCAGCTTAATTATTTCTTTTCGGAAAAGTACGGGATCAACCTCTCATACGGCCGGTTTTCAACCAAACCTGTCTTCAGCGATGAAACCAGCTTCGAACAGCATTTTGACCTGCCTGTCAGTTTTCAGAATATAAACATCGGCTTAACTATCATGCTTTAACCCTGCCTAACCATGAATAGAATAAAAGCCTTCCGGTCAATAATACTTGCATTTCCAATAATACTGGCTTCCTGCTACGACACCCACAGGCAAAATTTCGACAAGGGGCTTATACCTGTTACACCTCAGAATTTCAGGCAGGTCAATTCTTCCCACGATGATTATAATTCGGACATGGATTATGACTGGTCGGAAAAATATTTTACACTTGTTTTTTCAACGAACAGAAAGATCGAAGGGGATTTTGATTTTATCTGTTATGACTGCATGGCTTACTCATCTCTCATTTCCGGTAAATTCGAAATGAATGCCGATTTCAGGGATTTTGGACTTCTTGATGCCATTAACTCATCAGGCAATGAACTTGGCCCCTGCCTGGTGTATGATCCGGCAAATGGGTTTTTTGATCCGACAAAGCTCACTGATGCTCAGAAACGGTTCTTTTATGCCTCTGATAAAGGCGGGAACCTTGACATTTACTGTGCCGCCCTGGAAGTGGAGGATGATGAATATGTTATAACAGGTGAACCTGCCGGGCTTTCCGAAATAAATTCAGAGTCTGAGGAGGCTTATCCGACAATTCTATATGATGAACAGACGAGAATCGAAGTTCTTTATTTCACATCGGACAGGGACGGCAGCTTTGATATCTACAAGGCTACCGGCAACACAGGCAAACTAATAAATCAATCCACCGATGTGGCCATTGAGAAAGTGGAAACATTAAGTACCGGAAGCGATGACAAGTGTCCGTATATCAGGGGTGATATCATGGTCTTTTCCTCAGACAGGGCAGGCGGATTGGGCGGCTTTGATCTCTGGTATTCAAAGTATGTCAATAACCAATGGTCAGCTCCTGTAAATTTCGGAGATGCCATAAACACTGAATACGATGAATACAGGCCCATAATAGCCGACATGGACGAGGAACATTACCTCAATAATTTCCTGAATGACCTGATGGTCTTTTCCTCGGACCGACCCGGAGGAAAAGGCGGATTCGATTTGTACTATGTCGGAATAAAGAAATAGCTGCATAGGAACGGCAGATAAAGTTGCACCGGGCAGGTATGTCATGTAAATGAAGGAAGATCATAGTTGGAAATAAACAATTTTTAAAGCTTCTTGTTACTTGTATTTAAGTTTGGAGGAAAAGGAAAGAGCACTGGCAGACCCGAAGGAGTTACATTCCTGGTCGTTTATTCTGTATTCATTTGTTTCCTCATCATAGTTTAGTTTAATATATGTAAAATGGCCCAAATCAAAATCGGGGACTATATCCCCAGTTTTTCACTTAAGGATCAGAATGGAAATCTTTTCGATATCAACACTTATCTTGGCAAGAAAAAGCTGGTTATCTTTTTCTATCCGCAGGATGGCAGCCTGAACTGTACAAAGGAAGCCTGCTATTTCCGGGACATCTCAGATATTTTTGATGAGGCTGACGCAATTATTATAGGGATAAGCAGTCAGTCGGTCGAAAGCCATAAGGATTTTGCGGAAAAAAACCGACTCAATTATACACTGTTAAGCGATAATGAAAATACTGTAAGAAAATTATTTGGCGTTCCCAGCAGGGTTTTCGGATTAATTCCCGGACGGGTGACTTACGTCGCAGACCGTTCAGGCAAGGTAGTTTATATTTTCGATTCGCAAACAGAGGTTCAGCGTCATGTGGATGAAGCCATGAAGATTGTCCTCCTGCTTAAAAAAGCTGATACTGTTATCAGCTGATATTAAATATTTTGTTTGCGATCAGATAGGTAATCACGGAAATGGCAGATGCCAATACAGTACCCCAGATTAAATCAACCACGGTAACTAACAATGGCCAGTCTTTCAGGGTGGCCAGATTTGTCAGATCGTAAGTAGCATATGTAATGAGACCAAAAAGTGCTCCAAAAAGGAGCGCATGAACCCATGAATGCTTCTCAACAGCAGGTGAAATGACAAATACTATCAGTCCGGCAATAAACAATAAATAGAAAATTATTGCAGCAAACCAGTTAATATCCGGTTTCATCAGATAGCCAATCTGTTCCTGATAAAACTTTTTTGCCACAAGTACCAGCCAAACCATATCGATTACAAAAAAGACGGGTAAGGCAATAATAAACAGTTTTATAAACATAGCATCAGCATTTAAGGATTAACGGCTTAATCAAACAGTCAAACTGGCCGGACAGCCAGGTATCAATCTGAATTGTTTCACAAAAAGTACTTAACTGATCCGGAACCATACCAAGGTAACAATTGTTAATCTAAAAAGTACAACTCGCGTGAAAATACTTTTTACAGTCTTAACAAATGTGAAGAAATGAGGTATTTCATCAGTGAGCAGTTGGTTACTATTTGCAATTACTGTGAAAATCAGCCTGAGGAACTGTTTCAAGGGTATAATTGTAAAAAAAAGCTCCCTGAATTTATCAGAGAGCTTCAATTTTGTTAAGGCTTAAAAAAGATCGCCGGCTTCCCGCCAGGGGATTTTTTGTATCCCAGGCGGACTATTTGTTAATTATAATTTCTGCACCCAGAGCCTGTGTTCCGGTTCCCTCAAGGAAGCCTTTTGCAAAAACTGTATAGATTTTACCAGCTTCCAGTGTAACAGGAGGCAAGACCAGAGCTACCGTTGTGGTTCCTGCTACGCGAACGTCAAGGTTGTAGGTTCCTGCATCAAGCGGAGTAAAAGCTGTAGATTCTTTAAATGCAATATCAGAAAATACTACAGCCCCGCTGCTTGCAACTGCGACATCAACTGCCGGGGCATCGGGTGAAAGATGCACAAAACGAACATGGGCTTTTCCTGCTGCCGGCATTGTAAGATCATCTTCCAGTACCAGACCTGTAATCTCCGATACCTGATCAACTGCAAATACTGAGTAGTATTTGTCTACTTCCAGATCAAGGTTCCCATTGATAACTGTGGTAGAGGTACCGGCAACGTTTACTTTAATGTTCCGGGTACCTGTTTCTGCATCCAGATAGCCAGTATTATCAGGGTAAGTAAGTGGCTGGGTGTTTACCTTAACATCATCAATCAACAGGTCAACGCCAGGAGCATCAGGAGATGCATGGGTGACCAGAACATTTGCATATGTAATTTTCTCATCATCTTCACAGGAAGAAAGCGTAAAGAGGGAAACAGCTAAAACTACTGTCATAAAAATTGAAAATACTTTTTTCATACGTTGTTATTTTATAAATTAATAATCATTTAATTACATAACATAAACACAACTACAGGAGAATTGTTCAACTTTAGTTTCACAGAAAACTTCACGAACACCTGAAACGGACCTAAAGGATAATTCGCCAGGCCCCCGCTTATGCAAAAACAAAATAGCCAAATGTACAAACACTAAATCATTTTCAGTTTACATTCTGAAAAAAATAAATATTTTGTTTTCAGCATTGACATCTCCAATTCCATTACTATTGCAGATAGCGCCGCTTGACCTGAATGGCCGGATTTCTGATTTCTGATAAATCAGGACGGATTACAGGACAGGTACTCCATGTAGAAGGGGGGCTTTCAACGCTAAAAATATGATATATGGCATTTTATCAGTTATTTAAAACACAAATAGTTAACGGTTCAATAGAAGACGTATGGGATTTTATATCGTCTCCGAAAAACCTGAAGAAGATTACTCCTGATTACATGGGTTTTGAAATCAATTCCCAAAACCTTTCAGAAAAGATGTACCCGGGGATGATTATTAGTTATACCGTAAAACCTGTACTGGGGATGAGAATGACCTGGGTGACAGAAATTACCCATGTTGAAGAAATGAGGTATTTCGTCGATGAGCAGCGAATAGGACCCTATTCGATGTGGCATCATCAGCACTTCATTGAACCCTCCGGCCAGGGTGTTCTCATGACAGACATTGTATCCTATTCACCACCTTTTGGATTTTTAGGAGCTTTAGCCAACAGCATATTCATCAGTAAGCAATTAAATTCTATTTTCGATTACCGTGAAAATATACTCAGGAAACTATTCCCTGGGTCTAATGTTTAAAAAAAGCTCCCTGAATTGATCAGAGAGCTTTAATTTATTCTATTAGTAATTAACTACTTAGGAAGAAGCACCCCGTCTATTACATGAATAACTCCATTGGTGCCTTTTAACTTTGTAAATCAATTTAAAGAGGCCGCGGAGTTACTGGCAAACGGATAATCAGATGAACACCACAGTAAAAGGGACGATTCAGAGAGCCATTTCCTTTTGTCTGGCATACAATTTGTTGCATTTATCCGGGTTTTATGACGGATTTGAGAACAGTTTCGTTGTTAAAGAAGATGAAACGCAACCTTACAATACTTTTCCTGACTTTGTTTCTCACAGGCTGTGAGATGATCAATGATCTCCATCCAACAGCTGTTTTCGAGGTTCAATATATAAACTACGCCTGGGGGTATCAGCATTCGGGATTGATTATTGATGCCGGTGGAAATGTCAGGGAATTCAACCTTCCTGCTGCGTGGAATTTTCCTGACAGTGAAGGCTTTATCAGTGAGGCCGCCATGGAAGAGAACCTGGCTCAGCTCGGAGATAAATCCTGCACAGTCGACAAGCGTGATCTCCAGTTATACTCAGAAAAACTTGCAAATGCACAGAAAGATAAGCTGACCACCCCGGAACACCAGATGTGCGATTTCGGCTCGCTTTCATATACCGGATATATATACGAACCCGGGAACCACAGGTATAGGTACGTCCTCATCAGGCAGACCGGGGATTTCTATGTTGAAAACAAATCAAGAGACGCATCGGACATCTATGAGTGGCTGACCAGTCCCTGCGAGAATAACCTGAGCGTGACCCTGAGATAATTATCATAAAGTGAAAAGGATACTGAACAAGGGATGCATAAGAGCCTGAAACTGACAGTCACCTTTTAAACATAACTACCATGAAAAAACTGATCAAAGTACTGGTTTTGACCGGTATGCTTGCGGTGTTACCGGTTGCCGCATTCTCTCAGTTAAGTGTTTCCTATTACTTCTCAAACCTTTCGAAGATAGGCCTGGGGTACGATTTCGGACCCCGTTTCTGGACAGAGCTGAGGCTGTACAGTGACACAGATCTTTCAAATATAACACCTGAGTTGATCTTCTGTTATAATGCGGTAACCAGGGAGCAGCACAATATCTATCTCGGATTAGGAGTCAATGTTAATTACCTCACCGGGTTCGTCTTGCCGGTTGGGGTACAGTTCAGTCCCTTTGAGAAGCTTAACAGGTTTTCCATGCACATAGAGCTGGAGCCAACCCTTGATTTCGGCTCTGAAGATCTCATAATCCAGGCTTCAGCCGGGATCAGGTATAAATTCATAAAGAATACCTGACCGAGGATTTTTATCGGGCTTTCCCCCGGCAGGCATTATATTGGCTCAGGTACGGAATTCAGCGGACTACAAGTCTCTCTGCGTTTTGTATGATGTGGTCAATTGAGAACATGTGTCGGAAAATTTCATACTTTTAAAAATTGAATCAACTTTGCTTTGAGGGAACCTGTTAACATTGTGTTCACCAACATGGGTGGGCCCACAACCAGGTAACACACATGCAGAAAATATCCGGAGACGATCACTCAGACCTGACCTTTTCCTACCTGGCTCTGCGGAAGGCTGTAGGATGGATCGGCATCCTGCTGCCCTTTGTACTGATGCTTGGCGGTCACCTGATCTTTAAGGAAGACTTTACTCTAAAAAACATCAGCGTTTATTACTACACAGGGATGAGGAATGTTTTTGTCGGTTCACTTTGTGCCATTTCGCTTTTCCTGTTTTTCTATAAAGGTTATGATAAATGGGATAACCGGATGGGAAGTCTGGCCGGATTCTTTGCCCTTGTTCTGGCTTTTTTCCCAACAGTAAAAGAAGGACCGTATGATTGGCAGGCACATGTTCATTTTTACAGTGCAGCATGTCTCTTTATCATCCTTTCAGGGATTTCACTGTTTCTTTTTACAAAAAAAACATCAATGCCCACAAACCGGAAACTGAAGAGAAACAGGATTTATATTGTCTGCGGATCGTTAATGATATCCAGTCTCATTGCGGCGGAGATATTTATAATATTCTTCGATGAAGACCACCCCAAATCGACATTTGTATTCTGGGCTGAAACTGTCACGCTTGTTTCCTTCGGCGTATCATGGCTGACAAAGGGAGGAACGCTTTATCCCGATAAAAAGATAATTAACAGCCTCAATGAAACAACATAAAAACGACCCAAAACAGTTGAGTATGAAAGTTAAGATCACTCTCCTGCTGACAATACTGCTGGCTGTACAGGCATGCCAGGCGCAGGACCTGAGTGACAGCAATATTACGGTAAAAATTCTCTCATATAATATTTACCACGGTGCTACTACCAGGGGTGATTATAACCTCAATGTCATAGCCAGGGTTATCACCGATGCTGATCCTGATCTTGTGGCACTGCAGGAAGTAGATTTAAATACCAACCGGTCCGGACATATCGATCTGGCTACAGAACTTGGAATAAGGACGCATATGACACCCTTATTCGGCAGGGCGATGTACTATGACGGCGGAGAGTACGGTGAAGGTATTTTATCGAAATACAGTTTTATAAGTACAAGGAATGTACCCCTGCCCAATACTCCGGGAAACGAACCAAGGACTGCCCTGGAAGCAGTTGTGGTACTGCCCTCCGGAGACACGATAGCATTCATCGGGACCCACTTCGATCACCTTAAACCTGAAACAGACAGGGTAGCGCAGGCGGAGAAGATCAATGAAGTTTTTACATCAGGCCCCTACCCTGCCATCCTGGCCGGAGACCTGAATGCCCAACCGGGCAGCAACCCGATCAAAATCCTTGAAGAGATATGGTCTGCCACTTATGATAAGATCAATCCTGAGCCAACATTCCCGTCCGATGCTCCGGTGATAACGATCGACTATGTGATGTATTATCCTGCAGGGAAATGGGAACCCGTGGAGACAAAGGTTATTTGCGATTCCATTGCGTCAGACCACTGTGCGTACCTGGTAACCCTGAAGTTGCTAAAAGATTGATAACCTGAGATAAATAAGAACAATCATCCAATTAATATAGGCTAACTCACATGAAAAAATTCGACAAATACCTCGTTACGGTTGCACTGCTGTTCAGTGTGATCTCATGTCAGAAAAATAATCAGTCGTCAGATATGATAATAACAAATGCAAAAATCTGGACCGGAAATGAAAGCCAGCCGCTGGCAGAAGCCATGGCGGTATCCGGTGATACAATCATTGCGGTTGGAAGTAACCGGGATATCATGAAGCTTAAAAGCGAAAACACGGTGGTTACCGACCTGGAGGGAAAATTTGTCATCCCCGGCATTATTGACTCCCATTTACACTTCCTGCAGGGTGGTTTAAATCTTTCTTCCGTACAGCTCAGGGATGCCTCGACGCCGGAGGAATTCATAAAAAGGCTGGCTGAATTTGCTGCCTCCGTCAAACCGGGAACATGGATCACCGGCGGTGAATGGGACGGCAAGGGATGGGAGACACTTCCTGAGAGAAGCTGGATCGATTCAGTCACCCCTGACAATCCGGTATTTGTCGAGCGGCTCGACGGCCACATGGCTCTTGCAAACTCCCTCGCCCTGAAACAAGCTGGTATTGACAGGAAGGTTAAGGACGTAAAAGGCGGAACCATTGTGCGCAATGAAACCGGTGAGCTCACAGGCATTTTCAAGGATAATGCGATGGATTACATCTTCGGCAAAATACCATCAGCATCGGACGAACAAGTGGATAAAGCCCTGGTGGCAGCAATGAATTACTTTGCCTCAAACGGCGTAACATCTGTACATGCCGTTGATGCCGCCGGCTATGCAGATGCAATTGCACGGGTGCGGAACAACGGTAACCTGATCACCAGGGTTTACATCATGGAGACGATCAGCAGGTGGGAAAAGCTTGTGAAACAGGTTGCGCGTGAAGGGAGAGGTGATAACTGGATGAGGATAGGCGGACTGAAGGGGTTTATTGACGGGTCGCTGGGGTCTCATACCGCTGCATTTCTTGAACCGTACACTGATCTGTTGACAGATTCCGGCCTGCTGGTCAATTCAAGGGACGATCTGTACACGTGGATCTCAAATGCCGACAAGGCTGATCTGCAGGTCGGGATACATGCAATAGGCGACCGTGCCATCAATATCATGCTGGGCATCTATGAGCAGGTTGAAAATGAAAACGGCGTGAAAGACAGGAGGTTCAGGATAGAGCACGCACAGCACATTGCTCCAGGTGATATTGAAAGGTTTGAAAAGCTGAATGTCATTGCATGCATGCAGCCATATCATGCAATCGATGATGGCAGATGGGCTGAACCGTTGATCGGTCCCGACCGGGTTAAATCGATGTACGTTTTTAAATCGTTGATTGATGCAGGAGCTGTCGTTGCTTTCGGCAGCGACTGGCCGGTAGCACCGGCAACACCGCTTGAAGGTATTTACGCTGCCGTCACCCGCAGGACGCTGGATGACAAGAACCCTGACGGCTGGGTGCCGGAGCAGAAGATCACGGTTGAGCAGGCTCTGACAGCCTATACAAAAAATGCCGCCTATGCCTCCTTCGAGGAAAAGATCAAGGGAACGCTCGAGCCCGGTAAACTGGCTGATTTCGTTGTGCTGGGTGATGACATCACAGCTATTGACCCTGTGAAGATCAGGGATACAAAAGTACTGCAGACATGGGTCGGAGGAAAGAAGGTATTTGAAAGTTCTGGTTATTAGAATGAGGGAGGCAAAGATCAATACCGGCGGAATCCTTGTTTTATTTCTGTTTATGACTGGGTGCAATTCATATAAATCCGCAGATAATCTTGCGCGGGAAATGGATTCATTACTGTCTGAACAATTCCGTGCTGAGGAACCGGGAGGTTCCGTGCTGGTCAAGAAGGGACATGTGACTGTCTTCCTGCGCAGTTACGGGCTGGCTGATCTTGAAACAAAGGAAAAAATCACCGGCAACACACTGTTTAATCTCGGTTCTGTATCAAAGACATTTGTCTCAAACGGCATATTAATTTTACAGGAGAATGGCCTGCTCTCAGTCGAAGACAGCCTCAGCAAATACTTTGGCGATTTCAAAAACAGGGATATTGCAGATAAGGTAAGAATATACCATTTGTTATCACACACTTCCGGCTTGCCGGACAACAGGGATGTGGAGAATAATTTTGATTTCTTCCTGAGCGCAAAGGATGAGGAGAACTTCGCACCGGTAAAGCAGGCGGACAGCCTGAATTTTGAGCCAGGCGAAAGATATGAATATTCCAATCCCGCCTTCAACGGACTTGCGCTTATCATTGAGAAAGTAACAGGTCAGCCATGGCAGAAATTCATCACAGACAGTATCTTCCTGCCATCCGGGATGGTGAGCAGCAAGATAACCGACGGGCCCTACCCCCGGGAAGGTGTTGCTCACGGATATGAGCTGAAGGATGGCCGGTATGTCGAATCTGACTACGGTGAGTACCCCACTTTCGCGGCAGCAGGCAACGGAGGTGTTTGGAGCTCTGTCACAGAGCTTGCACAATATGAGAAAGCCATTGAGCAGAATGTCTTCCTTGGCAGGGAACTGACAGAAAAATCACGTACAGTTTTCAAATCAGAAAACTGGTCAGGTGACGGTGAACCGTTTATAGGTTACAGCTGGTTTATCGGGGAAAAACAATTCCTTGACGAAGAGAATAAAACAGGGGTTAACCTGATTTATCACAACGGTGACCAGGGAGGCTTCAGGGCGTTTTATATTGTCATTCCCGATAAGGATATATTGTATATCGGCCTTTTCAACCGGCCGCCAGATGATCTGAACAGCATTATCAGGGATGGCATTGCCCTCCTCGAAAAGAATAACTGGCTGGAATAATAGTCCCGGTCAGCCATTCCCATAAAATAGTTCTGCTTAGTCAGACAGTAACCCTGCGGCATAGCCCCAGGGTCTTTTTTTAGTCAACCCGTGACCCCGGGACGTGGCCTCAGGGTTTTTTTTAGTCAACCGCAGACCTTGTGGCGTGTCCTCAGGTTTTTGTCAGAGCGGATAGGCGCCGATATAGGGCAAGCCTTTTTTTGGCCTGCTGAGAAGAGCGCTTATATCTGCCGGTAAGGGAGAGGCAGCCTTTATGCCGGGAAATGATTGAAGCACCTGGTAGTTACCCAGCTCGCGGGATTTGTACACACTGCCTCCGGTAAAAAGCAGGCTGTGTGCCGAGAACTGCGGGAGAAGCTTATTCAGCTCAGCAGGTAAATCAAGGGCGGCAGTGCAGTTTTCATTCGCAGCCGGGCTCCAATAGATCAGCGGGAGGGTTCTGCCGGAGGGATTTTGCACGTACACATTATTGTCAATACTGGCAAACTGGGGCTCTTTGAGCCGGTCGCAAAGCATCTTGCGCTGCCACACGAACAGCAGCGGCCTGTTAAAACCGTCATCGCCGGTCATCAGGTTATTGACGAAGACATGGCCGTCACGCTCATCAACGCCGGGACCCGTCGCCGGATGCCATCCGAAATGATCGCCTACCGCGCTTCTCTCGCTGCGGCTGACGCAGGCGGTGCTGTTGACAAAAGTATTCTGGTACATCCTGACATCGCAGCTGTTCAGGATATGTACACCAAGTTCACAATTCACAAATACGTTGCCTGCACAGATA
Organism: uncultured Bacteroidales bacterium; assembly: GCA_963844935.1. Classification (GTDB taxonomy): domain Bacteria; phylum Bacteroidota; class Bacteroidia; order Bacteroidales; family VadinHA17; genus SR-FBR-E99. Next base: position 485,901 of record CAWJQH010000005.1, on the reverse strand, counting down.
GCTCCCTTGGATATCTCAAAAAAGAAACCGCTCTCACTGGGCCATGTCTGCATATTGGATATTTTCCTGTTGATGTCTCCGACACCTTCCACCCAGTTGTTAATGAAAACACCATCCACATTGCCCACATCATACCAGATGCCGTTTGAGAACGGAAGATCTGTGATCAGGTTATCACGGCATGTCACCCTGTAGCACTGGTTGAATATCTTCACTGCGGCAGGATAGTATCCCGTAATCCGTTCTATATTGTTACGTGTGAAGATATTCTTTTCAAGAAGGACGTCGGAAGAACTCAGGATATATATACCCTCGGTGCTTGTGTCACTGACCTTGCAACTCCTGACAGTCAGCCTGTCACCCCTCAGGTATGCCGCCACCCGTGAGCAGAACGTGATTGTGCAATGTTCAAGGGAGGTTCCGACGACATCCTTTCCGTGATCGCTTTCAGGGGAGACACCCTCCGGATCCTTCCCGTCCACCTCTATTGCCCGGTAGGCATACTGAGTGAAGGTGATACCCCTGATCACCGGCCCGGCGTGATCAGATACCTTTCCGTGACATTCGCCTGTTATCCGGTGGAGTCCGACATTGAATGCGGTAATTTCCACAAGGTGGTTTGCCGGGTTGATCCCGATATACACCAGTCCTGATTTATAATCTATGTAATAGGTGTTCTCATTAACTTCTCCCTCGTAGCCGGCAGCCTGCAGCATCCTGCCGTCAATGAATACCATATCGTCATTGAACCTGTGCAGGGGTGTGTCCTTACCGCTTCTGTCGCGTTGCCACCAGTCTGCTGGTGCTGACGGAAACAGCCTGTCCCATTTAGTAGTCCACAAACCGTTACCGAGGTCCTTCCAACCCCCGGCAATATATGATCCTTTAAGGACGGGCTGTTCATCAAGGTAAGGCTGGATTGTAACACCCTGATTAAGGATCAGATCTCCGGTGCGATATGTTCCCCCTCTCATAACGATCACATCTCCGGTCTTTACTCTTTCAATTGCCGCCTCAATTGTAGTCGGGACAGATAATGTTCCGCCCGTTGATTCCCTGTTCCCGTCAGGAGAAACAAAGAATATTTGTCCTTTGGCCTCAGGCAACGGCCATGATTGCCTGACAGGTCCGTACGGGCCTCCGGACGGCTGGCTGACAGCCGGCATAATTAATATGAAACTCAGGATCAGACCGTTGATGAACCGAATAAAGCATGTCGTTGTTAAAGGATTGTAAGTTGTCATCTGTACACTCTTTAGTAAGTACACTTATTGCATAAAGTTATTAAACTTTGCCCGACTATTATTAAAGAAATACGAGGGCATTGAACCGAAAAGATTAAATTGGTAACCGCAAGACAGGGATCCTTCCTGACAAAAGGCTTTAACGATTGTTTACAGTATGAACAGATAAAGATTTAAGAAATGAGTTACACACTTGAACCCGGGCAGAAGGCAATTGATTTCAGGCTTCCCTCCACTGAAGGTCCGGAATACAGACTGTCCGATTTTGATGAATACCCTTTTCTGGTGCTGTTTTTTACCTGCAACCATTGTCCATATGTCAAAGGCTCTGATGAGGTGACACGTGCCACTGCGGAAAAGTACCGCTCCGCAGGAGTGGTCTTTGTCGCTATAAACTCAAACAGTGAGCACACCTATGAGGAAGACAGCTTCCCGAATATGGTGGCGCGGATGGAAGAATACAGGTTCCCCTGGAAATACCTTTATGATGCTGACCAGTCGCTGGCAAAGGCATACGGAGCGCTTAAGACACCTCATTTCTTTGTCTTCAACAAGGACCGGGTGCTTGAATATACAGGCAGGGGAGTTGATTCGCCGCGTGATACATCAAGAATGACAATCAATAATCTTGACCTCGTCCTTGGTGAGCTAACTTCGGGAAAACCGGTTACAGTAACAAAGACCAATCCTATCGGCTGCAACATAAAATGGGAAGGGATGGATGCTCACTGGATGCCGCCGGAAGCATGCGACCTGGTATAAACCATTCAATGGCACGCTCCCTCATCACATCTGCCAGGGAAAAAGCCGGTAACCTGTGGCTTGAGTATTTATCGCGCCGGAGGAAGAGAAGGATAAGTCGACTGTCCGATCCGGCAACCTTCATCCATCTAAAGCCTGTGGTCAGGGCTAACAGCAAATGGTATGGCACCAGTTACGGCGGATTTTATATTATACCCTCGCTTCTTGACAGGTCATCAGTCATTTATTCTTTCGGCACGGGAAGGGACATCTCCTTTGATCTGGAGTGTATCAGGAAGCACGGTGCTTCGGTGTTTGCCTTCGATCCCACCCCGGTATCAATCAACTGGATAGGCAACCGGAAGTTGCCTGACAGGTTCCATTTTCACCCTTACGGAATAAGTGCCTCCGGAACCGGCGAGGCTGACTTCTTCCTTCCTGCCAATCCCAGGGCTGTATCCGGAAGCCTGGTAAAACACATGGAGGTTGATGCCGCAAAGTCCGTTAAAGTAATGATGAAGACGTTTGGCGACATCACCCGGGAGCTTGGTCACACTCATATTGATGTGCTTAAGATGGACATTGAAGGGTCTGAATATGATGTGATCGATACCATCCTGGCATCAACTGTTACCATAGACCAGATACTCGTGGAATTTCATGACCGTGATTTTATACAGGCCGAACCAAGGTCCAAAGAGGCAATCAGGAAACTCTCCGGGAAGGGTTACCTGGTTTATGGCTGTTCGAGGTCATATGAAGAAGTTTCCCTGATCCATAAAATAAAGATCAAAAGGTAATTGAGTACATGTTCCTGAAACTGAAAAGGGCAAATGATTTTTTCCAATGGGTTCATCAATTATTGATATAAGGGATCTGACAAAAACCTACGGCAAGGCAAGAGGGATTGAACACGTCGATCTTGAAGTTGAGGAAGGTGATGTATTCGGATTTATTGGTCCTAACGGGGCGGGCAAATCCACCACCATCAGGTTACTGCTTAACCTGATCTTCCCCACGGGCGGGGAGGCCAGGATTATGGGCATGGACACAGTCAGGGACTCGAAAGAGATCAGGTTGCATACCGGCTATGTTCCATCTGATGCAAATCTGTATTCATCAATGGATGCCGATGAATTTCTTGGTTATTGCCTTCGATTTTACAGGGTAGTGAACGGGGCTGACCGCATAACTGAGCTGTCTGAATTATTCGAACTGGACCGTAAAAGAAAGATCTCGGATCTGTCGATGGGAAACCGGAAAAAGGTCTCTATCATTCAAAGCCTCCTTCACAGCCCCCGGCTTCTTATCGTCGATGAGGCGACCATGGGTCTCGATCCGCTTATGCAGGCAAGGTTCTTTGAGCTGCTCAGGTCTGAGAACCGAAGGGGAATGACAATCTTTTTTTCTTCTCATACACTGAGTGAAGTGCAAATGCTATGCAAGCGCGTAGCCATCATAAAGGAAGGCAGGATCATCAAGGTAGAGGATATTGAAACCCTGAGGAAGAGACAGCTGAAGAAGATACATATCGAATTTGCCAGTGAGGCTGACAATGAGATTACGGGACTGGAGGGTATTGAAAATACTCCCGTCGTTTCCGGGAAAACCATGCAGTTTATGTACTCCGGAGATATCAATGTGCTCATCCTGAAACTCACAGGCAGAAACATAACCGACATCACGGTCGAGGAGCCATCCCTTGAAGAAATATTCATGCATTACTATAATTAAGTCCGGATTTGTCAGATGAAAAAAAACCTTTTTACAGGAGAATTGAAAGGTAATGCCCTCAGCCTGATTGTGTGGACGTTGGTAATTACAGCCCTGATCTCGTTAACAATGTCGGTCTACGGGACTTTTCTGGAAAACAATTCCAAGATACTGGCTATGATGAGCATTCTGCCTGAAGGGATGTTGCAGTTTAAAGGTATTTCAGATACTGATAACCTGTTTTCAGTATTGGGTTTTTATTCTGCCAATAATGTGATATACATGATGGTGCTTGGCAGCATTTATGCAATCATACTCTCTTCCAATATTTTGCTTAAAGAGGAGTACAATAAGACCGCTGAATACCTGCTTTCCTGGCCTCTGACGCGCAGTGAGGTCTTTACCGGCAAGACAGCAGTTGTTTTTCTGAACGTGGTTTTGTTAAACATTGTTACAGCGGCAGCAGGTTTTATCAGCATGACGATTGTCAAAACGGAACCTTTCAGTGTTAATGCCTTTCTTATTCTCACGCTCTATACCCTTTTGCTGAATCTTTTCTTCGGTGCGGTTGGATTATTCATGTCAACCCTTGTAAAACGGGCCAGGCCGATTACCACAGTAAGCATCGGACTGGTGCTGGTCCTCTATTTTCTGTATACGCTTTCAAAAATCACTGATAGTCTATCAGGGATAGGGTACATTAGTCCGTTCAAATTTGTCAATCTCGATACTGTAAACCCGGAGTACAGGCTTGAGTTCCGGAACCTTCTTTATTTTGTCGGCTTTTCACTGATTTTAACTATTTTGGCGCACCGTCTATATAAACGGAAGGATATTTATTTATAATTACGCAACAAATTGAGAGCGGGATTTCTGATACCAATATGGTTGCTTCCGGCTTTTTCGGTGCCGGATAAGCAGGAACAACTGCCTGAACCCGGCGTTAAGTTTACAATTTAATTACTTGAACAAATGAGAGGAAAATTATTCATTATCTGTATGGCAGTAACAGCATTAATATCAGACCCTGTCTCAGGGCAGGCCTATTCAAAAAGCATCTTTGACGGACACACAGATATAGGTGCATGCAACCTGAAAGGAGACCTGCTCTTCAACCCCGCAAACCAGGATTATACTATTTCAGGGTCAGGAGAAAATATCTGGTTCACCAGCGACCAGTTTCATTTTGCCTGGAAGAAGCTGCAGGGAGATTTCATACTGAGCGCCAGGGTGCAGTTCACAGGAGAGGGCAGCCACCTTCACCGGAAGGCAGGCTGGATGATCCGCCAGAGTCCTGACCCGGGCTCGGAACACATCAGCGCCACAGTGCACGGCGACGGCCTGACATCACTTCAGTACCGTCTTTCGCCCGGTGCGGAGATGTCCGAAAGGAAGTCGGAGGCAGTTGCACCTGATGTTATACAACTTGAACGGAAAGGCAACAGGTTCATTTTCTCATGTGCTGTGACGGGAGAAACCTTTGACACGGTCATGATCACCAATGATGCAATGACCGGTGAAGTTTATGCCGGGCTGTTCATCTGCTCTCACGACAATAATGTGGTTGAGAAAGCTGTATTCAGCAACGTGCGGATCACCATACCGGCAAAGGACGACTTTGTCCCATACAGGGATTATCTAGGCAGCAACCTCGAGGTGATGGATGTTGAGACCGGCCTCCGAAAGGTAATATACCAGTCTCCCGTTTCAATACAGGCACCGAACTGGTCCGCAGACGGCAAGTATCTTATATACAACAGCGGAGGCCTGCTTTATAAATTCGATCTTGAAAAGGGTGAACCTGAGGTTATCAGCAGCGGGTTCGCAACCAGCAATAACAATGATCATGTTCTCTCATTTGACGGTAAGATGCTGGCTATCAGCCATCATGTCTCCGAGGAAAACAATAATTCAATCATATTTACCCTGCCGGTTGAGGGCGGCACACCGAAAAGGATTACACCGCTCGGTCCCTCCTATCTTCACGGATGGTCACCCGACGGCAGATACCTGACCTACACAGCCGGCAGGCAAGATAATTACGACATATATAAAATATCGGTCAGGAAAAAGAAAGAGATTAGGCTGACGGATGCCCCGGGACTGGATGACGGTCCGGAATATTCGCCGGACGGAAAGTACATTTACTTCAACTCAGCCAGGACAGGGACCATGCAGATCTGGAGGATGAAGCCTGACGGGTCACAGCAGGAACAGCTGACCTTCGATGAGTACAACAACTGGTTCCCTCACGTTTCGCCTGACGGGAAACGGATCGTGCTCCTCTCATTCCTTCCTGATGTAAGGGCTGATGATCATCCGTTCTATAAACACGTGTATATCAGGATGATGCCAATTGACGGCGGGAAACCACAGGTCATAGCCTATCTGTATGGAGGACAGGGTACAATCAACGTTCCAAGCTGGTCCCCTGACAGCAGAAGAATAGCTTTCGTCAGCAACTCAGGCCTTGATTTGCCCTGAGTGCCGGTAAACTAAAATATAATTGCAACTACTAATATGAACAGTAAGCCGGTGATATTGGAATAAGCAGTATTGCCTGCTAAAACATAAACTGAAGCAGTGTGAAAATCTATAAAAATCTCTTTGCAGCAGCAGTCATTATGACTTCTGTTATTTCATGCAACCGTGAAGGCAGGATGACCCTTGAGAGTCCGGGCGGCGATATCAGAATAAGCATTCAGCTCAGCAATGAAGGTAAGGCTGCTTATTCTGTATTCTTGCATGAGGTGCCGGTGATTGAAAACTCATCGCTTGGTATACTCATGGAAGATGGCGATTTTTATTCAGGTCTGAAGCTTGATTCAGTATCAGAAGTGACGCTTATTAAGGATAATTATACACTTCTGCACGGTAAGACGAAAGAAGCCGGTTACACGGCAAACAGACGCGTCTTCCATCTGTCCAACGGCAGCGGCGGCCAAATGAATGTGATTTTCCAGATATCCGATGATGGTGTGGCATTCTGTTATTCCTTTCCCGGCACCCCGGAAACCGTAAAAAAGATCACTTCTGAAAAGACCGGTTTCAGCTTTGTCGCGGGAACCACTGCATGGATCCAGCCCCGTGCACCGGCAAAATCAGGCTGGAATCAGTGCAATCCGTCATATGAGGAACATTATATTGAAGAAATCCTGGTTGACAGCATCCGGCCGGATAAAAACGGCTGGGTCTTACCGGCTCTGTTCCGCACTGAAAATTGCTGGGTAAATTTGACTGAGAGCTGGCCTGACCGCAATTACTGCGGAAGTCACCTCAACAAGGAAGAAGGTTCCAATGAAATGGTCATCGCTTTTCCTGAACCATCGGAAGGTTTCACCGACGGTGCGGTATACCCGCAGTCGACCCTGCCATGGACGACGCCCTGGCGCATACTTACAATGGGCAGCACCCCGGGCGTTATAGTTGAATCAACACATGGCACTGACCTTGCCAAACCTTCAGAACCGGGCGACTTCTCATATGTCAACCCGGGCAGGGCGTCATGGAGCTGGGCGCTGATGAAAGACGGATCAGTGAACTATGATGTGCAGAAGGACTTCATCAGCTATGCATCGGAGATGGGATGGGAATACTGTCTCGTGGATGTAAACTGGGACACGACAATAGGATGGGATAAACTGGCTGAACTGTCACGCATGGCAGCTGAGAAGAACGTGGGGCTGATAGTCTGGTATAATTCGGCCGGCGCCTGGAACACCGTGCCTTACCACCCCAAGGATAAGCTGCTGACCCAAGAAAGCCGGGAGGCGGAATTCTCCAGGCTTGAACAGATTGGCATCAAAGGCATCAAGGTCGATTTCTTCGGGGGCGACGGTCAATCGATGATGGACTATTACCAGGACATACTTTCTGATGCCCACAAGCATCACCTGATGGTGAACTGCCACGGATCGACACTGCCGAGAGGGCTGCACCGCACATGGCCCAACCTTGTGTCGATGGAGGCAATCCGCGGTTTGGAATATGCGACCTTTGATCAGGAGAGTGCGGACAAGGTGCCGTCAAAGGCAACAACGGCCGCGTTCATACGCAATGCCTTTGACCCGATGGATTTCACCCCGGTATGCTTTACCGCTTATGATAACTTTGAGAGGGTTACAGGGAACGGAGCTGAACTTGCCATGGCTGTCCTGTTTCTGTCAGGGGTGCAGCACTATGCCGAGACGCCCGGCGGGATGGCCATGATGCCGGATTATGTAAGGGAATTAATGAGCGCAATACCTGTAGTATGGGATGAAACAAGGTTCATTGACGGTTACCCTGGCAGGTTCATCGTGATTGCAAGGCGAACCGGCGATGTATGGTATGTTGCTGGCATCAACGCAGGCAAAGTACCCATGGAAATGAAAATGAAGCTTCCGTTCATTGATCAGGCAAATGGCATACTTGTTACCGAGGGCGATGTGCAAAGATCATTTGCCCTTAAGAGCCTGACTCTGGAAAACGAAAAGTCAGCAACTGTCACTCTCAGACCCAATGGAGGATTTATCGCAAGATTTGACCCGTCAGAAACCATTAAACATGAAAATGAATAGAAAACCTTTTGTTCTGCTGTTTCTGACCGTTTTACTTTTATCAGGTTGCAGCTCCGGCCCTGAACAGCACAGGCAATACGTATTGTGGTATGACACTCCTGCAAGGGAATGGACTGAAGCTCTTCCCATAGGAAACGGAAGGCTCGGGGGAATGCTGTTCGGTGACCCGTCTGTTGAAAGATTACAGGTTAATGAAGAGTCCCTCTGGGGTGGAATGAGTATACCCAACAATAACCCGGGAGCTCTTGCACATATGCCGGAAATACGCAGGCTAATTCTCGACGGCAGGATACCTGAGGCTTTTGAACTTTCGGAAAAATACGTTGCCGGTATACCCGTTAAGATCAGGTCATACCAGACACTCGGTGATATTTACTTCCAGTTTACCGACACGACCGGAGAGGTCAAAGGGTACCGCAGGGAGCTTGACCTTGAGACCGGCATTGCTAAAGTAAGCTTTATAAGGAACGGAAATAAAATTGAATATGAGGTCTATTCATCAGCAGCCGACAATGTGATTGTAATATCGATGAAATCGAAGAAGAAAGGTGGCCTTGATATGTCAATCTCCCTGCAACGTGATCAGGATGCGACAGTCACAGTTGAAGAGGGCCGCATTGATATGAAAGGGCAGATTATTGACGCTGATGATCCCGCCCTTGGCCCGGGAGGCGCCCACATGAAGTTCTTTGCCTCCCTCCTTCCCACTGCTTTTGACGGAAAGCTGACACATGACGGTAATTCACTTAAATACTCGGAAGGAACCGAGCTTGTAATGTTTTTCAATGCCGCTACTGATTACAATGCTGACAGCCTGAATTTTGACCGTACAATTGATCCGCGCACGAAATGCACTGATGCAATCAGCACAGCCTCATGGAAATCGTTTGAACGCCTTAAGAGAAGTCACATTGAGGAACACTCTGCTATGTTTAACAGGGTCAGCCTGTCAATAGGTGAAAATAAAAAGGCAGATTCCATCCCCACTGACGAGCGCCTCAGGAAGTTTCAGGCAGGCGGAGAAGATCCGGGACTCATCGGGCTCTATTTCCAATACGGACGATATCTGCTTATGGGGTCGTCGCGAGGGAGTGCACAGCTGCCAGCCAATCTCCAGGGTATCTGGAACAAGGATTACCTTGCCCCGTGGGGCGCGGACTACCATGTTAACATCAACCTGCAGATGAACTACTGGCCCGCGGAGGCATGCAACCTCACCGAGACTGTCAGCCCTCTGATAAACTTCATGGAAGCGCTTACTGTTCCGGGAAGTGTCACTGCACGTGAGATGTACGGTGCGAAGGGGTGGACAATGCATCATACGACGGATGTCTTCGGCAAGACAGCCGTAATCGACGGCGTGTACTGGGGCATGTTTCCCCTGGGAGGAGCATGGATGACACTGCCTTTATGGGAACACTTTGAATTTACATGTGACACTGCCTCTTTGCGTGAAAAAATATACCCTGTCATGAAGGGGGCAGCCGACTTTATAAGGACTTTCCTGATAGAAGACAAAGAAGGGTATCTTGTCACCGCTCCCACTTACTCACCTGAAAACAGTTATATCGATCCTGTCTCCGGAAAAGAATTCAAGCTTACCTATGCCCCGACAATGGATAACCAGATCATTCGGGAGGTTCTCACAAACTGCCAGGAAGCTGCGCATGTTCTCAACACTGACACCGAATGGGCCGACAGCCTTCAGTACACGCTGGACAGGCTCCCTCCTGTCAGGATAGCGTCCAACGGCACAATCATGGAATGGATAAAGGAGTATGAGGAGGCTGAGCCCGGACACAGGCACATATCACATCTCTTCGGGCTGCATCCGGGCACACAGATTACGCCGGATACGCCTGAGCTATATGCCGCAGCAAGTAAAACGCTTGAGCACCGGCTGGCTAACGGCGGCGGACATACCGGCTGGAGCAGGGCATGGATTATTAATCATTATGCACGCCTGCATGACGGAAATGAATGTTATAAACACCTCAGGCTTCTCCTTGAAAAATCGACCCTGCCAAATCTTTTCGACACCCATCCGCCATTCCAGATCGACGGCAACTTCGGCGGTACGGCAGGTATAGCAGAGATGCTTCTGCAGAGCCAGAACGGTGTCGTGAACCTGCTGCCAGCACTGCCCGATGCATGGCCGGAAGGGTCAGTTACAGGCTTGAAAGCGAGAGGTAATTTTGAGGTTGACATTTCCTGGGAAGCAGGAGCCTTGAAGGAAGTCATGGTAAGGTCTTTTTCCGGCGCACCCCTGACAATTATCTTCGCGGATAAAAGGATTTCGATGAGCACTGCAAAAGGCGTAACCTACAGGTTTGATAAAGAACTGAAATGGATAAAGTAGTACTGTTTATTGCACTTAGCCTGCCGGTCATCTACCTGTCAAAACGGAGCCTTTTTGATATAAAAAGTCACGGCTTCCCGCGTTTCTTCAGCTGGGAATGCATTACTGCACTCTTCGTTGCTAACTATAAATACTGGTTTGTTGAGCCGTTGTCGGTACACCAGGTTATTTCGTGGTTTCTGCTTGTAATTGCTGCTTACATGGTAGTCGCAGGTGTCGTGCTTCTGAGAAGAGCCAGCAAGCCCGGCGTAGTAAGGGTAGATGACAAGTTATTCAAATTTGAGAAGACCACTGAACTTGTAACAACGGGCATATTTAAGTACATAAGGCATCCACTTTACTCATCATTGATCTTTCTTACCTGGGGTATATACTTCAAGCACCCGACAGTCATCATGGCTTTTGTGGCCCTGCTCTCCTCAGTCCTTCTATGGTTTACTGCAACCGGTGACGAAAAGGAGTGCATTGCATATTTCGGCGACAGTTACAGTGATTATATGAAAGACACAAAAAGATTCATACCATTCGTTATCTGACAAATCTGATGTCAATGCATGTCTTAAGGGCAAATGAAAAGGCCGGGACCCTGATTAACGAAGATCAGTACAGCATCCTGACCCGTATTGTTCCTTCTATTGATCTCAGCTCTTTGATGATGCTGCTGTCAAGTTTGCTTTCAGTGTCAATAATTACATAGCCCACATCCGCGTCAGTCTGAAGATATTCAGCTGCAATGTTTATGCCCTTTGAGGTGAACACGTAATTTACCTCTTTCAGCAATCCGGGTTCGTTCCGGTGAATATGGAGGAACCTCTGGGCATTGCAATTTGGCTGGAGGGATATCTGCACAAAATTAGTAGCACCGATTGTGTCTCCGGTATCGCTGTACTTCACAAGCTTCTCGGCCACTTCAGTTCCAATGTTTTCCTGGGCTTCCGTTGTGCTGCCCCCCACATGAGGCGACAGTATAACGTTTTCAAACATTCGCAGGTCGGAGACAAATGTATCTTCGCTTGATACCGGTTCCTCAGGAAAAACATCAAGTGCAGCTCCAAGGATATGCTCTTCCCTGAGAGCGGATACCAGGGCTGGGACGCTGACAACTGAACCCCTTGAAGCGTTGATAAGGCACGATCCTTTCCTCATCCGGCCGAGTTCCTTTTGCCCTATCATGTTACGTGTAAGCGGTGTCTCCGGCACATGCAGTGTGACCACGTGCGCAACAGCCAGCAGCTCTTCCAGGCTTGAGCAGGCGACAGCCTTGCCCAGGCTTAGCTTCTTTGCGATATCGTAATAATAGACATTCATGCCAAGAGCTTCTGCCAGTACCGATACCTGCGAACCTATATGGCCATATCCTATTATACCCAGGTTCTTGCCCCTAACCTCGAATGAATTACTGGCTGATTTCAGCCATTGTCCCCTGTGGGCTGCAGCGTTCTTAACCGGAATATTCCTCATAAGAAGAATGCATTCCGCTATGACCAGTTCAGCAACCGAGCGCGTGTTTGAAAAAGGAGCGTTAAAAACCGGGATACCCATGAGCCGTGCAGTCCGACCGTCAACCTGGTTGGTACCAATGCTGAAACATCCTATCGCAAAGAGCTTTGGTGCCTTGTTTAACACATCTGCAGTAATTTCCGTGCGTGAACGGATACCAATAATATTTACGTCCTTAATTTTGGTAATGAGTGTATTATCATCAGGTGAACCTGAAAGGGATTCTACATTGGTATAACCATTAGCATAGAAAAACTCTCCGGCACTTTTATGAATTCCCTCAAGTAACAATATCCTGATCTTGCTTTTATCAAGTGAGTATTTTGGCAGCATGGGTTAATGAAGTTATAATAAATCCTGTTACAGATTAATAAAATAAAACAAGCGGGCAATATATAGGAAATAAATCACTATGGCTGATAAAGTTGATGGAATGTTGATAAATTAGCAGAGTGACAGTCTCAGGTTACTGGCAATTAAAGCGCATGTTAACGGGAATTTCCAGTAACAATTTAAAACTGGCTATTGGGCACTGCAAAGACTATAAAATCTGCGGCTTGAAATATGTTTGAATGGCTCAGACACTGGCGATACGGTAACCAGTATGGTTATGCAACCTTCTTCAAGCAGCAGGACAAAAGACCTGTTGGCAAGCCGGGTATTATTCTGGCCGACCTGGGCATGCCTGAAGCCTATGATCCGGAATTCTATACCAAATTCATGGACCATGTTTTTAATTATTCATTGCCTGTTTTTCTGCATCGCATTATACTGGCTGACAGGGGTAAAGCATTGATAGATCCGTCGAATCCTCTTGCCAGGGAACCATTCAGGCCCAGTCAGCTGATTGACATGAATGGCTCATTTACCAATCAGGCAGGCATACCGTATACAGATTGCAAATTAGAATGGCGTCCGCCCGGGATGAAGAAGAACCCTTCAGACCATGGATATTTTCTTTATACCGGAGACGGAAGAGGTGGTGCCCCTGATGTGTGCCAGAAAACAGCTGCCAAAGTTGTCGGCTGGTACTACGGACATCTCATTCCTGAGAAAAAAGTAGCATGGGAGCATCAGTGCAGACGCATCTATGATGAAACCGTTGCGGTTCTCAGCAGCGAATTTCCGGGGACAGAATTTTGCCATGCCCGTTATACTTATGAGGAATCCGTTCATCAAGCTGTGGAAGAACTTCTCGGAAAGGGGTGCGAGACTATTATATATCAATGTTTCTGCAACCCGGTTTACTCTGACTTTGAGGACTATGCACATGCCCTGCCGATGGTCCACAGGCTTGTCAATAAAAGAGCAAAAGTTATCTGTGCCGATCAGCCTGGCAGTCAGCCTGCGATGCGTGAGGCTTATGTGCAAATCGTCCGTGACAGGCTGATGCAAATTCCTGACAATCAAAGCGTGCTGCTTATCCTTTCAAAGCACGGTCATCCTTTTAAGAAAGACACTCAGGATATAAGGGGACCCGAGTACCGTGTGCCCCTTGAGAGAGAGATGAAGCGTGCGCTTGAAGAATGGGGTGGCAGATGGAATTTGATCTGGAGCCAGGATGAATATGCAGATGAATACTGGGATCCCCGTAATAGAAAGGTTTCAACCTGTTCAGCTTACCGTAAGGCGATCGACGAGGGATACGATTACGCAATTGAGGTGCCAACCGATTTCATAGCTGAGAATACCGACCTGATGATCCTTCATGCATCAAAAAAGTTCAGGGCATTTAAAGGTTATGACCCCTTTGCACCTATTCAGTACACGAACTGGGATGAGCCTCTTGTAAGGACCCTCCAGGAAGGAAAAACCACAGGAATCTATACTGGCTGCCCGGTCGGCAAGTATCGCCAATATGTAATCCAGGCAGTCAGGGCTTCAATATCAGAAATTCTTAAGAGTGTATGAATAAATCCAGAATATATATGAAATGTAATATTATAAAACAGCCGGAATGAAAATTCTTCTTACCGGGGCAACCGGATATATTGCCAAGAGACTCCTGCCCGAGGTGCTTGCAGAGGGTCATGAAGTAGTCTGTTGCGTACGTGATGTAAACAGGTTCGACATATCAAGGTTCAAAACGGATCGTCTGAGCGTGATTACAGCCAACTTCCTTGATAAAAGCTCCCTTACTGAGATCCCTGACGATATAGATGCCGCCTACTATCTCATTCATTCTATGTCATCTTCCGTCGGCGATTTTGAGGTGATGGAGAAGGAATCGGCAATTAATTTCCGGGAAAGGATGAAAGCGACCCGTGTCAGGCAGGTTATTTTTCTGAGCGGAATAGTAAACGATGAGAAACTGTCAAAACACCTTGGATCACGCAAGACGGTAGAGGATGAACTGGCAAAAGGCTCCTACCATCTGACAACTCTCCGGGCAGGCATCATTTTGGGTTCAGGGAGCGCCTCGTTTGAGATAATGCGCGACCTTGTAGAGAAGCTTCCGTTGATGGTGGCACCCCGCTGGCTTAATACAAAATCACAACCAATAGCAGTCCGTAACGTGGTAGAATATCTCAGCGGTGTTCTGATGAGAGAAGAAACTTATGACAGCAACTTTGATATTGGCGGTCCGGATATCCTGACTTATAAAGAGATGCTTCTAAGGTTCGCCGCTGTCAGGAAGCTCAGGCGGAAGATATGGGTTGTCCCGGTCATGACACCCAAGCTCTCCTCCTACTGGTTATACTTTGTCACCTCAACATCGTATAAGCTGGCCGTCAACCTTGTTGACAGCATGAAGGTGGAGGTGATCTGCAGAGAGAATGACCTGCACCTGAAGCTTGGTATCACCCTGCTCAGCTTTGAAGAGGCAGTCAGGAGCGCTTTCGACAAGATTGAGCATCAGGAAGTCTACTCAAGCTGGACTGATGCGCTTTCAGGACCATTGCTCGAGAGGGGACTTTCTGACCTGGTAAAGGTTCCGACCTTCGGCTGCTTTCATGACATCAGGAAAAGAAAGGTTACCGACGAGGCAACGGTGTTAGACAGGATATGGGCAATAGGCGGCAGGACAGGATGGTACTACGCTAACTGGCTCTGGGGGATAAGAGGATTCCTTGATAAGCTGTCAGGCGGAGTGGGACTGCGCCGAGGAAGGAAAGACTCCAGTGAAATATCGCCGGGAGATTCGCTTGATTTCTGGCGGGTTCTTTATGCTGACAGAAAGGAAAAAAGACTGTTGCTTTATGCTGAAATGAAACTTCCCGGAGAGGCATGGCTTGAATTTAAAATTGAAAACGATCTGCTGATACAGACAGCCACGTTCAGGCCGCTGGGACTGAAGGGCAGGTTGTACTGGTATTCTGTAATGCCCTTCCATGAGGTGGTTTTCAGGGGTATGATTAAACGAATCACTTCCTGAAATTGTCATGAATAAATTATTTTTGTTTCATGTGGGAACAATCAGGCTTCGCTGCGGATACTACAGCATAAAAAGTGGGACTAAAACAACTGTGGACTTATACAGGCCGGCAGGATGAAGAATCAGCCATTGATAAAGAAACTGAAAGCGGGGCTCAAGGCGGACGAGACAGGTAACAAGGCTAATTCCCTGATATTCCTCCACAGATACGGTTTTAATATCCCTCTGTCATTTTTAGTAACCACTTATGCCCATAAAAGATATCTCAGTGAGGGGCCGGCTTTTCTTGATGAACTCAGAAAAGAGGTAGTCACCCTTCCTGAAAAAACCTACGCTATCCGTTCTTCAACAACTGCTGAGGATTCCCCGGAGTACAGTTTTGCTGGCCAGTTCCAGACCCTTATTAATATAAGTGGTGCTGAGAACATTTTAAAGGCAATTCAGACTGTATGGAAATCAGCGTCGTTATTAAATGATAATGAATACCTTAAAAGGGCTCATATTTCAGAGCTTAAGTGCGGGGTTATCATTCAGGAAATGATCCCGTCAAGTCTGGCCGGTGTGAGCTTCAGCCGCAATCCTGTTACAAACCAGAATGAAATTGTTATTGAAGCCGTTGAAGGTGCCGGTGAGGATCTGGTACAGAAGGGCTTTACTCCGCTGCGCTGGCGGATCCGAAAGAACTTCATTTTTGAAGGCAATGAACAATACGGTCTCTTTTCAGTCATCAGTCAGGTGGCTAAAGACACAGCCAGGCTCAGACGCTACTATGGCAATCATATTGACATAGAGTGGGTGTATGACGGGAAGCAGCTCTATTATCTGCAACTGCGACAGATAACCGGCAGGAAGGAAATGCAGATATACTCGAACAAAATGGCCAAGGAGATGCTGCCCGGCCAGATCAAACCGCTGGTGTGGTCAGTGAACATCCCAATGGTAAACGGTACCTGGATAAACCTTCTTTCCGAGATTACCGGACCGCTTGGCATTAAGCCGGAAGACCTGGTAAAACAATTCTATTATCAGATGTACATCAACACAGCTGCTCTGGGCAAAATCTTCGGCGAATTCGGAATGTCGGCTGACAGCCTTGAGCAGCTTATGATCAGGGATGACAATTCAGGCCATTCATTCAAGCCCGGACTGAAAACCTTCAGGCATACATTCAGGATAATCAGGTTTCTTGCTGCAAAGATGAGTTTTGAAAAGACCTTCAGCACTGAATATGCTGAACTTAAAACCGAATGCAAACATATTGACGGGATGTTGAGAAAAGATTTATCCCTTGACTCATATCCTGAAATCTTTTCGATGCTTTTCAATGTTGGAATGAGGCTGGCATATCTTAACATAGTGACGCCAATGCTGATGACTATGCACCACAAGAGGCTGAAGAACAAACTGAAAAAGCTTGATCTTGATTATGACAAGCTTGATTTCAGGACTGATTTTCCTAAACTTGCTGAATATGACCCTATGCCTGTTATTCAAAGCATAAAAAAAGATATTGAAGCACTGACACATGAAACGAGAGAAAAATGTACTTCTATCGAAAAACTCAGATCATTCAGTGAGACGGTAAATATCTGCGGAAGGATAGACGCTTTCATTAATGAGTTCGGACACCTCAGCGAAAGCGGCAACGATTTTTCTTATCCCAAATGGGAAGAGAATCCGGAATTTGTTTTCAATTTAATCATGTCATCTTCTGAACATGGAGCAAAATCAGAACTTTACACCCTCGGCAAAATCCGGCAAAAGGGTGTAAAAGTCACTCCATCATTGTATAAGGCTTATTTGAAAGCAGGCAGATACAAAGTGTATCGCGAACAGATCAGCTCTTTGTTTATATACGGTTACGGCCTTTTTCGCAAGCTATTCCTGTTTCTGGGTAAGGAAATTGCAAGTAAGGGGGCCATTGAAAATGAAAATGACATCTTTTATCTCAGAAAGGACGAAATAGACATCATCCTTGAGCATCTTGACAAGCCTGACATGAGGAGGTTTCATGGTGTGATCGAAAAACGGAAAATCGAAATGGAAGAGACAAAAGACATTGTACTTCCACCTGTCATCTATGGCGAAGAGGCTCCGATGCCTGCAAAAGACAAGACAAAAAATCATTCCGGGACAGGCACTTCTTCCGGGGCTTACACGGGAAAGACCAGGGTAGTGAGAAGAATTCAGGATTTCGATGCCGTTATCCAGGGGGAGGTTCTGTTGATACCTTTTTCCGATGTCAGCTGGACTCCTATTCTGGCCCGGGCCGGAGCAATTGTTTCCGAGACCGGAGGCATGCTTTCACACAGCTCCATTATAGCCAGAGAGATGGGTATACCAGCTCTGGTGTCAGTACCCAACGCCTGCTCCCTGGGTGATGGGCTTACAGTCACTGTTAACGGATCCAACGGTGTTTTAACAATCCACGATTATGAATGATGCCATCACATTGCTGGAGGGCAAACCGATGATTCTGGCATTAATATGCAGCATATCCGGCTATCTCATCGGATCAGTCTCTTTTGCCAGGATAATTTATTTCACTGTCACAAAAAAGAGCGAGATTGAATCCTTTGCTGAACCTGTTCCGCATTCCGGCGAAACTTTTGAATCAGACCTTGTAAGTGCAACCCTGGTCAGCAAGAAGATTGGAGCCAGATATGGCTGTATTACATCTGTTGCCGATATGCTGAAAGTTGTCATTCCGACCCTTATAACAAAACTGCTTTTCACTTCGGAACCTTACTTTCTTATTGTCGCACTATTCGGGGTAATAGGACATATTTTCCCGGTTTACCACCGTTTTACAGGAGGGCGGGGTGAGTCCGCAATACTCGGCATTCTCCTGGTAATAAACTGGTTTGGCCTCCTTCTGGCCAATGCCGCCGCTGTGATACTTGGCTTCATCACCGGCAGCGTTCTGGTTGTCCGGTGGGGCGGATATGTGATACTTATATTCTGGCTATGGTACTACTTTAAGGACTGGCGTTATGTGCTTTTCATGATTTTGATAAACTTCTTTTTCTGGTTTTCAATGCGCAAAGATCTTGCACGATTCCTGGAGCTGAAAAAGAAAAAAGGTCTCAGATTTACTGAAGAAGAAGTATCGGATTTTATTATGATGGGTAAAGGAATTGGCAGGGCTCTTGACAAATACAGTCTCTACGCTTTGTACAAAAAGCTCATAAACAAAAATATGCACTAAGGAAGCAAATGCGGGCAGGCTTAGTAATTAGTTTCGTTCTGATTTCTCTTTTTGCATCTGACAGGGCTTCAGGGCAAAATCTTGATCTGAGCTTTGATAATCAGATAAGTACATGGCTTGGAATGAATTATACTGACCAGGTGTACTGGCAGACAGGAGCCAGATATATCCCGACTTTAAGCCCGGTACTCAACCTCGGCACAAAAAGTAAGATAGATGCCGAAATTGCGCTGAACGCATATGGGAACCTGCTCTTCACCGAAGCAAAATATGATACGGCAAATTACGGTCTGAAAGCTTATCGCCTGTGGCTCAGATACTCGGCTTCCAACCTTGAAATAAGGGCCGGCCTCCAGAGAATAACTTTCGGTTCTGCAAGCATTTTACGACCGCTGATGTGGTTTGACAATATTGACTACCGTGACCCGCTTCAGCTGACTGAGGGTGTCTATTCCCTGCTCGGACGTTATTATTTCAACAACAATGCAAATATCTGGCTGTGGACGCTGTATGGGAACAAAGACAAAAAAGGATGGGAAATTGCTCCCTCAGTTTGCAGTATACCTGAGTTCGGAGGCAGATTTCAGCTTCCTGTTCCAAAAGGTGAAATGGGACTAAGTTACCATCACCGGGTGGCTGATTACTCAGATTTATACGCAGGTAATCCTCTTGTCACTGAAACAGATTTTTCCGAACAACTGATCGGCCTGGATGGCAAGTGGGACATAGGGCCGGGACTTTGGTTTGAGTATGTGGTGAAACTGAATGACAAGGATAACCTGCTCCTCAACGAGTGGGAGACATATTATACAATCGGCATTGACTATACATTTGCTCTTGGCAACGGGTTGAATATTGGTTCCGAATTTTTCCACTATTCCAACGAAAATGAAGATGAACAGCTGAGGACCACTCAGAATTATTCAACCTTGTCTTTGAACTACCCGCTCTTCCTGTCACATAATATTTCATTTCTTGTATATTACAGCTGGGAAACTGAGGAGTGGTACCGTTTGCTTAATCTTCAGCTTAAATATAACTATGTCAGTTTAAATATAATGACATTCTGGAATCCTGATAAACTTTCAATGTTTGCAAGTGAAGGTGACAGCAATACCTTTGCCGGAAAGGGCTTTCAGCTGATGCTCGTGGTTGATATATAAAATAAATGAGAAATGGATAACGAAGTAATTATTAAAATTGAAGGCCTCAGGAAACACTTTCCGGTTGGCAGCGGCAAGTTCACTGCTCTCAACGGGATCAATCTCTCTTTCGGAAAAGGGGAGTTTGCAGGCATCATCGGACCAAGCGGATCAGGAAAGACGACCCTTCTTAATATTATAGGTTCACTTGATATACCCTCAGAGGGCACGGCGATGATCCTCGGACAGTCAGTCGGCAGCCTGAGCCCCGCCGCCTCAGCCTCGCTGCGTAAGTCACAGCTGGGTTTTATTTTCCAGACTTACAACCTGTTCCAGGTATACACGGTTTATGAGAATGTGGAATTCCCTCTTCTTCTGCAGGGAATTGAGGCGTCAAAACGAAGACAAATGGTGCTCGACGCACTTGAATGGGTAGGCCTTACAGACAAGATAAAATCACGTCCGGCACAGCTCTCGGGAGGTGAAAGCCAGAGAGTTGCCATTGCCCGTGCCATGGTGAAGAGACCTGCCATTGTCCTCGCAGATGAGCCGACGGCAAATCTTGATGCCGCAAACTCGCATCATATACTACAGACCATGGAGAAGCTGAACCGCGAACTGCATACTACCTTTATCTTTGCCACCCATGATGAGAAAGTGATAGGCTATGTCAGGAGAAAAATATTTCTTCTTGACGGACAAGTGTCAAAGGATGAGATAATTAATAAAAACTAACCGGAGGACACTGACATGCTCGCTTTTAAACTTGCATTAAGAAATCTTTGGGGAGCAGGGTTGCGGACCTGGCTGAATGTTATTGTGCTTTCATTCTCGTTTATAATTATTATCTGGACCAAAGGGCTACTTGAGGGTTGGGACCGTCAGGCCAAGAACGATATGATCAGGTGGGAAATAGCCGGAGGCCAGTACTGGCACAGTAACTATGATCCTTATGATCCGTTCACACTGTCTGACAGCCACGGCACCATACCTGATGAGTTATCTGCCCGGATGAATGATTTAACCATAATTCCCATCCTTATTACCCAGGGTACAGTATATCCGAAGGGAAATTTGCAGTCAGTGCTGATCAAGGGGATTCCACCCGGACAGAAGATACTTGCTTTGCCTTCTGCCGGTCTGGCTTCCAAAGAAGGCGATATACCTGCAATAATTGGCAAGGCCATGGCTCTCAGTACAGGCCTGAAGGAGGGAGATTATGTTACCCTGAGATGGAGAGACAGAAATGGCACTTTTGATGCATCAGAAATATATATAGCTGGTATATTTGAGACTACCGTTCCTACCATGGATGTGGGCCAGGTATGGCTTCCGTTTGACAAACTGGGCGAGATGATGCTGATGCCCGGGGAAGCCACAATGCTGATAACGGCAGATAACCTGAGCAATGCCCCTGTTATGCAGCAATGGGTCTATAAGGATCAGAAATTGCTTCTCTCCGATATCGATAATATAATCAAATCAAAAAGTGCTGTCGGAGTAATTATCTGGGGGATTATGCTGCTGATGGCCATGCTTGCAGTATTTGATACCCAGGTCCTGTCAATTTTCAGAAGACAGAAAGAAATCGGGACATACATAGCGCTTGGCATGACGCGCAGTCAGGTAGTATGGTTGTTCACGCTCGAAGGAGCGATGCATTCAGTGCTGGCTGCACTGGTGGGTGCCGTATATGGTATCCCGCTGCTGATGCTGCAGTCTGCAAGAGGCGTATCAATACCGATAAGCAGCAGTGACTTTGGTATATCCATGGCTGAAAAGCTCTACCCCGTATACAGCATCTGGCTTATTGCCGGAACAGTTGCTATTGTATTCCTCGTGACAACGGCAGTCAGTTACTGGCCATCAAGAAGAATTGCTAAAATGAATCCAACAGAAGCGTTAAGGGGGAGGATACAATGATCAGATTTCTTTTCAAAGGACTTCTCAGGGATAAGCACAGAAGCCTTATCCCCTTTCTTGTTACCGCCACAGGTGTGATGCTTACGGTTGTCTTTCATGCCTGGATGACAGGCGTAATCGGCAACAGCATTGAGTTTAACGCGCGCTTCTCTGCGGGTCATGTTAAAATCATGACCAGGGCTTATGCTGAGAGTGCCGGCCAGTCATCCAACGACCTGGCAATCATGGGCACTGATACTCTAACTCCTGTCATATCTTCCCTATGGCCCGAAATGGAATTTGCTGAGCGTATCTACTTTGCAGGTATTGTTGATGTCCCTGATCAGTCGGGTGAGACGAGGGCCCAGGGGCCGGCTATGGGATTTGGGATTGATATGCTGTCAGGAAATCCGGTGGAAACAGAGCGCCTAGGTATCCCTTCATCACTGAGGAGCGGACGCCTGCCGGAAAAAAGAAATGAAGCATTGCTCAGCAGGGAGTTTGCTGATAAACTGGGCATCAGCCCCGGAGACAAAATGACACTGGTTGGATCAAGTATGTACGGTGAGCTCATACTGTATAATTTTATCCTCTGCGGAACGGTTGAATTCGGGACGACAGCCCTCGACCGGGGAACAATAATCGCTGACATTGGAGATGTAAGGGAAGCTCTTAATATGTCTGATGCGACAGGCGAGATACTCGGTTTCTTCCGCACCGGAACCTATGATGATGAAGAGGCAAGAGCAATAACAGACCGGTTCAATCAGCAGTTTTCCTCGGCTGATGAATTTTCACCCGTGATGCAATGCCTGTCTCAGGATAAAACAATGGGCTTCCTGGTTGAGTATTCCGGCAAACTGAAGGCATTGCTGGTTACCGTTTTCATAATCTCCATGTCTCTGATACTGTGGAACACAGGTCTCCTGGGAGGTCTGCGCAGATACGGTGAATTTGGCATGCGTCTGGCAATAGGCGAAGAAAAGGGTCATGTCTACCGGACGATGATGATGGAATCATTTTTAATAGGACTTTCCGGCTCCGTTGGAGGGGTTATCGCAGGAATGACAATTTCATTGTACCTCCAGAACCATGGAGTGGACCTGGGATTTATGATGGAGAATGCTTCCATAATGATGCCCCGTATATTCCGTGCTCATATTACCCCTCAGACATGGCTTATAGGATTCATTCCCGGTCTTATATCAACACAGCTTGGCACGATGCTTGCCGGCATAGGAATATACAAACGCCAAACAGCCCAACTTTTCAAAGAACTTGAAGCATGAAGAAACCGATTATTGCCTATTTACTGGTCATGGCTTGTCTAAGTCCTTTAAATGCACAGTATCCTGATGGCAAAGAGATACTGCTCAAGATAGATCAGAACCTTTCATCGGAGAACCGGATCTTCATCTCTTCCATGATCATTCACGGCCGGAGAAACTCGCAGACCGTGAAAATGAAAACATGGACTGCAGGTGAAAAGAAATCGTTCACTGAATACCTGTTCCCCGTGCGCGAGCAGGGAACAAAGATGCTGAAGCTTGAAGACCAGCTCTGGATCTACTCGCCCGACGCCGACCGGATTATTCAGATCGCCGGACACATGCTGCGACAGTCGGTGATGGGCTCCGATCTTTCATATGAAGACCTCATGGAAGACAGCCGGCTGACAGACCGGTATAACGCAAAAGTGACCGGCACAGAAACTATTGATGACCGTAATTGCTGGGTAATTCAACTTACCGCATTTGTTCCGGAAATTGCATACCAGGGTATGAAGCTCTGGGTTGACAAAGACCGCTATATACCGTTACGGGAAGAAATGTACGCCAAAAGCGGCACCCTTCTTAAACGGACTGAGTTATCCGACATTGAACTGATAAACGGACGATGGTACCCTAAAAGAATGTTGTTTAAGGATATGCTGAAGGAAGGACTGGGAACAGAGTTTGTTGTGGAAGATATTCAGTTTAATGTACCAATTCCTGACTATATCTTTTCAAAGGCAAGTCTGAAGAAATAGTGATCCTCAGCATCCGGACTGCTGGTTCAATGATCCTTGCTGCCAGGCTTGTGCAAGCGTTTAAACCCGACTGACTTATCAGTATTTAGCAGGTCATCAAACTCTTTTCCTGCCTCGAGGTTGCCCTTAAGATGGAACTGCAGCCAGGGGACTAAGTATCTTTTCAGGATCTCATGCTGCTCCTCCCTGCTTATCCCTGCCCTGCAGCCGAGCATCCTCTCCCCGGTGCTGCAGGCAGAATTCTCAGATGCCATCTGGCAGTGATTGGCACCCGTTATCAGAATATATGTTTTCTCATCGCTGGCTAAAAAATCATAGATTGGCAGCTGGTGCTTTTCGGGAGGCGTTATACAGTCATCGCTCCCTGCGATCACCAGTGACGGCACCAGTACCGATGATGCGGCCTGGATGGCTGAAGGGTGTGTATTTAAGGGAGCAAGGGAGGCGATGGCGCTCAGGCCGCTTAGCATATTAGCAGCCAGAAAAACTGCACCTCCGCCCAGGCTGTGTCCGATCAGACAGCGCACCGTGTCAGTGATACCATAAAGAACTGAAGACGGATCTTCTCCCATTTTCTGCGCCTCATTAAGCACAAAAGCAATATCTTCAGCATACCTGCTGTGCGACGGGAACAAACCCCTGCTGCTCTGTGGAAAGATAAGGATCATCCCTTCAGGCACAAGCATCTCCTGGATATTTACGTAAGCCTCCGCTGGCATAAGATAAGCGTGTGCAAAACATATCACCGGGAATCTGTCATTGCCTGAACAAGTTACGTCTATGCTCTTGCCTCCGCTCTCTTCAGGATAAAAGATCTCAACCGGAACTTTCCTGTTCCCGCGCAGAGAGTCTCTCAGCACTATTGAAGCATGTCCCGTGCTGTAATTTTGCGCCACCAGGTTTGAACAAAGAGTTATCCCCGCTAATACCAATAATGCTTTCATCTGGCAATATCCATGAATGTATTTTAAAATGAACAGAAATCCGGTCACAGTTTATCTGAAGGGCTAAATTAGCCAATAAACAGCCCGTTAAGAAAGCTTCAGTAATTATTTTGACCTTTCTATTTCAAAATGATCGTTACATTTGGTTTAATTTCCTTCAACCATGAAAATTGCTGTTACCGGCGCATCAGGCCATGTGGGCGCCAACCTGTGCAGGATGCTGATTGACCGGGGTCATGAGGTCAA
Organism: uncultured Bacteroidales bacterium; assembly: GCA_963844935.1. Lineage (GTDB taxonomy): Bacteria > Bacteroidota > Bacteroidia > Bacteroidales > VadinHA17 > SR-FBR-E99. Next base: position 460,938 of record CAWJQH010000005.1, on the reverse strand, counting down.
AGCCCTGATACACACCAGTACAAAAGGCATTGAGAATATTGGCCTCGGATTTGTGCGAGGTGAAATTAACAGTGAAGATGATCTCAGAAAACTTTGTTCCGGCTGTGAAGTAGTATTTCATCTTGCGGCCTGCATAAGCATCCGTAAGAACGATAATCACTGTCTGAAAATAAATGCCGACAGTTGTATCACTCTTCTCAAGGCAGCCAAGGCTGAAGGGGTCAGAAGAATAATTCATTTCAGTTCAATACATGCCTTTGAACAGGATCCCCTTGACATTGAACTTGATGAAACACGAAGCCTTGCCCTTGAAGGCGGGGCATCCTATGAAAGGTCAAAAGCATTGGGCCAGAAAATAATGACTGAGGCATCTTCACCACAAGCTTGAGGTGGTTGTGTTAAATCCTACAGCAATAATAGGGCCTAATGATTTTCAACCATCCCTGCTCGGTAATGCCATCATCAGGTTCTTCAAAGGCCAGAACCCGAGCCTGCTTCCCGGCGGGTATAACTGGGTCGATGTCAGGGATGTATGTTCTGCTGCAATCAATGCTGTGGAACTCGGCGTCCCGGGTGAAAGTTACCTGCTTGGCGGAAGCTGGCAAAGCCTGACGACCATGGCAGCCACGGTTGAAAAACTCGGAGGTCATAAAGCGCCCTGGCTTTACCTGCCAATGTCGGTAGCGTATATTGGCGCGATATTTCTGAACCTCCATGCCACCATCACAAAGAGCGTCCCGTTATATACGGCAATGTCACTCGATACACTTAAGCACGGCCATAAGAATATCTCGAGTAAAAAGGCGGAGAAGGCTCTTGGTTTCTCTCCCCGTACGTTTGAAGAGACAATGGCTGACACAATACAATGGTTTAAAGAAAACAAATACATCTGATGGATAAACCGACATTCGACCTGCTGGTCTGGCTTTGGACAGTAATTGCGCTGATAGTCTTTCTTGTTCTTATGTTCGTGACAGCCCCCTACGGCAGGCACTCAAACAAGAACTGGGGAGTGACAATCCCTGACAGGATCGGGTGGTTCATTATGGAGGTGCCTGCGCTTATCATTTTCCTCTATTTTATTATTACCGGAACAGCTGAGAAGACGGTGACCATATGGATCATCGCATCTTTATATGTCGCTCACTATATCAACAGGGCCGTGATATTTCCCTGGCGGATACGGGTACGGGGCAAGCAGATGCCGCTTGCCATAGCTCTTATGGCTGTCTGCTTCAATTTTGTCAACGCCGGGTTCCTGGGTTATTATGCAGGTTCGCTTCATACACATTTTACAACAGACTGGCTGAGAGACCCGCGATTTATTGCCGGGCTGATAATCTTCATAACGGGAATGGCAATCAACATATCCTCCGATGAGAAGCTGATCCACCTTAGGAAAAAAAGCAGCGGCGACTACCAGATACCGCGAGGAGGGTACTTCGAAAAGGTATCATGTCCCAACTTCTTCGGCGAAATCATAGAATGGGGAGGATATGCAGTCTTATGCTGGTCGTTGCCTGCGTTCTCCTTTTTCATCTGGACCTTCTGCAACCTGGTACCGCGCGCACTTGCGCATCACAGATGGTACAGGAGCCATTTTGCCGATTATCCCGCAGAGCGAAAAGCTGTTTTTCCATATATTTTGTAATTTAACGGTTCATATTTTCTGACGTGAAAAGTTCTGATTTAAGTTACCGGTCAAGGATTGTATGGCTGGCTGTTTTTGCTGTAGCCATGGGTTTCCTGGAAGGCATTGTTGTTATTTACCTCCGGGAATTGTACTACCCGCAGGGTTTTGATTTTCCGCTGAAGACTGATGCCGCCGGAGCTGGTCAGCATTGAATGGATCAGGGAGATCACCACACTGATCATGCTGGCTGCTGTGGGTATCATCGCCGGTAAAAACAATCTCCAGAGACTTATGTATTTTCTGTTTGCATTCGGGGTATGGGATATCTTTTATTATGTCGCCCTGAAGGTCCTCATCGGCTGGCCGGCCTCCCTCCTCACCTGGGACCTGCTTTTCCTGATACCTGTATCATGGCTCAGTCCTGTTCTTGCACCGGTAATATGTTCCCTGACGATGATCATGATGGCCCTGCTGATAACGTCAAGGCAGGAAAAAGGGTTTACTGTTGATTCACGGCCGGTTGACTGGATAATTATCTCCGTGGGTGCTGCAATTATTCTCTATACTTTTTTGTATGATTATGTTAAACTGATAATCGACAGCGGTGTATTTGGCTCTGACAGCACCTCCGGCGCCAGAGGGCAGTTGCCTGATATGATTACAAATTATGTACCCGGTACCTATAACTGGTTCCTGTTCATAGCCGGAGAAATCCTGATTATAGCCGCTACACTGAAAATATTAATTCAAACAAACAGAAGATGAAAAAACTACTGACCCTGACTGCTATGATAACCTTATTACTTGCCATGACAGGCTGCGGAGGAGAAAAGAACAACTCTTCAGAAGGTGCTGATCCCTGGCTCTGGCTTGAGGAGGTTGAGGGAGAAAAAGCTCTCGACTGGGCAAGGGCACAGAACAGTATCTCGGACGAGGCATTCAAGACCCAGCCTCTCTACACTGAATTAAGGGACAGGTTCCTGGAAGTGTTTAATGATAAGGAAAGGGTGATCTATCCTGATATGGTCGGAAATAATATTTATAATCTGTGGCAGGACGAAAAGAATGAGAGGGGTCTATGGAGAAGGATGTCAAAGGAAGATTTTCTGGCTGGTAAAAATGACTGGGAGGTGGTGCTTGATCTCGATAAGCTCTCTGCAGAGGAAAACAGGAAATGGGTATTTGGCGGGGCCAGCTGGCTGGGTCCGGAGGATAACCTCTGCCTCGTTTATCTTTCTGACGGCGGTAAGGATGAGAGTGTGATAAGGGAATTCGATGCCTCGAATAAAACATTCGTGAGTGGTGGTTTTTCAGTCAGCGAGAGCAAGGGCAGCGCCGCATGGATTGACAAGGATAACATAATTGTGGCGACTAATTACGGGCCCGGGACCATGACTGCCTCCGGGTATCCCGCTGTGGCAAAATTATGGAAGAGGGATGCTGATCCGGCTGCGGCCGAAACACTGCTTAAAGCAGACACCGCAATGATGGGTGTTTTTGTCAGCGGCATGAACGTCAAAGGCAAACAGTATGCCTTCCTGGATCTGAGAAAAGGATTCTACGACGTTGAGCCGTTCCTTTTTACAGCTGAAGGCCTTCGAAGGATTGAGGTTCCGTCAGACGCGGAGTTCAGAGGCATGCACGGAGATGATGTGCTTCTATATCTCCAGTCAGACTGGACTGCAGGCAATGAAACATTCAAATCAGGATCTCTTGTCAGCTTTGACCTTCCCGGTTTCCTTGCCGGCAAGTTTCTGGTAAGAACCATCTATCAGCCCGAAGAACGGACCAGCTTCGTCTCGGTTATGTCTGCAAAAGATTTTGTAGTGGTTTCCACCATGGAAAACGTTCAGGGCAGATTAAAGATCTTTCGCTCAGAAGGTGACAAATGGGTGGAGAACACTGTTCCTGTGCCTGAATTCGGAACCGTGTCACTTGTCAGTTCAGACGATCAGACAGATGACTATTTCTTCGCCTTCAGTAATCCGGTGACGCCTGCAACTCTGTATTACGGTGATGGCAGCAATATCACAGCCCTTAAAAAACAGAAAGAGTATTTTGATTCTGAAGGAATAGAAGTAAATCAATATGAGGCAGTCTCAAAAGACGGGACTTCAATTCCATATTTTATTGTTCACCCGAAAGATATGGTCGGTGACGGCAAAAATCCGACACTTATATATGGTTATGGCGGATTCAACATTCCTGAACAGCCTGGTTACAGTTCAGTAACCGGCGTTGGCTGGCTGGAGCGTGGCGGTGTTTATGTCATCGCCAACATCCGTGGCGGAGGTGAATTTGGTCCTGCATGGCATCACGCAGCCCTGAAGGAAAAACGCCAGAATGCCTATGATGATTTCTTTGCTGTCGCTGAAGATATTATCAGCAAAAAGATAACCTCGCCGGAGTACCTGGCCGCTTTCGGATGGAGTAACGGTGGGTTGCTTGCAGGTGTAGCCCTGACACAGAGACCGGATCTGTATAATGCGGTTGTAATAGGTGCACCCCTGCTTGACATGAAACGATACTCTCACTGCTTGCCGGCGCCAGCTGGATGGATGAGTACGGCGATCCTGACAAACCGGAGGACTGGGCATATATCAGCAAGTTTTCCCCGTACCAGAACGTTGATAAAAAGACCAGGTATCCCGAGCCGCTCTTCATTACCTCAACAAAGGATGACAGAGTCCATCCCGGTCATGCTCGGAAGATGGCAGCAAAGATGACTGGCATGGGTCACAAAGTTTACTATCATGAGACTATAGAGGGTGGTCACGGGGCTGCTTCCACCAATGCACAGGAGGCTGACATGTGGGCCATAATATATTCATACCTTAATATGAAGCTGATTAACAGGCAATGACAAAAAAAGAAGACTGCCGGCTTGGGGCCCGGCAGTCTTCGGCAATAAAACGGACTTTTGAAAGAAAGAAGGTTTCATACCCTGAAGCCTGCTCGCTGAATACAAGTCGAAAATATTTATCAATTATGAAGATTTGATGAAGAAGCAGATACCTGGGATATTGTCCTTGTCCCCTCGTATCTGAACAGTCTGAATACTTTTTACTGAAATTTGAGATATTTCCCAAGGTGAAATAAAATTTTATACATTTATGGAGCCTGATTGATTAGATAACCAACCTAAATAAAAGAATTATGACCAGTTCAAAATTAACAGCAGGTTTACTCCTTGGTTTGATGCTACTCATTACTTCGTGTGGCGGAGGGAAATCAAAGGAGGCCAAGGCTGCGCCTGCAGCTACTGCTACCATTGAATTGTCAATCGGGGGGATGACCTGTACCGGATGCGAGAATACAATTCAGACAAATCTCGGTAAGGTGCCCGGAATAATATCAGTTACGGCTTCGTACCAGAAAGGAAATGCAGTCATCGAATATGAGCCCGGTAAAGTGGACACGGTTAAAATAAAAGAGGTTGTTGACGGCACGGGCTATACTGCTCTGAAGGTTTCTCCTGCAGAACCGGAGGTTGCCGACTGATTTGAATAAAACCGCACTTTAGTTCAATTTCAACCAATCCAATATGTCAGAAGAGAAGAAGGATAAGGAAAGCGGTAAGCCTGACCTGGATAAAATAATCGAGACGTCGAGACGCGATTTTATCCGTAAAGTCACAATTGCGGGAGCAGTAACCGTTACAGGAGCGGCAGCTGTTTACTCCGGGCACCGCTTTGAAAAAGGGAAGCACCGGGAAGGCATGGTCAGGGTCCTTACAGAGGACAACCGGCTTGTTGAGATACCAATTGAGCAGATGAAGGATTTCAAGCCTGATCTGAAGATGCTTCAGAGCCGGGGCCGGGAGGGCATCAGCGGCAGGAAGTGGGTCATGGTGATCGATCTGTCAAAATGCAGAAATGCGAGGAAATGTGTGGAAGCATGCCAGGATGCACATCACCTGCGGCCTTATGAATATCATATCAACACGCTGGTCATGCAGGAGTCTGTCAACACTCCTGCCTATTACATGCCCAAACAATGCCAGCACTGTGATAATCCGCCATGTGTCTCTGTCTGTCCGGTAGATGCTACCTTCAAGAGACAGGATGGCATTGTGCTTATCGACAACGAGCGCTGCATCGGTTGCCGGTTTTGCATCGCTGCCTGCCCCTACTCGGCAAGGATATTTCACTGGCAGCAGCCCTCGATGGCAGAAGCCGACAAAGACCTGGAATATGATGTGGAACTGAATGTGCCCCATAAAAAGGGAACTGTCACCAAGTGCCTCTTCAGCGCTGACAGGCTGCGCGAAGGAATACTCCCCTACTGCGTTACTGCCTGCCCCAACGGGGTGTATTTCTTCGGTGACGAGAACGAAGATGCCGTCACCAACGGCACTACCAAAGAAACAGTCAGGCTGAGCGAATTGCTGGAAAAGAACGGGGGTTACAGGCTAATGCCCGAGCTTGGCACAAAACCGAGGATATATTACCTGCCTCCCAAGAACAGGCTGTTCGACTTTGAAAAGGGCGAGAGCAAAGAGTTTAAGGAAGAAACGATTTAAACAGGCAACATTATGGATGAAATCCGTTTCAACACTCCTGAAGAACAGAGGAAAATTGATTCCATTGCTGCGGATGTATTAAGAAATGTAAGAATAAACAAGGGCTTTATACTCTGGATGGGATTTTTGCTCACCCTTCTGGTGCTGTGCCTCCTGGCTTATACAATACAGCTGAACAAGGGACTTGGTGTGACAGGTCTGCGTGATTTCACCAGCTGGGGAATGTACATCGCCAACTTCGTCTTCTTTGTGGCGACCAGCCTTGTGGGTATGCTGATCAGCTCAGTTCTGGGACTGATTGGTTACCAATGGGTAAAACCGATTTCACGTATTGCCGAAATAATTGCAATTGCATTTGCCGCGGTGGCAGGGCTGGTGATCGTATCTGACATGGGCCGTCCTGACAGACTGCCCTATGTGTTTATGTACGGCCGGGTACAGTCACCTATTCTGTGGGATGTAACCGTAGTGACCACATATTTTGTCCTGAGCCTGCTGCTCTGGTTCTTTCCTCTCATACCCGACCTTGCCATATCAAGGAGCAGGATGGAGGGAAGGCCGGCATTCCTCGTTAAAGCCTATGAGATCCTTTCATTCAGATGGGAGCACCATGAGGCACAGTACAAAATAATGAAGCAGGCTGTGCGGATCCTCCTGATACTGATTATCCCGACTGCATTTGCCATACATACGGTGACATCATGGCTCTTTGCCGTTACGCCCAGGACGGGCTGGGACAGCACGATCTTCGGGCCTTACTTCATTTCGGGCGCCTTTGTTTCCGGTACGGCAGCTGTCATTATCGCCATGTATTTCTTCAGGGTAAATTACAGACTCGAAAAATACCTTACAGATGATCATTTCGAGAAGATCGGCAGGGTGCTGGTACTTGTGTCGATAGTCTATCTTTACTTTAACCTGAACGAGTTCCTTGTACCCGGTTACAAGTTGAAAGCCGGCGATGCCATCCATCTCCGCGAGCTGTTCACCGGGCATTATGCTCCGCTTTTCTGGGGCATTCAGATCCTCGGGTTGATAATGCCCATTGTCCTGCTGCTGTTTAAAAAAGTGCGCAGGCCACTGCCAATGCTAATCATATCATTGATCGTGCTTTGCGCCTCATGGCTCAAGAGGCTTATCATCGTTATCCCGCCGCAGGCTCATCCTAACCTGCCGATACAGAACGTTCCGCCCGAATGGATCGTTTACAAACCGACTCTTATTGAATCCGCAGTAACTCTGGCTTCAATAATTCTTGTGCTGATAATCGTAACCGTTCTTTCAAAGCTTTTCCCTGTGATACCTATCTGGGAGATGGCTGAGAACGATAACAGAAAATCCGTCAATATCGAAAACCAGTAACAACACGTGACTATGAAGAGCTTCATTGCGGTCATCTGGTGCCTGATCCTGTTCCCGTCATTCACGAGAAGCCAGGAGTGGGTTGTGCCGGAAGATAAAAAAGGCAGGCTTAGTACTTTCCCCTTTTCCGACGAGACAAGGAAGGAGGGTGAAAAGCTTTATACAGTCAACTGTTTGTCATGCCATGGCAATCCCGGCAAAGGAAACTACCTGGCCCTGGTTCCCGTGCCCGGTGACCCTGCCACAGAAAAGATTCAGAGGAACAGCGACGGAGAGATATTCTATAAAGTTACTGTGGGGAAAGGACAGATGCCTTCATTCCGGAGTGTTCTTACGACGGATGAAATCTGGAATACAGTATCATATATAAGAAGCTACAACAAAGACTATGTTCAGAAGATTATGCAGGCCATAACCTCCTCAGCCTATCCCGGTGCCATTATAAGCATGAAGATAGTGTACGATGCTGCGGAGCACGCCCTGACGGTTATGGCCCGTGCGGCGGATGAAGAGAAGACTGTAGCAGTCACCGGAGCCGGTGTGAGACTTCTGGTTGCCCGGCATTTCGGCATGCTGCCTGTTGATGAGGAGAAAATCACCGACAGCAACGGCAATGCAGTCTTCAGCATACCGGAGGGCCTGCCCGGTGATACAGCCGGCAATGTCAGCATCAGTGCCAAATTTACTGATGAAGAGGTGTTTGGTGTCGTTTCAAAAGATACTGTCATAAAAGCAGGTGTGATAACAGTTCCTGTAAGCCTGGTGGCGGAAAGAGCCATGTGGAACAATGTCAGAAAAGCCCCTGTATGGATCATCCTTGCTTACACTCTTGGTGTACTTGCAGTATGGGGATTTATTTTCCTGGTTATGATGAAACTTCGTGACATTTATACAATAGGCAGTGCTCTCAGGGGCAAACCCGATAACAACACAGAACCGGAAACAAATCACAAACACACAGAACTATGAAAAACCTAACTCCTGTCGGCAGGATCCTCTTCGCCCTGCCGTTTGCGATTTTCGGTATCAACCATTTCCTGATGATGGACTACTACGTCGGGATGCTGACCTCATTCATACCTTTAGGAGGATATACAATAATTCTGACGGGGTTGATACTCATCGCAGTGAGTATAAGTATTATCACCAAAAAGTTCGTTAAGCTGTCAACGCTTATACTTGCAGGGCTTTTGCTCATATTCATACTTACCATCCATATACCGCATCTTATTGACGGGACCGACAGACCCCTGATTCTTATCGCACTGCTTAAGGATATCTCGCTGATGGGCGGCTCACTGATGATAGCAGGCATGTATTCAGACGAGGAAAAACAAACCACAAAAAAATGAAAATAAGAAACCTGATTGCAGCAATCCTGTTGCTTTTTATCGTGCCGGTCATTACCGCACAGGATATAAAGAAAGCGGATTATAAGTTCAAGGATGTGGAAATAGGTGTTGTTGAGCACCTTGGTGACACCATCCCACTGGACCTCTGGTTTTTTAATGAGGAAGATGAGAAGGTTACCCTGAGAGAGCTGATTGACAAGCCGGTAATACTGTGTCTGGTCTATTTTGACTGCCCGAACATCTGCAGTCCCCTGATGGACGGTGTTGCCGATGCGGTGAGCAAAATGGACATGAGTATCGGGGATGATTACAAGATCCTCACAATCAGCTTCAATACCAGCGACACCCCGGAGAAAGCAAAGGAGAAGAAAGTGAATTTTGTTCAGCGAATCAGCAAGGAGCACCAGAAAGACTGGATTTACCTTACCGGGACACAGGAGAATATCACTGCAATAACTGAAGCTGTCGGATTTAAATACAAACCTCAGGGCATGGATTTCGCCCATCCGGCAGTAATAACCATACTCAGTCCTGCCGGAAAGATAACACGGTACCTTTACGGGATCACCTACCTTCCCTTCGATGTCAAGATGGCAATCATTGAGGCACAGAAAGGGATTGCCCGGCCAACATCAAACAAGATCCTTGAATATTGTTTCGGATATAATCCTGCCAGTCAGACATATACACTGCAGGTCACAAGAATAGTAGGGGTAATAATCATTTTCATTGCTGCGGTGGTACTGGCATTTCTGCTGATCAGACGAAGGAAAAAATAAAAAAGAGACAAATATGGCAAGTGAAACACAGGTAAGCTACCTGGAATACCAGGGCAGGCACAAAGGGATATGGTCATGGCTGCTGAGCACCGATCACAAGCGTATCGGGCTGTTGTACCTCTATGCCGTCATCGTCTTCTTTTTCATTGCTGCCTTCCTGGGGGTGCTGATGCGTATCGAACTAATAGCTCCGGGGCGAACGATCATGGAGCCGCAGACGTACAACGGTCTTTTCACAATCCATGGGATCATCATGATCTTTGTGATCGTCATCCCGGGTCTGGCGACCGTTTTCGGCAACTTCTTCCTGCCTATACTCATCGGGGCAAAAGACGTGGCTTTTCCCAAACTGAATCTGTTCTCGTGGTACCTCTATATTTTAGGTGCCTTGCTGGGAATTGCTTCACAGTTCATGGGAAGCGGGCCGCCTGATACAGGCTGGACCTTTTATGTTCCTTACAGCGTGGAATCGTCAACAAGTGTCATCTGGGCTCTCACTGCCGCTTTCATTCTGGGCTTTTCCTCTATTCTTACCGGTCTTAACTTTATTGTCACCATTCACCGGATGCGTGCTCCCGGTATGAAATGGATGAGGATGCCTCTCTTTCCCTGGGCGCTCTATGCCACGGCATGGATACAGGTTCTCGCCACCCCGATAGTAGGTATAACCCTTCTTATGGTTATAGCAGAAAGGGTGCTTAATATCGGTTTCTTCGACCCTAGGCTTGGAGGTGACCCGGTGCTGTTCCAGCATCTTTTCTGGATTTATTCGCACCCGGCAGTTTACATTATGATATTGCCTGCCATGGGTGTCGTCACTGAGATATTCCCCACCTTCAGCCAGAAACCGGTGTTCGGCTACGGAGCCATAGTAATCTCCAGCCTTGCCATTGCCTTTGTCGGATACTTCGTATGGGGACACCACATGTTCACCTCAGGCATGAGCTACAACGCCAGGTGGTTCTTCTCATTCCTCACTTTCATTGTGGCAATACCCAGCGCCATTAAAGTATTTAACTGGATATCAACAATGTACGGAGGATCAATTGATCTTAAACCTCCCCTGCTGTATGCCATTTCATTTATTTTTCTTTTCATGATAGGGGGTTTTACCGGACTTGTTCTGGGATCCCTTGCAACAAATGTTCAGGCCCATGACACTGCATTTGTGGTAGCCCACTTTCACTACATCATCTTCGGGGGCATGGGCTTCTCCTTCTTCGCTGCAATACACTACTGGTTCCCCAAGATGTTCGGGAGGATGTATAATAACAAGGTTGCAAACATTGCATGGGGCTTCAACTTCGTTGGGTTTAACCTTCTCTACTTTCCTCAGTTTATCATCGGGTTACAGGGAATGCCGAGACGCTCGTATGACTACCTGCCCCAGTTCCAAACAGGACACTTCCTTTCAACCATCGGGGCTTTCATATTGTTTGCCGGGCTGATCCTCATGGTGATTAACCTCCTGGTTGCCAAACGTAGGGGAGCCATTGCTCCGGCCAACCCCTGGCACGGCGTCACCCTGGAATGGACGATACCTTCACCCCCGCCCCATGAGAACTTTGAAGAGATACCTGAGATAACGAGGAGGCCTTATTTTTTCGGTAAAAAGGAAGAAACCAAATAGAATATTATCCATGGCAGTTCATCAAACCCATACGGAGCATATCGACAGCGAGACAGGCAAGCTTGGAATGTGGATTTTCCTGTTCACCGAACTTTTTCTTTTCGGGGGACTGTTCCTTGTATATGCCATCTTCAGGGCGAAGTACTCTGATGAATTTCACATTGCAGCCGGCGAACTGAACGCCTTCATAGGAACCATGAACACCGTCTTCCTGCTTGTCAGCAGTATGACTGTGGCTATGGCCCTGGCTGCAATGCAGAAAGGTGACAGGCGGCTGACCCTCTTCCTGTTGACTGTGACTATTTTCCTGGCTGCGCTGTTTATGATGAATAAATACTTTGAATGGTCACACAAGTTTGAGTACGGCATTTATCCGGGATCACCGGTACTGAAGAACATGTCGCACGGTGAGCTCCTGTTCTTCGGCCTCTACTACATGATGACAGGCCTCCATGCACTGCATGTGCTCATAGGCATGGTACTGCTGTCTATTAATGTGGTGAGGGTGCGGTGCGCGCAGGGTAAACAGTACAAGTTACCTGATGCTTGAGAACAGCGCCCTCTACTGGCACCTTGTGGACCTGATATGGATTTTCCTGTTTCCTCTCCTTTACCTGATAACCTGAGAAAGCTATGCAACACGACGAGAAACATATATCATCATATTCATCACTGGCAGTCGTACTGACAATTCTGCTGGTTCTCACCACGATTTCTGTCCTCGCCACAGGGTTTCACCTCGGACCATTTACTGTTGTCCTGGCGCTTCTGATTGCATGTACAAAGGTTTTCATCGTTATTACCCAGTTTATGCACCTCAGGTTTGAGAACCTGTTTCTAAGGCTGGCCGTGACAGGAGTGTTCGTTATGTTTGCGCTGGTTGTCATTATAACATTCATTGATTATTACTTCAGATAAAAAGGATAATTATGTTTACAGGGGCATCAAATCTGGCAGAAGGAGTAGACAAGGCATTCCTGTTCATCTTTATAATAGCCTTTATTTTCATAATAGGGATAACTGCCTTCATGATCTACACTGTTATTCACTTTTCCCGGAAAAAGGGGAAAGAAGCGAAGCAGTTCAGTGGCAGCATGAAGCTGGAAATCTTATGGACAGTGGTACCCCTGGTGATTGTGCTGATGATGTTCTGGGTGGGGTGGAAGGCCTTTGCACCTATGCGTAAGGTTCCGGCTGATGCAATGGTCATTAAAGCCATTGGCCGCATGTGGGAGTGGGAGTTCATCTATGGCGACAGCCTGAAGTCGAGGGAGCTGGTGTTGCCCATCGACAAAGCGGTTAAGCTCGAACTGGTGGCGGAAGATGTCAACCACAGCCTCTTTATTCCTGCGTTCAGGGTAAAGGAAGACGCAATTCCCGGATATGACAATTACCTGTGGTTCACTCCCAATTATCTTGGCAACTATGAGATACTTTGTACAGAGTATTGTGGGCTGCTGCATTCAGCGATGACATCGAAGACCCGGATAGTTGACCAGGAAGAATTTGACAGGTGGTATAAAGAGCTCGCTGCTGCAGCATTTATTCCTGAGCCTGAAGGACTGAAGTTGCTCAGGAACACAGGATGCCTCGCATGTCACTCGCTTGACGCCACGAAGCTGGTCGGCCCATCATTCTCCGGTCTGTACGGTTCACAGCGTCAGGTTGTTTCGGGAAATGCGGAAACAACTGTAACGGCTGATGAAGCGTATATCACCAGTTCCATATATGATCCCAACAAAGAAATTGTCGCCGGGTTTGCAAAGAACCTGATGCAATCATACCGGGAATTGCTCACCGAGGCTGACATAGCCGTCATCACCGGATACCTGAAGACACTCAGCCAGGATGCCAGATAAAAGCTCATCTGTAGCTATGATTGCAGAGCTCACCAAATGGAAGCTCTCGCTTGCCGTCGCTTTTTCGTCGGTAACTGGTTTCCTGATTGCATCAGGAGGGGTTGACATTGGCCTGGCCAGGGTGGCAGCAGGTGTCTTTCTTCTGTCCTCGGGTGCCGCGGCTCTCAACCAGTACACTGAGAGGGGCAGTGATGCCCTTATGGCAAGGACTGCAGGCAGGCCTCTGCCTTCAGCCCGCATGACTCCGCTTACTGCCATAATTATCGCTTCTGTCCTGCTTGTCTCCGGCAGCCTGCTGCTTGCCTTCACCGGCCGGATGCCTTTCATCCTTGGTCTGGTCAATGTGCTGCTCTATAACGTGATCTACACGGGATTGAAGAAACGGACTGCGCTGGCCATTTTACCCGGGGCACTTGTGGGGGCCATCCCACCTGTTATCGGTTATACTGCTGCGGGAGGCTCCATGACCGATACAGTTATCATGCTCTTTGCCCTCTTCATGTTCCTGTGGCAGATACCTCACTTCTGGCTGTTGCTGGTCAGGTATGGCAGTGAGTACGAAAGAGCCGGCTTTAAAATCCTGTTCAGCAATACGGACAGCGAAAAGATTAAACGCCTTGTATTCCTGTGGATCCTCGCATCATCGCTGGCGCTCTGGATACTTGCCGGTATATTCATGCCGCTTCCGGCGTTGGCAGGTGCATTGCTGCTGATACTCAATATTGTATTTATTCTTCTGTTCCGGCAGATCATCAACCTTCCCGAAACCGGGAAAAGGTCAAAACATGCCTTTATCCTGCTGAATTCCTTTTCAATTCTTGTAATGATTGTTCTTATTGTTGTTTCCACAATAATTTGATGGTCTACGGACGGCTACAATAATTTGATGGTCTACGACCATCTACAGTAGTTTGATGGTCTACGACCATCTGATTTGTGGATGCAATCATATTTAGAAACTAATCCATAAGATATTGTATGTCTGATCTTCGTAGAAGATCAAATTATTGTAGAACAAATTATTATGATTTATTTTGACCCTCGTAGAGGGTCGAATTATTGTAGCAATCAGATGTTGACAATCCCCCAGGATCTTCGTAGAAGATCAAATTATTGTAGACAAATGATCAGAAAATATTTTGACCCTCGTAGAGGGTCGAATTATTGTAGCAATCAGATGTTGACAATCCCCCAGGATCTTCGTAGAAGATCAAATTATTGTAGACAAGTGATCAAAAATATTTTGACCCTCGTAGAGGGTCTAATTATTCATGATAAAAATATTTTGACCCTCGTAGAGGGTCGAATTATTGCAGGAAACAATAATATAAACGTCTCCTTAATTCTCATCAATTGCATTTGCGTCATCATAGAATTCAAAAAGAAACCTGTCATCAAATTCAATCCCCTCCTGCTGCAGGTTTTCAGTGTATTCCTTTCTAAAACTTGCCGATTTATGATGTTGTTCCTGATTAAGGATATAATCATAAACACCGCCCACTTGATTCCTGCTGTATGTAAATCCCCCATATCCGTCCTGCCATTGAAATGTACCCGGAAACCATCTTTTTTCATTAATAAAAAATGCGGATGATTTTTTTATTGCTGACACGGTTTCTGATATTGAAACAGGTGGATTTAGCCCGAAAAATATATGGACATGATCAGAATAGCCATTGACAATTATTGATTTGTGTCCCAGTTTTGTGACGATCCCGCTAATGTATGAAAAGACCTCTCTTCGCTGGGCAGAGCGGAAAAGACATTCCCGGTGTTTTACGGCAAACACCAATTGTACATGAAGCTGGGTAAATGTTCCTGGTTTCATAGCGATAATAATTTATTCCACAAAGGCTAATTTACAATAATCTGATGATCTACGATCATCATATTAATCATTCATTCTGATTCCTACAATAATTTGATGGTCTACGACCATCTGGTTTGATTTCACCTTTTGGATTTTCTACAATAATGAGATGATCTACGATCATCATATTAATCATTCATTCTGATTCCTACAATAATTTGATGGTCTACGACCATCTGGTTTGATTTCACCTTTTGGATTTTCTACAATAATGAGATGATCTACGATCATCAT
The DNA here is from genome assembly GCA_963844935.1 of uncultured Bacteroidales bacterium. Lineage (GTDB taxonomy): Bacteria > Bacteroidota > Bacteroidia > Bacteroidales > VadinHA17 > SR-FBR-E99. Next base: position 445,697 of record CAWJQH010000005.1, on the reverse strand, counting down.
ATTAATCATTCATTCCGATTCCTACAATAATTTGATGGTCTACGACCATCTGAATTGGTTTCGTCATGGGGATTTTCTACAATAATTCGATGACCTACGGTCATCATAATAATTTGGTAGCATACCGTCTGGTTTTTTAATGATGTAATTTTACAAATCGTCCTTTGACATATTAATGTGTTGATCTTCGAAGAAGATCAAATTATTGTAGAACAAATGATTAGGAAATATTTTGAACCTCGTAGAGAATCGAATTATTGCAGCATACAGTCATCATAATAATTTAATGGTCTACATCTATCTGCAATAATTTCAGGATGTCATTTTTCGCCTTAGCACATTTGTGTTAACTTTATTCGGTATTAAATATTCATACCAGAACTCATGAAGAAGATTCTTGCATTGATGCTGGCGCTGCTGCTGGTCATCTCAGTTTATTCCCAGCCAATCACATCACACGAGATAGACAGTCTTGTCAACCTGACAATGAAGGTCTTTAATGTACCGGGGATAGCCGTTGCGGTTGTGAAAGACGATAAGGTGATACACCTGAAAGGTTACGGCGTCAGCTCTATTGCAACCGGAAAGAAGATGGATGAAAACACCCTGTTTGCAATTGCATCCAACTCCAAAGCCTTCACCTCAGCAGCGCTGGGCATCCTGGTCGATGAAGGAAAACTGACGTGGAACACAAAGGTCATTGATATCATCCCCGAATTCAGGCTGTACGATTCTTATGTGACTGAGGACTTCAATATAAAGGACCTCCTCACCCACCGGAGCGGCCTGGGCCTCGGGGCAGGCGACCTGATGATGTGGCCCGATTCAGCATCATTTACAAGACAGGATATCATAAATAACCTCCGTTACCTCAAACAGACATCATCGTTCAGAACGAAATACGATTATGACAACCTTCTTTACATAGTCGCAGGCGTCGTTGTTGAAAGAGTCTCCGGCACCACATGGGAAGAATTCGTTGAGGAGAAGATCATGCAGCCCCTGGGAATGACAATGTCAGCCGCATCAATCAACAGGCTCAAGGACAAAACCAATATAATCGATGCCCATGTGCCTGTCAACGGTGTGCTGCAGGTTGTCGCGAAGCATGAGAGCGACGTACATAATCCTGCCGGAGGAATTTTCAGCAGCGTGGCCGACATGACCAAATGGGTCATCATGCAGATGAACAACGGCAAATACGGAAAAGACCTTGAGAAACAGATCTTCTCAGAGGAGGTGCACAGGGAGATGTGGACACCCCAGACAATCATTCCCGTACGGGGTCCGACAACCTATAACACACATTTCTCATCCTACGGTCTCGGATGGGGACTTACAGATGTGCGCGGCTACCTGCAGGCATCCCACACCGGAGCACTGATGGGCATAGTGACACAGGTGACCCTGATCCCCGAACTCAAACTTGGAATAATTGTGTTTACCAACCAGCAGGAAGGCGCTGCCTTTACAGCTATTACAAATACCATCAAGGACAGTTACTTCGGCATCAAGGGCGCCGACAGGGTCAATGATATGCACGAACGCGTCCTGAGGAACCAGGCTGAAGCAAAGAAAGTCACTGATGAAATATGGGCAAAAGTTGCTGAGAAGCAGCAGAAGAATGGAACCCAGTGCACTGACCCCTCCCTCTACACCGGCAAATACACCGACGACTGGTTCGGTGATATCGTCATCTCATCGGTTGACGGAAAGCTCAGGTTCAAAGCAGTACGTTCGCCAAAGCTCCGCGGAGAGATGATCTTTTACACCGGTAATACTTTCATAGTAAAATGGGATGACAGAACACTCGATGCGGATGCATTTGTGATTTTTGCACTCGATAAGGAAGGTAAGCCATCTTCGATAACGATGGAAGCTATCTCCCCGCTGACAGATTTCAGTTTCGACTTCCAGGACCTGAGTTTCAGAAAAAAAGAAGAAAAATTATAAAACGAAACGCGCCTGAAAAGGCATGAAAACGAAGCAGCAAAATAAGCCGGAATAAAAAATCTTTCTGATCGTGATGCCATACTCATTAAGGCATTCATGAAATACCCGAGACCGAAATGAAAAAAAATTTCCTGTTTATGGTATTATTTCTGACTGGTTCGTCATTTATTGTGAACAGCCAGTCCTTTTTCACTCCTGATGACCATATGCTGAACGGTTTTGCAGGGAAGATATCAGGCCTCGATTTTGAGTATCATTCGTGCATACCCGGTCTTCGTGAAAGTATTCTTGTCAGGGCTACAAGCGGCAAGGACATGATGGAGTGGAAAACGTCGGTTGTGCCTGAGCAGATAACTGAGAAATACGCCACGTTTGTCTGGATAGCGGCCCTCGGGTCAGGAGCAGGCTCAGCAAGGATGGATCTTGCTGTCAATGAAAGGCAGAGTATTTCTTTCTATACGGATGCCCGTGCTGCATGGGATGAAACTGGTGAGGACGGCGCATCCTTAAGTTTCAGGTCTGTTATGACTGACCAGCATGGTGACCACCACGGATACATGATACTGCGCCTGCCTTCCGGAACGGTTCCCAAAGGTCAGCCCCTGAGGCTAAGAGTGACAGGGAGCAATGCAAATCTCAGCTCCTGGTACATGACCTTCAGGAAACCTGTGGAAACGGGTGTGACACTAAATCCTTTCCCGGCAATATTGAAAAACAATGGTAATCCCCTTCAGCTCGTGGAAGCGGCAATATTCTATTTCGGCGATCAGACAAAGGCCCGGGTTTACGCCAACGGGAAGCTGATTGAAAATACCACCCTCAAATTCGGATATAATGCTGTCAACCTTGGACTTCCGGAAGTGAAGAGACCATCCAAAGTCAGACTGAAGGTTGTTGCCGGCGAGTATACCCTCTCCAACACGGTCACCCTTGAACCGGTACGGAAATGGAATATCCGGTTTATCCAGCATGCTCACACTGATATTGGCTATACCCGGTCTCAGACAGAGATCCTTGCAGAGCATCTCCGTTACATTGATTATGCCCTCGACTACTGCGATGCTACTGACAATTACCCTGACAATGCCAGGTTTCGATGGACTTGCGAGGCATCATGGGCTGTAGATGAATATCTTAAGTGCCGGCCGGAAGAGCAGGCAGAGCGACTGATCAGGCGAATAAAGGAAGGACGCATAGAAGTCACAGGCATGTATTTCAATTTTGACGAAATACCTGATGAACAAATACTTGCCGCCTCACTGCAAGCTTTGGGCAGGATCAGGGCCCGGGGTATTCCTGTATCTCTTGCAATGCAGAATGATGTAAACGGCATTGGCTGGTGCCTTAATGATTACTATGATAAGCTGGGCATCAGGTATCTTAACATGGGCACGCACGGACACAGGGCTCTTATCTGTTTTGACAAACCGACTATGTTCTGGTGGGAATCTCCCTCAGGAAAACGCATGCTTACATTCAGGGCTGAGCATTACATGACCGGGAACACAGTGATGGAAGTACAATCAGGTGATATTGACAAGTTTAAAAACAATCTGCTTAACTACCTCATCAGCCTCAGTTCAAAGGGTTATCCCTATGATGAGATGGCAATCCAGCATTCAGGTTACCTGACAGACAACTCCCCTCCCTCAACCTTCATGAGTGAAATGATACTGAAGTGGAATGAGATTTTCGAATGGCCACAGCTGAGCACTTCCACTGCCGGAAGTTTCTTTTCAGAGATGGAAAGGGTTCACGGAAACGAATTCACGGTGATACGCGGAGCCTGGCCCGACTGGTGGACGGATGGCTTCGGGGCATCAGCCCGCGAGGTAGCTGTTACAAGAACCAGTGCAGCATCATTGCTGGCGAACATGGCCGGACTGTCAATGGCTGCCATTGCAGGTTTCAGTCTCCCGGAGGGGACAGGGAAGGACATAGATATGGCAAATGAGGCGCTGCTCTTCTACACCGAGCATACGACAGGCTATTCGGAGAGCGTTCGGGAGCCGTACAGCCAGCCCACGATGGAACAGAGGGCACTCAAGGAGTCTTATGCCTGGGAGGCTTCCCGAAGGACATCTTCACTTGGAGAATCAGCTATGGGCCTGCTGCAAAGCATGTTTGAAAATGAGAAGGAACCATCTCTTCTCGTTTTTAACACACTGGGTTGGAATAGATCGGGCCTGGCAACTGTATATATCGATCACCAGATTGTTCCCCGCGGTAAAAAAGCAGGGATTTATGATAAAGCCGGAAAGCGCCTGGCATCGCAGGCGGTATCATCCAGGTCTGACGGCACTTACTGGGCAGTCTGGTTTAATGATATTCCTGCATTCGGATATAAGAAATACCTGATAATACCTGAGGATGAAACTGCAATGACAATTTCCTCTCACGCGCATGACATGCTGGAAAACAAATGGTACAGGATTATTACGGACAATACCCGCGGCACGGTAAAATCGCTCTATGATAAAGAGCTTTCATTGGAACTGGTTGATCAGGATGCACAGTACGAAATGGGCGAGTTCATCCTTGAACAGCTTGGCAACAGGTCTCAGATGGAAAGCAAAATGCTCAACGATTTTAAAAGGTCTCCGCTCGACACCGTCTGGTTTGACTCAGTGACCACAGGTGAATTATGGAACAGCATCAGGTTTTACGGTGAATCAGAAACCGCCATCAGTCCGCGCGGCTTCTCGTTTGAGATCAGGCTTTACAACACGGAAAAAAGGGTCGACATGGTATGTTCGATCATCAAAAAGAGCATTACAGAGCCTGAAAGCTTTTATATTGCATTCCCTTTTGCAGTAAGAAACGGAAAGCACTATACGGAAGTCGCTGGGGGTGTGATCGAAACCGGCAGGGATCAGATCAGGGGGTCGTCGAACGACTGGTATACGGTACAGAATTTTACTGCCGTGCGCAACGATGAGATGCAGGTCGTATTTGGGTGCGGTGAAATGCCGCTGATGCAGTTCGGTGCCATAAACACCGGCAGGTATGTGGCCGGAGCCATGCCCCAGACAACCCATCTATTTTCATGGCCGATGAATAATTACTGGGTAACCAATTTCAATGCCGACCAGCGCGGAGGACATTCATGGACCTACTACCTGACCTCTGCCCCTGATAATTCCGACAACGCTGCAACCCGCTTCGGATGGGGTGCCAGGGTCCCGCTGCTGACCCGGATAATTCCAGGTGACGGACCTGGTGATAACCTCGGGGAGGGATCATTCGTAAAGGGGTGGCCGTCAAATGTTGTTGTGATAAGTGCCAGGCCTGATGAAGGGGGCAAAAGCGTCATCATCCACCTTAGGGAAACAGGAGGTGAAGAAACGGCTCTGGCCCTCACTGACGGTATCTCAGGCCTGCCCCTTGCACTGACCGAGGTTGACGTTAACGGCAGCACCGTGCCTGATCCTTCGATGAAAATAGGCCGGCTCGAGTCGAAGTTTTACAAGATCACACTGCGCTGAATTCTTGTTTTAACGGTCAGTAAACAGCATCCTCATAATAAGGCATTCAGGAGATAAGGAAATCTTTCGGAACGCCCTGCAATCGTGAAATATCCAGGATCTTATCCCTGACATCAAACCCTGCTGTGCATTTTACACTGCATGAGGAGCAGCTCTTGCAGAAGCTTCCGTCAAAACGGGCATCTTCGAGGTTCGCTTTGGCGAGCCTGGTATTTCTGTAACCGTAGGCGTACATATAGCTTCGCATTGCAGCCGGTATCTCGAGGTTGTAAGGGCATTGCGGCACACAACGGCGGCACTGGTGACAATATAGTCCCGGTCCGGAACCTGATTGTGCCAGCTCCAGGTCTTTCAGTTCACCCGGGGTCATCCTGAGATCGCTTATCATAGCAAGGTTCTTCTTCAGCTGTTCCACTGAGCTCATCCCGGAGGCAATTGTCGAAATGTTTTCATTTTGCAGAACCCACTTTAAGGCTGCTTCGGTATTCAGCGGCTGGGTGCGGTTTTTGTCGCGGAATGCCCCGGCGGTAGTCTTCATTGCAAGGATCCCAATTCCCTTACCGGCAGCATAGGCCAGCGCCTCATTCATTTTCTCCCTGTTCTCTCCGGTGAAGTTATAGGAGGTCATCACTACGTCATAGACTCCGCTGTCTGCCGCCAGCCTGAGGGCATCCTCACAGTTGCTGTGCGTTGCTGCTCCGAGAAAGCGTGTCTTTCCTTCTTTCTTAAGTTTTGCAAGCGCCTTAAGCAACGGTTCATGCAGCAGTGATTCGCGTTTGCCGGCAAAAGGAAACAAAAAGAAGTCGACATAATCAAGACCGAACCGTGTAAGGCATGCTTCAGCTTTCCTGATGTAGGCATCCGGATCAAAACCGGAAGTGAAAATCCCCTGCCTGTTGTCAAACCCGTCAGCCGGAACAGCCGTTCCCACAACGAATGAACTCCTGGGGAGACCTTTCAATCCTTCGCCGACCATCTTTTCATTATTCCCTTCACCGTAATATGTTGCGGAAAAGAAAAGTTTAATGCCGGCATCATAGGCAGCACGGACAAAATTAGGATCATAGGCACCCCCTGCACCAAGACTGATCAGAGGCGTACTGATGCCTGTCCTGCCAAGCACCCGCGAAGGAAGTTCCGGAATCCTTTCCAGGCTGACCGGCGCGGATCCTGCTGATCTGATATTTCCCGGCAGAAGTGCTGCCCCGGTTACCCCGAGAACACTCTTCCTGAGGAATTCCCTGCGCTTACTGTTTCCCATGTGAGTTTATTTAGACATTACATTTTAAAAAGAGATTACAATTTACTGAAAATTATCACGACGGGAAAATTATATCTTTGGGGGGCGATTGAAAATTTTTTAACAGCCGCCTGTCAAAATGCACACAGCCTTAATAAATGCAACCTTCTTCACCGGCAGGGAGATGATAAGTGACAGGGTGCTCCTTGTCACGGGTGACAGGATAACAGGGTTTTCTGATCTTCTGTCATTGCCTCCTGATATAAAGACCATCGACTGCAGGGGCTTCCTGGTTGCGCCAGGTCATATCGATCTGCAGATCGCAGGCGGCGGCGGATTTCTTTTTTCAGCCAATACCTCACCTGAAGCCCTGGAAGCCATCACTGCGGCTATCCTCAGCAGTGGTACCACCGGCTTCCTCCTGGCTCTTCCGACAAACACCGATGAAGTCATCAGCAGTGCATTCAAAACCATCCGGGAGAATCCTCACCCGGCGGTAATGGGGCTTCATCTTGAAGGACCGTACTTAAGCATTGCTAAGAGAGGCGCTCATGTCAAAGAGTTAATCAGGCGCCCGACAGTATCGGAGCTGACAGCACTCCTAAAAGAGGCTGACGGCGTCGTAAAAATGATGACAGTAGCGCCTGAGGTATGCACACCTGAGATAATAAGCATACTCAGGGATCACGGGGTAACAGTAGCCGCCGGCCACAGCAATGCAACCTTCAGGGAGGCTTCTGACGGGTTCGCACACGGCATCGAAACTGCCACGCATCTCTTCAATGCCATGTCGCCGCTGCATCACCGTGACCCCGGTCTTCCGGGTGCGGTCTTCAACTCCGATAAAGCCTGTGCCAGCATCATCGCAGATGGCATTCATGTAGATTATACAGTGCTGACAATGGCCAAGAAGATCATGAAGGAGAGGCTCTTCCTTATCTCGGATGCCGTTGAAGAAAATGACCACGGCGCCTATCAGCATGTAAGGCAAAATGATCGCTACACTTTGCCTGACGGAACCCTGTCGGGCAGCAAGCTGACAATGCATACCGCAGTAAGAAACTGCATCGCTCACGCCGGCATCTCATCTGAAGAGGCGCTGAGGATGGCTTCCCTCTATCCTGCACAACTGGTCAAGGCAACTGATCGCGGTGTCATCTCTCCGGGAGCCAGGGCCGATCTCATCGTGATGGACAGCAATCTTGAACTGAAAGGGATTTTCAATAATGAAAAAATGACATTAATAAACTGATATCATGGCACTTTTAGGAATTGACATTGGAGGAACAAAAATTGCCTTTGCGCTTTTTGACGACACAGGCAACATAAGTGCGAAAGAAACACTTGTCATCGGTAACCGCAGGGGAACAGAGGTTGGCAACCTTGTAACGGTCACTGCAGCCCTTATGATGGCGAAGGCCGGCAGTAATAATGATCCTGTCGAAGCGATCGGCATCTCCGTTCCGGGGATAAGCCGCCAGGAAAAGGGAACAGTATGGGCTCCCAATATTCCGGGATGGGATGACTACCCATTGATGAAGGAAGTCAGGACCGTTGCCGAGCAGTTGCCTGTAGTGATAGTAAACGACAGGGCATGCTATATCTCGGGTGAGGTCTGGAAAGGTAATGCCTGCGGATGCAGGGATGTGATCTTCCTGGCTGTTGGTACCGGCATAGGCGCCGGTATTCTTGTCAACGGAGAGATACTCCGGGGAACAGACAGCATTGCAGGCGCTATTGGATGGATGGCACTGAGCAGGCCCTTTAAGAGCAGATATGCAATATGCGGCTGCTTTGAATATTATGCATCAGGCGAGGGGATTGCCAGGCAGGCTGCCGAGTACCTGCAGAAGCATATCTCATACGAAGGTGAGCTGCGGGCTGACGATGCCGGTAAAATAACAACACAGGATGTCTTCTCTGCTTACCATAACGGCGATTCAGTTGCTGCCGAAATAATAGGCCAGGCTGTTGAATACTGGGGTATGGCCTCAGCCAATCTTGTCAGCCTGTTCAATCCTGAAAAGATCATCTTCGGCGGAGGCGTTTTCGGGCCTGCAACAGAGCTTATAACCGATATTAAGCGGGAAGCGGAGAAATGGGCGCAGCCGATAAGCATGAAGCAGGTGAGCTTCGAAGTCTCTTCCCTGGCAGGTGATGCCGGTGTGTATGGCGCCGGGTTCCTGGCAAAGAAATATCTTGACGATCTGAAACAAAATAAATGACCAGGGTATATAACCGCAAACCGGTCTTCTGGTCTGCATATCTCGGCATGCTTCTCTTCGGCATCGGGCTTCTTACCCTGGGCTCCGTGCTGCCAGACCTGATGATCAAACACTCCCTTGATGCCGTCGGAGCCGGAACACTTTTCTCAATTATGCCCCTTGGAATTATCGGAGGGTCACTCCTCTTCGGGCCCGTTTGCGACAGGTACGGCTACAAACCCCTTCTTGTTATTTCCTCACTGCTGATGTTTGCCGGCTTTGAGGGACTGGCTCTTACGGGTACGACAGGACTCCTTGTCATTTCCGTATTGATGATAGGACTGGGTGGCGGAGCGATCAACGGTGCCACCAATGCTGTCGTAGCTGACATAAGCACAACAGGCAAGGGCGCTGACCTTAGCCTCCTTGGAGTTTTCTTCGGGATAGGGGCTCTCGGCATGCCGCTGTTGCTGAGCATCCTTGAAAAATCAGTTGATTTTGAAGTCATAATTTCTGCAACGGGTTTCCTTGCCCTGGCAGCTGCACTTATTTTCTTCCTGGTTGTCTTCCCTCCTGCAAAGCAGTCCGGAGGCATCTCCATGAAAATGATTAACGGGCTCATCAGTGACAGTGTGATATTGCTGATTGCATTCTTCCTTTTCTTTCAGAGCGCATTCGAGGGCCTGATCAATAACTGGACCACAACCTTTGTTATTGACCATCTCTCCGTATCACAGGGCAGCGCCCTCATAGCACTGTCATCATATGTTGCCGGGATGACTGTCACGAGATTACTCATCGGCAGCGTTTTCCGCAATGTGACTGAGAAGACGCTGCTTTTCTCGTCATTCCTGGTAATATTTGCTGCTTTGGTCATGATAGGGCTCAGCAGTTCAGTGACAATGGCAGCAGCTGCATTTGCCCTGCTCGGAACAGGGCTTGCTGCAGGCTTCCCGACCATGCTCGGGATTGTGGGAAACAGGTACCCTGACATTTCCGGGACAGCTTTCAGCTTCGTCATGGCTGTCGCTCTCATAGGCAATATTCTCGTTAACTATTCAATGGGACTGGTTGCAGAGAACTTCGGGATAAAGCACCTCACCACCTTTACGTTTGCTGAGCTGGCCTTGCTGGCTATCCTCGGCATTATGATATTCAGAAAATTAAAACGCAAACCAACAAAACTATAAAACGAAGAAAACATGTTAGCGACTGAATGGCTGAAGAATACCAGGGATGTCATGTCCTGTATTGAAGAAACACAGATGGAAAATATTCAAAAGGCGGCTGCCGTAATGGCTGACACTATTGCGTGCGGGAGGTGGGTTCATACCTTCGGCTGCGGTCATGCCACCCTGCCCATCGAGGAGATGTATCCGAGGATCGGAGGGTTCGTCGGGTTTCATCCGATGATTGAGATCCCGCTCAGTTTCTTCACGCACATCACCGGGGAAATGGGAGTGCATCAGTTCGTTTTCCTCGAAAGAGTTGAAGGTTACGGCACAGAGATCATGAAAGGATACACTTTCGACAGCCGTGACACAATGTGGCTTTTCTCCCATTCCGGAATTAACAACGTGAATATTGACATTGCCCTTGAATCAAAGAAAAAAGGGATGAAGGTTGTCGTTTTCGGTTCGGCGGCAGCGGCAAAGGGAAAGAAGACAAGGCATTCTTCAGGCAAGACCATTTTTGATATTGCGGATATTGTGGTTGACACCTGTGCCCCTGCCGAAGATGCTTCAGTCAGGCTTAAGAATCATCAGGACAAGATAGGGCCTGTCTCGACAATGGCTTTCGTCACATGCGTCTGGATGACGATAACAACTGTGGCTGAGATACTTGCCGACAGGGGAGTAAAGCTTTACATTCATCCTTCACATAATGTGCCGGGAGACACGACGGCAAGGGAAAGGCTTGACGAGGCGCTGGCGGAATACAAACAGAGAATTGCAGGAGTATAACTGTCAGGCAGAACCATGAACTCACTCAGCAGGACAATTGATTTCATCGAAGGCAGAAAAACTGACAGGGTACCCTTCCACCCTATCATGATGCGGTTTGCCGCAGCTTATGCAGGAGTAAGATACAGGGACTTCTGCCTCAGCGCCAGGCATAAATGCAGTGCGAATATTCTCTGCGCAACAGATTTTCAGTCCGACTGGGTAAATACAATGTCTGACGCCTATGCAGAGGCTGAGGCTTTTGGCACTGTGCTCTCGTACCCTGAAAATGACCTTCCCAAGGTGCAGAATTATGCTATTGGGGAGATAACCGACATTGACCGTCTCACAGTCAGGGATACATCAGAGCACAGCCGGATGAAAGAGCGTGTGGCTGAGATCGCTGAGTACAGGCAGATGACCTCCGGGAAGTTCTTCATCTGCGGATGGGTTGAGGGCCCGCTTGCAGAATACTGTGATATCAGGGATATCAATCTTGCTCTTACAGACCTCTACGAATATCCGGACAAGGTGCACCAGGCACTTGATGTAATAACAGAAAGCGCTGCCGGTTTCATTACACGGCAGGTAACGGCCGGGGCTCACTGCATCGGTATCGGAGATTCTGTGTGTTCTCTTATCTCCCCGGAGCTGTACATGGAATTCTGTTTCAGCCGCGAGAAGGCACTTGTCGATCATATACACTCCTGCGGAGCCTATGCAAAAATTCATATCTGCGGAAATATTTCGGCAATACTTAATGATGTCATCAGGACAGGCACGGATATCATAGACATTGATCACCGCACGGGATCTGTTGCCGGGGCCCTCGCACTCCTGTCAGAAAAGCAGGTCTTTTCAGGCAAGAGTGATCCTGTGTCAGTTATCCAGGACGGCGATGAGAAGATGATACGCGAAAGCACACATTCATTCTTTGAGGAAGCCGGAAGGCGTGCGATCGTATCTGCAGGCTGTGAGATAACTCCCGGAACAGGCATCGGGAATATGAAAAGCTTCAGTGCAACAGCAAGGGAATTGAAACAGTGACATTAATCTGAAATTACCGGCATGGATATGAAAAAGAACATCGCACTGGTTCTGTCCAGCGGTGGAGCAAGGGGGTTTGCCCATATTGGCGCCATCAAGGTGCTCGAGCAGCAGGGTTATAATATAACATCCGTAGCCGGTACATCAATGGGTGCACTTGTAGGGGGCATTTATGCGTCAGGGATGTTGGCCCGGTTCGAGGAATGGGTTTCCACCATTGACAAGATGGAAGTGCTCAGGCTGACAGACCTGTCACTCAGCAGCATGGGCCTTGTCAAGGGCAAGAAGATAATTGAAAAGCTTAAGGAGATAGTTCCGGACAGGGACATCGAAGAGCTGCGGATTCCATTCTGTGCAGTGGCAACAGACATCCTCAACGGAAGGGAGAAGGTCTTCACCGAAGGGGATCTTTTTGATGCCATCAGGGCATCCATTTCAATACCGACTGTGTTCCAGCCCTTCAGGATAGGAGAAGCCTATTATGCAGACGGCGGACTGGTAAATCCTGTACCCATCAACAGGATAAAACGTCATGAAAACGATCTCCTGGCAATTGTAAACGTCAATGCAGATCTGCCTCCTGAATCTAAAAAGGAACCGGAAGAAAAACCGTCCGACAACAGATACCTGAGAAAGATCAGAAGTATCCAGGCGAAGCTGGCCAGGGAGATTCCCGGAGACAACAAGGAAAGTTTCGGGTTACTGAACCTGACCAACCGCAGTATCGGGATAATGCTCAGGCAGATAACCGATCTTACCCTGCTGAACCACCAGATAGACATTACTGTAAATATTTCAAGGAATTCCTTCGAAATATATGACTTCTACAAAGCCGGGGAGATCATCAAGGCAGGTGAAACGGCAACCCTGAAGGCCCTTGGGCTTCTGAGGCAGTGAAAGAGGTTTGAAATCAAAAATTCAAAGGGCTGTATTTGCAGGTTTTCAGATATTGTATTACCTTTATCGGTGCACCTAAACTAAATTTAGTCATGAAGAATTTTTACCTGATTTTTTGTCTTGTATTTATGCTTCCGGCTCTGACCCTGAGAGCTCAGAAGCCAATAACCATAATGGAGGACAGTCTTATGGTCGGCAAATACCTGCACCCGGGTATAAGCGTTACGATCCCGGAGGTTAACTACGAGAAGACATTGAAGAACTGGATAAAACAAATAGAGGCCGGCACCAAGTCAAAAGTCGTCACCGAAGACGGTATGATGACGATTTTCGGGGCTATGTTGAAAAAGATTTCACCGAATCCGGTGAATATGTACAGCAAGCTGATTAACCAGGATACGCTTAATAAGTTGATGGTATGCGTGGAGCTGAAGAAGGACGAGTATCTTGAACCGGCTCTCGGCGATGCACAGATGATGGCAGCGAGGGACTTTCTTAAGGCATTTGCAAAGGAACAGTACATAGAGTTCATCAAGGATGAGGTAGCTGCCGAGGAAAAGAAACTCAAGGATCTGACAAGCCAGTTAAGCAGCCTGGAAAACGACTATTCAAAAACCCAGAAGAAAGCTGAGTCAAGCAGAACTACAATTTCCAAAGAACAGGAAAATCTCGCCACGCTAAATGGTCAACTCAGCCAGCTGTCAACAGATATTAACAGGGAAAACGCTGCCATGATTGGCATGGATACAGGACCTGAAAAAGAGGCTCAGGCAGCCCGGGTCAAGGAATTAAACAAGAGAAAAAATCAATTGCAGAAAGATATCAGCAAAGCGGAAAAAGATATAAAGAAAGCTGAATCATCAATTGCTCAGGCAGACGAATCAATTCCGCTGAATAAGGATGAGCAGGTTGTGATGCAGCAGAAAATCGATGAACAGACCGCCGTTGTTCAGAAATTCAATGATAAACTGAATACTGTCAAACTATATTAGCAACAAACATTAATTAATTATTAAGATTATGGAAAACCAGGAACAAAAAGAAAATTATCAGCAGAAAATTGAAGCTCAACTTGACGAGTGGAGAGCTGATATTGACAGGCTAAGGGAAAAAGCCAAAGGTGCAAAGGCTGAAACACAACTAAAATACCAGGAAAGCATTGATAAGCTCGAGCTCAAGATGGAAGAGGGCAAGTCAAAGCTTAAAGACCTCAAGGAATCAGGAAGTGAAGCATGGGAATCGGTAAAGAAGGGCGCCGATTCAATCTGGGACACCATGAAAGCCACTTTTAAAGAAGCCAGGGAAAAGTTCAGGGACGACGATGATGTCGAGGTCAAGCAGTGACAATTTTAAACTGAAACTATGAAAAAGGGACTTAAGATCGGCTTCTTTATCTTACTGATTGTTGGTGCCGGGCTATTCTGGTGGCGGCATTACTTTGTATTTGGTGAAGGAGTAAAAGCCGGTGACCTGAATTACCTCGTCAGGAAAGGATACATATTCAAGACCTGGGAGGGAAAGCTCATTCAGACCGGGTTCAAAACACCGACACCTGGTGCTATACAAAGCAATGAATTTGAGTTCAGTATCGTTAATGACAGCATAGCATCCACACTCGAGAGAGCCAGCGGCAAATTTGTTGAAGTCCGTTACAAGGAATATATCAAACCGCTTCCATGGAGAGGGATGAGCAAATATGTTGTCATTGAGATCCTCGAGATACATGATCCGGATACCGAATCAACTCTGCCTTATCAATCCCTGTGATTTTTCTGTCAAACTAGATCTTTTAAGCATGAAATTCAGAATAACCGTCATTATTCTGTCAGTATTTCTTTTTACCGGCTGTGCTGAGCTGACGCAGATACTTCAGACAGCATCCACGGTACAGGAACTCACTGAAGCTGACGTTATCAACGGACTGAAGGAAGCACTTATCGTAGGTGCAAAAAATGCTGCAGGAAGACTGTCATCGGAAGGCGGTTATTACAATGACATGACTGTGAAGATACCACTGCCTGATGAAGCAAAGACCATAGTTGAAAATGTCAGTAAGATACCCGGCGGTGAAAAGCTGCTGGAGGATGTCGTGCTCAGTATTAACAGGGCGGCAGAGGATGCAGCCAAAGAAGTGGCTCCTATTTTCATCAATTCAGTGACGCAGATGACTGTTACCGATGCTTTCGGCATCCTCAGGGGCGCTGACAATGCAGCAACCAGCTACCTTGTAAATACCACTTACAATGAACTCTACGCCCTATACAAGCCAAAGATAAGTATCTCTACAAACAAGGAAATAGTAGCCGGAATTTCAGCACAGGAATCCTGGACAACACTTACCGGTAAATGGAATACAATTGCAAACAGCATCGCAGGAAGGCTGGCCGGTTTTAAACCGGTAACGACCGATCTTGACGATTTCCTGACAAAAAAGGCTCTTGACGGGATGTTCCTGAAGGTTGAGGGCGAGGAGCTTAAAATAAGGAAAGAGGTCTCGGCAAGGGTCACTCCCATTCTTCAGAAAGTGTTCGGAAGCCTTGATACTAAATAAACAAACCTGAATAAGTAAATACTCTTACCGATGAAAAAAACAATTATTGTTTTACTGGCAGGTCTGATCCTTGCCAGTTTCAACTGTATGGCACAAAATCAGGTCACTGACACAGTCTGGCGCACCGGTGGTATCTTCTCACTCAACCTGGGTCAGAGCTCATTCACCAACTGGGCAGCCGGCGGACAAAACTCCTACAGTCTAAACGGGCTCATCAACCTGACGGCCAACTACAAAAAAGCCAGGTCAGTATGGGACAACTCCCTTATTCTCGGCTACGGAATGATGCGTTTGAAAGAAGGGACGCCGGAGTGGACCAAGACCGATGACAGGATCGACCTTCAGTCGAAGTATGGCTTGAAAGCCTCCGGAAAATGGTACTATTCTGCACTTATGAGCTTCAAGACACAGATGTCTGACGGTTATAACTATCCCGACACCGAGAACAAGATCTCTGACTTGCTCTCCCCTGGTTATCTGCTGTTCTCCCTTGGTATGGACTATAAGCCGTCACCTTCGTTCTCAGCTTTCCTGTCACCTCTGACTTCCAAAAATACTATCGTCACAGACCAGTACCTTTCAGATGCCGGAGCCTTCGGCGTTGAACCGGGGAAAAAATTCAGGGGTGAGCTGGGAGCTTATGCCAACCTGATGTACAAGAAGGATGAGCTGTTCAAGAATACAAGCTTTGCTACGAGGCTTGACCTGTTCTCAAATTATCTCCATAATCCTCAAAATATTGATGTTAACTGGGAGACATTCCTGGTACTTAAGGTAAATGAGTTCCTGTCAGCAACAGTCAACACCCTTCTGATCTATGATGACGATGTTCTGATTAAGGTTGATGAGGGCAACGAGGGTGAACCAATTATGGGTAAGCGTGTTCAGTTCAAGGAAGTTATCGGGGTAGGACTTACCTACAAGTTTGTAAAATTTAAATAAGAAACAGCCTATTAAACAGTTTTAAGGGTCTCCGGAATGCAATACCTGCATTGCGGAACCAGTTTTAATAGCGGATTAGGATCAATAGCCAGACAATGCTTAAGCTTATCAATCATCCCCTGATCACGCACAAGCTGTCGGTAATCAGGAGGAAGGAGACCGGAACCCGTGATTTCAGGGAAAACATAAATGAGATTGCGGGCCTGATGGCTTACGAGATCACAAGGGATCTGCCCCTGCGCCAGGTCATTATTGATACCCCTGTTTCTTCCTGCACCACATCTGAGCTGTCGAAGGACATTGTCCTTGTTCCGGTCCTGAGGGCGGGGCTCGGGATGGTTGAGGGTATTACCAACCTGATCCCCACTGCAAAGGTGGGTCATATCGGGCTCTACCGTGATCATGAGACCCTTGCTCCTATTGAGTACTTTGCCAAATTCCCCTCGAATCTGGCAGAGGCAGTTGTCATGATTCTTGACCCCATGCTGGCCACAGGCGGAAGCGCCAGTGCAGCTATCACGGCAATCAAGAACAGAGGTGCAACAATAATCAGCCTGGTATGCATCGTAGGTGCGCCCGAAGGCGTGGCACGTGTTGAAAAAGACCATCCTGACGTGGATATTTACCTGGCTGCACTGGACAGTCACCTTAACAGCAAAGGATACATAGTACCCGGTCTCGGTGATGCCGGTGACAGGCTTTTCGGAACAAAATAACTGACATACAAATATTAAGAAGATGGGGCTCAAGAACCGGTTAATAATTATGAACTTTCTCCAGTTCTTTATCTGGGGATCATGGCTGCTGACAATCGGTGCCTACTGGTTTCAGAACAAAAACTGGTCAGGAACAGAGTTCGGCGCCATATTTTCAACTATGGGACTTGCCTCTCTTTTCATGCCTGCCATAGCGGGCATCATTGCTGACAGGTGGGTCAACGCCGAGAGGCTCTATGGTATCTTCCATATCTGCGGTGCAATCATGCTCTCTCTCCTGCCAGCCGTAAAAAGTCCTGATACCTTTTTCTGGGTCATGCTCCTCACCATGATGTTTTACATGCCCACCATCGCGCTGGCAATTACAGTGGCATACAGTTCCATGAAGAACAAGGGCATGGACATTATCAGGGATTATCCCCCGATCAGGGTATGGGGCACGATAGGGTTCATTGTGGCATTATGGGTTGTGAGCCTCTCAGGCTTTGAGACCTCGTCACTGCAGTTCTATGTCGCTGCAGCTGCCTCGCTCGGGCTGGGTATATATGCATTCACCCTTCCCAAATGTCCGCCGCTGGGAGGCGGCCACAAGAAGAGCCTGGTTGAAACGATGGGGCTTAATGCCTTCAGGCTCTTCAGGAGCACCAAGATGGCACTCTTCTTCATTTTTGCAATGCTGCTGGGCGCAGCACTGCAACTGACCAACGCCTACGGCGATACTTTCCTTCACGATTTTGCAGACATCCCTGCCTATAAGGATCTCCTGGCCGTGAAATACCCGGCAATTATAATGTCAATATCACAGATATCCGAAACGCTTTTCATCCTGACAATACCATTTTTCCTCAAACGGTTCGGGATCAAGAAAGTCATGCTCATGAGCATGGTTGCATGGGTACTTCGTTTCGCTCTTTTCGGCCTTGGCAATCCTGCAGAAGGGCTGTGGATGATCGTACTCTCGTGCATTATTTACGGTATGGCATTCGATTTCTTCAATATTTCAGGTTCGCTCTTTGTGGAGACGCAGAGTGCACCGGAGATCAGGGCCAGTGCCCAGGGGCTGTTCATGATGATGACAAACGGTTTTGGTGCATTTTTGGGAAGCCGTATCAGCGGAATAGTCATCGATAAGTTTTTTGTGCTTGAGAGCGGCGTATTTGACTGGAAAGGCATCTGGTTTGCGTTTGCTGCATACGCCCTTGTTGTGGCAATACTCTTTGCCATCCTTTTCAGGCATAAGCATGAACCTGAGACTGTTAAGAATTTTCGGCACTGACATTCCGAAACTCTGATAAGATCGCAGACGGCTGATCCGGCCTTATCGCAGGAGGATAAGGCTCAAACCTATAACTATAATGCCACTTATCAGACCATAGATGGCGACATGGTGCTTCCCGTATTTGTGGGCTGCCGGTAAAAGCTCGTCGAATGATATATAAATCATAATCCCGGCCACCATCGCAAAGACAAATCCCAGGATGATATCGCTCCCGAACAAGGTGAGGATGAAATAGCCGGCCAATGCTCCCACCGGTTCAGCGAACCCTGACATGACTGACCAGAGCAACGCTTTCCTCTTTGACCCGGTTGCGTAATACACAGGCACCGAAACAGCAATCCCTTCCGGAATATTATGAATGGCCACGGCGATCGCAATGCTGATGCCCACCGTTACGTCAGACATGGCAGACATGAAAGTCGCGATACCCTCAGGGAAGTTATGCACACCGATTGCGATAGCTGTGAATGTGCCGATCCGCATCAGTTTGTGGTCCCTTGACCGGTGATGGCCCGGTTGCTGCTGACCGCTGCTTTTGCACTCGGGTTTGTCAGGGTTACGGCTTCCGGGATTCATCTGCTCCACCCTCTTCAGTTCATGAGGATTACCTTCAGAGGGAAGGATCTTGTCTATTGCTGCTGATAAGGCTATTCCGGCAATAAATGCAATGAAAGTAACCCACGGCCCGGTATCCTCGCCGTAGTAAAGCTGCAACTTTTCGCCCGCGTGTATAAGAATTTCAGTGAATGAGATAAATATCATCACACCGGCAGAAAAACCGAGCGAAAAAGCCAGAAATGTCGTTTTTGTCCTTTTGGCAAAGAAGGCGATCATACCTCCTATCCCGGTGGCAAGACCTGCAAAAAGTGTCAACCCGAAAGCAAAAAGCAAATTAGTGCCACCCATAAAAAGGCTTATTTAGATTCATTATAAACTACAAAAGTAGAATAATCAGGAAAAAAACAAAGCGTTAAAACGAATTGGTGGATAAAATACCCTTATTTAGTAATTCTAATCGTGCATATGAATCTGTGGGATTATTACAAAGTTCTCGGAGTCAGGCAGGGTGCTTCCGATGACGAGATCAGGAAGGCATACCGGCGCAAGGCTATGGAGTACCATCCTGACCGCAATCATTCAGCGGAGGCTCAGGATATGTTTATCAGGGTCACTGAGGCTTACGAGTATCTCACATCACACCCGCATGGCCGTAATATAACACAGGAAGAGGTCAGGAAGAACTACGAGGCATGGGTTACATACAGGCAGGCTGAGGCAAGGAAGAGAGCTGAAGAGTATGCAAAAACAACTTACAGGAATTTCACAAAGAGTCCTTTGTACAGGAGCACCACAGTGATTGACGGTACGATGGTTTTTCTCGGACTGGGTCTTGCTGTGACAGTTTTATTCATGACAGTATTCGGTTACTTCTACAGGCACAGGATGGCTGCCACTCCTGAAGAGGAGCCATCGGTCTCGCTTGCCATCGTGACATTTACAGTCGGAATTATTTACCTTGTGATATCATTACTCTACATGAGCTCCTGGCTGGCCAGGAGAGAAAAAAGAAAAAAAAGAGATGATGCTGCAGAGAAGAAAAATCAGGAATCCGTTTGACCCGGAGCAGAATTTGTGTTTCGGGTGCGGACCGGCAAATAAGGCGGGGCTAAAGCTCACTTTCGAGGAAGATGATGAGAAACTTTATGCTGAGTGGCAGCCGTCAGTCCATTTTCAGGGTTACACCAATGTGCTTCACGGCGGGATAATTGCCACCCTGCTTGATGAAACAGGAGCCTGGTGCATCAATGTCAAAGCAGGCACCTCAGGAGTAACATCCTCAATGACAGTGAAATATCTTAAGCCTGTCTATATCAGCAAGGGAACCGTCAGTATTGAGGCATCGATCATCAGCCGTGAAGAGAAAAGCGTCAGGCTTTTTTGCAGTCTGTTTGACGGTGAAGGAAGGAAGTGTGCCGAGGCTGACCTTGATTATTTCATTTATCCCGAAAGCATTGCCAGGAAGAGGTACTTCTATCCGGGCAAAGAGGCATTTTACAGCCAGCCCTGAACACTACATTTCCATGCGTGCCTGCGGTACCACACTGTGGTCCGTGAACTCAGACCTGAGGTATTTATAATAGGCTGTCACACCTATCATTGCCGCATTATCTGTCGTATAACGAAGCTCTGGCAGGAACAGGTTCCACCCGCGTTTTGATGCTTCCTTCTGCAGGGCATTTCTTAATCCCGAGTTTGCCGACACCCCTCCTGCAATCCCCACTTCAGTTATACCCGTCTCTTTAGCCGCTTTAACAAGCTTGGCGACAAGGATCTCAATGATTGTGTTTTGCAGTGAAGCTGCGATGTCATTCATATTGGCGGCAATGAAGTTTTCATCCTCCCTGACCCTGTCGCGCAGGAAATAGAGGAAACTTGTCTTGAGGCCCGAAAAGCTGAAGTCCAATCCTTTGATACGCGGTTTGGCAAAGATAAAGGCATGTGGGTTTCCCGTGGCGGCCAGCCTGTCGATGACAGGGCCGCCGGGGTACGGAAGCCCGCAAACTTTGGCACATTTGTCGAAAGCCTCACCGGCTGCGTCATCGATTGTATTACCGATCAGTTCCATGGAGAGGTGGTCATGCATCACAATCAGCTGTGTATGTCCGCCAGATACCAGCAGGCACAGGAACGGAAATCCGGGGGTCCGGTTATCCCTGCCTGGTTCAAGGGCAAAATGCGCCATCACGTGCGCCTGCAGATGGTTGACTTCGATAAGCGGTAAATCGCGCACGAGGGCAAAACCCTTGGCAAAGGAAGTGCCGACAAGCAATGATCCCAGCAGTCCCGGGCCGCGCGTGAACGCCACTGCGCTTATATCATCCCGGCTTTTGCCTGCTTTCAGAAGTGCCTGGTCGACAACGGGAATTATATTGGCCTGGTGCGCCCTGGAGGCCAGTTCAGGAACCACTCCTCCATAAGCTTTATGCACGACCTGGTTGGCAATGAGATTTGAAAGCACAAAGCCATCGCTGATAACGGCAGCAGAGGTATCATCACAGGATGATTCTATCGCAAGTATCGTTATGCCGGATGCCATTTTGTATATGTCCTTTTTTATTAACTTCGCCTGCGGCAGGAACAACAGCAGGAATGGCCAAAATTATTAAAAAAATCGGCAGTATACTTCTCATTGTATTAACGGTAGTTATTATGATACCGGCCGTTTCCTTGTTACTTGCACAGACACCAAGGGTTCAGGACTTTATTGTAAATTACCTCACCAGGACCCTGTCAGAAAAGACAGGAGCTGAGATCAGCATCGGGAAGGCTTCATACACCATTTTCAACAGGATCGTGCTTAATGATGTACTCTTTGAGGATCACAACGGCGACACCCTCCTTGCAGTACGGAAGCTTGATCTCAGGCTGAGGGAATTCAATCCCTCGGGAAAAGTGTTCAGGTTCGGCAGGGCTGAGCTGTATGAGCCTGACTTCCGGTTGATAACGGATAGCACAGGGGTCATGAACATCTCACG
Source organism: uncultured Bacteroidales bacterium (assembly GCA_963844935.1). Lineage (GTDB taxonomy): Bacteria > Bacteroidota > Bacteroidia > Bacteroidales > VadinHA17 > SR-FBR-E99. Next base: position 423,904 of record CAWJQH010000005.1, on the reverse strand, counting down.
TTACATTGATGCAATCAGAAGCAACAAGGCTGGTGATACTACAAACACAATTAAAATAAGTTTCCCGGATATTGAAATATACAACGGGTCCTTCACGCTTCTGAACAGTGATGACACAATCGGGTCACAGCAGGGAAGGGTAAACTTTAAGGATCTGAAAGTAAGTTCTCTGAGAGCAAAGGTCAGGGATCTGAGCATTATTTCCGATTCAGTAAGCATGGAGATCAGGAACATGACTTTCACCGAGTTGGGTGGCTTCAACTGCAAAAGGCTTGACATGAGTACCTCAATCATTGGTAACAGTCTTGCATTCAGACAGGTTGACATTCTTACAGACTCCAGTTCGGTTGTGGCTGAGAAGGTTGTTCTGCGTCCTCAGGGCGAGGCAGGATGGTCTGATTTCGTCAATAAGGTCAGGTGTGATATAGTGGTTGAAGATTCATGGCTCCATATGGCAGATCTTGCGCAGTTTGTACTGCCCCTGGCAGGAATTACTGAAAAGGTCAGGGTCTCAGGCAGGGTAAGCGGCACTGTGGCAGAGATGAAGGGACGCAACATCGACCTGGAGTATGCCAGTTCGACTAGGATGAATTTCGACTTCGATATTTCAGGCCTTCCCTCCGTCAGCGACAGCTATCTCCATATAGTCTTCAATGAGATGAAGACCAGTGCGGAGGATATTGAACAGATAGGTCTGCCCGGCTCGAGGGTGATAAATTTACCCCCGATATTGCATGACCTTGGCAAGATTTCATACGAAGGCAGCTTTACGGGCTTCACAACCGATTTCGTCAGTTTCGGTACCCTCACAACTGAGATAGGCAGCTTCCATACTGACCTGTCTCTCAGGCCTGGAGGAAAGGAAATGTTCGACTTTAAGGGCCTGCTGAAAGCCAGTGATGTGGATCTTGCGTATATAACAAGGAACAGCGAAATGTTTGGCGGCTTGTGGCTTCAGGGCAATGTTGAAGGCTCCATGCAGTCGTTCAGGCATCTCTCAGCGAATATAAAAGGCCTCATCGACAGTGTAGAGATAAATAATTACCTCTACCGCAATGTCTCGATCGAAGGAACTTATGTCGACAGGATTTGGGACGGCGCCGTAAATGTAAGGGACAAAAACATTGACGTGGATATTCTTGGAAGGTTTGACCTTGGGAAGAGCATGCCTGAGTTTGATTTCACAATGAACATAGCACATGCTGACCTCTACAGGCTTAACATAATCGAAAATGACACTGCCTTCCGGGCTACGGCGCTTCTCACCGCCTCATTCAAAGGAACCCGGATTGATAATATGGACGGCGATCTGAGACTGATCAACTCAACTATTCAGAATTCGAACGGACTGATAAACATTTATGATTTCCTTATAAGTTCGAACAGGGATGAAGGTGTGCCTGTGCTTACCCTGAAATCAGATTTTGCCGATGCAGAGGTGCGGGGAGCATTTACTTTTGAAGATATTAATAACACTGTCAGCCATTTGCTCGCGGAACTGTTTCCGTCAAAATTCCGGGGATCTCCGGGGAAAAACCCGGAAAATGTACCAGCCAGCGATTTCACCTTTGATGCACGCATTAAAAAGATTGACAAGCTTAATGAATTCTTCGCCACAGGCCTGAGCATTGCAGACGGGAGCCGCCTCACCGGTCACTTCATGTCTGAGCCCGCTGAGACAGTTGCACAGTTCAGGTCAGGGGCTGTCAGGTACGCAGGAACAAGGATGGGTAACATGCAGCTTGACGGTTCGGTCAGCCATGACAGAATGGCTCTGACCGTAACTGCAGATACTGTTCTGCTGCCAGACAAGTCCAGGGTGGAAAACTTTGTTCTTGAGGCAGGCGGTTATCGTGATACGATTGATCTTGGCATTAAATGGGATAATAAGGACGCTGACAGGACTCTGGGTGAAGTCCGGGCCAAAGGATTTTTCAGCATTAACGACCAGCAGAAGCCTGTCCTGATAATAGGGATTCTGCCGGCATCTTTCAACATCAACTATGTTCAGTGGGCGATGAGCCCCGCGCGCATTGTGATTGATTCGACCAGCGCCCATTTTGACAACATCCTTATTAACAGTAAAAACAACTATTTCAGGCTTGACGGAAGGATTTCACCGGATCAGGACGACAAACTTACTCTGAGCTTTGAAGGGCTTAACCTGTCATACCTTAACAATCTGATGAAAAAGCCAAAACCCGGGAACGACGGGGGTGTAACAGACATGACCTTCGGAGGCACAATGAAAGGGGACATAATCGTGTCAGACTTCTATGACGAGATGCTTTTCGAAAGCAGCATTGATGTCAGCAATTTCATGGTGAATAATAACCGGTACGGCCTTGTCAACATAAGAAGTGAATGGGATCCCAGGCAGAAAGTGGCTGTAATAAATGTCTCCAACGATTATGAAGGGTCGAAGTTTTTCGATATCAGCGGCACTTATTCCCCTTCATCAAAAATCGCTGACCTTACCGTCTCCACTTTCAGGATGCCGCTCGATATTATTAATCCTTTTGTCGAATCATTTGCCTCTGACCTGCGGGGTGTCGGTTCCGGCACCGTGGGAATTCACGGGAAGTTCAGGCAGCTTGCGCTCAGCGGATCAATAATGGCGGAGGATGCCTCGATGAAAGTCGATTTCCTGCAGACAAGGTACAACTTCTCGGACAGTGTCAGGTTCAATCCGCGGGGAATTGAGTTCAGGAACATAAAGATATATGATGAAAAGAAGAACCAGGGCTTCGTTAACGGCAACCTCTACCACAATACCTTTAAGGACTTCAGAATAAGTCTTGATTTCAATGTTGACAAAATGCTGATTCTTAATACCAGGCCCAAGGATAATGAGTATTTCTACGGGACGGCCTATGCCACAGGCTATGCTGGCATACGGGGCGATGCCGAAAAGATTTCATTCAATATCTCTGCCAGAACGGAAGACAATACTGAGTTTTTTGTTCCCCTTAACTCATCGGCCAGTGTCAGTGATTATCCCTACATCATTTTTATAAACACAAAAAAGGAAGAAGAAGCTGCCAGGGAGAAGGAGAATATCTTCCTGAAAAAGGATGAAAGCAGCAAGATAGAGCTGAATTTTGATCTCGAGGTCACGCCTGCGGCAGAGGTGCAGTTGATAATGGATGCCACAACCGGTGATGTGATAAGGGGTACGGGGGCAGGAAAGCTGAATATCAGCCTCAACACCAGGGGAGACCTGAAGATGGCAGGCGATTATGTCATCGAGAACGGAGATTATCTATTCACCCTTGGTGACATCCTGAATAAACGGTTCTCAGTCGAGGAAGGGGGCACCATATCATGGAACGGCGCAATTGACGATGCCAATATCAACATCAGGGCCATTTACAAGCTTAAGGCTTCACTGTACGATATTTATCCGGACGAGGCTTTTAAGGCACGGATACCCGTCGAGTGCCTCCTCAGTCTCTCAGAGAAGCTCATGAATCCGGTCATTAAATTTGACATCTATCTGCCGACGGCTGATGAGAAGACGAAAGAGTACCTGAAGCTGGCTATCAACACTGAGGAGGAGCTCAGCCGGCAGTTTCTATACCTTCTTGTCATGAACAGTTTCTATCCGGACCCCGAGATGTACATCTCCAATTCATCAGTGTCGCAGGGTACGCCGCTGTCTGATCCCATAGGTGCCGCGGCCATAGGTGCGACAACGACGGAGATGCTGTCAAACCAGCTGAGCAAATGGCTCTCTCAGATCAGCAACGACTTCGATATAGGGTTTAATTACAGGCCCGGCAACGAGATCACTGACCAGGAAGTCGAGGTTGCCCTTTCGACCCAGTTGCTGAATGACAAGGTTGTACTTAACGGAAACGTTGACGTTGGCGGGAAGATGTCAAACACAAAGGCCAGCAATATCAGCGGTGACTTCAACATCGATTTCAGGTTAACAGAAAAACTTCGCTTCAAGGTGTTCAACCGTTCAAATAACAATCTGTTCTACGAGACCGCCCCCTATACCCAGGGTATTGGCATATTCTTCAGGCGCGATTTTGACCAGTTTAAAGACCTGTTCATTCTCCCTGACAACCGGAAGAAAAAGAGCCCTGAAGTTATAAAAGACCCTGAGGGGCAATAACATTTCAACAACGGCTCTATTTTTTCCACCGTCAGGATAATTCGGGGAATGAATGGCCGTTTTTTTCATATATTCGCGGCGAAACTCCCCGAGGGGAATTTATTATAACAAAGTAACTATTTTACATAATCAATAAGGAAATGATATTAGCGAACATTTTGCTTCAGGGTACTGTAGCGACCGGAGTTGAAAAGGAGATGACAATGTCACTGATTGATCTCTATTTTGCTGGCGGGTGGGTTATGCACGTAATAAGCGTACTCTCTCTCGCAGCACTGTATATATTTACAGAGAGGTTCCTGGTAATCAGAAAGGCCACAAAAGTTGACAATAATTTCATGAACCGCATCAAGGATTACATGTATGAAGGCAAGGTTGATGCTGCCCTGCAGCTCTGCAGGTCGACCGCCACTCCACATGCCAGGATGATCGAGAAAGGCATCACCAGGCTGGGCAGACCTCTGGCTGATGTCTCTGAGGCAATTGAGAATGTTGGTAAAATGGAGATCTATAAGCTTGAAAGAAGTTTTCCGACCCTGGCAACCATAGCAGGTGCCGCACCGCTGCTCGGCTTCTTCGGAACGGTTATCGGTATGGTTCAGGCATTCTACGAAATGTCACAGGCAGGCAACAGTCTGGATATCAGCACTCTCAGTGGAGGTATTTATGTTGCACTTCTGACGACTGTCTGGGGTCTTATTGTAAGCATCGTAAGTTATTTTGCATATAACTATCTTGTGGTCAGGGTTGAACACGTTGTGTTCCGGCTGCAGTCCACATCTGAAGAATTCATGGATATTCTGAATGAACCTGTTAAGTAGAGTTCAATGGCAATAAGTAATAGAAACAAGGTAGGAATCACTTTCAGCAATGCAGGAATGTCAGATATTGTCTTCCTGCTGCTGCTGTTCTTCATGCTTACCTCTACGCTTGTGCAGCCCACGGCGCTCAAGGTATTGTTACCCAAGGGAACGACACAGTCGAATGCCCGGCCGATGACAACCGTATCGATAACTAAAGATCATCAGTATTTTATTGAAGATCAACCCATTGCCCTTGAAAATCTCGAAGCTGCCCTTCAGGCGAAGGTTGGTGCAGATCCGGAAATATATATATCGGTTCATGCTGACAGATCTGTCCCGCTTGAATTTGTGGTTAATGTTATGAATATTGCGGCAAAGAACCAATATAAGCTGATACTTGCCACAACTCCAAAATAACCGGCAATCGACCCTGACAAAGGAAAAGAAACAGGGGATGGCAGTGACTGTTGTGATACATTTGCTGCTGGTTCTGTTTCTTGTACTGGCATCATTCAAGGTAAGACCCACAATGCCGGTTGAGGTTGAGGAAGGTCTGCTTGTGAATTTCGGGTTTGATGAGACAGGCGAAGGGCTTTTTGAGCCTGCACCTGCAGCAGAAGCCTTGCCTCCTGCTCCAGCATCGACAGAGCCAGAAGTGAATGATGCCGTTCTCACCCAGGATTTTGAGGAGGCTCCGGTAGTTAAAAAGGTGGAACCCACTGCAGAAGAACTGAAAAGACGTGAAGAGGCTGCAGCTGAACGAAAGCGTATTGAAACCGAAAACGCTGAAAGAATTAAGCGTGAGGAAGAACAGCGCAGGACAGACCAGATAAATAACCGTGCACGAAACGCTTTTGGTAATCCCGGTAATGTCGGAGAATCAGGTACAAGCGAAGGTATTGCAGGCGGTGAGGGTAACCAGGGTGTGGAAACAGGACTGCCGGGCGCACCTAATTACGGTCCCGGCGGAGGAGCGGGCAACGGAGCCCCTTCATACAGGCTTGGAGACAGAAAAGTCCAGTCGCTTCCCGTTCCCAGGTATGACAGCCAGAAAGAAGGCGTTGTCGTTGTGGAAATTTCTGTTGACAGAAAAGGAAACGTCACCAAAGCTGTTGCCGGGGTCAAGGGATCAACCACACTCGATGAATATCTCCTCAGGGAAGCACAGAGATGCAGCAATGAAAGCAAAGTTCGACAGCAATGACAATGCTCCCCTGCTTCAAAAAGGAACCATTACTATAATTTCAAGCTGAAGTGACCGTCAGTGTCACTTTCAGAACAGGCTAATCACAAAATCTATTGCACCGGTCAGCTTAAGGGCTGATGCCATTATTGCCACCAGCAGAATAATGCGGACCACTTTTGGTCCCCAGCTGACTGCGACTTTTGAGGCGAGCCATCCGCCGGTACCCTGCCCCACAGCAAGGGTTATCCCGTACAGGTAGTTCACCTGTCCGCTGATTATAAATACTCCGAGAGCAATGAGGGTCAGCGCTGCCACGATGACCACCTTGAGTGCGTTAGCCTTTGTGAGATCCAGTCCTGCACCCAGGACCAGAGCAGCAAGCAGAAAGAATCCCACGCCTGCCTGGATGAACCCGCCGTAAATGCCGATCAGGAAAAAGATAACCGAAACCCACCACTTTCGCCTGTCACTCAATGCAGCAGCATGTTCACGCACCCATTTTTCGGGTTTATAGAGGATAACAAAAAACATGAAAATAAGCAATGCGCCAATCAGCAGTTCCATGATCCTCTCATTGATCCTTACGGCCACCAGTGATCCGAGAAATGATCCCGCAACAGCCGGAATGACCATCCAGAGACTTTCCCTGACGGTGTACAGGTTCTGTTTTTTAAAGCTCCAGCTGCTGACCGCACTCTGAACCAATACGCCGATCCTGTTGGTTCCGTTGGCGATGTTGGCCGGCAGTCCCAGAAACATCAGCAAAGGCAGGGTGATAAGGGAACCGCTTCCGGCAAGGGTGTTGACAAAACCTGCAAACAAACCGGCAGCCACTACTGCCATAAACATATACCATTCCATCAGCTAATAATACCCATCTGTATTTTCTACATTGCGAACAGCGGCAGGTCTTTCATCATCTTTTTTACGCGTTCTCCAACGGATATTATTGCAGTCTCATTATCGATATTGCTTATTACCTCGTCGATAAGGTTCACAACCACATCCATATCACTTTCCTTCAGCCCCCGCGTGGTGACAGCCGGAGTACCAACTCTTATACCGGATGTCAGGAAGGGCGAGCGTGTGTCAAACGGCACCATGTTCTTATTTACTGTAATATGGGCTCTGACAAGTGTATTTTCGACCTTTTTGCCGGAAATATCGGGGAATTTTGTTCTCAGGTCGATCAGCATTGAATGGTTGTCAGTACCGCCTGATATCACCTTATAGCCATGCCCGATAAAGGCATCAGCCATCACCGAGGCATTCTTTTTAACCTGCTGCTGGTACAGTCTGAACTCAGGTGTGAGTGCTTCGCCGAAGGAGACTGCCTTGGATGCTATCACATGTTCGAGAGGGCCTCCCTGGATGCCCGGGAACACAGCTGAGTTTATCATGGCCGACATCATCTTCACCTCGCCCTTGGGTGTAGTCACCCCCCATGGATTGACAAAATCCTTCCCCATCAGGATGATTCCCCCGCGGGGACCCCGGAGCGTTTTATGTGTTGTGGATGTGACAATATGTGCAAACCTGAGCGGATTATCAAGGAGGCCGGCTGCAATAAGGCCTGCCGGATGAGCCATGTCGATCATCAGCAGGGCTCCTGTCTTGTCGGCAATCTCCCTCATCCGCCTGTAATCCCATTCCCTTGAATAGGCTGAGGCGCCGCCGACGATAAGCTTTGGCTTTTCCTTCAGAGCCACCTCCTCCATCATGTCATAATCAACCCTGCCTGTCTCCTCCTTAACTCCGTACGCCACCGGCCTGTAAAGGATTCCCGAAGAGTTGACAGGGGATCCGTGCGAGAGATGTCCGCCGTGTGACAGGTTGAGGCCCAGGAACGTATCTCCGGGCTTAAGTACCGTCAGAAAGACAGCCATGTTTGCCTGGGCGCCCGAATGCGGCTGCACATTGGCATAATCGGCGTCAAAAAGCTGCTTCAGCCTGTCTATTGCCAGCTGTTCAACCTGATCCACAACCTCGCAACCTCCGTAATACCTTGCACCAGGGTAACCCTCAGCATACTTGTTAGTCAACACCGAACCCATGGCTTCAAGTACCTGAGGGCTTACAAAATTCTCGGAAGCGATCAGTTCTATTCCGTCGGTTTGGCGTTCACGTTCACGCCCGATCAGGTCGAATATTGCGGTGTCTCTTTTCATTCTGCAAGTTTAATTAATACTTTTTTTGCCGGTTCCTGAAACGCAAATCACGGCAGGGATAACGGCAAATATACTGAAATATTAAGTGAAATTTATTACTCGTCGGAGAACTGCTTAAGCAGTTCCCTGTAGGCCGAGAAGATCCTTGATTTGGAAATAAAACCGACATACTCTCCCCTGTCAAGCACAGGCAGGTTCCATGCACCGGTACGTTCAAAAGCCTGCAGCACGGCATCGCCCCTGTCACGCACATCAACATAGGATGGCGGTATTGTCATGACCTCCCTGATTGATATTTTATCGTAAAGCTGAGAGTCGAACATTTTGTCGCGCACATCGTCAAGCAGCACCACACCCTCGAGGACATTGAATTCATCAACAACCGGGAAGATGTTACGGTTTGACCTGGCTATCTGTTTCACAAGGTCGCCGAGATTACCGTCCGGACTGACTGTAAGGAGATCCTTCTCCACTTCCCTGGTCCAGTCGAGAAGGGTTCCGGCTGCCTTGTCCTTATCGTGAGTGATCAGCTCCCCGCTTGCAGCCAGCTGTCCGTGGTAGATGGAATGCTTCTGGAAGGCTCTCGCCGTAACGTACCCTGCGGTGGAGACGACGATCAGGGGTACGAGGAGCCCGTAACCTTCAGTGATCTCCGCAATCAGGAATATAGCTGTCAGCGGGGCATGGAGTATAGCAGCGAAAGCCCCTGCCATACCTGCCAGTGTGAAGCTGCTTTCAGGGAGTGACAGACCGAAGAGGTGGTTAAAGAGGCTGCTGAAAAAAAATCCGGCCACACCGCCGGTAAACAGGGCAGGCGCGACTACCCCTCCAACCCCGCCTGCACCGTTTGTGGCAGCCGTTGCAACGACCTTGAACAGGACAAGTGCAGCAAGAAAAGCCATGAAGGCCCATGAGCCGGAGGCGATATCACCGAGCACGGTCGCTCCCACTGCATTTCCGGGCTGAGCATTGAGGAGAGACATCACCGTGCCGTACCCCTCACCGTAAAGTGCCGGGAAAAGGTATATCAGAATGCCAAGGATAATTCCGCCGGTCAGCATTCTGACCCAGATGTTCCGGATTTTCTTGAAGAGTTTCTCAATACCCAGTGTTACCCTCGTGAAATATATGCCCACAACTCCGCATAAGATTCCAAGGATGAGGTAATACGGCAGGTTTCGCAGCAGAAAGCTCTCCCTCACCTGGAATGAAAACAGCACATCGTTTCCCATGAAGAAATAGGCTACCGTGGCGGCGGTGACTGATGAAATAAGCAGAGGTACGATTGATGACATCGTCAGATCGAGCATCAGCACCTCGAGTGTGAAAAGGATACCTCCGATGGGTGCTTTGAAAATGCCTGAGATGGCTCCTGCTGCACCGCAGCCAAGCAGTAAAGTTACATTCTTGTAATTCAGGCCGAAGTAGCGGCCTATGTTTGATCCTATAGAGGCACCGGTAAGAACAATGGGAGCCTCCGCACCGACAGACCCTCCAAATCCTATTGTCAGCGAGCTGGCAAGTATTGATGACCAGTTGTTATGCTTCTTAATATAGCTTTTGCGTTTAGAGATGGCAGAAAGCACGCGGCTTATACCATGTGATATATGATCATGAACAAGGTATTTGACAACCAGCACCGTCAGGAATATTCCAACCATTGGATAGGCAAGTGAAAGGATGCCTCCTGCTCCTTTCATGATTCCCTGTGTAAAGAGAATATGCGTGTAATGAATTGCATTCTTCATCACCACGGCTGCCATTGCACTTGCAAGGCCAACCGCAAAACTCAGCAGGTAAAGAATGGTTTGCTGGTCAGAAAGGATCGACTGGAGCTGTTTTATTTTCCTCGTTATCAGAGGATTCAACCTTGACATTATTAAAACACCCTGATGATGACACCCGCAAATATAGAATAAAATGAGGAGCTGCTGTTTATTTTGGTAAGTTTGAAATATTTTGTACTCATGATTGAATTCGAAAGAAAAACCCTGTCGAATGGCCTGAAGGTGATCGTGCACCACGATGACAGCACACCTATGGTCACAACAAATCTCCTTTACGATGCAGGGTCGCGGGATGAGGATCCGGAGGCCACCGGCTTCGCACATCTTTTTGAACATCTGATGTTTGAAGGCACCGTGGATGTTCCGGTTTTTGACACGCCGGTGATGCTTGCCGGAGGTGAGAACAATGCCTTCACCAACAATGACATTACCAATTATTATATAACCCTTCCCGCGAACAATCTTGAGATCGCCTTCTGGCTTGAGTTTGACAGGATGGTAGGTCTCGATCTGTCTGAAAGCAGGCTGGCGACACAGAAGAGCGTTGTCACTGAAGAATTCAGGCAACGGTACCTGAACCAGCCGTACGGTGATATCTTCCTGCTGCTCAGGCCGCTTGCGTACAAGGTGCATCCCTACATGTGGGCCGCAATTGGCAAGGATATCAGTCATATCGAAAAGGCTGACAGCAACAGGGTGAGGCAGTTTTACCAGAAGCACTATTCTCCCGCATCCGCAATTCTGAGCGTTGCCGGAGCCGTAAAACCTGATGATGCCTTCAGGATGGCGGAAAAATGGTTCGGCAATATACCCTCACCGGGAAAAACTTGCAAGGGCGCTTCCCGCGGAGCCACGGCAGAAGGAACGCCGTGAGATCACCGTTCACCGCGATGTTCCCGCTGCCCAGCTGATAATGGCCTTTCATACCGGGGGAAGGGAGAGCCGTGATTTCTACATACTGGACCTTCTCACAGACATACTCTCAGGCTGTGACTCGGGTCGTTTTCCAAGCCTGCTTGTCAGAAAAAAAGAGCTTTTCAGCGATGCTGACATTTACCTCTCCGGTGAGATTGACCCCGGACTGGTCATTTTCAGCGGCAGGGTGAAAAGCGGCACTGACATAAAAAAGGCAGAGGCAGCAGTAATGAATGAACTGAACAGACTGGCATCCGAGGCTGTGACAACCGCTGAGCTTGAAAAAGCACGGAACCGTTATGAGTCTCTCAGGCTTTTGTCTTATCTCAGCGCTGCCAACAAGGCATTCAACCTTGCTTTCCATGAACTGCTTGGTGACGCTGACGGAATAAATACTGAAATTGCCAGGTATATGAGCGTCACCGCTGAGGAGATTCTTGACAGCTCTGCCCGTACTTTTTCGCCTGACAACTGCAGTGTAATCCATTATCTCCCTGAAGTGAAATGAAGAGACATAATTCACAACAACCTCCGGAAATAATCACCCCTTCTGCGGGTGACACTGCTTTTCCCCCGATTGTAAGTCTGAGTAACGGGGTGCCTGTCTACCTGCTTGGCAAAGGTACTGAAGGCCTGCTCAGGGTTGAGTTTGTCGTGGATGCCGGGCAGCGCAGGGAGAAAGTGCATATGGCATCCTCCACTGCCAACGCAATGCTTACCGAGGGAACGGTAAATCATGATGCAATTACCCTCAATGATCTTATTGACAGCACGGGTGCAGTATTAAATCATTCAGCTGACAAGGAGACTGCCAGCCTGGTGATGATCACCCTCTCAAGAAAACTGGAAGAGGTGACAGCCCTGGCGGCGGAGGTGCTTTTTCATCCCTCTTTCCCGGAGAACGAATTCAGGATGCTGATCGATAAAAGAGTGCAGGCTTTCCTGACAGGAAGACAAAAGACATCGGTAATAGGCAGGGAAGAGTTCTACCGGGCGCTGTGCGGAAATAACAATCCATATGGAAGGGTCACTAAACTAGAGGATTACCAGTCTATTACAACAGCAGCAATCCGGGAGTTCCATTCGCTTTATTACAGGCCTGACAATTTGTATATCACTGTTGCCGGACATGACCCGGAAAAGGCCTTACCCGTACTGGAGAAGTATTTCTCGGGAAACGGCAGAGGAACGTGGCATAAGCAGGAGACGCCTGATATTGTGTTTGACACAGCAAAAACAGGGCGTATTTTTGCAGAAGTAGGCAACTCGGTGCAGAGTGCCGTTAGAATTGGATGGAAAGGGATTTCCCGTGATCACCTGGACTACCAGGGACTTCAGGTTGCCAATATGATACTGGGCGGGTATTTCGGCTCAAGGCTGATGCGCAACATCAGGGAAGAGAAAGGATACACTTACGGTATAAACTCTGTTGCAGGAGCGTTTCATGGCATAGGATATATCGCCATTATGACCGAGGTTGCCAACAGCTATCGCGAAGAGACGATCATTGAAATCAGGAAAGAGATTACAAAGCTCTGCCGGGATGAGGTTGGCCAGGATGAGATGAGTATCGTGCGAAACCATTTCATGGGCGAGATTGCACGCATGTTCGACGGTCCGTTCAACCGTGCCGAGTCAATCAGGGGAATCATTGATTACAACACCGGTCATGACTATTTTGCCAGGTTTGTTGAGACGGTGAATACAATTACCCCGGGTAAAATAAAAGAACTGTTCAATACGTATTTTAATATTGACAATTCTTTCGAGATTATAGCAGGGGCAAAATGAATTCGCTGAAGGCCATATTACTGACCGCTTTCCTCTCCTGTCTTATTTTTCCTGTCTCAGGGCAGGATGACACTCAGCCTCTTTCACCCCAGCTTGATAATGTCACGGTGGATCCGTACACCGGTTACGCGACTATAAGGTGGCTGCCTTCACCATCAGGTGACGTAGGCAGGTATGTTGTTTACACCTACGCCAGCGGCATCGCCAGTGCCGTTGATACGATCAGGTCCCCATATATCCTGGAATACACACACACCCTTTCTGCCGCCCGGTATCTGAGTATCACCTATGTAGTTGCGGCAATGGACTCTGCACTGAATATCAGCCCGCTGAGCAATCCGCTCAGCACCGTTTACCTTGAAGTGAAAAATGATTCCTGCAAGCAACGGATAGAGCTCAGGTGGACGCCCTATGTCAATCAGGCTCACCCGGCTGACAGATATGAGGTGTGGCTGAGTGCCGGCACAGCACCGGCAGAACTGTACGGGACTGTCGCTATGACAGATACCTCATTTATCTTTGACGATTACACTCCCGGAACAAGGTACTGTTTCTACATAGTGGCCTCAGGCAATGCCGGAGACCTCTCCTCCTCCAACATGCAGTGTGTCACTTCCGGAAGTGAGACGGCGCCCTCATGGACCAGGACAGATGCCATAACCGTGGAAGATCATGTTCTCCAGGTCACAGGCAGTTATGACCAGTCGACCGACATGCTGGGTTTTATTACCGAGCGTTACAAACCCGAATCACAGGTATGGACCATGACGGGCACGGCTGCCGGATCAAACGGTACAGTGACAATCACTGTTACCGCCGGAGACACGAACAGCGTCAACCTGTACCGCATTTCAGCGCTGAATAACTGCGGAAGGGAGGTCGCCCCGTCACCTCCGGCAAGAAATATAGTCCTCAGCTCATCAACCTCAGGCACACGCATTGATCTTTTATGGAATGATCCGCTGCCTGCTTCTGATGCCCGCTATTCGGTCTGGCGTGATATCGGTCAGGGTTGGGAAGAAGCAGCCACTCTGCTTTCTGACACCATCTGGTCAGAGGATTACTCGCTGTTTGCCTCCTCTGTTTCATCAGCATCAGTAGCATATTATGTCACTGCCACCGATCCGGGTGCACCGGCCGGTGTTCCGCCCTTCCGGTCAAATATCACCCTTATCCAGGCCACCGAAAATATATTTATGCCAAATGCATTCACTCCTGACGATGACGGCGTTAATGATATCTTTAAACCTGTAATGACTTTCACACCCTCAAAATATGAGTTCAGGATTTACAGCCGCACGGGCGTTCTTCTTTTTCATACAAGCAGCCACGGAGCGGGATGGGATGGCCGGCATAATGACAATCCCATGCCTTCAGGAGTTTACCTGTACAGCCTGAAGCTGACCACACCCTCAGGCCGATCGGAAGAGAGAACCGGAACCGTGACCATTCTGCCCTGAAATGACACAAAAGGAAATAACCCGATTTTAGTATCTTTGAATTTCCGTTGCTGAGAATGGCTGATGGCTAAAAAAAAGGTTAACATATTCACCGCAGATAATGTCAAAAGTATCGAATCTGAGTTTAACCTGCTGAGAGACAACCTGTACAGGTGTGATAAACCCGGGGACAAGGAGCTGATAGACAAGGCATTCAAATTTGCCAACGAGGCTCACCGTGACATGTACCGCAACTCCGGTGAGCCATATATCATTCATCCGATCAATGTCGCGCGCATCGTTAACCAGGAGATAGGCCTTGGTGCCAAGTCAGTTGCAGCCGCCCTGCTGCATGATGTTGTTGAAGACACCGGCGTGCCGCTTGAGGAGATCTCCAGGGAGTTCGGGCCGAAGATAGCAACGCTGATAGACGGCCTGACAAAGATCTCGGGAACATACAACCAGGAGACCAATTCACTGCAGGCAGAGAACTTCCGCAAGATGCTGATGACCCTGTCTGATGACATCAGGGTCATCCTCATCAAGATAGCTGACAGGCTGCACAACATGCGCACTCTTGATTCAATGCCTGAGCACAAGAGGATGAAGGTCGCCGGGGAGACCATTTACCTGTACGCGCCGCTGGCTCACCGGCTGGGGCTGTTTGCAATCAAGACCGAGCTGGAGGACCTGAGCTTCAAGTTCAGGCACCCGCGCATCTATGATGAGATAGCCAGGAAAGTCAAGATGGACGAGAAGAAGAACCTTTCTCTTATAAACAGGTTCAGCCTCCCCATCATTGACAGGCTCAACAACAACAACATCATCTTTGACATTTCCGGAAGGTTCAAGTCCATATATTCCATCTGGAAGAAGATGCAGTCAAAGAACATCCCGTTCGAGGAGGTGTTTGACCTGCTGGCGGTCAGGGTGGTCTTTGAGCCCGGCCCGGAAATGAGTGAGAGAGCCCAGTGCTGGCAGATTTACTCCCTGATAACGGATATTTACACTCCCAAGCCTGACAGGCTGCGCGACTGGGTGAGCAGGCCAAAGTCAAACGGTTATGAAGCCCTGCACCTGACGGTGATGGGGCCTGAAGGGCGCTGGGTTGAGGTGCAGATTCGGAGTCAGAGAATGGACGACATCGCTGAACGGGGATTTGCAGCACACTGGAAATACAAGGGTGACACCACGCAGTCAGAGAATGAACTTGACAAGTGGCTGAAGCATATCCGTGAGATGCTTGCCAACCCCATGTCGGATCCGGTCACTTTCCTCGATGAATTCAAGCTGAGCCTCTTCTCTTCGGAAATAATGGTGTTTACACCCAAGGGTCTCCTTGTCAACCTCCCCAAAGGGGCGACGGCGCTCGATTTTGCCTACGAGATACACACGGATATAGGCAACAAGGCCATCGGGGCCAAGGTCAACTACAAGCTCTCTCCCCTGTCGACAACGCTTCAGAGCGGCGACCAGGTCGAGATCATAACCTCAAACATTGGCAAGCCGGAGAAGGAATGGCTTGAATATGCGCACACGGCAAAAGCCAAGAATGCAATAAAGGATGTGCTTAAGGATGAATCCACTGACCGTATCCAGAAGGGCATCAATATGCTTGAGCAGAAGCTCAGCGAACTTGGCATCCTGCCTGATTCGGATATCATCAAGAAGCTGCTCGACTACTATGACCTCCTGAACAAGGATGAGCTTTATTCACGCATCAGCCTGGGGCTTATCAATCTCAACGATATCCGCAAGGTGCTTAAAAAGGCGCCCGAAGGCAGCCTGAGAAAATACTGGAAGCTTGCTGTCGGTACGGTCGTCAAAAAAGCGCCTGCGGAAAAAGAGACTACGGCAGCTGCAGCCCCGATAGATAAAAGTCACCCTTACCTTCTTCGCGAAAACATTGATAATACCGGAGATTCTTATGCCATTGCGCAATGCTGTAACCCTATCCCCGGAGATGAGGTTGTGGGATATATTGACAGGAATAATTCGATTGTCGTGCATAAACCCAAATGTCCTGCTGCCGTCAAACTGATGTCAAGCGAGGGTAACAGGATCATTCCGGTAAGGTGGACGATACATAAACTGGCCTCATTTCTGGCCAGGATAAGCATCAACGGTATTGACAGGCTTGGACTGATCAATGAGACAACAAACGTCATTTCGATGGAGCTCAATGTAAACATCCGCAACATCAACGTTTCTGTCTACAACGGAATATTTGAGGGTACAATCGACCTGTATGTGCATCACACACGTGACCTGAACAACCTTATCATGCAGCTTTCCAACGTCAAGGGCATTTCCAGCGTGAAGAGAGTTGAAGAATTCGTTGAATAATGGATACTCAGGAAAACACAATGATATCAAGGCAGAGTGACTTATGGTCAGTGAAGACGCAAGAACAGTAGTAAAGCAGATCTTTACA
This sequence comes from uncultured Bacteroidales bacterium, assembly GCA_963844935.1. Taxonomy (GTDB): domain Bacteria; phylum Bacteroidota; class Bacteroidia; order Bacteroidales; family VadinHA17; genus SR-FBR-E99. The sequence goes on along the minus strand of CAWJQH010000005.1, from coordinate 407,258 downwards.
GAATATCTCGGGAGCCATTCGATGAGGAAGACGCCGGAGCGATTTGCCATTCTGGATGAAATATATTCGAGGGAGGGCCATTTCGACATCGAGCTGCTTTTCAATTTCATGAACGACAAGCATTACAGGGTATCAAGGGCCACTCTATACAATACAATTGAACTGCTGATTGACTGCAGGCTGGTGGTCAGGCATAAATTCGGCCGCAGCCAGGCACAATATGAAAAGACATACCAGGCGGGGCAGCATGATCACCTGATCGACACTGAAACAGGGGCCCTTCTGGAGTTTCATGACCCCAGGATCAATGAAATAATAAAAAGCGCCTGCGCAGAGAATGATTTCATGCCGCATCATTACTCGCTTTACATATTTGGGAAAAAATCCGCAAAGTAGTCTGTATCTGTTAATAATTCACTTCAGGGGAAACTTAAAAGTTAATAATATTTCCCGCCCGCAATCGTTTATTAAATAAATTGTGTTGTATTGATTATGAATTAGTAACACCTATGGCATGAAAACAAAAGTAATCTTCATCGCATTGCTGGCACTTCTTCTTTCAGGATGCGTGGTAGTTCCTGTCAACCTCTCTTATGAGAGCGCCAGAATGCTGGACAAGGGTCAGATCCAGCTTCAGGGTTCTTACGCAAGGTACAATGCTGTCAAGGATACAAGTGCGAATCTTTGCAATAATTTCGGTTTTGCGGCCGGATACGGAGTATCTGAAAAATACTCAATCGGTATAAGATATGAGCATCTGGATATGTCTCCAGCCTTCGGTGATATATTTGACAGCGAGGATCTGGAGGACTTTTCGCAGATCACAAAGATGAATTACATTGAAGTCAACAACCGGATCCGGATAAAGGAAGACTTCATTGCCATCGGAATTCCTGCAGGAATGTATTTGGTCAACGAAGTAACCGAAACGGCTGAAGAATTCAACAGCTGGGGATATTTTTTCATAGACCCGAGAATTTATTTTACATTTTTTGCCAAGACAGATATTTTTGAGCTCAGCATAGTTCCGAAAGTCCATATTATTGCAGGATTCCTCGGGGCACAGTTTATTCCCGGAATAAGTCTCGGAATAGGTCTGAGCAGTGATCTCGACAGGTGGGCCATCAGGCCTGAGATAGGATATGACAAATACCTCTCCTTCGGTGTGGGGGTCAACTTCAACATCAACACTGTCAAGTGAGTGTTGAAGGAACATCGCTTCAGAACTTATCAACAAGTGATTACTTTCTGAAATTCACCCTGATTAATTTGTAAATTGCTGCCTGTTTTTCAAATTGGTGAAGTTTAGCTATTATGAAGATTGACATATTGTTAGGGCTCCAGTGGGGTGACGAGGGGAAAGGGAAAATCGTTGATGCGCTGGCACCGGAGTATGATATAGTTGCGCGTTTCCAGGGAGGCCCCAATGCCGGACATACTATTGAATTCAATAATACAAAACATGTTCTTCACCTGATCCCTTCCGGTATATTCCACGAGGGCAAGATCAACGTAATAGGCAACGGCCTGGTGCTTGATCCGGTGGTCTTCCGCCACGAGGTTGAGAGTCTCGGCCTTGACGTCAGCAAAGTGATTGAGCGGCTGCTTATCTCCGTCAGGGCGCACCTGATCCTGCCGACGCACAAGCTTCTCGATGCTGCTCATGAAACCTCACTGGGCGATTTAAAGATAGGTTCCACGCTGAGGGGCATTGGTCCGGCATATACTGACAAGGCTGCACGCAACGGCATGAGGGTCGGCGATCTTTTCAGGAAAGACTTTGCCGGCCTTTACAAGGCTCTTGTCAGTGAACATCTCAGGATGCTGAAAGGGTACGGTGACATCCAGAGCCTTAAGGAGCTTGAAGAGGAATGGTTTGATGCTGCAGAGTACCTGAAGCAGTTCAAAACGATAAACGCAGATTATTTTCTCGACAGGAGTCTTAAAAAGGGCAGCCGCGTTCTGGCCGAGGGTGCTCAGGGCACGATGCTTGATATAGATTTCGGGACTTACCCCTATGTCACCTCATCAAATACCGTTGCTGCAGGAGCATGCACCGGTCTCGGGGTGGCGCCTTCACGTACGGGAGATGTTTTCGGTATCTTCAAGGCCTACTGCACAAGGGTGGGCAGCGGCCCGTTCCCGACAGAACTGAATGACAAGGACGGTCAGATGATGCGCGATCTCGGCAATGAGTACGGAGCCACCACCGGACGACCCCGCCGTTGCGGCTGGCTTGACCTTCCGGCACTCAGATACTCCATTATGGTCAATGGCGTGACACGCCTGTTCATGATGAAGGCAGATGTGCTGTCAGGCTTCAGTGAGATTAAGGTCTGCACCTCATATACAGTCAACGGCACGGAAGTTTCCGAGCTTCCTTACTGTCTTGCTGATATCGGAGCACTTAACTACCGGACCATGCCCGGATGGAAGTGCGATATCACAGGATTTCATAAATGGGATGAACTCCCTGCCGAACTCAGGAATTACATTGAATATATTGAAAAAGAGACAGGTGTGCCGATAACGATTGTCTCTGTCGGGCCAGACAGGTCTGCAACAATATACCGGTAGTCCTTATTCTTTCTTGTAAACCCAGGCCTCCCCGTTAATATTATCCTGGATACTGCCTACAGAATTCCATGCTTCACGCAGGGTATCAAATGATTTTGCCGAGACCAGGCGCCACCTTCCTCCGTTCATTTCAACCAGCTGCGCATCATAGCCAAGGTCTTTTATGTGGCCAAGCCAGTCGTCAGCATAAGCAGGTGTCAGGAAACTGCCAACAATGACGTGGTATTTCCCAAGCACCATGGCTTCCTGTGCGGCTATTCTGTCGAGCTCGTCCTGCCGCGCCTTCTCAGCTGCCGCAGCCTGTTCATTTGCAACACGGATAGAATCAGCTACCCGGTATGCCTCCTGCTGCTTCTGCAGGGCTTCTGTCTGCCGTTTCTTCTTTCCGAAAGGATTGATGCTTTTCATGAAATCACATGAAGGGGTAAGCAGCATAATCACGGCCAGTAGTACGAGGATCAGTCTCTTCATAAATGATGGTTTTTCAGTATTATAAAAGATAAAGATAGGAGAATCGGCATTACAAAGCAATGAAATTCCCATAAAGGGTGCCTTGCTTGTGAATTCTTTCTTAAATTAGGTTGCTTTTTTAAAACCATATAATCAGGTAATCGGATGAAATCACTGATCCAGTTTTTCGAAGAGAATGTCGAGAAGTATGCGAACAACATTTATCTGTGGGAAAAGCCTCAGGAAAAGTATGAGGGGACCACATATCTGGAGGTAAGACGCCAGGTTCATGAGTTCGGAGCCGGGCTGATGCAGCTTGGCATTAAAAAAGGAGACCATATCAGTCTTCTTGCAGAAGGAAGGAACAACTGGGTGATAGGCGAACTGGGAATCCTGTATGCCGGCGGTGTCAATGTACCCCTCTCTGTGAAACTGAACCCCGAAGAGATAAAGTTCAGGCTGATTCACTCGGAATCAAAGATGGTGATCACCTCCAGCGGCCAGGCGCCCAAAATACTTGAGGTCATAGAGAAGTGCCCTGCTATCACCAAGGTTATATTCATGGACCCGCGGGAAGAATATTCCGACAGCCAGATACATTTCAATGAAGTAAGGAAAATTGGGCGCGAATGGCTTGATAACCCTGTCAACAGAAAGGCCTTCGAAGATTTTACGGCATCAATTGTTCCATCCGACCCTGCAAACATATGCTATACTTCCGGAACAACCGCTGATCCCAAGGGTATAATCCTTACTCACAGCAATTATGTCACCAATGTTTACCAGGCCTATACCCTGATGGATATCCCGCAGCACTACAAGACCCTGCTCATCCTGCCGTGGGATCACTCTTTTGCCCATACCGCAGGCATATATGCTTTCATGGGAAAGGGAGCCAGCATCGCCTCGGTGAAGACAGGCAAGACACCCATGGAGAACCTGCGTAATATCCCCATCTGCATGAAGGAGATCAAGCCGAACCTTCTCATGAGCGTGCCTGCACTGGCCAAGAACTTCAGGAAAAACATAGAAAAGGGTATCAGGGAAAAAGGCAGGATGACCGAAGCGCTCTTCAATACGGCGCTGCAGATGGCCTATTCCTACAACAAGGAAGGATATAATAAAGGAATGGGTTTGCAGAAGATCAAAAAACCGCTGCTTGACCTTTTTGACAGGATACTCTTTTCAAAAGTGCGTGAGGCATTTGGCGGCGAGCTTGAGTTCTTTATCGGCGGCGGGGCGCTGCTGGATCTTGAACTGCAGCGATTCTTCTATGCAATCGGTGTCCCGATGTTCCAGGGATACGGACTGACGGAAGCATCACCAATCATCTCATCAAACGGCCAGAAAAGGCATAAGCTGGGATCATCAGGCTTCCTGGTGAACAATATGGAACTTAAGATATGTGACGATAACGGCAACGCGTTACCCGTGGGCGAAAAGGGCGAGATTGTCATCAAGGGAGGAAATGTGATGTACGGTTATTGGAAGAATGAGACCGCAACCAATGAGGCTATACGGGACGGATGGCTCTATTCGGGAGATATGGGTTACATGAGCGAGGATGGGTTCCTCTATGTCCTTGGACGTTTCAAGAGCCTCCTTATCTCTGATGACGGTGAGAAATTCAGTCCCGAGGGCATTGAAGAAGCAATGACAGAACAGTCAAAATACATCGACCAGTGCATGCTGTATAATAATCAGAAACCTTATACGGTTGCGCTGATAGTCCCCAACCAGCATGCGCTCAAGCTTTACCTGGAAGAGCGCAGCCTGTCAGCCACCACCGAGGAGGGCAAGCGTGCCGTGCTTAACCTCATTGAGAGTGAGATCAACGAATACCGCATCAACGGGAAATACGGGTACATGTTCCCGCACCGCTGGCTGCCGGTGGCGCTGGGCATCCTCAACGAGAGCTTCAACGAGGAAAACGGCATGATGAACTCTGTGATGAAAATCGTACGGGGCAAGATCACGGCCAGGTACCAGGATCTTATAGACTGGCTTTATACGCCAATGGGCAAGATCGTTTACCACGAGCGCAATATGGAAGAGGTCGAGAAGATGAAACTCGGCTGATCATTGTAAATTATTTCCGCATGAAGTTTAAAGTGTTGATGGCTGTATCAGTTACAGCCGCAGTTATGACATTCTGCACCGCCGATAAAAGCACGGTATGGCACCCTGCTGACAATCCCCTGGTCACTGTCTGGGGTGAAGATGTTGATCCCTCTGCCCCATGGCCGGAATATCCCCGTCCCGGACTTGTAAGGGAAGAGTGGATGAGTCTTAACGGGCTTTGGGATTATACAATCTGCCCGAAGGAGGAATCCCGTCCTGCTCCCGAAGGGAAAATACTTGTACCATTCCCTGTTGAATTGGCGCTCTCAGGCGTAAAGCTGAGGATGACAGATTCCCTGGCACTGTGGTACTCGCGTGAGTTCGTACTGCCCGCTGCGTGGCGGGACAAACAGATAATACTGAATTTCGAGGCTTGCGACTGGGAGACTTCCGTTTGGGTCGATGATAACCTGGCAATGAATCACCGCGGAGGTTATGATCCCTTTTCCTGCAACATCTCACCCTTCCTTTCAGATGGAAGGAAACACAGCATTGTCGTCAGGGTGACTGACCCCACCGATAAGGGGAGGCAGCCCAGAGGGAAGCAGGTCACACAACCGGGAGGCATATGGTACACTCCTTCTACGGGCATATGGCAGAGCGTGTGGCTTGAGCCTGCAGGCACCTCATGGATAAGTGACCTTCGCATTGTCCCTGACATCGACCACGGCAGCCTTTCGGTCACAGTCCTGGAAGACCGTTGCATCGGGCCTGAGGGATGCCCTCCGTTAGATATGGCCCCTTCCATAGCCGAGGTGACCGTTTCACTCGATGGAGCCACCATCGGAACTGCATCAGGTGAAGCCGGCCTCCCGGTGACAATCGGTATCGCCGAGCCTGAGCTCTGGAGCCCTGACAATCCGGTTCTGTATGACCTTAAGATCAGGCTCATAACCGGAGGGAATGTGACCGATGAGGTCAGCTCCTATGCAGGAATGAGGAAAGTATCGCTTGGCGTCACAGAAGACGGCATCACACGTATAATGCTTAATAACAGCTTTGTATGGCAGAACGGACCGCTTGACCAGGGATTCTGGCCGGATGGAATCTACACCCCTCCCTCCGATGAGGCGATGAGCTATGACATTGAGATGCTGAAGAAGATGGGGTTCAACATGATGCGCAAGCATGTCAAGGTTGAGAACAGGCGATTTTACTATCACACTGACCGGCTGGGCATGCTGGTATGGCAGGATATGCCCAGCGGAGATGATTATATAGGGGGTGATGATCCTGATATAACAAAGAGTGCGGGTGATTCTGCACAGTTTATGACAGAACTTTGCAGGATGATTGACACGAAGTTCAATTATCCTTCCATAATAATGTGGGTGATTTACAATGAAGGATGGGGTCAGTACAACACCCCGGCTGTCACGGATTATGTTTCCGCATATGACACCACCCGCCTTGTCAACAGCGCCTCAGGATGGACTGACCGGGGAACAGGTGATGTAAGGGATGTTCACAATTATCCTGATCCGGTTGCTCCCGCAGCAGAGTCCGGCAGAGCCATTGTTCTGGGGGAATTCGGCGGCCTCGGCCTCCCGGTGCAGGGTCACACCTGGGAGCAGAAGAACTGGGGTTACCAGAAAATGAGTGACAGCACTGACCTGCTCAGGAGATATGAACAGTTTTATGCCATCGTAAGGGATCTTGTCGCTGCGAATGGATTAAGCGCATCAGTTTATACGCAAACAACGGATGTTGAAACCGAGACGAACGGTCTCATGACCTACGACCGCAAGGTTGATAAGATGGGTTTCCGGAATGTGCAAAAGGCAATGAACCCGGGCCAATAGGCACGGGGCATGGGGCACGGAGATCAGAAGTCTCCCTTTATTATACGATCAGCCAACTCTTGAAAGGCAGGAAGGTCATGAAGTCGGCATGATGCACGATGTATGCTTCCGTGGTGCGCTTGACAAGATCACCTTCATGAGCGTGGGCTGCTATTATGTGACATACCTCAGGCGGTACACCGCATTCCTCTGCCAGGCTGACGCCTGAGAACGGGTGCCTCAGATACTGACCGTAACTGCCCTGCACAGCGCTGCCCCGGGCATCAAGCTCGTATTCAAGCATCTTCCCCACATCAGCCAGGATAGCTCCGGCAATCAGCACATCCATGTTGACAGGAAGCTCATCCCTGAAGAATTCGTTCATCTTCTCACCGGCTTCGCGGGCAACATGCACAACGCACCTCTTGTGGTCCATGAAGGTCACTTTCAGGTCCGGACCGCAAAGCAGGGTGAATGGTATGCGGTTCAGGTCGTCAGCTGTCAGCACACTGCGTTCAAGGGCCAGTTCCCATGTCCGGGCTGTTTTATCCCTGAGGCCGGCGTCTTTGATCCACTCAAGCTCAGGCCACAGTTTTTTGATCTCTTCTGTCATGTCCGGTAATTATAAATGTGCAATTATTGCATCAGTCATCTCTATTGTGGAGGCTGCTCCCATTGTGACCACTTCAGGCTTGCCTGAAAGCTTCATCATATCATAGGTCTTGACCTTGCCTTCTTCAATCACTGCGGCGATAGCCTTCCGTATTCGTGCGGCGATGCTTTTTTCCTCAATATAATCAAGCATCATGCATGCCGATTCGATCATTGCAATGGGGTTGACTATGGGTATGCTGTAGCCGGCATATTTCGGCGCTGAACCATGGGTTGGTTCAAAGACGCCTATGCCATCCTCCGAGAACTGGGCGCTGCATGCAAAGCCAAGACCACCGATGAGGCCTGCAAAAGCGTCAGAGGCAATATCACCGAACATGTTGCCTGCAACGATGACACCGTATTCTTCAGGATTCTTGGTGAGCCACATCATCTGGGCATCGATGTTTGTGTTGTGAAGCTGTATTGCAGGAAACTCATTTTTCTGCATTTCTTTGGCTATCTTCCACATAAGTCCTGATGTCTCACGAATCACATTAGGCTTTTCACAAACCGTAACGGATTTGTAGCCGTACTTAACGGCATGCTCAAAGGCAGCCCTGACAATACGTTCCGTGTACTTCCTGGTAAAGATGCGTGTTGACACTGCCAGTTCTTCCTTGGGGCACCATCCGAAGTTTTCCCGGAATTTGGGGTGTGTCATCAGGGCATCGTACACCTGCTGGGGAGGGTTTGACCACTCAACACCTCCGTAGAGTCCTTCTGTATTCTGGCGGAATATTACTACGTCAACCAAGGGCTCTTCGGGATTACCATCCCTGCCGCGGCGGATGAAATTGAGGGGATTGCCCTTGTAGCTCCGGCACGGCCTCACGCAGATATCAAGGCCAAAATGCTGTCTCAGGCCCACGATCGGACTGCTGTAATTAAAGCCCTTGCCCTGAAGGGCCGGCGCGAGCTCAGCTGCAGCTTCATCCTTTGGTTTGGATGTTATTGCACCAAACAGGGCGATCTTATGCTCGGCAATCAGATCAAGCGTTCTCTGAGGAAGCGGGTTACCTTCCCTGCACCATAGATCCCATCCGATGTCACCGTAGACATATTCTGCATCAAAACCTGCCGCATCAAGAACGCGTACGGCCTCCTTAAGTACCACGACACCTATCCCGTCACCAGGCAGTGCCACAATTTTGCGTTTAGCCATATCCTGAAATTTTTATCTGTTTTAAATCTGAAGGCGTAAAAATATAGTTTTTATCGTGTTAAAAAAAAGACTTTCAGCAGATAAAAACTCATGATGGTTACTCAGGAAAAAAACTATATTTGCCGCTTCACAAGATTCTGTGAAGTTTTAATACCAAGAATGAATGGTTCAACTGGGGGAAATAAAACCAAGGAAGCTTTGGGGATACTTTGAGGAGATCTGCAGAATACCGAGGTTATCGAAGAACGAAGAAAAGATAAGGGCATACCTGCTTGAATTTGCAGGGAAGCATAACCTTGAGGCAAGGGAAGACGGTGTCGGCAATATTCTGATAATCAGGGAGGCATATCCGGGCAAAGAACGGACCAGCACTGTGGTCCTGCAAAGTCATCTAGACATGGTGGGAGAGAAAAATGCTTCACACCCACACAACTGGAAGGAAGACCCTATCATCCCTGTCGTCGACGGGAAGTGGGTCTGTGCCAGCGGCACGACGCTCGGGGCCGACGACGGGATAGGTATTGCCGCGCAGATGGCTGTGCTGACAGAGCCATCACTGCAGTGCGGACGCATTGAATGCCTGTTCACCGTAGATGAGGAATCAGGCATGACAGGGGCAATAAACCTGAAACCTGACTTTTTCACCGGCCGCATCCTGCTCAACCTTGACTCTGAGGATGAGGGCATTCTCTTCATCGGATGTGCAGGAGGAATAGATACGCAGGCGATGCTCCCGTATGTACCTGAGAAGGTACCTGCAGGACACAGGGCAATGAATATTTCCGTTACCGGACTTCACGGCGGCCATTCGGGTGACGAGATACACAAGGGTTACGGTAATTCCATAAAGATCATTTCCAGGCTGTTGCAGGATCTGGAGAAAAAATACAACATACTGATCAGCAATTTCACAGGCGGAAACCTGCGGAATGCCATTCCGAGGGAGGCATTTCTCACGATTACCTTCAATCCCGCCCATGAAGAATTGATACTTGCTGACACAGCGAAATACAACACGCTGGTGCGTGAAGAGTACGGCGCTCTTGAGCCGGATCTTAAGGTCTCAGCCACGCCTGCAGACATGCCCGCAACAGTGATTGATCCGCAGACACAGCATAAGCTGCTGAACGCACTGAGCATTGTACCGCACGGTGTGCTGGGCTGGTCAAAGGAGATTCCTGACCTTGTTGAGACATCGAGCAATCTGGCGACCATCCGCCTTACCGAAGATAAAATGATCCATGTTGTTACCACCCAGAGGAGCTCGTCGGACGAGGCAAGGCACTATGCCGCGATGAAGGCGGAGGCAAGCTTCGACCTTGCAGGTGCAAAGGTAACACATTCAGACGGTTATCCTGGATGGAAGCCGAACATGAACTCTGCGATCCTGAGGCTCATGATAAATTCTTACCGTAAACTTTTCGGAAAGGTGCCGCAGGTCAAGGCAATCCATGCAGGACTGGAATGCGGGCTGATACTGGAAAAGTACAAAGGTATTGATATGATCTCTTTCGGTCCTACAATAAGGGGAGCTCACACTCCGGAGGAAAGGATTGAGATTGAGACCGTGCAGATGTTCTGGGATCTGCTGATGGATGTTCTCAGGCACATACCTGAGGAGCAATCCTAATCGTACTCTTCAAAATCATCGGCAGGGGCTCCGCATACCGGGCATGCCCATCCAGGAGGCAGGTTTTCAAATGGTGTTCCGGGTTCAACCCCGGCATGTTCATCGCCTGCTTCGGGGTCATATATATATCCGCAGACAGGGCATCTGTATCTTATCATCTCAACAGTATTTAGTTCTTTACTTTTCTGACAGCGTCAATGACTGTCCCGTCGACCCATTTTATTGCAGCGACCACCTTCTCGTCGAAAGCTGCCTTTTCGGGTCTTCCGCATATTCTTTCCGCAGTATCCTTGAGCTCTTCTATAGTTACGAGCGGCAACCCCTTGCCTCTGACCGAGTCAAGCAGATCCTGTCTCCGCGGGTTGATTGCAATGCCCCTCTCGGTAATTATAACATCAATAAGCTCACCCGGACCGCAGAGTGTTGTGACATTGTCAACGATGACAGGTATCCTGTCGCGGAAGAGCGGAACGGGTATGATGACGTTACGGGCATGCAGGCAGTTCTGCCACCCTCCTATCCCGTGAAGAAGGAGCCCGTCAGAGTGGGTCACCACATTGCCGTTAAAACCTGTATCGATCTCCGTGGCGCCCAGGATCATGATATCCATCATTGTAGTCAGGTTCCCTTTTGAATGATAATTATAGGCATTGAACACCGGGTAGGGTATATGGTTTGGGTTTTGCTCTATCGATCTGACTGCATCCAGATCAAATGCCTGGGCATCAAGAATGTATCCCATCTGCCCCTCTTCCAGCATACTGACCATATACTTTGTGCTGCCTCCGAAGCCGAAACGGAACTTCCATCCCTTTTTCCTGAGCATTTCATGCACATAGACTGCAATGGCGAGGCTTGTCCCTCCGGCTCCGGCCTGCATTGTTGCGCCGTCATGCATGAGGCCTGATTTCTCAAGAAATGATGCAGTGAGCTCGGCAATGAGCAGTCTGTCAGGGCTTTTGGTTATCTGTGTCGTTCCCGAAACAATTTTTTCAGGTATCCCTATCTTGTCAACCACAACGACGTAATCAACATAGTTACCTTCGATTTCCATCGGGAAGCAGGGCAGGTCAACGAGATGATCAGTGACCACGATTACTTTATCAGCATAGAGGTAATCAGTTTTGGCATATCCAAGCACTCCTGTGGCTGACGGGCCGCCGGTGCCTTTTGCATTTCCGAATGCATCGGCGGCAGGTGCTGCCAGCACTGCTATATCAATCTTCACTTCACCGTCCTGGATGGCCTGTACCCTGCCGCCGTGTGATCTCAGCACCGCCATTCCCTTCATTCTGCCTTCAGAAACGAACCTTCCGAGCGGACCATTCATGCTGCCCTCGATACGGTTGACCGTTCCGTTTTCAAGGTGTCCGATAACAGGGTCATTGCACGGGAATGAGGCTGAAGGGAGCCAGACAAGGTCTTTGACGCCCATGGATGCAGCAATGTCGAATATCTGGTTGCTTACCAGGTCGCCGTCACGAAGGTGATGATGTGTTGAAACGGTCATCCCGTCTTTCAGTCCGCACAGTTCAAGTGCCTCTCTCAGGGAAGCAACAACCTTGTTGTTATCCTCTGGATAATCAATGCATGTAGGTATGGGAGGGGCGTATTTCCTGCCTGCGGGCCGGTGTTTGCCGACACCCTTGAAAGGGACTGCCTCTCTTCCGTTAATCTCATCCGGAACCATGCGTCCGGCGGCATTCTTAACCATTTTCATGACCTGGTCTGCATTAATATTATTCCTTAACCTCTTCTTCACTCCATTTGTCAGACAGCAATCCCAGCCTTACTGCCAGGTTTATTGTCTTCTCTGCCCGTGCCACTACAGGCGGGTCGATCATCTTAGAACCCAGGGCGACAACGCCGAGGCCCCTTTCAAGGGCATCACGGTAAGCAAGAACTATTTTTTTTGCTTTTTCAATCTCCTCCGGTTCGGGTGAAAATCCATTCCTTATGACTGCTATCTGCCGGGGGTGGATGCACCCCATACCTTCGAAGCCCATGGCTTTTGATGACAGCACATTGCCAAGCAGCCCCTCCATATCACCAACATCAGAAAACACAGAGTCTATAGGCTGTATGCCGGCAGCCTTGGCTGCGACTACAATGCGATTGCGGGCATAAAGAGATTCATTTCCTTCTTTTGTGCGTTGCACGCCAAGGTCCGCAGTATAGTCCTCAAGCCCTATAGCAAGTGCAACGACACTCTTTGTGGCAGTGGCAATTTCATATGCTCTCTCCACGCCTGCGGCACTTTCGACAATAGGCATCAGGAAAACCGTTTCCGGCTGACCCTCCATATTCTTTATTCCCTTGATTTTCTCATCAACAGCCCTGAGGGTTTCACCGTTTTCACATTTAGGGACAAGGACAAGGTGCACATTATGAGGAATGACATATTCAAGGTCTGTCAGACCGCGTTCACCCTGGTTGATGCGCACCATTCTCTCAGCCCCGTAAAAATTCACGGAACGAAGTGCATTTCTGACAAGTATCCTTGCCTCGTCCTTTTTATCCGGGGCAACAAAGTCTTCGAGGTCGAGGATCACACCGTCAGGCGAATGGAGGCCTGCATTCAGGAACATGCCCGGGTTGTTGCCAGGCAGGTACAGTCTTGAAAAGCGAAATCTGTCCCTTGATGAGGGGTAATTATTTTCGGCAATCATTTCCGGCAGGAATGAGGTGGCGTTACCGGTGAGAGCTCTTACGGCTGCTTCCACCCTGGCGGCAATGACGAAGGGAAGTGCCCCTAAATCGTTGACTGAGAGCCTGGCGTTCTTGACGCCGAAGTTTCTCAGGAGATCACGGCATTGCGCTTCGATTGCTTTGCCGTACATACTCATGACTTTTGATTTTATACTGATCTCAAGTCCTCCCGAACCGGTTATCTCAAGGGTCACTTCAATATCCGATCTGACCCTGGGCCCGGCATTGCCGGTCACAATCTGTGTCATCTCTGCTGTTTTTGGTAGTTTCTTTTGGTTGTTTGCATTGGTGCTCCTACCGGAGTTCAACCAGCACTTCATCCTGGTTCACTGTCTGTCCCGGCGTAATTTTGACTGAAGCCACCGTTCCCGGGTTCTCGGCCTTAATTGCATTTTCCATCTTCATCGTTTCGAGGGTACAGAGGCTCTGGCCTTTTGTAACCTCATCACCGGGCTTAACCAGTACCTGGACTATTATTCCCGGAAGCGGAGCCTTAACCTGCACGGCGGGGCCGCCGCCTTTACCGGCCGGTGATGATGATCCGGCATCGCCCGTTTTTATGCGCGAAGCAGGAACCTGAACCGGCTTCAGCTTCGGCTCGCGGATTAGCTCTACATTGTAGGCTGTGCCGTTAACCTCGATTTTTGTCAGGTTGCCTTCCGTATCAAGCACATCAACCTTGTACAGGTTTCCGTTTATCGTGAATTTATATTCTTTCATTTGACTTTCCTTTGGTGCGGGGTTATGGTCTTACAGGTTTCTCATATGATAAAGCTTCGAGCTCCACGGTGAATACAGCTTTGATATACGTTTAATTGTAACCACCCCGCTTTCAACATCGTGCATCTCTCCAAAGTGCAGGTACAATGCCATTGCAACTGCAGCCGATACCTCTCCAGGATCAGTATCAGGAGTGTCGGCGTTTACCGGCTGCTTCCCCCGGAAAAGTTTTCTCAGGCCCTTTTTCTCTTCCATATCAGTCCTTATTAAAGCGGAATATTGCTATGCTTTTTCATCGGGCGCGGATCCTTCTTCGTTGACAGTGTATTCAGCGCCCTGATGATCCTGAATCTTGTATTTCTTGGCTCAATTACATCGTCAAGATAGCCGTATTTTGCTGCTTCATAAGGATTGGCAAACTTCGAGCGGTATTCATCCTCCTTATCTGCAACGTATTTCTTACGCTCAGCCGGATCGGCTATTTCGCTTATTGTTCTTCCTTCGAGGACTTCTATTGCTCCCTGGGGGCCCATCACTGCTATCTCTGCTGTCGGCCAGGCATAATTAAGATCGCCTCTGAGCTGTTTTGAGGACATCACGCAATGGGCTCCGCCGTATGATTTGCGAAGCGTGACCGTCACTTTCGGCACGTTCGCCTCGCCATATGCAAACATAAGCTTGGCCCCGTGGATGATAATGCCACCGTACTCCTGGACAGAGCCCGGCATAAAGCCCGGGACATCGACAAAAGTCACAATGGGGATATTGAACGCGTCGCAGAAGCGGATGAAGCGGGCTGCCTTTCGTGATGACTCTATATCAAGCACACCTGAGAGGTAGGCAGGCTGATTAGCCACTATCCCGACAGGCATACCGTCAAACTTCGCAAATCCCACAACAATATTTCTCGCATAGCCTTCATGGACCTCCAGAAAATCTCCGTAGTCAACGACCCTTACAATAACTTCCTTTACATCATAAGGCTGGTTTGCGCTCTCTGGTATTATATCATTGAGATCATTCTCGAACCTGCCGTCAGGATCATCACATTCGGTCTGCGGGGGTTCCTCGAGATTATTCTGAGGCATGAAAGAAAGGAGTTTCCTGATAAGCATCAGTCCATCTTCCTCCTCATCAACTGCAAAATGCGCCACGCCTGATTTTGTGGCATGCATATCTGCACCTCCCAGTTCTTCAATTGTGATATCCTCGCCTGTCACTGATTTTGCCACCTTGGGGCCCGTCACGAACATGTAGCTGCTTTTGCGGGCCATGATTGTGAAATCGGTCAGTGCGGGTGAGTAGACTGCACCGCCGGCGCACGGACCGAAGATGGCAGATATCTGTGGTATCACGCCTGAGGCAAGGATATTACGCTCAAATATCTCAGCGTAACCTGCAAGGCTCCGGACGCCTTCCTGGATCCTGGCACCGCCGGAGTCGTTGATGCCAATTATCGGCGCTCCCACCTTCATGGCCTGGTCCATGATCTTGCATATTTTCTGAGCATAGGTCTCGGACAGCGATCCGCCAAAGACTGTAAAGTCCTGGGCAAACACAAACACTATACGTCCGTCAATTGTTCCATGGCCGGTTATCACTCCGTCAGAGAGAAACTTCTTATCGGCCAGGCCGAAGTCCTCCGTACGGTGAGTGACGAACATGTCGTATTCCTCGAAGCTCCCCTCGTCGAGGAGCATTGTTATGCGCTCCCTGGCTGTAAGCTTGCCCTTGGAGTGCTGATCCTCGATGCGCTTGTCACCTCCGCCCTTGCGTGCTTTCTCCCTGAAATCAAGGAGTTGTTTAATTCTTTCCTGACTATTCATCTAAACTGACAGTTTATTGTTTCCCTTGTTTTTGTCTTCGCAAAGCTCAGTGAGAACACCGAAGGTTGATTTAGGATGGAGGAATGCTATGCTCAGCCCTTCAGCTCCCCTGCGCGGTGCAGCGTCAATCAGCCTGATGCCTGCGGCTTCGGCTTCCTTAAGCCTCTCCTCAATATTCTCAACGGCATACGCTATATGATGTATCCCTTCTCCCCTCTTCTCAATGAATTTGCCAATCGGTCCCTCAGGGTCGGTTGATTCCAGCAGTTCAATCTTGGTCTGGCCGACAGTAAAAAATGCAGTCTTTACTTTCTGGTCAGCAACTTCCTCTACTGAGTAGCATTTCAGGCCAAGAACCTTCTCATAGAACGGGATGGCATCTGAAAGCGAATTTACAGCAATTCCGATATGCTCGATGTGTGTTGGTGTCATATAAGTGAATATTTATCTGCCAATTGAAATGATTGCGCAAAGTAATCGTATTTAACACTGCCTCAAAAGATAAATATCATGTTTTAGGATTTCCCGCCAACATTTCAGCAGACCTACTGGGAAAGGGAAATTATCTTTTGCAGTCTTTGCCGGAAAATGACAGCACCGGCATAAGCACCGCGGATATCAGAAAGGAAAATCTTCCGGAGCGGATTCCAGCACCTTCGATTTGGGTTTGCTGGCAGCTTCGTGAAGGGGATTTCCGTCAACAAAAATGGCCTTGAAAGGCTTTGTCGGGCAGGCGTGTTCGCAGGCGCCGCACCCTATGCAGATCTCGTCATCAACTTCAGGTATGAGAAGCTTGCCTTCATACGGTTTCATGTCACATGCCTTTGTGGGGCAATGTTCAGAGCAGGCGCCGCAGTTGGTTTTCTCTGTCTCAACAATGCAGTTTTCCTTGATGAACACGGCTTTCCCTATCCGGGTCAGTTTTTTAGCCTCGAGCATAAGCGGCATGATGGCGCCGGTGGGACAGATATCTGTACAGAGGGTGCATTCATAATTGCAAAATCCTGTGTGAAAATCCATCCTTGGCTGCATGATGCCTGCCACTCCGTACTCGCTTACCGATGGCTGCAGGACCCTTGTGGGGCAGGCGGAGACACAGAGGGCACATGCAGTGCATCTTGCTGTGAAGGATTCTATGCCTGTTGATCCCGGAGGTGATACGGGGTAAAGCCTGTCCTCCTTTACTGTTGATTCTTTTTTCGGTACAATAATAGTGTCCTGGGCACGGGCTATCCGCGAGCCGCCTGCAAGCAAAATAAGGGAACCTGCGATAAAATTACGGCGTGAACCGTCAGTTTCATCAGCCGGTTTGGAAGACCTGAGCCTGACAAGGCCGTATGACATTGCCTTCTCGCTGCAGCCTTCTATGCAATTGAAGCAGTTGACGCACCTGCTTGTATCAATATGCTTGTTCAGAAAATCGATGCATGATGATTTGCATGCCATCGCGCATCTGCCGCAGCGGCTGCATTTATCCTCATCAAATCTTATCCTGAACAGTGATAATTTACTGAGGAATCCCAGAAATGTTCCCACAGGACAGACTGTGTTGCAGTAGAGTCTCCCATGCTTGAATGCTAAAAATCCGATCAGCATCAGGAACCCGGCGGGGATGGCATAAGCTGCAAGTTCATAGGGCTTTATGTCAACCCTGAAGAGGGTGTAGATATCAAATTTCCCGAGAAGCGAAGCCAGCAGGTTGTTCAGTACAAGCAGAACCGGTTTGGCAAAGTAGGTCATGAACCTTCCGAAAGTACTGTATGGGTCAAGTATGGTCAGTACATAAACCCCGCCCAGGAGCAGTATGCCTGCAGTAAGGACAAGGATAAAATATCTCAGGATTGTATAGGGTTTCTTATACCCGTATTTGCGGAAGCGTCTCTTGAACATACCACCTATCCTGCTTATCACATCCTGGGAAATACCCAGGGGGCAAAGGAAGGAGCAGTATGTTCTTCCCGTCAGCAGGGTCAAAGCCAGGACGATAATGAAACCTGTTGCTGTCACAACGCCTGCAATGACGAATTTCAGCAGGGAGGGAATGAACTGAAGGTAAAGAAGCGGTCCGAAGAATTTTTCAGGTACTATACCCCTGAAATCAACAAAAAGGACGGAAAGCAGCAGCAGAACGAAGACAGAAAAGACAATGCGTATATGTTTCAGTGCTGATGACCGCATGAACTCCTACATTTTAATTCTGTGGATGTTCAGAGTCGTAAGGTCAATCTTACCTATTCCCATTTCTGCGGCAATTGCCAGGTGTTCAATTCTGGATGGCTCCAGTCCCATCATCTTCGCACCGGCAGCATCCAGCGCCACCCAGTCAGTTGAAATCAGGAGCGATTTCATGTTTGAAATGTCATCCTTCGAGACACCCCTGGGGCCGTTGCGCATCATGACATTATACGCATCCATGATGTTCAGGCTGGGTTTTTTGGCAAAGAGTGCATAATCTGCGATGCACTGGTTCAGGTCATTGCTGTGCCAGTAACCGCGGTCCCATACTACGCCCATCATATTCTTCATTGCCCCGGTTATCCTGGTGGAGCTGTGGTTTTTCAGGATAGGCACATTTATGAATACATCGCTGTCAAGGACCATTTCATGCACCTTTGCCCTGGTAAGTTTTTTGCCGTTGGGTATTGTAACCTCCCGGTAATAGCTCTCCGAATTACCCGGCACTATTTTGCCGCCGGCGCTTTTCACAGCCTTTTCTATCCCTGAGTTCTTATAGCATCTCATCCAGTCGTCACAGGTGTTGTCGAAGACATAAACCTCCTTTGCCCCGGCCCTGAGACAATGTTCCACAACCCGTTTAACAAGTTCAGGATTGGTGTTTCCGGCTTTCTCGGGCACCACATCCCAGCCTATATTAGGTTTCACCAGCACCTTCTGCCCCTTGCTGACGAAAGAGCCCATCCCGCCGAGGGCCTGGATGCCAATATCAAACATAGCTGCCGGTTCGCCGTTCATTACAGCAATAAGATCATAGCTGGGGCCTGCGGGCATCCGCTTGCCTGCCAGAACCCTCTGATATCCGCCAAAGCTCATGAGGGCTCCGGCGGCCACACCCGCTCCAAGCGAGCTGCGCAAAAAATGTCTTCTTTTCATTACCTTCTGTCTGAACTATTACCCCAAAAGCGAAGGTGCAAAATAAACATTTTTTTTAATATATCGCGCCCGTATTCTTATATTAGCGGCCTGAGAGCACTGCCTTGCCGCCTTGCAGGCAGTGATGGCCTAAATGTTAAAAAAACTAAAATAATGAAGATCCTCCTTTACGATTGCTTTTCAGGAATAAGCGGTGATATGAATCTCGGCGCCATGATCGATCTGGGTGTCAGCAGTGACACCCTCATCAGCGGCCTGGAAAAGCTTAATATCGGCGGATGGAGACTTGACATCACCCGAGATCAGAGGCACGGTATCACGGGCACAAAGGTGACAGTTGTAATTGAAGGAGTCACCGGTCATGAGCATGAGCATGAACACCCTGATGGTCATATCAGTCACAGCGGACACAGGCACCTGGATGAAATAGAGAAGATCATTACCGGCAGCTCCCTGCCTGCAGAGGTTGTGGCACTGTCGATGAAGATCTTTACACTAATTGCGGAAGCGGAAGCAGCCATACATGACAAACCCGTCAGTGAGATACATTTTCATGAGGTTGGTGCCCTGGATTCCATTATAGATATTGTCGGGGCAGCGATATGCTTCACCGAGCTTGGTGTTGAAAAGGTTTATGTCTCTGAAATTGAGCTTGGAAGCGGGATGGTAAAATGCGAGCACGGCCTTCTGCCGGTGCCGGCCCCGGCCACAGCACGCATTATCGCCGGTTTCCCGGTGCATACCGGCGGCGTGGACTTTGAGGCTACCACACCCACAGGGGCAGCCATTATTGCTGCCCTGGCCGAACCGGCACCGGCAGCACTGAAGTATGCAATCAGATCTACCGGCTACGGTATCGGCCAGAAGAATAATCCCGCCAGGCCGAACATCCTGAGGGTATATCTTGCCGAAACGGCTGAAAATATTATTACCGGGCATCAGGCTTTTGTAGCCGAATGCAACGTTGACGACATGAATCCCGAGCTGTCGGAATACATTTCTTCAAGACTGTTCGATGCCGGCGCCGGTGACGTATGGTTCACACCCGTGATAATGAAAAAGGGACGGCCGGCAATTACAATAAGCGTGATTTGTGAAGAACACCAGGTCGCAGCCGTCAGGGATATACTGTTCAGTGAGTCCACTACAATCGGGTTGAGAATCTATCCGGTCATGAAGGAGACGCTTCACCGCGAGTTTGAAGAGATAGATACGCGCTTCGGCAAGGCAGTGATCAAAAAATCGTTTTTTAACGGCCGCCTTGTCTCCGTAAAACCTGAAGCTGACCGCTGTGCTGCCATTGCTGCGGAGACGGGTCTTCCGATGAAACAGGTTATGCAGGAAATTACCGCCCAGGCTAAAAAAGAAGATGACACCACAAGATAAACTCAGGAAGCTCAGAACAATTCTTTCGGATTCCGGGGCATTTGCAATCGCGCTCTCCGGAGGCACCGACAGCACTTTTCTCGTAAGTGTTGCCGCCGGCATAAGCGGGCTGAGGGTTTTGGCCGTCACGGTCAGTACTCCTTATATGTTCGCTTCAGAGGTGGAAGAGGCTGCAACGTTCTGTGACAGGTACGGGGTCATGCACAGGGAAATCAGGATGGATATCCCTGAAACAGTGACAGGGAACCCTCCTGACCGGTGTTATCTGTGCAAGAGTGAGGTCATGAGCGCAATAAAGGGGGCCGCCCTGGAGGCAGGAATTTCAGTAATCTTTGACGGTACCAACGCGGATGATGTAAGTGACTACCGGCCCGGCATGAAGGCTCTTGCCGAACAAAACGTACGAAGCCCTTTGCTGGAGGCGGGTCTTGCCAAAAATGAGATCAGGACTCTCGCACGGGAGGCGGGTCTGGAGGTAAGCGACAAACCGTCAAACGCCTGCCTGCTGACGCGCTTTCCCCATGACACTGCTATACTACCCGCAGAGCTCCGGAAAGCTGAGGAAGCCGAGGTCTTGCTTGCCGGAATGGGCCTCCGGGGTTCCCGTATCAGGGTGCATGGCGACCTGGTGCGGATAGAGTGCAGAAAGGATCTCCTCCCCGTGCTGATTGAGGACAATATGAGACAAAAGATAATTGCCGCTCTTAAAAACATAGGTTACAGATACATAACTGTCGATATCGAGGGTTATCGCAGCGGCAGCATGAACAAAAACATTTAGAATAATGAACGCCGGAGAACTTGAAACAATACTTAAAAGCATAAGTGACGGATCATTAACCGTGGACGAGGCTCTGGAGAAGCTTCACGATTTTCCGTACAGTGACCTCGGTTTTGCAAGGATTGACCATCACCGTGAACTGCGGACCGGGTACCCGGAGATAGTGTATTGTGCCGGTAAAACAAACGAGCAGGTCAGGGCAATTTTCTCAGCAATGGAAGAGCACGGAAACAATATCATGGGTACCCGTGCCGGCAGGGAGATGTTTGATTATATAAGTCCCTTCTTCCCTGATTCCGTTTATTATGAAACAGCCCGTATAATCAGCATTAAAAAGAAGGATATCGTGCCTCCCCCTGGCACGATTGCTGTAATCACGGCAGGCACGTCCGACATCCCTGTTGCTGAGGAAGCAGCCGTCACGGCGGAGCTGCTGGGCAATAATGTCGTGAGGATATATGACGCAGGAGTTGCCGGGATCCACAGGCTTGTTGACAAGCTCCCGGAGATCCGTGCGTGCAGGGTTGCAATCGTCATTGCCGGTATGGAGGGGGCCCTGGCAAGCGTTGTCGGCGGGCTGGTGAATATGCCGGTTATCGCAGTACCAACGAGTGTGGGATACGGAGCTTCGTTTGAAGGGCTGTCGGCCCTGCTTGCCATGCTGACCTGTTGCGCTGCAGGAGTGACAGTCGTAAATATTGACAACGGTTTCGGGGCGGGTTTTGCGGCAAGCAGGATAAACAGTCTCTAGGATTCAATGGCAAGGGTGGTCCTCTTATCTACGGCCTACTTTCCTCCGGCAGAATACTTCTGCCTGATTGCACACAGCAGCACTGTTCTGATTGAAAAATGGGAAAATTACCTCAAACAGACCTGGCGCAACCGGTGCCGGATACTCGGGGCAAACGGCCCGCTGATGCTGACGGTTCCGGTGCTGCGCGGCTCTTTCCACAAGACACCCGTCAGGGATCTCAGGATAGACAACAGCCGCCGCTGGCGCGAGTTGCATCTCAGGAGCATAACTTCGGCCTACGCCACCGCTCCTTTTTATGAATACTACTTTGACATAATTGATGGTGTCATCAGGAAACAGTTCAGTTTCCTGCTGGACCTGAATGCCGAGGCTCTATCGGCAGTTACTGAAGCTATCGGTATCACCAGGGATACAGCTTTCACTGAGGAGTACCTGCCTGAAGGTGCCCTCGCAGGAGATTACAGGTACCTGATCACACCCAAAAAGCCTTCCCCTGCTGATGGATATAAGGATATGCCATATATGCAGGTCTTTTCCGAAAGATATGGGTATATCCCGGGATTAAGTATTATTGATGTACTGCTCAATAACGGACCAGGGACCGGAGCATTGCTGCTCGGGCCCCTGGCATCAAAATCAAAACAGATTTAATCGTCAGAATTTCAGACCAACAGTTCCTGTAAGTATTTTATCATGATTTTGTATGTTGACGGGTTCAAGCCAGGCATTTGGGTACATCATGTATTTCTCATAGTTGATGAGTCCTGAAAAGGACAGATCAATATAAAATTTGTTCTGCCTGTATCCTATTCCTGCGCTGTAGCCATTGTAATCCGCATCTTCATTGAGGGAACCGCTTGTAAACGCTGATCCGTAGTATTTGTAGCCTCCCCTGATGTAGGTTGGTCCGAACCGTAATTCAGCCCCTACCCTGAAATTGCTGGCACCTTTCAGTTCGTACCTTATCTCTTCATTTTCATCATAGAAGTCATACCCGTCAGCACCGTGTTCGAATTTTGCATTTGAATAATCCACGTATTCGTAGTCGGCACTTATAAGACCCATTGTGCCTATCTGGAAGGCAATACCTGTGTTTATCCTCCATGGGGTATTCAATTCGTAATAGTAGGTATTGGGATCCATTTCAGTAACGCCTTCGTAATCATCGTCCGGGTCATTTGGCGTGTTATAATCCAGGTAGGAAGAAAGGTTACTGTAATAGTACTCATCGATATGATAATATGTAGGAGTGGCGAAGCTGAAGCCGATACGCATCATCTCCACAGGTCTCAGGATTGCCCCGATCTTGAAGTTCCACCCGGTGCCATCTGCATCGAAATGGTCGGTATATGTGAAATCCACAAAGTCAAAAACATTGTTTTCAGCATCGATTTCGGTATGCCTGTAATGACCGGTATAGCCCAGTGTTGTTATTCCGAACCCCGCTCCGATGTACAGCTTGTCAGCCATGTTTGCTCCGAAAACGATTGTATGTTCACCCGTGTAGCCGCCGTTATCAATCGTTCTGCTTGTCTGCTGTCCGTACACCGGGTCATCTTCGCCGTAATATGAAAAAATTGAAGCATAATCGGTAAAACTGTTTGAGAGGGTATCGATGAGCAACCGGTCATAAGCCATATAACCGGCGGAAGTATTATCCTGCAATTCCCAGGTATTATATCCGGTTGCCAGGTCAGCCCAGTAATCAGCCATTGAGCTTGCATCGCTGATACCGTCAATTACTATGTGAGCATCGTAGTTGTTTGTTCTGTTATAGGAGTAGCCAAAGCTTAAGCCTTTCAGGCCTGATCCTTTCCCCATTGTCATTGCGGTTACGATACCTATCTGACCGAGGTTAAACTGGGAAAACTGGTAGTCATTGTTATATCCTGCATAATTGGTGTTATTGTCTTTGAAGTTCACCTGGGTTGACACAGTAAACTCTGTTGATCTGAAGACAGCTATGCCGGCCGGGTTCAGCGATATTGCAGTCAGGTCTCCGCCCAGGGCCGTAAATGCTCCGCCCATGCCTTCGAAGCGTGCTGTACCCTGATAGAACAGTTTGGAATATCTGAGAGCATCGTCTATGTTCTGCGCTGACATACTGAATGTCATGAGCAAAACAGCTGCTATAAGGGTCAATCTTGTTTTCATCTTTTCTGTTTTTTTAAGTATACGAACCCTGCTGCTCCGGTTTTTTTGGAACATACCTGTCAATATATATTGTATAAGTTATCTCCTGCTGCCGCCGCCGCCGCTGCTGTGTGACGAGGATGATGATGATGATGATGAACTGCCTGATGATCCTGAGGAGCTGTGGCCTCCGCCGCTGTATCCGCCTGAGCTTCCTGAACTGCTGCTCCGGCTGCCTCCGGAATAGGATGAGCTGCCGCTGCTTCTGCTGCCGCCGGAATAGGATGAGCTGCCGCTGCTTCTGCCAGAGCTTCCCGAACTGCTGCGTGAAGGAGAAGAATACTGCACAGATGATGATGAAGATCTCGACGGAGCCGAATACCCCGAAGAACTGCTTCCGCTGCTGCTTCTGGTGGTTGTGCCACTGTTAGTGGTACCCTGGACCGATTTAGTAGTCCTGCTGTTGTTGTAAGAGGGCTTTGAACTCATCCTGGGACTGTTGTAACTGGGAGTATATGTTCTTTCAGTTGTCTGGTACTGAGGTCTGTTCACACTCTGTGTCTGGCCCTGGGTAGATGTTCTGCTCTGTGTACCGGTCTGTGTTCTGGCCTGAGTACCGGTCTGTGTTCTGGTCTGGGTTGCAGACTGAGTCCCTGACTGTGCACTGGGCCCTGAAGGATCGCGGCGGGTGTAACCCTGCCCGGTCGTCAGCCCGCTGTTCGGGACTGATGAAGACCTTGTATATGTGCTTTTCTCAGAAGCATTTGCCGGCCTCCTCGTTGCTGTGCCTGTTCCGGATTGTGGAACCGATGTTGCAGATGATGCAGAAGGTGATGCTGATCCGCTCCTTCTTGAGTAAGTGCTCTCAGTAGGTACAGCTGATTTACTTCTGCCGTCACCCTCGGTTGTATATGATCCCCTGGTGGTGGTGCTGTAACCGCCCCTGCGTGATACATAATTACTCGATCCGTCATTGTAATAAGGCGGGTAATAACCACCGCCGTAGTAAGGCGGATATCCGCCGTAGCCGTAGTAGGGGTAGCAGCAGCCATAACCCCAGTAAGGATCATAGTAACCACCGTAGCCATATCCGTAATAAGGATAATACCCACCGTAACCGTATCCGTAGTATGGGTAACCCCATCCGAAGCCCATGCCGAAACCGTAACCGAAGCCGATTGACATGTTAAATGAGAAAGGACTGTAATAGTCCCAGTAAGGATAGAAACCGTCATTAAAGAGGTAGATCCTTTCTGCAGCGCTTGCTCCGTAATAATTGTTTACTACTGCTGCATCAGCGCCTGTTCCTGCAAGATATTGTTCTGTGGGCACATATTCGTCAGCGATCAGTGTATCGCCGGCAAGCATGTTATCGTAGTACTGGTCAGTGGTACCGGCAGGGGTCGTAGTCTGTACTGCGACTACCGGTTCGTCAGACGGCCTGTAATACAGATCATCTTCAGCAGTTCCGGTGTAAAGCTGTGATGTACACGAGCTTGCGACCACCAGAATGACCGGGATTATGTACCTTAACTTTTTCATTTTGTGCCCTTTATTTGTTATACTGAATATATTACAAATTTCGTACCAAAAATTAAGAGCCGCGTGCTGTTTATCTCCGGCTCTTTGAGGAAGATCCGGTTTTACCCGTTTCGGTTCCTGAAGGAGATGTTCCTTCAGCGGCTTCCGCGGTACCCGGCTGACTGCTTTTCTCCACGGTCGGCTGTACGGGTGCGGAAGTGCTGCCCGACGGACTCTGCCGCATAGTCGTCTCCTTGACTTTTTTATTGGTCCTTACAACAGTCTGGGTCTGCTGGCGTGGTTCATCCGGTTCGGTGACCCTTACAACACTGGGCGGTTTCTCCGGGTTGGTACTGGTGTTTGTCGTTGTACCTGTACTTGTATTTGTTCTGTTGCTGGTCCTGGAAGATGTGCCTGAAGTTGTACCTGCAGGAGTATCGCCGGTTGTCCGGGTTTCTGTAGCTGAAGTTGTTCCGGTTGTTGTACCGGTTTTTGTGCTTGTTTTTGTGCCGGTTGAAGTGCGGGTGGTCTCCCTGCGCGGAACGGTTGTCTCATTCACCTTTGTGGTGCCGGAGGTTTCAGTTTCAGCTGCTTTTGCGCCGGCAGTTACCGGGACACCTCTGCGGCCATGCTCTGACACTGTGCCGTCACTGCTTTTAACCTGTCCGTCACGTGGCTGTGCCGACCCGCCGTTTTCGCGGGGAGCAGCGGGCTGAGCAGCGGAGCTTCTGCGGGTGGAAACCGAATAACCCGGCCTGTGGGCGCCATCGTAAGGATTTGAAGGATAATAACCGGTATTGTTATTATTGTGGTTGTAATTGTTGTCACGGTCTTCCGGCCCGTAATGATTGTAGTGATTGTCGTATCTGTAATAAGGATTGTAGGCATTCCAGTTCGTGTAGTACCAGCTGTTCCATGCCATGGGGTAATGATAATACGGCCTGCCAAGATAATAATTGACGCCGTAGCTCACACCTGGGGCATACCATGAGTTCCATCCGTAACCCATCCAGGGATCATAATCCCACCATGGATCATAGCCCCACCAGTAAGACCCTCCGAAGCCGCTCGTCCAGTTGTACCTCGAGACGCTCCCGCCATAATAATACCAGTCGTCATATATTGATACTCCCCACGTATAAGGTGTGTAGTGATACCAGAAGGTCTCAGTGTAGAGAGGTGAGTAAAAATCGAAAGCGACATATGAATTGTGGAACCTGTTTATGCGCGAGGCGTACTCATAACCGGTCGCGTTGTAATAATTGTTCACCACTATCTGCTGGCTGCCATAACCGTTTCCCCTTTCACCGGGAGCTCCGCCTGCGTCCGCAGCCATTGCAGTGCAAGCAAATGCAATCGTGACTATTACCGTGAGCAAAATTTTCGTCTTCATTGTGTGCCTCCCTGTTTGGTTCGCAAGTTTTGCCTATTTTTACGCAATCTTTTTTTTGCTAATTAACATAATTCAAATACTATACCAAACTAATGGCCAAGTTTCTTACAAACAGGGAGGAAAATTATTCACAATGGTACAATGATCTTGTGATCAAAGCTGATCTTGCCGAAAACTCAGCAGTGAGGGGATGCATGGTAATCAAGCCTTACGGTTACGCCATCTGGGAAAAGATCCAGGCAGAGCTTGACAGGATGTTCAAGGCCACCGGGCATGTAAATGCATATTTTCCGTTGTTCATTCCCAAGTCGTTCTTCAGCAGGGAAGCTGCTCATGTGGAAGGCTTCGCAAAGGAATGTGCGGTTGTGACGCATTACCGTCTCAAGCACTCACCCGACGGTAAAGGGATCATTGTCGACCCCGATGCAAAACTTGAGGAAGAATTGATTGTAAGGCCCACCTCCGAGACAATTATCTGGAACACTTACAAGGACTGGATACATTCATACCGTGATCTCCCCCTTTTGATCAACCAGTGGGCCAATGTTGTCAGGTGGGAGATGCGTACCAGGCTGTTTCTGCGGACCACGGAATTTCTCTGGCAGGAGGGCCACACGGCTCATGCAACCAGGGAGGAGGCACAGGAAGAGGCAATAAGGATGCTGGGTGTCTATTCCGATTTCGCTGAGAATTTCATGGCGCTGCCTGTAATCAGGGGTGTGAAGACCGAAAGTGAGAAATTTGCCGGTGCCATAGATACATATACAATCGAAGCGCTGATGCAGGACGGCAAAGCCCTGCAGGGCGGAACAAGTCATTTTCTGGGTCAGAACTTTGCGAAGGCATTTGATGTACAGTTCACCAACCAGGAGGGTAAGCTTGATTATGTCTGGGCCACCTCATGGGGTGTGACAACCAGGCTTATCGGCGCCCTTATAATGGCGCATGCCGATAACCACGGACTGGTCCTTCCACCGAAGCTTGCCCCTATTCAGGTGGTAATAATCCCGATTTACAAGGGTAATGAACAGCTGGGCAGTATCGGAACCATAGCAAAGGAGCTGAAAAGCCAGCTTGAGAAAGCCGGCCTGACTGTAAAATACGATGACCGCGACACCCAGAAACCGGGATTTAAATTTGCAGATTATGAGCTCAAGGGCGTGCCCGTCAGACTCGCCATCGGTCCGCGCGATGCTGAAAACGGCACTGTCGAAGTAGCCAGGCGCGATACCCTCACCAAGGAAACAATCAGTCGTGACAGCGTGGTATCATACGTCACAGGACTGATGGAGGAGATCCATAAAAACATCTACAGGAAAGCAGCTGATTTCAGGACTGAAAACACGTACACCACTGACAGCTGGGATGAGTTCCGTGATATAATTGAAAACAAGGGGGGATTTGTCATGGCACACTGGGATGGCACCACTGAAACAGAGGAGCAGATCAAGAACCTTACGAAGGCAACAATCAGGGCCATACCCTTCGATAATCCGGCAGAAGAGGGCAAGTGCATCCTGACCGGTAAACCATCGCACGCGAGAGTCCTCTTTGCACGGGCCTACTGATTGTTTATACTTAAACTGACACCGCAGCGTTAATTGAAGGGTGTTTTGTCAATAGTTAATAAAACACTATTTTAGAGGATTAAGTAATAATACTTGCCATGACAGATGATCCGACACAGAGAAAAATGATGATAGTCGATACCCTGAAAAGCAAATCAGTGCTGAAGACAAAGGTATTTGACAACACCGCGGAAGCATTTATAATGGTTAAGGATATACTTAAGAACCTCTCCAGGGAGGTGAACCTCAACCTGTCGGATGTGGATCAGAGGATACGCATGGAATATACTGACAGAAGCACATTTGATGCTCAGCTCAGGGTAGCGGCCGATATGCTTCTTTTCAGTATGCACTCGAACATTTTCCAGTTTGACCGCGAACACCCGGCATGGAAGACTGCCTACATCCAGAAAAGCAAATTCAATGCCTACAGCGGAATCATAAACATCTACAACTTCCTTGCGGATTCATTCAAATACTCAAGACTTGATGACCTCGGGTACCTCATTGCCCGCATTTTCATCAACCACGAAAATCAGTATTTCGTGGAGGGTAAGAGGCAGATGGGCATGCTCTTCACCAACTACGGAAATGAGGAGTTCAGCAAGGAGTCACTTCAGAAAATCGTTTATACGGCCATAAACTACTCCCTGGAATTCGATCTGCTGGTACCGCCCTACGATACGATAAAGATCGCTTCAGTGGGTCAGGCAGAATCAAAAATACAGCATTCAAGACTGATCACAGGAAAAAGACTCGGATTTCAGTTTAACTCCGATGATGTCCTGGAAGACAATTCATAGCAGCTGTGAACCGATGTGCCGATAATAGTCTCTTCCCCGGATCATTAATTATTGTTTGCCTTCTTCTTGCAGTCTCTGAACTGCAGGTGACCGCACAGGAAGGCGGCACTCAGGATACCCTTTCGCGTGCATTTTACGACACCATCAGGGTGCAGGTCTGAAAAGCGAAAGCTAACCGGCCTTCTTTATGATATGCTTTTCGTCGCACCGCCTGCTGCCGGGAACATGAGGGAGAAGATGAAAAGCACATCGCGTTATGATGAATTCGAAGGCAAGGTAATCAGGACCAGGAAAGTGATAAGGCTTAATGCCTTCGGAACTGACATCGATAATCCGATTGACACTGATCAGTCAAAAGCCGACAGGCTGCTCAATTCGACCTATGTCAAGACCCATACCTTCGTGCTGAATCAATACCTGGTGTTTCGCGAAGGAGATACCGTATCAGCACTGGTGATGGCAGATAATGAAAGGCTGCTCAGGGATCTGCCTTTCGTTGAAGATGCACGCATTATTATCGTTCCGGCAGACAGTAACCTCGTGGATGTAGCGGTCGTGGTACGGGAAAACTACCCTTACGGCTTTGCCTTCCAGTTTGACGGTATCCCTAAGGGAACCGTGAAGCTCTTTGACAAGAACTTTGCGGGGCTGGGGCATGAACTTGCCCTGACAGTTCCCTATGACTTCGATGAATATGCGTATCCGGGGTTCGGAATTAAATATGCAATCAGAAATATCGCGCGGACATTCTCTGACCTTGAACTTGACTTCTCTGACGGTCTTGGCTCAACCAAAATGGGCGGCATTTACAGGAGAGGCTTTACAACTTCCGAGACAAAATACTCCTGGTCAGCATCGATCAGGCTGAACTATACAACCGAAGACCTTGACACAATGGCCACCCCGGAGCCTCTGCGCTACATTTACCATGATTACTGGGGAGCGAGGTCATTCATGCTGGACCGGCAAAGCGTTACAAGGCTGATTTTTTCAGCCAGATACAACGGCAACAATGTGATCAAAAGACCCGAAATAGATGACAATTCCTACTACCGCCTTCAGAGCTATCAGCTCATAACAGGCAGTATTGCAATTTCTTCACAAAGATTCATAAATACCTCACTGATATACAGTTATGGCCGGACCGAGGATATTCCCTACGGGTATATGCTTGAGCTGATGGGCGGAAGGGAGTTTAATGAGTTCAAGTACAGAAATTATGCAGGACTGAAAGCATCATTCGGGAATATTTTTACCAGGTTCGGGTATATATACGGAGGTGTAAGCTTTTCAACCTTTTACAACGAGGGAAACACTGAACAGGGTCTGTTCGAGACCAGGTTAAAATACTTCACCCCGCTCATTAAGGCAGGCGCGTCGAACATCCGCACCTTTGTCAATATCTATTACATCAGGGGGTTCAACAGGTACTCGGATGAATATCTTTATTTGCGCAATAATGATTTTATAAGGGGCTTCAGGAATGATTCGATCAACGGCGACAACAGGATTATCGCCACTTTCGAGCCGGTTCTTTTCACTGCCAGGCCCCGGCTTGGCTTCAGGTTCGCCTTTTTCGCATTTGCTGATGCCGGGGTTCTGATCAGGGGAGCGCTGAACTCCGGGGATTTTGATCATATCTCAGTATTCGGGGCCGGTGTGCGGATCAGAAATGACAGGCTTGTTCTGAACACAATACAGATAAGGCTGGCCTGGTATCCCAACCTGCCGGCCTACTCACAGTCGTCCTGGATTACGGTTGACGGGATTGTCCGCCTAAAGCCACCCGGTTTTGAGCCTGACCCGCCGGGAGTGATTACTTACCAGTGACCGGTGACATCAACCGGCTCTTTTTGACCATGGCAGCAGGCCAGATTTCTTTCTGATTCTTAACTTTGCACAGGGAAAAGAGAATGTACCGGAGATTTATCGAATATTCAAGGCAGCAACAACTGTTCTCAGAAGGCAGCAGGGTATTGCTTGCTGTCAGCGGAGGCATAGATTCAATGGTGATGGCCTTCCTTTTCAGGAAAGCGGGTACAGCCCATGCAATTGCCCACTGTAACTTTTCCCTCAGGGGCAGGGAATCTGACAGCGATGAGAAATTCGTTACCAGCTACGCCAGACAGAAAAAGATTGAGTGTTTTACAACCAGGTTCGACACCCTGGGATATGCCGCATCAAAGCATATCTCGGTTCAGATGGCTGCAAGGGAACTTCGTTACAACTGGTTTGACTCCCTCATTGAGAAGGAAGGCTTTGACGCAGTGGCCGTGGCTCATAACCTGAATGACAACATAGAAACCTTTTTCATAAACCTGCTCAGGGGCACCGGGATCAACGGACTTACAGGAATGAACCCGCGGCACAACAATATAATCAGACCGCTGCTTTTTGCCACCAGGAGTGAGATTGATGCCTTTGCTGCCACGGAAAAAATAAAATACCGCGAAGACAGTTCCAATGCTGAAGTTAAATATACCAGGAACAGAATAAGGCACAGGGTATTACCGGAGATTGAAAAAGTAAATGCAAACTCCGTGGCTGCCATCACTGAAACAATGACCCACCTTAACTCATCTTCGAGGCTGATTGATATTTATATTGAAAAACTTCACTCGGAAATTTTCAGGCCTGCAGGCGACGGCGCGGAAGCTGATGTAACAGCCCTGAGATCACTTGAGCCTGCATCTCCGCACATTTATGAGCTTTTTAAAAGATACGGACTTTCACCGCAACAGACGGATGAGATGATCGCTCTTCTTGAACTCATCTCCGGGCAGGTACATCTTGACCTCCACCCACCGTTTACTGAGGGACAGGGGCAGAATACTCCTTACCGTCAGAAGTGACGAACAGCCGCCATCATATGTTTTTTCCACGGTTGATGAGATGCGGCTGTCAGGTCTCTTCGCCGATCTTCGTATCACCGGGCCGTCTGATGATCCGCTGCCGCAAAGCAGGCTGACAGCCTGCATTGACCTGTCGCTGGTTGAGTTTCCCGTTACAGTCAGGCACTGGGAACCGGGTGACAGATTTGCACCGCTGGGCATGTTGCAAATGAAGAAGATAAGTGATTTTCTCATTGACCTGAAAGTCCCTGTGACAGAAAAGGAGAAGGTGCTTCTTCTCCTTTCCGTAGACAAAGTCATGTGGGTCATGGGTTACCGGATCGATAACCGGTTCAGGGTAACAGGCAGTACAGAGCGCATCCTGGTAATGACCATTTGATGGTTTTCACAGCGCGCCGGGCGTCATCACCCTATCTATGATCTCTCTCTCTGCCCGTTAATTCCCCTGTCAAGCATAAGCAGATCAGCAAGACCTATCGCCACGGCAGCCTCGAGGATCACGGGGATTCTCCTGGCTATGCAGGCATCGTGTCTGCCTGTTATCTCCAGCTCGGTCATCTCGCCCTTATCCTTGTTGAATGTCTTCTGAAGTACACCCGTGCTGGCTGCAGGTTTGACTGACACTCTCATTACCAGGTCGTTGCCATTTGTTATCCCTCCGTTGATTCCGCCGGCGTTATTTGTCGAGGTCTTGCCCCGGGCATCAACAAAGGGGTCATTGTTCAGCGAACCGTAGCTTCTGGAGGATGCAAATCCGGCGCCGAATTCAATACCGTTAACAGCAGGGATGCCGAAAGCAATATGACCCAGGGCGGATTCCACAGAGAACAGAGCCGGTTCACCCAATCCCTTCGGAACGTTTTTTACAACACATTCAACCACGCCGCCAACAGTATCATTTGTTTCCATTGCCCTGGCAATTGCTGCCGCAGTGTCCTTCTCCCCTCCTGCTTCGATAAGGTTTGCCGTGATTATAGCCGGGGAGAGAATCTTTCTTGCGAAGTATCCTGCGGTCACCATCCCCCATGTCAGGCGGCCTGAGAAATGTCCGCCGCCACGCATATCACTGAATCCCTTGTATTTATACCCAGCCGTGAAATCGGCATGACCCGGCCTCGGTATGCTTGAGAACTGCTCATAATCGCCTGGACGCGTGTCGTCGTTACGTGTGCAGATAACTATTGGAGCACCGGTTGTAAAATTATTGAATATGCCGCCGAGGATTACCGGCTCATCAGCCTCTTTGCGTGGTGTGGTGCCGGGTACCAGGCCTTTGCGCCTTGACAGGTCTGCCATCAGCTCCTCACGCCAGTAAGGGAGCCCGGCAGGACAGCCGTCAATAACCACTCCTATTGATGAGCCGTGTGACTCACCGAATATTGAAACCCTGAAAACAACCCCGATCGTGTTCATCTCCCTGTTATTTCTGTTTAATTTCGTTATTTTCCTGACTGTAATAATTGATAAAAGCCTCGATCTCAGTCACCGGTAATTTCCTGATGACCGCTTTCCCCACCGAGCGCAGGAGCACGAAGCTGACGGCGCCCTGCCGGCTTTTTTTATCCCTTGAAATCATGCTGACTGCATGGCCCGGGATTGCATGCTCCCCGGGGAATCCTGCCTGTTCCAGGACCTTTTCAAAAATGCGCAGCTCAGGAAGCGGCAGCTCGTTCGCCCACACCGACAGTCTTGAGGCGATAAGCATTCCTTCCATCACCGCAATACCGTGAGGCAGGTTATATGTTCTCTCCAGGACATGGCCGAAAGTGTGCCCGAAATTGAGCAGCCTCCTTATTCCTTTCTCAAGAGGATCATGCCTGACAATATCTGCTTTTATCCTGACAGCCCTGTAAATGAGGTCTTCAAGGATTACCGGATCACGGTCGTAAATGCGGCCGAGGGCTGATGCAATATCAAAAAAGAGATCCCTGTCGCGTATGATTGCATTCTTGATCAGCTCCCCCACTCCTGACTGAAACTCCTCATCAGGAAGTGTCGATAGCACCCGGTGGTCACACAGCACAAACTCCGGTTGCCTGAAGGTTCCGATGATATTTTTATATGCTCCCAGGTTAACACCTGTCTTCCCTCCCGTGCTTGCATCGACCTGTGAAAGAAGGGTTGTTGAGACAAAGCCGTGACGCACGCCTCTCATATAAACCGATGCTACCATTCCCGCTATGTCACAGACCACACCCCCGCCGAAGCCCAGGATGAATGCTGACCGGTCTGCTCCTGCTTCAAGCAGGCGGGTGCACAGATCACCTATGACAGTCAGTGTCTTGCTCTCTTCTCCGGGCTGCACTGTCAGCACCTCTGCCGCAGGGAACCTGTCACCGTACAATCCCCTTACATTCGTATCAGTGATTATGAAAACCCTGCTGCCTGAAGGAAGCATTGCATGAAGATCATTCAGATCACCTCCCGTAATTATCAGCGAGCTGGCCGAATCAATGTTTATCTTGAGACGCTTCATAGGGACGAAAAATAATAAATAGGATAATGAATTTTCATGATTTTATTCACCTGTGGAACCATTTTCGTCTAAAAGTAAAAAAATATTACTTTCAACCCTTAAAACCGGAGATCAGGTGAATATAAAAGAAAGGTACAAAGGGGTGCTTGCATGGTTTGAAATGAACATGCCGGTTGCGGAGACAGAACTGGGTTACAGTGACCCGTTCCAGCTTATTGTTGCAGTGATTTTATCGGCCCAGTGTACAGACAGGCGAGTAAACATGATCACACCGGCCCTCTTTGAGAAGTATCCCGATGCCGTAACAATGGCACAGGCGAGCCAGGAAGACATTTTCGCACTGATAAAAAGCTGTTCATACCCCAATAATAAGGCAAGGCACCTCAAAGGGATGGCAGAGATGATCGTCAGTCGTTTTGGCGGGGCCGTCCCCTCTGAAACAGATAAACTCAGGGAGCTTCCCGGAGTAGGACGCAAGACTGCCAATGTCGTCGCCTCAGTGGTGTGGAACAAACCTGTTATTGCAGTTGACACTCATATTTTCAGGGTCGCACGGCGTATCGGGTTAACTCCCGGAGCAAGGAATCCGCTTGAGGTGGAACTGAGGCTGACAAGAGAGATACCGGGTGGCAAAAGACCTCAGGCACACCACTGGTTTCTGCTCCACGGACGATATGTGTGCACTGCCCGCAAACCTGCATGCAGCAGCTGCGGCATATCAGGATGGTGTTCCTACTTTAAAAAAAATTCCTCAGATGCAATATAATAAACCCTGTTCGGTTTAATAATTGTGTCAGACATAACTATGTTTGTCAGTGTTATTTCTGCTTCAATCCTGAAATACGTAACGATTTAGACAGGTACTCAGATGGAAAACCGCAAAGAGAAAAGAAAAGAGACTGATGCTTCACCCGCTTTTCTGGATTCCCTTAAACATCTGACAGATATTCCTGAGCTGGCTTTCAATTCGACAAACCAGCTTATCACCCTCAGCAACCTTGAGACGATGGAATACATTGAGGTTAACCAGGCGTTCCTTGATACCACCGGATACAAAAGGGAAGAGGTAATCGGAAAGACCTCGGAGGACATCCAGCTCTATGTTGACCTGATTCAGGGGCGTAAATACCAGAGGCTGTTACTGCGTCTGAAGAGGGTAAGTGATCTGGAGATCAGGCTTCGAATGCGTACGGGTGAGGAGCGGACCTTCCTTTTCAGTGGACGAACCTTCTTCTTCGGTGACAGCATCTACCTGATCACCTATTATAATGATATAAGCACGCTGAATGACGGATTCGCCAGGGCCGAATCAGAAAAGATCTTAAAGGAGATCTTTGATTCGATGAGCAGTTATGTCATGATTCTTCGGCGTTCTGAGGAAGATAAATTTTATATAATTGATTTTAACTTCCGTGCCGAGGAAGTTGAGCAACTCGACCGCGATGACGTTCTCGGCAGGGAGGTCAGCGAAACACCCCTGGGAGATCATAAAGCCCTGCTTACGCTGCTGGAGAATATCCAGAGAAGAGTAGGATCATTTAAAATTCCTGTCTCAGACGACGGAAAGGATGATAACGGATATTATATCGGTCTCCTTCTTTCCTCAGGCGATATCGTGGTGACATGGGAAGCTGGCCAGCATCAGAAAGAGAGGGAGAGTGAAATACTGAAGCAGGGTATAGTCTTTGAGACCTTCGCCGAGCTTCTTCCGGAGATGATCATGGAGATTGACACCAAGGGGAATGTCACTTTCATGAACACCCAGGGAATGATCACGCTCGGCTTTGACAACAATGATCTTGCAAAAGGAGTATCGCTCCCTGAGCTGTTCATGAACGAAGACCTCGACAGGCTGATGAGGGAGCTGTCCGATCTCACAAAGCCGGGACAGATCACCTTCGATGAGTACAGCCTTGTCAACAAGCAGAAACGCAGGGTCTCCGTCCTCTTCCATGCCGGACCTATTGTCATAAGGAACATGGTCACGGGTTACAGGTGTGTTCTTACTGACGTGAGCAGGCACAAGGATTATGAGCTTAAACTTTCAACTGAGAAAGCTATGCTCGAACACCTTATTGATGCTGCTCCTGAGGCTATTGTACTTACTGATTTCGACGGACAGATCCTGCGGATAAACAAGGGATTCACCAAACTTTTCGGGTTCGAAGCTGAGGAGGTGCAGAACAGGATGGTAGATGATCTGATAGTCCCTGATGAGCTCAGGGAGGAAGCTATCAAGGTCGATGAGACAGCCCTGGCACATGGCACTGAGGCAATTGAGACTGTAAGGAAGGATAAGCAGGGGAACAAAATAAATGTCTCTCTCATTGCATCATCAGTGATCTCCAATGACCAGACAATTGCCTTCCTCGGGATCTATCGCGATATCAGCCGTGAGATCAAGAGCCGGCTGATGCAGGAAATTCAGTATAACATATCCACCGTCGCACTGCAGGATTCGGACATCTTTGATATTTACCCTACCATTGTCAAGGAAATAAGCAAGTTATGGAATGTCAACAACTTCTTTATTGCCCTTTACAACCATGACAAGGATACACTGACCTTTCCATTCTTCGCCGATGAACTTGACCATTTCAAGGAGACCGATGCAAAGAATACGCTCACGGGCTGGGTCATCAAGAATAACAAGGCTGTCCTTCTCGATGAAAATGACATCCTCAAAATAGAAAAAACAGGAGCCATCAGCCTGGTGGGCTCGCCATGCAAGATATGGATGGGTGTTCCGCTCAAGATGGACGATGAGGTTATTGGCGCCATCTGTCTTCAGGATTATAAGAAGGCTGACGCATTCAACAACGATGACCTCCAGGTATTCGAATTTATCGCAAACCAGATAGTGCTCACACTGCAGCGCCGCAAGATGCTTGACAACCTTATAACTGCCCGCAAGCGGGCTGAGGAGGCAGCTTTTTCAAAGCAACAGTTCATGTCGACGATGAGTCACGA
Organism: uncultured Bacteroidales bacterium; assembly: GCA_963844935.1. Taxonomy (GTDB): domain Bacteria; phylum Bacteroidota; class Bacteroidia; order Bacteroidales; family VadinHA17; genus SR-FBR-E99. Next base: position 369,880 of record CAWJQH010000005.1, on the reverse strand, counting down.
GATAAGAACACCCCTCAATGAGGTTATTGGCATCACCAACCTGCTTTACCAGGGCAATCCCCGTGAGGATCAGATGGAATTCATAAACACTCTGCGCTTCTCGGCGAATCACCTGATGACCCTGGTCAACGATATCCTCGACTATAATAAGATGGAGGCCGGCAAGATTGTCTTCGAAAAGACAGAGTTCGATCTTTCCGGTATGCTTGAAGACGTCAAGCGATCATATGGCCACCACGCCAAAGAAAAAGGGATCTCCTTTACAGTCGAGAAGGCGGCTGATCTCCCGGTATCGCTGATCGGTGATCCTGTCAGGCTGAACCAGATCATCACCAATCTCATTTCCAATGCAATGAAGTTCACCTCCAAAGGAGGTATATCGCTCAGCGCCAATGTGAAAGAAAAACATGACGGCAAGACTGTCCTGGAATTCGCCGTTACTGACACAGGTATAGGCATCGCAAAGGATAAACTTGAGGAAATCTTTGAAAGCTATGCCCAGGCCTCCCCTGACACCACACGCAAGTACGGAGGTACGGGACTTGGTCTTGCCATATGCAAGCGTCTGGTTGACCTTCAGGGAGGAAGCCTGAGTGTCTCGAGCGAGCCGGACAAGGGATCCGTATTCAGGTTCTCAATAGAATACGGTCTGCCAGCTACCGATGCCAGGTCTGCTGACAAGAGCTCCGCTGAGACGATGAAGGGGCTGGTCGGGAAGAGGATCCTGGTTGCCGAGGACAACAAGATTAACTTTTTTGTGGCCAATAAGTTCCTTGAGAGCTGGGGTGTGATCGTCACTCATGTTGAGAACGGAAGCCTGGCCCTTGATGAAGTCAATAAATCCCAGTATGACCTTATCCTCATGGATCTTCACATGCCTGTGATGGACGGGATAGAGGCAACACGCATCATCCGCAATTCGGCTGACAGGAAGATAAACAGCCTGCCCATTGTTGCACTTACGGCGGCCGTGATGTCAGAGGCTCACGACAAGATTGAAAACCTTGCAATCAATGATTACGTTTTGAAGCCCTTCAAGCCGAAGGATCTGTATGACAGGATTGCGAAGCATGTAAGGTGACACACCCCTGCTGAAAATAATTATCTGATACAGTATTTACTCAGGTACTTTGTTGCGTCTTTGTTTCCCTGGTCCTTTGCCTTACGGAGATAGTGGCAGGCATCTTCGGTCTTGCCGCTGTTTATCAGGGCTATCCCGAGATTAAGGTTTACATCGGCATTTTCAGGATCGAGATCGAGGCTCATTGTATAGTCTTCCGCAGCCTTATCCCATGTGCGTGCGGCAAGCCATGCATCGCCCCTGATGCTGAACGCTGTTGCCTCACCCGGGTTCTTCTCGATGTTCATATTAAGATAAGGCAGTGCTTCATAGATTGCTCCCTCTTCGGCATAGGTCTTTCCGATGAGGCCGAGAGCCTCGGAATTATCGGGGTTGACAGCGAGATATGTTTCCAGGTCATCCTTCGCACCATCACGGTCACCTGCCTTGATAAGCATGGCCGCCCTTTTCAGATACAGTTGCGGATCGGGATACTCAGCATCGATCAGTCTTCCGTAGGCCATAGCTGCTGGGTAATAACTGCCCTCCCCGGCTTGAGCCTGCGCAAGAGCGGTAATGTATGATGCCGGAGCCTCAGACCCGTTTGTCAGCGGTGCCAGAAGTGCCACGGCGTCACGGTACAGGCCCCTGGAGATGAGTATCCTTGCATGGTAATAATCTGTAACAGGCATGTCTGAATAGACTGCCGACAGTTCGCGCCACACCTCTTCGGCAAGGTCTGTGTTTCCGGACTTCAGGTGATGTTCTATTTCCCAGCTTTTCCTCTCGTATCCCTTGTACCATTCTTTTTTCCAGAGGATCTTCCATTCAGGTGAAGATTGAATTGAACTGAATGACTTGTCAAGCATTATCTCAGGTTCGCTCTTCCTGTACTGCGATTTAAGGTGTGCTTCCAGATAGGAGACGGCTGCCCTTGCGTCTCCGCCGGCAGCAGCACAGCCGGCAAGGCCGTAGAGACCTGATCCCTGCTTCATGCTCTCGGCAGCCATAAAATCGCTCTGCGCTTCCTTCAGCTTTCCGGACCTGAGGTACGCGTCGCCTCTGAGAAGCAGGAGGTCGGGATCAGCAGCGGCATTTATCAGGCCGGTAAGGACTGCGGCAGCTTCAGTGTTATTACCCCCGGCCGACAGTGCGACAGCTTTCAGCTTCTCACCGTACCTGTTCTGTCCGGCAATCAGCTGTGAGGCCAGAATTACAGTCAGAAGAACAATACCTTTTTTCATTCCGTTTACTTTTTTGCTTCAACTACGGCGGGACCTTTTCCTTTTTCCGTGATTACATGGACAAAACCGCTGAGATGAAACTGTTCCGTCCCTGAAATCCTGCGTTCAAACACTTCGCAATCATAATAATAAACCCCTGAGGGTACAATTTTTCCCTTATAGGTGCCGTCCCAGTTTAGCCTGGGTTCCTCTGTCCTGAAAACGAGCACACCGGCCCTGTTGAAGAGGCTGAATTCAACTTTCTCAACAAGCACGGAGGTCTTTGCAACAAGCCAGTCGTTGAAGTCGTCACCGTTGGGCGTGAATACGTTAGGGATCTCATAGAAATTACAGGAGTCAACGCATATCATGGTTGACAGATCACTTTCATTACCCACATTATCTACAGTGGATATCGCATAGCAACCGGCGACATAATCCGGAAGATAATGGATATATTTATATGTATTCCTTTCCTCAATTGTGACAAGCAGTTCAAGTTCCTCTTCCCGGGTCTGTTTATAATATAGCTTATAGGCCGCCACATCCTCATAACATGCCAGGTCCGCAATGGTCCAGGTGACCGTGTTGTAAAGGCTGTCACACTGCGATGACACTGAAAGCACAGGTATGCACGGCGGTTCATTGTCGACCGGGGTGACGCATATATTCTGGGAAAAGTTTATCAGGTTCTTGGGTGTATCCGATCCCTGGTAACCGCCTGTTGACACAACATAATAGCAATACTCGATACCGTTGATGAGGTTCCCGTCAACGAATGTCAGCTGGCCGGAAGTGCTTCCGATCAATACCCATGAGCTGCCGTCGAACCGGTAAAAATCATACTTTGTATTGATCCATGGCACGTTGCGTGTCAGCTCAAACCTGACTTTCCTGTCCCCCGGCGAGGCGATGTCAAACAGTGATGAAGCAATACCCGGGTCTCCGATCAGAAAACGGTTGCCGGTTTCGTTATTGTACAGTTCGATCTTGTAGATCCATCCCTTGTCAAGGGTGTTGATAAGGGTGTCAATGTAAACGGTATCATTCAGATCAGCGGTAGGCAGGGTATAAATCAGCTGGTAATCCGTTCCTGTTATGCCTTCAGCCCTGTAAATCTTATATTCATAAGGCCCGTTTGCAGGTATTGTATCCAGGTGGCGGGGTTTCTGCCAGGCCAGTTTCAGCGATCCGTTTGTCGCGGAGGTCGTTCGGATGGAGACATTTGTTATCAGCGGCAGACCTCTTATAAGGGCAGTCACAAGTTCGTTTGAAGGCTTGCTTTCAGTTCCGTTGGGATATACTGCTACAATTCTGTAAGCATATTCTGTACCTGCTTCAAGGCCAACGCCTCCGTCGGTGTCGGTAAACGTTGTAGCACCGTAGCCGGAAACATACCCCACTTTGACAAATCCTGATGAAGGGGGGATGCCGTCATAACAGGTGTCAGCAACAAGTGATGATGCTCCTTCACGCCGGTAAATGCTGAACCCGGCAATTTCCGTGGTGCCATAGTCTTCCCATGTCAGCTGAACAAAATTGCCCTGCGGCATGACATCGGTCAGCGCAGGCGGGGGGCCAAGCACCTTGATGCTCATGTTGTCAATATCAACCAGCTGCAGTTCTCCGTTATTATCCTCAGCTTTAATTATGATATCATAAGGCTGGTGCCTCACGCTGCCGTGACAGGGCACCCATTGCAACCGGGCTGTGGTAAGCCCCGGCTCGGAGCTGAGGGTTGTGAATGTTGCCTGACACGAACCTGATGTAAATATCCCTGACGTTGCTATGAGTGTAATGGAATCACCATCCTCATCAGTTGCCGAAATATCAAGGGAGACTGTTTCGCCTACCTCCACACACAGGTCGGTCAGGGGAGCTGTTACCGGCGGGTTATTATCTGTTTCATATACCTCAATCTGCATGTCCCTGACCACGATACCTATCTTGATGCCTCCGCGCCACTCCTGAATCTCCATGGCGGCATTGTATATCCCAATAGTGGTAGGTGTGTCCCATACCAGGTCTCCGGAGATTGAATCTACATAAAACTTGTTTGATGCCGGAGGAAGGGTGTAATTGGTGATCGGCTTGCCATCCTCCTTTGTACATACGGTCAGCTTGTAGGAGAGGCTGTCGCCGTCAGGGTCAAAGGCAGCGGGATTATGGATGAAAATATTCCCGAGGGCAGCCTTGTCATATGGCGGGTTTAAAAGCACCGGGGTGCTGTTCCTGCCGATGGAGCTGTTTACGATAAGTATTGTGGAAATTGAAAATACAACATTGACAGAATTGGGGATATTTTCCACCCCGTAATTCCGGTTAGGGTCCTGTACGACTATTCTGTATATGCCGGGACCGGGGTAAGTATGCTGTGAAACATAAACATTTTTCTTGTAATTGTTCGGCAGAAAGGTTTCAGAGATCCTGGCAACGTTCGTGATTGAATTATCACCCCATTCAACATCAAGTGTAGGCCTGTCAGCCTTGCTGAGTGTGTATGTGAATGTGGTGACCGTGACCTCATATGTCAGGTCCGATATCTGTTTATAGGTTATCTCTCCTGCACGGTTATGCGTTGCGTTTGCAAAAGCCGTAATCAGAAACAGAAGTATGAATGCTGACGTAACTCTTCTTATCATCTCAGTCCCCTTTTATTTAACCTTGTAATTCTTCAATGTATCAGCAGTGGTGAACCTGTATCCGTCTTCAATGCCGTTAAAACTGAACAGCAACATGTTAGCCTGATCTTCATACAGGCGCGTCATAATCCGGTTGATCACGGTAACGTTTTCTACCGCCCGGCTTCCGCCGGCTTCAAGGTTGAACCTGTGCTCAATGCCGTCGGTTTCTGATTTCAGCAAGGTCATCTTCAGCTGCTTTCCGTCCTCGATTATTAAAATCCTGTCTGTCAAATATTTATAAAATATCTCCCTTTCATCACCGGTCAACTGACCGCCTTCCGTACTTCCAAGTTTGATGTCTGCATCCAGGTCGTCAGACCATACTTTAACAAAAACAGAATAAACCTGGTTCATACTGTCATATTCAATTCCTGTCAGTGACACATGCACAGGATGCAGTAAAATCAATATTGCGGGTAATAATATATTCATGCCTGCATTCAGGGTTTTACAGCAAAAATCAAGCCATCAGATCGCCTTCGCTTATTCTGACCCGCTCTTTCAGGTATTCGACGGTACCGACCTCAATAAATGAAAATCCGGCAGCTCTGGAAAAATTGCCCGCGAGAACCACAATAATGTCACTGTCATCAAGATCGTGCCTGCTCAGCAGGTCCTTAAGGGAAACACGGATGAACTCATCAACGGATTTTTTCTTTTCAATAAATACCGGCACCACACCATACGACAGAGCAAGCTCTCTCATTGTGCGGTTCGAATAGCAGAGGGCAACGACCGGTTTGATGCCCCTGAAGCCGGCCATATTCCTGATAGCAGTTCCGTTTACAGTATCAGCAAGCAGAGCTTTGGCATTAATCCTTATTGATGTTTTCACTGCCACCTTTGCAAGGTAAGCTGATACTTCGCCGCTGAGTGATCCTGCCGGCATCTCGATATACTCGTCCTTCTCCCTTTCAATCTCACCGGCTATTTTTGTCATGGTTTTAACAGACTCGAGCGGAAATTTTCCAGCTGCCGTTTCACCGCTCAGCATCAGGGCGTCGGTCTGGCTGTAAACGGCGTTGGCCACATCACTCACCTCAGCGCGTGTCGGACGCGGATTGCTGATCATTGAATGCAGCATCTGTGTAGCCACAATGACAGGTTTGCGCTTGGCGATGCATTTCTCGATTATTGTCCGCTGGATGCCGGGTATTCTCTCAAAGGGCACTTCGATTGCAAGATCGCCACGGGCCACCATGATACCGTATGAGTGATCCATGATTTCCTCAAGATTGTCGACCCCCTGCTGATTTTCAATCTTTGCTATGATCTTGATCCCGCTTCCGTGCCTGTCAAGCAGTTGCTGAACAGCAAGGACATCTTCCTTTGATCTTACAAAGGAATGTGCAATATACTCAACGTCAAGTTTTACAGCCAGATCTATGAAAGTCAGGTCACGTTCACTTACCGAAGGAAGGTTGATCCTGACCTGGGGAATATTGACTGTCTTCCTCGAGCCCAGCACCCCGTCATTCTCAATCGTTCCAACGAGTATGCTGCCTTCTTTTCCGGTAACCTTTATCTCGAGCTCGCCGTCATCGATGAGGATGAAGTTTCCTTCAGCGACATGCGATGCTATATCCCTGTAATTCAAGTTAATGACTTCCAGTGTTGTTTTTTCATCCGAATTACCGGCTATCTTTACACTCTGACCTTTTATGAATTTCAGTGGTCCGTCGCAGACTGTGGTTCTGATCTCTGGTCCCTTGGTATCAATCAGAACAGCAATTTTATCGGATACTGTCCGCGTGTTGGTGACAATTCTTGTGACTCCTTCAGGATCGAGGTGTGCGGAGTTAATCCTCACCACATCCATGCCGGCCTCAAAAAGCTGCCGTAGAAAATCAGGTTCACAGTTTTTATCAGAGATAGTGGCGACTATCTTCGTCCGCTTTGTCAGAATACCTTTACTCATTATCCTGTTAAATCTTTATCATTTCTATCAGCGCTTCAACTGCCAGCCTGTAACTGTCAAGACCAAAGCCCATTATCGTACCGCGGCAGTACCGCCCGGTAAGGCTTGTATGCCGGAACTCCTCCCTTGAAAGCAGGTTTGAAATATGCACTTCCACGGTTGGAATACTCACGGCAGCAACGGCATCTGCAATTGCCACGGAAGTATGGGTATAACCGCCCGGATTGATAATCAGGCCGTCAGAGCGCGTGCCCGCGGTCTGCACCATTGTGACGATCTCACCCTCGACATTTGACTGCGAGTAAATGAATGACACTGACGGAAACCGGGCTTCGGTTTCTTTAAGGAAGGATTCAAATCCACGGTTTCCGTAAATCCCGGGCTCCCTTGTGCCGAGAAGGTTCAGGTTAGGCCCGTTTATGATCTCAATCTTCATAGCTTAATTACAGACCACTGGTTATGACCTGATATGCAAAAATAAAGAAATGACCGGATTTATGAGTGTTATGTAATATGATATAACTTTGGGACAGTTCATTTAAGATCATGACAGGAGCGTGGGAAGAAGCGGTGAAAGGGTTCGGGCGTTACCTCAGGATTGAGAGGTCGCTCTCAAAAAACAGTGTCGGTGCTTACCTTAATGATGTACGCAAGCTAAGGGATTATATACTTGGAAACAGGAATGACGCAAGTCCTTCAGATCTGACATACCGCGATCTGAGCAGTTTTATTGCCTTCACTGCCGGGGGCAATGATTCTGCGCGCACCCAGGCCAGGATGATTTCGGGCATCAGGTCTTTCTGCCGGTACCTGCTTCTTGAAAAGATAATCACCGATGATCCTTCAGCCCTGCTCGAATCACCCAGAACCGGAAGGAAACTGCCGGAAGTCCTTTCAGTTGATGAGATAGATATGATTATCAATGCCATCGACCTGAGCACCCCTGAGGGGCACAGGAATAAGGCCATTATTGAGACTATGTACAGCTGCGGCCTTCGTGTCTCGGAGCTGGTTAACATGAAACTGACCGACATCCATCGCAGTGAAGGTTTCGTGGTCGTGACAGGCAAGGGAAACAAGCAAAGGCTGGTACCTGCAGGTTCTGTTGCCCTCAGGGAGATCGACAATTACCTCGCCCGGAGAATGACAATGCCTGTCATAACTGACCAGAACATCCTTTTCCTTAACCGGAGGGGAAAAAGGTTATCGAGGGTCATGGTATTCACAATAATAAAAAGACTGGCAGAGGCGGCCGGAATAAAGAAAACGATCAGTCCTCACACCTTCCGCCACTCCTTCGCCACACATATGGTCGAGGGCGGAGCTGATCTCAGGGCCGTTCAGGAAATGCTTGGCCATGAGTCGATCACCACCACCGAGATATATACTCACATTGACCGGAGCTACCTGAGGGACACCCTGCTGATGTACCACCCGAGATCAAAACATAAAGAAAAAGGTGTTTCATAATCTCCACATTTATTATAATTTTGCGGTTCTGAAAAACAATTCATTTATTAATATAATCTTATAAACTATGTCAAAAGTTAAGCGTGTTTATTCCTTCGGCAAGAAAATCGCTGAGGGCAGGGCAGATATGAAGAATCTGCTTGGCGGCAAGGGAGCCAACCTGGCTGAGATGTGTCTCCTCGGCCTTCCGGTACCGGCAGGTTTCACAATCACCACAGACGTGTGCACCGAATATTATGAGAACAACTGTCAGTTGCCGGAAGAACTCATGCCCGAGGTATGGGAAGCAATGAGCAAGGCAGAGCAGGCCATGGGAATGAAATATGGTGACAGGGATAATGCACTTCTGGTCTCATGCCGTTCAGGCGCCAGGAGCTCCATGCCCGGTATGATGGACACCGTGCTGAACGTCGGTCTTTGCTCGGCAACAATCCCCGGACTTATCAAAAAAACCAACAACCCCCGTTTTGTATGGGATTCCTATCGCCGTCTCATCATGATGTACGCCGATGTGGTTATGGAAAAGGCCGAAGGTATTGAACCGTCTGACGGTAAAGGCATCCGCAAGCAGCTTGATGAGATGCTCGATGAGTACAAGCACGCGAAGGGATACAAGTCAGACACTGACCTCTCCGCCGATGATCTAAAATATCTTGCAGAGGAATTCAAGAAAAAAGTTAAAAAATCTCTTGGAAGTGAATTTCCCGATGACGCACGTCAGCAGCTGGAAGGTGGTATCAAGGCCGTTTTCAAGAGCTGGAATGGCAAGAAAGCTGTTTCCTACCGTCGTATTGAAGGTATTCCGGATGCTTGGGGAACTGCTGTCAACGTTCAGGCAATGGTGTTCGGCAACATGGGTGATTCATCAGCTACCGGTGTGGCGTTCACGCGTAACCCGGCCACAGGTGAGAATCTCTTCTACGGTGAATGGCTTGTAAATGCCCAGGGCGAAGATGTCGTGGCAGGAATCCGCACCCCCAATCCTCTCAACGAGGCTACAAAGAACGAGCAGAACAAACACCTGCACTCGATGCAGGAAGCTATGCCCGGAACTTACAAGGAACTCAGCGATATCCGTGATATCCTCGAGAAAGCTTATCATGACATGCTTGATATCGAGTTTACAATTCAGGAAGGTGTTCTTTACATGCTGCAGTGCCGCGTTGGAAAGCGCACAGGCACCGCTGCCCTGAACATGGCCATGGACATGCTTGCAGAAGGCCTCATAGATGAGAAGAAGGCTGTTCTCAGGGTTGACCCTGTACAGCTTGACGAACTGCTCCATCCTATCTGTGATCCGGCAGTTGAAAAGAATGAAAAACCATTGGTTAAAGGTCTTCCCGCCGGTCCTGGCGCTGCAGTGGGAAAAGTTGTATTCACAGCTGAAGATGCAGTAGCATGGAACCGCAGAGGTGAAAAGGTCATCCTCGTCCGCGAAGAGACCAACCCCGAAGATGTGGAAGGCATGCGTGCTGCAGAGGGTATCCTCACCGCACGCGGCGGCATGACCTCACACGCTGCACTTGTGGCACGCGGCTGGGGTAAATGTTGCATTGTCGGCGCAGGAGCACTGCATGTTGACCTCGCAGGCAGGAAAGTGAAAATCGCCGGAACAGACATGACATTCAAGGAAGGCGACGTACTCACTCTTAACGGTACAAAGGGCGTTGCATACAGCGGAGCGCTCAAGCTCATGGATGCAACCGAGAACCCGAGGTTCCAGCAATTCATGAAGATAGTTGAACTCATGCCGCACGATGGGTGTCCGCACCAATGCCGACAACCCTGATGATGCAAGGGTGGCCCGCGAATTCGGTGCCGAAGGTATCGGTCTCTTCCGTACAGAGCATATGTTCTACGGCAAAGGATCAGAGAAGCCCCTCTTCCTTCTGCGCAAGATGATCCTCAGCGAAGGCGAGAAAGAGCGCAGGATTGCCCTTGAAGAGTTATTCCCGTATGTTAAGAAAGATATGAAAGGCACACTCGAAGCCATGGACGGCTTGCCTGTGACCTTCCGTCTCCTTGACCCTCCGCTTCATGAGTTTGTTCCCCAGGGAATTGAAAAACAGACTGAGCTTGCAAATGCACTCGGAATATCTGTTGAGGCAATAGCCAAACGCGGTGAGGCTCTGCACGAGTCTAACCCGATGATGGGCCACCGCGGAGTGCGCCTGGGCGTTACCTACCCGGAGGTCTCCGAGATGCAGATAAGGGCAATGTTCGAAGGTGCTGCCGAGCTGCTCAAGGAAGGCAGGAAGCCGATACCCGAGCTGATGGTACCCGTCACCTGCGATGTGTCTGAACTGGACATAACGAAGAAGATCTATGACAGGGTCCATGACGAAGTGTGCAAAAAGTTCGGCCTCAGCAAGATCGAAAACAAGTATGGCACAATGATAGAGATACCTCGCGCATGTTTGCTCGCCGACAAGATGGCAAAGACAGCCGAGTTCTTCTCGTTCGGTACCAATGACCTGACGCAGATGACATTTGGTTTCAGCCGTGATGACATCGGAGGATTCCTGAATGACTATCTTGATAAGAAGATGCTTGCAACCGACCCGTTCCAGACAATTGATCAGGACGGTGTTGGACAGCTCATCACAATGGCTTGTGAGAAAGGACGCTCGACACGCCCCAATCTCAAGATAGGTATCTGCGGCGAACAGGGCGGTGACCCGGCATCGGTGGAGTTCTGTTTCAAGAACGGGCTCACCTATGTAAGCTGCTCGCCCTTCAGGGTGCCGATAGCACGTCTGGCAGCTGCACAGGCATCATTGAAATTCGGCAAATAGTATTGCGATTTGCGATTTAAATAAAAAAAGCGCAGGAAATTTTTTCTCTGCGCTTTTTCTTTTATGTATATCTGCGTTACCTGACCCAAACAAACATCAGTGATGATGTTGAAACCCCAGCCTGTGACATGGCTTCCAGCCTGATTATGTAACTGCCTGCCGGGAGGTTGACAGACGGGGTCAAATGATGGAGGCAGGGTCCGGGATTTTCCTTCCCGTGAAAGATGTTCTCAGCTCTTCTTCCGTCAGTGGTGAAGAGGTCGAGAGAGACCTCCGCAGCGTCTTTAAGCACATATGTCACGGTTGCCGAAGATGATAGAGGGATTGGGATAAACGGTAAAATCAAATCCGTCATCCCCGGCCTCCCGTATTTCTGTCGGCGTAATGACGATTGCATCATCAAATATCATTGTACCGTGCTTTGCTCCTCCCGGGGTCTGGTTAACAACCAGGCTGTGATACTGCCAGTCGCCATCGCCCCCTATCCGGCTGAAGGGAACCGAAACCAGGTCCCATCCTGCCCAGTCGACTGGTGTCAGCATAGACTATCTGGTTTATAGATCCCGGCGAATAAAACCAGAACTCAAGCACATTATTGCTCAGATCGCCGTACACCCACATCGCGAACGATGAAGATGTGTTGCTGCCAATTACCGGCTTGCGGGTATCGAAAACCCTGCATATCCCTCCGGTCTCACCGGTGAATACATAATCGAGCCTGCCGGCAACGCTGCCACTGCGGAAAATGTCATACGAAGGGGTAAATGTTGTAAGCGGATTGTCAGTGCCGACTGTGCTGCCGCTGGCTTCCGGATCCCAGAAACCTGAAATGTCATCAAACGGCTCCACTACCGTCCCGGTTCTCATATGCTGCAGGGCGTGTTGTAAACGTGTACTCAGCGTTCTCTCCCAGTGTTAAACCGGTGATATCCTTCACCCCGGCGTCGATTATAATACTGTACCGGCTGTTTACAGTCAGAGGCTGCTCCGGTTCAAAACTGTATATCCCCTTCCCGTCTGCGGTTGTAAATTTCTCCCTGATCCTGGCGAGCGGTTCGGACTGACTGTTGACAAGCCTTATCCCTGCTGAGGCTGACGCCTGGTCAGGAGGCGCATCAAGGAAAACCGTGACCCTGGGATACAGAGTCACTCCCTGCGGATCCTCCTGAGGGATAGATCCTTTCCAGCTTTAGCCTGGTACGGGATAAAGTCACAAAATTATACTGAAACTCCGACAGAAGAGGCACGTTCCATTGCGAGCAGGCACCTGTGATAAGCTTCAGCTGATAATTAGTCCTGCTGGCAAACCCAACCTCCGGTTTAACTGTCAGTACCTTGCCTTTCTCATCCCATTCATAAACCACGCTGACTTCAGGGCTGAACACAAGGTTGGTCTCTACCACATCCCTGTTCATTGGTATGTTAAACACAAAAGTGAACTCCTGGTTAAAAGGCAGGCTGTCTGCAGTGCCGGTAATAAAATCAAGGACCACCGGAAACCTGGTGGTGTCAAATGCCGGGAGGAAGTCTGCCAGCGTGGTCTTTCCGGCAGTGACGGCAACGTCAACAGTCTGGTTCAGGTAATCAGGTATTCCGCTGCAGATAACCTGGTAATTTCCCGGGGCCAGTGAATCGAACATGAAAAATCCGTTATTCAGGTTATCCAGGGTAACGGCAATATTGTCAGGCATAAGAGTTACAACGGCATTGTTGAACGGAGTGTTTTCGTCCTTCGTTCCGGGTTTGAAATAGTATGACGGTGATGAAAGTTTGTCCCTTACCGTTCCTGCAATGATCCCTGTCGGCTCAGGGCTTACATTCCCCCACTGGGCCAGTGCCCTGAAGATTGCCCATGATTCATGATGAAGGTGGTTGTTGTTTCTAAGTCTCCATGATTCGGGAACATAATCATGGTATGATCCTTCAGAGAGGACTCCGGGCATTGTCAGTGTCCTGAGAACGCCGAGACCGACCTTGTCACCCCACTCCGGGTAGAAACTCCAGTCGCCCCTGACCCATTCGAAGGTATTCGTCCAGCAATTGCCCTTTTCGAACAGCTTAGCCCACAGTATCTGTGCCATGACCTTTGACTCAGGGTACACAGGCTGGTCATCGTATCCCCTGAACAGTACGAGTGGCTGGTTGCGTGTACCGTCAAATCCGTTGCTGTGAATTGAAACAAAGATATCGGCATTGGCCGTATTTGCCATGGCGGCGATGGACGATAGCGGAAGGTCATCAGAAGAATAATTTGTTGTTCGCGACATGAATACCGTGGCGTTGCGGTCTGTCAGCAGGTCCCGGAGAAAGAGCCCCTTCTCAAGGTTGCCATCCGACTCCCAGAAGTCAGTTGCGAGCATATGCCTGTCGTCTGAATCATGTCCACCGTGGCCGGGATTGAGAAATATCCTCATGCCGTCAAAATCGGCTTTCTGACCGTACTGAGCCGACGGAAAAAAGAGACAGACAATTATGAGCCCGGTTATCAGCCGCTTCTTCATCTGACCCTGATCTTCATTATATATATTTCGCCCCCGTCGGTACAGAAAGCCAGTTTCTTTCCTCCGGAAACCGGAAAAGGATACATCTCGCTCCGGGTCCCGGTAGCAGTCAGGTAACTCCTCTTTTCGGCCGGCAGGGAATAGTAAACGATCTCCGATGAAACCACCCTGTGGCCGTCATCTTTGTCATCCATTCCTATTATTATATTATCATTCAGCCACTTCGGAGCGTTGATCTTACCCGCATCGTAAAGGATACGACCCTCCCTGTTACAAATAAATGTATTCTGTCCCTGAAAGCTGTAAACGATTTTGGATTTGTCGGGCGACAGTGATACCCAGATATAATAACCTTCCCCGTTGGGCCTGAGTGGCTTCCTCTCTCCACCGGTATAAAGGACAGGGACAAGATCCTCGATAACAATAAAAGTATCGTCTCCGGCGCCTTTAAGCAACCCGGAACCTGAGGTCTCAATCCTGCTCTTCTCGTCTGATTTCAACAGTATCCGGTTACCGGAGACAGCCGCGGGCAATACACCTCTCTCCTTATCAATGAGGGTTACAGTCTTGCCAGTTTCAAGGTCATATTTATACAGTGAAGTGTATTTTTTCTGTTCGCTGAAGACATCTGAACGGTATATCACGCTTTTTCCGTCTTCGGTAACAGCGGGCTCATATCCCGCACCTGCGTCAGGACTTATCTGCCTGACCCTTCCCCGCCTTAAATCAAGAAGAAAGAGTCCTGCATACCCCTCCCCTGTCACAAGTAAATTGCCCGAGCCGGGCACAGTTCCTGTCAGCATGTATGATTTGTTATCATCAGGCCTGACTTTTGTGACCGACCTCATTTTTATTTCCTGCCCTGATGCAACCAGGGAAAGCAACATAAGCAGCAGGGAGATGACAGTTTTCATGGCATTCGGTAAAAACCTTTAAAGATAACTATTTCGCCTGTCACTATATTATATCAATTTATGGCCCGACTGACATTTGTCACAATCAGGAATAACTTAATATTGTTAACTTTATCACCACTACCTAAATACCTGTTATGAGATCGAAAGAAATGCTGGAACAGTACGGTATCACGGATGTAAAGGAATTAATTTACAATCCGTCCTATGAGCTGCTTTTTGCCGAGGAGACATCTCCGGCGGCAGAAGGATTTGAGAGAGGCACCGTCACGAGCACCGGCGCAGTGGCTGTTGATACAGGTATTTTTACAGGCAGGTCGCCCAGGGACAAGTATATAGTCCGGGATGCCAAAACTGAGAAAACAGTATGGTGGAAATCGGAAACGGCCACTGTATCTGACAATAAGCCTGTCACTGCAGAAGCCTGGGAGCACTGTAAAAAGATTGCCTCCGGGCAACTCTCGGGCAAGAAGTTATTTGTAATTGACTGCTTCAGTGGCGCCAATGCTGATTCCAGGCTTAATGTGAGGTTCGTAATGGAAGTGGCATGGCAGGCACATTTCGTGAAAAACATGTTCATTCGTCCGTCAGAGGAGGAGCTCAGATCATTTAAGCCTGATTTTGTGGTACTGATGGCTTCGAAAACCGCCAATCCTGAATTCAGCAGGTTCGGGATGAATTCCGAGAACTTCGTCCTGTTCAATCTCACCGAGAACATGGCTCTTATCGGAGGCACATGGTACGGAGGCGAGATGAAGAAAGGCATCTTCTCCGTGATGAACTACTATCTTCCGCTCAGAGGCATCGCCTCAATGCATTGCTCAGCCAATGTAGGAAAGAAAAAAGATGTGGCTATCTTCTTCGGCCTTTCGGGAACTGGCAAGACTACGCTGTCAACCGACCCTGACAGGGCGCTGATAGGTGACGATGAACACGGATGGGATAATGCCGGCATCTTCAACTTTGAGGGAGGGTGTTATGCCAAGTGCATTAACCTCAGTCCGGCTAATGAACCTGACATCTACAATGCAATCCGTCGTGATGCCCTGCTTGAGAACGTAGTGGTTGATGCCAGTGGAGAAATTGACTTCACCAGTGCTGCGAAAACTGAGAATACAAGGGTTTCATACCCGATCTACCATATTGATAATATTGTGCGGCCGGTATCCAAAGCCGGTCATGCAAGCACGGTGATCTTTCTGACGGCTGATGCTTTCGGGGTGCTGCCACCTGTAGCCAGGCTGACTGAAGAGCAGACCCGGTACTATTTCCTCAGCGGTTATACTGCCAAGGTTGCCGGAACCGAACGCGGCATCACAGAGCCTCTCCCCTCTTTCTCAGCCTGTTTCGGTGCTGCCTTTCTCATGCTTGATCCTATCATTTATGCGCATGAGCTGACACAAAAAATGAGGGCGCATAAGGCCGATGCATGGCTTGTGAACACCGGCTGGACAGGAGGCCCGTACGGAACCGGTAAACGTATGGACCTGCCCTCAACAAGGAATATAATTGACGCCATCCTCAACCGGACACTTGACAAGGCAGAGTTTGTCAGCCTGCCTGTTTTCAACCTCAGCATACCTTCTAAAGTCGATGGTGTGCCTGAGGAATTGCTTGATCCGCGCAAGTCATGGGGAAGCAGTGAGAAATGGACCATTGCTGCAAAAGAGCTGGCAGCGAAATTTGTAAAGAACTTCGGAAAATTCACATCGAACACTGAAACGGCAAAACTTGTATCTTCGGGTCCGGAGTTGTAACTAATTATTAAATGGTAATTTACCTGGCTGTTCTGGCTCTGATCCTCTCTTACCTGGCCGGATCCATACCTTCAGCGGTGTGGGCAGGCAGGATGTTTCACGGCATTGACATAAGGGAACACGGCAGCGGTAATGCAGGCGCCACCAATACAATAAGGGTACTTGGATGGAAGACCGGCGTCCCTGTTCTTATTTTTGATCTTGCAAAAGGGTGGCTTGCGGCTTCCCTCCCGCTCTTTCTCAATGCTGCCCCGGAAGGATCACAACAGATGACGGCACTGCAGATAGTATGTGGTATGACAGCAATCGCTGGCCACTTGTTCCCGGTCTTTGCAGGGTTCCGCGGAGGCAAGGGAGTTGCAACGACCTTCGGCGTCCTGCTTGCACTCCACCCGTTTCTGACCCTTTCATGCGCGGGAATATTCCTGGTGGTGCTGCTGCTGAGCAACTATGTATCCCTCAGTTCAATGACGGCTGGAGTAATGTTCCCGGTGCTGCTGATGACAGTTTTCCCGACACCCTCCCTTTTACTGAAGCTCTTCGCTGTCGTCGTGGCAATAGCCCTGGTCGTAACCCACAGGAAGAACATCGGCAGGCTGATCAGGGGTGAAGAGAAGAAATTCATAAAGTGGAAGAAAAGCTAAATTATACTAATTTTACTGCCCGGTAACCAATCAAAAACTCAAATAGAACTGAAATGGAAGGAATTAAAGGAACACGCACGGAGAAGAATCTCCTGAAGGCATTTGCAGGTGAATCACAGGCAAAGAACCGTTATGAATTTGCAGCAAAAGTTGCAAAGGAAGAAGGATACGAACAGATATCTGCCATCTTTCTTGAGACAGCAAAGCAGGAACAGCAGCATGCAAAACGCTTCTTCAAATTCCTTGAAGGAGGTATGCTCGAGATTACAGCATCATACCCGGCAGGCAAGACCCTGACTACCGGTGATAACCTCGCAGCTGCTGCTGCAGGTGAGCACGAAGAGTGGTCAGAACTGTACCCGGCATTTGCAAAGGTAGCTGAGGAAGAAGGCTTCAAGGAGATCGCCACGGCATTCAAAGCCATATCTTCAGCTGAGAAGGTTCATGAGGAAAGATACAGGAAGCTTCTTGCCAATGTGATGGGCAATAAGGTGTTCGAACGCGAAGACAAGGTCTTCTGGTATTGCCGCAAATGCGGGTATGTTCATTTCGGCACCAAGCCTCTGAAAAACTGTCCGGCATGTCTCCATCCGATGTCATACTGTGAGATCTACGCCGAGAATTATTGATTAAGCAATTAACTGAAATGACGGACAGCCATGCGATGCTCGAATTGATGAGCGTCAGACAGAGTGAGAGGAAATACCTGGATAAGCCTGTCGAAAAGGAAAAGCTGGACAGGATAGTTGAAGCGGGGAGGCTGTCACCATCGGCATGCAACGGTCAGCCGTGGAAGTTCATCGTTGTGGATGACCCTGCGCTGTGTCCCGAGGTGGCCGGTGCGACAGAGTCGAAAGTGCTGAACATGAACGGTTTCGTCCGCCAGGCGCCTGTGCTTATCGTTATTGTAAGGGAGAAATCGAACTTCACCTCACGGGCAGGAGACCTGATAAAGAAAAAGGATTATTCTCTGATCGACATCGGCATTGCAACAGCATCGATGGTTTACCAGGCTTTCGCGGAAGGCCTTGGTACCTGTATCATTGGCTGGTTCGATGAGAGCAGGATCATGAAAATCCTGGGAATACCGAAATCAAAGAAGGTTGAACTGGTGCTGACGGTGGGGTACACTGAAAACACTGTCAGGAAGAAATCGCGCAAACCTGCCGAAGAGGTGATATCCTTCAATAAATATTAAGAAAAAAGCTGCCCGGGCAGCTTTTTTCATTTTCGATTTGCGATTTGCGAATTGCGATTTTTTTATTTGAGTTTCCCCAGGGCCTCCTTAATTCTTTTTACCGCCTCTGTTATCTTGTCATCGGAGGTGGCGTAGGAGATCCTGATGCAGTCTGATGAACCGAACGCAGTGCCGCTGACAAGGGCCACACGGGCTTCACTGAGCAGGAAGAATGTGATGTCATCTGCGTCTTTCATCACCTTGCCTTCAAAGCTCTTGCCGATGAATGAACTAACATCAGGCATAACATAAAAGGCCCCCTGAGGCACCCTGACCTTCAGTCCGGGTACGTCACTCAGAAGTCCGCATATCAGATCGCGGCGGCGAAGGAACGCTTCCCGCATTTTTGACCTTGAATCACTTTTGGAGGTTATCGCTGCAAGAGCTGCACGCTGGGCAATGGAGCATACCCCTGATGTGAACTGGCCCTGCAGCTTGTTGCATGCCTTAGCCAGCCATAACGGTGCTCCCATGTAACCGATCCTCCATCCGGTCATGGCATATCCCTTTGAAACGCCGTTGACTGTAACGACCCTGTCGGCAATCGATGAGAATGTGGCAAGGCTTGTGTGTGTTCCTGAAAAAGTTATGTGCTCATATATCTCATCAGAGACTACCAGGATCTGCGGATGCTTTTCAATCACCTTAACCAGTGCAGCCATTTCATCCTTTGTATAAACCATCCCGGTCGGATTGGACGGGGAGTTGAATATCAGCACCCTGGTCTTCGGTGTTATGGCTTTCTCCAGCTGACCGGGGGTGACCTTGAAATCACTGTCTATAGTGGTCTGAATTATAACCGGCGTGCCTTCGGAAAAGGTGATATGATCGAGGTAGCTCACCCAGTAGGGAGCAAGGAGTATGACCTCGTCACCCGGATCCACCACGGAGATAAGTATGTTTATGAGCGTATGCTTGCCGCCGGCTGATACGATGATCTGATCAGGCGAATAATCAAGTCCGTTCTCTTCCTTGAATTTGCGTGAGATGGCCTGCCGAAGATCGGCGTAACCCGGCACAGGCGGGTAGAATGAAAAGTTATCGTCAATGGCTTTTTTTGCTGCTTCCTTGATGTCATCAGGGGTAAAAAAGTCAGGTTCGCCGAGGCTGAGGCTTATCACATCTATGCCCTGTTCCTTCAGCTCACGGCTTTTCTGTGCCATAGCCAGTGTCTGGGATACCGACAGCGACTGAACTCTCCTGGAAATATGCTCCATAATTATTTGCTTTTATTTACTTAACGGTGTGAACAGTCCAAAAGTAATTGTTAAAAGTGAAAAAGAAAAGGGTTTATAACACCCGGCCTGCCGTTTATCCGTCTAAGATAAAAATGATTAATTTGCAGGCATTAACATGCTTTAACGACAAGTGATATGGAAACCTTTTTTGATATACTCAAGATTACGCTGCCCGCGCTGCTGGTGATGATCACCGCCTGGCTGGTAATAAGGCACATGCTGCAGGATGATCAGGACAGGAGGCGGCAGGATCTTCTGCTTCAGACGGCCAAGACGATTACTCCGATAAAGCTGCAGGCTTATGAGAGGATCGTTCTTTTTCTTGAACGCATTTCAACCGAATCGCTCATCATGCGCACCGGTAAGCCCGAAATGACCGCACATCAGCTTCATTCAGCCATGATAGGAAGCATAAGAAGTGAGTATGAGCATAACCTCTCACAGCAGATCTATATGAGCAATGAAGCGTGGGAAATGGTAAAGAATGCGAAAGGGACTGTTGTGAGGATCATTAACAACATAGCAGCAAAGCTTCCTCCCACTGCCACGGGCGAGGAGCTGTCACGTCTTCTCATTGAGGAGATGATGGATATGGATGCAGAGCCGTGCCGTGCTGCGCTTAACTATGTAAAGGCAGAGCTGGCGCGATACATGATGTGACGGTGCTTTGTAATAAACGAAAGAGGCTGGTCTCAGACCGGCCTCTTCAGTATAATTATAGGAGATTAACCTGTTTACAGAAGGCTGATGCTGCGCCTGACAAACGTACTCAGCGCCTCACCCTTGAGCATGTTATTTGCCAGCAAGGCCAGATCAACCAGCTGACGTACAGCCTGATGATCGGTACCGAAGCCTGAAAGTAAGGTTTTCCTCTTTTCCTCAAGCTGCTTTAAATCGCCTTTCAGTCTTTCAAGGTCATCCTTTTCTACCTGGGATATTTCCTCAGATTTCTTTTTACTGTGTTCCTTTTCCATGAATTCAATCTCGACCTTTGTCTTTTCTATGCCTGCTCCGTTCTTCCTGAGCTCATCGGCATGCTCCTTCTCGAGTTCCTCTGCCAGAGAGGTCACAAGAGGGTGATTGGTGTTAAGCACAAAGTCATAGCTGTCAGGCATCTCACCGTAGAATGAATATCCTCCTCCGAACTGGGACATATCTTTCATCCTCCTCATGAACTCACTCTGGGTGATGATGAGCGGAAGATCCTTCTCATCGAGGTTCTCTGCCCTGACCTGGTAATGCGTTTTGGCACTGTCGGTCACCTGGCTGCGGAACACCTGGGTCAGGTCTTCAGACTGACTCTTTGTGAGTTTTGAAACATGCTTCTCCTCTTTCCTGATGAGGTTCTCTATGACATCGCTGTCAACCCTCAGGTACCTTGACGACTGATCCTTTGATTCGAGGGTATTTATCAGGTGGGTGTCAAGCTGACCGTCAAGAACGATCACATCATATCCCTTCTCCTTCGCCTTTGAAATATATGTATGCTGTGCAACAGGATCGGTGGTGTAGAGATGTATCAGGGCCTTGTCCTTGTCAGTCTGGTTCTCCTTAATGATCTTATCGTATTCCTCAAGCGTAAAGTACTTTCCCTCCGTGTTCTTATAGAGGGCGAATTTTGAAACCTTCTCGAAGAACTTTTCCTCGGTGATCATTCCGTACTCGATGAAGAGCTTGAGATCATCCCATTTCTTTTCGAAGTTCTCCCTGTCCTTCTTGAAGATGTCTGCCAGACGGTCAGCGACCTTTTTTGTTATATGGCTGGAGATCTTCTTAACATTGCTGTCGCTCTGCAAATAGCTTCTTGAGACATTAAGCGGTATATCGGGCGAATCGATCACCCCGTGAAGCAGGGTAAGGAAGTCAGGCACTATTCCTTCAACTGAATCAGTGACAAAGACCTGGTTGCAGTACAGCTGGATTTTGTTCTTCTGTATCTCAAAGTTGTTTCGGATTTTGGGGAAATAGAGTATTCCGGTGAGTTTGAAGGGGTAATCGAC
Organism: uncultured Bacteroidales bacterium; assembly: GCA_963844935.1. Classification (GTDB taxonomy): domain Bacteria; phylum Bacteroidota; class Bacteroidia; order Bacteroidales; family VadinHA17; genus SR-FBR-E99. The sequence goes on along the minus strand of CAWJQH010000005.1, from coordinate 348,439 downwards.
ATTCAGGTGAATGTTGAACAGCGGATCCTCTCCCATTGGATAGAGCTCATGATAGAATTTGACATAGTCTTCTTCCTTCAGATCAGCGGGCTTGCGGGTCCATGCCGGACTCGTATTGTTGATAATCTTTGGCTTGCCGGTATCGACCATCTTACCGTCTTTCCATTCCTTCTCATTCCCGTACTGTACCTCCACAGGCAGGAAGCTGCAGTATTTCTTGAGCAGGTTTTCTATTCTGTTTTCATCAAGGAATTCCTTTGAATCCTTATCGACATGAAGTATGACGTCGGTGCCTCTTTCGGCCCTGGCAGCCTCTTCAATGGAATACTCAGGACTCCCGTCGCAGATCCATTTCACTGCCGGCACGTTCTCCTGATACGATTTGGATATGACCTCCACCTTATCAGAGACCATGAATGAGGAATAGAATCCAAGACCGAACTGTCCGATCAGGCCGCTGGTCTGGTCCTTGTACTTGTCAAGAAACTCGTTGGCGCTTGAAAAAGCAATCTGGTTGAGATACTTGTCAATCTCATCAGCGCTCATTCCGATGCCGTTATCCGACACTGTAATGGTTTTCTTTTTCGGATCGACAGCTACTTTTATGCGCAGCTCCCCGAGCTCTCCCTTGAAATCACCTGCTGATGAGAGTGTCTTCAGTTTCTGGATTGCATCCGCCGCGTTTGAAACCAGTTCCCTGAGGAATATCTCATGATCTGAGTAAAGGAACTTCTTGATGATAGGAAAAATGTTTTCTGTAGTAACTCCGATTTTACCCTTTTCCATAATATATAGTTTTTTGATTATCCTTCCGACAATCTCCAAAGTGTGTGCCGCAGGCATTAAATATGACAGAGTGTCAGTAGGTCAGGCCAGGGCTTGCATCAGTCTACCGAGCCTCTGGCAGGCAAGCATGATCTCTTCATGGGAAATTGTCAGTGGCGGGGCGATGCGGAAGGCTTCATCGCAGAAGAGGAAGTAATCGAGGAGCAGTCCGTGTTCAGGAGCATGGGCCACCAGGTCAGGTATGATCTTTTTATTATGAGGTACTATGGCCAGGAGCAGTCCTTCTCCCCTGACTTCTTTCACGGGAAGCATGGCTAATTGTTCCCTGAATAACCGTTCCTTCTCTTTTGCATTTTCCGCAAGGTGCTCACCAACTATCACCTCCAGTGATGCCATTCCTGCCGCGCAGCATAACGGATGACCGCCGAATGTTGTTATGTGTCCCAGCGACGGGTTATGCGAGAGGGCTGACATTATGCCCTGTGATGCAACAAAAGCTCCAAGTGGCAGTCCCCCGCCCAGGGCTTTGGCCAGGACCAGGATGTCAGGGATGACATTGTACCTGTAAAGTGAAAAGAGGCTGCCTGTGCGGCCGAAGCCTGTCTGCACCTCGTCGAAGACAAGCAGGGCGCCGTGACTGTCACAGGCTCTGCGCAGGCTCTCAAGGAAACCCTCTTCCGGCTGTATGACCCCTGCCTCTGCCTGGACAGGCTCGAGCAGCACTGCTGCCGTGGTGTCGCTGATCATCCCGGCTGCTCCCGGGGAGTTGAACTCAGCCATTGTTGTTGAAGGCATCAGGGGCCGGAAGGCATTGCGGTACAATTCCGATCCCTGCACGCTCAGTGCTCCTGTGGTTGATCCGTGGTATCCATTGCGGAAATAAATGATCTCATTTCTTCCGGTATATCTGCGGGCCAGCTTCATAGCTCCCTCTATGGCCTCGCTGCCTGAGTTGACGAAGAAGACCGACTGCAGTGAAGGAGGGAGAAGCGAGGCAAGGCGTGCCGCATAGTTCACCTGCGGGCTCTGTACCACCTCACCATAGACCATCAGATGAAGGTATTTGTCGGCCTGCTCTTTGATGGCTGCCACCACTGCCGGGTGACGGTGGCCCGTATTGCTCACCGATACCCCGGAGATAAGGTCGAGATAGTCCTTCCCCTCCCTGTCAAAGAGAAAAGAACCCTCTGCCCTTTCAATTTCAAGAAGAAGTGGTGAAACAGAGGTTTGGCCCAGATGATCCAGGAAGAGTTGCCTCAGTGACGGCATTTAACGCGTCATTATGTTGATGTAGTTCATAATCCCGTCACGGTAGGATTTTCCGACGGGCAGGATTTTGGGTGTGTTTCCGACAACGATTGTAAGGCTGTTCTCGCTGATGGATCTGATAACGCTTTTATTGACCAGGTATGACCTGTGGATACGAACAAAGAGGCCGGAGGGCAGCTGCTGTTCAATGGCGCGCATTGTAAAGTGAATTGTGTATTTCTCATCGCGCGTGACCACACTTACATAGTTCTCCAGTGCTTCAACATAAAGTATTTCCTTAAGCTTGAGGCGCACAAGGGATGAGGCTTTTTTAATGAAGATCTCCTCCTCGCCGGCCGCTGACGGTATAGCGCGGGGAGCGTAGTATTTCATGATCTTCTCAATGGCCCTGCAGAAGCGCGGATATGAGATAGGCTTCAGGAGATAGTCTATGCCATTGTAGTTGAAAGCCTTAAAAGCGTAATCCTCACTGCCTGAAACAAAAATGATATGCGGGGGATTTTCAAGGCTTGAGAGGAAGTCGAAGCCATCCATCTCAGGCATCATGATATCGAGGAGGATCAGTTCGATGTCTCCCCTGGACATAAGAAGATTACGTGCTGACACAGAATCCGTGAAGCTTCCGACAAGTTGTAAAGACGCCGATTTCCCTACAAATTCCTCAAGGGTTCTGAGCCATACGGGGTCATCGTCAACAATAATACAATTCATATCAGGCAGGTCTGGTTTCCTGGATTCGTGGTTAACAAATATAATAAAAAAAAATAAAAATCACCCAGTCCTTAAATTTGATAATTAATTAAAAAAAATAATGCCGTCTGTGGCGGCATCATTTTCAGTAATAAAAAAGGGGTGCTGGTGCACCCCTGAAACTTTTACTTCAGGCCTTTTGTAAGAGCCGGAGCAGCTTTGAATTTAACAACCTTCTTGGCTGGAACATTCAGTTTGGCGCCGGTGCGCGGGTTGCGAACAACTCTTGCACTTCTCTTTTCAACTTTGAAAGTACCCATTGAAGGGAGCTGGAGTCTCTGACCTTTTTTCATAGCGTCACCAAATGCACCTACGAAAGCGTTCAAAGCAACGTTAGCATCCTTAAGTGATACACCTGCTTTTTTTGCAATACTGCCTACTAATTCTTTTTTTGTCATAGTCAATACAATTTAAGGGTTAGACCAAAATCTTCTAATTGCATACAAATATATTTCATAATTAATCAAAAGCAAGTTTTTTATCTTTTTTTTAATCCCCAAAAGCTTATTTTTATGATAAATGAGCGTTTTTGTTGATAACTCCGCCCCATTTTTAAGAGAAATGCGCGTTTATGGCTTTATCAGAGGCCCATTTACGGGGAATTACAGCCGATGCACAAATCGTCCGAAAACGGGAAAAATTGCCCTGCGCGATGAAAAAGCAAAAAAACACTATATTTGCGGCGTCATGCTTTAGCCACGGTTAAGGCAGGTTCATGGAGAAATGGCAGAGTGGTCGATCGCGGCGGTCTTGAAAACCGTTGTCCGGGCGACTGGACCGGGGGTTCGAATCCCTCTTTCTCCGCAGAGCAAATCTCTCCCGTCAGTCCTTTGACTGACGGGATTTTTGTTTTACAGAGCTCCGAGCCAGGCTTGCCTGAGTGAGGAGAAATGGAAAACAAAAATAACTCATGCGCACAGCGCATGAGGAGAGATTTGCCCTGCAGGATCCCCTGCCAGGGATCACGAGCGCAGCGAGTAACCCCACTTTCTTCCCATGCCAGGCATTGGCGTCATTTAGATTCATTTGAGTACTGTGATAAAAGATTTTCATTAAATATTCTAAGGTCATCGGTTGTTAAGATTTGGCCATGACCATCAATTATTGTCTCAATATCATTTATCCTTTTCATTATCCACTTATTTGCATGTAGCCATCTGTCATTATCTGTGAAAGATGAGTTGCCAAAGCCTGGCCTGCCATACTTTGAAAATAAATCTCCAGTAAAGAGTATTTTCTTTTCGGGTACGTAGATTAATATATCACTGGTGGAATGAAATGTGCCAAAATAAATCATTTCAAAGGTAGTGTCGCCACACTCAAGTTTCATACTGTCAGTGAATATGATATCAGGAAATCTAACAGGGGTATGCTTTTTTATGTCCCAGTATGCTCCCTTGTATCTGATTTTTTGAGTATAAATATCATACCATTCTGCAGTATTAGGAATTGAATTCTGAAGTTGAAGCTCATAATCGTCTACTATTTTGCCTACGCTAATCGACAAACTATCTGGATTTCGATTCACAAATCCATCATTATGACAATTTTCATGTCCGATGACTTGAGCTTTCGGGAAGAGACTATTACCTCTTATATGGTCGGGGTGTCCATGAGAATTGATTACATAAACGAAATTATGGTTATTGAATTTGTTTTCAATAATATTTTTATACCGGGCTGTTAAAGATGTCGATATTCCCGCATCAATTACAACTATCCCTTTTGTGGTTTTTATTGCAGTTATAGCATCATAACCAAATTTTACAAGTACTGTCCTATCATTAAATTCTTGAACCTTTATTAACGAGTCAATTTTCTGTAACTCATTTTTGTTTTTGTAAATGCTTTTTGAGCCACACCCTGATAATACGAGTGAAAAGATCAAAATGGATACAATGGGTACTTTCTTAATCATTTGTGATCTTCTTTCCCAAGGTGAGTAGTTATGTGACTGAATTTGTGTCACTTTGCCATCGCTGATGCCTGACGGATCACGCCGCGCCCCGCGAGAACACATTGAGCAGCGGGGGTGCAAGATCCATTACAAATTTGTCTTGAAGGCAGGAGCAAAACCAAAAAGTGTGACAACTTGTCCCGCAAGGCGGGAAACAACTTACCCATATTGTCCGTGTTAGCATTTCGGGCCAGTTTTATTTTTCATTCCCTCTGGTATCAAAGTGATCCCGGTTAAATTAGCTTTTCCATTTTTCAGGAATTCGTAGGTTATCCTGTCTGCCTGGCAGTCAATGAACTGGATCCTTTTTAAACTTTTGTTTTTAAAGAAAGTGTTTAGAATGGTAGCATTTTTGAAAATCAACTTGGTAAACGAGCAGTTTTCAAATGAGCAGTCCTGTAATGTACCAGTGAAAATAACATCTGCAATATGTGAATCAATAAAGGAAGTGCAATTCCATATAGCATCCACAATTGTATTTTTACCAAAACCACCAGATTTAATTATCACTCCGGTAAAATCAGCGCCAGTGAAATCGCAATCTGTGATATAGGTCTGTGAAAATTCAGTTTCTTTCATCGAACAGTCTTTAAAAAGATTGTTTGATAAATTGGAGTTTTGGATTTGGCTTCTGCTGAAGTCGGAACCTGAAAAGTCACAGGTTTGCACATTATTGCTTTTTAGAAGAAGTCCTGACATATCAGAACCAACAAACTTGCAGCGAAGCATATTAGATGAACTGAATTTTTCGTGCAGATTTTTTAATCCGGAAAAGTCAGCATCCATCCAGTTTCCGCGTGACATATCCCAGCTACGGTTAGTCCTCTGCTTTGAGGATGACAAATCATTTGTTTGTTTTTCCGAAAACTCATTTGGAGTTAATTCATTTGAAACAGGGAATAAACCTTCTGAAAAATAGTTAAGGTCAACACCCAGAATTTCTGCAAGGCGGTTAAAAGTAATGATATCAGGCATTGATTCTCCACGTTCCCATTTTCCGACTGCTTGTGAGCTTATGAAAAGTCGCTGAGCAAGTTGTGCCTGAGAAATATTTACTTTCTTTCGTGCTTCGGCAATTTTATTGCCAATCATTTTAAAGTTTACCATATCTTTTATTTTTAAGTTGTTTGATACGGCAAAGTTATTTTGGTGAATTTCCAGAATCAAAATATATCAAATACTTTTAGTTGTTATTACGCTACTTATAGTTGTAAAACAACATCCAAAGGTAGTATTTGTCGGATTTGAGATTAAATCCCGGTTATTAATTGATATTTTGCTTTTTCAGTTAGCATTTCGGGCCGCTTATTTTTTAAAGTCATGGCAATTGAATTCTATTTCTTTTAGTTTAAACTCTCCATAGCAAAAATCACCCTCCGGTTTATGGAAAATTGTCAGTGCGAAGGAGGGTATTTTTAGTCCATCAATTTCTTTATATTCTTGTATTGGAGTTGACCAGGGAAATTTTTGATATGTTTTACCATCAGTTGATTCATATTTGTCATTGCTTATAAAGTTTATTAGCTCTCCATTTTCCTTGAAGAACAGATCAGCAGTAACCGATAGTTCATCATTTGTAAATTTTGCTTTGACTGTCAGAGGATTGATAACCTCCCATTGAATACGCTTATCAATTAGTGTACCTGAAGCCATACAGCACATGTCGTTAAAAACCATAAGTGTCTCTCCATGATTCATTTCTGGACCTTTTGCGTCAACTACTTTAAATAATGACGCGATCTTAATCACCATAGTAGCTTGTTTGTTTCTGTAAATATGGAGACCAGTTGCAGGTATTCCCATTTTTGAAGCTTTCATGAGAAATATGCGTGTAGGATTCTCAAAAAAGTTGTATTGTATAGAAGTAAAATTCATCCAGCTGTCTGTTGGCTTTGATCTCATTCTACCTTCAAATACAATTCTGACATTAGATAATTTTTCTTTTCCTGTCCATCCTGTATATTCGAGATATTTTTTTACAATTTTTGGTAAATGGGATAAATCTTCCTCCTTGATTTGTCCTTGACTTAATGAGCTAATCTGATTAAATGCATTAGAAACCTCTTTCTTAAAAGTCTTCTTCATGATTCTCGGATTTGCTATGTTTATAATGATTTAATTATTTAAATGTCAGAATTATCAAACTAGGCAGTAGCCTGGCTTAAACATAACGGCCCGGCAATCTGGGGAGGTTGTGTTACCCGACGAAGCACCGGGCCAGAGTCTCGGGTATACTTTAGCCGCGAAACTGTCGGGCGGTGCCCCGCACGAACCTGGTGAGCAGCGGGGGTGCCAGCTATCTTGGGGCCAGAAATCTGTCACGGTACAGGATTTATATTGCGGACAGATGCGCGTGTCCTGGTGCAAGAACCATTACAAATCTGTCTAGATAGCAGGAGCAAAAGTTGAGGAGCGTAGCGACGAAATCCCGTCTTGGCGGGGCAAAAAGTGTCACAACTTGTCCTGCAAGGCGGGAAACAACTTACCCATATTGTCCGTGTTACAGGGCGTTTTAGTTTTATTTAAGTTAACTCTGACACCTAAACCTTACTAAAATTTAAATGTACTATTGAACTTTAGTAAATTTATGAACCCAAATTACTGCACCATCTTTATTATAATTTGTGGTAGTATAAATGTTTGGACTTTCAAATGTGAATGTATATTTACCATACGGTCCGGTTTTAAAATTCTTTGTTCCATAAATAGTGAAAATTTTCTCTGAAGTAAATAATCCAATCCAGTCAACATAATGTCCATCTAAGCCAATTTTAAAACCCTTGAAGTTGCCTTCCTCTGAATCAAAACCAATATTACAAATACCTTCAGAACCTTTTTGCCCCTTAACAAGTTTATATTGATTCATCAAAAAGGCATTTCCATAATTTTGCCACTCCCTAACATCAACGGAGTCTTTACCCACATTTGATTGCCAGGTACCAATAAACTGTTTCATTAACTCAAGCTGATTGAGTTTTGTTTGTGTGGTTTGTGCCTGTATTCCGGTTGAACAAATTAAGATGAATACAGCAATTCTAGTTGCTAAAAAGAATTTTCTCATTTCTTTATATTTAAATTATTTATCTCAGTGTTAATCATAAATATAGAACTGGTGAATAAAGTCTTTAGATCAATAAGTCTTAACACTGTAGTTTTCAATCTCTAAAATAATTTTCCATGAATTGTCTTCCTGTTTCTTCCAAACAAAAGTTGCAAGACCTTGCCCATTCAGAATCAAATCCCCCTTTATGATTTCAGCTGTAAAATATTTTTGCATTTGGATCAAATCCTGGTTAAGTGTCGTTGGTCCAAGATAGGCATTTAAATTCTTTACAAATGGGGCCATAGATTTAGCGAATGCTAAAATTAAGTCTTTACCCCAAAAGCTTTTGCCATTTATCATCCTTAGAGCATCATCGGTAAAAAAATCAACAAATTTTTGGGGATTACCCGAGTTATAGGCATCTGTACTTACTTTTAAGAGTGAGTCAAACAGAGCCTGATCTTTGTTAACCGTGGTTGTCGTCTTAGGATCGCAAGAAACAATCACAATTATCGATACAAAAAGCATGAGAACTGTTTTTGTTTTCATTGTAAAATGGGTTTAGTTTTTGATTAACGCCGTTCTAATAATTATTAAAAGTACTTGATTTCAAGTGTATTGTCAATTTTAATAAAAGCAATATTTTGGAATCAATATCAGCGGTCAAAAAGCATAACAAAAGTTACAGCGTTCAGTCAGCTGAATAATACTCTTTTGACTGTCGATTTACGAATTTAGGATGAGCCTAATCGTGGTGCGGAATGCCCTATAAAACTCTTATTTGTCTCCCTTTGGTGAATGTATTATTTTAACATCTTGCTCAGACAAATTATCAGTATTGTAATCCCACTCTATTGCCAAAATCCATTATGAATTATTTCGGGATAATTACAGCACAGCCCCGTCAGTCCCATAATAAAATACCTGAATGAAAAGCAGATCAATTTGACAGTAGCCAATGAGATTGACAGATGGACTGCTCATCTAAGTTATGCAATTGAATTGAAAATAAATCGCATCCTGACCGATCATTTATGCACTGCTCACAAAAAAAAGAGCATATAATCACTTTCTTTGCGATCAGAGCAGGTTAGCCTCTCATCTCCCACCTTTAATGCAGATCTCATCAAAATGCAAAGGATCATACATGCTTTTTCATCCCGGCAGGTTTTCTCAATCATTTATTGGGAAAAACACTTATTCCCCTGATGATAACCCTGAAATTTCCCTTTCTCCTCCTTTTTGCTGACCTTTGTGCCTGCATCGAACCGTTTACAAAATGAACAGCGACATACCACTGGAGGTTAAGGAAAACACCACCCTCCTTCCCTTCCTCATTGAAAACCTCCGGAAGATGAGCCGCGATAATGTCAAATCCCTGCTCCGCAACAAACAGGTCACAGTCAACGGACAGCCCGTGACACAGTTCAACCATGAGCTCCGCCCTTCCGACAAGATAGTCATCACCGGTGAGAGGCTTGCCGACGGCATCCTCCTGAGAAACATGAAGATCGTCTATGAAGATGAATATATCATAGTGATAGACAAGAATGCTGGACTGCTTTCAATGGCCTCCGACAATGAAAAATACCTGACTGCCTACAACATCCTGAGCAACTATGTCAAGCTTCAGAAGCCGTCGAACAAGATCTTTATCGTCCACCGCCTTGACCGCGACACCTCCGGCCTCATGATGTTCGCCCGGAGTGAAAAGGTTCAGAGCAGACTGCAGAAGGACTGGCAGAATATGGTCACGGCCCGCACTTACACAGCCCTTGTGGAGGGTGAGGTCACCGAACCCGAAGGCACAATCAAATCATTTATCTTCGAAAGCAAGGCGCTGGTGATGCATTCATCCCAGAATCCCGCCAAGGGTGATCTGGCAATCACACTTTTCAAAACACTGAAAACCAACAAGGATTATTCCCTTCTTTCGGTTACCCTGAAGACAGGCAAGAAGAACCAGATAAGACTGCACATGCAGGAGATGGGTCACAGTATTGCGGGCGACAAGAAATACGGCGCCACGGGTAATCCCATTGGCAGGCTTGGACTGCATGCAAGCGTCCTTGCCTTCATTCACCCGGTGACTGGAAAAGAATTGCGTTTTGAATCCAAAGTTCCGGCGAAGTTCCGCCGCCTGGTCTAGAAAGGCCAGAAGTTATTGTCGTACCACACCTGCTCCCTCAGATCCTTGTCAATCTTCATGAGCCACTTGTGATGCCCCCTCTCCCATTCGGCAAGCATCTGGTATGTCGCTTTTTCATTTGAGTCAGTTGCTGACTCAGCCCTGCCTGCATAGAGGTTCACAGCCCTGGTCTCAAAATCCATGGCGGCACTGATCGCTGCAGCTTCAAAGCTGGCAGCGCTGATCTGATCCTTCATCTTTGCCGAGAGAACCTGCATTGCCACCTCTTCCGAGGGATCGTCGGTATGAGCGGCATTCTCAGTAAAAGCTTTATGCTTCTGATAGTGAGTAAACTGGCGTGACAGAAAGAGAATATGCTGGTCTTCCTCGTCGGCCATCATTGAGAATACCTTCCTGACGGCTTCGCTTTTTGTCTGTGCGGCAATGTTTGAATAAAAGGCCTTACCTCTCTGCTCGAGCAGGATAGCCTCTTTCAGAATGTCAGTCGTACTTTTCGTTTCCATCATTTCTCAGTTTATGCAGGTGTAATTTAAGAATTAACAATCACACTGGGAAAATGTTCTGCGTGGCAGTTCTCAGTCGGCAATCGGCAGTCGGCAGTCGTAAATTACTTATTGACTGCAGACTGTGGACTATGGACTGATTAGAAAGTCTGCATTTCATACAGCTTTTTATATATGCCGTCAGGTATCCTCAGGAGTTCTTCATGAGTGCCTTTCTCCGCCAGCCGGCCATCTTCGATCACCACTATCATATCGGCATGCTGGATCGTTGAGAGACGGTGGGCAATGACTATCGATGTGCGGTTCTCCATCAGCCTTACCATGGCATCCTGAACAAGTCGTTCCGATTCCGTATCGAGGGCTGAGGTAGCCTCATCAAGTATCAGTATGGGGGGATTGGCCATGACTGCTCGCGCAATGCTGATCCTCTGCCTCTGTCCGCCGCTTAGCTTATTCCCTCCCTCGCCCACTGTGGTTTGGTATCCTTCGGCCGTCTCTGTCACAAAATCGTGTGCATTCGCAATCTTAGCCGCTCTTAGCACTGCTTGCTCGTCAGCCTCTTCTGTCAGTGCGAATGAAATGTTATTATAAAAGGTATCATTGAAGAGTATTGCCTGCTGACTGACGATACCCATCTGGTGACGCAGATCCTTAATGCTCACGTCCCTGATATCCACACCGTCTATGAGCACTGCTCCCTGGTCGGGGTCGATGAACCTTGGCAGCAGGTCTGCCAGCGTCGACTTGCCGCCTCCTGAGCGGCCCACAACAGCTACAGTCTGTCCCTTCCTGATGATAAGGTTAATATCCTTAAGCACCGGCTCATGGTTATATGCGAACCATACATTCCTGAACTCGATGCTGTCATTGAATCCGCTTATTCTTACGGCATCCGGCTTATCTGTGATCGTCTCCTCAGCGTCAATAACCTGGTTGACCCTGTCAATGGAGGCCATTCCCTTCTGTATGTTGAACCACGCAGTTGAGATAGACTTCGCCGGCTGGATGATCTGCGAAAAGATAACCACAAAGCCAATGAGCTTGTCAGAAGTCATGCTGCCGGTCCCGTTTATAGCGAGCATCCCACCGTAATATAAAAGTATCAGCAGGACTATTGTCGAGAGCAACTCGCTTACCGGATGAGCCAGGTATGCCTTGCGTATCACCCTTCGGAACTGCCTTGTATATTTGTTATTTGCCTCACCGAACTGCCTGGTCATTTTCTCCTCAGCATTGAAACCCTTAACTATCCGTAATCCTGATAACGTTTCCTCAAGAACGGACAGCAGCCCACCCAGGGCTTGCTGTCCCTTGAAGGATCTGGTCTTCAGCGAACGGCTTATCCGTGCTATCAGCCACCCGCTGAGCGGAAGGAGAAGAACTGCAAAGAGAGTGAGCTGAGGACTGTTTATGATGAGATATATTACAAATATTATTATAGTGAAAGGATCACGGAACAGCATAGAGAGTGAGGACATCACTGAAATCTCTATCTCCTGCACGTCATTCGACATCCTGGTCATAAGGTCACCCTTGCGGGCTTCAGAAAAATAAGATAACGGAAGCCGCAGTATCTTGTCATAAATTTTTCTCCGTACATCCCTGACAGTACCGGCCCGGAGACTTGCCATACAGTTATTGGCAAGAAATACAAAAAGGTTCTTTATGATGCTCGCAACAGCAAATATGATAACAACCAGCAGCAGTGTCCTTCCCTCTCCGTACTTTGTAATGGAGGAAGAGAAAAACCAGTTGGCAAAATTCTTTATATACTCAGCCGAAAATGTGAATGCTCCCGGATCAGGCACCACTGTTACCCTTTTGAAGAGTATCTGGAGGAAGGGCACTATCAGTGTGAATGTAAAAAGTGCAAAGAAGGCACTCAGAATATTGTATGTCATATTCTTTACTGCCAGCCACTTATATGGCTTCAGGTATTGCAGCAGGATTCTGATACTCTTCATGCCTGCCTGTTAGAACCCGGTATAGTTGAACGGAGTGACGGCCTTCATCTCATCTTTGACTGCCTCGCTGATTTCAAGGCTGTCAATGAACAGGCGTATTGTCTCACCGGTGATTTTCTGATTTGTCCTGGTGACCTCCATGAGGGCTTCATAGGGTTTCGGGAAGCCTTCCCTCCGCAAAATTGTCTGGAGAGCTTCGGCAACAACAACCCAGTTATTCTCAAGGTCATTCTTTATCCTGTCATGATTGACAATCAGCTTCGACAGTCCTTTTTTTATCGATTTCCATGCAATCAGTGAATGGGCCATTGCCACCCCGGTGTTTCTGATGACTGTGGAATCAGTCAGGTCACGCTGCAACCTCGATACGGGAAGTTTTGATGACAGGTGGCTCAGCAGGGCATTGGCAACGCCAAGGTTTCCCTCACCGTTCTCGAAATCTATAGGGTTGACTTTATGCGGCATGGCTGATGAGCCGATCTCGCCGCTGACGATTGTCTGCTTGAAGTAATCGAGCGAAATGTAGCTCCATAGGTCCCTGCACAGATCGGTCAGAATCGTGTTGATACGGCATATATTGTCAAAAAGCTCAGCCAATCCGTCATAATGTTCAATCTGGGTCGTTGTCTGCTGCCTCTCCAGCCCAAGCTGTTCTCCCAGCAGCCTGTTGGCAAAGGCAACCCAGTCGACATCAGGATATGCAACTTTGTGGGCGTTCATATTGCCCGTTGCACCTCCGAATTTGCCGCTGTATTTTGTCATCATCAGTGTGAGGAGCTGCCCGTCAAGCCTCTCCCTGAACACTGCAATTTCCTTTCCGAGTCTTGTAGGTGTGGCGGGCTGCCCGTGAGTACGTGCGAGCATCGGTATTTCTGCCCACTCGGTAGCCATGGCATCGAGTGCATCACGCAATGACGCGAGCAGGGGTATCATGACCTCCCGCATCGAATCCCTTATTGCCATCGGTATGGCAGTGTTGTTTATATCCTGGGAGGTAAGCCCGAAGTGCACGAACTCAGACCATTGCTGAAGGCCGAGTGAGGCAGCCTTCTCCTTGACGAAGTACTCGACGGCTTTGACATCATGATTTGTCACAGCCTCCTTCTCCTTGATGTAACCGGCGTCGGCAACGGTGAACTCCTTGTACACTGACCTCAGCGGCAGCTCCCTGCCTGCCGGAAAAGTACCGAACTGCGGAAGACGGGCCTGCGAGAGCGCAATAAAATATTCCACCTCGGTCAGCACGCGGTAACGCATAAGGCCATACTCCGAATAATAGGGAATAAGCTCTTTTACCCGCTCCCCGTAGCGGCCGTCAACAGGTGAAATTGCCTTTAACCGATCCATTTTGTCATCTCCTCACCATGGTTTAATCCGAGCACCAAAAAACAAAAATACTATTTTGTACTGGTGTAAAAAAATTGAACCTTTGTATTTATCTGCGAGAGCAGCCAATGAGATGGGAAAGATCAGGGTTTCAGCAGTCAAATACATAAACAGTTATCCATTCATGCTCGGTCTCCGTGATGGCGAGGTTGCATCCATGATAGAACTCGAGGTATGTCACCCTTCAGAGTGTGCAGACAGGCTTCTCTCAGGGAAGACAGACATAGGCCTGATACCGGTTGCCATGATCGCCTCGATGCCTGAGTACCATCTGGTCAGCGACTACTGCCTGAGCACTCAGGGTGAGGTGCGTACGGTGCTGCTGGTCAGCAACACTCCTTTTAATGATATCAGGAAAATATACCTCGATTTCAGATCAAGGAGCTCGGTGACTTTATGCAAAATCCTTGCAGTAAAGGCATGGAAGAGGGAGTTTGAATGGCAGACCGCATCGCGTGATTTTGAGATCACCTCGATGAAACCAGGTGAAGCCGCAGTAATGATCGGGGACCGTTGTTTTGAGTATGCACACCTCTTTTCATTCAGGCTCGACCTCGGACTGGAATGGAAGAAATTCACCGGCCTGCCCTTCGTCTTTGCCTGCTGGGTCTCTGCGAAACCCCTGCCTGATCATTTCGTCACTCTCTTCAACAAAGCCCTCGGTGACGGACTGAACCGCAAAAATGAGGCTGTGGCACTTCTTAAGGAGGGAGCCAAAGCCACACCCGAAGAAGTCATTTACTACCTTAATAATAACATCGATTTCAATCTTGACGACATCAAGAGAAAAGCGCTGTTGAAGTTTATCGGATATATAAAAGAACTTAAGTTAAACGCATGAAGAAGCTGGTTGCATCACTCACCGCCGTCCTGGCAGTTGCCCTTATCACTGCCGGAGAAATAACAGCACAGGAGGCTGCCGACACCTCAACACTGGTATATCTCTGCAAAATGGACAAGATGATCGCCGCACCGCTGTGGCGAAGCGTAAAGAAGAGTTTCCAGCAGGCTGATACATTGAATGCAGACTACATGCTCATACAGATGAACACTTACGGTGGCCAGGTGGATATCGCCAACTCAATGCGGACCCTTATACTTAATTACCGTATCCCCGTGATAGTGTTCATTGATAACCAGGCTATCTCTGCCGGAGCCCTGATTGCAATAGCGGCGGACAGCATTTACATGAGGCCCGGCGGAAGCATAGGTGCGGCCACGGTGGTAAACCAGACAGGCGAGAAAATGCCTGACAAGTACCAGTCGTTCATGCGGGGTATGATGAGAGCAACGGCTGAGGCACACGGAAAAAAGCCCGTTGTGACCGACGGTGACACGGCATGGGTGTGGCACCGCGATCCGGAGATAGCCCAGGCAATGGTTGACCCATCCATTGTCATTGAGGGAATAGTCGATACCGGACAGGTCCTTACCCTGACGGCTCTTGAGGCCATTAAATACGGCTTCTGCGAGGGAGAAGCAAATACCGTTGATGAAGCGCTGGCTAAAGCCGGAGTTGAGGAATACACGATCAGGGAGCTGAAACTGACCCTGGCTGACAAGATTATCATGCTCCTGGTCAATCCCGTCGTATCAGGTCTCCTGATAATGCTTATCATCGGAGGCATCTATTTTGAACTGCAGTCCCCTGGTGTTGGCCTCCCGCTGGCTGCAGCCATCACAGGCGCACTGCTCTACTTCGCTCCTCTTTATCTTGAGGGCATGGCCCAGAACTGGCACCTGATAATATTCATCGCCGGAATAATACTTGTTCTGATCGAAATATTTGCAATCCCCGGTTTCGGCTTCACGGGCGTGCTGGGTATTATCGGAATTGTCACGGGACTGGCGTTTGTGATGATCGACAAGATTGTCTTCAGGTTCGGCCCGTCCGTTGATGGCGTCAGGGAAGTGGTTTCTGCATTTGCCATCGTTCTGATGTCGGCGCTGCTCTCCTTTGGCCTGTCGCTGTGGCTCTCAAAGAAGCTCTTTTCTCCAAACCGTCTCTTCGGAAGCCTTGCTCTCGAGACATCTGTAAAGCAATCTGAAGGTTTCGAAAGTTTCGATTCCGGGAAACTGGCAGCCCTGGTCGGCAAGACCGGCACGGCGCACACAGTTCTGCGCCCTTCGGGCAAGGTACTCATTGAAGGCGAGGTCTATTCAGCGGTGGCTGAAACAGGTTTTATAACGAGGGGATCATCCATCACAGTCAGAAGGGAGGAACAGGGGCAGCTTTATGTCGTTGTTTCCGGACAGGCCTGACAGCATAAACCGTTATGATCATCAGGGAATATCGTAAAGGCGATTTCAAAGGAATCATGAACCTCTGGATAGCCACCGGCCTGAGCAGACCGGAGAGAGGTGATGATGAGGCAACGGTTGAACGAAGCATTAGATGGGCGGCCGGATGCTTGTAATGTGCCCGGAAAGCCCGGCAGAGGAGATAATTGGCACCTCCTGGATGACATTCGACGGCAGGCGGCTGCATCTGCACCACTTTGGAATTGACCCTGTCTTTCAGAGGCGGGGCCTTGCCAAAGAACTGCTGAGAGAATCACTCCGGTTCGCAAAGGAAAAGGGATACCAGGTCAAGCTTGAAGTGCACAGGTCCAATGCCGTGGCCGTTGAATTATACCGGAAGGCGGGGTTTGAATACCTCGGTGATTACGACGTCTATATTATCCGGGATATACAATCCATTGAAATTTAGAAGGCCTGCCAGGAAAGTACAGGCACGGTCTTGATAACGGCTTAACAAATCAGTCCTGCTCCAGGTCTTTAATTCCACCACGCTCCAGTATTCGCCTCGCAGCCAGATGGGCTCCGTCAACCGGTATTTCAGGGTATGAGACCTTAATACCGAGGTTGGCCCTAATTGCATCGGCCATATCCTGCGGACTCGTGGATGAGACGTGCATACACACTCCAGCACCGTGACGGAATAGACGGTTGGCAATGGTAACCTCCTGCTCAGAATGATGTTCAATCGGAAAGAATAGGAAGGGTATGCGCAATGCTTCAACCTCAATCGTAGTAGTGCCGCCGCCCTGCACGATTGCCAGATCACATACAGCCAAATGCTGCCACAGGTGAGGCACCATTCCCCGGCAGTCGATTCCTTTCGGCACATCGAGTGATTTCGGATCGATTCGAGGCCCAGCGACAAGAACCATGTGCAGCGCAGGTATACTTTCCGTAACCAGAGAAAAAGCGCGTCCACAGAGCTCAAGGAGATCTCGTCCGATTGATGTACCGCCTACAGTGCATATCACGAGCGGCCCGTCGCCGTACCCTAACTCTCGTCGTAAGGTGTCCCTGGGAGGAACGTACTTTACATTGAATGACAGTGGGTAGCCAACAAATTCAACGTGTTTCTTTAAATAACGTCGACGGTCAGGTAGCAAAAAACCGAAAGGCCGATCAGGAACGTCCTCTATCTCACCGAAGAATATGGCTGCATTTTGTCTTCGGGCAGTCACCCGCCATTCCTGTGACCATACGAGGTTGAGCATCCATGCACCAAACTTCTCAAACACGTTACCCGATGTAACCTCCATACCCCAAAAATCGTACATCATTACAAAAGGAATAGCTGGGAGGACATGAAAGCCGAAGAAGTTGGTAACAGGAATCTCATAGGTTTCGTTTCCGACGATGATGTCAAACTCTCCCTGGGATGCAACTCTACCGATCAGAAACGCATTATGGAACCATGCGTTAAGAGCCCGAAATACGTAGTTAGTAAGACTGAGACGGCCATTGTGCGCTACAGCCTCTGCAAGATCCGTTTCTCCCCGGTAATTTACCTGTTCGGGTACAAGCCTCTCCCCAGCCGCTGCCAATACCTCGGAGGCGGGTGAGCCCGCGATCCAGGCGATGTCAACATCGGGACACATTCGGCGTATTTCGGCAGCTATTGCAAGATCGCGTGTCACGTGTCCCAAGCCTAATGATCCGCTAATATATAGGATTCTGCAACTCATGCGTGTTCCCCTTAGCTTTAATCTTATCTTCGGATGCCAATGAACCTCATCGGTCTTTTCCACAGTCTCTCTGCGGCTAATCCGCATGAATCACGCGGTAGTACTGATGGAGCGAATATATAATGTAAATTAAAGTACAACACTAAATTTAAAATACATTATACAGAAAGTTAAAAGTAAGAAATAAAATAATAATAATGTTCTTAACAGAGATCTATTCTGAACCGTTTAAGCTCAGACCTGTCAGGAAAGCACTGAGGCGCTATTGATATGAGCTCTGTAAACCTGGCTTGGCAGAGGGAGTAAAAACAACATATGTAAAAACTTGTCCCGCAAAGGGTGGAACAATTTACCTTTATTGTTCTTGTTACAGCGAGTTATTTACTTTTAACCCATTCAGATATTGAATTTGCCAATTCATCTCTTTTATTTGTAAAATAGTGATCAGTTTCAAAAGCCCTGATTGAAACAAATTCCGGATTCATGTTTTTTAAATGTCGGTAGGTTGGTATTATAAACTCCTCCAAAGGTACGGTGGTATCGAGCCAACCGGTGATGAATAAGATTTCCCTGTCTTTTAGTTTTTCTGCATTTTTTATCAGGTCAAAATATTCGTATTCGGACATTATCCGGCCAAAATAGTCGTGGATATATGCGGAATCGCCCCGGATTGGTCCATTGCCAATTGTTGCAGCAGCAATTCTTTTTTCCAGAGCTGTCCTGAATACAGGATCTCTGTTCATTTTCTGAAGATATATGGAGAGGTCATTTCCTCCGGCAACTGCGATTATTTTTTTAATATCCGGATTATGAACTGCGGCAGACAACGCAAACGCAGCGCCCAAACTGCAGCCACAAACAATAATTTTTGAAGTGTCTATTGCAAATTGTTGTATGTTAGTCTTTTGCTTGAGATAAGATATAGCAACGCCTGCATCAGTCATACAATTTTCCCAGGAGAAAATTCCTTCGCTGTTAAAACTTCCCTCGTAATTAAAAACCAGGATATTCATCCCGTTTTTGTTCAGCCTTTCGGCCAATCCGTATGGGCTATTGCCATTGCCTGGAAATCCATGCAACAGGATCACAGTAGGTGCTGAGAAACCTTTACCGGCAGCGTAAAATTTCGCATCCAGTTTAACTCCATTGTTTCTTAAATCAATGCTAACCGGATTTTCCTGCGATACCAGTTGCAGGGAACTGCCGAATGAGCATTAAAAGCAGAATAACTTTCAGAGTTTTCATTTTCGTAATTATTTATAAAAAAGGGGGTTTATTTATTCAGTCAATCTTTTAAGGTTTTGTAATGAGATATCGATGATTTTGACCCATTGAGGAATTATGAATTTTTTGTCAACAAAACTTCCTCCCATATAGAATGGCAATTTATATCTCTGGATATACGTGAATTCAGTTTTCCCATCTGTCTCAGTGAATATCCACTGCGTCTGGGCATCTAAACCTTTGAATGATTGTCCAATCCAACCCTCATTTTTTTTAAACTGTTGGAATTCTGTACCAACAGTCATCTTAATCCCCATCAGTTGAACTTTATAAAGAAATCGTGCTCCATTATCACTGGTATTATCAGTTATGGGCTTGATATCTGAAATACCAACAAAGAAGTCGGGCCATTTTTGATAGTTGGAAGCAAATTCAAATACTTTGCTTACTGGGGCATTGATCAAAATACTTTTCTTAATTTCAGTCATACATCGAATTATTACTTACATCATTTGTGTTTAATTTGGTTATGAAAAAATTTACTGATTAGGCTGCCAATAAATATTTCGATAAAACAAAATGCTGCTATCGCAATTAGAATTGGAAAAGTCACAAGACTTAGATTAAATAACATTATCCATATCCCGGAATATACCGATAACCAAATAATGATAGTCGTTTCTATGAATGAAAATTTTCTGGAGATAATATAAATTAGAAGTGCAAGTAAAACTCCCCATACAAACCATATTATTAAATATAATGGCCCTCCGGGTGGTTCAATATTCATTTTTTGGTAATGACTCATAAAATATGGTTTCGCAAATACTATCCATCTTATTGTTTCGGCTACATTAATCCATATACTGAGGATGATAACCTGCCAAATTGCTTTTTTATAATCTTTCATATCATTAGTTAGTTGGATTATAAGATATTTTGCCTTCTAAGATTTTCTCAATATTTAATAAGGTTCTTTTTGGAATGCCTGTAAGGATTACACGCAGAATAAATCTCATGGTTGAAAGTATTATAAAGGCCGACTTTTACAGCCGTTTGAGGAATACCTTCAGAGAATTCTGATTTTTTCATGAGTCATCAATTTTGCTTTTTATAAAGTACCCTGAAAGCTCTCATCCAGGCTGCCGGAACGCACGACATGTGCGTCTCATCGGGGAAAACATGAGTTTCAACTTTTAACCCGGGATAATTCCTTGACTCCAGCTGGGAAGCCAATATGTTTACATTTGCTATCAGTGCCGAATCTTCGGCTCCGCCTGCAGTCATGAACAGTGTTGCATTTAAGTCGTTGTGTGTGGCGGCATATTCCTTTTCATAGGTGTAAAGGACACCCTTGTCGTATCTTATTGATGGGCTGCCGGCATAGTAAAGGCTGAACAACTCCGGTCGCTTAAATAAAACATACAACGAAAACAAACCTCCGTATGAATAACCGCCCAGCCCCCTGCCTGTTGCAGAAACGCGGTAATTTGCTTCCATGAACGGAAAAACCTCTTTTTCAATACATTCCAGGAATTTTGCAGCGCCTCCTGTCTTAACCTCAAGCTGTCTGCCTGCAAATTTTGAAAAGATACCCGCCCAGTAGGTATCCGACGAGGGAATATTGGTCGGCGTCAGATCTCTTGTTCTCCAGGCTCCCCAGTCGCCCATATCCTTGATCTTATATCCTATCCCCACCACAAAAATTTCCGGTTCTACAATCACCGGGACTTCGAAAGAGTTTGCCATATCTGCTATCATGGCAAATGACCGGTTCGCATCGGTACCGTAATAGCAGGGGTAAATCTTTTGTGTGTCGGTTTTATAAGTGGCAGGAATTTTAATGTACAGCACCATTTCCTGTTCCAGGATTTTTGAATAAAAGGACCGGGTTTCAGTTACCCGAACTGTAACCAAAGGATAATCATTCAAATCAGTTTGCCCGGGCTGATTTTGTGAAAGAGCCTGCGGGATTGCGGCAACCATTATTGACAGTAGCACAACCAGCCGGATGCCGAATCTGTTGGCTGAAAGGTTTTTCATGGTGTTTGATTTACACGGTTTTTTGTCTTTTAAGTAAAAGCACAAGGCAGCAAACGGCTGCAATTATTTCCAGCACCTTAAATAAGGCTGACAAGGATATCAATTCGGGTATTCCGAATTTTATCAGTGAAAGTATCATCCCGATTACCGGAACAATTATACGCAAGGTAAAGCGGGTATTGCTTACCGTTGAACAGGAGCAATCCAACGATCATGTAAATAACACCAAATGCAAGAACCGGAATACTTCCCTGGCTTTCAGGAGCCTTAAAATAAGCAACAATGTGAAGAATCCCGGAAATAAGAAGCAGCATCCCTGCCAGAAGACGGACTGATTTCATATTTGTTTGATTTTAAGTTAAAAGCTGATTTTTAATGGCTCCAAACGGAAAAGGCTTCCCATGCCCGGGACAGACAAAAGTGGTTCCTCTGTCTATCAGCGCTTGCCTGTTTTCTTTAATGGCATCGATATCCAGAGCCAGAACGGGCAATCCCGCCTTGAAACGGAATCCCGGGTTAAATGCGATGATTTCTGTCATCAATTAACCGTATACTACAAAGCTAAACCAATCAGGCTTAAATGTCAATACCATTTTTTTAAAAATCTGCTGTAACTCGTTTATCTGATCACCAAAGGCAGGTACATCTGCCAATTGCAATGCACCATGCCAACTTGCAAACCACTGTTATTTAAAGCTCCGGTGAGGCGGGACTGCAATAATGATCGAAGCTGCCAGATTGTACCGGAAGCCAGGATTTTAATATCCCGGTGATTATGACGTCTACATTATCCGGGATATACAATCCATTGAAATCTAAAATGTTAAAATAATCCTAAAGAGGATTTTTTATTTCCTTTTTCAATAAGTTATCAGTATATTTGGAGAAATCTATCCAGGATAAATCATGGCACGAACAATTACTTTTTCTCAGCTGAGGAAGATCAAAGATCAGCTGCCGGATGGCAGCATCAGGAAGATTGCCGATGAGCTGACGCTCTCTGAGGAGACCGTCAGGAATTATTTCGGCGGATGGAACTTTGACCGCGGGCAGAGTGCCGGGATCCATATTGAAAAGGGACCCGAAGGGGGCATAGTCACTATAGAAGACACAACAATACTTGAGCTTGCCGAAAGTATGCTGTCACGCTGACCTGCTCCCCTGACCGGTGACATGTAACGACGCCCCGCCAGGGCGTCGTTACTGTATAATACTGATTTATTTGCAGACAAGAAACGATGAGAACACGCTTATTTATTCCGGCCCTTTTATTAACGCTCTCCTCCGGCCTCGCTGCCCAGGATGTGAACGCCATTCCGCAACTCAGGTATGAATCAAACCACAGCCTGACCTGGGAGGAGGCTGTCAGCTTTTACAGCTCCCTTGACAAGGCTTATCCTGAAGCTCAGCTTAAGGAGATGGGGATGACAGATGCCGGAAGGCCCCTGCACCTGTTCGTCATCTCGGGCGATGGAGAATTTGACCCGGCGGAGATCCGCAGGAAAGGAAAAGCCATAATCCTTATTAACAATGGCATCCACCCCGGCGAACCAGAGGGTATTGATGCCAGCGCCAGGTTTGCAGCTGATATCCTGGCAGACAGGGACGGGATGAAGAAGTACCTCCGTAATTGTGTCATCGCCATCATACCTGTTTATAACATTGGAGGCGCCCTCGCGCGAAGTCCCTACTGGCGCATTGACCAGAACGGCCCGGAGGAAAAGGGAGCAAGGCGCAACACCCGGTTCCTGGATCTTAACCGTGACTTCGTGAAGCAGGATTCACGCGATGCGCGGGCTTTCGCCGGGATATACAGCTATCTTGACCCCGACGTGTTCCTGGATACACATACGACAAACGGCTCTGACCATCAGTACACGGTCACACTCATTGCCACCCAGCCGGAGCGGATGTACCCGGATATGGAACAGTTTTTCCGCACAGAGATGCTGCCTGAGCTCTACAGCCGCATGCGCACCGAACATGACAATGAGATGGTACCTTATGTCCAGTACATTGACAGAGGTGAGATAAAAGCCATAATGGGCCATGAAGAGCGCCTCTACTTTTCAACAGGATATGCTTCCCTCTTCAACTCGTTCAGCTTCATGACCGAAACGCTGACATACAAACCATACGCTGAAAGAGTTAACGGGACGTTGCAGTTTATTACAGAGCTTGTCAGATTCACTTCCGAAAACCACAAGGAACTGCTCAGCCTGAGGAGCGAAGCCAACCGCAGAACACTCACAGAAAGAAATTACGTACTTGAATGGGAGATGGATACAACCCGCTGGGACCTTTTAGCCTACCGTGGTTACAGGTACGAGGAGACCACCGCTCCCATCACCGGAAGAAAAACGGGCTTCTATAATCATGACAAGCCTTATGTGGACACAATCAGGTATTATAACTACTTCAATCCTGCTATAACCGTCACAGCCCCCGACGCCTACCTGGTGCCTTTTGCATGGGAGGAGGTTATTGAACGCCTTCGTAACAACGGGGTGGTGATGCACCAGCTTGAACATGACACTTCACTGACGGTGGAGACATATTATATTGAGAGCTATGAGCCGGCCAAAAGGGCTACGCAGGGTCATTATATCAACACCGGGGTGAAGGTGAGGCCGCAAATACAGGAGATTGAATACCTCAAAGGCGATTATATCATTCCTCTTAACCAGAGATCCAACCGGTATATTGTATATATGCTTGAGCCGCAGTGCGAGTCAGGTTTCTTTGCATGGAACTTCTTTGATTCCTTCCTGGAGGGGCAGGACTGGTACTCTGTATGGGGATTCGAGAGTCATCTTAAGGAGCTGCTGGACAATGATCCCGTCCTCAGGGCTGCCTTTGAAAAAGCTAAAGGTGAGGACACTGCAATGGCAACAGATCCTGTGGCGCAGCTGCAATGGCTGTACCAGAACACTCCGGCATCGGAGCTGGAGAAACGAACAAGTTTATATCCTGTCGGAAGACTGATGAATTACAATTGGAAATAAGAGGGAAGCCAGGTACTGAGAAAGATGTCACCTGGCAAAGAAATCCAGTACTTTCTCTTCCTCCAGGTATGCAGTCAGATTGTCGTCTTTCTTTACAGGCCCGACCCCTGAGGGTGTCCCGGTAAAAATGAGATCACCTGTTTTAAGTGTATAATATCTTGAAACATAAGATATTATATCATCAAATGAAAAGATCAGATCGGAGGTATTGCCGGTCTGTTTTCTTTCCCCGTTGATGTCAAGGGTAAAGTTTATATCAGTGAGGTCAGCAAACCGCTCTTTAGGTATGAAATTGCCAAGCGGCGCTGAGCCGTCGAATGTTTTTGACAGTTCCCAGGGGTACCCTGCCTGTGAAAATTTCTTCTGCAGATCGCGGGCGGTGAAGTCTATGCCTACCGTCAGGGCATCAAAATACCTGCCCGCATACTTTGCCGGGATACCCTTACCTAGTTTTGAAATACGGAGTACTATTTCAGCCTCATATTGTACATCAGCGGAGAAATCAGGTATGAAAAACGGCTTGTTCTTCTTCAGGATTGCGGAATCGGGCTTGAGAAAAATCAACGGCTCAGACGGTACCGCCTTGTTCATCTCAGCAGCATGCTTCCTGTAATTCAGGCCCACACAGATAATCTTCATGACTTTGTCAGGCTTTGCCGAATGACCGCAGCTTTATTGCAGTGAGAACCTGTTTTGTATTAAGAGGAAAATCGCCGTTCATCATCCATGAAAAATATGACGGCTCCTCCTTGAATACCTGCACCACAGGTTTTCCCTTATGCTTGCCGAAGTTGAACACCTCAATGCCCTGCTCATTGAAGACAATCCTGCCGGCAAGGTCGGCATTGTTGTTGTATGCGCTGAATGCAGACAGTTTTTCGATATCATTCTCCAGGTCAGGGTATCTGTCGAGCTGGGCTTTCAGGATCTCGTAGGTGGCGGCTGCGTCTGCCCTGGCACTGTGAGCGTTCTCAAGCTCCCTCTCGCAGTAGAATTTATACGCAGCGCTAAGTGTCCTCTGCTCTTTCTTATGGAAGATGACCTGAACGTCAACGTACCTGTGACGTGCAGGATTAAAGTCGACGTTGACACGCAGGAACTCTTCACAAAGTATTGGTATGTCGAATTTCATCGAGTTGAAGCCGGCAAGATCGCATCCCTCGAGGAAGGAGGCTATCCTTTTTGCCACATCCTTGAAATGCGGTTCATTGGCCACATCGGCATCCGTGATGCCGTGAACGCGTGTCGCTTCGGGTGAAATCGGTATCCCGGGATTGAGTCTCATCGTGAGCCACTCCTCTCCTCCTCCCGGGCCGACCTTCATGGCAGAAATCTCCACAATACGGTCAGAAGCTATGCTCACCCCGGTGGTTTCAAGATCAAGTATGACCAGGGGTTTCTTCAGGTTTAACTCCATGTTGCCGGAAATCTCAGGCGTTGATCATCATCGGCATCAGCAGCATCAGCAGGTCTTCAGCCTCGTTGCTTGTCTCAGCGGGAAGGAATAGTCCTGCCCTGGTAGGATCGGCAAGCTCGATGAGGACATCCTGCGATGCGATATTGGAGAGGATCTCCAGCAGGAAGACAGATTTGAAGCCTATCTCCATGTCGTCACCCTCGTAAAGGCACTTGTGGCGTTCGTACGCCGATATTGAAAAGTCAACATCCTGTGCCGAGACAGTGATCTGGTTGGGTGTGAACTGCAGCTTCACAAGGTTGCTGGCCTGGTTTGAGAAGACTGATACCCTGCGGAGAATATTATAAAACTCAAGCCTGTCTATACGAACCTTCCTGGGGTTGTTCTTCGGAATCACGGAATTGTAATTCGGGTAGTTGCCCTCCACCAGCCGGCAGACAACCTTATAATCCGAGAGATTGAAGAATGCGTTTCTGTCGTCAAACTCCACCGAGACTACGCCGCTCTCCTTTGGAAGTATATTCTTCAGCAGCGAGGCGGGTTTCTTGGGAAGGATGAACGAAGCGCTGTCGTCAGCCTTAGCGTCGCTTCTCTGGTATCTCACCAGCTTATGGGCATCTGATGCAACAAACGTAAGCTTTTCGGAGGATGCCTCGACAAGTATGCCTCCCATCACCGGACGAAGCTCATCATCGGCGGTTGCAAAGAGTGTGCGTGATATGCCGGCAAGCAGAACATCGGCGGCAATGTTGAAGGTAAAACGCTTTTCCTTTTTAATAACAGGCAGGACCGGAAAGTCAATGCCGTTCTGGCCAACGATGCTGAAACGTCCATTCTCGGAGTTGATTACTACAGCCATCGTGTCAGGATTGACATCAAATGTCAGCGGCTGCTCCGAAAACTCTTTCAGTGTATCAAGCAGTATCCTTGCCGGGAGGGCAATTGTGCCGCTGCCGGTTATATTGTCAAGCCTCATGCGTGTGATAAGGGTCGACTCGAGGTCAGAGGCTGTTATTTCCAGGTCGTTACCGCTGATACTGAAAAGAAAATTGTCAAGAATCGGAAGGGTATTCTTTGAGCTGATCACCCTGCTGATGGCCTGCAAATGACCGAGAAGCTCTGTGCTTGATACAACAAATTTCATATTGTCTGTTTTAAAGTTAATCCGAAGTAACCCGTCACCGCCGGTCAACTCATTGATTTATTGAATTGTCGGCTTTGGAAACCGGGTGATCAATATTACAAAAAAATATCTTACCCTCAAACAAAATTATTTCACCGATTTATAACGCCCCTGTCTTATCCGGTTATAAGCCACACCCGCAATCATGATCAGTATCACCGGGATAACCGTATTGACAAGCTGCCAGAGGGTGCGCTGCTCCCTTGACCTTGCCTGGTCGAGCAGCCTGGGTTTTATCTCCCGCGAGCGCATCTCTATCAGTCCGTTGTCATTGACAAGGTAGTTGATGCAGTTTACCAGGAAATCCTTGTTGCCGAAGGTCTGCTGGGTGTACCTGTCGAATCCCAGTGCAAGCGGTTCAGGAACACCTCCGCTGCTGCTGACTTCGTTCCGGATTATGTCACCGTCAGCCACCACAATCATTTTGGAGGGCTTGCTTACCTCAATTATGTCTCTTCCGGCCTCCCCGATGATGCTCTCGGTCATACGGTTGGTGAAGGCTGACCTGAACGTCCCTTCCAGAAGGACGGCTACAGGCAGTTCGCCGGCTGTAAACAGTTCCTCCGGGATTACCTCATCCGCTTCCTCAAGGGAGATGACCTGGGGAGGCATTGCAGTGCGTGTATGGCCTGATGTTGTCAGCAGAATGCTTTTCCTGACACCCGGGTCTCGTCCCACCGTATCAATTGTGTTGGCGAACTCAGCCTTCACCCTGTTAAGGTTGCGGGTGACAGGATGATCCTGTGACGGCCTCAGCAGCGGATAATAAACCCATGGCGCCGGCACATACTGGGGCTGGCCGTCAGGGCCGTCCACCCTCAGCGGAATAAGCAGGCATTCAGCATCCTGTATGAGGACCGGATTGATCCTCGCGCCGTACCTGAACAGCATGTCATCGAAGGAAAGAGGCTCATACAGGGCTACCGTTGAACCCAGGGGAAGGCTGTCAGCATTGACATTAACAGCTTCGGCAAGCCACAGCACCCTCCCGCCGTTCATTATATACTGGTCTATTATGAATTTGTCCTTCTCATCAAATTGCTTTTTCGGGGCAGCTATCACAATGGCAGCATAGCGGTCAATTATACCCGGTTTGCCGCCGATGGTTCCCCTGTCGATGTTGTAGAATTTCGCCAGCTCGAGGGTCAGATCGGCAACATATATCTCGTCAAGCTCGCCGTGACCCTCAATGAAGGCCACCCGGCTGACAGAATCCGCTGTTGCCGTAGCTATTGCCTGAATGATCTCATATTCAAGACCTTCCGTCGAATGAAGAAGGTTGGTCTCAGCAGGAAGCGACGGGTTGTTCCTGAGGAAGTTGACCGGGATGACGGTCTTGCCGCATGATACGGTCATTGAAGGAAATATTCTTTTCTGCGTTCTTCCTCCCTCACCGTCACTGGCCATCACGTTGACAGGCATGAGGCCCCGGTTTATCAGATCCTCGTGGAACCTGTTCCTTTCGGCTGCGTCGGATGAACCGGAAGGATTGATAAATCCGAATGAGACCTTCCGCCCTGAGGTGATGCGGAACTCTTCCAGATACTGACGGGTATTGCGGCGCAGCTTCTTGAAAGCCACTGGCATCTCTCCGTCAAGATAAACATCCACATGAACCTCTTTGTCCAGTTCCCTCAGGATCTTTTTTGTGGGAGCGGCAAGGGTAAAACGCCTGTCTTCGGTAAGGTCAGCCCGTAGGTTCAGCAACGAAAGCAGCACAGTAACCACTGCCACAGCACCGATGACCATAAGTGGTTTCTTCAGTGAGCTGCGCCGCAGTGATATCCTTGCAGCCTCATTGAACAATACGGTAACAAAGATGAAATATGCAACGTCACGGATATCCAGCACCCCCCTGCTGATCGACTTGTAGTGTTCATTGATGCCCAGCCTTGTCACATACTCGTCAACCGAAGAGAGTCCAGGAAGCAGCGCTATTGAATCAAAGCCTGTAAATACGATAAATGACAGGACAGCTGCCAGTATGAATGAGACAACCTGGTTCTCAGTCAGTGAAGAGGCAAAGAGACCTATTGCCGAATAGACGGCGGCAAGAAGGATAAGGCCGATGAATGACCCTGCAATGCCTCCCTTGTCAAGATTGCCCGGGGTCTCGCCGAGCACCCAGACCGAGATTACAAACACAATGCACGGTAGAAGGGAGATCAGCACCAGTACAACAGATGCGAGGAATTTCCCGTATATTATTGCACCTTCGCCAAGAGGACGGGAATAGAGCAGCTCGAGTGTCCCCGACCTGCGTTCCTCGGCAAGCAATCTCATTGTCACGGCAGGAACCAGGAAAAGAAAAAGCCACGGGGAGAGAACAAAAAGAGTATCCAGTCCGGCATAACCGCTGTCTAGCAGATTCCACTGCCCTGGCATAATCCACATGATCAGGCTGTTGGCAAGAAGGAACACGATCATGACAATGTAGCCCGTCAGCGAACTGAAAAAACCCGAAACCTCTTTCCTTAAGAGAGTGAACATAACTTTTTGTTTGCTGTAAAAATATTGAAAACTTTCATGGTCTCTGAGGCATGCGTGCATTTTTGATTTCAGAGACGGCAGTGCCGGGGTAATAGAACCCTGTAATCTTATCATATTTCATTTTCCCGGCAGCCATAGCCCTGGCACCGTCCTGACAGAGTCCCACCCCGTGGCCATAGCCCCTGCCCGTGACCGTAATGCTGTCGCCTGAAAGGGTCAGTGTGTAAAATGATGAACGGAGATTAAACCGCTGTCTGACATCTTCCCTGGAAATATGCATACCTGCAATGTTGTTTCCGATCGCCCTGGTTGGGTTGCTCCCTGCAGGTGAGAAAAGCACAGTCTCCTGCCCGGGCTCCACTTTTTTTGATTTCAGAAAGGCATTCCATTCGCTGAGAGGTATACCGGTTGTCCATGATGATGATCTTGAGTAGCCGCACCAGGGGTCTTTGACCGATATGAGATAAGGATACTTGGCGACCCATACATCTGACGATGAAGCAGTGACCCCTCCGCAGTTTGCATGAAAGGCTGACACGATAAGTGTGCTGTCGCGGTCGATGATGACCATGTCTGCCGTAGTGTGGCAGGCGTTGATAATAGTACTGTCAGTAATTACACCCGGATAGACCTGGCAGTGCGTGTCATCACACAGATCATAACCGTCAAGCTCATGTCTGTCGATGTTGCGGTAGATATATGTCCTCGCCACGACAGCCTGAGCACGGAAGTATTCTTCGGGACCGCTTTTCCCTGCCTCGGCCCTGACAACGCCGGGAAGGCAATTCTCCACGGAAGTGATGTTAAGCACCTGCAGCGAGCCGGGATAAGACTTCACCCTGAGACTGCCGTCGAGGGTCTTCAGCTCTTCACTCCTGCCGGGAGCCCGCAGGGTGAAGAGGGCACCTTCTGAAAGAGGTTCGATTGTAAGTGAATCCGTCGTGGCAGATACTCCGGAGCGTGTCAGGTAGATTATCATGTCATCATGCCTTGTGATGGCAACAGTTTCATTGACAATGATTTTCAGGTCAGAGACATTGCCGTCATTCAGGATGAACTCACCTCTCACCGGGGTGAACACAACAGTGACCGGACGGGTACGGGCAAACATCCTGATACTGACCTGTCCGCCAGAGGTTAGCGGCAGTAAAAGCAGAACGGCAATTGCAATGGCTTTTGTCATTGTCAGTTTACGGAGCGCTTAAGGTTATCAACCATATCTGATGCAATACGTGCTGATGCTCCGGCATCACCCAGTATCCTTCGAAGCTGTTTATAATCAGCCCTGACAATTTCATGTTTATGGCCGGTCCTGATTATGCCCTGCAACTCCCTGTACAGCGTTAGCTGGTTCAGGTTTGACTGTATCAGCTCCCTGACCACTTCCCTGTCCATTATCAGGTTGACGAGAGAGATGAAGCGGACCTTAATGGCAAGCTTCATCAGATGATATGAAAGTGAGCTGGTCTTGTAACAGACAATCTGCGGCACATCAAAAAGAGCAGCTTCGAGGGTGGCGGTACCTGACGTCACAAGAGCTGCCTCGGCCACAGAGAGCAGTTCATATGTCTTTCCGCAGATTACATTGACAGGCACCGGACCAATTATATCCCGGTACAACTGCTTGGGCAGGTGTTCCATACCTGCAACCACGAACTGGTAGTCCGGCAGGCTGCCGGCAACACTGACCATCTCAGGCAGAACCTTTTTTACTTCCTGTAACCTGCTGCCCGCGAGGAGAGCTATCACAGGCTTTTCGCCGAGACCCAGGGAATTCAGCAGTGTTTTACGGTCACCGGCCTCCCTGCGCCATGATTCTGTCTGGTCTATGAGCGGGTTCCCAAGGTATATGGCATCGTAACCGTGTTTCTTAAAAAAATCCTTTTCAAACGGGAAGATTATGTAAAGCCTGTCTACATACTTCTTTATCTTATCTACCCTTCCCTCGTTCCATGCCCAGAATTTAGGAGAGATATAGTAAAACACCCTGATCCCAAGGTGCTTGACATACTTCGCTATTCTCAGGTTGAAGCCCGGATAGTCGATAAGAATAACCACATCCGGTTTGATTGCATCAATCTGGCTTCGGCATTCGGCAAAATTTGCCTTCACCTTCCGGATATTGATCAGCACCTCCCACACTCCCATGAAGGCAGTTTCGCGGTAATGCTTGAGCAGCTTTCCCCCGGCTTCCTTCATTAACTCCCCTCCCCAGCATGATATATCAGCTTCCGGATCAGCCTTGATCAGGCTCCTGAGCAGGTTTGACCCGTGTAGATCTCCCGAAGGCTCTCCGGCTATGATAAAATACTTCATCTAAAAAAGCTTAATTCCGAAGACTACGAAAGCCCAGGCGATTGTAATGCCCAGCACGCCCTTAGATGCCCTGAGCATGTCTAAACGGTTAAAACCAAGGAAAATAATGATGTTGGTGAACACTGCGACGCTCATGATCTCGGTCACATTGTCGGCAGACTCCATGTTTTTGAAATACTGTTCAAATGAGACGCCGTGACGAGTGAAAAGGAAAAATACCATGAATGCCAGCACCGGCAATACCAGCCCTGAGATCGCTCCCGTCACTGCATTGTTAAACCGTTCCCTGAACCACATATCAGAATTTAGTTTTGAGTTCGCTGAGATAACTGTAGGCAGTCATGTCTGTAGAGACAGGCACCACGGAGACATATCCGTTTTTCATTCCCCACTCGTCTGTGTCAGTTGATTCAGGTTCATGGTTGATGAATTGCCCGGTCAGCCAGTAGTATGTCTTGCCCATCGGGTCTTTCCTCTTTTCAAATTCCTCCTGCCAGCATCCCCTTGCCTGCCGTGCAACGCGTATGCCTTTAATCTCCGATGCCTCTATGGCAGGCATATTTACATTCAGGCAGACCCCCTCCGGCAATGGATTGCTGAGGACCATTTTGCAGATTATCCTTATGTATTTCTCACATGGTGTGAAGTCGGCGGAAGGCGAATAGCTGTTGAGTGAAAAGCCCACTGAGGTGATGCCGTAGAGACAACCCTCGAGGGCGGCAGCCATGGTGCCTGAGTATAAAACGCTGGCCGAGGCGTTTGAACCGTGGTTGATGCCTGATACAAGGAGATCCGGTTTTCGTTCCAGCAGCTGGTTGACCGCCAGTTTCACTCCGTCAGTTGGTGTCCCGCTGCATGCATATATCCTCAGATCATCCGTCTCCTCAAGGAGCTTGACCCTCAGCGGTTGCTTAACGGTCAGCGCCTGCGACATCGCACTGCGACTCTCCGTGGCTGAAATAACCACCACTTTGCCAAACTCCTTCATGACGCCGGTCAGCGTCTTTAATCCTGCTGCATACAAACCATCATCGTTGGTGATAAGTATCAGCTTGTCATTATCCTGTACGATCATCTTCCTTTTTATTGACGTGCAAATATAACTATAATGATCATCTGATTTATGGTGCTTCCGTGATGCCTCTTACCTTTTTTATTTACTTTTACACCTTGAAAAAATCAGACTAATTATAACAGGATGAAGATCTCTTATAACTGGCTCAGGGAATATTTGAATTTTGACGCAGAACCGGATGAGCTGTCAGCCATACTGACGAGCATTGGACTTGAAGTTGAAGGTGTTGAAGAATGGGAATCCGTTAAAGGAGGCATGAAAGGTGTGGTCATTGGCAGGGTACTCACCTGTGAAAGGCATCCCGATGCCGACAGGCTCAGCGTCACCACTGTTGACACTGGTGGTCCCGAACCTCTTCATATTGTCTGCGGTGCGCCAAATGTTGCTGCGGGACAGGTTGTTGCGGTGGCGGTACCCGGCACAATGTTATTCAAAGGAGATGAGCAGTTTGAAATAAAGAGGTCAAAAATACGGGGACAGCTTTCCGAGGGGATGATCTGTGCAGAGGATGAACTGGGTATCGGCACTGACCATGAGGGAATAATCGTGCTGGACCCTGCCGCAAAAACAGGCTCTCCTGCTGCTGATTATTTCGGTGTCACCAGCGATACGGTCTTCGAGATAGGCCTGACACCCAACCGGATCGACTGCAGCTCACACTACGGAGTGGCGCGTGACCTTGCTGCCTGGTTCAATCTTCAGAAACCTGTCAGGGCCAGGCTTCCTGAAATAAATGGCTTCAGGGAGGACAAGAATGAGGGCGCTGTATCTGTAATTGTAAAAGCTCCGCAGGCCTGCATAAGATACTCCGGACTGACAATCACCGGAATTAAGGTTGGGCCTTCACCTGCATGGCTTCAGACACGCCTCAGGACAATCGGGCTCAATCCCATAAACAATGTGGTTGATATCACCAATTTCGTTCTTCACGAGACGGGTCAGCCCCTGCATGCCTTCGATCTCTCAGCAATAGCAGGCAATAAGGTGATCGTGCAGACACTCCCTGACAAAACAAAGTTTATGACACTGGACGGGGTGGAGCGCGAGCTCTCATCCTCAGACCTGATGATATGCAATGAAGCGGAAGGTATGTGCATTGCCGGAGTGTTCGGCGGTCTCAGGTCAGGCGTTACTGAAACCACTACCGGCGTCTTCCTTGAAAGCGCCACCTTCAGTCCCGTGTCTGTACGCAAGACATCGAGAAAGCATGACCTGCATACTGATGCCTCCTACCGTTTCGAGAGAGGAACAGACCCAATGATGACAATTTATGCACTGCAGAGGGCAGCGCTCCTGATAAAGGAAACAGCCGGCGGCCATATCACAGGTGATATCGTGGATATCTACCCTTCTCCGGTGAGAAAAGCCGTGGTGAGACTTTCCCTTGACCGTATGGCAAGACTTATTGGCAAGGAGATACCCGTTGAGACGGTCAAGACTATCCTTTACAGCCTTGATATACAAATCACTGAAGAAACACCCGGGGAGCTGACCCTTGAGATCCCTCCCTACAGAGTTGATGTAACACGTGAGGCTGACGTCACCGAAGAGGTGCTCAGAATATACGGTTATAACAACATCGGCATGAGCAATGAGATGCACTCGATGCTCTCATATACCGAAAAACCTGACAGGGAGAAAGTGGCGGTGAACATGGCTGAACTGCTCTCGGGTAACGGGTTCGCTGAGATCATGTGCAACTCGCTGACGCCGTCGGCATGGTTCGAGACAACAGGCGACTTCGACACCGCTGCAATGGTCCGCCTGGCAAATCCTCTCAGCAACGACCTCAATGTAATGCGGTTATCACTCCTCCCGGGAATGCTGAATACAATTGCCTGGAACATCAACAGGCAGAACAGCAACCTGAGACTCTTCGAACTGGGGTACATTTATAAGAATAAACCCGGGAAAGGAACACTGGAGATTACCGACAACTACAGCGAGAAACAGGTACTGGCTCTGGCGGTGACCGGCAACATGAACAGGCAGAGATGGAATACGCCTGAGATGCCTGCCACATTCTTCCATATAAAAGGATATGTTGGGATGTTGCTTTCGAGGTTTGGCATTCCTGAAAGGGAGATAGCAGTGACCGGTGATGATTCCGGGTGGCTCAGGGATGCCATGAAATACACGGCAGGAAGTCTCGATATCGCATCTTTCGGCCGGGTATCGAAAAAGTATCTTTCAATGTTCGATATTAAACAGGATGTCTTCTATGCCGAGATCAGCTGGGAGAACATTATTAGAACAATCAAATCGAAAGGCATCCGTTTCGCTGAGTTGCCAAAGTACCCGTGGGTTCGCCGCGATCTGGCACTGCTTGTTAATAAGTCAGTAAAATTCAGTGACATAAGAGACCTGGCCTTTAAGACTGAGCGCAATATTCTCCATGAAGTTGACCTGTTCGATGTTTATGAAAGTGAAACTCTCGGGAAAGACAAAAAATCGTATGCCGTCTCTTTCATTCTCAGCGACGACAGGCAGACCCTTACCGAAAAGAGTATCGAAAAGGTCATGGGAGCTCTCACCAGGGCCTTTGAACGTGAGTTTGGGGCTACCCTGAGATGAGTAAACTGCTTGGCAAGACAAACGATTATCTTTCACTGGTTAAATTCAGCCATACAGTATTTGCATTACCCTTTGCCCTCGTCGGTTACTTCCTGGGCGCAACAAAGGAGGCTTACGGTTTCAGCCTCAGGACATTCCTGCTGATGCTGGCATGCATGATTTTTGCACGCAGTGCGGCCATGGCCTTTAACAGGTACGCTGATTACCGGTATGACAGCCTGAATCCAAGGACTGCTGCCAGGGAGATACCGTCAGGAAGGATTACAAAACGGAATGCACTTGTATTTGTTATCATAAGCTCTTTGCTGTTTGTTACGGCCACTGCCTTGCTTAACAGGCTGACGCTCATCCTTTCCCCTGTAGCCCTTCTTGTAATCCTTGGCTACAGCTATACAAAGAGATTCACCGCTCTCTGCCACCTCATCCTTGGACTGGGTCTCAGTCTTGCGCCTATCGGAGCTTATATTGCAGTCACGGGCACCTTTGCCCTGCTTCCTGTTATCTTTTCAGGTATTGTGCTGACATGGGTAAGCGGCTTTGATATTATATATGCCATGCAGGATGAGAAGTTTGACCGCCAGACAGGACTCTACTCCATACCTGCAGTCACATCACCCCGGAAAGCCCTGCTTATATCGACAGGTCTGCACATTCTTTCAGCACTGTTCGTTGTGGCGGCAGGACTGGCAGGTGACGCTGGGGTGACATACTGGGCAGGTGCCCTGATCTTCCTTGCCCTGCTGGTTTACCAGCATTCCATTGTGAAACCGGACGATCTGAGCAGGGTCAACCTCGCCTTCGGAACCACGAACGGTATTGCCGGGGTGCTCTTCGGCATACTGGTGATCATTGACCTCCTGATCAGATAAAGTTTTTTTCCAGCTTTCAGAATTTGAACACAAAGGAGAGGCCGAGATACTCCTTGAACTGTATCATGGGTGCCTTCTTCTGAATGCCGTCACTACCCATGACAGGATTACCCTCACTGTCGTAGACCGGCAATTCAGTGTTATCATCATAGATCAGATGCAGGTTTACCTTCAGGTCGGTAAACCAGTTAAGGCTTACTGTGGTGATCATCTCCCAGTCGACATCCACGTTCTGCGGCTTTGAAAGGAAATTGCTGAACAGCTGCAGTTTGTTGGTCATATTCACCTTGTCGAAAAGGGTAAGTTTACTGTTGATTGTCAGATAAGCTCCCAGTTCGTTTTTTGACCTCTGGTCGGCGGGTATTCCGAATTTGGTCTGATTTATTAAAGTGTCCGGCACGAAGGTGCCCTTATATGACAACGGTGAGAAACTGATCGACGTATTCTTATCCGGCTTGTAGTCAAGTCCGTAACCGACAATGACACTGGCAGGATTAAAGAATTTGGAGACTTTCACTGAATCGTTGGGGTAATTATACCCCGGCAGGAACTGTGTCTTGAACTGGAACAGTCCGGTAAGGTCAAACTTGCCGAATGCCTTGTGACCGATCTTGGAATTTATCTCCAGGAAATCGAGGTTCTTATTGATGTTCCATGGCTTTCCTGATGCCTGCAACCCGAGAGCGAACCGGAGTGTGGTGGCTGAGTTGACCCTGGTGACCTTATTATTATAGTTCAGGTAACTCGTTACATCGAGGATGGATGCGATGTTATCATCGCCTCCCTTTGCCCAGTTCGTGACGACACCCTGTGACAGGAGATAGGAAAGTTCGCTCCTGAATTTCCAGTAGTGCGGCCTGATATTGCTGAGTGCCACCTTGCGCAGATCTTCTTCCCTGGCGGTTGTCACATTTATCTGCGGATCGATGTATCCGTACTGCCATGTCTGCCTCTTGAACTGAACCCCCTCCTCTGCCCTGAGCGAAATGGTATTCCTCCCCGGGCTGCCTACCCATACAGTCACCGAATCTCCCTTGCCTCCCGGCAGCCAGAACCTGACGAGATTGTCAGTCCTGGTGTTGAGCCACACATCCGTGCCCCTGCCCGACTGGTCAGTGATCTTCACCAGGGTTGAATCCCGCTCTTCGAGATAGCCTATTAGTGCACCTACAGCCGCTTCAATTGAATCGCTCATATAAGGATATTCGAGATACCGGAAGGGAAAATCGCTTGTGCTCAGGGAGGGTTCAGGAATTGTATCTGTGATCACCAGAATAATTGTGTCAATTGCTTTCTCAGGCAGAATGACCCTTACAGAATCAAAGACATAATAGTTCTCAATGGGGATTCTTATCTTTTCAAACCCATAGCCTGCCAGGAAGCTGACTGTTGAGTCTACCGGAGGACAGGAGGAGAAGTATATCAGGTGCTTAATGGATTCGCGCAACGGATCATGGCTATGCTTCCAGATACCGGCTGAAGCATAAATCTTACGGAGGAATTTCAGGGACTGCTCCCGGTCGAGTTTAATATCTGCCGGACCAGATATATACGGTAATTGTTGTCCTTTAATATACTGGCTGATGTCCTCCGCAACAGTGACGCTGTCAGCCAGCACCGCAGGTACGGTCTCCGGTTTACTGTCAACCTGGCCTGAGAGTAATGCGCTGTTGCACAGACAATAGGTCACTAAAAAATCTTAATGGTTCTTATTCTCATTACACAATGTTTTTAGCATTTTCGGATTGTACCCCAAACGTAAAAGCTATATTTGCAAAAATAGCCATTTCCATGATCTTCCTTTTTCAAACGGAAAGAAACAGGAAACTGATATTCCAGAATATCAAAAACAGGGACGCCTTTTATTCAATCCCCTGATTTACCTCATCCGGGGGCAATCCGCCAATTCGTAAATCTTAATTCTTAATTCTTAATTCAATTCTATGAAACTTCCATATTGTGAACCGTTTAAGATAAAAATGGTCGAGTCCATGAAGAGAAGCACGCTCAAAGAGCGTCAGGAATGGATAAAAATGGCTTCCTATAACCTTTTCAACCTCAGGTCGGAACAGGTGTTCATTGACCTGCTTACCGACTCGGGCACGGGCGCCATGAGTGACCGTCAGTGGGGAGCCATAATGACGGGTGATGAGAGCTATGCAGGGGCATCCTCATACTACAACCTTAAGGAGGCTATCAGGGATATAACCGGTTTTGAATACTTCCTGCCGACACACCAGGGACGGGCAGCCGAGAACGTGCTCTTCTCCGTCCTCGTCAGGGAGGGTGACGTCATTCCCGGTAACGCTCACTTTGACACCACCAAGGGACACATCGAGTTCAGGAAGGCCACCGCGGTTGACTGCACAGTGGCCATCTCCAGGGACATCACAGCCCTTGATCCCTTCAAAGGAAACGTCGACCTGGAGCTCCTTGAAAAGGTGCTGAAAGAGACACCCCGTGAAAAGATCGGCTGCATCATCATGACAGTCACAAACAACACAGCCGGGGGGCAGCCTGTCAGCATGGCCAACATGAAGGGCGTGCGTGAGCTGGCCGACAGGTATGGCGTTCTGCTGATAATTGACTCAGCCCGTTTTGCCGAAAATGCATGGTTCATCCGGGACCGAGAAGAGGGCTATGCTGAAAAGAGTATCAGGGAGATAGCACGCGAGATGTTCTCCCTTGCCGACGGTATGACAATGAGTTCTAAGAAAGACGCTATCGTGAATATCGGCGGCTTCATCGGCTTCAGGGACAAGGAGCTTTTCCGCAAAGCCACCACATTCAACATCATGTTCGAAGGTTTTGTCACTTACGGCGGGATGGCAGGCCGTGACATGAATGCACTTGCACAGGGTCTTTATGAAGGCACTGACCCGGACTATCTTGAATCACGCATAAGACAGGTTACAAGGCTGGGTGAAAAGATCCAGGCGGCGGGCATCCCGGTGCAGGTACCTATAGGCGGTCATGCTGTCTTCATTGATGCCGGAAAATTTCTTCCTCAGGTACCTGCGGGCGAATTCCCCGCACAGAGACTCGCCGTCGAGATCTACCTCGAGGGAGGCGTGCGCGGCACAGAGATAGGCACCCTGATGGCTGACCGTGACCCCGTGACACGCCTGAACAGGCACCCGGAACTTGAGCTTATCAGGCTTGCCGTGCCGAGGAGGGTGTACACTGATAACCATATGGATTACGTGGCGGCGACGCTGACAAACGTTTGGGAGAGGCGCAGTGAGATCACCAGGGGTCTTGCAATAAGATGGGAAGCACCGATAATGAGGCATTTCACTGTGGAGCTTGACCTTCTCTCTTAACTCAAAAAACCTATCTTTGTCTCAGGCATAACTGAACCGCGATGATACGATCAATGACAGGCTATGGAAAAGCCATGCTTGAGACAGCACAACGTAAAATAACCGTTGAGGTCAAGGCGCTGAACAGCAAACAGGCTGACATCAGCGCCAAACTCCCGTGGATCTATAAAGAGAAGGAGCTGGAGGTAAGAAATATGATCCTCAGGAAACTTGAAAGAGGAAAGATCGATCTCTATGTGTCCTTCGATGCGATGGCAGAAGAGCCTGCACCTGTGATCAACAGGAATATAGTCAGGAACTATTATGCCCAGATGAAGGAGATAAGCGAAGAGCTTGGCCTCGAAGGCGGCACAGACCTGCTGAGCATCGTGATGCGCCTTCCGGAGACACTCAAGACGGAAAGGCCTGAACTGACTGAGGCCGAATGGACCCAGGTCTCGGGGCTCATCGAAGATGCCCTCACAATGACTGACCTCTACCGTCTCGAGGAGGGCAAAGCGCTTGAAGCAGATCTGTCCGGATCAGTGCACAGGATATTGCAGTCCCTCGAAAACCTGGCCGCTGTTGAAGGCGATCGCCTGGTAAGAATGCGCGAAAGGCTGACAGCTTTGCTTAAAGAGACCGTAGGCACGGAAAATATCGACAAGAACCGCTTTGAGCAGGAACTGATCTTTTATCTTGAAAAACTGGATATCAATGAGGAGAAGGTGCGGCTGAAGAAACACTGCGACTACTTCACCGAGACGATGAATAATTCAGGACTTAACGGCAAAATGCTTAACTTCATCTCCCAGGAGATGGGTCGCGAGATAAACACAATAGGTTCAAAAGCCAACGATGCTGCCATGCAGAAGCTGGTGGTGATGATGAAGGACGAGCTTGAACGCATAAAGGAACAGTCGCTTAATGTCCTGTGAAACTGATGGTCAGGAGCAATAAAAACAAGGTTCTGATAATTTCCGCTCCGTCCGGGGCAGGAAAGTCGACCCTTGTGAATCATCTGCTCAAATCAGGCCTCCCGCTGGCTTTCTCAGTCTCCGCCACCAGCCGGAAACCCAGGGCTCAGGAAGTGAACGGTCGGGAATACTATTTCATCCGTACTGCCGAGTTCAAAAGAAAGATCAAAGCCGGTGAGTTCATCGAGTGGCAGGAGGTGTATCAGAATCATTATTACGGCACCCTGAAAAAAGAGATCGAAAGAATCACAAATGAGGGTATGATACCCCTCTTTGACGTCGACGTGCAGGGCGGCATCAACCTGAAAAAGATCTTCGGCGACAGCGCTCTCGCCATCTTCATCATGCCTCCATCAGTGGAAGAGCTGAGGGCGAGACTGATAAAGCGGGGCACGGAGACACCTGAAGATATCGGTATGAGGGTTGAAAAGGCTTTTTCGGAGATCCTGCTGGCCGACAGTTTCGACAGGGTGATAGTCAACGATGACCTCAGGCGGGCTTCAGGCGAGATCAGTTCTGTGATCAGGGAATTCATCGGCAAAAAATAATGAATACCGGATTATTCTTCGGCTCATTCAACCCGATCCACATCGGTCATATGGCAATTGGTAATTATATTGCCGAGTACTCACCGCTGAAGGAGATCTGGTTTGTGGTCAGTCCGCATAATCCCCTGAAAACAAAGGAGACGCTTCTTGGTGACCGCGACAGGTTGTATTTGGCAGAGCTGGCCATCGGCGGCGACCGGCGCTTCAGGGTCTCCGACGTGGAGTTCACCCTGCGGCAGCCATCGTACACGATTGACACAATGGCCTACCTTACCGAAAAATATCCTTCGCGCAGGTTCACCCTCATCATGGGGGAAGATAACCTGACGACCCTGCATAAGTGGAAGAATGCCGAAGAGCTTGTAAAAAGATACCCTATCGTAGTCTATCCGCGTCTGAAACCGGGAAGAAGGAACAGCAGTAGGCTCACTGAGATCCTGGAAATGGCATCAGTCACGGAGATAGACGCACCGGTGATGGAGATCTCAGGCACCTTTATCCGCAATGCCATCAGGGAAGGAAAGGATGTCTCATGGTTTGTTCCCGCCCCGGCATGGAAATACATCCGGGAAATGCATTTCTACGAATAGGCAATAGGCAGTAGGCAGTATGATGGTGTCAGATTAGTGGGCAGCAGTAGTGGAAAATTAAGAATTAAGAATTAAGAATTTGTAAATCAGATAATTCGCAAATCGCAAATCGCAAATCGCAAATTAACTGACCTTCTCTAATGATCTCCATTCCCCGTTTAATTGCATCTTCGTTAAGGGGAATGAGGTTATGGTATCTTTCAGGGAGAGATTTTTTTAATCCCTTGATCACAAATTCCGTCTTGAGGATTGGTTTTACCTTCATGAAACCGCCAAGGACAATCATATTGAACACCTTCTGCATTTTCATTTTTGAAGCTTCTTCCGCGGCATCAACCCTGTAGATTGTAATGTCTTTCCTTTCCGGATGGCGCGTGATGCCGTTGCTGTCATATATCAGGGTTCCTCCCGGCTTGACGCTGTGCTCAAACTTGTCCATGCTCTGCTGGTTAAGGATGATAGCCGTGTCAAAGCTCCTGAGTATCGGTGAGCTTATCCGTTCATCACTGAGAATGACATTCACGTTGGCCGTTCCTCCCCTCATCTCCGGGCCGTAGGACGGCATCCAGCTAACCTCCATATCCTGCATCATGGCAGAATAAGCCATGATTTTTCCCATCGAGAGCACGCCCTGCCCGCCAAAGCCTGCAATTATTATTTCTTCTGTCATGATATTCTTTAAAAATTATCTGATTTGCTGAATTATACAATGTAACGACACCCTGCCAGTGAATCACTGCACGGAATGTTTACGAATCCTTCGGAACTTTAATATCACCCAGCGGATAAGCCGGGAACATGTTCTCCTCCATCCACTGGTTAGACTGGACCGGCGTCATCTTCCATCCGGAGGGGCAGTTTGACACCACCTCGATAAAACAGGTTCCCCTCTTGTCCCTCTGATACTCGACAGCTTTCTTCAGCGCCTTCTTGAGCTTCCTTACGCCGGCAGCTGTATGGACGCTCTGACGGGTGACATAGCATGTACCGGGCAGCAGTGCTACAATATCGGCCATCTTTATAGGCGAACCCATTGTCACAACATCACGTCCGTATGGTGACGTGGACGACTTCATTCCCTCGAGGGTGGTGGGGGCCATTTGTCCCCCGGTCATGCCGTAGATGCCGTTGTTTATGAAAATCATGAGAATATTCTCTCCCCTGTTGCAGGTATGGATTGTCTCTGCAGTGCCTATGGCGGCCAGGTCTCCGTCACCCTGGTATGTGAAGACGAACTTGTCAGGCATCAGGCGCTTGACGGCGGTACCCAGTGCCGGGGCTCTGCCGTGAGCTGCCTCCTGCATATCGACATCGAGATAGTTGTACATAAGCACCGAACAGCCTACGGGCGAAATACCAATTGTCTTGCTCTGAAGATCCTCCTCCTCCAACACCTCTGCCAGTACCCCGTGAACGGTTCCGTGACCGCAACCCGGACAGTAGTGCATCACGTTGTCCGTTAAGAGTTTCGACTTTTTATATGCCAGGTTTTCCGGTTTTACTATGTCTTTTATGTTGAACTCTGCCATCTCTTTATCCTTTTATAAAAATTTTCAGATTTTCCACCACCTCTTCAGGGGTGGGTATCATGCCGCCCATCCTTCCATAGTGGCTCACGCGCGTCTTGCCGTTAACTGAAAGCATCACATCCTCGACCATCTGCCCGGTGCTCATCTCAACAGCGAGCATGCCTTTGACCTTTGATGCAAGTTCATTCAGTCTCTTTTTCGGGTAGGGGAAGAGAGTGATCGGCCTGACGAGGCCTGCCATGATTCCTTCAGCCCTGGCCATCTTGATAGCCTTCTGGCATATCCTGGCGCTTGTGCCGTAAGCAACAAAAAGATACTCGGCATCGTCAGTCATGAACTCTTCATAACGGACTTCATTTTCTTCAACCTCCCTGTA
This sequence comes from uncultured Bacteroidales bacterium, assembly GCA_963844935.1. Lineage (GTDB taxonomy): Bacteria > Bacteroidota > Bacteroidia > Bacteroidales > VadinHA17 > SR-FBR-E99. The sequence goes on along the minus strand of CAWJQH010000005.1, from coordinate 305,131 downwards.
TTTGGCAACCAGTTTCATGTTGAACTTCTCCTGGCGCTCAGCATCAAGGTCGAGTGAAGTGATTATGTTACGCTCACGTGTTGCAGGCTTGCCCGTTGTAGCCCAGGGAAGGATCTCCTCCGATCTCTTTTTCTGTGGTTTGAGATATACTTTCTCCATCATCTGCCCGATGGCACCGTCGGAGAGTATCATCACAGGATTCCTGTATTTAAATGCAAGGTCAAATGACAGTTCGACAAAGTCAGCCATCTCCTGTACTGACGAAGGTGCCAGAACGATGAGGTGATAATCACCGTGCCCTCCTCCCTTGACCGCCTGGAAATAGTCGCTCTGGGCCGGTTGTATGGTTCCAAGTCCGGGTCCGCCCCTGACCACGTTCACTATAAGACAGGGCAGCTCGGCACCTGCAATGTAGGTTATCCCCTCCTGCTTCAGGCTTATTCCCGGAGATGATGATGAAGTCATTACCTTCTTGCCGCAGGCGGCGCCACCGTAAACCATATTTATAGCCGCCACCTCGCTCTCAGCCTGAAGGACCACCATGCCGGTAGTTGTCTGTGGGTTAGCCTCCATCAGATATTCCAGTATCTCGCTCTGCGGAGTGATTGGATACCCGAAATAACCATCGACGCCGGCTCTGATCGCCGCTTCGGCAAGAGCCTCGTTGCCCTTCATCAGTTTCAGTTCCTTTTCCATTAATCTATCTGTTTGTTTCTTTTCCTTCTTAGCCCATCTTTAGCTTATACACAGTGATGACAGCGTCAGGACATACAACTGCGCAGTTGGCACAGCCGATACATGCATCAGGATTAGCCGCATAGGAGAAATGATACCCCTTGCCGTTAACCTCAGCCGCCAGTGCCAGCGTCTGGGTGGGACACGTGACAACACATACTTCACACCCCTTGCATTTCTCTGTGTCAATTACAACAGCACCTCTTATCTTAGCCATTTTGTTTCTGTTTTTCTTTGTTGATTTATTCTTGTCAGGTTGTTACAGGATTATTTTCCCTGAACAGCTTGAGTCTTTCTTCAAGCAGGGGCATTTGTGTGCGTTTCACCTGTGATACACATGCCCTCAGCCCTTCCTCTCTTTCGCTTCCTGTAATGCTCAGGGTTATTGCACCCATGCCGTATGAAAGCAATTCCTGCAAAAGCTCGCCGCCGCTGAACCCGGGATATGAAATCGTGAAGTAGAAGCCGTCAGCAAGAGGCCTGTCGATATCCCTGTCATAGACAATATTGAATCCGTTCCTGATAAAGAGCTCCTTCATGATAGCTGCCTTGCGGCCATAGTCCTCCGTATTTTCGACAAAGTTATAATTCCCGCCGTTAACAGCTTTAAGAATCGCAGTAAAACCGTACTGCACCGAGTGAGTTACCCCTGAAGATAGGGCGTACAATGCACCGAATATCATAGCTCTTCCGAAGATCTCCGAAGAATAATATCTGAGCAGGTCAGGATAATGGCGGTTGTACAGGTGGTCGGACATGACCATGAGGCCTATGCGCTGACCGGCATAGCTGAATATTTTCGAGCTGGAGATGAGCAGGATATAGTCATCACAGTAATGCGCCACAGTGGGCTGGTACGGAGGCACACCCGGAATCGAATAGTCGCTCCGGAAATCCATCCCGAAATAAGCCAGGTCCTCAATCACGATAGCGTCATACTTCTTCGCCAGTGTACCTATCGTACGGAGTTCATCTTCCGTAAAGCAGATCCATGACGGATTATTTGGGTTGGAATAGAGGATTGTCGACACCTTCCCGCACTGAAGGGAGGATTCAAGTTTTGCAGCCAGTTTGTCACCGCGGTAGTTGTAAACGTCAAATGAGCGGTAATCCTGTCCCAGTATCCGTGTCTGTGTCTTCTGCACGGGGAATCCGGGGTCCAGGAAAAGAGTTCCTTCCTTGGTCCGGTCGTTCCTGTTGGCAACCATGAAGCCGGCCATCCCTCCCATCATTGCACCGCCGGTAGGAACGCAGCATTCAGGCTGCACGTCGGTATCCAGGAACAGCTTGACGAACCGTGCTGCCTCGGTCTTCAGCTCCGGGAGGCCCTCGATGTCAGGATAAACCGAAGCCACTCCTCTCCTCAGAGCTTCGATCTCAGCCTCGACTGCAACCTCTGCTGACGGCAGTCCGGGTACACCCATCTCCATCCTTATGAACTCGACGCCAGTCTCTTTAATGAGCAGATTGACCAGCTTGACGATCTCCCTGATGCTTGCGTGACCGATATCAGTGATACCGCTGTCGGTGATCGCCTTGCTTACGGTTTTATGATTTATGGGGGTACTTTGCATATATTTTCTATTTTAAGCCCTCATCAGTGCCCACAAGGTATCAATCTTTAAGTTAACTAAAACTGCTATTTGTCATATTTGATGTTTGGCTGATGGTCCCGACGCACTTCGTGGTCGGGATTTCGTCGCCATGCTCCTCAATCTGAGGGTTTGAGCAATTTGCGAATTATTTGATTTTCAAATTCTTAATTCATAATTCTTAACTCTTAATTCTTAATTTTCACCTCCTGTCAGTTGACTGACCCGACAATGCAAGTATCACACCCAGCACCGTGCTGAGCAGGGCGGCAAAAAGGATCTGGAATTCCTGGGGTAACAGAAACGTCACCGTCTGTGCCGGGATCCAGAAGAATGGAATTGTCTTCTTCAGCACGAAGCCCCACATCGATTTCCATTCGACGGAGGCAAGCATTTGCGCAACGTCGGGCATTCTGAGCAGCCTGCCCTTTTCTCTTTGTACCGAAGCGATGTGAAGGTCGCTGATCCTGTGGGTGACCATCAGCAGCGGGGCATAAAATATATTAAGGAAAAAACTGATGCAGAATGCGAGCAGGATTTTAGGCGGCGTAACCGGTCCGGCCATTATGGAGGCGGTGCCGGTCATTCCCAGATGTTCTATTATCGACGGTACTCCGTTGCCAAATATCATGAACGCCGCCTTGACCGTCATGCCCAGAAATCCCCATACAATGGCACGCGAAATAAGTCCGAAGCCGGCCGGAAGATATATGCCCGTCCTGATCCTGCTGCCGAGCATCTCCCCCATCGTGGCGAGCAGGGCAAACTTAATGAAGCTGGCTGTGAAAGCCCACTCTGTGCTGAACCGGACAAAGAATTCAAAGAGTCTGTCCGACACAAAGAATGGCACAAAAATGGCCACAAACGCCAGCGTAAAAATCAAATCCGCCTTCTTCATAAGTCATTTATCTCGTTTCTGCCCTATGCTCTCCCGCTCCGCGGGACTGCCTCTCCGCCATCCGGCGGCTCGTCAGCATGCCCCATGCTCCTTGCTCCTTGCTCTATGCCCTTCCAGTTATCAGTCTCCAGTCTCCTGTCTTCAGTCTCCAATTGAAAACTGCTGATTGCTGACTGCCGGCTACTTTTCGATTCTGATCCTGGCGTCGACAGCAACTATAGAGTCTCCGGAGCCCAGGAGCGGGTTGATATCCATCTCAAAGATCTCAGGTGCCTCAACCAGGAGGTCTGAGAGGGAGGTAATCACTTTTTTGTATGCCTCTTCGCTGATGCCTTTGCCGCCGCGTGCCCCTTTCATGATCTTGTATGACTTGAGCGACCGTATCATCGTCTCCGCCTCCTGATCCGACACAGGCGCCAGGCAGGTTGCGACGTCCCTGAATACCTCGATAAAAATGCCACCCATCCCTGCCATGACGAGATGACCGAACCTGCCTTCCCTCTTCGCCCCGCAAAACAGCTCCATCCCGCTGATCATCTTCTGTACAAGTATCGCTGTCACCTCCGGCAGCTTCATCATCCTGTTGAACTCGGCATTCACACCGTCAACTGTGCTGACGTTCAGCGCCACACCTCCCATATCTGATTTATGCAGCGGCCCGATGACCTTCATCACCACAGGGAAGCCCATACTGACGGCTTCACTGGCAGCTTCTTCCGAAGAATAAACCACTCTTTCGGGTACAGTCCTGATGCCTGCAGCGTTGAGCAGCAGAGTAACCTTATCGGGTGGCAGGTAGCCGTTTCCGGCTTCCCCGATGACCGAACGTATCATTTTTCCGTCAGCAATCGCTGACCGCCGGATTGTTGCTTCCGGGACCGGGGTGGCGGATACCTTGCACAGCGCCCTGCCGAAAAGCACCTCATCGGGGAATATCGCATTTCCGTGAGCCATGAAGTCAGCAATCTCCCTTTTAACATTTATCACTGAGGGCAGTATCGGGTAAATCGGCTTGCGGCAACTGCGTATCTTGTCATGCAGCAGGCTGTAAACATCATCCACCGGAAAGAGTCCCGGGCTGCCGAAGATGACAGCCATGGCATCGATCTCATCAAAGTCATTCTCGCATGCATCGAGGATAAAACCGAGTTGTTCGGCGGTACCTGTTGCCAGGAAGTCTATCGGGTTCGCAACCGACGATCCGGGGAAGAGTTTCTCAAGAAGGCGGCCGGCAGCTTCTCCCGAAAGATGCGGTATCTCCATTCCTCCTTCGCTCAGGGCATCGGTAAGCATTACCGCAGGTCCGCCGGCATGAGTGACGATGGCTATCCTTTTACCGCTGAGCTTTTTATATGTAAAGAGTGCGGCCACAGATGCCAGCTCTGTACGGTTGAAGCACCTTACGATGCCTGCCTTGCGGAACAGGGCATCCACGGCGCCGTCAGGCGATGCCATGGCGCCCGTATGTGATGAAGCTGCCCTTGATCCGGCTTCCGAGGTGCCGGCCTTGATTGCAGCAATGCGGCACCCCTTCCTGATGAGCGAGGCAGAGTGCTCCAGGAACCTGGCGGGGTCACTTATGTTTTCAATGTATAACAGCTTGATCTTCGAGCTGCGATCAGGATCAAAGGTCAGGTCAAGATGCTCAAGCACATCCTCAACGCCCACCTGTGCGCTGTTACCGACAGACCATACGCTTGAAAAGGGAAGGCCGTTTGTGATGGCTGCCTCCAGGATAAAAACAGCGGTGGCACCGGAGCCGGATATGAAATCAATTCCCTGCGCTGATAAACGGGGTATCGGTTCCGTGAAGACACCGTGATAGTTCTGGTTGAGATACCCTATGCAATTCGGACCGATCAGTGTACCCCCGGCCTTATCGATTGTCTCCACGATCTCTTTCTCAATCGCAGCACCCTCTTCATCCTCCTCACTGAACCCGGCTGAAAGTATGATAAACCCGCCTGTTCCCTTTTCGTTTGCAAGGGTCTTTACAATGGCCGGACAAAATCGTGCTGCAACGGCGAGTATCGCCATATCCGTCTCCGGTAAAAGGGAGACATCAGCATAGGCTTTAAGGCCCTGCACATCGGGCGCCTTGGGGTTGACGACATAAACATCTCCCCTGAAGGAGCCTGCGAGAAGGTTCTTCAGTACCTTGCCTCCTGCCTTGGTAATGTCATCAGATCCGCCAACAACAACAATGCTTCTGGGATTCAATAATTTATCACTGATCATTTTCAGGATTTGAGTTCTTTTCTAAAGATAAAAACAATTTAAAATATAACAAATGACACTGATGTTTTTATCAGTCTTCAGTCGGCAATCCACAGTCGGCAAAGGTTGAGGACTAAGGACTGCAGGCTGAAGATTGAGGACTGAAGACTGAAGACTGATACCGGTTATCAATTATCGGTGCGGTTTCGGTTATTTGGTGTATAATATTATATTTGACCTCCTGAAATCTTATACACTGATTACTTTTAAAACGAAAGCAACCTTCATGAAAAATTATAGCCGGAACATTCAACTCAGGGCAGGAATGGCCGTTCTGCTTGTACTCTTTCCTTTTCTTACAAATGCACAGTTAACCAAAGAGACTGATCCTGACGGACCGGGGTATGCCGAGAACTGCACCAGTATCATGGTTGGCAGGCTGGCATCTACGGACGGCTCGGTAATGACCTCGCACACCTGTGACGGCAGGTACCGCACCTGGCTCGAGGTGGTGCCGGCAAGAAAAACGGAGAAAGATTCCCTTCATCCTGTTTACTGGGGCACACTTTTTACTGAGGAGGCATGGGACAGGAACGGCGTGATCCGCAAGGGTGAGATCCCTGAGGTGGCTTCCACATATGCATACCTGAGCACCGCATACCCCTGTCTTAACGAGAAGCAGCTTGCCATTGGGGAGACGACGATCTACGGACGCAAGGAGCTGATCAACGACAAGGGACTGTTCCTCATCGAAGAGCTTGAAAAGATCGCCCTTGAGCGTTGTACAACTGCGAGGGAGGCCATTGCGCTGGTAGGTTCGCTGGCGGAGGAATACGGGTATGCAGACCTGGCAGAGTGTATAACTATTGCCGACAAGAGGGAGGTATGGCAGCTTGAGATAGCCGGCTCCGGTCCGGGCAAGCCGTCAGCATTATGGGTTGCCCAGAGAATTCCTGATGACCATGTTGGGATAGCAGCCAACATTCCCAGGATTTCAGAGGTGGACTTCAAAAACAATGATTATTTCATGACCTCGTCCGACCTTCGCAGGAAAGCAAGGGACCTTGGTTACTGGGACGGCAAAGAGCCATTCAAATTCTATAAGGTGATCAATACGGGCAAGCCCTATGCCATAAGGGAATTTTTTGTACTCAGCACCCTTGCTCCCTCCCTCGGCCTGACAATGGATATGGATGAGCTTCCCTTTTCCGTCAGGCCGGAAAAGAAAGTGTCTGTGCGTGATGTGATGGCCCTTTACCGGCAGACTTACGAAGGCACACAATACGATATGACAAAGAACCTTCTTGTCAGGGTAACAACAAAGGATCAGGCCGGCAATGAGGTCACCGATACAGTCAAATCACCCGTTGTCTCAAACTGGATGAACAATGACCTGCGCACTCTCATCAATGAGGTGAAGCCGGGCACGATTGAGAGACAACGGACAATAGCCATTGCCGGATGTTCCTACTCGCACGTCATTCAGTGCCGCGAATGGCTGCCTGACGAGGTGGGTGCCGTTGCCTGGTTCTCCTTTGACAATCCCGGCCAGAGTCCCCGGATACCGATTTTCTCCGGCACGATGTCACTGCCGGAAAGCTTCAGTATCTGCGGGCAGCACCGCTACCGTGAGGATGCAGCCATATGGGCATTCCGTGAAGCCAACAGGCTGGCGACGGTGAACTGGGATCGCGGACGCAAGCTTATAGAGCCTGCCGTTGCGGAGATGGAAGATAAGGCATTTGCCGAGCTTCCTGCCCTTGAAGAGAGGGTGAAAAGCCTCGTCAGCGAAGGTAAAAATGACGAAGCAAGAAAAGCTGTAACTGAATATACCGGTTCATTCGCCATGGCTTCCATGAGCCGCTGGCAGGAGATGAAAAGAACCCTCTGGGGCATGTTCGGAAGAGGCTTCTGAAAAATTATTGCACCGGTCTAAACTTTATTACCGGATTGTTGTTAGAGTAATTTAGACGGACTGAATTTTATGACTTCCCGGATAGAGTCGATACTTGAAAAAAAAGATCCTGACAGATCCGACATTATAGAGTTGCTGAGATGCGGTGACGAAGACGCCACTCTTCTTTGCCGGACGGCTGCCAAAATAAGAAACAAATACATTGGAAACGTTGTCTATCTCCGGGGTCTCATCGAATTTTCAAATGTCTGCGGCAAGAATTGCCTCTACTGCGGTATCAGGCGCGACAACAGGCATGTAGACCGGTACACCCTCACCAACAGCGAGGTGATAGAGGCAGCCATGAAGGCATACCGGATGAATTTCGGGTCGATAGCCATGCAGTCGGGAGAGAATTCGTCGGAAGAATTTACCAGCAATGTGGAGTATCTTGTCCGCACCATTACGGCAATGACGAACGGGCAGCTCGGCATCACCCTTTCACTGGGAGAGCAGAGCAAAGATACATACCGGCGCTGGTATGAAGCCGGCGCCCGGAGGTATCTCTTGCGCATCGAATCATCAAGTGCAGATCTCTACCGCAGGATCCACCCCAATGACGATATGCACAGATACGAAAGAAGGCTTGAGTGTCTGAAGATGATACAGGATACAGGCTATCAGACAGGCACCGGCGTGATGGTCGGTCTGCCGTCGCAGACACTGAGTAATCTGGCAGACGATATATTGTTCATGCGCGATTTCGACGTGGATATGTGCGGCATGGGCCCGTTCATCGAGCATACAGATACCCCGCTTGGTAAAAATGGTACGGACAATCTCTTTCTCAGAGAGCGTTTCAATCTGACTCTCAGAATGATAGCCATTATCAGGCTGGTGATGAAAGACATTAACATAGTTGCTTCCACTGCAATGCAGACAATTGATCCCCTGGGACGTGAGATGGCGATAGGCTCAGGGGCAAATGTGGTCATGCCTAACCTGACACCCAGCCGCTACAGGGATGGCTACCGGATCTATACGGGCAAGCCCGGCTACCATGAAGTCGATGAGTCAAATATAAGCGGGCTCAAGCTGGAATTGCTGTCCGGTACCACGGTAGGCCTGGGAAAAAGCGGTGACACTCCCCACTTCGATAAGAGGATTGACGGAAACAGGGTCAGGAAGGAAAGCAAATTCGTCCTATAGCTATATCATCTATATCACGAAGTGCCCTCTCAAGGGAGACAAACTGTTTCACGTCGCCGGTAAGCTCGAGAATGATCAGGCCGGCAGGCTCACCGAAATAGACCTCGTTAACACCCAGCCGCGTCCTTATTACGCATCCGAATGTCGTCAGGATAGCCTGAACCTTTATTCCAAGGTCATCGCGCCTCGGCACCATGATGCCAAGCAGTGTAACTCCCCCACACTCCACCGGAGCATCGGAAAGACCGTGCGAAAAGAGCATTTCCTTAACTATGATACCCTCTGTCTTTTTCAGTATGTCAACCAGCTCATCACACTCGTCCGGAATCCCGGCAAGATGAATGACCATAAACCCTTCGCGGCTGCATACTTCATTACTCAGTTCATGAAAGCCGAGGCGCGTGCTGATCACGCTGCCATACATGGAGAGGCTTTTCTGAACAAGCCCTGCCTCCTTGATCCTGTCTGTGATTTTGATACCAACTACTCTGGCCATGACTTATGTTATTAATAGTAAAGGTCTCTTTCCCCGTTTTTTATGCGGTCAATTTTCTTTCTGAGACCGTCTTTCAGCCCCTCATCAAGACCGGTCATGTTTTTTTCAATAGCTTTCCACCCTTTCTCTGCCAGCTCGGGAGATGCATAATCAACAATATACTCTGACAATGTCAGTATGGCGTTCGGAGTGCAGTACCGCTTGATGAAGCCGGGTACGGAGAATTCCATGAAGTGTTCTCCGGTGCGCCCGAGACGGTAGCAGGCTGTACAGAACGACGGGATATAATCATTTTCGATCAGCTCATTAATGACATCGGCCAGTGACCTTTCATCGCTGATCCTGAACTGTTCACGGTTAAGGTCCTGTATCCCGTTCTTTGAAGCGGCATAGCCTCCCAGTTCCAGTTTAGTTCCGCCGTCAATCTGCGACACCCCGAAAGCCATTGCCTCCGTACGCACCTCATGTGCCTCGCGGGCAGTGAGGATCAGTCCCGTATAGGGTACGGCAAGGCGAAGAATGGCTATCAGTTTCATGAAGTCATCATCGTTGACATAGTATTTACCGTTCAGGTTCAGCGAGGATGCGTCCTTGATTCTCGGGAACGAAATAGTATGAGGGCCGACATTATAACATGCCTCAAGGTGATTGGCATGACGAACAAGTCCCATCACCTCAAACCGCCAGTCGTACAACCCGAAGAGCGCCCCTACCCCGACATCGTCGATGCCGGCTTCCTGGGCCCTGTCAAGTGAAGTGAGCCTCCATTCATAATCGCTCTTCCTGCCTCCGAGATGGTACCATTTGTAGGCTTCCGGGTCATATGTTTCCTGAAAGATCTGGTATGTTCCAATACCTGAATTCTTGACAGTCCTGAACCCGTCGATATCCATCGGTGCTGCGTTAATATTAACCCTGCGTATCTCTCCCCTCTCCTTCTTCACGCTGTAGACCAGCCTGACATTATCTGCAATAAACTCAGGACTGTATTCAGGGTGTTCGCCGTAAACCAGTATAAGCCTCTTTTGTCCGTTTTCTTCCAGGGCCACCACCTCGTCCCTGATCTCATCATTGGTGAGTGTCCTTCTTTTTGCCTCCCTGTTTGAAGCCCTGAAACCGCAGTACTGACAGTTGTTTCCGCATTTGTTCCCTATATAAAGAGGAGCGAACAGAACGATCCTGTTACCGTAGACTTTTTTCTTCAGCTCCCTGGCGCCGTCTTTGATCTCGTCGGCGAGCTCACTGCTTGCATTGATCAGAACTGCCGTCTCTGCCATGGTAAGTCTCTGCTTGTCAAGCGATTTTGATATTATCTCCCTCACCCTGACTTTATCAGGCTTTGCATTGTTCAGAAACGACCATATCTCAGCCGGGTCGATGAACGGTTCCATCCGACGGTCCGGTAAACTGCATTTTTCTGGACTAAACTTCATTTCAATTCATTTAAAAATCAACCCTGCTGACCAACCTCCAAAGATACTGATTTTCGGGTCATGTTTTGCCGTCACTCTTCAGAAAATGAGCTCCTGCATCTCCTCAATCCCTTTGGCAATGGCGGTTGGCACGGGTTCTCCCGGCTTATACGCGGCAAGCCTTTTGTGAAAGAAAAGTGTCATCCGTTTTCCGGGGATATCATCCTCGTAATTCTCCAGATGAACAAATATATCCGGAATACCGGCATTATTATCAGCAATAAATACCATCCCCCTGGAAAAGAAAGTGTCTGCAGCGCAGGAAACTGCATAAAGGCCATGCGGAGGCACCAGTTTGGTCTTTTCCGTTACCGGGATTTTTATAAAAGGAATGTCCTGCGAAAAAGACTGATCATCCCGCGCTGCAGCGCCGATAATTATATAGAAATGGTCAAGGTAGGCGTTTGCCCGCTGGATATAACCTTCCGACAGCGCCTGGCGTATGCGGGTGGAGCTGACCGTTTCATTCTGCACCTCCTGCATAGGAATTTCTTCAGCCTCAAATCCGTAAAGGCTTCTCCACTCCCAGAGCTTGCGGTAATCTCCCTCCTGGTTAAACCCGAAATGATGGTTCTGTCCCACGACAATAACTTTCGATTTCAGGATACCGCAAAGGATCTCCCTTACAAACTCTTCGCCGGTGATATGTGAAAACTCTTTTGTGAACTCAATTATGATCAGATTATCGAGGCCTGTCTTTCTGAGCATTTCAATCTTCTCCTCCTGCGAACAGATGAGCCTGAGGCCTTTTCCCACGCTTTCAGGGTAAAGCACTGCCCTGGGGTGGGGATGGAAAGTAATGAGGGTTGATTCACCCTGATGATCTGAGGCCAGTTTCTTAAGCCTCCGTATGATTGTTTTGTGACCAATGTGCACACCGTCAAAGGTACCCGTAGTGATAACCGGTGACGTTATGCCTGCAGCTTCTTCAAAGCTTCTGTAAATCCTCATTATAATGAAGGCTGCTGTTTTTCCCTGACATAGTAAGCCACCTTTTCAATGGAGGTTATCATATCAAACTCCTCGAGATGAACATTATCCGGCACATTAAGTGGCACCGTGGTGAAGTTCATAATACCCTTTATGCCATTTCCGACAAGAAGTGAGGTGACAGCTACAGCCTGGTCAGGAGGCACGGTCAGTACCGCAATGGTTATGTCAAGCTCACTTTTCAGTTTCCTGATCTGATCAATGTGATAACACTTCACGCCTGCCACCACCTTATCAACCTTCTGGGTGTCAGTGTCAAAGGCAGCTATCACGTTCAGGTTGGTTCTCTTTCCCCTGAAATAACCGGTGATGGCGCGGCCCAGGTTACCCATCCCGATAATTGCAACATTCAGTCCGCCCGGTGCGTCAATGATGTCGCCTATTGTATTTATAAGCACCCTGATATCATATCCCTTGCGCATCACGCTTCCGTAACCGATAAGCATCAGGTCACGCCTTACCTGCACTGCCGTTATATGCAGAAGCGCCGCCAGTTCATGAGAGAAGATGTAACTGCGGTTTTGAGCCAGTGACCCGAGGAGGGCACGCCTGTACTTGCTGAGACGTTCAACTGTCTTGCCCGGTAATTTTTTCATAGCTGAGCCTTTATATTTGTCACCTGTATCCTGGGAATTATAACTGTGAATGCCGAGCCCTTGTCAGGAGTACTCTCGACATTGATCACGCCATGGTATAATTCAACCACCTTTTTAACAATCGAGAGTCCCAGGCCGCTTCCCCCGATATTCCTGGTCTTGTCATTCTTTATCCTTGAAAATTCCTCAAAGAGCATTGTTTTCTCATCAGGATTCATGCCTATCCCTGTATCCTCAACGGTAATCATGAAATCATTGTCATTACAATCAACTGTAACAGTCACAGTGCCACCAGTGCTGTTGTACTTGACTGCATTTGAGACAAGGTTGTTAAGGATGATCTCAAAATCGTTGGGATCTGCCCAGATTTTTTCACAGTTCCTGATATCGGTAACGAATTGAATATCCTTGTGAATGGCATATGGGCTGACGGTTACCACGGCAAGTGAAACAACATCCTTCAGGTCGACTTCCTGCAGTTTCTCAACCTGCCTCTCGAAGTTGACCTTGGTGAAGTCAAGGAGGTCCATGATCAGGTTGCGCATACTGTCGATACGCTGGAGTGACCTGTCAATCGCCGACGCATATTCCGAAATCGAATCACCCATCTGCCTCTCCTGCATCATCCTGAGATACCCTTCAATTGCATTCAGCGGCGCCTTAAGTTCGTGAGACAGCACCGACAGGAACTGGAAGCGGACTTTTTTTCCCTCCACCCTCAGCTTGTGAGTTATCCGTCTGAGATACTGCTGCTTTGTTATCTGTTCTATTGATGTTTTAAGCTCCTGAGGAGTAAAGGGCTTGGGAATGAAATCAATGGCTCCGTCATTGTGTGCCTTGAGGGCGACGTCGAGGGAGGCATAGGAGGTTATCATTGCCACAACGATGTCATAGTTCTTCTTTCTGACATACTCAAGTACTTCCACACCCTGAATGCCCGGCAGCTTATTGTCAAGGAGGAGGATATCGGGTTTTTCCCGGTCGATTATCTCAATGCCCTCCTCGCCCGTGGCTGCCTCAAGGACCTCATAAGTATAGTCCTCATCCATAAACGGATACGTTACATTGAAGTTGCGCAGTATCCTTGCAACACCTGATCTTATCCCAGGTTCGTCATCCACTACAAGAACTCTTAGCTGTGCCATGTTATATCTTCAGCAATTTCTTTATTTCCTGATCAAGCTGTTCAGGCCTGACGCCTTTTTCAAGATAGAGATCAGCCCTTATCCAGTCGCGGTCCTGGTCGCTGCTGAGACCGAATGTAATGCCCGTTTCCCGTGCCACGGCGGTGGCAAGGATCACAGGCACCTCAGGATACCTGCGTTTTAGCTTGTAGCAGAGGATGAAGCCGCTGTCGTCGCTTTCCATCATCAGGTCAAAGACAGCCAGGTCAGGCTTCATCTTCGTGATCACCTGCTCCGCCTCAGCCTGGCTTTCTACAGCCACAACCTCGTAACCGCTGCTGCGCAGGTAAAATGCTACCTGGAACAGATAATCGGGGTCATCGTCTGCAAGTAAAACCGTATAAACTTTCTTACTCATGTTCTGACTTATGTTTTTCCTGTTATTCTCTTTTAATTAATCAGCCCGGCACTTATTCAGGTCTTCTCGGGATTATGATCCGGAATTTTGTTCCTGTCGGTCCCCTGGAAGGATCAGCGTTGGTCTCGACAGTGATCTGTCCCTTATGCATCTTCACGATGCCGTAAGAGGTTGCCAGCCCCAGGCCTGTTCCTTTCCCGAGACCCTTGGTGGTGTAGAAGGGTTCGAAGATCTTGCCCTTATCCTCATCCTTAATACCGGTGCCGGTGTCAGATACGTTGAATATTACATCACTGACCGTATCCTCAAGGCATATCTCCAGCGTTCCGCCGTCAGGCATGGCATCTATAGCATTCTTGAACAGGTTGGTCAGCACCTGCGTCATCTGCTCGGAGTCGATTGCAGCATCAGGATTGGTGGTACGGTCATCGATCACGGCCTTTACATTTTCGGGGAAAACGACACCGGCGACGCTTTGTTCAGTCAGTTTCCGGATATCAAGGTCCTGGTGATTCACCTGGTTCTTTCTTGCAAAGTTGAGCAGTCCCGCAACGATCTTCTTGCATCGTGCCGCCTGTTCAACTATCAGCTGCAGGTCCTGCCTGACCGGATCCTCCGAGCTGGTTTCATCGAGCAGGATATTGCTGTACATAATGACCACCCCGAGGGGGTTGTTAAGCTCATGAGCAATACCGGCTGACAGCTGACCCATGTGAGCCAGTTTCTCAGACTGCTTAAGGGCGTTCTGCATTGTGGTGAGCTTGGCATTTGACAGCGCAAGCTCCCTGACTGATTTGTGAAGCTTCTCAATTGAATACGGCAGGCACATCTCCTCCTCGGCAAATCCTCTGACGATAGCAATGGCATGGTCATAGCAGGTGTCATACCCGCATGCTCCGCAGTTCAGATGATCCTTGGGCGTCAGCTTGCCCATCGAGGTGAACACCTTTTGCACCTCTTCATCCCCGGCTGTCATCCGGCGCTTGTCCTCCGCCCTGAAACCGGCGGAAAGATCAAGTGTGTCATATATTTCAAGTTCATGCTGCCATTCTTCCATATCAAGGCTGGCCATTTTATTCTGTGCATAGTTGCTCACCAGGGCCCGCCTGTTATACTGCTTGCCGCCCTTGCTCATGCCGGGGCCCATTATGCAACCCTCGCAACAAAGCAGCTCGAGGTGCTGGTCGCCGATCATACCTTCCTCGAATTCCTTGATTGCCTCCTGGAAGTCTATCCTTCCCTCCGCAGCAATTATATTTCCGCTAATTGCATCATCGTTGGCGCCGGCAGTCTGAAGCAAGCCCCGCGTCACCGGGAATATTGCCCCGCGGCCTCCGAGAGGCGGATCAAACTCCGACGGAACAACGCTTTCGGGTTTTATGCCCGCAGCCTCAAGCATCTCCCTGAGCTCAAGAAAGGTTATTGCCGCGTCAACCTCGGCATTCTCCGCTTTTTTTGCGACACACGGACCAATGAATACAACCGGCAGGTCTTCACCATACTTACGGCGTACCACCCTTGTCATTGCCACCATCGGAGAGACGACAGGGATAAGGTTTTCAGTGAGGTCAGGATGATAGAACCGTATAAAAGTGACAATAGCCGGGCAGTCTGACGATATATAGTTTTTCACGTGGTTTCCGCTGACCAGGTTATAGTAGCGGTGTGCCACGAGATCAGCGCCGAAGGAGACTTCGGAGACATAACTGAAGCCAAGGGCCCTTATCATGCCCACTATCCTTCTGTGATCAGCCACATCATGAAACTCTGCCGGGAAACTTGGGGCTACCAGCGCGGCCACCCTGCCTCCCTTTTCGATCAGTTTCCTGACAAGATCAGTCGTATTTGTAAAGACCTTTGCACCCTGGCTGCATACCTTTGTGCAGTTGCCGCAGGCGACGCACCTTTCATCGATAACCTCTGCCTGTCCGCCTACGATCCGGATGGCACGCGCCGGACACTCCCTCACGCATGTATAACAGGTCCGGCATAATTCCTTTATTGTATAGACCAGCATTATTTCCTTAACTTAAAGCAAAACATCCCTTTTGGCAAAATGAGTATGGAACAGCTTACTTTCGGCCAGCTCAGCACATTGTTTAAAGACCCTGTCGTTCAGTTCAGCCACCGAGGCTGAATTTTCCGGACCTTTTACAGCTTCCTGCTCATCTGACTGAAATACAAACTTTGAGCGTTGACGGACTGCCTCTTTTGATCCTGCTGGCACCATTCCCCCTCCGTTGACACAGCCACCGGGACATGCCATTACCTCGACAAGGTCAAATAACTTTCCGCCGTCAAGCATCTGTCTGAGTTTCTCAAAACCCTTCAGCCCATCAACCACGGCGACGGACCAGGATGCCTCGCCTGCAGTTATTGTCACCTCCCTGAATGAGCCTCCTGCCCGCAGTTTTTTTATTGCCTGCCTGTCAGGTTCCTTTTCCCCGGCCCTGACAACAAGCGACCGGATGACAGCTTCCGTAATGCCGCCGGCAGTCTCTGCCAGCAAGGCTGAGGAGCTGCGCTGTGACATGGGTTCATCGGCCGGCTCGGGGTCAATATTTGTGATATCGATGCCGTAAAGGATTATCAGCCTTGCAAGCTCCCTGACAGTAAGTACGGTATCAATGTCGCTTATTCCTTTCCTGGTCATACTGTCGCGGCGCGCTTCAAACTTCATCGCGGTGCACGGGGTAACGGAAACGGTATAAACGCGCGACTTTTCAGCGCTGACAGTTACAACTGACTTAATGATGGCGCCTGTTATCTGTTGCGGTGTCTTGAGTGTCGACAGCATTGGCAGTATATCAGGGAAAAACTGTTCGCAGTACTTGACCCATGCCGGACAGGCAGAGATTATAATCGGTTTGTCTGATCCGGCATTCCTGGCTGCAATGACTGCATCGGTGAGCTCCGTTATCAGAAGGTCTGTACCTGTTCCTGAGAGAAACACCTTTTCAAATCCTGTCTTTCTGAGGGCGGCATTAAGGAGCCTGTCGAAATCACGGTTGTACTTCACGCCCAGCTCCTCAGCGAGGGCAAAGGGCACCAGCGGTGAATACTGTATCACGCGGATGACATCATTCTTGCTCAGCTGTTCCTGCACCTCGGATATATAATGTTTCTCGTGCAGGGCTCCGGTGGGACAGACAAGCACGCACTGGCCGCAGTGAATACAGCTTGAGAAATTGAAGTCGCGGTCCATTGCCGGGCCCACATGCGTGTACCGGCCCCTTCCGATAAAATCTATTGATGTTGCAGTGACAACCTCCTCGCATACCCGCAGGCAACGGCCGCAGAGAATACACTTGGAAAGCTCTCTTACTATTGCCGGGCTCGACTGGTCGCGCCGCGGCTTGATCTTGCTGCCGTGTATGCGCCGCTCCCTGACCTGCATCTGATCTGACAGCTTCTGCAACTCACAGTCGAGGTTGCGGTCACAGTAAAGACAGTCGTCGGGATGGTTTGAAAGAAGCAGTTCCACTATTGTTTTTCTTGCCCTGATGACACGCGGTGAGTGGGTCTGTATCTTCATCCACTCCTCCACGGGGGCGGAGCATGCCGTCACAAGCCGGTCGCGGCCCTCCACCTCAACAACACACATCCGGCACGCTCCCGTAGGCGTGAATTCCTGCATGCGGCAGAGGGTTGGTATCATTATCCCGTTGCGGTTGAGCGCCGAAAGGATTGTCTCTCCCTTCTCCGCCCTGATGCTCTTGTTGTTTACTTCTATAGTGAACTGCATGACTTATCTGACTGTGACAGCACTGAACTTACATACATCATAACATATGCCGCAACCGATGCACTTATCGTCAACCACAAAGAAAGGCTGCAGGCGTGTACCGTAAATGGCATTGACAGGGCACTTCGAAGCGCAGACGGTACACCCGGTGCACTTATCGACATCAATCGCGAAAGTCCTGAGCCCGCGACAGACATTGGCACGGCAGCGCCGGTCGAAGATATGCTCCTCGAATTCTTCACGGTAGTTGCTCAGAGCACTGATGAAAGGATTGGGCGCTGTCTGACCCAGTCCGCAGAGGGAAGTATCTTTCATCACTGAGGCGATGATTTCCAGCTGCATCACACCCTTGAACCGCTCAAGAGTGGCATTGGAATCTTCAGTGTGCGGCTTGTGTATAATATTTTCAAGTATCTCGAGCATTCGCCCCGTACCCTCACGGCATGGTATGCACTTACCGCAGCTCTCCTTGTGGATGAACTCCATATAGTACCTGACGAAGTCGACCATGCAGGTCGTTTCGTCAATAATAATAAGTCCTCCTGAGCCCATGGCAATGCCCTGCTCCCTGAGAAGGTCAAAATCGACCTGCAGATCAAGGTTCTTTTCCGTGATGAAAGTCCCTGAGGGGCCACCAATCTGAAGGGCTTTAAAAGCGCGTCCGTCCTTAATACCGTCTGAGATGCCCTCCAGGATAGTCCGGAAGGTGGTTCCCATCTCAACCTCTATCAGCCCCGTGTAGCGTCCCCGTCCTCCCAGGGAGAACAGTTTGGTGCCCTTGCTTCCTGCAGTCCCGATGGCACGGAACCACTCCGGTCCGCGGGCCATAATGAGCGGGACATTCATCAGCGTCTCGACGTTATTAATGACTGTCGGCTTGCCGAAGAGTCCGTGGGAGGTAGGATAAGGAGGCTTAAGCTCCGGCATTCCCCGTTTGCCTTCAAGGCTTCCGATCAGTGCTGTTTCCTCGCCGCAGACAAACGCTCCGGCTTCCTCCCTGACCACGATATCGAGATTGAAACCGCTTGAGAATATATTGTGACCGATGACGCCGTAATCGCGTGCAGCTTCAAGAGCCTTACGGAGACGTGCCTGCGGATGGGGTGATCCGGTCTTCAGGAAGATCACAGCATTTGAAGCACCTATAGCATAAGAGGCAATGCATATTCCTTCTATCAGCCGGTGCGGGTCACCCTCAAGCACCGACCTGTCGGCATACGAGCCGGGGTCACTCTCCTTTGCATTGCAGATGAGAAACCTGTTGTCGGAGGGCGAGTTCAGGGCGTACTTCCACTTAAGCCCTGTGGTGAATCCCCCGCCGCTGCGTCCTCTCAGCCCGCTGCGCTCAATGAGGTCGCAGACCTCCAGGTGAGTGTAGTTCCGTATTGTCTTGAGGAAAGCCCTGTACCCTCCCCGGGCGATATAATCCTCAATACTTTCAGGGTCAAAGCAGCCGCAGTTGTCAAGTAAAACACGTTTCTGCATCCTGAAGAAGGGGATCTCCTCAACGAAGGGGATATCATGCCATGCTTCAAAACCTGTTGAGCCCGACTGGGCGACAAGGTCTTCCGCTGGCATGTCGTTATGGAAAACACCGTTGAGGGTGGCTTCAATCTTATCCTCGGTTATATTTCTGAATATCAGCTTGTTTTTGCCTGGGAGGTGAATGCATACAATAGGTTCGAAGACTGCCGGGCCGTGAAAGGTGGTCCTGACTATGAGGCCGTTGATACCCATGTCTTTGAAATACAGATCGGCGGCGGCAGCGCTTTGCTCGCTGCCGGCAATGATCGCGGCCGAGCCTGATGACACATAGATGACCGGGACGGAGGGCTTGTCGCGCCGGATTTCCGCAAGCCGTTTAGCTGTGGCAGCAGACACAGTGTCAGAGCCGGGCCTGAGTACCTCCTCTGTCAGGAAGGTCATGAGCTCGTTTGTATCTTTCCCCGTCATTTCAGATCAGCCAGTGCCTTGAGTTTTGTTATCATTTCCGGTATTTCATCCGCTTTGACATGCACGTGGTATTTTTCACCCACGCATACAACCGGACCTTCATTACAGCCGCCCATGCATGAAGTCAGTTCATAGCTGAACCTGCCGTCGCGCGTTGTCTGCCCGGGGTCGATACCCAGGTTGTCCCTTATTGCCCTGATCACCGCCTCGGAGCCGTTGATGAAACATGTAGTGCCGTCACAGATCCTCATGTGAATTCTGCCAGAGGGGGTAAACCTGAACCTGTCATAAAAAGTAGCCAGTCCGTAGATTTTTGTGGTTGACATCTCCAGGAAACGACCAATCTGCACTATTGCATTTTCGGACAGATAGCCTTCCTCGGCCTGGACATCCTGCAGTATCGGAATCAGGTTCTCGTGACTGCCCGCCCTGTACTGTTTGAGAATATCTTCAATCTTTCTCATTTTTAAAACGTTGATCAAATTGAGATCAGTACAAAATTATCCTTTTTTGTTGTTATTTCAAAAACATTGTTATTTTATTAACAATTAATAACTGAATTAGAACCTTGCCTTATTGAAGCGAATGAAAAATATCGTACTTTTGATGGGATGTGACTTTAAAGACAATCGTTGATACAATCGTTCCAAATTGAACTATGCCTCGGAAGCTCTTGTTTTTCAAGAGGTAACAGGGAAGTGGTGCAGGTAGTGAGAGACTACCTGAAGAAAAACCACCTTGACGATAAGGTAGTTTTGAAAGGCGCCCGCTGCATGAACCGATGCAGCGAAGGGCCATTTTTAACTATCAACGGAAGAACCTTCGCCCAGACCGGCTTGCAGGATATCGAAAAACTCCTGGAAAAAGAACTGGCTCTGACGGGCAGATGACCTCAAAGCAAATAAAATGAACAGCACCGGTCAGGTAATATACATCAATGAGGATAAGTGCCGCAACTCTTACTCCTGTGTCAGGGTATGTCCTGTAAATGCCCTTGAGGTAAGACCTGAGAGAAAGCATCCTGTGATCATAGCCGACAGATGTGTCGGATGCGGACTCTGTTTTCTCGCGTGCTCACCGAAAGCAATTGAATACAGGGATTCCATCGGTACTGTCTGCGAGTTGCTTCAGTCAGGCCGCAAAACAGCCGCCCTGATAGACCCGAGCATAGCGTCAGAATTCGATGACATCACTGACTACCGCAAGTTTGTGGGTATGATAAGGAAGCTTGGCTTTGACTATGTTCATGAAGTCTCATTCGGTGTCGACCTGGTCGCCTATGCCTACAAGAAACTCTTTGAAGAGTCAAGCGGCAAATATTACATTACATCCAACTGTCCGGCGATAGTTGAGATTATCGAAAAATACCATCCGACCCTTGTTCAGAACCTGGCACAAATCGTTTCCCCGATGGTTGCAACGGCACTGGTGACGCGTGATCTCTATGGCGGGGATGTTGCCAATGTGTTTATCGGCCCATGCATCGACATAAAGGCCGAAGCAACGCTTTATAACGACAAGAGACTGGTTGAGGCGGTCCTGACCTTCATCGAGATCAGGCAGCTCTTTGAAAAGAATGAGATCCAGGAAAAGGGTGTCAGGATGGAAGAGTTCGATCCTCCTTTCGGAAACTGGGGTGCGCTCTACCCCTACCCTGCAGGCATCCTTCAGGCAGCAGGCATAAAGCGTGACCTCGTCTCCAGCCACGTCATCACAGCCTCGGGAGCAGAGGACGTAAAAGAAGCAATCAAGGATTTCGATCATCATATTGATACAATAAAACACCATTTTAACCTCTTTTTCTGCAACGGATGCATGCTTGGTCCGGGCATGATAAGACATGACGAACGTTTCAGAAGGCGCTCCCTGGTGAAACAATATGCCGAAAAACGCGTCGAGGCGCTCGATAAAAAGCAATGGGAACAGAATATGGAGCGGTGGTCAGCCCTTGACCTGTCACGCACTTTCACTCCCAATGACCAGAGGATCCCCGAGCCGCCCGAAGAGGCTGTGAACGAAGTGATGAAGATCATTGGCAAGGAAAGAAAGTCCGAGGAACTGAACTGCAATGCCTGCGGTTACGGCAATTGCCGGGAATTTGCCTCCACTGTTGCAAAAGGACTGGCAGTGCCTGAGATGTGCCACACCTATAACCTCAGGAACAAACAGGAGTACATTGAAACCCTCAGGCAGACCAACAAGAAGCTGTCGGAGACCAAGAAAGCGCTGAAAGACTTAGAGGAGCAGGCAATGCGTGAAAAAGATGTTGCCCAGGATGCCTCGGAGACGATGCACAGCATGCTTGACAAACTGCCCAACGGGGTTGTCATTGTCGACAATGAGCTTAAGATCCTTCACTCCAATGAGAGCTTCCTGGAAATAATCGGCGAGGATGCAAAGGCGATAGCTGATATTATTCCCGGCCTCCGCGGTGCCGATCTGAAGACCCTTCTGCCGTTCAATGTTTATAATATCTTCTCTTTCGTGCTCCGTGAAAACGAATCTGTCATAAGCCGCGACGTGCAGCTCAGCGACAGGATGTTCAATATTTCAATTTTCCCGATAAGGCAGAACAGGATTGCCGGAGCTGTCATCCGTGACCTGTTCTCGCCGGAGGTGCAGCGCGAGGAAGTGATCACCAGGGTGTCAGATGTGATCGACAAGAACCTGGAAATGGTACAGAAGATCGGGTTTCTCCTGGGCGAGGGAGCATCCGATACAGAAAAGATGCTGAACTCAATTGTCGAATCGTTCCGGCAGAAAAAAAGTGAAACGGGCAAATAACCCGGACAAGGCCATGGAACGCGATTTCTTTATCGAGGTAAACAGCCAGCAGCGCAATCATTACGGTGAGCGTATCTGCGGTGATGTCTTCCTGTCAGTCAATGTACGGGAAGAAAACCGCATCATCACTGTCCTGTCAGACGGTATGGGAAGCGGTGTGAAAGCCAACATACTTGCCACGCTGACCTCCACAATGGCACTCAACTTCACCCGTGAGCACAAGGAGCCGGACCGTATCGCTGAAATAATAATGAATACGCTTCCGGTATGTTCGGTGAGGAAGATAAGCTATGCAACATTTTCTATCGTTGATATTGAGAGTGACGGCCGTGCCAACATACTTGAATATGACAACCCCAGGTGCATCATCCTGAGGGGAAACCAGCCCTTTGAACCTGACTGGAAGGATGTGGTCCTTGACAACGGAAGGAATGCCGGTAAAATACTTCACAAATGCAGCTTCTATCCTGCCAAGGAAGACAGGATCATTCTCCTGTCTGACGGTGTGGCGCAGAGCGGTATGGGAAGCAATGCCTGGCCTCTTGGCTGGGAACGTGACAACGTACAGCAGTATGCAGCATCACTTGTTACAAATGAGGCCTCCATCTCTGCAAATTCCCTGGCCGGGAAGATTGTGACGATGGCCTATAAATATGATAACTACGAGGCCAAGGATGATATCTCGTGTGCCATACTTTATTTCAGGGAGCCGAGAAAACTGCTTATCTGCTCCGGACCGCCTTATGATGAGGAAAAGGACAAGGAGCTTGCTGCAAGGGTGACGGGCTATAACGGCAAGGTGATTCTTTGCGGCGGCACCACCGCAGATATAGTTGCAAGGGAGCTCAACAGGAAAATCGTTGATGAACTGGTCTTCGAAGACCCCGATCTTCCTCCCGAGAGCTTTATGGAGGGCATTGACCTGGTCACTGAGGGAATCCTTACCCTTCAGAAAGTCAATGAGCTGATCAAGGTTTTCAATAACAGCGTGAAGCTCGGCAAGGGTCCGGCAGACAAGATCGTCAAGATGGTCATGGACAGTGATGAGATCAACTTCATTGTCGGTACGCGCATCAACGTCGCTCACCAGGATCCCACCCTGCCTGTCGATCTCGAGATACGGCGCACCGTGGTCAAGAGAATAGCCCGTATCCTGGAGGATAAGTGGCTCAAACAGGTCAGCATCGAGTATATCTGAGATACGCTGCTGCAGTCCTGTAAAGGAAAGTCATTACCTCAGGCAGCGACAGGTCGCGCGGTAAACGCCTGAAGACCCTCACTCCTTCTATCTCATTCTTGTCAGTAATTTCACCCAGGGTATCAACAGTAGCAAAAAACAGCCTTCCGAATTGTTTGCCTGATCCAATGTCGACTGAATACCAGGTAACCGGTTCCATTGCAAAGGCGAGTGCCCCTGTCTCCTCCATAAGCTCCCGCACGGCTGCTTTAACGCTGTCCTCACCTTCATCGGGGTGACCGGCAGGAAGTTCATATCCACCTCTTTTACGATGCCTGACAAACAGCCATCCTCCGTCATACCTCGCTGCAATGACGACATAAGTGACCGGTGACGGTACATCCGGCGAGGTTATCAATTCCACAGTTACCATGCTGCAAAAATACCTTAAAAAGACGGTTTAGTTCCGGAGACCCGGTTAAAGTATTATTTTTACCGCAAATTTGTCTGATGTGGATTTTCGTAATTCTGTTACTGACAGATATTTACATATTCTGGCGTCTCATTTCTGACATGAAACAGCGCAGCAAATGGCTGCAGGCTGTTGTGCTGACCGTTAAGGCAATACAGACCCTGGTTCTTGTCTGGCTCATTGTAAGACTTGTGTCATACAGGGGTGAGTTTGCGGACCCTGCAAACGCATACAGATATATAGTATTCGGAGCTCTGGCTGCCCTGATCATCACAGTCGGTTCATTGTACCTTGCGACAAGCATCAGCACCCGCCTCCTTGGAAGAATATTGCACCGCAGGCTCAGCGGACTGGTGCTTACAAATATTATAATCTCCGGGGTGCTGCTGATCCTCTTTGCCGACGGCTATTTCAGACAGCGCTTTGATACGCGTATTGTCAGGCAGGATATCACTGTCAGCAACCTTGACGGCAGGCTTGACGGCCTGAAGATCGTTCTGATATCCGACCTTCATCTCTCTTCCTGGCACGGGCATTATGACAGGCTGGACCGGGTTATCAACGCCATAAATGCCGAGCGACCTGACCTGCTGATCAACGCCGGCGATTTCATCACCTTAGGATGGCAGGAGTTCGGCAGCTGTGACACTGTCCTGCGAAAGGCCGCTGCTGTCAGCGGAGCCTTTGCAATCGCGGGCAACCATGATGACGGGACTTACCACCCTGGCTATACCCAGTCCTACGGTCAGCAATGCATGACAAAGCTTTCAGAAAAGGTTGCCGCATCAGGATACACACTCCTGTCTGACACAACGGTGGTGACTGAACATAACGGGGCGAAGATCGCCGTAACGGGTATTGTCACCCACGGTCATCATCTTAACATGCGGTACGGCAATTTTGACAAGGCGTTTGACCTTGTCCCTGACAGCATCTTCAGCCTGTTGCTGATACATGACCCTGATGCCTGGGATGTTGCAGCGCAGGATGACCGGATGCCTCATCTGGCGCTCGCCGGGCATACGCATGGAATGCAGGCGGGATTGCCCTTTCCGGGAGGCCGTATTTCTCCTGCTTCATTTTACCATAAGTACTGGAGAGGCCTTTACAGCAAAGGGGATAAATACCTGTATGTAACGACAGGCATGGGTACAATAGGTATGGCCCTCAGAATATTCATGCCCCCGGAAATAGTTGTGATTACGCTGAAGGGTAAATGACAATTTTGTACTTTTACATTCTTATTAAATTATGTCCCGCATGAATATTAAACCCTTATTTCTCTGCGCTGCCCTTCTGGTGACAGCGTCATCGTACTCTCAGGAAAAAGCCCTTAAGTCAATAACCAGGGATGAGGCTGAGAAACACATGAAATATCTCTCCTCCGACGCCCTTGAAGGACGCAGGACAGGCAGTGAAGGCAATAATGCCGCCGCTGCGTATATAAGTTCTGCCGCACTGAAAATGGGAGTCAGGCCCCTGCCAGGCCGGGAGGACCTTTTCCAGTCGCTTGAGTATCTTCGCGTGACAACAATACCGGGAGAATCAATTATCACAATAACCGATTCCACCGGTAATCCTTTCCACTCTTCCCAGCTGACCGCCATTATGGCGCCCGGCGACAGCGTAAGTTTCAGCGGGGAAGTAGTATTTGCAGGATACGGTTACATGAACACTGAGGAGAAATACAACGACTTCTCAGGTCTCTCGCTGAAGGGCAGATCAGTAATAGTGATGACGCGAAATCCGGATCTGAAGGGCAATGGCTTGCCATCACCGGAAGCTGGTATCAAAGAGATGGACGAAGCCCGCAAGCTCTCACTGGCCATGCTCCAGCAGGCCAAAGCCATCTTTTTTGTAGGCGATCCCGCACTCGGAAATGATATATCTTCAGACCTGATCCCGCTGGGCAGTTCGTACCAGCTTAAGCCTCTCTTCAGGAAGCAATTTTCCTTCAACCTCAATGCCTATATCATTACCAGGGAGGTTGCCGACCTCATGCTTGGTAAGGCAAGCCTCACCCTGAAGCAGCTTCAGGACAGCATTGCCCTTGTAAAGAGACCCGTTTCATTCGTCATCCCCGACCTGAAGGCTGAAGTGACAATCAATGTAGCCAGGGACACTGTTACAAGCTCTAATATAGTCGGTTATATAGAAGGATCAGACCCCTTGCTCAAAAATGAATGTGTGATTTATACCGCCCACTATGATCATGTGGGCAGGAACAGTTCAGGCAATATTTTTAACGGCGCCAACGACAATGCTTCAGGAAGCGTTGGTCTGCTCAATGTAGCCCGGGCATTTACATCACATAACAGGAAACCACCCCGGAGCATAGTATTCCTGTGGACCACGGGTGAGGAAGAAGGCCTGCACGGTTCCACATATTATGTGGATAACCCTCTGTTCCCTCTCGACAAGACGGTTGCCGACATCAACTTCGATATGATAGGCAGATCGCGGCGCGAAACTGATACCGGTTCTTCCCTCACCGGTGAGATCGATATTACGGGCAGCGATACAATAAAGATAGTATCAGGCGGCGATACACCCGGATTTATGGATATTGCAAAGGAAGCATGTGCACAGGCGGGCATTGCCGTTATTGATGAAGGCAAGGGAGAACATTTCTCCGGTTCAGATCATTATCCCTTTTACCGAAAGGGCATTCCGGCTCTTTTCTTCTTTACCGGACTGCATAAGGATTATCACAGGGAGACTGACGACTACGAATTTATTGATTTCGACAAGCTGGTGAAGGTGTCGAAGGCAGGATTTTTAACAGGTTACAGGGTGGCTTCCGAACCCGGGAGGCCTCAGTTTGTCAAATCCGAAAAATAGTTTCCCGTCTTGCTCCTCATGAAGAAGAGAACAGTTACAATTGCCGCTGAGGAGGTTGAGGTAGATATTGTCAGATCATCACGCCGTACAATAGCGTTATATGTCAGGCCCGGAGGCACCCTCCAGATCAGGGCGCCATGGTACGTGCCTGTTTATGCACTGATGCAGTTCGTGCATCAGAAGACAAGCTGGATAACGAGGCATAGGGAGAAGATGAAGGAAATCAAGCCTGTTGCAGAAATAAAACAGCTCAGTAACGGCAGCCTGATACCTTTTCTCGGAAGAAACATTACCGTGGTGCTCAGACCGGCTGAAAGGACAGGTTTCGGGCTCCGCGACGATGAACTGATAATAGATTTTTCAGACAGGATCTTTCCTGATATGATTGCAGCAACTGTTGATGCATGGTACGTGCATGAAGCAAAGAGTTATTTTCCTGTCCGCACCCGTGAGCTTGCCGGCATCCATTCCGGCAAACTGCCGCAGCCTAGGTCAGTAGGTGTCCGCAGAATGAAGAGACGATGGGGTTCATGCAGTACAAACGGTAATATCTCACTCAACAGTGAGCTGATGAAAAAGGACCCGGCCCTGGTTGATTATGTCATCATACATGAGCTGTGTCACCTGGTGCATCATAACCACGGAAAGGAATATTATACCCTGCTTGAGAGTATCGTGCCCGACTACCGTGAGAGGCGGAGGAAGCTGCTACAGGCCTGAGATCAGGTATAGAACAGATACGACAGAAGAATAGCCGTAACCGACCCAACAATATCGGCAGTCAGTCCGCACAGAATGGCGTACCTTGTATTCTTGATGCCGACAGAACCGAAGTAAACGGCAATGACATAGAAGACAGTGTCTGTTGATCCCTGCATCGTGCAGGCCATTCGCCCAACGAATGAGTCAGCTCCGAAATTAGTCATGACATCAACCATCAATCCCCTCGATCCGCTGCCGCTGAGAGGTTTCATTATCGCCACCGGAAGGGCATCTGCAAATTGTGTGTCAAATCCCAGCCATCCGAAAAAGGCAGCTATGCCGTTGACCATCAAATCCATGGCACCTGATGCCCTGAAGATCCCAATTGCCACCAGGATAGCAACAAGATAGGGTATTATCTTAATTGCTACTGTAAAACCCTCTTTAGCCCCCTCGATGAAGGCATCATAGACATTGACCTTCCTGATCACTGCAAGCACAATGAATGAGGTAATGACCAGAATAAGAATGAAGTTAGCCGCAAATGTGGAGTAAGCCGTTATTTTCTCCTGGGGCAGGCTGCTGAAAAACCAGACAATGCCAACCAGGATTGCCGCAATGACCCCGAAGTATGCCAGAACAACCCTGTTCAGGAGATTTATTTTCTGGATAAGGGCCACGCTCAACACACCTGCCATTGCTGCTACGAAAGTCGAAATCAGGATAGGGATAAACACCTCAGCAGGATTGGCGGAGCCGAGTTGTGCCCGGTAAACAAGGATACTTACCGGAATGACCACCAGCCCTGAAGCATTTAATACAAGGAACATTATCATAGGGTCAGAGGCTGCATCCTTATGGGGATTGACCTCCTGCAACTCCTTCATAGCCTTAAGACCCATCGGGGTGGCAGCGTTGTCAAGTCCCAGCATGTTTGCTGCAATATTCAGCACCATTGATCCGTAGGCAGGATTGTCCCTGGGAAGAGAAGGAAAAAGTCTTCTGAAGAGCGGACCGACAACCCTTGTCAGGCCTCTGACCACGCCTCCTTTTTCTCCGACGCGCATCAGGCCCATCCAAAGCGTCAGTACGCCCGTGAGACCAAGAGAAATCTCAAAACCTGTTTTAGCACTGGTGAACGTCGAACTTACAAGCTTGTTGAAGATTTGTGTATCTCCAAAGAAAATAAGCTGGACAAGGGCAAAAATAAATCCGATTATGAAAAAGGCAACCCAGATATAGTTTAAAACCATGTTGGCATCATTCTTAAGTGCTAAAAATAGGGAATTTATTTCTTCGGAGAATCAAAATGGCAAAATCAAAGCTCATCCACCTCAACTATTTCAAAAGGCACACGGAGAATGGTCTTGAAATCCTCACCGGCGTCAAGCATATTTTCATCTCCGTTCTCACAGAACCATCTGATAAGGACCTCAGTATTACCCTGGTGGAGCTTCTCAAACTTCTTGAACATGGTGTGTATCCTGTTCGAGGAGCTGGTGTTGAAATACTCGAACTTGACATTCAGGATGGTCCGGTCGGCTGGTTGTGCGCTGTAGCCTTCAAGGTAATCCAGCAGAGGAGCATAGAAACCGTAAGAGTTCTCAGGTATCGACTTGCCCCTGATCTCAAACAGGCCATGCTCCGGGTCAAAACTGACTGACGGCGTCTTGGATGTCTCCTGTATCACGAACTTTTCCATATTTCTGCATCTGCAGAGCATAAATTTAGCAAATCTCCGTTAAATAGACAAACGAAATTATTCACAGATATAAACCCAGTTTATTTCAGATCACTTTTTGCTACATTTGAACCGGACAAATTAATTTCCGGAAGCGCAGCCTTACAATGAAAATGAAAGTCAGATGCCTCTGTTTTAAGGAGATAGTTTTTATTATCATCATTGCATCTGTTTTTCAGGTTGCCGGTGCAAAGGACATCATCGTGAAAGGTACCGTTACGGATGAGGCCGGAGCGATGATAATGGATGCCGGAGTTTCCTTTTTTCTTAATGCCACTGAATACAGGGCCGTCACGGGCACGGACGGAAGTTACTCGGTGAGGATCTCCGGTGCGTACAGTGATGTTCCCGGCCAGTTCCAGGCAGGCATGCCTTATCCTTCTCCGTTCAGCTACTCTGTGAATGTCCCCTTCATTATCAACACAGGCGGAGACCTGGTATTCACAATCTATAATATTGCAGGGCAGAGAATAAGGATAATGAACTTTGATTCGGTAGCTGCCGGCAGCTACAGGGTGGTATGGGATGGCTGCAGTCAGAACGGCTCGCCACTGCCCCCGGGGATATATGTCTATGCTCTCACTTTCAAAGGAAAAACATACAGCGGCAGGCTGGTCAAAGCTGCAGGCGCCTCATCATATTCATCCTCTGCCGGCCTCGAGCCGGTGATGATGCCGCCGGAGCCACCACAAACTGAGCAGACACTTCGCTTCAGCGTGATAACCGAGGTAAGCAAGACAGGTTTTTACCCTGTCAGGCTCACCGATATCACCATCTCACGTGACACCACTATCAATTTTGTACTCTCTGCCAGACAGGAATATCCGTTCAAGGTTTCAGGTGATTTTATTGCGAGATTTATCGAGACGGGTTACAGGTCAATGAACCTGAAGGGTGTTAATCTCGGGTCCTCACCCCCCGGGTACTTCCCCGGTGAGATAGCCTATGCCATACCCCCGGAGGTTTATGAACAGTGGATCAGGCGCATCGCTGAGGCCGGCTTTAACACAATCAGGGTCTATACCCTGCATCCCCCGGTATTCTATGAGAAGCTTGCAGAGTACAACCAGCGAAACCCCGGGTCACCCCTGCTGCTCTTCCAGGGTATCTGGCTTGAGGAGGTTGGAGACCCTTCGGATCCGGCAAGTTATGACCTCTTCAACCGCAAACCCGGTTTCAGCAAAGAGATTGAGGAAGTTGTTGACTGCCTCAACGGTAACGGAGACCTGGCCTTCAGGTACGGAAAGGCGTACGGGATATACAAGACCGATGTGTCGCGCTGGACTGCCGGCTATATTATCGGCAGGGAGGTAAGCTCACAGGAGGTTGATTCAACCGATAAGTTCCACGCGGGCACAACAGCGTTCACCGGAGCGCGGTTCAGCATCACCGGAGGCTCAGCCTCGGAGGTCTTTGTGACCGAGATGCTCAACAAAGTCGTCACCTACGAAAACAGCAAGTATGCTGTAAGCAGGCCCGTCAGCTTCTCAAGCTGGCCGACGCTTGATCCGCTTGAACACCCTACCGAGATACATACCGACGAGGATGTGGCCTCATTTGACCTGACAAAGATAAGCGGCGCCGACGGTGAACCGGGCATGTTTGCAAGCTATCACGCTTATCCTTATTATCCCAATTTCATCAGCGAGGAGCCCGGGTACCAGGGCTACAGCGACAGCTACGGCAGCAACAGTTACCTTGGTTATATAACAGCGCTGAAGAACCATTACCACAACATGCCGCTTGTG
Organism: uncultured Bacteroidales bacterium; assembly: GCA_963844935.1. Lineage (GTDB taxonomy): Bacteria > Bacteroidota > Bacteroidia > Bacteroidales > VadinHA17 > SR-FBR-E99. The sequence goes on along the minus strand of CAWJQH010000005.1, from coordinate 274,327 downwards.
ATAGCAGAATTCGGTGTGCCCTCAAGCTGGGGCAGCGCACACCAGTCGTTCAGCGAGATGAACCACGGAGGTTACTCAGAGATTCAGCAGGGTGAAAAGAACCTCAGGATGATGAACAATATGCTCGATGCCGGCTGTGCAGGAGGGTTCATGTTCGCCTGGATGGATGAGTGGTTCAAGCGTACCTGGATAGTGCTTTACCTCGAAGCCTATGGGATCGAATCAGGATCGGAGACAATACCCACACGGCAGCTCTGGCATAATGAGACATCGCCTGAGCAGTGCTTCGGGTTGCTGGCCTATGATCAGAAGACGGTGCCTGAATATGCCGCTTACGCCACCGACGTTACTGCAGGGCCGTTAAGCTCGGTCAGGGCGACGCACGACGAGAGCTTCTTTTACCTGGAGATTAACACCGGGGCTGACCTGTCTGAAACAGATGAGTTTATGGTTTCGTTTGACACTTATCTCGGCGGCACGGGCGAATCAACGATGCCCGGAGGAGAACTGGTCACTAACAGGGCTGAGTTCCTCCTTACATTCAGCCTGGCTGATGATACAGCCCTGCATCACGTCACGGAAGCATATGACATGAACGGTCTCACCGTACGTTTCAACCTTAGTGACCCCGCAGTTCAGAAATATAAAAGCACCACCACTGACGGAGCGCCATGGAATGTGATGAAATGGACCAATGACGGGTTCGAACTGACAGTGGATGAAATCGGCAAGGTGCCTCTTGAGCATGCTGCCTCATTCAGCAGCGGCAACCGCGCTGCGGTAGCCTGGTCAGGCAGGAAGGTAAAAATCAGGCTCCCATGGACCATGCTGCACTTCAATGATCCCACGCAGATGAGGGTCAATGACGGGGCTGTTTCGTATGACGGAGGTTATAACTTTGAGATCTTCACCGCCGAATCGGAAGGTATCGCCGTATCCATAAACCATAAAGGCGTGGTAACAAACACTACGAACCGTTACAGGTGGCCGACATGGCTGGTTGTTCCGCCCACGGTAACAAGAGAGAAGGCCTCGCTGCATATCATTGAGGATGGCCTGTCACTCATTCCTTACTACATTAATTAGGCTAAGCGGCTGATCCTGTTTTCTTCTTTTTCTTATCGAAGCCGCTTCTTTCGGCAGTGCCCCATCCCTTTTTGCCACGCATGGCTTCGAGGTTGCCCCTGACGGCAAAATAGGTATGCACGGGGTAAAAGAAAGGCTCCAGCATTGCCGTCCCGATCAGCATCATCACATCACGCTTTCTGCGGTACTTGTGGAATGTTATCTCTTCAAACAGCACTGCCCATGTAGTGAGGCTGACGGCAAAGCTGTAAACGAAGAGGAACAGCAGCAGGAAGAAAGGTAGATTCAGCGAACCGGTTATGGCGAGAAAAACAGTATAAACAATACCAAGGAAGGCTATCAGGGGAGCAGCCCACTCAAAGATGAGCCAGTAGGGATAGCCCAGCAGACCCAGGCGTCCGTAATGACTGTTGAGCATCATCTTCCGATGCGACCACAGTGATTCAATAAGCCCTCTCGTCCATCGTGTCCTCTGCTTGCGCATCGATTTAAGGTCAGACGGCACCTCAGTCCAGCATAACGGATCAGGTATATATGTGACCTCGTAGTTTTCCTTATGTTCTGCCATGTAGCGTCTCATCCTCAGCACCAGCTCCATATCCTCACCGACGGTCTTGATGTTGTATCCGCCGGCCTTGATGACAGTCTCGCGGTCAAACATGCCCATTGCGCCTGAGATGAGCATCAGTCCGTCAAGATGGCTCCATGCCATTCGTCCGAGCAGGAATGCCCTGGTATAATCAAGAACCTGAAGGCGCGGGAGGAACTTTTGCGGAAGGTTTATCTGACGGATATGCCCCCTTTCCACCTCGCATGAGTTGACAATGCGGATCACACCGCCAGTGCCGATCACCTTTTTTTCCTTCTCTTCGAGGAAAGGCTTGACGAGCTTGAGGATTGAATCAAATTCGATGATCGAATCGGCATCAATTGTCACGATCAGGTTGCTCCGGCTGATATTGATGCCGGCATTAAGTGAGTCAGCCTTGCCACCGTTATTCTTGTCAATGATTGTCAGACGGTTGTAGGCCGGATCCTTTGACTTGTACACCCCCCTGATCCTCTCGCATGGAATTCGGTAATCGAAGTAATAATTGACCCTGACAAGGTCATATGCTTCCTTGATCTTTTCAAAGGTGTTGTCAGTTGAGCCGTCATTTACCACCACAACTTCAAAGTTGTTGTAGTAGAGCGACAGCAAGGTGCGTACGTTGTCAATGATCGTCTTGCTTTCGTTGAATGCGGGAGCGATGATTGTGATGCGGGGGCTCAGCGGTGAAAGCACAAGAGTGTTGTAGTTCACATAACTGTTCTTGCGCAGATAGCGTCTCAGCGCAAGGGCAGAGTGAATGCCAAGCAGCAGGTATGTACTGAACAGTACAAGTGTGAGCCAGAAGATCAGATGTCCTAAGATAAAACTCATGGCATTTAGTATATCCTTCTGTCAAGCACGTGCCTGACAATTATATTGTAGTTTTTATATTCTGATTTCATAACCTTTACAAGCGCCTTGACCCCCTCCTCGCCCATGTTCTCAATGGCCTTGACAGCTTCAATCTGCAGCTGCACATCATCTTCCTTGTCGAGTACCAGCTTGAGAAAGCCCATCATCGCCAGCTCGGGCATCTTACCCATGGATTTGACTATCTCGAGGCAACCGTTGTAATCCTGGAATTTGTACATGCGCTTCATTGTGTCAAGTGTCCCTCTCAGGTCAAGATCACCGCATACCTCTACAGCCAGCTTGCTCACACGGTTGTCGCGGTGCAACAATGCAATCTTTACCTCAGGTTCCGCATCACGCTGTTTGAATTCCCTGATCATTCGCAGGGCGAACATAACGACAGTGGGGTTGGATGAGCCGAGCCACTTTTTGAATTCAGGCACAGGTATATTATGCTGCAGGATAAGATCATGCAGCGTTATCTGCTCCCACAGCGAGAACGGTCTCTCAAGCTTTGACAGAAATTCAAAATGCTCCTTGTCACTCAGACGCACCAGGGCTATCTGTGCCTCCATCCTCAGTATCTCGTTACGCGAGTTGAGCGATTTGTACATCTCATCGTTGGCTTCCCTGATGCCCATGAAGGCAAGTTCCCTGAAGCCCTTGATCCTGTGATGCCACTTGCGACTGTGCGCACGCCGTATCGAATCCCTGTCAAGCTCCAGTTCCATATAAAGCCTTGTGAGCTTGGCTTCAGAGTCACCCTTAAGGTTGACGCTTACGTCAATCATCTGATCTACAAGCACCTGTCTGCGGTAATTATCCGATGCTATAGACCTGAAAGCATCAGACTTTGCATTGCCAAACAGGTAGTCAATAATAAGTGACTGGTACTGCTCGAGCAGATACTGCCGCAGCCTGGCCTCCTTTTCCATCCTTCTCCTGTTGAGAAGTATTGTGATGAGCAGGATCACCATAGTCACAAACGATGCCAGGATTATAAATATGAGTGCATTAACCAGGGCAACCGATTTGCCGAAATAGTTATATTTTTCCAGCCAGGGGCTGTTTCCCCGTAGGGAAAAAAAGTTGCTCAGAGTTCTCTTCGTCAGGGTTGCCCGGGGGGCTACCTCATTTGTCTGAGCCTCATCAACGGCGATTGTTTCGGGGCCGGCAACAACATTGTCAGGTCCTGTCAGCACGGTATCCGGTGCAGCTGTTGCCTCGGGAGCCGGTGCAACGGTATCAGCCTGGACGGCCTCCGTTTCCGGAATCTCGCTTTCCGGAGACTCTGTTTCAGGAGACTCTGTTTCAGGAGACCCTGTTTCAGGAGACTTTGTTTTCGCCGGGACAGTTGCAGGAAAGGAGACTGGGATATAAAGACAGGGAGCGCTTCCAATCAGTTCCCGGTTAATAAACACCTTGAACAAGCCTCTCTCTTCAATCACATCGACATTGATTCCGAGCATTTCCCTGAGCTTTTCAGACAGGTTATCGGCATACTCCCTTCGTGAGAATGCGCCCATCTGCAATGAATAGTTCCCATGTGCCAGGGATATAAGTCCGTCTACAGTCAGTTCTGTCGGGAATGAGGAGACAACCGGGAGGACCCGCTCCGGTTCCTCAAAGGAAGCTGAAATCCTGTGCAGTCAGTGGCTCTCCTGTCATGCCCTGCAGCAGGGCAAGTGAAAATGTCATTGAAAGCAATATGATCATGAATCTTATCATCTCACTTTACCTATTCCGCGGATCAGACCTATGTTTCCTTCGAACCTGTTACGGTAATTGTTTTCGTCGTACTTCTCGTACGAATAACCTGCCCCCACCCTGAATGACCAGTATGAGTTTATCTGATTGAAATAAGCCAGCCTGACGCTTATGGCATTCTGTCTCTCAAGGTCGGTCATGATATCGAACGGCTCGTCAGGCGCTGTACCCGCCCCGGCTGTGAGCTGCAGGTAATCTGTCGTGCCGAAATACTTTCTTGCAGTAAGGTAGAAGGAAGTAGTAACGCCTATATCCTTGAAGTAAATATAACTCCTGGCTGAAAACCACCAGTCACCCGCATACTTCTCAACCGAGAGTGTTGCAATGTAAATGCTTTTGTCAAAATAGTAATAGTTTACACCTGCTGACACGGCAAATCCTTTCGGAAGCGTCTGCCACAGTTCAAGGGCGGCCCTGTGTTTCGGGAACCAGGGGCCGGGACTCCAGGCATAGGCAACGTAGGCATAATTTTTACTAGTTATGTCGGGCCAGGCTTCAATCGCGAACTGCATATCATTGTCGCTTACTTCATCCGGCGGTCCGGTATTTATATGACCCAGATTGGCTGAGGCTACGGCGCTGCCCCATGAAAAACGGTGGCCGGCTCCAAGGGTGTACACCTGCCACAGGCGGTCATACGGCTCTGAGAATGTATCAAAAAAGTATCCGGCCCTTATATCCGTGGGTGGTGTATTCTGCTGCGACCTGTCACGCGACCATCGCCTGATATCTGTCAGTGCCTCCAGGGCATCTGAATTATCGGGTTCGCTCTGAAGAAGAGTGTCGATGACGGCAGCTGCCTCGTCATAGTTACCCTGCCAGGCTATTATCCTGCCAAGCAGGATGCGTGCATCACCATACTCCGGAAACTGTTTCACGAGATCACGGGCAGCAGGTTCCGCCTGTGCATAATCACCCGAAAGGGCAAGTGTTCTGATCCTTGAGTATTCTTCCTCGGGATTGGTGATGGTCTGGGCAAAAAGACCGCTGCAGGTCATCATCATGAACAGCGCCATTATAAGCAGGTATCTGAACCGGGTGAACTGCATCATAATTGAATTAATGCCGACCTGATCTTCCTGATAAGATCTTCAGGATCAAATGGTTTTGTTATATATCCGCTAACCTTCATCTCACTTGCCAGCCGTTGAATCTGGGGGTCACTGAAAGCCGACACAATAAGCACCGGCGTCTTCTTCTTCAGATCTGTACGAAGGAACCTTATCAGCTCGAGACCGCTGTGATAAGGAAGGTGTATGTCAACTATGACCAGGCTGAAATCAGTGCTCCTCAGGAGGTCTATGGCGCTGTTGCCGTCAGTGGCAGTGACAGGTTCGAATCCCTCACGCTCAAGTACCACAGACATTGCTCTCGAAGCAAGCTGATTATCTTCACAGATAAGTATGTTCATTTCAGCAATATTCTTCCCTTCCTAATTTATTCAGAGGGCCCGTGGGCCACTCACTTCATATTAAACGATCAAAAGTGGTATTTTATATCCTCACTGGCAAGAAAAGTTCATGTCTATTTGATGTGTGTTGATAAATCGATGACTAACAATGTCTTCAAGCATGATTAATGATTTAGAGCTCCCTGACCCTTATGTTCCGGAATCTTACCAGGGCATCATGATAGAGGAAACCGATATGACCTGTCTCATTTTTTAGTCCGGGATGGTCCTCGTGATCAATGGTTCCGTTGTCGCGTGCCTCACTGATATCTCCGTCGACAATGACTGTTCCGTTTAGTATGACCTTGATTTTAGTACCCTGTGCTATCACCTCCTCACTGTTCCATTCTCCCACAGGCTTAAGATAGCCCCGCTTTGCCGGGATAACACCGTAAACTGATCCATGATACTGATAATCAGCCAACTGTCCATAGATTGTTGTATTGTTATCCAGTATCTGGATTTCCATACCGGCATAAGCAGCATCGCCTGTCAGGGGAGCCCTGATGCCCAATCCGTTGTTGGCATCTTTTGTAAGCTGAAACTCAAACCTGAAAATGAAGTCGGCATATTCCTTTTCAGTATAAATATTCCCGCCGTGATCGATCCCTGGTTTTGTCACTATCAGCCCGTCCTCAACGTAGTATGCGACCTTATCACCGACCCATCCGTCAAGATTGCGGCCGTTGAAAAGAGAGACAAACCCTGAAGCTTTCTCCTCATCCGTAAGATTGAATTCAGCTGCGTTTATTTCACGGATAAAGATATCCCTGAAGGCAAGGTCTGTACCGTGTGCCTGAAGCTCGACAGCGCCTTTTTCAAATATCGGGATCTCCCTGTTCCAGTAGTTTTCCATAACGACATTGTCAGTGACAAGCTCGCCGTTCAGCCATACCGACACCCTTTCGCCGGTCATCAGTATGCGGAAGGTATTCCATTCCCCGACGGGATTATCAGCAACTTTAAGCGGTGCGGAAGGATTCTTTTCGTTGTTGTACAGGCCTCCGGAGCCGACCTGTGCGCCTGCCTCCGTTCTTGATGTGTCCCAGATCTGCACCTGGGGAGAGCCGCGGAGGTAAATTCCGCTGTCACCGTCCTTTGTTATACGCCAGTCGAGATATAACTCGAAGTCACCGTATTCCTTCACACTGCACAGGTTGTCGCCTTTACCGGTGAACCATATCATTCCGTCCCTGACGCTCCAGTTATCCGACATTTTAAGGTCAGCTTCCTTTTGCTTTGCGGCAAGCTCTTTCGGTTTCATGCCTGCCCTGGTTATGGGATTACCGACCAGTCCATGCCATCCCGACAGATCCTTACCGTTAAACATCGGGACAAAGACCTCACCTGCTGGCAGCTTCATCTCATTCAACGCTTCCAGGGCTGCCGTCCTCACCTCCTCAGAAGGGTCAGAGAGCCATGATGAGACAAAGAAGCCTGCTTGCCTGATACCCAGGGAAGCTGCCAGGGCCAGCATGTCAGCCTTTGCATCCGGTGCCGCAGCCTGCTGAGCAATCTCCTTTATAAGAAGCAGCTTACGCTCCGGAGTGACATCTGCGACGGATACCATCCTCAGGTAAGCGTCAAATGCCGGCCTGCCGAATGTCTTATTGCCCGATGCACAAATATCGTAAAGGGCTTTCAGTGCAGAGTGGTCCGTCCAATGCGCCAGGGCGTCGAAGCACACATCACGCGTAATTGCATCTCCGTTTTCAAATTCATATGCCACTCTTTTGAGCGCCTCATTGCCTCCCGTCTGTGCCAGCAACGGTATAAGCCTTAGTTTGCTTCCGGTTTTATCCAGTGCACTCAGAATCGTTTCTGATCTCTTCTCCGGATTATCAGCTTTCATGGCGGCATTAGCCAGGGCACGCTGCAACTCGGCTATCTCCTGCTTCTCTGAGGTGCCCTGCAGCAGTGAGATAATTGCTGGCTGGTCGTTCCATGATGCCAGGCTGCCCAGTGATGAGATGGCGGCTGCCCTCACGCCGGGGTCTTCAGAACTGACATAACCGAGAACATCATCGAAATATTCATTCCTTCCCGACCAGGCCAGCAGCCATATCAGAGTCACCGTGCCATGTCCGTTTGATGCGGTTATGCTTTCCGACACCTTTCCGATGCTTGTGCTGTCAAGTATTGTTGTTAGTGTGCCTGCAGCCACCCTGTGACCCTCTTCATTGTCATACTTCAGTATATGGGAAATGATCTGGTCAACGGCTGCGGTGCCCTGCAGCTTTGCCAGGGCGGCGACTGCCTCATTGGCAATTTCCTGCGAGGGACTGTCAAGCGCTTTCTGCACGAGAGGCACTGCGAGATCATCTCCCCTCTCTCCAAGCATGAAGAGTATCTCCGGTTTTGCTTCCTCGCTTACCTTTGAGTACTTTTTTATCCACTTTTTTGTAGCTTCCTCTCCGGGCAGTAACCCGGCCAGCCTGAGCGCCCCGCCGCGGACAGCGATATCCGGATCACCGGCTGCCTCAAGAAGCATGGGCAGCGCATCCATACCCTTTACGGCCACGACGACGCTCATGGCAGCAAGTCGCTGACCTGCAGTCGCGGGTGTCTGGCTCCTGGAGATAACCTCATCCGTGATCTTCTCCATACCTCGCTTATCGCCTGCAAGGCCAATGGTTCTGGCATAGAGCAGAAGCGCCTGTACAGCGTCTGTAGGCTCCCATATGTACCCGGCAGATTCTGCAGCACCCTGCAAAACAGGTAATGCGGCAGGGTCACCGGTGACAGCCAGTGCATAGAGGGCAGCGGCTTTCTCACCCTGACTGCCTTTAGCGTACCAGTTCAGGCAGCTCCGGACAGCTCCGGCGTACCGGCTGTCTGCAAGCGCAACCATGATCTGTGCTGCACAGGGGCACTCCGCCTGTGTGAGTGCGGAGGCAAGAAGACTGTGCGCCTTATCGCTGCCGACGGACTGTAATGCCATCACGGCATCATCGCACAAATCAGCATCCCCGACATAATCAGCCAGAGCTTCAACAGCAGCATCGGACCCGACAAGGTTCAGCTGCTTCATGAAGAAAGCCCTGACCTCCCTCTCAGGAGCCGCTTTCATAAATCTTATACACTGTTTCTCCCACACATTTTTTCTTGTGTTATCCTTGTCAGCCGTGAGATGTACTGTGAGTGATGAAACTGCATACCTTGCCTTCGTGTCATCACCGGTGCCTGCAGGTACAACCTGACTGCAAACAAGAGACGTGCCCTCATCACCCAGGGAATACATCTCTTCCATAAGGCGCGCAGTAAGGGTCTGATTGTCAGCCGGTAATCTTGCCAGAAGATCAGCCACCCTGGTTTCAACGGACCTGACATCCTGAGCATTCACTGTGACCTGCAGGACCATCGCTGCCATAACGGCAAGCAGTACTTTGAATTTATTCATGATAATTTACCTTATTTGGATTTCATAAATGCCATTCACCCCTCATGGGCTGATCAATAAGTGCGTTTGCACCTTCATCATCTTTAAAAACCTGTTTCACAGGATCATATGTAAGGTTTCGTCCCAGGCGAAGTGCCACAACACCCATGTTTACAAGTGTGCATGACCTGTGACCGTTCATTTCATTCAGTGCAAACGGTTTTCTTGTCTTTACCGATTCGCTGAACACCGTTATCTGCGGTTCAGGTTCCGGAAGCCTGTCGGCCAGTTCGCGGAGGTCCGGCAGGTCGGATGTGAAGCCCTTGAAAATTTTGCCCTGCGGGCCTTCGATGTATGCCGCATCCTTATCACGGTTCTCACCGTCAAGGACTATCTTGCAGCCGTCATCATATGTATATGTAATTCTCCTCCAGGTACCCACCGCATCATAGTGTTGCTGCGGCGCATCGATCTCAACAGAGACCGGGCTTGTATCATCCTTCCCGAGGATATACTGCACCGGGTCGAGGTAGTGCTGCCCCATATCCCCCAGGCCGCCTCCGTCATAATCCCAGTAACCCCTGAACTTTTCATGCACTCTGAGAGGATTGTAGGGTTTATATGGTGCGGGACCCAGCCAGAAATCGTAATCAAGATCTGCCGGAGGTGTCAGCGGTGGCAGGTTTGGTTCGCCTGTCCAGTAGAACTTCCAGTCGTAACCGGTTATGCCGCTGACAGTAACTTTCAGAGGCCATCCCAGCACTCCGCTGCTGACGATTTTCTTAAGCGGCCGGACTGTGGTACCAAGTCCGTAGAACTGACCCGTGAACCTGAACCAGGTGTTCAGCCTGAACATGCGTCCGTTAGCCTTCATCGCCTCAACGACCCTCTTCCCCTCGCCAATTGTCCGGGTCATTGGTTTTTCGCACCAGACATCCTTGCCAGCCTCAGCGGCCATCTTCGACATGATGCCATGCCAGTGCGGCGGCGTTGCAATATGGACTATATCAATGTCAGTCCTTGCTATCAGCTCCCTGAAATCGTGATACCCGGTAACACCCTTGCCGGCCTTATCCAGCGCCCTTCGGAGATGTGAGGCATCTACATCGCAAACAGCTATAAGCCGTGTATTCTCATAGGCAAAATGGCCAAGGCCCATCCCCCCTGTTCCGATGATCCCTTTAGTCAGCTGATCGCTCGGAGGCAGATAACCCCTGCCGCCAAGCACATGTCGCGGGACTATTGTAAGACCAACTCCGGCTGCTGCGCTCCTGAATAGAAATTCACGTCTGTTAACTTTGTTTCGGGCCATATCTTTGAGAAATTCCTGACCGGTAAATATAAATAATTTGGTTAATTTGGCTCATGACAATCACACGGCACAGTCAAACCGTTAAAAAATGAGAGAATGAAAAAAACTTTTGCATATTTCCTGCTGTCACTGTTGCTCTTACCTGTAAAAGCCCAGGATGAGCACCTGCCGTTGCTGGGTCTTTGTATCTCGGCACCCGGACATGAATACGTAAAGGAATTCGATAAATTTATCAGGGAGGAGCTTGCACCGCTTGGCATAAATACGCTGGTGATGCGGGTCGACTGGGGTTATGAATTCGAAACACATCCTGAGCTGAGAAGCGATAATCCGCTTACGGAGGAAGATGTCAAAACGCTTGTTCGCACCTGCAAAGAGCTGAATATAAACCTTATACCGCAAATCAACCTCCTGGGTCACCAGTCGTGGGCAACAAAGGTCGATAAGTTGCTGGAGGTTTATCCTCAGTTTGACGAAACACCGTGGGTAGTAATGCCGGAGGAATACAAATGGCCCAATGATGACGGTCTTTACTGTAAGAGTTACTGTCCGCTGCACCCGGAGGTGCATGACGTTGTATTTGATGCTGTAGGCGAACTTATCGATGTGTTTGAGGCGAAGGCCTTCCACGCAGGAATGGATGAGGTTTTTTATATCGGAGACAGCAAATGTCCGCGCTGCTCGGGAAAAGACAATGCCGAACTGTTTGCCGGTGAAGTGAATCTGATCCGTAATTTCCTTGCAACGAAAGGATGCACGATGTGGATCTGGGGTGACAGGCTCATTGACGGCAGGACGACAGGCTACGGGATGTGGGAAGCAAGCATGAACAACACTCACAGGGCGATCGACCTGATTTACAAGGATATTGTAATCTGTGACTGGCACTATGAGAGGCCTGACCTGTCGCCGGTGATGTTCGCACTGAAGGGTTTTACTGTGCTGACATGTCCGTGGCGGACACCGGAAGTGGCTCTGAGGCAGCTTGAGAATACAAGGTTATTCATCTCAACAGCGACAAAGTGCCACAAAGGAGAGGTATGCCGGCATCCTTCAGACCGATTGGGGAAGTGCAGAAAAATTCGTGGAATGACTTTTTGGAAATAAAGAAAAACGGAGAAGCGTCGCCTGAAAAGGAAAAAACAGCCGCAAACACATTTTATATACTGACGAAGGAAATCCCGGACAAATAATCCGAATCGCAAAATCTATATCCCTTCAGGCACCCTGTACTCTTTCCGGAGACTGTCAAGTTTCCTTCTGAGCTTCTTTTCCACGGCATCATAACCCGGGTCATCAATGAGATTGTGCATCTCATGGGGATCCGCACTGAGATCAAACAGCTCCCACTGATCAATATCATCATAGAAATGGATGAGCTTGTACCTGCCGGTTCTGATTCCGTAATGTTTCCTGACGGCATGTTCAGCCGGGAACTCATAATACTGGTAGTACAGGGCATCGCGCCATTTCCCGGGTTTTATTCCTTTGAGCAGCGGGACCATGGACAAACCCTGCATCTCTTCCGGAGGTTCGACACCTGCCATTTCAAGAAAAGTGGGTGCAAGGTCAATGTTCTGAACCATTTCTTCTATGTCTCCCCTGGCCGCGTACCCGTCAGGAAGCCTCATCATGAGAGGGGTTCTGAATGACTCTTCATACATGAACCGCTTGTCAAACCAGCCGTGCTCGCCAAGATAAAAGCCCTGATCGGATGTATATACTACAAGTGTGTTGTCTTTCAGTCCTGAGGCGTCAATATAATCCATCAGCCTGCCTGTGTTGCGGTCGACCGATTGAATGGTCCTGAGGTAATCGGTCAGGTACCTGTTAAGCTTATACAGGGCAAGCGAATCTCCGTTGAGGGGATGTTCATTGTATGCAATGCTGATACTGTCATATTCCCTGCGCCATGCTCTGTACTGTTCCGGACTGAGCCTGTTATTAAGGTACCACAGGTAGTCTTTCTCAGCAGGTGAGATACTGTCACCGTCAGCCCCGGTTATTTTAAGGTCCGATGACATTCGCATGTCGCGCATGATGCTCATTTCCTGCAATGAAGCGGCCTCTCTTCCCTCATAATCATCAAAGAAATTATCCGGTACGGGAAATGAAGCTCCATCGTACAGGTCAAGGTCAACCGTGTCAGGCATCCAGTTGCGGTGGGGGGCCTTGTGATGGACCATGAGGCAGAATGGTTTCGCAGTATCCCTGTTACTCAGCCATTCGATAGCCATATCGGTGATGATTGTAGTTGCATAACCTTGCTCGCGGTAAGTGCGTCCCATCTCTATGAAATCAGGGTTATAGTAACTCCCCTGTCCCGGCAGGATATTCCAGTAATCGAACCCTGTGGGATCGCTTTTAAGGTGCCATTTGCCTATCAGGGCAGTCTGATAACCTGCATCCTGTAAAAGTTTCGGGAAGGTCACCTGTGAACTGTCAAACCTCATCCTGTTGTCAAGGTGACCGTTTGCATGACTGTGCTTGCCGGTCAGGAGTGCAGCTCTGCTCGGAGCACAAATCGAATTGCATACGAAACTGTTCCGGAAGATAATTCCTTCATCGCCTATACGGTCAAGATTGGGTGTTGAGTTGAGCCCGCTTCCGTAGGCACTAACGGCCTGATAACCGTGATCATCAGTCATGATAAAGATTATATTTGGCTGCACGGTCTCTTTAGCGGTGCATGACCACAGCATCATCAGGATGCTTAAAATCAAAATCTGCCTCATTTCCTTTCTTTTTAGACATAAGCCGGAAAACATCTGCTGTGCAACAGATCAGCTCCGTTTTTAACGGCAATTAAAATATCTGATTTCCGGCAGAGTACCAAAGGAAATCATTTTATTATTCGTTAAATTAGTTGGAGTAGTCTGATAAATACTCTAAATTCGTCGTACTAATTCCTTTTATCATAAATTTTCATAATCAATTAAATTTCCCGTTATGTCAAAAATCACAAAAGAGGACGCGCTCCATTATCACAGCAGGGGGCGCAGGGGCAAGATCGAGGTTATCCCTACGAAGCCTTATTGCACACAGCATGATCTCGGTCTGGCATATACTCCGGGTGTTGCATATCCATGTCTTGAGATTGAGAAGAATCCTGATGATGCCTATCTGTACACGGCAAAGGCCAATCTTGTAGCGGTAATCTCCAACGGTACCGCCGTGCTGGGCCTGGGTGACATTGGTGCACTGGCAGGCAAGCCTGTTATGGAGGGGAAAGGCCTTCTTTTCAAGGTCTTCGCAGATGTGGATGTGTTTGATATCGAGGTGGATGAAAAAGACCCCGAGAAACTGATAGAGATATGTGCAAAGATAGCTCCCACCTTCGGCGGAATTAATCTTGAGGACATAAAAGCACCGGAGTGCTTTGAGGTTGAGACAAGACTGAAGGAAATGCTTAACATACCCGTCTTTCATGATGACCAGCACGGGACAGCCATTATATCTTCTGCAGGTCTTTTGAATGCACTGGATATAAACGGGAAAAAGATCTCCGACATAAAGGTGGTGGTTTGCGGTGCGGGAGCGGCTGCCAACTCATGCACCCGCCTGTATGTGGCCCTGGGAGTAAAGAAGGAAAACATCGTCATGGCCGACAGCAAGGGAGTAATAAACAAAAAAAGAACTGACCTCAACAAGTACAAGAAGGAATGGATCACCGATCGTGATATTGACACACTGGCAGAGGCAGTAAAAGGTGCTGATGTCTTCCTTGGCCTGTCGGTGGCCAACATGCTTAGCAAGGAGATGCTTGTTACCATGGCTCCAAACCCGGTAGTCTTCGCCATGGCCAATCCTGACCCTGAGATCAGCTATGAAGATGCGATGTCTACCCGTGATGATCTTATTTTTGCCACGGGGAGATCTGACTATCCCAACCAGATCAACAATGTACTTGGTTTTCCGTTCATCTTCAGGGGGGCTCTTGATGTAAGGGCAACTACAATCAATGAGGAGATGAAGCTGGCAGCCACAAAAGCCCTGGCCGACCTTGCAAAAGAAAAAGTCCCCGATGATGTCCTTGCAGCCTATGAGCTGAAAAAGCTGGAGTTTGGCAGGGACTACATCATTCCCAAGCCGCTTGATCCGCGACTGATCTCCAGGGTAGCCTCCGCTGTTGCCAGGGCTGCCATCGAAACAGGAGTGGCAAAGTTCAGGATCGATGACTGGGAGGCCTACATGAAATCACTCGATCAACGCACTTCAGATCACATTAAAAGGATTGCAAAGATTTGCTGTCTCTGAAAAAGCAAATGAAAAAGGGCCGGTTCCGAATGGATACCGGCCCTTTCACTACCCTCTTCACTAATCAACCAACCAGCTATGCCCAAACTCTTGAAAAAGCATAGCAAAACCGTTATTTTATCTTTCCCAGCTTGGCCTCATACATGCCAAGTATGAGTGCGGAAAGCTGGTCAATAGAAAAACTGCTTCTGTTAAGTGTAGAGTCAAAGAGATAATCGATGGCCTGCGGCTTCTTGTCAAGGAAGCTCAGGATCATTTTATTCCTTTTCTCATCTGTTTCAATCACGTACTCCTCTGCCTTTTCAATGATCATGCCCTTCTTCTTCATCACATTCTCAACCCTCCAGTACAGCGGTGCCACAAGCCTGATATGCAGCGCATTGGTCATATCGCGCGTTATCGCCACACCACCCCGTCCTATGATCACCGCATGACCCTCACGTGCGATTGAGAGAACCACCTCCCTGATAGCTTTTTTCACCGAGCTGTCGCTGACAAAGGTTCCGGAGAATGCCATTATCATCTCCGACATGTCATTCATTGTCCTACCCTGGTAATAGCTCTCCACACGGTTGGTGTCAGTCTTCAGTTCATGGGCGGCATGGTAGATGATATCCTTATCGATCC
This sequence comes from uncultured Bacteroidales bacterium, assembly GCA_963844935.1. Classification (GTDB taxonomy): domain Bacteria; phylum Bacteroidota; class Bacteroidia; order Bacteroidales; family VadinHA17; genus SR-FBR-E99. Next base: position 259,005 of record CAWJQH010000005.1, on the reverse strand, counting down.
ACTTCCATTTATTTGTGTTCTGCCTGAGATTGAGCAGTGCGACAAGGGCAGCGGCCACTTCCCTGCCGTCGCAACCGGTGAGACGTGATATGGTTATTACCGGACCAGTCTGGTCAATGGGCCTGCCAAGCATCTCAGCCCTGTAACGTGTATCAAAATAATCGAATATCTTCTTCACGGCCAAGGCATTAATTGCTGCCGCCTGAAGTCATGGCCACGGCCGGAACAGCAGAGTTAATTTTTACAAAATATACTTAACATTAACGACAAAGTCAAGTATATCTGAAAATATTATGCATTTCTTCCCTTGCTTCTGAGATGTTCAGGCAAGTATAACCCGTTAAAGACCGTCGTGTTCCGTCCTCCTGATTATCTCATTCTGAAGGTCTTCTCCCAGGTCATTGAAATAATCGCTGTAGCCGGCGACGCGCACAATCAGGTCGCGGTGAAGCTCAGGATGTTTCTGAGCCTCCCGGAGCGTTTCGGCATTGACCACATTGAACTGTATGTGGTGCCCGTCGAGGCTGAAGTAGCTTCGTATAAGAGCCGTGAGCTTCTGATAGCTTCCCTCGTCCTCGAAAAACTCCGGTGAGAATTTCTGGTTCAGGAGTGTCCCTCCCGTCCTGAGATGATCAATCTTTGAAGCTGACTTGATCACTGCCGTAGGTCCCTGCCTGTCAACACCCTGGAAAGGCGAGATACCTTCCGAGAGTGGCACGTAAGCCTTGCGGCCGTCGGGTGTGGCGCCGGTGACGTTTCCGAAATAAACGTGCGATGTCGTCGGCAGCATATTTATCCGGTGAACCCCTCCCCGGGGCGTAGGCCTGCCGTTGACTGCATCGTAGAACATTTCAAAGACTGCAACAGCCTGTTCATCGGCATAGTCATCATCGTTACCGTACTTGGGAGTATGATAGATCATTTCATACTGCATCTCCTCCTGACCTTCAAAATTGTTCTTCAGGGCGGCAAGCACCTCATTCCATGTGAACCTGCCCCTGTCATAGATATTGTATTTTATTGAGGTAAGGATGTCGGTTATGCTTCCAAGTCCCACCCCCTGTATATAAGTTGTGTTATATCTTGCTCCCCCGGCATTGTAATCCTTACCGTTTGCGATACAGTCCTCAAGAAGAAGTGAAAGGAACGGCACCGGGAGGTGACTGGCAAATGTCTTTTCGATGACATTGTTACCTCTCACCTTGATATCTGCAAAATGATTCACCTGCTGTTTGCAGGCTAGCATGAACTCATCAAACGAAGCGAAAAGCGAAGGATCACCTGTCGCTGGTCCGACCTGCACTCCCGTGCGGGGATCTAATCCGTTGTTCAGGGTCACCTCGAGTATTTTCACAAGATTAAAATATCCTGTCAGCCAGTAGCATTCCGTTCCGAAGGCTCCTGTTTCAACGCACCCTGAAGCGCCGCCGTTGCGGGCATCAACGAGGCTCTTTCCCTGCCGCAGAAGCTCCTGGATGATTGACTCGGTGTTGAATATTGACGGCTGTCCGAAACCTGTTCTGACGATATCCAGCGTCTTGTGGATGAAGGCATCAGGACCTTTGCGGCTCACCTGCACCATTGAGCTGGGCTGAACGATGCGCATCTCCCTGATCACATCGAGAAGAATATATGACATATCGTTCACGGCATCTGTTCCGTCGGGCTTAACACCTCCGAGGTTTATCAGGCAGAAGTCGGTATAGGTGTTGCTCTCCTGTGCCGTCACGCCCATCTTCGGGGGTGAAGGATGGTTATTGAACTTGACCCAGAAACAGCCGAGCAGCTCATAAGCCTTTTCGGGCGAGAGAGTACCTGCCTCGGTCTCCTTTTTGTAAACAGGCCACAGATGCTGGTCGAGGCGGCCGGGGTTGAAGGAATCCCATGGGTTAAGCTCTGTCACCACCCCGAGGTGTATGAACCAGTAGTGCTGCAGCATCTCGTGAAAGGTTTCCGGGGCGTGGGCAGGCACACGGCGGCATACAGCAGCCATGTGCTGTCAGCTCTGCACGCCGCATCTGATCCTTCTCTGCCTCCGCAAGCTTCTCAAGAGCGTCAGCATGCCGGCCGGCATACATTATTATTGCATCGCAGGCAATGTCCATGGCCCTGAGCTCCTCATTCCTGTCATAAGCTAAGGGGTCATTAAAGTAATCTGTCTTCGCGGCTGCTTCTGCTATTTCCTTCTTAAGATCAAGAAACCCTGTATGAAACATCTTGTAGCCGAGGACAGTGTGGCCCGGGGCCCTCTGTTCCTGGAACTCGGTGAAGATACCTGCCTTATAGGCGTTGATCCACTCCGGAGTCATGAGTTCCATGATGCGGTCGCGGTTACTGTGTCCCTTCCAGAAAGGAATAATTTCTTTTTCGTAAATACTTTTGACCTCGTCGCCAACTTTAAATGAAACCTTTTCACGGCCGTTGAGGATATCAAGATCCTGCAGCGAATGCAGGCAGATCTCAGGGTACGTTGGTGTCGCCTTCGGTGCCGGCCCCCTTTCGCCGACAATCATCTCCCCCTCATTGACGCATATGGCTTTATGCCTCAGCAGGTACTCGAAAGCGCGTGCCCTGAGAACCGGTGCTGATAATCCGCGTGCCTCATCACTTGCATAGAAGCGGGTGATCAGCTGTGCCCTTTCAGCGGTAATGGTTTCCCGTGCGTCAAGACTCTGTTGCCTCAGCCTGAGGACTCTTTCAGTCATTTTCATATCTGTGTTTTATTGTTTGTTTTTTTCATCCGCCTTTCTTAATGTGGATGCCAAGCGGTTCTAAAATATCAACATAATCGATGAGTTGACCGTTCGTTACCTGGCTAACTCCTGTCATGCGGTCAGGAAGGTCAAACCGACGGTATTTCGAGCTGCCGGTCTTATGATACGGCAGGAGATTTATCTCTCTGATTTTTTTTGTTTTCCGGCTTTCAATGAAACTTCTGAGCTGTTCAAAGTAATCTTTGTCTGCCGTCACCCCGGGAATAACAGGCACCCTTATCATGATCTCAGCTCCTTCATTCAGAAGCATGTCAAAGTTTGAAAGGATAAGCTCATTGCTTACGCCTGTGAATTTCATGTGTGTCTCAGGGTCCAGGTGCTTGATGTCAAAGAGGAAGAGGTCGGTGTAAGGCATGATGGCCCGCAGGCTTTCCGGTGAGGTGTGCCCTGATGTATCGACTGTTGTATGGAATCCTGCTTTCTTCATCGTCTGCAGTGTCTCAAGGAGGAAGTCAAACTGCATCAGCGGCTCACCTCCCGAGAAAGTGACACCTCCGCCCGACTGCTCCATGAAGACCCTGTCCCTCTCAGCTTTTTTTACAAGCTCTTCCGCTGTATATTCCTTGCCCACAACCTCCACGGATGTGAATTCCTTTTCCCCTACCCTGTCAATCCGTTCCACGGAGGTCTGCACCGCTGACTTCCCTTCCGGATTATGGCACCACCAGCAGTCAAGAGGACAGCCTTTCATGAAAAAGGTGACCCTGATGCCGGGGCCGTCATGAATTGCATATCTCTTTATACTGAATATCAAACCTTTCATAAAAAGTCCGTGAAGTTACTGATGATACTGAATAACGGGAAGGGCCGCAGCCGCAGGCTGCAGACGAAAGGCTAACGGTGATAGAACATAAGGCAATGATACAGCCTCCGACCGAGGCGGTTCATCATAAACCTGTGTTTCAAATCCTGTAACATACTGTAATAAAGCACAAAATTACCATTTAACTTTTATTAACGCAAATTTAACATAAAAGATTGCAGCGGAAGGGTGCTTCGCCGGTCTTTACTATGAAAAAGAGTGAAAAGGACAGTTCCTCTTTTTGAAATGGATGATTTGGTGTTAAACAAAAACGGGTTAGTCATGAAAAAAATTATTCTTGTTCTGGTGCTTTTTGCAGGTGTGGCAGCAATGTCATACGGTAAGGTAACTTTGAAGGGTGAGTCAAACACTTCCTTCGGGGCCTACACTATTGAGGCTATTGATCAGCCTCTTACTCTGGCAGGTGAAACGGTAAAATGTTACCTGCTCTCATACGAGAATTCACCTGTTAGAGTGAAGATCTATGTGGATAAAGAAAAGAACTGTAAGAACTATGTGGTTGTATCTGATGACCTGGCAGTTATGTACTCCTGTAATGGCAAGTATTTTGGGGTTAACAAGGTAGACAAGAAGTACAGGACCGATGGGATTAGTACGGATGACAGCCAGCTTGACAGGACAGACTACTTCCGTCAGAAAGTTATCACCCAGGGTGTTACCGCGGAACAGGATGCAGCGCTGCTCATAGCTTCCTATTTTCCGATGCTCATAAAAGAGAGCGAATAAAGAATTTTTTATCCTTCCTTAATAAGGCCATCCGGCCTTTCTACGATCAGGTTTAGGTTGACAAGAAGGTACCCCCCGGGGGTGCCTTCTTTCTTTTAGGATGAAAATGCCTAAATTGATTTTTATCACGTGTATGAGCTGTAACAGGATTATCTTTGACAGATTATTTCAGAGAAAATTCCAGACAGACATTAACTACGTGTTGAAAAATGAAGAATAAGATAAGATTCAGCCTCCTGTACCGTGACATGTGGCAGTCGTCCGGCAAGTACCAGCCAAGGGTTGACCAGCTCAAAGAAGTTGCACCGCACATAATTGAAATGGGATGCTTTGACCGTATCGAGACCAACGGCGGAGCTTTTGAACAGGTACAGCTCCTTTACGGTGAAAATCCCAACGAGGCCGTCAGGGAATGGACCAGGCCTTTCAACGAGGCAGGCATTCAGACACACATGCTCGAACGCGCCCTCAACGGAATAAGAATGTATCCCGTTCCGGCAGACGTCAGGCGACTCATGTACAAGGTCAAGAAAGCCCAGGGAGTGGATATTTCACGTTCATTCTGCGGACTGAACGACCACCGAAACCTCGAGCTGTCGGTCAAATACGCACGCGAGGCAGGCATGATCTCCCAGGCAGCGCTCTCAATAACCTCTTCACCTGTTCACACAGTTGATTATTACATGGATGTGGTCAACAAAGTGGTCGAATACGGAGCTGATGAGATATGTCTTAAAGACATGGCGGGCGTTGGCAGACCTGCCACTCTCGGCGAACTGGTCAGAAAAATCAAAAACAAGTATCCCGGTATCATTGTCCAGTACCACGGACACAGCGGCCCGGGAATGTCTGTCGCCTCTATGCTCGAGGTGGCAAGGGCAGGCGCTGATTACCTCGACGTTGCCATGGAGCCTCTCAGCTGGGGAATGATCCATCCCGATGTCATAGCAATACAGGCAATAATGAAGGACGCAGGGTTTGACGTACCTGAAATAAACATGGACGCCTACATGAAAGTAAGGTCACTTACACAGGAGTTCATCGATGATTTCCTGGGTTATTTTATTGACCCGCGCAACAAGCTGATGACATCACTGCTGATCGGATCAGGACTTCCCGGAGGCATGATGGGAAGCATGATGGCTGACCTCAAGGGAGTGCACCAGGGTATCAATTCAGCGCTGAAGTCACAGGGCAGGTCTGAACTGTCAGAAGATGAGCTCGTTGTATGGCTCTTCAAAGAGGTTGGTGAAATATGGCCCATGATGGGCTATCCGCCCCTGGTAACACCGTTCAGCCAGTATGTCAAAAATGTGGCGCTGATGAATATCGTCTCACTGGTCAACGGCAAGGAGCGGTTTGCCATGATCGATGCGAACACCTGGGATATGCTGCTCGGCCGTGCCGGCAAACTGCCCGGCCCGCTGGCGCCGGAACTCACCGACCTGGCAAAAAAGGAAGGCAGGGAGTTCTATGAAGGAACTCCGCAGGACAACTATCCTGATGCGCTCGAAACCTACAGGAAGGAGATGGAGGAGAAAAACTGGCCTGCCGGACAGGATGATGAAGAACTGTTCGAACTGGCAATGCATGACAGGCAGTACCGCGATTATAAATCGGGCGTGGCAAAGACCAGGTTCCTGAAGGAGGTGGAAGACAGGAAAGCCGAGCTGTCCAATGCCGCAATGCCAAAGGTGTCGGAGAAAAAACTTCTGTTCGCTCACGAGACGGGAACAGCATTTATATATTCAGGTACTACGGCTACATATTACTCCGATGACGACCTTGATCCCGGCGAAGAAGTCAAGAAGGGAGAGATACTGATGTATATCATGATCAACAGGACATTCAGCGCGGTGGAATCAGACCGCGACGGAAAAATAAAAAAGGTACTTGTAAAAAGCGGGGACAAGGTCAAAAAGGGAGATCCGCTTGTAGAGTTTATTTAAAAGGCAGTTAATTATACTTAAAAGGCCGGAGACATTTTTTCACCGCCTTGTCTTTGAGTTTATTTATAGATATTTTAACGGCATGAATCCAAACACCTATCTTATGAAAAAACTGTTCCTTATGTTTTTAATTGTATCATTCAGCGTCACCTCGTGCAGGAAAGAGGTATGCGACAATCCGTTTTTCTGCAAGTGGGACACCCCGTTTGAAGTACCCCCGTACGACGTTATAAAATTTGAACACTTCAAACCTGCTTTCCTGAAAGGAATGGAGGAAGAAATGGCTGAAGTGAACGCCATTATAAGCAATACTGAGGAACCGACCTTTGAAAACACAATCAAGGCGATGCAGTTCACCGGGAAGCTGTTTGATAAAGTGCAGAGGGCTTTCGGACCACTCAGCGGAGCAAATACAAATGACTCCATCCAGGCCCTGCAAAGGGAGATGACACCACTGTTTTCAAAGCACAGGGATGATATCGCCCTGAATGAGAAGCTCTTCGAAAAGGTCAAGTCGGTCTATGACAACAGGGAAAAGTTCAACCTCACACCTGAGGAGAGCAAGCTGCTCGAGGATCAGTACCTTGGATTTATCCGCAACGGTATAGGCCTCTCACCTGAGGACAAGGATAAACTGCGCAAGCTGAACAGTGAGCTGTCAATGCTTTCAGTCAGGTTTGGAGAGAACCTCCTCGCTGAAACCAACGGTTTCACACTTGTCATCGACAATGAAGGTGACCTTGCCGGTCTGCCAGAAGGCGTCAGGGCTCAGGCCGCTGCAGCCGCCAAAGCGAAAGGCATGGAAGGCAAATGGCTCTTCACCCTGCAGGCACCCAGCTACTTTCCGTTCATGACCTATGCTGACAACAGGGATCTCAGGGAGAAGATGTTCAGGGGCTATATGATGCGCGGTAACAATGGCAACGAAAAGGACAACAACAAGATCGCTGCAGACATTGTCAGGCTGCGCGTCGAGAAGGCAAGGCTTCTAGGTTACACAAGTCACGCTGATTACATCCTGGAACGCAACATGGCAAAGGAACCTGAAAAGGTATTAAGCTTCCTGGCACAGATATGGGATGCCGCACTGCCGGTGGCCAAAGCCGAAGCAGCCGAACAGCAGAAAATGATTGACAGTGAAGGAGGAAAATTCAAGCTTGAGCCGTGGGACTGGTTCTATTACACCGAAAAGATCCGCAAGGAGAAATATAATCTCAGTGACGAAGAGACAAGACCCTTTTTCTCTGTAAATAATGTCACTGACGGAATGTTCTATGTCGCCAACAGGCTTTACGGGCTGGAATTCAGTGAGCGCACTGACATCCCACTGTATCATCCTGATGTTAAAACTTTTGAGGTGAAGAGAGACAACAAGCATGTAGGTATTCTGATGATAGACTATTACCCGCGTGCTTCGAAGCGAGGAGGTGCATGGTGCAGCGGCATGCGCGCACAGAGACTCGACGAGAAGGGAGACCAGGTAACCCCGCTGGTGAGCATGGTCACCAACTTTACCCCACCCTCAGGTGACGGACCTGCATTGCTCACTCCCGAAGAAGCCAGCACACTCTTCCATGAGTTCGGCCATGCACTTCATAACCTGCTTTCGAATACGGTCTATACAAGCGGTACCTCAAGAGACTTCGTTGAGCTTCCTTCACAGATAATGGAACACTGGGTGTTTGAACCGGAGGTGCTGAAAGTTTACGCAAAACACTACCAGACAGGCGAGGTGATACCTGATGAGCTCATTGAGAAGATTGAAAAGTCAGCAAAATTCAACCAGGGTTTCACAACGGTCGAATACCTGGCTGCCTCATCACTTGACATGGAGTACCATTCTCTTACCGAACCTGCCGAAATCAATATCGGTGAGTTTGAGAAGAAAGCTATGGAAAAGTACGGCCTTATCAGCGAGATAATCCCCCGTTACCGCTCCACCTATTTCAGTCACATCTTCTCAGGCGGGTATTCGGCAGGATACTACAGCTATATCTGGTGCGAGGTACTGGATTCCGATGCCTTCAAGGCATTTAAGGAGACCGGAGATATATTCAACCCGGAGGTTGCAGCACGCTTCGAGAAAGAGATACTTTCGCGCAAAGGCTCAAGGGACGAGCTCGAAATGTATATCGCATTCAGGGGCCGTGAGCCGGGCATCGAGGCAATGCTTGAGAACCGCGGTCTGATTAAGCAGTAACCTGAGAATTGCACTTAGCATGCTGAGGAGAACAGCCACGGTTCTGATTTTACTTTTCCTTGTACAGGTACTTCTGACAGGAGCACCAGTGAGGGTTGAGAAGGGGGTGCTTGATCTCAGGCATATACAGCAGGGAGATGAGTTCGTCGTCAGGATGAACGGTGAGTGGGAGTTTTATTTCAGCAAGTTCCTATACGGAGAGCCCGGTCATTTAAGAGACACTCTCACTCCGGACTGTTACGGAACAGTTCCCGGTTACTGGTCTGAATACAGCGTCGGCGGAAAGAAGCTTCCGCGGTTTGGATACGGCACATACAGGGCTGTCATTCTGCTGCCTGACGGGTACCGTGACCGTCTGGGTTTCGACATGCCCGTGTTCGACAGCTCCTATGAGATAGCCGTAAACGGGGTTACAACTGCCAGGAACGGCACCCCGGCCCGCAGCAGGGATGAATCAATTCCCGCATATGAGCCGTTGTTCTTTAGCTATATGCCAAATAATGATACCCTTGAGCTCCTCATCAGGGTATCGAACTATGAACATCGCAGGGGAGGGTTCTGGCTGCCGCTCAAGGTAGGTACTTTCCATACCATACAGACAGACTTCGCCAACCAGTGGTTCATCTCAATTGCCGTGAACGGCATGCTTTTCGCGGCATTTATTTTCTTCTTTACATTTTACCTTTTTGACAGAAAGAACCACAAGCTTCTGATGTTCTCACTGCTTGCGCTGTGTCTCGCACTCAGACCCTTCGTTTCCCCTCCTTACCTGATTTCAATACTGGACGTCACCAACTGGAACCTGATTGTAAAAGGTGAATACATTCTGCTTTACCTTATGATTGCATCGGGAGCATGGCTTGTGTACTACATGTATCCGGCTCCGTGGTTCAGAAAGGTAGTCCTGACCGTCGATTTTATGTTTCTTGCCGGCGTTATCCTTGTGATTGCTGCTCCGGTCTACATCTTTGCCTATACGGTATGGGTGATACAGGCTGTAGCACTTCTTATACTCGTTTATGCACTTTTAATGAGTCTCAGGGGATTATTAAGGAAGAACCGGACAGATATTATCTTTTTCGTTGCCATAATTGCCATTGGTGCCGGAGCTGTCGCGGACGTAATGCTGTCAAACGGGTTTGAGAATAATCAGCAGATCTATATCCTGTCATTCCTGATGATGCTGTTCGTCTTTGTTCAGGCAGCGCTGCTGATACGCGATTGGGTTAAGTCGGGCAGGGAAAGGGAAAAACTCTCCGTACAGCTGGAGGAGCTGAACCGCAGCCTTGAGGACAGGGTCGAGGAAAGAACAAAAGAGCTGAAGACGAAGAGCATTGAGATCAATGCTCGCAATGAACAGATCGCACTTCAGAATAAGAAACTCTCCGAAACCATCCATCTTAAGAACAAGGTCTTCTCGGTGATAGCACATGACCTGCGGAGCCCTGTGGTGAATATCCTTTACACTCTCCACCTCCTCAGGGAAGAGAAGGACGGGGAAAAGACAGAAGCCATGGCAAACTCCTGCATCCAGTATTCTCAGATGCTTATAAGCCTGATAGAGAATATGCTTGTCTGGGGCAGAGGACAGGAAGATATGATCCGTTTTGCGCCTTCCGAGAATGATCTTGCGGATATTGTTCTTACAAACATCAGCATCATGAAGGAGACCGCTGACAGGAAAAACATATCGCTTAATTTCACACAGGTGGGAAGGGCAGTCGGCTGGATTGACAGGGACCTGATTGACATTGTGGTGAGAAATCTCCTTTCAAACGCTATTAAATATACAAATCCCGGAGGAAAAGTCACAATCAGCGTGAAGGAGCAGGAAAAGAGCAATGCCGGAGTAGTGATAAAAATATGCGATAACGGGGTTGGTATCAGTGAAGAGCGTCAGAAGAAGCTGTTCACGGGTGCAGAGATAGATACCACAGCCGGCACTGATTCTGAAAAAGGAACAGGGATTGGCCTAAAACTGGTGCATGAGCTTGTCACAATCAGCAAGGGGACAATCAGCCTGGAGAGCAAACCGGGAAGCGGAAGCTGCTTCACCGTGAGCCTTCCCTCAGCAGTTCCTGCGGGGAAAACAAGAGGCTTGCCATTGTAATAATGGTTACTTGATTCATCCCGTGATGCTGCTACCTTTGTGAAGGAAAAAAATATGAAAAAATGCTGAGAGACATATTGAAAATAGATGAAGAGAAGTGCAACGGTTGCGGATTATGCGTGCCGAACTGCCATGAAGGGGCGCTTCAGGTTATTGACGGCAAGGTCAGGCTTGTATCCGAATTGATGTGTGACGGCCTGGGCGCCTGTATCGGCTATTGTCCTGAAGACGCCATCACAATTGAAAAGCGTGAAGCACAACCCTATGATGAGATTGCCGTTATCAGTGAGATGGTTCACAAGGGTGCCAACACAGTCACAGCACACCTTAAGCATCTTAAGGATCATAATGAGCAGGGCTACCTGAAGGAGGGAACAGATTGGCTGCTGTTGCATGAAAAAGACATTCCTTTCAGCGTCCGGGAACTACTTTCAGAAGTTAACGGTGAAAAGAAACCGATAATTGAGAGCGGTCAGGCACATGTCCGCCAGGGAGGCGGCTGCCCCGGAAGCAGGGAAAGGGTAATGGCACCTGCACCCGTCCCGGTTATTACGGCCGACACTCCCTCTCATCTGACCCACTGGCCGGTGCAGATGCACCTTGTCAATCCCAATTCACCGGTTTACAGAGGCACTGACCTGTTGTTTGCGGCAGACTGCGTGGCATTTTCCCTTGGATCGTTCCACCAGGCATTCCTTAAAAACATGTCACTGGCAATTGCATGCCCCAAGCTGGATCACAATATGGAGATCTATATTGATAAACTGGTGACAATGATCGACACTGCGAAAGTCAACACCATAACTGTTATGATGATGGAGGTGCCCTGTTGCGGGGGACTTATGCAAATGGTAAGAAACGCACTTGCCAGGGCATCGCGCAAGGTGCCCGTCAAAGCAGTGATTGTAAGCATTGACGGGAAGATTCTGAGGGATGAATGGATCTGAAGAATCACAAATGACAGTACACCCGTGGTAAGCCGGATGAGAAAATCCCGGGTGAAGAATCACGGCATCAGCAGAACATAATTAAGTAAATCAGGATAATAAAACCCGGGCGGGCAACGTATTATATTGATTTATAATTATTTTTACCCCCGATGATAAAAACCCTGCTGTATATCTTATTGTCGTTTTTTACTGTTTCCATGGCTGGTGCACAGGCGATTGCAGAGGACCCGGACAGTGTCACTCCCCGATCTGCCCGGAATTTTATGTTCACGTTGCCGGCAGATAGCTCCGAATTTCCTTCGTTACATTTGCTTCAGACAGCCCTGGCGGGTTATGAAATACTTGTCAAAGAAAAGTCGATAAACCGACCTGAGGTGATCACCATAATTGATTTCAGCCTTCAGTCTGACAGGGAAAGGCTTTGGGTAATCGACTTACACCAGGGAAAGGTCCTGTACCACTGCCTTGTCTCTCATGGCCGGAACTCCGGGGAACTTATGGCTGAGAATTTCTCCAACACTCCCGGTTCAAATGAAAGCAGCCCCGGTTTCTATGTTACCGGTGAGACCTATATTGGCAGGCATGGCTTGTCTCTTACACTCGATGGCCTGGAAACAGGCATAAATGATAAGGCGCGGGCACGTGCCATCGTCATTCATGGGGCAGATTATGTCTCCGATGATTTTATCAGGACCAACGGCAGACTAGGCCGCAGTCAGGGCTGTCCGGCTGTTCCTGTTGAACTCAGTGAGGAAATTATCAAAACCATCAAGGATGGTTCATGTTTATTCATTTATGCCCCTACACCAGACTATACGTCTAATTCACATATTATCAGGAAAATACATCCTATTACAAAGACATAGATCTGGCTCTGGCAACTTCAGGCTTTTGATTTAAGGCTACCAGCACTTTCTCATCATTTTGATAAACATCGTTCCGGAACTGTATCCTGTCCTTACCGTCAGTCCACGCCGTAAGGTATATCACCATCACATCAACGGGTACCTTCAGAAGCACCGTTTGTTCCTTTGGTTGTTGCATTGCTGTACGGATATTTTCAGGTGTCCATTCCGGTACATCGGATAACAGCAGCACTGCAAGGTCAAACGGGTCTTCCACTCTGATACATCCGTGACTGACAGCTCTTGCGTCACGGGCAAAAAAGCTCCTGGAAGGGGTGTCATGTATGTACACGTTGTAGTTATTCGGAAACATGAACTTGACCCTGCCAAGTGCATTTCCCGGCCCCGGATCCTGTCGTACCATATATGGAAAATTGCTTTCTGAAATTGTTGACCAGTCGACGTCACTGTAAGCCAGCTCGGTCCCGTCAAATCTGAGCAGCTTCATGTTCTTTTTAAGAAGGTAATCCGGGCCCTTGATTAACTCAGGGATCACGTCCTCCTGCAATATTGTATTGGGAACAGTCCAGGTGGGACTGAAAACAATATAGGTCATGCTTTCATTGAAAACAGGTGTCTTCTTTGTTTCCTGACCAACGACTGCCCTCATCGAAATAAGGGTGTCTGCTCCCACTATCAGATCGAGTTTGAAATTGGCAATATTTACAATAATGTGTTTCCCGGTCACCTGTGGCGGAAGCCACCTGAACCTCTCCATATTCACCTTCAGCTGTCCCATAAGTTTGAGAGGCAGGCAGTTCAGATATTCAAGGGTTGTCTTGCCAAGCACGCCATCGGTGTTCAGACCCCAGTCATTCTGAAACATCTTTAGCTGTTCTTCCAGTTCGTTATCAATTATCATGGAGCTGCTGTCTGATAATTTGTATCTCAGCTTTATCAGCCTCTCCCTGACCATCGGAACTATCTGACTCGAATCGCCGGGTTTAACAGCTTTATCAGAAAAAATCACCGGCCAGAGTTGCCCGTCCAGTGTAAGAAAGAACGCAAGTTCTTCTTTCATCATCCAGTAGGACCGGTACCCCGGAGCAAGCATATTAAGTTCATGGTCCACTTCGTTCTCCATCAGAGCTTCTTCAAGCTTCAGGTCAAGTCTCAATTCAGGATCCTTACGCTGCATTTGCCAGTTGGCACCTTCTTTTAAAGGATCGACTTTTCCGTAGTAAAGATGAGAACCCAGCAACAGGAAAGCATCAGTAAGCAGTACATCCAGTTTCATCATGTCAGTTGTATCTGCTGCTGTGGAGACAAGTACTTTCCTGAAATATGATTCAATCAGATAGAGGTGATAGTCATTTGGCTGCAGGCCCTGCTGACCAACCTGGCGAATATAATTAAGCAAATCAAACCCGTTATTGCTTAAACTGTTCCGGATAAACCAGGCAGGGTCATAATACCTGTTCACGTAAAATCGATGAAGCTCATTGCCACATATAAGATTCTCATTGTCAATTTCATAACTTAATTCTTCCGCCTTCCCCTCAATAAATCTCTTTATTGATCCGGAGATTTCACCAAACCCTGATGAAAATGTGGCTAACAGCAAAATGGCTGTAAAAGTTATCCTTTTCATCTACTGTCAGTCCGATTGGTGTAAGATCGTTATTTCAGAAATATCTTAATAAAGATAAGGCCTGACAGTTGTTGAATTGTTACACAATTACGAAAAGGATTTACATAATTAGATAGCAGAGATGCCTGATCTGCACCTCTGAATTATAAGGGCCCGGCTCACCATGTGAAAGGATATGGCCGGTTCAGAGATTCTCAACTTAAAAAGCTTAGTATCAGCTATTAATACATTTTACTTTCTGAATCCGGAGATATCCACTACTGAAAGCAGGCATTTGCGGTCATCGCCCAACACTATTCCTTCCATATATACCCGGCACAGAGGTTTGCCATTATAACCGAGCATCAGCTCACATGACTCTTTAGCATTGCTGGTATATACATTTTTGAAAAACTTACTAAATACAGGTTTGGAACCTTCGGAAACGAACAGTTTAAAATTACTGTTTATCAAACCAAATCGTTTATCGCCCAGCATTTCAGCGCCAGTAAAATTAAGCTCGCATATACTGCCGTCACTGTCAAGGGTAAAATATCCCATCGGGGCAAAATCGTACAACAAAGTGTACTTTCTAAGCGCTTCTTCTGCAATTTCATTTGCCTGCCGCAGCTCTTCATTCTGCATTTCCAGTTCTATCTGGTGCACCTGAAGTTCATGAAGAAGCTTTTTTGTATCAGATTCCAAAACCCTGGCGACGGACTTTTTTGACAGTTTTTTAAGTTTTTCTTCGGCTTTCAGTCGAAGCAATTGCTTATCTGTAAGATTCTGATCTTTCTTACTCATGGCTTTATATTTTTTTTAATTGACAATATCATTCCTTCAGCTTTATTCAGGTTATTAAGAGTAACTGTTACGACACATTCGACAACAGATACATTCCCTCCGGCGTCAGTCACCTTTATTTTCAGCTTGTCATTCAAACCCTTGTCCAGCATCATTTTTATGTTCTTTCCAATACTTTTCCTGGATTCCTCAGGAACAAACATCTGAATAAAATTCCTGTTTATTGAATCCTCACGTTTTTTACCAAAGAACAATTCGGCTGCAGGATTAAATTCCAAAACTTTCATTTCATCTGACAAAATCACTTTCACATCCGGGGAAGCACCCAGCAGAAGACGGAACATCTTCTCATTCTCGAGCAATTTTTCTTCCAGCCGTTTATGATCCGAGATATTGATAAAGGTGATGACCAGTCCGTCTATTCTGTCGTCGTATGTGCGGTATGGCATTATACGGACCAGAAACCACCTCCCGTCACTGGCAGGTATTTCTTTCTGTATAAATACAAGCGTTCTTAGTACTTCGACGGCATCCTCAGCCAATCCCGGATAATTAAGGTCCGTTGCCTGGTCTGTAAAGGGTCGTCCTATATCGCTCTTTATAAGTTTGAATATTTTAGTAGCGGCAACGGTAAAGCGGCGGATATTTAATTCCTTGTCGAGAAACAGGGTGGCAATTTCGGTGCTGTTAAGCAGGTTTTTCATGTCATTGTTAACCCGCGAATAATCATCCACCTTTGCCTGTAATTCAGCATTCACGGTCTGAAGTTCTTCATTCAGGCTTTGCATTTCTTCCTTGGATGTCGTAAGCTCTTCATTTGTGGACTGCAGTTCCTCGTTTGTGGATTGTAATTCCTCATTTGCGGATCTCAGTTCTTCCTGGGAAGTCTGCACCTCCTCCATTGTATTCTGCATTGATTCCCGCATTCGATGCAGCTCTTTCTCCATCTCCCTCTGTCTGATACCATGCACATTTTTTTTACCTGCTTTTGGGAGGAGCTGGGTTTCTTCAGCCTCCTTAACATCAGTAAAAACTATCATCACAGTGCCGTATAAGAGCTCCGGTTTATCAATCCATTTAAGGTCAATATTTATAAACTGAGTGCTTCCATTTGTCTTTAATCTGAGGTTGTGCAAAACCACTGATTCTTTTTTCGATACTGTGCGGTGAAAGGCAGTATGGAATTCGTTGCGCAGGTCTTCCCGCAACATTGCAAAAATATTCAGGTTTGCCTTGCCGACAGCGGGTTCCAGGTATTTGCCTGTATGTCCGTGTATATAAATAATGTCACCGTATTCATTTACAAGCACACCGGAAGGTGCATAATGTTCCAGTAAAAGATTATCAGCAAGTGTTTGAATGTTTAGGCCTTGCCAGTCCTTAGCAGGGTTTTTGGCAACGGATGATTTGGATCTGGAAAATGAAGACGGAAAATCAAATACCTCAGGCATTTGTCCTGAAAGGGTACGTTTGTAAATTTTCAGCCTGCTGTCCAGGGTAGTAAATAAATGATTCTGGTTTCCGGGAGTTTCGGAGCTGCCAAGCAGCATTATTCCATCAGGATTGATGCTGTAGTAAAACATTCCGATAAGCTTCTTTTGCAGTTCAGGATCCATGTATATCAGCAGATTCCGGCATGAAAGGAAATCAAGCCTTGTAAATGGCGGATGCAGGGTGATATTATGTTGCGCAAATACAACCATTTCCCTTATTTCGGTTTTTATCCGGTAGCCCTCTTCGGTTGAAATGAACCAGCGGTCAAGGCGATCAGGAGACACATCGGCTGCAATATTTGCCTGGAACACGCCTTTTCTGGCAGTGTCAATAACATCGGCATCGATATCCGTAGCAAATATCTGTAAAGCAGGGCTACCATGCTGCTTGCTTTTTGCCAGCGCCTCTTTAAATATAATTGCCAGTGAATAAGCCTCTTCACCTGTGGAGCATCCCGGAATCCACGCTCTTAAAACTGACCCCGGCTGCGCCCTTGATATAGTTACGGGCAAGACCTTTTCCTTCAGTTTTTCCCATACCGGGGCATCCCTGAAGAAATTGGTCACGCCAATCAGTAATTCCTTGAAAAGGATCTCCACTTCCTTGGGATTACCCTGTAAAAAGTGGACATATGAGACAATTCTGTCAATCCGATGGACACTCATACGTCTTTCTATCCGGCGGTACAGGGTGTTTTTCTTGTACAGGGAAAAATCGTTGCCAGTCTGATTACGCAGCAGAATTATGATTTTTTCAAGGGAGCTTTTATCCTTCAGGACATTATTTATATCCGACCTGATAGCGGGAATATGCTTCAGGCATTCGATAAGCCTGGCAGGAAGCTCCCTGGCAGCAGCTACTATATCGATTGTCACGGCATCGATTGCGCTGCGGGGCATGCTGTCGAATTTAGCATCGGATGGGTCCTGCACCATCACCAGTCCGTTTTTTTCCTTTATTGCACGGAGACCGGCACTGCCATCGGATCCCATCCCTGAAAGGATAATTCCAATACTGAGATCCTTCCTGTCATCTGCGAGGGAACGAAAGAAATGATCAATCGGCAGTCGCATTCCTCTTGATTCGACAGGCTCAAACAGATGAAGCACCCCATTTAATATTGACATGCTGGTGTTCGGGGGAATTACGTAGACAGAGTTTATCATGACCCGGATACGGTCTGTTACCTGATACACTTTCATGCCGGTAATCCTCTGCAACAATTCCGGCAACATTCCCTTTTGTGTGGGATCAAGATGCTGGATGACTATAAACGCCATTCCGCTTTTTTCGGGCACGTTACTCAGGAACTGATCCAGTGCTTCAAGTCCGCCCGCTGATGCCCCGATTCCAATTATAGGGAACTTTTCGGTACTCCTCACAGAAGTCTTTCTTTCAGATGATGCCTTTAATTCCGGTTCGTTGGATTTCGGTCGCATATATTAAAAATCATTCAACCCCAATTATTGAGTAATACAAAATAAAATATAAAATATAAAAGTCCCGTCAATCACTCATATGTTTTTATAACCAGAAGGTCAATATCTCTCAACAGTGAGCTGAATCCGGCATCTAATTGGCGGCATTATAATATTTCATGGCTTCAGGCATGAATTTTTCCAGCTTCTTTATTCTTGTTTCGTCAGAAGGGTGAGTGCTTAGAAATTCCGGCGGGCTTCCGCCGCCTGCTGTTGACATTCTCTGCCAGAACGCGATTGCTTCCCGGGGGTCATAACCAGCCAATGCTGAGAATATAAGTCCGTATTGATCAGCTTCGGTTTCCTGTTGCCGTGACCATGGTAACATTGCTCCCACCTCGCTTCCGATGCCATAGGTCATCATAAAAAGATCCTGTGTCTCCTGAGGTTTCTGGGCTACTGCGACACTAAGTGCCATTCCTCCCATTTGCTGAACCAGTGCCTGACTCATTCTTTCGTTGCCATGTTTGGCAACCGAATGAGCTATCTCATGGCCCATAACAACTGCGAGTGCCGCTTCATTTTTAGTGACAGGAAGCAAGCCCGTGTAAACAACCACCTTTCCTCCGGGCATGCACCAGGCATTGATATCTTTGCTCTCAACCGTGTTGAACTCCCATTTATAGCCTTCGAGAAGCGATTCCTGTCCCTGGGTGGCAAAATACTTTGTGATTGCCTTTGATATCCGCGCCCCTACACGGTCAACGGATGCTGCTTCCCTGCTTGAACCGGAGCTTAAAACCTTGTTCTCCGATAAAAATGTATTGTATTCGCTTTTGGCCATTAACTGCAGTTCAGATTCCTGCACCAGGCTCAATTGTTTCCGTCCGGTAAGTATATTCAATGCGCATCCCGTCAGAATCACAACTGTCAGTAATAAATAGATAATTTTTTTCATGTTATTCGGTATTATCCAATGTGCTTTTAAAATACTCTATGATAAAGGTCTGCATTTGACTTTCAGTCATTTTATCAGATTGTTTCACTTCAATTTTTATCTTTTCAAAAAGGTGATCTCCTTTTAACTGGTTTAATAATTCTGTTTTGGCATCCGTGGGACCGAAAAGGACAACCTCCTGATAATTTCTGATAGAATCACGTAATTTTTTATAATAGTCAGATTGTTGTTGCTGCTCCTTATTATGATAACTTTTTTCATGATACCTCATGTAATATCCGTTATCCTGCCGGGCAAATTCTGATTTAACTATGTCCGTTACAATTGCACCATTTTTCAGTTCCATCAGATAGGCATTTGAATGATCCATCCAGATACCCAGTTTTTTAGTATTTTCCATCTTTATATCTGTATATCTTTCAGATAGGCTAAAACCCCAAAGAGCTTAAGAAGCCAGACTATAACAACGATAACAACCACAGCATTCAGAATAGCTTTGATTTTGCGATCCATTGGAATGTAACTGTTGACCAGCCATAACAGAACGCCGGCAACAATCAGTACGATTAAAACAGTCAGTAATGGCATAACAGTATAGTATTTAGTTGATTCCAAAGGTAATCAGGGTACTACCTGCATGTGTTACATAACTATAACAAAGAATTACAAGATTTACACATTAAAAGAGACTGATGTTTTTGATAACCGGGATTATTGATATATAATCTGCCCCGGTTTCCCGATTTCAAAATCCCTGAATCCAAAATCAGATGTCTTTATTGAATTCATTTTAAAAACATTGTTGCCAATGCCGGGGATTAAGGGGTAAAATGAAACGGATATCTGAAATGTATTAATGACCAGGTTATCATTCTTGATTAAAACTCCAATGCCGACCTGTGAATACACTTTGCTTCTTTTCAACCCGCCTGAATCATCTCCGATCATCCCGAAAGAACAATTAAGATAAGGTCCAAAGCGGAATCCGAGCAGTCTCCACGGGGCGTAAGATTGTGTCTGCAATGTCAATAACAGGCGTTTCGTGCCTGAGAGGACAGGGCTCTTAAATCCGTCAAGACCGTAGCCATCATTAAGGGTTAAACTATCGTACGGGAACCAGTTAATACCAACAGTCACCTGCGGTTTAACAAATTGTCTGAATTTCCATTTTCCAATCTCAAACAGTACTGTGGAATAATTTATACCCGCGGTAAATATCCCCTGTTCAGATTGTGATCCGTTAATAAAGGTACCGTATTCAAGATTTGAACTCAGGTACCCCCATTTAAAATAGTTGCCTGAGGAAAGGCGGATCCCCAGGTAGAGCCGCCTGGAATTTTCTTTTACCTGGTAACCGGCTGTCAGGCTATAGACTTTCCCTGCCGGCACATCTTCGATAATACCAAATTTGAATATATATTTATCCTGTACATATTTCCGGGAAGTAATTCCTATGCTGCCCAGGTAAAAATCTTCATCGGAATAAATATGGAACGGATCATTTTGTACAAGGGGCTTTTCAGAATACCGGATCCGCAGGTACCGTGCCGTAAAAACTAAATTTGTAATCAGCTCCTTCTCCCTCCCGCTTTTGAAGATCTCAATTGCTTTTCCCGCCCATAAATCCTGAGTATTGAACTGTAAATTATAGGGGACAAATTCAGGATTTATAGCATCCAGTGTATCTTCCTTAACCTGAGATACAATGATCACTCCTGCTGCCCAGCTGGCAAGCGGGGAAAAAAACGGGCGGTCAACAGCCAGGCCCCTTGTGTAGTTTCCGCTTCCGTCAAAACTATAATGAAGCCTTGTATTGATGTAGGTGTTCCGGATGTTCGGGATGAAATAATCCGTGTTAAATGAATTGATTCCAGTATTGAAATTTTTTGAAAAAGTATTCTTAAACTCATGACCCAGTCCCAGGAAATTATTATCGGCGATGCCGGCGAAGACTTTTGAAGGTGTAATGGTTCCTGTCGGCATGATGCTCCATTTATCAGATACACGGATAAAAACATCTACTGAGTCGGAATCTTCCCCGGTTGCCAGGACAGAAAAAGCAACATCATGAACATATTTCTGTGCCCGGATCAGGCGCTCCGATTCTTTTACAAGCAGCGAACTGAAAACTTGATTCTTATGGAAAAGCAGGAGGTTCCGGATTGTTATGCCGCGTGTCTTGATATGCATTCCGTTTCCCGCCCTGCGCAGGAAATTCTGTTCACCGACAGTCGTGTCACCCACTGAGTAACCAAAAGGGTCGAAAGTTACAACTTCAATATTCCTGATAATTTTCCCTTCAAAGATGCTGTACGGCTTTTGTACCAGGTTTTTGTATGTTTTCCTCTTTACGGCTTTATTTTTGGTTTCCGCGGTTGCCGGTTTGAAGACTGACCTGTAAATAAATGTTTTAAACCTGCTTTGCCGTGAATAGGCTTCAATGTTCTTATAAAGGCTGGTTGAATTTGCTTTTGCTGGCGTTTGCTGAGCAAATGCAAGATCAATTATTGAAAATGAAATAATGAAAAGCAAGAAAATATTTTTGATATATGCCTGCATTTACCATTCCTGACGTGTTATACCCGGGTAATCATTTATTCTTATCATCAGTCGTTTTTTGTTCACCTTCATCAGTTTTAAGGGTATCATTTGCGAGTTTTTCGGCAGCTTTTGCCTTCCTGTTGAAATAGCCCTTGAAAAGAAAACTCTCCTTGGCTGCATTCATGTTTTCATCTAATCCCTTGCTGCTGTTCTTGAGGTTTATGATTGTCCTGTCAATGTTTTCTGCAATTGTTGAATCCTGAATTAATCTCCCGAGGGTTCCGTTGCCGCTGTTTATGTTAACCATGATGTCTGCCAGCTGATATGAAATAATTGCGGCATTATCTGCCGTGATTTGCATGCTTGCCATTATGGCATCTGATTCAACTGGTTCTCTTGACCTGATGAACGCACCTTCTTTTACTATGGGGTTACCCTCGCTTCCCTGGGTAATTATTAAAATGCGGTCACCGATTATCCCTGCGGAACCAATGCCTGCTTCACAATCACTTTTAATGAACTGCTGAACGCTTCTTTTTATTAACATATCAACGCGCACTGTTGTATCATTGATGATCCGTATGTCATCAACAGTGCCGACATTGATACCTGAAAAACGGATATTACTCCCAGCCTCCAGCCCGCTTACATTATTGAAAGTTGTAGTGATTTTAAAAACAGGATCGAATAAATTCTCCTGCTTCCCTATTATAAAAATGGCTATGACGAAAATCACCAGCCCTCCTATAATAAAAAGCCCTAACCTTACCTTAAATTTTTGTGTGTGCGTTTCCATATTCTTATCCTTTAAAGAATGATTTTATTGATGTGTCTGTTGACTTTTCAAACTCGTCCAGCCCCCCCTCCTTATAAACTTCGCCGTCGAGCAGCATAATAATCCGGTTTGCGGTTGTCCGGGCACATTCAATATCATGTGTGATGATGATTGAAGAAGTCTTATATTTCTTCTGAACATCATTAATGAGCGTGCTTATTTCATCCGATGTAACCGGATCAAGACCTGTTGTCGGTTCATCATACAGCATAATCCTCGGGTCAACAACAAGGGTTCGTGCCAGGCTGATCCGTTTACGCATCCCGCCTGATAACTGTGATGGCATTTTGTTCAGGGCATCAGATAAACCAACATTCTCAAGAACTTCTTCCACTTTTTCGTTTATTTCCTTCTGATTAAGATTCTTTTTTATCCTTCGCAACGGAAATTCCAGATTTTGTCTTACGGTCATTGAATCATACAATGCGCCACTCTGAAAAAGAAAACCGATTTTCTTCCGCAGCTCTCCTAACCCTTTCTGGTTCAGGGTACTCAGGTCCTCTCCCAGGACCTTGATTGTTCCTTCATCGGGTTCCAGCAAACGAACAATGCATTTTATCAGGACTGATTTTCCTGAACCTGATTTCCCGAGCACAACGAGATTTTCACCGTTAAAAAGTTTCAGGGAAACATCTACCAGTACATCCTCCGTGCCGAACCCTTTCCTGAGGTTATTGATTTCAATAACCTGTTCAGGGCTTTCTGTTCCGGCAGGAACAACAGTTGCTGTCAGAGTAGCGTTCATAGCATATCCGTGATTTGCACCGCAACCAGGTCAATAATTATAACAAGCAATGAGGCAAGCACCACAGCTGAGTTTGCAGCAATGCCCACACTCTCAGTCCCACGCCCTGCCGTATATCCTTTATAGCATCCGACAAATCCGATCACTGCGCCAAAAAAGAAGGTTTTGACAAGTGCCGGTATAAAATCGATAAATCCGATATGGCCGAATGCCTGCGAGAAAAACAGGATAAAAGTGACA
The DNA here is from genome assembly GCA_963844935.1 of uncultured Bacteroidales bacterium. Classification (GTDB taxonomy): domain Bacteria; phylum Bacteroidota; class Bacteroidia; order Bacteroidales; family VadinHA17; genus SR-FBR-E99. Next base: position 235,963 of record CAWJQH010000005.1, on the reverse strand, counting down.
TCACCCCTTATATTTGCTCCGGCCCAGCATCCCAGGATACCCAGCGCATCGGCATATATTACCAGCAAGGGTATCATCAGCGTAGCTGCCAATACTCTTGTCACAACTAAAAATCTTAACGGGTTGGTAGATGATACTTCCATGGCATCAATCTGCTCCGATACCCTCATTGAACCCAGCTCTGCTCCCATTCCTGAACTGATTTTCCCGGCACATATCAACGCGGTAATCACCGGCCCCATTTCCCGGATGAGAGATATGGCTACCATTCCGGGAAGCAGGCTGACAGCCCCGAAGCTCAAAAGGGCAGGCCGCATCTGAATAGTAAGCACCAGACCAATGATGAGCCCTGTTACTGAAATCAGGGGCAGAGTTTTGTTTCCGATCTGAAAGCATTGACGCAGGAACTCCTTAAATTCAAAGTTGCGCGAAAATGTTTCCTTTGTAACCCTTGTTACAAACAGGAAGGCATCGGCAATATTTGTCAGGAAATTTCCTGCCTCAATGGTCTTTGCAATAGTCTTTTCAACGAGCTTTACAGATTGATCCGCTGCAATTTTTTTTACTTTAATGACTGGATTAATTATTTTCATGGTAAACCGCCGGATTTCATCTGTATGTTGTTATAGCTCCAGGATAATCTTGTACAATTCTTCTTTAGTTTTGCCGAGTTTTACCTGAAGTTTCCCAAACATCTCATCTTTTTTGCCTTCTGCAAACATCAAGTCATTGTCTGTCAGGATTGCAAATTTTTGTTTGAGCTTGCCTTTTTGCTCGTTCCAATTTCCTTCAATCTCAGTTTTGTTCATATTCATGCTTTTTAAAGAGTATAAAATTCCACATTACAAAGGTTGGTCCGCAGATACCAAAATCTGTTACATAACACTGGAAATAAGTTACATCATTCACACATTTGACTTTATTGACATTGACCGTCAATGCTTTTGCCGTATCTTCGTAATATCTGCTCTTAAGCATTATAATTTGAGGGCATGTGGGTATGCAAAAACTCCTTCTCAAGAATATTTTCAGGCAGGCGTTGCTCCTCATCCCCGGAATTTTCTGGCCATTTATTAATGTGGCATCGCAGGATTATTTTCAGCAGGAGGTAAATTATAATATCCGGGTAACTTTAGATGACAGAAGACATGAATTGAATGGATTCGAATCTATTGAATACATTAACAATTCTCCCGACACTCTCGGGTACCTGTATTTTCATCTCTGGCCCAATGCATATTCAAATAACAGTACCGCATTAGCGAGAGAGATTTTTGCCAGGGATGGGAAGGGAAAGCTTTTCAATGACCCGGCGTTAAAAGGCTACATTGATTCAGTTGATTTTATGGTCGACAGCCTCAGCGTTCAATGGCATTTAGTACCAGATTCGACTGATATCTGTAAAATTATTCTGAATGAGCCACTTAAGCAAGGTGACACAATACTTATAACCACTCCGTTTCACATTAAGATACCCAAAGGAGTTACTTCACGCCTGGGTCATATCGGTGAATCATACCAGATCACCCAGTGGTATCCCAAACCTGCAGTATATGACAGAACGGGTTGGCATCAGATGCCATATCTCGATCAGGGTGAGTTCTTTTCAGAATTCGGCAGGTTTGAAGTAAGTATTACCCTTCCGGCTAATTATGTTGTCGGAGCCACAGGGAACCTGCAGAACGAGGAGGAAATGAAATGGCTGGATATGCTTTCAGCAAATTCCTCCTGGTTGAGAATGCCTGACTACGGGGGCGGAGATTTTCCGGTATCATCTTTTGAGTTGAAGACCTTACACTATTCAGAGGAGAAGATCCACGATTTCGCCTGGTTTGCTGATAAGAGATTTCATGTACTTAAAGGAAAGGTAAAACTACCGGACTCTGACAGGGAAGTAATTACATGGGCTATGTTTACAAACCAGGAAGCAGAATACTGGATAAACGCTATCTCATATGTAAACGGTGCTATAAGGAGTTTTTCAGAATGGATCGGGGACTATCCCTATAATAATTTTACAGCGGTCCAGAGTGCCCTTAACTCAGGAGCAGCAATGGAATATCCCGGCCTTACGGTAATAGGTCTTGCCAATGATCCTTATGCCCTTGATAAAGTAATAACTCATGAAATATGTCACAGCTGGTTTTTCAGTGCACTCGGATCTGATGAACGAGATTTTCCTTTTTTGGATGAAGGCCTCTCAAGTGCATACGAATCAAGGTATCTTGAAGAAAAGTATCCGGATAAGAAACTCTGGGAAGTTGTTTTCAAAAACCTGAAGCTGGCCAGGTTTTTCCGTATTGTCGATATGCCGGTTCAACGGATGCAGGAGATCGAATGGCTTGTTCCTGCGCGCCGGAATCTTGAACAGCCTGTTAATCTTCAGGCAACAGATTACAGCATTGAAAATTACAGTAGCATAATATATAACAAAGCGCCTCAGGGTTTCAACTATCTCAGGGCTTACCTCGGAGATTCCCTCTTTGATTCCATTATGCATGATTATTACCGGACATGGACTAATAAACATCCAGGACCGGATGATCTCCGCACGGTCTTTGAATCACGTACGGAGAAAGACCTCTCATGGTTTTTTGATGATTTTCTCGGCACAACAAAACGGCTCGACTATAAAATAGTCCGTTTTGAGAACCAAAAACTGCTTATAAAGAACAAAGGTGAACTGAACGCGCCGCTGCTGATAGCAGGTATGAGAGGAGATTCAGTCTTTTCCGAACAATGGGAAGATGGATTTCAAGGGGAAAAATGGATCAGTGCACTACCGGGTAATTATTCTGAGATAAGAATCGACCCTGACCATAAAATGACTGAATTATTCAGACTCAGTAATAATATACGTACATCAGGCATTTTCCGCAGAACTGATCCTGTCCAGTTACGGCTCTTATATACAATTGATGACCCTGACAGTCGATCGTTGATATATTTTCCGGTATTCTACTGGGACCGCGCAGATGGTTTTATGGCAGGCGTTGCTATAAATAACGGAACACTTATACCAAAACCGGTGGAATATTTTGTCATTCCTTTGTACACCTTCAGCAACCATGGATTTTCAGGTTATGGGAAGATTTCATTCAACATAACTCCTTTTAACAGTTTCATAAGGCTTGCTTCATTTTCGCTGGAAGGAGAACAGTTCGGCACACCGGGAAGTCAGAACTACCGCAAAGTCAGGATAGGAACAGACCTCTATTTCAGGTCAGAAGAAATGGTCAGTCATATCAGTCAAAAAGTCTTCGGGTATTATTTTGCCGCATCAGACCTTCCCCTGATACTTCAGAATAAGGAAGCAATGATGCGTTCATATGTGCAGGCCGGATACGCACTTGAAAAAAGCAGTATAATCAACCCTTACAGGATGTTGATCTGTTTTGAGGCAGGGAACTCGTTTCTGAAAACATCAATGGAGGTCAGCCATAAACTCAGCTACAATGGCAAAAACAGCGGACTGGAGAGCAGGTTATTTGCAGGTACCATGCTTAAAAACAGCAATCCTGATCCGCTTTATGGTTTCTCCGCAGGTGGCAGGAGCGGACGCGAACTGTACTTATATCAGGGTGTATATCCTGATCGTTTTGGAGAGTTTCCGAGCACCCTGGGGTCGAGGCAGATGACCCTGTCTGAGGGTGGATTGGCAACCCCGGTAAATGATATTCTTGGTTATAGCCACTGGATTTGTTCACTATCAATGTCCAGCAACCTGCCCGGGAAAGCTTCAGTGATTCCCGTAAAGCCCTTCGTTAATGTGTTGCTGAACGACCATGGTACCGGAATTAATAATGAGTCACTCCTGTTCTTTGAGGCAGGATTTAAGGCAGGAATATGGAACCTGTTCGAGATCTATTTTCCATTGCTTGTTTCTGACAACATTGACTCTGTTGCCGGATCATTCAAAGACAGGATCCGCTTTGTTTTCAGACTTGATATGCTGGTCCTCCCCATCTAAACAACGGAATTCAAACTCATTTTTTTTGTGATACCGGAACTGCAGCTTCCAAATGTGTGAATCATGTAACTCATTCGGGAAGTTGTGTAACACTTACCGTCTGTCGGAACCCTACCTTTCGGAAAATATTACTAACTGAAAAACAGATCATTAAACAATTAAACAGATAAATTATGAAACAATTAAGAATTGGTTTGATCATGATCGTAAGTACGGTTCTGATTTTGTCCGGCTGCGCATCGTGGAATAAAACCCAGAAAGGTGCTGTTGTCGGAACTGCCGCAGGCGGTGCAATGGGCGCAGTGATAGGCAGAGCCTCAGGCAACACTGCTCTGGGTGCAATAATCGGAGCCACCGTCGGCGGTGCCACGGGTGCGGTTATTGGTAACCAGATGGACAAACAGGCTGAGGAAATAAAGAATACAGTTCCTGATGCAACTGTTGAACGCGTGGGTGAAGGAATAATTGTGGAATTCAACAGCAACGTCCTGTTTGGATTTGACGAATCAAATCTGTCGGATGATGCTAAGATCAACCTTGACAAACTGGTGAAAGTCCTTAACTCTTATGCCGATACGGATATTGAAGTGCAGGGACACACTGACAGCAAGGGCAGTGTATCGTATAACGAGGCCCTGTCTGAAAGAAGGGCTAATGCGGTATCAGCCTATCTGGATACTAAAGGTATATCAGCCGGCCGTTTAACAATTAAAGGATTTGGCGAAACTGCCCCTAAGTATGAAAATAATACAGCAGATGGTCGTACCGGAAACCGCAGGGTTGAGTTTATGATCACCGCAAATGAGAAGATGAAGGCTGAAGCTGCAAAAGAAGCTGGCAATTCATAATAACTAAGGTGAAGCAATAAACTGATAATTTAAATACTAAAAAAAATGAAAACGAAATTACTAACTATAACAGCAATCCTTCTTTTTTCAACAATGGCCCTGCAGGCCCAGATTGGCTTCGGCCTTCTGGGGGGTGTGAACTTCCAGAATATAAACGGGAAAGAAAGTAATGGCGACAAACTTGAAAACGGTCTGTTGGTTGGGTATCACGTGGGTGTAGATGCCAATATCCCGGTGGCACCTGACTTCTGGTTTCAGCCCGGACTTTTGTTCTCTGTAAAGGGCGCCAGAAGCAACTTCTTTGTCATGCCTGTCAAAGCATCAGGTGATGATTATAATACAACCACAAAGATTTCCTACATCGAAATTCCCCTGAACTTTCTGTACAGGCCACAGGTTGGAGAGGGACATATACTCCTCGGGTTCGGCCCTTATATTGCCTTTGGCGTTGGCGGCAACCAGAAGTATGAAAGCGGATCGCTGGCTTATGAACAAAAAATTGTCTTCAAAAGCGAGATTACCGAGAGCGAGTTTTTTGATCTGGAGAATGCCTATTTCAAGCGGTTTGATGCAGGCGCAAATATCTTCTTCGGTTATGAAATACCGATGGGGGTATTCCTGCAGCTTAATGCACAGCTGGGCATGATCAAGATAAATCCTGAACATACCTGGGATACCGGGGATGAGACCTCATACAAGAACACAGGTTATGGTCTTTCAATAGGATACCGTTTTTAGCAAGGACTTTATATGCCAAAAGAGGCTGTCACTTCAGAGTGACGGCCTTTTTTATATGCGGAAACCTGATCAGGGGCAATCATTTTTCCTATATGTGAATCATGTAATTCTTTGATTGAAAGATGTAACAATTTTTTGGGGGACAGAGCTGATCTTTGTATAAGGGATTTAGTGCAGAAGCTACGTAATAAATACCTGACCATGGATAAAAACAACATCATATTAAGCAATCAGAGCATTAGTACAAACCTGACCGTCACATCAGGTCAGAGAGGTTCATCAGAGGCCGGCAAGACTAATGATTCTGTGTTTGCCGAAGGGGGAGTTAACTTTTATAATTATATCAGGCGGCTTGGACTTGAAAGCGATCCTGATATAGTTGTTATTTCTTCCCTGCGCCATTTTTATTATGACGCTGATGAAATGATCAAAGTTAAAGCCCTTGTGAACCTGACGGAACTAAACAAGGTAAAGCGGATTTTGGATTTTCTGCGTACATGCTATCAGATTATGCCACATAAGAGTTATTTAGTCGGATGTTTCGTTGATAATCAGAAGATTCCCAGGTACAGATTGAGGAACAACTACGTCTCAGCTATGGTTAAAATAGATTTTGACCCTATAGAAAGCGGTATTGTCTCAGCTGTTCCGTTTATCAACAGGCTGTACAGCATAATGGATTCAAGGACCAATACCTATATATCAAGGAGCAGTTTTACCTTTTTGCTTGAAGATTACGGATTTAAGGTACTGGACATGACGGAACAGGACGAACTGGTTTATTTCCAGGCACAAAAAGCCCGGGCCGCTTAGAAGCATTCAGCCCAGGCTAAATAAATGAATATTAGTAATTATTTTTTAAAGGGTACCAATAACATGACTCCCCCTACCGCCATTACGGCAATGCCGATAAGTGGCGACCAGCTAAGGTGGTGGCGTTTGTTGGCGTTGATTTCTATTTCACCTAAATCTACCACTTTCTCTCTTGTGAAATAAGTAAAGGTGGTAAAAATGGTCAACAGCACACCAATGATTAAAATGACAATACCTGCTTTTTTCATCTGATTCTTTTTTATGGTTTATTGTGTAAAATCACACATAAATATTAAATAAAGTTAGTCGGAACAGGTGCTTTCAGGATTACATAACTGCTGCAGATAATTACATAATTCACACATTTTTAGTAATGGTCTTTCCTCCCCTGGGGGTGAGCTTCTTAAGAATTGATTTGATCTCAATAATCGGGGGCATGGTGTCCCCTAACAGGAATCCCACGGGCTTTAAAGGTTCGACGTGGTCACATACAAGTTTTACTATGGCCAGCAGCGGTATCGATATAAACATTCCGGGAATGCCCCACAAAGCATTGCCGACAAAAACTACAAGGAGTGAGAAAAGCGCATTGAGTTTTACTTTCGAGGCAACTATTTTGGGAACGATGTAATTATTGTCAATGAGCTGGATTATATAGTAGATCACCAGAACATAAACGGGGAACCATGCAGATTCCTTGGTGATCAGGGCGACGATCATCGGCAAAGCTACCGCAACGAGTCCTCCAATGTAAGGAATGATGTTCAGAAATGCGCCGATAAGGCCGAGCAGCAAAGCATATTCTATCCCCAGAGCCAGAAGAGCAGCGGTGTTCAGGGCAGCTACTATGCCAGCCTCAATAATCAGTCCGATAAGATATCGCTGAATAACTGTCTTTGTCTGTGTAACTATTTCGCTCACTTTGGTCTGTTGGCCTGTACTGAAGAGCCTGTGAATAAACTCAATCAGAATAGGATGATAGAACAGGAGCATAAATACATAAACCGGGATTAAAAAAATCACTACAAGCAGGTTGCCGAGGGAGACAAGTGTGTTTCCGATTGCTTCACTGCTGCTGTTGAGGAGTTCACCCCGGATCTTTACAAGCCATTCATTTATCTTTTGGGAGTTTATATCGAAATAGCCGGAAGCCCAGGCGATGCCATTATTGAGCATCTCGGTGAATTTGTCAGCAAGCATGGGCAATGAATCACTTAAGCGGCTTGCCTGCGAAATGATAAGGGCTCCAAATGCCGCTACGACCAGGAAGGTCAGGAACAGTGTAATGATGATTGCTAAAACCCTGTTAACCTTTTTCCGCACAAAGAAGTTTACAACCGGATGGAGTACAATAGCCAAAATGGTTGCAAAAACCACTGGTACGAGAATGCTCTTTGCAATGTACAGGATAGTTAAAAGAACAGCTATCCCGATTAATATAATGGCAGCCTTAAAATATACCGGCAGTTTCAGCCCTTCATTTGTCACGGCTTCCGGGTTTCAACTCTTTTTTTGCGGAAAATACGGAGAAGCATTAATTCTCCCGCTGACCTGATGTTGCCCGATTGTTTAGCAACAAAGTTTGTAACGCCGACCTGTAAAACAGGGCTGAGAAGTTTCCCAAACCTCATTGCGGTTACTCCCGGCAGAATACTCCTTGAAAGATACCCGGCACCTAAACCAAGGGCCGTTCCAATGACGTTTTCAATCAGATTTGGCGATGAAGAAATATCATTCAAAGTGCTGCGGAGCAGGCTGGCGGGCTTAAAGCTCTCATAAGTTTCAACGAACTGTTCTTTCAGCAACTTTCCGCTGGCAACCTTCTTTGCTTCCAGCAATTGAATTGCTTCTTTAAGACCGGCTGTTGAAGTTATCTTTTGCATATAATTTTATTTGAGCACATTTCTGACAATGTAATTGCCGACATGTTTTTTAAGCCATTTATGCATAAAGAGATGTAAAACCAATGCTGCGATTCCATAAAAAGCAGCTACCGCAAAAAAACCGTAATAGATATTACCAAGTATTCCCCCCAGCCAGAAGGCAATGCCCAGGTTGATAAAAAGCATAAAAATCAAGGCTAAGACAATGACAACAAGATGAGGAACGGCTGTAGAAACAGCGTCCGATGTTTTATCAAGGACTTTAAGTTTAGCTAACTGAAGTTCCGTCTTGCCGTATTCAGTAACTTTTCCCAGCAGCTCCTCTATGATTTTTGGGGTGTCTTCCATGGCCTTGGTCATAATATCATCAGTTATGATCTTATCCAACTGACGCTTATCAACCCGGAGCAGTCTTTGCTTTTTTGTCAGCTTCGTCTTTTACCGCCTTACCCTTATCAGTAAGATCAGCACCCTCTTCCTTTACATTCTCATATTTTTCAGAAATGTCATCAAGAAACTGGTTGAATTTTTCTTTCATTGATTCCTTGAGGTCATCTCCTTCTCCGGATAACTTCTTTCGTGTTTCAGACCCTTTATCCGGGGCAAACAGAATACCTAACACTGCGCCGGCAGCGACTCCGGCCAATAACGCCAGTACTACTTTTCCTGAGCTCATGATTTCTTTAAATTAACAGCCCGCCCCGGACAACCCGGTTTTACGCCCCCCCGATAACTGTTCAGTTTGTATTTCAGGTAGATGAAATGACCCGGAAATTTTCCGGAGCGGACTTAATGAATATTAATAAAACCGTCCTAGAGGACTCTTCTCCCCTGGATAACTCTGACTAATACTGCAATGATCGCAATGACAAGCAGGACGTGTATCAGACCTCCGACATGGAACCCAATAAAGCCTACTGCCCATGCAATGATCAGTATTACCGCAACTACATAAAGTAAATCTCTCATGATTTCTATTTTTAATTTTTACAACAGAACGATTAACAGAATGACAATTATAAGCAGTACGGCCGCCGAAATGTAAATGCCGCCACTGACTGCCTTAAGTTCACTGCTGATTGAACGAACTTCTTTACGCAGTTCTTTCTTTTCTGACGCTGTCAGATCAGACTTGTCCGATGTCTTAATCTCATTCAGCCTGAGCAGTAATTCGTTAGCTTTAGCTGCATCAGCGGGACTTACCGGATTGGTATTAGCCAATGAGGAAGGCTCGGTTTTTGGAGCAGCGCTTAATGAAAGCGGGATAAATGTCAATGACAACACCGTCGCCATTAAACAAAGAGCAAACTTTTTCATGATACCTGTTTTGTGTTAGTATGATTTAATGATTATTAATAATTTCAATTTCGCTTTAATCAAAAGATTACCAAGGCGAAATTACATCGACAGACCCGGAGTTTCGTTACATGATTTGGGGTATTAATTACATAATTCACACATTCCGTCAAATGTCAGAAACGGAATGTGCAAGACAATGAAAAAGTGGGTTTACTGATCTCCCGCTCCGGAAGACCGGGCTTCAGCCAGCACGCCGATGTCTGTCACGGCATCAAAGTAAGAAAGTCTCTTATTACAGATCAGCTTGCCGCACGCTGTCATATCTTCAAGGTAAAAAAGTGTCGGTTTTGTGGTCACCTCTATTCTTACTGAGACATTCTCTTCCTTACAATATAATTCAACCGGCATACTGAAGCCCTCAGGAGCATTCAGCCATTTTGCAGCCACAACCGGCACGGCTTTCCCTTCAGCTGTTGCGTAACCTTCATCTTTACCGGCGGGGTCATAATACCAGTAAAGAACCGGAACCTCCCGGCGATAAAGGTATGTTTCAAAGAATTTGTCCCAGTCCTTACCCGTCTTCCGCTCAACAACCTCCAGGAAATCGGCAGATGTTACGTGTGATGATGCTGCATGCTCACGGAAGAAAGTCTGCAGGATATCAAAGAAGAGAGTACTGTCATTCAGAACGTTACGTATTGTATGCAGCACCATGGCTCCTTTATTGTAAACATCATTGTCCCTGTTATTCCAGTAGCTTACATTTGCCGGACCTATAACCGGAAATTTATTCCTTATTGATCCGGCAATGAAATATCTTGCATACAAAAGTGAGTTTTCATATCCCATTTTATGTTCTGCAAAGAGCATTTCGGAGTATGTGGCAAATCCCTCCTGTAGCCATATATCTTCAAAGTCGCTGACTGATACGGCATTACCCCACCACTCATGGGCAGCTTCATGGATGATTACATAGTCGCCTCCCAGCCATGCCCGGTTTGAAAAACTGCTTCCATAAGCTATGGCTGTCTGATGTTCCATTCCTTCAAAGGGTGCCTCAACAAGCCTAAATCCGTCATTAATCCACGGGTAGGGTCCGAAAGACCTGGTATAGAGGTTGATTATATCCTTTACCTGAACAAACTGGTTTTTTGCCTTTTCCAGGTTTTGGGGCAGAACATAATAATCAAGGTTCAGGATTCCTTGCGGAGTAAGCATTGTGTCACTGAAATGTTCAAATTTCCCTGCATAGAAGGTAATATTGTAGATATTGACAGGGTACCGGGTGCTCCATGTAAATGTTTCCCTCCCTGCATTTGACGTATGGCTCTGCATTGTACCGTTTGAAACAACCTGCAATCCTGCCGGAACAGTCATGGTAAGCCTGACACTGTCGGGCTCATCGGAAAGATGGTCTTTGCAGGGAAACCAGATGCTGCCTCCTTCAGTTTCGCATGTCACCCCGATCCAGGGATTGTCATTCGCGTCTTTTTCCCACACTACACCGCCGCTCCATGGGGGATTTTTTGCGCTCGTGGGTTTGCCATTATATCCGACATTGAGAATATAGTCCCGACCAATGACAAGTGGTTCAGGAAGCGATGCAATCACTGCTCTGTCATTTCGTGAGAAAGGGATCTCGCTGTCCCGACATCTTAAAGCTGATGATGTCAAGATTTTCATAAAGGTCAATGCGGATCTTGCTGAGGTCCGACTGTGCCCTGAAATGAATATTTACCTTACCCCCAAGCTTCTTATTATCGGGGTCAAGGATAAGATCGAGATCATAAAAAGTTACATCATAGCCCGCGCGGTCTTCATCAAGCTTTCCGATCAGGTAATCCTTTTCTGTAAACTTCGGGTAGCTGCCGGGGTTTTTTGGGGACCTTGCCAAATTCCGGGAACCTGATAATAGCACAACCGTTGAGTATTAGGGAGGCAAGGAGAATGAACAAAAGTCTTTTCATTGTAATTCAAGCGGTTGCCTTCTTATGCTTTTGTTTTTGTTTTAATGCAGTTTCGGCCAGCTTATGTCTGGCGATTTCCTTCACCAGTTTTTGGTTATTTTTCTTTAATTTTTCTATTTCTACTTCAGCATCAATCTTTTTATCAATAAGTTGCATGCGTAAACGCTGTATCACATCTACTTTCTTTTCCAACAAACGGGATAATTCAAGAAGCTTTTTTTCTTCCTTCTTTATTTCTGTTACGTCAGTTGCTACCAGCACGCAATAATCACCTTCCAGATAAGCAGGTAAAAGCTGAATGGATAGTTTCAGAAATAATGAGTTGACCAGTGATACTATCAGAACATTATTTTTATTATCAGTCTGATGAGCAAGCAATTTACCAAATTTTGATTTGTCATTTGGAACTATGTAGCGCTTAAAATATGATCCGATCACACGCTCAATCGGTTCGCGCACAAAATCAGCAAATCTCTGATTACAATAAATAATTATCCCTTCTCTGGAAAGAGTTACTGCTCCCTCGTTCATTTCTTCTATGAAAGTACGGTAGGGTGTTTCAGCAGAACTGATTGAATATACTTGTTCTCCTTTAGTACCAGTCACTACAATCGCATCCACATCACCTCTTTGAATTGCTGAAAGCGTTTCTATAGTTTCTGTCAGGCGGGAATGCAGTTCGTCATTCTCAATAATGAGTTGTTCTTTTGTTTTGGTCATTGACGTCATTATATTAAATCAAATTTGCTATTATTCCATCAGTATCTTACAGTTCTTTTACCTTTCTAAGGTCTAATCCCATAAGAACTTTTTCTACGTCTGACATATCGCCAATAATGCGGCGGAATGGAAGCGGCAGTTTTTTAATCAATGTCGGAGCTGCAATTATCTGTTCATCTTTTGCCAGGTTTGGCATTCGATACAGGTCAATCACTTCGAGTTCGTATCGCCCTTCAAGATACTCTTCGCAAATCTTTTTCAGGTTCGTAAGGGCTAAGACCGACCGGCTTGTTGTACCTGTGATGTATAAACGCAGAATATATTTGTCCCTGCCAGATTCAGACATTGCAAGATCAATCATCTTTGTTGATCCTTCTGCTTTTGTTTTTTTCTCTTTCATGGTTATGACTGATAAATCTTGCATTTATAAATCAGCTGACAGGCTTTAAGTCCAATCCGACAAGAACACGTTCTGTATCTGACAGATCACCTATTATTTTACGAACAGGCACCGGCAATTTTCTTACTAATGTTGGTAAGGCAAGTATCTGGTCTTCTTTACCCAATTGTGGATTTATCAAAAGATCAATTACTTCAATGCCGTATTTCCCGTCTAACTGTTCTTTACATATTTTTTTCAGATTTGCCAGTGCGGTAATAGCTTTTGGAGATTGTCCTGCAACATATAAACGAAGCACCCACTTATCATCTGACTTATCAGCCGGTTTCCTTTTATTAAGTTTCTTATCTGAATTTCCTTTTCTGGGTTTCATAGGGTTCTTGTTTTAGTTATTTTTTCAATTTGCTGGTTTTACTATTTTTTATGACTGATTTTCTGCTGACTGCCATTTCTATTTTATCCTGTTCCAGTCTTTTAATCATGTCTTGCTCAGTTTTTATCACTTTATTAGCTTCGAATTCTTCCGATTCAAATTCGGCATTCAATGAGGCAATCCGAGTCTCTAAAACATTGCGTTTCCGTTCCAGCCCGCGTTTTCTTCGTTCAATATCCTGTTTACGTGTCAGAACTTCGGCATTTTCCAGAGCTTCCTGTGCCATACGGGCTGAGCCGGTTAAAACTCCGCTGGCACCAATATAAGCCTCACGTAATTCTACACCGTGATCAGTTAAAATGAACTCGCGGATCTGGTTAGAGTTAGCCATTCCGCGCGATTTAAGAACATACATTCCCCTGTTCCGTTCACCGTTTAATTCAATATCGCGAAGCAAAAGCCAGGTATCTATAAGGGATGATATGCCGACATCAGAGCTTTCCAGAGAGCTTTCAGTTGAGGTCAGGCTGGTAAATAAAGCTGTAATTTGATTCAACTTAAGAAAATCGACAATGCGCATCAGCATCGTTTTTACTTCGTTCTCTTTATCACCAATGACGAAAGTGTTTATTGGATCCAGAATAACAACATCAGGCTTAAAAACATTTACAGCTTTATGAGTTACGGCCAGGTGCATTTCCAGGCCGTAAAATGTTGGCCGGGTCGCCTGGAATTGCAAAAGCCCTTTCTCCACCCAGGGCTCTAATTTTATTCCGATGGAACGCATATTACGCATAAGCTGGTTCGGAGATTCTTCAAAACAGAAATAGAGAACACGTTCACCTCTTTTACATGCTGCTTCTGCAAAGTGAGCTGCAACACTTGTTTTTCCTACTCCCGCAGTGCCTGAAACAAGTACAGTGCTGCCGCGGTAATAACCTTTTCCTTCGAGCATCTTGTCAAGTGCAGTTATACCACTTGAGATTCTTTTGTTTGATACAATATGCCCTAACCCCAGCGAAGTTACCGGTAATACTGAAAAACCGCTTTCATCAATAAGAAATGGATACTCATTTGTCCCATGCATGGAACCACGGTACTTTACAACCCGTAAACGACGTGTGGAAGCCTGTTCTGTAACACGATGGTCGAGCATAATGACGCAATCTGAAACATATTCTTCCAACCCCTGCCTGGTAAGGGTCTCCCCGCCGCGCTCACCTGTTATGATTGCAGTAACACCTTTTTCTTTTAACCAGCGAAATAACCGCCGCAGTTCAGCGCGCAGGATCAGTTGGTTTGGCAATCCGGCAAACAGTGATTCAATAGTGTCCAGTACGACACGCTTTGCACCAATGGAATTAATAGCATAATTAAGGCGTATAAATAAACCTTCCAGATCGTATTCACCGGTTTCTTCTATTTCACTGCGCTCAACATGAACATGGTCAAGTACAATTTTCTTATGTTTTATAAGGTCTTCCAGATCAAATCCGAGTGAAGCAACATTTTTAATTAATTCTTCATTGGTCTCCTCGAATGACATAAGTACGCCCGGTTCATTAAACTGAGTTGCACCCCGTACAAGAAACTCTATTCCGAAAAGTGTCTTTCCGCATCCTGCGCCTCCACATACGAGGGTTGGTCTGCCTGTTGGTAATCCACCGCCTGTTATTTCATCAAATCCCTGGATCCCGGTTGGAGACTTGGGAAGATTTTTTTCTAAGGGGTTACGGTCTGCTTTTTTCATTGATTATCAATTACATAAAGTCATATTAGATTACGGGTGATATCCATTGCTAAACAAAAAGTACTTAATTTCGGCTTTTTCTGGTCAATGTGATCCAATACATGTTATTAAAGTCACCGGCCATTCTGATCAATCAGGTATTTGTAAGAAACAGGAGTTGCCGGATTAATCCTGACACTAAGTTAATCTATGTATCAAATAAATAATAGAGCCCAATACTAAACATACGCACATTGCAAGTCCGTAGGCCATCAAGATGGCATATTTCAACTTTGATCGGGCTTTAAAGTCCTCAACAAATAAATCATCCCTTGTTTTCATGATCATGGACAAAGTCAGTTTAAAGTGATTCCAAATTACAATACAAAGTTGAAATCCTTTAGTCTGAGAAACTTTACATAATTTCAGGAAAAAGTTACATTATTCACACATCTTCCAGGGCGCGGGGTTTTTTGTTTTTCAGTTTTTTAAACTGAGACGGAGTAAGCCCTGTCATTTTCCTGAACTGGTTTGAAAGATGGGCCACACTGCTGTAGTGCAGTTTCCAGGCTATTTCGGTGAGATTAAGTTCATCATATATAAGCAGTTCCTTTACCTTTTCAATTTTGTGTGACAGGTAAAACTTCTCAATGGTAACCCCTTTTACTTCTGAAAAAAGATTTCCCAGATAGGTGTAATTGTGATTGAGTTTTTGGCTCAGGTGGTCGGAAAGGTTTATTTTGATCTGCTCATCGGTGTTATGCACCAGGTCAATTATAACTGCCTTAATCCTTTCAACCAGGATGCTCTTCTTGTCCTGCATCAATTCAAGACCGGTCTGTTTAAGTGCAATTGCGAGGTTTTCGCGCTGCTCAGGTGAAATATCATCTGTTATCTCAGCTTCGCACAATTCAACTGAACCATAATGCAATCCCTGCTTTTCCAACTCCGATTTCACCAGCATTATACAACGGAGGCTGACCATATTTTTGATGTAGAGTTTCAATCTGTCAGAATTACTGGAGCAGTTACTTTTTCAAAATTAGCAATTTTTTAAAAAAAAAAAGCCGGTTGCCAGCTCCTGATCCAAAAATACACAATGAGAAACCTCCGGGTGCACAGACAATATATTGCTAATGCTTCAGGATGCTTCAGGTTTGAGAAAAATTCCAATATCATGATCTTAAATCATAATTTCGGTAAAAAGCCTATCTTGTATTTGCTAATAAGTCCTCTTAACCAGCAAACCAGGCAAATTAAAGTCGTAGATTTTTTGTGATGAGCCAGGATGATGACAGACTGAAAATCCGCGAACGGTTTTTTAAAAGATTATTCCTTGCAGGTGACAGGTTTAAGACAATTGTCGGATGGTTCACAGGCTTTTGCCGGACTTGTTTTTCAGTGACCTTTGTCTTGTTTCTTTTCGCTTTCCTCTTTTATATCGGTTTTAATAATTCTGAAGCGAACTCAGTAATGCTGAGATCAATATTCAGGATCTTATTCTTTATCCTGTTCTTTACAAAGTTCCTGCCCGAAATAATCCGGATAAAAAAAAAGAGGGTCATTTCAATTATTCTCGGATTTATTGTTTTTCTGTTTTCTTTTGGTGTTTTCCTTTCCAATTTCCATATAGTAAATATTTATAAACCTGTTTGGAAGCTTTTCTATGGCAACCCTCAGGTCGCTATTGCAGCTTTTCTAATCGGATTGTCAGAAATATCAAGCCTTACAAAGGTTATCAGTTCAATTAAAATTCCGCCTGCATTGCTTTTCGCGACAAGTTTTCTCGTTATCATACTTATTGGGGCAGGATTGTTAATGCTACCTAAGTCGCATACACATCCGTTATCTTTTCTTGATTCTATTTTTACCTCTGCCAGCGCTGTGTGTGTCACCGGGCTTGTGGTAGTTGACACTTCGGCTGCATTTACAACTCTCGGCAAGATAATTATCCTTTGTCTGATTCAGATTGGGGGTCTTGGGATAATGACATTTACCGGTTTCTTCAGTTATATCTTTACATCAGGCTCCTCTTTTCACGACAGGCTGCTGTTTAAAGAGATCTTTTCATCGCAGACAATGAATAATCTGTTCAGTTTATTGATTAAAATTGTTTTGCTCACCTTTCTGACTGAAATAATCGGGGCGTTAATTATTTTTGGCAGTCTTGATCCGGATTATTCAAACAGAGTTTTTTTCTCATTGTTTCATGCAGTATCTGCATTTTGTAATGCAGGATTCTCAACATTATCAGATAATTTATTCTTTGCCGGTATCAGAAATAATTATGGCATTCAGATTTCTGTCGCGATGCTTATTATCCTTGGAGGGTTAGGATTTCCTGTCTTACTGAAGGTTTATTCATATCTCAAACATTTATTTATTGTTTTGACAAGGAGGGTACTAAGGAAACGGATACCTGCCATCCCCGGGCAAAGAAATGTTTCCGGCCGAATTGTAATTTTTATGACCGTCTTTTTAATACTGGCTGGAACCGGACTGTATTATTATTTTGAAAATGAGACCAGCCTGAGTGGAATGGATAATATTCAGAAGCTAATTATTTCATTTTTCGGAAGTGTCAGTGCCAGAACAGCAGGCTTTAATGTTGTTGATATGTCACTTTGGGGATATCCAACTGTTTTTCTTATGATTATCCTGATGTGGATCGGGGCCTCACCCGGTTCAACAGGAGGAGGTATCAAAACCACAACCTTTGCAATTGCCATAAGGTCAGCCTGGAACAATGTCAGAGGCCGGCAGCAGCTTGTAATTGGCAACAGGGAGATCAGCCACAGCACCATAAGCAGAGTTTTATCAATTATCCTGCTTTCTTTTCTGGTAATTACTGCTGGCTTCTTCTGCCTTTTAGTCTTCGAACCGGGAAAAAATCCTGTTCATTTATTATTTGAAAGTGTTTCAGCATTCTGCACTGTTGGCCTGAGCCTGGCTAATACTTCAACATTCAGCCAGGCAGGCAAAATCGTGATTATACTTTTAATGTTCATTGGAAGGGTGGGACCTCTTACTCTGCTCACAGGAATTCTGATATCATATCAGAAGAAACATTTCAGGTACCCGGAGATGGATATTATCATAAATTAAGGATAAACGTCTAATTTTCTGAAAGATGAAATACATCGTAATTGGATTGGGTTATTTCGGATCCAAACTGGCTTCGAACCTTACCAGCTTGGGGCATGAGGTTATCGGCATCGATAACCATCCGGAACGGATTGATGAATTCAAGGATTCCATAACAACTGTCATGAAAATGGATTCAACCAGTATTAACGCACTGAAATCGCTTCCTTTAAGTGATGCTGATGCAGTAATTGTCGCCATAGGGGAAGATGTCGGCTCCTCCATTCTTACTCTTTCAATTCTGAAAAGCCTCAAGGTTAAAAGGATAATAGCGAGGGCGGTCCATCAGACACATCAGGACATCTTGAACATGATCGGTATCGAGGAGGTAGTCCTCCCGCTCGAGGAATCAGCAATGCACGTTTCCTCCATGCTGCAAATAAAGAACACACTCAGAATAACAGAAATCAACGATGAGTATGCAGTGGCAGAGATAATTGTTCCAGATAAATATATAGGACATTCCCTTGATACATTAAATATCAAGAACAGGTTTAACCTTGTACTGGTGGCTGTAAAAATTCCTCCAAAAGACGGAGTTATAACTTCTATCTTCAGGAGGAACTACAAAGTCGATCTCTCTTATGGTGTTGATTTACCTCTGGGGGAAAAAGATATCCTTGTTCTGGCAGGAAAGTTTAATGATATAAAAAGATTCAGCGAAAGCTAGGGCTCTCAGAGAACTATCCTTGTGTTATGACCAAAAAGGTAAAACAGGCCAAATTGAATTCCCCTGTTGGTTGCTTTTACATCACTGCTTTTATTTATGTCGTTTAATCCGTGATTATATCTCAGATCAATACCAAAACCCGTTGAAGGAACCACATAGCTGACACCAACACTTAATGCAAAGTCAATTGGATTATAATCAATATCATTGTCTGAACTGACAAGGAAACCTACCTGCGGTCCGGCCTGTATTCTGAATCCGTTGTCAAACATGTACTGGATCAGGACAGGTATATTTATATAGCTTAATTTATAATTTTTTGCACCCTGGGTGGAAAATAAAAGTTCAGGCTGAAGTGCCCACTGACTGTCGTGGTGGATATGGCCAAGCAAACCTAAATGATAACCTGTCATCTGGTCATAACTGGTACTGTTGTCATTGTGAATGTTATAAAAATTCAACCCGCCCTTAATCCCAAGGGTTACGTGTCCGGCAGGTGCATTGCCGTGCTGGGCACTGACAACACCCGTTATCATAATTGCCGTAATTAATCCGATCAGAAATTTCATAGCTTTTTTCATTTGTCTATTATTAGTTTTCGATGTCTCCTTTTTTCATAAAGAGCTTATAATCATCTGTAAAGGTGCGGGTTATTTATTGATGGAATGTTACATAATTGTATATACTTATTACATAATTCACGTATTAAAAAGGAATTAAGGTCCTGTGAATTATATAAATCTGTTAATGAAATGTGTAACGGTTGAGCTGGAATAACTGCCTACCTTTGATTTGTTGCCGGCTATATCCCGCAATAAATTATTAATGCAAAAAATAAACCTATAAGGAGAAAATCATGAGCACAAGAAGAGACAGAAGAATAATCTACTATTTAATTGCAGTTGCAGTTATTGTTATTGCCTTCCTGTTGTTAGGTGGTGCGTCCTGGATAAAAGGGATGGGACATGGTAACGGTTCTATGGGAACGGTCAGTTTACGCTGGGGACAGATTCTGATCAGTCTGGGTCTGGGTTTTCTTCTCGGATGGATAGCCTCCAAAAGGAAATGGTGAGTGCCTGATCCCCTGCAGACTGCATTGTAAGCTTTGAAAAAGCTACTTCAGACCTGCCAACCGATCTTCCATTTTCTTATTGCCATCTGCCAGGGTTGAAGTAATTCCTGAAAGAACAGATCTGAAGCAGTAATGTAAAACAGATCTTTCAGGGTCCCTTACAAAATCTATTGTCCCCTCTCTGACGTCTTCACCCTTTCCCGGATTTGAATCCGGTATTCGTCTGTTGGCAATATAGGAGACAAATCTTTCCCTGAATGCCGTTGTATCATCGGTCTGTCTGTTCTTAACTGCAATATCCAGCCCATGATAAAGCATGATCATTTTACCGGTTGCCTTTTCATTATCTGCAATGAAGCTGAAACTCATTGCATCTATCTGACCGGAAGTGGCATAAAAATAGGCGCTTTTTTCGAGGATCGGATTTAATTCAGTAACGTTCAGGCCTGCAAGAGTTCCTTCAAGTGAAAATGTATTATTACTGTCAAAAATTCTTTCCTTCAGAAAAACGGCCATCTTTCCTTTGCCCATTAAAAGGGCATCAGCCTTAATCTCCATAAAACCTTTTTCTGTTTTGTAGCTGGTGTCATTTGTTAATTTGTAAAGGCTGGCATTGATTTCATTAAATCTTACAACTCCGGGCTCGTTTGCCTCTTCTGCATGTACTGTAAAACTTATATTCCCTTTCATAAGGATTATTGAATCAATCAGGAAATTATGGGGAAAGTCGTAAAGGAAATCCTGGAAGGCAAGCTTATTAACATGCCGGAATTCTTTTCTCTTGTCACGAAAAACCTTCATGTCCATTTGCCCGATTTCGACATACGGGCTCTTGAGGCTCATTGATCTGAGATAATCTTCAGAATCGAAATCGTAAATATAAATGCCGGCGAGGGCGACTTCGATACGGTTCGTCTGGAATGCATACCTTGATGTGAAATCATAATTCGCGTAATTAGGGCGAATAAACAGGCTGTCAATAAACAAAGTGTTCAGATTTGCAGGATAGCTTATCCCCCTGACAACATAAGAGTACATTTTATCAGACGAAACCATCGAGAGTTCTCCGGCTTTGAAATCAAACAGCTTAATGGTGCCGGGTAGTATCGTATCCGTCATCCCGACCTGAAAGTCGTAAACTTTGAGCATTGCATCCTTTACCGAATAAGTCTGTCCTGTCGAGTCGTCTTCCAGTTCCATGTTCAGTTGGTCAAACAGGATCCTGCCTATACCTAAACTCAGGGGTGAAACTACCGGTTGCACTGCTCTGCCCGAGAATGGAAATTTGCCGTTAATAATGCCATTTGAAAAGGTTACTTTCCTGATATAAATATCATGCTTTAGTACTGCCCTGGCGAGATTTATGCCGGTCAATTTTACAGACGCTATCTCACCGCTGAAATCCCGTACTCCTTCATGCTGCTGCCTTGAATATATTGTAACATCTGTCAGTTCTACCGCTGACCTGATCAGCGATATCTTAACATTGTCCGTTTCAACGATGTAATTTCTGTCCTCATTATTCAATTCCGAACGTATTTTACTCCCGATCCAGGGCTCAATGAATAATGCCGTTACAAATTTTATCAGCAATACCAGGGTAACTGTCGCAACCAGGATTTTTATAAATATCTTCTTCTCCATCATATGACATTCCAATAAGAGTGGCGCAAGTTACAGCGCCTTGCCCGCAAAAACATTACAAGATTCCCTGTATGATTTACATCATTCACGCATCTGCCCGGGAAGGACTAAAGGCATGATATATATCACTGTGGTTGTACGGAAGTACTTTTTTTCCTGAAATTCCTTAACTTCACGGCTTGAAAAAGGTAGATCGGACTTTTCTTTACTAAACATTTAATCATGGCTAATACAAAAGCTCCTACTGATATTTCAGGTCAGTCGTTTTATATCGGACTTGACATCGGATCGGTTTCTCTCAATACGGTTTTGCTGGATGATAACTATAACATCATTGAAGATCACTATGACTACGTTCATGGCAAGCCCTTCAATATGCTTTATGACAGGCTCTCATCTGTTCTTGAAAAATACCCCTCTGCCACTGTAAAGGGCATTGCGCTCACCGGCACCGGAGGTAAGCTGGCAGCGGGACTAATCGGGGGTGTGTTTGTAAATGAGATCATCGCACAGGCAACATCGGCAGGCAGACTTTTTCCTGATGCCAGGACTGTCATTGAGATAGGAGGCGAAGATTCCAAGCTGATCACCCTCGAGAAGAATCCTGAGGATGATCATGCCAGGCTCGTTGACTTTGAGATGAACAGCATCTGTGCCGCAGGGACGGGGTCGTTCCTTGACCAGCAGGCAAAAAGAATAGGTGTCCCTATAGAGAAGGAATTCGGTGAGATGGCCATGAAATCGGTCAACCCCCCGCGCATCGCAGGCAGATGCAGCGTGTTCGCCAAGAGCGATATGATACACCACCAGCAGCTGGCCACTCCCCTGCATGATATCGTTGCAGGACTGTGCTTTGCGCTGGCACGTAACTTCCGGAGCACTGTTGCCCGCAGCAAGGAGATAAAGAAACCTGTCATCTTCTCAGGAGGCGTGGCAGCAAACATAGGAATGGTAAGGGCATTCAGGGAAGTGCTTGACCTAAAGGGAGATGATCTTATCATACCGGCCCATCACGCTTCAATGGGCGCCATCGGCGCAGTGATGTACAGCCACGCCGACAAACTGGATGTCCATCCTTTTAAGGGCCTGGAGGAACTTCAGGCTTACCTTAAGAAGCATGCATCCAAATTTGTAAGCCTTCCGCAGCTGATAGAGTCAGAAGCAGTTTATAACAAGGAAATAAAATTCCACAAGAACGGAACTGACAAACTGCCCGTTTACCTGGGCATCGATGTAGGTTCACTGAGCACCAACGTGGTTCTGATCGACAAAAAGCATAACGTTGTCGCCAGGCGTTACCTCCCGACAGCCGGCAAGCCGCTGGAAGCCATTCAGAGAGGTATGACGGAGATATTTGACGAGATTGGCGAGCATGTGGAAGTAATCGGTGCGGGAACGACGGGCTCAGGAAGGTACCTGACAGGTGATTTCATCGGGGCAGATACAATCCAGAATGAAATAACAGCACAGGCAACTGCCGCAATAGACTATGACCCCACTGTCGATACAATATTCGAGATCGGCGGCCAGGATTCAAAATACATAAGCATTGAAAACGGGGTGGTGGTGGACTTTGAGATGAACAAGGTCTGCGCCGCCGGCACAGGATCATTCCTCGAAGAGCAGGCTGAAAAACTCAACATCAGGATCGTTGAACAGTTCGGTAACATGGCCCTTAAGTCGGAAAGTCCCGTCAAGCTTGGCGACCGCTGCACGGTTTTCATGGAATCAGACCTTAACTCCTTTATGCAGAAAGGCGCTAAAAACGATAATCTCGTCGGAGGTCTCGCCTATTCGATCGTTTACAATTACCTGCAGAAGGTTGTTGCAGACCGGAAAGTAGGCAACAAGATCTTTTTCCAGGGAGGTGTTACAAACAATAAGGCTGTTGTTGCCGCCTTCGAGCAGGTGACAGGTAAAAAGATCACAATACCGCCGCATTTTGACGTCACCGGTGCAATCGGCGCCGCCATTCTTGCCCAGAGATCAATGAAAGAGGGGCAGAAAACAACATTCAAGGGCTTTGGCGTACGTAACGTGACTTACGAGATGACCAGGTTCGTCTGCAAGAGCTGCGTCAACAACTGCGAGATAAGCAGGATAAATATTACAGGTGAAAAGAAATCCCTGTACTACGGCGGACGCTGTGAAAAATATGAGACTGACACCCGCAAAAAGAATACCGGGCACATACCGAATCTCTTCAGTAAGAGACTCGAAATGCTCAGGGGCGACTATCAGGAGGCACCGGCAAACGGAAAAACCACAATTGGCATTCCGAGGGCCCTGATGATTTACTACCAGCAGTTCCCGTTCTGGAGGACCTTCTTCCAGGAGCTTGGATTTAATGTGGTTGTTTCAAGGGAATCTGACAAGGGACTTGTCTCCCGTTCAATTGAGACCATCTCTTCAGAGACCTGTCTCCCTGTCGAGCTGATGCACGGGCATGTGATCGATCTCCTCGAAAAAAATGTCGATTATGTATTCATGCCGTTCATTGTGAACGGAAAATACCGCGAGGGGGACACTACATCCAACACCAACTGCCCATGGATACAGTCGTTTCCGTTTATGGTCAAGGCTGCCCTCAAGGGTAAGGTTGACGAAACAAAGTTCCTCACTCCCACCCTCCACTTCAGGTACTTCGAACGCGCCCTGGTGAAGGAACTTTCAGCTTTCTTCAGTGAGAAGTTCGGATTAAAGAAGGAAGAGATAAAGAAAGCCATCTATAAGGCAGACGGGGTTCAGGTCTCATTTGAAAAGGGTCTTGTGGAATACGGAAGGGAAGCGCTGAAGACCATTCCGGAGAACTGCCGGCCTGTGGTGATCCTCGGAAGGCCCTATAACAGTGCCGATCCGCACCTTAACCTTGACCTGACGGAGAAACTGCTTGTGCAGGATGTCATGCCCATTCCGCTTGACATGCTTGACCTGTCGTCATACAAGATCTACGGAAATTACAGGAACATGTACTGGCCCAACGGTCAGAAGATGATTGCTGCAGCCCAGCATGTGGCCAGAACAGAAGGCCTGTATGCAGTTTATATAAGCAATTTCAGATGTGGCCCGGATTCATTCATCTGGCATTATGTCACTGAAGAGCTGAAGGGCAAGCCCTTCCTGCATCTTGAAGTGGATGAGCACTCTGCTGATGCCGGTATGGTAACCCGTATTGAGGCATTCCTTGACAGTCTCAAAGGCTCAGAGATGAATGAGAAGAAAGCGGTGACCGTCCACAGACCGCGGCCAAGCCCATCCGCCCCGCCTGCCAACAGAACACTCTATTTCCCGTATATGCATGACGGTGCAGCATTTGTAGCGGCTGCAGCCAGAAGTGTAGGCATTCCCTCGGAAGTACTGCCCAAACAGACTGAGGTGGATATTGCCCTGGGAAGAAAGTACACCTCCTCGAAAGAGTGCTTCCCGATGATATGCACAACAGGCAGCTTCCTCAAAAAGCTGATGGAGCCGGGCGCTGACCCGTCAAAAATGAGCTTTTTCATGCCTGACCATAACGGCCCGTGCCGTTTCGGCCAGTATAACCAGTTCCAGAGGATACTGTTTGACAGGCTCGGCTATAAGGATGCAGAACTCGTTACCCCTTCCAACGACACATCATACGCTGATCTTGCCGGCGATCAGAGCCAGAAATTCAGGATCAATGCATGGAAAGGATTTGTCTCATTTGACTATGTAAGGAAACTTTACAGGGAGATAAGACCTTATGAAATAAACAAGGGCGACACGGATGCCGTCTATGAAGCCGCACTGAAAAAAATTGAAAAATCCATCGAAAACGGCTCCAAAGGACTTCGTAAGGTATTGGTTGGGATAGCCAACGAGTTTATGGCCATCAAGGCTGACAGAAGCCGCAGGAGACCTGTTGTAGCCATCCTGGGAGAGATTTACATGCGCGATAATGCCGGTTGTAACGGAAATATCGCCAACAGGCTTGAAGCACTTGGCGCGGAAGTGCTGATTGGTCCGTTCTCTGAATGGATCACATACTCCACCCATCGCTACACACGCGACAGCAAGTGGAAGAATGACACCAAAGGCATGATAAAATCAAAGATCCAGGGTGTGGGACAGGAAGTCATTGTGGATTATCTCCTTCACGGGATTCACAAATACACTGATACCAGCCTGGATGTTTCCCTGGAGGAGATGCTTGAGCTGAGCAACAAATATGTCAGTGAATTCTATGACGGTGATCCTCCGATAGCAATGGGATCATCTGCCGCCCTTGCCACCAGGGGGGTTGCTGGAATAGCAGCGATACTGCCGTTCACATGCATGCCCGGGACACTTGTTGCGTCGGTGAGTGATTCATTCCGCAAGGACTATAATAATATCCCGTTCATAAATATTGCATACGACGGACAGGATACGGTATCACTTGATACCAGGCTGCAGGCGTTTATATTCCAGGTGAAGGAGTATGCCCAGGCTGCTATTCAGCCAGTGTCATCTCCTGTATGAGATAGTCCGCCCCGGCGAACTTCTCTATTATAAAGAGGACATATCTTATGTCAAGGCTGATGTTACGGCTCTGAAGCGGGTTAAACATTATGTCTGAGGCTACCCCCTCCCATGCACGGTCAAAATTGATGCCTATCAGCTGACCTTCGGCATTGAGAACCGGGCTTCCTGAGTTGCCCCCGGTGGTGTGGTTGTTGGCTATAAAGCACACTGGCACATCGCCGTTGACGGCATACCGGCCGAAATCCTTTTTCTGATACAGTTCCTTAAGCTTGTCCGGAACATCATAATCATATATTTCCGGGTTATCCTTCTCAATCACCCCGGTGAGGGTTGTGAAATGCTTAAAGTGAACGGCGTCCCTCGAATCATATCCCATGACCTTGCCGTAGGAAAGGCGGAGGGTAAAATTGGCATCGGGATAAAAGACCTTGTCACTGTCCTTTTCCATCTGTGCCGCCATGTACTCCCTGTTCAGACCGGCAAGGCGGGCATTTAGCGCTGTCAGTTCAGGCCTGACCCTGGTATCAAGCAGGTCATAGGCAGAAGAGGCAAGAATATAAAACGGATCCTTCAGAACCTTTTTTGCATCAAATTTGCCAAGGAGCTCCTGAACCTTCCTTTCATCCGTGAATATCGACCTGGCGAACAGCTTGTCAGTGACAGAGATAAAGTTGCCGTTGCATGATGCATAAAGCTCCTTATAGGCTTTCGCCTGCCACTCAGGGCTGATATTTTTGCCGTAGAGATCCATCACTGCAACAAACAGTCTCTTTGCAACCGCATCGTCATAGTCTTTAAAAAAGTCTGCAGTTACATTCTTCAGCCTCTCCAGTTCCTTTTCAAGATCGGGATTACCGAGGGCAGCCATATTTACTGCAGCGCGGAAGCTGCCGGCAAGGTCGGCAGGCTCTGCACCGTTGTTGAAAAATACCTCGGCCGTGTAGTTGTTCACAAGGTACAGGGTTGTGTAAGTCTTATAAATTTCATCGTACTGTTCGAAAAGGTTACCGTAACCGGCCTTCCGGGCCGTATCCCCGGCAATCCACTCTGAGAACCCTTTTTCAAAGGCCTCCTTGGTTTCCACACCCTTGATTTTATCGAGGCTCTGAATTTCACCCTGCCATTTCTTCCACCCGTTGGACAGTCCGTATGATTTCCCGGAGTATTTTATCCGTGTCAGCTGATCTCCGGCCATCTCCTGTTCCATGATCGATATTTTCGCACCGCGGATCTCAATCTGTTTCGGATAGATTATGTCCTTTAGCATTTTTATCTGGTGTGAGGGAGCATACTCCTGCGTTCTGGCCGGGTAGCCGAAGACCATTGTAAAATCGCCCTCCTTTACCCCGGCCAGTGAAACCGGGAAGTGATACTCCGGCCTGTAAGGAACGTTGTCAGGTGAGTATGCAGCCGGTTTATTCGCACTGTCTGCATAGACCCTGAACAGTGAAAAATCGCCTGTATGACGCGGCCACACCCAGTTGTCAGTGTCTCCGCCGAACTTGCCGATAGCCGATGGCGGGGCGCCTACAAGCCTTACATCCCGGAACACTTCGTTCACAATAAGGAAATACTGGTTCCCCAGGAAGAACGGCATTACCATGGAATTGTAATGAGTTCCCTTTACCGCTTCAGCGTTGATGGAAGTTATATGGGCGTTAATAAGAGCATCACGTTTTTCCGTATCCATGTCATCTGTGACCCCTTCAAGCACCTTTCCCGTGACATCTTCCATATACTTCATGATTGTAACTGAGAGTCCGGGATTTGCAAGCTCCTCCTCCCTGGTTGCAGCCCAGAAACCGTCATTGAGGTAGTCATGCTCAAGCGTGGAATGGTTTTGTATTGAGCCGAAACCGCAATGGTGGTTGGTCAGTATCAAGCCTTTATCAGATATAAATTCCCCGGTGCATCCGCCGCCGAAAAGCACCACGGCGTCCTTCATCGATGCCTTGTTGATACTGTAAATATCTTCGGCAGTGAGTTTGAATCCGTTTTCCTGCATGATCCTGATATTGTATTTCTCTATCAGCAACGGCATCCACATTCCCTCGTCAGCCCTGGCGCCGGCAGATGCCAGGGAGATTATCAGAACAAGCAGCAATGACTGTTTTTTCATAATTCAGTTTTTTTATTTCCTGTAAAGTCAAGCAGGCGGGTATAAAGATCACTGACAGGCATACCAACCACATTGTAATATGATCCTTCGATGCGTGTTATGCCCCGGAGACCTATCCATTCCTGGATGCCGTATGCTCCCGCCTTATCAAGAGGCTGGTAGTTTTCAATATAATAAATGATCTCTTCATCTGACAGTTCCCTGAATGTCACGCGGGTAGACACGGAGAAGGTGACCTTTTTATCACTGCTCCTGAGACAGATACCGGTTATGACCTCATGCTCACAGCCCGAAAGCATCCTGAGAAACTGTGCTGCCTCTGCTGCATCAGCAGGTTTACCTAGTATCGTATCATGGCACCAGACCACCGTATCAGCTGTAATGATTACCTGGCCGGGTATGATATCCTCGTTCCATGCGGCTGCCTTGCCTTCAGCCAGAAACTCTGCAATCTCACTGCCTCTGAGATCCGTTGGCCATACTTCCGTGAAATCGACAGTGGCTGCACGGAACCTGAGACCGGCCTCTTCGAGCAGTTGCCTGCGGCGCGGTGATGCAGATGCGAGAATCAGATCGTACTCCCTTAACCCGTCAGAGATCATCCTAGAACAGCTTTCCTGAAGAAATTATTCCGCCGGCAACAAGCGAATAGAGTATCCCTGCCAGCATTATCAGCTTCATCAGCCTGCTGGCTGTATGCAGTGCATGCTGATCCTTTGCGGTAAGAACCCTGTAATTCACCCATATCATCGGGAGTGTCACAAGAAGTGTGATATAGGCCAGCGTGATCTTATCGTTAAGATATCTGAACCAGATGAACCAGAGGAGACATAATGTCACAACCGAAAGGAAGAGAACCACAATGCCAGATGCTGTGATACCGGCCGTGACAGGAAGTGTCCTGCGTCCAAGGGCCATGTCACCCTTATAATCTTCCATATCCTTGATAATCTCGCGGATAAAAGTGGTCATGAAGGCGAACAGGGCAAACCCTCCCACCCAGTAAAAGAGAATGGCCACACCGGGAAATTCGATCACCGAACCGGAATAATGCATGAAGATCGGAGGTGCGTCATAGATAACTACCATCATCGGCACCATGGCTGTAAGAAAAGCAACGATGATGTTCCCAATGAGAAACTGTCTCTTGTATGTTGCAGAGTAAAAGTAAAGCAGGCCTGAGACCATGACGAAAAGGATACCAAGCCAGAAGTACCCTATGCGGGCAGAGACGTAAGTACCGCCGATCACACCAAGAATATTGAATATATTATGGTACAGCATTGCCATGCGCCTGGTCATCGTATTTCCCAC
Organism: uncultured Bacteroidales bacterium; assembly: GCA_963844935.1. Lineage (GTDB taxonomy): Bacteria > Bacteroidota > Bacteroidia > Bacteroidales > VadinHA17 > SR-FBR-E99. The sequence goes on along the minus strand of CAWJQH010000005.1, from coordinate 206,775 downwards.
TATAATTGAACCCCTGTTTATAAGATCGGCGCGGATGTCAAAGTAATCGTTTATCACATAACCGGCCGCAGTAATTAATACTGTCGAAATTACAAGGATGAGGAAATCAAACCAGCCTAACTGAAAGTCCATCCGTGTAACAATAAGGGGAGAATCGAGCATTGTGACAGGCATGGCGTTAAGAAGGGGGCTGATAACGGCATACCTCATCAGCAACATTGTGAGAGCCACTATGAGCAGGTTAGGCAGTCTGATAAGGGTCAGAAGGCCCCTCAGCATGTTACCAGGAAAAAGCTTCATAATCCATCCAGTTGTTATGCAGTCTTAATGCCTGTTCAATGACATCGCGAACACATCCCTCGCCGCCGCGTTTGTCAGAGATATAAACGGAAACCTGCTTTATTTCGCTGTCCGCATCGCTGGGACAAACAGGTAAACCTATCATTTTCATCACCTCAAAGTCAGGGATATCATCACCCATGTAGAGCACATTTCTGTTTTCCACACCCCACTTGCCGAGCAGCTCCTTCATGCTTTCCTTCTTGGTGCGGGAATTGAGATATATATCATTGACGCCAAGCGTTTTCAGACGCTTGATATATTCCTTTGAGTTGGCTCCTGAGATCACTCCCACACGATATCCTTTCTTGACTGCGAGCTGTATTGCATAGCCATCCCTCAGGTTGACAGTGCGGAGCGGGATACCCCACACGGAAAGGGCAATTGTCTGGGTTGAGAGGACGCCGTCAATATCGAAGACGAATGCTTTTACATTCTGCAGCTCTTCCTTGAAGTTGGTCATCTGTCGGTGTTCTTATAGTGGTCAGTGATCATCCTGCTGATCATCCGGTACAGTTTCTGGTATTCCGGTGAGAAAGATAGCAATTCGAGGTGACTTTCCATCGTTCTGTCGTCATGTCTGACGGCCGGCCCGGTCTGGGCGCGCTCCGGACCTGTACGCAAAGCCTTGCGCACAGTCTCTTCCATCAGCGGTCGCAGCAGTGACGGATCAAACCCTGCCTCTGTTGCTATTGCCTCACCTGTCGTCATCATGAAGTTGGCGAAGTTGTTTGCGAACACTGCTGCCACATGAAGATGCCTTCGCCTTTCAGAGTCACAGTCCCACGCCCCGGCCCCGATATCCGTTGCCAGCTCCCTGAGCAGGTTCAGGGCAGGCTCATCAGTGGCCTCTATAAAGAAGGGCACCTTTTTGAGGTCAGGCACAAAGCCCTTTGTGAATGTCTGCAGGGGATAAAACACACCTGCCCGCTGTCTGTGCCCCAGGGCATCAAGGGAAACACTGCCGGCCGTGTGTGCTATTACTGTCCTGTCCGGAAGAATGACCTCCCGGGCTACACTCGGCCACTGCAGTGTCAGTGACAGCAAGAATGAGTATATCGCAATTTTCAGGAACGGAAAGATCTCTCCTCCAGGCGGCTCCGGTTGCCCCGGCAAGAACCCGGGCGCTGTCACCGCCTAATGATGCAACGGATATTATCCGGTGACCGGCGGCCGTTAAACCCTGGCACAGCGCCTCCGCCACATTCCCTGCACCGATAAAGGATATGTTGCGGCTGGACATTTACGATGCAGATTATAAACTGACCCGTTCAGGAGGTCATTTGCCGTAATCGTATGGTGCCACATCGGTTACCTGGATCTGATAGACCCTGTACATACTGTAGGAACTGCCGTTGCCGGCGTTCATCAGGTAATTGCACTCATAGTAATATTCCCCTGTCACCAGTATCTCGGAATTCTGCTCGAATGTTACCAATTCGTCCATGAACTCTGATGGATTGCAGAAGTAGTATATATCATAACTGCTCCAGAGCGGTCTGAACTGGGCTGATTTGGTCTCAGCATTATAAGAGATATAGACATGGGCCTGTTGCAGTGTGTCAAGAGCGTCTCCGTCGCACCCGCACTTCGGCTGCTTTTTGCAGCCTGCCGATGAAATCACTCCCGCAATAATAAGAAGAGCCATCGCACCGTTTGCCAGAATTCTTTTCATGTTCATAATTCACACTGTTAACTTTACGCAAAATAACGATTATTTTCATTCCCTGCCAAAAAGAAAGGCTGTAACGCATTGTCACAGCCCTCTCTTTTAACAGTAACCTGTTATGCCTGAGCCGTCGGACCTCCGAAATTTACCGGCATCACCGGTCCTGATCCCTTTACCTCACGTATGGTACCGTGCACGGCTTCATACTTTGAGATATTGTCATTCAGGGCAGCCACCAGCCTTTTAGCATGTTCAGGTGTAAGTATGATCCTCGATTTAACCTTTGATTTTGGCACTCCGGGCATTATCCGGATAAAATCAATAACAAACTCGGCAGGTGAATGGGTGATAACAGCAAGGTTCGAATAAACCCCCTGTGCAACTTCCTCGCTGAGCTCGATGTTAAACGGATTCTGGTTCTGATTCTTATTGTCTGACATGATCCTGTGATTTAGTCCTGTTCCTGTTCAACCTCAGCCGGGTTTTGTCCGGCATGAACAAGGGAATCATAATCATCCAGCGAGCCGACAATTACATTGTTGTACTCCCTGAGTCCAGTTCCGGCCGGAATAAGGTGGCCGACAATTACATTTTCCTTAAGTCCTTCAAGGAAGTCAATCTTGCCCAGGATGGCTGCTTCGTTCAGGACCTTTGTGGTTTCCTGGAATGAAGCGGCTGAGAAGAAGCTGTTGGTCTGAAGAGCGGCGCGGGTGATACCCTGCAGCACCTGCTGAGAGGTTGCCGGGATAGCATCCCTGGCTTCTATCACCTTGAGGTCGCGGCGCTTGAGCACCGAGTTCTCATCGCGGAGCTTGCGGGCCGTGATGACCTGACCCGGTCTAAGCGTCTGGCTGTCTCCTGAATCCAGGACGATCTTCTTGCCATAAACCCAGTCGTTCTCATCCATAAACTCAAGCTTGTCAACAACCTGACGTTCAAGGAACTTGGTGTCACCCGGGTCAATGATCTCAACCTTGCGCATCATCTGCCTGACGATCGTCTCAAAGTGCTTGTCATTGATTTTCACACCCTGTAACCGGTAAACCTCCTGTATCTCGTTCACGATGTACTCCTGTACCTTTGTCGGGCCCTTGATGGCGAGGATGTCGGACGGAGTGACGGCGCCGTCAGAGAGGGCTATACCTGCCCTGACATAGTCATTCTCCTGAACCAGTATCTGTTTAGACAGAGGCACGAGATATTTCTTCATCTCCCCTGATTTGGAGGTAATAGTAATCTCCCTGTTACCCCTCTTGATCTTACCGTAGGTAACCTCACCGTCAATTTCTGTGACAATGGCCGGGTTAGACGGGTTACGTGCTTCAAAGAGTTCGGTTACACGCGGCAGACCTCCCGTGATGTCACCGGACTTGCCGACGGACCTTGGTATCTTCACAATCGTGTCACCGGCGACAACATGCTTGTTAAGGTCTGTGACAAGGTGAGCCCCCACGGGCAGGTTGTACGATTTTAATTCAGTTCCGTCAGGAGACAGAATCTTGATGGCCGGGTTCTTGGTCTTGTCCCTGCTCTCAATGATAACCTTCTCCTTGAATCCGGTCTGTTCATCAGACTCCTCGCGGAAGGTAACACCTTCAATAAAGTAGTCAAATGCAACTTTCCCGGCAACCTCGGATATGATGACCGCGTTGAACGGATCCCATTCACATATGAGCTGTCCCTTTTCGATCTCCTGGTTTGCCTTGATATAAAGCCTGCTGCCGTAAGGTATCGAATGCGTGGTGAGTGCGATGCCGGTCTTCTTGTCCATTATCCTCAGTTCACCCAGACGGCCGATAACCACATCCACCTTGCCTTTCTCAGGGTCTTTCCTTGAGACTGTTCTGACCTCCTCGATGGCCGCAATACCGCCGTATCTGGCAATAAGGCTTGATTCTGTCGTAATGTTTGATGCCGTACCGCCGACGTGGAAGGTACGAAGTGTAAGCTGTGTTCCCGGTTCGCCGATGCTCTGTGCAGCAATTACACCGCATGCCTCACCCTTCTGAACCATTCTTCCGGTTGCGAGGTTACGCCCGTAACACTTGGCGCAAACGCCTTTCTTTGACTCACAGGTGAGCACTGATCGTATCTCGACCTGCTCAATTGGTGACTCGTCAATGCGGTTGGCAAGCTCCTCGGTGATTTCCTCTCCGGCTGTGACTATAAGTTCGCCGGTAAGAGGATTGTAAATATCATGAACCGTGGTACGGCCAAGAATTCTGTCGTAGAGTGATTCAACCACTTCCTCGTTGTTCTTGATGGCGGTAGCCACAAGACCGCGCAGCGTGCCGCAGTCCTCCTCGGTGATGATCACATCCTGCGATACGTCAACAAGACGGCGGGTCAGATAACCTGCATCAGCTGTCTTGAGCGCGGTGTCGGCAAGACCCTTTCGTGCACCGTGAGTCGAGATGAAGTATTCGAGAACAGAAAGGCCCTCCTTGAAGTTCGACAGGATCGGGTTCTCAATGATCTCCGAGGTTGCTGATCCTGATTTCTGCGGCTTGGCCATAAGGCCCCTCATGCCCGAGAGCTGACGGATCTGCTCCTTGGAGCCCCTTGCGCCTGAGTCAAGCATCATGTACACCGAGTTGAAGCCCTGCTTGTCTGTTGAAAGCTGCTTCATCAGGCTCTGTGTCAGTCGTGCATTGACATGTGTCCATATATCAATGATCTGGTTGTATCTCTCATTGTTTGTGATGAACCCCATGCTGTAGTTGGAGATCACCTCCTCAACCTGCTCATAACCCTCTGCCACAAACATCTCCTTCTCCTTGGGTATGATGACGTCATCAAGGTTAAATGAGAGGCCTCCGACAAATGCCATGCGGAATCCAAGATCCTTTATTGAATCAAGGAAATCAGCAGTCTTGGCGGTTCCGGCTTTCTTGAGCACCGTACCGATAATATCCCTGAGCGATTTCTTTGTCAATAGCTCGTTTAGAAAACCGACCTCTTCAGGTACAAACTCGTTAAAGAGCACACGGCCGACAGTTGTCTCGATCAGATGGTTTACCTTCTGGCCGTCAACAATGTCGTTGACTTTTACCTTAATGACGGCGTGAAGGTCAATCTTGCCTTCGTTGTAAGCTATACGCACTTCATCAGGTGAATAGAATGAACTTCCCTCACCCTTTACTTTTATCTGCTCGGTGCTTTTGCGTGCCTTGGTGATGTAGTATAACCCGAGGACCATGTCCTGTGAAGGCACTGTAATAGGCGCGCCGTTGGCAGGGTTGAGGATGTTATGCGATGCAAGCATCAGCATCTGTGCCTCAATAATGGCCGCATTCCCAAGGGGAAGATGCACAGCCATCTGGTCACCGTCGAAGTCGGCATTGAAAGCCGTACACACAAGCGGGTGCAGCTGGATGGCCTTGCCCTCTATCAGCTTGGGCTGGAATGCCTGGATACCCAGCCTGTGAAGTGTGGGAGCACGGTTGAGCAGCACGGGATGACCCTTGAGCACATTCTCAAGTATATCCCACACAACCGGATCCTTGCGGTCAACAATCTTCTTCGCACTCTTGACGGTCTTGACTATGCCGCGCTCAATGAGCTTGCGTATTATGAACGGCTTATAGAGCTCTGCAGCCATGTCCTTGGGTATGCCGCACTCGTGAAGGTGAAGCTCCGGACCAACAACAATGACCGAACGGGCTGAATAGTCAACCCTCTTGCCGAGAAGGTTCTGACGGAACCGTCCCTGCTTGCCCTTAAGACTGTCGGACAGCGATTTAAGAGGCCTGTTGGCGTCAGTCTTGACTGCGTTTGCCTTGCGCGAGTTATCGAACAGTGAGTCGACAGCTTCCTGCAGCATCCTTTTCTCATTGCGAAGGATCACTTCGGGAGCCTTGATCTCAATAAGTCTCTTCAGACGGTTATTGCGAATGATCACCCTGCGGTACAGGTCATTAAGGTCACTTGTAGCGAACCGCCCGCCGTCAAGCGGAACAAGCGGTCTCAGCTCCGGCGGGATGACCGGCACTATCTTTACAATCATCCACTCAGGCCTGTTGATATTCTTCGACTCCCTGAATGCCTCAACCACCTGGAGCCTCTTGAGAGCCTCGCTCTTGCGCTGCTGAGAGGTCTCGGTGTTTGCGCGGTGACGAAGGGAATATGAGAGTTCATCAAGATCAAGCTTGCCAAGCAGTTTGTAGAGAGCCTCGGCTCCCATCTCTGCCACGAACTTGTCAGGATGATCATCATCAAGATACTGGTTCTCCTTGGGCAGCGTCTCGGCTATCTCCATATACTCCTCTTCCGAAAGGAAATCGAGATACTTGACACCGTCAACGGCTTTTACACCGGGATTGATGACAACGTACTTTTCATAGTAAATGATGCTGTCAAGCTTTTTTGTCGGCAGTCCAAGGAGGTATCCGATCTTGTTCGGAAGTGACCTGAAGTACCATATATGAGCCACCGGCACCACCAGTGCTATGTGTCCCATGCGTTCACGCCTTACCTTCTTCTCCGTCACTTCAACACCGCAACGGTCGCAGACAATTCCCTTATACCGTATCCTTTTGTATTTCCCGCAATGACATTCATAGTCTTTGACCGGGCCGAAGATCCTCTCGCAGAAGAGGCCGTCGCGTTCAGGCTTATATGTACGGTAGTTGATTGTCTCAGGCTTCAGGACTTCTCCGCTGGATTTGTCAAGAATCTCCTCGGGCGATGCCAGCCCGATGGAAATCTTCGTGTAGCTGGTCTTCTGTTTGTTATCCCTTCTGAATGACATATATCTTATTTTTTTATATCTGGTTATTTACTCGGCTGGTCTATTCAAGGTTGATGCTCAGGCCCAGACCCCGAAGCTCGTGCAGAAGCACGTTAAGCGATTCGGGGATGCCCGGGAGCGGCATCGGTTCACCCTTGACGATAGCCTCGTATGCTTTTGCCCTTCCTATCACATCGTCAGACTTGATAGTAAGTATCTCCTGGAGTATATGTGCAGCGCCAAATGCTTCGAGCGCCCACACCTCCATCTCACCAAATCTCTGGCCGCCAAACTGTGCCTTGCCTCCGAGAGGCTGCTGGGTGATGAGCGAGTACGGCCCTATTGAACGGGCGTGCATCTTGTCATCAACCATGTGGCCGAGTTTGAGCATATAGATCATTCCTACGGTGGCCGGCTGGTCAAACCTGTCGCCCGTACCGCCGTCATAGAGGTATGTGGTACCGTTGCGCGGTATGCCTGCCTTCTCAGTCAGGTCATGGATCTCATCCTGCTTCGCTCCGTCGAATATGGGAGTCGAGAAATGCAATCCAAGCTCCTTGCCTGCCCATCCAAGGACAGTCTCATAGATCTGTCCGAGGTTCATCCTGGAGGGCACACCCAGCGGGTTAAGAACAATGTCAACCGGTGTTCCGTCAGCAAGGAACGGCATGTCTTCAGCACGTACGATCTTGGCAACAATACCCTTGTTACCGTGACGTCCGGCCATCTTGTCACCAACCCTCACCTTGCGCTTCTTGGCAATATATACCTTGGCAAGCCTTACAATACCGGCAGGCAGTTCATCACCGATTGTGATGTTGTACCGCTTCCTCTTGTAAACACCGTCTATCTCCTTGTGCTTGATAATATAGTTATGGAGAAGCTGTTTGATGCTGTCATTCTTTTTCTTGTCTGTCGTCCACTTGTTGGGGTTGACGTTCAGGTAATCAATCTCCTGCAGCTGCTTTAGAGTGAATTTGGCACCCTTCGGGATCACATCCACATTCAGGTAGTCTTTCACTCCCTGTGAAGTCTTGCCGTTAACAAGAATAAAGAGCTTGTCAACCAGGCGTGCTTTCAGGTCATCAGCCGTTCTGTTGAAGTCAGCATCGATCTTGTCAAGCAGGGGCTTCTCGGCTGTCTTGGCCTTGCGGTCCTTGATAGCCCTTGTAAAGAGCTTCTTGTCTATGACAACGCCTTCAAGTGACGGTCCGGCCTTGAGTGAGGCATCCTTGACATCCCCGGCCTTGTCTCCGAAGATGGCTCTGAGGAGCTTCTCCTCTGGGTGAAGGGTCAGATTCGCCTTTTGGCGTGATCTTACCGATAAGTATGTCACCGGGCCTGATCTGTGCACCTATCCTTATGAGGCCGTTCTCATCAAGGTTTTTCGTTGCCTCTTCACTCACGTTCGGGATGTCGGAGGTAAGCTCTTCCATACCGCGCTTGGTGTCGCGGACTTCCAGAAGGTATTCATCAATGTGCACTGAAGTGAAGATGTCTTCCTGCACTACTTTTTCACTCAGCACGATGGCATCCTCAAAGTTGTAACCCTTCCATGGCATGAATGCCACCTTCAGGTTACGGCCCAGGGCCAGCTCACCGTTCTTGGTGCCGTATCCTTCTGTAAGCACCTGTCCTTTTACAACTTTCTCCCCTTTCTTGACTATCGGAACGAGGTTGATTGTTGTATTCTGGTTTGTCTTGTGGTACTTTGGCAGCTGATAGCGTTTGACATCATCATCAAAGCTGACGAACTTCTCCTCATCAGTCCTGGTGTATCTTACAACGATCTCGTTTGAATCAACATATTCGATCACGCCGTCACCCTCGGAGACTATCAGTATCCTTGAGTCTTTTATGACCTGGGCTTCCAGACCGGTGCCGACGATAGGCGATTCAGGCCTTACCAGCGGCACAGCCTGCCTCATCATGTTCGATCCCATGAGAGCACGGTTGGCATCATCATGCTCGAGGAAAGGTATGAGCGATGCTGCTATCGATGCAATCTGGTTTGGCGCCACATCCATCATCTGCACCTTTGCAATCTCCTCGTAGGGATAGTCTGCCCCGAGCCTTGACTTGGCCCTGGGGTTCTGGAAGGTGCCGTCTGCATTCAGCGGGGCGTTGGCCTGTGCTACTGTCAGGTATTCTTCGTCCTCAGCCGTCAGCCACTTCACGCTGTCGTTCTTGAGATCAACCTTGCCGTTGACAACATCACGGTAGGGTGTCTCGATGAAGCCGAGGTTATTGATCTTGGCATATACGCAGAGTGAAGATATAAGACCGATGTTCGGTCCTTCAGGTGTCTCGATGGGACAGAGACGGCCGTAATGGGTGTAATGTACGTCACGGACCTCAAATCCTGCGCGTTCACGAGAGAGACCACCCGGACCGAGGGCTGAGAGACGGCGCTTGTGAGTCATCTCCGCCAGCGGGTTGGTCTGATCCATGAACTGTGACAGCTGGTTGGTGCCGAAAAATGAGTTGATAACTGACGAAAGGGTCTTTGAGTTGATGAGGTCAACAGGTGTGAAGACCTCGTTATCCCTTACGTTCATGCGCTCACGAATTGTACGTGCCATACGGGCAAGACCAACGCTGAACTGCGCTGACAGCTGTTCACCGACGGTACGCACCCTCCTGTTGCTCAGGTGGTCAATGTCATCAACGTCGGTCTTTGAGTTGATAAGTTCAATCAGGTACCGTATGATGGCGATAATATCCTCCCTTGTCAGGATCTTGGTGTTCATGTCGATGTCGAGCTTCAGCTTGCGGTTTATCCGGAAGCGTCCCACCTCGCCGAGATCATAACGTTTATCCGAGAAGAAGAGCTTGTCAATGACATCACGTGCCGTGGCCTCATCCGGCGGCTCTGCGTTGCGGAGCTGACGGTAGATGTAGATCACAGCCTCTTTCTCGGAGTTGCAGGGGTCTTTCTGCAAAGTATTGTAGATGATAGCAAAGTCTGAGAGGCTCACATCCTCGCGGTGAAGGAGGATCGATTTTGCCCCTGAGTCAACTATCAGGTCTATATGTTCATTTTCAATCACTGTCTCCCTGTCGAGCACTACCTCGTTACGTTCGATGGAGACAACCTCACCCGTATCCTCGTCGACGAAATCCTCGACCCATGTACGGAGAACCCTTGCGGCGAGTTTGCGGCCGACGAGTTTCTTTATACTCACCTTGGAGACCTTATGCTCTTCAGCAAGGTTGAAGATCTCAAGGATATCCTTGTCACCCTCGAAGCCGATAGCCCGCAGAAGGGTTGTGACAGGCAGCTTTTTCTTCCTGTCAATATAGGCGTACATCACGTTGTTGATGTCGGTGGCAAACTCTATCCATGATCCCTTGAATGGGATTATGCGTGCTGAATAAAGCTTGGTGCCGTTGGCGTGGATGCTCTGTCCGAAGAACACGCCGGGTGATCTGTGGAGCTGTGAAACGACAACCCTCTCAGCGCCGTTGATGACGAATGTACCGCGCTCGGTCATGTAAGGAATGACGCCCAGGTAAACATCCTGGATCACCGTGTCAAAATCCTCATGCTCGGGATCGGTGCAGTACAGTTTTAATTTGGCTTTCAGAGGAACACTGAAAGTCAGGCCTCTCTCAATACACTCATCGATTGTATATCTCGGAGGATCAATTGAATAATCCAGAAACTCAAGCACAAAATTGTTCCTGGTGTCGGTGATTGGGAAGTTCTCCATGAAAACCTGGTAAAGGTTCTCTTTCCTCCTGTTCTCAGGTGTGGTGCCAAGCTGGAAAAACTCGGCAAAAGATTTTAATTGAATCTCAAGGAAATCAGGGTAGTCGAGCTGATCTTTCTTGGATGCGAAACTTACGCGTTCGTTATTTTTCGAGGACATTGATGGTAGGATTAAGTGAACTTATTAAAAATGCCAAAAAGGCTTAGCTCCGCCTGATGGCGGAACTAAACCTGTAAACCCGGTTGTCAGGTATAGCTTATTTAAGTTCAACTTCAGCTCCTGAATCTTCCAATTGCTTCTTGATGTTCTCAGCCTCTTCTTTAGAGACACCTTCTTTAACAGGTGACGGAGCGGCGTCAACGACAGCCTTGGCTTCTTTAAGACCGAGGCCGGTGATGTCTTTCACCAGCTTGACGATCTGAAGCTTCTGGCCGCCTGCATTTTTAAGGATAACATCGAAAGAACTTTTCTCAGCAGCAACAGGAGCGTCTCCGCTGCCTGACGGTGCTGCAAAAGCCACAGCTGCGGCTGCAGGTTCAATGCCATACTCATCTTTCAGTATTTTCGCAAGCTCATTGACCTCTTTAACGGTCAGGTTCACCAACTCTTCTGCAAATTTCTTAAGATCTGCCATTTCTATTTTGAATTTTAAATTTGATTACTATTAATGATTACTTCTTTGACAGTGTTTCGAGAACACCATGAATTTTAGTACCACCAGACTGCAGTGCGGAGATAACATTCTTCGCGGGCGACTGGAGCAAAGTCAGGATATCGCCGATGAGCTCCTCTTTTGACTTGAGGGCCACGAGGGTCTCAAGAAGGTTTTCACCGACATATACAGATTCTGCAACATACGCTCCTTTGATCAGCGGTTTGGGGTGCGATTTACGGAAATCCCTTATCATTTTTGCGGGAGTGTTTCCGTTATTCGAGAACATAACAGCAGTCGAGCCTTTAAGTACGGGGAACAGTTCTCCGCATTCAAGGCCTGTCTGCTCCAGCGCTCTTTTCAGGAGAGTGTTCTTAACGACAACCAGTCTAATCTGGTTCTCGAAGCACTTCCTTCTGAGATCACTGGTGTCAGCAGCATTGAGCTGTGCAGTGTCAGTCAGGTAAAAGTGACTGTATTCTTTCAGAATATCAGCCAGACTGTTTATGATTTCGGTCTTTTCGTCTTTTCTCATAATCTCTCTGAGGTTTATCTTTCAGTTACACGTCAAGGCTCTTGGGATCAACCTTCAGTCCCGCGCTCATTGTGCTTGACAGGAATATACTTCTGATGTATGTTCCCTTAGCCGAGGTGGGCTTGAGTTTGTTGATCATTCCGAGAAACTCTTTGGCGTTCTCTACGATCTTATGAGGTTCAAAGGATACTTTTCCGATGGAAGCATGTACTATACCGGCTTTGTCAACTTTAAAGTCGATTTTTCCCTGCTTGACCTCTTTTACAGCCTTGCTGATCTCCATGGTTACGGTGCCGCTTTTTGGGTTCGGCATGAGTCCACGGGGACCGAGCACGCGTCCTAACTGACCTATCTTACCCATCACTGAGGGCATGGTAATAATGACATCAACATCTGTCCAGCCGCCTTTTATTTTCTCAACCCACTCTTCCAGCCCCACATAATCTGCGCCTGCTTCTGTTGCTTCAGCCACCTTGTCAGGTGTTACGAGAGCCAGAACCCTGACCTCCTTACCTGTACCGTGAGGAAGGGAAACGACACCGCGAACCATCTGATTCGATTTACGGGGGTCAATTCCCAGCCTTACATCAAGATCAACCGAAGCATCAAACTTTGATGTCGTGATATCTTTTACCAATGCTGCCGCTTCTGACAAAGTATAGAGTTTGCCATGCTCGATTTTCTCGAGGGCAAACTTCTGATTCTTGGTAAGCTTAGCCATTTTTATACACTTATTAGTTTATTTACCCGGGAATACACCGGTCACGGTGATGCCCATACTCCTGGCCGTGCCAGCCACCATCTTCATCGCGGAATCGAGGGTGAAGCAGTTTAAATCCTGCATCTTTGCCTCAGCAATAGTCTTTACCTGACTCCATGTTATTGATGCCACCTTGTTACGGTTGGGCTCCGGAGAGCCTTTCTTAGTCTTGGAGGCCTCGATAATCTGGACGGCAACGGGAGGTGTCTTTGTGATAAACTCAAAAGACTTGTCATTGTACACGGTGATAATCACCGGGATGACCTTCCCTGCCATGTCCTGGGTACGGGCATTGAACTGTTTACAAAACTCCATGATATTCACACCTTTGGAACCCAGTGCGGGTCCTACCGGTGGAGATGGATTGGCTGCTCCGCCTTTAATCTGTAATTTGATTAATCCAGCAACTTCTTTTGCCATAATTAAAAATTTGCATTGTTTATAGCGAGAGCATGAAAGCCGTTTAAGGAAGCATTATAATTCACGGCTGTCAATTTCCTGATTTCCTAACTTTCTTTCTCTACCTGCATGAAGCTGAGTTCGAGCGGGGTCTTTCGTCCGAAGATCTTGACCATCACTTTCAGCTTCCGCTTTTCTTCGTTAACCTCTTCAATAACTCCCGAGAAGCTGTTGAAGGGGCCATCTATCACTTTCACCGTCTCTCCGACGACGAAGGGAACATTAAGTTCCTCATCGCTTGCGGCAAGTTCATCGACCTTGCCCAGGATACGGTTTATTTCTGCCTTGCGTATCGGTGTCGGCTCACCCGACTGTGTCCCGAGAAAACCGAGCACGTTGGGTACGTTGCGCAACACATGAGGCACCTCACCCACGAGTGCGGCTTCCACTATGACATATCCGGGAAAGAAGTTACGCTCTTTGCTTATCTTCTTGCCTGACCGTATCTGGTAAACCTTCTCGGTTGGGATGAGTACCTGTGTTATGTAATCCTGCAGCTTCAGGCGCACGATCTCATTCTCGAGATATTCCTTCACTTTCTTCTCCTTGCCGCCAATAGCCCTGAGCACATACCACTTTTTAACGTTCTCACTCATCTGTGATCGTCATCTTATTTAATACAACCAGCTGTAAACGGTGCTCATCACCTTTTCAAAGGCGAAATCCATCATCCAGATCACGATGGCAAGCATCACCGATGTGACCAGGACAAGGGTGGCGCTGCCCTGAAGCTCACTCCACGATGGCCAGGTCACCTTATGCATCAGTTCGTTGTATGATTCTTTAAAATAATTAAGTACTTTCATTTCAGGACTTCGATTTTAGCACGGGAGGAGAGACTCGAACTCCCGACACCTGGTTTTGGAGACCAGTGCTCTACCAACTGAGCTACACCCGTGTACATTCTCAATGACACCCGTCTGTCCGTCCGTCTACTGACGGACGGCGACGGATACCATTATATATATAAGGTCTTAGTCAAGTATCTCAATAACCTGACCAGCTCCTACTGTACGGCCGCCTTCGCGGATTGCAAAACGGAGGTTCTTGTTGATAGCCACAGGGTAGATAAGGTCAACGGTGATTGTTACGTTATCACCAGGCATTACCATTTCTGTTCCTTCAGGGAGAGTGATCTCACCGGTTATGTCGAGAGTTCTGAGATAGAACTGGGGACGATAATGGTTGTGGAACGGAGTGTGGCGGCCACCTTCTTCTTTCTTGAGCACGTACACCTCAGCCTTGAATTTGGTATGGGGTGTGATTGAACCCGGCTTGGCAAGCACATGTCCTCTCTTGATCTCTTTCTTGTCGACACCGCGCAGCAGCAGACCTACGTTGTCACCTGCCTCACCCTGGTCAAGGATCTTGCGGAACATTTCAACACCGGTACATACTGACTTGCGTTTTTCTGCGCCAAGACCAACGATCTCGAGCTCATCGCCTGTATGAACAACTCCTGTCTCAATACGGCCTGTGGCAACTGTTCCACGTCCGGTAATTGAGAATATGTCTTCAACCGGCATGAGGAACGGTTTTTCGTTCTCACGCAACGGTATCGGAATGAATGAGTCAACTGCATCCATCAGTTCCATTACCTTCTCTTCCCACTTGGGTTCGTGGTTCATGGCGCCGAGGGCTGATCCGCGGATAACGGGAGCTCCGTCACCGTCATACTTGTAGAAGTTGAGGAGGTCACGTATTTCCATCTCAACAAGGTCAATAAGCTCCTCATCATCGACAAGGTCAACTTTATTAAGGAAGACCACAATTTTCGGAACGTTTACCTGACGTGCGAGAAGGATATGCTCGCGTGTCTGAGGCATCGGGCCGTCAGTAGCAGCAACAACGATGATCGCACCGTCCATCTGGGCAGCACCTGTAACCATGTTCTTAACATAGTCAGCGTGTCCGGGACAGTCGACGTGAGCATAGTGACGGTTCGCCGTTGAATACTCAACGTGAGCTGTGTTGATCGTAATACCCCTTTCCTTTTCCTCGGGAGCATTGTCGATTGAATCGAAGTCCCTGATTTCCGAGAGACCTTTCTTTGCGAGAACCATCGTAATAGCAGCTGTCAAAGTGGTCTTGCCGTGGTCGACGTGACCGATAGTACCGATATTAACGTGTGGCTTCGACCTGTCAAATTTTTCTTTTGCCATAACTAGAAGCTTATTAAATTATTTACATCCAAATACATCCAAATACAATTAAAATTCTTTCGAGCCGATGATGAGAATTGAACTCATGACCCCTTCCTTACCAAGGAAGTGCTCTACCCCTGAGCTACATCGGCTTTTGAGCGGGAAACGAGAACTCGAACTCGCGACCCATAGCTTGGAGGGCTATTGCTCTACCAACTGAGCTACTCCCGCTTATATTTGTCACCAGTGCCCGGGTACGCTTTCCAGGGAAAGAGCACTTTGCTGTCCTGCAGTGAAAAAGTGGGGAGAGCAGGATTCGAACCTACGAAGTCATTCGACAGCAGATTTACAGTCTGCCCCAGTTGGCCACTTTGGTATCTCCCCCTTCATGCAGGCATGTCTGGTAAGACATACACATACTCATCATTAATGAGCCGATGAAGGGAATCGAACCCCCGACCTGCAGATTACAAATCAGCTGCTCTGGCCAACTGAGCTACATCGGCATTTGAAAGAACGGCCGATTCATGAGATTAATACCCTCAAAAATCGGTTTGCAAATGTAGGAATTAAAATTTCAAATCTCAAAAATAATGTGAAGTTTTTTTGCCCGGGGGAAACTACTCCCCTCGCATCTTGCCCTTCTGTTTGACTATCTGCCGTTTAAGGGCGGCGATCACCAGATCGGTCGCTTCTTCAAATGTCTTGCTCTGTTTCCGGGCGAAAAGCGGCCCTTTCGGATATTCTACCCTGATCTCAGTCACCTTGTTCTCCCGCTCTTCATCCTTTTCAAGCTTAAGAATTATCTCAGCACTGACAATATCATCGGTCACGAGAGATAACTTGTTCACCTTCTGGGTTACAAAATCAAGCAGTTTCTTGTCTGCATCAAATTTGAGCGAATGGATCTGAATATTCATGGCAGTACCTCCTGTTATTGGTTTTTAAGCTCTTGGATGAGCCTGTTTGTAAACTTTCTTTAACTGTTCAAATGTATTGTGAGTGTAAACCTGGGTAGCCGACAGGCTGGCATGGCCCAGCAACTCCTTGATCGAATTGAGGTCGGCCCCGTGATTAAGCATGTGCGTTGCAAATGTATGACGCAGAACATGCGGGCTTTTCTTTTCAACGGTTGTCACCATGGAGAGATACCTTCTCACTGTATTATAAACACCTTTGTCGTACAGTTTGTTCCCCTTGTCTGTGACAAAAAACCATTCACCGGCATGACTTGTTTTGCTGCGGGCCTGAAGATAGATTTCAAGTGATTTTAAGAAGCTGGCGGCCAGAGGAATAACTCTCTGCTTGTTTCGCTTGCCCGTCACCCTGACCTGACCTGAAGAGAGATCCACATCTCCGTCACGCAGGCTTATCAGCTCTGATCGCCTCATGCCTGTAAGATACAAAAATTCTATTATAGTCCTGTCGCGAATGCCTGAAAAATTATCTCCGAATTTGTAATCGTCAAGAAGCCTGTCGAGTGCCTCTTCGGCAACAAAAACCGGGAGCTGCTTCGGCTTCTTCGGGAGCTTCAGCCCGGCCAGGGGATCAGTGCTGCCAAGACCGTGCTTTCTCATGTAACGGTAGAATGAACGCAGCGCCGACATCTTCCTGTGAACCGTTCCGGCAGCGCAACCGTTCTCAATCAGCGAAACCATCCATGCCCTCACCTCACCGGGAGTCACATCCCCGGCAGTGATATCAGAGGCATTCACTCCCAGCCACGTGAAAAACTGGTCTAAGTCGTTCTTGTATGAAGATACGGTATTCCGGGAATAGCGCTTCTCGGTCCGGATGTATTGCAGGAACGATTCCTTTTCGTCCATAAAAGGAACCTTTTAAGATTTTATTAATCAGAAATATAAAGCAGAAGGGCTGTTATTCCTCTTCCTGCTGCAGATGCTGAACATAAACGGCTTTCTTTATCGCTTCCCTGCGGCGTACGGAGGGTTTGATAAAAGCCTGACGCGTCCTGAGCTCACGGATGACACCCGTTTTTTCAAATTTTCTCTTGAATTTCTTAAGAGCCCTGTCAATGTTCTCGCCTTCTTTTACCGGTACAATGATCATAATTCAACTTTATGTTAAAACGAGCCGCAAAATTAATATGTATCAAATTCATTTCAAAACTTTTGACAAAATAAATTCATATTCCTCTCCCGAGGCGTCCGGTGAAGGCCGCACATAGGGCGCCAGACGCACAGCCTGCTCATGGCTCATGACCTTCTGCCCCACCAGATCACCGAGAGTGACCGGGGTCTCCATGAGCGACCGGTACTTCGAGATCAGCCGCGCAGTGGATGAACCGACATACGGATGCCTTGCCATCTGGCTGAATGAACAGCTGTCGAGCATCAGGGGCGTAACTGAATCGTATGTCAGCATGAGCATCGGGCTGATGAGTACGACAAGCTGACTGTCAAGGCCGTAAACCTCGTTCAGCTGCCCGGTGTCGACAAATCCGCCAAGCAGGCTGCGGTACCTGATTATCCTCTCTGACAGCACCGGGCCGATGCCGGGCAGACTTAGGAGGTCAGAGGCCGTGCACCTGTTAAGGTCAATGGGCGCCACGGTCCTTGCAGCAGCCACTTCATGCGGCGGCTCTTCAGCCGTATCACGGCCTGGGTTGCGGCTGACCATCCCGCCAGTTTTCTGCTCCTCAGCTATCTTTATCCATGGTAACAGCCGGGCCGATGTTGCGGAATCGATGCCGTAAACTCTCAGCAGGTCCTGAGGTTTGCGGAAGCGTGCGCCGCTGGAGCGGTAGTTTATCAGTGTTTTAGCCTGTCGTTCCGTCAGGCCCAGGCTCACCAGGTCGGCCTGTGAAGCAGTGTTGGGGTCAAAAAAGAACAATGGTACGGGCCTGCTTTCAGCCTGTCCGGCAGGCTGCTCATCAGTCTGAGAAGAGGCAATGAGGTCATAATTCAGATGTTCGGTGTCCGGCCTGAATGCAAACACCCTGATAAGAAGCAACAGGGCAAGCATCACTGCCAGCACAAAGGTGCCACGCCTCTCCCTGCGGTCGAATCCGAGCAATTCAGCAACGATCCTCCTGAAATGTTTCACATTGTTACAGCACGAGACAATGCAAGGTAGGTAAAAATTTGATTTGACGCAAGAGGCAATGAGGCAATAGAGAAGCGACCGTTAAGTCCCGACATAGTATGTCGGGATAGGGAGCTGTCAGATTGCAGGGCAGGCAATAGCGGAGTCAAAGGTCTGAGACTTTAGAACGGATACCCGATGCCTATAACCATTGTCACATCATTATTGAAGTTGTATTCACCGGTCAGTGGTCTCCACTTGGTGCCTTCAACGGCCTGGGGGTCACGGAGCTTAAATCCGAAATCAGCCCTTAACAGCACGAATTTTATGTCAAACCGCAGACCCATCCCCGTCCCCACCGCAAGGTCATTAAGGAATGAGTTCGAATTTGAACTGGCCGCCCGGCCTCCCCTCATCGTACCTGAAAGTCCAGATGTTACCGATATCAAGGAAGGTAGCTCCTTCAAGGATCCAGAAAAGCTTGAACCTGTACTCGATGTTGCCGATAAGCTTTATGTCAGCCGTCTGGTTAATAAATGCATCTTCTGTAAGGACATAAGAGCCCGGACCGAGAGTCCTGACAACCCACGCCCTTATATCATTGGCGCCTCCTCCGAAATACTGTTCTTCAAAGGGCATTGCCTTCGATGTATTGCCATAGGGCCATCCCACACCGGCAAAAAACCTGTACACAATGTTGCTGGCTTCATTTATTTTATAATGGTAGCTGGCATCTATCTCCCCCTTCACGAACTGTGCAAACGGCTGACCGAGGAAGTGATAGGTACCGTCTGCCGCTTTCTCGGCATCGGCAAGTTTGTACGCCAGGTTAAGCAGGTTGCCTGCTACATCGAATCCGCAGCGTATTATCCAGTAGTCCTTGGAATTCCGGAGCATCTGGTTGTTAAAAACGAAGTCGTACATGCCTCCGAGAACCATCACAGGGCGGAATGAATAGGCAAGATATGATGTGGTATCGACCATCGCCTGGAATTCAGCATCCACGAACGGGAGCTTTACAACATCGAATGACAGCGGGTTGAAGCTGTGCTTTGTCCATTTGTTGCCGTTCCAGGCATAGCCTGCAGTGACGTTGGCAATAGTTCTGGTATATACAGGCACGCTCTGACGGTTATAGCCAGCCTGCAATACGGTTTTGGGGTCGCGGTTGCGGATGATACTCTCCCTGACGGGAAACGGTACCAGTAACTTGGGAAGCCTGAGGCTGGTCTCAATGCCGGCCTCATAAGTATTTTTAAACTCTTCGATGTTTACTCTCTCGTATGCACCTTTCAGTTTCATGTTGAAGAGCTCGGCTCCCCGGAACAGGCTCTTGTTCTGGTATAAAAAGTTAAGGGCTCCTCCCAGGTTACCGCCCGTGCTGGTACCTTCAAGCTCCACCGTGAACGATTGCCGCTGCATAGGAGTGAGCTGCACGATACAGTCGAGCAGGTTATCATTGCGTTTTGGGCCGGGACTTCCCCCCGCATCCACGTAAGTGATGTTCACGAGCCTGTGGTTCTTCATGTCCGAAAGACGCGCCTGCGTCTGCTCGGTCCGGGTCAGGCTGAAAAGGGATCCGGGAGAGACATACAACGACTGGTTGATGACCTCCGGTTTGATGAGTGTCCTGCCCGGCGGTGCGACATAATAGATACCTTTATAAAATGACGTATCAAACGTACTTGTGTACGATTCTCCGTCGGTGAGCGTCAGTCTGGGGTCGAACTCAGGGAAGACATAAACATCCCTGATATGGTACATGCTGTGATTGGTGTGCACAAGCCGGTTCTGGCTGTCAAATGATGATTTCCTTGCTACTACATAATATACAATCACCTGGCGGTTCATCAGGGAGCTGTCAATCCTGAAATAGATGTCCTCGGTTGAAAAGGCATAAAAGCCGACGTCCCTGATCACTCTTTCCAGCCGCTGACGTTCATTCTGCAGAAGGTCAACATCATAGATCATCCCCCGTTCAATCGTGCAGTTAAAAGTGTCAAGGATCACATTCCCGTATATCATCGAATCCTGTATGTCATACCTGATATCGGCGATTGTGTAAGGCTTCCCGGGAACTACTTTGAAAGAGACAATGGCCTCATCCTTTTCGGTCCTGACAGTATCCGTCACAGATGCGTTGAAGAATCCCTTTGACCAG
This sequence comes from uncultured Bacteroidales bacterium, assembly GCA_963844935.1. Taxonomy (GTDB): domain Bacteria; phylum Bacteroidota; class Bacteroidia; order Bacteroidales; family VadinHA17; genus SR-FBR-E99. The sequence goes on along the minus strand of CAWJQH010000005.1, from coordinate 186,569 downwards.
AGGTATCTTTGTATCTGTTCTGTTGATCTGGTGGCCGATACAGGATCAAAGACAACGGGTTCCTCACCTATTTTCCTGAGCCATCCGTGAGGCCATTTTTCCTTTTCGATATCCGAAAGATTATACAGCCCGAGGTGGAACCTGGCCCCAAAGATCTTTTTGTTGGGTTGCTGCTTTATATAAGGTTTCATTGCACTTTTGGTCACGGTAGACGGCAGCGGTTCTCCGGTCCCTTCGATAATCAGGGTATTCTTATTCAGGAGCACATCTCCGGAAGGAACATATTTTGTCGGGTTGCAGGAGGCTGCTGTCAAAATTATGATCAGCAGCATATACAGTTTCGGAACAGTAATTTTTATATTTGTTCTCTGATCGGTCAATTTTCCGGAAAGAATAATGATAGCAAATATATCATTATATACTATATTTTCAATCACAGAAGAATGCACAGGCTGATTACCAGGCACCAGGCAAAAATGATACTCTCGCTCCAAAAAAGGAAGGTCAGGGAAGAGGGTTCACTTTTTGTCATCGAGGGCGACAAACTGGTGAGGGAGTATATCATGGCAGGCAACAGGGTGTCGCTTCTTGCCGGCAAGCCGGAATGGATCAACGGTGAGCCGGACAAGGTGATCTCCGGAGCTGATGAGGTTGTCACGGTAAGCTATGATGACCTGAGAAGTATCAGTTCACTCCGGACACCGCACAATGTCCTTGCAGTTGCGGCAATGAAAAAACAGACCTTCTCGGATGAAATACTCAACGGAAATCTCACACTGGTACTTGAATATGTCCAGGACCCGGGCAACCTTGGAACAATAGTCCGCATTGCAGCCTGGTTCGGAATAAAGAACATAATATGCTCACCCGATTGCGTCGATTTCTATAATCCAAAGGTGATACAGGCATCGATGGGAGCATTCATGCACACTTCAGTTTATTACGAGCCCCTTGCACCTATACTGGGTAAGGCGCAGGCTCATATGCTCAATGTCTGGGGCGCTACAATGGACGGAAGGTCTGTTTATGAAAGTCCGCTTGGCAGTGAAGGCTTAATACTTTTGGGGAATGAATCAAAGGGTATCTCTGAAAGGCTGCTTGAATATGTTACGCAACGCATCACAATTCCCGGCCCTGAAAAACCGCTGGCAGGGATAGAATCACTGAATGTAAGCATGGCAGCCGCGATAATCTGTTCCGAATTCGCCAGGCGACAAAAGGTTTGAGAAGTTAGGAGGTGAGAAGTTGAGGAGTTGAGGAGTTGAGGGTATGAGGAATTTGCGATTTGCGATTTGCGATTTGCGATTTAACTGATTCTCAAATTCTTAATTCTTAATTCTTAATTCTTAATTCTTAATTCTTAATTCCCTTATTTACAAGTACTTCTCAGCCACCTTCCCGGCTGCAAGCATTCCGTCAACAGCCGATGACACTATTCCACCCGCATAGCCGGACCCTTCGCCGGCAGGATACAATCCTGCGATACTTACCGCATTCAGTTTCTCCGGATCACGGGTTACCCTGACAGGCGAGGAAGTGCGTGACTCCACAGCGGCCACAAGCGCATCGTTTGTCAGGAAGCCCCTCATTTTCCTGCCGAACTCTTTCAACCCTTCGCGCAGGCGCCCTGATATTTCTTCAGGCAGCCATTCATGCAGAGGTGACGAAGTCAGTCCCGGAAAATATGATCCTTTCGGCAGTGACGATGACGCTCTTCCCTCAACAAAGTCGGCCAGTCTCTGTGCCGGTGCTGATTGTGTCATCCCTCCCTCCTTCCATGCGTTCTTTTCAAGAACAGACTGGTAAGCCAACCCAGCCAGCGGACCTTCTCCGTATTTCCTGACATCCTCCTCCCTCAGTTCTGTGACAATGCCGCTGTTGGCCCATACGGAGTTGCGGTGCGAAGGTGACATGCCGTTCACAACAACCTCGCCGGGAGCTGTGGCCGAAGGGACCATGAAGCCGCCGGGGCACATGCAAAACGAATATACGCCGCGCCCTGCCACCTGGGTGACAAGGTAGTATGCCGCTGCAGGAAGGTATTTTCCTCTTGCCTTACCGTGATACTGTATTCTGTCAATCAGCTCCTGCGGGTGTTCCACCCTGACCCCGGCGGCAAAAGGTTTGAATTCAAGGCTCACATTGCTCTCTGCAAGCAGCTGAAAGATATCCCGCGCTGAATGGCCGGTGGCAAGGATAAGGTCATCTCCCTTTACGGTTTCATTGCCGTTGACTGTTACCCCGAGGAATCTGCCTCCTGCAATTGTTATTCCTGTGATACGGCTGCCGAACAGTACAATTCCGCCGGCCTCAACGATACTTTTTCGTACTGCCGTTATTATTCCGGGCAGCCTGTCTGTGCCGAGATGCGGATGGGCCTCATAAAGTATTGCAGGGTCTGCACCGTGAAGTACAAGCATCTCAAGCACCGCCCTGTTATCACCTCTCTTTTTTGATCTCGTATAGAGCTTGCCGTCGGAGAATGTTCCTGCGCCTCCTTCGCCGAAGCAGTAGTTTAAATCAGGCCCGACTATATGTTTTGTGCTGATAGCCGCCACATCGCGTTTCCGCTCGCTCACTTCCTTCCCCCGTTCAATAATCACAGGCCTCAGTCCTGCCTCTATCAGCCTCAGCGCTGCGAAAAGGCCGGCAGGGCCGCATCCTGCGATAAGCACCTCCCGGGCCCTTGTAACATCCTGAAGCTTTAACGGAGTGATCTTAGCGGCGCTTTCACCGGGGTCAGTGACCTGCACTGTCACATTGACCTTTATCGGCAGCCTGCGGGCATCGACTGAGCGCCTGACAATGCGGATGCCGAACTCCTTCCTGCCGGTCTTACTTATCAGATAAGCACGCAGTGCAGCATCGTCATAGGCCGTCTCGGGCGGAAGTACCAGACTGAGTTCTTCAGCCATGAGTTATTCGAAGTGGAAGGAAAGAGTCCAGATCTGAGACTTAAGGGACTCGATGGCATTTACATATTCAGGGTGATACGGATGCGGTTCATCATGCACCAGCACATCACGCAATCCGTTTGACATCTTCGCTTCTATCGTGAGCTTGAAATATGGAAGATAAAAATCAATGCCTGCCCCTACCTCATAGTACAGGTCAGCCTTACGGAGCCTCATATAGACTTTACTGTCTTCATCATACTCCTTTTTAGCAGCAAGGTCATACCTGAAGTTAACTCCCCCGATTAAATATGGTCTTGAATTATTCAGTCTCATACCCTTGACCTTCAGCAGCAGGGGAAACTCGAGAAAGGAGGATTCGAGCTGTTGCGATTCGCCATAAGGAACGTATGCAAAATCCACTTTTTGATAAAAATCAATATTACGCTGACCGAAAGAGACACCCGGGAGGAACCTGACATCGAGATAGGTTGTAGGACGGTAATCCATCACAATCTGAATGTTTATACCGGGCTTTAATGACACCACCTCGGCAGTCAGGTTATTGGTGTCACTGGGATTCATTTTCGGAATGAAATCCATGGTGTTGAGGCCCATGCTGAAACCGAAGTGCAGCAGCCTCTCATCATAATTCGAATCGTTCTTGGGTTTTGCTTTCTGTGCCGTCGCCATAACCGGGATCAGCAGGATAAGCAATATGAGGATTCTCTTGTACACCAGGATAAAGGTCTAATAAATATAACGAGAAAACTGCAAATTATTGTATCCGGGAATTTTCATTGCCTGAAACCGTAGTAGATGCTGGCGATCCCGCCTGTCATTTTCTTCTGTGCGGTATTTATGAACCCTGCCTTTTGCAGCAGTTCAAGAAAACCTTCATTATCGGGAAAAGACATCACCGATTCGGGAAGATAACTGTAGGCGCCGGGGTCACCGGAAACTTTCCTGCCGATCCATGGAAGGATCCTTGTGAAATAAAATCCGTAGAACTGCTTCATCGGAAACTTCGCCGGCCTCGAAAATTCAAGGACCATAATCATCCCTCCGGGCCGGAGCACCCTGTACATCTCTTTCAGACCTGCCGATGTATCCTCGAAATTACGAACCCCGAAAGCTGACATCGCGGCGTCAAAGGTCATGTCAGGATACATAATATGTTCAGAATCACCCTTTAAGAGTTCAATCCTGGCGGTATGGCCAAGCTGTGCAATTTTATTACGCCCAACCTCCAGCATCTTTTCACTGATGTCAATGCCTGTTATCTTTTCCGGGTCAAGTCTCAGTGCTGCCACAGCGAGATCGCCTGTGCCCGTTGCAACGTCAAGGATCTTCACGGGCCGGATATGTCTTCCGATCAGGTCAATGGCACGCCTCCTCCACCGCCTGTCAGTGCCGAATGACAGGATAAGGTTGAGCCTGTCATAGCTTCCGGAGATGGAGTTGAACATCTTCTCGACACTTTCCTTCGGCGCTCTGCCTCCCTGATTTATGTCATGCATCATTTTCATATTGACCGCCAAAGATACCCACATTATTCATTAAATTTACCTCTCCGTAAAATCGCATAATATGAGAAAGACTGTTCTTATCACAGGTGCAACGTCAGGTATAGGGGAAGCCACAGCAATAAAGTTTGCCGAGGCAATGTACCGGCTTATAATTACGGGCCGCAGAAAAGACCGGCTCAATGATCTCACTGAACATCTTGTACAGGAATACGGCATTGACGTCCTGCCCCTTTGCTTTGACGTTCGTGACCTCAGGCAGGTTGAAAAATATCTCGGGAACCTTCCTGAGGAGTGGAAGAATATTGACATCCTTGTCAACAATGCGGGACTGGCTGCAGGGCTAAGTCATATAGACGACGGAGACAGGGATGACTGGGACCAGATGATAGATACAAATGTCAAGGGGCTGCTTTATGTGACACGTGCCATTGTACCAGGTATGGTCAGCAGGCAGTCAGGTCATATAATCAATATTTCTTCAATCGCCGGGAAGGAAGTGTATGAAAACGGCAATGTCTATTGCGCATCAAAGCACGCCGTGGAAGCACTGTCGAAGGGAATGAGGATAGACCTGCTGAAGCATGGCATCAAGGTGACCAATATTGCACCCGGAATGGTAGAGACCGAGTTCTCGCTGGTAAGATTCAGGGGCGACAGGGAAAGGGCAGAGACGGTTTATAAAGGTATCCGGGCCCTTAAGGGGGAAGATGTGGCTGAGGTGATTTTTTACTGCACCTCGCTGCCGGCCCATGTCTGCATCAATGACCTCGTCATCACGCCCACGGCACAGGCAGGTGTAAACCATAGTGTCAGGAAATAAGCCGAAAGTTGAAAGTCAGAAGTGATCAATAATAAATACAGCCATGAAAAGAAGTGCAATTGTTAGTTTTCTGTTTCCGGTATTCTTATTCTTATGTATCATGAACATGTCCGGTATTGATACCAGTGATACCAGGATGATGTCGCAGCCTGCGGCAAGTGACACGCACACAGCATTTATTTATGCAGAGGACCTGTGGGTGATGAATGCCGACGGTTCAGCCCCCCGGAGACTTACTGTTGACGAAGGCATTGAGTCGGATCCTTACTTTTCTCCCGATGGAAAACTGATTGCTTTCAGCGCTCAGTACGACGGCAACACCGACGTGTTCATAATCCCTGTCGGGGGAGGCCTCCCGGTGAGGCTGACATGGCATCCGGGGAGTGACCTTGTGAGGGGATTCACCCCTGACGGCAGCAAAGTGCTTTTTGCCTCGCAGCGGTCTTCATTCACAACACGCTATTTCCAGCTTTATACTGTCAGCATCACCGGGGGATTCCCGGAAAAGCTTGATATACCGAATGCGTGGGCAGCCTCTTTCTCGCCCGACGGAAAAAAAATGGCCTATAACCCGCTGGGCCCGGCTTATCAGCAGTGGAAGAACTACAGGGGCGGAACCGTTTCAACAATCTGGATTTATACTCTTGCTGATCATTCAGTAATAAAAGTACCCCAGCCTCAGGCAGGATGCAACGACTCTGATCCGATGTGGACAGGCGACAAAATATATTTCATCAGCGACAGAAACGGTGAATTCAATCTCTTTTCCTGTGAGCTTAATACATCCGATGTCAGGCAACTTACGGATTATTCTGATTTCCCGATACTGAACGCATCTGCAGCTTCAGGAACCATTGTGTTTGAGCAGGGCGGTTATCTTCATTCCTACGATATTAAATCCGCTTCCGCGAAGAAACTCACAGTCGGCATCGCGGCTGACCTCCTGGAGCTGAGACCAAGGTTTGTGCAGGGTGCCAGTTATATCCGGAGCGCAGACATCTCCCCCACCGGGTCACGTGCCGTTTTTGATTTCAGGGGAGAAATCATAACATTGCCTGCCGAAAAGGGTGACCCCAGAAATATCACCCTCACACCGGGCGTACACGAAAAATATCCGTCATGGTCACCTGACGGGAAGACAATTGCTTATTTTTCAGATGCTTCGGGTGAATATGCACTTAATCTGAAATCCCAGGACGGTAAAGCTGAACCGAGGAAATTCAATCTTCCCGGGACGGGATTCTATGCAAACCCGAAATGGTCACCTGACAGTAAGAAAATCTGCTTCACCGACAACGGGAGGAATTTGTACATTCTCGATGTTCCGTCAGGTGCAATAAAGAAAATCGACACTGATGAGATTTATTTTCCGGGGGCTTTCAGGAACATGTTCGGCGACTGGTCGTCAGATTCAAAATGGATTGTTTACACGAGGATGATGGAAACATTTTTCAGGGTCGTTTATCTTTATTCTGTCGATCAGCAAAAATCATTCCCGGTAACCGACGGCTTGAGCGACGCTTCCTCGCCGGTATTCGACCCGGGGGGAGAATATATTTATTTCTTTGCCTCTACTGATGCCGGACCCGTGATGTCCTGGTTCGACCTTTCGAACCGGGATATGAGGATGACCAGTTCCATATACCTTGTCACCCTGAGAAAAGACATAATCTCCCCGTTCGCCAAGGAGAGCGACGAGGAGAAAGGCAGTGAAGAGAAGGCAGTAACGGATAAACCTGCAGAAAAGGGCACGGGAAAGGCCAAAAAGAAAACCGACGAAAGCACAGACACTGAGAAGGCAAAGGATGAAATCCTGAAGATTGAGACTGACGGCTTGCAGGACCGGATAGTCAATATACCCGTGAGTGCCGGCAATTACTCAGATCTGGGTGTTGCCGAAGCCGGCACGGTATTCTACATAGTAAGGCCCTCAGATCAATCCGGATCTTCAATGATGCATCAGTACAGCATTAAAGACAGGAAAGACGAGGAGGTGATGGAGCTCGACGGTTATATAGTTTCTGCTGACAGGAAAAAAATGCTGTATGCAAAGGAACAGACATTTGGAATATCACCTGCCGGCAAGAAACCGGAACCTGGCAAAGGCATCCTGAATACGGGTGGAATTTCCGTCAAGATCGACCCGCCCGCTGAATGGAACCAGATATTTGACGAAGCCTGGAGGATCAACCGCGATTATTTTTACGACCCGGGAATGCATGGTGCGGACTGGAATGCAATGAAGGCCAAATATTCCGTGTTCCTGCCTGATCTCACATGCAGAAGCGATCTCAACAGGGTGATCCAGTGGATGTGCAGCGAGCTGTCAGTAGGCCATCACAGGGTTGGCGGCGGCGACAGGCTGAGCAATCCGCAGAGAATCGGAGGCGGACTGCTTGGCGCCGATTTCACAGTTTCAAATAACAGGTACCGGCTTGAAAAGATCTACGGCGGCCTGAACTGGACACCTGACCTCAGGTCACCCCTCACTGAACCCGGACTGAACGTTAAAGAAGGTGAGTATATTCTTGCCATTGACGGTAAAGATTTAACGGCCGATAAAAATATTTACAGCTTCCTTGAAAACACAGACGGCAAATTAATCGAGCTGACGGTAGGTCCAGAGCCTGGTTACAGTTCATCACGGGTGATTAAGGTGGTCCCCATAGCTAATGAGAGCAGTCTCAGGAACCGCGACTGGGTGGAGGGGAATATCAGGAAGGTGACGGAAGCTACCGGAGGCAAGGTGGCTTATGTTTATGTCCCCAATACATCAGGTTCCGGGCATGAATATTTTAAAAGGTATTTCTTCCCTCAGGCAAACAGGAAAGCTGTCATCATTGACGAGAGATTCAACGGAGGCGGATCAATAGCCGACTATTATATTGATATCCTTCAGAAACCGGTGCAGTCATACTGGAACATGCGTTACGGCAAGGACCTGAAAACACCAAGTGCCTCCATCCAGGGGCCGAAGGTCATGATCATAGACGAGACCGCCGGATCAGGAGGTGATATGCTGCCATGGATGTTCAGGAAATTCAAGGTGGGTACTCTTGTAGGCAAACGCACCTGGGGCGGCCTCGTAGGAACACTCGGCTTTCCCGAGCTTATGGACGGAGGCGGAGTAACGGCTCCCAACCTGGCAATATGGACCAATGAAGGGTTTATTGTTGAAAACCAGGGTGTGGCTCCGGATATTGAAGTTGAACAGTGGCCTGCCGATGTGATAAATGGCAGGGATCCGCAGCTTGAGAAGGCCATTGAAGTAGCCCTGAAGGAGCTTGAGAAAAATCCTCCTGAAGAACCTGTGCGACCGCCCTATCCCGTCCGCGTCAGGAAGTGATGGCATGGAGCATGGGGCATGGAGCACGGGGCACGGGGAATGGGGCATGCCCGAAACTCCTTGCTCCCTGCTCCTTGCCCTAGGCCAGGAACCCCTGCCTCCTGAGCACCTCCAGGTACTTTCCTGAGAAGAACTCATTGTCAGCTTTTTTGTAACGTACCTCGCAGAAAACCTGGGCAAGAGTCTCTTTTCCGTTCTCCCTCACGAACCCCAGGTTGTCCTGCCGTGCTTCCTTCGCCCTGTAGATATCGTCTATCATGTCAGGCGTATAATCAGTATAGGTCTCCTGATGCATGACAGCCTCCAGCGGCAGCCTGTCGACCTGGTCCGGTATCTCCGCCGGCCAGCCCAGAGTCACGGTTGCGACAGGCACTACTCCTTCGGGAAGTTCAAGTACATCAATGATCATGTCTGCATTGTATGTTGCTGTGCCGAGGTAACATATCCCCAGTCCCTCTTCCTCGGCTGCGTTGCAAATAGTCTGGGCTGCAAGCAGGGCATCAACGGCAGCGGTCATGAACGAGAGGAAGTTGCCGTAACCGGGCTCAGCCCCGCGCTGCCGGCACCACCTGTTAAACCTGTTGAAGTCTGCACAGAAGGTGAGCACCACCGGAGCGGCCGTCACCATCGGCTGGTTGAAATGTGCAGGGGCGAGCCGCTCCTTCATGGCGGCATCGCGGGTTACTATAATACTGTAGACCTGCATGTTACCCGTGGTTGAGGCCCTGGTGCCTGCAAGAAGTATTTTTTCAAGAAGTCCGTTTTCGATATCCCTCTCCTGGTACTTCCTGATTGTTCTGCGCGTAAAATATGTGCTGTTCATTACTGACCGTTTCAATGTGCAGCAAAATAATTAAATAACGTTAAAAAATCAGCTGACAAACATCCTAATTCTTAACTTAGCCTTCCGTTTGTTAAACCTAAGCACCGTAACATGAAAAGAACCTTCACAATTGCACTTGCTTTATTAATGGCAGGTTCAGTAAGCCTGTGGGCACAAAAGAAAGAAGTCAGCAAGGAAACAAAGAAAGATGCCAAAGAATCTGAAAAGCAGGTCAAGCCATCTGTCTCCCCTTCACTCTACAGCGGGATATCATTCAGGTCAATAGGTCCGGCATGGGCCTCGGGGCGAATTGCCGACCTGGCCGTTAACCCTTGCAACCATTCGGAGATCTATGCAGGAGTGGCATCAGGCAACATATGGAAGACTACAAACAACGGCACCACCTGGCAGCCGGTTTTCGACAAGTACGGTGCGTATGCCATAGGATGCCTTACGATTGATCCGAACAACCATAATGTAATCTGGGCCGGCACCGGTGAGAATAATCATCAGCGTGCCCTTGGATGGGGTGACGGCGTTTACCGTTCAGACGATGCCGGCGACAGCTGGAAGAATATGGGGCTGAAAGAATCAAGACAGATAGGCCAGATAGCCGTCGACCCGCGCAACAGCGATGTTGTGTATGTCGCTGCCGAAGGATCCCTCTGGGGCCCGGGAGGCGAACGCGGCCTGTACAAAACAATCAATGGCGGCAAGTCGTGGGAAAAGATTCTGAACATAAGTGAGAACACCGGTGTCAACAATGTGGTGCTTGACCCGCGTAACCCTGACGTGATCTATGCCACATCAGAACAGCGCCGCAGGCATGTGGGACAGAAGATCAGCGGCGGACCCGAGTCGGCAGTGTACAAATCAACCAACGGAGGCATGACATTCGACAAGATCATGAAGGGTCTGCCGGACGGAGATATCGGAGGCATGGGCATTGCCATCTCACCTGTAAACAGCGATTTCCTGTACCTGATCATGGAAGCACAGGGAGAAACAGGAGGGTTCTTCAGAACAACCAACAGGGGGGCATCATGGGAAAAGATGAGTCCGCACCGTGAGAGCGGCCAGTACTATAACAAAATATACTGCGACCCCATCGATGTCAATACAGTGTACAGCGTGGAGACCGTGTCACAGGTGACCAACGACGGCGGCAAGACATGGAGGGAAATTGGCAACGAAGGGCGACATGTTGATGACCATGCCATGTGGATCGACCCCGATGACACAAAACATTTCTATATCGCCGGCGACGGAGGCATTTATGAAACATATGACGCAGGTAAAAACTTCATTTTCAAGTCAAACCTTCCTGTAACACAGTTCTACAGGGTTGCAGTTGACAACTCATACCCCTTCTATTATGTCTACGGCGGCACGCAGGATAACAACTCAATGGGCGGACCGTCAGCAAGCAACAGCAACGGTGTTGTCAACGACGACTGGTTCGTCACACAGGGCGGCGATGGCTTCTGGGTGGCAATTGACCACACTGATCCCAATATTGTCTATACCGAATCCCAGTACGGAAACGCCTCGCGCTTTGACCGCAGGAGCGGTCAGAACATAAGTATCAAGCCGTTCCCCGGCGAGGGAGAACTGACATACAGGTGGAACTGGGACACACCCCTCCTGATCAGTCCGTCAGATCATAAACGTATCTATATGGCTGCCAACTTCCTGTTCCGCAGCGACGACCAGGGGAGTCACTGGACAAAGATCTCTCCTGACCTGACAAGGAACGAGGACAGGAGCAAATTCAAGGTGATGGACAAATACTGGCCTGTCGATGCAGTGGCAAAGGACAGGTCGACTTCGCTCTGGGGTACCATTGTCTCACTTGCTGAATCGAGAGTGAAGAAAGATCTGATATATACAGGCAGCGACGACGGGATGATATCCGTTTCCGAGGACGGAGGGGCAAACTGGAGGATGATAAAAACCTTCCCCGGCGTACCTGAATACACCTATGTGAGTGACATCCTGCCGGATAAATTCAATGCCGACGTGGTTTACGCAACCTTCAACAACCACAAGCGCGACGATTTCAAGCCGTACGTTCTGAAGAGCACGGATAAAGGAAAAAACTGGGTCTCAGTAAGCGCCAACCTTCCGGTTACCGGTCCGGTTCATACAATTGAACAGGATCCTGTCAATCCCGGTCTGCTCTTCCTGGGAACCGAATTCAGCTTTTTTGTTTCGTTTGACGGAGGCACCAGCTGGACAGAGTTCAATAAGGGACTGCCGACGATAGCTGTCCGCGACATAGCCATTCAGGAGCGTGAAAATGACCTTGTGCTGGCAACATTCGGAAGGGGATTTTATGTGCTTGACGACTTTACCCCGCTGCGCAACTACAGCAAGGATATTCTTGAAAAACCGGGTTATATCTTCCCTGTGAAGGAGGCTAAAATGTTCGTCGAGAACGATGAATTTGACAACCAGGGATCGATGTACTATGTTGCAAAGAACCCCCCTCTGGGCGCCACAATAACATATTATGTCGATACCGTGCCGAAGACTGACAAGGACCTCAGGAAAGATGCGGAGAAAAAGCTGTTCGAGAAAGGCGAATACATACCGCAACCCACACCCAGGGAGCTGAGCCTGGAGGAGAGGGAGTTCAAGCCTTATCTTATCTTCACAATCACGGATGAGGACGGTAACATAATACGCAAGCTTTACAAGTCAGCTTCCAAGGGCGTCAACAGGATAACCTGGAACTTTACCTATGCAGGTTATCAGCCTGTCGCTACCGATAAGTTCACTCCTGTCTCCGAGGCTGCCGGCCGCGGCCGGTGGGGCGGTGGCGGCATTTCAGTCATGCCGGGCAAATACTTTGTTTCAATGGCCATGTATGCCAAGGGAGAGGTGAAAGAGCTTGCAGGGCCCGAACCGTTTGTCTGTAAGCCGCTTGATATAGTTACAATGCCCCTCACTGATCCGGCCGGAAGGGAGAAATGGATCAGGGAAGTGTCGGCATTCTCGAAGACTGCTTTCGGAGCGATATCATATGTAACGGAGCTTGACGGGAAGATAAACAGCATCATGCAGGTGATCCATCAGACGCCTGAGGCCCCTGCCGAACTCATGAAAGAGGCTGTTGCCCTTAACGATGAGATAGGTGAGATTATCTATCTCGTAAGAGGAATCTCTGTCGGTGCGAGCACGGAGGAGACGCCGCCGTCACCGGTCTCTCTTTCAGCCCGTCTCTCGGCGATGTCGAGATCACTCTACGGAAATTCCGGAGATATTTCGGGTATTGCCGACCAGCAGTTTCAGATCCTGAAGAAGGAATTCCCTGTGCTGCTCGAAAGGATACAGAGAGCCGGCAGGTCTGTCGATGCGCTCAATGTCAAGCTTGACGAGATAAGGGCGCCGTGGACGTCAGGTCGCGTGCCCAGGCTTTAATTTCAGTCCTCAGTCTTCAGTCCTCAGTCTTCAGTCTTTGCCGACTGCTGACTGGCGGCTGTGGACTACCGGCTGCCTAAAATCGTTGCGTATATCCGTGACAGTAAGGCATCTTACCGTTCCGGAAATAATAATCCTGGTGATACTCCTCGGCCGGATAGAATTCCGTGGCTTTTGTCACTTCCGTAGCCACCTTCAATCCCTTGGCGCGGAGAGTATCGAGGAGCTTCTGTGCCACCTTTTTCTGCTCCTCATTCTTATAAAATATTTCTGAACGGTACTGATCACCTATGTCCGGTCCCTGGCGGCCCACCTGCGTGGGGTCATGGATCTCCAGGAAGAGCCTTAGAAGCTTCTCATATGATGCTTTCTTCAGGTCATAGGTGATCTTCACCGTCTCCGCATGACCTGTGGTACCCGTGCAAACCTCGCGGTACGAAGGATTCTTTACCTTACCCCCGGTGTACCCTGACACTACAGACACGACACCGGGTTCTTTCTGAAGGAAGTATTCGACTCCCCAGAAGCAACCGCCGGCAAAAAGCGCAGTGCCGTATTTGCCTGCCTCAAGACGCTCAGGGACAAAATCAAGCGAGACGGAATTTACGCAGTGACGGGTATCTTTCGGTGTAAACCCTTCACCGGTAAACACATGTCCCAGGTGACCGCCGCACGATGCGCAGACAATCTCTGTCCTTTTACCGTCCGCATCCCGGATACGTTTTACCGCACCGTCAATCTCATCGTCAAAGCTTGGCCATCCGCATTTGGCATCAAACTTCGTATCCGAATAATAGAGTGCGTTCCCGCACTGTTTGCAGAGATAGGTGCCCTTTCCCTTAAAGTTTTCGTACAATCCCGTAAAGGGATATTCAGTCGATTTATTAATTATGACCTTTGCTTCTTCCGTCGTCAGGTCATTGTATGCAGGCCTCTCCTGCGATGCTGTTTTATTTTCCATTGACAAAAATGCTATTATTAAGATTCCGGTTATATTTAAAGGTAATTTCATTGCATTATTTTTTTACATATAACAATTATTATGGTTCAAGGTTTAAAAATAACTGATAGTCAAAATAATAAAGCGGCACAAATTTTGTTTTAAAATTAAAGTTATTTTTGTGTCGAATTAATTGGCAGGCAATATGAAAAAACTTGGTGTAATAGCTATTCTGGCTTTTCTGGCAGCGCTCGCGCTCAGTTCATGCAACCGTGAAGCATGCCCGGCTTACAGCAGCAACAGCACTGACAGCACGGAACAGGCAGGTTGACGATCCTTAATCCGCCAGTGGCCGGTCTTCATATCTGCAGAATCCTGAATATGAGATTGTGGCACGTCATAGTATTATTAATGTTCTGCGGACCGCTCCTCGCACAGGGAGAGATGGACCCGCAGGACCGTATGTTCTGGCGCAATGAACGCTCCATCGGTGCCCTGTTCAATACTGACGGATGGTCAGTCATTTACCGTGAGCTGCGACAGACAAAACCCTCCAACAGGTATTTTTTTGAAGGAAGTGTCGAAGGGTTCAAGCACCCGAAAGAGATAAAGCTCTCAAACTATTACTTCCAGAGCTCTGGCACCTTTGTCTTCGGAAAGCTCAATTCAACATGGACAATCGGCCTCGGTGCAGGATGGCAGCAGGAAATCTTCGGGAAGCATGACCTGGGTGGTGTGTCTGTAAGCTGGTTCGCCGGCGGAGGGGCAACGCTCCTTTTTGCCAAACCCATATACTATGACGTCATTGTCCTTGTAGGGCAGGATTACTATACAATAGAAGAGCAGAAGTTTGACCTGACAATACATCAGCCTCTTGATATCATGGGCAGATCTTCCTTCTTCAAGGGTTTCGATGAGATAAAACTTTACCCCGGGCTCTATGCACGAGGCGGTTTCAGCTTCGAATACAGCAAGAACGACAGGCTTACCCACGCCATCGAGGTCGGCGTCTCCGTCCATGCCTTTAATAAAACCATCCCCATAATGGCCACCGAATATAACAGGCAGGTCTTCCCGGCTCTCTTCGTAGGCTACCGTATCGGGATGATCCTCGACCCGCTGAGCACGGAAAACATTGGCGGCCTGATCTTCAACCGTAAGCAGAAAGAATAATCTGCACCTTTCTTTGGCCTCTCCTTTTTATTTTTTACTTTTGCCATACATTTCACTAACTATTTAAAGCATTAACAATGGCAAAGATTAAAGTAGCTATCAACGGTTTCGGAAGGATAGGCCGCAATGTATTCAAACTTGCATTTGAAAGGCCTGATATTGAGATCGTAGGGATCAATGACCTTACCGACACAAAAACACTTGCACACCTGTTGAAATATGACTCGACCCAGGGTAAGTTCCCCGGCGTGACATACGATGATCAGAACATCATCGTGAACGGTGATAAGATAAGAGTACATGCAGAGAAGAACCCCGGAGCAATTCCGTGGGAGAAAAAACCGGACATCGTAATTAAGTCAACAGGTATTTTCACATCAAAGGAAAGCCCCAAGGGCGGATATGGCGACCATCTGAAAAACGGAGCAAAGAAGGTGATCCTCACTGTTCCTGCAAAAGATGCCATTGACGCAATGATAGTTGTGGGTGTCAATGACGACATACTCAAGCCGGAGCACCAGTGCATCTCCAATGCTTCATGTACCACCAACTGCCTTGCTCCCGTGGCAAAAGTCCTGAATGACAACTTTGGCATTGAGATCGGTTTCATGACCACAATACACTCATATACAAACGACCAGAGGATACTCGACCTCCCGCACAAGGATCTTCGCAGGGCAAGGTCAGCCGCCCTGTCACAGATACCGACCACCACAGGTGCAGCAAAAGCTGTAGGCAAGGTCATCCCTGAGCTTAAGGGCAAACTTGACGGTATTTCGGTAAGGGTCCCGACCCCTACCGGATCGCTTGTTGACCTCGTGGCAGTGCTGAAAAAGGCAGCCACAAAGGAAGAGATCAATGCCGCCATGAAAAAAGCCGCTGAAGGTCCGATGAAAGGCATCCTTGAATATACCGAGGACGAGATCGTATCCGTTGACGTGATCCATAATCCTGCCTCATCGGTCTTCGATGCACAGAGCACCATGGTTAACGGCACAATGATCAAGGTACTCGCATGGTATGACAATGAGTGGGGTTACTCAGCCAGATGCGTTGATCTCATCGAGAAGATGGGGAAAATGCTCTAATATACAGGAACGTTCGTAATTGTAACGTAGGGGCAGGTCTGAGACCTGCCTCTTCCGTTTAATATACATGATACCCGATTGTAGTTCACAAAACCATCTGAACATCCATAGAGACACCCGCAGCATCGCGGTAGTGTTCGCCAAGCTCACGCATGGCCTCGTCATCCTCCTCGTAGAGCCAGGTGATCCTGATCTTGTACTGCGGCGCCTGGTAATTGCTTACCATCCTCAGAACATCCCGCAGCGCCTTTGATGACCCGCTGTTGATATATTCCAGGAAAATAATCATCCTGAGCTTGTTGAACCTGCTCAGATGCGCCTTGATCCATTCTTCAAGCGGATGATATACAACCTCAGGTCTTTCAGCTATTGAACGGCCTGTCATGTTCAGGACATCCTCGTCGGGATCGTAGGTGATCCGCGGGATGTTCTTTGACCCTGTCTGAATTATTTCCACACTCATGTTAAATAATATTATTCAGATCAAAGTATAATTGTACTTCATTTATTCATAACGCAGGGCCTCTATCGGGTCAACTGCCGAAGCCTTCACTGCAGGAAAATAACCTGAGGCAATGCCTACTATGAAGCATGCCACCACGCCTCCGATGACCCAAACCCATGGCACCGTGAATTTTGACCCCATGCCAAGAGAGACGAGGTTTCCTATTATTATTCCTGTTATGATACCCATCAGACCGCCCATCTGTCCGATAATCACTGATTCATACAGGAACTGCTGCCTAATGACTGATTTTCTTGCTCCCAGGGCTTTGCGCACACCTATCTCCCTGGTGCGTTCAGTGACAGAGACCAGCATGATGTTCATCAGTCCGACTGCAGCGCCGAAAAGAGTTATCAGCCCTATAATCGTTGCTGCCATCGTGACATACTTTATATTTTCCATCAGGATCTCGATAATGGTGTCACTCTTCTGAACGTTGAAGTCCAATTCATCCCTGGGATCGAGGTTACGGACTATCCGGAATATACCTTCAGCTTCGCTTGTGAGCATATCAAGACTTGCCGACTTATAGGGCATTACATTGATTGTATAGGTGATATTGGGACGTGAATAGTATTGCCTGGCAGTGGTGATGGGTACCACCGTCACCCTGTCCTCTCCCCCGAAACTGCTGCCTTTTGCCTTAAGCACGCCTATGACTGTCAGCTTCAGACCCGGCAGGCTTATCTCCTTGCCGAGAGGGTCAACGCCCGGAAACAGGAACTTCACAAGTTCCTGCCCGATAATAACTACATGCCGGCTGCCCTCCAGGTCGTCCTGCGAGAAGTTACGTCCGGATTCAAGCTGATACCCCGAAATTGTGAGATAATTTTCATCTGAGCCCATCATGAAAATATTCGGATTGCTCTTTTTATCCCTGAACCTTACCTCAAGCAACCCTGATGCGTTGAATGCCACCGACACCCATGCAGGCTCCTTGAACATCTCCTTGAATTCCATAGCTTCGCGGTAGGTGATATTCGAATGGTTCTTGGTACGGTACGACTTCTTTCCCATCTGCACATGCATGGAACGTGATGTGATCTGGAACGAGTTTGCGCCCATCATTGTAAACTGCTGGGTAAGAGTGCTCTTTAAACCGTCAATCGCAGTCAGGATCCCAACCAGGGCCATAATGCCGAAGGCAATGATTGACATCGTGAGGATAGCCCTCACCCTGTTTGACTTGATAGCCTTGAATGCCACCCTGACATTTTCCGCGAATAATGTAAACCAGTTCAATCGTCTTCCTCCGGCATTTATTAAGGAACTAAGATACAGCTTTTATTCATTAGTAGAACACTTCATTTTTGTAACTTTGCCGGCGTGAAATCTCAGATAATTCCACAGGAGCAGAGGACCGGCGCATTTGCGGCCCTTGGGCAGATCATGCGTGACAGCGCTGCAGGTATCACCGCAGGGCAGGCAGGAGTGTTTGCCGGTCTCATTGATACCGTCCATCTCTCCAACCCGTGGTTCACTCCCGGTAACGTAAGGCGTGCACTGAACGCTGCAGGAAGCGTACTTACTGCTGAAAAACTTACGAAATGGCTCTCTCAGTATCCTGAGCAGGATGATGACCGGGAGCCGTGCACCGCCGGAGTGGTGATGGCCGGTAACATACCCCTTGTGGGGTTCCATGATCTTCTTTGTGTGCTTATCACCGGCAACCGCCTGCAGGCGAAGCTGAGCACAAAGGATGAACCGCTTATGAGAGCAGTTGTTGAGACACTGGTTTCCCTGGAGCCAGGCTTCAGGGATTATATTCAGCTCACTTCCGGTAACCTGTCCGGATTTGACGCCGTTATTGCCACCGGCAGCAATAATACATCGAGGTATTTCGAATACTATTTCAGGAACATACCGTCGGTTATACGCCGCAACCGCAACAGCATCGCCATCCTCGACGGAACCGAGACCGCCGGTGAACTTGCGGTCCTCGGAGATGACATATTCTCTTACTTCGGGCTGGGATGCCGCAATGTATCAAAGCTTTATATCCCGGCAGGTTATGATGTAACACGGCTGCCGGACTTCTGGAAGAGCTGGGAGACACTGCGTGCACACTATAAGTATGCCGTCAATTATGACCACAACAAGGCGGTCATGATAGTCAACCGCGAACCATTTACCGATACCGGCTTCGTTATACTGAGGCAGGACCCATCCCTTATCCCTCCGATGGCGGTGGTGAACTATGAGTTTTATGACGCTCCGGGAATGCCGGAAAGGGAGGCTGAAAGGCTTGAAAGCCGGCTGCAGTGCGTGGCAGGCCACGGGCACATTCCGTTTGGCAAATCGCAAGAGCCCGAATTATGGGATTATGCAGATAATATTGACATTATTTCCTTCTTGCTAAAAATAAATCCTATCCGGTGAACGTATATTAAAAAATATTAAATTGCACAGGTTGTAAAAGACAGTCGCATGGTTTACAGGTTCGTGGTACTAACTGATGAAGATGAAACGTTTGTGAGAGAGTTTGAGTTTCTCGACAGCCATACTCTGCTTGATTTTCACAACACAATCCAGGAAGAACTTGAGTTCGACAAGTCGCAGATAGCTTCCTTTTACATGGCTACTGAGACATGGGAGAAAGAAGAGGAGTTCACCCTGTTTGATATGGGCGCCGGCTCGTCAACGATGGAAAATGCCGTGCTTGAAGAGGTTATCTTCCGCAAGAACCAGAAACTGCTTTATGTATTCGACTTTTTCAATGACCGTGCCCTTTTCGTTGAATATGTAGGTGAGACGAAGGAAGATGAGAACATGGAGTATCCCATCTGCACCAACTCAAAGGGCCTGCCACCCAAACAGGTCTCTTTCGGGGGAGTCGCCCGCAAGAAGTACAATAACCTCGTGGTTACAGATGATGAAGATGACGAGATTGATGAGGAGGTTATTGACGATGAGATCTTCTTCGATTCTGAAGATGAGGAAGGGCTCTCGGAATTTGACGCCACCGAGACCGCCGAGGAGGAGGAATAGCTTCCTCCGATACTTAAACACATGAAAAATACATTGATCGTTCTTCCCGGCCCTACAGGCGTGGGCAAGACAGCTGTTGCCATAGATCTTGCCCTCCGTCTCGGATGTGAGATCATATCGTGCGACTCCAGGCAGTTCTACCGTGAGATGCGGATAGGTACCGCTGCCCCGGATGAAGAACAGCTGGCGAGGGTGAAACACCACTTCATCAGCTTCCTCTCTGTCCGGGATTACTACAGCATCAGTCTTTTTGAGCGTGATGTGCTGGCCTTGCTTCCATCGCTCTTCAGCAGTTGCCCCTTTGCAATAATGACCGGCGGTTCGATGCTCTACATGGACGCCGTCTGCAGGGGAATGGATGATATACCTGACACTGACCCGGCGGTGAGGCAGAAGTTCATTGACATGTATCACCGGGAAGGCATCGGGGGACTGCGCATGGCCCTGAAGCTGCTTGACCCGGACCATTACGCAAAGGTCGACCTGCATAACCCCCGCAGGGTGATGCGCGCACTTGAGATCAGCGAAAGCACCGGCAGGCCTTATTCCTCTTTTCTGACATCGGCAAGGAGAGAACGCGAGTTCAGGATACTTAAGGCCGGGCTTACACTAGGGCGCCCTGAGCTTTACGCCAGGATTGACGGGCGGGTGGACAGGATGATGAGCGCAGGGCTTGAGGATGAGGTAGCTTCACTGAAGATGTTCAGGGAACTGAATGCACTGAATACTGTCGGGTACCGGGAGATGTTCATGTACCTCGACGGTGAGATCACAAGGGAACAGGCCGTCGCGCTCATTAAGAGGAACACCCGGCGCTATGCCCGCAGGCAGCTTACCTGGTGGAACAGGGACAGGGAAATAAAATGGTTTGAATCAGGCAACAGTGATATGATCATGGACTGGATCAACAGCCGGCAGGACAGCTGAATTTTCAGGAAACAGGTTCCCTGAGCCTCCGTATCACCTCTGCCGGGTCGGATGCACTGAATACTGTGTTGCCGGCAACAAGCACATCGACGCCGGCATGAACAAGAACCGGTGCATTCTGCAGGTCCACGCCTCCGTCGACCTCAATCAGGACATCGTACCCGCCTTCATCGATCATGCTTCTCAGCTCACCAATCTTGTTTATGCTTCCCGGGATGAATGTTTGTCCTCCGTACCCGGGATTCACGGTCATAAGGAGAACCATATCAATATAAGGCAAAATATCCTTCAGCAGGATCACCGGCGAGTGCGGGTTCAGTGTCACTCCGGCCCTCATCTCAAGCCTGCGTATCTCAGACACGGTGCGGTGAAGGTTATGGCAGGCCTCATAGTGTACTGTAAGCGTCGAGGCACCGGCATCCCTGAAGCGTTCAAGGTATCTGTCCGGGTCGATGATCATAAGATGCACATCCAGCGGTTTTGAGGTGAGGTCGCGGACAGCCTCCACAACGGGAAAACCAAATGAAATATTCGGCACAAATACTCCGTCCATAATATCCAGATGCAGCCAGTCGGCCACACTGTCATTCAGCATCTCCACCTCGCCCGCCAGGTTTGCAAAATCAGCGGCGAGAAGTGACGGGGCTACCAGATGGCTCATATAGTAAATCAGTTAAAATTTTACCCCAGGTAAGACTTGAGTATGCGGCACCGTGTTGTGAACTGGATCCTTTTGATGGCTTTCTCCTTGATCTGCCTGACGCGTTCGCGGGTCAGACTAAGCTCTTCTCCTATTTCCTCGAGGGTAAAGGGGTGCTTCATCCCGATGCCGAAATAAAGTTTCAGAACCCTGGCCTCCCGCGGTGAGAGTGTGCTGAGCGCCTTTTCTATCTCGTAGGAAAGTGATTCATTGATAAGGTTGCGGTCAGGACTGGGTGTCTCCTCATTGAGCATCACATCGTACATGTTGTTGTCCTCCTCCGAGCTTATCGGGGCGTCCATGCTCAGTGTGCGGCCGTTGGTTCTCATTGCCTCCTTGACATCCTCCGGTGCAATCTCAAGCAGGTTGGCAATCTCCTGTGCCGAGGGCTCACGCTCATATTCCTGCTCAAGCTTCGAATATGCCCTGTTGATCCTGTTGATCGACCCGATCTTGTTCACAGGGAGCCTCACGATCCTGGCCTGTTCAGCCAGCGACTGCAGGATAGCCTGCCTGATCCACCACACGGCATAGGAAATGAACTTGAAGCCGCGGGTCTCGTCAAAACGCTGGGCAGCCTTGATGAGGCCGAGGTTCCCTTCATTGATAAGATCAGGAAGGGTCATCCCCTGGTTCTGATATTGCTTGGCAACGGAAACAACAAACCGCAGGTTTGCTTTTACAAGCCGCGCCAGTGCGTCATGGTCACCGGCACGTATTCTCCGCGCCAGGCTCACCTCCTCATCAGGGGAGATAAGCTCGACCTTACCTATTTCCTGCAAGTACTTGTCGAGGGAAGGAGTGTCACGGTTAGTGACCTGCTTTGTTATTTTTAACTGGCGCATTGACTAAAAATTACATTGCACTCACTTCACATTTTGAAAAAAAGCTTACAATCATAAAGAAAATTTCTCAAAAAAACAACAGTTGTGCATGTTTTTTAGTAAATTGAATGAAAATATTTCCCGTAACGCCTCGCGGACAAGTTTTTTAGTTCTCAGCAATCAAATAAATACTGGTTTTTTGTGTATTAATGATTTTATGCTTAACATTGTACCGGATTTCCGAACTAAGTCGGTTACTCAATCAGCGGGGATAATAATCATTCCCCTCTTCACCAGAAATCAATCTTATTTATTTTCTACACATTCTTAAAATATGCATGATATTCTTGAACTGAGCGAAATGCTTGTTCCCGAATTGAGGGAGATAGCGAAGCAGCTCAAAATTAAGAGGATAGAACTCCTCAAAAAACAGGATCTTATCTATAAGATCCTTGATCAACAGGCTATTGACGCAGCCGAAGCCCGCAAGACAGGCAAACCTGAAAGTCAACAGCCGGAAAGGCGCCAGCCTTTTAAAGAACCGCAGGACAAGGAGAGCCGGCCCGAGCGGCAGAAGCAACAACCGAGAGGGCCAAGGCCTCAGCAGAAGCCGCCAAATCCGCAGAATAAACCTCAAAACCTGCAGCAGAAACCACAAAATCCCCAGCAGCAGCAACAACGGAGACCTCAGCATCCCATGCAGCAGGGACAGGGGCAACAGGGGCAGCAGCCTCAGGTGCAGCAACAGGCTCAGCAACCACCTGTGCAACCTCAGGTACAGCCGCAAGGCCAGCAACAAAGTCAACAACAAGGCCAGCAGCAGGGTCAGCAACAAGGCCAGCAGCAAGGTCAGCAGCAGGGTCAGCAACAAGGTCAGCAGCAGAGGCCTCCAAGGCAGCAGTCGTGGCAGCAGAACCGCAACAAGCGTCCCAGAACCTACAGGGAGCAGCAGGGCGGCCAGCAAAGACCGGAAAACGACCGTCAGCAGCAGGGACAGCCAAGACAGGAGAACGACCGCCAGCAGCAGGGGCAGCAAAGACAGGAATACGACCGTCAGCAGCAGCCACAGCAATATAATCAGTCCCAGCCTAACCAGAACTCACCTGCACCCCAGTACCCGGCTTCAGAATCCGTAATAGGCGGTGACGGCAGGCCGGCAGAGAAGGATGCACTGCAGAATGAAAAATTGCTGTTTTCCGCAGAACCTCTGAACGGTAATGACCGTGACCTTCTGAGATACAATGAACCTGAGAATGAGAATCATATTATGGCAGAAACAGAATCTTCAACAGACAATGGAGCAGTCTTACCCCTTCCTGCACAGGAAGTGCCAAATCTCCAGCCCGAGGCAGCAGAACCGGTCAGGGAAGAGAAAAAGGAAAGAATTTACGACTTTGAGGGAATAGTGGCAAATACCGGAGTGCTTGAGATCATGCCTGACGGTTATGGTTTCCTCCGTTCACCGGATTACAATTATCTGAGCTCACCGGATGACATTTATGTGTCACAGTCGCAGATCAAGCTCTTCGGTCTTAAGACGGGGGATACAATCAGAGGTACCATCCGTCCGCCGCGTGAAGGAGAGAAGTATTTCCCGCTGATAAAGGTGGAGGAGATAAACGGCCGTACACCGGACTATATCCGTGACCGCGTTCCGTTCGACTACCTCACTCCTCTTTTCCCGAATGAGAAATTCACCCTGTGCAAACCGGGAGAGGGTAATCTGTCAGTGCGTATAGTTGACATGTTCTGTCCGATCGGAAAAGGCCAGCGCGGCCTCATTGTAGCACAGCCAAAAACAGGTAAGACGATCCTGCTCCAGGATATTGCCAACGCAATAGCAAAATACCACCCGGAAGTCTACCTGATGATCCTTCTCATTGATGAGCGTCCCGAGGAGGTAACCGAGATGGCACGCAATGTCAACGCAGAGGTCATCGCCTCAACCTTCGACGAGCCTGCCGAGAGACATGTTCGGATAGCCACCATAGTCCAGGAAAAAGCCAAAAGGCTTGTGGAGTGCGGGCATGATGTTGTTATACTGCTCGACTCTATCACCAGGCTGGCAAGAGCCTTCAATACAATCGCTCCGGCATCCGGCAAGGTGCTTTCCGGCGGTGTCGACTCCAACGCCCTGCATAAGCCGAAGAGGTTCTTCGGGGCAGCACGTAATATTGAGAACGGCGGTTCACTTACAATTATCGCCACCGCCCTTACCGATACCGGCTCAAAGATGGATGATGTCATCTTCGAGGAATTCAAGGGTACTGGCAATATGGAATTGCAGCTTGACCGCAAGCTCTCAAACAGAAGGATTTTCCCGTCTATCGACATCCCTGCATCAAGCACAAGGCGTGAGGACCTTCTTCTCGACAAGACATTCCTCAGCAAGGTGTGGGTGCTGCGGAACTATCTCACTGACATGAACTCAGTCGAGGCAATGGAATTCCTCCGCGACAGGATAACACAGACAAGGTCAAATGAGGAGTTTCTTGTTTCGATGAACAGCGAGTAAAATCTCAGAAAAATTTGATAAATTTGCAGTTTATTTTTTTCGGATTAATTGACAATTAAAATTTCAGAATAAGACATGGCAACAAAAAAATTCATCACCTGTGACGGTAACCAGGCAGCTTCGCACATTGCTTATATGTTCAGCGAAGTGGCATGCATCTATCCCATTACTCCTTCATCCACGATGGCAGAATATGTCGATGAGTGGGCAGCACACGGACTTAAGAACATGTTCGGTGAAGAGGTAAAGGTTGTTGAGATGCAGAGCGAAGGCGGCGCCGCCGGTGCAGTGCACGGGGCCCTCCAGTCGGGTGCCCTTACAACAACTTTCACGGCGTCACAGGGACTCCTTCTCATGATCCCCAACATGTACAAGATAGCCGGAGAGCTTCTTCCGGGTGTGTTTCATGTCAGCGCCCGTACCCTTGCGGCACATGCCCTTTCGATCTTCGGCGATCACAGCGACATTTATTCAGCACGCCAGACCGGATTTGCAATGCTTGCCAGCGGAAGCGTGCAGGAGATAATGGACCTTGCCGGAGTGGCGCATCTTTCAGCAATAAAATCAAGAGTGCCCTTCCTTCATTTCTTTGACGGATTCAGGACATCTTCAGAAATTCAGAAGATTGAGCCCATAGACATCGAAGACATGAAGAAGCTAGTTGACAGGGATGCCCTGAAGGCATTCCGCGACAGAGCCCTCAATGCCGGACACCCTGTGACAAGGGGAACAGCGCAGAACCCTGATATTTTCTTCCAGGCAAAGGAGGCATCAAACCGGTTCTATACCAATATTGACGATACGGTGAACGATTATATGGAGAAGATCTCCGCACTCACCGGACGCGAATACAAACCGTTCACCTATTACGGAGCTCCCGATGCAGAAAATATTATCATCGCAATGGGCTCAGTCACAGAGACTATCCAGGAGGTAATCGACTATCTTGCAGAAACAAGGAATGAGAAACTGGGACTTATATCGGTTCACCTTTACAAACCGTTCTCCGCAAAATACCTGTTTAACGTGTTGCCCAAATCCGTTAAGCGCATAACTGTGCTTGACCGCACAAAGGAACCCGGAGCAAACGGCGAACCTCTGTATCTTGATGTGAAGGAAGTATTCTACAACCAGAGCTTCCACCCGATGATCCTTGGCGGCCGTTACGGCCTCAGCTCAAAAGATACCACTCCTTCCCAGATGATATCCGTCTTCGAGAACATGAAGAAGGATAATCCGATGAACCTCTTCACGGTTGGTATAGTTGACGACGTAACATTCAAGTCACTTCCTGTCCTTCCCGATGTAAAGGTCGGCGACAAAGGCACATATTCTGCCAAATTCTACGGACTGGGATCAGACGGTACCGTCGGTGCCAACAAGAACTCGATCAAGATCATCGGCGAGACAACAGACAAATATTGCCAGGCCTACTTCGCTTATGACTCAAAGAAGTCAGGAGGCAACACGATCTCGCATCTCCGTTTCGGCGATAAGCCCATCAGGGCACCCTATTATGTGAATTCACCCGACTTTGTTGCCTGCCACGTCCCGTCATATCTTGATAAATATGACATGCTGAAGGGCCTCAAGAAAGGCGGCACCTTCCTTCTCAACTCAATATGGGATGCGGAGGAGACCAAGACAAAGCTGCCTGACACGATGAAGAAATATATGGCAGAAAATGAAATAGAATTTTATATAATCAATGCCACCCAGATAGCCGAGGAAATTGGCCTTGGAACCCGCACAAACACAATAATGCAGAGTGCATTCTTCAAACTGGCTGAGGTAATTCCGTACAAGCTTGCCGTTGACGAAATGAAACATGCTGTTATAAAGGCATACGGCAAAAAGGGCGAGGAAGTGGTGAAAATGAACAATGACGCCATCGACCACGGAAGTGCAGTTACTAAAGTTGAGATACCCGCTGAATGGGCAAACATAAAGATCGCCTCTTCACCGGCTGACGGTAAGAAACCTGCGTTCATCCGTGACGTGGTTGAGACCATAAACGGCCTTCGCGGCGATGACCTCCCTGTGAGCGCATTCGTCGGACGCGAGGACGGCACATTCCCGTCAGGCACGGCAGCTTATGAAAAGCGCGGCATAGCCGTTAACGTCCCTGAATGGCAGATGGAAAAATGCATCCAGTGCAACCAGTGTTCCTTCGTTTGTCCTCATGCTGTCATACGCCCCTTCCTCCTTACTGATGAGGAACTTGCAGCTGCCCCGGCAGGAACAACCGCAAAACAGGGTATCGGTAACACAAAGAGCCACAAGTTCAGGATACAGGTAAGCGTACTGGACTGCACAGGCTGCGGTAACTGCGCTGATGTATGTCCTTCGAAGGAAAAGGCCCTCATCATGAAGCCGCTTGAAACACAGATGGACCAGGCAGATATCTGGACCTACATGCATGAGAAAGTCGGCTACAAGGACACTGTTGTGGATAAATACACCAATGTCAAGAACTCACAGTTTGCACAACCCCTGTTTGAATTCTCAGGTGCGTGTGCAGGATGCGGTGAGACACCTTATATAAAGGCTGTCACACAGCTCTTCGGTGACCGCATGGTCATTGCCAATGCTACAGGATGCTCCTCCATCTATGGCGGATCAGCTCCGTCGATGCCTTATACTACAAACAGGAACGGCAACGGTCCGGCATGGGCCAATTCGCTCTTTGAAGACAATGCAGAGTATGGCTTCGGGCTGGCGCTGGGCGCCAAAAAGATCAGGGAACGCCTTGAGCGTTTCATGAAGGAGGGCCTGAACAATGGCATCGCTGCAGATACTGCTGCTGCATTCAGCGAGTGGCTCGCAGAGATGGATAATGCTAAGAAAAGCAGGGCTGTCTCTGAAAAGGTGATCGCTGCCTGTGAGAAAGACAATGCTCCGGTATGCAAGGAGATCCTGAACCTCAAACAGTACCTGGTTAAAGAATCTTTCTGGGTCTTCGGCGGAGACGGATGGGCTTATGACATCGGGTACGGCGGACTTGACCACGTTCTTGCTTCAGGTGAGAACATCAACGTTCTCGTGCTTGACACCGAGGTCTATTCGAACACCGGAGGACAGGCATCCAAATCAACCCCTGCCGGCGCTGTTGCGAAGTTCGCTGCTTCAGGCAAGAAGATACGCAAGAAAGATCTCGGACAGATGGCCATGACATACGGTTATGTCTATGTGGCACAGGTATCGATGGGGTCAAGCCAGAACCAGTTCTTCAAGACAATACGTGAAGCCGAGGAGTATCCCGGACCGTCACTTATAATTGCCTATTCACCCTGTATCAACCATGGCCTCCGCAATGGCATGGGCAAGACACAGGCACAGGCTGAGGATGCAGTGACATGCGGTTACTGGCATCTCTACAGGTACGACCCGCGTCTCGAGGAGGCAGGCAAGAACCCCTTCCAGCTTGATTCCAAGGAGCCCGACTGGAGCAAGTTCCAGGACTTCCTGAAGTCAGAGGTGCGTTACACCTCGCTCATGAAGGACTTCCCCGGCGAAGCTGATGTGCTGTTCAAACACGCTGAGGAGAACGCAAAGTGGAGATACAATAACTACAAGCGTCTCTCGGAGATGAAGTTCGGAGCTGAGGTACAAGCCACCGAGGCAAAGACAGCTGAAGTCAAGGAAGAATAGAACTTTTTTGAAACCATGAAGGGAGCCGGGCTGACCGGCTCTCTTTTTTTTATCTGCCGAATTAGGTAAATTTGCGCCCGCTCTCCAGACAACTGAGCGGTAAACAATGGGCAGGGTACTGGCAATAGATTATGGCAGAAAACGTTGCGGACTGGCAGTGACAGATCCTCAGCGAATCATTGCCTCCCCCCTGACTACGGTGCCTACCGGCCAGCTGGAGACGTTTTTGAAAGAGTATATTCCCCGTGAAAATGTCACTGAAGTAGTGATCGGATATCCTGTCACCGTGAACAATTTGCCCAGTGAAAGCGTAAAGTATATTGATCCGTTCATTGCACGTTTCAGGAAGCTGTTCCCGGGAATGACCCTGCACCGTGCCGATGAGCGGTTCACATCACAGATGGCGATGAGAACGATGATAGACGGCGGCGTGAAGAAAAGCGGCAGAAGAGACAAGGCGATGATAGACCGCATCAGCGCGTCAATCATCCTCCAGTCGTGGATGAGCAGGGAAGAGAGGAGAATTAAGAATTAAGAATTAAGAATTAAGAATTAAGAAAAATGACATATCCCATTTATGTTTACGGACATCCGGTTCTGAGAAGGGTTGCAGAGGATATAGACAGGGACTATCCCGGACTGAACACATTCATTGCCGACATGTTCGAGACAATGTACAACTCCGACGGGCTGGGCCTTGCCGCTCCCCAGGTGGGTAAATCGCTAAGGCTGTTTGTCATCGACGGCGAACCCCTTGCAAAGGATCATCCTGAGATGAAAGACTTCCACATGGCATTCATCAACCCGCAGGTGGTGGAACGCAAGGGCGAAAAAGTGCCGATGAGCGAGGGATGCCTGAGCCTCCCGGGATTGCATGAGGAGGTATTGCGCGAGTTTGAGATACGCATACAGTATTACGATACGGAATGGAATTTTCACGATGAGGTTTTCCAGGGATACAAAGCCCGGGTGATCCTTCATGAATATGACCATCTTGACGGGATTCTGTTTCCTGACAAACTCAGCCCGCTTAGGCGCCGGCTCATCAAAGGTAAGCTTACAGACATCAGCAAGGGAAAGTTCGAGGCCGATTACCGGACTGTCCTGCCTCCCGGCAGGTAACAACAGCTGTTGACTTCATTCAATAAATTTATTATCTTTCGTTTGTCTAATGCTGTAACCCGTGCATTTCAGGGAAATACCGTTCCTGAGAATCTTTGCACCGTTCTGTGCAGGAGTGATCCTGGCAGAGGCTGCGCCGTCAGCTGCGGCCGCTGCCTGGGCCATGGCCGGGGCTGCTGCACTTGTCATTTCCCTGAGGCTGATCCGGAAAAACTATCACCCTGACACCGTATTCGGCGCAGCCATTATAGTCTTCTTCCTGGCAGGCGGATACCTGATGCATGTTACCGGAAAGGAACGCCTCTCCACCCTCGGTGAAAA
Source organism: uncultured Bacteroidales bacterium (assembly GCA_963844935.1). Classification (GTDB taxonomy): domain Bacteria; phylum Bacteroidota; class Bacteroidia; order Bacteroidales; family VadinHA17; genus SR-FBR-E99. Next base: position 156,980 of record CAWJQH010000005.1, on the reverse strand, counting down.
CCGGCAGATGTTCACGGTGAGGATCTCCGGGTATCCTGAGAAAAAGAGTGCCAGCTGCTCATTCAGGGCAAAGATTGTCAACATAACCGCTGACAGTCAGCAATACTCTCCACGAGGCTCCCTCCTGCTCTACTTCATTTCTGACACACTTCCCTCCCGCTGGCAGCCCGGTGACAGGCTGACAGTACGCATAACCCCCCGGCCTGTCCAGAATAACGGTAATCCGTGCGAATTCAATTACCGCCGTTACCTCGAGGGGCAGGGTGTAAAATATATGGGGTTTTTCAGGGCAGGAGATATAATTGATTATCAGCCTGCCGGCCGTCTCACCCTCAGGGAAAGATCGCTCGTTGCGGCACAGGGTATGATCCGGGCTTTTGAGAAGGCAGGCTTGCAGGGCGAAGAGCTGGGACTTGTGACTGCTCTTACAATCGGCGACAAGGACCTTATTGACAAAGAGCAACTTACAACCTTCTCGCGTTCGGGAGCCATGCACATAATGGCTGTCTCCGGACTGCATGTGGGCATGATCAGCCTGGGTCTCTCGTTCATGCTCTTTTTCCTGCGCGGCAAATTTAATGTTATGAAGTCCGTCATCATAATCACGGCACTGTGGGGCTTTGCCTTCATCACAGGCATGTCACCGTCAGTGCTGCGTGCCACCATCATGTTCACCTTTCTCCAGGCCGGCACACTTTTGCACCGTCCCGCCCCGGGCATGAACAGTCTGCTTGCCTCCGCATTTATCCTTACTGCTGCCAGGCCTGCCGTGATCTTTGAAGCAGGATTTCAGCTCTCCTATCTTGCCGTAGCCTTTATCATCCTGTTCTATTACCCCCTATACAGGACACTCAGGTTCAGGAACAAGGTTGCCGATTACTTCTGGCAAATGGCAGCTGTTTCCCTTGTAGCTCAGGCAGGCACCCTTGCCCTTGCCGTGAGGTTGTTCAATATCTTCCCGCTGTTCTTTCTTGTGACGAACATTGTCGTTATCCCGCTTTCATTTGCCGTCCTGGCCCTTGCTTTTCTCCTCATCCTGTTCTCCGCAGTGACCCCGGTAGCATCCTTCTTCGCCATGCTGCTGGGCAAGCTCTCCGCTTTTACACTTGGTTTTACCGGTATCATAAGTTCCTTTGATCACGGTGTGATTGAGAACATAGGACTGACGGCCGCCGGTGCAGGGCTTCTGACTGTCGCTGTTGCGCTGCTTCTGGCGTCTCCCCTGCGAATATGGAAGATCACGCTGAAACCCTTCCTGGCAGCTGCCTCGCTCTTCCTTCTGTGCGGTACCCTGAGAAACCTGAAAGAGAGCAGGCAGGAGAGACTGATTGTCTATAATATAAAGGGTAAGGAGCTTCGTGCAATGCAGGATGGCCGGGTGCTTTTGGTGGCACCTGCTGACGGACATGTTCCTGCTGAAGTAAAGAAGCATGCAGCCACGCGGGGGTTAAAGATTAAGATCATACAATTAAGGTGAATGTTCTTTTGTATAACTTTGCCGTGATTTTACCTAAGCGCAAATGAGAATAGTAATCGCCGGTGCGGGTGAGGTGGGAACACACCTTGCAAAAATGCTCTCACAGAGTGAGCATGAGATAATACTCATCGATACCGAAGGGGAAAGGCTGAAGCCCATCGACGCCGCAATCGATGTACTAACCTATGAAGGTTCCGCCACCTCGCTTGACCTGCTCAGGGAGGCGCTTAAGAAGAATACAGACCTGTTCATTGCCGTCGCCCACTATGAAGACACCAATATCACTGCTTCCATCCTTGCGAAGAAGCTGGGTGCCAGGAAAGTGATAGCCCGTATTGACAACATGGAATACCTTGAGCGGGACAACAGGGAATTCTTCAAAGATATGGGCATTGACCACCTGATCTATCCCGAGCTTATCGCCGCCAAGGAAGTGATCAGTCTCCTTAAGACAACGGGCACCACTGAGTTCATGGATTTTGCCGGAGGGAAACTCGCTCTATATGTTCAGAAACTGGAAAAGGGAGCCCCCGTCCTCAACCGAAGCCTCGCGGAGGTTGCAACAGCCCTCGGATCGATACAGTACCGCGCGGTAGCAATCAAGAGAAATGAACGTACAATCATCCCGCGCGGCAAGGAGGAGTTCAAGGAGGGAGACCTGGCATATGTTGTCTCCACCCGCGACGGACTCAACGATATGATGAAATTTTCGGGAAAACGGAATGTCGAGGCGCGCAGTATCATGATACTGGGCGGTAGCAGGATAGGCAGACACGTGGCGCTCAACCTGCAACGCGACTGCCAGGTGAAACTGATCGACTCTGACCATGATAAATGCCAGATGCTTGCGGAGACTCTTGAGGAAACACTTATCATAAACGGCGACGGAAGGAACGGCGACCTCCTGGCTGAGGAGGGACTCACGCATATGGATGCTTTTGTTGCCGTCACCGGTAACTCGGAGACCAACATTCTTTCGTGCCTGCTGGCAAAGAAGATAGGTGTGATGAAGACAATCGCCGAGGTAGAGAACATGGAATATATCAACCTGGCTGAGAACTCAGGCATTGACACAATCATCAACAAGAAGATCGCAACCGCCAGTCGTATATTCAGGCACACGATGAACCCCAACGTCACGCAGGTTAAGATGATGACCGGTACCGATGCCGAGGTGATAGAGTTTTTTGTTCCCGAAGGTGCGCGCATCACCGAAGGGCCGTTGCGGCTGATAGACTTTCCCAAGGATGCCATAGTCGGCGGAGGGATTCGTGACGACAAGCCTTTCATTGCCACCGGCGACACTCATATACAGTACCGCGATAAGGTTGTTGTGTTCGCCCTTCCCACCGCGTTTGAGAAGCTGAACAAGTTCTTCTCAGGAGACAGAAAATGAGATCCGGGGGTCTGAGGGTCCGGACAATTTGCGATTTTAGATTTTCGATTTGCGATTTAAAAACCCCCATTCGACAATCGCAAATCGCAAGTCGCAAATTTACAGCTCCAGAATGCCCTTCCCCTGCCTGAGAACAACCGGGTCATGTCCGGTGCAGTCGACCACGGTCGATGGCTCGTCTCCCCCCATCCCGCCGTCAACGACAAGATCCGCAAAATCATAGTATTTCTCGTGAATGAGCTCAGGATCAGTGATATATTCGGTGATCTCATCGTTGTCATGTATTGATGTGGTCATGAGAGGCCTTCCCAGATCGCGCACGATTTCCAATGTAATATTATTGTCAGGGATACGGATACCCAGCGTTTTTTTCCTGTGCTTGAACAGCGCGGGTATCTGGTTGTTGGCATGAACAATAAACGTAAATGGTCCCGGCAGGTTGCGCTTCAGCAGCTTGAACAGATTATTATCGTGAATGACTGTATATTCCGAAAGCTGACTCATTGATGAAAAGATCATTGACATGTCAGGATTGCCCGGATTCAGTCCCTTAAAGCGCGCAATCTTCTCTATAGCCTTGTTGGACTTGATGTCGCAACCCATGGCATAGATAGTGTCAGTGGGGTAAATGACGATGCCCCCCTCCTCAAGCACCCAGGTTACCCTGCGGATGTGATCGGGATTAGGATTTTCGGGATAGAGCCTGATAATCATTTTTGCGCGTAAGCGACGGCAAAGATATGAACTAAAATTCAGCAGCGGACAAAAAAAGAGGGTAAGCTACTCACATCGCACCGCTACAACCTTCTACCCTTGCTGCCTTCCGACCCTGGGGGAGTTCAAAGGGAGCTGGTCGTATGAGACTTACCCCGCACAAAAATACAATTTTTTCCGTCGCCGGCCAAATAATAGTTCTTCCTTCCGGTGCAGCACACATTTCCGTAAATACACTATATTTGTTTTCATAACCAAAAACTCCCTTAAAATGGAAGAAAAAAGATCGATCTGGAAAGATACCCTGAACTACGGTATTATATTGGGACTAGTCTCTGTTGGCTTCTCGGTGCTTACTTATATGTTTGATCTCACCTTCAAGCCCTGGATCATGGTGCCAAGCATTGTGGTCAGTCTTGCAGTGCTTTATTTTCTTCTTCGTGCCTACCGCGATCATTACAATAACGGATACATTACATATGGCAAATCTGTTGGAGCAGGTGTGATAATCAATCTTTATGCCGCTATAATCACTGCCATATATATTTATGTTCTGTATAAATTTATTGATCCGGGGCTCGTCGAGAAATCAATTGCCTTTGCGCAGGAAAAGATGATTGCCAAAGGCATGCCCGAGGAAGCTCTTGACGCTGCCACCGCAATGCAGGCCAAAATGATGAAACCCTGGATTCAGTCGATTTCATCGGTCTTTTACGGGGTCTTTTTTGGTCTGTTGATATCCCTGATAGTCTCACTGTTTATAATGAAAAAGGGCAATCCGCTGCTCGATGAAGCGGAGGAAGAGCCAAAACAGTAATGGATCTCTCTGTTGTAGTCCCTGCTTATAACGAAGCTGAATCCCTTCCCGAACTGGCGGAGTGGATTGCAAAAGTATGTGCATCATCGTCTCTTGACTACGAGCTGATTGTAATCGACGACGGAAGCACAGACGACACCTGGGAGGTGCTGAAGCTTCTAACAGCCCTGAACAGCAGGGTCAGGGCCATCAGGTTCCGCCGTAACTACGGCAAGGCCGCTGCGCTGCAGACAGGCTTTGAAACATCGGCCGGCGACGTGGTCATAACCATGGATGCCGACCTGCAGGATAGTCCTGACGAGATACCCGGCCTGGTTAATATGATAAGGGAGGAGGGCTACCACATCGTCTCCGGGTGGAAGAAAAAGAGGTATGATCCTTTAATAAAAAGAAGCACCTCGAGGCTCTATAACTTTACCGCCAGGAAGTTCTCCGGCATCAGGCTGCACGATTTCAACTGCGGCCTCAAAGCCTATGACGGTGAAGTGGTAAGAAGCATTGAGGTCTACGGGGAGATGCACAGGTACATACCGCTGCTGGCCAAGGAAGCTGGCTTCAGGAAGATCGGCGAGAAGGTCGTGCAGCACAGTCCGCGCAAGTACGGCGTCACCAAATACGGTTTCGACAGGTTCATGAAAGGTTATCTTGACATGCTGACAATCAGCTTCATCACGCGCTTCGGCAAGAGTCCCATGCATCTGTTCGGGACTCTCGGTTCGCTGATGTTCCTGACTGGGTTTGTCATGGCAGCATACCTCGGGATACGCAAGCTGGTCTTCATACAACAGGGACTCAGGGCCCCGCTGGTGACTGACAGTCCTTATTTCTATATCGCCCTGGCGGTAATGATAATAGGATCTTTCATGTTTCTCACGGGATTTCTTGCAGAGCTGGTCAACCGGCGGTCACCGGACCGGAACCAGTACCTCATCAGAGAGAAACTGAACGTCTGAACATATAAGTCTGAAGTCGGATGGTCTGATGTCTGAGGGTCAGGAGAATTTGCGATTTACGAATTTCGAATTGCGAATTAACTGATTATCAAATTCTTAATTCTTAATTCTTAATTCTTAATTTTATTTCGCCGCTGCGTCATCCTGACCAATCCCCGAAGCGCTTCGGTGAGCCTGTCCCACGTATAAAACTTCTTCTGTTCTTCTATCCCCGCACTGAACCGCTCCTCGTCTCCATTGAAGAAATCTGCTATTGCATTTGCTATGGCTGCCGGCTCCGGCGGCACTACATAACCGCTTTTCCCGTCAGGAACGATTTCGGCAAGTCCTCCCACATCGGTGACAACCATTGGTTTGTTGAAGTAATAAGCCACCTGGGTCACACCGCTCTGGGTGGCTGAACGGTACGGCTGAACCACCAGTGACGCAGCCGAGAAATAATACCTGACATCCTCATTGCTGATAAAATGAGTGTGAAGCAAAACATTTTGTCCGATATCGAGTGTCCGGATGAGGTCAAAATACGGCTTTTCATCCTCGTAAAACTCACCGGCAACAATCAGTTTAACCCCGAGGCTTTGCACAGCCGGGTCAGCCATGGCGTTCAGAAGGAGGTCAAGCCCTTTGTACTCCCTGATAAAACCGAAGAACAGAATGAATTTGTTAGCCGGGCACAGCTTCAGCCTGACGATTGCCTCAGCACGCGGCACGGGAGCGCTGTAGGTGTCGAAGAGCGGGTGGGGAGAGATCACACATGGTATCTTTTTGTTGAACTGTCTGAGGTCATTCTCCACAGCACGGGTCATCACCAGAGCCCCGTGAATGCTGTTGATGAAAAAACGGGTAAGTGCCTTATCTCCTATTCTCTTCTCATGAGGAATGATATTATCGAAAATTGTGATGACCCTTGTATGCCCGTTGCTTCTGACGATGCGAGCTATGAAGCCCAGCGCCGGCGCCAGGAAAGGCAGCCAGTAACGCAGTATGATCATGTCAGGTCTTGTGCGCCTCAGCCGCAGGCCGATACTAAACCAGTTAATCGGGTTCACCGAGTTGATTGCACGCGTAATTGTCACCCCCGCAGGAGCGTATCCGTCGTCATACTGTGTCTTCCCCGGGAATAGAAAAGAGGGATACTGCACCTTGAACGTATAGATGGCAGCGGCATCACCTTCACGGAGGAATTGCTGTGCCAGCCTCTCATTATAGGCTGCAATGCCTCCCCTGTACGGGTGAGCGGGACCGCAGATGACAATCCGCATCATATGATCTTCTCTTCAGGTGTTACCCATTCACTCAGGTAGTGATACTGCGGCTCCAGCCTGCCGCCGGCAGTGATAGTAGCACGCTGTATCATCGACGACTTGTTGCCCTGGAAAAGGTCAGGCAGCACATGTTCGATAAGCTGTCTGCCGAAATCGCTTGAGGCATCACGCGGCAGCTCTCCGGGGAGGTTGTCAATAGACATTACCGCAATATTATCAGGATGGTTGAAAGCCTCCTCCTCACGGTGCTTCGTCCTGTTATAGCTGTAGAACGGATCAGCTATGCTTGTGGCTCTCAGTGTGGTGGGAATAGGTCCGCCAATGTCACAGCTTATATCTGCAATCACGGAAATGCGGAAGTCGGGTTTCTCAACATCTTCGCGGGTGAAGAAGACAGGTGATTTCGGATCCCAGAAGTGTGATGCGACAAGAACATCGGTCACCTTTGTATATTTCCTGAAATCAGAAATGTAATCCTCGGGATGATAGACGAAGTTGTTAAAGTCGAATGGCCGGCCGTCAAGGTGCTTTACATAATGCTGCGGTCCTATCTGGCATACAACCGGCACATCATATTCCTTCGTCAGGAATTCCTCCGGTGATACCTTCAGCAGGTTATTGCATACTGACAGTGTCTCCATGGCTCCGGAGGCCACCCTTCCCTCCCCTGTTACAAGGATCTTCAGTCCCGGCTTGAGCTGTATGAGTCGCAGTCCTGCCCACATCTCATCGAGGTCACGGCACTGGAATGCAGGCTTGAGTTTGAACCTGTTTGTTTTTATTCCCCTTGCCCTCAGGGCGTTGTATGCTCCCACGATGCCGGCCCACCGTCCGAAGGCCACCACCCGTTGTCCCTTGTCGGTGGTAAGATATTCATAATCAACGAGTCTGACCTTGTGTCTGAGTATCTCGCGGAGCATCTCACGGTTATGCTCCTGTTTCTTGGCGACATGTGCAAAGAAGAGATAGGTCTTTCCCGGTATGAACACTCTCTTGTCGACCTCCTTGACGCCCATGAGTATATCGCATCTGCTCAGGTCTTCATGAACAGGTATCTTGAGGTATTTATACTCTTCGTCGGTATAGCATCTTATGTCCGAAGGTTGCACGCGGAACTCCACGAACGGGTATTTATCTCTCAGTTCGACTATCTGTGCCGGGGTAAGGGGTACCCTCCTGTCAGGCGGGATCTTCGTTTCCCGTAAAATCCCAACCATGAGTTCTCTTTTCATTTGGAACGAATTTCTTGCTTCAGGTCATAAAATTATTCAAATTAATCTGATAAAAGTTGATTTGCGGCCAGTACAAGGAACATAAAATTGGTAGCGCCTCCCCCCATGACATATTCCTGCTGCTGCCACAAATACGGCCAGTCAAGTAATTCCGGAAAATCAGGTCGTATAAGCGCTGTTCCGGAAGAAACACCACCCGGGATATATGACCAGTCTGCCCGGTTAATTCCATAGGCTACTGTGGTCGATCTGGCGCCCACTCCCGAAGCAAAAGATGCTGTATTCATTCCGGGATGGACACCCAGGATGAAGTTCAGAGCATTATAAATATAATCAGCCGGGAAAATATCAGGAAAGCCTTTGTAAAGGAAATACTGACGTACACCAAAGCTCTGTATGTCCCAGCCTGCTCCCCATATATTTGGGCGATATGGAACTCCAAAAGGAGTTTCTGTACCCTGTTTGGTTATTTCGGAAGAGAATTCTCTTGCAGCCTCCATAAGAGATTGCGTAAAATTAGTATCATTTATCTTTGAAAGTACAGGTGCCAGATGCCATCCAATGGTACGGAACTCTTTAACAATCAATGATTTATTTTCAAGAATATAATCTTTATAGCTCATTTTGCCTGTAGTCAGGAAAAGCTCAGCGGCAGCATGGATTTTTGATGTGGTTTGATGCTCTGTGAGTGTCTGATCGTGTCCGAAGATTGCTTCGGCAATTTCCAGGCACTGAATACTCAATGTATCGTTAAATCCTTTCAATACTCTTGAAGCTGCCGCCAGGTGAGCGGCAGTTGTCAATTCCCTTGACGGATTATTTTCCGTAAACACCCAGCGGTCATCAGCCAGGGAAGAATGTGTTGAAGTAGTTACGCCTGCTTTTAGGTTATCGCTAAAAATCAGTCCGTCAGTCATATTAATACCATCGCCAAGCAAGGTGTACTGACGTAATGTGGGACAGATAATTCCCCTGTAGAGTCTTCCTAAATTCCGGTATCCGCCCACAACCGAAAGTGCACCATGTTCAATTTGCTGGAGGACGTCAGGCTTTCCGTCAGGCTGGTGTATTTCCACGATCCGGGAATGCTGGTCGACAGATGTTTCATCATATTTTAAGTTGAAAGCCTCATAAGCCTGTGTAAGAATATAAACCTCACCGCTTTGCGATTCAACTCTCAGGTCGTAATCGCCTGCATCATGCCATCCGCCGGCATTAAGACCGGGAACATGTTCACCCGGTTTATAAGAAGTTAACGTGGATTCTCCCTGAAGATACCCGTCAAAATGGTTTGTGTTGACAGGCGCCATACGTGCATCGTCCATATGACACAAGCCATGCCACACACGGTACTTTTCATTTACTCTCATGTGGCACATCTGCACCGGGAGAAAATATTCAAGTGTCGGCTGCCAGACATTCCGTTCAAAAACATCACTGGCGATACGGAATGGCTGTGATTGCTGATTTCCGTATTTCACAAGATACATTCCGGGAGCTTTGACTGATGAAAAATCAAATTTTAAATAATTGTATCTTAAGAACTTACCCCATTCAAATGGGCATATCGTATCTGACTGTTTGCTGTTTACCATCTGCATCAATACGGACCAGCTTAACAGTATCCCTTTTCAGGTCGTTTTTATCGAGTTCAACAAGCGCAACCTTTTGTTGCAAAGGATGATACCCTATCTGGGACACATGGATGACAGGATCGCTTATCCATCCGCTGATGTTGTTTGGTGTGATAATCCATTCAACAGCTTTTTGTGTCGCACCGGCAGCTATGGGTGATCTTACTATAAACCAACCGTTGTTATGCAGATAACGTCCGTCAATCAGCTGAAGGCTGCCTGAAACGGAACGGATAGTCAGTCTCAGGCTCTCATCTTCCGGAGCGACGACAAGCTGTTTACCGCTTGCCATTGGTTCTGCAGCAACAAGATCTCCTCTTTTATCATACATGCCTGGTCCGTTAACCTGGCGGGGAAATATTCCGGACTGGTCATCAATCATCCATGTTTTACCAAAAAGGGCGCCTGGAAACAGCTCCATATTAAATCCGACTTTGCCAATGAATTCATCCGGCAAAGGCCTGTCAAGGTCTACTGTGACAATGACAGACCCGCCTTCAGCACGGGTTTTAACCGTGTAATTGAAATAAAGTTCGGGAAATATTATGGGATTAAACCCTTTGCGGTTGTTAGCCGAATCGGGATATGTAAGGTATGTGGTTATCAATTTGCCTGCTTTATCCGTTACCCGTTTTCCCTGTTTCGGTGTCGGCTGCCACTGTCCCGGAGCCTCATCGAGCCTCAAATCGCCATTGGCTGCAATTCTGATTCCATGCATAATAACTGTTACACCTCCCTGGTGCCCTGAAGGGTAAAAGTCACTGAAGGCCATCACGCTAACTCCACCGTTTTCAAAATATTCCTGGTCGTTAAGCTGTAACTGTTCTTTTTGTGCAAATCCGTTGAGGGATATTATCAGCAGGCATGCGAATGTCAAAATCCTATTCATGGTTCAATTTTAAATTATTGGTTAGTTATGTTAATTACTCCGGGAAACCTACGGTGATTAAGGAATGGCCCTTCATCAAACTTTGTGAATATAATTAAACCTGTCTGATTTTTGAGAAATATAACTCAGTTCTTTTACAATGTAGTATCTTTGCATTTCATATAAACGGGGCTGACCTGGTTTTGACAGCAAGCCGCGGTGGTATGTAAGCATGCAGAGTAGGGTGACGCATCTCTATAACTTGTGTCTCACAACAATAACTGGCGAGAATAACTACGCTCTTGCTGCGTAACCGAACCAAGTAGGTTATGCTTAATCCCGGCACCAGGTGTTGGGACGAGACGTTTCCCGGGCGGTGATGCCCTGTACCAACCCGATAAGGAAGCGCACGCAATTCAGGGATAGTCTGAAGGTTTCTCCGGCCTGATGGTGAAAACAAAGGAGATAAGGAGTGGTTAGGCTGTCTGCCACCTGGTCACTTCCGACAATCAAGGCAGGATAAGCATGTAGAAAGCATATGGTCGCCTTGCCTGGACGCGGGTTCGACTCCCGCCAGCTCCACTGATCAGACAGAAAACAAGCACCCCCGCAAGGGGGTTTTTGTTTTTGAAAAGACCCGAAGAAAGCTCGCTTTCTGAAGGGGATTTGAAAAAACAAAAAAACCATGCGCAGCATGGTGCTTGTTTTCTGCCTGCAGGACTGAAGTCAAGGGAGGGCCGAGCCCGGCTTTCCGGGCTCGGCACCCCCGCCATCTCCGCAATCGAGCAGTTAACAAGTATAAGCTTTCTTAAAAGGGCGACGCTTTTTATCACAAATTCTCCTTTTTGGCACACAGAGAACAATCTTTGGGACACACAGCAACGTCAGTTACAAAATGTAGGTCGAACTTGCATGCGTAAACCAATAATCAATAGCTATGAAAACATTTTGTAGAGCCACAATGGTTAACGTGTTCGTTTTACTGTGTATTTCAATAATACAGGCACAGACTCCCAATGTGAAAATTGACCAGGTTGCCTTTATGCAAAAATTTATTGGCTCCTGGAAAGCTGAAGCCGGCGAAGATACTATTATGGTTGTTAATGTCCGACCTTACGGAAAGGGAAGCGAACGTGATCTTACTCTGAGTACAAAAGGAATAGTTATTTCTACAGAGAAGATGCTTTACGGGTATGATGAGGTAAATGATAAAATTATTGGGGCAGTACTTTCTAAATCTTCTCCAAATCTTATGATTTATGCATGGTGGGGCATATCTCAAAATAAATCTGAAGGGGTACTATTTAAAGATATTTCAAATCCCGAGAATGCAGCTTTTAAGATGAAGTGCGTATTTACATCCCCTGATGAATTTATAATGACTTATGCACTAAATAATAAAGTAGTTGGAGAGTGGACTTTTATTCGCGAAAAAGAATGATTTGAAATACTGCAAGTTTTGATAATGGATTTACCAATTCTCAAAATCCTGATCATTATCGTCGTGACTGGAGGTGTTAATGCTTTAATTGCAAAATTAAAGGGATTTAACCCTATCCTCTGGTTTTTTACAGCAGGATTTCTGGGTTTGATTTTGGTTGTATTACTGCCTTCAGCAAGGAAGGTGGAAAAAGGTACCGAGGAATACAACCAACGAAGGGTAAGAGCTAATTGGTGGGGATATGTTATTCTGATATTTGCATCAGTGTTCGTAATAATAGAGATTATAACTCTTTTAGCATAAATCCTTCAACAGGGGGAGTATGGATCTCAAAAGAGACTCTTGACAATAGGCGCCCCCGGGTCACTCCGGGGGCTTTTCATTCATTTTGGCACACAGAGAACAATCTTTGGGACGCATAGAACAATCAGTTTCATAACTTAGGTCGAACTTTGAAGCTGAACTAATTACTAACTAAAATTCATCAGCTATGAAAAAATCGCTCCTATCTATGGCAATTATTGTATCCCTTCTGTTATGCACTAACGGGATACAGGCACAGAACACTTCCAACGACCTTGACCAGCTTAAGTTAGTAGATAAGTACTTTGTTGGAATCTGGCAGCAGGTTACAAGTAGGGATACTGTTGATGCCTGGGAAATAAAAAGGAATGGGAACGCACTTACGGAAATAGACTATATTATTGTCAACGGGGAGAAAACAATATACAGTTACTGGAACTACAACTATGGACCAAAGAGAGACAACTTTTATATGTTCGTAAGTTATGTATATGGGGGTTGCCTGTCAGGAATCGGATCATTTATTGATTCTACTAAATGGCAACAGGAGTTTTTCGAGATGTTTAATCCTGATAAATTTGTAAGGAAGGCAGAACTCGTATATGATACTCCTTCGGACCTTACTATTACTCACTTTAATTATGATGGCGTTAAAGGGACGGAGGTTAAATATTCCAAGGTTAAGTAGTCTGGTCATAGCTTAGCCCCTGGATCAGTTGCAGGGGCTTCACTAATCTTTGATCAACAGGCAGCCCCTCCTATTATCCGACAATAGATCCCATCATAAGAATGCAGACATGACTTTCCCCGGGTTTCAATCTTTGTTATTATCACATTTGGCACACAGAGAACAATCTTTGGGACGCATAGCAAAGTCCGATACAAAATACTTGTAGAATTTTGCTGAAAGATTTAGTATTAACTAAAACCTTTCATTCATGAAACGAATAATCTTTCTTCTTTCCCTCATCAGCATTCTGATATCATGTAATAATGAGACTCCTAAAGAGGCTGCTCTTCGAACCCTTCGTGAGACTGACAGAGCATGGTGTCAATCAGCATCTGATTTTGAAGGATTCATATCCTTTCTTGATAACGATGTGGTTTGGTATAATTGTCTGTATCCTCAATTGAAAGGCAAGGATGCGGTTCGTTCAGCTTTTAAACAGACGTTTGAAGATAAAGCTTTTTCTCTTACATGGACTCCTGAGCGAATTGAGGCGAGTGCCTCGGGAGACATAGGATATACTTACGGCAATTATAAAGTTAAATCAGCAAATTCTACAGCAGCGCAATCAGAACAAACTCACAACTATGCTACAATCTGGAGAAAACAAAAAGATGGCACTTGGAAAGTGATACTTGAGGCAGACTTCTGATCAAAAGCAATATAAGAAAACCCTAATTCTTTCTTAATACGGGACAATAGAGGACAATATCATCCTGATTATTAAAAAGTTGCTGAGACCACCTAACACGGACAATGGGTTTGTCACGGTTTTTGCCGAAAGATAAGGCATCCGTAATAGTAAGCCCTCGGTGATCATGTCTGGGGTGCTTTTCTTCAGTGAGACATGAGAAGTGCAGACTTCTTTGCTGATTGTCAGCATAACCACTTTCCCTTTGTTCTAAGGCATCGTAGCTGAGCTTATGAGTAGTTTCCAATTGGTATCTCTGAGAGTCGTAAATGACTCACAATAGCGCTCTGTCAAGAATCAGAAACATTTGTTGATTTTGGCACGCTGAGAACAATCTTTGGGACGCATAGAACAGTCTGTTACATTACAAAGGTCGAACTTTACTAAGGTTAATGGTTGGTAAACCAAATATCATAGACCTGAATAGTTAGAGGCAGCTCTCACTTTGCGTTAGTATTGAGGTTTTGCATATTATGATGGGGGCTGCCTTCTCTTGATATCCCATTTGGCACACAGAGAACAATCTTTGGTACACATAGAACAATCAATTACAAAACTTAGGTCGAACTTTACTTCTGAAGTTTGCTGGTATGTTATAATTACAAATAATTAGTGGTTATGAAAACAAAAAATAAAATTGGCATCAGACTTTTAATAATTATTGTAACTATCTCAATTCTATTTACAGGTTGTAAAAAAGAGAATGACCTTATTATCGCTCCTATAACATTTAATCCATTAATTGCATACGGGAGTATGACAGACCAGGATGGCAATACTTATAAAACAGTTACTATTGGCACTCAGGTTTGGATGGCTGAAAATCTTAAAACAACCATATACCGTAATGGTGATCCAATACAGAATGTAACTGACAGTGCTCAATGGAGAGGATTGACAACCGGAGCGCATTGCTATTATGATAACGACAAACAATATGTGGCTGTCTATGGATGTTTATACAACTGGTATGCAGTAAATGACAGTCGGAATTTAGCCCCTTCAGGATGGCATGTACCTACAGATACGGATTGGTCTACCTTGAATAATATTCTGGGTGGCGAAGATGCAGCCGGTAAGAAACTCACAGAAGCTGGGACAACACATTGGATAGGTGATTTTGGAAGCATAAATGAAAGTGGTTTTACTGCATTACCAAGCGGTCGTCGATGCTATTACAGCTTATGGGGAGGTCTAATGCCAACTCATTATTCTGACCTTGGGTTATATGGTTTTTGGTGGACTTCTACAAAATCAACATCAATTAATAGCTGGGAGTATTGGATCGCTACAACCGTTTCTATAAGGGAAGCGAGTCCAAAAAACTTTGGACTATCAGTCAGGTGTGTTAAGGATTAATTTTCCTTTATATCCATAACTTATTGTCAGTCGTCTGATCTCAGGGGGATTTTTATTGGTACCGAGACATAAGGAGGTGTTGCCTTCTTTGCCGATTGCCTGCGTTGCCACTTCTCCTGCGTTTTAAGGCATTATGCCGTACCTGGCGAGTAGGTTCTTTTAATCCCTGGAAGTCGTAAATACTCAGAATAGCCCATGGCTACATTCTCAATATATCATTGGGATAACAGCGAGACTCTTGCCCCGGGTTACCACACGATCCGGGGCTTTTTATTCTCCGTGCTTCAAAACATGAGGAAGTGTTGCTTTTCAACCTGCTCCTTCCATGCCAAGCATAATAAACTTGACTTCGCCTTTTAGCTGATGTAACTTTGTTGCAGTATCAGGTTAGTTCATTATTAAGCGAATCAATATCGTACATATTTTAAGTTAATAACTAAAACCTGACAGCTATGAAATTAAAAACATTATTGATTATTAAAGCGATTGTAGCCTTCTGCCTCGGAATTCCCATCTTAATTGTACCAAACTTCTTGTATTCAATCTTTGGCGCTTCATTGGCAGCGGGAGGTATTTTTGCAGCCAGGGAATACGGTGCAGCCATGATTGGTATTCTAATGCTCACGTGGTTTGCCAGGAACGCTCAGGAATCAGATGCAAGGTGGGCGATCATACTTGCCTTATGTGTTTATGATGCGGTAGGGGTTTTAGTGACATTAATCGCCATATTCGCCGGCGCCTTAAATCCACTTGGATGGCTGATCGTAGCTCTCTACCTGTTTTTTACAGTCGGATTTGGATATTTTCTTCTCAAACCGGCAGTCAAAGCAGCAGAGAACTGAGTGTAAGTCTTGAGAAAAAGAGAGAGTTTGCCCTTTCCCGCTCACAATTTCATTGTCAGAGAGGATGCAGACATTAAATTACACGGGGCTACCTCCTTTGTTTTTATCACTTTTGGCACACAGAGAACAATCTTTGGTACGATTAGAACAGTCTGTTATGTAATTAAGGTTGAACTTCGCATAAGTAATTAGTGCTAACTAAAACCTTACAACTATGAAAAGGAATTTCTTATCTATGGCAATTATTGTATTCCTTCTAATCTGTTCAAACAGGATACAGGCACAAACAACGGAAACAAAACTCAATCAGGTTGAGCTAATGAAACAGTGGCTTGGTACTTGGCAAGCAGATATTGGAAAAGACACAGTGGAATTTTGGGAGGGTAAACTATACGGAGAAGCTGTGGTAATAAACGTCTATCAAGTTATTAACGGCAAGAAATCTGATTATTACCTAATTAATTGTGGTTATGATAAGAGAGATGATAAGCTTAAAGGTTACAATCTTTTACCCAATTCACATTTTGGTACATGGATTGGTAAGTTCACTACGGATAAAATATTTAAGGCAGATATGGTAGATACATTTAAACCTGAAATAGTATGGTGGAAGAATGAAGTAGAATTTAAACCTCCTTCAGAAATGATTATAGGTGCTTTCAATGCAAAAGGGGTAAAGACTGGTGAATGGGCTTATAAAAAGGTTAAATAAAAATCGCTCTCTCATTTGCCCTCGGATCCCGGGGGCTTTTCTTTCATTTTGGCACACAGAGAACAATCCGTGATGCACACAGAAAAGTCTGGATAAATAAAAGTTGATCTTGACTCCGGCTTCAGGTAGCCTTTGCATAGTCAACCATTCCTTGAAAATCAACAACAATTGCTGGTTCATCTCCTATGACCCAGGCATCATGACCTGAAGGGAGGAGGGAAACATCGCCTGGACGACATTCGAACTTCGTTCCGTCGTCCATCACAACCATCAGGACCCCGGAAACGTGGTACTGAAAGTGTGCGGCTTCGCAACTTTTTGTCTTGACGATTGGTTGGATTGAGTTTGACCATTTCCATCCAGGCTCAAAAACAGCCCGCCCAACAGTCGCACCACCAATTTTGATTAGTTCGAGACGTCCCTTAGGGAACACCCTAACTTCATCAGGTTTTCCGAAACTCAAAACTTCTGCCTTTTCCATTGTTTACCTCCAGTTTGTTAAAAACTAACTCACATATTACAACTAATTACCGATTATATCTCAAACTTCTAACTTATCAATTGTAATTGATACTTAAACAAATCAGCCATCAAAAAGTTAAGGAGTAATGACCTTAAAAAAATCTCAAAAATCATTTCAGTAATGAAAACCATCGAAGATCAGTTTCGGAGGCTATTCATTGGTCGGCGAGACATGGGAAGTGTAGCCTTCTTTACCAATTACCAACATTGCCACTTCTCCTTCGTTCTTAGGCATCATAGCTGAGCCAATGGGTACTTTACTACCTTGTGTCTCTGAGAGTCGTAAATAACTCATAATAGCCCTTAGCTCCATCCTCAGGACAAACCTTGTACAGGATAGCAGCGAGACACTTACCCTGGGTTGCCACACGATCCGGGGCTTTTTATTTCATTTTGGCACAAACAGAACAATTTTTGGGACGCATAGCAAAATCCGTCTCAGTTATCCAATCTAACTTGCATAAAAAACATAACCGAACAAGCTAAATACATCATGCTTATGAAACATCTGTTAAACCTTATTGTACTACTTGCCCTCATGACCACTCTCAATGGTCAGGAGCGAGGAATGAATGCTATTTCCACTGCAGGAAGTACCATTAAATCCAAGGGTCTTGTCGTTAGCTGGACCATTGGTGAGGACCTGATAGACTTCGCTCTACTGGATGGAACGATGAGGCAACCACCGGGGAGTAATGGTAAGGAGATGAAAATGAAGGACGGAACATTGCTGAAAGTGTATCCCACTCTTACAACAGGACTGATAACTGTTGAAATAAGACGGACAGAGCAGACTGATCTTAGAATTGAGCTTCTTGACCATAAAGGGGTAATTCTTAAAGTGATAAATGTTGATACTGAAAAGCTGCAGATAGACTTCTCGGATTATGTTCAGGGAGGTTATTATTTGAGAGTATCAAACCGATTGCCAACCGACCAGGTAAATGTCAGGATCACAAAGGTTTGATTATAGTATCGGGTACATAGGAAAACATAATAATGAATCTTTAATTTAATGATTATGAAAAGGATAATTCTACTCACATTATTATTTATGGCAGGGTCAATGATTATCTGGCCCCAGGTGCCACAGGCAATGAACTACAAGGCAGTTGCCAAAGACGACTGGGGTGTTGCCTTGCCCAATAAAACAATTACTCTTCGGTTTACAATTCTGGAGGGCAGTGGGACTGGATCAATAGCCTATCAGGAAACACATACAACGACGACGAATAAATTTGGTCTGATGGATGTAGAGATTGGTAATGGAACACCGACTGTGAGTTCATTTGACCTGATAGACTGGAGTACGGGTGTATATTACATACAGATTGAAATGGATCCAAACGGTGGTTCAAATTTCCGTCTTGAAGACCCTCCACATCAGTTGCTATCTGTTCCGTATGCGCTGTATGCAGGTGCTTCAGGAAATGCAAATTTCTCTGAAACTGACCCGTTTTTTGTTTCAAGTCCTGCATCCGGCATATGGAGTAGTGATATTTTAAATTGGAACAGTGCTTTTAGCTGGGGTAATCACGCAAATGAAGGATATCTTAAAAGCTTTGTTGAATCTGACCCGATATTCTTACTTCATCCGGCAAATGGAATTACAAGCGATAATATCAGTAATTGGAATACAGCTTTTGGATGGGGAAATCATTCCGGACTTTATAAGCCAATGACTTATGACCCGACTTGGTCTGATATTACTGAAAATCCATTCCTGCTAACATCACCTGAGGCAAACCAGCTGCTCAGGTTTAATTCTGTTTCCGGCAAATGGGAGAATTGGCTTCCGGATTTCTTAGCTATTGAAGTTGATGGATCAGTTTCAAATGAGCTGCAAAGTCTATCGCAAGTATTGGATTTAGGAAATGATGCTGGGGTTAAGAATATAATTAACCTTGCTAATCCAATAAATGCACAGGACGCAGCTACAAAAGCATATGTTGATGTCTTAGAAGCAGAAAATCTTAGCTTTGGAAAGTGCAGTTAATGCGCTTCTTAGTTCTACATCTGATCAAGACGAAGATGGCTATACAATAGCTGAAGGAGATTGTAATGATAATGATGCTTCCATATACCCTGGAGCAACTGAAATCTGCGGAGATGGAATAGATCAGGATTGTAATGGGAATGATTTAGTGTGTCCTGTTGATACAGATAATGATGGCATACCTGATGGAAGCGATAACTGCCCTATTATAGCTAATCCAGATCAGTTGGATAGCGATGGCGATGGGATTGGAGATGCGTGCGATGGTAAATATAACTATTATGATCAGGAGTATGATATATATCAAATTGGCGATCAAATATGGATGGCAGAGGATTTAGAAGCCACAAAACTTAACGATGGTTCCGCGATACCCGAGGTAATTGACCCATTAGTTTGGAGTAGCCTTTCTTCCCCTGGTTATTGTCATAGATATGACTATAATTGGGATTGTAATGTTTTATATTATAATTGGGAAGCGGTCAATACTGGTAAGTTATGCCCAACAGGATGGCATATACCTTCTGCAGATGATTGGCAAATATTATTGACATATATAGAGGCATTCTACGGAGATGATGCAGCGTCCCTAAGGTCAAACGAAAATAGCACAAATCAATGGACAAACTGCGATCCGTCACAGTACGCTCTTAATACTTCACAGTTCGGAGCCATTCCAAATGGGTTTCGCTTTTATGATGGAAATTGGAGTTTTTATGGTGGCGATGAGGCTGCCATTTATTGGTCAACCACCCCATCAAGGTGGGACGCAATAAATAATATGACCACATTTGAAGTAAATTGTTTCCGGGCATTATTAGGAGATGCATCAAAGAAAGAAGGACTTAATGTTCGTTGCTTAAAGGATTAAATAAATCTTGATAGTAATTATAGACAGCCCCCAGGTTCAGGGGGCTTTTTATTTGTAGTGAGACATGGGAAGTGTTGCCTTCTTTGACGATTGCCAGCATCACCACTTTCCCTATGTTCTAAGGCATCGTAGCTGAGCTTATGAGTAGTTTACCAATTGGTATCTCTGAGAGTCTTAAATGACTTATAATAGCCCTCTGCTATTAGGTGGAAACTCGTAATGCCTCTTGTGTTACTGGATGCATTTTCTCTATCCACCTCAATCCTGGCAGTAGATTGTAGACTGACATTGGCAATGAGAGTTGCCTACTTGAACATAAGATGACTCAAAATGACAATAACTCCCAATTACCAAATATGCGTACCTTTAATACACCTATAAACAAGTTGTACCACATTAAAACCAGCCAAAATGAATAGAATATATATAGCTTTCATTGTATTGATCATTTGTTATCAATCTTATGGACAAAAACCAAGAGCAAGAGATTTAGGAGTTCCATTTGTTGGCACAACAGGTGAATTTAATGCTATCACCGATGTTAAAGGAGTTGAGGTGGGTTATAGCACTATTATTTCTGGAAGAGGTGAAAATATATTAGGTAAAGGACCTATAAGGACTGGAGTTACGGCTATATTTCCAAGAGGCAAAGCCAAAAAATTTAGTCCTGTTTATGCAAACTGGTATAGCCTAAATGGTAATGGAGAAATGACAGGAACTACTTGGGTTACTGAATCTGGATTTTTGGAGACTCCAATTATGATTACAAATACAAATAGTGTTGGTGTAGTTCGCGATGCCGTTTTGAAATGGTTTGTAGATACAGATTGGTATAACGGTGAAGATTTGTGGTACACCTATCCAGTAGTGGCTGAAACTTACGATGGATTTCTTAATGACATTTATGGTTTTCACGTCAAAGAAGAAAATGTATTAGAGGCTATCAGAAATGCATCAAGTGGCAAGATAGCTGAAGGAAACGTAGGTGGTGGAACAGGTATGATGTGTTTGGGCTTTAAAGGAGGAACCGGAACATCTTCAAGAGTTATAAATATAAAAGATTCAACATATACCGTTGGAGCCATTGTTCAATCCAATTTTGGCGCAAAAAGAAACCTTACAATTGCAGGAGTTCCAGTTGGAATGGAATTAATTGACACATTAAATTATGTGTATAATGGACCACCAAAATCCAAAAGGCAGGAAGGAGACGGCTCTATTATTGTTATTGTTGCAACTGATGCACCTCTGTTACCGCATCAATTAAAAAGAATTGCCCAAAGAATTACCTTGGGAATTGGAATAGTTGGTGGACGTGGCAGTAATGGATCTGGAGATATTTTCTTGGCTTTCTCTACGGCAAATGAAAATGCCTATAACAGGGATGAAACAACAACGGTAAGAACTGTATCGAATGACCAACTTACGCCTGTCTTTGAAGCAACAGTACAAGCTGTTGAAGAAGCTATAATAAATGCTATGGTAGCTGCAGAAACTATGGAAGGAATTAATGGAAATAAAGCATACGCTTTACCTCACGACTTACTTATAGAAGTTCTTAAAAAGTATAATCGAATAAAGGAATAACGTGGTACAACATTGTATATAGTTTATTAAAACGCGCCATATACTAACCGTTATGTGAAGGTTTAGTCGCATAAAAAGGGAGAAGAGTCTGCAAGAAAATTGAAAGCATCCTATGCGCTAAATAAAATCCGATTAGACAATAATATGGAAAATCAAATCTTAGTCATTGTAATCATTTTCGTTATCTTATTATTGTTTTCTCGTTGGTCGTTTAACAAAAAACGTGAACGTCGTCGCAGCTATTATCGAAATGAGTATTTGAAATCAGATGACTGGCGGCGTAAGAGATATGTAGTGCTCAAACGAGACAACTGGCGCTGTGTTTACTGCGGAGAACCTGCAACCCAAGTCCACCACAAGAAATATGCAAAGAAGAACATCGGAAGAGAGCCTATCAAATGGTTAGTTTCGGTCTGCAAGTCATGTCATGAATCTCGGCATAATTGAATAAGCCAAACTTGATTCAAAGCATCAATGCTGATCATCCTATTTCCCAATTTTTGATGTACCCCAGAAGCCTATACATCTAAGGTCACTAAGCCTGGAAGGGAATGGAAGCATGCGCTTATCCTGCTACCAGGCTTATGCTTAAAAAAAAATTATAAAAATTCTGTGACCAGGTGCGTGTATGTAATACCCACCTCTCAAAAAGTCTCCCCCCCTTTGGCTTGGGGTTGAACCCCCGCATACTTATATAACTAATTAATAATTAAAAACTTACAGCTATGGTTACAGTATCTAATTACGTTGAACGGAAGAGCTCAGATGGGCGGTCCTTTTATTCACTGCTGCTTCAGGGAGGAGTTGAACCAGTATTGTCAGAACAGACAGGCAGGTATTATCTCACTGCCAAGCAGTCATCGGTGCCAACTACGCTAACTGAAGAAATTTGCCAGAGCCTGGTGGGCACGAAGTTACCAGGAAGGATCTCCAGGATCCAGTGCGACCCTTATGAGTACACTATCAAAGAAACCGGTGAGGTCATCACGCTCAGCACCAGATGGACGTACAACCCTAACGAGGCTGCTCTGGAGGAGATGGTCTACGAGAAAGAGGCAGTCGGTGATCCGTTTGCTCTCTGATCAGTCAGAGAATGGGAGGCGAGAGCCTCCTTTTCTATTTGTGTACTAACTTAAAAACAATCAGTTATGGAATTACAGAAAGCACAGCGTAAACAAGCTGTCATCAAAATGGGTTTACAGGGTCCAAGTGGATCTGGCAAGACCTACTCAGCTCTCCTGCTCGCATACGGGCTTGTGAAGGATTGGGATAAGATCGCGGTGATCGAACTCGGAGAACCACTCAGCAGACCTTTACGCTCACCTTGGCGACTACAGCGTAGTAACCATCGGTCCACCATTCTCTCCAGCCAAGTACATTGAGGCAATTGAACTGTGTGAGGCAGCAGGTATGGAAGTGATTATTATCGACAGCATATCCCACGAGTGGGACGGATCAGGTGGAATTATTGAGTATCACAGTAGCCTTATGGGTAACTCATTTACCAACTGGAGTAAGGTCACACCTATGCACAATTCGTTTGTGAATAAGATCCTGCAGAGTCCTGCACACATTATTGCCACCATCAGGAGCAAGCAGGACTATGTTCTCTCAGAACGGAATGGAAAAGTCGTTCCTGAGAAGGTTGGTCTCAAAGGAGTAACCCGCGATGGGATGGACTACGAGCTTACCATCGTGTTTGATATTGATATTAAACACCACGCCACGGCAAGCAAAGACCGTACGGGTCTCTTTAGCGACAAACCAGCTATAATCATCACAGAAGCTACTGGGACGCTGATAAAGGATTGGTGCATGAGTGGCTTCAAGGTGAGTGACATTGAGGATGAGATCGAACAGTGTACAACCATTGAAGGTCTACGCCATATCCTCATGAAGTACCAGGAGTATAGAAAGAAGATTGAACCCTCTGTGTACAGGCGTAAAGCGCAGATCGAAACACTTGCAGCAGTCATTAACCCTTAACCCCCTACCAGCATGGAAGAACTTATGATTATCAACAATTCAGAAGTGTTGACAGAGGTGCCGGAGATCGGTATGTCTGACAATCGCTTTGTACTCGCTAATACGCAACCCATTCCCTTCCAACTTCTGCAACAGAAGTGTACCATTCCTGTGTTCAGTAAGGATAACGAGAGCACAATCTCCCACCAGGAGTTTATTGAGGTGGTCGGTCAGGCAGCTAATCTTGCCTTCAGCAGGGAGCGGATCCTTGAACCTGCTGTTCGTGTATCTCACCCAATAAAGGGAAGGATACCGTCAGCGGTAGGTAAACCAGCCAATGAGCTGCAGGAGCATGAGAAGACGATCTACTTCGAGAGGATGGCATTCATATACGAGGTGCCTTCGATGGAAGAGACGGTGAATGGCAATAAGCTATCCCTTACTGTGGGTGGAGTAAGGGCATACAACATGGAGAACCTGTATGGTAAAAAGACAGAAGAAAGGTTCAAGGTGTTCATTGGGTTCAAGAACTGGTTATGCATAAACCTTGCCGTATCCACAGATGGACTGAAGGAAGATCTGCGCGTGCGTACGACCCAGGAGCTGTTCAGCCGGGTTTATCAGTTGTTCGCAACGTTCAGCACTCAGAAACAGGTGGATACGATGCGTAACCTGGCTGACTTTGCTCTGAACGAAAGGCAGTTTGCTCATCTGGTAGGGAGATTGAGGATGTACCCTTTCCTTAAGTCAGCAGAAAAGGCAGGTATACCAGCTCTGGAGCTCGGGGATTCCCAGGTCAATACAGTCATCAGGGATTACTATAAGGATAAATCTTTC
Source organism: uncultured Bacteroidales bacterium (assembly GCA_963844935.1). Classification (GTDB taxonomy): domain Bacteria; phylum Bacteroidota; class Bacteroidia; order Bacteroidales; family VadinHA17; genus SR-FBR-E99. The sequence goes on along the minus strand of CAWJQH010000005.1, from coordinate 132,771 downwards.
TGTAGAGATGATGAAGGAAATATCAACCTCTGGCAATTCTACAACCTTCTGACTGGAGCTAACAAGAGCAGTTATCTGGACACCTTCATCGATCGGACTGTAAATACCCTATCCTTCACTCAGGTGCTCTTAAACAGCCTCAGAACGGGTCAATACCTATGGTACCTCAATGAGTAATGAAAAGATACTTGAAGAGATACGGAAGCTATGTGACCCCTATAGCATCCTGATCATTTATGGGAGGAGATTATACAAAGTCAGAACCCCGTTTAAGGTCAGAGTGCTGATGGATGTTGCAGGCTGGAAGGAAGGTGATGAGAAATGGGTGGAGAAGGTCATGGTGACCCGGGACCTGAGTATGGTTTATCTTATAAGTGGCAGCGCCTATCATTACTATCTCTTCCAGATCCTGCTGCGTTAACAGATTTTTCAACGGGAGTACTCATATTGGGTGCTCCCTTTAATTTTACTAACTCATATAAACATGAATAAACAGGAAGAATTAACAGCTTCTGAGGTAGAAATATTCTACAAATCCAGGACACCTGCATCGGAACGGGTGCAAATCAAGCATTCCGCAGATGCTTTCCGGTTACTCTGGAAGTATTGGAACAAGGATACCATCGAGCACCACGAAGAGTTCAAGATACTGCTTCTGAATAACAAGAGCGCAGTCCTTGGTATAGCAGACATTTCTAAAGGAGGGATCAACGCTACTATCATTGACCCTCGTATTGTCCTACAAGTAGCACTCAAAGCACACGCTACCTCGATCATTCTTGCACATAACCACCCAAGTTGTAATCCAACTCCTTCAGAATCCGATGTTACAATCACGAAGAAACTGATAGAAGCAGGCAAGGTGATGGATATTCAGGTCCTGGATCACCTTGTGATCTGTGCTGATGGCAGCTTTTACAGCTTGGCTGATGAGTGCAGGATATAGATTAGTAAAGAGGTTCAGCTCTGCTGAAAGGTCGATATATTAACACAACAGAGCTTGAACCTCTCTCTTCTTTACGCATAATTAGTGAAGCAAGCTATTACAATAAGAAACTTTGCTATTTTTATAGCAGCAAAGCTTGTTCTTTAAAATAGTCATGATGCCAGTTTTGGTGGCTTATTCGGTGTACATACAGGATGAGCAGGTTTTGACCACAAAAAGATATCAGGCACATGGGCTTCAATATCACACTATTAGGCGTGTGATGGTCGCCTTGCCTGGACGCGGGTTCGACTCCCGCCAGCTCCACAAAGGACTCTAAACCAATTAGTTAATGTCTTTTTGTCACACCAAGGCAGCGCAGGTATTCTTAGCGTTTCCGATGCTTAAATAACGCAAGCGTACATATACTGAGCAAACGCATTATCGATCCTGCGCAACACGCTAATATTCAATACTTATAGGGACGGCAACATTATTGTGTCCGCCCCCTGAAGCCTGAAATTATCGGTAAATAAAACTCGCCCTTTCGGTTACCATAGTTTCATAATACCCCAATTGGTATACAAATTGGTGAATTGAAAGTATTCAAAACCCCATGTCGTCTTGTTTTCCGAATTGTTAATTTATAATACTTTTTATCATGGAATACAACATCAAGATCACCTTCTGGCTAAACAGAACCAAGAAGAACTCGAAGAACCTCTGTCCTATCTATCTAAGAGTAGGTCAAAACTATGATCATTTTTTTTAATCCACTGGAATTTTTATCCATGCAAGTGAATGGGATAAAAAGACCATGCGAATTAAAGGATTAACTCCTGAAGTGAATGTAACTAATAACCAACTGGATGCATTGAAGGTGAAAGTCATGCAAATAATCAACCAATTAAATTTGCATGGAAAGCCGTTTAACATTCACACCATCAGAAAAACACTTGAAGGAAATGAAGCATCTCAGATAACACTTATGCGGATATATGAGGAACAACTCTCGGAAATGAATAAACTTAAAGGTAAGGACTTTGCCCCTGCCACCATCATCAAGTATAAAAATACACAGTTGAGACTCAAACAATACATTAAATACAAATACCACCGGAACGATTTGTATCTCTATGAACTTAATTACCAGTTTATGCGAGATTTTGAAGCCTATTTATAAGAGAAATTTAATAATGCAAAAGTGACATGCTACAAGCACTATCAACGATTTACCAGAGTCATCCACCAAGCCATGCATAAAGGATATCTGGAGAAATATCCTTTTGAAAATTACAAGATTAAACTGCAAAAAAAGAAGATACAGTACTTGACTCAGGAAGAAATTGAGCGCATAGATCAGACCAACTTTCAAGTTGAAAGATTAAATGTTATTCGGGATATATTTGTGTTCTGCATATATACGGGACTCGCTTATGCCCAAGTGGATTCCATGACACCCGATAACATCACCAAAGAACCAAAAGGGAACTGATTCCGATAATGCTAATTCACCCAGTGCTCATAATGATTTGCCATTCAAAATTAATGGTTCAAGCAAGAACTGAATTCGGTTTATGCCCTCAATGCTGTAATATATCTGACTATTAGTGCAATTGTTCCGAAGACCAAAAATATGTCAAGATATACTGCAAGTTTTAGCACTCCGAAAATTCCATAAAACAGACCAAAGATAATGAATGTCAAAGTAATAGACTGTGATCCAAACCCATTAAATAGCAGTAAAAATCCTATAAGAATTGACAAGGTTGGGCATGGTATGAGTCCAACCGGTGATGCATAAAGATATTTTAAGAAAGAATCTGCACTAATGAAGTGTGGATAAACAAGTCCGAATATAATCATCATGATTCCAACAACCATAAAAGGAAATTGGGAAATAGTGATTGGTTGATTTGATGCTTTAAAGCCAAAAACGAAAATCAGCACCATCATTAGAGAAAACAATATTCCATTAAAAGGATTGCCAGATAACCATGCAAATACAGCCACTGAAAGAAGTGGAATGCAGATCAGAAACCCGAATAATCTGTTTGATGGCTGCCATTTTGCTATTAATGCTGCCAGCAACAAATACAATACAGCATGCCAGATAATGGCAAATGTTGAATATTCATTAACGATTGTTTGCAGTCCATTTATTATTTCTTCCGTTTTCGGCATTTTGATTGATTTTGGTTGACGATTGATTACAATATAAAAAGGTGACCAGAATGATATAAATTACCTTAAAGGTATTGCCCAACTATACCAATAGATGCTTTTGCACTTTGGCATTTCTAATTGTCAAAATGTAGATTATAAATCCCGCTATTAATATCCCAAATTCACTTATTAATGCGAGAGCCTTATATTTAAATAATCCTAATCCGACAGACAAAGAATCATTAAAAAATACCGGCATTTTTGTGTCTGTCGGATAAAAAGCCAGTTTTGGAGATGCAATAATATCCAAAATTGTATGACTAAGTACAAGCAGTCCAATTATGATACTTACTTTTTTGTTCTTACTTATTAAAAATGTAACCAATGCTGCTAATACTGACCAGATAATTCCCATAAAAACACTATGGGAGTATGGAGTAAAGGGGGATTTATCAGGTAGTGGCATAGTTTCAACCCCTGCTGCAACAAAAACGAAAAAGACTATTTCTATTAATTCAGCAGCGATTATCAGGTAGATAACCGAAATATTTGGTGCGATTTTTTTTGCTGCAAAACCCACTCCTACATGTGCAATTGCTGGCATTTGATACAGGTTCTGTTGTTAATGGAATTAATCTAAGTTTAAATTCACTGAATTCAATTGATTTGAATTTTGCTCAGTTTCAATAGTTTAATTGTAAACATTATCATCCATGTCATGAGCAATAACCCTGCTGGCATGGCAAATACTAATGCCATTCTTTCCACGGATGGCATGAATGTTACCATAATTATATAGATCACCATCAGAGAATTGCCAACTATTCCAATATAAGAGTTAGCACGACTGAAAATATTGCCTTTCAACATCACACATGACATCAGGGCATTTGCAAAGGTAGGTAGAGCAAATCCTATGAAGACACCAAGATTTCCATGTGATCCTTTGGCTAACATGGCTTCACCTGCTGCTGCTAATAACATTCTTTGTTCCTCAGATGATGTTGCAAAGTATTTCTGGCTTATATCAAGCATTGTTAAAGCAGTATTGCTGGTAACAAATATTGTTGTCCCTACAAGAAATAAAATCATAGAAAGCAAAGCAGATGGTCTATTTGTATTTCTGTGTGCAGCATACAGAGCAAGAATGGATGGAATTATTATTATCTGGTTGATTATGTTGAGTAAATCGAGATTATAAAGACCTAATAATGGTGTCTCTTTAAACTGATTGAATCTTTCTATGGCAGTTTGGGGAAGTTCTGCAATATTACCCCCTGTAATAGTGCCAACCACCATATCAATGATTATTCCACACAGTACAATTATTGTCGTTACTGCGCCGATTTTATAAATGATTTTCCATTGTTTTTCTGAATTGTCCATATTTACTTGATTTGAAATAACATTATCTACTGGGTTTAAATTTCATTAATCTTTATTAATCTTACAAGTGTTAAGACTTCAATTTAATTAAGTTAAGTGATAATTGGTAGGTTTATCAGTAAATTCGAGATAAAAAGAATGGTAATCAAGAACGGATATAAAAGTTTACCACTAAGTTCCTATCGTCAAGCCGTAATTGCATCAGCATCTGTTACAAAGGAGAAAAATGCAATTCACAGTTTCACTGAAGTAGATATAACTGAACCACGTCATTTGATAAAAGAACATTTTGAAAGGACCGGAGAAAAACTTTCTTTTACAGCATATATTGTAACCTGTCTGGCACAGGTAATTAAACAACACCCCCACTTAAACTCTTTTATAAAAGGGCGAAAGCTTATTATTCTCGATGATGTAACAATTAGTGTATTGATAGAAAGAGAAATGGCTGGAGAAAAAGTACCAGAACCTCTTGCAATAAAAGGAGCACAAGAAAAATCGTTTCGACAAATACATAATGAAATACGAGAGGCAAAAAAGCAACAAGGCGACAAACTTGGGAGTTTATCAGATAGTACCTGGATAGGTCTTATTCCGAATTTCCTACTTAAAACATTTATTCGTATTGCTGATCGGAATATACATATGGCTAAAACTTATGGTAAAGTGGCTGTTACTGCTGTTGGAATGTTCAGTAAAGAGGCTGTCTGGTTCATTCCTCATGGAAGTGCCACAGTTTTGATTACTATCGGAAGCATAAGCCAAAAAGTGATTGAAATTGACGGACATTTTGTTTCACGGGAACATCTTTGTTTAACTGTTTCTTTTGACCATAACATAGTAGATGGAGCACCTGCTTCACGCTTTATGAATGAGTTGGTTGTAACTATTAAAAGTGGAAATTTATTGCATACGGATCAGTCCTGAGTTGGGATTTGTTTTTTGTTGTCGGGGCAGTTTATTACAAGGTATCGGATGTGGAGCGTATAAGACCATAATCCAATCCTCAGTTTTTTGCGGTGAAACTTGCATTTAAGCCCGGTATATTAAAATAAACTTCTAATTTTATTCATTGACTTTATTATACCAGACAATTAACAGAAGGCTAATATTGATTTAACATGCAAAAATTGAAATTTTTACCAGTCGCTATTCTTCTCCTGGGAATTACAACTTCCTGCACCAGGACCTCCGGTCTGAAGGAAGCATCGCCCCTTTCAGTAAAGGTTTCTGAAGACCGGTTGACACGAATCGATAAAATGCTGCAGCAGAGCATCGACAGCGGATGGATTGCCGGCGCTGTTGGCTTTATTGCACGTGACGGCAAAATCATTTATAACAAAGCTTTTGGGCAAAACGATACTGAGACAAAATCACCTATGCGTACCGACAATATCTTCCGTATTGCTTCACAAACGAAAGCTATTACAAGCGTGGCAGTGATGATGTTATTTGAGGAAGGGAAATTACTTCTGGATGACCCGGTATCAAAATTTATCCCGGAGTTTGCCAATCCTCTGGTTCTTGATAAGTTTAATGAAAAGGATACTACTTATACAACTGTCCCCGCAAACCGTGAAATAACAGTCAGAGACCTTCTGACCCACACTTCCGGGATTGATTATGCAGGTATAGGGTCAATGAATTTTAGAGCTATATATGCAAAATCAGGCATCCCCGCCATATTTGGAAGTGACAAAATAATACTTGGTGACAAAATCAAGGCACTGGGCAAATTACCTCTTGCGCACCAGCCAGGTGAAAATTTCACCTATGGATTGAATGTGGACGTCCTCGGCTATCTTGTGGAGGTATTATCCGGTGAGAGTCTCGATCAATATTTTCAAAGACATATATTCGAACCGCTGGGCATGACCGATACTTATTTTTATTTGCCTTCGTCGAAATTTGAAAGGCTGGTTACCGCTTATACTGAAGATGATAGCCATCAAACGGTAAAATGGACAGATCAGATGTGGATGGGTGTAGACGCTAATTATCCGATGGTTGCAGGTACCTATTTCTCAGGAGGAGCCGGATTAAGTTCAACAGTGAAAGATTATGCAGTTTTTTTGCAGATGTTATTGAACAATGGGGAATACAACGGTAAAAGGCTTCTGTCAAGACGTACTGTAGAATTAATGACAACTAACCAGATCGGCGATCTGAATTTAGGCACGGACAAGTTCGGGTTGGGATTTGAGATCATTACCGCTGACGGGCAAGCCAGACTTGGTATGTCTGAAGGATCATTTTCATGGGGCGGATTTTTTGGTACTACTTACTGGGCTGATCCCAGCGAACGCCTTGTTTGCCTTATATTCATACAACAATTCCCATTAAGTCATTCTGAAATTCGGGACAAATTTAAAGTACTTGTGTACCAGGCCTTGATTGATTAAATACTTCAATTTTGCATGACAGATTGTTGTATGTCACGCTTTTTACCTTAAGATTGAGCATAAGTTATAGCAAGCTCTCTCTGCCCTTATTTGTCCGGGGGTATTTGCTGAATTCAGTCTAATTGACTTTTACCGTAGCCTTCATTGCAGGATGAAGAGTGCAATGGTATGGGTAGGTTCCGGCTGCAGCAAAAGTATGGCTCCAGGTTCCATTTGCCGGAATATTCCCGCTGTTTAACTCATTTCCTGTGTCACTAGTAACTGTATGCGCCATCCCGTCTTTGTTCGTCCAGGTTATTGTTGTATTTGCAGCAACAGTAATCGTTGAGGGACTAAAGTCCGAATTCTGAATGAAGACCTCATTTAATCCCGGGTCGCTAGTTTTAGTGCAGCTAGTCAAAATACTGAGAAAAGCGGCAAGAAAAGCGAAACTGACACATAGCTTCATTGTTGAACCGATTAATGTTTTCATGATGCTTATTATTATGAGAATAAGACACCGGAGAACTGCTTTTGTTCATTAGCCGGATAGAATTTTAAGCTTTAGTTTAACCGGATATCCGGATTATTTTTTAAGTCATTTTAAGTATTCATTCCTGGCAAGTATCAAATGTCTTCGGGCATCAGCTTCGGGGACTTTTTGTATGTATGTCATATAACAAATATCTGCATTCCATTGAAGTCAGCAGATTTTAATGAAGACTTCAGAAAATAATTACTGCAAAAGACATGATTTCCTAAATATTATATGAACAATAATTCAAGAATGAGTGTTTTATTTTCACATTGTTCTTTTCCATTAATAAACCAGTCACCCTGACATCACTGAAATATAAAATATGTGACTTTAAGTTGTTAAATATTTTAAAAACAAAGTGTCATGAAAACAAGATCGAATTTTCTCGTTTTCGCAGGTCTCGTAATCGGGATCGGGGTGCTGAATGGATGTAAAAAAGAGCCGGATCCGGTAAATTATCCTGACAGACCTGCCGTACCTACAGTTGCTACTGCTTCTGTTTCCGAAATTACACTAAATACGGCGGTAATAAAAAGCGCGGTGACTGCTGACGGAGGTTCTGAAGTGAAATCCCGCGGGGTATGCTGGAGTACGGTTCAAGGTCCGACTATTGGCGACGGCAAAACTAATGACGGAACAGGCAATGGCAATTTTGTCAGTCATTTAAGCGGCCTGATCCCATATACTGCTTATTATGTTCGTGCTTATGCAACTAATGGTTTGGGGACAAACTATGGCAATGAGCTTACATTCTCAACAGGGCCCGCATCACTTGCAACTCTGACGACTTCAGAAGTCGTTTCAATTAAAGAGACAGAAGCTGTTTCCGGTGGTGATATTGGCAATGACGGAGGCAGTCAAATCACTGATAAGGGTATATGCTGGAGTACAGTTCCTGACCCAACAATTAATGATAATAAAGTTTCAGGGGGGGCAGGTTTAGGAGCTTTTAACCTGATTATAGCCGGCTTGACACCAAACACTACTTACTATGTTCGTGCTTATGCAACTAATGGTTTGGGGACAAACTATGGCAATGAGCTTACATTTTCAACAGCACATGCTCCGCTTGCAAGTCTGACGACTTCAGAAGTCTTATTAATTAAAGAAACAACAGCTGTTTCAGGTGGTTTTATTGGCAACGACGGAGGCAGTCAAATCACTGAAAAGGGTATATGCTGGAGTACAGTTCCTGATCCAACAATTAATGACAATAAAGCTGCCGGGGGGGCAGGTTCAGGCGCGTTTACCCTGACTATAGCCGACTTGACACCAAAAACCACTTACTATGTTCGTGCTTATGCAACTAACAGCGGTGGCACAGCCTATGGTAACCAGGTTTCATTTACTACCAAACAGAGCATTTCGGAGTCAACTGTTCCGGTAATTATTACAACCTCAGTTACTGAGATCACTGTGGCAAGCGCTGTAATAGGTTCTCTTATTACATCAGATGGCGGCCAGGGAATAATTGACAAGGGTATTTGCTGGGCTACTACGCCTAATCCAACTACTGATAATAGAAGAACATCCTGGGGAATTGGAACGGAGACTTATCCGGATATAATATATGGTTTGCATCCTTCAACAAGTTACTATGTCAGAGCTTATGCAGTGAATGCCGTGGGAACAGGTTACGGTGATGAACTGAGTTTTACCACTTCCGCAATCAGTCCGATTATGTTTAATTCTGATTTAGCTTATGGTTCCATTGAAGATGCAGATGGCAATCTTTACAAAACAATTCAGATCGGCACCCAGATCTGGATGGCCGAAAACCTCAGAACAACAAAATTTAATGATGGTGTATCAATACCTAACGTGACAGATGACACAGAATGGGAAAAACTTACAACACCCGGCTATTGCTGGTACGACAATGATCCTTCATCTTTCAAAGATACCTACGGAGCATTATATAACGGGTACACGGTAAATACTGGCAAACTTTGCCCGGCCGGATGGCATGTGCCAACAAATAATGACTGGAACATTCTGGCAAACTATCTGGGAATTGATGCAGGCGGCAAGTTGAAAGAAGCAGGAACCACCTCCTGGGTAACTCCCAACACCGGAGCAAGCAATATATCAGGATTTACTGCCATTCCCGGGGGTTCCCGTGCTCCCTATTATCAGGAATATCGTTATTCTACATTCAGTTTTCTTGGATATAACAGTTCCTTGTGGTCGGCGACTGAGTATAGTAACGATGTAGCATATGATGTCTGGCTGTATTCTAAGGAATCTGACTTCTATTTATTCCGGACAACTAAGATTGACGGTAAATCCGTCCGATGTTTGAAGGATTGATAAATAGTTACCAGCAATAACTTATCCTCAGCCCCCGGGCATTAGCTCCGGGGGTTTTCAGATTATTTTCTTATGATTCTCTATATTAGTAATCATTCCTGCAGCAACAGTTTCATTCGATCCTTCGTCAATAAGGATTAAACTGCCGGTTATATGATTCATATCATATGGATCGAAACATATTGGCTTTGAGGTTCTTATCCTGATAAATGCTATATCATTCATCCGGACAGAAATATCGGAAGTGTCTTTTTCCAGCGTTTCGATGTTTACCTTATAGTCGACGGCTTTGATCTGGCATGCCACACTGTTGCTATAGTTGCGGATCACATATTTACCGTAAGGATGGAGCGGCTTTTCGTTGAACCAGCACAGCATCAGGTTTAGATCCTGACTTATCTCCGGCATATCCTGCGGCCTGACGATCAGATCGCCCCTGCTTATATCCAGTTGGTCCTCAAGAGTTATTGTCACCGACTCACCCGCAGACGCTTCAGGTAAGCTTTTCTCAAATATATCGATGCTTTTTATTCTTGACCTGAGCATGGATGGCAGCACAATTATTTCTTCCCCGGTTTTAAAGACTCCGCTGGCTACCCTTCCTGCATATCCCCTGTAGTCATGATATTGCATTGAATGAGGACGAATAATTGTCTGGACGGGGAAACGGGGGCTTTCGTGATCCTTATTCTTATCTATTTCTACTGTTTCAAGGAGGTGAAGAAGAGTTTTTCCTTTATACCATCCCATGAATTCTGACGGTTCGACAACATTATCGCCATATTTTGCGCTTATGGGAATATAAACGGGGTTTATTATATTCAGTTTGCCGGAAACCAGTCTTAATTCAGATGTTATTTCATTATATACCCCTTCACTATAGTTTACCATATCCATCTTATTTATACAGAAAACTATGTGCCTGATGCCCAGCAGTGATGCAATATAAGAATGCCTGATTGTCTGTTCAAGGACACCTTTTCGGGCATCGATGAGGATCAAAGCCAGATCAGCAGTACTTGCACCGGTGACCATATTGCGGGTGTACTGGAGATGCCCTGGGGTGTCAGCAATAATGAATTTCCTGGCTGGTGTGGCAAAATACCTGTATGCCACATCTATAGTTATACCCTGTTCACGCTCTGCCCTCAGACCGTCAGTGAGCAACGACAGATCCAGCTCTTCGCGGCCCAGTCGTTTCCCCGATTGCAGTATATGTTCCATCTGGTCCTCAAAGATTGATTTACTGTCATAAAGAAGGCGTCCGATCAGGGTGCTTTTTCCATCATCGACGCTTCCTGCAGTAGTAAATCTGAGCAGGCTTTTATGTTTATCCTCGTTCACTTTCATATATGAGGTTCTTGAAATTTGCTTACTGCCAGGTTATATTATCAGAAATACCCTTCCTTCTTACGGTCTTCCATTGCTGCTTCGGACCGTTTATCATCATATCTCCCGCCTCTTTCGGTCACCCTGGTTGCTGCAATTTCAGAAATGATCTCTTCCAGTGTCTGCGCTTTTGAGATGGTGACCCCGGTACAGGTTATATCTCCGATCGTACGGCAACGCACGTCAGCTTCATAGACTTTTTCAGTTGGTTTCAGTTGCATGAAAGGTGCCCAGGCAAGGTGTACTCCGTTCCGGTTGAATATTTTTCTCCGGTGCGTATAGTACAACTCCGGCAGGGTAATGTTTTCTGTAAGGATATATTGCCAGACATCCAGTTCAGTCCAGTTGCTGATAGGAAAGACCCTGAAATGTTCGCCCTGATGCTTGCGTCCGTTAAAGATGTTCCAGAGTTCAGGGCGCTGATTTTTGGGGTCCCACTGGCCAAATTCATTCCTGTGGGAGAAGAATCGTTCCTTTGCCCTGGCCTTTTCCTCATCACGGCGACCTCCTCCGATGGCCACATCGATCTTAAGTTCCTCAATTGCATCAAGGAGGGTCACTGACTGTGCCTTGTTGCGGCTGGCATTGATGCCATTCTCCTCGGTCACTCTCCCGTTGTCTATTGAATCCTGAACGTATTTTATGATAAGGTCAGCACCCAGCTCGCTGGCCAGGCTATCACGGAACCTGAGTGTTTCCTCAAAATTATGACCTGTGTCAATATGCATAAGGCTGAAAGGTATGCTGGCGGGCCAGAAAGCTTTTCTGGCAAGATGGACAAGTACAATCGAGTCCTTGCCACCTGAAAAAAGCAGTACCTTATTCTCAAACTGGGCAGCCACTTCCCTCATCACAAAAATCGCTTCATTCTCAAGCTCTTTCAGATGCTCGCTGTTGATTTCCATACTTTCCTTCATTGTATCTTTTCTTCCGGTTCCTTAACATGGCAGCCACACTCCTTAGGTCCGTCATTCTCCCACCACCATCTGCCCGAGCGGAAATCCTGACCTTTTAAGACCGCCCTCGTACATGGCTCACATCCTATGCTCAGGTAGCCTTTGTCATGCAGTGAGTTGTAAGGTATACCATGCTCCCTGATGTAATTCTCAACGTCTTCAAATGACCAGTCAAACAGTGGATGATATTTAAACAGTCTCCTTGTTTCATCATACTCCAGGGCATTCATCTGGCTTCGGTTACCGGACTGGCTTGCCCGTATCCCGGAGATCCAGCATTCCATACCCTCCAGGGCCCGGTTCAGTGGCATAACTTTCCTGATCCTGCAACACTCCTCCCTGTTTTCCTTTGATTCGTAGAAGCTGAACGGGCCTTTTTCAGTGACCATTCTTTCAACTTCCTGATATTCCGGGAAATAGATTTCTATTTTCTTTTTGTATTTAATAATTGTTTCCGAAAAGACATCATAGGTCTGCCGGAACAGCCTTCCGGTGTCAAGGGTTACAATTTTGACAGGAAAGTTATTACTGAAAATAATATGAGTAATTACCTGGTCTTCAATCCCGAAACTTGTGGTAAAGATTACTTTCCCTTTAAAAACGGATACCAGCTTTTCAAGAACCTCTTCAACAGATTTGCCTGCGAGCTGTTCATTTAACTCCTTCAACGTTATATTTCTTTCCATCAGATTTAGTCCATATTTTAAACTTTACTCTATGTATGCGTGCCCATAACCTTTCATGAAAAAAGTACAGGACGGTCTTTGTAATTACTTCCACACTTCCGATAGACAGGGCAACAGTCACTTTTCCGGTAATAAAATAGCTGATTATTATTGTGTCAATAGTCCCGACAATGCGCCACGACACTGCCTTCATTGCACTCTTTATGGGTTTGTCTGTTCTGTCGCTAATCCTGATAACAGCTTTTGAATCATTTGTTACTTCAGGTTGTTTTAATAGTACATCCAGCATAGCAGATTCAATTTTGATCAAATGTAAGCCTGGAATTTATATGTATCAGTGGCACTTATGCCCGATCTTCAATAGTACTATTACATATCGGCAGATGAGTAAATAGTCCTACTATGAACTGATATCACATCAAACACGTAATAAAATTTCTTTATGAGACAAGGTTGACTTCTCTTGCGGGAGAGATCCCGAAATGGTACCTTATTGAACCTTCATTTTGCCTCCTGAAATTGTTCTATAAGAAGTTATTAAAAACCACTCTTTTATTTCTTCCCTCTTAAAATATCAGGTAGCTGGTCATCAAGTACTGGTTTTTCAAGCAGATGTTCCGGAAGGAAAAACCTGTTTGCTATCAGTGTGGGGACAACGGCGCTTGCTATTACCACGCCAACAATAATTGAATACTGCTCAGTATTGATAATGTTATTTGTCAGTCCGTACAATGCCGAGATAGTTCCGAACGTGAGACCGGTAGACATCAACAGTGTATAGTACCATTTTTCCTTCTGATGCTTTTTGAATCTGCTGATGACCGGGTATAGTCCGAAGATTTTAAACATTATTTTTCCAAAAAATAATAGGATGAATACCAAAAATGCACCCAGTATCGCAGGAAGGGATACCAATGCTCCTGCTCTCAGGAAATATATCGGGGTTAAAAATCCTATTGTCATAGTGCGCAGTCTCCTGACGAAAAAGTCATCCTTTTCAATTGTCCTTGCCAGTATCATCCCAATAATATATGCGGGAAGTACAGGCTCACTGCCGGACCACATAGCCAGAACGCCCATCGACAACAGAACAAAGAGTATCCATTTTGTCCGGATTGCAGCAGTCTTATATGCAAAGTGTTTTATCAGAAAATCAGTAATAGCTGGCAAGATGAAAATCAGGAGAATGGTCACTGCAATAAAAACAATGGTTTTGTACGTAAATGGTGCAAATATCAATCCCAGCCCTATTACAGTTCCCAGGTCGTTTACAAAGCAGGCACCTAGAATACTTTTACCGAAAGATGTTCTGTTAAAACCATATTCAATCATCACGGCATAAACAACAGCCATCGATGTTGTAGAAAGAGCGATTCCTGTCAGGAGGCTGGGGCGAAGTCCCCAGTCCAGGATAAAATATGCTATCAATGATGCTCCGATGAAAGGGGCAAAGAATCCGACAAGACCAACGACCGTAATCTCTTTGAATTTCGACTTTAATGAATCAGGATTTAGTTCTGAACCTGCAAGGAATGTAAGCATAATTGCAGCGACTCCTGCAATAAATTTCATCCAATCGGCATTCAGTGTCAGCTTGTCAAAGAATCCGAATTTAAATGCAATAAAGCCGATAATTGCACCAATAATGATTTCCATCAGTGCATTTGAAATTTTCAGACGGTTCGCTATGACTGTTGAGATGAGTGCTGAAAAGAACCAGAAGGCTGCTACTAAATAAATGTCTATCATACAATAACTCCCGTTAATTTCGTGATGATACTTGATCAGATAATATTAACCTCTCTTTCCAGGGAGATCGCGAATTTATCGAAGACTGATGCTTCTATCTTTTCCGCAAGAGCGAGGATGTCTCTTCCTGTCGCTCTGCCGTAATTAACCAGTATCAGCGCCTGCCTGTCATAACATCCTGCGTCACCAAGCCTGAATCCCTTCCAGCCTGCCTGCTCGATCAGCCATCCTGCAGAGACCTTGCAGAGATCGCCCTGTCTGAAGAATTTTACCTGAGGATAAGCTGAGGAGAGATTCTGAAATTCAGAATTCGCTGATAACGGGGTTCTTGAAGAAGCTGCCGGCATTGCCTGTCTGCTGTGGGTCTGGCAGTTTAGATCGCCTTATATCGGCAACAATCGCGGAGATATCCCTGACAGCCGGATCGGTAATATTCCTTTCGGCAATCTCCTTTCTGATGTCGCCGTAGTCAAGCTTCAGCACCGGGATTTTCGACAACCTGAAAACCACCGAACAGATGACTGCCTTGTTTTTCAGCTCCCTTTTAAATATACTGTCCCTGTAACCGAACCTGCATGCCTGATTTTCGAGGGTCATCCATTCTTTTTTCTCCAGGTGAAACGCCAGGACACTGACAATTACATCTGCGGCTTCAACACCGTAAGCACCAATATTCTGCACGGGAGCTGCTCCCACTGTTCCCGGTATCAGCGTCAGGTTTTCAATTCCTCCAAGATCCTTCCCCACAGCAAAATCAACAAGATCCTCCCACTTTTCCCCTGCACCTGCTTCAATAAATACAAATTCACTGCTCTCCCTGATAATGCGGATGCCCATGATTTCATTCCTGATGACTACCCCCTCGAAATCATGCGTGAATAATACGTTGCTGCCACGACCAAGTATCAGTAAATCAGCCATATTATTCGACATCCCGGTAAAGTTAGGCAGGGCAAGGATGTCTTCAATATCCTCCGGTTTTTTCAGGCAGAAGAAATGAGCGGCATTTACATCTATGCCGAAAGTGTTGTAAGGCAAAAGGCTGATATTTTCCTGATAAAAAATCATGCCAACAATATTATAAAAATAAATCCTCTTAATGAAGTTCTTCTTAGTTTTGCAGGAGCCGGATAACAAGTACTAAAAATTCAGTCAATGAAATCATTCGAGGTAATTGGTGGTTCAAAACTAAACGGGGAGATTGTTCCCCAGGGAGCGAAGAATGAAGCCCTGCAGGTTATTTGTGCCGTTCTGCTCACTTCGGATGAGGTGGTCATTTCAAATATCCCTGACATTGTCGACGTCAGACTGCTGATAGAAATCCTCTCCGACATGGGAGTGGAGGTGCACCAGATCAGTGAAGACACATACAGCTTCAAAGCGGCGCATACCATTATTGACAGGCTGTACGACCCTGATTTTCACAGGAAGGCGAACAGGCTGAGAGGATCGGTGATGATTGCCGGACCCTTGCTGTCAAGGTTTAAAAGGTCCGTTCTGCCCAGGCCCGGCGGCGATAAGATAGGCAGGAGAAGGATGGATACACATATAATCGGTTTTGAGAAACTGGGTGCTGTAGCGGAATATGATGAGGACGAGGGTTATTTCAGACTGTCTGCCGGATCACTTACGGGAACAGACATACTGCTTGATGAACCGTCCGTGACAGGAACGGCCAACCTGATCTTTGCGGCAGTAATGGCAGACGGCGAAACCACCATATACAATGCAGCCTGCGAACCCTATATACAGCAGCTGTGCACAATGCTCAACACCATGGGAGCGGATATCAGCGGTATCAAATCCAATTTTCTGAGAATCAGAGGCGTAAAGGTACTTCACGGTTGCCGTCACCGTATCCTTCCTGATATGATTGAAGTGGGGTCATTCATAGGAATGGCGGCAATGACCGGATCATCAATCAGAATTAAGAATGCGGGTATAACGCATCTGGGTATAATCCCTGAGAAATTCAGGCAGATGGGGATCCGGCTTCAGATCGAGGAAGATGATATCATAGTTCCCGAACAGGGAGTTTATGAAATACAGAATAACCTGGATGGATCAATACTGACCATCTATGATCACCCGTGGCCGGGACTGACCCCTGATTTAATAAGCATATTCCTCGTAGTTGCCATCCAGGCGAAAGGCAGTGTGCTGATACATCAGAAGATGTTTGAAAGCCGCCTGTTCTTTGTCGACAAGCTGATAGACATGGGTGCACGGATCATCCTGTGCGATCCCCACCGTGCAACGGTTATTGGTCTTGAACGCCGGCAGATGCTGAGAGGGGTTACCATGAACAGTCCGGATATCAGAGCGGGCGTTGCGTTGCTGATTGCATCTTTAAGCGCTGAAGGAAAAAGCCTCATACACAATATCGAACAGATAGACCGGGGGTATCAGCACCTGGATAAGAGGTTAAATAACCTGGGCGCAAGGATTAAAAGAATTGATTCTTAGTCTGCCATGGTAGTTCACAAAATTCTATGTAATTTTTCGTGTTTTTAAATAGCTGAATTAGCCCTGATATTTCCGGGCTGACTATGATTGAAAATTAACTCTTAAAACTGATACGCATGAAAAAAACACTATTCGCACTTGCATTTGCAGTTCTTCTTATGGCCGGATGCACCGGCAAAGCAGCGAAGGAAGCTGCAGCTAAAGCCCAGGAGGCAGAAATTGAACAGACGGAGGCAGTCATATCACAGATTGACAGCACCATAACGGAAATCCAGGAGGCTGGTATCAAGCTTGACACATTATTGAATGAACTTTAACTAGAAAAAATCGAATCATGAAAAATATAAAGAGAGTGACCCTTTACCTGCTGATCATTGTTTTTCTTGCTGCAGGAAATACCTCTATGGCACAGGAAAAGGAAAATCACGGAAAGGGTGCCAAAGAGATGAACAAGGCTGCAGACCAGGAAAAGCAAAAAGGAACAGAGAAGGTCAAAGAAGCTGAAGAAGCAGCTGAGGCTGATGCTGGGAAGGTTGAGGAAGCTGCAGAGACTGAGGCTGACAAGGTTAAAGATACCGCGGAAAAGGTAAAGAAGGACAAGGAATTGAAGCAGAACAAGGAGAATGAGGGTGACAAAGGTCAGGGTCATGCTTACGGTAAAAATAAAGGTGATCTGCAGGGCAGGGATTTCGGGCAGGCCAGGGCAGAACAGGCC
This sequence comes from uncultured Bacteroidales bacterium, assembly GCA_963844935.1. Classification (GTDB taxonomy): domain Bacteria; phylum Bacteroidota; class Bacteroidia; order Bacteroidales; family VadinHA17; genus SR-FBR-E99. The sequence continues at coordinate 115,104 of CAWJQH010000005.1, read as the reverse complement.
AGGATGCAACAGCAGGCCAGGGAAGCAGATCTTGACTCTCAGATTGAAAAAGGAGACCAGAAAGTGGCTCAGTCAAGGGAGAGGATCAGGGTGGCCAGGGAAGAGCTTGAAAAAGAAAAGGCCGGAAGGAGAATCTCTGAAAAGGATTATCAGTTGAAAAAAGAGAAGATTGACGATGCAGAAAAAGCTGTCGACGAATATGAACAGAAAGTAAACAACGGCAGGAGTCTGAAGGGCGAAAAATAACAGTCGCCTGCTAACATTAACAATTCAGAGTTTAACGGCACGGAAATGCAGGACCCGGAGCCCCGGAAAGGGATACTCCGGGTCCTGTTTTCTTATTTCTGAAGTGCACTTAAATAATCTATAATCCCCGCATATATTTTCTCCGCCATCTGCTGACGGAAGAGCGGGTCAGCGAGCTTCTCCTCGTCTTCGGCATGGGTCATGAATGCCTGCTCCACGAGGATGGCCGGCAACTGTGATGTTCTCGTCACCGTATAATTGAAGGAGCCCACCACCCCGAACTCGGGAAGGCCTGTCTCGAGCAGGCGTTCATAGATGCGCTCGGCCAGAGGCGCCCAGAAGGGATTGTGCCAGTAGGTGCTGGTGCCGGCAACGGAAAGGTAACCCCGCCCGCCCGCATTGGCATGGATGCTGATAAGCATATCGGCACCTGAAGAAATGGCCAGGTCACGCTTCTCAATGAGCAGCATATCCTTGTCCGAGTCACGCACCTGTATCACCTCCGCTCCCATCGATTTTAACAGATCTCCAAGTCTGAACGACAGGTCAAGATTGATCTCCTTTTCAACCAAACCTGAAAGGCCAATTGCTCCCATGCCTGATCCGCCGTGCCCGGCTTCAATAGCAATTTTCAGTCCTGTCAGTGGCTGTGGGTTCTCAAGGTCATACACAGGCGGGTATTTGATGCGAAGGACAAGGCTTTTGCCGTCAGGCTTAAGGTCATAACCCCAGATCCGGTCTGTATTGAGATTTACATAAACCTTATAGGTTTCCGGAGCAGGCTGGTCCCATGTGACTTTGTCAATTATCTTCCTCCCTGTGCGGTGCGTTATCCATGTACTGCTTGTCTCAACGCCAAAAAGGGTTATTATAATTCTTTTCCCCTCCGGATCAGGATAAACCTCATAGGGAACAGGTTCAGGATATGGTATGGTCAGAACATCAGCATCAGCGGACGGTCCGCACGACATGCTTGTAATATAGTATGAGGGCTTAACTGTTCCTGCAGGCATCACCTCGACATCATCCTCATTTATGTACCCGTTTTCTGTGGCGCTGAGACGAATCCTGTAGTTTTTACCTACCCTGCCGCTGGTCTTCATCACTGCACCAGGTCCCAGCTCCGATCTTATCGGCCCACCGAGCCTTGGGGCTCCCAGGTTGTATGTCAGCCTTGAATTTTCATTGCGGACTTTGACATAAGGAAAATCTTCGGGATCCCTCACCCTGATTGTCCTCTCCCCGGGAAACTCCAGGACCTTCTTATCCGGAGCATCTGCCGAGGGCGTCAATTTAAGATTCAGCTTATAAGTCTTTCCCGGAGACAGCTCCTTTAAAGGCAGGTCAGCACGGTAAAGACTGTAATCGGCAAAGTCCTGGCGCGAGCATATTAACGTTGTTCTGCCTGGTCTCACGCTAACCTGGCCGTTTTGCCCCAGAGAGCCCCGGAAACTGATCCTGACAATATCTTCAGCAAGCAGTTCAAGTTCGGTGGCAGGTTCGACTGATCTCTCTTCTATCCACAGCGGGAAAGCTTTCCGCGTCATGTCCCTCTTTTCATAGATAAAATCGCGTTCAATGAAGGCTGTCCGTCCGTCAGGAGTTGTTGCCTCTGCCCTGACCCTGTTGACACCCTCATTGAATTTGACCGTAGTGAAGAATATTCCTGTTTTATACTGCTTCAGTTCAATCCCGTTAATGCTTACTATGGCAGGATATTCGCTCTTGCAGAGAAAGTCAAACTGAGGCTGATAGGTGATTGAATCCGGTGTCCTGAGGAACTCCACCCACGGAGATATGCGTTCTGCAACGCTGTCGGGTTTTACATCCCTCTCCACCCTGGCAGAAACATCAGTTTCAGTCACAGTTGTCTGCTGTGCCTTTCTCGCAGTGCTGCATCCTGCCAGCAAGGCAACAGAAAAGATCAATAAGGCGGCAAATTTCACTGCTCTCATAAGTTTTTTATCTGTATAAAAGGTACTTCTTCCGTAACTCCATGAATGCGCTGACATCATCCTGGCAGGCCTGAACGACCTTCTCCACGGTCATCCCGGGTTCATCCATCTGTTTAATCAGTGCCGGCGGTGACCAAATAAGTGAATCAGGACTTGTCTTCCGGTAGGCATCAATGATATGAAGCGAGGCCTCCACGGATCTGAATGCTGCAGGGTCTGTAACCATTATCTCCACCCCGCCGCACATCTCATCCCAGGGTTTCTGGGAACGGTTTGACCGTGTACCTGAAGAGCGGGGAATGAAATAGACAGGTCTGAAATAGGCTCCCTTTATTCCCCTGCTGTTAAGGTCTCCGGCAGCTTTTTCAGCATTGACCCACGGTGCTCCGGTCATGATGAACGGCTTGGTTGTGCCTCTTCCCTCCGACATATTCGTTCTTTCGAACAGGCACTGGCCGGGATATACAACCGATGTTTCCCAGGTGTCAATGTTCGGCGACGGCATCACCCACATCAGTCCTGTTGCATCCCACATCATGCTGCGGCGCCACCCCTTCATCCTGATTACTGTCAGGTCGGCACCGTAGCCTTCCGTCTCGTTCCACATGGCAGCGAGCTCGCCGTATGTCATTCCGTGACGCAGCGGCAGCCGGTGGCGGTATATATTTATTGTATCCTGCATAGGACCCTCGACAACCCTTCCTCCGAGAGGATTGGGCCTGTCAAGGACGATAAACGGTATTCCGGCCTTTGCGCAGGCCTCCATGGCCCATGACATCGAGAACTTGAAGGTGTACCATGCCGAACCCACGCCCTGGATGTCAAAGATCATTACATCTATGCTGTCGAGCCATTCCTTTTTCGGAGCATACGAATCACCGTACAGGCTGTATACAGGTACGCCCGTTGCCGGATCCGGTTCACCGTCACTGAAGATCCTTCCCTGCTGTGCTCCCCTCACACCGTGTTCGGCGCCAAAGAGTGCCACCAGGTTTACCCCCGGCGTCCCTGCCAGGATATCGATACTGCTTCTCATATCAGAGCCAACAGCTGAAGGATTGGTGATCAGTCCCACTCTCTTTCCTTTGATCAGATCGAGGTGCTCCTCGACAAGGACATCTATTCCCGGTTTGACAACCGGCGGTTTGAGTACGGGCACCTGTTTCCCGGCGGCATATACGGCAAGAACCTCCTCAAGTGACGGGGCTTCGGCAAAATTGAGGCCGGTGACCGCCATGCGTGCCGGTGCGCTTTCGTTGCCAAAACGGTCAACAGCGGTGACAGCAACGCTGTCAAGCCTGATCAGTACCTCCTCAGCTTTTTTGATTGTCTGCGGATCAGTGCGGTCAAGGTAGGGGCTGTTGATTATGAAACCGGGAATCTTTTCTGACACGGCACCCGGACCGTATATATCGTGTTGCCACTGAGGCCCGTACTTAAAATAAGCAACCCACCGTGAGACGTCACCGGGTATCATATGGCTCCATGACACCTTCACGGAATCCTTCTCCGTTGACAGAATAATTTCCGGGGGAACCGGAGCTTTTTTATCGAGCCACGGCGAGGCCGGAATCAGTGCCCTGTTTTTATAGGGTCCTTCGGCTATGGCTTTTAACATGTCCGGTGAGCTGACAAGCTGCCCTATGCTCCAGTGTACGACACCGGGGCTTTCGGGAAGCATTCCGCGTGTAACCATAATCTTATTTACCGTTTCGTCTGTTGTTCCTCCGGGAGCTCCGTCGCTCAGGTCTATTCCGGGCCACAGATGCCGTCCTTTCAGGTTTTGATCCTTCCACCATCCCAACAGCACCGGGTAGCTCAGGTTTAACTGGTTGACAGGCCAGTAGAGCTGCGGGGAATAGTAGTCGATCCATCCTTTGTTAAGCCACAGCTTTGCATCGGCATAGAGTGTCTCGTACTGATTGAACCCTCCTCCGATGGCAGGCGGGTTATAAGGCTGCCAGAGACCGAACGGGCTGAGGCCGAATTTTACATGCGGTTTCTCGGCCTTGATACCATTATAAAGTCTTTCAATAAAGGTGTTGACCGCTTCCCTTCGCCAGTCTCCCCGCGACAACTTTCCTCCACCCTGCTGGTATGCCTGCCAGCTTGTATCGTCAGGAAAGTCCTTAAAGTTGTTGTAATCGGGATAGGGATAGAAATAGTCGTCGAAATGTATCCCGTCGAGATCATATCTTCGGACAAGGTCCATGACGACATTATATGAATGGTCCTGTGTGCCCTTCAGAGCAGGATCCATCCACCAGTAGCCCTCCTCCCCCAGTTTCACAACAAGATCAGGGCGCTTCCGGACTATGGAAGTTTCCGTTACCTCTCCTCCAGTCGGATGATGTGCACGGTAGGGGTTCAGCCATGCGTGGAGCTCAATACCCCTTTTGTGAGCCTCTTCGATCCAGAACTCAAGAGGGTCATAAAACGGTTCAGGGGCTTTCCCCTGCTCCCCGGTGAGATAATATGACCACGGTTCAAGCTCACTGCTGTAAAGCGCATCGCACTGAGCCCTGACCTGGAATACGACAGCATTGAAATTATTCTCATAGAGGAGATCCAGAAGTTCAAGAGCCTCCTTCTTCTGCTCCTCGACGGGCAGGCCCGGCTTGCTCGGCCAGTTGATATTAGCTACGGTGGCGACCCATGCGGCGCGGAATTCACGCTCGGCAGCGGGTGTGCGGCCAAAAGGATCACCAGTTGCAACAGGTTTTTTTGTGGCGCATCCTGAAAATGCAATCATTAACGATGCCGGAATTATTACCAGCAGGCACTTCTTAAACATATTTTCCATTTATAAGCTGTGAATACAAATTTATTAAACCGGGGTAAAGTTCAAATAGCAGCAAAAGGTATTATATATTTACGATTGTTTTACTCATATTCCCTTACTTTCTTCAAATGAATATTCTGGAACGCGAAAGTCTCCTGGACGAATTGAAAACCTCAAACAGGAACTGGGACTTTATAATCATCGGCGGAGGCGCCACCGGGCTGGGCATTGCCGTGGATGCATCGAGCAGGGGCTACAGCACCGTATTGCTTGAACAGGCTGACTTTGCCAAGGCCACCTCCGGGCGCAGCACCAAACTTGTGCATGGAGGGGTCAGGTACCTGCAGAACGGCGACATTGCCCTGGTCTGGGAGGCGCTGCATGAGAGAGGTTATCTGAGAAAGAACGCCCCTCACCTCGTGAAGAACCAGCGCTTTATAATCGGCAATTACAGATGGTGGGAAAAACCTTTTTACACAATAGGCCTGACTCTTTACGATCTGCTGGCCGGCACAATGAGCCTTGGCCGTTCAAAGCCGATGAGCAGGAAAGATGTGATAAAGAGCATCCCGCAGATTGTTCAGAGGCACCTGAAAGGAGGAGTTGTTTACCACGACGGGCAGTTTGACGACTCGAGGCTGGCGGTGAACCTGATGCAGACCGCCAGGGAGCACGGAGCCATGGTCGTGAATCATACCGGGGTGATTAAGCTTCTGAAAGATGCGGGCGGGAAGGTCTGCGGCGTAGTTGCAGAAGATAAAATCAGCGGCGGAAGCTTCAGCCTTGAAGGGAAGTGCATAATCAATGCCACAGGCATATTTGTTGACAGCATCATACAGATGGATGACCCCGGCACAAAGCCTCTTGTCAGGCCCAGCCAGGGTGTTCATCTTGTGGTTGACAAATCATTTCTTGGCGGCGACGATGCCATAATGATTCCGAAAACAAGCGACGGAAGGGTGATGTTCGGTGTTCCATGGCACAACCGTGTTATACTTGGAACCACGGATGTACCCGTGAAAGAGTTTGTCCTGGAACCCAAAGCACTGAATGAGGAGGTGGAGTTCATCCTTGAGACGGCCGGTCGATACCTCTCGAAAAAACCGCAACGCAAGGATGTGCTTTGCGTCTTTGCAGGCCTGCGTCCCCTGGCGGCACCAAAAAATAATTCTGACGGAACAAAAACGAAAGAGATCTCGCGCAGTCATAAGCTGCTGACCTCACCTTCAGGACTTGTGACGATCACCGGAGGGAAATGGACAACCTACCGGCGCATGGCGGAGGATACTGTCGACATGGCCCTGAAGACAAAAGGTCTTGCCTTCAGGAGGTGCCTGACCCGGGACCTGAAGATCCATGGCTGGCTGGAGCACCCTGACAGAAATGATCATATGTATATTTACGGCACAGATCGTGAAAAGATAATCGGGCTGCAGGAAGAAAACAGGGAGTATGGAGAAAAGCTGCACCCTGACCTTGAATTTACTATAGGTGAAGTGGTTTGGGCAGTGAGAAAGGAGATGGCCAGAACAGTGGATGACGTCCTTGCGCGACGGGTGCGTATCCTGTACCTAGATGCCAGGTTATCAATAGCGGTTGCGCCGAAAGTGGCTGCAATCATGGCGGCAGAGCTTGGTAAAGACAAAGGATGGGAACAGCAGCAAATCCATGATTACACGGAATTGGCACAGGCTTATATATTGAAATAGACGGCTTCAGGAGCCTGTGCGGCCAGGGTCCGGAAGTATTGACGCAAGCCGGATTAATAATATAACTTTGTCGGAGTCAGCAGGAACTGACATCAAAAATCTTTATAAATGAAAAGGAAATACCGGATTTTGTACGTCATCACCCTGATCATCCTTGCATCGTCATGCACCACAGTCGTGCAGATGCAAAGGACATATCCGCCGGAGAAAGTGCTTCAGGCAGACTCGGTGAAGTTTGTTTTTGTAAACTTCTTCGATTACAGGATCCCTGAATTTATCAAAGACAAGTACGAAGTTGCCTATGCCATAGCAGTAAGAGGTTTTATTGACGGCCTTGGAAAAACAATCCTGATGGATCCTAAGGAAAGCTTCGCCATCGGAGATACCCTGAAAAGCGGTTTCAGTGTCAGCTCGATGCAGCTGCCTGAATTCACAGATACTGTAAGGGCAATATGTTCGGCACACGGTGCCGACATGCTTATAGCCCTCGATTCAATCAACCTGGTGATGGACTGGGATGTCAACCTGGAGGAAGATGATGAGGGAGGGGAAATGCTTGTCAAAAATTTCTACCTCTATGCAAACAATTATATGACACTTTATACTTCAGACGGTGAGGTTATTGACCGTTGTGCCGGAGAAAAATCAACCTACGTCAAATCCAAATACACCATTTTCGGGATGATAGGCGGGCCAACAATTGCAAAGGCCCGCGAGACAGTCAGATCGCTCTCTCATGATGCGGCAAAGGACTGCATAGGAAAATTCTATCCTTTTACCGAGACATACACTGAGACGCTTTATAAGGGAGGCCCGCTGAATAAGATTAACGAACTGATCATTTCAGGTCACGCTGAAGATGCGGTTGAACCCCTTAAAGCCCTGATAAATTCGTCAGATCAGGACCTGGCAAAAAAAGCCTCTTCCAACCTTGATATAGTAAACAGGATACTGGCAAACCGCAGGGAAACAGAGCAGATTATGAAGGATTTTACCAGATAAACATTCCTGAATACGCTCAAATCCGCGATTTTATTGATCAAAACTGATGCATTTCAATTTTTTTCCTACTTTTACGCCGCTTGACAAAATGTGCACAGTGACTAACAAAATGTGTAATTAAAACAGAAACCCAATGAAAAAAATCCTTACTGTTATTTCTGCACTGGTAATTACCGGTTCTCTTTTTGCCGGCGGGCTGGTTACAAACACTAACCACAGCGCCTATATGGTTCGCCTGATTAGTCGCCAGGCTTCAATGAATGTTGATGCCGTCTATTACAATCCCGCAGGTCTGACGAAACTGGAAGACGGATTTCATTTCTCCCTCAACAACCAGATTATCGGCCAGACAAAGACAATCACAAACGACTATTATTTTCTGACAGAAAAGCCGACTGAATATATCGGAACCGTCAGCGCTCCGATATTCCCGGGAGTGTACGCCGTGTACAAGGTGAATAAATTCGCCTTCTCCCTGGGATTCAATCCTGTTGGCGGCGGCGGCGGCGCTGAGTATGCCACTGGTCTTCCTTCATTCGAAAAGCAGATTGCGAACCTGGTTCCCGGACTGCAGACACAGCTGGCCACACTGGATCAGGGTGTCATAGATGCAATCGGTGCTGATCCGAACTTCAATAATGTTACCGCATATGACGGTGCCATATTTTTCGAAGGAAGCTCAATATACTTCGGTTACCAGGCAAACATATCATATGCAATCAATGATTTCATTTCTGTAGCCCTGGGCGGCAGGTATGTGACAGCCAAAAACACCTATTCAGGTTACATAAACGATGTTACAATTACGGCATCACCGAACCCATTGCCAGGTAGCGTGCCTGCACCGTACAACGGCAGCCCCGGCGACTACCTGAGAGCAATTGCCCTGACACCTTACGGTGCCTCGCAGGCTGCTACCCTGAACGGTACGGCAGCAGTACTTGACGATATGACCAATGTGGAGGCTGACGTCGTTGAGGAGGGAAGCGGATTCACCCCGATCATAAGCGTTAATATCACCCCGAACGAGATGTTCAATATATCACTCAAGTATGAGTTCAAGACCACTCTCGATCTGACGACAACCGTTAATGACGGCAAAGATGCCGGTGGCATGTTTGAGGACGGAGCAATTAAGGTAGCAGATATGCCAGCCGTGCTCTCAGCAGGAGTTGGCGTATTCCCGACACCAAAACTCTACCTTGCAGCAGGTGTGAACTACTTCTTCGACAAGAACAATGATTACGACGGCAGCAGGGACCTCGAGGTCGAAATGATTGACAATAACTTCTTTGATTATTCAGCCGGCATTGAATATGCACTGACCGGAATGATCAAATTAAGTGCAGGTTACGCCGGAACAGTGACTGGTGTGAACGACAATTACCAGAGCGACCAGCGGTACAGCCTTAATACCTCCACCTTTGGCGGCGGTATAGGCCTGACCCTGTCACCCATGATCGACATCAACCTCGGAGGCATGTACACAGTGTACAAGGATGGAGGAAAGACAACCCCTTCAGGAATTACAGGTGTACCTGATATAAACGAAACATATGACACCGAAACATGGGTTGTCGGAATTGGAGTAGATCTTCACTTCTAAAACTAACCTATATTTATTGAAAGCCCTGTACCGTTCCCGGTCAGGGCTTTTTTTCAATAATCAACCCCCGCTCTCCGGAGGCTTTCCAGGTAGAGCCCCAGGTCAGGAGTGTCAGACGTCATCATCCTGTCATACCATCCCTTCGCTGTCTGAGGTCTCCCGTTCCTCCGGTCAATCAGGATAAGGTTGGTGTAAATCGATCCTTCGATGCCAAGATTAAGTGAGTCCGTCTCATTGATTATCTCCTCAAAGAGGCGGTATGCAGCCATATCCTCCCCTTTATCCGCAAGGGCATAAGCTTCGTTCAGCCTGTTGTTGAGAACCCCGCCGGTCACTATGCCCCTGATGGCAAGGCATCCGCCGGTGCACTCCTCCACAACCGAAAACCAGGGTAACAGTCCTGTGGCGGGAAATGTCATGGAGAAGGACAATTTCTCACCCGGTTTTTTGAAACGATAGGTGGCAGGGCAGTAAGGCAGGCCCTTAAGGCTTTTCAGCTTTGATTTCATGCCATCGGGCGTAATTAGGAAGGTGTTCTTGTCAATACAGAACCAGGCGTTATTGATATCACTCATTATAGTCAGCCAGACAACTGTGGCATCACCGTTGAAATCAACCCTTACGATCTCTGCCGTTAACGGCGACTTCAGCCCGTAGTTAGGGTTTAATACGCTCTGTGACTGGACATTAAAACAGAACAATAATATAATAATTATTAAGGAAGTTCGTTTCATCTCTCTTATTTCATTAATTCCCCGGCTTGCAAAGTTAATTATATCTTAATGATTACGTTTGTAACAACTTTGTAACTTTTGTATAACAAATCTGTAATAATTTAAGAGTTCTTTTGCAATGTCAAACCATTAAAATAGTTCTTATGCAGAAACCCATCATTCTTGTATTGCTATCGGCATTATTTGTGTTGCCAGTGCAGGCACAGGACAGCGCTCAGTTCAAGCCTTCAGGCAAGATTTTCGGATTGCTGTTTACAGACATCCATACGACCTTCTCAGGGGGAGATAATGTCTCCGGATTTGAGATCACCCGTTCATATCTCGGCTTCGATTTCTCATTTTCAAAAACAATTATGAGCCGGGTCATGTATGACGGAATGACGCAGACCGTTAACGGAAAAATAATGTCAATAGGCTATCTTCGTAATGCATTTCTTCAGTATGACAACGGCAGTCTCACCATTCGGGGAGGCCTGATAGGGGCTGAGCAGATATCTATGGCTGATAAATTCTGGAATTACAGATATATCACGAGACCGGCAGTGGATTACTCCGGCATGGTATATTCCGTGGACCTGGGGCTCATGGCAAAGTACAGGATCATTGATAAAGTAACCGTTGATATAGGATTGCTTAACGGAAAAGGATACAAGGATGTTGCCATAGACACGGCTTTGAAATTTGTCTCGGGTATAACATTTAATCCTGCGAAAAATATAATGTTCCGCGGTTACTATGATATCATGGGCAGCGAAACCGACAAACAGATGACATTCAGCATTACCGGAGCATATGTGGGACCAGTATTCTCCATCGGCGCGGAGTATCTGATGCAGAATAACCACAATCGGATTGCAGGCGAGGACTATTCAGGCATAAGCATCTTTTCCGCAGTCAGGGTGGCTGAAAAATTTTCAATATTTGCCCGGTATGACAACCTCGGATCTGTCATTGTGGATGGCGAAACAGATCCATGGAATCTGGGCAAGGACGGCACCAGCCTGTTCATGGGTTTTGATTACTCCCCGGTAAAAAATGTAAGAATTTCTCCTAACTTTATATGGTTCACCCCTGATGATACAGAGGCCGATAATACCGGAACCGTCGGGTTGAATGTGGAGGCGAGGTTCTAGCACAGTTAAGAATTAAGAATTAAGAATTAAGAATTAAGAATTAAGAATTATTATAGGACAACAGTTAACAAATAAATACATGAAAAAACAAATCTTTATTTTATTAGTAATGGCAGCCATAATCGCTCACCTCCTGTGGTGGCGGCGGCCAAAAAGCCGGTAAGGAAAAACAGGTAACACTCTCCGCTGCAGGTGCTACATTCCCGCAGCCTTTTTATAACCTCGCCTTTAAAAAGTACAACGAAGAAGGCGGACCTGTCATTAATTATGGCGGGATAGGTTCGGGCGGAGGCATCAAGAGCCTGCGCGACAGGGTGGTGGACTTCGGTGCGACAGATGCATACCTGTCTGACACTGAACTGTCTGAGATGCCCGCAGAGGTGGTTCATATCCCTACCTGTATCGGTGCAGTGGTCATTGCTTATAACCTTCCCGGAGTGACAGAACTGAAGCTTACACCTGAACTCCTTGAGGGCATCTTCCTTGGGAAAATAACTAAATGGAATGATGAAAAGATTATCGGGGTCAATCCCGGCATCGCCCTCCCGGATGTGAACATTACGGTCGTGTACCGGTCCGACGGCAGCGGCACCACATACATCTTCAGCGATTACATGTCGAAGGTCAGCAAGGTTTGGAATGAGACGCTTGGTACGGGCAAGTCTCTAAACTGGCCTGCAGGCATTGGCGCCAAAGGCAATCCCGGTGTATCGGGGACCATCAGCCAGAGTGAGGGAACCATTGGTTATATCGGATTTGAATATGCCTTTGCGCAAAAGATAGCAATGGCGCAACTAATGAACAGCTCCGGAAATTTCATTGAACCCGCGCTGGGAACGTTCACCGCTGCGGCTGATACTGAGATACCGGCTGACACGAGGGTCATGATTACCAACTCATCGAGCCCTGAAGCATATCCAATTACGAGCTTCACCTGGATAATAATGTATAAGGAGCAGGGTTATGCCGATCGCACCAAGGCTACTGCTGAAGCAACGGTCAATTCGGTCAACTGGCTCACCGGCGGAAACGCCCAGGCTATTGCAACAAGCGTCCACTACGCTCCCCTGCCACAGAAGGCCGCTGAACAGGCCGCGCTGATCCTTAAGAGCATAACCTACGAAGGCAAACCAATACTGAAATAAGACTGATGTACGGTGACAGGGTCACAAAGGCCTTACTGTTTGTCTCGTCACTTATAATACTCTTATTGAGTGCCGGAATAGTCCTCTCCCTCGTCGGAGGGGCTATTCCTGCATTTAAGGAATATGGCCTGGGGTTCATCACCTCCACGGTCTGGAATCCCACATCCGGCAGCGAAGAGTATGGGGCTATGCCATTCATCGCGGGGACCGTCATTACCTCCATTCTTGCCCTGATCATATGCATCCCCATGGCTTTCTCGACCTCCCTCTTCATAGCCGAATATTACAGTGGTACTCGCACTGCCGGCATACTTCGGAGCCTGGTCGATCTGCTTGCAGGGATACCATCGATTGTTTATGGCTTCTGGGGGTTCTACGCCCTGCGGCCATTGCTGATAAGCACCGGCCTGACAGACCAGGGGTTCGGTGTCTTCACTGCCTCACTGGTGCTGGCAATTATGATTGTTCCTTACGCCACCTCGCTGAGCACCGAGATCATCTCAATGGTGCCTCCGGAGCTCAAGGAGGCAGCATATTCGCTGGGCGCCACACGCCGCGAGGTCATCTTCAGCGTTGTAATCCCTTCAGCCCGGTCAGGTATTGTTGCCAGCTTTATCCTGGCCCTCGGCAGAGCACTGGGTGAGACAATGGCTGTCACAATGCTTATTGGCAATGCCAACCTGATACCGAAGGGACTGTTCGCTCCCGGCAATACAATGGCATCCGTCATCGCTAACCAGTTCGGTGAGGCTGACGGACTTAAGATGAGCGCCCTGATAGCGATTGGGTTACTCCTGTTTGTCATCACGGCACTTGTAAATGCCGCAGGAAAGTTTATAATCAGGCGATTCGCGTAGTATGACCATGAGTATTATACTAAAGGATAACATTAAACGCCGTACCCGGACCAACAGCCGCTTCAGGTTTCTCATCATCGCAGGTGCTGTAATAACCATCATACCCATATTTCTCATTGTCGGTAATCTTGCTGCAAAAGGCTACCGGCAGATCAACATTGCCTTTTTCACCGAACCGGCGCCGGATACCTTCCAGGCAATGATGGCTGCCTCATCAGGCGAGGTCATCCCGGGAGGCATCGCCAACGGCCTGACAGGGTCGCTGCTGATGGTACTTGCAGCATCACTTCTGTCAATCCCGCTGGGACTGATGACGGGCATTTACCTGTATGAAAACAGGACCAAACGTTATGCAGGTATAATCAGAAGCCTCACTGAGATCCTTCAGGGCGTACCATCCGTCATACTCGGCATCATCGCATACCTTTGGATAGTGAAGAATATTACGCGTGGCTATTCAGCCATGGCAGGCAGCGTGGCCCTGACAATAATGATGTTGCCGCTGATAATAAGATCAACGGAAGAGACAATGATGATGATCCCCATAACTATCAGGGAGGCGGCATTTGCCCTTGGCGTGCCCTATTACAAGATGATCTACAAGATCCTCATCCCTGTAAGCTTCAGCGGCCTGGCTACCGGCGTGCTGCTGGCACTGTCAAGGGTACTGGGCGAGACGGCGCCGCTGATGCTTACAGCATTGGGAAGCCCCTCAATCAGTTTTGACATCACAAAACCTGTCAGTGCAGTTCCGCTGCTGATCTGGGACTTCTACAATGATCCCAACATGGTTAACCTTGTATGGAGCGCCTCCCTCTTCCTCATGGTCTTCGTACTCTCAATGAACCTATTATCCCGAAGTATTGCCTCAAAACGTAAATATATCTGACATTGATGAGTGACACTCAAAACATCGAACCTGTATTAAAGATAGAAAACCTCTCGATAGCATACGAGCCTGGACGCTATGCCGTCAGCAATGTATCTGCAGGCATCAGTCGCCACAGCATCACTGCCATCATGGGTCCTTCCGGATGCGGGAAGAGCACCCTGCTGCGTGGTCTGAACCGCATGCACGAGCTCTATCCCAACATTGAAACAAAAGGAGAAGTACTGCTTAACGGACAGAGCATTTTTTCGATGTCCGTCATCGAGCTGCGCCGCAAGGTGGGGATGGTGTTCCAGCGCCCCAATCCTTTTCCCAACATGACGATATATGAGAATGTCATCGCCGGCTTCAGCCTGAACGACATCAGGCTTAAAAAGAGCCAGCGCGACGAGATCGTCGAGAACGCCCTCAAAAATGTCACACTGTGGGATGAGGTTAAGGAATTCCTGTTCCGGAAGGGCACCTTCCTTTCCGGAGGCCAGCAACAGCGTCTCTGTGTAGCTCGCGCCATCGCCTTCAATCCTGAGGTCCTGCTCCTTGATGAGCCCACCTCAGCGCTTGACCCGATAGCTACCTCAAAGGTCGAGGACCTGCTCGTCGAGCTTAAGAAACAATACACGCTGGTGCTTGTTACACATAACATGTCCCAGGCAGCAAGAATCTCCGATGAATCAATGTTCATGTACCTGGGCGAACTTGTGGAATCCGGCACGACTAAAACACTCTTTACCAATCCGAAGGATCCTCGTACAGAGGCGTATCTGACAGGTAAATTCGGTTGATTAAAATACTTATTTCTTACATTTGTTAAAATACCTTATAATGAGCGAAAGAAAGGAACAGGCATTAAATGAAATAACGACCAGCTTCAGGGAGATGGCCAACCTTGTGCTGAAACAGCTTACACTGCTTGAGAAACTGATGACCATATCCGATGACGATGATTTTAAAAAACTGACGGGACAAATGAGGGAGGCGGAAAACCTTCTCGACAACTATGAAGTGGTTATCGGTGAGCAGTTCACCAACACCATCGTACTTTACCAGCCGGTGGCCTCAGATGTACGCCGGATAGTGGCTTGCTATCGTATGACCGTCAACCTCGAACGAATTGGTGACCGCATAAACAACCTGATCAGGATTATTGAAACTATCAGAAAAAGCGATGAATATGACTCTATCTGCTCACTCGTGAATAACATGCTCTCATCAGGAACCATCATGGTCGAAAAAGCGCTGCTTTCATTTATAAATGCTGACCCTGATTTTGCAATTTGGACAATCAAGAATGACTCTGTCATTGACGAGATGAACCACAAACTGCTTGTCAGCTATATTAACAAATCATCACTTGATGATGAAACAAGGCAGACAGTGATGAGATATGTCGAATTAAAGGATATGATATCCAATATTGAAAGGATCGCAGATCACGCCACCAACATAGCTGAAGCTTCTATCTATTCGATGCAGGGAACCGATATACGGCATACTGGCATTGGGAAAGATGAATAAGCAGGTTTCTGAGGGTAAGGGAAACCGGCGGGACCGCAGGACATAAATAAACAGATGGTTGAGAATAAACGAATACTGGCAGTAGACGACGAGGAAGACATCCTTGAGATCCTCTCATTCAACCTTGCCGGTGACGGTTATGTTGTCGACATCGCCACCTCTGCCGAGGAAGCCTTGCGCAAAAACCTCTTCTCCTATGACCTCTTTATTCTTGACGTTATGATGGGAGCCATGTCAGGATTCCGTCTTGCAGAAAAAATAAGGAAGGAGCTTAACCTGGCAACTCCCATTATCTTCCTCACTGCCAGAGACACTGATAATGACAAGATAACAGGCTTCAACCTGGGAGCCGACGACTACATGGCCAAACCCTTTTCTGTCAGAGAGCTGATGGCAAGGATCAGAGCCATCATGCGCAGATCATCGCCTTCACAGGTAAAGGCGGAGACAAACTCAGGCGATTTTATAATTGATAACGATAACAAACTGATCATCTCTGATGGCAAACCGCTCGAACTGACAAGAAAAGAGTACGAAATACTCGCTTTATTTCTCCGGAACACAGGCAAAATACTTCCCAGAACAGAGATACTTGCCCGTATCTGGGGTAATGACGTGATCGTTACAGACCACACAGTGGACGTTACAATTGCCCGCATCAGAAGAAAACTTGGAGGAAAAGGCGGCATGATAAAAAACAAGTCAGGATACGGATATTATTTCGGCGATTGAAAAAAGAAACCTATGACAGGCAGACAAAGCTATAATCGGAAACTGTTTCTCTACTACTTCAGTATCTTCCTCCTCTTCACTGTACTCATGATGATTTTCCAGTACAGCCGCGAAAAGAAGATCAGGATAGCCGCCCTGGACAGCAGACTTAACGACATGTCAGGCCTCGTTGACAAATATATCAGGGTAAACTCGCTGAGTGAAAATGGCAATTATAAACTGATTGACTCAATCTTTAACCTTATACCGGTTCCTGACCTGCGTATAACCCTTATTGACATAGATGGCAAAGTGCTGTATGACAGCTCTGTGGAAGACTGGAACACAATGGATAACCACCTCGCCAGACCCGAAGTGGGCAAATCACTTTTCTCACCATACGGAACAGCGGTCCGCAAATCAGCCTCTACAGGAAAGGAATACTATTATTTCTCAAGATACTTCAGCACTTATTACGTCAGGCTGGCTGAAGAGTACAATATTAATATAAAGGGATTTCTCAGGCGTGAGAATATCTTTCTTCTCTTTATGGCTGTCACCTTCCTTGTTATCTGGGCGTTACTTGCACTGGTGACCAGGCGATTGGGGAAAAGTATCACCATGCTTCGCGAGTTTGCAGCGAGGGTCAGACGCGGTGAAGGAAATGACCCGGCAATAATCTTCCCTAAAAATGAGATCGGGGAGACAGGCAAGGAGATTATAAGAATATATAATAATCTCGCCAAAAACACAGAAGAGCTTAACCTTCAGAAGGAAAAACTTTTCAGACACCTTCATGTGCTTAACGAAGGAGTAGCCTTTTTGTCAGCCGACCATAAAGTAACCATGTCGAACAACCTTTTCATGGTCTTCCTTAATGCCCTGACCGGGGAGCATTCATTAGACCCCGAGGGATTTATTGACCATCCGCTGTTTGCCAGAGTGAAGTCATTCCTTAATAACCATCAGCACTCTGCTGCAAAAAATGCCGAGACCCCTTCAACAGAATTCCATATCGAAAAAGCCGGAAAGTTCTTCAGCATCCGTTGTATTCTCTTTCACGATGACAGTTTTGAGATCGTTATTACTGACATTACCCGTACAGAGCAGAACAAGGCTATGCGTCAGCAAATGACGTCAAATATCGCCCATGAGTTAAAAACACCTATCGCCTCGGTAAGAGGGTATCTTGAGACACTGATGGTGAATAAGGACCTTGATGAAGAGAAAAAGCTCTATTTCCTTGACAAGGCACTTGCTCAGTCGACACGGCTCACTGACCTGATCAATGATATCGTCACACTTAACAAGCTTGATGAGACGGGCAGCAGCTTCCCGTTTGAGGAACTGGATGTCGCAGGTATCGTTAAAGAGGTGCGTGATAACCTGACAACATCGATAAACAAGAAAAAGATCAGGGTGGAAATTGATATCGATCCTGAAATAAAGGTCACAGCCAACAGGTCGCTTGTGGTCTCCGTCTTCCAGAACCTTATGGAAAATGCCGTAACGTATGCAGGCGAGAAAGTCACTGTAACTGTCAGAAGCCTTCCGGGTGTGCCGGGATACCAGCGTTTCTCATTTGCAGATGACGGTATCGGTATCCCCGAGGAACATCAGCCACGTATTTTTGAAAGGTTCTACAGGATCGATGACGGCCGCTCACGCAAGAGCGGAGGCACAGGACTGGGATTAGCCATTGTCAAGAACGCCATTTTGTTGCATAAAGGCGAGATTTTGCTCAGAACACGCCCCGGGGGTGGAACAGAGTTTATCTTCTCACTGCCAAAATAGGGTCACTTTACCAATACGAGGGATACCTCTCCCTTCTGCTCAACTTTGCCTATTATTGCAGCCTCATGATGGCCTGAACTATGCAAATCGGCCAACAGGGCGCCGGACTGCGGTTCAGACACTGCCATCAGAAGCCCTCCGGATGTCTGGGCATCATGTGCTATCATCTTCAGGTTATAATCGAGACCTTCTTCGAAAAGAGTATCCTGCTCCGTATAATCCAAATTGCGGAAGGCAGCGCCCGGGATGCACCCCTGCTCCGCCAGCGCGTAAGCCCCGGGGAGGACCGGCACGTTTTTCATGTTCAGACGTATAGTTGCTCCAGACCCCCGCGCCATCTTCAGCGCATGACCGGCGAGACCAAAACCCGTGATGTCAGTAGCGCCCCTGACACCGTACTTCTGCATCAGCAGGGCACCCTCCATGTTTAGCTTCATCATCAGGCGCTTTGCCGCCTCAAGCTGGTCACCGGTGGTCATCTTCATCCTGTGACCGGCAAGAATGATACCGGTGCCGACAGGTTTTGTAAGAATAAGCAGGTCACCAACGCGGGCCCCTGCATTGGTGATGATCCTGTCAGGATGAACGGTGCCAATCACTGCAAGGCCATATTTCGGAGGGTAGTCATCGATACTGTGACCGCCAATGATGCTCACTCCGGCTTCCTTTGCCTTGTCATACCCGCCCCTCAGTATGTCTGAATAGACCTCCAGCGGGATCTGCGAGGAGGGGAACATCATGATGTTCAGGGCCAGCACTGGCGTTCCTCCCATGGCGTAAACATCGCTTATCGAGTTTGTTGCAGCTATCAGGCCAAACTCATAACCGTCACTCACAAGCGGGGGAAAGAAATCGGTTGTGAACACCAGTGCAAGGTCATCGCTGATCTTATAAACCCCTGCATCATCATGCGTGGCAATGTCAACGAGTATTTTCGGATCGACGGGCAAGGGAAGCGACGACAGCAGCTCTTCAAGCTGCCGGGGCGGGATCTTTGAAGAGCATCCGCCTGTCTCTACCGTTGTAAGAAGATCGAAAGCCATACAGGTCAGGGACGGATTATATGATCAGCATCATTAAGCAAATTCAGTATCTGGTACATATCGCTGAAACTGCCCACCGGAAGACGGTCCTTAATCCCGAAGTGGTTGATGCATGTTGTGCAGAGATAAACAGAGGTGCCTTTTGATACCAGCTCTTTTAAAGATTCCAGCACAGGTGAATCATCCATTGCAAGCTTCACCCCGGAGTTGTAAAATACAACCGAGGCCGGTGCGGGTTCAACCATCACAAGTGTCCTGAAAAAAGTGATCATCAGCTTTGTTCCCAGTTCGTCATCGCCGCTGCCCATTTTTTCAGATGTGACAGCGACAACCATATTGCGTCTGCGAGGCGGCGCAGCCACCTCGGGAGCACAGTATTCCTCCTCGTTCGTGCTCATCTCAGTATTCTCTCCCCGGGTGACAGTCACATAAACCAGTTCACCCTCCTCCCTGACTGTAAATGTCAGCTTGTTGTCAGACAGGTAACGTCTGACGTTGCCAAGCGAAGTCCTGTTGTCAATGATCACCTGCACGGCCTCGTCAGGTGCGGCTTCCGTCAGTCCCTGCCTTGTCTTTATCAGCGGAGCCGGACACGTAAGCCCGCGCGTATCAACGATCTTCATTTATTGATTTTTAACCTTCAAATATAGACAGAAAAGGGTACTTTTGAAGAACAGCAGAATTTCAAAATCATGAAAAGAGACAGAATAGCCCTGACAGCATTGTTTTTAATCATAACGGCAGGTACTGCAATATCGCAGAGATCACTTAAAGATATTGAAGGTCCGTGGACAGGCACGCTGACGGAAGGCGGCGCTCAGCTGAGCATGGTTTTCAGATTCACAATGACCGAAGCTGATACGGTGAAAGTCACGCTTGATGTTCCCGCCCAGGGTGCAGTGAACCTGCCGCTCGGAAGGGTCACTTTTAAAGATGACACCCTCACAGTTGACGCACCAATGATAAAAGGTCAGTACCAGGCTGTTTTTTCAGGTGATTCGGCGCTAACGGGCACCTGGACGCAGCTTGGCAGGAAATACCCGCTTGATCTGAAGAAGAACGCTGCTCCGGTGACATACAACCGTCCTCAGGAGCCAAAGAAGCCATACCCTTACAAAGAGGAGGAGGTCACATTCAGAAACAATGTTGAGAATTTTGACCTGGCAGGCACACTTACCCTGCCCGAAGGTCCGGGGCCTTTCCCGGCTGTGGTGCTGATCACAGGGTCTGGGCAGGAGGACCGTAATGAGACTGTCTTTGCCCACAAGCCATTCCTTGTTATTGCCGACTACCTTACACGGAACGGTATCGCGGTGCTGCGCTATGATGACCGTGGATTTGGAGAATCCAAAGGCAATGCTGCAAATTCCACCTCTCTTTCCTTTGCGGATGATGCCGCTGCCGCAGTGTCATATCTTCTCGGGCGGCCTGAGATCAACCCGAAAAAAATAGGCCTGGCAGGTCACAGCGAAGGCGGACTGATAGCCCCCATAGTGGCATCAAAAAATAATAATATTGCATTTATCGTCTCGCTGGCCGGACCGGGAGTGAGCGGTTATGACATTCTGTCGAAGCAGACACGGGATATCCTTGCCGTTTCAGGCAGTTCCGAACAGGAGATTGAGGAGGCATGGGCAACAAACAGCAACCTGTTCAAAATAGTTATGGCCCAGCCTGACCAGCGGAAAGCTGCCAAAGAGGCTATGGAATGGTATAGCAAAGATCTTGACGCAAAGGGTCTGACACCTGATGAACGAAAAGATAAGATGGCAGCGTTCGCACAGGGGATCGGACAGGTAAATAATCCGTGGATGAGGTACTTCCTCTCCACTGACCCTGCGGTTTTCTGGAAAGCGGTTAAATGCCCGGTGCTGGCGCTCAACGGAGACAAGGACCTGCAGGTGAACTCTGAGCAGAACCTGCCGGCCATAAAAACCGCTGTCATTTCAGGAGGCAACAAAAAGGTTAAGACTGTTATACTGCCCGGTCATAATCACCTGTTCCAGCACTGCACAACCGGTGCCCCGGCAGAGTACACCACAATTGAAGAAACCTTTTCCCCTGAGGCGCTTGATATCATTACCAAGTGGATTAAGAAGACCCTGAAGGTGAAATAGGTCTGAGGAATTTGCGATTTGCGATTTGCGATTTGCGATTTGCGATTTGCGATTTGCGATTTGCGATTTAGCTGATTATGAAATTCTTAATTCTTAATTCTTAATTCTTAATTCCCCACTACTGCCTATTGCCAATTGCCTAATGCCTTTCCCTAACCTTGCAATAACTTTGCGCCCGGCCGCCTTCATGCCGCCGGAAGCATCACTGATGGCCATCTGAACGGCAACGGTGACCTCGTTTATTATATCAGGATAAAGTCCGCAGAACGAAGCCAGTATCTCCATGCCATAAGCCTTCGGCGCCACCGGAGTGTTCGCAGTATGCATAATACCCAGGCAGTATTCAATCAGCTTTGCGTGGTGCGACTGCGGTATACTGCTGACTTCACTTTTCATTATCACCCTCATGAACGATCTCTGTACGCTTTCATTGGGTACGCCGGGCAGGGTGTCGATCATCACGGCAAGGAAAGGAGAGAGTACTTCCGCATTCATATCCGACACCTTCGATAGCGCCCACGATGCCATAAAACCGACCCTCTTCTCCCGGCTTGAAGATAATGTAACCAGCTGTGAGAGGAGCATCGTATCGCTGACGGCGGAATGAGCAACCATTGTTATCTCCTGCGTGCTTGTGATGCGGCCCAGCAACCTGGCCAGCTCCTCCCCTGCTTCCGCCGTGATGACAGCATGTGTTTCGTCAGGCTCCTGGCTGACAGGCGCCCTGTACTGCGAAACATACTGACGGGCTACGGGTATGTCGGCTGCAGTCATGTCAAGGCTGAGCAGGTCACCTGGTTTGACCCATCTGTATTCATCGTGCTCCCTGAGCACCGGCTTTGATGAGAGCGTCTCGCAAAGGAAGGGGATCAGCCGTATCTGTTTATCGCCGTAATCGTACTCAACATTATCAAGCCTGCTGTTGATTATAATGCATATGCCCAGCTCCTCGTCTATCTCCCTGATGATGCAATCCTCATGATCCTCCTGAGGCCTGGTCTTTCCTCCCGGGAACTCCCACTTGCCGGCGTTGTCCATAGCCGGTCCCCGGCGTACAGCCAGCACCAGCCCCTCATCGTTGCGTATGAGCGCACAGGTCACATCGATCATGTCTCCGGTGTGATAATAGTTTCATAATCAGGCACATGATGAAGCAGCGAAATTGAATTGGCAATTCTGTCGATCTTCCCGGTACGGTGCATGATGCCGTTTGTTACTGCCACCCATCTGACGCCGTAGGTGAAGTTATAATTGATCACCTGGTCAAGAACAGACTGGGTGAGTTTCACATCCGGGGCCTTGCATTCGACGACCATGACAGGTTCGCCGCTGCGGTCATGAATGAGTATATCCGCCCTCCGCTTCATTGTGTTGAGCGTAAGGGAAGCCTCTACCTGTATCAGTCCCGATGGATAGTGCAGGTACTCAGTAAGATAGTTTACGAAATGTTGCCTGACCCACTCCTCGGGTGTCAGCGCCACATACTTCTGCCTCAGCCGGTCAAAGATGAGTTTTCCTCCCGGACCCTCCTTGATGCGCAATGAACATGGCGGCAGTTTCAGTGGTTTCAACTTAATTTGTATTTTTGGTAACCGTTAAGCACAGCAAATATAAATAATCAGCACCGAAGGTCATGAGAACAAAAGAAGATATAGTGAACAACTGGCTGCCCCGGTACACAGGCAAGGATCTCGCATCTTTCGGCAGCTTTATCCTGCTGACAAACTTCAACCACTATGTTGAGCTCTTTGCAGAATGGAACAATGTGCCGGTTGAGGGAAGAGACAAGAACTGTCCCAATGCAACAGCCAACGGCATCACAATAATCAACTTCGGCATGGGGAGTCCCAACGCCGCCACAATCATGGACCTTCTCAGCGCCGTGCAGCCCAAGGCGGTGCTCTTCCTCGGCAAGTGCGGAGGGCTCAAGAAAAAGAACAAGCTCGGCGACATGATCCTGCCCATTGCCGCAATAAGGAGTGACGGTACGTCAAATGACTATCTGCCCCTGGAGATACCCGCACTGCCTGCCTTCAAGCTGCAGAGCGCTGTTTCGGCAGCAATCACACGGAATAACCTCGAGTACTATACAGGTACGGTCTATACTACCAACAGGAGGGTGTGGGAATACGACGACAGGTTCAAGAAATATCTCGTAAAGACCAGGGCCATGGCCATTGACATGGAGACGGCAACCATTTTCACCGTTGGGTTCGCCAATGAGATACCCACCGGCGCCTTGCTTCTCGTCTCTGACCAGCCAATGATATCAACAGGCATAAAGACTGAGGCCTCCGACCGCAAGGTGACAAGACAGTTTACCGAGATACACCTCCGGATCGGCATCGAGGGCCTGACAGAAATAAAAGACAACGGCATATCCGTTAAGCACCTGCGTTTCTGATGGCGACCGACTACAAAGAGATCATAAGGGATCTGAAGAACAAGATCTTCAAGCCGGTATATTTCCTGGCGGGAAAAGAGCCGTACTTCATAGATCTCATAACGGATTTCATTGAAGACAGCGTTCTTGACGAATCGGAGAAAGACTTTAACCAGACAGTTCTCTACGGTCTCGATGTCACGGTGACGCAGGTCATCGAGACCTGCCGGCGCTTTCCGATGATGTCAAACCAGCAGGTTGTCATTGTGCGCGAGGCTCAGAAGATGAAAAAAATCGATGACCTCCTTGTCTATATCGATAATCCGCTTAATTCGACTATACTGGTCATTGCATACAAATACGAGGATCTTGACAAGAGAAAATCGCTCTATAAGTCGCTGTCAAAGAAAGGATGGTACTTTGAGTCGAACAAGGTGCCGGAGTACCTGATACCCGGATGGATAGACAGGTACCTGACTGACAGAGGGATAATGGCCGACACTGATGCATCGCGCCTTCTCTCCGAGTTTCTTGGCAACGATCTGGGTAAGATCTCCAACGAGCTTGACAAGCTGATCATCTCTCTTCCTGAGAAGAATCCGCGCATAGACACGGAGCTTATTGAAAAAAGTATTGGTATCAGTAAGGATTACACCCCCACGGAGCTGTGGAAGGCTATCGTTTACCGTGATCCGCTGAAGGCTGCCAGGGTGGTGAATTATTATGCCGCACACTCAAAGAAGGAGGTCATCCCGCTTTTTTCAGTTCTCTTCTCCAACTTCAGCCGCGTGCTGATCTACCACAGCCTGAAAGACAAGTCAGACGGCAATGTGGTGGCCATGCTGAAGACCTACCCGGGTTATGTGCGCGATTTCAGGACTGCCGCGACTGTATATAATGTGGGGGCATGCATGAATATAATCAGCCTGATACGCACTTATGATCTTAAAGCTAAAGGATTTGGCGAGGTAGGCACTGACGAGGGTGACCTTCTGCGCGAGATGGTCTTCAAAATAATGCACTGACAGTCGCGTCAGTTCATCTCAGGTGATTCAGGGAACTCAGCCCAGATCCGGTATTTATTGTTCAGTGAGCGCAGCACATCCCGCCATACGTTGCCGCGGCTCTTCATTATCACATCGGCTGGCACCCTGGCTATGACCCATGAGTTTTCATTGAGCTCTCTTCTCAGCTGGCCTTTTTCCCATCCCGAATAACCGAGGAAGAAACGCACCTGGTCACGGCCGACGGTACCGGTGGCAATTAGATTACGCAGGGCGTCGATCTCTCCTCCCCACCATATGCCAGGAACGACGGGCACACTGCCGGGTACCTTCCTGCCAAGGGTATGGAGGTAATGGAGCGTGTCAGGCGCCACAGGACCCCCGACGGAGAGGTGCTCATCCCATCCGTCGAATCCCTCCACGGCGCTGCTCACCATCAGGTCGATGACACGGTTGAGGATAAAGCCAACCGAACCCTGGGCATTATGCTCGGTAAGGAAAACTATCGTCCGGTTGAAAAAACGGTCGGTGAGAAAGGGCTCGGAAATGAGCACCCTCCCCTTTCCCGGAATTTTATCCTCGGGGTTGATACTGAATATGTCAGGATAGTCGCCCATGGTTCTGTAACGAACAGGAAAAATAATGACTTTTCAGGTCAAAATCAAGAAAAAACGAAAAAATGGGAACAAAGGGGGCCGAGCCGTGTTAAATTTGCAGACCGAAATTGACAGTTATGTTTATAAAGCTTCTTATAATTTCAGCCGTTCTGGTGGGTGTCGCCATGGCAGGACTGGCTATCAGCATTCTCCTGAAACCCAGGGGTCGTTTTCCTGAGACGCATATAAGCCGGAACAAGGCTATGCGCGACAGGGGAATCAGGTGCGCCCAGGATACAGACCTGGGGTGTAATCCCGGTGAAGGAACCGGCGCCTGTGCCGGCTGCCAGGTTAATTAGAGTCAGTTGTCAGTGGTTATTTAACTGATAACAGATAACAGATAACCGAAAACCCATTTTACCTTTCCTCTATTCTCTTCCGCAGCCCTTCCGAAATCCAGCTTTTCAAATCTCCATTTTCATCGGAAAAGATCAGGTATCCCTCAAGGTAGTCATATTTTTCAATGAATGTTACCGCTGTGTCCTTCCCGGCAACCATGCAAGCGGTAGCCCATGCATCTGCCACTGCACATTCCGGTGCAACTATTGTAGCACTGAGAAGAGTATGCCGTGAAGGATAACCTGTCCGGGGATCAATTGTGTGCGAATATTTGACCCCGTTATCGATGTAGAACTTGCGGTAGTTGCCTGAGGTTGCAAGGGCGCTGTTATCAAGCCTTACAGCTGCCTGCAGGTCGGCGCCGGGGCTATAATTGCCGTCAGCGGGCTTGTCTATACCCACATGCCATCCCATGCCGTTCTTGTCGCCAGCAGTACGTACCTCACCTCCCACCTCCACCAGGCATTCATTAATTCCCTCTGCAGCCAGCAAATTTATAATCAGGTCCACAGTATAGCCCTGTGCGATGGCATTGACATCAATAAACATATCAGGATCAGTCTTTACAATCCGGTCGCCCTCGAGTCTGACCTTATCCATACCTACCAGCGCCAGCAGTGAGTCAAGCTTTGTCTCGTCAAACCTTCTGATGGCATCAGGACCAAATCCCCATGCTTTCACGAGCGGCCCCACGGTGATGTCAAAGAGACCGTTACACTGTTCCGATATAAGCGCGGAGGCTCTGAACACCTCCCGGAAAAGGGTGTCGGTCTTATCACTTATATTTCTGTTAATGAGAGATATGACAGATGAATCGTTGTAGATTGAAAGCGAGTTGTCGACCTCAGTCAGAAGATTCTCAATCTTTATCCGGAGATCACCGGTATTCATTCCCGGTGTGGTCTCAACAACAATATGATATGTAGTGCCCTGGGTCAGGCCGTTGATCTCGGCATACTCAGCAGCCGGTCTGCAACCCGGGAAGAGTAAAACGATTATTAGAATTATTATTGTTCTTTTCATATTTCAGACCACCCCGTCCCGATCAATCCACCATGCTCCTTGCCCCATGCTCCATGCAATCATCCCCCGAAATCATCAAATGCGATATTTTCCGCCGGAACGCCCAGGTCGTCAAGCATGCTGAAAACGGCAGAGTTCATCACCGGGGGTCCGCAGAGATAATATTCGATCTCCTCAGGTTCCTCGTGCTTGACCAGGTAATTGTCGAGCAGCACCTTGTGAATGAACCCCGTGTAGCCTTTCCAGTTATCTTCAGGCAGCGGCTCGGAGAGGGCAATGTTGAATTTGAAGTTGGGGAACTTCTTCTCGAGCGCCCTGAACTCATCCTCATAGAATATTTCTCTCTTCGACCTCGCACCATACCAGTACGATATCTTCCGCCCTGACTTTTCTGTCTTGAGCAGATGGAAGATGTGCGATCTCAGGGGAGCCATTCCGGCGCCGCCACCCACATATACCATCTCATTTTCGGTATTCTTTATATGGAACTCGCCGTAAGGTCCGCTTATAGAAACCTTGTCTCCGGGCTTGCGTGAGAAAATATATGTAGAGCAGATCCCCGGAGGGACATTCATGAACTGTTTCTTCACATTATCCCATGGTGGGGTGGCAATACGTATATTCAATATTATGAGGTTCTTTTCCGCCGGGTAATTAGCCATGGAATAAGCCCTGTAAGTCTCTTCGGTATTCTTCAGCTTCAGGTCCCACATCATGTACTTGTCCCAGTCAGGTCGATACTCCTCTTCCACATCAAAATCCCTTCCGAACTCCAGATCGTACTTTGGTACATCTATCTGGATATAATCACCGGACTTGAAATGCAGGTCTTCGCTCTCAGGCAGCCTGACCACAAACTCCTTGATGAAGGTGGCGACGTTCCTGTTTGACACCACTTCGCATTCCCATTTCTTTATGCCAAGTATTGCCTCCGGCACGTGGATGGTCATGTTCTCACGCACTTTTACCTGGCATCCGAGGCGCCAGTTATCGTGCTGTTCGCGGCGAGTAAAGTAACCTGTCTCAGTAGGAAGAATGGATCCGCCTCCTTCAGTCACCTGGCACTTGCAGAGACCGCAGGTGCCTCCGCCTCCGCACGCTGACGGAAGAAAAATGCCGTTGCCTGACAGCGTTGAGAGCACACTTGACCCCGGCTCTACAACCATCTCACGATCATTGATCTTCAGCGTCACATCTCCCTGCGGCGTCAGCTTCTGTTTGGCATAAAGCAACAGAACTACCAGTAGTGTCATCACCAGCAAAAAGACTATGATACTGACAAGAACAGTGCCCGGAACGGATAAGCCCAAAATCATTAATGTCATTTCAGTTCAGATTTCATTAAAGTTTTATACCGAGGAAGCTCATGAAGGCAATGGCCATCAGGCCCGTGAGAATAAAGGTTATCCCCAGTCCTTTCAGCGGAGCAGGCACGTTTGAGTAGCGCATCTTCTCCCTGATAGCCGACAATGCAACAATGGCGAGCATCCAGCCTATTCCTGATCCGAAACCGAAGACAGTCGCTTCTGCTATGGTGTCGTACTCTCTCTCCTGCATGAACAGTGCGGCCCCGAGAATTGCACAGTTTACGGCTATAAGCGGAAGAAAAATTCCCAGCGAATTATACAGGGGTGGACTGACCTTTTCGACAATCATCTCAACCAGCTGTGTTATAGAGGCTATTACGGCGATAAACATAATGAATGACAGGAAGCTCAGGTCAAGGGTCGCAAAGCTGTCATTCAGCCATACAAGCGCGCCCTCTTTAAGCACATATTTTTCGAGCAGGAAGTTGACAGGAACGGTGATCAGGAGCACAAAGATCACTGCCACTCCCAGTCCCATGGCTGTTTTTACCGTCTTTGACACTGCCAGGTATGAACACATACCCAGGAAGAAGGCAAAGATCATATTGTCGATGAAAATCGACTTGACGAATATATTCAGCAGGTTTTCCATAATCATTTTCTTTACCTGGTTTCCTGTAAGTTTTTATTACGGCTGCGGTGCACCCAGATTATGATTCCCACTGTAATCAGAGCCATCGGGGGAACTATCATCATACCGTTGTTTTCGTATCCCGTCTTGTAGAGGCCGATTTTTTCAAAGACAGGGTAACCCATGATTGATCCGCTTCCCAGAAGTTCGCGGAAGAAGGAAACAATTACGAGTATCATGCCGTAGCCCGCTCCGTTACCGATGCCGTCCAGAAAAGATGGCCAGGGGTCATTTGCCATGGCAAAAGCCTCAAGGCGGCCCATCAGGATGCAGTTCGTAATTATCAGTCCCACGAAGACCGAAAGTTGTTTACTGACGTCAAAGGCGAAGGCTTTCAGGAACTGGTCGACAATGATCACCAATGTGGCGATGACAACCAGCTGAACGATGATCCTGATGCGGCCGGGGATATATTTGCGCATCGCGGCGATGATCAGGTTTGACAATGCAACGACAATGGTGACGGATACTGCCATCACAAGCGCCGGCTTCATCTTCACCGTCACCGCCAGGGCTGAACATATGCCCAGCACCTGCACTGTAATCGGGTTATCCTGTCCGAGAGGATTTGTAAGCAGTTTTATATTCTTAGCCGACAAGAGCGGCTCCTTTTCCTTGTTTTCCATATCTACTTCCTGTTTTGGATGAGGTACTTTTCATATTTGATTAACCCGTCGTGCACCATCTCCTCAAGTCCCTGGCTGGTGATTGTTCCGCCGGAGATGCCATCAACTTCGTGCCTGCTGCCGGGATCTGCACCTCCCTTGACCACCTGCACTGAAACGAAGGAGCCGTTCTCATAAAGGCTCTTGCCAGGGAACTGGCTTTCAAAGGGTGTGGTGTTGATCTCGGCGCCCAGCCCCGGCGTCTCGCCCTTATGATCAAAGGTTACACCGGCTATCGTCGCCATATCATCCTTCAGTGAGACATAACCCCAGATCGGACCCCACAGACCCTTTCCTTCAAGAGGAAATATCTGAAGCGTGTCTCCGTTGTCTGCAACCGCAATATAAACCGGCAGCGACTGTTCGCCAAGAGGTTTTTTCTGCTCGGCGCGCAGGGAGACCCTGAAGGCATCGACACCGTCTATGTGTTTGCCATCGGTGTTGATCGCAAAAACCTCCTTTACATGTTTGTCATAGAGTTTTTCCGCGTTTTCCTTTGTCGATGCGACATTGATCGAGGAAAGGATATTCATTTTCTTCTCCACCTCAATATTCTTGTCCTGCCGGGGCTGCAGAAGCAGCGCTGTCAGTGACAAAAGTATGGCGACGGCGACAACCATCACGGCAGAGAAAGTGAAAATATATTTGTTGCTGAAATCTTTCATCTCGTGCGTTATTAAGTTGTCTTTACTCTTTTTAACCTCCGTTTGATATTCGCATCCACCACAAAATGGTCAATGAGCGGCGCAAAGACATTCATCAGGAGAATGGCCAGCATGGTCCCCTCGGGATAGGCAGGGTTGAAGACCCTTATGACTACCACCATGATGCCTGTCAGTGCCCCGTAGATATACTTGCCTGTATTTGTCTGCGCTGCCGTCACCGGGTCAGTGGCCATGAAGACCGTGCCGAAGGCAAAACCTCCCATTATAAGGTGATAGTATGCAGGTATCTGAGTGTATTCATTGCCTCCCGTTGCATTGAGAAGCAACCCCATTCCCAGCGCTCCGAGGGTCATGCTGAGCATTATGCGCCAGCTTCCCACCCCGGTAATGAGCAGTATGAATGCACCTATCATTATTGCAATCACCGATGTCTCTCCGACGGAACCCGGTATGGTGCCGGTGAACATTTCCATTGCCGACGGCATCTTTTCAAACTCATCGAGCTTGGCAAGAGCCAGCGGTGTCGATCCTGAGAACCCGTCAAGGGCTCCGCCTTTCACCAGGCCTTCTATCCATACCTTGTCGCCCGTCATCCATGCCGGGTAACTGAAGAACAGAAAAGCACGCGCGGTGAGCGCAGGGTTGAGTATGTTCATCCCGGTGCCGCCGAAGACTTCCTTGCCGATTATGACGGCGAAGGCGACAGAGACAGCCAGCATCCAGAGAGGTACATCAACAGGCATTATAAGCGGGATCAGCATGCCGGTGACAAGAAAACCTTCATTTATCTCATGACCCCTGAGCTGCGCGGCAATGAATTCGATGCCCAGTCCGACGGTATAGCTTACAATTATCAGTGGCAGTACCTTCAGGAAGCCGAACCAGAACATGTGCATGACAGTCCATTCACCGATGCCGAATGCCCTTGTATGCTGCAGTCCGATGTTGTAGCTCCCGAACAGCAGTGCCGGCAGCAGCGCAATTATGACAACCGTCATGGTGCGCTTCATATCCATATAATCCCTTATATGGGAGCCCTTCGAGGTCACCTTGTCAGGAACATACAGAAAAGTCGAAAAACCGTCAAAAACGGAATGCAGCTTCTCAAAGCGCCCGCCCTTTTGAAATTTGGGCTCCAGCTCCTTTATTTTTTTCAGTAAGAAATTCATTATAAGTTCTTTCCTTAAATTAATTCATCTCTTTTATCATCAGGTTGATTCCCTGGCGGATTATATCCTGAATATCTGTCTTTGATGGGTCAATGTATTCGCACAGGGCAAAATCCTCTTCGGCCACCTCGTAGATGCCGAGACTCTCCATCAGATCAACTTCCTGGGCCAGTATCGCCTTGATAAGCTGCACCGGATAGATGTCCATGGGAAGGACATTCTCATAGTGGCCTGTGACAACGAATGCCCTCTGTCCTCCGTGGACGTTTGTGTCGAGGTCATATTCCCTCTTCGGAAGCAGCCCGGAGAGGAATGTTCTCCAGTAGCTGAACTTGGTGAACCCGGGAGAAGCCCATCCGAAAAATTCACTGTGATCACCCTCGGGAAGGACGGTCACCATATTGTCATAGAAACCGATCGCACCGTCCGGGGTTATCTTTTTACCCGTCAGCACGTTTCCGCTGATTACCCGGTGATGTTCATCCTTCAGGTTCGACTTGAGTATTCCGCTGACTGAGGCGCCGGGCCTGATGCGGTGATATTTCCTGTACAACACGCCTGTTCCTGTCAGTGCGATGATACGTTCACGGTCGTGAAATCCGGTGTTAAACAACCTGCCCAGAGCAACAACATCCTGAATATCAATTGTCCATACTACCTCGCCCTTAGACACCGGGTCAATATGATGGATCTGTACCCCTACGTTCCCTGCCGGATGCGGTCCTTTGAAATTGTGCACCTCAACGCCTTTGAGAGTTTTCATCTCCCCGACCCTGGACCCTTCAGACTCAAACGAAATATGGATCTTGCCGTCGGTAAGGCGCGACAGAGCATTGATGCCCGTCTGCATAAAACTCCCGTGGGTATTGGCCATTATGAAATCAATATCGGGGGCCAGCGGGGCAGTGTCGAAGCCCGAAATAAAGATCGACTTGGGTACTCTGCCGGGACGGGCGACGATATGATAGGGTCTCTGTCTCAGCACAGGCCATAAGCCCGATTCCATGATCTTCGCGGTGACTTCCTCACGCGACAGTTTCAGCGGGTCAGCTGGGCCAAAATCAACCTTTTTGCTTCCCTGCTGCTCAATCACTATCTCCGTCAGCAGGCGCTTGTCGCCGCGGACTATTTCCTTCACCGTGCCACTGACAGGTGAGACATACTTTATTTCAGGGAAGGCTTTGTCGTGAAAAAGCACGCTGCCGGCTTTTACCTCGCTTTCCTCCTTTACTTCAAGCTTGGCGGTGAGCCCGGGGAAGTCTGCAAATCTCACCCCGAAACGGGTCACAACAGTCTCCGGAAGAAGAATTTTTTCTGCCTTCCCGGCAAGTTTGATGTTTAGTCCTTTACGTAATCTGATCAGTTCTGACATATGTTGATTTCAACTTGATTCCTGAAAATTATGCAATTATAATACAATGTTATTTCTTTCACAGTAAGGTATGACATTAATCACAAAACTGTTTTTCTGACCGGTCCAATTCAATGCGGCAGGATATTTGTACTTTAGCCGGAAATAGATATTTATGTCCGTAAATATAGCAAGGATTAAAATATTAAGTTTAATTATACCCTGTTTCCTGACACCCGCCTTTAATTCTTTTGGCCAGGTTAATGCTTCTGAAGAATACTCTGCCGGAACCGTTAAAACTGTCTTTTTTGAGAAGGACGGATGGAGGCTTGCATACCCTTTCGTGCAGATTAACAGCCCTGAACAGATTATCCTGCACTTTGATATTATTGACGGTCAGGGCGAATCATTATGGTACCGGCTTGATCACTGCGACCGCGACTGGAACAGCAGCGGACTTTTCACAAGCGACTTCCTTGAGGGTTTTGAGGAGAACCAGATAAGGGATTACCTGCCGTCGTTCAATACCAGGCCGGCATATACACACTATTCGCTCGCACTACCCAATGAGGATGTCAGGTTAAAGATTTCAGGCAACTATGTCGTCACGGTATGGGCTCCGGGAGAGCCTGACAAGCCGCTGCTCAGGAAGAGGTTCTTTGTGACTGAGGGATCGACTGTTGCAAGTGTCATGTTCAGGCGGCCAATGAAGCCGGGAACAACGGAGACACACCAGCAGCCGGAGATAACGGTGTCAACAGCCAAACTCCCTGTTACCGATCCTTACAGGCAGGTGACAATAACCGTAATGCAAAACGGCAGGTGGGACAAGACCCGGAGTAGCCTGAAGCCTGATTTCGTCGGTAACAACAAGCTTGAATTCAATGCTCTTTCTGACAACACACTCTTCCCCGGAGGGAATGAATTCAGATACTTCGATATAAAGACCACCAGGCAGACAAGGCAGAACGTACGGGCCCTGGAGTTTGTCGACGGGCTATACCATGCACTGCTTCTGCCTTCCGAAGACAGGGAGTTCAAACAGCACTTTTTTAATGAGGATATTAACGGGAAATACATTGTTGCCATGGAGGAGAGCGACTCGCCCGACAGTGATGCGGACTATGTATGGGTATATTTCACACTGCCGCTTTACGCGGAGCTGAAGGGCGGATCGGTCTATGTCACCGGGGCATTCACTGACTGGTCATACGGACCGGAGAACATGATGACATGGAGCACCTCAAGGGGATGTTATGAGGCTTCGCTGCTGCTTAAGCAGGGATGGTACACATATGAATATGCCTTTGTGCCGGTAGGGTCGAAGGTTCCTGAAGGGGCGCATTTTGAAGGATACCATTACGAGACCGAGAATGATTATCTTATTCTCACCTATTTCCGTGACCCGCGCGAGAGGTACGACCGCCTGACCGGAGTTACAGTAGCAAATACCAGGGGGCCAAGGTAGTCTTCGGTTGTCAGTTATCTGTTATCGGTTAAAAATCGCAAATCGCAAATTCCCACTATTGCCTGCCCTGCAGTCTGACAGCTCCCTGAAATGATCCGCCGGATCATTGCCTTACTGGTCGCTGCCTATTGCCTATTTATGTTTATCCATCCCGTACAGCATATAAAACGTATGCTCCATCGTCTTGACTATCTCAGCCATGTATTCATGCACAGCCTTCACTGACCCCGGAAGGGTATAGATCAGCGTCTTGCCTGTGACACCTGCCACTGAGCGGCTCAGCACTGCGTTCGGATTCTTCAGGCCGTATTTGACCCTTATCAGCTCCATAACACCGGGTATTTCTTTTGTCAGCAACGGCCTGATCACATCCGTCGTCATGTCGCGCGGACCGAGACCTGTTCCGCCGGTGGTGATGATGAGGTCCATATCTGTCGATGCTGACATTGTATTGCGGAGGCTTGCAGCATCATCAGGCAGCACCAGCGTGTTAATCTCACAGTCCCATTCTGCCGCAGCCATGGCGTAATTAACGTACTTCACAACAGCCGGACCGCTGAGGTCCTTATAAACACCGTTATGCACCCTGTCGCTCAGAGTGATTACAAGCACCTTGAATTTTTCAGGAAATGTCATGTCTCTTTTCTGTTTAGTTTGATTTAAGGTTTAAATCTGCCTGACACTTACCATCTCTCCCTTTTGTATCCAGCTCTGTCCGCGCGGTATGGCGATTATGCCCCAGGCATCGGGCAGCGCCGTGATATGAGCCGAGCCGTGATATTCGATCGGCAGCGCTTCACCGGCAGCGGTCATTGTAAAAGGTATCCATGCCATCCGGTCAGCTCTCTTTCTTGAGTAATCGGCTGCCAGGGGAAGCATCAGTACTGGATCCTCAGCTGTCACGCCCGCCATCTTATTCAGGAACGGTCTCACCATCACTTCGAACTGCACGAATGTTGAAACAGGGTTACCCGGCAAGCCGAAGACGGCCTTTCTCTCTCCCGTGCAGAATGTAAGCGGCTTGCCTGGTTGCATTGCCACCTGGTCAAAATGGATCGTCAGTCCCAGTGACCTCATGACAGCCGGAACGAAGTCGAAATCGCCGAATGATACGCCTCCCGAGATGAGCACCACGTCGTTCTCATCGACAGCCGCACTGAGCAGCCGCGCTATAGAAGCCTCATCATCTGATGCGATGCCGTAATATCTGCCAACGGCTCCTGCCCTCGTCACCTGGGCCATCAGTTGGGATGCGTTGCTGTTGCGTATCTGTGCTTCTGCGGGGATATGCTCAGGCTCAACCAGCTCATTGCCTGTGCTGATGATCCCCACATGCACCCTGTTGCTCACAGTCACTTCCGTGGCACCCACAGCCGCCATGACCGCAATGTCCTGCGGCTTGATGATTTGTCCTGCCTTCAGCACCGTCTGTCCCTTGTACAGATCCTCAGCGGCCTTTGCGATATTGGACTTTCCCGCCCTGCCTGTGAACCGCACTTTTCCTGCCTCCTTTTCTTCGGAATCCTCGAGCATGAACACATAGTCTGCACCGCGCGGTATGGCTGCCCCGGTCATTATGCGGGAGCATGTACCAGATGTCACCTCCCTGGCAGGCATAACGCCTGCAGCGACAGTCTCAATGACCGTAAGTTCATTCCCAAGATCGTAATGCCGGCAGGCAAAGCCATCGACAGTGCTCTTATCCCACGGAGGCATGTCCATGTCGCTCTTTACCGGCACTGCAAGCACCCTGCCCAGCGAATCGCTGAAACTGACCTGTTCCTTCCCTGTGCGGAAGACGGTGCCAGTCACAATTTTGTAAGCTTCTTCGAATGTTATCATCATATCTTTAATATTCTGTTTATCCTTCCGGCTCGTCCAGTATCCGAAGGGCCTCGGGAGGGAATGAAACCAAAACTTTTTCTCCGGGGATGAAATTATTCTCTTCCATCTCACGGTGCGTAATATCAACGTAAAAATAGTCCCCGGCGCTGACAGTTATCTCATATCCGGTGGCTGACGGCACTACATCGTCAATTATGCCGTGAATGTTGTTCATCTGCACCCCCGGCGCACCCTGGCGCGACAGCAGGACCTCACTGCTGCCAATGATGAGCAGTCCCGAAGCAGGATAATCAGCCCTGGGAAGTCTGAACTTTGTTGTTTTCTCCGTGATGCCCGAGCAGTTTTTATACGAAGTAACAAACGTGACCCTGAAGAAGTTCTTTATACCGGCATATCTTGCCACGAACCTGTTGACAGGGTGGTTGAACACATCGAGGGGGGTACCCTCCTGGATTATCATTCCGTTGTGCATCACTCCTACCCTGTTTGCCAGGCTGATGGCTTCGCCGAAGTCGTGAGTGACATGAATGATTGTCTGTCCGTTGCGGTTAAGGCGGCGCAGCATGCGCCTGATGCTGTCCTTTAGGCTGGCATCGACAGAGGCCATGGGCTCATCGAGGAGCAGTATCTTCGGGTCAGTGACCAGCGTTCGGGCCAGTGCCACGCGCTGCTTCTCCCCTCCGGAGAGATTGTAAGGCTTGCGTGAAAGAAGAGGTGTTATGTTCATTTCCTCAGCTGCATGCCGGACCCTGAGATCAATATCCTCCACTGGCATATGCCTGACTTTCAGTGGATACGCAATGTTTTCACGGACAGAATAATGGGGGAAGAGCGCAAAATCCTGGAAGACAAGGCCTAAACCTCTCTGCTGCGGTTTTGCAGATGTTATCTCTTCACCGTTAAGGAATATATGTCCGCTGTCAGGTGTTGTCAGCCCGCAGATCAGCTCCAGCAGCAGGGTCTTGCCGGCTCCTGACCGGCCCAGCAGGACATAATAATCTCCCGGAGATACCTCCAGGGTAATCTCTTTCAGCGAAAACCCGCCGAAGCGCTTGTTTAATCTCTCAGTCCGCAGCATCGTCCTCCCTGCTGAATATTGTATGTCTTTCCGTGGCCAGTGTCCTGAACAGCACGAAGAAAAAGAGCGCCACAAGGATAAATATTATCGATGCAGGCCTTGCCGAGGTGATGCCGTAGGTGTTGAAGCGGTCATAAATAAGCACCGGGGCTATCATGGGGTGATAGGCGATTATAACTACGGCGCCAAACTCGCTCATGCCGCGCGCGAACATCATTATGAAGCCGGAGACGACAGACCTCCAGGCCTGGGGCAGCGAGATTGTGAAGAAGATGCGTGACGGTGAGGCTCCCAGGGTCAGGGCTGCCTTCTCTGTTCTCTCCGGCACGGCAGCAAAACCGTCGCGCGCGGCATTGATTAGAAAAGGCAGGCTGACGAAAGCCATTGCGAGAGCTATGCCGGCGCCGTTGTTCACGAGCAGTATCCCGGCTTTCTGTGCCGCGCCGCCCAGAAAACCATCCCGTGAGATGAAACCCAGCAGGGCTATGCCCGCAGCAGTATGCGGCAACACTACCGGCAGGTCTATGATGCCCTGCACCACCTTCTTCAGCGGAAACTCCTTGCGGGCCATGATCCATGCAAGGGGCACAGCACCGACAGCAAAGATTATCGTGGCAGCGAAAGCCACCAGCAAAGTGTACCATACACTGCGCTGCACCTCAGGATCAGAGGCGGTAGTTCTTACCTCGCTGAACGATGAGTTAAGGAACATACCCGCCAGCGGCGCAATGATAAACAGCAGCACCAGGGAGGCAAGAACGGTAAATATCCAGCTGAAGAGCGAGTGACCTTTCATAATCTTCTTACTGATTCCCGGTTCTGTTAATGTATGGCCTGAGTGCTGCCGGAATGGCAGCAGTATCACCGGTGACTACAGATACGAGAGGTATCTGTCCGGCCTCGGTGAAGATCTTCATTCCCTCATCGCTCAGCAGGAAGCTGAAATATTTTTCAGCAAGCTCTTTATGCGGTGCATCGTCAGGTATCGTACCTGAATAGCTTATGTAGTCACCACGGATCTCCGAACGCTCCCCAGGCGTTTCCCCGGGAATCATGTAAGATACGCTGCTGTAATGATCCTTCATTTGCGGGGATGACAGGTTGATCGCGTCAGGAAGCTCAAGGTACCTGAAGCCGTGCTGAATGGCAACCGACTTGTACTGGAACATGTAATCAATGACCCCTGTCTCGGTCAGTGCCACCAGGTCGACCTCCTTTGGCCGGATATAATCCCTGTTTTTATTAAGCAGTGAATCGGCCAGTCCCTGCCTGCCATAATACTCTTCAGCCAGCCTTGCGGCAAAGACCGTGCGGTAACCGCAGGGATCGGCATCGGGGTCAGCCCGGCCGATGATTACATCGTCCTTCAGCAGGATATCAGGCCAGTTATCCTCCCTGAAAATGGAAGAGTAAGCCGATTCGGGCCTGTAGGCTATCACTATCTCATTCGATGCGAACCTGATGTTCCATGAAGCGTATTCAGGGATGAGCAGGTTATCGATGACTGAATAATCGGCCGACAGCATAATGTCGCACGGTTTGTGAAGCTCAGTGATCTTCCTGGCGCACTGAACGCTGCCGGCGGCCTCCGCCAGTACCCTGACGCCGGGATTGGCCTTTTCGAAGGCTTCGCTGATCTTCTTCACCGGTACCGAGAGGCTGCCGGCGTGGAAGATAATAATATTCCTTTCCTTGCCGGAATTGCATCCCGTAATCAGCAACATTGTCATTACCAGCAGGAGAATGGTGTTCCTCATTGCCTGCCGTTGATTTCGTTGATACGGTTAAAGAAGATTTTTGCAATGCTCTTCATGGCAATGTCTGTATCGTGGTGCAGGCTGTTGTAAGCTCTCAGCAGCTGCCGGCCCTCGCGCGACAGGTTCGTACGGCCGCCGGCAGCGCCGCCGCGTCTTTTGTCAACAAGATGGAATCCGAGATGATGCTCCACATCGCGCAGAATGCCCCAGGCCTTGCGGTAACTCATCTCCAGGTTGCGGGCCGAAGCCGTCAGTGAGCCGGTCTTTTCTATCTCCAGCAGAAGGGCAAACCCCTCCCCGTCGAGTACCTTCTCCTTGCTGACCGTCTCAAGCCACAAATCATAATTGAGGAATATGTCGTAATAGGGCTGCCCTTTGTGTCCGGCCATGGTTGCGATTGTCATAAATGCCCTCAAATTTACACTTTTTGCATAACGGGTGCAACCGGTGGCATCAGTTAGTGTTTTACCACAGATTAACACAGAGTTTAGCACTGAGGGACACTGTCCGGTAATGTGTCTGACAGTGGAAAAGGTGAGAAGTTGAGAAAGTTGAGAAGTTGAGAGGTTGAGAAATAATCCCATTCGGCAATCGCAAATCGCAAATCGCAAATCTTATTTAATTCTTAATTCTTAAATCTTAATTCTTAATTTTGTATAAACGGCCACCAACAGATACGAATATGAAAACTGCAGACCTTCCGACTTTCAACAAGGATTGGGACAAGGACGAGACAGAGAAGAAGACCAAAAAGATGCTGAAAGAGATTGGCGAGCTTCAGTATAAGATGTATGCCCAGAACAAGTACAGCATTATAGTCGTGCTGCAGGGCACCGATGCCTCCGGTAAGGACGGCCTGACAAAAGGGCTGCTGAGATACTGCAACCCTATCGGCCTTGAAGTTTACAGTTTCAAAAAACCGACTGATCTTGAGTATTCGCACGATTTTCTCTGGAGAATCCACCAGGTATGCCCGGCAAACGGGGTAATGCAGGTATTCATCAGATCACACTATGAAGATATCCTCGTACCGTCGGTGGGCAAATACATCCCTGCTGATGTGATCGGGAAGCGTTATGAGATGATCAACACCTTTGAGAAGCTCCTTGAAGCGAATGGCACGAAGGTGCTCAAGTTCTTCCTCAATGTCTCAAAGGAGGCGCAGAAGGAGAGGCTGATGGAACGCATCGAGCAGAAGGAGAAGCACTGGAAGCACAAGGATGGTGACTGGGACACGCGTGAGAAGTATGACGAGTATATGAAGGTCTACCAGACTATACTCACCAGGTGCAATGAGGTTCCATGGACCGTGGTTCCCGCTGACAAGAACTGGCAAAAATTATATGCTGTTGCCGAAGTGGTGCTGAAGACCCTGAAGGAACTTGACCTTCAGTGGCCGGAGCTGGTCACGGAGAAGTTCAAGGCTCCCGTAAAGAAAACGAAGGAAGTCAAAAGTCAAAAGTCCGGGCAGTCAGTAAAATCCGTAAAATCTAAAGTCACTAAAGTCTGAAGTCTGAAAGTCCTCAAAGCCGGTTCCGGTTTCGAAGGGTCTGCTGTTCGATTGTGCTAAAGTCCGGGTTAATCAGACGGCCTCAACCTTTGCATTCCTTCTTTCCCTGAAGGTTATAAGCATTCCCCTTTTCTCATCCCATAGTCTCAGAAGAAGGGACTTAAATGCCGACATGAATGTAATAGGCTTTATCTGCCTGAAAATCGAATTCTCAACATGGCATTTTTTCAGGTTGTAGTTCGGGATGGCTGGACTAAGGTGATGAATATGATGGTACCCGATGTTGCCGGTAAACCAGTTCAGTAACGCGGGCAGCTTAAAGAGTGAGCTGCCTTTCAGGGCTACAGTCATATAATCCCAGTTCCCGCTGTCGGTCCATAACACATGCCTGAACTGATGCTGCACATAAAAAAGCCATACACCGTGGACGGTGGCGATGTAAAGCACCGGAAGCTGAATAAGCAGATAGGCTTTCCATCCTATTGCCAGTATCACCAGGGTGATCACTCCGGCCAGCACCAGATTAGTGAGGTAAACGTAAATCCTCTCACGCCACGACATGTATTTCTTCGTGAAGCGATAAAGCACAACAAACAATAAAATCGGTGAAATGCCAAAGAGGAACAGGGGATGCCGGTACAGGCGATACCCGAAGCGCTTCCATACGGACAGATTATGATACTCATCAACAGTCAGGGTCATAACATCGCCCGTGCCTCTTTTATCAAGGTTACCAACGGTCTGGTGATGTATGTGATGGTCACGATGCCACCGGTGATAAGGAGTGAATACAAACAATCCGGTGATAATACCCACTACTGTGTTCATTCGTTTTGACCTGAAGAATGATCCGTGACCGCAGTCGTGAAATATGATGAATATCCTGACGAGGAATCCGGCAGCAAAAACTGACAGAACCAGGGTAAGCAGGTAAGATATCTCAAGCGACTTTACCATAATGACCCACAGGATCAGGTAGGAGCCCACTGAATTAATTATCTGCCACCAGCTTTTAAGGGGGTCAGGCTTATTGTACCTGGAGATTATCTCCATCCACTCAGGCCTTGTTCTTTGCATATTCTGCCCTTCCATAATCCCTGCTCATCCCACGGTCAAAATCCGTTAACCAGTCCGACCGGAAATCACCGGCAAAGATAATTATTCCGGAGGAACGAAGCAAAAAGTCTAAAGTCCTGAACTACTGTCTATTGCCTATTGCCTATTGCCTAATGCCTTATTTAAATTCAATATCAAATATCTCTTTATAAGACCGGATGATATAGCTGTCAATCCATTTGTAATGCTCCTGGATAATTGCCTTATCCGTCTTTTTACCGGAAAGGACAGTCGTCATCTCAGCAGTCTTTCTGAAGATCTCGTTCTCAACCGGCTCAAGGCGCTGCAGGATGCCTGTCTTATCAGCATTGATGAGAGCAGCCACGTTTATGTATTTATTCCCGTTGCCGCGACTGATTGGAAAGAGCTGACCCTTAAGCTGCATTGCAGCGTCGCAGAGAGGTGAGTGCATGTCATCCTTCATGCTCACCACCGCCGGCAGGTCCCTGCCGGCGCTGACCCATACCGGCACAGCCACTGCAGTAAGAGGAGAGCCGTCGACCATCCATGCCATCGCCGCTGCAGGGTCTTCTCCCTTTGCCGCACCGACAACCATTATGACAGATGCCGTTGAAAACCGCGGGATAAAATCCTCGAAGCTCCTGAATTCAGCGCTTTTGTTATCGGGGGGCAGATCTGCCC
Source organism: uncultured Bacteroidales bacterium (assembly GCA_963844935.1). Lineage (GTDB taxonomy): Bacteria > Bacteroidota > Bacteroidia > Bacteroidales > VadinHA17 > SR-FBR-E99. Next base: position 73,197 of record CAWJQH010000005.1, on the reverse strand, counting down.
TCAGGTTTACCTTTGTGAGCGAGTGGTTCAGGTTACGCGAGATATTATTAAGGAGATACTGAGGCTCAAGCCTGTTCTGTGCAACAGCCATGTTAAGCGCTTCGCTGGCAGCAGCATACCTGATATACCCCATACCCTCGTCAACTGCTCCTGTGAACGAGTGATTGGTGCGTATGAGATAACCGAACGGTGCCAGGGCAGGGTCATTGGCATCGATCTTCTTAAAGCCATAGTTGCCGGTCTCATAATAGGCAGCTCCGCCGGAAGCATCGATGACGCCGAAGTTGGAATTGACACCGAGAGGCTTCGGGAGGTCAGTGAGCAGCATTTCAAAATCGGCGAGTGTGGCACATGAAGCCAGAGCGAGTTTCATTACCACCCCCTCCTGGTCTTCAAATTTTGTGGTGTCTCCAACGTTATTGTTATAGGCCATCGAATTCATGATGGCAAATCCTGCTGAGTTAAATCCGCCCCACACCTCCTTCTTCCATGATTGCCTTAAATCGACAATACCTATATACTGATACTTGCCGTCACTGAAAAAGACGATGGCATTATCCAGTGTTCCCGTATCCCGGTTCTTGTACAGTATCGGTTTCCCGTCAGGTGTATTTTTGCCTGAGATGATAAATGTGGTGCACGACCAGATATCTCCTGTCATGCCGGCTCCGGCCAACAGAAGAAGAAATACGAATAATCTCTTCATAAATGCGGATTATAATTTTTATAAAGATAATCGGTTATGATTTCGATTGTTCAAATGTTCTGTCGTTCATTTGATTCGTTTGGCCTCCATCGTCTGTCCTCCCTGGTTCAGGATCATTTTGTTGACCTTGCCGTCTGCGTCAGGTACAAATTCTACCAGGGCGTCGACAACCTTCAGAAAGAACTTCGTCTCGCTCTCAGCAAAGACCTCAAACTTCGGCTGGCCGGTAGCCTGCGTAAACAGCCTGTTACCCTCACGGGTGAAGGTGATGATGAAACCGGGTTGCAGCTCATACTGTCCTACATATTTTTCCAGGATAGCCTCATCAACGGAAATTGTTTTCTTTTCCTCGATTTTCCTGTCAGTCAGTTTCCATGTGTCGAGTTTGCCCCTGTCGTCACTGACGAAGGAGACAATTTTACCCGCGCTATCCCTGTTGAAGGTCGCGTACATCAATGCATCCTCAACCAGGAATTTGTCCTTTTCTACAGGGTTCATCATTCTTGTTCCCGATCCTGCAAGTTTTGCTGAAAGCTTAGTTCCTTCCCTTGTGATAGTAACCTCACGTTCTTTATCATTTGTATAAATCCCGACAAACTGATCGAGAGTTATCTCATCAACCTTTATCTCTTTCGTCTTCAGCGGCTTACCTATTGTCAGGGCAGCCATCTTAAATGAAGTGAACTCGGGTTCCTTGCCGACATTATTTGAAAAGAGTGCGACAAAAACATCCTCTTCAGGAAGGTACACTGAGCTGGTAAGATAACCGAAGATCCCCCCTCCATGCTCTATAGTAGGACTGCCCTGAAGCTGGGAAAGGAACCACCCGTAACCATAGCCTGTACCATCTCCATTCGCTAATTTATATTCGGTAAAGGCTTTGTCAATCGTCTCCTTTTTTACAAGCTTATAAGAGTGTACTGCCTGATGCCATTTGAAAAGGTCCCCGACAGTCGACATGATGGAACCTGCTGAATAGGGCTGTGTCATGCTGCAGTAATCTGAATTCTGTACAACATCATCACCTGGCTGGTACCCTGAGGCACGGTTCTTAATAATCTTGGTATCACTGCCATAGCATGAGGATGTCATACCCAGTGGAGTGAAAAAATTCTCCTGTATATATTCCGCATAGGTCTTGCCTGTTATTTTCTCTATTATATAGCCAAGCAGGAAAAAGCCCGAGTTGTTATAGTTCCATTTTGTGCCGGGAGCGAACTCCATGGGCTGGTTTTTAAACATCGCAATTACCTCCTCCGGCTTCATATCTGTCCTTACATTCTTCATATAATCCAGCATGCTTGTGTAGCTTTTAATTCCTGAGGTATGGGTGAGGAGGTGCTCGATCGTAATAGTATAGGCCTGAGTCGGATAATCGGGAATAAATTTGGTGATATCATCCTGCAGCGACAGCTTACCCTGCTCCATCAGCTGAAGTATAGCCACTGCCGTGAACTGCTTGGTAATGGAGCCGATCCTGAAGACCATGTCAGGCCGCATTGGCACGTTGAGCTCGAGGTTGGCCATGCCGAAGGCTTTCTCATAGATTATCTGTCCATTCTTTGCCACGAGGGCAGCACAGCCTGTCTCTCCGGGTCCGAACTTTTCCGTAAGCATTTTGTCAATCTCGGCAGTGAGCTGTTTTGTGTTAAGCGTCTGAGATGATGCATTAAATGACAGTGAAGTCATCATAAGCATGAGGATCAGGCTTCCCATGCCCATGGTTATACTTTTTCTTTTCATGATAAAGGATTTTGAGTTATGCCATAAAGACGTGAATTTACAAATTGTGCGGCAGATATCGGATGATTTTTTGAACAGCAGTGCATTCCCCCCGGGGTGAAGTTGTGATCCGATGTGAACAACCCGGGCCTGAAGCTGTTTTTTACATGTGGCTGTAACTATTCCCAAAGGTATAACCCTGATCTGAAGGTCATAAGTCTGAAAGTCGAAATTCAGCGAGCCGAAATTCGATACATTTTTCATTTGACCTGTTTGCCATAAGTAAAGCGACGCCCAATCCGGGCGTCGCCGCTTAATACCTGTCTGACAGGGCCTCCGTACTCTTTACTCCGTGCTCCGTCCCCGTGCCCCTGCCCCGTGCCCCGTGCTCCTTGCCCAATGCTTTACGCCTCAGGCGCTGCAGTCTCCTCTTTAGCATCCTCACACCACGATCCGTATTTGCCCTGGTATTTCCTGTGCCAGTCCTTTTTGTAACTTTTGTTATGCTGTCCGCCCCCGGGGGAGATACCTGCAAGCAGGATCTTCGACAGGAGGAAGAGGCCGGCTGTCTGCCAGTAGGTCAGCACCGGGCCGTTGAAGAGACCTGGTATAAGCCAGTTCCAGAGTGCCATCACACCCCAGATAACCAGGAATACAAATGCTGTCCCCAGTATTCCGAAACCTACGTACTTTAATACTTTAAGTGTTTTCATATCATTCATTTTTTAGCAGTTTATACAATTCCCTAAGGTTTTCCCTGAGAGCAAGAACGGCGTATCTTTTCCTTGAGATAAGGGTATTGACCGGTAAACCGGTTTTTTCAGACATCTCATTGAAACTCATATCCTCAAACTCATTTGCGATGAAAGCGTCTCTCTGCTCTGCAGGAAGCTCATCAAGCGTTTCCGCTATCGTATCCCATATCATCTCTCTGATCTCTTCATCTTCCGGTGCAGGTCCGAGTGACGGAAGTATCTCTTCGAGAGTTAATGGCTCGTCGTCGCCTCCACCGGTGCTTTCAGAATATGAGATGCTAACCGGTCTCTTCTTTCGGAAGAGGTCTGTTATCCGGTTATCCGTCACCCTGTAAAGCCACGCCGTGAGGTTTTGTATCCTGTCGAGATCCCTGAAGCCCACCGTAAGCTGGTAGAAGACATCCTGCAGTATATCCTCTGCCTCAATATGTGCGGGCACCCTCCTGCTTATATAGCCGAGAAGCTTTTTCTTCTCGCTCTTATATGCAGTACTGATCTTTTCTGATTCAGAGGGGCTCATTGATCTCTCCTTTTACTGGCTAAGACGAATCATTGGGATTAATATTTTAAAGTTCGGTAATATTTTCAAGGGAATAGGCAGTAGGCAGTAGGCAATAGTGTTTTGACTTAAATGATTTATAAGACTATAGGGACTTTAAGACCTTTGACTTATTTGTACCTTTGCCCTGAATTATGAAAACGATAGCAATCATATCACCCAGCGTCAGACGCGGGAGGAACAGCCACAGGGTGGCTCTTTTCTTCAGACGGTATCTTGAGGAAAATCAGCTGGCTTCGGCGGAGATACTCGATCTTAAGGAGTACAACTTTCCTCTCTTTGATGAACGGCTGCGGCATCAGACCGACCCGGCACCGGAGGTCTTGCAGTTTGCGCAAAAGATACGGTCAGCCGATGGGGTGATAATTATAGCTCCTGAGTATAACGGCGGCTATCCTGCAAGCCTGAAGAACGTGATTGATCTGCTGACCGACGACTGGCGGAAAAAGCCCGTCGCAATCTCAACCGTCTCCGACGGTTCGTTCGGCGGGACACAGGTCATAACCGCACTGCAGTTCTCACTGTGGAAGATACGTGCATGGACTGTTCCCGCGATGTTTCCGGTTCCAAAGGTCATGGAGACATTTGATGAAGAAGGGAAGCCCGCTGCGCCTGAAGTCACGGGCAAACGTGCTGCCGCATTCATCACTGAACTGATGTGGTGTATCGAGGCAAGGGAAAAAATGAACGGGTGATATTCCTAATCCTTCTGAACTGCTTCCTCCTCGGGACGCTCATTTGTTATCCGGCCGAATTTATCCACATAGGCGATCATGTTTTCAAACTCTCCGCCGGATGAGTTCTCTTTCCGGAGCTGCTTCTTCTGCTCCTTGTCTTTTCTCTTCTTCAGACGCTTCTCGGTCTTTTGCTTCTTGATGTAACTGTTGTTCGGTCCCGCCATGTTCTTTCGGTTTTTAGTTAATGAATGTCAGCGCCTTACCGCTGGCACCTGCCCTGCCTGTCCGCCCTATGCGATGTATATAGCTCTCTATGTCCTTGGGAGCCTGGAAGTTAATTACATGCGAGACATTGGTTATATCCAGTCCTCTCGCTGCCACATCTGTAGCCACCAGCACCTGTATCTTGCGGTTCCTGAATGACTCCAGGGCCTTGATACGGTAATTCTGCGACTTGTCGCCGTGTATCTCATCAACAGTTATGCCGCCCTTGCGCAGGTCGCGGCAGATCCGGCTTACACCCCGTTTGGTGTCGGCAAACACCAGTACCTTCTCAAACGACTTATCGCGTACCATATTAAGGAGGATGTTGATCTTGCTCTCGCCCTCCTTCACTGTAATTATATCCTGTTCGATGTTATCGGCGGAGACATTTTCATCCCTTACCCTCACTTCGTATGCATCTGTCATGAGATTGCTGATGATTGCCTTCTGGCCCTTGTCTTCGGTAGCCGAGAAAAGAATAGTCTGGGTGCGGTTATTCATGCCTTCGACAAGCCTTTTGATATCAGGGGCGAACCCCATGTCAAGCAGCCTGTCAAACTCATCGAGCACAAGTATGTTGAATCTGTTAAGCTTCAGGGCTCCCTGGCGCATCATGTCATTCAGCCGGCCCGGTGTGCCGATTACGATCTGACCTGGTCTGCGAAGGTTCTCGACATCACGTCTTACACTGGTACCTCCTATCAGGCAGGTGCTGTACAGCTTAAGCCCATGAGCGATACTTCTGAACTCACTGTCTATCTGGAGCGCCAGCTCACGTGTGGGTGAAACCACGAGAACCTGTTTCATTGCATCCTTGCGGAGCAAATTATGTATCAGCGGTATCAGGAACGCGCCGGTCTTGCCGGTGCCTGTCTGGGCAAGCCCCATGAGGTTGCGTCCGTTAAGTATGGCTTCGATGGTTTTATCCTGTATCTCGGTAGGCTTTTCGTAGCCTTTTTTCTGAAGATTGCGGATTATGGCGAGATCAACGGGAAGATCATCGATGAACCTGTCTGAGGTGTATGCTTCAACACGGACAGATGATGCCTTGCTGATAAACTGCCCGGGACTGAGACTCTGGGCGTTGTTCTTCTTCTTCCTGTTTGGTGTTCTTGTTTTTACCGTGCTTTGTTGATTGAAGTTCTTTTTTTCCCTTCGTCGGGAATTTTTGTAATATTCCATTTATAAAATGATTGGTTAATGCCGCTGAAATAATCATTAACCATATATCTGTTCAAAGTGGTAATGCTCCTTTGGCGAAAAAATGTTCAGCGTAAACTAGTGGTTGTAGAAAGGATCTCTTCAAAAGTGATTCTGGTGAGAAGAGCTGACTATACAGATCTAACTTATGCTTAAATCGCCGCAAAGGTAAACAAAAGTTGTACCAATCGCAAATAGTTGCTTTCTGCACCTTTCCACAGGTTATTTTCAAATCTTCATGAATAATTCATCATAAGGGATATACTTTTGAAACAAATAATAATAAAACATATCAGAAGATTATGAAAACCAAGGTTATTCTCACTATCGCTGCACTGCTCATAGGAGCAGCCCTGGCAGCACAGACCAGCGGGTCAGCACAGAGCCAGAAAAAAAGAGGGGAACAGGAAAAGACCCAGACCCGCACTCAGGATCCGGTTCAGGTACAATCACAGGACCAGTATAAGAACCATGGCCAGATGGTAAGTGATCAGAAACATGCCAGGAACCAGGAAAGAAAAGCACAGAAGAACCGGGACAAAGAACTGAAGAGACAGCAGAAGGAATTGAAAAAACAGGAAAAAATGATGAAAAAGGACGGTACCGGACCTTATCACCAGCAGAATATGGAACAGGGCGGAGCCGGTCCCAAAAACCAGGGTGCAAGACCTGCCTCAGGTAACCAGCAGAAACCTGCAAGCGGATCGAAGGGTGGTGGCCAGGGTAAGAAGTAATTATCATTAGATCATAGTATTAAACCCTGTAACTTATCTGTTGCAGGGTTTTTTGTTTTCTGCTGTCACAAGGGTACCTCCGGGTTTGGCACACCCTTTGCATATATCCTTTTTGAAGAGTAAATCTTCATAAAACTTAAAGAAATGAAAAAGTTCATCTGCACATCGATCCTCACAGTCCTGATGGCATCACTGACAGCAGTCAGCGCCGGGAACTCTCCTGAGGAGTACCTCGGTCTTCCGGGGGATAACCTGAACCTCTACGCAACCATGAAACTGTTCCAGGAATCTGAAACCCTTGAGGCTTTCGAGAGAGACCTTAACGATGAAAAATCAAAGATCAACAACCTCGACCTTAACGGCGACAACCTGGTGGACTACATAACAGTAACCGACTATGTTGACGGAAATGTGCACACAATAGCCTTGCGAACCGCTCTTAACAAAAAGGAATCGCAGGACATAGCAGTGTTTACCGTACAGCAGTTCAAGGATGGTTCGGTGCAGATACAGCTCGTAGGTGACGAGTTGCTTTACGGAAAGAACTATATCGTCGAACCCATTTATGCAGAAACACCTAATCCCGGCTACACAGGCACGACAGTCTATACAGACAATGTCAAAGTGGTAACTACCACATATTATGAGGTCGCTGCCTGGCCGGTGATCAGGTACATATACAACCCGTACTACGTAAGCTGGCACTCGTCATGGTACTGGGGTTACTACCCGGTTTACTGGAACCCCTGGAGGCCCTTCTACTGGCACTACTACTACGGATACCACTACAACTGGCACCATGATTACTACGCGCACTACCGCCACTGCGACTACCACAGGCACAATTACTACGATGACCACTACTATCACAGCAGCCGTCACTATTCGTCAGAGGTAGCGCACAGGGTAAGCGCAGGTAACTACACAAGCACCTATTCGCACCCCGAGCAGAGGAAAGACGGAGAGGCAATGTATGCAAGGACCCAGGGCAGCCGCAGCGCTGATACACGCAGACAGTCATCGGTACAGAGTACTAATTCAGCCCAGAGATCATCTGCTGACGCTGCCAAGAGATCATCTGCTGATGTAAACCGTAGTTCATCTGCTGATGCGACACGGAGATCATCTGCTTCTGAAACTCAGAGATCAGCCACTGCATCAACCCAGAGGTCGGCTTCTTCAGGATCTGCCACAGTGCAGAGGTCAGAGGCTTCAAGACAGCAGTCCTCAGTGCAGAAATCGCAGCCTTCAGCTTCGAGACAGCAGTCCTCAGTGCAGAAATCGCAGCCTTCAGCTTCGAGACAGCAGTCCTCAGTGCAGAAATCGCAGCCTTCAGCTTCGAGACAGCAGTCCTCAGTGCAGAAATCGCAGCCTTCAGCTTCGAGACAGCAGGCTTCAGTGCAGAGGTCGCAGCCTTCAGCTTCGAGACAGCAGGCTTCAGTGCAGAAATCACAGCCTTCAGCTTCGAGACAGCAGGCTTCAGTGCAGAAATCACAGCCTTCAGCTTCGAGACAGCAGGCTTCAGTGCAGAGGTCGCAGCCTTCAGCTTCGAGACAGCAGTCCTCAGTGCAGAAATCACAGCCTTCAAGGTCATCAGCTCCTGAGGCCAGATCATCAGGCCACAGCAGCAGCCAGAACAGGAGCAACGCCGGTTCTCAGAGAAGCAGCAGCTCACGCGGATCAGACAACGACAGATCGTCGCCCAGATAGACAGCGCACAGCACAGAGCGAAGAGCAAAGAGCGCAGAGACAAACTCTGCGCTTTTTTTGTTTACCTGTTTACCAGACTACTGCCTATTGCCTATTGCCTATTGCCTCTTTTATTTTACTAATTTTGCCCCTTCCTTCGGGACCCAATACAGATGAAAGAGCAGAGCAACTCACTTCGGGCAGTATTATTCGCCCTTGCCGGTAACTTCGCAATTGCCGTAATCAAATTTATCGTGTCTGTTATCTCAGGCAGCTCAGCCATGCTTGCAGAATCTATCCATTCACTGGCTGACACCACTAACCAGGTGTTTCTGCTCATCGGGAGAAAACGGTCGGCGAAAGGTGCTGACGAGATCCATGCCTTCGGCTACGGCAAGGAAGAGTATTTCTGGGGATTTCTTGTGGCTGTGCTGCTCTTCTTCATGGGCGGATGTTTTTCAATTTATGAGGGTATCCATAAGCTGATGCATCCGGAGCCGCTTGAGAATTATATATATATCTTCATTGTGCTCGTGTTATCCATCGCTATCGAACTGAAATCGTTCACTGTCGCGCTTACTGAATTCAGAAAGTCGTCATCCGGTATGTTGATCAGGGCAGTGACGGAGTCAACCGACACAAATATCTTCGTGATACTGGTAGAGGATTTCGCTGCTCTGGCAGGCCTCACAATCGTCCTGATCTCAAGTCTGCTGTCACTGATCAATCCTCTGTTTGACGCTGTCGGTACCATGCTTGTAGGGGCTCTGCTTCTGATAATGTCCTACTTCCTTGCCAATGAGCTGAGGAAGCTGATCATCGGAGAGAACATCTCCCGCGAGATGAGAAACGAGGTAAAATCGATAATCAACCGGCACATTGCTGTCAGGCATATCAACAATATCCGTTCGATGTATATCGGCAACAACAACTTCATACTGCTGATCTCCGTCGATATTGAGGACAGGACAAAGGCGTCAGCCATTGAGAGCATCACGGCGCAGGTCAAGTCAGACATCACCGTGCTATATCCGCATGCCAGGTACATCTACCTCGAGGTGGAGGAAAGCTAGAGGTAAAATAATTCCCGGCATTTTTTGAGGTGACCGGCTGAATTAAACTGTTTTCAGGAAGATTTTCAGAAAATACTCATTGGTAGCTATTGACAACAGTCATTTTTGAGCCTAAATTTGTCACGTAAGAAGAGTTTTTTTCACGGGTTAGGTTAGTTTAGGGTTAATTAAATGAGTCCATGTTCAGACATGGGCTCTTTTTTTTACCCGGACCAGTGGTTAATATTCAGAATACCAGCACAAATGTAGCACCGTCCCTCTTCCCGGAACTCACTTCCAGGCGCCCGTGATGCAGCATCATTATCTGCTGCGACAGGCTCAGGCCAATACCTGACTTATTGGTTTTGGTCGAATAATACGGAAGGAAGATCTTTTCCAGGTCCTCATCCCTGATGCCTGCTCCGTTGTCAGTGACTGAAATCTGGACCTGCCCGGAATCGCTTTTTCCGGCGCCGAGTATCAGCCTTGGGCCTGTAACATCCTGAACAGCCTCCAGGGAATTCTGGATAAGATTGATAAGCACTTGCTCAATCAGCTCAAGGTCAGCATTAACAGAAAGTCCTGCCGGAGCAATTTCTTTTTCAAAATGCACCCCTGCTTCTTTAAATTTCGCCTGGTAAAGAACAGCGATCCGGTCAAAAAGGTCCCTGACAGAGATACTTCTGATATTTGGCTTCGGGATCTGTGTAAGACTTTTGGTGGCCTTGACAAAATTGATAAGAGCCTGCGTCCGTGATTCAATAATCTTAAGGCTGTGATGAATGTCTGCGGTAGTCTCCTCTCCTATGTTTTCAGGCCTGAGTACCGCACCTGATTCGTCCTCCAGCATCTGGCCCGTCATTCCTGCAAGATTGGTAATCGGAATGGCTGAGTTTAATATCTCATGAGATATAATATTTACCAGCTTCTGCCATGTGCTTATTTCCTTGCTTACCAGTTCATCTTCCTGCTGCTCAATCTTTTCTTTTTGTTCTTTCAGCTCCCTGTTCTGCTGGTCAAGCTCCCTGTTCTTCCTGTTCAGTTCCTCCTCAAAACGGAAATTAAGCGTCCGCAGATAATAAATGCTTGAGTTAATAAATAGGAACAGTGCAATCTGAGCAATTTTGTAAAAAGTGTAGAAAGTATTTATCCTGTCAATAATAGGGAAATCTGCCGGCCCGAACCAGACCATGATCTTATCAATAAACAGCGTAAGGATGAAATAAAACGCAACTGAACCCCAGTAAAGATATTTTTCAGTCCGGGGACTTAATAATACCTGGGGAATTATTGATGCAGCTATCACAAAATAAGGATAATAAGTATAACTCTCCTCTTCCACATATCCTATCAGGGTAGGACCAAGCAGGAAGACTACTGTGGGAAGAAAAATAAGAGACAGCCTGCTAAGCTGTGTCAGACCTAAACGTGCTGCAACAAGATTCAGGAAGCACACGATCAGAAGAACCGGTATTCGCAGAGTTCCGTACGACATGTCTTCATGCATAAACTGAAGCGTAATGAATGTCGTCAGGAATAACAGACCCATTATAATGACTATCACAAAGTTGAGCTGATTAGTCATGACAATGCTTTTTTGACTAAGCTCTCCGGTTCTTTCTTTTATTCCCAGGTTGGAAATGTATTTCCAGATATTCTGCATGACAACTTTGCTTTATATGTTTTCAGCCTGACTGATTACAAGTTAAATATTACCTGCCACATTTTTTTGCAGCGTTCGCCTTCAGATCCCGAAACGTGAGATCTTCCTGTACAGTGTGCTCCTTGCAATTCCAAGTTCTTCTGCCGCTTTCGAAAGGTTGCCATTGTGCCTGCTCAACGCACCGGAGACAGCTTTCCTGTCATAATCCTCAAGACGGAATGTCGTCTCTTCAGCCACGGCTGCAGATGGTCTGACCCTGAATATAAAGTCATCAGCGGTAATGATCCCGCTTTTGCACAGGATTACCGCCCGTTCAATATTATGTGCCAGCTCCCTTATATTGCCCGGCCAGTGATATTCTTCCAGCTTTGCAACCGTTCCTTCCCTGATCTTAATCCCCTCCTTCCCATACTGTTCCGAAAAACGTTTAAGGTAATAATCAGTAAGGAGGCTGATATCTTCTCTTCTTTCTCTCAACGGAGGCAGCATGATCTCTACCGTGTTGATCCTGTACAGCAGATCCTGCCTGAAATCGAATGCGTCAGCCATCTGGTACAGCGGCATGTTGGTGGCTGATATCAGCCTGACATCCGTTGTAACAGGGTGATTGCTTCCGATCCGTATAACCTGTTTGTTCTGAATAGCAGTGAGGATCTTGGCCTGCAGGGGAAGGTTCAGGTTTCCTATCTCATCAAGGAAGAGCGTCCCTCCTGAAGCAGTCTCAAATCTTCCGGCTCTATCCTCCTTTGCATCAGTAAAGGCACCGCGTGTATGCCCGAATAACTCAGCCTCAAAAAGAGTCTCCGGAATAGCTCCCAGATCAACTTGCACGAATGGTTTCTTATTTCTTGACGATTCCCTGTGCAGTGCCAGTGCTGCAAGCTCCTTGCCCGTCCCGTTCTCGCCCATGATCAGAATGTTGGCATCTGTCGGTGCAACGGTTTTGATCGTCTCAAGGATCTGAGCCATTACTTTCGACCGGCTGATTATCTCTGGAAGTTTGCCCTTAACAGCATTGTCAAACTCAGTACCGGGGCTTTTAACTCCGTCGGCACGAATCCGGTGTTTAAGGCGGATCACGTTCTGAACTGATGCAATGAGTTGTTCTTTGTTCCATGGTTTAACAATAAAATCCGATGCTCCCATCTTCATCGCCTGCACGGCAAGGTTGATCTCGCCATAAGCAGTTGTTGCCAGCACATGAGCTTCAGGATCAATGTGAAGAATTCTTTCAAGCCAGGCTATACCTTCCTTCCCGGATGTATCCCCTCTTGAAAAGTTCATATCAAGTATGACCACATCGTATTTGCAGGACTTAAGGTATTCAGGAATCAATCCGGGACGTTCCAGGGTATCGACTTTCTCAAAAAGGCCTTTCATTACAAGCCTTGCTGTAAATAAGACATCCCTGTCATCGTCAACCACAAGGATTTTCCCGGAACTGTCTGATTTCATTTAAATTAAATAAATGATCGCCAATTGACAACACCTTAGTATCAGTAAAGATAAGAAGTGTATCGTTACAGGTCAATGCATTGTAGCGAATCGCAACAGATTTATTTGAACCGCATTTTAGTTATTATTGTAATTATCTCTTTTACTTATAGTTACAAGACTTGGCCCGAAGGTTGAATCCCATTGTCTAAAAAGAACAAGACAATGAAAAACGCTCCGGGCAATAAAACTAAAAACGAAACTGAAATCAGCCACTTTACATGTTCAGTCAGGAATTTCAGGTTTGCCTTCACATTTCTTTTCCTGATAGCCGGTGCCGGTCTGACAGCACAGCCAGGACTGAGAATTTACGCTGATGCTGGTAAAAACAACGCATCAGGAAACCTCTTTATCAAATCAGCAGCCCTGGCAAACTATGAGTTCGGGAAGAACAGGATCGAAACAGGTTTTCAGACCGACCTGAAGAATAACGGTCATCCTCTTTTTTCAGGATACAATTTTAATGCATCAAGAGAGCACTCTTTCAAAAGCTTCCTGTTCCACCTGCAGGGATTTTATATCCGGACAAGCAACACTGAGATATTACGTGAAACCAACTGGGGTGCTTTGCTTGACATGAGACACAGACGGTTCGAAATGGCCATAGGAACGAATTTCAGAACCTATTCATTCACATCCGGCGCAATCAGCGAATACAGTATAAAAAGAGATGCGGTGAAGTTTCACGAAAACTTTAATATGATGTATTCAATCGGGTATTCAATAAAACCAACAGATGACATGTGGAATGCCGGATTGGCAATAACGAACTTCGACTCTTTCATAATTGAACAGGGTGTCAACCCGGCCATACGCCTCCGTGGTTCATACAAACCGGGCCCGCAGGTATCTCTCTTTGCAGAAGCCTGGTACTTTTCTGCCGGCCTTCTTAATATGTCAATGAACCATTTTGGATTTCTCTTTAAAACTGGAATATCATGGAACTTCTGATGAAAAACCGGTGGATGCTTTTAACTGCAATACTGGTAACCATAGCATCATGTGAGCCTATAGACTTCTCTCTTCCGGAACCGGCAGATCAGCGGTTTGAGCAATCCAAGGAACTGCTGGCTGAAAAATCCTCCCGCGAAATAACTGTTCAGTCTGATGAATACTCCATCATGTTTATGGCTGACAGCCATGCAGGGACAACCAATAATCTTGACAGTGTATTCAGTATTGCAATTGCCACAGGTGTTTCAGCCGTCTGTATTGCCGGCGACCTGACCTCCGGCGACTCCCGGGACTATGAAGTATTTGCAGGATCGCTGCCAGGTGATGATGAGATACCGACATTTGTAACGCCGGGTAATCACGACCTGTGGTCTGATGAAGGTTGGAAGGCTTACTTCGGACTGTTTGGCCCTTCCAGCTATTATTTCACCGTCAGAACGCCTGCAGCCGCTGACATCTTTATCTCAATCGATTCGGGAACCGGCACCCTGGGCAGCAAGCAGCTTGAATGGCTCGAAGATATCCTGCAGAACGAGCGGTCAGGCTGCCGTCGCTGCATCATTTTTACGCATAACGATTTCCTTCGTGTCAGGCATGCTGAGATCAGCAATCCCCTGGTTGAGGAACTGACTGTACTCATTGATCTGTTTACCAGATATCACGTGGACATGCTCATAGCAGGTCACGACCATGAACCCAGTGAAGAATTATTCGGAATAACTGAATATGTCATTGCCGGTGCAATAAGTGATAAGGACGAAGATCCAAATTATATGATACTGAAAGTGGAAAACGGCAATCTCGTGAATGAATTTGTAAACCTTTAAAAAAATTCATAAAAATTTGCATTTGTAAAATATAATATTCTATATTTGTAATATACAAGTTTCTTATATATTACAAAATGATACCAACAGATCTCATCAAAGGTTCACTGAAGACAATCGTTCTGAAGCTGCTCGAGGAGAACGGCCGCATGTACGGCTACGAGATTACACGTAAGGTTGAAACCCTTACAGAGGGCAAAATCAGGCTTACGTACGGCGCCCTCTACCCCGTTCTTCATAAGCTTGAGAACGAAGGGGTGCTGGTCACCGAAACGGAGAACTTCAATAACCGCATACGTATTTATTACAGCCTCACCGATAAAGGTCACTCGGTTGTTGCGGAGAAGTTACAGGAATTGAAAATGTTCATCGAGTCTCTTCAGAATATTGTTAATCCGCAACCCGGACTGAGCCATGCCTGAGCTGAGTGTACGGAATATTGACCAGATAAGCAATGACATCAGGAGGCAGGAGATCACCTTCCCGCATCTCGCCGATGAGCTTATAGATCACATATGCTGTGATGTTGAAGATGAGATGAAGAGCGGATTGAGCTTCCATGATGCCTACCTGGCAGTAAAGGAAAGAATCGGTCACAGGAGGCTGAAGGAGATACAGGAAGAAACACTTTATGCAGTTGACACAAAATACAGACAGATGAAAAGCACAATGAAAATCTCAGCTATTGCAGGCACTGTCCTGCTTGGCTTTGCCGCATTATTTAAAATAATGCACTGGCCGGGTGCGGGCGTAATGATGGTCCTCGGCGCCTTTACCCTGGCTTTTGTCTTTATGCCCTCGGCGCTGACCGTTCTCTGGAAAGAGACACACAGCGGCAAGAGGCTCTTCCTTTACATCTCGGCCTTCGTTACCGCGATGCTGTTCATAATAGGGGTAGTATCCAAGATACAGCACTGGCCACTGGCAGCACTGATCCTGATGGTCGCATCACTCTCAGGGATCTTTGCCTTTATCCCGGCATTGCTTGCCAGCAAGCTTAAAGACCAGGAAAACAGGTCCAAAAAAACAGTATATATCCTTGGTGCGGCAGGACTGATCCTTTATACACTTGCGCTCCTGTGCAAAATACAGCACTGGCCTGGTGCTTCGCTGTTCATGATGGGCGGAGTGGTAATTATTTTCCTGGTGGTCTTTCCCTGGTACACATGGATCACCTGGAAGGAAGATAAAAATGTCAGCGCAAAATTCATCGTGATGGTCGCCGGTTCCCTGGCGCTTGTGCTCCCGGGCGTACTTATCAACCTCACCCTACAGAGAAACTTCGATGCAGGCTACTACAGCCATCAGAAGGGACAAAAGGCGTTGTTCGAATATAAGATCACCCAAAATCGGTCTTTTATCAGTAATTGTAAAGACTCGGTTGCATCGCCTGTCCTTGCTGAGATCAATGGCAAAACGAATGATCTGCTGAAATATATAAATGAAACAGAGGCAAAGTTGGCCGAAGGAAAATACGGCGTCAGGGAATTTCTCAGTGACGGATCAGGTTCCCGCACCGGACTTACCACAGCCCTTAAGGAATACTCTGATTACTTATCAGGACTGACCCCGGGTAGTGATTTTGGAAAGTATGCAATGCTCCTTGATCCTTCTGTTTACCTGCCTGAATTTAATCCCGAAAAAGACAGGGTCTCACTGATGACCGGACAGCATATGCTGGAGCTTATGAAAAACGGTGTACTTACTGCAGAGTCATATGCTCTTTCAGTTGTTTCAAATCAATAACATTCAATCGTAACGAAAATCATGAAACAGAAGATATATACATTAGGACTGATAACCACAGCGATAGTTGTTTTGGGTGCACTTCTCAAGATAAATCACTGGCCGGGCGGAGGGCAGCTGTTAATTCTTGGAATAGCCATGCTTGTCCTTGTCTTCCTTCCGCTTGCCCTGAGAAATCATTACACGACTGAAGGCAACAGGAAGAATCGCGCACTTTACATAGTGACCTGGCTGACATGCTTCGTTGCATTCGGAGGGATGCTCTTCAAGGTAATGCACTGGCCGGGGGCAGGCAAAGCCCTGATGATAGCATTGCCGTTCCCTTATGTTGTTTTCCTTCCGGTCTTTCTTGCCGTTACCGCGAAGGACAAAAGTTTCAGCGTATATAATACAATTTATGTACTGTTCCTGCTGGCCGGTATATCGGTATTCTCCGCCCTGCTGGCGATGAATGTCTCGAAGGAAAAGGTTGATGACAGCATGGGTCTGTCGCGAAGCTATAACAGGCTGGAGGCTGCGCTGGATAAGATCTCCGCTCCTGCCCTTCAGACACCTGTTGCCCTGAAAATTGATGAGGTTCTGAAAATTGTTGATGATTATCAGTCGAGGATCTTTGCTGCCGATGGCACGTCAGAGGAACAATGGAACTATGATCCGTGGACCCTGCGGATCCCGGAAGGACATGATATCGCTTCCCGGGCACTGATCGCAGAGGGAAATTACCCGGCACTGGATATAAGGCTGCAGTCTTCCATGCCCGATCTTATCAGTCTGCTTGGAAACAGTGATGAGAATAGCAGGCTGGCTGAAATTGTCCCTGGCATCCTGGATTTCAGAGTCACACCTGATGATCCCCTCGGATGGACCAAGGAGAAGTTTGTAATTACTCCCGTTGTATGGTCTCTGATCTACCTTGACGGGCTCGAGACGGATCTGAAGCTCATCAGGGCTGGCCTCTGATAGGTCCGGGGTCTTTGGTCGGTTGTCTGTTTTCGGTTATCGGCCCTGTCAGTGCCTGCTGCCTGTTGCCTTGGGTCTATTGCCTAATTTATATTACTTTTGCGTCTTCTTACTGACTATTAAAATTCACAGGACGTAAATGATATTTGACGATTTGGACCTGGATCCGGAGCTGCTGGAATCAATAAATTATATGGGCTTCCGTGAGACGACCCCTATTCAGGAAAAGGCAATCCCGGTCATTCTTGAGGGCCACGACCTCATCGGCTGCGCACAGACAGGCACGGGCAAGACGGCAGCCTACCTCCTGCCGATAATGAACAGTATCATCGATTACCGCCCCAGCCATACCCACACGCTGGTGCTTGTTCCCACCCGCGAGCTGGCCATACAGATCGACCAGCAGATACAGGGCCTCGCGTACACGCTGAACATCACCTCGCTGGCTGTCTACGGCGGCGGCGACGGCAAGAGCTGGGACCAGGAGAGGGAAGCCCTCTCGAAGGGGGCCGATATCATCGTCGCAACCCCCGGCAGGCTCATCTCTCATCTGAACCTGGGATATGTGAAATTTGACAAGATAGAGGTTCTTGTCCTTGACGAGGCCGACCGGATGCTGGATATCGGGTTCTACGACGATATCGTACACATCATTTCCTATGTGCCCAAACAGCGCCAGACACTGATGTTCAGCGCCACTATGCCGCCTGACATACGGATGCTCTCGAAGCATATAATGCACAACCCGGTCGAGATTGCCCTTGAAATGTCAAAGCCCGTAGAGGGTGTCATCCAGGCTGTATATATGTGCGGAGACAGTCAGAAAATACCGCTGATAAACAGTCTCCTTGCAGACAATCCTGACTATAACAGCATCCTGATATTCAGCTCCACCAAGAAGAAGGTGAGCGAGATAGTACGCGGACTGCGGTCGAAGAACTACAATGTCGAAGGCATCTCCTCTGATCTCGAGCAGAAAGAGAGGGAGAATACGCTGCAGAGGTTCCGTTCGCGCAAGACCCGGGTGCTTGTGGCTACCGATGTCCTGAGCCGCGGTATCGATATCAAGGATATCAACCTGGTAATCAATTTTGATACCCCGTCTGATGCGGAGGATTATGTGCACCGTATCGGCCGTACGGCACGGGCTGAAGCCACCGGTGTGGCAATAACGCTTGTAAACCGTATGGATATACCCAAAATGCAGCGGATAGAAAAACTGATCGGTTACGAGGTTTTTAAAGCACCCCTGCCGGCATTCATTGCCGAAGCGCATGACAGAACTCCTGCCCGCCACCCCTCCTCCGGCAGATCTGGCAAGGGCAGCTTCAGACGCCGTAAAAGCTGACTTCCCACTATTGCCTGTTGCCTGTTGCCTATTGCCTAAAAATAATTTGCACGTTAACCGGATTTTTGTGTAAATTTGTTTATAAGTCCCTGATCTTTAAACCAAGTAGGTAAAAAATTGTTATATTATCAGAACAAGCTAAAATTAATCCCTATGAAAACTAAAGTGACTTTATTCCTTGCTGCAGTATTGCTGCTTACAGGATGCGATCTCTTTAAAGATGCCGCAGAAATAACTATCTCAACCAACTTAACGGCAGATATCCCCGTTATTGTGGCTCCCGGAAAGTCGGCTGATCTTATCACGGATGTAAATGCAGCTTTCTCAGGAACTGCAAAACTTTCACTGGCAGATAATCCTGATATTGAGGATTACCTTGATAAGATCAGGGAGGTAGATCTTAAATCCGTTGTGATAACTGTAAACGGACTGACTGCCGGTCAGACTATTAGTACCGTTACGGTGACTGTTACCGGAAGTGGCGAGCTGGGGACACAAACGAATATTACCTCTGCAAATAATTCCTTTACACCGGCGGTGAATGCCACAGTGTATAGTAAGGCTGAAGCAGCTCTTTTGGCAGACCAGGAGATCACAGTTACTGCTACAGGAAATGCGAGCGAAGCCATGACTTTTACTGTTCACCTGAATTTTACAACTGACGTCGTTGCCGGTGCCCTCGATTAGCGGTTACCGTTGTTGCTCTTCCTGATTCCCCTTGTTGCCTGATGCCTGTAACAGGTTTTGTAATACCTTTGTGCGGTAATTCCTAAAATCGCACAGAGATGAAATCAGTCACTCCTGTTGTACTTGTTACGGTACTTCTGTTTTCGTGCCAGACAAACAGACAAAAGGCTGACAATACCGGAACCTCTAATGCTCCGGCTGCAGCCACGGAAATCGTTGCCGTAAACAACGGCGATGTTCCTTTCGACAAATACTTCCTGGATAAGACAATGCGGCTGGATTTCTTCCACACGGGCAACGCCAAAGAAGAGATGTTTGCCGTCGACAAGGTGCTTTCCGACGGCCCCTGGGGAGGCAGCAGGAAAATACTGATTGACAGGACAGAACTTGGTCCGTACTTCTTCGAGGTGATCGACAGGGACAGCAAGGTGTTGCTGTACTCACGAGGATTTGCAAACATATTCGGAGAGTGGCAGACCACCCCGGAAGCAGAAGCCGGATGGGGAACATTTCATGAATCGCTCCGTTTTCCGTGGCCCGGAAAGCCGGTCACAGTGATTGTGAAAAAACGCAATGCTGAGAATAAGTTCAGCCAGATCTGGACCACTGATATTGACCCGGACTTCCGCCAGGTTAATCCAGCTGACAGGATCAACCCTTACAGTGTAAACATTATAACAGACAACGGCCCTGCACAGGAGAAGCTCGATATTGTCATTCTCGGCGACGGATACTCATCAGATGAGATGGAGAAGTTTCGCAGCGATGCTGAACGTTTGTCAGGTGTTCTGCTTGGCGCCGAACCGTTCAAGAGCCGCAGCAGTGATATCAACATCAGGTCTGTGGAGACCCCTGCCGGGCAATCAGGTGTGAACAAGCCCCATCACGGTGTTTTCAGACACACACCGTTGTCAGTCAGCTACAGCGCATTCGATTCAGAACGCTATGCACTGACATACGATAATAAAACGGTAAGGGATATCGCTTCGGCCGTGCCATATGAATTCATGGTCATCCTCCTGAATGAAAGAACTTACGGGGGCGGAGGCATCTACAATCTTTACACAACCGTCGCTGCCGACAACAAATACTCTGATTACATAATGATCCACGAGATGGGTCATCACATGGCCGGGCTGGCAGATGAATACTATACCTCGTCGGTATCATACGAGATGCCTCCCATCACTGTTGAACCCTGGGAGACAAACGTCACTGCCCTGCTTGACAAGGACAACCTGAAATGGAAGGACCTGGTTGCAGAGGGAACACCCATTCCCACACCATGGAATAAGGAGGAGTTTGACGCCTACGGATACAGGATCCAGGAGGAGCGCGACAGCATCAGGAAGAACCTGCTCCCGGAGACTGTGATGGAGGATCTCTTCCTTCGACAGATGAAGGCAGAGGATGCGTTCTTTGCCGTCGAGAAGTACAAGGATGCTGTAGGTGCCTTTGAAGGTGCGAACTACTGCCAGAAGGGCATGTACCGGTCACAGCTCGACTGTATCATGTACACCCGTCACCTGGTCTTCTGCGAGGTATGCCGGAGGAACATATCAAAGGTGATTGATCAGTACTCTGAGTGATTCCGAGGGGTTGAGAAGTTGAGAAGTTAAATGGTTGATTTTGCGATCATTAACCGGATTTTGCCGTGAGGTAGTCAATTATTTTATGAAGCCTGTCTTTCAGGTCGACCAGATCATTTACATTCATTGATCCCTGAGCGAGGCCTTCACTCAGTTTCCCGGGTATCCCGGCCGCCCTCGACTGCAGTTTCCTTCCCTTTGCGGTGAGGGCGATGATCACTTTTCTCTCGTCCTCACCCGAGCGCCGCCTGGTAACTAGCCCCAGTGTTTCCAGCCGCTTTAGAAGAGGCGTCGTGGTGTTGGTATTGAGGATAAGTTTCCTGGAAATATCATTGACGGTGACCTCATCCTTCTCCCACAGTACAAGTAACACCAGGTATTGAGGGTATGTGATTCCTATCTCATCGAGGTAAGGCTGATAAATCCTGGTAATGAGCCTTGAGGCTGCATATACCGGGAAGCATAGCTGGTTTTCAAGTTTTAACTGTTCCCTGATCATTAAAGGCGGTTTTTAGTTGAACATCATTTTCTGCAGATAGGTATCAATTTTGGCCGGTTCGGTTGCCGGCGAAAAGCGTTTCACCGGTTTCCCTTCAGAATCGATGAGGAACTTTGTGAAATTCCACTTGATCCTGTTGCTGAGGAAACCCGGGAGTTTGCTTTTCAGGAACGTGAACAGCGGGTGGGCGTCAGGACCGTTGACATCTGTCTTTGAGAACATCTGGAAGGTCACGCCATAGTTCAGGAGGCATCCTTCAGCAATTGATTTGTCATCGCCCGGCTCCTGGTTTGCGAACTGATTGCACTGGAAAACCGAGGATTACCAATCCTTTATCGCTGTATTTCCTGTACAGCTCTTCAAGTCCCTCAAACTGCGGAGTCAATCCGCATTTGCTGGCTGTATTGACCACCAGTACTGTCTTTCCCTTATATTCTTCCATACTGATCTCTTTTCCTCCGAGGGCTTTTGCTCTGAAATCGTAAAATGATGTTTTCATATTGTTTATTTATTATTTTATCGTTTGCGATTTAATCTTTAACGATGCAAATATAATACAATAATTTATATCGCAAGCGATATTTATGAGTTTTAACATTTTTTTTTTGCGAGTAGCGAAGGATTTTAAGCAGAAGGTCAGAAAGCTGAAAGTCTGCGAGCCGGAAAACCGGAAGTATTAAAGCTGAAAATCTGAATGTCAGAAGTCTGAAAACCGGAAGTTTGGATGTTAAAAAGTCCATAAAGCCAAAAGTCTTTTTCGGCAGGCATTTCCTGTTTTTTTCTTAACTTGATCACCTTAAAAATGTTTAATCAGTAAAACCATGAATATGAAAACAAAAACCTCCCTCCTGCTTATTGTGCTGGTCCTCTTCAACGTTCAGCTTACCAGAGGTCAGTCGGCCGGAAACGCAGTCACCGATCTGCTGCTTTCGGCTTATTCCCCGAGGAACTTCACCGCCGAGCCGGTGACCGATCAGCAGATTGATCTGATACTTAAATGCGGGATCAAGGCACCCAGCGGAAGGAACCAGCAGCCATGGAGGTTTACCGTCGTGCGCGATGAGCCCTCAATGAAGGATATCATCGGCAATGCAGTCGCCGGTAATGTCCTGATCCTTGTATCAGGACCTGAAACCCAGGAGCGCGGCACGCCTGATTTCGACTGCGGACTGGCCACCCAGAATATGTTCATTGCAGCCACTTCACTTGGCCTGGGTGCCAGGATCTACGGCGGACCCACTGCTGCTGCCAACGCAAAGCGTGAAACCCTGCAGGTACCTGCCGGCTATAAGGTCATAATTATCCTGCGTGTAGGCAATATTGACAAGAGTGTCGATGCCGTCTCCGGCGCCTCAGCCAGGAAGCCGCAGGAAGAGATCGTCAACTATAAGAAATAGAAGTCTGAGAGTCTGACGTCTGATAGTCTGAAGTCAAAAGTATTAAGGTTTCGCCAGCCGTTGCCGGATGCGACGGCTGGCTGACCTGACTTATTATATGAAAAGCCCACGGAGCTCGAAACCGGGTTCTACCAGGTATAACGTACACCTAATGCTACTCCCCATCCAAACCCGGCATTGTCACCAATAAAATCCCACATCGGACGAACATCAAGACTTAATAAAATCGGAGCATCCATACTGTTAAAATCGTATTCCATACCGATCTGACCACCTATGGCAACGTTTAAGTAGCCATCAGAGTTGTCGTAGTCATAATATCCAATACCTGCTCCCGGTCCGACATACCAGTTTAAACCCTCGGTTATATTCCAATCCCAGTGATAAATGCCAGCCAGGAAAAACCTGCTGTGATGAGAATTGCCGCCAAAGCCCAGATCCAGCTCCAGCCTGTTTACGTCGTTGAACCCATGTTGATAAGATAGTTCTACTCCGTTAATATCACCATTACCGCCAATGCGTATACCAATGGCATGCGGATTAACCTGAGCATTCATAATATAGCTCATGCAGAAAATCGCTAATGTAAAAATTAAGATCTTTTTCATAATTTTATGTATAATATTATACTACTGTTTGTTACAACTGTTTGCACAGGAAAATCAAATTACCTCCAAAGTTGCAACTCTTATTTGGGAGAACAGTTATACAATAGCCGGAATAAGTTATATAATTCACACATTCCTAAAGCATTGTAAATATTTGGATGATGAGAGTAAATGCCGGGCTAAACAGAATTCTATATGGCTTCGCACTTCAACACTGCAAACACTCCTCCCCGGACAGTCTCACTTACGATCTTCATTCCCGCTTTCTTTACAAACCAGGGTGTTCCGCCATTCTGCATGTAGATCCTGAAGTTACGGTAATGATCTCCTCCGGCCATGCGTTCCAGACCCCATGCAATTCTCTCCGAAAGCCCTGCCGGCATATTATGGTTGTAATCTGCAATTATCACCCTGTGAGATATCCGCTTCATCTCAGCAAGAATTCTGATGGCAAGCTGTGCTTCAAACTGGTGGATGGCCATGGATGTAACAGCCAGGTCGAACTCGCCAGTGCTGTAGCGGGAAAGGTCTGAAGCATCATGCAGCTCAAAGGAAACGTTTGTGGCACCCCTTCTCCGTGCTGTTCTTTGGGCTGTGATGATCATATCTTCCGACAGATCGATGCCTGTCACATGCATTGCTTTTTCAGCCATTGCAAACGACAGAGCCCCTGTGCCGCATGCCACATCTATAACACGATGTGAAGAGTCAACATGTTCCGCCACACTTTTCCGCAGTCCTGATATCAGAGGATCAATAAATACCCGGTATATGAAACCGCTGAATGAGAAATCTCATAAGACATGTTATAAAGGCCGATAAAGATAACAGGAAAAAGGTCATTAACCCGCTCAACAGCATGGAGTCTCTTTATAAGACAGAACTCAGGTGCTTTAAAGGAAGCCGCCGGAGAAGATCATCACTTTAAAACAGGTCAGGCATTCCTTCCGTCCTTCGGGATTTACTTCCTTTCCCGCACTTCCGTAACATATCATACATCTTACAACAAACATTCGCTAAGCACCAATTTATGGGGCTTTGAGACGATTTTGGCATACCCTTTGCACTGATACCAGTGAAGAGCAATTCTTCATAAACCTTAAAGAGATGAAAAACTTAATTATCACATCGATCCTCGCAGTCCTGATAGCTTCAGCGACGACAGTCAGGGCACAGGACTATCCTGAGGAATACCTGGGTCTCCCGGGTGACAACCTTAACCTCTACGCGGTTATGGACCTGTTCCGTAACTCAAAAACACTCGAAGGCTTTGAAAGAAGTCTCAACGACCCGAAGTCAAGGATCAACAACCTCGACCTTAACCGTGATAATTTTGTTGACTACATCACCGTCTCGGATTATATCGACAGGAAAGTCCATACGATAGTGCTGCGCGCCGTGCTCGACCGCAACGAATACCAGGACGTTGCTGTCTTCACTGTCCAGAGGCTGGGTAAAAAGAAGGTTATAATACAGCTCGTCGGTGATGAAGCTCTCTACGGAAGGAATTATATCATCGAACCTGTATATTCAAAGAAATTCAGGCACGGATATTACGGAGACCCGATGTATGCGGGCAATGCGGCCGTGATCAACAATTACTACTACGACATGTACGAATGGCCGGTGATAGTGTATATCTACCGCCCGCACTACCACGGATGGTACTCGACATGGTACTGGGGCTACTACCCCGCCTACTGGGATCCCTGGAGGCCTTACTACTGGGATTACTACTACGGTTATCATTCATGCTGGAACCATCACTACAACACATACTATCACCAGTATGACCACAACAGGTACAAACACTACGACGACTACTACTACCACGGTATACGCCAGCAGTCGGACCAGGTCCATCGCCGGATCGCAGAGAGCAACTATACGGAGACCTACTCGCGTCCCGAGCTGAGGAGAGCAGGTGCAGCCCTCTACACTACCACTCATGAAGACAGGAACAGCGACAGACGGAGAGCTGCCACTGCAACAACAGACAGAAGAGAGGTCACGCAGTCTGCTTCAGAAGATAATGCCAGGGTTGAACGAAGAGCAGCAGAGAAAAGTGATGCCGGGAGCAGGGGTGTTGAAAGAAGCGCAGCTGAGAGCAGGGATGTCGAAAGAAGGGTCTCAGAGAGCAGAACTTCTGAAACAAGGGTTGCTGAGGAAAGAGACGCAGAAGTTAAAGCTTCTGAAGCCAGGGATGCCGAAAGAAGGTCTGCTGAAAGCAGGGCCGCTGAAGCTAAAGCTGCGGAAGTAAGGTCCACCGAAGCCAGGGATGCTGAAAGAAGGTCTGCCGAAAGCAGGGCTACCGAAGAAAGAGCTTCCGAGCAGGGCCGCTGAAGCCAGAGCCGCAGAGGCAAGGGAAGCCCAGAGCAGGGCCGCGGAGGAAAGAGCTGCAGAGGCAAGGGAAGCCCAGAGCAGGGCCGCTGAGGCAAGAGCCGCAGAGGCAAGGGAAGCCCAGAGCAGGGCCGCTGAGGCAAGAGCCGCAGAGGCAAGGGAAGCCCAGAGCAGGGCCGCGGAGGCAAGAGCTGCAGAGGCAAGGGAAGCCCAGAGCAGGGCAGCTGAAGCCAGAGCGGCAGAGGCAAGGGAAGCCCAGAGCAGGGCCGCTGAGGAAAGAGCTGCAGAGGCAAGGGAAGCCCAGAGCAGGGCCGCTGAGGCAAGAGCGGCAGAGGCAAGGGAAGCCCAGAGCAGGGCCGCGGAGGCAAGAGCGGCAGAGGCAAGGGAAGCTGAAAGAAAATCCGCTGAAAGCAGGGAGGCTGAGGTAAAAGCTTCCGATGCCAGGAGAAACTCAGGCAACACCGGCTCATCAGCCGGCCCCTCCCGCCCCGATCGCAGACAATAGTCAGATCACTAATAACAAATCCCGCAGGCCAATGGTCTGCGGGATTTTTTTTATAATATTCCTGCCTGCTGCCCGTTAAACTGTATGACCGGCGTACCCGGCACCACTTCGTCACCTGCAGAGCTCCGGATGAATCATAAATCTTACATATCCAAAAGAAAATTACTCATCCTGTTAATTATTGTCTGTCAGCCGCTTATCACCGGATGTGCCAAAAAAGTATATCCTGATACATCGTTTAAGAATATCAGTACCCAGGCTGAAAAGCAAAAGATGGATGATTTTGTCAGTGCGGGCATTGAAAAAGTCATAGATACCCATGATGTCACTCCCGATGAAATCGTCAACACTGCCCGGAAATACCTTGGTGTTCCGCACTGCATGGGCGGTACAACAATGAAATGCATGGATTGTTCCGGTTTGCTGGTAACGGTTTTTGCCGGTCATGGCATTGAGCTGCCGCATAATTCGGAGGAGCAGGCCCGTTACGGAAAAATCATAACAGAAATTGCAGATCTCAGAAAGGGGGATATGGTATTTTTCATGAAATCATACAAAACAAGTCGTTTCATAACTCATTCAGGCATTTTCCTTGGGGATAACAGGTTTATTCACACTTCTTCCAGCGAGGGAGTGACAATCACCTCCCTGGATGACCCCTGGTGGAACGAAAGGTATCTGTTCGGTACGAGGGTGTTCAAATAATTACAGCGCCTCTTCCAGGCTTATCCCATGGGCACTTCCATCAGCAAAAACTCCGTATCGCTGTTGGCTGTAACAGTGAATTTATCAGTATCACGGATCCCGTATCCGTCCCGCGCGTTCAACTCCTGCCCGTCGATTGTCACCTCACCGCTCAGGATGAAAGCATAGACACCGTTCCCTTCGGCTTTGATTTTATATTCTGCACTGAATCCCTTGTCAAACTTCCCGAGATGGAACCATGCGTTTTGATAGATCCACACTCCGTCATCATCAGGATTGGGTGAGAGCACCTGCTGGAATTTATTATGACGGTCCTCAATGTTCAGGGTGATCTGGTCATAACGCGGCTTAACATTTTTCCTGTCCGGGAAAACCCAGATCTGAAGGAATTTTACCGGCCTGTCCTTATTCTTGTTGTATTCGCTGTGGGTTATGCCTGTACCTGCGCTCATGACCTGTACGTCACCGTGTTTTATGACCGACACGTTGCCCATGCTGTCCCTGTGCTCCAGGTCACCCTCAAGAGGGATTGAGATAATCTCCATGTTATCGTGAGGATGGGTTCCAAACCCCATCCCGGCTTCCACTATATCATCATTGAGCACTCTGAGCACTCCGAAATGAACTCTTTCGGGATTATAATAGCCTGCAAAGCTGAATGTGTGCCGGCTGTGCAGCCATCCGTGGTCCGCGTCTCCGCGGGACTCCGCTTTATGAAGTACGTTATTTTTCATTTATGGCATCTGGCATTTTCTGTAAGGTTAAGCTCATTATCTTATGAATTAGAATCCCACAGAGGTTCCATAGTCCGCACCGTATCCTACTCCGGATGCCCATGCACCGACAGACTTCCCGATATTTCCCGAACCAATTATTGCAGGTTTCATAATTTCCGGATTTTTGTTTACAAAATAATAAACAAAGCGCCTGATCAAAAGTTCAGCTGACAGCGGGTCTGGGGTCTGGGGTCTGAGGTCTGAGGTCTGAGGATCATATGCTATCAGGTCTTGCAGCCTACGCTTCTCGCCCTGCATCAGTACATGAGGTGCATTTTCTTTTTACTTCTCCAGCCCGCCTGTGATTCATACTCAACGAAATAGATTTTCAGGTCAGCCTGGTTCTCATACTCGACGAAGTAGATTTTCTTTTTAGCCTGGTTCTCATATTCGGTGAAGAACCACTTGCCGTCGTTTTCCCCGGCCTGGTTTTCATATTTGACCTTGAACACCTTCAGGTCGCACTGGTTTTCATACTTAACGACAAATACCTTTACATCAGCCTGGTTTGGATACTCGACGCTGAATACCTTCTGAGCGGAAATGAAATTACAAACGCCAAGCAGTACAAGCGCTCCGACAAGTTTATTTATGATCATGGCTTTCATATTAAGTGTTTATTTGTCTCTGGTTACGGCAGTCAGGCAGGTATCGTTAACCACAACAATACACCTGACTTTGTCAGCCTTTCCACCTCTAAACACTGTCAAATTTCATGCCTCACTTACCGGCCTCGCCCCTTTCTCGTCACTCCATGTCCCAATCCCTCCCGCTTTGCGGGGCTGCCTCTCCACCATCCGCCGAATCACTGGCAAAACTCTTGCACTTCAGATAAACTTGACTTTCCCCTTTTACTGACGTAATTTTAATGAACTAATCATCGACCTGTTTCGGACTGGCTAAACTTCAAAATTAAAAATGGCAGAAAAAAGTAAATTGTTAATTATAAGGGCATTGGCGATGTACCTTTTCTCATTGCTCTTCGTGGTGTTGGTGATCTTCCTGCCCGCCGGCTCATTGAAATTCTGGAATGGCTGGCTATTTATTGGTGTGCTTTTTACTGCGATGATTTTTGTACTGACCTGGCTTCTGGTAAAAGATCCTGACCTGCTTGCCAAAAGAATGAAGACAAAAGAAAAGGAGAAGCCGCAGAAAGCATACGTGATCCTTTCAATAATTGTCTTTTTTATCACTTTTATAATCCCTGGCCTCGACTACAGATTTCACTGGTCAGATGTGCCTGTTCCGGTAGTCATTGTCTCAACCGTCATAATGATGGCAGGATACGTGATATTCTTTGCTGTAATGAGACAGAATACATATGCATCAAGAGTTATAGAGATCCAGGAAGGGCAAAAGCTTATTGATACCGGCTTGTATTCGCTGGTAAGGCATCCGATGTATCTTGGTGGATCGATACTATTTGTGTCTGCGCCAGTGGTGCTCGGATCGTGGTATGCTTTTATAACGGCACTATTTATTCCAATACTTTTAATAATCAGGATCATGAACGAAGAAAAAGTATTAATTAACGGACTGAAAGGTTATTCAGAGTACACGAAGAAAGTGAAGTACAGATTAATCCCGTATATCTGGCTGGTCTCAATTCCACTCATGGTTTTGGTCCCCTCGTGTAAAAACAAACAAATGGAAATGTCCGATAAAGAGCTGCTGGAAAAAGCTGATAAGATATGCCAGGATAATCTTATCCTGGATTCGCATATCGACTGGCCCATGTGGGTTATGGAGTACCCTGAAGATATTTCAGGACAAACCCAGACGGGCGATTTCGATCTTGTCAGGGCCAAAAAGGGAGGCTTAAACGCAGTTTTATCCGTATTGTATATCAATTCAGGCTACAGCGTGGAAAAAGGACGTGCTGCTGTTGACACAATGCTGAAACTGGTAAATCATTACACCAGCACGTATCCGGATAAATTTGCCCCGGCGCGCAGTCCTGATGACGTGAGAAAGAATTTTGAAAAGAATCTCTTTTCGCTTCCGGTCTGCCTTGAAAACGGTTCACCCATCGGAGATGACCTGGGATATTTAAAATACCTGAAGGATCAGGGGATTGTCTATATCACCTTATGTCATGACAGGACAAATCAGATCAGCGATTCAAATTTTGATGAGGAAAGGAAATGGAACGGACTGAGTCCATTCGGAGTGGAGGTCGTAAAGGAAATGAACCGCCTGGGCCTGATGATAGATATATCCCATTCCACTGACAGCACCGTTTTTCAGGTTCTCCGGAATTCCAGTGCCCCGATTGCAGCCACTCACTCATCCTGCAGATATTTTATTCCTGGTCTGGAGAGAAATCTGCCTGATACTCTGATTAAAGCCATCGCAGAGAATAATGGTGTCATTATGGTAAATTTTGGTGCAATGTTTATCGACTCTGTTTGTCTGAAGAACACAAATGATATCCTCGACACACTGGCCCGAAAAGGGCTGAGTTATGACACACAGGAGGGAATGGATATAATACTGGAATATGCAAAAACACACAGGATGGTATCGGATTCAAAGCAGCTTGCCGACCATATTGAACACATAATAAAAATTGCAGGTATTGATCATGTGGGACTGGGTTCTGATTTTGACGGTATCGGGCCCTCAAAGCCGGCGGACCTGACTGATGTGTCAGGATACCCGGTAATTGTTCTTGAATTGCTTAAGCGCGGTTATACTGAAGAAGACATAAAAAAGGTTCTCTCTGAAAACTTCCTGCGCGTCTGGAACGATGTACTCAAGGTTGCTGACGATATGAATTGACTGTACCTGGGTCTGAGGTCTGAGGGTCTGAGGGTCTGCAGTCTGAGGTCTCTGCGGTCTGTCGTCAGTAATCGGTTCTGACTTCAAAAATCGACATTCCTTGTTCGATATTCGAATAGCTCCCCCGAATATGCATTCCCGTCAGGAAGTCTCATTTATCCGTTAACCATTTGTATGCAGGAACGATCTCTGCAGTTATTCCCCGTGAGACAGGCAAAGGATCCTGCTCTGTGTCAAACGTAACTATCTTTCCTCTCTTCAGTCCGAAGTATTTTGCTGCATCCGCCAGTCCTGACAGTTCACGTTCCAGCGTCTCTCTGTTCCCGATGTCATATGCAACCTGGATGATGTCAACAGGTTTATCCCTGTCAAAAACAACGAAATCGCATTCATTATCAGCTTTGTAATAAAACAGTTCCTTACCGTGCTTACGTCGCAGGTGGAGAAATACAGCATTTTCGAGAAGGGTACCCCAGTTCCCTGAGAAATTCCAGGTCAGAGAGTTCAGAAATCCGTTATCAATTATATATACCTTCTTTTCTGCCTGCTCCCGGTTGATAAATGAATAATCGAACCTGCTCAGCCTGAATGAGAACCATGCCTCTTCAGCATGATCTGCAAAACGATAGATACTGTCCTTCGAGATCCTGTATCCGGCCGATTTAAGTTCATTATAAATCTTGTGAACTGATGTTGGTTTGCCGGTATTTACAACAAGACGGTTAAGGTAGTATTTAAGGGCTGCGACGTTTGTTATGCTGTACCTTTCTATTATATCCTTATAAAGCATAACATAAAAATAATCTTGCAGAATTGACTGGGGGATGTCAGTGTTAAGCAGTTCCGGAAACCCACCCCATGTGATATATTTACGCAGGGCATTTATGACTGCAGCCTTGCCTTTTGCAGAATAAAAATCCCGCTCTGTCCCGCTAAATCTCAGGAACTCGTTGAACGAGAGAGGGAACAGTTCCAGGCTTTGACCTCTGCCGCGCAAAGAAGATGCTATGTCGCTGCTGAGCATAGTTGAGTTTGAGCCTGTTATGAATATTCTCCTTGAGATTGTGTCATACAGCCGTCTGACAAATTTTTCCCAGTTGGTGATATTTTGTATTTCATCGAAAAAGAAAAATGTATCCTCAAGCCTGTTTTCCGGATAGAGTTCGGCGTAAGCTTGCAAGATCAGGTCAAGGTCTTCTGTCTCAGGAGACAATCTCTCATCTTCAAAATTTATATAGACCAGCCGGGTTCTTTCTGTTTTCTGATCAAGAAGATTCTTCATGGCAAGCATCAGGAGATGTGTCTTCCCACAGCGGCGTATACCGGTAACGCTGACTATCCTGCCAGTTTCTGTCTGCACCTGGGAATCCCTCTGCCGGACAAGGCTCAGGTCCATTTGCTGGTTATCGACGATAATTTCTTTAATAATTTCTTTCCTTTTCATAAGGACAAATATACATATTATTTCCTTATAATACAAATTTATATTTAGCTTTTGAATTTATCATGCCGGAGGCCCGCGTTGTGGGATATCCTCCGCGGTGACCCTGCACAGCGGGATGATCATGCAGATGATATTAAGCCCTCCTGGTATTCAGGCTCTGTCATTTTTGTATTTGAAGTATTTATTGATTATCTTTTCTCGGTATATAAATCTGATAATCCCTTACATATGAAATTAATCCGTTACAGATCCGGTCTTCTTATTTGTGCTCTGATTGTTATGCAGGTATATTCGCTGACATCCTGTAAGACAAAATCATACGATTCAAATCATGAGGCCGGGAAAATTGGTTTTCTCGGTTTATATATTGATATGGAATATTCAAAAGTAAAGAGTGCAGTGGATTCCTTGCTTAAGATAAGTGAATTACAGTATTTTGAAACTGCAGATATTCTTGGGAATAAACAAAAGAACTTATATTCTGATTTTTCGGAGATAAGTCCTTCCCTTTATGCAAAAGTCAATCTCAGAGCGACCCTTATGGTTGATGAAAGACTGACCAGTATTCAATTAACTCTATGCAACAGGTCAGATACAGGAGAACTAAGATTTTTACCTGATTGTGACCTGGATGAAATTAAAAGAATATTTGAATTATATAAAGAAGAATATGGAGAGCCAACCTTAATTGGCCTGGGAAAAGAATATGATTTGTTGGCAAAAAGAATATCAGGTGTCTATTCCACGGGGCAAAACGGAAGATGGGCAATGGATAAGATATATATCTGGGAGAGGGGAAACTATATAGTATATTTTGATTTTGGGTATCCGAAAAGTATGACCGGCTCAAATAATCTTACCACAGAGTCTGATGTTTCTGAAATGTCCGGTTCGACAACTGCTCCTGTCATATACTATGTCTTTACGCAAGACTATACAGATAAGCTGCTTGAGAAAGCAAGCAGAATGAAAAAAGAAGAGTTCAAATAAAAACTGTGATACTTCAGTTTTTAGTACTCAGTTGCACCTAAAAGTAAATACTAAAAGTCCTTTTTATCAGCCTCGCAGGGTGTTGGTGCTTCTAAAGGGGCCAACTGCTGCCCGACGGGTATGTGCCGCTAACAGCCCGGCTGAATAATTTATATACGGCACTATGCCATATAATCACGCTTCTTCTGTCACCGCCCACCCCATTGCATCGGCCAGGGCATAAACCGGTTCCTTCAGGTCTCCGTAAAAGGTCACCCTGTGCCATCCCCATGTGCTCCATTGTGTGAAAGAGCTTTTCAATATCCCCTACCGGGTCGGCACACAGCTTCGTCCTGCAGGCCCTGTCGTCAGGATCGTTATCGACGGAGACTGCCTGGTGAAGCAGTATTTCTTTCCTCTCACCGTTGATCTCAAGAGTGGTGGTCATGTAATTCACAGGCAGGATCGACTGCACGGAAGCTCCGGCACGGTCCTCCGAATGGGTCATGATCCTGTAGGGATTTGCCTCCCCGGCTGGCCCGAAGATCTTGTTCGGCGCAACACAATGGGCATAGATTATCTGGCGCTTTGAGGTATCGATGACCGGGTCGGAAATGAAACCCGGTCTGCCGTTTGTCATTGTGGAAAATGCCAGCATGGTGGCTGTTGAATTCGTGTCACATTCACAACCGCCTACAAGGCCTTCATTGCATAACTCATGAAATCCGAGACAGGGATAAGCATGAATATGACCGCCGTAGAACCCGCCCAGGCAGTTAACCGTGATTGCGTTGGCATCATGTTTCTTCAGCACTGACTTCATCCCCAGGTACATCGCGGCAGATGTCAGGAGAGTTTCAAAAGGTACATCGACGACCTCGAGGGCATTACCCTTCCAGCGCTCCGCCACAGCCGTTGCCTCGTCCCTGTCAGCGGAGCTCCAGGCATCATTCACCTCTGAAAACGGGATATATTCAAGCGGTATCCCCATCACCGGCGCCGCGATCATGGCATTCTGGTCCTGGACGGCAAGGATCTTCGAGCTGCCGAATTGCTTCAGGCATTCATCCGGCGACAGAAAATCGATATCATTCTGCTGAACCTGGTACTTTCCCTCCGCGGGCGTCAGCATCAGTCGTACCTTGTCGGTTGCAGCCACGAACTCATCCACTGTCCCTCCCTTTGCCGTTACGGTGAAGCATGTCACAGCTGCCAGAAGGTCTTCCATCCTTGATGAGGCCACGAATCCCACATTCCGGCCGGGTACAGCAAGGGATATGGAGTTATATACAAGGAATCCTCCGCTCCCGCCGAACTGGAAATCAGCATAGAGCACTGGCTTACCCGTCTTTGCAACTGTCTCAACCACCTGGTTCCAGCAGTTCATCTGGTAAACGATGTACCCGTCAATCGTATCTGTCTTGTCCTGGTCAACAATCTTCTGCGCCTCTTCAGGGCCTGTAGCCATGGAAGGCAGGAACTCCCAACCCTTGAAATGATTTGCCAGGGCGCTGTTTATCTTTTCCATCGGCGGCCTGAAATCAAAGCCCAGGTTGGGCCAGTCAGGACGATCCTGCACCGGTGCATGAAGTGAATACAGTATCCGTATTCTTAACTTTTTACGGCCGGTTCCTGAAGAACATGAATTGCTCAGCAGCGCCGCAGGAGCGAGGGCCATGCAGGCAGCGCAGGCAGCTGATGACGCGATAAAGTTACGTCTCGTGAAACCCTGGCGATTAGTCTCACGTGTTCTTCCCCTGTTTTTCATTGGTAAGGTTTTTAAGGT
This sequence comes from uncultured Bacteroidales bacterium, assembly GCA_963844935.1. Taxonomy (GTDB): domain Bacteria; phylum Bacteroidota; class Bacteroidia; order Bacteroidales; family VadinHA17; genus SR-FBR-E99. The sequence continues at coordinate 38,761 of CAWJQH010000005.1, read as the reverse complement.
TCATTCAAATGCAATTTACGAAAGAAAAATGAAGGCACTCATATCAAATTTTCAACCTCCGCGACCCTTTTCATCAGTAACATTTCAATTCTTAATTCTTAACTCTTAATTCTTAATTCCAATACCTTTGTGGCCTCACAATTTTTCTCACCTCCCCGAGTTAACCTTTAAAAGCCGAAATGCTCAATACCAGGTTTATTTTTCTCATTACCCTCCTTCTCCTTGCCCCTAGCTCCATGCTCCCTGCCCGACCAGCGGGTGATGGTGCAGAATCACATGTTTACTACACGGTGACCCGCGTCGTCGACGGCGATACTTTCTGGATTGATGACGGCAGTGAAAAGGGACTGAAAATCAGGCTTATAGGCGTTGATGCTCCGGAACCGCGGAACAACGGAAAGAAAATGAAGGGCTATTTCGGTACCGAATCTTCAGATTATCTGACCCGGCTTATAGGTGGAAAAAAAGTAAGGCTTGAATACGATGCCGGCCGCTTCGACCAGTACGGCCGTACGCTGGCTTATGTTTATCTTGAGGATGGCACCTTCGTCAATGCCGACCTTGTAAAGAACGGCTACGCCACAGTCATGACCACCCCTCCCAATGTAAAATATGCCGACACCTTTGTGGAACTTGCCGCCAGGGCCCGCAAGCATAATAAGGGACTCTGGAAGGAAAACCCGCAGGCTTCATCAGAATAACAGCGACAGACAGGTAAGCCCCCCGTCCATCTTTCTGAATTCCGACATCTCAAGTTCAATGATGTCGAATCCGAGATCCGCTATATTCTTCTTTGATTTTGGAAACCCTTTGGGGATCAGCAGGAAATCGTTTACCTGTAAACAATTGGCGGAATAGCTCTCATCCGGGTCCAGAATAACAGTGTTGGCCGGATAAACCATTTTTGAAAATGCCGGAGTCGAGATAAAATTTCCTTTACCAAGATATGCAATGTCCGATTTCAGGTGGAGTCCTGCTTCTACCGTAACTTCAGATGAAGTGAAACCGTATTTTAACAGGATTGCAGCCAGCTGCCTGGCACCTTCCCAGTTTGTTCTCCCGGAGAGCCCTATATAGTAATGGCTTTTCCGCCCTTAAAATATCTCCGCCCTCCAGCGTGCCTGGAAATTTAATTGTCTCCAATGTCCTGTATCCGGACAGTACCCGGGAGATCTCAACCTCTTCTCCCCTCCTGGCTTCAGCACCCGGATGTGTAATGACTGCCACCTTGCTGTTTACAACAGCGGTATCCTCAACAAAGCAACCGTCCGGGTATCTATCATCCGCTTCCAGGACTGTCAGCTCCACTCCGCATCTTGCAAGTGCATTGCAATATGCGGCATGCTGTTCAAGCGCTTTTTCAAAATCGGGTTTCCCGAGGTTTGATGTCGTTATCCCTTCGGCGAAATTCCTTCCGGGCCTTCTTACTATTGCTTTTGTGTACATCTTTTCATTTTAAAATATTGTAATTCTTCTTTTTGGACTGTTAATCGCATGCAAAAGAAAAGTGTTGCTGAACAATCTGCCATTTCCCGTTTCTTTTCTCCAGGACACCTGTCCAGCGCGTATTTTCCCAGCTGGCAGGCTGCCCTTTCCATTCATTTATGTCATCCAGGATACAGGACCACCATGCAACAGTTCCTGATTCTGAGATATTTATGACAAGATCATTTATTTGATATCTGACAGCTTTGAAATCAGGACTCATCCAGAATGCTTCAGCTTTCCTGAAATCATTGAAGCCTCTGACAACTTTCCCATCCGGATGCACTTCAAGAAAATTCGTATCATTGGCAACCACGCTGTAAAGCAGATCGAGGTCCTTGGTTTTAGCCCATCCGATACAGCTGTTTATGGCCTTTTCAATAAGAAGCTTTTCGGCTTCAGCATTATAGCCGGAACTGGTTTCTTTGCAGTCCGATAATAATACTGCAATAAAAGCCGACATAACCAGGAGAAATAACAATCTCAGACTTTTCATTTTTTTCATTATGGATTTTAATGGATATTCATTGAAATGAAGATTTTCCCCGGATATGAAAAAAGTTCTAATAAGTAAGGCTCCAATAATTAAGACCTTTGATGATTATAATAACCCTATCAGACAAGAAAGTCAATTATTCGGTAAATATCAAAGTTAAGCCATACAGCGACCAAAGTCAAGATTATTGCTCCTGTGTAATGTCAGGATTTTGCACATTGCACCCTGAACATTGCCCCTTGCCGCATGCCCTCCCGCTTCGCGGGACTGCCTCTCCGCCATCCGGCGGCTCGCCAGCATGCCCCAGGCCAACCCTGATTTCTGATTGCTGCTTTGAAAATTATTGTCGTATATTGTGAAAAGAAGGAGGCAGACCACCACAGGTAAAATTATAAGCATCTTCAGCATAAACATGATCAAGACCATGAAAATGAAAAAGAGAGCTTCCGCGATCATTGCAGCAATCTTCCTATCAGCCTGGACACTCACTCTTTCAGCCCAGGAAGAAATTGAACCGGCCGCACCTGCACTGCAGGACTGGCGACAGGTACTTGCTGAATACCCTGATTCCACGGAAGAACTTTATATCAGGGCAGAGGCAATTTATACAGAGCTCTACAGAACCACCGGCGAAAAGGCATATATTGATTCTGTTCTGATGATCCTGTCACAACGAACAGCCTATTTCGATAATAAACCGGCGAATGATCTTCATAAATCACTTTTCCTTTTTGAATTTGGCGGAAACGATACAATATACACCGGGCAATGCTACAATCTTATAAAGGAAGTGGCTGACAGCTTCCCGGATCACTATAGATCACAACTCTTCAGTCCTGCTGATGTCTGCAGCCGCCAGATCATATTCGCTGAGTATTATTGACACCACGGAGGTGCTGGCTGCTTATCTGAAAGCTGCCGGAACGGTTGAAGCAATGCTGGAGGCTCACCCGGATGATGCCCGTTATATCGCAGCTGCAACTGAAATAGATTCAATATTCAGGTCAGGAGGAGCAATGACCTGCAGCAGCATCGGGCAAATTTACTCGCGGAAAGTTGACAGGGATATCCATGATACTGTGCTGATTAACAAGGTCTTCAAATTGCTGACGGAAAAGGATTGCTCCCGATCGGATTTTTATTACAGTATAGCTGTCAAAATTTATGCAAATAACCGGTCCGCTGAAAATGCAGTCAGGCTGGCTGAACTGAACATTGCCCGTAAGAACAGGGATAAGGCTGTCGGATATTTCACCGAAGCCTTCAAGGCTGACACAAGCAAGATAGTCCAGTCTGAGGTAGTGACGAGGGTTGCCGAAATGGAGCTTGCAGAAGGGAAAAGGCAGGAGGCAAGGGACCGCGCTGAGCACGCCTGGGAGCTGAACAAGAAAAACGGAAAGGCTCTTATGATCATCGCTGAGGCGTGTGCGGGCAGTAAAATAGGGGATGCTTTTGACAACCACTCTGTATACTGGGTGGCCGTTGACTACCTTATGTACGCCAAAGCTGTTGATCCTTCCCTTAAGGAAACAGCTGATGCAAAGATAAAGGCCTGGTCAAAGCTTTTCCCCACAAAAGAGGAATGTTATTACAGGAACATTACAGATCAGGGTATTGCATATAGTGTCGGGGGCTGGATAAGTGAAGTAACGAAGGTCAGGTTCAGGAAAGAGTGATCATAAAACCAGGCCGGATCGCTTTCTCCCGCTCTTGTTCCGTCCAAAATACCTCCCTAGCAGTTGTGAGGTCCTGGGATTATGAAGCCTGTTTTCAGTTATCGGTTATCAGTTCTGACTTCAAATGCCCTTCGGCCAGAGTAGTCTTCTTTGGCCTCTGCATTCGCCGGACTGGTATCAGCTAACCGGGACCAAGGTCATAGCAAATTACAGCCAATGGAGGTTGGTAGCAGGTGGCCGATTGTATTATGCCTGGAACCAGCCTTCAGTTGAAAGATTTACCATTGGAAAACTCAAAATTAATTCGTAATTTTGAGCATGGTTAAAAAATCACAATATATTGATATAGAGATTGATAAATTGACAAATTAATTGATCATTAAAATGGGACTAATAAGAGAACCAAAAGGCATTGAATTCTACGTTGATCCGCGACCTTTGACGGTTAAGGAGCAGAAAATGATTAGCGATTTTATAAAAGCTGACAAAATAAAAAGCAGGCGTAGAAAGAAAATCACAACAAACACTAAAGCATAACACGGACAATAAATTTAAATAGTCCGCCAGGTCACTCCATCGCCCTCCAGCCCGATCTCTGCTCCGCAAATTCATCGGCCCGGCCGGAATCCTGAGATAAAAAGAAAGACTTGCTGAAAATACTTTTATTGATCAAATAACATTTTCACTGTAATTATTGTTTTAAGCTTTAAAACATACAAATGGAGACACCAATCATATTCTGGATAATTTTCAATGCTTTTGTTCTTATCATGCTGGCGCTTGACCTGGGCGTATTCCACCGTAAAATTCATGAGGTAAAACTTAAGGAGGCCCTGACCTGGACTTTTATCTGGGTCTTCCTTGCCCTGGTCTTTAATGCTATCATTTATTTTTGGAAAGGCCGGCAGCAGGCACTGGAATTCTTTACCGGATACCTGGTAGAGAAAGCATTAAGCATCGATAATATTTTTGTCTTTATAATGATCTTTACTTTTTTCCAGATCCCTATGAGGTACCATCACAAAGTCCTGTTCTGGGGTATAATCGGGGCATTGATCATGCGTGTCATCTTTATTTTTGCCGGTGTGGCCCTGATGGAAAAGTTTCATTTCACAATTTACATATTCGGCGCATTGCTGATTTATACCGGCTATAAGATGTTCTTTCACAATAATGTGAAAATTAACCCTGAGAAAAACCCGGTTATCAGGTTCTTTAAGAAGTTCATGCCTGTCACCCCTGATCTGCACGAAGACAGGTTCTTCATAAAACTGGATGGCAGGCGCTATGCGACACCTTTGTTTCTGGTATTGATCCTCATCGAGACAACCGACCTGATCTTTGCTGTTGACAGCATACCCGCGATCCTTGCAATCACCCAGGACCAGTTTATTGTCTACACGTCAAACGTTTTTGCGATCCTCGGGCTTCGTTCATTGTATTTTGCCCTGGCCGGAGTTGTGCACCGCTTCTGGCTTCTGAGCTATGGCCTGGCGATAGTCCTGGTTTTTGTAGGTATTAAAATGATTATGGTCGATTTTTACAAAATACCCATCGAATGGTCACTTGTGTTTATCGCCGTAATAATCACGGGAAGCATTTTCCTTTCATTGAAATTCAAAAACAAAAAAGCCAGCTTATAATTCTGATGGATGGTAATTTCCGGGATTTCATTTTTGATACCCGTCATATTACCGGGTATGGAGGATTGATTCTTATTCCGGCAATTGTTTATATTGAAACAGGCTTCTTTCCTGGATTTGTTTTACCGGGTAGCGATTTTTTGCTGTTTGCAGCTGGTATGTTTTGTGGCACCCATTATCTGGAATTGCCTTTAGCATTGTTGCTTGCACTGTTGGTTTCAGCATCGTTCATGGGAGATCTTACCGGATATTTTAAAGGGAAATGGTCAGGCGAAAAATTGTTCGTTTACAACAACTCCGGATTCTTTAAAAGAGAATATTATGAACAGGATTTTTGAGATAGCGCAAAAGGTAGTCAGTAACAGGCTTTTTAATCTTTTTATTTTTTCGTTAATACTGCTTGCTGCAATTATTACAGGATTGGAGACTTATAAAGGCCTGGAAAAGGAATACCATGCTGTTCTTTCATTCATTGATGACTTTGTTATCATCTGTTTTACTATCGAGATAGCCTTAAAAATTATTGCGCACGGTAAAAAGCCCTGGAAATATTTTTCTGACCCGTGGAATATATTTGATTTTGTGATTGTAGCAATCTGCCTGATACCATTCAGGGACACTCATTATTTCGCGGTGCTTCGAATATTGAGGGTTTTACGGATATTTCGAATGATTAATATACTCCCTAAACTAAAATTAATAATCAGCGCATTGCTAAAAAGCATCCCATCGATGGGATATGTAATTATGCTTATCGGGATACTTTTTTATGTTTATGGTATCATAGGAGTCTTTATTTTCGGAAAGACAGACCCGATGCACTTTGGAGATTTGCATCACACTTTTGTCACCCTGTTCAAGGTGTTGACACTCGAAGGTTGGACAGATATTATGAATGTTCATATTTACGGACCCGTCGCTAATGAAAATCAACAGATTGTCTCATTATGGCCATTCCTCTATTTTGCAAGTTTCATATTAATCGGCGCGATGATAATCATAAATCTTTTTATCGGCGTGATCATGAACAGTATGGAAGAAAGTCAGAATGAATTATCTCAGGAACTTAAAAATATCCAGTACAAAGACAAGAGTTCAGATGAATTGTATAAACATATCATTTCCCGTCTGGATGATTTGAATAATGAAATAAAAAGTCTGAAAAAGAACTAAAAAAAGGTCATCCTATTTATAGAGAATTATAAGGAAGGAAAAGAAAAAACATATGCTGACACCGGCGGCATAAATCGGTTGACCTCCGGCTTTTCGACCTATTCATGAAGAAGAGGCCCTCCGTACGTTAACAGACTACATCATGTCTGCCTGCCTGTTATAATAGTTCGTGCTTTCGAATATCTTGTCGGCGTTGGCCGCAATGAAGCCCGGGTACTGTGTGCCGTCGGGCCGGTTATACCGGAGGGTGAACTCATAGAAGCACGACGGTATCTCATGCACCCCGTCGGTAAATTCAACAGGCTTAATCTCAGCCAACGTTGCAGACTGCTCCAGCAGCTCTTCGGGTGTTCCATAGATCTCTCCGCCTACAGTAGTCATGAGATAACCGTTCCCCTTGATAAACTCATTGACCTCCTGCAGGGTTGAGAACTGCTTCAGCTCATTGACCTTAACGGCAAAATGGTTAGCCCGGTAACCGTATACAAGCAGCCACGCTGCATACTCCGATTCTTCGCGCAGCCGGTTGTAGGTGGCAAACGGGATCTTACCCCATACGCTTCCGCCGTAAACCAGGGCAGGATCGGCATATACGCTGTCACCCAGGCTGTCCAGGTAACCCCGTATGGTTGTCTGCAGGTAATCACTGAACTGATTGATCAGCAGCTCACTGATAAAGACCTTGGGTGCCATCGGGTCACTTTTGTGCTCGAAATGCATCCCTCTCAGCTTTTTAGCCTTAAACTCGTAGTTCCCCTTTGCCTCATAGCCGTTTTCGGTAAATAACCCCGAAATCACATCTATATTCATCCTGGGGTCATCGAATGTCCTCAGGGCAATATGGTCATGAATAACCTTCTCGCCGCGGGCTGTAAAAAGGTCAAAGATCCTTTTTGCATGGGGATTCTCAGTTGAAAAGCGGTTCCAGAACCGCTCAAATATCATTGATGTTTCCATATCTCAAAGCTCTTTTTCAACCAGTATCACAAATCTAAATCAATTCCGGGGAACCAGTTATCAATCATGATTAATATTATATCTCCTTAAGGTACCGGGCAAACCTGCCTTGATCAGTCATCTCAAGCGAATAGTATCTGCCTTCAGTTAACATATATTGAATCGGATGTAATGCCAGGCCTAACCCTTATTGATGAAGTTTCTTATCTTTGCTACATGAATGTCATTGAGAGACATATTGATCAAATAATCATACTTTGTAAGCAACACAAGGTCAGAGAGCTATATATATTCGGATCTGCGCTGACGGATAGATTTGCTGATGACAGTGATATTGATTTCCTGGTAGAATTCGGTACCATAGATATTCTGGAATATTTTGACAACTATATGGATTTCAAAGAAATCTTGAAACTTTGTTGAAAAGACCAGTAGATCTTGTCGAAAATCAGGCAATCAGAAATCCAATATTCAGAAGAGTTCTTGATAGGGACAAAAAATTAATCTATGAACGAAAAAGTGCTTAAGTGTCTCTATGACATTAAAATAGCCATTGATGAAATATATCTTTTCTTAGAAACAGGTCCCAAAGACTTAGAGAATTACAAACAGAACTTCCTTTTTAAGCGTGCCATTGAAAGAAATCTTGAAATTATCGGAGAAGCAATAAATCGAATTCTCAAATATGATCCTGACTTTCCGATTGATAATGCAAGAAGAATCATTGGTCTGAGAAATCAAATCATTCACGGATACAACTCAGTCTCAGACGAAAATATCTGGGGGATAATTACTGTACACCTACCCGGATTAAAGGTTGAGATTGAAAAACTAATTGAATAAAGCACTACACCCAACAGGTCGGTATATGTCATTGCCTTCCGCGGCGCGAAAATATAGCAATTAAAGAGGAATAATTTGTGGCTGGCGCAACAGGCCGTCCCCGGTTCCGCCGGGGGACTCCCTCTTGGTGTCACGGTTTTTGCCAACGCGAGAATAAACTAATATCCGCAAAACTCTGCGCCGCACCACGAGTACAAAAACACGTGCCACCGCGACACAAGGCAACAGACCCATACCGCCGGACCGTTATGGTTAGTTAATTACAGCTGAGTACGTTAGACAACTACGGTCCGCCACTTTGCCTAACTGCCGACTTATTCCTGCTAAAATAAGTCTATGGGTTCTGAAATGTAAAAAACATCCTCACCCTGATTAACAACCGGTGTATCAAAGCTCATCAGGACTATTCCTGTGACAGGAGCATAAAACTTTTGAATTTGCTTCCCGAAATAATCAGTTGTATAGCCTAAGAGTGTACCTTCTGAAACAGTTTGCCCGCAATCAACCAAGGAATAAAACAGACCGTCAAATTGGTTAGTAACAGATTCTTCAATTGCCAGGTAAACAACAGGATTTACTCATTAACTTTACCCTTTATCATTTTTAATTCTTTCATAATGTTAGAAATACCTCGTTCTACATAAAGGATGGATTTATTGTCCGTGTTTCCTCTTCCTCCAAACTCCACAAATATTGCCGGGACTCCCCGCCTTATAGCAGTTAAGTGGCAATATGTAAACTTGACATAATCCGGTGCAATAGTATATGGTTCAGGTTGTATATAATATCCTCCAAAAGCATGCGCTAAAAATTTTGTTTTTTCACAAACGTTTTTATCAGGACAGTTATATTCAAATGATACATAGTATATAATATTCTCATTTAATTCACCACCATGAATGTCTAATAAATAATCAGCCTGATCAATAATTTCTGTGGTAATAATATTTGCTATTCTTTCAGTCAAAGTCCCTTCTTTATTCCCGGGAAATTGTCTATTCAAATTTTTCCCATCCACTGGGTTAAAATAGACCTTGCGTTCTTTAAAAGAAGTGACATTAGCTATTTGAACCATGATTACAGCACCTGAAATTTCATTTGGATCCATCACTGATAAAAACCTTTGCAACGATATAATAGGACATATTCGGTACCGTGCATACCCGCAATTAAAGCTAAAACCGGGCCGGGTTTTGAACCATTAATAACAGTTACCGGGATAATAGTGCCCTGATCAATCCCTTTTGGAACTTCGATAATTCCTGATACTTTTTCCCCGGGTCCTGCTTCAATTGTACCAACAGAAATTTTTTTAGTTGCCTGACCTGATACAATAATTTGACTGATGCCTAAAGAGAAAACTGCCAGGAGCAAAAATCTATTAAATACAATTTGGGATAATTTAGATTTTAAAAATCCCATGATAAACTTCTGAGATCCCATAGTGTAATTTATTAATTTATGATGCAAGTTAAAATCTAATTGACCAAAAGTCAATTAAATACCTTGATTTTTAATAAAATAACATATCTGACCATAACACGGACAATAGAAGGTACGTTTTTTTCAATCCGGATTTTGGTTTATATAGTCTCTGAGTGATATTAATCTGATCAATCCTGCTAAATTGGTATAAATTTTGTGCCTTTAACGAAAACCGCCTGATGAAGAAAACCATAATAACAGTCTCTCTCCTGATCATCATAGCCGGATGTTCAAAGGACACCATTCAGGTTGATCCGGACAACCTGCTGATTGGCGTATGGAATTATTCTGATTTCAGTGGTAATGCCACTGTCTACACCCGCAGTAATGATTTTATTGAAGGTCCCTGTTTTGAATTTAACAGTGACGGGACTATGACTGAAAGGAAGAATTCCGGGTGGTGCGGTACTCCGCCAATATCGTATGCAGATTATCCGGGAACATGGACAATAATAAATGATACACTGATTCAAATATCCGTAGGATACTGGGGAGGCACAATTAACTACAAGCTGGACATTGAATCGATAGATTCAGACATTCTCAAAGCTTCATTTGTTTTCGAGTAGATGTAGGTAATAAACCAAATAGTCCGGGCACTTAACGTCGTCCATAAAATTGACATGTTCGCCAGCTGCTCTCCCGCGTCGCGGGACTAACCCCACATAAAAGCGATGTAATTTTCACCCTTTCATTTTTATTTGCTTTGTATTTTACCCTTGCATAACTTTGATTGAATCAAGGCATCAAATAAAAGGTTCATATAAACAAATAAAATCTAAAAATGAGAATTCTTGTCACCGGATTTATTGTATTTGTTATCTGGTCTTTCTTTTCAACATGGTTATATGTCGATGTATTAAAGCCTGCCACAGCAAAGCAGGTAGAGGCAGAACCAGTTACTGAAATCCAGAACACCGAGGCAGATACACTGATGAAGTTTTATGCCTCTATGCCCAAAGATCTTACGATCTGTTTTGAATTTGACAATTACAAATTTGAAACTGATCAGCAAACAGACAGCAGTATCGCTGAATTCGATAAATGGCTGGATAAATACCCGGATTATATGCTGAGTGTTACAGGCCATACCGATTTTGTCGGCACTTCGGAGTATAATCAGGCATTGGGCCTTGAAAGAGCTCATGTTGTGGGTAAATATCTTGAATCAAAAGGAATTCCTGCCGAAAGAATGGTAATAGATTCAAAGGGAAAAGAGCAACCTGTTGCCAAAAATATTTTCAGCGAGGGAAGAGCAAAAAACAGAAGAACAGAAATAACAATTAAGAAATAAGACCATGAATGCACAATTTATACTTTTGGCTCAGTCAGTGACAGCGGCAGTAACTGAAATTGTTTTGTTATTAATCGGGGCCGCCATTATAGGTTTCCTCACTGCCTGGTTTTACCAGAAACACGTCTATACTCCGATCGTTAAAAGACTTGAAGATGAAAAAGTTGATCTGAACAACAAGATTATAGGCCTTAAGACTGATATAGCTGATCTGAACAAACAGGTTGCCGGTCTTAAGTCTGATATAACTGATCTGAACGGTCAGGTTACCGGTCTTAAATCTGAGAACGGGAAGCTGAATGAAAAGCTATCAGCACTGGAAAAGAGTCTTGCAGAAAAGGAAAAGAAAATAGCAGATCTTTTAAAACCAAAGATGTGATCTGACTCTTCTCTCACGGCTTTGCTCCGTAGAGTAGTATATCGCTCTGTTGCTTAGTTACTGCGTCTCACCGTTTCTGAGCCGCTTCCTCAAAACCAGCCCTGTGCCGCGGGATGCGACGGGTCACATCTCCCCGGCGATAATTCCTGTACATTACCCCATGTCCCCTGCACTCTCGCTGTGCAGGATTTGGCTGCCCGAGTTCCGGTTCGCTCCGGTTTCTCACTGGTCCCATAAGCTAATAAATTGGATATCACAATTTGTGATTTTAGAATAAAAAGGCTTAATTTTGGTATGTCCGTTGCACTTTAGAAATGAAAAAGTCTATTCGTTTGCTCGATGAGGTCATCATTAATAAGATATATCTTGTAAGGGGTCTTAAGGTTATGATTGACAGCGACCTCGCAGAATTATACGGTGTGGAAACAAAAAGGTTGAAGGAGCAGGTAAAGAGAAATATTAAAAGATTCCCTGAAGACTTCATGTTTGTTCTTACTACCAATGAGCATAGCAGTTTGAGGACGCAATTTGCGACCTCAAAAAGAGGAGGGAGCAGATACAATCCGATGGTTTTTACTGAACAAGGAGTTGCCATGTTATCAAGCGTTCTGAATAGTGATCGGGCAATATCAGTTAATATTCAGATTATTCGTGTTTTTTCTAGAATGAGGCAAATGCTTGAAGCCCATAAGGAGATCCTGAAAAAGCTTGAAACTCTTGAGATGAAAGATATTGAACAGGATGAAAAGATTACCCTGATCTTTGAATACCTCAGGCAGCTTGAACAGACCCATGATGAAGAATTAAAATTCAGGGAAAGAAGAAGAATCGGTTTCAAGACTGAGGATTAATCTTTCTATCGCCTGGTCACTCACTCCTGCATCTTGCCCTCCCGCCTACCTGGACCATCATTTTTATCCTGTGACTTTTGTCTTTCTCCATGCTCCACGCCCCTTGCCCCTTGCCCCTTGTAAAAGCTATTGCCTGCTGCATTTTAATAACTTAATTTGCAAGTTAAATTATCATCGGTATGAAACGTAACCTCTTCGCCTCCGCCCTTACCCTTCTCATGTTATTCATAAGCGCACTCTGCCTGGATGCGCAAAACATAAAATACCCTGCCGCTATTGAAGAAAAGATCAGGCTGGTTGAGAATAACCTTGGAGATTGGGTACGCACTCAGAATGATGTCCCGTGGAATCTTGAGCAGAGGATGAAGCATCACAAAATTAACGGCGTCAGTATTGCTGTCGTGCATGATTCTAAAATCGAATGGGCAAGAGCATACGGCTGGGCTGATGTTTCTGAAAAACGTCCGGTGACAGAGAAAACGTTGTTCCAGGCTGCATCGATAAGCAAGTCGCTGAACGGTGTCGGCGTGATGAAGCTGGTACAGGACAAGAAGATAGACATCCATATTGACATAAATCAGTACCTGACCTCTTGGAAGTTCCCGTACGACACTGTTTCAAAAAATAAACCGATAACTGTCGCCGCCCTGTTGAGTCACACCGCCGGCCTGACCATCCACGGTTTCCCGGGCTATGCCAGGGGCGACAGCATCCCCACCCTGCAGCAGATACTTGATGGACTGAAGCCGGCTAACACAGAGGCGGTACGTTCATTCGGGGAGCCGGGCGCCAATGTGGTCTATTCAGGCGGAGGAGTCACGATCTCGCAGCTGATAGTCATGGATGTCACAAATCAGTCCTATGATGAGTTTATGCAAATGAATGTACTCAATCCCATGGACATGAAAAGCAGTTTCTTTACGCAGCCTCCCGAAAAATCAAAGAAAAAGCTGCTTGCCACAGGATACAAAGCAGACGGTAAAGAGGTTGAAGGCAAGTATCACATTTATCCTGAACAGGCAGCGGCAGGATTATGGACCAATCCTGTTGATCTGTGCAAATACATTATTGAGACCGTGTCATCATGGAACGGACAATCAGACAAAGTACTGACGCCTCAGTTTACCAGGCTGAGGCTCACTCCAGTAATGCAGGATGCAGCTACAGGTGTGTTTGTCAGCAAAAAAAACTCAAGTCTGTATTTCTCCCACGGAGGAGCCAATGAAGGCTTTACCTGTTTTTACGTCGGAGACGTCATCCGGGGTAACGGAATGGTGATAATGACTAATTCAGACAATGGATCCCTCTCAGGGGAGGTGGCAAACAGTGTTGCCACTGTATATGGATGGAAAGATTATTATCAGCCGGTACTGAAGACTGTTGTGGAGGTTGATGAGGCTATCCTAGACACGTATGTCGGTAAGTATGGGGCAGAAGGAGAGGTGACCAATATCAGGAGGGAAGGCAGGAACCTGTTGATTAGTCCTTACCCTGGTTTCTGGGTAAATGCATATTTCACGTCCGACGTTGACTTTTTTGTCAGGGAGTTTGAGGGTGACCTGAGGTTTGTCACTGATGCAGAAGGCAAGGTTACCGGTTTCAGCATGAACGGAATGACCGTAAGGAAGGTCGAGTAGGTCTGAAGACTTTTATAGTTCGTTTGTTCAACTCTCCCCTTCTCAATGTTCTATGCACTTCTGCAAAGATCGACCCGGGGTACGGGATCTTTGTTATCAACCCGGACGGCTACATTGGCTCCTCAACCCTCAAAGAGATTAAACACGCATCGTCAGTAGGTAAGCGGTAAGGTATCTGCTGTGGTTTAAAAGCTGGAACAAAAGACCTCCACCTTAATGTTTTTCAAGGTGTAGGTGCAAAGAAAGTAAAGGTTTATAATGATTTGGAACGAAAAATATTTGCTGATTATATTGACTTTAGGTCTGGGTTGTTGTAATTTTATAGAAAGTACCCTAATCAAATTATTAGCTATGAAAACAAGGCTCTTTTTTCAAATTGTCATTCCAATAATCCTGGTTTTATTATTCAATAATTTCTTGTGTTCAAGGGAAGACGATCCCTTTTTAGATTGTTCTGCAAACACGAAAACCGTTGAAAGTTCTGGTGAATTGCTTGTGAATGGAAGCGGTCAATGGTACATGAATATAGCTAACCTTAACGGAGCCATTTATGACGCTGATAAAAATTGTCATGCAGAAATGTATCTTATGTTTTCGTATAAGGACGAAGACCTTTCTGAGACGAATATAAAACCGCCCATTTTTATTGTATTTACGGGTGGTGATGGTTTTTTTGATCCCGGATCGGTTTCTTATACTTCAAAGGAACAGCTTGGAGGTTGGTATTTATGGACTGCTTATTGCAGTCAGGCCGCAAAAAATGCATCAGAAAATCCAACGAATTACGGGATGAGTGTCACATGGGATCCTAAACAGCTTGATCGGGATGATGTAAACCTATACGGGACAATCACTTACACAGTTTACGAACCCGAATAATACAGTTTACCCGGGTAAAGCCCGTGAGATAACTATTTTTTGAATTTCAGTAGTGCCTTCATAGATCCGGATCACTTTTGCTTCGCGCATCAGTCTTTCCGCATGATATTCCATCACATTACCATATCCGTCATGAATACCAACCTCAAACCCTCTTAAGTTTGTCTTTTGTCTTTCTCCCTGCCCCCTGCCCCTTGTACCTTCTTTAAATTACCTAAATTGCACAATCTAACATCACCACCCATGATAGGTAAGTACAAGATCATCACCCTCTGTGGCAGCACGAGATTTAAGGATGAATTTCTTGAAGCCCAGAAGCGTCTCACACTGGAAGGAAACATAGTGATCAGTGTGGGTCTCTTTGGCCATTCAGGCGACGAAGAGGTCTGGGCAGAGAATATCAAGCCCATGCTTGACGACATGCATTTCCGCAAGATCGACCTTGCCGACGAGATCTTTGTGATCAACCCGGGCGGATACATCGGATCCTCAACACAGAAAGAGATTGAATATGCTCACAATACGGGTAAAGAGGTGAGATACCTTGTGCCTGCGAAGTGAGTAATGCTGAGCTTATGAAAAGACTATTTCTCTTCGCTTCAATTCTGCTGGTAGTTTACCAGGCGGGAAGAGCACAGAACATTACCGTACAGGTAAATGCCGGGGAAGGGCGGATACCTGTTTCGCCATATCTTTTCGGACGCAACAATAACCTGTCGGATAACCCCGAGCATCAGACTGATCCGGATAAAATCACTCTTTATAAGGAAGCCGGGCTTCGGTTCGCACGCGAGAACGGCGGCAATAACGCAACCAAATATAACTGGCACCAGAAGTTGTCGAGCCATCCCGACTGGTACAACAATGTCTATGACCATAGCTGGGACTACGCATCACAGGAGATACAGAAGACCATACCCGGAATGCAGGTCATGTGGGCCTTCCAGCTGATCGGGAAAGCCGCCGCCAACAAAAACAATAACTTCAGCGACTGGTCGTACAACGGATCAAACTGGTGGAGCGGTGTCGGCCAGAACCTCGCCGGGGGCGGACAGGTCAATCCCGCCGGCGGCTCCGAGGCGCTTGTCGACGGAAACCCCGATCTATACCTTAAGGACTGGAATGCCGATTCTACAACCGGAGTCCTCAAGCACTGGTTCGGGCCGGGAGGACTGGGCTTTGATAAAAGCCAATTCCTTTACTGGAGCATGGATAATGAGCCCGAGATCTGGAACGGCACTCATGATGACGTAATGCCTTCGCTGTTGTCTGCCTCTGCATTTATGGATTCATATTTTGCTGTGGCGAAACTGGCACGTGAGAGGTTTCCGGAAATCAAACTGACAGGTCCGGTGCCGGCCAATGAATGGCAATGGTACAAATGGGGAAGTGAATCATTGACTATCGGCGGAAAATATTATTGCTGGCTGGAATACTTTATCAAGAGGGTTGCCGACGAACAGAAGAAAACAGGAATTCGGCTGCTCGATGTACTCGATATCCACTGGTATCCCTCGGAATCGTCAAATGCCGACCTGATGCAGTTACATCGCGTTTTCTTTGACGAAACATATATATATCCCGGCGCCAACGGAGTAAAGACAATCAACGGCGGCTGGGACGTCTCGCAAAACAAAGAGTATATTTTCAAAAGGATAAATGACTGGTTAACAATGCATTTTGGCGAAAATCACGGGATAACCCTTGCCCTGACAGAAAATGCAGTAAGCTCATCCAACCCGAATATTGTATCTGTTGTCTATGCCAGCATGCTCGGCACCTTTGCCGATAACGGTGTTGAAATATTCACCCCGTGGTCATGGAAGACCGGGATGTGGGAAACGCTGCATCTGTTCAGCCGGTATACAAAAGGTATCAGGGTTAAAGCCACATCGAGCCAGGAAGCAACTGTCTCGGGCTATGCCACAGTCAACAGCAGTCCTGATTCAATGACGGTCATTCTCGTTAACCGCGATCTGAGTGCATCCCGGACGGTCACAGTAAATATTGCCGGTTTTTCAGTCTCCAACGGAAATCATAAGGTTCTTGAGTTATCCTCGTTACCTTCAGAAGAAACCTTCGTTTCGCATACTACCAATGCCCTGAAAAGCAGGACTGTTGCTGCTTCAGGCAATTCGTTCAATATTACCCTGCCGTCCTTGTCAACTACCGCTGTACTATTGACCGGCACCGGTGTCGGCATTGAAGAGAATCAGCAGAATTCATCCGGAATGAAATCGCTGAGCATTTTCCCAAACCCGGCTTCGGGAAAATTTAAAATTCATATTGATGACCAGGTATCAGGGAGCATTACTTTGAAGATTGCAGATATTGAGGGAAAGACGGTGTTAACCAGGGAAGTTGAAAATAATTCAGAGATTAACCTGTCTGAGACCGGACTTGCCTCCGGGTTGTATTTAATTACGGCTGAGTATCAGGGAAATTTCCGTCACGGGAAACTGGTTTATACCGGGAACAAATAATAAGAGGCAAATATTTTACAGAATGCCGGGAGGCACGTTCCATTTCTACGAGACAAGCCTTGTCATCATCATGGTTGACGGTTCCAGTTACTGGCAGATGGTTTTTGTGGCAGCACCCGTCTTAAGGATGAATTCATTAAATCGTTTAAAAAATGAAATCAACAGCTGATCCGGATAACAATCCTGGCACCAGTTTCCCGGAAATATTCTAACTTTATTTTTTTCCATAAGTCATCAGTCATGAAAAAACACGACAATTCGATCATCATTATCGGTGCCGGGTTCGCCGGACTGGCAGCCGGCATATACGGGCGCATGAACGGCTACAACACCCGTATCTTTGAAATGCATAACCAGCCTGGCGGACTATGCGCTTCATGGAAAAGAAAGGGATATACCTTCGACGGATGCATCCACTGGCTCGTTGGATCCAATCCTCAGAGCGCTCTTAATCATATATGGAATGAAACAGGCGTAGCGCAGGGAAGAGAGTTCGTTTACCCTGAAGAATATGCGCGCTTTGAGGGGGCTGACGGACGCACAGTCGTCTTTCACGCCAATGTCGACAAACTTGAAAAACACCTGCTTGAACTGTCTCCCGGCGACGAAAAACCGATCAGGGAGTTTGCTGACGGCATCCGCATGTGCCTCAGCTTTGATTTTCCATCACCGACCGACGCGTTTGGAGTAAAGATGAAAAAACAGGTTTCCACTGCTTTTTCCTTTATAAAAAACAAACGAAATTTTGACAGGTGGGGAAAGATGACAGGCAAGGCTTTCGCCGGCAGCTTTACCGATCCCTTGCTCAGGGATGCTTTCATGGAGATATGGATACCTGAGTTCTCAATGCTCTTCATGCTCTTTACCTTTGCCTACCTCCATCAGAAGAACGCCGGCTATCCCATCGGCGGATCGAAGCCTATGTCTGAAGCCCTCGAAAACCGTTACAGGGATCTCGGCGGGGAATTGTATTATAACAGCAGGGTAAGCAGGATACTGACCTCTGACGGCGCGGCAACAGGCATCAGGCTTGAGGACGGCACCGAGCACATGGCCGGAAGGATCATATCCGCAGCTGACGGATACTCTACCCTGTTCTCGATGCTTGATGAAAAATATGTTGATGCACAAACACGCGCACCATATGAGAAATGGCCGGTTTTTCATCCGATATTAATTGTCTCAATGGGAGTGAACCGGAAGTTTGATGATGTCTCCTTTACGGTCTCCGGATTCTCCTTTGCTCTTAAAGAGCCGGTTATGATCGCAGAAAAGCTTCGCACCAGGCTTCCCGTACATATATATAATCAGGATCCCACCCTGGCACCTGAAGGAAAAACCATGCTTAACGTCATGCTTGACACTGACTATGAATACTGGAAGAAGCTCGGCGATGATTCAGCTGCCTACAAAAGGAAGAAGGCGGAGATCGGGGAAACTGTCGTCAGCCTTCTTGAACAGCGCTTCCCGGGGATCACGCCGCTGGTTGAGGTGATCGATGTGGCCACCCCGCTGACCCTTGAGCGGTACACCGGCAACTGGAAGGGATCATTCGAGGGTTGGCTCATCACTCCTGACAACGCAGGTGTGCTGATGAAACCCATGCGGCAGACCCTGCCGTCACTGAGGAATTTCTACATGTGCGGACAGTGGGTCGAGCCCGGTGGCGGCCTCCCCACGTCCATCATGTCAGGCCGCCGGCTTGTGAAGGCGATCTGCAGGGAAGACGGCATTCCCTTCCGCACAGATGTGCGGCCTGGGTAATACTCTCTGAGATTCTGCCAGACGATAGTTTTTTATACTTTTGTTTAGCCTGGTATCTGCAACCATAAAAACAAGCTATGAACAAATTTACATTGCTCCCACTTTTTTTACTCTTGTTTATCAACGCGAAAGCGCAGGATAAAATCATCAGTGTCAATCATGATACAATACACTGCAAAATAGTATCAATAAGCAGTGAACGTATCTTTTACGAACTAAATAATAATGATGGATCAATAACCGGCAAATCCATGCCATTATCCCAGGTGGCTGAATATCTGAAATTGGATCAGCCGGAAGCAAATTCAAATACGGATAAACCGGAAACGCCAGAGAGTGTATCTTCCCCTGAAAACCGGTTCTGCCTGGGGCTGGATGCAGGTTATTCGACCATGCCCTGGTACCTCGACAATTTTCAATTATCATCTGCAATGCCTGATTATTACAACGGGCTGAAAACAGGATTTCATATAAATGCCAGGGCGCATTATATGATCAGAAGTTTTTTGGGTTTGGGTGCTGAATATTCGTTTTGCAAAACGGATATGAGCGGAACTATGCCAATAGAATACCTCTCGTCGGTATTCATAATGCAATCTGAAAAATGCCGCCAGTATATCAATTACGTGGGAGCATCGGTCCTTTTTCAGCAACATCTGGATGCACGACATAAGTTTATGCTTGGTGAATCTGTCTCGGCCGGGATTTTATTCCTTCGTCTGGAAGATCAAAGTACTTATCCCGATGTTAGTCCATGGGGTTATAGCGACATTGCAAACAATCTGTTGCTTACCGGAAATTCTTTTAGCGCGAAATTCGGACTTACCGCCGCATACAGATTATCTGAGTCTGTTTCGGTTGGATTAGGCGGCGATTTCATATGGTGTTCATTAAAAAAAGCGAGCGTTGAATCAAGAGGATCAGATAATTATAGCTATTCAAGCGATAATGAGGAGCTTTCTGACCCTTTGAAACTGTCCCGTATCGATTGTTCTTTTGTTTTACGCTATTGTTTTTAATACACTAAAAAACAGTTCACCTATGCAACATATTAAAAACATCATAGTTTTAACGTCATTTTTCCTGCTGACAGGTTGTTCCAATGATTTTCTGAACGAAAATCTTACACCGGATACTTTACCTATGGGCAATTCAAACATTTATGTTTCACCCGATTGGGAAAGCACCGATTATGCTTTTATGCTTCCGTCAGTTAAAGAAGCTGCTTATGAAATAGTTTCAAAACCATCGTGGCTCAATATAGATTCCATGGACGGGCATCTGTCTGACAGTGTTGCAATTGTCGAATGTTCAGCCACAAAGAATCCCGATTTCGATGCGGTGGGTATTTACGTGGATTTTATGACGGTTATAGCAGACGAAGAGAATTATAAAGTACCTGTTGCCTATATAACCGAGGGAAATCCCACCATACAGGTACAGAGTACCCTGACACTACCCTACACTAACAATGGTTATACAAGTCTGCAAATTCAGAATACAGGGTTAGGCATTTTATTCTGGGAGATCACAAGCATGCCTGATTGGCTGGTCCTTGATACATCCCGGCTTGAATCAAGCGGCATTTATATTTCTCCGTATTATGCCTATGATATACCTCTTCTCCTTAAACCGGGTGAAGCCCTTTCAGGGATTCTGACAGGCAAGATTGTTCTCTCCACAAACGATAAGGAGCATCCGAGCGTGACGATCAATGTAACAGCTGACCTGGGGACACCTGATTTGAGTATAAATACAAATGAAATTAATTTTTCATTTACGGAAACGTCAAAAACATTGGCTTTCAGCAATTACGGAAACGGAAGGCTTGTTTGGGAATTTACAGGTATTCCTGAATGGCTTACAATAACACCCTCAAGTGGAATTTATGGTCCTTATTCATCCGGTGATTATATTATTTTCAGCTGCGACCGGACAAAACTATCGCCGGGACAGAATTCAGCTACTGTAATTTTGAGGACCAACGACAGCAGTCAACCATCGTACAGTATTAAAGTAATAGCTAATGCCCCCGGAAATACTGAGAACATACGTGCTGTTGATGGAAACATTACAGACGCCCTCTTCAATAAAAATACAAACACTTTGTACTATGTGACCAGCTCGCCCAACAAGTTTGTTGCCTATGATGTAACCGGAAGAACGGTGTTGAATGAAATATCATTAAGCAAAGCTCCAACCAGTTTTGCCATCTCCGAAGACTGGGGCAAAGCAGCTGTGGGGCACAATGGGTACGTAAGTGCCATCAATCTTTCAACCAATACCGTAACAGCAACCTACACGCTGAATTATTCAGTAAATGATATTGCATGGGCAGAAAGCGATTGGTTCTGTTTCACGCAGGTTGGTGCAAATTTCACATGCCTGCACTGGATTAATATGGCTGATGGCACTATATACGACGACCCGGACGCTTATAGCCTGGATGGCAATTCAATAATCAGGAAAGTACCAAATCAGCCCTATCTCATAGCTACACGAAACAGCACTACTCCAAGTGGCTTTTTTGCTTATGATATTGCTGCGAAAAGCAAAAAAAGCTATTCGCATATGGACCTGACTAATTTCTGGTTTTCGGAAGATGGCGACTATATTTTTGCCATGAACTCAAATATATACAGAACAACAAGTTCAACAGGATCAACTGATACCTTCGATGCAGACATCAGCGCAATTGGCAAAATCAATACAGGAGCTCAAAACTACTATGGGCTGCAATTCATTTATCACAATAATAACTACCTGTGGGTGCTGCAAAATGAAACATATCCATTAGGTTCATCAACCAGCATTTACCAGGTTGAAGATAATGACTACACATTTGTAAAAAAGTATGATTACGACTTAGTTTACCAACCCGATGCGCTAACCACCCCGCTTGAAATAAGTGCAAATTATGTTTTTGTCAATAAAGAAGAAACAGAAATTGCAGTTTTATGTAAAAGTGTCAGTGGCAACTCCTGGGTAATACAATTTGTTACTGTACAATAACCGGTTAAACTTTATTCAAAAGGACTGACGTCCGTCGCCTTCTGTGACCACCATAGCTTTAGCGGAGGTGGTTTGTCTTCTGTCTTTTATCTTACTTGCCTCACCCATCATGTCTCATGCACAATGAGGAGCTGATCCGCAATGCGCTCTTCGCAAGGTGCTGAGCCCTGCGCCACCAGCTTTTTGATCCATGCACCCTGCCATGTCTCCTGAACAATCAGCCTTGATAATTGTAATGTAATGGTTAACTTGTTATCATGAAAGCATACTACTCAACAGCATATGGCAGTTCCGGGGTTTCTGTCTATGGCGATCTGCCTGACCCCGTTGCCGGCCCGTTTCAGATACTGGCAGAGATAAAGGCTGTCTCAATCAACCCGGTCGACTGGAAGATCAGGCGAGGTGATGCAAGGCTGGTCTCCGGCTTTCGTTTCCCGCGCATATTCGGAGCCGATTTTGCCGGTATCGTCAGGGAAACAGGACCCGGGGTGACAGCATTCAGTCCGGGGCAGAGGGTATACGGCTCGGGATCTGTAGTCTTTGACAGGAGAGGATCCCTGGCCGAAATGCGTGCAGTACATGAAGACAATGTAAGACTAATACCTGACGGTATGTCGTTCAACGAGGCGGCATCACTGCCGATAGCAGCTCTCACCGCCCTCAACGGATTGAGGAAGTGCGGCGTCGGGAAAGGAACGGAGGTGCTTGTCAACGGCGGCACGGGCGGAGTGGGGCATTTTGCCATCCAGATTGCTAAAGCATATGGCTCAAAAGTCATTGCGACATGCAGCCGGGCCAACGCAGACCTGGCCCTGAGACTTGGAGCGGATGAGACCATCGACCATAGCACCGGGGAGCTCTTTTCCTCAGGCAGGAAGTACGATGCCATACTCGACGCTCATGGTCACATGAAGGCCTGGCATGTCCACCGCCTGTTAAAACCCAACGGCACCTATGCCTCTACCCTTTTCATTCCGCCGCCATACCTGGCCATTATGCTGACGCGGATGCTCTATGGCAAAAAACTTGTTTCGGCAAACATGCGGTCACATGATAACGACTGGCAGGAGCTCGAGAGGCTTTATGCCGAAGGCAGTCTCAGTCCTGTTATTGAGAATGTCTTCCCCCTTGAGCGGGCCTCGGATGCTTTTGATCTGGCCATGCGCGGCGGTTTCCGAGGCAAAATAATAGTCACTGTCTGAATATTGCGGCAGGTCAAATTCCTGAAACCGCATTGAGGATTTCACCCCACAGCAACTCATACATCCGGGTTCTGAATCGGGATGATTTCGCGGCCGTCCCGGGAGCATGCTTTGAAGGAATATTCAGGTCAAAAGATATATCTTTAGGCAGCTCCAGCAGATCTTCTGTGAGGATTGCATCTTTGCGGATAATCACTCTATTGGTCTTCACCGCGACGGGCTCATACTCTTTGCGGAGCAGCCTGCATAGCTTCTCCACGATGATCTCTATCTCCGGATGGTTTACCTTGTCCCTCAGCTTCAGCAGCAGGCCAAGAACCTGTTCCGCCAGCCCGGAATCGGTGATGCGCAGGCTTAGTATAGAGTACCCCGGATCGGAATAGAAGTATAGCCCTCCCTCCTGCTTTATCGGTGCATTGAAACCCAGGATGTCGCTTCGCATGACACGGATGTCATCCCTTAGGGTCCGCTCCGATACATGGGTGTATCTCCCACGGTTCTCGGCAAGCGCCTCCGAGCATTTATCCCTCAGCTCGTCTATCGTCCACCTGCGCCTCCCGCCTGAGAGGCATGAGTTGATGGTCTTGTATCTTATGAGTGCGTTCAGGTTGGCCGGCATGATCTTTTTTTCTGATTGCAGATAGGCTGCAATGTCATGGCTTTTATTTGCATCAACCTTTAAAAATAGCAATAATTAACGAGTAAAGAAATCATGAACACAAAAGCGATTCATTTCACAGCCTTCGGCAACGCCGCGATCGTGCAGGTCAGCAGCGAGCCCCTCTCGTCGTTCCCATTCCTTCCTGCCGGACCCGCCATCAGTAACGGCGGTCTGATCATCTCAGAGCTGACGGCCAGTGGCTCCGTCGGCCAGTTAACCACCCTCAACAATACAGCTGACTACCTCTTGCTCACCGATGCCGATGTTCTCACCGGCGCGAAGCAGAACAGGGTTGTCAACCGGTCAGTCCTGCTGGCTCCATCTGCCAAAACTGTTATCGAGGTCTCATGCGTTGAGAGGCTCCGCTGGAGCTTCAGGTCGTCATCGTTCAGCACACCCGGTTCAGTGGCCGACCCCGGTCTGCGGAGCAGGAAAGCCGGCACCTTCTCCAGAATGAGGCCTGAGCATGGGACGCATTTCCGCAACACGCAGGGCGAAGTCTGGGATCATGTATACTCGAGCCTGGCATGCGAGGGCGTGAATAGCCGGACGGAGAGCTACGAAGAGCTGCTTACAGCACAGGCTGGAGAAGGCTGAGAAAGCCTTCCCGGAATGCATTCCCATGGAAGGCTGCAACGGGATAGCCGTTCTCATAGACGGGAAGGTGATCTCGGTCGACCTCTTCGGGAATAAGGAGACGTACAGGTATTATTTCCCCATGCTCAGGGATTCCGCCTTCACCCTCTCCCGGTCAAATGCTGAAAAGAGTCAGGTCGACAACCACGAGGCATTTTTCAGGACCCTGGAGGCCATTGACGGGTTTAATGATGCCAGCCGTCAAATCGAAGAAGGTCATCCCGGTACCGGCACGCTTCACATGGTAGAGAGCGACAGGCTGGTAGGTTTCAGCCTCACGCACAATGAGGAACTGATCCACAACGCTTTCTTCGCAAAACAGGACTGAACAGGGACAAACGGTACATGAAAACACTATTCAATCCGTGAGGATATATAAATGATTTGGGTGTAATGAAAGCCGAATCCCTTATTGATGAAGTATCATATCTTTGTTACATGAATATCATAGAGAGAAATATAGGTCAGATAATCAAACTTTGCAGGTACCACAAGGTCAGGAAGTTCTATTTATTCGGATCCGTGCTGACAGATAGATTTAATGATGAAAGCGATATTGATTTTCTGGTTGAATTCAGCCTGGTAGATATTCTGGAATACTTTGACAACTATATGGATTTCAAAGAAAAACTGGAAGCTTTATTGAAAAGACCAATAGACCTTGTCGAAAACCAGGCTGTCAGAAATCCAATCTTCAGAAGAGTTCTTGACAGAGAGAAAAAGCTGGTCTATGAACGAAAAAGTGCTCACCTACCCAAATTGTAGATTGAGATTGAAAGACTAATTGAATAACGCACCACATCGGGCAGGATTGCCTGGTTCAATTTTTATTCTCAGAGATTCAGGTATTTTATGAAACCGCCATGGCTGTTCATGAAGTGCCGGCATCTGATTCTTAATTCCGTGGCTGCTCTTTTAACCGCATACGGCAAAGGGGTTCTCTAAATTTTATTGAATAATAATTCGGTTGAACTCTTGGTTTCAACATTTAATGCTCATGATATACAACTACACACGCCGGCTACCGTTATAAAATAAACATGGGAATAGGACGGTTTGTTTTAATAACTACACATCCGTATCTTTCATAATAATAAAACCATTTCCTGCGTGCCGGAAAAAATGAATACAATCGCATTCGTTGACACGGAAATTGATCCGGTGAGCCACAAGATCCTTGACATCGGTAGTATCAGAAACGATGGCGGCACCTTTCACAGAGCTTCTGTAACCGAATTCATCAGATTTCTAACCGGTACAGAATACGCATGCGGACATAATATTCTCAAACACGACATCAAATATATCAGCAATGCACTAGCTGATGCAGGAATAGATCCCTTAAACATCATTGACACCCTGTTCCTATCGCCATTACTCTTCCCTGCGAAGCCGTATCATGCCCTGCTTAAGGATGACAAGCTGCAGTCAGATGACACCAACAACCCACTTAATGATTCCATCAAGGCGAAAGATCTCTTTTATGACGAGGTTGAGAATTTTAACCAATCTGACCCAAATCTTAAGCAGATTTTCTATTTGCTGCTGAACGACAAACCGGAGTTTCAGTCCTTCTTTCGCTTCATCGGATACACTATCGAAGAACCAGACGCTGAAAAACTAATCCGTCGTAAATTTGACAACGAAATCTGTGAGCATACTGACCTCGTAAAAATAATATCCACACAGCCGGTTGAACTTGCTTACTGCCTCTCCCTGATTGACACTTTCATCGGTAACCCTGAGATGCGGTCAGTCACCCCTCCATGGGTCCTGAAAAACTATCCGGAAGTTGAAAGGATAATGTTCATCCTGCGGAACAGACCATGCATAAGCGGCTGCAACTATTGCAACAGCGCATTGGATATACATAAGGGATTGAAAAGACTGTTCGGGTTTGATTCATTTAAAACTTTCGGGGGTGAACCACTGCAGGAAATGGCTGTTAAGGCTGCACTTGACAATAAGTCCCTGCTTGCAGTGTTTCCCACCGGTGGCGGGAAGTCGCTTGCCTTCCAGGTCCCTGCCCTGATGAGTGGCGAAAACTCACAGGGATTAACTGTGGTTATCTCACCCCTGCAATCACTAATGAAGGATCAGGTCGATAATCTTGAGAAAACCGGCATCACTCGTGCAGTTACGATAAACGGTTTGCTTGACCCCATTGAAAGGGCAAAATCATTCGAGAGGGTCGAGGATGGCTCGGCCTCTCTTCTCTATATTGCACCGGAATCGTTGCGTTCCCGAACGATAGAACGTCTGCTCCTTGGAAGAAAAATCGTCCGTTTTGTTATTGACGAGGCGCACTGCTTCTCTTCCTGGGGACAGGACTTCAGGGTTGACTATCTCTACATCGGTGATTTCATCAGGTCCATCCAGGAGAAAAAGAACCTGGCGGAGGGCATTCCTGTCTCATGCTTTACAGCAACAGCAAAGCCTCAGGTGATTGATGATATCCGCAAATACTTTAGGGAAAAGCTTTCTCTCGAGCTCGAACTCTTCAATTCAAAGGTATCAAGGACAAATTTGCAGTATAAGGTTTTTGAAAAAGGTGGTGAAGAGGAAAAGTATCAGGCATTAAGGGATCTGATCGAGGAAAGGAATTGTCCGGTAATAGTCTATGTTTCAAGGACGCGAAAAGCATACCTGCTGGCAGAGAGGCTGACCAAAGACGGTTTTAACGCCAGACCGTACCACGGCCGTATGGAGGTGAAGGAAAAAACGGCAAACCAGGAGGCATTCATATCTGGTGAGGTGTCAATCATGGTCGCAACTTCTGCCTTCGGAATGGGAGTTGACAAAAAGGATGTGGGCATGGTTATTCACTATGAGATTTCCGATTCGCTCGAGAACTACATCCAGGAGGCAGGCAGGGCAGGCCGTGATGAAAACATCGTTGCTGATTGCTACGTCCTTTTTAACGAGGAAGATCTGAACAAACATTTCATCCTTCTTAATCAGACAAAACTGTCCATTAAGGAGATACAGCAAGTATGGAAGGCGATTAAGGATATCACCCGACTACGTTCATCGGTCTCCAACTCGGCCCTGGAGATAGCGAGAAAAGCAGGCTGGGACGACAGTGTTTATGAGATTGAGACGAGGGTTAAAACGGCTATCGCCGCGCTGGAAAATGCCGGTTATCTTAGGCGGGGACAGAACGTGCCGAGAATCTTTGCCAACAGTATCCTCTCCCGGAATGCACAGGAAGCCATTGATAAAATATATGCCTCGGAAAAGTTTAATGAGAGGCAGAAGGAACAGGGAGTCCGTATTATCAGGAAGCTCTTTTCAAGCAAAAGCAGGAAATATGCAACCGGTGAATCGGCCGAATCAAGGGTCGATTACATCAGTGATCATCTCGGAATTGTAAAAGAGGAAGTGATAAATATTGTCAATCTCCTTCGCGAAGAGAAAATACTGGCTGATGCAAAGGATTTAACGGCATTTATTAGGAGAGGGGAAAATAAAAACCGGTCACTTAATATTGTCGAATCATTCTGTCAGATCGAAAATTATCTGATTCAGGTTATTGAGGAACAGGAAAAGACATTTCATCTCAAAGAGTTAAACGAGGAGGCAGAAAAAAGAGGTTGCGAAGGTTCAAATGTCAGCAGGATCAAAACCGTAGTCAACTTCTGGGCGATTAAAAACTGGATTAAACGGAAGAATCTGGAGTATACTAAAAACCATGTTGCAATAGTCAGCCTTCATCCACGGGAACTGCTAATAGAGCGATTAAGAAAGCGAAATGAGCTTGCAATGTTCATTGTAGAATTTCTCTATGAAAAAAGCAACTGTGACTATTCGCAGGACGACGCCAAAAAGGAGGAGGTTCTGGTTGAGTTTTCAGTCCTGGAGCTGAAAACGGAATATGAGAGGCATCAGGGGCTTTTTAAGACTGCGATGACGCTGGAAGATATTGAAGACGCTCTGTTCTGGCTTTCAAGAATTGAGGCAATAAAAATTGAAGGCGGCTTTCTGGTTGTTTATAACAGTCTGACAGTTGAAAGGCTTGAGAAGGACAACAAAAAGAAATATACCCTTGAAGATTACAAGAGCCTGAATCAGTTCTATGAGAACAAGATAGAGCAAATTCACATTGTTGGTGAATATGCCAGGAAAATGATCAGCGATTACAGGGATGCCCTGCAGTTTGTCGAAGACTATTTCCGGTTGAACTACTCCTCGTTCCTTAACAAATATTTCAAGGGTGCCAGACGGGGCGAGATCAGGCGTAACCTGACGCCCGGCAAGTTCCGCCAGCTGTTCGGAGAACTCTCTCCTGCCCAGCTAAAAATCATCAACGACACCGAAGCACAACACATTGTTGTAGCGGCGGGCCCGGGCAGCGGCAAGACCAGGGTACTGGTACACAAGCTCGCCTCCCTCTTGCTGATGGAAGATGTGAAGCATGAGCAGCTGCTGATGCTTACTTTCTCGAGGGCGGCAGCGACGGAATTCAAGAAGCGTCTGATCGGTCTCGTGGGAAACGCTGCCAACTTCATAGAGATAAAAACCTTTCATTCATACTGTTTTGATCTTCTTGGAAAGGTAGGCAGTCTGGAAAAGTCGGATGACATCCTTAAAATCACTGTTGAAAAGATTATAAATAAGGAGGTTGAGGCAAGCCGGATAACAAAAACTGTCCTGGTAATTGACGAGGCACAGGACATGAATGCGGGGGAGTTTAGCCTGATAAAAGCCCTGATGGAGCAAAATGAAGAGATGCGGGTGATTGCTGTCGGTGATGACGACCAGAACATTTTTGAATTCAGAGGGGCAAGTTCAGAATACCTTGAACAATTCATCACGGTGAATAACGCGACCAAATACGAACTGATCGTGAACTTCCGGAGCAAGAGCAACCTTGTTGATTTCACCAATCAGTTCGCGGCAAGGATAAGTCACAGATTAAAAAGCACACCTATCTTGGCCCGGCAGAACGACCTAGGAAAAATAAAACTGGTTCGTTATGAAGATGGAAATCTCATTGTTCCATTCGTGAAGGATCTGCTCGATACCGAACTTTCAGGCACAACATGTGCGCTCACCAGAACCAATGACGAAGCATTGCAGATAACTGGACTGCTCCTGAGAAATAAGATGACGGCCAGGCTGATTCAAAGCAACGACGGATTCAACCTGTCCAATCTCGCAGAGATCAGGTTCTTCATGAGCCAGCGGGGTCTGGCCGGCAACATTATCAGTGTCACAGATGAGGCGTGGGAGGATGCAAGACGTGCGCTGGCAGAGAGGTATCGGCGCAGTACGAGATATGAAATATGCAACAATCTTCTCAGTAATTTTGAAGCCGCCAACCCAAAGATAAAGTACAAGTCCGATCTCGAGGTATTTATCCGGGAATCCAGGCTGGAAGACTTTTATGCGGAGAATGGCGAAACAATCATCGTTTCAACAATGCACAAGGCTAAAGGGAAAGAATTTGACAATATTTTCCTGATGCTTGAAGACTTTTATCCTGATACGGACGAAGAGAAGCGTCTCCTGTATGTCGCCATGACCAGAGCTAAGAAGAACCTGGTCATTCATCTCAACTCAGGTTTTCTCGGCAGCTTGTCAGCTGAAAACATGGAGCGGATCTCTGACAGTAATACATGGCAGCCTCCGCCAGAAATAGCAATGCATTTGGGATTCAGGGACGTGTGGCTTGATTATTTCATCAGCAAGCAGCATT
The DNA here is from genome assembly GCA_963844935.1 of uncultured Bacteroidales bacterium. Taxonomy (GTDB): domain Bacteria; phylum Bacteroidota; class Bacteroidia; order Bacteroidales; family VadinHA17; genus SR-FBR-E99. The sequence goes on along the minus strand of CAWJQH010000005.1, from coordinate 8,507 downwards.
TGGTTTCAAAACTGACAAGCGGGGACACATTGATCGTAAAGGGGGAAGAGTGTTTAAACACGGAGGGACAACCAGTAATGAAGTTTTCACAGCAGTTCGTCAGACAGCTTGCAGATTTGAAAGAGAAAGGCTATGAACTGAAAAGCGCGAAAGTGAATTTCATTGTTCACTGGACGAAAGAAGAAACCGGGCAGGAAGTCGGGGTTATACTGCCGGAACTGCTCTTTGAACGGATGTTGCCCGTATAATTGCCCCTTTTCAGTAAGTCAACCCAAACTGCCAGAGTGGTATTGTGTTCATATAGCCCAATTCAATGCTGTCCTTTACAATGAAGGCATTATCCAAACCCTGTATTTGCTTAAGCCTTTTCTTTTTCCCGCCTACTTCGAAGGTATAATCGCCAATCCGGAAATCAGCAACCGGAGATACGACTACATCATATTTCAGCCTGAGCTGGTTTAAAAAAAACGTTTCCCTTATGTTCCCGGAATTTGAATTGCTGCTTGCCAGACTGTAAATCAGATTTGTATTGTCGAGATAAATCTTATCAACTTTGCCAAGGCCTCTGATCCCTCCGGTGGCATCCCTGAGCTGGATAATCAATCCGGCTTCTTCGATGAACAGGCAATAATCGGCAATATTATTCCGGCTGGATACTAGAGCAGAGGAAATGCTCGTCATGTTGGGTTTAAACGGAACACTTTTTGCAATAATAGCCAGCAATTGCTTTAATTTTCTCCCTGTTGATACGTTCATGCCTGCATACATGGGGATATCTGTTTCCAGGGTATGGGTGACGATCTGCTGAAGTTTCAGATCAAAATTTTCTTCCAGTGAAAAGGGATAATAGCCTCTCTTCAGATAATCATCAAAGAGCGGCAGCGGATGCTTTATTTCAGGGATTTCCGCTTTTTGAGAAAGAATATCCTCAAGTGAATAGACCCGGGAGGTCACTTGATGAAACAATTGCAGATACTCCCTGAAAGACAGACCTTGCATGTGGTACATGACCGCCCTGCGGCTTAAATCCGACGCTCCTTTTTTGATATCCAGCACAGAAGAACCGGTAAATACAACATTCAGTTCCGGATGGTAATCGTAGATCAGTTTCAGTTCCCGTGCCCAGTCCTTGTATTTATGAATTTCATCGATGAACAGGAACTTCCCGTTGCGTTTAACGAATGCATCAGCCAGATCAATCAGCTTGTTATCCGAAAAATAAAAGTCCTCAGTGGTTACATAGAGCGTCTCAGAAATGTTCAGGTTCATTTTGATATGCTGCAAAACCAGGGTCGTTTTCCCCACTCCGCGCGGACCGGTGATCCCGATCATCCGACTTTCCCAATTTATATCTGAATAAATGTATCGCAAGAAACCGGTATCCGTCTCTTTCAGAAGTTTTACAAATTGTTCAAATAACTTCTCCATAGTCGTCTTTATTACGCAAATATAATTAATACGCACTAATATAATTCATTTATTTATTAAATACGCACTATGAGAGTGCAATTATTTTCATTTTAGAGTAATTCCAACCAACCGGCTGGGGTGCCTGGTGTCACCCGAATAATTACAACGATTCTCCTTATACCCCGGCATTTATAACTACAACATGATGAAAGTCCTCACTGCCTATTGTCTCTTACTTAATGCCTTTTTTGCTAAATTTATTGCACCAACATTCGCGGCCATGCCCAAGACCAAAAACGCTTACCTCAGGTACCTTTTGATCCACACCCAGATCAAGAGGAACAAATACAGGGAGGGATATCCCAGCATCGACGATCTCTGGAGACATCTGAAAGAGGAAGGGTACGAGGTCTCCTACTCAACCCTCGAGAAGGACCTCTGCTTCCTGAAAAACGACAGGGGTGTACTCCTCGAATATGACATACGTGAGAAATGCGACCGGTACACTGAGGACTGGGAATTTGACGTGCCAATCACCCAGGAGGCCGTAAGGATGATTTAGATGCTAATGCATAAGTTTGAGATCTTCGGTGATGCCCAGGAATTCAGGATGGTCAATGATGCCATAGAAAAGCTTTCCGACCACTTTGAGCTTGTCAGGCAGTACCCCAACGACAGGCTCAACAAATATATCCTGTTTGAGCACACAAAAGGCTTCTCGGGTAAGTAGCACCTCACGCGAATCTATGAGGCCATCTACGAAAAGAGGACTATCATTTTCAAACACTGCCGATTTGATTTTGGAGAAAAGTCAGTAATTTCTGAATAAAATTGTGATAGATTTGAGATCTTAGTTGTGATAATTTTAAAATTAAAAGGAAAGCGACAACATTAAAATACTGAAATAGTAAATGAAACATATTGAAGTAGTAGCTGCAATAATTGTAAATGAAGATAAAATTCTCTGCGTACAACGAGGACTTAATAAGTACGATTATATTTCTAACAAATTCGAATTTCCTGGAGGAAAAATCAAACAAGGTGAGACAAAGGAAGAAGCCCTTAAAAGAGAAATACAAGAAGAGCTCAAAATCATTATCGAAATTGAGCGGGAATTTATGACTATTTACCATGAATACCCTGATTTCAATCTAACCATGCATAGCTTTATATGTAGATGTAAGGATGTAGCATTAACTCTAACTGAACATATTAATTATTTATGGCTTTCTAAACATGATCTGACCCCTCTTGACTGGGCAGCAGCTGATATTCATATTATTGAAAAATTGACAAGTTTGTAATATGGCGGAAATCAATCACGATTTACAGCAGAGTTCCAAACTGGATTCATCGATAAAACGATCCATTCAAAAAATGAATATTTACCTCAGTTATTAGTGAATCATAAAAAAGAAGGTTTAAAGTTTCTAACAACAATTGTAAGAGAGCTAAATAACTGTGACGAATTCTGGTTTTCTGCCGCCTTTATTACTACCAGTGGTGTTGCTGCACTTATTAGTACTTTTATAGAGCTAAAAGAAAAAAATATTAAGGGAAAACTTCTTGTATCATCTTATCTTAATTTTACCCAACCAGAGGCACTAAAACGACTATTGTATTTTAACAACATTGATTTAAGAATTGCTGTTGAAGAAGACTTTCATTCAAAGGGATATCTTTTTAAAAAAGGTCAGCTTTATGAATTAATAATTGGCAGTAGTAATTTGACGGCAGCAGCTTTATGCACCAATACAGAATGGAATTTGAAGGTATCAGCAACTCCAGATAGCTATATTTTCAATACCACTTCTAATGAGTTTTCTTATGAATTTAACAGGGCAACTAAAGTCGATATAGAATTTATAAACAATTATCAGAAAATATATCAGAAGTCAAATAAATATTTCAAGGCAACTGTTTGAAGGATTGGAAGTCTCGAAGGTAAAAGAGATATATCCCAATTCAATGCAAATTGAAGCAATAAATAATATTAAGCGACTTAGATTGGAGGGCAAGAAAAAGGCCCTTTTAATTTCTGCAACAGGAACGGGTAAGACATATTTATCTGCCTTTGATGCCAAGGAATTTAATTCTAAAAAACTCCTATTTGTTGTACATAGGTATAACATAGCAAAAGCTGCTCTGAGAACTTTCCAAACTGTGTTTGGAGATTCCAAATCAATGGGGTTATATTCTGGAAATCAACATGATTTAGATAAAGATTTTATATTCTCTACTATCCAGACTATTTCACGAAATGAACATTTAAGCCAATTTGACCCAAACCATTTTGATTACATTGTGATTGATGAATCTCACAGAGCTGGAGCAGATACATACCAGAAAATTATTAACCATTTTGAAAGTAAATTTCTCTTAGGAATGACTGCAACACCCGAGAGAACAGATGGTTATGATATCTTTAGTTTATATGATCATAATATTGCTTATGAAATTAGGTTGCATCGTGCATTAGAAGAAGAAATGCTTAGTCCATTTCATTATTACGGCGTTACAGACATTACAGTAAATGGCGAAATATTAGAAGAAAACTCTGACTTCGGATTACTAACTTCTGATGAAAGGGTTGAACGAATAATTGAGAAATCTGGATTATATGGATGTGATAATGGTAGAATCAGAGGTTTAATTTTTTGTTCTAGAGTAGAAGAATGTAAAGCTATCTCAAAAGGGTTGAGTGCTAAAGGATTTAAAACTGTGGCGTTAACAGGCGATAGTACTGAAGATGAAAGGGCTGATGCTATAAATAAGCTTGAGACCAATTCGACTACAGATTATCTGGATTATATCCTCACAAGAGACATTTTCAATGAAGGAATTGATATCCCGAAAGTAAATCAAGTAATAATGTTAAGACCAACCCAATCTGCAATTGTGTTTGTCCAACAGTTAGGAAGAGGATTAAGAAAAGCAGACGGGAAGGAGTATTTGACGGTCATCGATTTTATCGGTAATTATAGCAATAACTATCTGGTTCCAATTGCCTTGTATGGTGACACATCATATAATAAAGATACACTAAGAAAATGCATGGCCAACGGAAGTAGTCTTTTGCCCGGAGCCTCAACAGTTAATTTTGACAAAATATCTAGGGAAAGAATTTTTGCAGCAATTGATTCTGCAAATATGCAAATGAAAAAGGACCTCGTAAATGACTACCAACTATTAAAGTTTAAACTAGGTAAGATACCTATGATGGTTGATTTCATTGATCATGGTTCCAGAGATGCTCAATTATATGTCAATTACTCTAAATCCTACTATAATTTTGCTTAAGTCACAAGAGGAAACGCTAAAGAACAAACTAAATAAAAACGAGAAGAAACTCCTAGAGCTATTTTCAAGCGAAATTAATAACTCCAAAAGAATTGAAGAAAGTATTATTCTCAAAACACTATTAGAAAAACATACTATCAGTTTCACAGAATTAAAACAAAATGTTTTTAGAGACTATGGCTATAACACAACAGATAAGACAATTGTCTCCTGTATAAGAAATATTAATTTTGAGTTCATAACAGAAAACTACAAAAAGAAACTAACTCCTGTCAAAGAAATATATAACCTCAATATTTTGCTAGTAGACCATGATGTCGTCACATTTCACCCTTCCTTTAAACAAATCCTAAATAACCTTATATTCAGCGAATTTTTTAAGGATGACATTGAATATTCTATTAAAACATTTAATCGATTATTTGATCAAAATAAGTTTTATAATGGGTTTGTATATTATCGCAAATATTCAAGAAAAGATGTATTCCGAATATTAAATTGGGAACAAAATCCATTAGCCCAAAATGTAGGTGGGTATATCATCAGTAGAGACAATGCCAATTGCCCCATTTTTGTCAATTATCATAAGGCTGAGAACATTTCTAGTTCAACTAAATACGAAGATGAGTTTATAAATAACTCAGAATTTGAGTGGATGTCAAAATCTAAACGCACATTAAATAGTCCTGATGTCAAAACAATAATAAATCATAAAGCGGGTCTCCGCATTCCTCTATTCATAAAGAAAAGCAATGATGAAGGGGCCGAGTTTTATTTTATGGGGGATATAACACCAATAGAAACTCCTATGGGCAGACAACCATGAGTGATGATAATAATAAATTAGTTTCTGTTGTAAAAATGAAATTTTCAATGAATCATCCTGTTGAAGATGCTATATACAATTATATTACTTCTGCCTAACAACCGACTTAGTAAATTATGGTTTTCGAATTGGAATAGTCAATTTACTTATTTACAATGTATTGTGATACGTCAGTATGAGAGTTGATATATACTACAACATTTGTAAAATTATAGAAAGGGATAGTAAGTCTTCCACTTACAAATTTGCCCTACTACGAGGTGTTATTGACATAATCCTTGACAATTCTCCGTTTATCGTATTTACGAGAGATAGGGTAAGTTTTCCAACTGGTTTACTGATAGAAAAGTGGATGGCATACTATTATCCATATTTAAATCACCCACTTGGATCCCTCAGATAAACGGTGAGGCTAATCTGGCATTTATTAGACAATTTAAGAAGATCATCAAAGCCTATGATTCAATAGGTGGATTTTCCGCATTTTATAATGATTTAAAACAAAAAGGAATTCCCAAGTATTTGCATCAGGACTTTATTCACCTCGCTAAAAGACTAAAGATACTATCACCAGGATGCCGATGAAATATATTGGCCGTTCAATTAGTCATGAGTTTTATTCAATTTTCCAATTTAAGTCTGGCAATGAAAAAATCAACAATGAAGAAATTAACATACAATTCTTGATAAATAGTTTTGGTACTTTTTCAATTTCAAAGGATTATTACGATGCATTTCAGGTAATAGGTAGTTTTATTAATGGAAAAAATTCCATTCTTTTCAAATGGGCTGAGTTCTCGGTGAATGCTTCTAGAAGAAGTTTACAAATTGAAAATGTATTAAATCAGGTGTTAAGAAGCCCTATTACAGAAAGGGAAGTTGCTGATTCAAAGAATATTTACAGGTCTATACTTGAAAGTGAGGGCAAGGTATACTGCGTTTGGACAGGCGATCCAATTGTCCGTTTTGATATTGATCATATGATACCATTCTCCGTTTGGATGAACAACGATTTATCGAATCTTCTTCCATCAAAGGCAACAATAAATAAAAAGAAACGGGATAAAATTCCTTCAGTTGAATTAGTCAAAAAAAGAAAGGATCTAATTTTTTACTATTGGGATCTTCTACACAAAAAGCAGACTGGCCGTTTTCAGCGAGAAATTCAGCTGGCTTTATTGGGTAATTACCAAGCTTCTTCATGGCAAGAAATAGCATTCACCCATTTGATAGATAACTGTAATTATTTGATAACTAAGCGCGGGTACGAGGAATGGAACATCTGAGATTAGAAAATAAAAGTCAGCAAAAAACAAAGGAATATCACGGCAATCATAACCGTGATTGTCCATTCTGTAATATTGATCTTTCACGGGAAGTTATTGCTGAGGTCCCAAAAGTAATTGCAATTTACGACAGTTACCCTGTCAGTAAGGGACATGCATTAATCATTCCTAAACGTCACTGTCAAGACTATTTTAATCTTACCACTGAAGAGCAATCAGCTTGCTGGGCAATGGTCAATGAGGTAGAACATATTTTGAATGAGAAATTTACCCCTGATGGTTTTAATATTGGGATTAATGTCAATGAGGCAGCCGGCCAGACAATTAATCATGTACATATTCATTTGATTCCTCGCTATTTCGGCGATGTAGATGAACCTGAGGGTGGTGTTAGAGGAGTTATTCCTACTAAGAAAAACTACACAAAAAATAGTAAACCCCTTCATTGAGGAGATGGCTTATACCTATTTTGTCATGTATGTCAATAAAATTAGTTATATAAATCATTAAGATCATTCTGACTTTGTCTTGGAATGATAGAAGCTCCTGCATGAACCAACCACTCCCTTCTTTCAGGCCACCGGTATCATTACAATTAAAATATTGTAAACTCCATAAACAGCAATGTGAAACAAAGTTTTTCACAATTTTCAATTATACAGAAACATTTAATTGCCTAAAAAAATAAAATTCAATAAAATAAACCTATATGTTGATCTTATAAATATATTTCATAAATTTGATGGTAGGAATTATTTTCAGCCGGTGCATTGTGACAATGAAAACGGCATTATTGCGACATACTGGTGAGGCAATGTTATTGTGAAGCAAAAATGCAGTAAAATTGGCGCTTCTTGGGGGCTAAATTAGGAGATCTGAGGCGTTTGGACTGGAAGGATGTATCAGTTGAACTGATAAATGAAAAATGATGCAAGGCATATAACTAATTGAACTGCAGAATAATGTCAAGAATTAAAACAGAAAAGAAAATAAACAAATATATTGCTAATGTTCCCTCTGATTGGATAAAACAAATAGAGTACTACGAAAAAAACAGGTACTGGCTCGACAAATCATGTGAGATAGCAGTTAGGATTTTAGCACTCTAAGAAAAAAATCGTTATGCCAGAAAGAGCTGGCTGAAAGAATGGGTGTGACACCCCAATATATAAATAAAGTGGTAAAAGGTAGAGAAAACCTATCCCTAGAAACAATTTCCAAGATTGAAAAGGCGCTAGAGATTAGCCTGGTTGAAGTACCTGAATATGAGGGTTAACATGGCTATCAGATTAGGACAAAAAGAGTGAGATATTGGCCAGGCATTTAGAATGCCCACATTGCCAATCTAAAGATAATCAGTGGCTAACCTGGGACACTGGGCGAACTGGAAGTAGACCTAGCATTGGGGTTGTATTATTACGAGAAGGTGGCAAAGTATTCACAATAATCATGAGAGGTAGTGCATGGATTGCTGATTGGAATTCTACTGGAGACCCACCTAATCCAAACGCAAAAAATGAGAATTCTATATGACAGTTTCAAAGGATACGGTTTTTAAAAGCGGAAACTTCAATTCTGTCAAGTCCGTTATTAAGGATTTGTTCAATGAGGCTATAACATGCTTTTAAATAAAGCAGTTGCTGTTTTTAACACAGATGTGAAATACAGCCTGAGAGCTATTTGTA